>CAWICY010000001.1:0-7007 GCA_963834845.1 uncultured Pseudomonadota bacterium
CGGAAGCGGCCATACGCTTGATGCTTCACCTGCCGCCAGTCATCGCGTAGCGAGGCGCGAAAGGCAGCGGCAGCGGAATCCTCTTTCAACGTTCGCGCTGCCAAGTCGATCCGCTCCTCTGCCCGAAATGCGGCGCGCCCATGCGCGTGATCGCGCTGATCGAAGACCCGGCCGTGATCGAGCGCATCCTCTCCTGGCTAGGCCTTTGGGAGCCGCCCCGCGCGAGCGGTCCGTCTGCTCCTGCCGAGCGGCCGAGCCCGCCTCTCACCTACCATCCCGTGCCCGACATCGCCTGAGCGCACCCCAAGCGGCGCTCGCCGTCCTCGCTGTTCCCGAACTAGCCCGAACGCGCCAAAGGGGCGCAGTATTTGCCATAACGCCGTTTGCATTCCGGACTTCCAGGCGCGAACTTGAACGATTGTGCCCAGCAGCGCCGCTCGGCGATCCGAAACGCGCCGGCACCGCCCGCGTTTCGGGGCGCGGGCGCGAAGGAGGGCGGGAGCTGGCGCGTGGGCGACGATGGGGACGCGATCGCCCGCGGGCGTGATCACGCACCTGAAGCCGGTGGTGCGGATGTCGGAAACGCCGCCGTTCTGGGCAAGGCCGCCCGTGCCGCTGGGCCACCACCGGCCGGAGTGGCTGCACAGCGTCTAGCCGGCCTGCCGAGTCGGCTCCGGTGACGCGAGGCGGGTCACGGCCCAGTTGACTAACTGGTCTAGACGAGATAGTCTAGACACATCTGTCAACGTCGGCGCCTTGCAATGGAGGGCAAACACCATGACGAGCAAACCATCTGAAATCGGCATGTTTCGAGCGGTCTTCGAACTCTTCGGAATCGTTCTGGTGCGCTTCCGCCCCCTGCAGAGAATCTGGGGCGCTTGGCTCGTCGCCGTAAACTCGGCGTGCTTGCTCTTCATCGAGCACGTCGAGGCACAAGTCGCACTGGGCGCAGTCGGTGTCGCCGTGCTCGCCCAAGCGCTGATCTATCAACGCAGGCGCTTCATTCGGGTGCTCGGGACGACCCACGTTCTTTGGGTTCCCATGCTGACGTGGATGGCGCTGCGCCTCGATACGCTCCCAAAGGGGGACACGGCCTTGCGTGTTTGGCTCGTCGCGCTCATTGCCACCAACGCCGTCTCCCTGGCCATCGATGCTTGGGACGCAACGCGCTTTGCCCTTGGCGAACGTCGCCCTTACTACGTGTGGTGATGCCGCGGAACGCGGCGCCCCGAACGATGAACCCCGCAGGCCAGATCGACACTCGAGAAAAGCTCATCCGCACTGCGGAGAGGTTGATGCTGCGCGACGGCTATTCCGCGACGCGCGTGGACGACGTCATTCGCAATGCGAAGCTCAGCAAGGGTAGCTTTTACCACTTCTTTGATACCAAGGAATCACTGGGACTCGCCGCGCTCGAGCACTACTACGCAGATCGAGTGGGAAGGTTGGCTGCCGGCGCCTATGCCGCTGAAGCAGATCCGCTGCAGCGAGCCCGCGGCTTCCTGGAGCATGCGTCTCAGGTTGCCGCGGACTTGTGGAAGCAGGGATGCCTGCTGGCCAACCTTGCGGCCGACGCCGCCGGATCAAGTCGGATTATTTCGAAGGCACTCGAAAAGCGAACCAGTGAATTGCGGGCGTTGCTCGCCGAGTTGCTCGGTCCGTTTGCCACGCCGGAGGTCACCGCTGCCGACCTCGCGGACCAGTTTCTCGTTTGCATCGAGGGGTCCATCGTGCTGGCTCGCATCTATGACGATCCGGGCTATCTGCAGCGAGGCATCACGCAATTTCGGCGGTGCCTAAAGGGGTTGTGAGAACCAGCTAAGCGTCCTCCGGCGACGACGCCGCCGCGTTTGCATTCCGGCCTTCCAGGCGCGAACTTGAACGATTGTGCCCGGCAGCGCCGCTCGACGATGCGAAACGCGCCGGCACCGCCCGCGTTTCGTCATGCGGCCTACTTTACCAACTGCAGCAGCGCCGAGCCGTAGCGCTCGAGCTTCTTGGCGCCGATGCCGCCGAGACCGGCGAGCGCGGCGAGGTCGCGCGGCCGCGCGCGGGCGATCTCGGCCAGGGTGCTGTCGTGCAGGATCACGTACGCGGGCACGCCTTGGCTGCGCGCCTCGCTGCGCCGCCACTCCTTGAGCGCCTGCAGCAGCTGCGCGTCTGCCGGCGCCACGTCGGCCGGCGCGGCGCGGCGGGCGCGGCGCGCCGCGCGCGCCGGCACGCGCCGCATCTGCACGGCCTGCTCTCCCTTGAGCACGGCCCGGCTCGCTTCGGTCAGCCTGAGCGCGCCGTGGGCATCGTGGTCGACGCGCGCGAGCCCGAGCGCCACCAGCTGGCGGAACACGCTGCGCCAGGCCGGCTCGTCGAGCTCGGCGCCGATGCCGAACACGCCGAGCGCCTCGTGCCCCCAGCGCTCGACGCGCTCGCCGTGCTTGCCGCGCAGCACGTCGATCAGGTGCACCGCGCCGAAGCGCTGGCCGGTGCGGTAGATCGCCGACAGCGCCTTGCGCGCGGCATCGGTCGCGTCCCAGGTCTGCGGCGGCTCGAGGCAGGTGTCGCAGTTGCCGCAGGGGCCGCTCTGCCTCGCCGAAGTAGGCGAGCAGGCGCACCCGCCGGCAGCCCGCGGTCTCGCACAGCCCGAGCAGCGCGTCGAGCTTGGCGCGCGGAGACGCGCTTGTAGTCCTCGCTCGCCTCCGACAGGTCGATCAGCCGGCGCTGCTGCACCACGTCGGCCAGGCCGTAGGCCATCCACGCGTCGGCGGGCAGGCCGTCGCGGCCGGCGCGCCCGGTCTCCTGGTAGTAGCCCTCGATGCTCTTGGGCAGGTCGAGGTGCGCGACGAAGCGCACGTCGGGCTTGTCGATGCCCATGCCGAAGGCGATCGTCGCCACCATGACGATGCCGTCCTCGCGCTGGAAGCGCGCCTGGTGCTCGGCGCGCGCGGCGCCCGCCATGCCGGCGTGGTAGGGCAGCGCGGCAATGCCCTGCGCCGCGAGCCAGGCCGCGGTCTCCTCGACCTTGCGCCGCGACAGGCAGTAGACGATGCCCGGCCTCGCCCGGGTGCTCGTCGCGGAGGAACGCCAGCAGCTGCGCGCGCGGGTCGTCCTTGTCGACGATCGCGATAGCGGATGTTGGGCCGGTCGAAGCTCGACACGAATACGCGCGCCTCGCCGAGCGCGAGGCGCTCGACGATCTCGGCGCGCGTCTGCGGGTCGGCGGTGGCGGTGAGCGCGATGCGCGGCACCTGCGGGAAGCGCTCGTGCAGCAGCGACGAGCTGCAGGTACTCGGGGCGGAAGTCGTGGCCCCACTGCGACACGCAGTGCGCCTCGTCGATGGCGAACAGCGCGATGCGGCTGCGCCCGAGCAGCTCCAGGCAGCGCGGCGTGAGCAGCCGCTCGGGCGCGACGTAGAGCAGGTCGAGCTCGCCCGCGGCGCAGCGCGCGCTCGACCTCGCGCGCCGTCGGCCGCGTCCAGGCGTCGAGTTGAGGAACGCCGCGCGCACGCCGAGCTGCCTGAGCGCCGCCACCTGGTCCTGCATCAGCGCGATCAGCGGCGAGACCACGATGCCGGTGCCCGGGCGCAGCAGCGCCGGAATCTGGTAGCACAGCGACTTGCCGCCGCCGGTGGGCATCAGCACCAGCGCGTCGCCGCCCTGCGCGACGTGGCTGACGATCTCCTCCTGCGATCCGCGAAACGCCGCGTGGCCGAACGTCTGCCGCAGCGTCTTGAGCGCGAGCGACTCGCTGTCTCGGATTCCTTGCACCGATCAGCGGCGCTTGCTGCGAACCATCAGCACCGGAACCGGTGAGGCGCGCAGCACTTGCTCGGCGTCGCTGCCCATCACGACTCGCCTTACCCCTCGACGGCCGTGCGTTCCGATCACGATCAAGTCCGCTTTCCAGGCTCTCGCCTGCCGAACAATGACGTCGGCCACCGGCCTCGTCATGGTCTCCGACAGAACGCCACGCGCGCGCACGCCCCGCTTGCGCGCCTGCGCGAGCCCCGCTGCGAGAACCCGCTTGCCGCCGGCACGCAGCTTGTTGAAGATCTGGTCGGCGATGATCATTCCCTCGCCCGCCTGCGTAACGAAGAGCTCGTCCACCACGTGCAGCAAGCAGAGACTGGCGTTCTGGCCCTTCGCGAGACGCAGCGCCTCCTTCAGGCCCAGTTTCGAGGTGCTGCTCCCGTCGAGCGGGACCAGGATGCGCTTGTACATGGAATCGATTCCCCCGTTGTGAAGAACATGTTACCGCGGACGTGCTTGCTTCAGGTGATCAGCCGAGGGTAGATCCAGCCGCCGATGAGGACGAGAACCGCAAGCGTGAGCGCAAGAACGGCGAAATCCACCTGCAGGCCGAGTGCGGACTCGCCGCCGGCGAGCATCAAAGCCCGCAGTCCGTCCACTTCATAGGTCAGCGGATTGGCATGGGCGACGCCCCTTAGCCAGCCCGGCATGATGCTTGTCGGATAAATGGCATTGCTGGCAAAGAACATCGGCATCGTGAGGACCTGCCCGATCCCCATAAAGCGCTCGCGCGTCTTGACGATGCACGCGATGATGAGCGAAAAGGTCGAAAAGAGCGCCGCGCCCAGCAACACGAGCAGGATCACCCCGCACAGGGCGGGAACGCTCCACAGCATCTTGACCCCTAGGGCGACGGCCAGAAGATAGATGATGAACGCCTGCGAGAGAGCCTTCACGCCGGCGGAAAGCGCCTTGCCGAGGACCAGCGCGGTGCGCGGCGCGGGACTCACGAGGAACTTGTGCACGATCCCCAGGTCGCGTTCCCAGATCACCGAGATACCATTGAAAATCGCGACGAACAGCACGCTCTGGGCGAGGATCCCCGGCGCGAGGAAGTCGATGTATTCCAACCCCCCTGTCGGCATGGCGCGAATCCTGGCGAATACCTGCCCGAACACCAGCAGCCACAACATCGGCTGGATGGCGCGCGTAAACAATTCCGACGGGTCGTGGCGCAGCTTGCGCACGTCCATTGCCGCGATCGCGAACACGTCCGCGACGTAGCGGACGATCGCAGCGACGGCACCGCGGGATGAGCCGGCTGCGGCTTCAGGCGAGTCGCTTGGCGACATTTCGGGTGTTGGCGGTGTCAAGGTATCGCCCTTCGTCTTCGCTCGGGTCTTCCGTGTAGTGGGCGAACAGCGCGTCGAGCGTGGCTACCTCCGCCCGCCGCTGGCCGCACGCAACTCCGGCAGGCTGCCAAGCGCGACCAGCTTGCCCCTGCGCATGATCCCGAAGCGCCCGCAGAGCTGGGCAGCCTCGTCCATGTAATGAGTGGTCAGAAAGATCGTCATGCCGAATCTCGCGCGCAGCCGCGCGATATGTTCCCACACCGCTTCCCGGGCCACTGGATCGAGGCCGACCGTCGGCTCGTCCAGAAACAGCACCTTCGGCCGATGCAACATGGACTGCGCGATCTCCAGCCGGCGGATCATGCCGCCGGAATATTTGCCCACGAGCTTGCTTGCGGCATCGATGAGACCCATCAGCTCGAGCGCTTCGCGGATGCGCGATTCCCGCATTGCGCGCGGAATGTCGTACAGGCGCGCAAATACCTGGAGGTTCTCGTACCCCGTAAGCTCGCCATCGGCGGACAGCGCTTGCGGCACGTAACCGATGATCGCGCGTACTTGCGCCGCCTGCCGAAAGATGTCGAACCCGCCCACCTGCGCGCTGCCGGCGCTCGGCGGCAGCAGCGTGGTAAGCATCTTGATCAGCGTACTCTTTCCCGCGCCGTTGCGGCCCAGCAGACCGAACACCTCGCCCGCCGTCACCGACAAGCTAAGCCGGTCTACCGCAACCAGCTGGCCGAATCGCCTGCTCAGCGAGTCGGCGACGAGAACGCGGGACTCAGGCGCCATAGACCCGCTTCAGCACCTCTTCGCGCATGTCGAAGCTGTGCGCCGCGTCGGGAAAGGTGCCGTCGCGCACTTCGGCGGCGTAGCGCGCGATCGCCTCGCGGATCAATGCGCCCGCTTCGGCGTAGCGCTTGGCGAACTTCGGCGCGAAGCCGGAGAACAGGCCGACCAGGTCGTGGAACACCAGCACCTGGCCGTCGCAATGCGGGCCGGCGCCGATGCCGATGGTCGGCACCCCGATCGACTGCGTGATCGCGCGCGCAAGCGGCGCCGGCACCATCTCGAGCACGACGCCCCAGCAGCCCACGCGCTCGAGCGCGGACGCCTCCTCGAGCAGGCGCCGGGCGCCTGCCTCGTCGCGGCCCTGCAGCTTGTAGCCGCCCAGCGCAGACGCCGTCTGCGGCGTGAGTCCTATATGCCCGAGCACGGGAACGCCGGCCCGCACCAGCGCCTCGGCCGCCGGCACTGTCTCCAGACCGCCCTCGAGCTTGACCGAATCGGCGCCCGCCTCCTTCATCAGCCGCGCGGCGTTGACGAGCGCCTGCTCGCTGCTCGCGTAGGACATGAACGGCATGTCGGCGACGAGGAAGGTATCGGGCGCCCCGCGCCGCGCGGCCTTGGCGTGGTGCAGCATGTCTTCCATCGTGACCGGCACGGTCGATTCGTATCCCAGCACGACCATGCCGAGCGAATCTCCGACCAGGATGAGGTCCACGCCGCCTTCGGTCGCGAGCCTGGCGCCGGGAAAATCATAGGCGGTGAGCATCACCAGACGCCCGCCCTTCGACTGCCTCAGCTCGAGGACCGTCTTCTTCATCGCCCGAAACCGCCTTGAAAGCGGGCTAATGTAGCCCTATCGAGGACGAGTCGTCGAGCGGGTCCCACAATTCGAGGCTGCGCGCGGGCGCGAGCGCCCCGCGCACGAACTGCGCTACGTCAGGATCCTGAATGAAACTTGGCGAGCAGTCGGCGCCCAGGATCGCGGCCGGATCCAGCGGCCGCGACACGGCGTAGCCCTGGATGTAGTCGACCCCCACGCGCCAAAGCGCCTCCACCGTCGCGCGGTCCTCGGCCCATTCGGCGATGCTCTGCATGTCGAGGTTGCGCGCCAGCTCGACGATCGCC
>CAWICY010000002.1:0-34964 GCA_963834845.1 uncultured Pseudomonadota bacterium
CCCAGCGCGCTGGCGTTGGAGACGGCCGCGATCAATTCGGCGCGGCCGACCCATTGCATACCGCCATGGGTGATTTGGCGCTCAACCTCGAACAACGCCATGAAGCGCGTGTTCAGCATGCGGGTGGCCGCCCTGCTGGAGAGATTCTGGCGAGAATGGTGCCGAAGCGGCAAACGGACGAAAGATCGGCGCGCGCATCAGCGGTCTCGTTCTCGTCGGCGCACCGGCCGCGCGGCGCGTGGAAATCGAAGCCGGATTTGATTACGCAAGCCCCGTTTCAACTTTCAGCGACGCGCGAAGCTCCTGCTTTCGGATCTTGCCGGGGCCGGTTAAAGGCATCGGCTGGTCGCGGAAGGTGACCCCGCGCGGGCATTTGTAGCCGCCCAGGTGTTTCCGGCAGTGCGCGATGACTTCTTGCTCCATCAGCGTCGAATTCCGCTCGCATCGCACGACGGCGTGCACACGCTCACCCCAGGTATCGTCCGGCAAGCCAATGACTGCGCATTCAATGACACCGGGAATCTGATAAATTACCTGCTCGATCTCGGTCGGGTAGACATTCTCGCCACCGGTGATGATCATGTCCTTCAGCCGGTCAACGATGTACAGGCGCCCATTCTCATCCATGCGTGCGAGATCGCCGGTGTGCATCCAGCCGCCCTTCAAGGCGGCCGCAGTCTCCTCCGGTCGGTTCCAATAGCCCAACATGACGTTGTCGCCGCGGATGAGCAGCTGACCTACTTCTCCGATCGGCAGGGTTTCGTCGTGTTCATCGGCGATGCGCGCTTCGCATCCGATGGCGGCATGCCCGCAAGACTTCAGGAGGTCGGCATTGGCGCCGCGGACAATCTCGAGCGTGAGTTCGAAGCCGGTGACGAAAGGCGACAACTCTGTCATTCCGTAGCCGTTAATGAACCTCCAGCTCGGCAGCGCCTCGACGGCCCGCCGCAGGACCGTCTCCGGCATTGGCGACCCACCGAACTGGCAGCGGACAGGATGCGACACGTCGTATTTGGCCAATGAAGGGTGATTAACAATCATATTGATCATCGTTGGGACAAAGAGACAGAAATTGACTCGGTTGTCCTGAATTACGGCCAGTGCCTTCTCGACGCTGAAAGAGGGCAGGAAACTGTGGGTGCCGCCGTGCAACGTCGTGGTCAGAATTCCGTTGGCGTCGGCGATATGGAACATTGGCGCGCCGTGCAACCAGTGCAATGTATGGTCAAAATGCAAAGTCGCGCTGTAATTGATGGAGTTGAACACGAAGTTTCGATGCGAAATCATGACGCCTTTGGAGCGTCCAGTCGTACCCCCGGTGTAGTAGATTGCGGCCAGATCGTCGCCGCCCCGATTTGCATCCGCAGCGTTCTTAGCGGCGGCAAGGATCTCCTCAAACGAGCGCATGCCCGGGGCGGCGGCGCCCTCACCCGTGAAGACTACTTCGCGCAGATCGGCGCATGCAGCCTTCAGTTCGTCACTGACGCTTACAAAGGCGTCGTCGACGAAAAGCATGCGCGAGCCCGAATCCTGCAACGCGTCAATTTGCTCCTTCGTCGACCAGCGGGTGTTGACGGGAACTGCGACGGCCCCAAGAGTCCAGCAGGCAAAAAAGTATTCCAGGTACCGGTCGCCGTTCAGCGCCAACGCAGCGACGCGGTCGCCGACGCACACGCCCAGCTCCGCAAGAGCACCCGCCAATCGCCCGACGCGGCCGGCGAATGTCCTGTAAGTGTGCCGCCGATTCTCAAAGACCGTCGCGATCCCATCTGCATTCACCTGAACCGCTCTGCGCAATCCATGTGTGATCTGCATGGTGTTCTCTCCCGTGTGCCGTTGCTTGTTCTTTCTCGGCCCCCTGGCCATGCCGGAGGCTTGCCAAACCTCCCAATATCCCGCTACCCGCCCTCCAAATCAGCGCCCCCTCCAACAACCCTGCGAACCCGACTCGCCGGCAACGTTCGAGGCGCAGGCACGCATCGCGATCCGGCGGGAATGGATGAGAGCCGGGCCGCTCAATTGGTCCGTCTTCGTCAGAACGGAAGACGAACGATGCCGCCGTCACAGCGTAGCCCGGACCCGTTGGTCGCGCTTGCGGCCGAGCTACAGACGTAGCAGATCAGGTTGGCGACTTCCTGCGCACTCTCGAACCGTTGAAGCAGCGACGTCGGCCTGCGTTGTGCAAACATCTGCTTCTGAAGGGCTTCGACGGTGGTGTTCTGCGCCTTTGCGCGGCGTTCGAATTTTTCCGCCAGTCCCTCAACCCAGGTGGGCCCGGGTAACACGGAGTTCACTGTCACGCCGGTTCCCTTGGTCAACTCCGCGCACCCGCGAGCAAGAGCGAGTTGGGCAGCCTTCGTGACACCGTAGTGGATCATCTCATCCGGGATATTGATCCCGGATTCGCTGGAGATGAAAACGATACGGCCCCAGTTCTTCTTCAGCATCTTCGGCAAAAAATATCGGGTGAGCCGCAGGCCACTCATGACGTTGGTATCGAAATAGGTCTGCCAGTCGGAATCAGAGATGTCCTGAAATGCCTTGACGTCGTAGATACTCAGATTGTTTACGAGAATGTCGATCTCGCCGGACGTAGCAATCACCGCGTTCGTGCCTTCCAGGGTTGCTAGGTCTCCCGGGGCTGGCTCGAAACGGCCGTCCAACTTTGCCTTCAGGCTCGCGAGCGCGCCATCCGTCGACTCCTTGGTGCGGCCGTTAATGACCACGGCTGCCCCCATGCGCGCCAAGCCGAGCGCGGTCGCGAAACCAATACCGCGCGTCGAGCCGCTCACCAGAGCTCTCTTGCCAGTCAGATCGAGGTCCATGGATTGTCCTTTCCGTTCCGCGCGCCTAAATTGAGATCGAGCGCGCGACAGTTTAGCCCCTACTCTTTAACCGCGCGCCAGACGATGATGCGCTCCTGCGGCAACAAGTCCTCGGTCGCCTGGTCTTCGCAATATGGCGCGTCACAATTGGAAGAAAGGCGTCCATCTTCCCCAACTTGATCTCGTATCTCACCGGGCACAGAGGATTCAACACATCCGCCTATTTGAGATTGTATCCGGCGACACGTGGCAGCCATAGCACCAGTTCCGGGAACACCGTGAGCAGCCCGACAGAAATCAGCTCGGCAAAGAAGAACGGGACGATTCCTTGGAAGATCACCTTCATCGGCACCTTCTCGGCAATACCATATATCACGAAGACATTGACGCCTATCGGCGGTGTAATCAGCCCGATCTCAATCATTATGACCATGATGATGCCCCACCAAACGGGGTGATATCCCATTCCAAGGATGAGGGGCATAACGAACGGCAGCGTGATTACGAGAGCAGCAAGACTGTCAAATATGGACCCGAGGATGAGATACATGACCAGGAGCGCAAGTACGATGGCGAGCGGAGGCAACGACATATTCGAAATTAGCGTCACCATGAACTGCGGCGCCTTCGACGCGGCGATGAACGTCGAAAAAATCGACGCGCCGATAATGATCAGATACAGCAGGGACGTGTTGGTCGCCGTTTCTCTGATCACCTGCCAAAGCGACGCCCAGCTGAGCTTGCCACGTGCGACGGTGAAGGCGAAGGACAGACCGGCTCCTAAGGCCGCTGCTTCATTGACTGTAAGTATGCCTCCGTAGATGCTGACGAAGACACACAGAAACAGTGCGACCGCGCCCCAGCATTCCTTCAAGACCGTAAGTCGTTCTGCCCAGGTCGCACGGTCACCTGAAGGCCCGGAATTTGGGTCGCGCCACACGGTTATGCAGATGGTTATCAAATGCGCCATAACAACGATTAGTGCCGGGATCACGGCCGCTACAAAAAGCGTGATGACGAATTGCTCGGTCAAGAACGCGTAAATGACCATAATCAGCGACGGGGGGATGAGTATTCCCAGAGTGCCGCCAGAGGCGATCGTTCCTGTGGCGAGTTGCGCGGAGTAGCCACGGCTCAGCATTTCTGGAAGCGCAACCCTGCCCATGGTGGCCGCCGTCGCGACAGACGATCCAGATACCGCGCTGAAGCCGGCGCAGCCCAGAATTGTCGCCAGCGCCAATCCGCCACGTCGATGCCCGACCATCGAATAGGCTTGGCGATAGATGTCAGACGAGAGCCCGCTTACACCGGCAAAGCTTCCCATGAGAAGGAAGAGCGGAATCACTGCCAAGTCCATGTTCGAAAGTACGCTGATCGGTCCACTCGCGAAGAGCGACACTGCTGCCTTCCAACCTCCCAGGAACCCGAATCCCAGGAAACCGGCAATAGCCATCGCGACTCCGACGGGAATGTGCAGCGCGATAAGCGCAAACATTCCGAGGGTACCGAGTAGTGCGATCAGCAAGGGATCCGTCAAGGCCCGCGATCCGTGCGTGAGGCGTCCTTCGACGTGGCACGCGAGGCTTGCTTGGAATCGGTCACGTTTCTAGTGCGCCCACATTGCGCCAGGGCGACAATCAGCTGTACGGGAATGCACATGAGCAGGAAAAAACAAACTATCGACCACCAGGGGGCCACCGGAATCTGGACGACCCAAGTCGTCTGTCCAACCGCATTGAGCTCAACGGTGTAAATGACAATCTGCCAAACGAGCAAGATGAGGAAAATTAGGGTCACGAACGCCGCGATCGTGTCCAGCCATGCCCGTATCCCGGTTCCAAGGAAGTGGCCTAGAAACTCGATCGACACATGACGACGCTCAGCGAGAGCCAAGGGAAAAAAGGATGCAACGACGATGGCAATGACAAGGGGGCCTACATCAGCGACACCGTCGATAGGACTGTTGAGCAACCATCTCATGAGAGCATCGACGATTGTCATCGACGCGAAGACCACGAGTCCCAGCATCCCGACGAAAGCGAACAGTCGCGCGGCACTTCTGCCGCACGCTTCAAGCGCATCCGACCAGACTTTCATTGGAGTTCGCCCGCTATCGTGGGCACTTTTCAACTTGGGATTGAAGGAGATTCACGATGCCCGCAGTCGCCCTGCCTATTCGCCGAAATTCCGGCGGAAACTGACCCAATTAGCCGACATCGGCCGCACCCCGATCAGTTCGCCAAGGAGTTCGAGCCCTCGGCGCACACGATCCGCCACTGGATTAAGCGCGCCAAAGCCGACAGCGGCAAAACACTGCGACGTGCCGAGCACGCTCGAGTGCGAGAAGCTGACCAAGCTTCCGCGCGAGAACCGGCAGTTGAAGCTTAAACATGGAATCCTAGCAAAGGGCGCGGCCAGGTACGCGCGGAAGGGCGGCACGACGCCGAAGAGATTTTCTGGTTCGTGGCGGCGCACCAGCTCGAGCATCCGGTGAGAAACGATGTGCCGCGTTTTTGGTGTCTCCCCGAGCGGCTTCTTGCATTGGCCGACTTACCGACCAGCGCGAATCGTGCTCAGTTCATCCCTGAGGCCGGAATATAGCACCTGGCCCTTCGGATTTTCCTTCACCCAGTTGCTAATCACGGACGCCATTATCGCTTTCCACTGCGCTAAATCGGCGTCGGACGGATCAACGACCGTATGGTTTGGGTTGGTCCGAGTTTCCTTGTCCTTGATGACGTGGATTCGGTCCTGCGAGCCGCCATACCTGCGCGACATCACCTCCCCGCTGTTCTTGTCGATTATCGCTTTGGCCTTGGCAGACAAGCCATCGTAGACCTTCCTATTCATCAGGAGGGCGATAGGGACGGTTCCCATCCACGCCATGTAATGATGGTTTGCGGTTTCGATGATACGGAAGGAGTACATCACTTCCCAATTGCCGGCAGTGCCGTCGATCACCCCCCGGCTGACGTTTTCGGCAACCTCGGTAATCGGCATGCCCACGGGAACCGCGCCCAAAGCGCGTATCGTCGCACTCGCAACCGGACCGCCGGCGCGCAGCTTCAGACCTTTGATATCGGCGAGCGTATTGATAGGCTTCTTCGCGTGGATGGCATAGGGTCCGGTCGTGCCGAGGAGAGCAACGTAGAACTCGTCATATCCACGCAGCAAATTGCGCTTGTAGAGCCGGTACATCGCGAGAGACGACTCGGTCGAGTTCTTGACCATGTCTGGCAGTTCCATGACCTCATCGTCTGGAAAGCGTCCGGGCGAATATGCTTGAACAACGAAGGCGACGTCGGCGACGCCGTCCAGAACCATTTTCGGCTGCAGTCCCGGATTTCCGCCTAGAGCCCCACCCGGAAACGTGTCAATCCGAACTATTCCCTTGCCTTCCGCATTGATGGCATCAACCCAAGGCTTGATGACTTCCGAATACGTCGCAGCTTTGGCCGGAATGAACGCGGAAAGCTTGAGCGTGACCTCTTGCGCATGGGCCGAACTCAACGTCGCAAATACCGCGACGAGCGCGGATAGCGTATGCCTTAGCATTTCATCCCTCCCCCTTAAGACTTCTTGTCTGACCGCCAAAGAATGAAAGCATCGTATGCTGTTTCCGTCAATCAGTACACCTCCGTTCTTTGGACGCGATGCAGCAGGGAACTTAGACGTCTTGCCGCCTCCGGGACAAGGCCTGACTAGGAAAGTTTGCTCGTCAGCGTTTCTTACGGCAGCCCCATGAATCGAGGATGCGAATCATTATCTAGATGGCTCTTGCTGGGCCTATTGTCTCTGTCTCATGCGGCGAGTGCCGGGAATCTTACCGGGCGCGTGGTCAAGATTGCAGACGGCGACACGCTCACGATCCTCGACGCTGGCAAGCAGGCAGCCACCGAGAGCCGTCCCCTCACCCTGCTGCGGGTCTCGTGGCGTAGCGGGATTGGGGGCTGCGGGGCGCACTGCAAAAGCAGCGTGGGCAAATCGGGGGCAAAAGAAAAAGGGGCGCTTGGCCCCTTCTTCGGAACTGCTTGATTTGTCTGGCGCGCCCGGCAGGATTTGAACCCACGACCCCCTGGTTCGTAGCCAGGTACTCTATCCAACTGAGCTACGGGCGCGAGGGCGCGAATTATAGCAAAGTCAGCGCGGCAGCCTCACTTTTCGGGTCTTTCCGTCGTAGCCCTTGGGCTTGTGGTGGGCGCGCACCGTGACCTCGGAGACGCCAGCCGGGATCTCGACGCCGTAGAGGTAGCGCGTGAAGGGCTGCTCGCTCTGGTGCGGGTGCAGGAGGTCGCGCCGCCCGAGCAGCTTGCCGCCCGGCCCGAGCACCTCGAGCGCATCGGCGTAGTAGTCCCAGCCCTTGTCAACGCTCTTCACCGTGATGTCGAAATCGTAGGTGCCGGCGGCGTTGCGCCGGACCTGCACGCCCACCACGTCGGCCTCGCCCGCCCAGGCGCAAGCGGCCGCGAAGAGCATCGCAGCGAGCAGAACGATCCGCATGCGTGAAGCTTGATTCGCCGCGGTGTCGGATGTCAACTGCGGATTGGTTCGCTCATTGCTTGACGCTCGCGCGGCGGCGCCGATAATCGCCAGATCCATGCAAGGGAGGTGACGATGAGCGGATTCGTGCTGGCGGTGAAACTCAAGGTGAAGCGCGACGCGGTCGACAAGTTCACGGCGGCGGTCGAAGAGAACGGCAAGGCAGCGCGCGAGACCGAGCCGGGCTGCAAGACTTTCGACATCCTGGTCGACCCGCAGGATCCGACCTCGATGATGCTGTACGAGGTGTATGCCGACGAGAAGGCGTTCGAGGCGCACCAGCAGACGCCGCATTTCAAGAAGTACCTCGACACCGCACTGCAATGGCTCGAGTCGCGCGAGCGCCAGTTCTTCCGCCGCGCGGCGCCCTGATGGACCTGCGCCTCGCCGACCTGACGCTGAGCGAGCGCTACAAGCTGCTCACCGGCCTGGTGGTGCCGCGGCCGATCGCCTGGATCTCGACGGTGAACGCGGCGGGCGTCGCGAACTGCGCGCCCTACTCGTTCTTCAACGCCTTCGCCGAGGATCCGCCGCTGGTCATGGTGAGCTTCGGCCCGCGCCTCGACCGCAAGGCGAAGCGTTCGCTGAAGAACACGCTCGATACGGGCGAGTTCCTGGTGAACCTGGTCGACGAGGACACCGCCAACGCCATGCACATCTCGAGCGAGGAGATTCCCGAGGACGAAAGCGAGTTCGACAAGACCGGCCTCACGCCGGCGCCCGCGCTCATGGTGCGCCACCCGCGCATCGCGCAGGCGGTGGCCTGCTTCGAGTGCCGGGTATTCAAGCACCTGGAGATTGTCCCGGGGCGCGTATTCATCATCGGCGAGATCCTGCTGGTGCACGCGCGCGAGGGGGTCATCGACCCGCTGACCAAGCGCGTTTCCGATGCCCACTACCGTCCCATCGGCCGCCTGTACGCCAACCGCTACTGCACCACGCGCCAGCGCTTCACGCTGCCGGGCAAGCTCCCGGAATAATCGCTGGCAGCCGCTGTTCGGAGACAGACATGCGCAACCTAATCCTCGTCCTGTTCGCGCTGCTCGCCTGCTTCGGCGCACGCGCCGCCGAGCTGCCGATATTCGACGCGCACCTGCACTACAGCCACGACGCCTGGGACATGCTGCCGGCGAAGGACGTGATCGGCATCCTGCACCGGGCCGGCGTGAAGCGCGGCATGGTGTCGAGCTCCGGCGACGACGGCACCCAGCGCCTGTACGCGATGGCGCCGGAGCTGATTATTCCGGTGCTGCGGCCGTACCGCAGCCGGGGCGAGATCGCCACCTGGGCGCACGACGACACCGTGCCCGGCTACCTCGAGCAGCGGCTGAAGAATTACCGCTACATCGGCATCGGCGAGTTCCACCTGTACGGCGCCGACGCCGACCTGCCCGTGCCGCGCGCCATGGTGCGCCTGGCGAAACAGCGCGGCCTGTTCCTGCACGCGCATTCGGACGCCGACGCGATCGAGCGGCTGTTCACCCAATGGCCCGAGGCGCGCATCCTGTGGGCGCATTCGGGCTTCGACCGACCGGAGCGCGTGATGGAGATGCTGCGCAAGCACCCCAAGCTGCTGTGCGACCTCGCGTACCGCACCGACCACGCATCCGGCGGCAAGGTGGTGCCCGAGTGGCGCGCGGCGTTCCTGGCCTTCCCGGACCGGTTCCTGGTAGGCACCGACACTTTCACGCCCGAGCGCTGGTATTTCGTCCCCGAGCACGCGGCCTGGTCGCGGCAGTGGCTCGCCGACCTGCCGCCCGCGGTGGCCGAGAAGATCGCCTGGAAGAACGGCGAGACCGTGTTCGGTGCGCTCGCGGAGAGGCTGCGGTGATGCGCGCGCTGGCGTTGCTGCTCGCGGCGGCCAGCGGCGCCGCGGGCGCCTGCGAGCCGGGACTCTCGGGCGCCGGCGTAGCGCGCCTCGAGTCGCCGCACTACGTGCTGGCCTATCGCAGCGTGCCGGCGGCGCCGAAGGTCGGGGATGCCTTTTCCCTCGACATCGCGGTCTGCGCGAAGGACGATGCACCACTGCCCGCGTCGCTGGAGGTCGACGCGCACATGCCCGAGCACAGACACGGCATGAACTACGCGCCGAGCGTCGAGCCGCGCGGCAAGGGCCGCTGGCGCGCGGACGGGCTGCTGTTCCACATGCCGGGCCACTGGCAATACTCCTTCGTGCTGCGCGCCGCTAGCGCCAGCGAGCGCCTGACGCACGACACCACCCTCGATTGATCCGTCCGCTCATCGTCGTTGCGGCCCTGCTCGCTGCCGTAACGGCACGCGCGGAGCTGCTCGAGTTCAGCGACGCGGAGCTGCGCCGCGTCCTGCAGCACGGGCCCTGGCCGGTCGCCTGGCACGGCGACCCGAGCAACCGCGCCTCGGGCAATCGCGCCGCGATCGCTCTCGGCGAGCGCCTGTTCTTCGATCCGCGGCTGTCGGCCGGCGCGGCGCTGTCCTGCGCCAGCTGCCACATGCCGCGCGGCAACTGGACCGACGCCCGCCCGCGCGGCATGGGGCGCGAGCCGCTCGAGCGCAACACGCCGAGCCTGTGGAACGTGCGCCTGCAGCGCTGGTTCGGCTGGGACGGCGGCCACGACAGCCTGTGGTCGCAGAGCATGCGGCCGATCCTCGAGCCGCGCGAGATGCGCGCCAGCGCGGCCCTCGTTGCCGCGCTGCTGCGCCATGACCGGGAGCTCGCCTGCCGCTACGGGAAGGCCTTCGGCGCCGCGCCGGGGACCGATGACGAGCGGCTGCTGGTCGAAGCCGCCAAGGCGCTGGCGGCGTTCCAGGAAACGCTCGTCACGGGGCGCACGGCGTTCGACGAGTTCCGGGATGCGATCGCGCGCGGCGACCGCGCCGCCGCGGCGCGCTACCCCGCTGCCGCGCAGCGCGGCCTGCGCATCTTCGTCGGCGCGGGCAACTGCAGCCTATGCCACTTCGGCCCCAACTTCTCCAACAGCGAGTTCGGGGACGTGGGGATCGGCTTCTTCGTCGCGCGGGGGCGCGTCGACCCCGGGCGCTATGCCGGCGTCCGCCGTCTGAAGGAGAGTCGCTACAACCTGCTCGGACCGTTCAACGACGACCCGCGGCGCGGCGGCGCCACGCTCACGCGTCACGTCGCTGCGCAGCCGCGCAACTTCGGCGAATTCCGCGTGCCGTCGCTGCGCAACGTCGCGCTCTCCGCGCCCTACATGCACAACGGCAGCCTCGGCACGCTGCGCGACGTGGTGCGGCACTACTCCGAGCTCGACGAGGACCGCCTGCATGCCGACGGCGCGCGCATCCTGCGGCCGCTGCACCTGAGCGATGCGCAGGCGGCGGACCTGGTCGCGTTCCTCGAATCGCTCAGCGACCCGCGCGCCGGGTATCGCCCCGCCGCGCCAGGGCACTGCGCTCAGAAGCCCCAGTAGTCCAGGCCCTCGGGCAGCGGCTCGCCGTGGGTGAGCGAGGCGAGCTTGGCGTACTGGCCCTCGGCATAGAGCAGCGGCTTGCCCTTCTTGCCGAACAACACCTGCTCGACCTGGCCGAGGAATATGGTGTGCGTGCCGTGCGCGATCTTCTTCACCACGCGGCAATCGAAGGAAGCGAGCGCGTCGATCAGCACCGGCGAACCGGTGGCGAGGTGCGTCCAGTCGCGCGACTTGAAGCGCCCTTCGCCGCTCTGCGTGCCGCTGAACGCGGTCGACAGCTCCGAATCGTCCGCCCGCAGCACGTTGATGCAGAACACGCCCGCCTTGTGTATCGCGCCGTGCGTGGTGGTCGCCTTGTTGATGCACGCTAGCACCGTCGGCGGGTCGGCGGTCACCGAGCACACCGCGGTGGCGGTCATGCCGTAACGGTGCCCGGAATGCGTGCTGGTGACGATGTTCACCGCCGCCGCGAGCGTGCGCATGCCGAGCTTGAACTGCACGAGGTCGACGCGCTGGGCGGTGTGGCTCTTTTCCATGCGCTGGAGTTTACCTTTTACGTGCTAGATTGTGCGGCCGCCGCCCCGCACTGCGTTCGCCAATGCCGCGCGTTCTCGTCGTCTACGCCCACCCATCGCACGACCGCTCGCGCGCCAACCGCGCGCTGCGCACGGCGATCGAGGGGCTCGACGGCGTGACGCTGCACGACCTGTATCACGTGTATCCCGATTTCTTCGTCGACGCCAGGCACGAGCAGCAGCTCCTCGCGCAGCACGAGGTGCTCGTGTTCCAGCACCCAATGTACTGGTACAGCGGCCCGGCGCTGCTCAAGGAGTGGCAGGACGCCGTGCTCGAGCTCGGCTGGGCCTACGGCGAGGGCGGCGACAAGCTGCACGGCAAGCACTTCATGCAGGCGCTCACCACCGGCGGGCACGAGTCTTCCTACCGACACGGCGGGCACGCGCACTTCGAGATCGGCGAACTGCTGCGCCCGTTCGAGCAGATGGCGCACTACTGCGGCATGCACTGCCTGCCGCCGTTCGTGACGCACGCCGCGCGGCTGATCGAAGAGCGCCAGCTCGAGGCGCAGGCCGCGCGCTACCGCGAGCTGATCGGCACGCTCGCCACCGGCGAGCTGCCTGCCGCCGTCGACACCATTCCACCCGCGGAGTAAGCCATGCACGATCACGGATTCCTCGAGCAGGCGCTCGTCTATCTCGCCGCAGGCGTCATCGCCGTGCCGGTGTTCAAGCGGCTCGGGCTCGGCTCGGTGCTCGGCTACCTGGTGGCCGGCGTGGCGATCGGTCCCTGGGGGCTGCGCCTCATCTCCGAGCCCGGCACCGTGCTGCAGTTCGCCGAGTTCGGCGTCGTGCTGCTGCTGTTCCTGGTGGGCCTGGAACTCAACCCGAGCCGCCTGTGGGCGCTGCGCCGGCCGATCTTCGGCCTAGGCAGCGCACAGGTGCTCGGAACCATCGCCGCGGTCGCCGCGCTCGGGCTCGCGCTCGGCCAGCCGCTGCTGGTGGCGCTGGTGGCGGGCATGGGCTTCGCGATGTCCTCCACCGCGATCGGCCTGGCGACGCTGGCGGAAAAAAACCTGCTGCCGACGCCCGGCGGGCAGGCGTCGTTCTCGGTGCTGCTGTTCCAGGATCTCGCAGTGATTCCGCTGGTGCTGGCGCTCGGGCTGATGAGCGCAGGCACGAGCGGCGTGGCGGGCTTCGACTGGTTTCCGGCGGCCAAGGCGGTCGCGATGATCGGCCTGCTGGTGGTCGCCGGACGCTACCTGCTGCGCCCGCTGCTGCGCTTCGTCGCCAACACCGAGCTGCGCGAAGTGTTCGTCGGCTTCTCGCTCCTGCTGGTGCTCGGCATTGCGGCGCTCATGCAGGCCGTCGGCCTGTCGATGGCGCTCGGCGCCTTCCTCGCCGGCGTGCTGCTCGCCGACAGCGAGTACCGCCACGAGCTGGAGCTCGACATCGAGCCGTTCAAGGGCCTGTTGCTCGGGCTGTTCTTCATCGCGGTGGGCATGTCTGTCGACGTCGGCCTGTTCCTGCACTCGCCGCTCGTGGTGATCGGGCTCGCGCTGGGCATCGTGGCACTGAAAGTGGTGCTTCTGTACGCGATCGCGCGGCCGTTCTACTGTGGCGGCGCGGACGCGACGCTGTTCGCCCTCGGGCTGTCGCAGGTCGGCGAGTTCGCCTTCGTGCTGTTCGGCGCTGCGAGCCAGATCCTGCCGCGGCCCACGATCGACCTGCTGAACGCCGTGGTCGCCACCTCGATGCTCAGCACGCCGCTGCTCATGTTCCTGTACGAGCGCGTCGTTGCGCCGCGCCTGGCGCGCGCCGCGCCGCGCCAGGCCGACATCATCGCCGAGACCAATCCGGTGATCGTCGCCGGCTTCGGACGCTTTGGGCAGATCGTGGCGCGCGTGCTCGGGGGCGCCGGCATCGCCACGACGGTCATCGACCACGATCCGAACCAGGTCGACATGGTGCGCCGCTTCGGCTCCAAGGCCTACTACGGCGACGCCACGCGGCTCGACCTGCTCAGGTCGGCCGGCGCCGAGCAGGCCGCGCTGCTGGTGGTCGCGGTCGATAACGTCGAAGCGGCGCTCGCGATCACCCGGCTCGCGCAACAGCACTTTCCCGGGCTCAAGCTGCTGGTGCGCGCCCACGGGCGCACCGACGCCTTCGAATATGTCGAGATGGGGGTGCCGGCGGTGCGCGAGACGCTCGGCTCGGCGCTCGACGCGGCGCAGGCCGCGCTGCGCGCGCTCGGCTTTCACCCGCATTCGGCCTGGAGGATCGCCGGCCAGTTTCGCCGCCGCGACGAGGCGCTGCTCGCCGAGCACGCGCCGCATCGCCTCGACCAGAAGAAGCTGATCGCGGTGTCGCAGCAGGCCCGCGCCGACCTCGACTCGCTGCTGCGCGAAGAGGCGGCCAGGCTGCGCGGTACCGAGGACGTCGGCTGGCGCTAGCGAGCGCGCAGGTTGACCAGCACGATCCCCGCCCCCACCAGCAGCGCCGCGGCGCTGAACGCAGGCGTGAGCGGCTCGGACAGGAACAGCACGCCGAACGCCACCCCGAACAGCGGCGCGAGGAACGAGAACACGGCCAGCCGCCCGGCGAGATAGCGCCTCAGCAGCCAGAACCAGGTGAGGTAGCTGGCGAAGGCGACGATCACGCCCTGGTAGGCGAGCGCCGCGAGCGCGAGCGGCGTCAGGCGCACCACCCCGGGTTCGCCCAGCAGCGCCGAGGCGAGCGGCAGCATCAGCGCCGACACCGCGAGCTGATAGAACAGGGTCTTGGTAGCGGTGACCCTTGCCAGCGCGGTAGCGCGGATCAGCACGGTGGTCGCCGCCCACAGCGCCGCGCCGATCACCCCGAACAGGTCGCCGAGGATCGTCGCCCCGCCCGCGGCGGCCGAGAACCCCTCGGCGAAGGCGAGCGCCAGGCCGGCGAACGACACCAGGATTCCGGCCCACTGGCGCGCGCTCAGGCGCTCGCCGGGCACGAACCAGTGCAGCCCGAGCGCGGTGAGCGGCGGGGCGAGGTAGATGAACACCACCATGCGCGAAGCCGCGGTGTGCGCCAGCCCGGCGTAGATGAAGATGAACTCGCCGCCGAACAGCAGCCCCGCGAGCACGCCGGGCCAGAGCGTGCCGTCGCGCCCGAACAGCGCGACGCCGCGTGTGCGCGCCCAGGCGAACACCAGCAGCGTCGCGCTGATCGAGCGGATCGCGGCCTGCATGACCAGCGACACGTCGGCCGCCGCGACCTTGATGGTCACCTGCTGGAAGCCCCAGATCGCTGTCAACAGCAGCATCAGGGAAAACGCGGTGGCGTCGACTGGCTGGCGGTCGTTTGACATGCGAAAGCGCAAGAAACGGAAGGCGCGCAGTCTAACAGTGAGACCGCGGTGGTCATAGGACTCGGCTATCGGGATGATGACCACAAGTCATTGGCTATATTCGCGCCGCAGCCCTATCTTGATAGCCATGATCAATTACGCAACAGGAGCGAGGCAATGATTGCAAATCGCGAAGGCCAGACGGTACCAAAGGTGACGTTCCGCACCCGCAGCAACAACGAGTGGCGCAGCGTCAGCAGCGACGAGTTGTTCAAGGGCAAGACGGTGGTGGCGTTCTCGCTGCCCGGCGCGTTCACGCCGACCTGCTCGTCGACGCACCTGCCGCGCTACAACGAGCTCGCGCCGGCGTTCTTCGCCAGCGGCGTGGACGCGATCGTGTGCGTCTCGGTGAACGACGCTTTCGTCATGAACGAATGGGCCAGGGACCAGGAGTGCCAGAACGTGATCCTCATCCCGGACGGCAATGGGGAGTTCACCGACGGCATGGGCATGCTGGTCGACAAGTCGGACCTCGGCTTCGGCAAGCGCTCTTGGCGCTACTCGATGCTGGTGAAGAACGGCATGGTCGAGAAGATGTTCGTCGAGCCCGAAAAGCCGGGCGACCCGTTCGAGGTGTCGGACGCGGACACCATGCTCGCCTACGTCAACCCGCAGGCGAACAAGCCCGACCAGGTGGCGATCCTGACGCGCGAGGGCTGCCAGTTCTGCGCCAAGGCAAAGGCGCTGCTCGAGAAGCTCGGCTACGACTACGCCGAGATCCCGCTCGATCACAGGATCCGCAGCCGCGCCGTCGGCGCCATTACCGGCGCGCAGACCGTGCCGCAGGTGTTCATCAACGGTGCGCGCATCGGCGGCTGGGAAGAGCTCGAGCGCTGGGCGAAGAAGGCCGCGTGACGCGCGGGCTTGAGGTAACCTCCGTGGATTGAATCCACGGAGGAGCCCTTCCTTGAGCAACGCCCCAAGAAGTGGGGAGCTCGACGCGCTGCGCGCGAAGCTGCGGGCGTTCATCGCCGAGCGCGACTGGGCGCAATTCCACAACCCGAAGAACCTCGCCATGGCGCTGGTCGCCGAGGCGGGGGAGCTGGTCGAGCACTTCCAGTGGCTCACGGCCGAGCAGGCCGACCGGCTGCCGCCTGAGACGCTCGCCGAGGTGGAGCACGAGCTCGCCGACGTGCTCATCTTCCTGGTCGAGCTCGCAGACCGGCTGAACGTCGACCTGCTCGCAGCCGCCGAGCGCAAGCTCGCCATGAACGCGCGGAAATACCCGGTCGACAAGGCGCGCGGGAGGGCCACCAAGTACGACAAGCTGTAAGCCATGCTCGCGTACCGCCATCAATTCCACGCGGGCAACTTCGCCGACGTCTTCAAGCACGCGCTGCTGGTGCGCCTGCTGCTTGCCCTGCGCGCCAAGGACAAGCCCTTCGTCTACCTGGATACGCATGCCGGCGTCGGCCGCTACGACCTCGAGCATGCCTGGGCACAGAAAAACGCGGAATTCCGCGGCGGCATCGCGCGCATCTTCGACCATGATGCCTTTCCGCCGCTCGTCGCTCCGTACCTGGATGCGGTGCGCGCCGAGAACGCGGACGGCCGGCTGCGCTATTACCCCGGCTCGCCGCTGATCGCACGCGGGCTGCTGCGCGCGGGCGACCGCGCCGTGCTCTCGGAGCTGAACAAGAAGGACTGCGCGGCGCTGCAGAAGCTGTTCGCACACGACCGGAAAGTGGTCGTGCGCCTCATGGACGGCTACCAGTCGCTCAAGGCGCACTTGCCGCCGAAGGAGCGGCGCGGGCTGGTCCTGATCGACTCGTCGTTCGACCGCGCCCGCGAATTCGAGCGGCTAGGCGAGGCCTTGCACGCGGCGCACGCGCGCTGGGCCACCGGCATCTATGCGCTCTGGTTCCCGCTCATGGAGCCGGCCGCGATGCGGGCGTTCGAGCGCCGGATCGTGGCGAGCGGCATCCGCCGGATCCTGTGGCTCGATCTGAACCTGCAGCCGGAACGCCACGCGGACAAGCTGGCCGGATGCGGCATGCTCGTCGTCAACCCGCCCTACCGCTTCGCGCAGGAAGCCGCGGCGATACTGGATTGGCTCAGGCGCGTCCTCGCGCCGGCGGGCGGCGGCCGCGCGCATTGCCGCACGCTGGTCGGAGAATAAGAAATGGTCACCTCGGAACAATACGCGTGCCGGCGACGCCGGCGAGCGCCGGCGCGAGATGCGGCGGGTCGGTGATGATGCCCTCGGCGCCGCCGCCTTCGAGGAACTCGATCACCGCGCCGATCTTCGGGCCCATGCTGCCCTTGTCGAACTGGTTCGCGTCGTAGAGCGCCTTCGCCTCCGTGAGCGTCAGGCGCTCGAGCCAGCGCTGCGTCGGCTTGCCGAAATCGACGGCCACGCGCTCGACGCCGGTGGCGATCACCAGCCGGTCCGCGCGCAGCTCACGCGCCAGCAGGCTCGAGGCGGTGTCCTTGTCGATCACCGCCTCGACGCCGCGGATATCGCCGTCATCGTCCTGCACCACCGGGATGCCGCCCCCGCCGCAGGCGACGACGACGTAGCCCTCGCCCACCAGGTGCGCGATGACGTCGAGGTCGACGATCGTTTTCGGCCGCGGCGACGGGACGACACGCCGCCAGCCGCGGCCCGGATCTTCCCTCACCTGCCAGCCAAGGTCGGCGGCGCGTTTGCGCGCGGTCGCTTCGTCCATCGGCGAGCCGATCGGCTTGGTCGGATCGCGGAACGCCGGGTCTTGCCGGTCGACCAGCACCTGCGTCACCACGGCGGCCGCCTCGCGCTTCATGCCACGCCGCCGGAACTCGTTGCGCAGCGCCTTGACGAACATGTAGCCCAGGGCGCCCTGCAGGTCGGCTCCCGCATAGTCCATCGGCACCGGGATCACTTCGTGCAGCGCGAGCTCCGAGCGCCGCAGGATGAAGCCCATCTGCGGGCCGCTGCCATGCGTGAACACCACGCGCCACCCGTTTTCGATCAGCTCCGCGACGTAGCCCACCGTCTCGCGCGCGGTGTCGTACTGGTCCGCGATCGTGCGGTGCTGTTCGTCGCGGATCAGCGCGTTGCCGCCGACCGCCACCACTGCGAGCTTACCGCGGCTGGTCATGACGGTTCCCCTCCTCGACCGTGACACGCTAGCGCCGATTCAATCCGGAGTCGAGCGCGCACAGCGCCTGGGTGAAGCAGGCGAGCGGCGCGCGCGTGAGCCCCGCGCCGATCTGCCCGATGCCGGCATCGCGATGCGCGATGCCAGTGTTGATCACGGGCTCGATGCCGGTGTCGACCACCCTGCGCGCGTCGATGCCGCAGGGCGCGCCGCGGAAGTCGAGCGCCGCTAGCTGGAAGCTGTCCGATTCGCCGAGCGTGATGTGGCGCATGCGCAGTGAGTTGGCCGTGGCATCCTCCGGCGTGCCGCCGACGAACTTGACGATCGCCGGCGCGGCCGCCATCGAGAAGCCGCCGAAGCCCGCCGTCTCCGTGATCGAGCTGTCGCCAAGGTCGCGTGCCGCATCGCCCGGCCCGTAGCCGGCGAAGTACAGCCCGTCTACGGCGGCGGCCGGAGCGGTGAACCAGCGATCGCCCAGCCCGCTCACACGAATGCCGAACTCGACGCCGTTGCGCGACATCGCAGTCACCATGCTCGAGCAAGCGACGCCGTGCGCCGCGTCGAGCGCGAGCTTGCACAGCGCCATCGAGATATTGAGGAAGAAATGCTCGTTGCCGGCCATGAACTCGAGCGCCTGCGCGAGCTCTTCGTGCGGCAGGCGCGCCCGCGCCAGCGCCGGCGCGAGCCGCCGCAGCAGCAGCGCGCTCGCGGCCGCGTTGCGGTTGTGCACCTCGTCGCCCATGATGAGCGCCTGCGCGACCAGCGGCTTCAGCTCGAGTCCGCCGAGCGGCGCGAGCGCCGCCCCGAGCGCGGGCGCGAGCGTGCGCTCGATCCATTTCAGCCGTGCCAGCACTTCGGGCCCGTAGGCGCCGAAGCGCAGCGCCTTGCCGAGCCCCTCGTTGAAATTGCTGAAGGCGCGCGCGCCGCGCGCCGCGTCCTCGACGATCCATACGGGCATCGACGGACTGATGACTCCCGCCATCGGGCCGACCGCGCCGTGGTGGTGGCAGGGCTCGAAGGCGAGCGCGCCGCCCGCAGCGAGCGCGCGCGCTTTCTCCGCGTCCTCCGCCCAGCCCTCGTAGAGGATCGCGCCGACGATCGCGCCCTGCATCGGCCCACACATGCGCGGCCATTCGATCGGCGGCCCGGCGTGCAGGATCATGCGCTCGCCCATGCCGGGAAGCGTGCGGCTGGCCGCGCCGACGCCGCGCAGCACCGGCACGGCGCCGAGGAAGGCGGCGAAGGCCTTCGCATTCGCCTCTTCGATGCGCGCATCGCCGGTGAGGCGCGCAAGCGCCATGCCGGCGCCGCGGTCGCCGAGCGCCGGCGGCTGCCAATCGAGCTGCGTCACCGCGCCGCCCGCCGCCGCGATCGTCTCGGCGAACTGCGCCAGGCCGACGTTGATGACGCCGAGGCTAGTTTCGAGGAGCCGGGACATGGCGCGATGCGATGGCGGCGGCAGTGTAGGTCGCCTGCGCGTTGCTTGCGGCGAGGATGACGCCGGCCTCGCCGAGCGCGGCCGCCTGGCGCGCGTATCCCTGCGGATCGCGCTCGGTGCCGCAGATGAAGGCGACGAAGGCGATCTCGTGCCCGCCGCGCTGTGCCGCGGCGCGCGCCCCGCGCAGCGCGGGCAGCATTTCCGCCGCCGGATCCGGGTGCGCGCCGTAGCCGAGCACCACGTCGAGCAGGATCACCGCGACTTCCGCATCGCCCGCCTCGCGCACGATGCGCTCGTTGCGCAGGCGATGGTCGATCATCGGGTGCGGCCGGCCCCGGGTAAACTCGTCGTCACCCAGGTCGACCAGGGTATGGCCGTGGCTGCGCCACACGTCCGCGAGCGGGGCGGCGCCTGCCACGGGCGTGTTGGAATGCACGTCCTGCAGCGCCTGCGACAGCAGCAGCGTCGCCTCGTAGCAGAACGTTCCACCGCTGTAGAGGCCGCGCACATAGCGCTGCCCGGGCGCGAGACGCGGCGCCTCGAACTGCGGCAGGCGCCGCTCGGTGCCCGCATAGGGCGTGCCGCGCGCCGCCGCGAGCGCCATCGCGGCGGCCTCTTCGAGCGTCGCCGCGGCGCGCACGTTGCCGCCCTCGACGTCCGCCGCGGCCGCGCCGAGGAAGCAGGCGATCACCGGCTTGCCGGTGGCGCGTGCACGCGCCAGCACCTTGTCGGCAACCTTGCGCGCCGGCGGCTTGGACACCAGCACGATGACGCGCGTCCCGGCATCCGCGGCGAGCTCGTCGATCGCGCGCAGCATCGTAGTGCCACCGACCTCGGCCTTCAGGTCGCGCCCGCCGGTGCCGAGCGCGTGCGACACCCCGAGCCCCGCCTGGTCGATGAGCGAGGTCACCTGTTGCAGCCCGGTGCCGGAGGCGCCGACGACGCCGATCGGTCCCTTGCGCACCGCGTTGGCGAAGCCGAGCGGCACGCCGGCGACGATCGCCGTGCCGCAGTCCGGGCCCATCACCAGCAGCCCGCGGGCCTCGGCCTCGCGCTTGAGCATCACCTCGTCGGCGAGGCTCACGTTGTCGCTGAACAACATCACGTTCAGGCCGAGCCGCAGCGCCTTGAGCGCCTCGGCGGCCGCGTACTCGCCGGGCGTGGAGATGAGCGCGAGGTTGGCCTGCGGCTGCGCCTCGAGCGCCATGCGGATGCTGCGCGGTGCGCTCTCCTGGGGCCCGCGCCGGGGCCCGGCGGCCGCGCCCCCCGCGAGCGCGCGCTCGGTCTCGTCGAGGGCCGCGCGCACTGCCTCTTCGGTGTCGCCCTGCGCCACCGCCAGGAGGTCGCTCGGCGAGGCCTCGAGCGCGCCCTCGAGCAGCCCGGCTTCGCGCAGCAAGGCGAGGTTACCCTCGGTCGCCATGACCACGGACGCCTGCCGCACGCCGGCAAGCCCGGCGATGCGCGCCGAGAGCTGCATCAGCGACACGGAATCGCGGTAGGTGTTGTGGACGATCCTGAGCGACGCGGGCATGGTCGTTGCTTTGGGTCGCAAGGGAGCCCGCCGCGCGGCGGGCCAAATTTATTTTTGGCCGGAATCGGCGACTACTATACAGGCGCACTGCTCTTCCGGCAGCATAAGCCGCCCCGACCATGTCTGCTCACACCGAAAGCCTGGATCTCGCGCGCCTTCGCGCCCGCTATCTCTCGGGCGCGCTCGATCCGCGAGACGTCGTGGCGATCGTGGTTGAGCGCATCGAGCGCCGCGGCGACGACAAGGTGTGGATCGACCGCGTGCCGCGCGCAGCGCTCGAGGCGCGCGCCGCCGAGCTCGGCAAGCGTCGCGCCGCCGACCTCCCGCTCTACGGAATTCCCTTCGCAATCAAGGACAACATCGATCTCGCGGGGCGCCCCACGACCGCCGCGTGCCCGGATTTCGCCTACACGCCGAAGGAAAGCGCGCCGGTGGTGCAGCGCCTGCTCGACGCCGGGGCGATCGCCATCGGCAAGACCAATCTCGACCAGTTCGCCACCGGCCTGGTCGGCACGCGCTCGCCGTACGGCGCCTGCACCAACCCCTTCGACGCGCGCTACATCGCCGGCGGCTCGAGCTCGGGCTCCGCGGTCGCCGTCGCGGCAGGGCTCGCGAGCTTTTCCCTTGGCACCGATACCGCCGGCTCCGGGCGCGTGCCGGCGGCCTTCAATAACCTCGTCGGTCTGAAACCCACGCTGGGCCTGCTGTCGACGCGCGGCGTGGTGCCGGCGTGCCGCTCGCTCGACTGCGTGTCGATCTTCGGCCTCACCGTCGGGGACGCGCAGGCAGTGCTCGAGGTCGTGCAGGGCTTCGACGCCGCCGACCCGTTCTCCCGCGCCCTGCCGGCCGAAGCCGCCGCCGGGTTCGGCGAGCGCTTTCGCTTCGGCGTGCCGCGCGCGGCGGACCTCGAATTTTGCGGCGACGCCGCGTCCGAAAAGCTCTACGGCGAGGCGCTGGCGCGCCTCGAGGCGCTCGGCGGCGAGCGCCTCGAGCTCGATTTCCGCCCGTTCTACGAGACTGCGCGGCTGCTCTACGAGGGTCCGTGGGTGGCCGAGCGCTGGCTGGTGGTGCGCGAGCTGCTCGCGCGCAAGCCCGGGGCGCTGGATCCCGTGACGCGCCGCGTGATTGAGAAGGCGAGCGCGTTCTCGGCCGCCGACACCTTTGCCGCGCTATACCGCCTGCAGGAGCTGCGCCGCCGCGCCACGGAGGCGTGGCAGCGGGTCCAGTTGATCGTGACGCCGAGCGCGCCGACGATCTACACACTCGCCCAGATCGAGGCCGATCCGGTCGCGCTCAACAACCGCCTCGGCACGTACACGAACTTCGTCAACCTGCTCGACATGTCGGGGCTCGCCGTCCCCGCCGGCTTCCGCGCCGACGGTCTGCCCTGCGGCGTGACGCTGCTCGCGCCGGCGTTCCGCGATGGCGCGCTCGCCGCGCTGGGCGACCGCCTGCAGCGCGCGCAGGATTTGCCGCTCGGCGCCACCGGCATCGCGCTGCCGCCGGCGCAGGAGGCGCCGGCGCCGGCGGCGCACCCCGGCATGGTGCAGATCGTCGTGTGCGGTGCTCACATGTCGGGCCTGCCGCTCAACCGCGAGCTGACCGAGCGCGGCGCGCGCCTCGTGCGCCGCGCGCGCACCGCGCCGCGCTACCGCTTCTATGCGCTGGAAGCGTTCTCGCCGCCGCGTCCCGGCATGGTGCGCGGCGAGCCCGGCGCGGCGATCGAGATCGAGGTCTGGGAGCTGCCGGTGGCGGCCTTCGGCGGCTTCGTCGAGGGCATTCCGGCGCCGCTCGGCATCGGCACGGTCGAGCTCAACGACGGCGCGCAGCTGCGCGGCTTCGTTTGCGAGCATTACGCGACGCAGGACGCGCGCGAGATCACCCACCTGGGCAGCTGGCGCGCCTACCTCGCGCAGCGCGCCGAGCTGGCGAAGGCCGGTTAAACGGGGAGGCAAAGGCGATGGCAAAGGTCGAGGCGGAGCCCTACGAGTTCGAGTTCGAGCCGCGCAACTGCGCGCTGCTGATCATCGACATGCAGCGCGACTTCGTCGACCCGGGCGGCTTCGGCGAGGCGCTCGGCAACGACGTGTCGCTGCTGAGGAAGGCGATCAAGCCGACGCAGAAGGTGCTGGACGCCGCGCGCAAGAAGAAGATGCTCGTCATCCACACGCGCGAGGGCCATCGCCCGGACCTCGCCGACCTGCCGCAAAGCAAGAAGCTGCGCGGGCGCCTCAAGACCGGAATCGGGGACAAGGGACCGATGGGCCGCATCCTGGTGCGCGGCGAGTACGGCCACGACATCGTCGACGACCTGAAGGCCGCGCCGGGCGAGCCGGTGGTGGACAAGCCCGGCAAGGGAGCGTTCTACGCCACCGACCTCGATTCGATGCTGCACAACCGCGGCATCCGGAGCCTGGTGGTATGCGGCGTCACCACCGAGGTGTGCGTCAACACCACGGTGCGCGAGGCGAACGACCGCGGCTACGACTGCCTGGTGCTCGAGGACTGCGTCGGCTCGTACTTCCCGCAGTTCCAGAAGGCGGCGCTCGACATGATCAAGGCGCAGGGCGGCATCTTCGGCTGGGTGAGCGATTCGAAACGGTTTTTGGCGGGACTGGCGAAAGCCTAACGACAACGAAAGGGGAGACCATGGCAAACCAGGCTGCAACAACGCAGGTTCGGTGGTGGGTGCCCGGGGACTGGAACGGCTTCTTCGGGCTGTTCACCAACGTCGTGCTCAACGTGATCGTGCTGACCGGGCTGTGCCTGGGGGTGGTGAACCTGCCCGCGGACACGGTCTTCGGGCGCATCCTGCCGGCGCTCGGCATCGCGCTGCCGATCGGCAACCTCTACTACGCCTACCTCGCATGGAAGCTGGCTCACAAGGAAGGCCGCAGCGACGTCACCGCAATGCCCTACGGCCCGAGCGTTCCGCACATGTTCATCGTCGTCTTCGTGGTCATGCTGCCGGTATACCTGAAGACCAAGGACCCGGTGCTCGCCTGGCAGGCGGGCCTCGCGTGGGCCTTCATCATCGGCGTCATCATTCTTGCCGGGGTGTTCGTCGGACCGTGGATCCGGGCGCACACGCCGCGCGCAGCGATGCTCGGCACGCTCGCCGGCATCTCGATCGCTTTCATTTCGCTGCGGCCGGCGTTCCAGATGTGGGAGGTGCCCTGGATCGCCTTCATCTCGCTCGCCATCGTGCTGATCAGCTGGACGGCGAGCGTGCGCCTGCCGTGGGGCCTGCCCGGCGGCCTGGTCGCGGTGATCGTCGGCGTGGTCGTCGGCTGGATTGCGTACTTCTTCGGCTGGAGCGACGTGGTGAAGGCCGAGCAGGTGAGCGCCTCGTTCGGGCAGTTCGGGCTGCACCTGCCGATTCCGGGCAGCGAGGTCTGGCGCGGTCTCGCTGCGGTCGCGCCGCTGCTCGTGACCGCGATCCCGCTCGGCATCTACAACTTCACCGAGGCGATGAACAACGTCGAGAGCGCCTCCGCCGCGGGCGACTCCTACGACCTGCGCAAGATCCTCGCCGCGGACGGCATCGGCGCCATCGCTGGCGCGGTACTCGGCAGCCCGTTTCCGCCGGCGGTATACATCGGGCATCCGGGCTGGAAGGCGGTCGGCGGGCGCATCGGCTACTCGCTCGCGACCGGCGTCGTGATCGCGCTGGTGTGCTTCCTCGGCCTCACCGCGCTGCTGCTCGCGGTGGTGCCGCTGGTGGCGATCCTGCCGATCCTGCTGTACATCGGCCTGGTGATCGGCGCGCAGGCGTTCCAGGCCTCGCCGGCGAAGCACGCGCCGGCCGTCGTGCTAGCGATCATCCCCAACGTCGCCGCCTGGGGCCAGCTACAGGTCGACAGCGCCCTCAATGCCGCCGGCACCTCGGCCGGGAGCCTCGGCATGGGCAAGCTGGCCGGCTCGGGGCTCGTGTACCACGGCATGGAGCTGCTCGGCGGCGGTGCGGTGCTCGCCGGCCTCGTGCTGGGCGCGCTCGCCGCGTTCATCATCGACCACAAGCTCAAGGAAGCGGGGTTCTGGGCCTTGGCCGGCGCGGTGCTCGCGTTCTTCGGCTTCATCCACGGCACGCAGCTCGGTTGGGCGATGTCGCCGCAGGTAGCGCTCGGTTACCTGCTGTTCGCCGCGGTCTGCTTTGCGGCAGGCATGTCGGAGAAGAAAGCGTCGAGTTCGACGGCGTGAAAGTGGTCCGGATCGGCGAGCGCGCGCGCGCCGCGCTGGCGCGCAGCGGCGGTGTCGCCGCGCCGCTCGCCGGTTTCACCGACGCGCCCTACCTCGAGGCTGCCGGCGAAGTGATATGGGTCGGCACCCGGTTGCCGGCCCTGCACCCGCGCGCGGTCATCGTTTCGTCTCCGCCGCCGCGCGGCGTGACGCTGCGCTTCGTTGCGCTGCCCGCGCACGGCTGGTCGCCGCGCCTGCCGATCCTCGACCAGAACGCCACGCGGCGCGCGATCGACGCCGCGTTCGCGCTGTGCCGAGCGCTACTTGGCGCGTGCGAGCCGCGCGGCTTTGGCACGCTGCTGGCCGACCAGACGCCCGGCTTTCCGCTCGATCTCGCGCTGCCGCGGGTCGATGCGCTCGTCGAGGCGTACCGGCGCGACGATCCCGATGCCGTTCTTGCCGCCTCGATCCCGCTGCTCGGATTCGGCACCGGGCTCACGCCCTCGGGCGACGATCTCGCCGGAGCCGCACTGTTCGGGCGGCGATTCGTATCCCCGCGCCATACCGGCTGGGAAGCCGTCGCCGAACGGCTGTCACGTGAGGTTGCGGTCCGCAGCCACGCTGTCAGCGCAGCGCTGTTCGCTGACCTGGCGCGAGGACGCAGCTTCGCGCCGCTGCACGCGGTGGCCGGGGCGCTGGCGCGCGGCGAACACGACGCGGCCCTTCCCGCGGCGCGCACGCTGGCCGCGGTCGGCCACTCCTCCGGGTGGGACATGCTCGCCGGGCTGATCATCGGTGTAATGGGTCGCTGCACCGCCAGGCTGGCGCGCACGACCTCTTGCGTTTGATGCGGCGCAAAAGCGTTGAGATTTACAGCGCATCAATAATTCATTATCGTGATGGAATAGTCGTCGAAGATCCATCGAAACTGAGGCCTAATGCATGATCACGGCACAACAGCTTCGGGCGGCGAGAGCGCTGCTGGGGCTGGACCAGCGGGCGCTGGCCGCGGCGTGCGGCCTGTCGCTGCCTACGATTCAGCGCATGGAGACGAGCGACGGCGTGGTGCGCGGCAATGTCGAGTCGCTGATGAAGTTGATCGAGGCATTGGACCGTGCGGGCGTCGAGTTGATCGGAGAGGGCGCGGCTAGTGCGAATGGCGGCCGCGGTGTTCGACTGAAGCGGATGTCGGATCCGCCTGGGTAGCGCTGCGGCCGCGCCTGAGGCGGTCGCATAGGGGGACGAGGCGCACGTTGGCTCTGGAAGGGCTGTTGTGGTGCATAGGAGCGCTGCTTGCAACCAGTGTGGCGGCGATCCCGGCTGCGCACTATCGGGCCGGAACCCCGGTCGTCTATGGCGCCGCGCTCTGGCTCTCCGCGGCGGCGCTGGGCATCGCCGTCACCTGCCTTCTCGCCGATAGCTCGCTGCTGGGCGCGCTCACCCTGCCCGTTGGATTGCCCTGGCTCGGCGCGCATTTCCGGCTCGATTCGCTGGCGGCGTTCTTCCTCGTCGTAGTGAATCTCGGCGGCGCTACCGCGAGCATCTACGGCATGGGCTACGGCAGGCACGAAGAGACGCCCGGGCGTGTATTGCCGTTCTTTCCGGCGTTTCTAGCAGGCATGAACCTCGTCGTGCTCGCCGACGACGCATTCACGTTCCTGTTCACGTGGGAATTCATGTCGCTTACCTCCTGGGCGCTCGTCATGGCGCACCATCGCCGCACGGGAAATGCAGCGGCGGGCTATCTGTATCTCATCATGGCGAGCTTCGGTACGCTCGCATTGCTCCTTGCGTTCGGCCTGCTCGCCGGCCCGGCCGGTGGTTACGCGTTCGAAGCCATTCGCGCGGCGCCTCCAGCGGCCGGCGTGGCGGCCGTGGTGCTCGCCCTCGCCCTGATCGGGGCCGGGTCGAAGGCGGGCCTGGTGCCGTTGCACGTGTGGCTGCCGCTCGCGCATCCCGCGGCGCCGAGCCATGTCTCCGCACTGATGAGCGGCGTCATGACCAAGGTGGCGGTGTATGGCCTCGTCCGCATCGTGTTCGATCTGCTCGGCGCACCAACGTGGTGGGCCGGGGCGCTGATCGCGCTTCTGGGCGGTGTGACCGCCGTCATGGGCGTGCTGCACGCGCTCATGGAGCATGATCTCAAGCGCCTGCTCGCCTATCACACCGTAGAAAATATCGGCATCATTTTCATTGGTCTCGGCCTCGCGCTCGCCTTCGAGGCGAACGACATGCGGGCCGCGGCGGCGCTGGCGCTGACGGCGGCGCTGTTCCATGTTTTCAACCACTCCGTGTTCAAGAGCCTGCTGTTCTTCGGATCGGGCGCGGTGCTTACTGCCACCGGCGAGCGTGACATGGAGCATCTCGGCGGACTGATCCATCGCATGCCGCTTACGGCGTTTGCGTTTCTGGTCGGCTCCGCGGCCATTTCCGCGCTCCCACCGTTCAACGGCTTCGTTTCCGAATGGCTCACCTTCCAGGCGATACTCGTGAGCCCGGCGCTGCCGCAGTGGCTGCTGAAGTTTCTCGTTCCCGCGATCGGAGCGCTGCTCGCGCTCTCAGCCGCGCTCGCGGCAGCCTGCTTCGTCAAGGCATTCGGGGTGACTTTCCTGGGCCGGCCGCGGACCGAGGCGGCGCGGAACGCCACCGAGACTGATCGCTGGTCGCTCGCCACCATGTTCATTCTGGTCGCTCTTTGCCTGATCGCCGGCATTCTGCCCGGCTACTTCATCGATGCACTTGCGCCGGTCACCCAAGCGTTGGCCGGCGCGCATCTGCCCCGGCAGGGCGAACTGGACTGGCTGACGATTGTCCCGGTCGCGCAGAGCCGCAGCTCCTACAACGGGCTGCTCCTGTTTCTGATCATTGCGTTCGCAGCCGGGCTCGGCGCCGAAGCGATCCACCGCTGGGCCTCCCGCGCACTGCGCAGGTCTGCGCCTTGGGACTGCGGCTATCCCGATTCGAGCCCCGCCACCCAGTACACCGCAGGCAGCTTTTCGCAGCCGATTCGAAGGGTATTCGGGACCGTCATATTCCGCGCACGCGAGCAGGTGCGCATGCCGCCGCCGGGCGATCTCCAGGCCGCGCAGATGCACGTGCAGCTGCGCGATGTCCTGTGGGATACGTTCTATGTTCCGATTGCCGGACTCGTGAGCTACGTCGCGGACCGCCTCAACAAAGTGCAGTTCCTCTCGATCCGGGCCTACCTGACGCTTGTATTCGGCGCGCTGGTTGCGCTCCTGATGGTACTCGCGGTATGGCAATAGTCCTGGATCTCCTCGTCCAGATCGGGCAGATGGCTCTCGTGCTCGCGCTCGCGCCGCTATTCACCGGCTACGTGCGCAAAGTCAAGGCGCATCTGCTGCGCCGCGAGGGGCCGCCGCTCGTGCAACCGTATCGCGAACTGTTGCGCCTGCTGCGAAAGGACGTCGTGCTTGCGCATTCGGCGTCATGGGTATTTCGCGTCGCGCCCTACCTCATATTCGCCACCACCTGGGTCGCTGCCTCGCTCATCCCGACTTTCGCCACGGGCCTGATCTTCAGTTACGCGGCCGACGTGATCGCCATCGTCGCACTTCTGGGAAGTGCGCGCTTCATGCTCGCGCTGGCCGGACTTGACGTCGGAACCAGCTTCGGTGGAATCGGCTCGAGCCGCGAAATGTTGATTGCCTCGCTCGCCGAGCCGGCGATGCTGATGGTGGTATTCACGCTCTCCCTTCTCGCCGGCTCCACCCAGCTGTCCTCGATCGCGGCGTCGATGCAAGGGTCGGATGTCGGACTACGGTTTTCGCTCGCCCTTGCGCTCATCGGGCTCGTCATGGTGGCGATCGCGGAGAACGCCCGCATTCCGGTCGACAATCCCGCCACGCACCTGGAGCTCACGATGGTGCACGAGGCGATGATCCTCGAATACTCGGGTCGGCACCTGGCGCTCATCGAGGCGGCCGCGTTCCTGAAGCTCCTGCTCTACGTCTCCGTCATAGCCTGTGTGTTCTTCCCGTGGGGGATCGCAGTCTCGGGGCAGGGGCTCGTGGCCTACGTTGCAGGCGTCGGGATGTACGTGGTGAAGCTTGCCGCCGGGGGCTTCTTGCTCGCGGTATTCGAAACCGCAATTGCGAAGATGCGCGTGTTCCGTGTCCCCGATTTTCTCGGGGCGGCACTGATGCTCGGCTTCCTCGGGGCGCTGCTGCTTTTTGTGACGATGGCTCGGTAATGGATCCCCTCGCCCTCGACGTCGCACACCTCCTCGCGGGCGGCCTCGTGCTGGTGAGTTTCATGCTGCTCTACCAGGACCGCATGACCGGGCTGGTAAACAATTTCGCACTGCACGCGCTGGTCGTTTCGCTCTCGGTGGCGTGGCAGGCGCACATTCAGCAGGCGCCGCACCTGTACATCACGGCGGCGATCGCCCTGGTCGTCAAGGCGATAGTGATCCCCCTGGCGCTGCATCGCATCATCGTGCAACTTGGAATCCATCGCACCATCGAGGCGGTGGTCAGCATTGGGCAAACGATGCTTGCGGGTATCGGATTGGTTGCGCTTTCCATCATGGTGATGCTGCCGATCACCGCGAAGGCGGGTACGCTCACCCAGCAAGACCTGGCGTTCGCGCTGTCGGTCTTGCTGCTTGGGCTGCTTATGATGATCTCCCGGCGCAACGCGGTTAGCCAGGTGATCGGCTTCATGTCCATCGAGAACGGATTGATTCTCGCCGCCACGGGCGCCAAGGGAATGCCACTCGTGGTCGAGATCAGCGTGGCGTTCTCGATCTTGATCGCCCTAATCGTGATCGGTGTCTTCCTGTTCCGCATTCGCGAGCGCTTCGACACGGTCGATATCCACGCCCTGCACGAGTACCGCGGCGAGCAGCCATGACCGAACCAGGCTCCTTCTTTGTCGGCGCGGTCCTGATCATCCCTGCGGTGAGCGCGGCCTTGCTCGCCGTGTTGCCCGACGACAGGGCAACGGCGCGTCTCAATGCGCTGGCGGCGCTCTTGACGTTCATTGCGGCGACCGTGCTGTTCGTCGAGCGCCCGTCGCCCGGCCGTTACCTCATTGTGGATGACCTCAATGTCGTGTTCATCGTGCTCAGCACCTTCGTCGGATTCACGACGAGCGTGTTTAGCGGCAGCTACATCGCGCACGAATTGGAGACCGGCCGGCTGACGCCGATCTACCTGCGTTTCTACCACGCGATGTACCAGACGCTCATGTTCGGCATGAACTTGGCGCTGCTGTCTAACAACGTTGGTTTGATGTGGGTCGCGATCGAGCTCGCAACGCTTACTACGGTGTTGATGGTGGGGATCTACCGAACGCCCGCCGCGCTCGAGGCGGCGTGGAAGTATTTTCTTCTGGGCAGCGTCGGCATTGCGCTCGCGCTGTTCGGAACCATTCTGGTGTATCTCGCGGCCCACTCGGTCGTCGGCGAAGGCCTGGATGCCATGGCGTGGAATGTGCTGGTGCAGAGAGCACCTGAATTCGATCCGGCGCTCCTGAACCTTTCGTTCCTCTTCCTCCTGCTCGGCTACGGGACCAAGGTGGGTCTCGTGCCGCTGCACGCGTGGCTGCCCGACGCGCACGCGGAGGGTCCGACGCCGATCTCCGCGGTGCTTTCTGGTCTGCTTCTGAACGTGGCGCTTTTCGCCGTGCTGCGGTTCAAGAGCATTATGGCGGCGAATCCGGGGGCCTTCGCGCCGGGGCCGCTGATGGTATCGCTCGGACTGCTTTCGGTGATCTTCGCGTCGTTCATGCTCTATCGCCGCCATGACATCAAGCGCATGTTCGGCTATTCCTCGATCGAGCACATGGGAATCATCACCTTCGCCTTCGGCATGGGCGGTCCGCTCGCGAATTTCGCCGGTCTCCTGCATATGACCCTGCACAGCCTCACCAAATCTGCGATCTTCTTCTGCGTCGGTCACATCGCGCAGGTAAAGGGAACGCAGCACATGCCCGACATTCGCGGGCTCACGGTTTCCATCCCGTGCTCGGCTGGGACTCGTATTTGGCGTCGCTGCCATCGCCGGGCTGCCGCCCATGGGCATCTTCATGACCGAGTTTCTCATCGTGACGACCACGTTCGCGCGCGATCCGGTGCTTGCGGTGGTGCTCGGCTTGAGCCTGCTGGTTGCATTCGGCGCACTGCTGCTGCGGCTGAATGGCCTTGCGTTCGGCGAGCCGCACGGCAGCCGTGAGGCGGCGAAGGCTTCGTTCGCGCCGGTGTTTGCCCACTTCGCGCTAGTCTTGGCAGCGGGAATCTGGCTGCCGCCCGCGCTCATGGCCTGGTTCCAGCATGTGGCGGGCCTTCTCAGGTAATTCGAAATGGCATCCCTGAATTGGCCGCGTTCAATCATTCGCCGGGCGGACTGGGAGCACGCAGCGGTTCGTCTGCACGCCGGCGAACTGGCGTTGCTCGGCCTGTGGGGAGAGGCGGGGTACGCGCACATGGCGGTGATGGAGCACGCGACGAATGCGTGCTCCGTGCTCAGCGTTGAATGCGAGGGAAACCGTTTTCCCTCGCTCGGGCGGCTGCATCCGCCGGCGATTCGACCGGAGCGAGCGATACGTGATCTCGTCGGACTCGAGCCCGAGGGCCTGCCGGACGCCAGACCCTGGCTTCGCCACACTGGTGCATATCAGTTTCTGCCGGCGGAAGGCGAAAGCCTGCACCAGATCCCGGTGGGCCCGGTCCATGCCGGAATCATTGAGCCCGGCCACTTCCGCTTCACCGCGAACGGCGAGACCGTGGTGCGGCTCGAGGAACGCCTTGGCTACACCCACAAGGGCGTCGACTCGCTCATGGTCGGCGCCTCGACCGAACGTGCGGCCGCGCTCGCAGGGCGCGTCTCCGGCGACAGCACGGTCGCCTTCAGCCTCGCGTTTGCCCACGCGGTCGAGGCGGCGCTCGAAATCGAGGTCCCGTCACGGGCGGTCTGGCTGCGAGCGCTGCTCGCCGAGCTCGAGCGACTCGCCAATCACTTCGGTGACATTGGCGCCATCTGCAACGACGCCGCTTTTGCGATCATGCACGCGCAATTCGGCCTGCTGCGTGAGCGAGTGCTGCGGACGGCGGATGCCTGTTTTGGCCACCGGCTCATGATGGACCGCGTGATACCCGGTGGACTGCTTTACGACTTGCCGGCCGACGGCGACCGGCGCCTTCGCACGCTGATCGCGCAGGTTCGAACGGACTTTCCAGACCTCGTCGAGGTATACGACAACACTGCATCGCTCAAAGACCGCACGGTCGGAACCGGCATTCTGTCGCCGGCCCTGCCCAGCAATTTGCCGCCGGCGGATTCATCGGGCGCGCGTCGGGACGCGACTTCGATGCGCGGCGCTCGCCCGGCTACGCCCCCTACGACAGAATGCAGTTCGAAGTCCCGGTGGTTCAGGCAGGCGACGTGAATGCGCGCGTCTGGATACGCATCCGCGAAGTTGAGCAAAGTCTCGCGCTCATCGAGCAGATTGTCCCAACTTCCGTCCGGATCGATCTACGCTCCGATCGCTACGCGGGCCGAGACTGGCGTGCGCGAAGGCACGGCGTTGGTCGAGGGGTTCCGCGGCGACATCCTGGCCTGGATCAGGGTCGGCCCCGGAGGACGCGTCGAGCGCTGTCACCTGCGCGACCCTTCGTGGTTTCAGCGGCCGCTGCTTGAAGCAGCGATCGAGGGCAACATCGTTGCCGATTTTCCTCTGTGCAACAAATCGTTCAATTGCTCGTACTCCGGGCACGACCTATAGGTTGACCGCGAATGCGCAGATTGCTGTTCAAAAGCTTCGTTCAGGGAATCCTTACCGAGCCCGCGCCGGCGATGGATGACGGCGCGCTGGCCGAGCTGGCCGCACGCGTGAACCAGGTTTTGCACAGGCGACTGGGGCGAGCGCTTTCGATCCGGGAAGTGGATGCGGGGTCCTGCAACGGCTGCGTGCTGGAAATCCATGCGCTCAGCAACGTGTTGTACGATCTCGAGCGATTCGGCCGTGATTTGTCGCCATCTCGGCGCCACGCCGATGATCCGCCGGTGACCGGCCCGGTCACCGCAAACATGCGGGGAGCGCTCGAGCGTACTTACCTGGCCACGCCGGATCCCAAGTGGGTGGTTGCGGTGGGCGACTGTGCTCGGGACCCCGGCATGTTTGCCGGTAGCTACGCTTGTGTTGGAGGCGTGTCGCGCGTGTTGCCGGTCGACCTGCATATTCGCGGATGCCCGCCGTCGCCGGTCGTCCTGCTCAAGGGGCTGCTCGCGCTTCTCGAAAGCGTGACGGCCGAGGGGGCCGCGGCGCGCGACCCAGCGAGCCCATGAGGAGGGGCAATGAGCGATGAGCCGGAGGAGAAGGGCTTCTCGCCCCCCCAGATAGCGATCGCGGGGCTTGCCGGGGCGATCGTCTTGGTCATTATCATGGTGTTGCTCAGCATCAGCGGCCTCCTGTCCGGATGAGAGGCCGGTGAGGGGTGAATATAAATTCCGTGGCCCGCATGACGCGTTCCGCAGCCCGCCGCCTCCTAAGGCGACCCCGCGAACGTCGTGGAGTACGCCGAGCTTGAGCTAGACTTGGAATTTATGCTCGTTCTCCGCACCGCGGAGAACGAGCCGGTCAGCAGTGGACTGTCTGGCGGAGAGAGAGGGATTCGAACCCTCGATACGGGTTTTGCCCGTATAACGCCTTAGCAGGGCGCCCCCTTGGGCTTCTCGGGCATCTCTCCTGTAGGCTGGATTATCGCCTATTCCTGCTCGAGTTCAAACGCGTCGTGCAGCACGCGTACCGCGAGCTCGAGGTATTTCTCGTCGATCACCACCGAGATCTTGATCTCCGAGGTGGTGATCATCTGGATGTTGATGCCCTCCTCGGCGAGCGTACGGAACATCTGCGAAGCGATGCCGACGTGCGAGCGCATCCCCAGCCCCACGAGCGACAGCTTGGCGATGCGGTCGTCGCCCGTCACGTCGCGGCACTTGATGTGCGGCTGCACCTGGTCCCTGAGGATCTTGAGCGCCCGCGCGTGGTCGGCGCGGTGCACCGTGAACGACAGGTCGGTCATGCCGTCGTGGCCGACGTTCTGCACGATCACGTCGACGTCGATGTTCGCCTCGGCGATCGGCCCGAGAATCGCGTAGGCGATTCCGGGGCGGTCGGGCACGTCGTGCACCGTGATCTTGGCCTCGTCGCGATTGAACGCGACGCCGGAGATGATCGCTTTTTCCATCGCCATGTTCGGGTCGTCCTCGAAAGTGATGAGCGTGCCGGAGTGCGACTCCTCGACGACCGGCAGCATCGGGTCGGTGAGGCTGGAAAGCACGCGCAGGGGCACCTTGTACTTGCCGGCGAACTCCACCGAGCGCAGCTGCAGCACCTTGGAGCCGAGGCTCGCCATCTCGAGCATCTCCTCGGAGGTGATGGTCTTCAGGCGCCGCGCCTCCGGCACGATTCTCGGGTCGGTGGTGTACACGCCGTCGACGTCGGTGTAGATCTGGCACTCGTCGGCCTTGAGCGCGGCGGCGAGCGCAACCGCCGAGGTGTCCGAGCCGCCGCGCCCCAGCGTGGTGATGTTGTCGTGCGCATCGACGCCCTGGAACCCGGCCACCACCGGGATGATGCCGCCCGCGATGTCGCGGCGCAGGCGCTCGTCGTCGATCGACACGATGCGCGCCTTGCCGAAGGCCGCGTCGCAGCGCACCTTCACCTGCCAGCCGGTGTAGCTCCGCGACTTGAGGCCGAGCTCGATGAGCGCCATCGCGAGCAGCCCGATGGTCACCTGCTCGCCGGTCGAGGCGACGACGTCGAGCTCGCGCGCGTCGGGCTGCGGCTGGATCTCGCGCGCGAGCGCGATCAGGCGGTTGGTCTCGCCAGCCATCGCGGACGGTACGACGAGCACGCTGTGCCCGGCCGCCTTCCACTTGGCGACGCGGCGCGCCACGTTGCGGATACGCTCGACCGAGCCTACCGAGGTGCCGCCGAATTTCTGGACGATCAACGCCATGGGAAGGCGGAAGCGGCGAAAAAGCGCGGATTTTACAGGACTAATGCGGCGGTTTGCGGCGCGCAGATGGCGGAGAGTGA
>CAWICY010000003.1:0-145928 GCA_963834845.1 uncultured Pseudomonadota bacterium
GCCCGCAGCACTTCATGTGCTTGGCGACTCCTGGCCGAATCCGACCTGTCGCTCCTGGAACAAACCGGCCATTTGTCGTGCACCTCTAACGCCGCCCGGATGGAACCCCGAGCTCCGAACAGATTTGATTCATCAAGGTCCTGAGCTCGGCGACTTCGCCCTCGAGCCGCGCGACGTTGGCCTTGAGCGCCGCCATCTCGCCGAGGGAAACGTCGCTGCCGGATGGCGTTTGCGCCGCCGGCGCCTGCTGCGGCGGGCGCGCCGCTCAGCAGGTGGGCCCAGCGGTTCTCGCGCGCGCCGGGCAGGCGCGGCAGTTGCGCGACCAGCGCGCCCGCCGGCCGCGCGGCCAGCTCGTCGAGAAATCCCTCGACCGCGGAGATGTCGGCGAAGTGATGCAGGCGTTCGCAGGCGATGCGCAGCTCGCCCGCGGTCTGCGGGCCGCGCAGCATGAGCGCGGTGAGCAGGGCCGTGGACTGGGTCGGCACCTGCAATGCCCGCTCGATATTGTGGGCGTAGCGGGCGACGCGCCCGCCGCTCGATTCCACCACCAGGTTGCAGCGCCTCAGGCTGTCGATCGCCGCCTGTACTTCGGCCTCGGTGGCCTGCATCACCGGGTCGCGGCTGGTCTTCTGGTTGCACCCGGAGACCAGGGCGTTGAGCGTCAGCGGATAGGCGTCGGGGACCGTGCGCTCCTTTTCGGCCAGGGTGCCGAGCACGCGCGTTTCGAGCAGCGACAGGGCGGGAATGGGGTTGGGCATCACTAGGTCTTGAGGCGGTAACCGGTCCTGAAGATCCAGGCGACAACCGCGAGCGAGGCCGCGAGGAAGGCGAGCGTCATGCCGAGGCTCACCGCCACGCTCACGTCGGCGAGGCCGTAGAAGCTCCAGCGGAAGCCGCTCACCAGGTACACCACGGGGTTGAACAGGGTCACCGTCTGCCAGACCGGCGGCAGCATGTGGATCGAGTAGAAGCTGCCACCGAGAAAGGTGAGCGGCGTGACAATGAGCAGCGGGATGAGCTGCAGCTTCTCGAAACCGTCGGCCCAGATGCCGATAATGAAGCCGAACAGGCTGAAGGTCACCGCGGTGAGCACGAGGAACAGGATCATCCACAGCGGGTGCTCGATGCGCAGCGGCACGAACAGCGCCGCCGTCGCAAGGATGATGACGCCGAGAACGATCGACTTGGTCGCCGCCGCGCCGACGTAGCTCGCCACGACTTCGAGCGAGGAGACCGGCGCCGACAGCAGCTCGTAGATGGTCCCGGTGAATTTCGGGAAGTAGATCGCGAACGACGCGTTGGAGATGCTCTGCGTCAGCAGCGACAGCATGATCAGCCCCGGCACGATGAAGGCGCCGTAGCTGACCCCCTCGACGTGCTGGATGCGCGAGCCGATCGCGGCGCCGAAGACCACGAAATACAGCGAGGTCGAGATCACCGGCGAGACGATGCTCTGCATCAGCGTGCGCCGGGTGCGCGCCATCTCGAACTTGTAGATCGCGCGCATCGCGTGGACATTCATGACCGGTCGCTCACCAGGCCGACGAAGATGTCCTCGAGCGAGCTCTGCGTGGTGTGCAGATCCCTGAACGCTATGCCCGACCCGGCCAGGTCCTTCAGCAGCGAGGCGATGCCGGCCCGATCGGCCTGCGCATCGTAGGTATAGATCATTTCGCAGCCGTCGGCGGCCAGCTCGAGGTTGTAGCGGGACAGCCCCGGCGGGATGCGCTCGAGCGGAGACTGCAGCTGCAGCGCCAATTGCTTGCGGCCGAGCTTGCGCATCAGCTCGGCCTTGTCTTCCACCAGCACGAGCTCGCCCTTGTTGATGACGCCGATGCGGTCGGCCATCTCTTCGGCCTCCTCGATGTAGTGGGTGGTGAGAATGACGGTCACCCCGCCGGCTCTGAGCGAGCGCACCAGCTGCCACATGTCGCGCCGCAGCTCGACGTCGACGCCGGCGGTCGGCTCGTCGAGGAACAGCACCCGCGGCTCGTGCGACAGCGCCTTGGCGATCAGCAGGCGGCGCTTCATGCCGCCCGAGAGGGTGATGATCTTGCTGTCCTTCTTGTCCCACAGCGAGAGGTCCCTTAGCACCTGCTCGATGTGCGCGGGGTCGGCGGGCCTGCCGAACAGGCCGCGGCTGAAGGACACGGTGCCCCACACCGATTCGAACGCGTCGGTCGTCAGCTCCTGCGGCACGAGACCGATGAGCGCGCGCGCGGCGCGGTAATCGGCGACGATGTCGTGCCCGTCGACGAGGATGGTTCCCTCGCTCGGCGTGACGATGCCGCAGATGGTGCCGATCAGGGTCGTCTTGCCCGCGCCGTTGGGCCCCAGCAGCGCGAAGATCTCGCCGCGCCGGATCTCCAGGTTGATGTCCTTCAGAGCCCGGAACCCGGAGGCGTAGGTCTTCGACAGCCCGGTGATCGAGATCACGGTCGCGGAAGGGCTACGCATGCTCGCGCGGCTCCTGCACGAACGCGACCCCGTCCTTGCCGCGCGCCTTCACCTGGTACATCAGCGCATCGGCCGCCGCGATGGCCCGCTCCGCGTCGAGCGTCGGCTCGGCAAAGGTCACCGCGCCGACGCTGCAGGTCGGCCGCGCGCTCTCGGTGCGGAATGCCTCGTACAGGGCCTGGCGCGTCTTGGCGATCAGGCTTTCGGCTCCCGCCTGGTCGGTGCCCGGCAGCAGCAGCGCGAACTCGTCGCCGCCCAGGCGCGCCACCGTGTCGGTACGGCGCAAGGCCTGCAGCAGGGTGCGCGCGACGATGCGCAGCACCTGGTCGCCCGCGGCGTGCCCGTGCACGTCGTTGACGCGCTTGAAGTCGTCCAGGTCCACGTAGGCGAGCGTCAGCGGGCGGCGCTCGCGCGCCGCAAGCGCGAGGCTGTACTGCAGCTGCTCGAAGAAGGCGCGACGGTTGTCGAGGCCGGTCAGGAGATCGGTGCGGGCGAGACGCTGCGCGGTGTCGAGCAGGCTGTGCAGCGCGTGCAGCAGCTGCGCGAAGATCACGAATATGCACAGCCGCATCAACGCGTCCCAGGCGACGATGGCGCGGCTGCTGTAGACGTGGCCGGCGCTCAGGTCCGCGACCAGCCAGGCGGCGCCGCTGATCAGGGCGACCAGCATGCCGGCGCTGCGCCCCGCGTACCAGGTCGCAACGGCGATTGGCGCGAGGTAGAAGAGCGAGAACGAGAGCTCGAAGCCGGTGAGCTGGTCCGCGAGTCCGACGAGCGCCACCGCCGCGACCGACGCCAGGACGACGGTCTTACGCGACAGGCGCGAGGCGATGCGGTCGATGGCCTGCAGCATATCCGGCAATGGTGCGCGCGAGCCGCTCGTAGCAGGCCTCGTCAGGCGCGGGCACGCGCAGTACCTCGGCCTCGCCCAGCCGCGCGAAGTTGTTGCGCGCCGAGCGCCGGTAGGCCGGGTCGTAGTGCTCGACCAGCAGCCGCTCGACCAGCTCCGGCCACGCGCCGCGCGCGGCGAGCGCCTGCCACGCGTCGACCACCGCGCGGCCGTGCAGGCCGACCAGGCAATCGAGCTGCGCCGCGAGCGCGCCACGGTCCTCGAAGAAGTGGCGGTACTCCTGCATCAGCACCGCCACGCGCGTGCCGACGTCGGCTTCGAGCAGCAGGCACTCGGCGGCGCGCATCGCCCCGATCAGCGCCTCGGGCAGCTGCACCTGGCCGATCCTGCGGCTCTCGCCTTCCACGTACACCGGCCGCGCGGCATCGAGCGTGGTCAGCTCGCGCGCCAGCAGGCTCTCGAACCACTTCTGTGAAGGCTGGGCGCGCTCGGGCAGCCCGCCGAGCACCGAGCCGCGGTGCGCCGCGAGCTCCTCGAGGTCGAGCACCTGCGCGCCGGCGCGCTCGAGCGCGCGCAGCAGGCGGCTCTTGCCGCTGCCGGTGGCCCCGTGAACGACACGAAAGGTCAGGGCGCCGGGCAGCGCGGCGAGCTCGCCCACCACCCAGCGGCGGTAGGACTTGTAGCCGCCCGCGAGCGTCTTCGCGTCCCAGCCGATCTCGCGCAGCACGTGCGCCATGGCGGCCGAGCGCTTGCCGCCGCGCCAGCAGTACACCAGCGGCCGCCAGCCGCGCGGCTTGCCGGCGAGCGCGCCTTCGAGGTGGCGCGCAATGTTCTGCGCCGCCAGCGCCGCGCCGATCCGGCGCGCCTGGAACGGCGATTCCTGCTTGTAGATCGTGCCGACGCGCGCGCGCTCGGCGTCGTCGAGCACCGGGCAGGAAAGCGCTCCGGGAACGTGGTCTTCGACGAACTCGGCAGGCGAGCGCACGTCGATCACCGCGTCGAACGACGCGAACATCTCTGCGCTCGCGACGACGCTGTGCCGGTCGGGGGAGTTCATCGGTTAAAATTCTACCCTCATGAACGCTCCCGAACCCATTCGTCTCACCGAGTTCAGCCACGGCGGCGGCTGCGGCTGCAAGATCGCGCCCGCGGTGCTGTCCGAAATCCTCGCCGTCGCGCAGGTGCGCGGCCTGCCCGCGGACCTGATGGTCGGCACCGAGACCGCCGACGACGCCGCGGTATACCGGTTGAACGACAGCCAGGCGCTGGTCGCGACCACCGATTTTTTCACGCCGATCGTCGACGATCCCTACGACTTCGGCCGCATCGCCGCGACCAACGCCTTGTCCGACGTCTACGCCATGGGCGCGCGTCCGGTGTTCGCGCTCGCGGTAGTCGGCATGCCGCTCGACAAGCTGCCGGTGTCCGCCATCCGCCGCATCCTCGAAGGCGGCGAGGCGGTGTGCGCCGAGGCCGGCATCCCGATGGCGGGCGGGCATTCGATCGACACGCTCGAGCCGATCTACGGCCTGGTGGCGCTCGGCCTGGTGCATCCCGACAAGGTGAAGAAGAACAGCGGCGCGCGCGCGGGCGACGTGCTCATCCTCGGCAAGTCGCTCGGCATCGGCATCCTCTCCGCGGCGCTCAAGAAGGGCGCCCTGAGCGCAGCCGGCTACGCGCAGATGCTCGCTTCGACCACGCGCCTGAACACGCCCGGCATGGCGCTCGCCGACATGGCCGGCGTGCACGCGCTCACCGACGTCACCGGCTTCGGGCTGCTCGGCCACCTGCTCGAGATGTGCCGCGGCTCGCGCCTGTTCGCCGAGCTGCGCTTCGACGAGCTGCCGGTGATCGCCGAGGCGCTCGAGCAGGCGAAACGCGGACTCGCCACCGGCGCCTCGGGGCGCAACTGGTCGAGCTACGGCCGCGCGGTGGCGCTGCCCGCCGGCGCGCCGCAGTGGATGCGCGTGCTGCTCACCGATCCGCAGACCAGCGGCGGCCTGCTGGTCGCCTGCGCGCCCGAGGCGGAAAAGGACGTGCTGGCGCAGTTCGCGCGCGAGGGCTTCGCCGAGGCGCGCGCGATCGGCCGGCTCGCCGACGGCCCGGCGCGCGTCAGCGTGCTCTAGGACGCTTCTCGAGCAGCGGCGCGAGGCCGCGCCACACATTCTCCAGGATCAACGCCTGCGCCTGCGCGGTCGGGTGCATGCCGTCTTCCTGGAACAGCTCGCCGCGCGCGGCGAAGCCCTCGAACACGAACGGCACTAGCGCGCTGCCGCGCGCCTGCGCCAGCTCGCCGAACGCGGCGGCGAAGCTCTCGGCGTAGGCCGGGCCGTAGTTGGGCGGCATGTGCACCCCGACCAGCAGCACCTGCGCGCCTGCCTTCTGCGCCTGGCGGATCATCGCGTCGAGGTTGCTCTTCATCTGCGCCACCGGCAGGCCGCGCAGGCCGTCGTTGGCGCCCAGCTCGAGGATCATGACCGCCGGCCGGTCGCGCGCGAGAACTTTCGCCATGCGCGCGAGTCCACCGCTGGTGGTTTCGCCCGAGATGCTGGCGTTGACGACGTTATAATCGTAACCCTCGGCCGCGAGCCGCTTCTCGAGCAGCGCCACCCAGCCGCGCGCGCGCGGAATGCCGTAGGCCGCAGAGAGGCTGTCGCCGTACACCAGGATGGTTCTTTCCGCAGCGACCGCGCTTCCGGCGGCACCCAGGACGAACATGACGACCAACAACAAGGTCTTGATAGCGCGCGGCATCGGCAAGACGGTGAAAAGCGGTGACGGCGAGCTCGTCATTTTGCGCGACATCGACCTCGCAGTCACCACCGGCGAGGCGCTCGCCATCGTCGGCGCCTCGGGCTCGGGCAAGTCGACGCTGCTCGCGTTGCTCGCCGGCCTCGACACGCCTACCGCGGGCACGGTCGAGCTCGACGGCAGGGACCTGTTCTCGCTCGACGAGGACGCGCGCGCCGAGCTGCGCGGGCGCACCGTCGGCTTCGTGTTCCAGTCGTTCCAGCTGCTGCCGGCGCTCTCGGCGCTCGAGAACGTCATGCTGCCGCTCGAGCTTGCCGGGTGCCCCGACGCCGAGCGTGCGGCGCGCGAGGTGCTCGCGCGCGTCGGGCTCGCCGAGCGGCTGCACCACGCGCCAAAGCACCTGTCCGGCGGCGAGCAGCAGCGCGTCGCGCTGGCGCGCGCCTTCGTGGTGCGGCCCAAGCTGCTGCTCGCGGACGAGCCGACCGGGAGCCTCGATGCCGAGTCGGGCGAGGGCGTGATCGATCTGCTCTTCGAGCTCAACCGCGAGGCGCGCACCACGCTCATCATGGTGACGCACGACGAGCACCTCGCCGCGCGCTGCGACCGCAGTGTGCGCCTGGCGGCGGGACGGATCGCGCCATGAGACTGGCGGCGAGGATGCTGGCGCGCGACTGGCGCGCGGGCGAGCTGCGCGTGCTCGCCGCGGCGCTGGTGGTGGCGGTGGCGAGCGTCACCAGCGTGGCGTTCTTCGCCGACCGCGTGGGCCAGGCGCTGCTGCGCGACGCGCACCAGCTGCTCGGCGCTGACCTGGTGCTGGTCTCGGATCATCCATGGAGCACGGCGATCGGCGAGGAGATCGCCGGGCGCGGCCTGGCGCGGGCCGAGGCGATCAACTTCATCAGCATGGCCTCGGCTGGCGAAGGCGACAAGCCGCGCAGCCAGCTCGCGGGCGTCAAGGCGGTGAGCGCGAATTACCCCTTGCGCGGCCGGCTGCGCACTGCGCCGGCCATCGGCGCGCCGGACGCGCCGGCGGCGCAGGGTCCGGCGCCGGGCACGGTGTGGCTGGAGGAGCGCCTGGTATCGGCGCTCGGCGCGCCGGTGGGCAGCCGCATTCGGCTCGGTGCGAGCGAGCTCATGGTCGCCGCGCTGCTGACCCTCGAGCCCGAGCGCGGCGCCAATTTCTTCAACATCGCACCGCGCCTGATGATGAACGTCGCCGACGTTCCGGCCACCGGCCTGGTGCGGACCGGCAGCCGCGTCTGGTACTACCTGTACGCGGCGGGCACCGCCGAGAAAGTCCGCGCGCTGGAGAAGTCCGTCGCACCGCGGCTCGAGCGCGGCCAGCGCGCTGACGATCTCGAGACCGGCCGCCCGCAGGTGCGCGCCTCGATCGAGCGCGCGCAGCGCTTTCTCGGCCTCACCGCGCTGCTGGCGGCGATCCTCGCCGGCGTGGCGATCGCCCTGGGCACGCGGCGCTTCGTCGAGCGCCATCTCGACGGCTGCGCGGTGATGCGCTGCCTGGGTGCGACCCAGGCGCGGCTGATGGCGCTCTACGGCATGGAGTTCCTGCTGCTCGGGCTCGCCGCCTGCGCGCTCGGCTGCCTGGCGGGCTACGGCGCGCAGCAGGCGCTCGCCGGCGCGCTCGCGGGGCTGCTGCAGGCCGAGCTGCCGGCGCCGACGCCGCTCCCCGCGCTGCAGGGTTTCCTCGTCGGCATAGTGCTGCTGCTCGGGTTCGCGCTGCCGCCGCTGGTGCAGCTGCGAAACGTGCCCGCGGTGCGCGTCATCCGGCGCGAGTCGGGCGCGCCGCGGCGCGCCACGCTGGCGGCCTACGCGCTGGGACTCGGCGCGCTCGGCGCGCTGCTCGTGTGGCAGGCGGGCGACCTGCGGCTCGGCGCGTACGTGGTGGGCGGCTTCGGCGTCGCGGTCGCGGTGTTCACGCTCGTGGCGTGGCTCGCGCTGCGCGCGCTGTCGAGCGCGCCGGTGGCGCGCGCGCTCGGATCGCACAGCCCGTCGCTGCGCTACGGCCTCGCCAACCTCAGACGTCATGCACGCGGCAACGCCATCCAGGTCTCGAGCCTGGCGCTCGGCCTCACCGCGGTGCTGCTGCTCAGCTTCACCCGCAACGACCTGGTCGACGCCTGGCGCCGCGCAGCGCCGCCCGACGCGCCGAACCGCTTCGTGCTCGGCATCCAGCCCGACCAGCTCGCGCCGGTGAAGCGCTTCTTCGCCGCGCGCGGCATCGGCGAGCCCGACATCTACCCGATGGTGCGCGGGCGCGTGGTGTCGCTCGACGGCAAGCCGGTGTCGGAGAAGGACTACGACGACGAGCGCGCCAAGCGCCTGGTCGAGCGCGAGTTCAACCTGAGCTACGCCGACTTCCTTCCCGGGCACAACGAGATCGCCGCGGGCAGCTGGTGGCAGAAGGGCGGCGATCCGCACCAGCTCTCGGTCGAAGAGGGCATCGCCGAGCGGCTCGGCTGGAAGCTCGGCGACGAGCTCGGCTTCGAGGTTGGCGGCGAGACCTTCTCCGGGCGCATCACCTCGCTGAGAAAGCTGCGCTGGGATTCGATGAAGGTCAATTTCTTCGTCATCGCACCGCCACAGCTGCTCCGGAGCATGCCTACCAGCTACATCACCGCGTTCCGCGTCTCCTCGGACGCGGAGCGCGCCATGAACCAGCTGACGCAGAAGTTTCCCAACCTTACCGTGGTCGACGTCGGCGCCGCGGTGCGCCAGGCGCAGGGCGTCATCGACCAGCTCATCACCGCGGTGCAGTTCGTGTTCCTGTTCGCGCTCGGCGCGGGGGTGCTGGTGCTGTATTCGGCGCTCGTCGCGACCGAGGACGAGCGGCGCCGCGAGGCCGCGGTGATGCGCGTCTACGGCGCCTCGCGCGCCCAGGTCGCCGGCAGCCAGCGCGCCGAGTTCCTCGCCATGGGCGTGATCGCGGGGGCGCTCGCCACCCTCGGCGCGGCGGTCATCGGCCAGCTGCTCGCGCGGCGCGTGTTCGAACTCGACCTGCCGCCGAGCCCCATGCTGCTGGTCGCCGGCCCGCTCGCCGGCATCGTCCTGCTGTCGCTGAACGCCTGGCTCTCCTCCCGCAAGGTACTCCGCGCCTCGCCGGCCCTTACGCTAAGGGAAGCGGGGTAGAGACAGCCCGGCCCGGGCAAGCCCGACGGCTGGTGGTCGGAGGGCTTTCTCCGTTCACTTCCTCTTATGCGTGACGACCCATGCCGCGAGGCCGACAGCCGCGAGGATAAGCAGGATCACCACCCACATCCCGCCGTATCCAGCCATCCAGCCGGACCCGTAGCTGCCCATCATGCCGGGCCCGTAGCCAGGGACTTGGCTTTGACCTTGCCCTTGGACTTGGCCTTGGCTTTGACCTTGCCCCTGGTCTTGGTTGTACATCATGCCGGGCCCCATTTGGTTGCCGCGCGGCGATGCGGCCGGCGGCGCCGTGTTCGGCTCGGGCGCCGTCTGGGCAAGCGTGAACGGCGCGCTCACTGCAATCGCAATTGCAGTGATGGTCGCGGCGATTGTCATCTTCTTCATGTACTTCTCCTTCGTGATCGTTTAGGAAAGCGCGGTCCTCTTGAATAATGATGCATTCAACCCCGGGCGCTGGTCGGTGCGTTAGGGCGCTTACCGTAGACACCCGGGACGGGCGGCAGTCGCTGCTGCGTTGACGCCCGCCGCGCAGCCGGACCCATCGCCGCCCATCATGCCGGGCCCGTAGCCAGGGACTTGGCTTTGACCTTGACCTTGGCCTTGGTTGTACATCATGCCGGGCCCGTAGCCAGGGACTTGGCTTTGACCTTGACCTTGGCCTTGGTTGTACATCATGCCGGGCCCGTAGCCAGGGACTTGGCTTTGACCTTGCCCTTGGCCTTGGTTGTACATCATGCCGGGCCCCATTTGGTTGCCGCGCGGCGATGCGGCCGGCGGCGCCGTGTTCGGCTCGGGCGCCGTCTGGGCAAGCGTGAACGGCGCGCTCACTGCAATCGCAATTGCAGTGATGGTCGCAGCGATTGTTACCTTCTTCATTTGATTCTCCTTCGTGATCGTTTCGGAGAGCTCCATACGTCGTAGCGATGATGCATCCAACCCCGGGCGCTGGTCGGTGCGCTGGCACGCTTATTGGACGGTAGAATTCCGTATGAGCGCAGCTGAACCAAAGCAGGATCCCACGCCTTATGAGCTTCTCGGCGGCCAGCGGGCGCTGTTTTGCCTGGTCGAGCGCTTCTACGCGCTGATGGACAGCGAGCCCGAATATTTCGCCGTGCGCAAACTTCATCCCGACGACCTCACGAACTCGCGCGACAAGCTGTTCATGTTCCTGTCGGGCTACCTCGGCGGGCCGCCGCTCTACCAGCAGAGAATCGGCAACCCGATGCTGCGCGCGCGCCACCTGCCGTTTGCGATCGGCAAGGCCGAGCGCGACGCCTGGCTCGCGTGCATGCGACGCGCGCTCGATGAGACCGGCGTCGAGCCGCCGGAGCTCAGGGACTGGCTGATGCAGCAGTTCTTTGGCACCGCCGACTGGATGCGCAACAAGGAAGGCGACATGCCGGGGCAGCCATGATCGAGATCCTGGTCGTGCTGACGCTCGTCGCGGCCGTGGTGGCGGCCGTGGCGGTCTGGTGATGCTCGGTGCGCGAGCGCGCTTCCTCGCGCGAGGCTCGCGAGGAAATGTCGCGCCGTGGGCTGTCGTCCTTCAGTCAGAGCATGTCGACGCAGATGACGTCGATCGCCACCATGCAGAACAACCAGATCGACAGCTTCGCGCTGCAGCTGGAGAACTTTCGCCGCACGCTCGACGAGAGCCTCGGCCGGGTGCAGGACCAGCAGCGCCTCGCGGCGCGCGAGACGCGCGAGACGCTCGAGCAGCGCCTGGAGAAGCTGCAGCAGGACAATTCGGCCAAGCTCGAGCAGATGCGCCAGACCGTGGACGAGAAGCTGCACGCCACGCTCGAGCAGCGCTTGTCGGAATCGTTCAAGCAGGTCTCGGAGCGCCTTGAGCAGGTGCACAAGGGGCTCGGCGAGATGCAGGTGCTCGCCGCCGGCGTCGGCGACCTGAAGAAGGTGCTCGCCAACGTCAAGAACCGCGGCGTGATGGGCGAGGTGCAGCTCGCGGCGCTGCTCGAGCAGATCCTGACCCCAGAGCAGTACGAGACCAACGTCGCCACCAAGCCGGGCTCCAAGGACCGCGTCGAGTTCGCCATCCGGCTGCCCGGACGCGACGCCGAGGGCGTCGTGTGGTTGCCGCTGGATGCCAAGTTTCCGACCGAGGACTATCAGCGGCTGCAGGAGGCGCAGGACGCCGCCGATCCGGTCGCGGTCGAGGTCGCGGCCAAGGCGCTCGAAGCGCGCATCCGGCTGGAGGCGAGGACCATCGCCGAGAAGTACGTCGAGCCGCCGGCGACCACGGACTTTGGCCTCCTTTACCTGCCGTTCGAGGGCCTGTACGCCGAGGTGCTGCGAAGGCCGGGGCTGTTCGAGGCGCTGCAGCGCGACTACCGCGTGACCCTGTGCGGCCCCACCACGCTTTCGGCGCTGCTCAACAGCCTGCAGATGGGCTTCAGGACGCTGGCGATCGAGAAGCGATCATCGGAGGTCTGGCAGGTGCTCGGCGCGGTGAAGAGCGAGTTCGGCAGGTTCGCCGAGGTGCTGGCGCGCACCAAGGCGCAGCTGCAGACGGTGACCAACTCGATCGACGCCGCCGAGACGCGCACGCGCCAGATCGAAAGAAAGCTGAAGGACGTCGAGGCGCTGCCCGGCGCCGAGACGCCGCCGCTCATCGACCGCGAGCTCTAGCGGGAAGTTTCCTCGGCGGCCGGCTGCCCGGCGTCGAGCGCGCGCGGCCGGTACCAGCCGAGCTTGTCCCTGAGCGTCACCACCTCGCCGACGATCACCAGGGCGGGCGGGCGCACCTGCTCGCGCTCGGCGAGTTCGGGGAGCGACGCGAGCGTGCCGGCGACCACACGCTGCTTGGGGAGCGTGGCTTTCTCTACCAGCGCCGCGGGCGTGGAGGCGGGCAGGCCGTGCGCCACCAGCTCGGCGCACAGCTGCCGCAGGCCGCGCACGCCCATGTAGATCACCACGGTCTGCTTCGGACGCGCGAGCGCGTCCCAGTTGAGGTCGAGGCTGCCGTCCTTCAGGTGACCGGTGACGAACACGCAGGAATGCGCGCGGTCGCGGTGGGTGAGCGGGATGCCGGCGTAGGCCGCCGTGCCGCTCGCCGCGGTGATGCCCGGCACCACCTCGAAGGCGACGCCGTTGGCGGCGAGCGTCTCGATCTCCTCGCCGCCGCGGCCGAAGATGAACGGGTCGCCCCCTTGAGGCGCAGCACGCGCTTGCCTTGTTTCGCCAGGCGCACCATGAGCGCGTTGATCTGCTCCTGCCGGAGCGCGTGGTTGTCGCTTTCCTTGCCGACGTACATGCGCTCGGCGTCTCGCCGCGCCAGGTCGACGATCGCCGGCGCCACCAGGTGGTCGTACAGCACCACGTCGGCGCGCTGCATGACGTGCAGCGCGCGCAGCGTGAGGAGATCGGGGTTGCCGGGGCCGGCGCCAACCAGGTACACCATGCCTTCCGGTGCGCCGCGCGCGGCGCCTTGCGCGAGCTCGCGCTCGAGCGCCGCCGCGGCCTGCTCTTCGCGCCCCGAGAGCACCATCTCGCCCACCGCGCCGTCGATCGCGTCCTCCCAGAAGCGCCGCCGCGCCTCGGGGTCGGGGAAGCGGCGCTTCGATGGCGCGCGAAAGCGCGCAGCGAGCGCCGCCAGGCGCCCGAAGGCGAACGGCACCAGCGCCTCGATCATGCTGCGCAGCTTGCGCGCCAGCACGGGCGACGCCCCGGCGGTGGAAATCGCGATCTGCAGCGGCGGCCGGTCGACGATCGACGGCATGATGAAGCTCGACAGCGCCGCGTTGTCGGCGACGTTCACCGGGATGTGCAGCGCCTTGGCGGCGTTCGACACCGACTCGTTGACCGCGGGATCGTCGGTCGCGGCGATGACGATCTCGGCGCCCACCAGGTCGCCGGGCTGGAAGCGCTTCGCTTCGTGGCGCAGCGCGCCGACCAGCGTCAGCTCGCCGAGCCGCGCGCACAGCTCGGGCGCTACCACCGTCAGCTTGACGCCCGAGCGCAGCAGCACCTCGGCCTTGAGCGCCGCCACTGCGCCGCCGCCGACCACCACGCCGGGCTTGCCGCGCAGGTCGAGGAAGGCGGCGAAATAGGCGCGGTCGGCGCTCGGAGCGATACTGTGCGGGGTGGTCATGGCAAGACCCTACGGTGTCGCGAGGTGGCGGACTTTGATCTATGTTAAGTGCGAATTGGGCGTCTCGGGCAACCTTATGCCATGAATTGCAAGCCCGTCCTGATCCTCGCGGCGACGGCTTTCGCGCTGGCCGCGAGCGCGGCGGAGCCCGCGGCGCCGCGGCGCGCGCAGCTCGTCGAGATGCTGCGCCAGGACTGCGGTTCGTGCCACGGCATGACGCTCAAAGGCGGGCTCGGCCCGCCGCTGCTGCCCGCGGCGCTCGCCGGCAAGGATGCGCGCTCGCTCGAGGCGACCATCCTCGACGGACGGCCCGGCACGCCGATGCCGCCGTGGCGCAGGTTCATGACCGAAGACGAGGCGCGCTGGATCGTCGAATCGCTGAAGAAAGGCCTGCCAGGTGACCAATAAGAAATTGATTCTGATTTCAATTCTCGGGCTGAGCGCCTGCGTGCCGCTGTCGTCCTTGCGCGGAACGGGCGACCTCGGCCTGGTGGTGGAGCGCGCAAGCCACCGCGTCATGCTGATCGACACCAGCACACGCGCGAGCTACGCCACCGTGACCGGCCTGGGCGACCTGTCGCACGCTACCGCGGTGTACTCGCGCGACGGGCGCTACGCCTACGTGTTCGGCCGCGACGGCGGCCTGACCAAGGTCGACATGCTGCGCGCGCGGATCGATGCGCGGGTGGTGCAGGCCGGCAACTCGATCGGCGGCGCCATCTCGCAGGACGGGCGCGTGATCGCCGTGGCGAACTACGAGCCGGGCGGGGTGCGCCTGTTCGATGCGGCGACGCTCGCGCCGCTCGCCGACATCCCCGCGACCTGGGGCGACGGCACGCAGCGCTCCAAGGTGGTCGGCATCGCCGACGCGCCGGGCGAGCGCTTCATCTTCAGCCTGTACGACGCGGGCGAGATCTGGATCGCCGATTGCGCCGACCCGCGCCATCCGGTAGTGACCAGGTTGCGCGAAATTGGCCGCCAGCCCTACGACGGCCTGATCACTCCCGACGGGCGCTGGTACATCGCCGGCCTGTTCGGCGAAGACGGCCTCGCGCTGCTCGACCTGTGGCACCCGGAGCGAGGCGTGCGCCGCATACTCGATCATTACGGCCGCGGCGAGCAGAAGCTGCCGGTGTACAAGATGCCGCACCTGCGCGGCTGGGCGGTGGCGGGAAAATTCGCGGTGCTGCCCGCGGTCGGCCACCACGAAGTGCTGATCGTCGACACCGAAACCTGGGAGGAAGCGGGCCGCATTGCGGTGCACGGCCAGCCGGTGTTCGCCATCGCGCAGCCCGGCGGGCGGCGCATCTGGGTGAACTTCGCCTTCCCGGACAACGACACGGTGCAGGTGATCGACCTGCCGAGCCGCGCGATCGTCAAGACGCTCAAGCCCGGGCGCGCGGTGCTGCACATGGAGTTCACGCCGCGCGGCGAGCAGGTGTGGATCTCGTCGCGCGACGACAACGTGGTGCGCGTCTACGATCCGGCGAGTTTCAGAGAGCTCGCGCAACTGAAGGCCGAGCATCCGAGCGGCATCCTGCTCAGCGCGCGCGCCTTTGCCACCGGGTTCTAGCGATGCCGCCGGCCCCGGACACGCCCGAGCTGCCGCTGCTAAACGACTTCCAGCGCGACTTCCCGCTCGCGCGGCGGCCGTTCGCCGAGATCGGCGAGCGCTGCGGGCTGTCGGAGGCGCAGGTGCTCGGCGCCTACCGCGCGGGGCTGCAGGACGGCGTGGTGAGCCGCATCGGCGTGGTGTTCGCGCCGAACGCCGTCGGCGCCAGCACGCTCGCCGCGATGGCCGTGCCGCCGTCGAAAATCGACGCCGTGGCGAAGCTGGTGAGCGCGCAGCCCGAGGTAAACCACAACTACGAGCGCGAGAACTCCGTCAACCTGTGGTTCGTCGCCACCGCGCCGTCGCAGGAAGCGCTGCGCACGGCGCTCGAGCGCATTGCCCGCGACACCGGCATGCCGGTGCTGCCGCTGCCGCTGGTCGAGGAATACCACATCGACCTCGGCTTCGACCTGGCGGGCAATGCGGTGCCGCGCGCCCCGCATTGCCCGTGCCCGCCGGCGCGGCTCGCTGCTGCCGAGCGCAGGCTGGTGGCCGCGGTCGAAGGCGGCTTCCCGCTCGAGCCCGAGCCCTACGCCGCGCTCGCGCGCGCCGCGCGCATGACCGAAGACGAGGTGATCGCGACGCTCGAGCGCTGGCTCGCCTCGGGGGTGGCGCGCCGCGTCGGCGTAGTGCTGCGCCACCGGAAGCTCGGCTACACCGCCAATGCGATGGCGGTGTGGGACGTGCCCGACGCCGAGGTGGCCGAGGCCGGCCTGCGGCTCGCGCGCCGCCCCGAGGTGACGTTGTGCTACCGCCGCGCGCGCCACCGGCCCGCGTGGCCGTACAACCTGTATTGCATGATCCACGGCCGCGGCCGCAAGGAGGTGAACGGCCAGCTCGCGGCGATCGGCACGGAGGAGGGCCTGGCGCGCTTTCCGCACGCGGTGCTGTTCAGCCGCCGCGCCTTCAAGCAGCGCGGCGCCCGCTACGCCGACGACGGAGCGGACGATGAATGAGCTCGACCGCGCCATCGTCAACGGCCTGCACGGCGGCTTTCCGGTGTGCGAGCGTCCCTACGCCGAGGCCGCGGCGCAGCTCGGCACCGACGAGGCGACGCTGATCGCGCGGCTCGAGGCGCTGCTCGCGGACGGCACTCTCACCCGCTTCGGCCCGCTGTTCGACGCGGTCGAGCTCGGCGGCGCATTCACGCTGTGCGCGATGCGCGTGCCGCCGGCGGACTTCGAGCGCATCGCGGGAATCGTCAACGCGCTTCCCGAAGTGGCGCACAACTACGAGCGCACGCACCGGCTCAACATGTGGTTCGTGCTGGCGACCGAGAGGCCCGAGGGCATCGCTGCGGCGATCGCCCGCATCGAGGCGGCGACCGGCCTCGAGGTGCTCGATTTTCCCAAGCTCGACGAATATTTCGTCGAGCTGAGGCTGACAGCATGAACGATGCGGACATCGTGCGCGCGCTGCAGGACGGACTTCCCCTCGTGCCGCGGCCCTATCACGCGCTCGCCAAGTCGCTCGGCGTGGCGCCCGAAGCGCTCATGGCGCGCCTGCGCGCGATGCTCGCCGACGGCCGCGTGCGGCGCATCGGCGCGGTGCCGAACCATTACGCGCTCGGCTACGTGGCCAACGGAATGTCGGTGTGGGACGTCGACGACGCGGCGATCGGCGAGCTCGGGCCGCGCGTCGGCGCACTGCCCTTCGTCAGCCACTGCTATCGCCGCCCGCGCCGGCCGCCGGAGTGGCGCTACAACCTGTTCGCCATGGTGCACGGCCTTACGCGCACGGAGGTGGAAAGCAAGGTGGCCGAGATCGCCGCGCTGCTCGGCGAGGCCTGCCGCGCGCACGAGGTGCTCTACAGCACGCGCATCCTGAAGAAAACCGGCCTGCGTTTCGGGGTTTGACATGCATCAAATGCACGGACCCCGGCTGCCTTAACCTTCGTCCATGTTCCGCGTCTCGCAGTTCATGCAGGAAATCGACCGGCCGACTCCCGCGGGGCCGCGGCGCCAGCCGCCCGGGCCGGTGGTGATCTGGAACCTGATCCGCCGCTGCAACCTCACCTGCCAGCACTGCTACTCGATCTCGGCCGACGTCGAGTTCCCCGGCGAGCTGAATACCGCCCAGGTGTTCAAGGTGATGGACGACCTGAAGGAGTTTCGCGTGCCGGTGCTGATCCTCTCCGGCGGCGAGCCGCTCTTGCGGCGCGACATCTTCGAGGTCGCGGCGCGCGCCAAGCAGATGGGCTTCTACGTCGGTCTGTCGACCAACGGCACGCTGATCGACGCGCCGATGGCGCGCCGCATCGGCGCGCTGGGCTTCGACTACGTCGGCATCAGCCTCGACGGTCTGAAGGACACGCACGACCGCTTCCGCCGCAAGCAGGGCGCGTTCGACGCCTCGCTCGCCGGGCTGCGCCTGTGCCGCGAGGAAGGCGTGAAGGTCGGGTTGAGGTTCACGGTGACGCAGGACAATGCCGCCGACCTGCCGGCGCTGCTCGCGCTGGCCGAGGCCGAGCGCGTCGACAAGTTCTACCTGTCGCACCTCAACTACGCCGGGCGCGGCAACAAGAACCGCGGCTCGGACGCGCATTTCCAGACCACCCGGCGCGCCATGGACTCGTTTCTGGATGCGGCGTGGGACTACCGGCGGCGGGGTCTGTCGAAGGAGTTCGTCACCGGCAACAACGACGCCGACGGCGTGTACCTGCTATTCTGGGTGCGCCGGAACTTCCCCGAGCGCGAGGCGCACATCCGCGCCAAGCTCGCCGAGTGGGGCGGCAACGCCTCCGGAGTGAACGTCGCCAACATCGACAATCTCGGCAACGTGCATCCGGACACCATGTGGTGGAACTACTCGCTCGGCAACGTGCGCGAGCGGCCGTTCTCCGACATCTGGCGGGACACCAGCGACCCGATCATGGCGGGGCTGAAGAAGCTGCCGCGCGAGGTGAAGGGACGCTGCGCGGCCTGCGCCTACTTCGATATCTGCGGCGGCAATACGCGCGTGCGCGCCCTGCAGCTCACGGGCGATGCCTGGGAAGAGGACCCGGGCTGCTACCTCACCGACGAGGAGATCGGCGTCGCGGCGGGTGGCGAGCGCGTGCCGGTGCTGCCCTACCGCGGCAAGGGCGTGACGTGGGAACGCTCCGCCTGACGCTTGCCGTCGCCGCGCTCGTCGCGGCGCCGGCCCTCCACGCACAGCCGGCCCAGGGCCTCTACATGCAGCACTGCGCGGCATGCCACGGTCCGGAGCGCCTCGGCCTCACCGGTCCCGCGCTGCTGCCAGAGAACCTCGAGCGGCTGAGGAAGAGCGCGGCGCTCGAGGTGATCGCCAGGGGCCGGATGGCGACGCAGATGCAGGGCTTCGGCGACAAGCTGTCGGCCGCGGAGATCCGGTTGCTGGCCGACTACATCTACACCCCGCCGGCGGTCGAGCCGCGCTGGGGCATCGACGAGATCCGCGCCTCGCGCATCGTCCATCCGGCCGCCAAGCCCGACTCGGACAAGCCGGTGTACGCGGCCGATCCGCTGAATCTCTTCGTGGTGGTGGAGACGGGCGACCACCACGCCACCATTCTCGACGGCGATCGCTTCGAGCCACTCACGCGCTTTGCCACGCGCTTCGCGCTGCACGGCGGGCCGAAGTTCTCGCCCGAGGGACGGTTCGTGTACTTCGGCTCGCGCGACGGCTGGGTGTCCAAGTACGACCTGTACAACCTGCGCATGGTCGCCGAGGTGCGCGCCGGCATCAACATGCGGAACATCGCGGTGTCCTCAGACGGGCGCTGGGTGATGGCCGCGAACTACCTGCCGCATACGCTGGTGGCGCTCGACGCGCAAGACCTCGCGCCGGTCAAGGTGCTCGAGGTGCGCGACGCGAAGGGCGAGTCGTCGCGCGTCTCGGCGGTGTACGACGCCGCCCCGCGCCAGAGCTTCGTCGCGGCGCTCAAGGACGTGAAGGAGATCTGGGAGATCCCCTACGGGCCGAAGACCGGGCCGGTGTACAAGGGGCTGGTGCACGACTACCGCATGGGCGAGGCGCTCGCCGAGCAGGGCCCGTTCCCGGTGCGCACCATTGAGACAGACGACTACCTGGACGACTTCTTCTTCGACCGCGGCTACGCCAATCTCGTCGGTGCCGCGCGCGGCGCACAGAAGGGCGAGGTGGTGAACCTCGACGTGCGCCGCAGGATCGGGTCGATCGACCTGCCCGGGCTGCCGCACCTCGGCTCGGGCATCACCTGGGACTGGAACGGCACCACCGTGCTCGCGACGCCCAACCTGAAGACCGGGCTCGTCACCGTCATCGACACCGCGACCTGGAAGGTGGTGAAGCAGATCGAGACGCTCGGGCCGGGCTTCTTCCTGCGCAGCCACGAGAACACGCCCTACGCCTGGGCCGACAACTTCAACAGCAAATACCGCGACACGCTGCAGGTGATCGACAAGCGCACGCTCGAGGTGGTGAAGAACCTCACGCCCGCGCCCGGCAAGACCGCGGCGCACGTAGAGTTCACGCGCGACGGGCGCTACGCGCTGGCGAGCATCTGGGACATGGACGGCGCCATCGTGGTGTACGATGCGGCGACCCTGCAAGAGGTCAAGCGCCTGCCGATGAACAAGCCCTCCGGCAAGTACAACGTCTACAACAAGATCACCCGCTCCGACGGCACCAGCCACTGACATGGCCACCACGCAGATCAAGGTGCAGGCGTTTCTCGCCAATTTACCGCTGTTCAGCGAGATGAGCGGGGAGGAGCTCGACCGCATCGCCGCCGGGACCCTTACCGTGCACGCGGCCAAGGGCGAGACCGTGTGCCACACGGGTGACCCCTGCACCGGCTTTCACGTCGTGGTCTACGGCCAGGTCAAGCTCGGCTTCACTTCGCCGCAGGGCGTCGAGAAGGTGGTCGAGATCGTGCGCCCGGGGCAGAGCTTCGGCGAGGCGCTCATGTTCCTCGACAAGCCCTACATCGTGTACGCGCAGGCGCTCGCCGACAGCATGCTGCTGCACGTCGCCAAGCAGGCGGTCCTCGACGAGCTGGCGCGCGATCCGGGATTCGCGCGCCGCATGCTCTCGGGGCTGTCGCGCCGCCTGCACGGCCTGGTGCGCGACGTCGAGGCCTACACGCTGCGCTCGGGCGCCGAGCGCGTCATCGGCTATCTGCTCGCAGAGGTTCCGGACGAGACCCGGCCCGGCGACCACATCGAAGTCAACCTCACGCCGGGCAAGAGCGTCCTCGCCTCGCGCCTCAACATGACGCCCGAGCACTTCTCGCGCATCCTGCACGAGCTCGCGAGTTCCGGGCTGATCGAGGTCGACGGCCGCACCATCCGCATCCTCGACCTCGAGCGCCTGCGCGGCAACGCTACTTAGCCGCGCGGCCGGTCTAGCCAAGAACGTCGTCGAGCTGGCAATCGCCGATGGACGCCGGATAATGGTTGCTTGCGGTACCGTAGCTTACTGCGCTACCCGATGCGGCCCCCAGTCACGGTCGCAACCAACATGAGCAAATCGACCGCAGCCAGCCTGCCGTGGATCATTCGCATAGGCGCGATGCAGCGCCTCGCGGCCGCGCTCGCAGTCGCCGCTGCCGCGTTCCTTGCGCAGCCGGACTCCATTTCGTGGCACACGCGCGCGGTCGTGAGCTGGGATCTCGGGGTGCTTGTCTATCTTTGTCTTGCGTGGTGGCTCATCGCGCGCGCCGACCCCGGCATGACGCGCGACCACGCGCTCGGCCAAGACCAGAGCGGCTACGTCATCTTCCTGTTCGTGGTGGGCGCAGCCTGCGCCAGCATCGTCGCCATCGGCTTTGTTGTCAGCACCATTAGGGAACTCGCCTTCTGGTCCCGGGCGTGGCATCTCGCGCTGACTATCGACGCGCTGATCTCGTCATGGCTTGTAATTCAGACAGTATTCGCGTTTCACTATGCCCGCCGCTACTACGCCGTCCTGCACCGCAGGCGCGCGACACCGGCAGACCTGCTGTTTCCAGGAGACCGGGAGCCGGACTATCTCGATTTCGCCTATTACTCGTTTGTCGTCGGCATGACCTCGCAGGTGTCCGACGTTGCCGTAACGTCACGCCAAATGCGTCGGCTCACCCTCATTCACGGCGTGTTGGCGTTCGTTTTCAACATCGCGGTGCTGGCGCTCAGCATCAACATAATCGCCAGCGTGCTCTAGCCGCTTCACGAGCGGACGCCGCGGCGCCACCAGTCCCACAGTCCGGGGTCCTGCCGGGCGAACTGCTATGTACGCGACCGTACTGACGGAACCTTGACGATCGGGCATTCTGCCGACGTCTGGTGGAAAAGAATGGGTGGGCGCTTTGCCGAAGCGCTGCCCTCATCGAGCACCACTTCAGCGCGCTCTTCTCAAGGAATCGTCATGCAGATGCAACCTCTCCGTCGTCGAGTTTTCGCCCTCTTGGCCGGTGTCGCAGTCCTGACCTTCAGTGGCTGGGCCAGTGCCGACCCGCCGTCGCGCGTCGCGCGTCTGGGCTATACGGCCGGGGCGGTCAGCTTCTCGCCTGCGGGCGAGGACGATTGGATGGAGGCGAGCATAAATCGGCCGCTGACCACCGGCGACCGCCTCTGGACGGAGGCGCGTGCGCAGGCCGAAATCCAGCTCGGCGGAGCGATGATTCACATGGATGCCGGTACTGGGGTATCGATTCTCAATCTCGACGACCGTATCGCCCAGCTTCAACTGACGCAGGGCGTATTGAACGTGCGCGTGCGTTACCTCGAGCCCAATCAGCTGCTCGAGGTCGATACGCCGAATCTCGCCTTTACCCTTCGGCAACCCGGTGATTTCCGGATCGAGGTGGATCCGCAGGGCGATGCCACGACCATCATCGTGCGCGAAGGCCGAGGCGAGGTGTACGGTGAAGATGCGTCGTACTCGATCGATTCGCGCCAAGCGTATCGCTTCACGGGAACGGGCCTGCGCGAGTACCAGTATGTCGACGCGCCGCGCCCCGATGACTTCGATCTCTGGTCGCGCGATCGCGACCGCCGCTACGACGACTCGCGCTCCGCGCGCTACGTATCGCGGGACGTGGTGGGCTATCAGGACCTCGATGCGAACGGCACCTGGCGCGTCGACCCGACCTACGGCAACGTCTGGTTCCCGAATCGCGTAGCGGCCGGCTGGGCGCCTTACCGAGACGGACATTGGGCATGGGTCGACCCCTGGGGCTGGACCTGGGTGGATGACGCGCCCTGGGGCTTCGCGGTGTCCCATTACGGCCGCTGGACCAATCTTCACGGAACGTGGGGTTGGGTGCCAGGACCGGTGCGCAGCCGAGCGTACTACGCTCCGGCACTGGTGATGTTCGTGGGCGGCGACAACTTCCAGATTTCGATCTCCAGCGGCAGCGTCGGCGGAGTCGCGTGGTTCCCGCTTGGACCGCGCGAGGTCTATCGACCGTCCTATCCGGTGAGTCGCGGCTATTTCCGGAATATCAACCGCAGCAACACCGTCATCAACAACACGGTCATCAACAACTACTACAACAACCCGAACGTGTCCCACGCCGAGTATGCCAACCGGCGAGTGCCGGGGGCCGTCGTTGCGGTGCCGAGGACCGCGTTCGTGCAGTCGCAGCCGGTGTCCAGAGCGGCGGTCCGGGTAAGGCCCGATACGATCGTCAGCCGGCCGGTGGCGGTCGCGCCGCCGGTCGCTCCGACGGAGAGAAGCGTGCGCGGCGCCGCCGGCCAGGGCGGCAAGCCGCCGCCCCGCGTGTTCGAGCGCCCTGTCGTCGCCCGTACTGCGCCGCCTGCGGCGCGTGCGGGTTTCGCGGCGCAGCAGCAGCATCTGAACGCGAGGCCGGGCAGACCGCTCGACGATGCGGCACGCAAGGCATTGAAACCCGCAGAGGCCGCGCCGGCGCCCGTCGTCAAGGTGGTCCCGCAGACGCAAAAGGCGCCACCGACCAATCGTCCGCCGGCGGCGGCACCCGCTGCCAGGCCGGGCGATGCGCGCGGAAAGGCCGCTGAGGGAAAGACGCCAGCACCTTCCGCGCCGCAACCGGCGCAACGGGCAACACCCGAGGCCGCGCCTGCCGCACGGCAGGCCGAACCGCGTGCGCCTGTTGCTGCGCCCGAACCGCGGCCATCGCGACCGCAACCGGCGCCAGAGGCGGAGCCGCGTGGAAAGGGAGAGCCGCGCGCACAACCGGTAGCGCCGCCACAACGAGCGGCGCAGCCCAAGGTGGCCCCGGCGCCGAAAGTCGCGCCATCCCCCCCTGCCGCAACGCAAGCCGAACCGCGTGCGCCTGTTGCTGCGCCCGAACCACAGCGATCGCGAACGCAACCGGCGCCAAAGGCGGAGCCGCGTGGCCAGAAGCCCAAGCCTGCCGCGGGCGAGCCGGATGACAAGAAGAAGGGCAGCGAAGAGCAGAAGCGTGAAGAAGAAAGGCTCAAGCAACAAAAAGAATAGTCCGTTCCCACGTGCCGCGGCGGCCAGGCGCATGGCGGTGGCCGCATGCTGTCTGCTCGCCTTCGCCGGATGCGCGAGCCTCCCGGACGCCGCGCGCGAGATGGAAATGCCTCACGCACGGGCCGTGGAGTTCGAAAACGCGCGCGGCCCTGTCTCCTCGCGCAAGAGCACCGCCATTCTCGATGAACTCAAGAGCAAGTCCGGCGACATCGACATCCTCAAGAAGCACCTGGCCCTGGAGCAGGCGATTAACGCCGACAGCCCGCTGGTGCTGGGCAACAAGCTGGTCCTGCTGCAGGACGGGCCGGCGACCTACCAGGCGATGTTCGCGGCTGTCCGCAGGGCCAAAGATCATATCAACCTGGAAACCTACATCTTCGGAGACGACGACGTCGGCAGGCAGTTCGCGGATCTGCTGCTGGAAAGACAGGCTGCTGGCGTCCAGGTCAATCTGATATACGACAGCGTCGGCTGCCTGAATACGCCCAAGGAATTCTTTGAGCGCCTGAGGGCCGGCGGCATCCAGGTACTCGAGTTCAATCCGATCAACCCATTGGCCGGAATTAAGAAGGAATGGCTGCTCAACAACCGCGACCACCGCAAGTTGCTGGTGGTCGACGGCCGCATCGCTTTCGTCGGCGGCATAAATATCAGCGAATCCTATTCCAGCGGCCCATCCACCAGCTCGGCCAGGAAAAGGGGCGTGAATACCCTGGGTTGGCGTGACACCCACCTTCAGATCGAAGGGCCGGTGGTGGCGCAGTTCCAGAAGCTGTTCATGGATACCTGGACTAAACAACAGGGCCCGCCGCTGGCTCAGAAAAACTACTTCCCAAGACTCGACAAGCAGGGTGACGAGATCGTGCGCGCGATCGGCAGCGCTTCCGCCGATCCCTACAGCTTGATCTATCTCACGCTGCTATCGGCGATCGACAATGCGGATCAGGGTGTATTTCTCACGAACGCCTATTTCGTCCCGGATCCGCAATTGATCAAATCCTTGACCGACGCGGCGCAGCGCGGCGTCGACGTGAAGCTGATTTTGCCGAGTCAGTCCGACTCCTGGACGGTGCTCTATGCCGGGCGCTCGCATTACACCAAGTTACTGCTCGCCGGCGTCAAGATATACGAGCGTCGGAGCGCGGTCATGCATTCCAAGACCGCGTCGATCGACGGCGTCTGGTCGACCATCGGCTCGACCAATCTGGATTGGCGCAGCTTCCTGCACAACGACGAAATCAATGCGGCGATTCTTGGTCGCGATTTTGCTCGGCAAATGGATGCCATGTTCGCCAAAGACCTGGCGGAGTCCGACGCCATCGATCTCGATCGCTGGGAGCATCGGTCGCCGTTGTCGCGATTGAAAGAGTGGGCGGCGCGGCTCGCGGAATACTGGTTGTAGCTTGGTCAGGATCGATCGTTGTGTTCGCTATCGTACCGACTGTTCGCGGACGGGCATCCTATAGTTCGCTGTATTGATTTAGGTGCAGCGTGCAGATTGCTGGCGCCGGCAGGCGCAGGGCTAGTGATCGTTGATCCGAGGCGCCGCCCATAGGAGGACAGCGATGTATCGCATGCTAATTGTTGCACCACTTACGGCGCTTCTGCTCAACGCGTGCATACTGGTGCCCGCGGACCAGGGCCCTGGAATGGTTGTGGCACCAGCACTGCCGCCGATTGTGGAATTGGGCGTGGAGCCATATTACTATCAACGCGGCTATTACTATTACTACGACAATAGCCGCTGGCGCTACTCAAATTCAAGATCGGGTCCTTGGGCGGATCTCCCTAGGAGTCACTACCCTAAAGAGACCAGGTTCAAAGGCCGCGGGGATGGACGGGGTGGAGACCAAGATCATGACCGCCGTGATCGGAGATGACGTGAATCCCGTCGTTCTCTGCCCAACAGCGGCGCGTCGCTTGCCGGTGTCCGGCCGGTTATCGCGATCGTTCGGCCAGTGGCTGCGCCCGCAGCGCGCGCGCCTGGGCGGCAACGCTACTTAGCCGCCGCGCCGCGCCCCGCGAGCCAGTTGTAGAGCCAGGCGAACACCGCGCCGCCGACGAAGCCGTCGGCGAGCGCCCACAGCAACCCGATCACGCTGCCCTGCGGGCTGATGCTGTAGCCGCGGTACAGCCGCCCGATCAGCGTCGCCTCGCCGGTCGCACCGTCGAACATGATCACCCACCAGGTGAGGAAGAACAGCCCGAATCCCCAGATCAGCGAGCACGTGATCGCGAACGCCTTGACGTCGAGCTTCATAATCGGAGCCTCCTCTCATAGATCGGTTGCGTAGCGGGCCGCCATCTCCTCCTGCGACTCCGGGGGGGACGACAGGCCCGTCTGGTCGTTCAGCATCTGCCTCATCGTCGGCAGCACCGAGCGCTCGCGCAGGCTCTCTCGCGCCCAGAGCTTCGAGCGCATCAGCGCCTTGGCGCAGTGCAGGTACGCTTCCTTCACCGACACCTCGATCGCCAGCTTCGGCGCGCGGGCGGCGCCCGCGAAATGCGTCAGCCGGTCCGGCTCGTCGGCGAGCCGCGCGCCGCCGTTTACCCTGAGCGTCTCGTCGATCCCCGGAATCAGGAACAGCAGTCCGATTCTCCCCGTCTCGATGATGTTGGTCAGCGAATCGAGGCGGTTGTTCCCGGGCGCGTCCGGGATCAGCAGCGTGCGGTGATCCACCACCTTCACGAATCCCGGGTCGCCGCCGCGCGGCGAACAGTCCAGCGTGCTGTCCGTGTGCCCGGTCGCGACCACCACGAACGGTGAAAGCGCGATGAAGCGCGAGCAGTGCACGTCCAGCCGACCGAGCTGCTTCCTGGCTGCCCTTTCCTTGGGCTCCGCATACAGCCCGCGCAGCGCAGCGACGCTATTGATCATGACTCCTCCCCACTATCGCCGCCGTCGCGGCATCCCGTACAGCTCTCTCAGCTCGTCCTTCGCCGCCTCGAGCCGCCTGCGCCGCGCGGCCGTCAGGTTCGTGCCAGCGCGATTGATGTAAAAGACTAGCATCGACATCGCCGAGCGGAAAGGGCCGGCCTTTCTCCGCTCGCTGCGCTCGGCGGACCGCTTCAGCGAGCGCGCGATCCGGCGCGGATCGTCCAGCGCGAACACGCCGACCTCCAGGTCGAGGGCGTTGCTGCCTTCGGTCACCTTCTGCGACCAGCGTTGGCGCTTGCCCACGCTCATAAGCGAGCGGCGGGCTTCTCGACGACGAAGACGACGAACGGCCACAGCGGGACGCCGATGTGCTTGACGAACAGTACCCGGCCGCCGGCGCGCTCGAGGGCGGGCAGGACTTCGACGGCGCGGCAGCCCATGGAGAGCCACGGCAAGCGCCAGGCGATGTCCTCGACCCTGTCGGCGAGCCACCTGGTGAAGGCGTTCTCGGGCTCGGCCGAATGCGCACAGCCGATCTTGCCGCCGGGGCGCGCGACGCGGTAGAGCTCGAGCGCGCCCCGGGCGGGGTCGTACAGCGGGCACAGGCTGTAGGTGGAGAGAACGACGTCGAAGCTGCCGTCGGCGAAGGGAAGTTGCGCCATGTCGCCGGTGCGGAATTCGAGGCGGTCTGCGAGGCCTGCGAGCGCGGCCTTGTCGCGCGCGACGTCGAGCATGTCCTCGCTCAGGTCGAACAGCGTCACCTTGCCGCTCGGTCCGGCCTTGTGCGCCGCCATGAGGCCGGTGGTACCGGTGCCGGCGCCGCAGTCGAGCACGCGGTCGCCCTCGCGCACAGCCGCCTCGACCAGCATCCTGCGCCCGCGCTGGTCGGAGGCGAAGGTGATGAGGCGGTGCTGCCAGTCGTAGCGCTGCGCAAGGCGTGCGTAGATGCCGGTCAGGCTGTCGATGCCGAGTGCTTTTCTCACGCGAACGCTCCCGCTCGCGCCAAGGCGTAACGCGCCGCTAGTTCACTTCAGCGATGCGTACACGGCGCGCTCGAACTTCCCGTACACGTCCATAAAGGGCGGTTCGACGAAGGGCAGCGTCTGCGTCATGATCGTCGCGGCGACGTTCTTCGCCGGGTCGAACCAGAAGTGCGTGTTGAGCACACCGGCCCAGCCCTGCGAGCCGGCCGAGCGCATCCCCGGCACGTCCTTCTCGACGCGCAGGAAGCCAAGGCTGTGCGTCTTCGGCGTGCCTGGAAACAGGTCGACGTCGGCGGTGACCGGCGGCACTACGCTCGTCATCTTGCCCATTCGCAGATTGCCGATGTGGTTCGCGAGCATGGTCGCGACCCCCTTCTCGCTGAGCACTCGCTTGCCTTCGAGCACGCCCTTGTTCAGGAACATGCGCAGGAAGCGCATGTAGTCGCCGGCGCTCGAGTACAGGCAGTGGCCCATGCCGTAGAACTCGGGATGTGGCGGCGGCGCGAGCTCGAACGGCGCGAACTTGCCGTCCTCGCCGCGCGCGCTGACCGAGGCCAGGTGCGAAGCGAGCGCGCCTTCGCACTCGAATGCGGTGCTGGTCATGCCGAGGGGGCCGAAGATCTCTTCCTGGCAGAACTTGTCGATGCGGCGCCCGTCGATGGCCTCGACCGCCTGGCACAGCCAGTCGATGCCGATGCCGTAGTCCCAGCGGGTTCCGGGGTCGAAGACCATCGGATAGAAGAGCGACGCCTTCAGCCCGGAGAGGATGCTCGGGTGTCCCGTTTTCTGCATCCAGCGCGGCACGTCCGGATTCCAGAACTCGTACACCAGTCCCGACGTGTGCGTGGCGAGCTGCCGGACCGTGGCGTGCGATTTCGGTGCACGCATCCGCGGGCTATCGCCGTCGAATCCGTCCAGAACCCTGATCTTCGCGAAGTCGGGAAGAATGCTGTCGACCGGAGCGTCCGGCTTGAGCTTGCCGCGATCCATCAGGATCATCGCCGCCGTCGAGCCGATCGCCTTGGTCATCGAAAAGATGCGAAAGACCGTGTCTTCGGTGATCGGTTTGCCTGGCGCACGCTCGCCGGCCGTACCACTCCATTTCAGGCCGGCAGCGTTCCCGGTCATCGCAACCAGGCCTGGCGCAGCACCGGATGCCACGCCCGCTTTGAGAATGTCGTCCAACACGCTCATGATCGCCTCCTGTTCTTTCTGTCATCCATGAGAAAGCCCGCCGGCCATCTACGCATCGCGCACATGGAGCCGAGGCATGCTCCCTCCGCGTGCGACGTGCGTCAAGCTGACGGGCGGCGTCTGGCCGCCGGGTATGCCGACCCGCGATTTTGTTGATGCGCGTCAGGTTCCCCGAGGCGCTGCGCCGCGCAGCGAAATTACAATCGGCAGGTGGAACTCGTCTGTCCCGCCGGCGGGCTGCCGGCGCTCAAGGCCGCGGTCGATAACGGCGCCGACTGGGTCTACCTGGGCCTGCGCGACGCTACCAACGCGCGCAATTTCGCCGGGCTGAACTTCGACGACGCGACGCTGCGCGAGGGGCTGCGCTACGCGCACATCGCGCGGCCGCAAGGTGGTGCTGGCGGTCAACACCTATCCGCAGGCAGCCACCTGGGGGCGCTGGACGGCGGCGCTCGAGCGCGCGGACGCGGCCGGCGTCGACGCGGTGATCGCGGCCGACCCGGGGCTGATGCGCCACGCGATGCGCGCGCACCCGCGGCTCGAGCTGCACCTGTCGGTGCAGAGCTCGGCCACCAGCCACGAGGCGATCAATTTTTTCCACGAGCATTTCGGCGTGACGCGCGCGGTGCTGCCGCGCGTGCTGTCGCTGGCGCAGGTCGAGCACGTGGTGAAGAACACGCCGGTAGAGATCGAGGTGTTCGGCTTCGGCGGGCTGTGCGTGATGGTCGAGGGGCGCTGCGCGCTGTCGGCGTACGCCTGCGGCGACTCGCCGAACACCTACGGCGCCTGCTCTCCGGCGCGGGCAGTGCGCTGGCATGCGACGCCGGCGGGGCTCGAGTCGCGCCTGAACGGCGTGCTGATCGACCGCTACGCGAAGGGCGAGGGCGCGGCCTATCCCGACGCTGTGCAAGGGGCGCTTCGTCGCGGAGGGCGCGACCTATTACGCGATGGAGGAACCGGCGAGCCTCAACACGCTCGAGATGCTGCCGCGCTTCCTCGACATCGGGGTGCGCGCGATGAAGATCGAGGGCCGCCAGAGGAGCCCCGCCTACGTCGCGCAGGTGACGAAAGTGTGGCGCGAGGCGATCGATGCCGCGCGCTGCGAGGGCGTGCGCTTCGCACCGCGGCGCGAGTGGATGGCGGCGCTCGACCGTCACGCCGAAGGCAGCCAGCACACGCTCGGCGCGTTTTCGCGGCCATGGAAATGAAGCTCTCCCTCGGCCCTTTGCTCTACTACTGGCCGCGCACCAAGGTGCTCGAGTTCTACGCCGGGATCGCCGAGGCGCCGGTCGACACGGTGTACCTGGGCGAGGTGGTGTGCTCGCGCCGCCACGAGCTTTCCTTCGAGGACTGGCTCGAGATCGCCGGGATGCTCGCGGCGCACGGCAAGGAGGCGGTGCTCTCGGCGCAGGCGCTGGTCGAGGGCGCGGGCGACCTGAAGCTGGTGCGGCGCGTGGCCGAGAACGGTCACCTGCGCGTCGAGGCGAACGACATGGGCGCGGTGCGCCTGCTCTCCGGCCAAGCCGGATGGGTCGCCGGGCCGCATCTCAACGTCTACAACCCGGAGACGCTCGCGCTGATGGCCGAGCTCGGCGCGACGCGCTGGGTGGCGCCGGTCGAGGTGTCGCGCGCGCTGCTCGAAGGCGTGCTCGGCGCCCGGCCCGCGGGTCTGGAGTGCGAGCTGTTCGCCTGGGGCCGGCTGCCGCTCGCGTTCTCGGCGCGCTGCTTCACGGCGCGGCGCTTCAACCTGCAGAAGGAGAGCTGCGAATACCGCTGCCTCGGCTATCCCGACGGCATGGCGCTCGACACGCGCGAGGGCGAAGCGTTCCTGACCCTGAACGGCGTGCAGACGCAGTCGGCGCGCCGCTACAGCCTGATAAACGAGATCACGTCCCTCAGGGAGGCCGGCGTGGACGTGCTGCGGGTGAGCCCGCAGTCGCAGGGCACCGTCGAGGCGCTGCGCGCGTGGCGCGCCGCGTGCGACGGTGCCCTGACGCCGGAGCTCGATCCGGACGACTCGTGCGACGGCTTCTGGCACGGGCGCCCGGGGCTCGAGCAAAGCGTGCTCGAGGCGGGGCGCGACGCATGATGCTGCCTGAGGCGCCGCCCGCGCTGGCGCTGTGCGCGGCGCTGAACGTGGCGCTGCGCAGCGGCCTGCTGTCCCGCTCGGCGCTCGAGCCGCTGCAGGGCAGGGTGCTGCGGCTGGAAGCCGCCGGCTTCGGCGTGGGTGTGAGCGTCACGCTCGTCGAAGGCGCCTTTCGCCCCGCGTCGCGCCGGCCCGACGTCGTCATCCGCGCCAAGCCGCGCGACTACCTCGCGCTCGCGCTGCGGCGCGAGGACCCCGACACGCTGTTCTTCACCCGGCGCCTTGCGATCGAGGGCGACACCGAGCTCGGGCTGGTGGTGAAGAACGCGCTCGACGCGGTCGACTGGGACGCGCTGCCCGCGCCGCTCGCTCAGGTTTCGGCGCGGCTCGCGAGGCGGTGACGCAGCGCGAGCATCGCGAAGGCGATACCGGCGGCGAGCAGGCCGAGGTCCTCGCGCACGCCGAGGCGGAACGCGGCGTTCGAGCCGATCAGCGCCCACACGAGCGGAATGGCGTACACGGTCCAGCGCACTATAGGCTTGGCGAACAGCAGCACGCCGAGGGTGAAGATGGTGGTCGGGCAGGGCAGGCCGAAGGTCGGCGCGGCCGGATAGCGGTGGCCGAGCAGATGGCCGATCAGCGGGTAGACGACGAGCGCGAAGGCGACCAGCAGCGCGCCGACGGCGCCGCGCGCGCCGCGCGGCGGGGCGAATTCGAGCGTGTCTCGCAGCGCGCCGAACCAGGCGAAGGACGCCGCGGCGGCGAGGAACAGCGCGCCGAACAGCCAGGCCGCCGGATTGATCGCGGTGAAGTAGACGAAGTGGTAGGCGATCGCCATCCACGCCCACAGCAACGCGAGCAAGAGCGAAATCGCGCGCGAGGCGCGCTCGCGCGGCGCATAGAGCAGGGCGATGCAGGCGAGCGCGGCGGCGGCCAGCGCGACCTGCAGCGGCCACACGCCGCGGTTGTAACGCGCGAAGACCTCGAAGAACTGCGCGGCGCTGAACGGCAGGTCCATTTCAGCCCTGCGCGCGCACCGACCAGTGCGCCGCGCCGCGCAGCGCCTTGCCGGCGGCGTCGAACCACAGCGTCTCGGCGACCACCCGGCGGCCGACGTTGCGGTAGTACAGCGTGACGCTGTCGACGCCGGCGAGCACGTCGATGAGCTCGAAGCGCAGCGCCGGCCGCGCCGCGAGGCTCGGCTGCCAGTAGGCGCGCAGCTCGCACTTGCCCCGGACTTTCCCATCCGGCGCGCCGAGGCGCTCGACGACGAGCGGCGAGCTCATCTCGAAATCGTCGGCGTAGTGCGCGAGGATCTTCTCCAGGTCGCCCGCGTTCCAGGCGTCGATCCACTCGCGCGCGAAGCGCCTTGCCCACGCAGGGTCGATCATCGCGCCGTCAGTCCCACGCCTCGACGTCCACCTGGCGGGTGATCCTGCCGTTCGCGTGGTGAATGATCACGTGCTCGATGACGCGCCGGCCGTCTTGCAGGCCGCACCAGACGCGAAATGCGGCGCGACCGGACCCGACCACCTCGTCCTCGATCTTCAGCGCTACATTGCTGGCCTTGACCCGCGCCAGGAAATCCGCGATCTCGCGCTTTCCTCGCATGACGTTCAGCGCGCGCGGCGGATTCGCGTGCCGGTACTCGATCCATTGCGCGTCGTCCGCGTAGTACGCCGCCCAGGCCGCTACGTCCTGCTCCATGAACGCCTGTTTGAATCCGGCGAAATCGAATGCGCTCACATCGGACCTCCCAGGCGCCATTTTGCCCCGGTCGGGACAAAAAAAGAGCGGGGATGTTGCCCCCGCTCCCTGGCTTGCCGCGCGCCTTATGGGCGCGCGGTGATCAGCCCTGCTTCAGGATCCACTCCACCAGCGCCTTGATGTCGGCGTCGGGCACCGCGGTGTTGGGCGGCATGGGGATCGGACCCCACACGCCGCTGCCGCCCTTCTTCACCTTGGCGCTCAGGTGCGCCACGGCGTCGGCCTGGCCTTTGTACTTCTTCGCCACGTCCTTGTAAGCCGGGCCGACGACTTTCTTGTCGACCTGGTGGCAGGCGAGGCAGTTGTATTTCTTCGCCATCGCCTCGTCCGCCCTGGCGGCGGGCGCGGCGAGCAGCACGCCGGCAGCGAGCGCGGCGAGCAGAGCGGTGCGATTGCGTTTCATGTGCGTTCCTTTCTCAGTAGACGTCGTGCTGCGTATTGTAGACGTTGAACTTGCCGGTCGGAGTGATCAGGCGCTTGTCCTTGATGACGGCCTTGAGCTTGAGCGTCTTGTCGTCGACCACAACGAGCGCCGACTCCTGCTCCTTGCCGTTCCACACCGAGAACCACACCTCGTCGCCGGCCTTGTTGTACTCCGGTTGCACCACGCGCCGCGGGCCGTCCTTGATTCCGCTCCACTCGGCGATCGGCAGCACCGTGAAGCCCTTGTCGAGGTTCTTGGTATCGTACACCGCGACCGTGCTGCTGACCTTCGGGTCGGGGTTGAGCGCGTTGTCGACGTACAGGTGCTGCGACTTGGGATGGGTCTTGATGAACAGCGACCCGCCGCCCTGGCTCTTGAGCGTGCGCACGAGCTTCCAAGCGTTGGCTTTGTGCTTCACCGGGTCGGTACCGATCACCGCGATGCCGTCGTCGCCCAGGTCGCCGGTGGCCCAGACCGGACCGAACTTGGGGTCGACGAAGTTCGCGCCGCGGCCCGGGTGCGGAATCTTGCCGACGTCGACCAGCTGCATCAGCTTGTCGCTCTTGGTGTCGATCACCGCGATCTTGTTGGAGTTGTTGGCCGCGACCAGGAAGTAGCGCTTGGTCGAGTCGAATCCGCCGTCGTGCAGGAAGCGCGCGGTGTCGATCGAAGTGACCTTCAGGTTCTGGATATCCGAGTAGTCCACCATCAGCGTCTTGCCGGTCTCCTTGACGTTCACCACGAACTCGGGGTGATAGTGCGACGAGACGATCGAGGCCACGCGCGGCTCGGGGTGGTACTCCTGCGTGCCGACGATCATGCCGCGTGTCGAGACGATCTTCAGCGGCTCGAGCGTGTCGCCGTTCATGATGGTGTACTGCGGCGGCCAGTACGAGCCGGCGATCGCGTACTTGTCCTCCCAGCCCTTGTACTTGGAGCTGTCGACCGAGCGCGCTTCGAGCCCGACCTTGACCACCGCGACGTTGTCGGGCTTTTCCATCCACAGGTCGATGAGGTTGACCTGGGCATCGCGCCCGATCACGTACAGGTAGCGGCCCGACGAGGACAGGCGCGAGATGTGCACCGCGTAGCCGGTGTCGATCACGCTGACGATCTTCTTCGAGTCGCCGTCGACCAGCGCCACCTGCCCGGCGTCGCGCAGCGTCACCGAGAACAGATTCTGCAGGTTGAGCTTGTTCATCTGCTTCTTCGGCCGGTCCTTCGGCGCCACGATCACCTTCCAGGTGGCCTTCATGTCGGCCATGCCGAACTCCGGCGGCACGGGGGCCGGCTGCTGCAGGAAGCGCGCCATGATGTCGACCTGCTGGTCGGTGAGCTGGCCCGAGGTGCCCCAGTTCGGCATGCCCGCGGGCGAGCCGTAGTTGATGAACACCTTGAGGTAGTCGGTGCCGCGCGCCAGCGTGATGTCGGGCGTCAGCGGCTTGCCGGTGGCGCCTTTCCTCAGCACACCGTGGCAGCCGGCGCAGCGCTGGAAGTAAATCGTCTTGGCGACCTCGAACTCGTCCTTGGTCATCGGCGGCGCCTTGGGCTCGGTGGTCTGCAGGGCCTCGCCCGGCTTGATCGGGATCGGGGCGCCCTTGTACATGAGCTCGGAGGGAGGCGTGCCGGGGTGCACCGGCTTCTCGTCCTTCGCCGACTGGCCCCAGGCGGAGGTCATCGCCAGCGCGACGGCCGCGGCCAGCGAGGCGAGTTGCAAGCGACTGTTTCGGGTGGTCATGGCATGTCCTTTGCGGTTTGCTTTGGATTCTTACGCAGACGTCAATCTAGGCCTGCGGCGGGGGCCGCGACTTGACATGAATCAAAGGAAACTCAGCCCGGTCGCGGGCGCGCTTTTCGCGCTTCAGCCGCCGCTCGATGAGCGGCGCGCACTTGCGGTCGCTGTAGTAGGTCACCTGGCAGTCGAGGCAGTAGTGGCACTCGTTGGCGTTGATCTCGCCGGTGGGGCGGATGGCGCGCACCTCGCATTCGTTGGCGCAGGTCTGGCAGGGGTGGCCGCACTCCTTGCGTCGCCGCAGCCACCAGTCGAACACGCGGAAGCGCCCCGGGATCGTCAGCGCTGCGCCCAGCGGGCACAGGTATTTGCAGAAGAACTTGCGGTTGACCAGCGACACCGCAAGCAACCCGGCGGCGTACAGCACGAACGGCCATTCGCGCTCGAAGTGCAGCGTGATCGCGGTCTTGAACGGCTCGATCTCGGCGTAGCGCACCGCCTGGCCCATCGACTGCAGCGACATGCCGAACAGGATGATCAGGATTACGTACTTCACCCCCCACAACCGCTCGTGCACCACGTCGGGAAACTCGTACTGCGGGATCTTGAGGCGCTGCGCGGCCTGCTGCGCCAGCTCCTGCATGGCGCCGAACGGGCACAGCCAGCCGCAGTACACGCCGCGTCCCCAAAGCAGCAGCGTCACCGCGACGAAGCCCCACAGGATGAACAGCATCGGGTCGATGAGGAAGTTCTCCCAGCGGAAATCGCGCATCGCGGCGTGCACGAAGGTGAGCACGTGGATCACCGAGAGCTGCGCCAGGCCGTACCAGCCGATGAAGAAGATCGTGTACAGCAGGAAGGCGCGCCGCAGCACGCCGAGGAACGCCGGGTAGCGCGCCAGCCAGTCCTGCAGCACGAGAATCAGGGTCAGCACCACCAGCCCGGCGATCAGCACGCCGGTGCGGAATTTCGCCTGCTGCCAGGCCGCCACCCACAGCGGCTCGTCGGGCGCCGTGCCGCGCGCGTCCGCGCCACCTTCCAGGCCGCGCGACGCGGCGACCTTGCGCGCGGCGCGCATCACGGTCGCGTTCTCGACCATCACCGTCATGGTCGCGCCCGAGATGGTGTCGATCGCGACGTGGCCCGGGCGCGGCGCGCCGATCGCGATGCGGTCGAACACGCTCTTGCCGCGGTACTGGTCGGCGAAGGCCTTGAGCCGCTCCTCGCTGATGCCCACCGCGAGGATCGGCTCCTCGTGCGCCACGATGGCGATGCCGCGGATCTTGCCGGTGAGGTCGAATCCAACGAGGCTGTTGATCGGCTTGCCCGAATAGGCCGGGATGCGCAGCACGTCGTTGGTCAGGAACACCCAGCCGAGCAGGGTGTTGCCGAGGTAGGCCGGGGCCGCGCGCGGCGTGCCTTCGAAATCGCCGAAGCGGTCGGCCTCGGGAAAGAAGCTCTTCGCCTGCGGGTAAGCCGCGGCGACGTCGGCGCGCGCCGTCCCGGCGGCGCAGGCGAGCGCGAGGAGCAAGGAAAACAGGATCCGGGCCATTGAAGGCGAAGTTTCGGCGTGAATCGGGGTCCCGGATTTGACCCGGATCAAGCTCTTATACTCGGGGCGTGAGATTCGCCGTGCCCTTACTCCTGTTGCTGCTCGCGCTGCCCGCGCAGGCCGCGCGGGTGGCGGAGGAGCGCCCGCTGATGGGCACCCTGGTCGGGGTGACCGTCGAGGGCGGCGACGAGGCGGCGCTGCATGCCGCGGTCGAGGTGGCCTACGCCGAGATGGGGCGCCTGTCGGACATGATGAACCACTACGATCCGGCGAGCGTGGTGAGCGCGATCAACGACGCCGCGGGGCTGCATCCGGTCGCGGTGCCCCCGCAGCTGATGCGGGTACTGCAGCTGGCGCGCCGCATGTCCGAGCGCACGCACGGCGCCTTCGACGTGACGGTCGGCGGTCTGCGCGGCTGGCGCTTCCGCCCGGACGACCCGCGCATGCCTTCGGCCGCCGCGATCGCCGCGCAGCTGCCGCTGGTCGACTACCGCAAGCTGCGGCTCGACGAGCATGCCCAAACCGCGTTCCTCGAGCGGCGCGGCATGCGCGTCGACCTCGGCGGCATCGCCAAGCTGTACATCATCGAGGCGGGCGCGCGCGCTCTCGAGCGCGCCGGCGTCGAGCGCGCGCTGGTGAACGGCGGCGGCGACGTCGCGGCGGTCGGGCGCGACGGTGCGCCGCCGTGGCGCGTCGGCGTGCGCGACCCGCGCGCGCCGGACAAGCTGCTCGGCGTGCTCGGAATGGTGCGCGGCATGGTCGCCTCGTCCGGAGACTACGAGCGCTATTTCGAGCGCGACGGCAGGCGCTACCACCATATCCTCGATCCGCGCACCGGCTACCCGGCGAGCGGCCCGCACGGCGTGACGCTGGTCTCCGAGCGCCTCGAGGCGCTCGACGGGCTGGGCGTCGCCATCATGGTGCTCGGCAAGGAGCGGGGCATGCGGCTGGTCGAGGCGACGCCGGGGCTCGACGCGCTGATCGCCGGCCGCGATGGCAGCCTGTGGATGACGCCCGGGATGCGCGGGCGCCTAGGGCGCTGAGCGCTCGATCAGCACCTCGTAGCTGCCGTCATCGAGCGGCGTGGTGCGCCAGGTGAAGCCGCGCTCGGCGAGCAGCTCGTAGAGCGGGATCGGCTCGCGGTGGATGCGCACCTTGAGGGGCTCGTCCGGGGCGTGCATCAGCGCCTGCATGATGCGCATCATCGGCGCCGGCGGCTCGAGGCCGCGCACGTCGAGCTCGGGTAGCGCTTCGTCCGCGGGAGGTTCGGGAAGGCTCAGGTGCTCGCATGCGCGATAAAGTATTCCTTCCTCCTGGGCGCCGTGGTGGCGCAGCGTGCTGCGCAGGCTGTCGAGCTCGGCGCGGCAGCCCTCGGGATCAATCGCCGGGGCGGCCGCCGCGAGGCGCGCGAGCAGCGTGCGCACCTCGACGTGCTCGGCGCGCATCGTCGCGGTGACGCCGCCGGCCTGCGGGCTGGCGCGCTCGAACGCGGGAAACAGGTCGCGTTCCTCGAAGGCGATGTGGCTCTCGAGCGAGGCGCGCAGGCGCTCGAGGCACTCACGGTACGCGACCCAGTCGCGCTTGTCGGCCGCCGCTTGCGCAGCGGCGATCAGGCGATCGAACTGCTGGTGGTGCTCGGCGAGGGAATTCGCGATGCCAGGCATCGCCGCAGTGTTGGATGGCCGCCGCACGGCGGCCTTGATGTGCGTCAAGCGATCCGCGCGACGGCTTGCGCGAGCGCCGACAGCAGCAGGACCGTCGCCAGCGGGTGCGCGAGCGCGGCGAGCGTCGGCAGATCGAGCAGCGCCGCGACGATGCCCGCGGCGAGCGCCAGCGCGGCGAGCGCGATGACCGCCATCCCCGGGCGCGCGAGCCCGGCGCGCGAAAGGCGCATGCCGAGCCAGGCGACGAGCGCCGCCACGGCGATGCCGGTCGCCGCGTGCACCCAGGGCGCGAGCGAAGGCCGCTCGGCGGCGAGAAACGTGGCGATCCAGGCACCGAACGCGACCTGCAGCGCCGCAGCGGCCAGCGCGGCGTGTGCCAGGCGGCGCTCGGGCGCGGCGGCGCGCCACGGCGCGCGCGCGCGGCCGAACAGCCACGCCAGCAGCGCCGCGAGCGCCACGCCGGCGAGCAGGTTGCCGAGCGCGGCCGGCGGCGGCGGCGCGCTGCCGGTGGCGCGCCCGAGCAGCGCAAGGAACGCGGTGAGCGCGAGCGCGGCGAGTGCCCCCGGCACCAGCACGCGCCGCCACAGGGCGTGCGCCGCGAGCAGCAGCACGACCAGTCCCGCGAGCGAGGCGCTCGCGCGGTGCACGCCGCGCGCGAGGTCGACGTCGGCGCCGGGCGCGGCGCTCATGCGGATATAGGCGCTCGCGGCTACCACCGCCAGCATCAGCGCCCAGCCCGCGGCCGCGAGCGCCGCGCTCGCTCTCAGGCGCCGCTCAGGCGAAGGAGCGCGCATCGGCCGGTAGCGCGTGGCGCATCTCGGAGGCGCTCCACAGCGTCGCGGCGAGCAGCAGCACCGCGCCCGCCTGGTGCGCGGCGGCGAGCGGCACCGGCACCACGAGCAGCAGCGTGGCGATGCCGAGCGACACCTGCAGCGCGAGCGCCGCGAGCAGCGCGTCGCTCGCCAGCCGCGCGCGCGTCTCGAGCCCGGCGCGCTGCACGCGCCACCAGTAAAGCGGCACCAGCACCGCCAGCAGCCAGGCGATCGAGCGGTGCACGAACTGCACCGTCGCCATGTTGTAGAGGAAGTTCCGGTACCACGGGTCGAGCATCATGATCTCGGGCGGCACCACGAAACCGTTCATCAGCGGGAAGGTGTTGTAGGCGCGGCCGGCGTGCAGCCCGGCGACGAAGCCGCCGGTGAGCGCCATGACGAGCACCAGCGCGGCGAGCGCCAGGCCGGCGCGCGCCAGCGGGCGGTGCGGCGCGCGCCGCAGCCGCGGCGCGAGCAGACCGAGCGCGAGCCACAGCTCGGCGGAGAAGATTGCCAGCGCGATGCCCAGATGCGCGGTGAGGCGGAAGTGGCTGACGCGCGGATCGTCGATGAGCCCGCTCATCACCATGAACCAGCCCATGCCGCCCTGCAGCGCGCCGAGCAGGAAGATCCCGCCGAGCTGCCAGGCGAGCCGGCGGTCTATGCGCCGCCGCGCCAGGAACCACAGGAACGGCGCGAGGAATACCACGCCGATCGCCCGCCCGAGCAGCCGGTGCGCGTACTCCCACCAGAAGATGCGCTTGAAGCCGTGCAGGTCGATGTCGAAGTTGACCTTCTTGTATTCGGGGGTCTGCTGGTACTTGGCGAACAGTTCGTTCCAGTCGGCATCGGTCAGCGGCGGCACGGTACCGACCAGCGGCTGCCACTCGACGATCGACAGGCCGGAATGGGTCAGGCGCGTCACGCCGCCCACCACGACCATGGCGAACACCAGCGCCGCGCATACCAGCAGCCAGAGCGCGATGCTGCGCCGCGATATCTGTTCCGGGGTCACGAAATGCATGGTTTTACGAGTGCGGCCGGATTTGCTTGATGCGTATCAAGTTTAACCGCGAATCAGCCGCGTACCGTGCGCCGGCAGAGGACCGACAGGTCCGCGTCAACCAGCCACAGGGGGAACACATGGCCAATGCAACGGATACCAACGCGATGGAGGACATACCCGAGGAGCCGGTGCCCGTCATGCAGCAGCTGCTCGACAACCCGTTTCTGCTGCTGTTTCTGGGGATCGCGATGCCGACGGTGCTGTACATCGTCTGGGGCGTGATGGAAATCGTCTCCCTGCCGATCGCAAAGTGAGGAGAGCACCATGAGCGCCATCCTGCCGCCGACCGAACGCGTCTGGTGGAAGCAGCCGCTCGACCGCGTCGAGCTCATGTGGATCGTGATCGCATTGGTCTGGTGCCTGATCATGTTCTTCATGATGCCGTACTGGCACATCTACGGTAAGCAGAACCTGTCGAACGAGGCCTACCGCGAGACGCCGGAGCGCTTCTCCAAGAAGACCGACGACATGATCGCCAAGTACAAGGTGCGCGAGGAGGGCGGTGACCTGAAGGTGCCCGTGGTGCATCCGCCCGCCGGCAGCGACGTCTACATGATCGCGCGGCTGTGGCAGTGGTACCCGCTGCTCGAGCTCGAGGCGGGCAAGTCGTACCGCATCCACCTCATGTCGATGGACTGGCTGCACGGCTTCTCGCTGCAGCCCGAGAACATCAACATCGAGGTGCATCCGGGCTACGACCACGTGGTGACGGTGACGCCGACCCATCCGGGCACGTACTCGATCGTGTGCAACGAGTACTGCGGCATCAATCACCACACCATGACCAGCAAGATCTACGTCAAATAGGGGACGAACATGGCAGTCAACCGGATGTTCAGGACCTGCCCGTCGAGCGGGCTGGTGTTCCACGAGCCCGCCGAGAAGCTGATGCGCTGGAACGCGGTCGCGGCGGCGGTGTCGCTGCTCATCGGCGGCGTGCTCGCCATCGGCGTGGTGCTGACACGCTGGCAGGCCGTGCACCTGCTGCCGGCCGACATGTTCTACCAGGTGCTCACGGCACACGGGCTCAACATGCTCGTGTTCTGGATCATCTTCTTCGAGATCGCGGTGCTGTACTTCGCCGCCAGCACCCTGCTCAAGGCGCGCCTCGCGACGCCGGGCATGGCCTGGGCGGGGTTCTGGCTCATGGTGCTCGGCGCGCTGATGAACAACTACGCCGTGGTGCGCGGCGACTCGAGCGTCATGTTCACATCCTACGCGCCGATGGGCGCGCATCCGACCTTCTACCTCGGGCTGATCCTGTTCGCGGTTGGGGCGCTGATCGCCTGCTTCGTGTTCTTCGGCACCCTGGTGGTGGCGCGAAGCGAGCGCACCTACGTCGGCTCGGTGCCGCTGGTGACCTTCGGCGCGGTCACCGCGGCCATCATCGCGGTGTTCACCATCGCCTCGGGCGCGATCATCCTGATCCCGACCTTCCTGTGGTCGGTGGGGCTGATCGACCACATCGACTCGCTCATGTACCGCACCATCTGGTGGGCGTTCGGGCACTCCTCGCAGCAGATCAACGTCGCGGCGCACGTCTCGGTGTGGTACGCGATCGCCGCCATCGTATTCGGCGCGAAGCCGCTTTCGGAGAAGGTGAGCCGCACGGCGTTCCTGCTGTATATCCTGTTCCTGCAGCTGGCGAGCGCGCACCACCTGCTCGCCGACCCGGGGCTGACCTCCAACTGGAAGATCTTCAACACCAGCTACGCCATGTACCTGGCGGTGCTCGCTTCGATGGTGCACGGCCTGACGGTGCCCGGCGCGATCGAGGTGGCGCAGCGCGGCAAGGGCTTCAACCACGGCCTGTTCGAATGGCTGAGGAAGGCGCCCTGGGGCAATCCGGTGTTCTCGGGCATGTTCATGTCGCTGATCGGCTTCGGCTTCCTCGGCGGCATCTCCGGCGTCATGATGGGCACCGAGCAGCTCAACCTCATCATCCACAATACGCTATACGTGCCGGGGCACTTCCACGCCACGGTGGTGGTGGGGACCACGCTCGCGTTCATGTCGCTCACCTACTTCCTGATCCCGGTGCTGTTCCGCCGCGAGGTGATGTTCCCGGGCATGGCGAAGTGGCAGCCCTACGTCTTCGGCCTCGGCATGATGGGCGTGGCGCTGTTCCTGATGGGCGCCGGAACGCTCGGCGTGCCGCGCCGGCACTGGGACATGAGCTTCGCCGGCAACACCTTCCCGTACGAGTTTCCCGGCTCGGCCTGGCTGATGATGGGCCTCGCGGGCATCAGCGGCCTGATCGCCATCGTCGGCGGCGGCATGTATCTGCTGATCACGGTGGGCTCGGTGTTCCTCGGCAAGAAGATCCGGACCCCGGACTTCGCCCACGTACGTGCCGCGCAGGGCGTGGCGCCCGCGCCCAGGCCGGTCTCGGCGGCGATCACCGGCCACGGCTCGACTGTCGGCGCCTGGGGCATGATCGCGCCCGGCACCTTCACGCTGGCGATGGTGTTCCTGGTGTCGTTCGTGCTCTACTATTTCATCAACTGGAAGTACCTCGCGACGGTCTGGCCGCTGAGATAGCGGAACGCGCATGAACGCGATCCTCAACCTGTTCAAGCTGCGCATCGGCGTGGCGATCGCGGTCGCCGCGCTCGCCGGCCTCGCGGTGCAGGCGGGGCCCGCGCTTTCGGCTTGGCAGGTGCTGGCGGTCACGCTCGCGGTGCTCGTCTCGTCCTCGGCCGCGGGCGCCTTCAACCAGTACGCCGAGCGCGACCTCGACGCGCGCATGAAGCGCACGCGCGGCCGGCCGTTCGTCACCGGGCGGCTGGCGCACGGCCCGTCGTGGCTGTGGCTGATCGGCGCCATGATCGTCGGCTCGTTCGCGCTCGCGGCCTGGGCGGGCAACCTCGCCGCCGCGACCTACGTGTTCCTCGGCGCCTTCACCTACGGTGTGGTGTACACGGTGTGGCTCAAACGCCGCACCTGGTGGAACATCGTGGTCGGCGGCCTGGCGGGCAGCTTCGCGGTGCTCGCGGGCGCCGCGGCGGTGTCCCCCGTGCCGAGCCCCGAGGCGCTGGCGCTCGCGGTGGTGCTGTTCCTGTGGACGCCGCCGCACTTCTGGAGCCTGGCGATCGCCTACCGCGAGGACTACGCCGCCGCGGGCGTGCCGATGCTGCCGGTGGTGGTGGGCGACGCGCGCGCCGCGCGCACCATCCTGGCGAGCGCGGCGCTGCTGGTCGCCGCGTCGCTGGTGCCCGCGTTCTACGGGCTGGGCTGGATCTACCTCGTCACCGCGGCCGCGGGCGGCGCGTGGTTCATCTGGAAGTGCCTTGCCCTGGTGGCCGCGCCCGGGCGCAGCACGGCGCTCGCCAGCTTCTTCGCATCGCTGGTGCAGCTGTGCTGCGTGCTGTTCGGCGCGATGCTCGATGTGGCGCTGGGCTGAGGCCGTTGCGCTCCTCGCGCTGACGCTGCCCGCGCCGCCCGCGCTCGCGGCGCTCGATGCCGACGCCGCGCTGCGCGAGAGCCAGGCGGCGATCGGCCGCCAGGTGGGCGATTACGTGCTCACCGACACCGACGGCAGGCAGGTGCGCCTGTCGTCGTATCGCGGCAAGCCGCTGGTGGTGAGCTTCGTCTATACCGCCTGCTTCCAGGTCTGCCCCACGGCAACCAAGTTCCTCGAGGGCGCGGTGCGCGACGCCGAGCGCACTCTGGGCCCGGGGACCTTCCGCGTCGCCACTATCGGCTTCAACCTGCCCTACGACACGCCGCAGGCGATGAACGACTTCGCGCGCAAGCAGGGCATCGACTCGCCCAACTGGAAGTTCCTCAGCCCGCAGGCGGACAGCGTCGCGGCGCTGACCTCCGCGTTCGGCTTTCGCTACGAGGCCACGCCGGCGGGCTTCGATCACCTGCTGCAGGTGAGCATCGTCGACGCCGAGGGGCGCATCTACCGCCAGCTCTACGGCGAGTCCTTCGGCGTGCCGCAGTTCACCGGCGCGCTGCTGGAGCTCGCACAGAACGCGCCGCGCCCCGCGAGCACGTTCAGCGGCCTGTTCGACAAGGTGCGGCTGCTGTGCACCGTGTACGATCCGGCGTCCGGGCGCTACCGCTTCAACTACGCCGTGCTGATCGAGCTGTTCGTCGGCGCGAGCATCATCCTGTTCGGCATCGCGAGCGTCGTCATCGAGTGGCGCCGCAAGCGTCCCGGCTGATCCGCCTTAGTTGATGCACATCAATGGGGGCGCGGGGTGCGCCCTCTAGGATCGTTTTGTTTCATCAATTCAAGGAATAACCCTTGCTGAAGCGTGCCCATTTGGCGGGCCAGTGGCTGTTCCTCAGGGTCGAGGGGCTGTTCAATCTCGCCTTCGGCGAGCGCGTCAATCCGCTTTATTACCTCGGTCCGATCGCCTACTACCTGATGTGGGTGGTGGTGGCGAGCGGGCTGTACCTGTACGCCTTCTTCAAGACCGGCGTGAGCGAAGCGCACGCCTCGGTCGAGTACCTTACGCACCAGCAGTGGTACCTCGGCGGGGTGATGCGCAGCCTGCACCGCTACGGTTCGGACGGCGTGGCGCTCACCATGCTGTTGCACATGGCGCGCCACTGGAGCTTCGACCGCTACCGCGGCTTTCGCTGGTTTTCGTGGGTGAGCGGCCTGGCGCTGGTGTGGCTGGTGTACGCCGCGGGCATCAACGGCTACATGCTGCCCTGGGACCGGCTGTCGCAGTTCGTGGTCGTCGGCACTGCCGAGTGGTTCGACCGGCTGCCGATGTTCGGCGGCGCGCTGGTGCGCAACTTCATTTTCCCGGAGGCGGTCAACGATCGCCTGTTTTCGCTGCTGTCGTTCATCCACATCGGCGTGCCGCTCGTCGTGCTGGCGGTGCTCTGGGTGCACACGCAGCGCGTGCCGCAGGCGAAGACGATCCCGCCGCTGCCGATCACGCTGACGCTGTCCGCGGCGCTCATCGCGCTGTCGCTGGTCGAGCCGGCGGTCAGCCAGGGCAAGGCCGATCTCGCGGCCGCTGTGTCGAGCGTGGGCCTGGACTGGTTCTACCTGCCGGTGTACGCGCTGCTGTATCGCTGGACGCCGGGCGAGGTGTGGGCGCTGATCGGCGGGCTGACGCTCGTGCTCGGGCTCATGCCGTGGCTGCCGCCGCGGCGGCGGCGCGGGCCGGCCGAGGGCTATCACATGCTGGTGCGCCCCGACAACCGCATCGTCGGCGTGCGCGAAGGCGAGACGCTGCTCGACGCGGGGCTGCGCGAGGGCGTGCTGTTTCCCTACGAGTGCCGCAACGGCGGCTGCGGCCAATGCAAGGCGACGCTCGCCTACGGCACGGTCGACTATGGCGCTTACCAGCCGGACATGCTGACCGATGCCGAGCGCGCCGACGGCAAGCTGCTCACCTGCTGCGCCACGCCGCTGTCCGACGTCGAGATCGAGTACCAGCCGCTGGCGACGCCGGGCAACATCCCGGTGCGCGTCTGGAGTGCGGAGGCGGAGAGCCTGGAGCCGCTCGCCCACGACGTGATGCGCGTCATCCTGCGCCTGCAGGGCGGGGAGAGGATTTCGTTCTATGCCGGCCAGTACATCAACGTGCTGCTCGAAGACGGCGCGAAGCGCAGCTTCTCGTTCGCCACGGCGCCGCACGTGAACGACCGCATCGAGCTGCAGATCCGGCGCATCCCCGGCGGGCGCTTCACCACGCAGGTGTTCGAGCGCATGAAGGTAGGCGACCAGATTCGCTTCGAGGGGCCGCTCGGCTCGTTCTTCCTGCGCGAGGACTCCGAAAAACCGATCATCTTCGTCGCCGGCTCGACCGGCTTCGCGCCGGTGAAGAGCATGGTCGAGTACGCGTTTCATCGCGGCATGAAGCGCAAGATGATCCTGTACTGGGGCGTGCGCCGGCCCGAGGACCTGTACCTCGGCGAGCTCGCGCGGCAGTGGGCGCGCGAGCACGACAACTTCGCGTTCGTGCCGGTGCTGTCCGAGCCGCGCCCCGAGGACCGCTGGCAAGGGCGCACGGGCCTGGTGCACGAGGCGATCCTGGCCGACTTCCCCGATCTGTCGCAGCACCAGGTGTACGCCTGCGGCTCGGTCGGCATGGTAGAAGCAGCATATCCCGCTTTTTCGGCGCACGGCCTGAAGCAGGACGACTGCTTCGCCGACGCCTTCCGCCTGGCGCCGAAGATTCGTACCCGCGACGCCGAGCTCGTCAAGCTGGGGGGGCGCGCATGAAAGGCGCCCTGCGGCTCATCGCGCAGTTGGTGCTGTACGTGCCGCTGATGGCGTTGATCGGCTACTTCTCCACGCGTCCGCAGTTCATGCAGCTGGCGCCCGACCAGTCGCTGGTGCGGCTGTCGTTCATTCACGCCGCCGCGCGCAAGCACGCCTGCCGCGAGCGCAGCGCCGCGGAGCTCGCCAAGCTGGCGCCCAACATGCGCGCCGCGCTCGACTGCCCGCGCGAGCGCGCGCCGGTGCTGGTCGAGCTCGAACTGGACGGCAAGGTGGTGCTCGAGCGCACGGTGCCGCCCACGGGGCTGCGGCACGACGGCGCCGCGGTCGCCTACTTCAGGCTGCCGGTGCCGGCCGGTCGGCATCGCGTGGTGGCGCGCCTGCGCGACACGCCGGAGGGCGGCTTCAACCACCAGCGCGAGGCGACGCTCGATCTCGCGCCCGGCGCCGTGCTGCTGATCGACTTCGATGCCGCGCAGGGCGGTTTCGTGTTCCGGAGCTGACGCCGCGTGCGCGCGCTCGACCGCATATTCGGCGTAGGCGCGAACCCGCTGCGCAACCTCGGCGCGCTCGCCTACCTGCTGTTCTGGGTGCTGGCGGCGACCGGGATCTATTTGTACGCTTTCTTCGATACCAGCGTCGAGGGCGCCTATGCCTCGATCGAGCACCTGTCGACCGGCCAGTGGTACCTGGGCGGGGTGCTGCGCAGCGTGCATCGCTACGCCGCCGACGGTTTCGTGGTGGTGAGCTTCGCGCACCTGTTTCGCGAATGGGCCATCGGTCACTACCGGCGCGCGCGCGCCTTCCTCTGGGTCTCGGGCGTGCCGCTCATGTGGCTGATGTACGCCTCGGGCATCGTCGGCTACTGGCTGGTGTGGGACGCGCGCGCGCAGTTCTCGGCGCTCGCCACCGCCGAGTGGCTCGACGCGCTGCGCATCGGCGCCGAGCCGATGGCGCGCAATTTCCTCGGCGCCGAGAGCACCGCCGACCGCGTGTTCTCGCTGTTCGTGTTCCTGCACGTCGGGCTGCCGCTGCTGCTGCTCGGCGGCATGTGGATCCACGTGCAGAGGATGGGCCGCCCGCGCACCGTGGCGCCGCGCGCGCTCGCGCTCGGCACGCTGGCGATGCTGCTCGTCGCCGCGCTCGCGGTGCCGGTGGGCTCGGCCGCGCCCGCCGACCCTGCGAGCCTGCCGGCGTCGCTCGAGCTCGACTGGTACCTGCAGTTCGTGCACCCGCTGATGTATGCCACGTCGCCCGCGGCGCTGTGGACGCTGGTCGGCGCAGCAACCCTCGGATTGTGTGCGATGCCTTGGTTGTCTCGAACAGAAGTAACTGACTCATCTGCTAAACCCACGTCGAAGCGTTGGCCCGCACGTAGCGCGGCGCCTTATTACCGCGTCGGCCTGTACGCCGCGTTCGGCGGCCTGCTCGCGCTGTTCGCGCACCGGCCCGCCTACGCTCCCGTGCCCCCGCGCGCCGCGCTGCTGCAGCTGAGCATCGCGCACCCGGGCGCGCGGCTCGAGCCCTGCCGCGCGCTGAGCGAGGCGGAGCTGGCGCGGCTCGCGCCCAACATGCGCGCGCCGCTCGCCTGCCCGCGCGCGCGCTCGCCGGTGCGCGTCACGGTCGCGCTCGACGGGCGCGTGCTGCTCGACGAGACGCTGCCGCCGTCGGGCATCGCGCACGACGGCGCTGCGACGCTCTACCGGCGCATCGCGGTGCCGGCGGGCGCGCACCGCCTGCGCGTCACGGTGGACGACGACCTGCGCCGACCCGGGCAGGCCGAGCGCGAGCAGGCGATCGACCTCGCCGCGGGGCGCGTGCTCAGCATCGACTACCGGCCGCGCCACGGCGGAATCGTCCTGTCATGAGCCCGTACACGCTGCCGCTGCCGCAGGACGCGCGCCGCGCGCTCGCCTCGGGCTGGCTCGCGCTGGCGCTGGTATCGCTCGCCGCCTCGGGCGTGCTGTCGGTGCTGCTGGTGCTGTCGCGCGCGCCCGGGGTCAAGGACGTGTTTCCGCTGGTGGACTTCTTCCACGTCGCGCTGGTGGCGCACGTCGACCTGTCGGTGCTGGTGTGGTTCCTCGCATTCGCCGGCGCGCTCTGGACGCTGAACAGTACGCCGCGCGCGATCGGCTTCGGCTGGGCGGCGCTCGCGCTGGCGCTCGCCGGCAGCGCGCTCATGGCGACCGCGCCTTTCGCCGGCACTGGCCATCCGGTGATGAGCAACTACATCCCGGTGCTCGACGAGCCGGTGTTCCTCTCGGGACTGGTCGCCTTCGGCGCGGGCGTGGCGATCGCCGTGGCGCGCGGCATGCTCGCCGTGCCGCGCGTCGGCGTGCGCCTGGACGGCACCGGGGCGCTGCGCTTCGGCCTGAACACGTCGCTGGTGTCGGCTGGCGTGGCGCTCATCGCCTTCGCCTGGTCGCTGTGGGAGGTGCCGCGCGCGCTCGAGGCGAAGGGCTACTACGAGCTCGCGTTCTGGGGCGGCGGCCACGTGCTGCAGTTCACCTACACGCTGCTGATGTTCGTCGCCTGGCTGTGGCTGGCGGAGGCGGGCGGCGCGCCCCTGCCGCTCACGCCGCGCACCGTGGCGCTGCTGTTCGGCATCGGCCTCGCGTCGGTGTTCCTGACGCCCGTGATCTACCTCGCCTACGAAGTCGGTTCGGTCGAGCACCACCGCATGCTCACCTGGCTGATGCGCTTCGGCGGCGGCCTCGCGATCCTGCCGTTCGCGCTCGCGGTGATCGTCGGTCTCGCGCGCGCCGGCCCGGCTGTCGGCCAGCAGCGCGTGCTGCGCGCCGCGCTGCTCGCCTCGCTCGTCCTGTTCGGCGCGGGCGGCCTGATCGGCCTGATGATCAGCGGCAGCAACGTCAAGATCCCTGCGCACTACCACGGCTCGATCGTCGGCGTGACGCTGGCGTTCATGGGTCTCGCCTACCAATTGCTGCCGCGCCTGGGATTCGGCGAGGCGAGCGCGCGCTGGGCGGTGCCGCAGCTGTGGCTGTACGCCGGCGGCCAGCTGCTGCACGTGCTCGGCCTGCTGTGGTCCGGCGGCTACGGAGTGCAGCGCAAGGTGGCGGGCGCCGCCGAGACGCTGCGCAGCACCGGCGAGATCGTCGCCATGGGCGTGATGGGCCTCGGCGGCCTGGTGGCGGTGATCGGCGGCACGCTGTTCCTGGTGCTCACGATCGGCGCGCTGCTGCGGCGTGGCGACCGCCGCGCGCACGCGCTGGGCTGAGGAGGGCGCATGGATATCGTCTATTTCACCGTCATCGCGGTCGGGCTGTACTTCGGCGCCGACGCGCTGCTCAACTGGATCGAGCGCAAGCGCGGCGCGCGCTTCGAGAACCGACAGGTGGTGTTCTTCGCCATCATCCTGCCGCTCGCGCTGGTGACCTTCTGGCTGGTGCGCTCGCTGTCGGGCCCGGGCTGAATGATGAGAAAGAGACGTTGCACCTGTGGCGCCGAGGCCGATGTGCGTCGCGGCACGCGCCGCACCGCGGACGGGTGTGACGAAATCGTCTACCGCATGACCTGTCCCGTCTGCGGGCAGCTCGGTCCCGCGATTCCGGCGGCGGGCAAGGACGAGGCCGCCGCCATCGCCGAAGCCGTCGAGGCGTGGAATGAAATGATCGCCCGTCTTCGTCCGCTGGAAGCCTGAGGCGGACGTTCGGATCCGATACTCCGGCCGAGGACAGCCGCCGCCGCTCATGGCTGTCATTTTGCTCCGCGCTATAATCGGACGGTCATTTGGCGGCACGCCGCGGCGAGGACAAGAACCGATGCGGCTATCCCTTCGATTCATACTTCCTCTCGGCATTGCGCTGGCGGCTATCGCCTACGCGGTGGTGCCACTGGTCGATCGCCTGATGCTGCAGTGGTTCGTGCAGGACCTCGAGCGGCGCAGCGCGCTAATCGCCAACACCATGCAGGAGGCCGTCTCCGAGCTGGTGCGCGAGCACTCGCGCGTCAAAGTGGCGCGCTATTTCGACCGTGTGATCCTCGACAAGCGTGTCTACGCGCTCGGCTTCTGCAGCCCGGAGGGCAAGCTGGAATACGCGACGCGCGCTTTCCCGCAGGCGATGCACTGCGACAAGGCGTCGCTCGACGGCGAGCACGACCGCGTGCTGCAGCTGGAGCAGGGGCCGCTGCACGTGTCGGTGAGTCCGATCGAGACCGACGGCCAGCTCATGGGGCACTTGGTGATCGTGCAGGACATGAGCTTCGTGCAGCGGCGCAGCGCCGAAACCAAGCAGTACGTGTTCTACCTGTTCGCGGCGATCGCCGCGGTGGTGGCGCTCATCACGGTGGTGATCGCGGAGATCAGCTGGCGCGGCTGGGTGGCGGGCATCAAGGCGCTGATTTCGGGCGAGGCGCTGCAGCGCTCGCCCGGGCAGCTGCGCATCGCCGTGCCCGAGCTGCGGCCGATCGCCAAGGACCTGCAGACCCTGGTGCACGACCTCGAGTCCGAGCGCCTCGGGCGCGACGAAAGCCAGACCACCTGGGGTCCCGAGGCGCTGCGGCGGATCCTGCGCGAGGACCTGCGCGGCGACGAGGTGCTGATCGTCTCCAACCGCGAGCCCTACATCCACGAGCGGCGCGGCAACGTGATCGAGATCCGGCGCCCCGCGAGCGGGCTGGTGAGCGCGCTCGAGCCGGTGATGCGCGCCTGCTCCGGCACCTGGATCGCGCACGGCGCGGGCACCGCCGACCGCGACGCGGTGGACCGCTACGACCGCGTCATGGTGCCGCCCGACAAGCCCGCCTACCGCATCCGCCGCGTCTGGCTGACGAAGGAGGAAGAGCAGGGCTACTACTACGGCTTCGCCAACGAAGGCCTGTGGCCGCTGTGCCACATCGCCCACACGCGCCCCGTGTTCCGCGCCGAGGACTGGGAGTACTACAAGAAGGTCAACCAGCGCTTCGCCGAAGTGGTGGTGTCCGAGGCACGCACCGAGGACCCGATCGTGCTGGTGCAGGACTACCACTTCGCGCTGCTGCCGCGCATGGTGCGCGAGCGCCTGCCGCGGGCCACCATCATCGCCTTCTGGCACATTCCCTGGCCCAATCCCGAGGCCTTCGGCATCCTGCCCTGGCGCGAGGAGGTGCTCGAGGGGATGCTCGGCTCGTCGATCCTCGGCTTCCACACGCAGTTCCACTGCAACAACTTCTTCGACACGGTGGACCGCTTCCTCGAGGCGCGCGTCGATCGCGAGACGTTCACCATCTCCTACGGCGGCGAGCAGACCGAGGTGCGCCGCTATCCGATCTCGATCGAGTGGCCGCCCGCGGCGCTGGCACACCAGCGCCCGGTCGCGGAATGCCGCGAGCTGGTGCGCGAGCGCTTCGGCATGGCGCCCGAGCTGCGCTTCGGCATCGGCGTCGACCGGCTCGATTACACCAAGGGGATCCTCGAGCGCTTCATGGCGGTCGAGCGGCTGTTCGAGCTCGAGCCGCACTGGATCGGGCGCTACAGCTTCGTGCAGGTGGCGGCGCCCTCGCGCTCCTCGCTCGACGAGTACCAGAACCTCGAGACGCGGGTGCGCGAACTTGCGCAGCGCATCAACGAGCGCTACGGCAGGCCCGGCTACCAGCCGATCGTGCTGCTGATCGAGCACCACACCGCGGAGCAGGTGTTCGAGCTGTATCGCGCCGCGGACCTGTGCTACGTGTCGAGCCTGCACGACGGCATGAACCTGGTGGCCAAGGAGTTCGTCGCGGCGCGCGACGACGATCGCGGCGTGCTGATCCTGTCGCAGTTCACGGGCGCCTCGCGCGAGCTGCACGAGGCTCTGATCGTCAATCCCTACGACATTGAGCAGAGCGCCGCGGCGATGCACCTCGCGCTCACCATGCATCCCGACGAGCAGCGCGCGCGCATGCGCGCCATGAGGAGCCTGGTGCAGGAGTTCAACGTCTACCGCTGGGCCGGCCGGATGCTGATGGACGCCGCGCGCATGCGCCACCGCGGGCGCGTGCTCTCCGGCGGGCGGCGCGCGCCGCAGCTGCACACGGGAACCGGATGAGCGGGGCTGCGCTGCCGCAGCCCGCGGGCGACTGGGCGTACTTCCTCGATGTCGACGGCACGCTGCTCGAGCACGCCGAGACGCCCGACGCGGTGCGCGTCGACGCCGACATGCGCGCGCTGCTCGCGGCGCTGCAGGCGCGCTGCGAAGGCGCCCTGGCGCTCATCAGCGGCCGCGCGGTGGCCGACATCGACGCCTTGTTCGCGCCGCTCAGGCTGCCGGTGGCTGGGCAGCACGGCGTCGAGCGGCGCGACGCCGCGGGGCAGGTGCACCGCCACGCGTTTCCGCTCGAGCCGGTGCGGCGCGCGGCCGAGCGGATCGGCGCCTTCGCTGCGGCGCACCCGGGGCTGGTGTTCGAGGACAAGGGATACAACCTGGCGCTGCACTACCGTCTCGCGCCGCAGCTGGCGGACGAGGCCTGCGCACTGGTGGAAGGCGTCGCCGCCGAGCTCGGCGAGGGCTTCGAGCTGCAGCGCGGCAAGATGGTGCTCGAGCTCAAGCCCGGCGGGCGCGACAAGGGCACCGCGATCGAGGAGTTCATGGCAGAGTCGCCGTTTCGCGGCCGCACGCCGGTATTCGTCGGCGACGACCTGACCGACGAATTCGGCTTCGGCGTGGTGAACCGCATGGGCGGCGTCTCGGTAAAGGTGGGCGAGGGACGCTCGGTCGCGCGCTGGCGCGTCGCCGATGCGGCCGCGGTGCGCGCCTGGCTCGCCCGCTGCGCCGCCCACCACGCACGGCATCCCGCGTAATGGCACAGTCGCTCGATCTGGCGCTGGTCGGCAACGGCAACGTCGCGGCGCTGATCGACGGCCGCGGCGAGCTGGTGTGGGCCTGCATGCCGCGCATCGACGGCGACCCGGTGTTCTGCTCGCTGTTGCGCGAGCGCGCCGGCGACGAAGACGAGTTCGGCTACTTCGCCGTCGAGCTGGCGGACTACTCGCACAGCGAGCAGGCCTACCAGGCGAACACCGCGATCGTCGTCACGCGCCTCTACGACCGGCACGGCGGCGCGGTCGAGATCGTCGACCTGGCGCCGCGCTTCCGCCAGCACGGGCGTCTGTTCTGCCCGATGACGCTGGTGCGCCAGCTGCGCCCGATCGCGGGCAGCCCGCGCGTGCGGGTGCTGCTGCGGCCGGCTTCGGACTACGGCGAGATCCGCCCGACGGTGACCTACGGCAGCAACCACGTGCGCTACGTCGGCGCGGAGTACGTGATGCGCGTCACCACCGACTGCTCGATCGCTGCGCTGGTCGACGAGGTGCCGTTCGTGCTGCAGCGGCCCGTGTCGTTCGTGCTGAGCGCCGACGAGACGCTGCAGGGCGCGGTGGCCGAGGTGGCGCGACGCTTCCTCGAGGAAACCGCCGATTATTGGGTCGACTGGGTGCGGGACCTGTCGATCCCGTTCGAGTGGCAGGACGAGATCATCCGCGCCGCGCTGACGCTCAAGCTCTCGTCGGTGGACGACACCGGCGCGATCGTCGCCGCGATGACCACCTCGATCCCCGAGGCGGCGGGCAGCGGGCGCAACTGGGACTACCGCTACTGCTGGCTGCGCGACGCCTACTTCACGGTGAACGCGCTCAACCGGCTGAACGCCACGCGCACCATGGAGCGCTACGTCGGCTACATCATCAACGTCGCCGCGGGCTCCGACGGCGCGCGCCTGCAGCCGGTGTACCGCGTCAACGGCATGGCGGAGATCGACGAATTCGACGTGCCGGCGCTGCCAGGCTACCGCGGCATGGGTCCGGTGCGCATCGGCAATCAGGCCTACCGCCAGGTGCAGAACGACGTCTACGGCTCGGCGGTGCTCGCGTCGATGCACGTGTTCTTCGACCGCCGCGTGATGCGTCCCGGCAGCGAGGCGCTGTTCGCGCAACTCGAGGCGCTCGGCGAGCGCGCCGCCGAAGCCTGGGCGGTGCCCGACGCGGGCCTGTGGGAGCTGCGCGGCGCCGCGCGCGTGCATACCTTCTCGAGCGTCATGTGCTGGACGGCCTGCGACCGGCTGGCGAAGATCGCGCAGCGCCTCGGGCTGAGCGCGCACGCGACCTACTGGCGCGAGCACGCCGACCGTATGCATCACGGCATCTGCGAGCAGGCGTGGAACGTGAAGCGCCGCAGCTTCGCTTCGGCTTTCGGCGGCGAGGGCCTCGACGCGAGCCTGCTGCTGCTCGCCGAGCTCGGGTTCCTGCGCGCCGACGATCCGCGCTTCCTGGCGACGGTCGCAGCCGTCGAGCGCGAGCTGCGCCGCGGCGACTTCGTGTTCCGCTACACCGAGCCGGACGACTTCGGCGCGCCGCAGAACGCTTTCGTGGTGTGCAGCTTCTGGTTCGTCGACGCGCTCGCGGCGCTCGGCCGGCGAGACGAGGCGAGGGCGCTGTTCGAGAACCTGCTCGCCTGCCGCAACCGCCATGGCTTGCTCGCCGAGCACGTCGACCCGGCCACGCGCGAACAGTGGGGCAACTTCCCGCAGACCTACAGCATGGTGGGGCTGATCAACTCGGCCACGCGGCTGAGCGTGCCGTGGGACGAGGCGTTCTGAGCGACAACCCCTGCGAATAGGAGACAGTCTCTTGGACAAGATCCGCATCCAGTTCACCCTTTTTTCCGCGTTCTACTCGCCACTCATTTCGACGATGTCGGGCGGATTCCTCAGAGCGGAAGGTCTGGATCCTGAGTGGTCGATTTCGCCGCCGGGCGTCTCGGCGATCGAGGCCCTGAAGGACGGCTCCGCGCACGTCGTCCAATCGGCGCTGAGCCAGGGGTTCACGTCGCTCGACAAGGGCGAGACGCCGGCTGCGGTCCATTTCGCCCAGGTCAACGAGATGGACGGGTTCTTCCTCACCGGGCGCGACGCGGATCCCGCCTTCACGTGGGACAAGCTGGAAGGCGCCGAGGTGGTCATGTTCAAGGGCGGCCAGCCGCGCGCGATGTTCAAGTACGCCTGCCACAAGGCGGGCATCGATTTCGACAAGCTAAAGCCCATCTGCCCCGGCGGCGCGGCCGAGATCGACCAGGCCTTCCGTCGCGGCCAGGGGCGCTACGTGCAGCAGCAGGGCCCGTTCCCGCAGCAACTACAGGCCGACGGCGTCGGACATATCGTGGCCCAGGTCGGCAAGCAGATCGGGCCGTGCGGCTTTTCCAGCCTTGCGGCGACGCGCGACTGGCTCAAGACGGATATGGCGAAGGCGTTCATGCGCGCCTACAGGAAGACCCGGGCCTACATGAACGAAACGCCGGCGGCCGAGATCGCCAGGGCGGAGAAGCCGTATTTTCCCAAGATAGACGAGAAGGTGCTCGCCGATTGCATCGCGACCTACCAGCAGCTCGGCTGCTGGACGCCGCACGTGGAGATCACGCGCGCGGCCTACGAGAAGACGCTCGACGTGTTCGATTACAACGGCCTGCTGAAGCAGCGCTATCGCTACGAGCAGGTCTGCGCCGCGCCGCCGGCGAGCGATTGAAAACACCGCCGCTTCGGGCACCTCAGACCAGGCCGTCGAACAGCTGTACCTGCACCAGCTCGCCGGCCTCGACCTTGCCGCGCTCGTGCTCGAGCACGATGAAGCAGTTGGCCTCCGACATCGAGCGCAGCACGCCGGAGCCCTGCTGGCCGGTGGTCCTGACCTTCCACTCGCCGCCGTCGGGGAACAGCACGCCGCGCTGGTACTCGGTTCTTCCCGGGACTTTTCTGATGGGCTGGGAAGAAATCACCCGCAACAAGGGGATGGTAAAATCATCGCTTCGTCCCGCGAGATGCAGCAGCGCGTCGCGCACGAACTGGTAGAACGTCACCATCACCGCCACCGGGTTGCCGGGCAGGCCGAACAGGAACGCATTGCCGATCCTGCCGAAGGCCATCGGACGGCCCGGGCGCATCGCGATGCGCCAGAACAGCACCTCGCCAAGCTTGGCCATCATCTGCTTGACGAAGTCGGCCTCGCCGACCGAGACGCCGCCCGAGGTGACGATCGCGTCGGCGCTCGCGGCGGCACTGGCAAAGGCGGCCTCGAGCAGGGCGGGGTCATCGCGCACCACGCCCATGTCGCGCATCTCGACGCCGAGCCGCGACAGCATGCCGTAGAGCGTATAGCGGTTCGAGTCGTAGACCTGGCCCTCGCCGAGCGGCACGCCGATCGAGGCGAGCTCGTCGCCGGTCGAGAAGAATGCGACGCGCAGCCGGCGCCGGACGTTCACCTCGGCGATGCCGAGCGAGGCGATCAGCCCGAGATCCGCCGGGGCGAGCGCCCGCCCGGCCTTGAGCACGGCAACGCCTGACTTCAGGTCCTCGCCCGCGGCGCGCGTGTTCTGGCCGCGCTTCTGCCCCGCGGGAACGACGATCGCGTCGCCTTCGATGCGCACCACTTCCTGGACCACCACCGTGTCGGTGCCTGCGGGCATCACTGCGCCGGTCATCACGCGCACGCATTCGCCCGCGCCGACCTTGCCGTTGTAGGGACGGCCGGCGAGCGCGCTGCCGACCTCGTCGAGGCGCGTCTCGCCGCCGGCGCGCAGGTCGGCGGCGCGCACGGCGTAGCCGTCCATCGCCGAATTGTCGTGCGCCGGGACGTCGAACCCCGGCACCACGTCTTCGGCGAGCACGCGGCCGAGCGCGGCGCGCGTCGCCACGCGCTCGCGATCGGCGACCGGCGCAAGGCAGGCGCGGATCGCCTCGCGCGCCTTGTCGACGCGCAGCGCGTTCGGGTCGTAGCCGTCCAGGCAGCTCACGACCTCGGCGATCTTGTTCATGCGTTCTTCAATTCTTCCAGGGTGTTGATGTTGCGGAAGGCGTCTGGCTGGTCGTCGAAGGATACCTCGGCCACCGCGAGCGTCGCGTACCAGGCGTCGATCTTGCGCCCGCCGCCGGCGAGGAACTTCTCCAGGTGCGGCAGCACCGCGCGCCGCACCAGGGCGAACACCGGATGCGGCTGGGCGCCGGTTCTCGCGACCGCCAGATCGTTGCCGCCCAGGGACGCATGCAAGCGCTCGACCAGATCCAACGGCAAGTACGGCGAGTCGCAGGGCACGGTGACCGCGAGCGGATGCAAGGCCGCCTGCAGGCCCGCGTGCAGTCCGGCGAGCGGGCCGGCGAAGCCGCCGAGCGAATCGGGCACCACGCGGTAGCCGAAGCGCGCGTAGGCCTCGGCGTTCTGGTTGGCGTTCACCAGGATTTCGTCGACCTGCGGCGCGAGGCGCTCGACCACCCACGCCGCCATCGGCCTGCCGCGCAGCGGCTGCAGCCCCTTGTCGACCCCGCCCATGCGCCTGCCCTGGCCGCCCGCGAGCACGATGCCGGTCACTTTTTCCATGCGACGATTCTAAGGGAATGTCGGCGCGAAACCCGCTTGCTGGCCGCGGTGCGCCATGACAGACTTTGCGCACCATGAAAGACGCCAGGTATCTGGTCCCGTTCCTGAACCTCGGCCATCTGCTCGACCACCTGTCGATGCTGGTGTTTCCCACCGTGGTGGTGGCGCTGGCGCGCGCCTGGGGGCAGACGTACTCGGAGCTGCTGCCGCTCGCGCTCGGCGGCTTCATCGCCTTCGGCGCCTTCGCCCTGCCGGCGGGCTGGCTGGCCGATCACTGGAGCCGCTACAAGATGATGGCGGTGTTCTTCTTCGGCATCGGCGGCTCGCTGTTCGTCACCGGGTTCGCGCAGGCGCCGTGGCAGATCGCCGCGGGCCTGACGCTCACCGGCGTGTTCGCCGCGATCTATCACCCGGTGGGCATCGCGATGCTGGTGTCGGCGCCGGCGAAGATGGGCAAGGCGCTCGGCTGGAACGGGCTGTACGGCAACCTGGGGCTCGCTTCGGCGGCGCTGGTGGCGGGGGCGCTGATGGACTTCGCCGGCTGGCGCGCCGCGTTCTTTGTCCCGGGGCTGGCGGCGATCACCGCCGGCGTGGCGTTCCTGCTGCTGGTGCCCGACCCGGGGCGCGTGCCGAAGACCTCCAAATCGATCGGCCTGCACGTCGACCGGCGCACCGTGACGCGCATATTCACTATCCTGCTGATCGCGACCGCCTGCGGCGGCATCATCTTCAATTCGACCACGGTGTCGATGCCGAAGGTGTTCGACGAGCGGCTGCGCGCGCTGACGCAGACCAACTTCGGCATCGGCGCGCTGGTGGCACTGGTCTACACGATCGCCGCGTTCGCCCAGGTGCTGATGGGCACGCTAATCGACCGCACCGAGCTCAAGCGCCTGATGGTCGGCGTGGCGCTGGTGCAGATCCCGCTGCTCTACCTTGCGGCCAACCTCGAGGGCTGGCCGATGCTGATCGCCGCGCTGCTCATGATGCTGGCGGTGTTCGGCCAGATCCCGCTAAACGACGCCATCGTCGGCCGCTACATCGCCGACGAGTTCCGCGCGCGCGTACTCGCGGTGCGCTACGTCGTCTCGCTCGGCGTGGCGGCGGTCGGCGTGCCGCTGGTGGCGGGGCTGCATGCCACCGGCGGCGGCTTTCGCTACGTGTTCTACGTGCTCGCGGCGCTCGCCGCCGGCATGCTGGCGACGTCGCTGTTCTTTCCTTCGCGGCGCGAGCTCGACGCGCGGCGCGTCGCCGTCATGGAATCGGCCTCAGCCTGAGCTCGGGCGGCTGCGCGTTGACGAAACCGTACTTCGCATAGGCCGATTGCGCATCCGAAGTTGCCAGGAAGGTTAGGTAGCGTAGCGCCATGTTCTTGCGCGGGCTGTTGCTGAGGGCGCCGATGGCATATGCGACTTCGTCGCGCAGGCTGTCCTCGGGCGGCAGCCTGACGGCTTCGACGGGCGCGCCCTGGCGCTGCGCCTCGATGGTCTCGGTGATCCAGACGATACCCGTGTCGGAGCGGCCGTCGCGGATGCGCTCGGGCGTCTCGCGGTGATGCACCGAGGTGAACCAGTTGTTGGGCGTGGTCTGGCACGAGTTGCACAGCTTGCCCGCCGAAACCTTGTCCCACAGGCCGTGGCGCTCGAGCACGTTGCGCCCGTAGAACACCATGATGCCCTCGTTCACGGGGTTGGGCATGGAGGTGCGTACGTCGTCGCGCCCGATGTCCGCGATGCCCTTGATGCCCTTCGGGTTGCCCTTGGCGACCATCAGCACCATCTCGTTGTGCATGTAGGTAGCGTACTGGTCCATGAGCCCCGCGGCCTTAAGCTTCTTCAGGTGGCCGAGATTCACCGACGCGTACACGTCGGGCAGGCCCGGGAAGTCATCGCCGCCGTAGCTCCAGCCGCCTTTCTGGATCGCGGTCAGCAGCAGCCCCGGTGGCAGCGTGATCAGGCCGACGTCGACGCCTGGATGCTGCGCCTGGAACGCGTGCACCACGTCGTCCATGGCGAAGAACTGGTTGCCGGCGAGCCACAGGATGAGTGCCGCCTCGGCCTGCATGCGCCGCATTGCCGGCACGCCCGTGATAGTCTGGCCGTTCGCCAGGTAGAGCTTGAGGTCGTTGTCTTTGTTCGGCGGGATGACCGCGTACTTGGATGGCGCGTTCTTCGCGAGCTGCTGCTCGGTTTCCTTGCCCGCGCACGCGACGAGCGCGGCGGCGAGCACGACGGCGCCCGCCAGAATCCAGTGTGATGTTTTCATGTTCACTCCTCCCGGCGAGCATGTTAGCCGGGCCCGCGAGGTGGGGCGATTACAAGAGTTTTATGGACCGATCAGCCGATCAGGCGCCACGCGCTGGCGGTGCGCTGGGCGCGCGCGCCGGCGGCGATGCTCGTCAATTCGCGATCGCGCAGCCAGCGCGCGCGCGCCGCGTCCCCGGGCGTGGCGCTCCAGTGCGCTTCGGCCTGCGACATGAGCGCCGCGCCCGCCTCCAGGATGCCGGCGAGCGCGATGTGCGTCTGCGCGCGCGACGGATCCTCGGCGGCGAGCGCCCGCAGCGCGAGCAGCAGCGCGGCCGCGCGCTCGATCCACGCATGCGGCCAGCCGAGGCGGCGCGCCTCGCGCAGCAGGTAGGCGAGGATCGCGGCGTTGACGTGCGCGTCCTCGACGCTGCGAAACGGCTTGGCGTAAAGCGCCCAGCCGTCGCCCGGCAGCAGCGCGTCGTCGCCGAGCGCGACGCCTTCGAAGGCGAGGCGCGCGTGCGGCACCTCGGGCACGAAACGCGTCGCCGGCATGGTCTCGATGCGCAGGCCGTCGGCGCCCGAGGGCACGCGCGCGACTTTGAGCGCGGGCCGCTCGCCCGGGGCCGCGATGTCGCGCGCCACGACCAGGAACAGCGCGCCCTGCGGTCCGAGCGTGGTCCAGCGCTTGGCGCCGTCGAGCTGCCAGCCGCTCGCGGCGCGGCGCAGCGTCGTGCGGATGGCGCGCGGGTGGTTGCCTGCCTCCTCGGTGACGCACAACGCGGCGAGCGTGTCCTCGGCGATCCCGGGAAACAGCGCCTGCAGCGCCGACTGGTACCCGCCGGCGAACGCCCAGGCGACGCGGTCGGCGGCGAAGCCGGCCGCCATGGCGCGGTCCATCGGATTTCCCCAGGTGCGCACGAGCTCGGGGAACGCGCGCCACCAGCGCTGCACGTCGGGGCACTCCGGCACGGCGCTCGCCGCGCGCAGCAGGTGGCCCAGGATGTCGTCCCGCACCGCGCGCCCGCCGGCGCCGCTCAGGCGAACGCGGTCGGCTGCGGCAGCGTCTTCACGAGCCGCTCGGCGCCGGTGAACACGAGGTAGTGCCGGCCGCTGGCGCGCCCCAGCATGGTGAGGCCGACCTTCTTCGCGATCTGGTGCCCCATATGGGTGAGTCCCGAGCGCGACACCAGGAACGGGATGCCCATCTGCGCGCACTTGATCACCATCTCGCTGGTCAGGCGCCCCGTGGTGTAGAAGATCTTGTCGGCGCCGTCGATCCTCTGCAGCCACATTAACCCGGCGATCGCGTCCACCGCGTTGTGGCGGCCGACGTCCTCGACGAACATCATGATCTCGGCCGAGGCCGGCCCGTTGGCGTGGGCCAGCGCGCAGCCGTGCACCGCGCCGGCCTGCTTGTAGATGGTCTCGTGCTTCCTGACCTGCTCGATCAGGTCGAACAGCTGCGCGTCGGCGAGCCGCGCCGCCTCGGGTAGCTGGATGGAGTCTATTTCCTCCATCAGGTCGCCGAACATCGTGCCCTGCCCGCAGCCGGTGGTTACGGTGCGTTTTCCGAGCTTTCGATTTAGCTGCTTGACCTTTTTCCGGGTCGTGACGGCGACCGAATCCGTCTCCCAGTCGACCTGCACCGCGGCGATCTCGTCGATCGAGCCGACCAGCCGCTGATTCCTGAGGTAGCCGATGGCGAGCGCCTCGGGCGCGTGGCCGAGCGTCATCAGCGTGACGATCTCGCGCTTGTCGAGGTACAGGGTCAGCGGATGCTCGCCGGCGATGGCGGTGGGCACCATCTCGCCGCGCTCGTTGTAGGCCTCGACCTCGAAGGTCGCCGGCCGGGCCGCGTTGGTGAGCTTAACCACCGATGTAGGACATCTCGACTTTGGGCAGATGCGCGGTTTCCGCGGTGCGGATCTCGGAGTAGCGGTCGTCGCGCGCGCGCCACACGGCGGCGATCTCGTTGCGGATCTGGTCGTCGCCCGCGCCGCCGCGCAGCAGCGCCTTCAAGTCGTGGCCGCTTTGCGCGAACAGGCAGGTGTAAAGGGCCCCCTCGGTCGACAGGCGCATGCGGTTGCAGTCGCGGCAAAAGGCCTGCGTCACCGAGGCGATGACGCCGATCTCGCCGGCGCCGTCGGCGTAGCGCCAGCGCTCGGCGACTTCGCCGGCGTAGTTCGGATCGGCCGGCTCGAGCGCGAAGTGCTCGCCGATGCGCGCCAGCACCTCGGCCGAGGGCATCACGTCGTCCAGGCGCCAGCCATTGGTGCTGCCGACGTCCATGAACTCGATGAAGCGCACGATGTGGCCCGAGCCGCGGAAGTGGCGCGCCATCGGCACGATTTCCTGATCGTTGGTGCCGCGCTTGACCACCATGTTGATCTTGACCGGCGCGAGGCCCGCGGCCGCCGCGGCGTCGATGCCCTCGAGCACCTTGGCCACCGGGAAGTCGGCATCGTTCATGGCGCGGAACACCGCGTCGTCGAGCGAGTCGAGGCTCACGGTGATGCGCTTGAGGCCCGCATCGGCGAGCCGGCGTGCCTGCTTCGCGAGCAGCGAGCCGTTGGTGGTGAGCGTGAGATCGACGTCCAGCCGGGCAAGCTGCTCGACCAGCCGGTGCAGGTCGCGCCGCACCAGCGGCTCGCCGCCCGTCAGCCTGATCTTCTTCACCCCCATGCCGACCAGCACACGCGCCAGGCGCGCGATCTCCTCGAACGTGAGGATCGCGCTGTGCGGCAGGAACTTGTGCTCCGCGTCGAACACCTCGCGCGGCATGCAGTACACGCAGCGGAAGTTGCAGCGGTCGGTGACCGAGATGCGCAGATCCCGCAGCGGCCGGCCGAGCGTGTCGGCGAGCGGGCCGCCGTCGTATGGCGGGGCCGGCTGTCGCACAGCGCCGGCCGCAGGCCGGATGGGGATAACCTTGTCCTGCATGGTGTCTTTCGTCTCGCCTGAAGGGAAAATCTTAGCAGAGACGACTCTGCGCTATAGTTGTTCTACACGCGAGTTCGAGTTCGAGCATGGAGAAACCGAAGTTCGGCGTCGCCGTCGTAATGCAGCGGCGCCCGATTCAAAATCGCTGGCAGTCCGAGATCTGGGAGCCTTGGGGCGTTCTCACCGCGCAGCCGGCGGGCGAGCCTCGGCTGCTGCTGGACGACGGCACCACGCAGCAATGGCTGTACCCCGGGTTCGAGCTGGTGCTGCACCGCGACGAGTGCGAGGGCTACTGGCTGAACGTCTCCAGCCCGGAGCCGCGGGTGTTCGTCAGGTGGTCGATGCATGGCGATCGCGCCGTGCCCGAGTTGCTCACGCTGAGCTACGACGAAGCGAGCCGCTGGATGGACGGCGGCGCGCAGGTCGATGCCGTGGCGATGGCGCCCGAGCTGTTTGCCTGGCTGGGCGATTACGTGGAGAACAATTACCGGCCCGAGCCGAAGAAGCGCATCCGGCCGCAGTCTTTCAAGCATCCCAAGGACAGGGCGCAATCCTGATGGCGAAGGACGACAGTTTCCTTTCGCGCTGGTCGCGGCGCAAGCTCGAGACCGAGAAGCAGCCGGAGCGGCCACAGGCGCCGGCCGCGCCTGCCCCGGAGCTGCCGTCGCTCGACAAACTGACCTCGGAATCGGACTTTCGCGCATTCATGGATTCGCGGGTCGACCCGGGTCTGCGGCGCGCGGCGCTGAAGAAGCTGTTCAGTGATCCGCGCTTCAACGTGATCGACCAGCTGGACATCTACATCGACGACTACACCAAGAGCGACCCGATCCCGGAGGAAATGCTGAAGAGCCTGGAATACGCGAAGCGCAACCTGTTCGGCGGCGAGCAGAACAAGGAGATTGCCGAGGCCCCGCCGGCCGCGGAGCCGCCGGCGCCTGCCGCGGACGACCAGGCGCCAGGCGATCCGGACAAGAAAAATGGCGCTTGAACACAAGACGCTCAAGCTCTGCAACTGCAACCGCAGCATCCCGCTCGACGCCAAGGCGCTCGGCCGCGCACTGAAGGTCGGCGCGCCGCTGCACGTGCACAGCGAGCTGTGCCGCAAGGAGGCCGGCGCGTTCCAGGCGGCGCTCGGCGATCCCGAGGTGATGGTGGCGTGCACGCAGGAGGCGCCGCTGTTCGCCGAGCTCGCCAGCGCCGCCGAATCGAATGCCGAGCTACGCTTCGTCAACATCCGCGAGATGGCCGGCTGGGCGGCGGAGGGCGGGCGGGCGACGCCCAAGATCGCGGCGCTGCTCGCCGCGGCGGCGCTGCCCGAGCCCGAGCCGGTCGCTTCGGTGGAATACAAGTCCGGCGGCCAGATGCTGGTGATCGGCCCGTCCGCCGCCGCGCTCGACTGGGCGGCGCGGCTTGCGGCGCACCTCGAAGTAAGCGTGCTGATCACGCGCCACGATGGCGGCGAGCTGCCGCTCGAGCGCAAGTACCCGGTATGGTCGGGGCGCGTGACGCGCGTTGCCGGCTGGTTGGGCGAGTTCGAGGTCGAATGGACGCAGGACAACCCGATCGACCTAGAGCTGTGCACGCGCTGCAACGCCTGCGTCGCGGCGTGTCCCGAGAGCGCCATCGACTTCACCTACCAGGTGGACCTGGAAAAGTGCAAGTCGCATCGCGCCTGCGTCGAGTCCTGCGGTGCGATCGGCGCGGTCGATTTCGAGCGCCTGGACCGCGCGCGCAAGGAGCGCTTCGACATGGTGCTCGATCTGTCGGCCGAGCCGCTGCTGCGCACGCCCGATCTGCCGCAGGGCTACGCCGCGCCGGGCGCCGACCCGCTCGAGCAGTCGCTCGCCGCGGCCGCACTGGCGCAGATGGTGGGCGAGTTCGAGAAGCCGAAGTTCTTCGTCTACAAGGAGCGCATCTGCGCGCACAGCCGCGCGGGGCGCACGGGGTGCAACCGCTGCATAGACGTGTGCTCGACCGGCGCGATTCGCGGCGACGGCGACTATGTCAAGGTCGAGCCGCATCTGTGCGCCGGCTGTGGCGGCTGCTCGACCGTATGTCCTTCGGGCGCGATGGGCTACGCCTACCCGCGCGTGCCCGACATGGGCCGGCGCCTCAAGACCCTGCTCTCTACCTACCGCGAGGCCGGCGGCGAGGACGCGTGCCTGTTGTTCCACAACCTCGAGGACGGGCGCGAGCTGCTGCAAGGCGTCGGGCGCCGCGCGTCGCGCGGCGGCAAGGGCCTGCCGGCGCGCGCCATCCCGGTGGAAGCCTTCCACATTGCCTCGATCGGCATCGATGTGCTGCTCGGCGCGGTGTGCTACGGCGCGAGCCAGGTGGCGGTGGTGTCCACCGGCCGCGAGCCAGAGTCGTACGCCGCCGCGCTCGCAGAACAGATGGCCCATGCCGAGACGATCTTAAATGCGCTCGGCTATGCGGGAAGGCACTTCGAGCTGGTCCGCGCCGAGGACGCCGCCGATCTCGAGCGCGCGCTGTGGGCGCTGCAGCCGGCGCAGACCGTGGCGACGGCCGCGAGCTTCAATCTCGCGGCCGAGAAGCGCGGCACGCTCGATTTCGCGCTCGATCACCTGGCGAAGCACGCGCCGGCGCCGCAGGAGCAGATCGCGCTGCAAAGGAGCGCGCCCTTCGGCGCGCTGAACGTGAACCGTCAGACGTGCACGCTGTGCAAGGCGTGCATCGGCGCCTGCCCGGAGGCCGCGCTGCTCGATGCGCCCGAGACGCCCGCTCTGCGCTTCATCGAGCGCAATTGCGTGCAGTGCGGACTGTGCGTCGACACCTGCCCCGAGCATGCGATCGCGCTGGTGCCGCGGCTGCTGCTCACACCACAGGCGAAGCAGGCGGTTACGCTGAACGAGGCCGAGCCGTTCAACTGCGTGCGCTGCGGCAAGCCCTTCGGCACGCGGCAGATGATCGACAACATGCTCGGCAAATTGACCGCGCACTCGATGTTCGCAGGCGGCGGTGCGCTCAAGCGCCTGCAGATGTGCGCCGACTGCCGCGTCGTCGACATGATGGAATCGAAGGACGAGCCCTCGATCCTCGACTATCCTGGGCCCAAATGACCGCCGACGCGGCGCCGTTGCAGTTCGTACCGACCCTGCCGCCCGAGGAGGCGGCGCGGGCGGACTTGTACGGGCTGCTCGCGCGGCTGTTCTACGCGCCGCCCGACGCCGAGCTGCTGGCCGCGCTTGCCGGCGCCGAGGAGATCGTGGCCGAGGCGCAGGCGGGGGAGGGTGCCGTGTCGCTGGCCCTCGCGTGGCGCGACCTGATGCTGGCGGCCGCCGCGGCCGATGCCGAGGTTGCCTCCGAGGAGTACGAGGCGCTGTTCATCGGCGTCGGCAAGGCGCCGGTGTCGCTCTATGCCGGGGCTTACCTGATCAAGACCGCGGTCGACAGTCCCCTCGTCGATATCAGGGATTATCTTGCCGCGCGTGGCCTCGCGCGCCGTTCTTCGGTAAACGAGCCCGAGGATCACATTGCGGCACTATGTGAGGTTATGCGCTACCTTGTTGCGGAGCAACACGCGCCGATCGGGGAACAAAGCAAGTTCTTCATGCGTTTTCTTTGGCCAAGCGCAATTCCGTTTTGCGAGGCCGTCGGACACGCGGAACAAGCGCGGCTTTATAAGCAGATTGCGATATTCGCGCGCAGCTTCCTGCAGGTTGAATTCGAAGCATTCAAAATGTGATTCCATGCATTGGCGAAGCGGTCTACAATATTTCAAAGGCGCGACACGGCCTCGCAGGCCTGAGCGTCCATAACAAGACAACGAGGAGGCGGCAATGAGCGAACGCACCCGACGCCTGTCGCGGCGTCACTTCCTGTTCTCCGTCGGCGCCGGCGGCGCGGCCACAGCGGCCGCGATCGTCGCCAAGAAAGCGCCGCATGCACCGAAGGTCACGGCCGACGCCGGCAAGCGCACCACGCGCGGCTACCAGGCGTCGGAGCACGTGAACAACTACTACCGCACCACCAAGGTCTGAGGAGGGTGCCATGCTGCTGACGAGAAAATCCGCTGCAACGGCGGTGGTCCAGTCGCGCCTGTCGCGCGGCCTGTCCGGAGTGCTTGCGAAGACCATCGACCGGCGCGCGTTCCTCAAGCGCTCGGGCGTGACGCTCGGAGCGGGCGCCGTCGCCGCGCAGTTGCCGTTCAACATGATCGGCAAGTCCGAGGCCGCGGATGCGCCGGAGGGCGGGGGGCAGGTCGAGGTCCGGCGCACCGTTTGCACCCACTGCTCGGTCGGCTGTGCCATCGACGCGGTGGTGCAGAACGGCGTCTGGATCCGCCAGGAGCCGGTGTTCGACTCGCCGCTCAACCTCGGTGCGCACTGCGCCAAGGGCGCCTCGGTGCGCGAGCACGGCATGACGCACGACTCGCACCGCCTGAAGTACCCGGTGAAGCTGGAAGGCGGCAAGTGGAAGAAGGTCTCCTGGGACCAGGCCTACGAGGAGATCTCGCAGAAGATGCTCGCGATCAGGAAGGAGAGCGGCCCGGACGCGCTCATGCTGATCGGCTCCTCGAAGCACAACAACGAGCAGTCCTACCTGCTGTGCAAGTGGGCGCGCCTGTGGGGATCGAACAACACCGACCACCAGGCACGCATCTGCCACTCGACGACGGTGGCCGGCATCGCCAATACCTGGGGCTACGGGGCGATGACCAACTCGTACAACGACGAGCAGAACTCGAAATGCCTGTTCTTCCTCGGCTCGAACGCGGCGGAGGCGCACCCGGTGTCGATGCTGCACACGCTGCATGCCAAGGAGAATGGCGCCAAGGTGATCGTCGCCGACCCGCGCTACACGCGCACCGCGGCGAAGGCGGACAAATACGTTCGGGTGCGCTCGGGCACTGACGTCGCGTTCCTGTTCGGCATCCTGTACCACGTTTTCAAGAACGGCTGGGAAGACACGAAATACATCCATGAGCGCGTCTACGGCATGGACAAGGTGAAGGCCGAGGTGATGGCCAAGTACCCGCCGGCCGTGGTCGAGGAAGTCACGGGAGTGCCGGAGAAGGAGGTGTACGAGGTCGCCAAGATGCTCTCGGACAATCGCCCCGGATTCATCATCTGGGCGATGGGGCAGACGCAGCACACCAACGGCAACGCCATCGTGCGCGCGAGCGCGGTCCTGATGCTGGCGCTCGGCAACGCCGGGCGCGGCGGCGGCGGAGCGAACATCTACCGCGGCCACGACAACGTGCAGGGCGCGACCGACATCGGCCCCAACCCCGACTCGCTGCCGGGCTACTACGGCATCGCCGCGGGCTCGTTCAAGCACTGGTGCCGGGTATGGAACGTCGACTACGAGTGGCTCAGCAAGCGGTATGCGCCGGGCATGATGGAGAAGCCGGGCATCACCGTGTCGCGCTGGATCGACGGCGTGCTGGAAAAGAACGATCACATCGACCAGGACCCGAACCTGCGCGCGGTCATCTTCTGGGGCCACGCGCCGAACTCGCAGAGCCGCGGCCTCGAGATGGTCGAGGCGATGAAGAAGCTCGACCTGATGGTGGTGATCGATCCCTACCCGTCGGCGAGCGCGTCGATGTTCGCCATGGTGAGGCAGGACGGCGCCTACCTGCTGCCGGCCGCCACGCAGTTCGAGTGCGAGGGAAGCGTGACCGCGTCCAACCGCTCGCTGCAGTGGCGCGAGAAGGTGTTCGACCCGCTGTTCGAGTCGCGCACCGACCACATGATCATGTATCAATTCGCGCAGAAGCTCGGCTTCGGCGACCAGCTCGTCGGCAAGGCGGGCGGCAAGCAGTCGATCAAGCTGGTCAAGGGCAAGGGGGGCATGGACGAACCCGACATGGCGGACACGCTGCGCGAGGTGAACCGCGGCTGCTGGACGATCGGCTACACGGGGCAGTCGCCCGAGCGGCTGCAGGCGCACATGCGCAACATGCACGTGTTCGACGTCAAGTCGCTGCGCGCCCGCGGCGGCAAGGACGCGAAGACCGGCTACGACCTGACCGGCGACTACTACGGCCTGCCGTGGCCCTGCTGGGGCAATGCGGCCATGAAGCACCCGGGCTCGCCGAACCTGTACGACATCACCCGGGCGGTGATGGACGGGGGCGGCAACTTCCGCGCGCGCTTCGGCGTCGAGCACGACGGCGAGAACCTGCTGGCCGAGGACGGCTCGCATACCCCGGGGGCGGACATCACCACGGGATATCCGGAGTTCGATCACGCGTTCCTGAAGAAGCTCGGTTGGTGGGACGACCTCACCGACGAGGAGAAGAAGGAGGCCGAGGGCAAGAACTGGAAGACCGACCTCTCGGGCGGCATCCAGCGCGTGGTGATGAAGGTCCACGGCTGCATGCCCTACGGCAACGCCAAGGCGCGCGCCGTGGTGTGGAATTTCCCGGACAGCGTGCCGCTGCACCGCGAGCCGCTGTTCACGCCGCGGCCCGACCTGATCGACAAGTGGCCGACGCACGACGACGTCAAGGTGAAGTGGCGCCTGCCGGTGCTGTTCAAGAGCGTGCAGCAGAAGAACAAGGACGCGGTGAAGCAGTTCCCCCTGATCCTCACCTCGGGACGTCTGGTCGAGTACGAGGGTGGCGGCGAGGAAACGCGCTCCAATCCCTGGCTCGCCGAGCTGATGCAGGACAACTTTGTCGAGATCAGCCCGAAGGCGGCAGCCGACCGGGGCATCCGCGGCGGCGAGTACGTCTGGGTGAGCACGCCCGAGGGCGCGAAGATCAAAGTCAAGGCCCTGGTGACCGAGCGCGTCGGTCCGGACACGGCGTTCATTCCGTTCCACTTCTCTGGATGGTGGCAGGGCAAGGACATGCTGCCGTACTACCCGGAGGGCGCGCACCCGATCGTGCGCGGCGAGGCGGTGAACACCGCCACCACCTACGGCTACGACATCGTCACCATGATGCAGGAAACCAAGACGACGCTTTGCCAGGTCGCGAAGGCATAAGGAGAACGCCATGGCCAGAATGAAATTCCTGTGCGATGCCGAGCGCTGCATCGAGTGCAATGGCTGCGTGACCGCCTGCAAGAACGAGAACGAGGTGCCTTGGGGGGTGAACCGGCGGCGCGTGGTCACGGTCAACGACGGCGTGGTGGGTGCGGAGAAGTCGATCTCGGTCGCGTGCATGCACTGCTCGGACGCGCCTTGCATGGCGGTGTGCCCGGTCGACTGCTTCTACAAGACCGAGGACGGCGTGGTGCTGCACGACAAGGACCTGTGCATCGGCTGCGGCTACTGCTTCTACGCCTGCCCGTTCGGCGCGCCGCAGTTTCCGCAGGCGGGCGCCTTCGGCCTGCGCGGCAAGATGGACAAGTGCACCTTCTGCGCCGGCGGACCCGAGCCCGACCGCAGCGACGCCGAGTTCAAGAAGTACGGCAGGAACCGGCTCGCCGAAGGCAAGCTGCCGGCTTGCGCGGAAATGTGCTCGACCAAGGCGCTGCTGGGCGGCGACGGCGACATGGTCGCGGACATCTATCGGCAGCGCGTCACGGTGCGCGGCAAGGGCGCGGAGGTCTGGGGTTGGGGCACCGCCTACGGCCCGCCAAAGGGCGGGCAGCCCGCGGCCGGGAGCAAGTCATGAGCGCGCGCGCCGTCGTTGCAATCGTCGCAGCGCTCGGACTCGTCGCACTCGCCGGCTGCGGCGAAAAGCCGCAGGCGGCCGCCTACAAGCAAGGCAGGTATCAGGGCAAGCCGGACACGCAACCCTGGGACAACGCGCCGCTTGCCTACACGGACACCAACAAGTGGACCAAGGGTGACCAGAAGAGCTGGGAAGACGAGATCAAGACTCGCAACAAGCACCAGAACGAATACGTGCGTATCGGCCAGTAGGCGGTCGCTTGCGGCCAGGAGGATGAGATGACCAACCTAAGCACGCTGCTGGGCGCGTTGCTCGTGCTCGCCGCGCTCGCAGTCCCGGGCGCGGTGCAGGCGCAGCAGGCGGGCGATTCCGCCAAGGCACAGACCGAGCGCAGCATGGATCAGCCCGGCAACAACGCGCCCGTATGGCGCGACGTGAAGTCAGGCGAGTCGAATTACACCAGCGTGCCGGGGCGCGAGGTCGGCGTGCTGATCCAGGCGCCGTTGCGCTTCCCGGGGCAGGGCGCGTTCGCCACCGCAGGCGAGGCGTGGCGCAATTTCCGCAACGGTCCGCTCACCTTTTACGGCGGCTGGCTGCTGATCATCACCGCGCTGGGAATCGTCGGCTTCTATCTGGCGAAGGGCGCGCTCAAGCTGAAGGAAAGGCCGACCGGCCGCCTCATCGAGCGCTTCAACAGCCTCGAGCGCATCGCCCACTGGAGCGTGGCGATCAGCTTCGTCGTCCTCGCGCTGTCGGGGCTGATCATCCTGTTCGGCAAGTTCGTGCTGTTACCGGTGATCGGCTATACGCTGTTTGCCTGGCTTTCGGCGCTCGCCAAGAACCTGCACAACTTCGTCGGCCCGTTCTTCATCCTGAGCACGCTGCTGATGATCGTGGTGTACGTAAAGGACAATTTCTGGCGTGCCGGCGACGCGGCCTGGATTGCGCAGGCGGGCGGCATGTTCACGGGTAAGCACGTGCCTTCGGGGCGCTTCAATATCGGCGAAAAGGGCTGGTTCTGGATCGGCGTCGTGGTGCTCGGCGCAATCATGAGCGTCACGGGGCTGATCATGCTGTTCCCGAACTTCGACCAGGTGCGCGAGACGATGCAGCAGGCGAACGTGATCCACGTCATCGGCGCGGTAGTCTTCGTTGCGTTGTCGTTCGGGCACATCTACCTCGGCACCATCGGCGTCGAGGGCGCCTACCAGGCGATGCGCAGCGGCTACGTCGACGAGGTCTGGGCCAAGGAGCACCACGAGCTCTGGTACAACGACGTCAAGTCGGGCAAGGTCTCGGCGAAATCGACCGGCGCCGCGGCGGGAGCGCCGCAGGCCCAGCACTGAGAGGAAGGGGAAACAGCCATGAAGCGCACCGCCATCGTCACCGCATTCGCCGCCAGCCTGGTGTTCGGCGCATCCGCCGCGCAGGCGAAGCTGCCACCAGTTCCGCCCAAGAGCGATGCGGAAAAGGCCGCCGAGGCGCAGAAAGCCGCTGCCGCCAAAGCGAAGGAAGCCGCGGCCATGCAGAAGGCCGAAGACAAGGCCGTCGCGAGCTACCACATGAAGAAGGGCATGGCCGCGCCGATGCCCGAGAAGATGGAGAAGAAGTAGCGTCGGGGCAGGCTGCAGCGAAAAAGGGCGCCGCGCGGCGCCCTTTTCGTTATTGCTACAGGCCCTCGACCAGGATCAGCTTCGACTTCGACGCCTTCTTGCGGATCGCGAGCACCGCCGAGTATTCCCCGGAGTCGTAGAACTTGCGCGCCTGCTCCATGCTCGGGAACTCGAGGATCACGAACCGCTGGGGCGTCCAACCGCCTTCCTTGCTCTCGACTTTTCCGCCGCGCACCAGGTACTTGCCGCCGTATTTCGCGATGATGGCCGGAACCTGCTTGCGGTACTCCTCGTAGGCGGCGGGGTCGGTGATCTCGACTTCGGCGATGAGATATGCGGACACTGCGGTTCCTCCCTGGCGGACGATTCTAAGCTATCCCGGAGAGATGTAGCGCCGCGCCCAGCGCCGCCGCGACGCCGATCACCGGGATCAGCCCGATCCTGAATCGCAGCAGCGCGACCAGGGCAAGCGACGTGCCCGACAGCGCCAGCCAGTCGATGCCGGCGGCGACGCCGCGCGGCCAGAACACGTGCTGCGCGAAGAACAGCGCCAGGCTCAGCACGACGCCGACCACCGCGGCGGTGATGCCGGTGAGCGGCGCGGTGAATTTCAGGTCGCCGTGCGTCGATTCGACCAGCGGGCCGCCCACCAGGATGAACACGAACGAGGGCAGAAAGGTGAAGAACGTGACCACTACCGCGGCGGCGGCTCCGGCAAGGAACAGATGCTCGGGCCCGAACAGCGCCTTGCCCCAGCCGCCGACGAAGCCGACGAACGCGACCACCATGATGAGCGGACCGGGCGTCGTCTCGCCCAGCGCCAGCCCGTCGATCATCTGCGGCGCGGTGAGCCAATGGAACTGCTGGACCGCCGCCTGGTAGACGTAAGGCAGCACTGCATAGGCGCCGCCGAAGGTGAGCAACGCCGCCTTGGTGAAGAACAACCCCATGCGGGTCAGCGTCCCGTCCCAGCCGAACGCGGCGACCAGGGCGAGCATGGCGAGGAGCCACAGCCCCAGGCCGGCCGCCAGGTATCCGGCCAGCCGCCGCGAGCTGTAGCGCGCGTGCTCCGGCGTCGGCGTGTCGTCGCCGATCAGCGCCGGGCCGAAGCTCTCCGCGGCCTTGCCGTGCGCCTGGCCCGAAGCGAATGCGCGGGGTGCGATGCGCCCGCCGAGCGCGCCGAGGCCCGCCGCGGCAAGAACGATCGCGGGAAATGGAACCTTGAGAAAGTAGATCGCGACGAATGCCGCAAGGCTGATGGCCCATAGCGCGGGGTGGCGCAGCGCGCGCGAGCCAATGCGCCAGGCCGCGGCCAGCACGATCGCCACCACCGCGGGCTTGACTCCGTACAGCAGCCCGGCGACCAGGGGCAGCTCGCCGTACGCCATGTAGGCGTACGACAGGCCGATCAGCACGAACACCGAGGGCAGCACGAACAGTCCGCCCGCCGCGATGCCGCCCCAGGTGCGATGCATCAGCCAGCCGATGTAGGTGGCGAGTTGCGTCGCTTCCGGACCCGGCAGCAGCATGCAGTAGTTGAGCGCGTGCAGGAAACGCCGCTCGGAGATCCAACGGCGCCGAACGACCAGCTCCTCGTGCATGATCGCGATCTGCCCCGCTGGTCCGCCGAAGCTGATGAAGCCGAGCTTGAGCCAGAAGCCGACTGCCTGGCGCAGGCTTATCGGTAGGCGGCCGGATTCCACGTGTGCACCTCGTCCTTTCCTTCCCTGCACCACGCGTAGAGCGCATCGTAGACGACGCAGCCGTGCTCGAGCATGTCGTGGTCGTCGCGAAAGCTCCGCGACAGGCCGAGCGAGATCGCGGCGAGCCCTGCGGCCTGCGGCGCCAGGTCCAGGTGGCCGGTGTCCGCACCGCGCACGATCAGCGCCAGCTCGCCGAGCGCCGGGTCGCGCAGCCGATAGGCTTCGAGGAAGGCGTCGAAGCTGCAGCGCTCGCCTTGGTGCGAGAACTTCACCTCGGGAATGTCGTAGGGCAGCGCATCGCGCTCCGCCGCGATGCGGTGCACATCCGCAGCCGGGACATAGAGAAACTCGGCCTCCGGGTCGATGAAGCGCCGGATCAGCCACGGGCAGGCGATGCGGTCGATCTTGGGCCGCTCGCGCGTCACCCAGCGCGTGGCGGCGCCGCCGGGCTTGCGCTCGAGCCCGCCGCCCGCGGCGCGCCAGCCCTCCAGGCCGCCTTCGAGGACCTGCGCGCAAAGGCCGAGCGCCCCGAGCGTGCGCGCGACGCCCTGGCTCACCTCATGGCCGTGGGTGCAGTACACGACGACGCTCGCCGCAGAAGGCAGCGCGGCCGCCCACTCGGCGCATCGCGCCGGATCGCGGCGCAACGCGCCGCGGATCACGTCGCGGGCGCCGATGAAGGTGGGCTTGCGCCGGACGTCGACGAGCAGCGGGGGATTGTCGGATAACAGCGATTGCCGCAGTGCGGCGGCGGTAACGAACGCGTCCATGGCTCCTCTCCTTTGGAGTAGCTGCAGAGCTTGGACGGACCGCCGTCTTGGAAGCGCCGGGAGCCTGCGTCCCGACGTGATGTGCTGGAAAGTCTAGATGAACCTCGGATCGAGGGCAAGCCAGGCAGAGCCAAGCGTCACGCGTACCCCACGCTGTGCCGGTCGATGGCGACCGACTTGATGAGCGCATAGACCGGCACGCCGGGCGCGAGGCCGAGCGCCGTGGCCGACTTGCGCGTGATGCGCGCGATGAGCGCGGTGCCCGCGATGTCGAGCTGCACGTCGACGCTCGCGCCGCTCGCCTGGCCGATGGCGGCGACGTTGCCGGCCAGCACGTTGAGCATGCTGATCGCCTCGGGCCGGGCGAGCGCGAGCGAGACGTCGCGCGCGCGGATGCGCACGCGCACCCGCTCGCCGACCAGCGCATCGACGTCGGGCGCATACAGCGTGCCGCCGGGGAAATCGAGCCGCGCCAGCCCCATGTCCAGGTCGTGCTCGGCGACGCGCGCCTCGATCACCGCGCCGCCCTCGAAGCGGCCGAGATAGGGGCGCAGCTCCATGCGCGCCATGGTCTCGCCAACCGTCCCCGCCTCGAGCACGCGCCCCTCGGACATCACCACCACCCTGTCGGCGAGCCGCACCACCTCGTCGAGCGAATGGCTGACGTAGACGATGGGCACGCCGAGCTCGTCGCGCAGCCGCTCGATGTAGTACAGGATCTCGGTCTTGCGCGGCGCATCGAGCGCGGCGAGCGGCTCGTCCATCAGCAGGATGCGCGGCTCGGCGAGCAGCGCGCGGCCGATGGCGACGCGCTGCTTCTCGCCGCCCGACAGGTCGTAGGGGCGGCGCTCGAGCAGCGTGCCGAGCCCGAGCAGCGAGACGACCCGCTCGAGCTCGCCGGGGCCGGAGCGACCGGCGAAGCGGCGGCCGTAGAGCAGGTTCTGGCGCACGCTCAGGTGCGGCATCAGTCGGCCTTCCTGGAACACGTAGCCGACGCGGCGCCGGTGCGCGGGCAGGTCGATGCGCGCCGCGGCGTCGAACAGCGGCTCGCCGTCGAGCGCGATGCGGCCGCGCTCGGGACGCAGCAGGCCGGCGATCGCATTCAGCACGCTCGTCTTGCCCGAGCCCGAGCGGCCGAACAACGCGGTGACCACACCTTCGCTCGCGAACTCGGTCTCGAGCGCGAAGCCGCCGAGGCGCCTGCCGATGGAAACCTCGAGCCTCACGTTCCCTGCGCGCGGCGCCGTGCGCGGCGCAGCAGCAGCTCCGAGACCATGAGCGCGGTGAGCGACAGCAGGATCGCCAGCACGCACAGGCGCAGCGCCTGCGCGTCGCCGCCGGGCACCTGCGTCAGCCCGTAGATGGCGAGCGGCAGGGTCTGCGTCTCGCCCGGAATGTTGGACACGAAGGTGATGGTGGCGCCGAACTCGCCCAGGCTGCGCGCGAAGGCGAGCAGCATGCCGTTCAACACCCCCGGCATGATCAGCGGCAGCGTGACCGTGGCGAACACGGCGAGCGGCGGCGCGCCGAGGGTGGCGGCGGCGGCCTCGAGCCTGCGGTCCACGTTCTCGACCGATTGGCGCATGGCGCGCACCGCGAGCGGCAGGCCCATCGCCGCCGACGCGAGCGCCGCGCCGGTCCAGCGGAATGCGAACACAATGCCGAAATGCTCGGCGAGGAAAGCGCCGATTTGACCGTTGCGACCGAATTCGAGCAGCAGCAGGTAGCCGATCACCACCGGCGGCAGCACCAGCGGCAGGTGCACCACGCCGTCGAGCAGCGTCTTGCCGGGGAAATCCGCGCGCGCCAGCAAGAAGGCGAGGCCGAGCGCCAGCGGCAGGCTGACGAGCACGCTGGTGAGCGCGATCTTGACGCTCAGCCCCAGGATCTCGAGTTCCGCGGGAGTCAGTGGCACGCCGTCAGTTTAGCGGGGTAAAGCCGTGCTTCGCGAAGGCGCGCCGCGCCCGCTCGCTGTGCAGGAACGCGAGCAGGTCGCCGGCCGATGCCGGCGCGCCCCGGAGCAGCGCGACGGGATAGACGATCGGCGGGTGCAGCGAGGGATCGAAGCTGCCCACGACGCGCACTTTTGGCTCCTCGCGCGCGTCGGTCGCGTACACGATCCCGAGCGGCGCTTCGCCGCGCGCCACCAGCGCGAGCGCGACGCGCACGTTCTCGGTCGCGGCAATGCGCGCGCGCACCGAGTCCCACACGCCGAGCGACTCGAGCGCCGCCTTGGCGTACTTGCCCGCCGGCACGTGGCCCGGATCGCCCATCGCGAGGCGACCGTTACTTCCCAGCCAGCGGGCGAGCGGCATGCCGCGCTCGATGCGCGCTTGCGAGCCACGCGAGGCCGGCGCGATCAGCACCAGGCGGTTGCCGAGCAGGTCGTTCCTCGTGCCGGCCACCAGTCGCCCGTGCCGCTCGAGGTAGTCCATCCAGTCGCGATCGGCGGAGATGAATATCGCAGCCGGGGCGCCGCGCTCGATCTGCCTGGCGAGCGACGAGCTGCCGGCGTACGAAACCACCGGCGTCGGCCCCTTGTAGGCGGCGATGGCGTCGTCGAGCGCGTTCCTGAGGCTCGCAGCTGCGAACAGCACGACGGGCTCCTGCCCCCAGGCGGGAAGCGCCCAACACGCCGACAACAACATGGCGAACAATATGCGCATGCTCAGATCTTTCCGTCCTTGAGCGCTTCGACGCCACACAGCTCCCCAGCGCCGCGCGCATCGTAGCCGACGTAGCCGCGCGCCAGCCGCTGGAATGCGCGCCCGGCAAGGGCGGCGCATAGGCGCTCGACGGGCTGATCACCAGCAGCGCGCACGCGCACCGCGAACCAATAGCGCTCGCGCTGCAGGGGCAGAAAATCGAGGCCGAAGCGCGCCGCGGCGGCGTGCACGCCGAAGCCGGCGTCCGCGCGCCCCGCGGCGACGCTCACCGCGACCGCCAGATGGGTGAACTCCTCGTCGCGGTAGCCGTTGATGTCGGTGGCGTTGATGCCGTGCTGCGCGAGCAGCTGGTCGAACAGCAGCCGGGTGCCGGAGCCGCGCTGGCGGTTGACGAAACGCAGCCGCTTGCGTGCGAGGTCAGCGAGCGTGCGGATCCGCTTCGGGTTTCCCGGCGCCAGCATCAGCCCCTGCTCGCGCTCGGCAAAACGGATCAGGCGGTCGCGCCGCGGGCTGAGACGCGCGAACAGAGGGTCGTCGCCGGCCGCGGCGTCGTCGCGCAGCGGCACGTGAAAGCCCGCGAGGTCCGCGCGCCCGGCGGCGTAGTCGGCCAGACTATCGAGGCTGCCCTTGAACTGCAGCTCGAGCGCGAGCTCGGCGCGCGTCGCCGGCTCCTCGATGAACGCGGCGAGCAGTGGGTCGTGGCTCGCCGTCACGCGCAGCGCGCGCCCGCCGGAGCCGCGCTCGCCCGCGGCGAGGACGACCGCCAGCCCCGGCTCGAGGCGCAGCAGCTGGCTGCGCGCGGCCTCGTCTGCCGCGACCAGCCGCTCGGCGAGCGGCGTGAGCCGGGCGCCACGACCCTGCTCGAGCGTCACCAGGATCCCGCCGGCGGCCTCGGATTGAGCGAGCAGCAGATCCCAGGCCGTGCGGTACGGGATCCCGAGGTGCGCGGCCGCCGCGCGCAGCGTGGCGCGGCGCGCGATCTCGCGCAGTAAAGGCACGAGGCGGGCATCGAGCCGGGTTCCGTCATGGCCCGCACGCCGCCAGCCGATTTCAGGTACCAGCCTCACGCTCAAGCTGCCGTCGCCCAATTAGATATGCAAGCCATAACATATTTCGTGCTGCCGGGGTGCCAGCTATGATGCCTGGGCCCGGTTTTCGCTAATTATGCACCGAAAGGCATATTTTCCGTCGTTCGACCCCAGGAGGATTGCATGGCAGCCCGCAGCGTATTCAGGATTGCAATCGCCGCAGCGCTCTTCGCAGCCGGCACTGCGGTTGCGATGAAGGACATCAAGATGGCGACCACCACCAGCACCGACAATTCCGGCCTGCTCCAGTACCTGCTGCCGAAGTTCGAGGCGGATTGCGGCTGCAAATTGCACTACACCGCCGTCGGCACCGGCGCGGCACTGAAGCTGGGCGAGAATGGCGACGTCGACGTGGTGCTGGTGCACGCGCGTCCTGCCGAGGACAAGTTCGTCGCCGCCGGCTACGGCGTCAACCGGCGCGACGTCATGTACAACGACTTCGTGATAGTGGGACCGGCCTCCGACCCGGCTGGTATAAAGGGCATGAGCGACCCGCTCGCGGCGTTGAAGAAGCTGCACGCATCGGGCGCCACCTTCGTCTCGCGCGGCGACGATTCGGGCACCAACAAGAAGGAGTTGTCGTACTGGAAGGTGCTCGGCATCGATCCGAAGGGGCCGCACTACCTCGCGGTCGGGCAGGGCATGGGGCAGACGCTGACCGTGGCGGGGGAGAAGCAAGGCTACACCCTGTCCGATCGCGCCACCTACACCACCTACGCGTCGAAGACGGGGCTCGAAGTCATGGTGCAGGACGACAAGCAGCTGCTCAACCCCTACGGCGTGATCGCCGTCAATCCGAAGCGCTACCCGAAGGTGAACTACGAAGGCGCGATGGCCTTCATCGAATGGCTGACCTCGGACAAGGGGCAGCAGGCGATCGGCGACTACCGCTTCAAGGGCGCGCAGCTCTTCCACCCGGATTACAAGAAACTGTAATTGGACCTGCTCGAGCCGACCCGCCAGGCGTTTCGGCTCCTCTTCTCCGGCGATCCGGAGCTCTGGCGGATCATTTGGCTGTCGCTGTGGGTCTCGGTGGCGGCGATCGCGCTGGTCGCCGCGCCTTCGATCGGGCTCGGCTTCCTGCTCGCCAAGAAGCGCTTTCCCGGTCAGCGCGCGGCGGTCGTGCTGGTGCAGGCGCTGCTTTCGTTCCCCACGGTCGTGATCGGGCTGGTAATTTACCTGCTCCTGTCGCGGCGCGGCCCGCTCGGATCGTACGAGCTGCTGTTCACGCCGTGGGCGATCATGTTCGGCTACATGGTGATCGCATTGCCGATCCTGGTGGTGTTCACCATCTCGGCGGTACAGGGCGCCGACCCGCGCGTTTACGAGACAGCGCGTTGTCTCGGCGCTCGCCCGCTCACGGCTTCGCTCACCACGCTGTGGGAAGTGCGCTTCGGCATCCTGGCAGCGGTGGTGAACGGCTTCGGGCGCGCGATCTCCGAGGTCGGCTGCGCCATCATGGTCGGCGGCAACATCGCCGGCCTGACGCGCAACATCCCAACCGCAATCGCGCTCGAGACGACCAAGGGCGACTTCGCCCAGGGCATCGCGCTCGGCTTCGTGCTGATGGTGGTGGCGCTCGGCGTCAACGTGCTCCTTGCGCTGCTGCAGGGCGAGGGCGGACTGAAATGAGCGCGCCGCTCGTGCTGCTGCGCGGCCTGCGCAAGGACTTCGGCGCGCGCGCGCTGCTCGATATCGTGCAGCTGGCGATCGAGGCGGGCGGCGCGTACGTGCTGGTCGGCGCGAACGGGTCGGGCAAGACGACGCTGCTGCGCATCGTCGCGGGGCTGGACACGGCGCAGGCCGGCAGCATGGAATTCCGGGGCGAGCCGCTCAGCTTGTCCGCTTATCCGGAGCGCCGGCGCCGGGAGATCGTCTACGTGCACCAGCATCCCTACCTGTTCCACACCAGCCTGCGCCACAACCTGGAATACGGCCTGAAATGCCGCGGCCTGCCGCCGGCCGAGCGCGCGCGGCGCGTCGAGGACGCGATCGAATGGGCCGGGCTCCGGGCGCAGGCTGCGACGCCGCCCGCGAAACTGTCCGGAGGCGAGAAGCAGCGCGCGGCCCTGGCCCGTGCGCGCGCGCTCGAGCCCGAGCTGCTGCTGCTCGACGAACCCACCAGCAACCTCGACCGCATGGGGCGCGGGCAGACGCTGGCGCTGCTCGGCCAACTGCGCGACGAGCGGCGCACCGTGATCGTCGCCTGCCACGACCAGGAGGTGATCGGTCTCGACGGCTACACGCGATTGCGCCTGCAAGACGGGGGGATCACGCGGCAATCCGGCTAGAATGTGCGCTCCGCCCGCAAGGGCCGAGGACGTGCATGAAAGTTTTCGGGTTCGCAGGGTATTCGGGCAGCGGCAAGACCACATTGATCGAGCAGCTCATACCGCGTTTCGTGAAGCGTGGTCTGCGCGTTTCGCTCATCAAGCACGCGCACCACAGCTTCGACGTCGACCAGCCGGGCAAGGACTCGTACCGCCACCGCCATGCCGGGGCGGGCGAGGTGCTGGTCACCTCCTCGCGCCGCTGGGTGCTGATGCACGAGCTGCGCGGCGGGCCGGAACCGTCGTTCGAGGAGCAGATGAAGCACATGTCTCCCTGCGATCTGCTGCTGGTCGAGGGCTTCAAGTTCGCGCCGATTCCGAAGCTCGAGGTCTGGCGCGCCGTGACGGGTGAGGCGCTGCTGCACCCGAACGACCCGCACATCGTGGCGGTGGCGAGCGACGAGAAGCTGGAAACGAAGCTGCCGCTGCTCGAGCTGAACGACGCGGACGGCATCGCGGCGTTTGTCCTGTCCGAGGTGGGGCTCGCATGAACGGCAAGGGACTACTTTCGGTCGACGAGGCGCTCGACGTGCTGCTCGCGGGTGCGAAGCCCGTGGCGGAAATCGAGGAAGTGCCGACCCTCGAGGCGACCGGTCGCGTGCTGGCGCGCGCGCAGGCCTCGGCGATGGATGTGCCGCCACTGGACAACAGCGCCATGGACGGCTATGCGCTGCGCATCGCCGACGTCGTCGCGCCCGAGGCGCGGCTGCGCGTGGCGCAGCGCATCGCCGCCGGCGCGGTGGGCCAGCCGCTCGAGCCGGGCACTGCGGCGCGCATCTTCACCGGCGCGCCCATCCCGCCGGGCGCAGACGCGATCGTGATGCAGGAGTTCTGCGCGGCGGACGGCGATCACGTGGTCGTGAAGAAAGTACCGCAGCCGGAGGAGTGGATCAGGCGCCGCGGCAGCGACATCCGCGAAGGGGCTACGATCCTCGAGGCGGGCATCAGGCTGCGGCCCCAGGACACCGGGCTCGCGGCCTCGGTCGGCATCAAGTCCCTGCCGGTGTACCGGCGCGTGCGGCTGGCGCTGTTCTTCACCGGCGACGAGCTGGTGATGCCCGGCGACCCGCTGCTTCCGGGGCGCATCTACAACTCCAACCGCTTTACGCTGAACGGGCTGGCGCAGATCTTCGACTGCGAGGTAAGCGACTACGGCATCGTGCCCGACAGCCTGTCCGCGACGCGCGAAGTGCTGCGCCGCGCGGCCGCGCAAAGCGATGTCATCGTCACCTCGGGCGGCGTGTCGGTGGGCGAAGAAGACCACGTCAGGCCCGCGGTCGAGGCCGAGGGGTCGCTGCTGATGTGGCGCATCGCGATGAAGCCGGGCAGGCCCCTCGCGTTCGGCAAGGTGGGCGGGGCGTCGTTCATCGGCCTTCCCGGCAACCCGGTTTCCAGTTTCGTGACGTTTCTGGTCTTCGTGCGGCCGTTCCTCCTCAAGACGCAGGGCGTCGCGCACGTCGCGCCGCGCGCCATCGAGGCGCGCGCCGATTTCGACTGGCCGAAGCCGGACTCGAGGCGCGAGTTCCTGCGCGTAAAATGGAATACGCAGGGCGGTCTCGACCTCTACCCGACGCAGGACTCGGCGGTGATGACCTCGACCGCATGGGCCGACGGCCTGGTGGACAATCCGCCGAACCATCCGATCGCGAAAGGTGACCGCGTCCGCTTCCTGCCGTTTTCGGAGCTCTACGGATGAAGGTCAAGCTACTGTTCTTCGCCGGGCTGCGCGAGCAACTCGGCACTGCCGGGGAGGAGATCGAGCTGCCCGCCGGCGTCACCACGCTCGCCGGATTGCGCGACCATCTCAGGGCGCGCGGTGGAAACTACGAGAAGGCTTTTTCCGAGAAAGCGCTCGTCCGCATGGCAGTCAACCAGGAGATGGCGAAGCCCGGCGCGACGCTCGGGCAGGGCGACGAGATAGCGTTCTTTCCGCCGGTCACGGGAGGCTGACATGAAAATTGCCGTGCAGCGCGAGGACTTCGATGCGGGCGCGGAAATGCGTGCGCTGTCGCGCGACCCCAGGGTGGGCGCGGTGGCGAGCTTCGTCGGCGTGGTGCGCGAGGTGCCGATGACGCTCGAACATTACGCGGGCATGACCGAGCGCGAGATCGCGAAAATCGTCGAGGAGGCGAAATCACGCTGGCGGGTGATGGACTGCACCGTCATCCACCGCTACGGCGAGCTGAAGCCCACCGACCAGATCGTCCTGGTGGTGGTGGCGAGCGCGCATCGCGGCGACGCGTTCGCCGCCTGCGAATTCATCATGGACTACCTCAAGACGCGCGCGCCGTTCTGGAAGAAGGAGCAGACGCCCGAGGGCGCGCGCTGGGTCGAGGCGCGCGCGAGCGACGACGCAGCAGCGGGGCGCTGGGACGGGTTGGCAGAACCAAAGCGTTTCGGCTAGACTTCCCATGCACGGGAGATGGCATTCCTCCCTCGAGAAACCGCCGCAAGGCTGATGATGCCTACGTGAGTCGCCGGAGTGGGGCGGAAGCGTAGGCATTTTTTCTTCCCCTCTCCGACGCAGGCGGAACCACAACTGTCGGAGGTGTGCGCGTGAGTCTCTTCGGTTTCCTGGTGGTCGGTTGCGGCGCTGCCGCGGGCGCCTGGCTGCGCTGGTGGCTGGGCCTCGTTCTGAACCCGATGTTTCCTACGGTGCCGCTGGGTACTTTCGCGGCCAACATGGTCGGCGGCTACCTGATGGGCATTTCGCTCGGCGCATTCACCAGCTTCCAGGCTCTATCGCCCGAGGCGCGGCTGTTTATCACCACCGGATTCCTGGGCGGGCTGACGACCTTCTCGACGTTCTCGGCCGAAGCCACCACGCTGCTCGCGCGGCAGCAGCTCGGCTGGGGCGCGCTGCTGATCGGCGGCCACGTGGCGGGCTCGATCCTCATGACCTTTGCGGGCATCGCCACGGCGCGCCTGCTGCTTCGCTTTTAGCCGCCCGCGGAGGACGCCATGCAGGGCATATCGCTGCGCATCTACATGCACGAGAACCATCGCCATCACGGCGTGCTCCTGTACGAGTGGCTGCTCGAGCAGGCCAAGGAGATGGGAATCCACGGCGGGTCGGCGTTTCGCGCCATCGCCGGCTACGGCCGCCACGGCGTGCTGCACGAGCAGCACTTCTTCGAGCTGGCGGGCGATGTGCCGGTGGTGGTCGAGTTCATCGTCGGCGACGAGGAGGCGCAGCGCCTGCTGGACCTGGCGCGGCGCGAGAAGGTGCGCGCGTTCTTCACCAGGACGGTGATCGAATTCGGCACGCTCAACGGCGGCGCGTGAGAGGCGCGAGTGCGCCCGTCAAGCCTGTTGCAGGGCCGACTTCAGTTCGGCGAGCTCGGGTTCGGCGAGCGTTTCCTTCGCCAGCAGCATTTGCGCGCCGCGCTCGAGAATGTCGCGCTGGCGCTGGATGATGACGACCGCGCGGTCGAAGGCGTTCTTGACGATGTCGCGCACCGCGATGTCGATCTCGCGCGCCGTTTCCTCGCTGTACTCGCGCTGCTGCGCCACCGGAACGCCGAGGAAGTTCGGGCGCTCCTCGTCGAAGGACACGTAGCCCAGCTTCTCGACCATGCCGTAGCGCAGCGCCATGCTGCGCGCGATGCCGGTCACCTTGGCGAGGTCGTCGGCCGCGCCGGTGGACAGGTGGCCGAACACGACGTGCTCGGCGGCGCGCCCGCCGAGCAGCACCGTCATCTTGTTCTCCAGCTCCTCGCGCGTCATGAGGAAGCGATCCTCGGTGGGGCGCTGGATGGTGTAGCCGAGCGCGCCGATGCCGCGCGGGATGATGGAGATCTTGTGCACGGGGTCGGAGCCCGGCACCGACATCGCGACCAGCGCGTGCCCCATCTCGTGGTAGGCGACCGTGCGCCGCTCCTTCTCGTTGAGCACCCGGCTCCGCTTCTCCAGGCCGGCGACGATGCGCTCGACCGCCTGGGTGAAGTCCTCCAGCGTCACCGAGTCCGCGCTGCGCCGCGTCGCGAGCAGCGCCGCCTCGTTCACCAGGTTGGCGAGGTCCGCGCCGGAGAATCCGGGCGTGAGCGCTGCAATCTGCTCGAGCTCCACCCCGGGCGCGAGGCGGATCTTCTTCACGTGCACGGCGAGGATCTGGAGGCGCCCCTTCTTGTCGGGCCGGTCGACCAGCACCTGCCGGTCGAAGCGACCCGCGCGCAGCAGCGCCGGATCGAGGATCTCCGGGCGGTTGGTGGCCGCGAGCAGCACCAGCCCCGTGCTCGGGTCGAAGCCGTCCAGCTCCGAGAGCAGCTGGTTGAGCGTCTGCTCCTTCTCGTCGTGCCCGCCCATCAGGCCGGTGCCGCGTGCGCGGCCCAGAGCGTCGAGCTCGTCAATGAAGATGATCGCAGGGGCCTTCAGCCGCGCCTGCTCAAACAGGTCGCGCACGCGCGCGGCGCCCACGCCGACGAACATCTCGACGAACTCGGAGCCCGATATGGAAAAGAACGGCACGCCGGCCTCGCCGGCGACCGCGCGCGCGAGCAACGTCTTGCCGGTGCCCGGCGGGCCGACCAGCAGCACGCCCTTGGGCACGTGCGCTCCGAGGCGGCCGTAACGGGCGGGGTCTTTGAGGAATTCGACCACTTCCTGCAGCTCGGCTTTGGCCTCATCCACGCCGGCCACGTCCGCGAAGGTGACGCCGGTCTGCTTCTCGACGTAGACCTTGGCGCGGCTCTTGCCGATACTCATGAAGCCGCCCATGCCCTGCTGGCTGGCGAAGCGCCGAACCAGGAAGAACCACACGCCGAAGAACACCAGCGCCGGCACTACCCAGGAGAGCAGGTCGCGCAGGAAGGTGCTCTCGTAGACGCGCGTGAACTTGACGTTGTATTTCGACAGCCGATCGGCGATGTCGGGCTGGACGATGTTCGCGACCACGGTGCTCTTGCCGGCCTGTGGGGACTTCAGCTTGCCGGTGATGGTCTGATCCGAGACCACCACCTCCGAGATCTGGTTGTCGGCGAGCAGCTTCTCGAACTGGCTGTAGGGCACCACCTCGACGGTTTGCACCTGGTGCCACCACTGCTGCACCAGGGTGATGGCGAAAAAGGCGAAGATCAGGTAGGCAATGTTGACTAAGGTTCGTTTTTCCATCGTCTTGGCCGGGGCTTTTTGGCAATGTGGGGGCTGGTCCCCGGCTTGGCAAGCCCCGAAGGCGGCGTCTAGGCGCTTGAAACCGCGCCCAAAGGCCCCATTTGCCTTCCAGGAATTCGATTAGGATCAGGGCGATGCGCTTCGACAAATTCACCACCAAGCTGCAGGAGGCTCTGGCGGAAGCCCAGAGCATGGCCGTCGGGCAGGATCACCAGTACATCGAGCCACAGCACCTGCTGCTCGCGCTGCTCGAGCAGGAGGAGGGTGGCGCCGCGGCGCTGGTCGCCAAGGCAGGGGGCAATGCAGGCACCCTAAAGCAGGCGCTGCGCCAGGCGGTTGCCAGGCTGCCCAAGGTCGAAGGTGCCGGAGGCGAGGTACACGTTTCGCGCGACCTCACGGCGCTGCTCAACGTCACCGACAAGGAGGCGCAGAAACGCGGTGACCAGTACATCGCCTCCGAGATGTTTCTGCTGGCCGCGGTTGCGGACAAGGGCGAGACCGGCAAGCTGCTCAAGCAGGCGGGCGTCGCCAAGGGCGCGCTCGAGAAGGCGATCGAGCAGGTGCGCGGCGGTGCCAGCGTGACCGGACAGGCCGACGAGTCGCAGCGCCAGGCGCTCGCCAAGTACACGCTCGACCTCACCGAGCGCGCACGGCAGGGCAAGCTCGATCCGGTGATCGGGCGCGACGACGAGATCCGACGCGCGATCCAGATCCTGCAGCGGCGCACCAAGAACAACCCCGTGCTGATCGGCGAGCCCGGAGTGGGCAAGACCGCGATCGTCGAAGGCCTCGCGCAGCGCATCGTCAACGGCGAGGTGCCCGAAACACTGAAGAACAAGCGCGTGCTGGTGCTCGACATGGCTTCGCTGCTGGCGGGCGCGAAGTATCGCGGCGAGTTCGAGGAGCGCCTCAAATCGGTGCTCAAGGAGCTGGCGCAGGATGAGGGCAACACCATCGTCTTCATCGACGAGCTGCACACCATGGTGGGCGCGGGCAAGGCCGAGGGTGCGATCGACGCCGGCAACATGCTGAAACCCGCTCTCGCGCGCGGCGAGCTGCATTGCATCGGCGCCACCACGCTGGATGAATACCGCAAGTACGTCGAAAAGGACGCGGCGCTCGAGCGCCGCTTCCAGAAGGTGCTGATCGGCGAGCCCAGCGTGGAGGCGACCATCGCCATACTGCGCGGCCTGCAGGAAAAGTACGAGGTGCACCACGGCGTCGAGATCACCGACCCGGCGATCGTCGCCGCGGCGGAGCTGTCGCACCGCTACATCACCGACCGTTTCCTGCCCGACAAGGCGATCGATCTGATCGACGAGGCGGCGGCGCGCATCAAGATGGAGATCGATTCGAAGCCCGAGTCGATGGACCGTCTCGACCGGCGCCTGATTCAGCTGCGCATCGAGCGCGAGGCGGTGAAGAAGGAGAAGGACGAGGCCTCGCAGAAGCGCCTCGGCCTCATCGAGGCGGAGATCGCCAAGCTGGAGAAGGAATACTCGGACCTGGAGGAAATCTGGAAGGCCGAGAAGGCGCAGGTGGCCGGCAGCCAGCACGTCAAGGAAGAGCTCGAGAAGCTCAAGCAGCAGATGGAAGACGCGCGCCGCAAGGGCGACTGGCAGAAGATGAGCGAGATCCAGTACGGCAGAATCCCGCAGCTCGAGGCGCAGCTCAAGCAGACCGAGAAGCCGGAGCCGAAGAAAGCCAGGCTGGTGCGCACCCAGGTCGGCGCGGAGGAGATCGCCGAGGTGGTGTCGCGCGCCACCGGCATCCCGGTTTCGAAGATGATGCAGGGCGAGCGCGACAAGCTGCTCAAGATGGAAGACAAGCTCCACGAGCGCGTCGTCGGCCAGGACGAGGCGGTGCGCCTCGTTTCGGACGCGATTCGGCGCTCGCGCTCGGGCCTTTCTGATCCCAATCGGCCTTATGGAAGCTTTCTATTTTTGGGACCAACGGGAGTCGGCAAAACGGAACTCTGCAAGGCGCTCGCCGCGTTCCTGTTCGATTCGGAAGAGCACCTGATCCGCGTCGACATGTCCGAGTTCATGGAAAAGCACTCGGTCGCGCGCCTGATCGGCGCGCCCCCGGGATACGTCGGCTACGAGGAGGGCGGCCACCTCACCGAGCAGGTGCGCAGGAAGCCCTACTCGGTGATCCTGTTCGACGAGATCGAGAAGGCGCACCCGGACGTGTTCAACGTGCTCTTGCAGGTGCTCGACGATGGGCGTCTGACCGACGGACAGGGGCGCACCGTGGACTTCAAGAACACGGTGATCGTGATGACCTCGAACCTCGGCTCGCACATGATCCAGCAGATGGCCGACAGCGACTATGGCGTGGTGAAGCTCGCGGTGATGGCCGAGGTGAAGACGCATTTCCGCCCCGAGTTCATCAACCGCATCGACGAGGTGGTCGTGTTCCACGGCCTGGGCGAAGCCCAGATCGCCGCCATCGCCAGGATCCAGCTCGCGGTCCTCAGGCAGCGGCTGGCGAAGATGGACTACGCGCTCGAAGTATCGGACGCGGCGATCGCGGAACTGGCGAAGGTCGGCTTCGACCCGGTGTACGGCGCGCGGCCTCTCAAGCGCGCGATCCAGTCCGAGATCGAGAATCCGCTGTCGAAGGCCATCCTCGAGGGGCGCTTCGCGCCGAAAGACACCGTCGTGGTCGACTTCCGCGGCGGCAAGATGATCTTCGACAAGGCGCCGTCACGCGCTGCCGCCTGACGCGACTGCGGCCTCTGCCCGGGGCACCGACCCGCCAGGGTCGCAGCACACCGCCTAGCTAGCGCGCAGCCTTTTGGGGCGCGCAGCGTGCGCACCGGTGGCGCGCTCCAGCAGCTCCTTCCACAAGCTGCTCGTGTCCTCGCGGAAAATGTCGTCCTCGTCGGCGGGCAGGACGTACCAGTCGTGGCGTAGCAGCTCGCCCTCCAGCTGGTGCGGCGCCCAACCCGCGAATCCGACGTACAGCCGATAGCGCCCGCCGCTTCGCTGCAGCAGCGCCTTGATGTTCTCGGGGTGCATGCTCAGGTACGTCGCCTCGAGCAGGTGGAAGGCCGGCGCCGCAGGCTTCCGTACGGAGCGAAACACCGCGACGACCGCCTGCCTGAGGATCGGGCCGCCGAAGAATACCGCGTCGGCATAGTTGGACGTCGGCAGGTCCGGCGGCAGGATATCGGCCGCCTTCAGCGGCGTCGGGCGATTGAGTATCACGCCGACGGTTTCGGCCTCGGGCGTCTGCGTGGCAAGTACCACGGTCTGGCTGAAATTCGGATCGAGCAGGGTCGGTTTGGCGACCAGCAGGACTGCATTCGGCGGCTCTTCAGCGGGATCGCGCGCCTGAGAGGGAAGCGCAAGGGCGAGCGAGATGGCGCACAGCACGAAGGCGCAGCGGCGCGGCATGCGGCCATTATCCTGCCTGCCCGGTCGTGTCCTCAACCCAGGTCGGCTTGACCGGGATCAATGGACCGCGCGGGTGGCAGGCTAGCCTGAACGTGCGGAACGCTGCATGGGAGACGGCGGTGAAACGCTTGCTGGTACCGGTGGATGGTTCGGAGGGCTCGTCGCACGCGCTGCGGCATGCGATCGAGCGCGCGCGCGAGGCGGGCGCCGAAGTGCACGTGCTACACGTCGAGCCGCCGATGGCCTACGAGGAACTGCGCGTGTACGTGATGCGCGAGGAAATCAGGCAGCTGCGGCGCAAGGCTTGCGAGCGCGTGCTGGCGGCCGCTGCTACCGTGCTCGACGAAGCCAAGGTGTCGCATGTGTCGCACCTGCTCGAGGGCGAGGTCGGTCAGTCCATCGCGCGCTTCGCCGACGCGCACCATATCGATGAAGTGATCATGGGGACGCGCGGCATGGGGGCCACGGGCAACCTGTTGCTGGGTTCCGTCGCGACGCGCGTCGTTCATCTGGCGCCGGTGCCCGTAACCTTGGTCAAGTAAGCTCCTGCTGCAGCGCAGCAATGCCTTCTCACAACAGCTTACACATCGAAACGTGAGACTCCGCTAGAAATACGGCTTCTGGCGCAAGCGCCGGAATGGGGAAGGCAATACCATGACCACCGCCGCATCGTCGGTCGGCGTGCCGCCGGTCGTTAGCGTCAACGCCGCGCAACCTGCCGCGGCGCGCGAGGCGCAAGCTTCGTTCGCCGAAGCGCTATTTCACGAGCGCGTCTCGGGCGCGCGCGACGAGATTCCGGCAACGGCGTTCCTGATCGTGGTGGGCGCGCTGAGCCTTGGCTGGGTGCTGCGCACGAGCGTTCCGGTCGACGAGCTTTACATCTGGGTAATGCTGCAATCGGCCTTCGCCACGGGCTGCTTCTGGCTGGCGCATGCGTACCTCGCCGACGACAAGCGCATCGCCCGCGCCGGCGTCTGGGCATTCCGCATCAATAGCATGGTGATCGTCGGCGGCCTGCTGTGGTCCCTGGTCCCCGTGTGGCTCGCGACCATGGAGCACCCGCTGCTGCAACTCGTGGCGGGCGCCATCCTGGTCGGCGTGCCGCTGCTTGGCGTTACGACGAACAGGTATTTCGCGGCGGGCCAGGTCGGGCTGGTGGTCGTGTTTCTCGGCAGCTTCATCGCCTATCTCGCATTCGTCTCCGATGCTCCCCTGAGGCTCGAGATCGCAGTAGGCTGCTTGATCTACGCGATCGTGATGGTGTGGATGGGCGTGCGGGCGGAACTCGCCACGACCGCGCTGCTCACCGTCCAGCTGCAGCGCGAAGGCCTCATCGACCAGCTGCAGCGCGCCAAGGACCAGTCCGAGTCGGCGAACCGCGCAAAGTCAGAGTTCATCGCCAACATGAGCCACGAGCTGCGCACGCCGCTGACGGTGGTGCTCGGCATGGCGCAGCTTCTCAACCTCTCCGAACTCGACGCCGAGCAGCGGGAGGGCGTCGGTCTGATCGAGCGCTCGGGACAGGCGCTGCTATCGCTGATCAATCACATCCTCGACCTGTCGCGGATCGATGCGGGCCGCCTGGAGCTCGCGCACACCGAATTCGACATTCGCAAGACCGTCGAGGGCGTGCGCCGGCATTTCGCTGACGACGCCGCAAACAAGGGCCTCAAGCTCACTGCGCGCGTGGCGGAGGACGTGCCGCATTGGGTGCAGGGAGACGAGCTGCGCCTGCGTCAGGTGCTGCTCAACCTTTGCGATAACGCGGTCAAGTTCACCCTCGCGGGAAGCGTGGCGCTGTCGGTGGAGGTATCTCGCAAGGACGGCCCCGCGGGCCACATCGTCCTCGGCTTCACGATCGCCGACACCGGGGTCGGCATGGACAAGACCGCCGCGGCCAACGCGTTCGAGCCGTTCTTCCAGGTCCAGACGGGCGCTGCGCGCCGCTACGGCGGAACCGGGCTCGGCTTGGCGATTTCGCGCCGGCTGGTGCGTCTGATGGGCGGCACCATCTCGGTGAAGAGCGAACTCGGTCGCGGCTGCACGTTCAGCTTCACCGCGGCGTTCATGCCGGGAGCGACGCAGCAGGGGACACAACCGCGCTCGCACATGCTCGCTCGAAACCGGTTCCCGGTGCGGGTCCTGCTGGTCGAGGATGACCCCGTCAACTCGCTGGTGGCGACCTCGCTGCTGCGCGCGCTCGCCGCGGAGGTCGATGTGGCCGGCGGCGGCGAGGAGGCGCTGCGCGCCGTCCAGGCGCGTCCCTACGACGTGATCCTGATGGACTGCGTGATGCGGGGAGTCGACGGCTATGAAGCCGTGCGCCGGATCCGCTCGCTCGAACGCGCCGGCACCGTGGCGCGCAGCCACATCGTCGCGCTGACGGCGAGCGCGCTGCCGGAGGATCGCGAGCGCGCTTTGCAGAGCGGCATGGACGCCTACGTCAGCAAGCCCTACACCCTTGAGGACCTGAAGGAAGCCCTGGTCGGCGCCGAAGCGCGCGGCTAGTTGGCGAACGCTGCGATGCCGGTCTGCGCGCGCCCGAGGATCAGCGCGTGCACGTCGTGCGTGCCCTCGTAAGTGTTCACCACCTCGAGGTTGACCAAGTGGCGCGCCACGCCGAACTCGTCCGAGATGCCGTTGCCGCCCATCATGTCGCGCGCCATGCGCGCGATGTCGAGCGCCTTGCCGCATGAGTTGCGCTTGAGGATCGAGGTGATCTCGGGGGTCGCGCTGCCTTCGTCCTTCATGCGCCCCAGGCGCAGGCAGCCCTGGAGCCCGAGGGTGATCTCGGTTTGCATGTCGGCGAGCTTCTTCTGGATCAGCTGGTTGGCCGCCAGCGGCCGCCCGAACTGCTTTCGATCGAGCACGTACTGCCTGGCGCGATGCCAGCAGTCCTCCGCCGCGCCGAGCGCGCCCCAGGCGATGCCATAGCGCGCCGAGTTGAGGCAGGTGAAGGGGCCCTTCAGGCCGCGCACCTCGGGGAATGCGTTCTCCTCCGGACAGAATACTGCGTCCATGACGATTTCGCCGGTGATCGAGGCGCGCAGCCCGACCTTGCCGTGGATGGCGGGCGCGCTCAACCCCTTGAACTGCTTTTCCAATACAAAGCCCCTGATGACGCCTTCGTCGTCCTTCGCCCAAACCACGAACACGTCGGCGATGGGGGAGTTGGAGATCCACATTTTCGAGCCACTGAGGCTGTAGCCGCCCTGCACTTTCTTGGCGCGCGTCTGCATCGATCCGGGATCCGAGCCGTGGTTCGGCTCGGTCAGGCCGAAGCAACCGATCCACTCGCCCTTGCCGAGCTTGGGCAGGAACTTCTGCTTTTGCGCCTCGGTGCCGAACTCGTTGATCGGCACCATGACGAGCGACGACTGCACGCTCATCATGGACCGGTAGCCCGAGTCGACGCGCTCGACTTCGCGCGCGATCACCCCGTAGCTGACGTAGTTGAGCTCGGGGCCGCCGTACTGCGCCGGGATCGTGGGTCCGAGCAGGCCCACTTCACCCATCTCGCGGAAGATAGAAGGATCGGTCTTCTCGTAGCGGAACGCCTCGAGCACCCGCGGCGCGAGCTTCTCCTGGCAGTAGGCGCTCGCCGCGTCGCGCACCATGCGCTCGTCCTCGGTGAGCTGGTCGTTGAGCAGCAGCGGGTCGTCCCAAACGAAGCGTGCCTTGGGCGTCGATTTGAGCGGGGCGTTCATGGCGATCTCCTGTGAGGCTAGTTTACGCGCTCGAGGATCAAGGCGAGGCCCTGGCCGACGCCGATGCACAGCGACACCGCGGCGTAGCGGCCGCCGCTTTGCTGCAGCTCGCGCGCCACGGTGAGCGCGAGACGCGCGCCGGAGCAGCCGAGCGGGTGTCCGATGGCGATCGCGCCGCCGTTCGGATTGACGCGCGGGTCCTCGGTGTCGACCCCCATGAGCTTGAGGCAGCCCAGCACCTGGCTCGCGAAAGCCTCGTTGATCTCAATGATGTCGAGGTCCTTGAGCGCGAGCCTAGCGCGCTGCAGAGCGAGCGGAATGGCATACGCCGGCCCCACGCCCATGATGCGCGGCTCGACTCCTGCCGAGGCTGCCGACAGGATCTTCGCGAACGGCTTCTTGCCGTGCTTCTCGCCCCAGGCGCGGCTCGCAACCAGCAGCGCCGCGGCGCCGTCGTTCACCCCGGACGCGTTTCCGGCGGTGACCACCCCGCCCTCGAACAGCGGCTTCAGCCGGGCGAGGGATTCCATGCTCGAGTCGCGCCGCGGGTGCTCGTCGACCTCCACCACGGCGGGTGGCGCGTCCTTCTTCCTGGCCGGCAGCGAAACCGGCATGATCTCGCCCTTGTAGAAGCCTTCCGCTTCCGCCTTGGCGTACTTTTGCTGCGATCCGAGCGCGAACTCGTCGGCCTGTTCGCGCGTGATGCCGAATTCCTTGGCGACGTTGTCGCCCGTCTGTGGCATAGAGTGGTCGCCGAACTTCTTGGCGAAGCGCGGGTTGGGAAAGCGCGAGCCGATGGTGGTGTCGTACATCTTGACGTCGCGGCTGTAGGGCGAGTCCGCCTTCGCCAGGACGTAGGGCGCGCGCGTCATGCTCTCGACGCCGCCCGCCACGTAGAGCTCCCCTTCGCCGCAGGTGATGGCGCGCGCGGCGTCGGTGACCGCCTGCAGGCCGCTGGCGCACAGCCGGTTGACGGTGACACCGGGCGTGGTGGCGGGCAGTCCGGCGAGCAGCGCCGCAAAGCGCGCGACGTTGCGGCAGTCCTCGCCCGACTGCGTGACGCAGCCGAGCACCACGTCGGAGATTTCGCCTGGATCGACCTTGTTGCGCGCGATTACCTCGCGAATCACTTCGCCGGCAAGGTCGTCGGGGCGCAGCGGGGCCAGCTTGCCTGCGTGGCGGCCGATCGGGGAGCGCAATCCGTCGTAGATGTATGCGTCGAGCATGTCGGTTACTCCGGTGTGAGCAGGGAAACGCCGAGCCTGGCGCGTCGCGTGAGCCAGGGGCTCGGCCGGTAGCGCGGTTCCTTGTAGAAATCGTACATCGCCTCGAGCACCGCGAGTATCCTGGCCGCGCCGATGGCGTCGCCCATGGCGAGCGGCCCATGCGGATAGCCGAGGCCCAGCACCACGGCGCGATCGAGGTCCTGCGGCGAGGCGATTCGCTGTTGCACGATGTCGCAGCCGACGTTGACGACATGCGCGACAACGCGCTGCGCAACGAAGCCCGCGGAGTCGCGTATCACCGACACCGGCACCCCGTCGGCGGCGAGCAGCGCGTGCGCGGCATCGCGTGCCGCGGGCGTGGTAACCGGGGTGGTCATGAGCGTGCGGCGCTTGCCGAATCCGAACATCGGATCGAGGGCGACGGTACGCGCGGCAGGCAGCCCCAGCTCGAGCGCGCTCGCGGTGGCGTCCTTGCCGAGCGGCGCGACCATGCACACCGAGGCGGCGGATGTGTCGCTCGCCGTCCTGGCGCCGAGCCTCGTGACCAGCTCCTTCAGCTCGGGAACGCACCATACCGACTCTGGCCGTGCAGCCGGCACCGGCTGCTCGGGGACCTTGGCGGCTGCCCCGTCCATGCCGTACACGTACCAGCCGCGCCCGGTCTTGCGCCCGAACAGTCCTGCGGCCACGCGCGGCTCGTTCAGGTAGGACGGCCTGTATTTCGGCTCCTCGTAGTACTGCTGGTACATCGAGCGCATTACGGCGTGCGTCACGTCGAGCCCGACGAGGTCCATGAGGCCGAAGGGGCCGAGGCGAAAGCCCGCGGCATCGACCAGGATGCGATCGATGGTGGCGAAGTCCGCGATGCCCTCCGAGAGTACGCGCAGCGACTCCGGGACGTAGGCGCGCCCCGCATGGTTGACGATGAAGCCCGGGGTGTCATTGCAGCGCACCGGCGTGTGCCCGAAGCGCTTTGCCAGAGCGCCGAGCGCCTCGCCGACCCAGGGCTCGGTCAGCGCGCCATCGACCACCTCGACGATCTTCATCACCGGCACCGGATTGAAGAAGTGGTAGCCGGCGACGCGTCCCGGCTTGCGGCATGCGGCCGCCATTGCAGTGACCGAAAGCGACGAGGTGTTGGAGGCGAGGATGCACTCCGGGGCGACGATCGCCTCGAGCGCGCGGAACAGCTCCTGCTTGGCGTCCAGCTTCTCGACGATCGCCTCGATCACCACGTGGGCGGGCGCCAGGGCATCGAGCGATGCGGCGATCTCGATGCGCGCCAGCGCCGCCTCCGCGTCCGCTTGCTGCACGCGCCCCTTTTCGACCAGCTTGCCGAGGGCCTGGGCGATTGCCTCGCGCGCCTTGCCGGCGGCACCGGGCTGGGCATCGAACACCAGCGTGCGCACGCCGCATTGGGCGAGCACCTGCACGACGCCGCGGCCCATGGTCCCAGCGCCGGCTACGCCGGCGACGAGGTCGCTGCGGGAGGCGTCGAGCATGGGATCCTGGAAAAACTGCAATTGTAGCGGGAGCCGCCCCTGGCTCCGCGGAAATGAGCGAAACCGGCGTCAAATGCTGAGGCTATAATCAACCAGCTAATGCTGGGTTATGCGGCCGGGGGGCCCGGAGGGAGCCCCTCGCGACGTAGAATAAATAAATGCGCCGCATGCGGCGCAAGGAGCCGGCAAATGAAGTATCGCAAGATCCTTCTCGCCTACAACGGGTCCAACGAGGGCAAGCGCGCGCTGCTGGAATGCGCGGAGCTGGCAAACTTCCTCGGCGCCGAAACCCACCTGCTCGCGGTTGCGAGCATGCCGCCCAGCCTGTTCCTCACCGAAGGCTTCGTTCCCGAGGAACTCCTCGAAGAGGAGAAGAAGCGCACCCAATCGGTGCTCGACGAAGGCATCCGCTCGCTGACCGAGAAGGGCTTCAAGGCCGCCGGCCACCTTGCGGTGGGTGAGCCGGTGGAGGAGATCTGCCGCGTGGCGAAGGAGCTCGGTGTCGACCTGATCGTGATCGGCCACAACCAGAATACGTCGTTTGCGGCGCGCTGGTGGAAGGGCTCGGTAGGCGCATCGCTGCTCGATTACGCACCCTGCAGCATCCTGATCGCACTGTCGCGCGCCTGAATTTGTCGTTTCGAGTATTCGCGCGCAGCGTTCTGCCGCGCGCTTGTAGAATGTAGTCATGCAGAGCTTCGGCACCAAAGGCAGGCTTGAAGACGAGCGCATGTTGAAGGGTCTGGGGCGCTACGTCTCCGACTGGGATCTTCCGCGGCAGGCCCATGCGCATTTCCTGCGCTCCGACCGGCCGCACGCGCGGATCGTCTCGATCGACACCAGCGCGGCGCTGGCGATGCCGGGCGTGATCGCGGTGCTCACCGGAGAGGACGTCGCGGCGGCGGGTGCGCAGGGACTGCCGGCGGCGGCGCCGGTCAAGGGACGCGACGGCTCGGAGCAGCCCAGGGTGCACCGTCCCGCGCTGGCGCAAGGCAAGGTACGCCACGTCGGCGAGGCTGTGGCGCTGGTGATCGCCGAGACGCGGCCGCAGGCGCAGGACGCGGCCGAGGCGGTGCTGGTCGAGTACGAGGACCTGCCCGCCGTGATCGGAGCGCAGGAGGCCATCGCGCCGGGCGCGCCGCAGCTGCACGACGGCATCGCCGGAAATCTCCTGCTCGACTTCGCCGGCGGCGACGAGGCGGCGACCAACGCGGCATTCGAGCGCGCGGCGCGCGTGGTGTCGCTCAACGCCTATCACACGCGCGTGGTGGGCAATCCGATGGAGCCGCGCGCCTGCACCGGCGTCTACGACGCGGCGGCCGACATGTACCAGCTGTATGCCTGCACCCAGGGTGCCTCGGCGATGCGCGGCCAGATCGCCGCCGTGCTGGGCATCGCGCCGGAAAAGATGCGCGTCGTCGCGGAGGAGGTCGGCGGCGGGTTCGGCGTGCGGTTCAATGCCTACCCGGAATACTGCGCCGTGCTGATCGCGGCCAAGAAGCTCGGCAGGCCGGTGAAGTGGGTCGGCACGCGCTCCGACGTGTTTCTCTCCGACGAGCAGGCGCGCGACGTGGTGCACCGCGGCGAGATGGCGCTCGACGATTCGGGGCGCATCCTCGGCATGCGCTTCGATTTCGTCTGCAACCTGGGCGCCTACGTGGCCTTCACCGGCACCTTCGTCAACACCGTCAACCTGGTCAATGTGGCGAGCGGGGTGTACGACGTGCAGGCGATCCACGTGCGCGCCCGGCTGGCATTGACCAACACGGTGCCGACGGCGGCCTACCGCGGCGCCGGCCGGCCGGTGAGCTCCTACGCGATCGAGCGGCTGGTCGATCAGGCGGCCTGGGAGCTCAAGATGGACCCGGCCGAGTTCAGGCGCCGCAACCTGGTGCCCAAGAGCGCCTTTCCCTTCAAGATCGCGACCGGCTTCGAGTACGACTGCGGCGACTTCGAGGGCGTGCTCGCCGATGCGCTGAAGGCGGCGGACTGGAAGGGGTTCGAGACACGTCGCGCGGCCTCGGCGAAGCGCGGCTGGCTGCGCGGGCGCGGCATCGCCTGCTACATCGAGGCGACCGGCTCGGGCGGATTCGCGCCCTACGACCAGGTGCAGGTCTCGTGGGAGGAGCAAGCGCGCATCACGCTGCGCGCGACCTCCCACAACCACGGCCAGGGGCACGAAACGGCGTTCGCGCAGATCGTCGCTGGCGTGCTCGGCGTGCCGATGGAGTCGATCCGGCTGCGCACCGCCGACCCCGACATGAACCTGACCGGGAACCCGACCGGCGGCTCGCGCTCGCTGCACGGGGTGGGCAGCGTGATGCTGCTCGCGTCGCAGGAAGTGGTGAAGAAGGGCATGGCGCTGGCGGCCGACGATCTGGAGGTGGCGCAAGCCGACATCGAATTCGTCGACGGCCGCTACCGGGTCAAGGGCACCGACCGCGAGGTTGCGATCACGGCGCTAGCGAAGAAGCACCGCGGCGCGCTGGATGTCAACCTGAAGGACAAGAAGGTGGGATCGACGTTCCCGAACGGTTGCCACATCGCGGAGGTCGAGATCGAGCCCGACACGGGGATGGTGGAGATCGTCTCCTACCTCGCCTGCGACGATGCCGGCAACATCATCAACGATCAGTTGGTCGAGGGCCAGATGCAGGGCGGGATCACGCAGGGCGCCGGCCACATCCTGGGCGAGCAGGCGCTCTACGACCGCGACACCGGCCAGCTGCTCACCGGCAGCTTCATGGATTACCCGATGCCGCGCGCGCTGCTCGTCGACGGCCTGAGGGTGATCCACCACCCGGTGCCGACCAAGACCAATCCGCTGGGCGCCAAGGGCGTCGGCGAGGCCGGCGTCACGGGCTCGATGCCGTGCATCATGAACGCGATCCTCGACGCCCTGCGCACGGCGGGCGTGACTCATTTCGACATGCCGGCGAGCCCGCACCGCGTCTGGCAGGCGCTCGCCGCGGCGAAGACCGGCAATCCGCGCGCCATGGCCGTGGCGCAGTCGCCTACGCTATAAGAGGAGGTGCCACGTGAAGGCAGCGATGAAGCCGATCAGGAACGAATTCCCGTGGGGCACGATCGAGTGGCTGGCCAACGACGAGGTGGGCAATAGCCATGAGCTTTCGCTTGCGCGCATGACGCTGCCCGCGGGCAATGCGACTGATACCCATATACACGCCAACTGCGAGGAATCGATATACGTGGTGCGCGGCAAGGTGGAGTGCCGCATCGGCAAGGACCGTGTGCAGATGTCGGCGGGCGGGCAGTCGGTGGTTCCCAGGGGGGCGGTGCACGGTATCCGCAACGTCGGCGACGCGCCGGCGGAAATCATCCTGTCCTATTCGTCGGCGGCGCGCGCGTTCGAGCTGGCCTGAAACGCGGAGCTGCGCAGCACGCGGTCTAAGCTGCGCAACGATGCAGTTCGATTATTTCGAGCACGACGCCGACGTCGGGGTGATCGGGCGCGGAGCCACGCTTGAGCAGGCTTTTGTCGCGGGCGCGCAGGCGGTGTTCTCCCTTATCACGCAGCTCGATGCCATCCAGCAGCGCGAACGACTCGACGTGGAATTCGAGGAGGCGGACGCCGAGCTCGCGTTCGTGACCTGGATCAACCTGCTGCTCGCACGGGCGCAGGAAAATGAGCTTGTGCTAGGAAAATTCGAGCTCGAGCGTGACGGCGATCGCTGGCGCGGACGCGCCTGGGGAGAGCCCTGGCGTGCCGACATGGAGCGCGGCGTCGACGTCAAGGGCGCGACCCTGACCATGCTATCGGTGGCGCAGGCAGATGGCGGCTGGGAAGCGCGCTGCATCGTGGACGTGTGAGGCGACGAACATGGACATGACGCGCCTCAACGCGATCGACCCTTGGACGTGGACCGTGCCGCTCGCTCTCGGCGAGTCGCGGCATGAGGTGAAGCTCTACGGCTCGCGCGAGCTGCTCGAGACCATGGACGACAAGGTGCTCGAGCAGATCACCAACGTGGCGCGGCTGCCAGGCCTGGTCGGCGCGGCGATGACCATGCCGGATGCGCATTGGGGCTACGGCTTCCCAATCGGCGGCGTGGCGGCCTTCGACGCCGAGCGCGGCGGCATCATTTCGGCCGGCGGCGTGGGATTCGATATTTCCTGCGGCATTCGCTGCCTGCGCACCGACCTGACCCTCGCCGACATCATGCCGCGGCTCAAGCCGCTCGCCGACGGCCTGTACCGCGACATCCCGGCCGGGGTGGGCGAGGGCGGGCACATCCGGCTCGACGTTCCGGCGCTCGACCGCGTGCTCGCGGGTGGCGCCGAGTGGGCGGTCGAGCAGGGCTATGGCGAGCGATCGGACCTCGAGTACGTGGAGGAGAAGGGGCGCGCTTCGGGTGCCGTGCCGGGGAGCGTTTCCGCGCTGGCGAAGAAGCGCCAGCTGGGCGAAATGGGCACGCTCGGCTCCGGCAACCACTACCTCGAGGTGCAGTGGGTCGAGCGCATCCTCGATGCGGAGGCGGCGCGCGCATTTGGGCTTTTCGAGGGTCAGATCTTGATCTCGATTCATTGTGGCTCACGCGGCCTCGGTCACCAGATCGGCACGGAGTACCTGGTCAGCCTCGCCAAGGCCGCCGGGCGCCTGGGCATTGCCTTGCCCGATCGCGAGCTCGCTTGCGCGCCGATCAACTCCGACGAAGGTCGCGCCTACCTCGGCGCGATGCACGCGGCGACGAACTGCGCCCTCGCCAACCGCCAGATCCTTGCGCATCTGACGCGCCGCGTGTTCGCGCATCATTTTCCGCAGCGGCGGCTCGAGACTCTGTTCGACGTCTCGCACAACACCTGCAAGGCGGAGTGGCACGAGGTCGAGGGAAGGCGGCGCCTGCTCTACGTGCACCGCAAGGGCGCCACGCGCGCCTTCGGCCCGGGGCACCCCGCCTTGCCTGCGCGCTACCGTGAGGTCGGCCAGCCGGTGATCATCGGCGGCAGCATGGGCACGGGTTCGTACATCCTCGCCGGCACCGCGGAGAGCGAGGCGCGCGCGTTCAGCTCGGCAAGCCACGGCGCCGGCCGTGCGATGAGTCGCCACGCCGCGCTGAAGCGCTGGCAGGGCCGCGAGCTGCTGAAGGATCTCGAGACCCGCGGGGTGCTCGTGCGCACGCGCTCGATGCGCGGCGCGGCCGAGGAGGCGCCCGGCGCCTACAAGGACGTCGAGCGTGTTGCCGAGGCGACCGAGCGCGCCGGCCTCGCGCGCCGCGTTGCGGTGCTGCGGCCGAAGATTTGCGTCAAGGGCTGAAAGGGTGATCGAGGAACTGCGCGATCCGGGGCGCTACCCGCATCCGGCGGACCACGTCGAAGTGCTGGAAACGCACATCTCGTGGGTGCTGCTGGCCGGCGAATATGCCTACAAGGTGAAGAAGCCGGTCAACCTCGGCTTTCTCGACTTCAGCACCCTGGAGGCGCGGCACTACTATTGCGAGGAGGAGTTGCGGCTCAACCGCCGCACGGCGCCGCGGCTCTACCTGGAGGTGGTGCCGATCACCGGCAGTGAATCGGCGCCGCAGCTCGGCGGAACGGGCGATGCGATCGAGTACGCAGTGAAGATGCGGCGCTTTCCGCAGGAAGCGCTGCTCAGCCGCATGGCGCTGGACGGCGCGCTCGGCGAAGCGCATATCGACGCGCTGGCGCACGGCATCGCCGCGTTCCATGCGCGCATCGCGCGTGCCGACCCGGCGCGCTCGCACGGTTCGCCCGCCGACGTGCTGGCGCCCGCCGTGCAGAATATCGACCAGATCGAGGCATTGATCGGCTCGGGCGCAGAGGTGCCAGAGCTGGAGCGGCTGCGCGGCTGGACGCGGGACGAGCACGCGCGCCTGCGCGCCATCTTCGAGGCGCGCAAGCGCGAGGGCTACGTGCGCGAATGCCACGGCGACCTGCACCTGGGCAACATCGCGCTCATCGACGACGAGCCGACGCCGTTCGACGGCATCGAGTTCAACGAGGCGCTCAGGTGGATCGACGTCATGAACGAGGTCGCGTTCCTGGTGATGGACCTGCTGGACCGCCGGCTGCCGCGGCTCGCATACCGCTTTCTGAACGCTTATCTGGAGGCTACCGGGGACTATGCCGGACTCGCGGTGCTGCGCTTTTACCTGGTGTACCGCGCCCTGGTGCGGGCCAAGGTGGCGTGCATCCGCGTGCACCAGCAGGGGCTGCCGGGCGACGAACAGCGCCGTGCCGGGCGCGACTACCTCGAGTACCTGCGCCTCGCGCACTCGCTCGCTCTGGAGTCGAAGCGCGCGCTGATCGTCATGCACGGCCTCTCGGGATCGGGAAAGACGACCATCGCCCAATATCTGCTCGAGACGTACGGCGCAGTGCGCGTTCGCTCGGACATCGAGCGCAAGCGCCTGCTGGGCCTCGAGGCCCGGGCACGCACCGGCTCCGCACCCGGCGCAGGCACCTATGCCGCGGACCTCACGGCGCGAACCTACGAGCGGCTGGCGACCCTGTCCCGCGCGGTCCTGGCGGCAGGCTATCCGGCGATCGTCGACGCGACCTTTCTCGCTCGCGCGCAGCGCGAGGCGTTCGCCGCGCTGGCGCGCGACATGGGACTGCCCTTTGCCATTGCGGCCTGCGAGGCGCCGGAAGCGGTGCTGCGCGACAGGGTGGCGAGCCGCGAGCGGGAAGCGAGGGATGCTTCGGAGGCGGGCGTGAGCGTGCTCGAGTACCAGCTCGCGACCTGCGAGCCGCTGTCGGATGCGGAGCGGCGCGACTGCTTCACATTCGACTCGCGGCGGGAGCCGCGCGAGTCGGCATCTGCGCTCGCACGCAAGCTCGGATTGACGCTATCCTGAGCGGCGATGAAGTATTTTGATGTGTTCAATGGCGACGCGGACGGCATCTGTGCGCTGCACCAACTGCGCCTCGCTGACCCGCAGCATGCCGAGCTGGTGACCGGGGTGAAGCGCGACATCGAGCTGCTGCAGCGCGTCGCGGCTACCGCGGGCGACCGCGTCACGGTGCTCGACGTTTCACTCGAGCGCAATCGCGGCGCCCTGCTCAGGCTCCTCGATCGGGGCGTCAAGGTGCGCTATTTCGATCACCACTCCGCCGGAGAGCTGCCGTCGCATCCGGGGCTCGAGACCTTCATCGACCAGGCGGGGGGCGTGTGCACCAGCATGCTCGTGGACCGCTACCTGGAGGGCAGATACCGAATCTGGGCGGTGGTCGCCGCGTTCGGCGACCAGCTGCCGGAATCCGCGCTGCGCCTCGGCGCCGGCCTCGCGCTCGGTGCGCCGCAGCTGCAGGTGCTGCGCGCGCTCGGTGAGAACCTCAACTACAACGCCTACGGCGAAACCGAGGCCGATCTGCTGGTGCCGCCTGCCGAGCTGTTCCGCGTCGTGAGCCGCTTCGCCGATCCGTTTCTCCTGAGCGCTGAAGAACCGTTGGTTCGGCGCCTGAGCGGGCAGCGCGCGGCGGACATGGACCAGGCGCTGCGGGTCGCGCCGTACCGCTCCGCGCCCAGTTTCGACGCTTTCATGCTGCCCGACGAGGCCTGGAGCCGGCGCGTCAGCGGCAGCTTCGCCAATCACCTTGCGCGCACCGACCCGGGCCGGGCGCATGCGGTGCTCACCCCGAGCTCCCGTGGCGGGTATTCGGTCAGCGTGCGCGCGCCCGCGGCGGGCGGCATTTTTGCGGCGGACGTGTGCAGACGCTTTCCGACCGGTGGCGGGCGCCGCGAGGCCGGAGGCATCGACCGGCTCGAGCCGCGCCGGCTCGACGAGTTTCTCGCCGTGCTCGAGCAGAGCTACCCGTCGGGCGACTAGAGCCCGAGGGCCATCAGCGGCACCGGATCATTGGCACCGTCGACGGTGCAGCTGGCGACCGAGGCACGCGTGCTGCCGCTGGAGAAGTTGCCGTCATCGGTCTTGGCGTCGAGGTCCAGGGCGATCTGGCACGGCACCGTGGCGACCTCGATCAGGTTGCGCGTGCTGGACGGGAAACTGGCCGCCAGCGCGCTTGCCGAGCGTGCGATGACGCGCAGCGTGACGATGCCTTTGGTGGTGGAGAACGTGATCGGCGCATTCGACTTGATGATCCCGGCGCGGAACAGATGCTCGGTGACGCAGAGCACCTCCGCGGCGTCCACCTGGCCGTTGCCGTCGCCATTGGCGGTCGTGGGTGCGCCCACGGGGTTGCACTTCCCGACGTTCGGGAGGCGCGTCGAGGCATCGGGCATGTCGCCCGGCAGGTAACTGTAGGTCGAGCGGAACTGCGCCACGCCCGCGCCCAGGTCCTTCACCGCGGCGAGCACCTGCTGCGACTGCCCGGTGCCGATGAGCGCACCGCCCTTGAACAGCACCAGCATGAGCAGCGAGATGATCACGATGACCACCGCCAGCTCGATCAGCGTGAAGCCGCGCGCGTCCATCACGGAAGGGCGCCTGTCAGACCCGTGCGCATATCCGTGACCGTGACGGTGATGGACAGGTCGTCACCGCCCCCGGGAGTGCGGTCCGGACCAAAGGAGCTGAGCGTGTAGGCGTTCAAGGTCCCGGGCGGGAATGTGCTGCCGATGCCGCCATGGTAGCTGGCGCCGTCGCTTAGGCTGGTGGTCACGATGGTGTAACGAATCGGCCGTCCCCACGGGTCCCACACGTTGCCGATAGCCATGCCGGCGACGCTCGCCCACGGAAACCCTCCGTCATACAGTCCGGAATTGAGGAGGCCGTCGCCGTAGTAGAAGTCCGCATACGGAACCACGCGACACTTTGTTCCGGCGAAGGAATTCGTGCAGTCCGAGTTGCCATAGGTGCCGCCATTGGCGATCGCATACTGCCCGATCGCATTCCTGAGGCGCTGGAAGGTGTCCGCGAGCTGCGCCGCGGGCGTCTTGAGTGAGCCATCCTTGAACAAGGGACCGAGCAGATCGTCCGAGGTCAAGAACATCACGCGGTCGTCGAACGCGCCGCCGATGGCGGCATCGTCGGTGGTCGCTGTGCGGCGGAAATAGACGGTGTCGCTGCCGCCATTGGTGTTCTCGAGCTCGTCGGCCCCGCCCGGCAGCGTGTTGCGCGTTCCGGAGATGGTGTACGCGCCGAAGCCGTTCGGGCCGTGGGAAACGATCACCGCCACGACATTCGTCGCGGCCGCGAAAACGGTGCCGGCCGCATCGCGGTCGTTGACCGTGAGCTCGCCGATGTTCCCCGAGCGCAGGTTGGCGGTCAGGGTCCAATCCCGATAGGGGGCGGGGATGGGCGTGTTGTACGAGGGGGTGCCGGGATTGAATGCCTCGGTGAAAAACGCGTTCGATACCTGGTAGCTGAAGAAGTTGCCCCAGCCGTCGATCGCGGCATCGCGCGCGAGGCCGAGCGTCACGTAGGGCACGATTCCGAAGCGGGCGTTGCTGGTCGCGGTGGCGCAAGGCGTCGTCGGGTCCGGCGCCGCAGCCGTGCCGCCGGTCCGGTTCTCGATTCCGTCCGGAGCCGCGAAATCGACGTCCGCGCACGGTAGGCGACCGTTGCGGCGCAGATAGCCGATCAGGGCCTCTTTGATCGCATTTTGCTTGCTGAGCGTCTGGCTGACCGCCTGCGCGTCCTGGCTTGCCTTGAATGCCGCTAAACCCATGGTGAGGAAGATGCCGACCAGAAGGGTCACCACGGCCATCTCGACCAGGCTGAAGCCGGTGACCCGCGGCGCCCCGCGGCGCATCGTCACGGCAGTCATTTCCTGCGGTATTTCAATCACCTGCCCAGTATAGCGGAAGCCCTGCAAACCCAATCGGTAAGAGAAGGTCAACAATGTGACTTTGTGCGCCGCGGGCCACTGACACCGTACGCAACATCATGCCGTTGCCGAGTGGGAACCGCCATGACCGAGTCCGAACCCGTCTATCCCCAGCGCCAGTTCGCAGCATTCGCTTTCGGCCTGCTGATCGCGCTCTCGTTCATATCGACGCTGGCCTGGAACATCAATCTCGGCAGCGACAATTTTGGCGTGCGGGACGTGTCGGCGCAGGAAGCCAAGGCGATGCTCGATGCCGGCGCCATCGCTATCGACGTTCGCGAGAAGGCGGTTGCTGCGGGCTCGCACTTGCCCGGCTCGCTCGTGATTCCGCTTGAAGTCCTCGCCGCCAACCTGCCGCGGCTCGAGGCGTACAAGGCGTATCCGGTCGTCGTCTACTGCGGGAACGGCAGCTCCAGCGGACCCGAGGCCGCCGCGCTCCTAGGCCGGGCGGGCTTTTCCAAGGTCGTCAACCTGAGGCACGGCATCGAGGGCTGGCGCAGCGCGGGGCTGCGAACCGTGAACAACGGCTGAGCCGCGCGAGGCAAGTCAGTCCCAGCCGGCGAGCACCAACTTTCCGATCATCGTTCCCGACTCGATCCTTTGGTGCGCGACGCGCATGTTCGCCGCGTTGATCGGGGAGAGCGTCTCACGCAGCGTGCCGCGGATGCGCCCCGCATCGATCCAGTCGCCGACCCGATCGAGCAGGCGATGCTGTTCGATCATGTCGGGCAGTCCGAGGCGCGGGCGCGTGAACATCGCCTCCCAGCAGAGCGTTGCGCTCTTGGCGCGCAGCGCGTCCTGCGCCAGCGGTCCGCGGCTGGCGACGATCGATACGATCGTGCCCTGGGGCCGAATCAGCTCGCAGATGGCCTGCCAGTGGCGGTCGGTATCGTTGAAGTTGGCGATGTAGTCCACGTGCTTCATGCCGAGCGCGTGCAGTTGAGGCGCCATGGGCCGGGAGTGGTCGACGACGTGGTCCGCGCCGAGTTCCTTGACCCACGCCACGGACGCGGGGCGTGAGGCAGTGGCGACGACCGTCAGGCCGGCGAGCTTCGCGAGCTGGATGCCAATCGACCCGACCCCTCCGGCTCCGCCGATGATGAGCAGCGTCGCGCCGCGCTGCGCGCCGCCGACGTCGATTCGCATGCGATCGAAGAACGATTCCCAGGCGGTGATCGCGGTGAGCGGCAGCGCTGCCGCCTGGGCGAAATCCATGCTGCGCGGCTTCGAACCGACGATGCGCTCGTCGACCAGCTGCAGCTCGCTGTTGCTTCCCGGGCGGCTGATGTCGCCGGCGTAATACACGTCATCGCCAGGCTTGAAGAGCGTGACCTCGGGCCCCGTCGCCTCGACGGTGCCTGCGGCGTCCCAGCCGAGCACGCGCGGCCGAGGCTCGATCTTGCCGCCCGCTGCGCGCTGCTTGGTGTCCACCGGATTGACCGAGACGGCGTGAACGCGCACCAGCAGGTCGCGTCCCTGCGGAGGGCCTGGGTCGGGGAGTATGACGTCGACGAGCGATGCCGGATCGTCGATCGGAAGATAGCGAGTAAGCGCGACGGCTTTCATTTCCCCTGTTCAGCTCCTGACGCTGCGACCACTCGCGGGATTGGTGGCGCGGCTGCCCATCTCCGGTACGGTTCGGTGACCCAGCAGTATTGCGCACTAAGCGCCCGGAAGATCCGCATCTTCTCTTGACGCCGCCGCGGTTGCCTCTGCGATCGCCCGCGTCGTGCAGAACGCCCCGCCGCTTACTCGACGTCCGCGACCGAAATCCGCAACAGTCAGGTCTTTCGTCTGTCGGAATTTTTTACATTTTACTCAGTGCGTAAGCTCCCCCGAAATGTAGACAGTCTGGAAGTAGAGCTTTCTGGCACGATGATACGTGAGGGAGGCTCGAATGAAGCGATCACGGTTTACGGAGCAGCAGATTGTGGGGATTCTGAAGTCGGCCGAGGCGGCGGCGCTCCCTTGGGCGTAGGGCGGCCAATTGTGCGCACGGGACGAAGGGCCGTCGCATCCGGCAGCGGTGCCGCGACACAATCCGCAAGAACAAGAAAGCCCGCACGCGGCGGGCTTCGTGTGAGTGATTCGCGACCTATTCAGTTCAGCTTACGTCGGCGAGAGAAGCCGAGTCCCAATAAACCGATCCCGAGAAGCGCGAGCGTGGCGGGTTCGGGCACCGTCCCGCACTGTGGTGTACCGGGCGGGCACGAGCCGGCTCCGGACAAGGGGGCGATGTCATCGAGAAAGGACGCAAGAAACGTCACATTACTGTAATTACTCGAGTTGGAGATATCGTTGGACGAAGCGTAATCGATAAATGCGAGATTTCCGCTGTTTCCTGCCAGGAACAGGTGGCCTTGGCCATCGACTGCCGACTGGTCAAGGTTGTCATTCCCAATGGTCGTCAGATGAAACGTGGTCGTTCCCGGATCGTACTGGGCAACGTGATTAGAACTACTCGCAATGATCGTGTCCGTATACGGATCGTAGGTGAGGCCGTGGGCGTAGATGCCGCCCTCTATAAGCGTCAGCGTCGCAGTATGGGCTGTGTCGTCGAACACAACCGTCCCGAACTGTCCAGACCCGCCGTCGGGCGCCGTTCCGTAGTACCAAATGCCGGGAGTTGGATCGTAGGCTAGACCGCGGACGTCCGTGCTGCACCCGGCTGGACATGAAACGGTGTAGGCGACACCGCTCGCCGACAACCCGCCACCGGACAATGTGGTCGCAGAGATGGCGGTGCTTCCGCCGCCGCCAGACCCATTCCACAGGTTGTAAAGGATGGCGTCGGACGCGTTGCTCGAAAGAGCCATGTGATACGAGCCTGTTCCGGCACCGACAGTGTTCACCGCCGCGCCACCGGTCGTAATTTCGTGAAGACTATTAGTATTCTGTCCGGCCACAATCAGATTTCCATCTGGCGCGAATAGAATGCCGTCGGCGCCCTGTGTAGAGGCCACGTTAACGCTAGGGCTCAGAGTGAACGTGCTCGCATAGGAATAGTCGACTCTCCACACGTTTTGTCCGCCGTTATACGTTGTGTAGTACAGCGTCCCGCTGAAGACTGGCGCCGCCATCAGTGAAGTCGCAGCACCTGCCAACCCTAAAAAGACCGCCATTCTCTTTAAGACGGATTTGACATTGCTCATCGCGATATCCCCCTGTTCTCCCGCATTGCAGTATCCGCAACGCAATCAATGAGGCTTCCTTGCGAAGCAAGAGGCGGACCTACTGTTGGATCAATCACAAAAACAGTGACTTAGGCAATACCGCCCAGAGTGCTGCAATGCACTCTGTAAAAAAGGCCGACGGGCATCTCAACAGGGCTGATGCCCCGAGTTGATTTCTCGTAGTCGTTCAAGCTGGAGTCGAGGCTCCATTTGAGGGTCACCGACGTGATCCCCGGTTTTAGTAGCGTTATGCTTTGGAGTCCGATTTCACCCAGAGGGGATCGGGCGAATGAAGAAAGGATTTTCGGAAGAGCAGATCATCGGGTATCTGCGGGAAGCTGAATCGGGGCTGGCGGTAAAGGATCGGTGCCGCCGGCACGGGTTCTCGGAGGCGAGCTACTACCTGTGGAAGTCGAAGTTCGGCGGAATGTCGGTGCCGGATGCGAAGAGGCTGAAGCACCTGGAGACGGAGAACAGTTAGTGGCATTTTGGGGGCAACTCGCTTTGGGATTTGGCGAGTTGCCCCCAAAGTTGTCCCCACGAGGGTCCGGCTGTCAAGAGACGAGGCGAGACCGCCTCGGACACAGTTCCGGAGTAAAATCATGTCCTTGAAGGACATCCGGGGACTTCGGTGGACTTCCTCGGACGGTCGGATGGTGGAGGCGGCGGGAATCGAACCCGCGTCCGCAAGCCCTAGACAGTCAGGACTACATGCTTAGCCTGGTCATTTGGATCTCGCCTCGCGCCCGCCGACCGGCAGGCTGACGCTCAGCCAGCCGCTTCGACGGATCCCCCCGGCCAAGCGGCCAGACCGGGAGGAGAGGCTGATGTAAATGACGCTGCACCCCTTTCGGGGCCTAGCCCATCAGCAGGCTAGTGCAGCGTCTCGCCGGTGTTAGGCGGCGAGAGCGAAACGCTCGTCGTTGGCGTTTATGTGTTTCCAGACTGGATTTGCGAGGTCATCTGGTCCTCGGCATGCCCTGCGCTGCTTCGCGACCCACGTCGAGACCAAGTCGCCCCCGTGTTCGTTGCAGCACCGACATTATCCCACATGGGGGCGCGCGCCCCGGCTTCAAGCCTAGAGGTGAGCGATAAGGTCGATCGGGTGCGCGATGATCGCGTCCGCGTTCCAGCTCGAGGGGCCACCGTTGTCGATGCCGTGGTAGCCGTACTGCACGGCGATGGCGCGCATCCCGGCGGCATGGGCGGCCTGCACGTCGCGCAGGTCATCGCCCAGGTAGCAACAAACGCCCGGCGCGAGGCCGAGACGCTCCGCTGCATGCAGCAGCGGAGCAGGATGAGGCTTGCTGTAGGGCGTGGTATCGCCGCAGACCACGCAGTCCGGCGAGACGCCGAGCGCGGCGACGATCGGCTCGGTGAATCGCGTCGCCTTGTTGGTCACGATGCCCCATCTCACGCCGCGCGCGGTGAGCTCCGCGAGCAGCTCGGCAATGCCCGGGAACAGCCGCGTCTGGACGCACACGCGCTCGGCGTAGTGCGCGAGGAAGGCATCGCGCATGCTTTCGTAGTCGGGGTCCCCGGGGTTCATGCCGAGCCCGACGCGCAGCAGCCCGCGTGCGCCGCTCGAGGCATACGCGCGCACCTCGTCCGGCGAGAGATCCGGCAAACCGCGGGTCGCGCGCAAGCGGTTTACCGCGGCGCCGAGGTCGGCGGCGGTGTCGGCGAGCGTGCCGTCGAAATCGAACAGCACGGCGCGCGTGGCGCCGCGCCAGTCCCCGTCACTCATCCCGCTTGCAGCGCAGGAGGTAATTGACGCCGCTGTCGGGCCCGAGCCCGTAGCGCCGGCTGAAGGGGTTGTAGGTCATGCCGATCAGCTCGACCGGGCGCAGTCCGGCGTCGCGGCACCAGCGCGCCAGCTCGTGCGGCCTGATGAAGCGGGCATAGTCGTGCGTGCCCTTGGGCAGCAGCTTGAGCAGGTACTCGGCGCCGAGGATGGCGAACAGGTACGCCTTGGGATTGCGGTTGATGGTCGAGAAGAATACGTGCCCGCCCGCCTTGGTGAGGCGCGCGCAGGCCGCCACCGTGCTCGACGGATCCGGCACGTGCTCGAGCAGCTCCATGCAGGTGATGACATCGAACGCTCCGGCGTGATCCTCAGCGAACTCCTCGGCCGAAGCCTTGGCGTAATTCACCGGCGTCCGGCTCTCCAGGAGATGCAGTTGCGCCACTTTCAGCGCCTTCTCGGACAAATCGATGCCGGTGACTTGCGCGCCGAGCCGCGCCATCGATTCCGCGAGGATGCCGCCGCCGCAGCCCACGTCGAGCACCGTCTTGCCGGAGAGCCGCGCGTGCTGATCGATCCAGGCCAGACGCAGCGGGTTGATCTCGTGCAGGGGCCGGAACTCGCTCTCAGGGTCCCACCAGCGATGCGCTAGCTCGCTGAACTTGTCGAGCTCCGCCGGATCGGCGTTCGGAGCAGGGGTCATGATCGACCGGGCTGTTTCAACGCTCCGCGTTCCGTCCATGCAAAAAAAAGCCCTGCCTAGGCAGGGCTCGTGCGGAGACCACAAGTCATTTCTTCTGCGTGCCTACGACTTCCAGCTCGACGCGACGGTTCGGTGCCAGGCAGGCAACGTAGTCCTTGAAGCCCTTCGTGCGCGTGCATGCCTTGACCTGCTGCGTCTCGCCCTTGCCTTCGGTGTAGATGCGGTTGGTTTCGACACCCTTCGACACGAGGTAGGCTTTGACCGCATTGGCGCGGCGCACCGAAAGCTTCTGGTTGTACGCACTGGCGCCGATCAAGTCCGTGTGGCCGATCGCAATCACGACCTCGAGATTGACCCCGCCCATCTTGCCGACCAGATCATCCAACCGTGCCTTGCCGTCGGGCTTGATCACGGACTTGTCGAAATCGAACAACACGTCCGTCGTGAGAGTCACTTTTTGCGCTACCGGCGCGGGCGCGGGCGCGGGCGCAGGCATCGGCGCTGGCGCGGGTGCCGGTGCGGGCGCTGCCGCGGGCGTCGGCGCAGCCATAGGCTTCTTCACCAGATCTGGATCGCACTCCGCGATCGCCATCGCAGGGCTCCAGTAACCGGCGCGCCAGCACTCGCCGGAGCTGTTCCTCCATGGAATGTTGTTTCCCGCCGGCTCGGTCCAGTTACCTTCCTTGGATTGCGCCGTGGCATCGAATGGCGCTGCCATGAGCAGCAGGCTCGATGCAGCGGCAATAATAGTCCAGAATTTCTTCCCCATATCATCCTCTCATTCGTGAGTCTGTCCGAAAAACCGCTTACCGCTCAATAACCTGCACCCTAAGTGCATTCTGCCACATTTCGACCCGGGTGTCCAAGGACGAGAAGCTCGGGCCTTTCACCTTCAAGGAACCGTCAACAACCCGCGGCTGTCCGGCGACCCAGACATGGCTGACGTGCTCGCGCCCGGCGACATATACCAGATGCGAAACCGGGTCGTAGCAGGGTGCGAGCTCGGGTCCGTCGAGACGGACCGCCACGAGGTCGCCTTGCTTGCCGGCGGCGATTGAGCCGATCTTGCTGTCCAGGCCCAACGCGATGGCGCCGCCGAGCGTCGCCGCGCGCAGTGCTGCGTGCGCCGGCACCGCTGCCGCGTCGCGCGCCACCGCCTTCGCCAGCAGGGCGGCCTGACGCGTCTCCTGAAACATGTCGAGCCGGTTATTGCTCGCCGCGCCGTCGGTTCCGAGGGCGACGTTGACGCCCGCATCGAGCAGCGCCGCGACCGGAGCGAAGCCACTCGCGAGCTTCAGGTTCGACGAAGGGCAATGGACCACCGAGCAGCCGTGTCGGCCGAGCATCGCTATCTCGTCCGGTGACAGGTGCACCGCGTGCACTGCGATCAGTCCGGGACCGAGCAGCCCGAGGCGACGCAGCCGCTCCAGCGGACGAACCCCGTGCTCGGCGATCGAACGCGCTACCTCGTCCTCGGTTTCATGCACGTGAAGGTGCACCGGCACATCGAGCTCGGCTGCGAGCCGCGACACCTTGCGGAAGCTCTCGTCCGATACCGTGTACGGAGCGTGTGGCGCAATGCAGAACGACAGCAACTCGTGCTCGCCAAAGCGATCGCGCAGCGCGAGACCCTTGCGCAGATAGTCGTCGGGGTCGGCGGCATAGGCCGACGGAAACTCGATCACGATCGCGCCGAGCGCGGCGCGCATGCCCGCCTCCAGTGCTGCCTCGAGCGAGGCCTCCGGGAAGAAATACATATCGTTGAAGCAGGTCGTGCCGCCGCGCAACATCTCGGCGCAGGCAAGCAGCGTCCCGTCCTTCACGAACTGCGGCGACACGTGCTTCACTTCCGCGGGCCAGATGTGTTCCTGCAGCCAGCGCATCAAGGGCATGTCGTCGGCCAGCCCCCGCATGAGCGACATCGCTGCATGGGTGTGCGCGTTGACCAGACCTGGAATCAGCGCATGTTGCGCGAGTCGGATTTCGCGGTAAGCGGAAAAGCGCGTCGCCGCCTGTGCCACGGGCAGCACGGCCTCGATGCGGCCATCGCGCACGGCGACTGCGGTGTGCTCGAGCACGACGCCGTCGGGCTCGACGGGAACGACCCAGCGCGGAAGGATCAGAAGCGGTTCGGGCACAAAGCAAAAGGCCCCGACTCGGCGGGGCCCCGGTCATCCACCAAAGGGTGCACCTAGCGCGGCGTGCCCTGGAACTCAATCACCACGCGCCGGTTGGGTGCCAGGCATTCGATGAGGGCCTTGCGGTTCTTCTGATTGCAACCGTGTTTGATGGGTTGCGTCTTGCCGAAGCCGTAGGTCTCGATCTTCGAACCGTCGATACCCTGCGACACGAGGTACGACTTGACCGCCTCGGCGCGCTTCTCCGAGAGCTGCTGGTTGTATGTCTGCGATCCGATACGGTCGGTATGGCCACTGACGTTGATGAAGCGAATCGTGCCTGCTTGGCGTAGTTTCGCAATCACTTCGGTGTCGATGTCTCGCTTCGCCTCCGGGCTCAGGGTGCTCTTGCCGAACGCGAATAGATGGTCGCTCGACAACGTTATGGGCTTCGGCGCGGCCGCGGGAGCAGCGGCAGGGGTCGGCGCAGGCGCCGGCGCTGCCATCGGCGCGGGTGCGGGCGCCGCGATCGGGGCCGCCATCGGCTTCTTCACCAGATCGGGATCGCACTCTTCAGTCGCCATCGAGGGTGACCAGTAGCCGGCGCGCCAGCACTGGCCCGCGCTGTTCCGCCACGGCGCATTGCCGCCCGCAGGCTCCGTCCAATAGCCTTCTTTCGATTGCGCTGCTGCGACACCGTAAGTGCCGCCGAGGACGGCCGCAAACATGGAGGCAAAAAGCAGCTTGGAGGTTTTCACAGCATTCTCCCTGTCATGATTGAAGCATACCCGAGCGGGTCTCGTGCCAGCGTCGAGCCGATGAGGCGAATTTAAGCATAGGGCAAGCCCTCACCACAAGCGCGAGCACCAACATTTCGCAAGTGAAAACCGTGATTTGCCGCGCTGCCATGGTGGCGCAAGGCCCCTCTGTCGGAGGCAACACGCCAGGCCGCGCGTGCTAAAATTTCCCGTTTTTCACCGCTCCAATCCGGCCGGCCACATGGGCCCTGCGGAGAGGGTGCAACGGCCCCCCCCGCAATTCGCAAATCAAGCATGGATCAATTCGCAAAAGAAACCCTCCCCGTAAGCCTCGAAGAGGAAATGCGCCGCTCGTATCTCGATTACGCGATGAGCGTGATCGTGGGGCGGGCGCTGCCCGACGTTCGTGACGGCCTCAAGCCGGTGCACCGGCGCATCCTCTACGGCATGAACGAGCTCGGCAACCACTGGAACCGCCCATACAAGAAATCGGCGCGCGTGTCCGGCGACGTGATGGGCAAGTTCCATCCGCACGGCGACGCCGCGATCTACGACACGATGGTCCGCATGGCGCAGAGCTTTAGCCTGCGCTACCTGCTGATCGACGGACAGGGAAATTTCGGCTCCGTAGACGGCGACAACGCGGCGGCGTCGCGCTATACGGAGGTGAGGCTCACCAAATTCGCGCACGAAATGCTGGCCGACATCGACCGCGAAACGGTCGACTTCGTTCCGAACTATGACGGCCAGGAGCAGGAGCCCGCGGTGCTGCCGGCGCGAGTCCCGAACCTGCTGGTCAACGGCTCATCCGGAATCGCGGTCGGCATGGCGACCAATATTCCGCCGCACAACCTCTCCGAAGTGGTCGATGCCTGCCTGCTGGTGCTGCGCCAGCCGCATTGCGCGATCGAGGAGCTTATCAAGCTGATTCCCGCGCCAGATTTCCCGACCGCCGGGATCATCTACGGCGTTTCCGGCGTGCACGAGGGCTACCGCACAGGTCGCGGACGTGTGGTGATGCGCGCGCGCACCCACTTCGAGGAAATCGGCAAGGGCGACCGCCAGGCAGTGATCGTCGACGAGCTGCCCTACCAGGTCAACAAGAAAGCGCTGCTCGAGCGCATCGCCGAGCTGGTCACGGAGAAGCGCATCGAGGGGATTTCCGACATCCGCGACGAGTCCGACAAGTCGGGCATGCGTGTCGTGATCGAACTCAAGCGCGGCGAGATTCCCGAGGTCGTGCTCAACAACCTCTACAAGCAGACGCAGTTGCAGGACAGCTTCGGGATGAACATGGTCGCGCTGGTCGACGGTCAGCCCAAGCTGCTCGATCTGAAATCCATGATCGAGGCCTTCATCGCGCATCGTCGCGAGGTGGTGACGCGGCGCACGGTATTCGATCTGCGCAAGGCGCGCGAGCGCGGTCACGTCCTCGAAGGCCTGGCGGTTGCGCTGTCGAACGTCGACGAGGTAATCGACGCTGATCAAGCGCGCGCCGACCCCGGCCGAGGCGAAGCGCGGGCTGATGGCGAAGCCCTGGCACTCGGAGCTGGTGCGCGAGATGCTCACGCGGGCATCCTCTGAGCAATTCCGCCCTGCCGGCCTGGCGCAGGAGTTCGGCCTGAAGGCCGACGGCTACCGCCTGTCCGACGAGCAGGCGCAGGCGATCCTCGAGCTGCGCCTGCAGCGCCTCACCGGCCTCGAGCAGGACAAGATCCGCGACGAGTACAGGGAGGTTATGGAGGTGATCGCCGATCTCTCGACATCCTCGAGAAGCCCGCGCGCATCGTGGCGATCATCGCGGATGAGCTGGGCAGCATCAGGGAAGAGTTCGGCGATGCTCGACGCAGCGAGATCGTTACGGTCGCCGAGGATATCTCGCTCGAGGACCTGATCGCGCCGCAGGACATGGTGGTCACGTTCTCGCACAGCGGCTACGTGAAGTCGCAGCCGCTCGCCGACTACCGCGCGCAGCGGCGCGGCGGGCGGGGGAGAATGGCAGCGGCGACCAAGGAGGACGACTTCATCGAGCGGCTGTTCGTGGCGCATTCGCACGATAACTTGCTGTGCTTCTCCAGCCGCGGGCGGCTTTACTGGCTCAAGGTCTACGAGGTGCCGCAAGGCAGCCGCACCAGCCGCGGCAAGCCGGTGGTGAACATGTTTCCGCTCGAAGAGGGCGAGAAGATCACCGCCGTGGTCCCGGTGCGGGAGTTCGACGAGCATCACTACGTGTTCATGGCCACGGCGCATGGGACGGTCAAGAAGACGCCGCTGGCGGATTTCTCGCGTCCGCGACCGTCGGGGATCATCGCCGTGGGTCTCGAGGACGGCGACTACCTGATCGGCGCGGCGCTCACTGACGGCAGCTGCGACGCGATGCTGTTCTCCTCGGACGGCAAAGCGGTGCGCTTTGCGGAGGGGGAGGTGCGGCCGATGGGCCGTCAAGCGACAGGTGTGCGCGGCATGCGGCTCGGCAAGGGGGTGCGCGTGGTGTGCATGCTGGTGGCGAAGAGCGAGGATCAGACGGTTCTCACCGCTACCGAGAGAGGCTACGGCAAGCGTACGCCGGTGAGGGAATACACGCGGCACGGTCGCGGTGGCCAGGGAATGATCGCGATCCAGACCTCGGAGCGTAACGGCAAGCTGGTCGGCGCGGTCATGGTGGACGACCGCGACGAGGTCATGCTGATCTCCACGGGCGGCGTGCTGATCCGCACCGCGGTCGCGCAGATCCGCGAGCAGGGACGCAGCACGCAGGGCGTGACGCTGATTTCGCTCGGGGAGGGCGAGAAGCTCGCGGGCCTGGAGCGCATCGACGAGCGCGACGACCAGATGAACGGCAACGGCGCCGACGGTGAGGACGCCGGCGATGCGCACGAGGAGGGGCCGTCGGGGGAGATCCTGCACTGATGGCGCGCCTATTCAACTTCAGCGCCGGTCCGGCGGTCCTGCCCGAGGAAGTTCTGGCGCGCGCCGGCGACGAGATGCTCGACTGGCACGGATCGGGCATGTGCGTCATGGAGATGAGCCACCGCGGCAAGGAGTTCATTGCGATCGCGGAGGAGGCCGAAAAGGACCTGCGCGAGCTGCTCGCCATTCCGGCGCATTACAAGGTGCTGTTCCTGCAAGGGGGCGCGACCCTGCAGTTCGCGCAGATCCCGATGAACCTGCTGAGCGGCAAGGGCGCGGCCGACTACGTGCTCACCGGCGAATGGTCGAAGAAGGCCGCCAAGGAGGCGAAGTCCTACTGCAACGCGCGCATCGCCGCGAGCTCGGAGGACCGCGGCTTCACCTACGCTCCGCCGCAGGGTGCGTGGAAGCTGAGCGCCGATGCCGCATACGTTCACTACTGCTCGAACGAGACGATCGGCGGTGTCGAGTTCAACTGGATCCCGGACACCGGCGCGGTGCCGCTGGTTGCCGACGCGTCGTCGCATATCCTGTCGCGGCCCCTCGACGTGTCCAGGTTCGGGCTGATCTATGCCGGCGCGCAGAAGAACATCGGGCCGGCCGGCTTGACGATCGTCATCGTGCGCGAAGACCTCGTCGGGCGGGCGCAAAAGGGCACTCCGTCGGTCATGGATTACAAGCTGCAGGCCGACGCCGGATCGATGCTGAACACGCCCGCGACCTATTCGATCTACGTCGCAGGCCTGGTGTTCAAGTGGCTCAAGCAGCTCGGCGGACTGGCCGAGATCGAGCGACGCAACATCGCCAAGGCGCGCCTGCTCTACGACTGCCTCGATCGCGGCGGGTTCTACGGGAACCCAGTGGCGAAATCCGATCGTTCGCGCATGAACGTGCCGTTCACGCTGGCGGACCCAACGCTCGACGGCGAGTTCCTGAAGGGTGCCGAGGCGCGTGGCATGGTGCAGCTGAAGGGGCACCGCTCGGTCGGGGGCATGCGCGCCTCGATCTACAACGCGATGCCTCTGGAGGGCGTGCAGCACCTGGTGGAGTACATGAAGGAGTTCGAAGCGCGCCATGGATAGGGCTCAGACCGCGACGAAGACGAAACTCGAGGTGCTGGTGCTCAACGAGATTGCGCCGCTCGGGCTGCAGCAGCTTCCCGCGGAACGCTACGCGGTGGTGAAGGCGTCGACGGCTCCGGACGCCATCCTGGTGCGCTCGCGCGAGCTGCACGGTTACGAGTTCGGCGCGCGCCTCAAGGCGGTAGGGCGCGCGGGAGCGGGCGTCAACAATATTCCGGTCGCGGAGCTTTCCGTGCGCGGCGTGCCGGTGTTCAATGCGCCGGGCGCAAACGCGAACGCGGTGAAGGAGCTGGTTCTCGCCGGAATGCTGATGGCGGCGCGCAATCTGGCGCCGGCGCTCGATTTCGTGCGCGGCCTCGACCCGGCGGCGACCGATCTCGGCCGCAGGGTCGAAGACGGCAAGAAGCGGTTCGCGGGGATCGAACTGCCGGGGCATACCCTCGGCGTCGTCGGGCTGGGAAAGATCGGCAGCCTGGTCGCCGACGCTGCGATCCGGCTCGGGATGAACGTGCTCGGATACGATCCCGAGATCACCGTCGATGCCGCCTGGAGCCTGCCGTCGCAGGTGCGCCGCGCCGCATCCATCGAGGAAGTCCTCAAGGCAAGCCATTTCATCACGCTGCACGTGCCGCTGCACAAGCAGACGCGCCACCTGCTCAATGCAGGCAACGTCGGGCAGTCGCGGCCGGGCGCCGATTCTCCTCAATTTCTCGCGCGACGGCGTGGTCGACGATGGGGCGGTGCTCGCGGGCCTGCGCAGCGGCCGGCTGAAGTGTTACGTCACGGATTTCCCGAGCGCCGTTCTACTGCGCGAGCCCGGCGTGGTGGCGCTGCCGCATCTCGGGGCATCGACCGGCGAGGCCGAGGAAAACAGCGCCGTGATGGTGGTCAATCAGGTGCGCGACTATCTCGAGCACGGCAACCTGCGCAACGCGGTCAATTTCCCCGAGGCCTCGATGCCCCGGGAGTCCCCGTTCAGGCTGGCGATCGCCAACGCCAACGTCCCCGAAATGCTGGCGCGCATCTCGCACGTTCTCGGCGAGCCGCAAGCTCAACATCCACAACATGCTGAACAAGTCGAAGGGGGACATGGCGTACACGCTGGTCGACGTGGACAGCGAGGTGCCGCAGGAAACGCTCGACGGGCTACGCCAGATCGACGGCGTGCTCGCCGTGCGCTATCTTCCGCTGTAGCCGGGACCATACCGGGAAGGCGAATGCGGGACGTGGACGACATCGGGAGGCTCCGCAGGCGAGATCGACGCCATCGACGACGAGTTGCTGGCGCTGTTCAACCGGCGCGCGGACCTGGCGCGGCGCATCGGCAGCTTCAAGGCGGGCGCGCCGGCCTACCGGCCCGAGCGCGAGGCCGAGATCCTGCGACGCGTCGCGCAGGGCAACCCCGGGCCGCTCGCCGGCGAGCGCGTTGCCGCGCTGTTTCGCGAGGTGATCTCGGCCTGCCGCGCGCATGGAGCATCGCGCTGCGCGTCGCGTACCTCGGTCCGGAAGGCACCTTCAGCGAGCAGGCGGCGCGCAAGCACTTCGGCCAAGCCGCGGAAGCGCTGCCTTCGGCTTCGGTCGACGAGGTCTTCCGCTGCTGCGAATCCGGAGCGGCGCACTTTGCCGTGGTGCCCGTGGAGAATTCCACCGAAGGTGCGGTGGGGCGGACGCTCGACCTGTTGCTCGTCACACCGCTCAGAATCGTCGGCGAGATCGAGCTCAGAGTGCAGCAGAACCTGCTGTCGCGCGCCGCGAGCCTCAAGGACGTGACGCGCGTCTATTCGCACGCGCAGTCGCTGGCGCAGTGCCATGCCTGGCTCAATCGGAACCTGCCCGGCGCGGAGCGCATCCAGGTCGTTTCGAACGCCGAAGCCGCGCGGCGCGCCGGCGAAGAGAGCGGGGCGGCCGCGATTGCGGGGGAGAACGCGGCGGCGCGCTACCAGTTGAACGTGCTGGCGCGCTCGATCGAGGACGACCCGAACAACACCACCCGCTTCCTGGTGCTCGGCAGCCTCGAGCCCGCGGCCACCGGCAATGACCGCACCTCGATGGTGATGTCAGCCGAGAACAAGCCGGGCGCGGTGCATGCATTGCTGTCGCCGCTGGCGGCGAACAAGGTGAGCATGACGCGCATCGAGTCGCGTCCCGCGCGCGCCATGCGCGGCGCGCTCTGGGAATACGTGTTCTTCATCGACGTCCAGGGTCACCAGCAGGACGAGCCCGTCGCCGCGGCACTCGCCGAGCTGCGGCGGAAGGCGCCGTTCCTGAAGATCCTCGGATCCTATCCCGCAGCCATCGCCTGACGGCGCCCCATGGGAAGCCTACGCACTATGAACATGGACCTTTGCGAACTTTCGCCTTCGTACGTGCGGAGCATCGCGCCGTACCAGCCCGGGAAGCCGATCTCCGAGCTGGCGCGTGAATTCGGCCTCGACGAGCGGAACATCGTCAAGCTCGCTTCAAACGAGAATCCGCGTGGCATCGGGCCGCGCACGCGCGCCGCGATCGACGCCGCGCTCGGCGAGATCGCACGCTACCCGGATGGCAACGGCTACGAGCTCAAGCTTGCGCTGTCCAGGCGCCACAGCGTCGACATGTCCGCGATCGTGCTCGGCAACGGGTCCAATGACGTGCTCGAGCTGGTGTCGCTCGCGTTTCTGGGCCCGGGTCGCTCGGCCGTCCTGTCGCAGCATGCGTTCGCCGTGTATCCGCTCGCCACGCAGGCGCGCGGCGCGCGAGCGATCGTGGTCCCGGCGAAGGACTATGGCCACGATCTCGAGGCGATGGCGAAGGCCGTCGATGAAGACACGTACGTGCTGTGGGTGGCGAACCCCAACAACCCGACCGGCACCTACGCGTATGCGCAGCAGGTCGAGGCGCTGCTACGCCGGGTGCCGGAGCGCGTCATCGTGGTGCTCGACGAGGCGTACAACGAGTATCTGCCAGCGGACCTGAAAGGCGACTCGCTCAAATGGTTCAAGCGCCACCCCAATCTCGTCGTCATGCGGACATTTTCCAAGGCTTACGGGCTCGCCGGGCTGCGCGTGGGCTACGGTCTGGCGCATCCCTCGATCGCCGACGTCATGAACCGGGTGCGCCAGCCATTCAACGTGAACAGCCTCGCGCTCGCCGCCGCGGCGGCTGCGCTCGACGACATGGAGTTCGTGGCCAAGAGCTATGCAGAGAATCTCCAGGGTATGCGCCAGCTCGAGCAGGGCGCGAGGGCGCTCGGCCTGGAATACATCCCGTCGTTCGGCAATTTCGTCACCATCCGCGTGGGCAAGGCCGCGGAAATCTACAAGCGGCTCTTGCGCAGGGGCGTGATCGTGCGGCCGGTAGGGGGCGGCTACGAGCTGCCCGAGCACCTGCGCGTGACGTCGGGAACGCCGGAAGAGAACGAGATGTTCCTGGCGGCACTCCGCGCAAGCCTCAGGGAATGATTCTCTTTGAGCGCGTCGCCGTTATCGGAGTCGGCCTGATCGGCGGTTCGTTCGGGCTGGCCTTGAAGCACGCGAAGGCCTGCGCGCAGATCGTGGGCTTCGGCCGCGACCCGCGCAACATGAAGCTCGCGCTTGAGCGCGGCGTCGTGGATACGGTCGCGGAGAACATCGCCGAGGCGGTGCGCGGTGCGGACCTGGTATTGCTGGCGACTCCCGTGGCGCAGTATCCCGCCGTGCTGGCCGCGCTCTCCCCGGCGCTCTCCGCCAGGACGCTGGTCACCGATGCCGGCAGCACCAAGCGTGACGTGGTGGCGGCGGCGCGCGCCAGCCTCGCCGGCAAGCTCGCGCAGTTCGTTCCGGCGCACCCGATCGCGGGCGCCGAGCTGAGCGGCGTCGCAGCGGCCAAGGTCGACCTGTTCCGCGGCAGGAAAGCCGTGCTCACGCCGCTCGCGGAGAGCTCGCCACAGGCGATCGAGCGCGTGGCGGCAGCCTGGCAGGCCTGCGGGGCGCGTATCCACCGCATGTCGCCGGAGGAGCACGATGAGGTATTCGCCGCCGTCAGTCACTTGCCGCATCTGCTGGCCTACGCATTGGTCCACGAGCTTGCCGGGCGCAAGAATTCGGCGCAGCTATTCGGCTACGCGGCCGGCGGCTTCCGCGATTTCACGCGTATCGCGTCGAGCCATCCGGAGATGTGGCGAGACATCTGCGTCGCCAATCGCGACACGCTGCTCGCCGAGCTGCGGCGCTTCGAGCAGGAGCTGGAGGCGGTGCGCGCGATGCTCGCCGCGTCAGATGCGGCCGGACTTGAGGCGCTGTTCGTCGCCGCGCGCGATGCGCGCAACCGCTGGCTCAGCGGCGAATTCGAGGACTGAGCGGAGCGGCATGAACACGCTGCGGCTCGATCCAATCCGGCGCATCGCCGGTACCGTGCGCCTGCCCGGTTCCAAGAGCATCTCCAACCGTGTGCTTCTTCTCGCCGCGCTGGCCGAGGGCGAAACGCTCATCCGTCATCTGCTGGATGCGGACGACACGCGCGTGATGCTTCAGGCACTGAGTGATCTTGGGGTGAGGTGCGATCCCGGCAGGGTCGTAGGGGTCGGGGGACCCTTTCCCGTCAAGAAAGCCGATCTCTTTCTCGGCAATGCGGGAACGGCGTTCCGGCCGCTTACCGCGGTGCTCGCCTTGTGCGGCGGCGAGTACCGGCTCTCGGGCGTCGAGCGCATGCACGAGCGGCCGATCGGCGATCTGGTCGACGCGCTGCGCGCCGCGGGCGCGAGCATCGAATACCTGGGAAAGGGGGGCTATCCGCCGCTACGGATCCTCCCGGCGAGGATCGTTATCGGGAAGCCCATTGCCGTTCGAGGCGAGGCGTCGTCGCAGTTCCTCAGCGCGTTGCTCATGGCGCTGCCGCTCGGTGGCGGCGGCAGCGTGGAGGTCGTCGGCGAGCTGATCTCCAGACCCTACGTGGAGATCACGCTGAACCTGATGCGCCGGTTCGGCGTCGAGGTGCGGCGCAATGGCTGGCGCTCGTTCGAAATTCCCGGCCGCGCCTATGTTTCTCCGGGTGAGATCCCGGTCGAGGGGGACGCGTCGTCGGCTTCGTATTTCCTCGCGGCCGGCGCGATCGCCGGCGGCCCGGTGCGCGTCGAAGGCGTCGGTCGAAGCAGCATTCAGGGCGACGTTCGCTTCTGCGAAGTGCTCGAGCGCATGGGTGCAAAGGTCTCGACAGGGGATTCGTGGATCGAGGCCTCGTCGCAGGGAAAGCTGCGCGCCTTCGACCTCGATCTGAATCATATTCCCGACGCGGCGATGACCGCCGCCGTGATGGCGCTGTTCGCGAGCGGTCCGAGCACGATCCGCAACGTCGCAAGCTGGCGTATCAAGGAAACCGACCGCCTGGCAGCGATGGCCACCGAGCTGCGCAAGCTCGGCGCGAAGGTGGAGGAAGGGGCCGATTACCTGCGCGTCGAGCCGCCCGCTCGCCTGTGCGCGGACGTCGCGATCGACACCTATGACGACCACCGCATGGCGATGTGCTTCTCGCTGGTGCCACTCGGGGGCGTACCGGTGCGCATCAACGATCCGGATTGCGTCGCCAAGACCTATCCGGAGTACTTCAAGGCGCTTGCACAGTTGGTGCAGGCTTGAGCGCTCCCGTCATCACGGTCGACGGGCCGTCGGCGTCCGGCAAGGGCACCGTCGCGCGGCGGATCGCCGAGGCGCTCGGGTTTCATTATCTGGAAAGCGGTGCCTTGTACCGGCTGGTCGCGTTGGCTTCAATGCACGCGGGAGTCGCGGCCAGTGACGAAGCGAGTCTGGAGAGTATTGCCCGAGGCCTCGATGTGCGCTTCTCCGATGGAACGATAAGCCTTTCGAATCATGATGTTACGGACGATCTGTACACCGAGGATTGTGGCACTCGGGCATCCGAGATCGCACGCTTGCCGCGCGTTCGCGCGGCCTTGCTCGAGCGGCAGCGTGGCTTCCGCCGCCCGCCCGGGCTGGTAGCCGACGGCCGCGACATGGGGAGCGTGGTGTTTCCTGACGCGGCGTTGAAGGTGTTTCTCAGCGCCAGTCCCGCGGTGCGCGCCCAGCGTCGATATAAGCAGTTGAAAGAAAAAGGAATCCATGCTACTCTGCACGCCCTTTCCAGTGAGCTGGAAGCGCGCGATGCGCGTGACGCGGCGCGCGCGGTCGCTCCGCTAGTAGCGGCGGCCGACGCGATGCATCTCGATTCCTCCGAGCTGTCGGTAGAGGAGGTCGTGAGCCGGATTCTCCGCTGGTGGCGGGAACCCGGCAAACGCGAGACCACCTGATTTGGAAAGGAAATTCGGTGGGTGGCGCCTGACGGCCCGCCCGTGTGTGCAACCTGACCCGCACGCCCCTTAACGCGCGGCGGCCCAAGAGGTTTTTCCTTACATGCCCAGCATTTCCCCCGCAGTATCCAAGCCCTCCTCATCCAACGAGTCGTTTGCCGCGCTGTTCGAAGAAAGCCTGTCGCGCAAGGAAATGCGCATCGGCGAGGTGATTACCGCCGAAGTGGTGCGCGTCGATCCGAACTACGTCGTGGTCAACGCCGGACTGAAGTCGGAGAGCCTGATCGCGACTGAAGAATTCAAGACCGATGCCGGTGAGATCGAAGTCAAGCCTGGCGATTTCGTCGCCGTGTCGATCGAAGCGCTCGAGGACGGCTACGGCGAAACGCGGCTGTCCCGCGAGAAAGCCAAGCGGCTCGCGGCGTGGCTCGACCTCGAAAAGGCGCTCGAAAAGGGCGAGAAGATTGAAGGCGTCATCACCGGCAAGGTGAAGGGCGGCCTGACGGTCATGACCAACGGCATCCGCGCGTTCCTGCCCGGCTCGCTCGTCGATCTGCGCCCGGTGAAGGACACGACGCCCTACGAGGGCAAGCAGATGGATTTCAAGGTCATCAAGCTCGATCGCAAGCGCAACAACGTGGTCGTATCGCGTCGTGCGGTGCTGGAAGAAACGGTCGGAGCGGAGCGCGAGCAGCTGCTGTCGACGCTGCAGGAAGGCGCGACCGTCAAGGGCATCGTCAAGAACATCACTGACTATGGCGCGTTCGTCGACCTCGGCGGAATCGACGGCTTGCTGCACATCACCGATCTTGCGTGGCGCCGCGTGAAGCATCCCTCCGAGGTGCTAAACGTGGGTGACGAGGTGACCGCCAAGGTATTGAAGTTCGACGCGGAGAAGAACCGCGTGTCGCTCGGCATGAAGCAGCTCGGCGAGGATCCGTGGGTCGGCATCTCGCGCCGTTACCCGCAGGGCACGCGGCTGTTCGGCAAGGTCACCAACCTCACCGACTACGGCGCGTTCGTCGAGGTGGAGGCTGGCATCGAGGGTCTGGTCCACGTGTCCGAGATGGACTGGACAAACAAGAACGTTCATCCGTCGAAGGTGGTGCAGGTAGGCGACGAAGTCGAGGTCATGATCCTCGAGATCGACGAGGAGCGGCGCCGCATCTCGCTCGGCATGAAGCAATGCATGCCCAACCCGTGGGAAGACTTTGCGCGCGAGTTCAAGAAGGGCGACCGCGTCAAGGGGCAGATCAAGTCGATCACCGACTTCGGGGTTTTCGTCGGGCTGGCGGGCGGCATCGACGGTTTGGTGCACCTTTCGGACCTGTCCTGGAGCGATGCCGGCGAGGAAGCCGTTAAGAAGTTCAAGAAGGGCGAGGACGTCGATGCAGTCGTGTTGTCGATCGACGTCGAGCGCGAGCGCATCTCGCTCGGGATCAAGCAGCTCGAGGGCGATCCGTTCACCAATTTCCTGGCCAGCCATGAGAAGAACAGCATCGTCGCCGGTACCGTCAAATCGGTCGATGCGAAGGGCGCGGTGATCGCCATCACGGGCGACGTCGAGGGCTATCTGCGTGCTTCCGAGTTCTCGCGCGATCGTGTCGAGGACCTTCGCGCCCACCTGAAGGAGGGCGACACGGTAAGCGCAATGATCATCAACCTCGATCGCAAGACCCGCTCGATCAATCTGTCGGTCAAGGCAAAGGATCTGACCGAAGAGACCGAGGCGATGAAGCAGTTGCGCAGCGAGAACGCTGCAGCAAGCGCCGGCGCCACCAACCTCGGTGCGCTGCTGCGCGCCAAGCTCGATAATCGCAATCAGCAGTAGGTGTACGGTTGAGCGACGAGGAGTTCGACAAACGGAACGTTCAGGGGGATGGGTCATCCATGACCAAGTCGGAACTGATCGCTCGCCTCGCCCAGCGCTATCCGCAGCTGGTGGCGAAGGACGCCGAGTATGCCGTCAAGATGATCCTCGATGCGATGACGCAGGCACTGCTTGCGGGCGATCGTATCGAGATCCGCGGCTTTGGAAGCTTCGGCCTGAACTACCGCCCGCCCCGGGTCGGGCGCAATCCGAAGTCCGGCGAGAAGGTGCATGTGCCGGAGAAATACGTGCCGCATTTCAAGGCGGGAAAGGAGCTGCGCGAGCGGGTGGATACCGAGAATCCCGATTCCGCGCAGATGCCGCAGGAGCTTCCGACTCACACACAGTAAGCGCCAGCGTGTACCCCCGGATGCGCCGTGCAGCGCCCGCCCCCGGGGGGTAAGGCATTAGGATTTGAGCATGCGTATCGTCACCTGGGTGGTTTGGCTGAGCGTCTTCCTGTTGCTGCTTGCCTTCGCGGCCAAGAACCTCGAGCCGGTTAGCCTTCACTTCTATCTCGACCAAAGCTGGCAGGCGCCGCTGGTGATGGTCCTGCTTGCATTTTTCGCCGCGGGTGCGGCGTTCGGGATGGTTGCGATGCTCGGCACGCTGCTACGGCAGCGGCGCGAGATCGCACGCCTCCGGCGTGAGGCACATAGCCGCCGCGACGCGGACGCACAGGCCGGCGCCGCGCAGGTCCATCCGCCGGCCATTGGCGCATAGAGGCGGACCTGAATGGAGTTCGAGTACTGGTGGTTGCTCGGCTTCCCGCTGTTTTTCGGACTTGGCTGGCTCGCCGCACGCATCGACGTCAAACATCTGGTGTCCGAGTCGCGCGCGCTGCCGCGCTCCTACTTCAAGGGGCTAAATTTCCTGCTCAACGAGCAGCCCGACAAGGCGATCGAAGCCTTCATAGAGGTGGTGAGGGTCGACCGCGAAACGATCGAACTGCACTTTGCGCTCGGCAGCCTGTTCCGTCGCCGGGGCGAGTACGACCGCGCCATACGCATGCACCAGAATCTGCTCGAGCGCGCCGACCTCGGCGCGGAGCAGAAAATGAATGCGCTGTTCGAGCTGGGGCAAGATTACCTTAAGGCCGGTATCCTGGACCGGGCCGAGGAAGCGTTCGGCCGCCTCGTCGAAGGACCGCACGGCATCGAGGCGCGCCGCTATCTGCTCGAGATCTACGAGCATGAAAAGGACTGGGCGCGCGCGATCGAGATGGCCCGGCGGCTGGAGCGCGAATCCGGTGAGTCGCGGTCCAGGGAGATCGCGCAGTACCGCTGCGAGCTGGCGGCGAACGACATGACGCACTCCCGCTCCGAGGCGGCGCGCGCGCACCTCGAGGCGGCGCTGGAGGCGAACCGCAAGTCGGTGCGCGCCAGCCTGCAGCTCGGCGATCTGGCGCTGGCCGAAGGCGACGTGAACGCGGCAATCGACTGCTGGAAGCGCATCGAGTCTCAGAATTCCGCGTATATCGCGCTGGCGGCCCAGCGCCTTCTCGAGGCGCACCGCGAGGCGGGGCGTACCGACGAGGGGCTCAAGCTGCTCGCGGGCTACCTCGAGCGCTATCCGTCGCTTGATCTGCTGGACTCGGTATTCCAGCAGGCGCTGGAGTCGAAGGGCGCGGATGCGGCCTACAAACTGGTGCGCGACGAGCTGCGCCGCAATCCGACGCTGCTTGGCTTGGACCGCCTGCTCGAAGCGCAGATCGTCGGCACCGAGTCTGTGGAGCAGCGCCGGGACCTGGAACTGGTCCGCAACCTAGTTCACAGCCACACGCGCCGGCTGGCGCGCTACCGCTGCGAGCACTGCGGCTTCAAGGCGCGCCAGTTCTACTGGCATTGCCCTGCATGCGGAGGATGGGAGACCTATCCGCCGCGACGCTCAGAGGAGTTCGACCTGGCACCATGAAAGCGACGACATGAAAGTCAGCGTCATCGGCACCGGCTACGTAGGCCTCGTCACGGGCGCTTGCCTTGCGGACATGGGCAACGACGTGTTCTGCCTCGATCTCGACGCCTCCAAAATCGAGGCGCTGCAGGCGGGCCGTATTCCGATCTTCGAGCCCGGGCTGGAGCCCATCGTGCGGCGCAACCACGACGCGGGCCGGCTCAGATTCTCGACCGATGCGGCGGCGAGTGTGGCGCACGGCGACCTGCAATTCATCGCCGTCGGCACGCCGCCTGGCGAGGACGGATCGGCCGACTTGCAGCACGTGGTCGCCGCGGCGCGCTCGATCGGCCACCTGATGCAGGGCTATCGCGTGGTCGTCAACAAGTCCACCGTGCCGGTCGGCACGGCCGACAAGGTGCGCAAGGCCGTGGCCGAGGAGCTTGCCGCGCGCGGCAGCGATCTGGAATTCAGCGTCGTCTCGAACCCGGAGTTCCTCAAGGAGGGCGCCGCGGTCGAGGATTTCATGCGCCCCGATCGCATCATCGTTGGTTCGGACGACGAGCGTGCCATGGACATGCTGCGCAGGCTCTATGCGCCCTTCCAGCGCAACCACGAGCGCTTCATGCCGATGAGCATCCGGTCGGCGGAACTCACCAAATATGCCGCGAATGCCATGCTCGCGACCCGCATCTCCTTCATGAACGATCTCGCCAATCTCGCCGAGAAGCTCGGCGCGGACATCGAGGAGGTGCGCCGTGGGATCGGGTCGGATTCGCGCATCGGGTTCCATTTCCTGTATCCGGGCGCCGGCTACGGCGGCTCCTGTTTCCCGAAGGACGTGAAGGCGCTGCAGCGCAGCGCCGAAGACGCGGGCAGCCCGCTGCGGCTGCTGGCCGCCGTGGAGCGCGTGAACGAGGACCAGAAGCACGTTCTGTCGCGCAAGATCCGGGCGCGTTTCGGCGCATCGCTCAAAGGACGCTGCTTCGCGGTCTGGGGGATCGCGTTCAAGCCCAACACCGACGACCTGCGCGAGGCGCCGAGCCGTACGCTGATCGCCGACCTGCTGGAGGCGGGCGCGACGGTCCGCGCCTACGACCCGGCCGCCGGGGTCGAGGCCGCCCGCCTGTATGCGGCCGACAAGCGCGTGGCGATCGTCGATTCGGCGCGCGCGGCGCTCGAGGGCAGCGACGCGCTGGCGATCGTCACCGAGTGGCAGGAGTTCCGCAGCCCCGACTTCGATGCCGTCAAGGCGACGCTGCGGACACCGGCGATCTTCGATGGCCGCAATCTCTACGAGCCGGCCGCGATGCGTGCGCTCGGCATCGAGTATTTCGCGATGGGGCGGCGCACTTGAAGGCCCCGGATACGTCAGCGGCTCGCGTACTCGTGGTCGGCGACGTCATGCTCGACCGCTACTGGTTTGGCGAGGTGTCGCGCATATCACCCGAGGCGCCGGTGCCGGTGGTGCTGGTGCGCAGCGAGGAGGAGCGTCCCGGCGGAGCGGCCAACGTCGCCTGGAACTGCGTCGCGCTCGGCGCCCAGGTGCAACTCCTCTCGGTGATTGGCAAGGACGAATCCGGTGCGCGCCTGGCGGAGCTCGTCAAGAAGGAGGGAATCCGCGCCAGGCTGCATCGTGACGGCTCCATCCAGACGACGCAGAAGCTGCGCGTCATCGGCCGTCAGCAGCAGCTCGTGCGCATCGACTTCGAAAGACTGCCGTCGCGCGAGGTGCTGGCATCGAAGCTGGCCGACTTCAAGGAGGCGTTGCCCGAGTGCGACATCGTGATCCTGTCGGACTACGGCAAGGGCGGGCTCGCCCATATCGCGAAGATGATCCGCCTCGCGCGCGCGGCGGGCAAGCGCGTGCTGGTGGACCCGAAGGGCGACGACTATTCGCGCTACAAGGGCGCGACGCTGGTCACCCCGAACCGCGCTGAGTTGCGCGAGGTAATCGGTACTTGGAAGAGCGAAAAGGACCTCGAGCAGCGTGCGCAGCGCCTGCGCCAGTCGCTCGGCCTCGAGGCTTTGCTGCTGACGCGCAGCGAAGAAGGCATGTCGCTGTATCGCCGCGGCCGGACCGTGCGCGTCAAGGCGATCGAGCGTGAGGTGTACGATGTGAGCGGCGCCGGCGACACGGTAATCGCGGCGATGGGCGTCATGCTGGCCGCCGGCATGACCCTCGAGGGCGCAATGCGGGTAGCGAACCGCGCGGCCGGCATCGTCGTCGGAAAGCTGGGCACGGCGGTCGCGACACGCCGGGAACTATTCGGATAGAAGGACATGCTCTATATCGTCACAGGCGCCGCCGGCTTCATCGGCTCGAAGCTGATCGAGGCGCTCAATCGCGCGGGGATCACCGAGATCATCGCGGTGGACAATCTCGAAAACGCGGAGAAAGTGCCCAACCTCGCGGCCTGCGAGATCGAGGACTATCTGGACAAGCGCGACTTCCTGCAGCGGCTGGTCGCGAACCAGTTCGACGACGCCATAGAGGCGGTGCTGCACCAGGGCGCTTGCTCGGACACGATGCAGACGGACGGGCGCTACGTCATGGACAACAACTACCGCTACTCGCGCGAGCTGCTCGACTGGTGCCAGGACGAGGAGGTGCCGATGCTGTACGCGTCCTCGGCCTCGGTGTACGGCGCGGGGCGCGAGTTCCGCGAGGAGCGCGCCTGCGAGCAGCCGCTGAACGTCTATGCCTACTCGAAGTTCCTGTTCGACCAGCACGTGCGCCGGCGCTTCGGCGGGCGCACGGCGCAGATCGCCGGATTCCGCTACTTCAACGTCTACGGCCCGAACGAGGCGCACAAGGGGCGCATGGCGTCGGTGGCGTTCCACGCGTTCAATCAGTTCATGGACCGGGGCCGCGTGAAGCTGTTCGTCGGCTCGGACGGCTACGCAGACGGCGAGCAGCGGCGCGACTTCATCCACGTGGACGACGTCGTGAACGTGAACGTGCATTTCCTCGAGCATCGCGAGCTGTCGGGTATCTTCAACTGCGGAACCGGCCGTGCGCAGGGCTTCAACGACGTTGCGCGAGCCGTGGTGAACGGGGTGCGCGCGGCGCGCGGCGAGCCTGCGCTGGAGCTGCGCGACATGGTGTCGCAGGGCCTGATCGAGTACATCCCCTTTCCGGCGCAGCTCGTGGGCAAGTACCAGAGCTTCACCGAAGCCGACATGTCGCTGCTGCGCGAAGCCGGGTACGCCCAGGAGTTCTTGCCGGTGGAGCAGGGCGTGGGCGCCTACGTGCAGGACCTGCTCGCCGCGCGCTCCTGAGCCGCGACGCCATGTACAGGACCATAGAGGACTTCATCGGCAACACGCCGCTGGTGCGGTTGCAGCGGCTGCCCGGGGATGATGCCAGGAAGCGCGGCAACGTGATTCTCGCGAAGCTCGAGGGCAACAATCCGGCCGGCTCGGTCAAGGACCGTCCGGCGATCTCCATGATCCGGGGCGCCGAGCGGCGCGGGAGAATCAAGCCCGGCGACACGCTGATCGAGCCGACTTCCGGCAATACCGGCATCGGCCTGGCGATGGCCGCGGCGATTCGCGGCTACCGCATGGTGCTGATCATGCCCGAGAACCAGACCGCCGAGCGCAAGCGCACCATGCGCGCCTACGGCGCCGAGCTGATCCTTACGCCCAAGGCGGGCGGCATGGAAGGCGCGCGCGACCTGGCCGAGAAGATGGTGCGCGAGGGCAAGGGCGTGATGCTCGATCAGTTCGCGAACCCGGACAACCCGCTCGCGCACTACGAGACCACGGGCCCCGAAATTTGGCGCGACACCAGCGGAAAGATCACGCACTTCGTCTCCAGCATGGGAACCACCGGCACCATCATGGGATGCTCGCGCTTCTTCAAGGAAAAGAACGCGGGGATCCAGATCGTCGGCTGCCAGCCCGAGGAGGGCTCGCAGATTCCCGGAATACGCAAGTGGCCCGAGGCCTATCTGCCGAAAATCTACGACAAGCTGCGCGTCGACCGGCTCGAGCACGTCAGCCAGGCCGACGCCGAGGAAATGGCGCGGCGCATGGCGCGCGAGGAAGGCATCTTCGCCGGCATTTCGTCCGGCGGCGCATTGCACGTCGCCTTGCGCCTGCAGCGCGAGGTGAAGAACGCGGTGATCGTCACCATCGTTTGCGATCGCGGCGACCGCTACCTGTCCACGGGCGTGTTTCCGGACTGACGTGGCTCCGGTTCTCGCCTTCGACATCGAGACGGTCCCGGACATCGCCGGCATCCGCCGGCTGTACGAGCTCCCCGACTCGCTACCCGACCAGGAGGTGGCCGAGATCGCGTTCCAGAGGCGGCGCACGCAGACCGGCAGCGATTTCCTGGCGCCGCAGCTGCACCGCGTACTGGTCATCTCCTGCGTGCTGCGCGATGCGGAGCAGCTGCGCATCTGGTCGATCGGTGAGCCCTCGGAGGACGAGGCGATCGCCATCCAGCGCTTCTACGACGGCATCGAACGCTACGTGCCGCAGCTGGTGTCGTGGAACGGCGGCGGCTTCGACCTGCCGGTGCTGAACTACCGCGCCCTGGTGAACGGCGTGTCGGCGGCGCGCTTCTGGGACCAGGGCGAGGACAACCGCGACTTTCGCTGGAACAACTACGTCAGCCGCTACCACACGCGGCATCTCGACCTGATGGACGTGCTGGCGATGTACCAGCCGCGCAACAACGCGCCGCTCGACGAGGTCGCTCAGCTCGCCGGCCTGCCGGGCAAGATCGGCATGGAAGGCAGCGCGGTGTGGGAGCGGTACCGAAACGGCGCGATTGCCCAGATCCGCAGTTACTGCGAGGTCGACAGCGCCAACACCTACCTTCTTTTCCTGCGCTTCCAGCTGCTGCGGGGCGTGTTCGACCGTGCGCATTACAGGCGCGAATGCGCCGTGCTGCGTGGCGTGCTGGAGAAGCAGAAGGAGCCCCACTGGGGCGAGTTCCTCGAGCGCTGGAACGACCCGCTCGCCCGGTGACGCTGCGTATCGAGTCGCTGGACGCCGAGGGGCGCGGCGTGGCGCGCAACGACGACGGCAAGGTGGTGTTCGTCGAGGGTGCGCTGCCTGGCGAGCTGGTCGAGGCGCAGACTTTCCGCAGAAAGCCCTCGTTCGACCTCGCGCGCACCACTGCCGTGCTGCGCCCGGCGAGCGGCCGGCGCGCGCCGCGCTGCGCGTATTTCGGCGTCTGCGGCGGCTGCGCGACGCAGCATGCCGATGCGCGCACCCAGCTCGCGGGCAAGCAGCGCTGGCTGGAGGATTGCCTTGCGCGCCTTGGCAAGGTCAAGGCCGAGGTGATGCTGCCCATCGTCTACGGCGAGGAGTGGGGCTACCGCCATCGCGCCAGGCTCACGGTGCGCCGCGTGGCGAAGAAGGGCGGGGTGCTGGTCGGGTTCCACGAGCGCTGCTCGAGCTACGTCGCCGACATGCGCAGCTGCGAGGTGCTCCCTGCACGCATCTCCGCTCTGCTGCCGGAATTGCGCGGCCTGGTCGAATCCCTGTCGATCCGCGAGCGCCTGCCGCAAATCGAGCTCGCGCTGGGAGACGCATGCGACGTGCTCGTGTTCCGCAATCTCGAGCCGCTCACCGGCGAAGACGAAGCGCGGCTGCGCGCGTTCGCTGCAGCACGCGGCGTCTCGGTATGGCTGCAGCCGGGCGGTCCCGCGAGCGCGACGCCGTTTCATCCGCTGCCGTCGCCGCCCCTCGACTACGCGCTGCCGGAGTTCGGTGTGCGCATTGCCTTCCTGCCCACCGACTTTACCCAGGTCAACCATGCCGTGAACCGCGTCCTCGTGGCGCGCGCCGTGCGCTTGCTCGATCCGCACCCCGGCGAGACGGTGGGCGATCTGTTCTGCGGTTTGGGCAACTTCTCGCTGCCGATCGCGCGTCTCGGGGCGCGCGTACTGGGATTGGAGGGGAGCGTCGGGCTGGTCGAGCGCGCGCGCAGCAACGCCGCCGCCAACGGCCTGCAGGAGGCCGCCAGCTTCGCCACGGAGGACCTTTACAGGATCGACGCGGCGCGCCTGGCCGCGCTGGGCCCGTTCGACAAGCTGCTGGTCGATCCGCCGCGCGACGGGGCGCTCGAGGTGGCGAAGGCGCTGCCCGAATCTTGGCCGCGGCGCATCGTGTACGTGTCCTGCGATCCCGCCACGCTGGCGCGCGACGCGGGACTGCTCGTTCACCAGAAGGGGTTCGCGCTGGCCGCGGCGGGCGTGGTCAACATGTTTCCGCACACCGCGCACGTGGAAAGCATCGCGTTGTTCGAGCGTCGCCAGCAATAAAAAAGGGCGCCGAAGCGCCCTTCTTGGTCTTAGGGCAGAACGCTATCTGCGCTCGCCCGCCAGCATCATCAGGATCGACAGCAGGTTGGCGAATATGTTGAACAGGCTCAGGTACACGCCGGTGGTGGCGACGATGTAGTTGGTCTCGCCGCCGCGCACGATGCGTGACAGGTCGTGCAACAGGAAGAGCGAGAACACCACGATCACCAGCGTCGAGATCGTCAGCGCGAGCGCCGGGATCTGCAGGAACATGTTGGCAAGCATCGCCAGCAGCAGCGCGATCATCCCCACGAACAGGAATTTCCCCATGAAGCTGAAATCGCGCTTCATGGTCGTGGCGACGGCGCCCATGACGAAGAACACCAGTCCCGTGCCGCCCGCCGCGTAGGCGATCAGCTGCGCGCCGTTGGCAAGCGTCAACGCCATCGAAAGCAATGGCCCAAGCCACCAGCCGAGGATGCCGGTCATGAGCAGCAGCAGCGCTACGCCGAGCGAGCTGTTGCGGTTCGCGATAATGGCGTACTGCAGGCCGATCACGGCGCCGAGCATGATCAGCGTTGCCGCGATCGGATGCTGCATGATGACGCCGCCGGTGGCCATGCCGATGTAGGCGCCGATCACCGTCGGTACCATCGTCAGCGCGAGCAGCAGGTAGGTATTGCGCAGGACGCGGTTGGTTTCGATGCCGGGCAATTCCATGCCCGGCGCAAAGCGCGGACCGCCGCGGCCGGAGCCCTGGTCGTTGGTACGAACCGGTTGCAAGTCAGGTTGCATCTTGTTGCTCTCCTTATGGGGGCACGGACTACCTAGCTAAGACTACCAGACATCGAGGAAGGTTCAAGCGGAAAACCCCTTTAAATCCGGGTTATTACTCCAAGGGATAAAATGCGGGCGCAGGTGGGGCATCGCAAGCGGAGAGTTGGCAGAGCGGTTGAATGCACCGGTCTTGAAAACCGGCAGGGCCTCACGGCCCTCGAGGGTTCGAATCCCTCACTCTCCGCCATCTGCGCGCCGCAAACCGCCGCATTAGTCCTGTAAAATCCGCGCTTTTTCGCCGCTTCCGCCTTCCCATGGCGTTGATCGTCCAGAAATTCGGCGGCACCTCGGTAGGCTCGGTCGAGCGTATCCGCAACGTGGCGCGCCGCGTCGCCAAGTGGAAGGCGGCCGGGCACAGCGTGCTCGTCGTACCGTCCGCGATGGCTGGCGAGACCAACCGCCTGATCGCGCTCGCGCGCGAGATCCAGCCGCAGCCCGACGCGCGCGAGCTCGACGTCGTCGCCTCGACCGGCGAGCAGGTGACCATCGGGCTGCTCGCGATGGCGCTCATCGAGCTCGGCCTCAAGTCGCGGAGCTACACCGGCTGGCAGGTGAAGGTGCGCTGCGACGCGGCCTTCGGCAAGGCGCGCATCGTGTCGATCGACGACGAGCGCCTGCGCCGCGACATCGCGGGCGGCATCATCCCGGTGGTGGCCGGGTTCCAGGGCGTCGATGCGCACGACAACATCACCACGCTGGGGCGCGGCGGCTCGGACACCTCGGCGGTTGCGCTCGCCGCCGCGCTCAAGGCCGACGAGTGCCAGATCTACACCGACGTCGACGGCGTGTACACCACCGACCCGAGAATCGTGCCGGAGGCGCGGCGCCTGAAGACCATCACCTCCGAGGAGATGCTCGAGATGGCGAGCCTCGGCTCCAAGGTGCTGCAGCTGCGCTCGGTGGAGTTCGCCGGCAAGTACAAGGTGCCCCTGCGCGTGCTTTCCAGCCTCACCGACCCGATGCTGCCGGTCGTCGAGGAGTCGCACTCCGGCACGCTCATCACTTTCGAGGACGACCCGAACATGGCGATGGAAAAAGCGATCATCTCCGGCGTCGCGTTCAATCGCGACGAGGCCAAGATCACGGTGCACGACGTGCCCGACCGCCCCGGAATCGCCTACGCGATTCTCGGGCCGATCGCCGAGGCGAACATCGACGTCGACGTGATCGTGCAGAACGTCGGCCACGACGGCATGACCGACCTGTCGTTCACGGTGCACCGCGCCGACCACGCGCGGGCGCTCAAGATCCTCAGGGACCAGGTGCAGCCGCACATCAAGTGCCGCGACGTGACGGGCGACGACCGCATCGCCAAGCTGTCGCTCGTGGGGCTGGGGATGCGCTCGCACGTCGGCATCGCTTCGCAGATGTTCCGTACGCTCGCCGAGGAGGGCATCAACATCCAGATGATCACCACCTCGGAGATCAAGATCTCGGTGGTGATCGACGAGAAATACCTCGAGCTCGCGGTACGCGTGCTGCACGACGCGTTTGAACTCGAGCAGGAATAGGCGATAATCCAGCCTACAGGAGAGATGCCCGAGAGGCCGAAGGGGGCGCCCTGCTAAGGCGTTATACGGGCAAAACCCGTATCGAGGGTTCGAATCCCTCTCTCTCCGCCAGACAGTCCACTGCTGACCGGCTCGTTCTCCGCGGTGCGGAGAACGAGCCGGCTTTTCAAGTCTAGCTCAAGCTCGGCGTACTCCACGACGTTCGCGGGGTCGCCTTAGGAGGCGGCGGGCTGCGGAACGCGTCATGCGGGCCACGGAATTTATATTCACGCCTCACCGGCCTCTCATCCGGACAGGAGGCCGCTGATGCTGAGCAACACCATGATAATGACCAAGACGATCGCCCCGGCAAGCCCCGCGATCGCTATCTGTACAGGCGAGAAGCGCTTCTCCTCCGGCTCATCGCTCATTGCCCCTCCTCATGTACTAGTCGGATCGCGCGCCGCGGCCCCCTCGGCCGTCACGCTTTCGAGAAGCGCGAGCAGCCCCTTGAGCAGGACGACCGGCGACGGCGGGCATCCGCGAATATGCAGGTCGACCGGCAACACGCGCGACACGCCTCCAACACAAGCGTAGCTACCGGCAAACATGCCGCCGTCCCGAGCACAGTCGCCCACCGCAACCACCCACTTGGGATCCGGCGTGGCCAGGTAAGTACGCTCGAGCGCTTCCCGCATGTTTGCGGTGACCGGGCCGGTCACCAGCAGTACATCGGCGTGGCGCGGTGAGGCGACGAATCGCAGGCCGAATCGCTCGAGATCGTACAACACGTTGCTGAGCGCATGGATTTCCAGCTCGCAGCCGTTGCAGGACCCCGCATCCACTTCCCGGATCGAAAGCGCTCGCCCCAGTCGCCTATGAGAAGCCTGGTTCACGCGTGCGGCCAGCTCGGCCAGCGCGCCGTCATCCATCGCCGGCGCGGGCTCGGTAAGGATTCCCTGAACGAAGCTTTTGAACAGCAATCTGCGCATTCGCGGTCAACCTATAGGTCGTGCCCGGAGTACGAGCAATTGAACGATTTGTTGCACAGAGGAAAATCGGCAACGATGTTGCCCTCGATCGCTGCTTCAAGCAGCGGCCACTGAAACCACGAAGGGTCGCGCAGGTGACAGCGCTCGACGCGTCCTCCGGGGCCGACCCTGATCCAGGCCAGGATGTCGCCGCGGAACCCCTCGACCAACGCCGTGCCTTCGCGCACGCCAGTCTCGGCCCGCGTAGCGATCGGAGCGTAGATCGATCCGGACGGAAGTTGGGACAATATCTGCTCGATGAGCGCGAGACTTTGCTCAACTTCGCGGATGCGTATCCAGACGCGCGCATTCACGTCGCCTGCCTGAACCACCGGGACTTCGAACTGCATTCTGTCGTAGGGGGCGTAGCCGGGCGAGCGCCGCGCATCGAAGTCGCGTCCCGACGCGCGCCCGATGAATCCGCCGGCGGCAAATTGCTGGGCAAGGGCCGGCGACAGAATGCCGGTTCCGACCGTGCGGTCTTTGAGCGATGCAGTGTTGTCGTATACCTCGACGAGGTCTGGAAAGTCCGTTCGAACCTGCGCGATCAGCGTGCGAAGGCGCCGGTCGCCGTCGGCCGGCAAGTCGTAAAGCAGTCCACCGGGTATCACGCGGTCCATCATGAGCCGGTGGCCAAAACAGGCATCCGCCGTCCGCAGCACTCGCTCACGCAGCAGGCCGAATTGCGCGTGCATGATCGCAAAAGCGGCGTCGTTGCAGATGGCGCCAATGTCACCGAAGTGATTGGCGAGTCGCTCGAGCTCGGCGAGCAGCGCTCGCAGCCAGACCGCCCGTGACGGGACCTCGATTTCGAGCGCCGCCTCGACCGCGTGGGCAAACGCGAGGCTGAAGGCGACCGTGCTGTCGCCGGAGACGCGCCCTGCGAGCGCGGCCGCACGTTCGGTCGAGGCGCCGACCATGAGCGAGTCGACGCCCTTGTGGGTGTAGCCAAGGCGTTCCTCGAGCCGCACCACGGTCTCGCCGTTCGCGGTGAAGCGGAAGTGGCCGGGCTCAATGATTCCGGCATGGACCGGGCCCACCGGGATCTGGTGCAGGCTTTCGCCTTCCGCCGGCAGAAACTGATATGCACCAGTGTGGCGAAGCCAGGGTCTGGCGTCCGGCAGGCCCTCGGGCTCGAGTCCGACGAGATCACGTATCGCTCGCTCCGGTCGAATCGCCGGCGGATGCAGCCGCCCGAGCGAGGGAAAACGGTTTCCCTCGCATTCAACGCTGAGCACGGAGCACGCATTCGTCGCGTGCTCCATCACCGCCATGTGCGCGTACCCCGCCTCTCCCCACAGGCCGAGCAACGCCAGTTCGCCGGCGTGCAGACGAACCGCTGCGTGCTCCCAGTCCGCCCGGCGAATGATTGAACGCGGCCAATTCAGGGATGCCATTTCGAATTACCTGAGAAGGCCCGCCACATGCTGGAACCAGGCCATGAGCGCGGGCGGCAGCCAGATTCCCGCTGCCAAGACTAGCGCGAAGTGGGCAAACACCGGCGCGAACGAAGCCTTCGCCGCCTCACGGCTGCCGTGCGGCTCGCCGAACGCAAGGCCATTCAGCCGCAGCAGCAGTGCGCCGAATGCAACCAGCAGGCTCAAGCCGAGCACCACCGCAAGCACCGGATCGCGCGCGAACGTGGTCGTCACGATGAGAAACTCGGTCATGAAGATGCCCATGGGCGGCAGCCCGGCGATGGCAGCGACGCCAAATACGAGTCCCCAGCCGAGCACGGGATGGGAAACCGTGAGCCCGCGAATGTCGGGCATGTGCTGCGTTCCCTTTACCTGCGCGATGTGACCGACGCAGAAGAAGATCGCAGATTTGGTGAGGCTGTGCAGGGTCATATGCAGGAGACCGGCGAAATTCGCGAGCGGACCGCCCATGCCGAAGGCGAAGGTGATGATTCCCATGTGCTCGATCGAGGAATAGCCGAACATGCGCTTGATGTCATGGCGGCGATAGAGCATGAACGACGCGAAGATCACCGAAAGCAGTCCGAGCGATACCATCAGCGGCCCCGGCGCGAAGGCCCCCGGATTCGCCGCCATAATGCTCTTGAACCGCAGCACGGCGAAAAGCGCCACGTTCAGAAGCAGACCAGAAAGCACCGCGGAGATCGGCGTCGGACCCTCCGCGTGCGCGTCGGGCAGCCACGCGTGCAGCGGCACGAGACCCACCTTGGTCCCGTAGCCGAGCAGGAGGAAGAGGAACGAAAGGTTCAGGAGCGCCGGATCGAATTCAGGTGCTCTCTGCACCAGCACATTCCACGCCATGGCATCCAGGCCTTCGCCGACGACCGAGTGGGCCGCGAGATACACCAGAATGGTTCCGAACAGCGCGAGCGCAATGCCGACGCTGCCCAGAAGAAAATACTTCCACGCCGCCTCGAGCGCGGCGGGCGTTCGGTAGATCCCCACCATCAACACCGTAGTAAGCGTTGCGAGCTCGATCGCGACCCACATCAAACCAACGTTGTTAGACAGCAGCGCCAAGTTCATGCCGAACATGAGCGTCTGGTACATCGCGTGGTAGAAACGCAGGTAGATCGGCGTCAGCCGGCCGGTCTCCAATTCGTGCGCGATGTAGCTGCCGCTAAACACGCTCGTCGTGAATCCGACGAAGGTGCTGAGCACGATGAACACGACATTGAGGTCATCCACAATGAGGTAACGGCCGGGCGACGGGCGCTCGACGAACAGCACGGTCGCCGCAATGAACGTCAAGAGCGCCGCCAGCGCATTGAGACGCGCCGTTGCCCTGTCGTCGGGCAACACGGCGAGCAAGGCCGCGCTCACCGCAGGGATGATCAGGACCGCGCCGACAAAGAAGGAGCCTGGTTCGGTCATGGCTGCTCGCCGCGGTACTCGTGCAGGGCGTGGATATCGACCGTGTCGAAGCGCTCGCGAATGCGGAACAGGAAGACACCGATCACGATTAGGGCGATCAAGATCGAGAACGCCACGCTGATCTCGACCACGAGTGGCATTCCCTTGGCGCCCGTGGCGGCGAGAATCAATCCGTTCTCGATGGACATGAAGCCGATCACCTGGCTAACCGCGTTGCGCCGGGAGATCATCATAAGCAGCCCAAGCAGCAAGACCGACAGCGCGAACGCCAGGTCTTGCTGGGTGAGCGTACCCGCCTTCGCGGTGATCGGCAGCATCACCATGATGGAAAGCGCAACCAATCCGATACCCGCAAGCATCGTTTGCCCAATGCTGACCACCGCCTCGATGGTGCGATGGATTCCAAGTTGCACGATGATGCGATGCAGCGCCAGGGGGATCACTATCGCCTTGACGACCAGGGCGATCGCCGCCGTGATGTACAGGTGCGGCGCCTGCTGAATATGCGCCTGCCACGCCACCGAGAGCGAAACGACCAGCGCGTGCAGTGCGAAATTGTTTACCAGCCCGGTCATGCGGTCCTGGTAGAGCAGCATGAAACTCACCAGCACGAGGCCGCCCGCGAGGAGGTGTGCGACGTCGAGGGCGAGGGGATCCATTACCGGCCATCGTCACAAAAAGCAGCAGCGTCCCGAGGAAGCCGAGCATCAGTGCCGCCCCGAGGAAATCGGGGACACGGAACACGCGCATCTTCGCAATTGCGGTTTCGAATACCGCGAGCAAGAAGCCGCCGGCGGCAAGCTTCACCACGTACATCCCGACGCCTGCGACGTAGGCCACGAGCCCCTGCCCCGAGATTGCGATCCCCCACGGGAAGAAGACACAGGCTATGACGGAGACGTAGAGCAGGAGCTTCAGGAACGCGGCCGCCTCGATGAGCGCCAGGTGCCGACCCGAGTATTCGAGGATCATCGCCTCGTGCACCATGGTGAGCTCCAGGTGCGTGGCGGGATTGTCGACCGGAATGCGGGCGTTCTCCGCGATCGCCACCATGACGAGCCCGATGAGCGCAAGGGCGATCGAAAACCGTAGTCCGACATCCGACCCTTGCATCGACGCCGCGATCGAGGACAGCTGGGTGGAGCCGGCGAGAAGGGAGAGCGTGAATACCACCATCAGCATCGCCGGCTCGGCGAGCGAGGCAATCAACATTTCGCGGCTCGAGCCGATTCCACCGAAGCTGGTGCCGACGTCAAGTCCGGCCAGCGCGAGCATGAAGCGCGCACTTCCCAGAAGTGCGACGATGGCGATCACGTCGGCCGCGTAACTGAAGATCAGGCCCGTGGCGAAAGTCGGGATGAGCGAGGCAGCGACCCAGGTGGTGGCGAATATGAGGTAGGGCGCGACGCGAAATACCCATGACGCCGAATGCGCAAGCACGACGTCCTTTCGCAGCAGGCGCAACAGTTCGCGATACGGTTGCACGAGCGGCGGCCCCTCGCGGCGCAGCAGATGCGCCTTGACTTTGCGCACGTAGCCGGTGAATAGCGGCGCGAGCGCGAGCACGAGAGCCATCTGCCCGATCTGGACGAGGAGATCCAGGACTATTGCCATACCGCGAGTACCATCAGGAGCGCAACCAGCGCGCCGAATACAAGCGTCAGGTAGGCCCGGATCGAGAGGAACTGCACTTTGTTGAGGCGGTCCGCGACGTAGCTCACGAGTCCGGCAATCGGAACATAGAACGTATCCCACAGGACATCGCGCAGCTGCACGTGCATCTGCGCGGCCTGGAGATCGCCCGGCGGCGGCATGCGCACCTGCTCGCGTGCGCGGAATATGACGGTCCCGAATACCCTTCGAATCGGCTGCGAAAAGCTGCCTGCGGTGTACTGGGTGGCGGGGCTCGAATCGGGATAGCCGCAGTCCCAAGGCGCAGACCTGCGCAGTGCGCGGGAGGCCCAGCGATGGATCGCTTCGGCGCCGAGCCCGGCTGCGAACGCAATGATCAGAAACAGGAGCAGCCCGTTGTAGGAGCTGCGGCTCTGCGCGACCGGGACAATCGTCAGCCAGTCCAGTTCGCCCTGCCGGGGCAGATGCGCGCCGGCCAACGCTTGGGTGACCGGCGCAAGTGCATCGATGAAGTAGCCGGGCAGGATGCCGGCGATCAGGCAAAGAGCGACCAGAATGAACATGGTGGCGAGCGACCAGCGATCAGTCTCGGTGGCGTTCCGCGCCGCCTCGGTCCGCGGCCGGCCCAGGAAAGTCACCCCGAATGCCTTGACGAAGCAGGCCGCCGCGAGCGCGGCTGAGAGCGCGAGCAGCGCTCCGATCGCGGGAACGAGGAACTTCAGCAGCCACTGCGGCAGCGCCGGGCTCACGAGTATCGCCTGGAATGTGAGCCATTCGGACACGAAGCCGTTGAACGGTGGGAGCGCGGAAATGGCCGCGGAGCCGACCAGAAACGCAAACGCCGTAAGCGGCATGCGATGGATCAGTCCGCCGAGATGCTCCATGTCACGCTCGCCGGTGGCAGTAAGCACCGCGCCCGATCCGAAGAACAGCAGGCTCTTGAACACGGAGTGGTTGAAAACATGGAACAGCGCCGCGGTCAGCGCCAGCGCCGCCGCGGCGCGCATGCCGTTCGCCTCGAAGGCGAGCGCGAGGCCGAGACCAATGAAAATGATGCCGATATTTTCTACGGTGTGATAGGCGAGCAGGCGCTTGAGATCATGCTCCATGAGCGCGTGCAGCACGCCCATGACGGCGGTCACACCGCCCAGAAGCGCGATCAGCGCCCCGGCCCACCACGTTGGTGCGCCGAGCAGATCGAACACGATGCGGACGAGGCCATACACCGCCACCTTGGTCATGACGCCGCTCATCAGTGCGGAGACATGGCTCGGCGCCGCGGGATGCGCGAGCGGCAGCCACACGTGCAACGGCACCAGGCCCGCCTTCGACCCGGCCCCGATCAGGGCGAGGGCGAGCACCACGGCCGCCACGCCGGCCGCTGGAGGCGCCGCGCGAATGGCTTCGAACGCGTAACCACCGGCCGGGCCGGCGAGCAGGCCGAACGCAAGGAGCAACGCGAGCGTACCGAAGCTCGCCATGATGAGATACAGATAGCCCGCCGCTGCATTTCCCGTGCGGCGATGGTGCGCCATGACGAGCGCCCAGGAGGTGAGCGACATGAATTCCCACGTGAACAGGAACGTGAATGCGTCGTCGGCGAGCACGACGAGGTTCATGCCTGCTAGAAACGCCGGAAAGAACGGCAATACACGCCCGGGCGTCTCTTCGTGCCTGCCGTAGCCCATGCCGTAGATGCTCGCGGTAGCGGCGCCGAGATTCACGACGACGAGGAAGAACGCCGCCAGCGAATCGAGCCGGAAATGCGCGCCGAGCCAGGGCAATCCAACGGGCAGGGTGAGCGCGCCTAGCAGCGAGCTACCGGCGAGAAGGCAGGTGACGGCGATGCCCAGCGCTGCCGCGGAGAGCCAGAGCGCGGCGCCATAGACGACCGGGGTTCCGGCCCGATAGTGCGCAGCCGGGATCGCCGCCACACTGGTTGCAAGCAGCGCTCCTATGCACCACAACAGCCCTTCCAGAGCCACCGTGCGCCTCGTTCCGCTATGCGACAGCCTTAGGCGCGGCCGCAGCGCTACCAGGCGGTTCCGACATCCGCTTCATTCGAACACCCCGGCCGCCATTCGCACTAGCCGCGCCCTCTCCGATCAACTCGATGCCCGCACGGTCCAATGCCTCGATCAACTTCATCAGCGACTCGACATTGCCGCGCACCACGCCGTCGCTCGTCTCCATGCGCTGAATCGTAGGCAGCGACAGGCCGCACGCCGCGGCGAGCGAGCGCTGGTCCAGCCCCAGCAGCGCTCTCGCCGCCCGCAACTGTTGCGCAGTGATCATGCAGTCAGCCTCAGTTTCGATGGATCGTGCACGACTATTGCATCACAATAATGAATTATTGATGCGCTGTAAATCTCAACGCTTTTGCGCTGCATCAAAAGCAAGAGGCCGTGCGCGCCAGCTGATTTCCGGATTGGTGCGCCCTGCCGGTGCAGCGACCCATTACACCGATGATCAGCCCGGCGAGCATGTCCCACCCAGAGGAGTGGCCGACCGCGGCCAGCGTGCGCGCCGCGGGGAAGGCCGCGTCGTGTTCGCCGCGCGCCAGCGCCCCGGCCACCGCGTGCAGCGGCGCGAAGCTGCGTCCTCGCGCCAGGTCAGCGAACAGCGCCTGCGCTGACAGCGTGGCTGCGGACCACAACCTCACGTGACAGCCCTTCGGCGACGGCTTCCCAGCCGGTATCGCGCGGATACGAATCGCCGCCCGAACAGTGCGGCTCCGGCCGGATCGTCGCCCGAGGGCGTGAGCCCGGTGCCGAATCCGAGCAGCGGGATCAGGCGGCAAGAACGGCATCGGGATGACCAGCCAGTACGCCTCGACGAGCGCATCGACCCGCGGCAGCGCGAGATCGAGCGGAAAGCCGGAGTCTCGTCGGCCAGCAGCGGCCAGCCGCGCGGCTCGCACGCGCCAAGTAGCGCTCGGCACAGCGCGAACACGGCGTCGATCGCGCGCCGCGTGGCGTTCTGGTCGAGGATCGGCAGGCGCGGCGACCAGCCGTGCGCGGGCAGCGCAACGAGCGCAGCGTCACGCCGCGCGGCGGCGGAGACGAAACGATGACCGCGCGCGGGTGCAGGGCCGGCAACCGGGTGCCGACCCATATCACTTCGCCGGCAGCCTCGAGGTAGGGCGCGTCGGTGAAACCGGCGAGCGGCGCGGCGACACCGCCGCTGCGCGCCAGCGCGGCGCGCGCGCGCTCGCCGATCCGGACCACTTTCACGCCGTCGAACTCGACGCTTTCTTCTCCGACATGCCTGCCACAAAGCAGACCGCGGCGAACAGCAGGTAACCGAGCGCTACCTGCGGCGACATCGCCCAACCGAGCTGCGTGCCGTGGATGAAGCCGAAGAACGCGAGCACCGCGCCGGCCAAGGCCCAGAACCCCGCTTCCTTGAGCTTGTGGTCGATGATGAACGCGGCGAGCGCGCCCAGCACGAGGCCGGCGAGCACCGCACCGCCGCCGAGCAGCTCCATGCCGTGGTACACGAGCCCCGAGCCGGCCAGCTTGCCCATGCCGAGGCTCCCGGCCGAGGTGCCGGCGGCATTGAGGGCGCTGTCGACCTGTAGCTGGCCCCAGGCGGCGACGTTCGCGATGATCGCTAGCACGACGGCCGGCGCGTGCTTCGCCGGCGAGGCCTGGAACGCCTGCGCGCCGATCACCAGGCCGATGTACAGCAGGATCGGCAGATCGCCACCAGCGGCACCACCGCGAGCAGCAGCGCGGTGAGGCCGAGGAAGACACCAGCGCGATCACGACGCCGGTTGCGAGCAGTAGCCGATGCCGCCGCGGACCGCCTTCCAGCCCGGATGCCCGATGTATACCGCCGGCGGAAAGGGCTGCCAAGTATCGCGCCAGCGATGACGCCAACCCCGTCCGCGGCGAGGTATTCCGCAGGTCGTAGGATCGCCCACGGCGAAGGCGCTCTCGACGTTGTTCATCACCTCGGTGAAGATGTAGATGCCGAGCGGGATCGCGGTCACGAGCAGCGGCGCGACCGCAGCGAGACCGCGCCAGACCTCGCTGCCCGGAATCGGCAGGTGCAGCCCGAACTGCCCGAACGAGGCGCTCACCTGCTCGGCCTTCACCACGTCGCTCCAGCCGAAGAAGTACGCAATCCAGCCGACGACCACGCCGACGATCACCGCGACCAGGCCGCCGGGCAGGCCCCACGGCAGGCGCACGCTCGCCGTCCAGCTGATCAGCACGATGGCGAGCGAGATGAAGGCGATCCAGGGCACCTCCCACATCTGGAACGCCGGCCGCAGCGAAATGAAAGCGATCGAGATGCCGGCGAGCGTGCCGAGCATCGCTGCGCGCGGCGTGTGTGCCTGGATCCACGGTCCGACGAACACCCCGGCAAGAATGATGACGCCGATGATGAAGGCCCACGCGAGGCCCGCCTGCCAGGCGAGCACCGGGTCCTTGGTCTTCAGGTATACCGGCAGCATGACCACGAAGACGACGATGAACATGTGCGGAACGCTCGGGCCGTAGGGCATTGCGGTGACGTCGCTGCGGCCTTCCTTGTGAGCCAGCTTCCATGCGAGGTAGGCGTAGTAGAGGTTGCCGATCGGCAGCGCGATGCCGAGCGCCGGCAGGATG
>CAWICY010000004.1:0-3210000 GCA_963834845.1 uncultured Pseudomonadota bacterium
ACTTGCATGGAGCGGTGTGTTGGCGTTCACGATTGACTCCTTGCTGAGCGCCGGGAATTCGCGCCGGCGCGTCGCGACGGATGCATCGACTTGCATTCCGCGCTTCGAAGTATGTGAACTCGAATGCGCCGGGGAAATTGAGCGGGCGTGCTAGCCGCAACGCATTAGGACATCCGCGCGCTCAGAGCGCGCCAAGCGCGAGCCACCAGGCCCCGAGCGTGAGGAAGGAAAGCGGGATACCGATTCCGACCATGAGCGTGACGAGCTCCGGGTCGAGCTTGTTGTCGATCGCAACGATGGCACCGCCGATCATCGGCGCCATGGCGGCCTCGAAGATGGTCACGTGGATCACGGGATCGTGGAGATCGGTGAGCAGCGCGAACACGGCGAGCACGGCCAAAGGTCCCCCCAACAGCTTGTAGGCGAGGCCCACCGCTAGCGGGCGCCAGCGCGCGCGCAGCGCGCCGAGGCGCAGCTGGTATCCGACCGAAAGCAGGGCGAGCGGCGCGAGCGTGTCGCCGAGCCGGGCGAACGTTCCATCCAGCCAGCCGGGAATCGCCAGCGGCGCGGAGGCAAGGGCAACGAGCACCGCGACAAACGGCGGGAACGTGCCGATGCGCCGGGCCACGTTTGCCAGAGACAACGTCCCCGAGGAGAGCGCCGCGGCGGTGAGCAAACCGACCGTAGAAAGGACCACGTAGGTCCCGAGCTGGTCCACCAGGATGCCGACGCCCAGCTGATCGCGTCCGAAAAAGCATTCGATCATCGGCAGCCCGACGAACGAGGTGTTGCCGAGCGCGCCGGTCAGGACGAGCGCGCCGGTGGTTCCCCGCGACCAGCCCAGCAATCGGCGCGCGGCGAAGAAGAACGCGATGCCGACCGCGAACAGGATCCAGGCCATCGCGACCGGGAACGCCAGGCTCCCGTCGAGCGGGAGCTTGCGCAGGTAATGCAGCGTGAGCGCCGGGAGCGAGACGTGGACGATGAACCCATTCAACGTGGCCGCGGCGCCCTCCGGCAGGCGACCGGACTTGCGCAGCGCCACGCCTAGGCCGAAGCAGATCAGCAGGAGGGCCATGTTCTCCATGATCTTCGCGCCTGGCTCAACGCTGCACGGGCTCGCGCCGCGGGCGCAGCGCGACCCACGCGAACTCGACCGCGATCCAGGCGATCGGCAACATGCCGACGAGCATGACGGTCGGGTGATCCGACGCCAGTGCTGCGAGCAAGAAGTACAGGCCCACCGCTGCGGCGACCGCAGTGCGAACGAGGTGCCGAACGGAGAATGCCGAATCGCGATCCGGCCCGGCCGCGATGGATTGCGGGTCCCGCTGATGCGGCACATGCCATTGCGAGAACAAACGCGCCATGATGTCCTCCCGGTGTCGAGCGCCGCGCGGCGAAATTGCCGCATGGCCGAGGACATTCTTGGCGAGACGGGGCCGTCGGGAAATTGAGCGCACGCGCTAATCCATCCGGATTAATCCGTCGCGGGCGCGCCGACCCGCGATCGGCAGATCTCAGCGACCCGGTACCAGCTTCGCTTCGCCCTTGGCGAGATGTGCCGTAGCGACGATTTCCGACGCCGGATTTCTCGCCGCGTCCCACACCGCCTTGTGGAACTCGACGCGGATCTCCCAGTCGTCCGGGGTGCCGTGGTCGCCGACCTTGTTGCACGCGATCATCGCGAATCCGGAGCTGATGTCGAGCGCCTGCGCGCGACACTCGGCGACCCGCTCGAGGCGTCGCGCGTCGCCCGAGGGAAAAAAGACCGACTCATGCCGGGCAACCTCGCGCGCGCGGGTGTTCGCGAATGGAAACGGCGCGTACAGGGGCGGCGCGACGATCGCGTAGGCGCGCACGCTTTCCGTGGCGGCACCGTCGCGAAAGAGGGTGACATCCGCCACCGCCGCGCAGTGGTAGTCGCCCGACACAAAAACGACGTTCGTGAGGCCGAGCTCCGCTATCCGGCGCGCGAGCCTGGCGCGCTCCTCGGGAAAGCCCTGCCACGAGTCGGCCCGCCGCACGGCGGCCATTTCGGCGGCGGGGTCGGCCGCGCGGGCCGCGAATCGAGCGAGCCCCGGAGCGAACACGCTTCCGCTGACGATGAACTTGGGCGCATGGGGATCGGGGTCCTCGAGGCATTGCCCGAGCCAGGCTTCGATGTGCTCCCACTGTGCGTCGCTCATGAGCCGCCAGCGGCCGCCTTCGCATTCGCGCTCGAATCGCGTATCGAGCATGAGGAAGCGTGGCGTCGCCGCGCCCTCGCCGGCCGCGAGGTCGTACCAGAAGCAGGGCGTCCGGGGAGGCGCGGCAGAGCGGGCCGGCGGCTCCGCCGGGCCGTGCACGCGCTGGTGGCCGAGATAGGTTTTCCACGCCCACTTGACGTAGTCCTGCTTCCAGAGCTCGCCCGTGGTCAGCACACTGCCCGGCTTCGAGCGGCTCTTCGGCCAGGCGTCCTCGACCTCGTGGTCGTCGGCGGCCATGTAGAGCGGAACGCGCGCCGCGAGGTCCCTGAAGGCAGGCGTCGAGAAGGCATGCTGATAGCGCGAGGTGTATTTCTCGAGACGGTCGCGAATGTCCAGCAACCCGGCCCACACGTCTGCGTAGATCTGGTCGCCGGCCATGACGACCAATCCCGGGCCCTCGTCGACGCGATCGGCCAGCGCCGCAAGCGTGTGCAGCGGGCGCTCGGCGAGCGTGCGATCGATGGACATCGTCGGATAGCGGCAGCAGACGGCCGCGAACCGAAACGGCTGCGCGCCGGTCGAATAGGCCCTAGGGGCCGCCGCCAGCCGCACCTCGCAATCCTCCAGTGACCCGGTCTTTCTCCTTTCCCTCGACAGCGTGCGCAGCGGCGCCCTGGCCCGGGCGTTCTGCTCGGCGAGATGCTGCCGAAGATACTGGAGTGGATCGTTACCCAAACGTCGTGGATCTGATGTCGGCCATGGGCGCGGCTTGGAGAAGGCGGCGACTGCCAATGGAAGCGGTTCCGATTTGCGATCTCCAACGCCCACTGCGGCATGCCCGGAAAAGGGAGCGCCCGGAGCCTGCGGCGTCGCCTTGGCGACCGCGCCCTTGCCTTCGCGCACTTTGCTTGTCTCGCTGCTGCTGCCGAGGCGAATCATCCGTGTCCGGTGAACGCCAAGTACCCAATAGGCGGCGTCCGGGTCGCCGGATTCGAAATCGAGATCGGCAAGACCACAATAGCCGAGCGTCGTCTCGGCCGTCGGCGTCCTCCGACTCCACCCGGAACACCTGCCAGAGCTTCGCGGTCCCGGGTTCGGCCTCGCGGCCGCCGCATCGCACGGTCAGCATCGCGATCGGCAGGTCGCTGCCGGTATCGTCCAGCTGGATCCACACGCGCGCCCGCAATTGCCCCTCTTCGATCCTGGTCCAGCCGACGATCGGGCCGAGCGCGGGCAGCCGCAGAAGAAAGCCGTTAAGTCTCAGGTCATCAGGCGCGTCGGACAGATAGTCCGTCGTTGTCGGCGCATCGGCGCCCCGGCGCGCGACGGCATCGGTCGTCATGGCCTCGTCTCCTCTCGGGTCGAGCCCGGGGCAGGTTTCTTCAGGAAATCAGAGATCATCGGGAACACGTCCCGATGCGCGTTGTCCCCGGCCAGGCAGTCGAAGTGCGAGTACCCCTTCGCCACGAGAAGCTCGTACTGGTCCCCGTACCCCTCGTTGACGCGCCGGAGATTGTCGAAGCGACCGTTGCGAGGAGGCGATGTCGAACATGCGATTGCGGTCGCCGTGCAGGAACGCGATCGGAATGTTCATGTAGCGCGAGAGCGCGTCGTCGTTGACGTAGCGGTTCACCCCGTCCGCCGATACCAATTGCTCGTACTCGATGAACTTGGCGACCTGCGCGTACGTCGCGAGCGTCCCGTATCCGAAGTACTGGTGAAGCAGGTGGTGGGTGCGCGTCATGTGCTCGTGCCGGTAGAGCGGCCCGATGATTCCCGACACGCGCTTGCAGGTCGCGATGTCCACGCGCGGCAGCGCACGATCGTGCTCGCCGGGGCAGTCCCCGTGGCCGAGCGACAGCGTCCCGAGCAGCCGGTCCAGCAGCACCTCCCAGGCCTTTGCGCCGTCGTCCGCCACGAGGTTGATCGCGTCGAGTCCCAGGACGTCCCTCAGCAGGGCAACGAGCTGCCGACGCCACTGCGTGTACACGCCGCCGACGATGAACGGCGGCACCTGCGAGAACACCACCTTGCTCAACTTGCCGTCCAGCTCCCCGCTGAGGATGGACATCGCGAGCGATGCCGATCCCATGCAATGGCCAAAGACGAGAATCTTGTCGAATGCGGTGTGGCGGAGGACCTGCTCCACCGCCGCGGGGATGTCGATCACGGCGACCGGATCGAGCGTGTGCTGCTCCCGGCACGAGGGCAGCGCGGTGCTGGTGCGATAGTCGAACAGCCAGACATCGAAGCCTTGCTTCAGCAGATGCCGCACGAGGTCTTCCTCGAGCGGCTCGCCGACGAAGGCCCGGGTCGATTGCGCGAAACCGGGCAGGAGCATGACCGGTGCGCCGGCGCCGCTGCCCGGGCTGGCGACCGCCGCGGGCAAGGCGCGAAACCGCGTCAGCACGAGCGGCAGCGTGGGCCGCGGCTTCTCAAGTCCGACGGGCACCTCGAACCAGTGGTACTCGGGATGCAGGCGCGTGCTCTTTTCGAGCGGCGAGGCGATGCTCTGCGCGAGCAGCGCATGCTGATCGGGCAGCGGCGCGCGTTCCGTGCGCGGCCGGTAGTCGGGCGCGCGGAAATCCCAGATGTGGGTCTTGGCGATCACGCGCGCGAAGAACAGTGGGACGCTCGCCAGCGCCAGCAGCGCGTTCGGCAGGTCGCTGTCGTCGAGAACCTGCGGCAGGCCGTTCTCGGCGAATTCGATGAGATCCATGCGCAGCACGCTCTGCGCGATCCGCGCGCCGTCCGCGTCGCGATGCATCTCCATCGAGAGATCGAGCAGCGAGTCCCAGACGTTCGAATCCAGGGCGAACTGGACGGTCTTGGTGCCGCGCACCGTGTATGCCTGGTTCGTGGTCCGGTCGCGGGCGCGAATCAGGTAGTGCATCTTGCGCCGCTCGCCGACGTGATTGGCGAGCTTCAGCAGGTTGCGCGCATATTCGAGCGGGCTTTGCTTCTCGGCCTTCCCCTCGCGCTGCTCGCGGAAGTGGCGGATGATTTCGTCGCGGCCCCGCTTGCGGTACCACGCGCGCATGGCGCGCCAGGTTCTCGCGATCCGGCGGCTCGGTTCGCGCACCAGAAGTTGCACCGATCCGCCCGTGATCTCGAGCGGCTCGGCGCAGAGCGCGGGGCAGGTGATGAGACCGCGCAGCGTCACGTCCGAGCGGCCGCCGTCCTCGCCCGACGACGCGACGCGATGCGCGGGCTCCTTGAAGAATCGGACGATGTCGGGGATCACCGTGCGCAGCTCGATCGCCATCGGTTTCTCACCTTCCGCGTCCAGCCAGCCGCGGAAGGTCTCCCGGAGCTCCAATGTGGTCCGCAGGCCGACGTTCTGGTCCTCCTCGACGATCGGAAACCTTCCGGCCCCCGGCAGATCGGGGATGGGCCGACGGGCGAGCTCGCGAGCGCGCTCTTCGACTCGCGCGGCAAGCAGCATCGCGGCGGCGCGCTCGGCGAGCGCCGCGATGGTCAGGAATGGATTCACCCCTACCGATCCGGGCAGGATCGAGCCGTCCCAGACATGCAGGGATTCGTAGGTGGCGTGCGGCGTGATGCCGCTGAACACGGCGCCCCGGTGATCGACCACGCCGGAGGAAAAGTCCTCGCCCATCCGGCAGCCGCCGAGCGGATGGACGACGAGCTCCGTGCCCCGCACGGGCGGCCCGCTGAGGACGTTCGTCAGCGCCTCGGGCAGCGGCCGGCGGAACGGGTTCGCGAGGTAGATCGCGTCGAGCGGCTTCTCGCTCAGGCGCAGGTATTCGTCGGTGCGCTGTGCGCCGATCTGGTTCACGCCCTCGGGCCACTCGACCGTCATGTGGCCGTGCTCGAGCCGCATCTCGCCGCCCGCATCGTCGTGCCCGATCCCGAGGTAGACCTGCGTGCGCCGCAGCGCCTCGTCGGACAGCGCGAGCGGATCCTCCTCGGGCCCGTCGCGATTCATGCGGCAGCGCGCGAGTTGGATGAGCGTGGCGTGCGTGGTGATCAGCTCGTGCCCCAGGTGTGCAACCGCGCCGGGGATGATCCCGTCCTGGATCAGCACGCCCTCGCGCAGCGTCAATCCGGGGCGCGCGTCCAGCGTCGCCACGATCGTCGGCCCGGGAGGGGACATGGTGTCTGCCGTGCCGCTCCGCGCGTAACGGGCCTTGTCGCCACCCCAGCCGATCGCATTGACCTCGGCGCCGTGGTCGTAGCTGAAGCCGAGCGCGCCGCCGTTTCCGGAGAACCCGGTTCCGAGCCGCGGCGAAAGCTGCAGCAGGCCGAGCTGGCGCGATCGCAGCAGGATCTCGGTGCTGCCGAGCGTGCCCGCCGCCAGGATCACGGTCTTCGCCCTGATCGCGCAGATTCGCTCGTCGTGCGGTCTCGGGAAAGTTCCCGGGCCCCGGTCCGCGAGCGTTGTTGCCCAGTCCTCGTCGCTGTAGCCGAAGTAGACGGTAGTGAACTCTTTGCCATGGTCTTGCTTCGGTTTAACCGCAATCACGGTCGCCCCGGTGAAGATCTCCGCCCCGCAGCTGAACGCCTCGGGGAGATAGTTCATCGTGAGCGTGTTCTTCGCGCCGACGTTGCAGCCAGTGACGCAATCTCCGCATCCGGTGCAGGCTCTCTGCTGGACGCCGACCGCGTTGGGACCGTCCCGATAGCTGATGGCGAGCGGCAGTCGATAGCACTTCACCTCGGGCGGCGTGTCACCCTTCCAGTACTGCCGCCGCACATGCTGCGTGAGCGGCTCGGCGAGGCGCTCGAGCGCCGCGGCCTTCGCGCACGAGTGCGGATAGGGTCGCGCGCCGAGCATCTCCTCGACGCGTGTGTAGAACTCGCCGAGCGGATCGAACTGGTCGCGCAGCGCCTGCGGCCAGCCCGGTTCGCTGAACAGCGCCGGGTCGGCGCGGATCGCGACATTGGCGTTGATCTGGCTTCCGCCCCCGAGGACGTTGCTGACCAGGATCGAGACGCCGCCGTACAGGCGAACGTCGAACATCCCGTCGCGGCTGCCCAAGGTTCCTGCCCGATCGGCCCGTTCCGCCCGCACGTGCCCGGGCAGGTGACCAAAGTCGTTCGGGAATTCGCCAGGCAGGCGCTCCTCGCCGCGCTCGAGCAGGCATACGCGCAGACCGGCCTGGGCCAGCCGGCACGCCGCGACCGCGCCGCCGTAGCCCGAGCCGACCACGATCGCGTCGTAGTGGGGCGGTTGCTCCGCGCCAATGCGGTCCGCGAGGTCTTCGGCACTTTTCGAAAGCCAGCGCATGGTTCCCTCCGGTACGACTCCGGGAATTCGGTCCCGTCAGGAGGCGCTTTGCAGCGCCGGATCGAACGCCGGGCGCGCGAGCGAATACAGGAGCGCCCGCAGCTCGAGGGGTTTGACGGGCTTGTGCAGCACGTCGAGGCCGGATGCGCGCACCTCGGCAAGCTTGCCGGCATCGGTATCGCCGGTCACCAGCGCGGCGGGAACGGGGCCGAGCTCGGTGCGCAAGGCGCCGATCGCCGCGATCCCGCTTGCGCCGTTGCCGAGCCTCAGGTCGCAGATCAGGACTTCGGGCCGCAGCCGGGTCGCATCCAGCAATTTCCGCGCTTCGTCCAGCGAGTCGGCGATGAGCGGGGTGCAGCCCCACCGGCGCAGCGACAGATTCATTGCATTTCGCACCTCGGCGTCGTCCTCGATCACGAGCACGACGATCCCGGAGACGTCGTCCGCATCCTGCACCGGCCGCTCGACGGCTGCAGTGGTCGGTGCGGTTTGCACCTGCGAGTCCGGCACCTTGATCGCAAAGACCGAGCCTTGCCCCGCCCGCGAGCTCACCTCCACCTGGAATCCCAGCAAATCCGAGAGACGCCGCACGATGGACAGGCCGAGGCCGAGGCCTTGGGCACGGCTGCGGGCGGGATTGCCGATCTGGTAGAACTCCTCGAAGATCCGCGAGCGCTCGGAGTCGGGAATGCCGATGCCGCTGTCGCTCACGCTGATGCTCAGGCCTTCGGCGGCGCGCCTGGCGTACACCGCGACGCGCCCCGCAGGAGTAAACCGGATCGCGTTCTCCAGCAGGTTGCGGATCACGCGCTCCAGCAGGATCGGGTCGGTGCGGACCCAGACGCGGTCCGCGTCGCACTCGTAGATCAGGCCCTTGCTTTGCGCCTTGGGCTGGTACTCGATCGAGAGCCGATCGATGAGCTCGTGCAGTGCAATCTCGCGCAGCTCCGGCTTTACCGCCCCGGCGTCGAGCTTGGACAGATCGAGAAGCGCACCGAACAGCCCGTCGAGCGACTGGACCGAGAGCTCGATGTGCCGGCCCACCTCGCGCACGCGCACGTCCTCGGTCATGTCGTTGAGCAGCGCGGTCAGCAGCGAGAGCGCATGCAGCGGCTGGCGCAGATCGTGGCTCGCGGATGCGAGGAACTGCGACTTCGACCGGCTCGCCTCCTCGGCCTTGTCGCGGGCGGACTCCGCCTTGTCGAACGCGGCGCGCATCAACGCCAGCAACTGCTCCTTCTGCGCGAGCAGCTCCTCGTTGGCGTAGCGCAGGCGGATCGACTGCTCGATCACGCGTGCGGTCTCCACGCCGAACGCCGCGAGCAGCGCGAAAAAGAGCGCGAGCAGGAGTGCGACGAGCGGCGCCTCGGGCGCCCTCGCAAGCACCCAGCCGAGGGCCGTCAGCCCGAAAATCGGCCCCGCATGGCCGAGGACGAGCCGTGAGAACGGCCCGTTCGTCGTGACCGTGGCGACCCCCCATAGGCAGACAATCATGGTGACCACCGCGCGCAGCTCGCTGGACAAGTCGGGGAACGCCAGCACTGCGATACTGCCCGACGCCGTTCCGCTCAACAGCGCCAAGATGAGGAATCGGTGCTTCCAGACCGGCGCGCCTGCTGGCTCGAGCCCCCGCCGCACGATACGCGAGCAGACGAGGGAACGTCCGACGTTCAAGGTGAGCACCGTGCCCGTCCACGGCAGGATGAGCCAGACGCTGACGTGGCCCCAGACCAGATAGGCGATGGCCGCTGCTACAGCCGCCACCGGGAGCGTCGTGCGCGTGCCTTGGCGTGCAAGGATTTCCAGCTGCTGGGACAGGACGCGCCCGTCGACGGCGCCCGGCTGCAGCGTGACGCCGCCGGGGGCCGGGCGGTCGGCTGGGCTTTCCGGGCTCATGGCGAGCGCCTTGGTCGTGAGCAACGTCGGCAATCTAATTCCCAAGCTGCGGGTCGGCAAGCATTTCGTGTCGGACGGTGGCGTGCGACCGCCAGGCACTCATTCTGGGGAGCGCACGGATGCCGCGGAATAACCCGAACGCGCTAGGTGCGGTACGCCGGTCGCGCTATTGTATTGAGGCGCGGGATTTCTCCGGGACGCTGCCCGCCGACGGACTTACCGCGCTAAGATCCGAACGGAGCACGCGAACGAACGGGAACGGGAGGGGGGCGTGAGGATCCTCGTCGTCGATGATCACCCCATGATGGCGGATGCGCTCCGTCTGGCGCTCCTCTCGCTCGACCGGGCCGCGGAGGTCGTTTGCGCCGGCGATCTCGCCGGCGCGCTCGCGGCGTCCGCCGGTGGCCAGGAATTCGATCTCGCGCTCCTCGATCTCGGGCTGCCCGACTGCGCAGGCGCCGAGGGGTTGGCGCGGCTCCGGCAAGAGCGCCCGCAGCTTCCGGTGGTGGTCGTATCGGGCGCCAGCGATGCCGGCACCATCGTGGAGGCGCTGGACCTCGGGGCGATGGGATTCATTCCGAAGACGTCGCCGCGCGACGTGCTGCTCAACGCGGTTCGACTGGTCGCCTCCGGCGGCGTCTACGTGCCGGTCGAGGCCCTCAAGGCGCGCAGTCAAAGGGACGCGTCGCCGGATGGGCTGATGACCGCGCTGCCGAAGTCCGCTGGCGCCGCCACGCCGGGCGCGGCGGGGATGACGCCCGCGGACCTGGGATTGACGCCGCGGCAGGCCGATGTCCTGTCGCTTGTGCTGAAGGGCTTGCCGAACAAGCTCATTGCGCGCCGGCTCGACATTGCGGAAAACACCGTCAAGGTTCACGTCAGCGCTGTGCTGCAGGCGTTGAACGTGCACACGCGCACCCAGGCGCTGATCGCATCAACGCGGCTCGGCCTGCGACTCGACACCTAGCTTGTTTGGCATCGACCGCTGATCACGCCCCCTCGGCGAGAGCCTGGAACGGTTGATCAGTCCGCTCGGGCCGGGAAAGCGCGCCATCCGCCACAGCGCGGGGAAGAGGCGCGTCCAGCCCCAGGCGACGAGCATCGTCGCCACGCCGCCGACCACCACCGCCGGCACCACACCCCACCAGGCGGCGGTGACGCCGGACTCGAACTCGCCGACCTCGTTGGAGGCGCCGATGAACACCGCGTTCACCGCGCTCACCCTGCCGCGGATCGCGTCGGGGGTGGCGAGCTGCACCAGCAGATTACGCACGTACACGCTCACCATGTCGGCCCCGCCGAGCACCACCAGCGCGGCGAGCGACAACCAGAGCGTGCTCGAGACGCCGAACACCACGGTCGCCGCGCCGAACACCGCCACCCCGCCGACCATCCAGTGCCCGACGTGGCGCGTGATCGGACGGAACGCGAGCGCGATCCCGCACAGCGCCGCGCCGACGCCCGAGGCGGTGCGCAGAAAACCGAGCCCGACCGGCCCGACGTGCAGGATGTCGGCGGCGTAGGCGGGCAGCAGGGCGGTCGCGCCGCCGAACAGCACCGCGAAAAGGTCCATCGAGATCGCGCCGAGAATCACCGGGCGCGAGCGCACGAAGGCGAGCCCGGAGAGCAGGTTCTCCCAGCTCAGCGGCGCGCGCTGCGGCGCGGCACCGCCGACGACGCGCGCGGCGAGCATCAGCGCGAACGCCGCCGCGAGGAGCATCGCGACCGTGACGTACACGGTTTGCGCCCCGGCGAAGTAGAGCAAGCCGCCGAGCGCCGGGCCGGCGATGCGCGCCACCTGCATCGCCGACGAATTGAGCGCCACCGCGTGGCCGTAGCTCGCCACCGGCACTACGTTGGGCAGCAGCGCCTGCGCCGCCGGCATGGAGAACGCGCGCGCGACGCCGAACAAACCCATGATCGCAAACACCGGCCACACCTGCGCCGAGCCCGCGCGCGAGTACAGGGCGAGCAGCAGCGCGCCCGCCGCCTGCAGCGCGAAGCACGCGGCGGCGATGCGCCGCCGGTCGTGCTGGTCGGCGGCGTGGCCGGCGGGCAGGATGAGGACGATGAACGGCAGGAACTGCGACAGGCCGATCAGGCCGAGGTCGAGCGGATCGTGGGTGAGCTCGTAGACCTGCCAGCCCACCGCCACCACCAGCATCTGGGCCGCCAGCGTGCCGAGCACGCGTGCCGCGAGGTAGTAGCCGAAGCCGCCGTGGCGCAGCACGCCGAAGCCATGCCCGGCCGCGCGCGCCATGGCGCGCCGCTACTTGAGCACCGACTTGAGCGTCTTGCCCATCTCGGCGGGGTTGCGCGTCACCTTGATGCCGCAGGCCTCCATCACGGCGAGCTTCTCCTGTGCGGTGCCCTTGCCGCCGGAAATGATCGCGCCGGCGTGCCCCATCCGCTTGCCCGGGGGCGCGGTGACGCCGGCGATGAAGCCGACCACGGGCTTCTTCATGTTGTGCTTGACCCACTCGGCGGCGGTCTCCTCGTCGGAGCCGCCGATCTCGCCGATCATCACCACCGCGTCGGTGTCCGGGTCGTCGTTGAACAGCTTCATCACGTCGATGTGCTTCAGACCGTTGACCGGGTCGCCGCCGATGCCCACCGCCGAGGACTGGCCGATGCCGAGCTCGGTGAGCTGGCCGACCGCCTCGTAGGTCAGCGTTCCGGAGCGCGACACCACGCCGACGCGCCCCTTCTTGTGGATGTGGCCCGGCATGATGCCGATCTTCAGCTCGCCAGGCGTGATCACGCCAGGGCAGTTGGGGCCGACGAGCCGCGTCCTGCGGTTCTGCTTCCTCATGCGGTCGCGCACCTCGATCATGTCGCGCACCGGGATGCCTTCGGTGATGCAAATGACCAGATCCAAGTCCGCTTCTACTGCCTCCCAGATCGCCGCGGCGGCGAACGGCGGCGGCACGTAGATCACCGACACCGTCGCGCCGGTCTGCGCCTTTGCGTCCTTCACGGTGCCGTAGATCGGAATGCCCTCGAAGCTCTCGCCCGCCTTGTTGGGATTGACCCCGGCGACGTAGCAGCCGCGGCCGTTGGCGTAGTCGCGGCTGGTGCGGGTGTGGAACTGCCCGGTCTTGCCGGTGATGCCCTGCGTGATGACGCGGGAGTCCTTGTCGATGAGGATGCTCATTTCTTTTTCCTCTTCGCCTTCTTGGCCGGTTTCTGCACGGTTCTCTTCTTCAAGGCCTTCTTCACCGTCTTCTTCGCGGCTTTCTTCACGGGTTTCTTGACGGCTTTCTTCTTGGGCTCTTTCCGCGTCCTCTTCTCTTTCACCGCCGCCACCACCTTCTTCGCCGCGTCGGCCATGTTGTCGGCCGAGATGATCGGCAGGCCGGAGTCCTTGAGGATCTTCCGGCCCAGCTCCTCGTTGGTGCCTTTCATGCGCACCACCAGCGGCACCGACAGGTGCACTTCTCGCGCCGCCGCGACCACGCCTTCGGCGATGGTGTCGCACTTCATGATGCCGCCGAAGATGTTGACCAGGATCGCCTTCACCTTGCGGTTGGACAGCATGATCTTGAACGCCGCGGTGACCTTCTCCGCGGTGGCGCCGCCGCCGACGTCGAGGAAGTTCGCGGGCTCGCCGCCGAATAGCTTGATGGTGTCCATGGTGGCCATCGCCAGGCCAGCGCCGTTCACCATGCAGCCGATCTCGCCATCGAGCGAGATGTACGACAGGTCGTGCTTCGATGCCTCGATCTCGAGCGGGTCCTCCTCGTCGAGGTCGCGCATGGCGACGATGTCGGCGTGGCGGAATAGCGCGTTGTCGTCGAAGTTCATCTTCGAATCGAGCGCCAGCACCATTCCGTCGCCGGTGTAGATCAGCGGGTTGATCTCGGCGAGCGACGCGTCGGTGTCCCAGAAGCACTTGTACAGCGCCTGGAGCAGCTCACGCGCCTGCCCGACCGAAGGCTCGGGAACGCCGATTTGACGTGATATCGCTTCCGCTTCGCCGTCCGTCAGCCCGGTTGCGGGATCGATGAACACTTTGCGGATCTTGTTGGGGGTCTTCGCCGCGACCTCCTCGATGTCCATCCCGCCCTCGGACGAAGCCATCAGGCAGACGCGCTGCGTGCCGCGGTCTACCAGCATGCCGACGTACAGCTCCTTGCGGATGTCGGCGCCCTCTTCGATGAGCAGCCGCCGCACCTTCTGCCCTCCTGGACCGGTTTGATGGGTCACGAGTTGCATGCCTAGGATTTTCGACGAAAGGTCTTTGACGTCCTTGAGCGAGCGGGCGAGCTTTACCCCTCCTCCCTTGCCGCGGCCGCCGGCGTGGATCTGCGCCTTCACCACCCAGACGCCGCCGCCGAGCTGGCGCGCGGCCTTCACCGCCTCGTCCACCGAGAAGCACGGCACGCCGCGCGGCGTGGCGACGCCGTATTTCCGGAACAGCTCCTTGCCCTGGTACTCGTGGATCTTCATGCCGCTTTGTCTCCTCCAAACGGTCCTCGGTACCACTTCGGATAGAGCTTGCGCACCGACTCGGAGTGCGTCTCGAGCGCGATGCAGTGATCCAGCTGGAACGGCTTCGAGCCGTCATCGCGCTCCTCCTTCATCTCGCCGGCGAAGGTCTGGATCGCCGCCGTCGGCAGACCGCCGAGCATCTCGGTGATGTGCGTGCAGCCCTGCACGCCGCCGAGCAGCTCGTGCACCTTCTTGCGAAAGCCCTGGCGCAGGTTCAGGCCCACGAGCTTGGCGTATGCCGCCGGCGCCTGGTCGCAGCCGCCCGGGTAGGGCACCGCGTCGGACACCGCCAACGCATCGAGCACGTTCATGCGCCGGTCGATGGTGATGCGCACCCACATCTCGTGGATCGCCTGTCCGGCGCGCCGCACGCCGGTCTTGAGCGCGTAGTCGTGATTCTTGACGTCGGTGAGGTGAGCTTCGATATCCCACTTGCCGTCGGCGCGCTTGTAGCCCTCGTAGCGCACGCGCCGGGTGTGCGTCAGCTCGCGTTCGACATTCGGTATCGGCAGAGGCATGGCGAAAGGAGGTCGCTGCGAAGCGCGGGATTCTATCACCGGCGCCACTGCTAGAATTCCTGCAGCCCGCCGGAGAACGACCGCATGAAATACATCCTCGCGCTCGACCAGGGGACCACCAGCTCGCGCGCCATCCTGTTCGACGCGGCGGGGATGCCCGTGTCCGTCGCGCAGCAGGAGTTCCGGCAGATCTACCCGCAGCCTGGCTGGATCGAGCACGATCCGCGCGACATCCTGCACTCGCAGCGCGCGGTGACGCGCGAGGCGGTGCGCAAGGCCGGCGTCGACCTGAAGAGCATTCTCGCCGCCGGCATCACCAACCAGCGCGAGACGACGCTGCTGTGGGACCGGCAGACGAGCGAGCCCCTGCACAACGCGATCGTGTGGCAGGACCGGCGCACCGCCGAGATGTGCGCGCGACTCAAGGCCGACGGCGCGGAAACGGTTATACGCGAGAAGACGGGCCTCGTGATCGACCCCTACTTCAGCGGCACCAAGCTCGCCTGGCTGCTCGACAACGTCCCGGGCGCGCGCCGGCGAGCCGAGCGCGGCGAGCTCGCCTTCGGCACGGTCGACACCTGGCTGGTGTGGAACCTGACGCAGAGCCGCACGCACGTCACCGATCCCTCCAACGCCTCGCGCACCATGCTGTTCGACATCCGCAAGGGAGACTGGGACGAGGAGCTGCTCGGCATCCTCGGAGTGCCGCGCGCCATCCTGCCCGATGTGTACCCGTCGGCGCACGCCTTCGGCATGCTGCCGGCGTCGCTGGTCGGCGAGCCCATGCCGATCGGCGGCATCGCGGGCGATCAGCAGGCGGCGCTGTTCGGCCAGGGCTGCCACAGCCGAGGCATGGCGAAGAACACCTACGGCACCGGCTGCTTCATGCTGCTGCATACCGGTAGCGAAGTGGTGCACTCCGTGCACGGCCTGGTGTCGACCGCCTGCGCGCAGCTCGGGCGCGCGCGCGACGCGCGCGACGCAGACAAGGAATATGCCCTCGAAGGCAGCGTGTTCGTCGCCGGCGCGGTGGTGCAGTGGCTGCGCGACCAGATGAAGTTCTTCGAATCCTCGGCCGAGGTCGAGCGCCTCGCGGCGGGCGTGCCGGACAACGGCGGGGTCTACCTGGTGCCCGCGTTCACCGGCCTCGGCGCGCCGCACTGGGATCCGCATGCGCGCGGTACGATCGTCGGCCTGACGCGCGGCTCCTCGCGCGAGCACCTCGCGCGCGCCGCGCTCGAGTCGATCGCGTACCAAACGGCCGACGTGCTGGAAGCGATGCAGAAGGATTCCGGCGAGACGCTCACCGAGCTGCGCGTCGACGGCGGCGCCACGGCGAACGACCTGCTGATGCAGTTCCAGGCCGACATCCTCGGCGTGCCGGTGGTGCGCCCGCGCGTGCTCGAAACCACCGCCCTCGGCGCCGCCTACCTCGCCGGCCTCACCGTCGGCGTGTGGCAGTCCCGCGAGGAGATCGCCGCCCAGTGGCAGGTCGAGCGCCGCTTCGAGCCCGGCATGGAGCGGGCCGAGGCGGCGGCGCTGCTCGGACGCTGGCGCGAGGCGGTGCGCCGCAGCCTGCGCTGGGAAAGCTAGGACGGCGTGGCGGCGAAGCGCTCGCGCGCGTAGGCGATGCGCGCGGCGGCGCTCTCCAGGCCGTCGCGGTCGCGCAGCACCGCCTCGAGGCGCGTGCGCAGCCCGGTGCGGTTGGCCATCTGGATCGCGAGTCCCGGACGCGCATTGAGCTCGAGCACCATCGGCCCGAGCTTGCGGTCGAGCACGATATCCACGCCCTGGTAGCCGAGCCCGGTCAGCTCGTAGCTGCGCGTCGCGATCTCGAGCATCGTCTGCCAGTGCGGAATCTGGATGCCGGGCACCGGCACGCCGGTGTCAGGGTGCACGTCGACGATGCGGGTGCGGAGCACCGCGGTGAGCGTCTTGCCGGTGGCCATGTCGACGCCGGCGCCGAGCGCGCCCTGGTGCAGGTTGGCGCGGCCGCCCGACTTGCGCGTCGGCAGGCGCACCATCGCCATCACCGGCACGCCCAGGAACACGATCACGCGCACGTCCGGCACGCCCTTGTAGGTGACGGCGTCGAACACCGGATCGAAATTCACGCGGTACTCGACCAGCGCCTTGTCGGGCGCGCCGCCGAGGCTGAAGATGCCGGCGAGGATGTTGGTGATGTGGAACGCGAGCTCGTGCTCGTCCATCGACGAGCCGTCGATCCTGCGGTAGCCCTCATGCGTGCGCCCCGTGACGACCACGATGCCCTCGCCGCCGCTGCCGCGCGCCGGCTTGACGACGAACTCCTCGTGGTTGGCCACCTTGTCCTTGAGCTCGCGGATCTGCCGCGGGATCTCGATGATCGCGTACACCTCGGGCACCGCGACGCCGTGCTCGCGCGCCAGGGTCTTGGTGAGCACCTTGTCGTCGACCAGCGGATAGAAGCGGCGCGGGTTCCACGGCAGCATGAACTCGCCGTTGCGGGCGTTGAGGCCGAGCACGCCGCGGCTGCGCAGCCCGCGCGCGGTCGCGAACAGCCCCTTCATTTCGCCAGCACCCGGAAGCGGCGCAGCTCGGTCAGGCGGTAGCCGGTGTAGCGGCCAAGCAGCAGCGTCGCCGCCAGCACGATGAGCAACAGCTCGGGGAACACGAACAGCAGGTGGCGCACCAGGGCGTGCTGGATCAGCAGGTAGCACACGCCGGCCACCACCAGGCTGCCGCCGGCCTGCTGCAGGGCATCCTTGGGACCTCGCTCCTCCCAGGCGACCGTCATGCGCTCGATGGTCATGGTGAGGATGACGATCGGGAACAGGCCGAGCGACAAACCGACGTCTACGCCGAGCCGGTGCGAGACGATCGACAGTGCACCGATCAGCATCACCACCACGATCAGCACCGCGGCGAGCCGCGGCACCAGCAGGAGCTTCAGGTGCTCGAAGTAAAAGCGCACCACCAGTCCGAACGACAGCACGATGGTGAAGAATATTATCCCCGCGACCAGCCCGGTCTGGCGGAAGGCGAGCGCGATCAGCACCGGCATGAAGGTGCCGAAGGTCTTGAATCCGACCACGTTGCGCAGCACCACCAGCACGAACGCGCCGAGCGGCACCACCAGCAGCGTGCGAAACAGCAGCTGCGATTGCAGCGGCAGGCCGAACAGCGAGAATTCGAGCAGCCGGTGCTCGAGCGTGCGCTGGCGCGCCACCGCGACGCGCGTGGAGAATTCGAGCGACCGGCTCACCGTGACGTCGGTCGTGAGGTTCGAGCCGCCCTGGACGTGCGCCACCCGGGCGGGCCCGCGCCACCAGGGAAGCAGGTAGCGGTTCGCGTCCCGCAGCGCGTCGCTGGGATAGACCGGGAACCAGCGCTCGCCATCGTAGGCCTCGACCCAGCGCACGAAGCGGGCATTGCGCCGTTCCGGTTTGAGCAGCACACCGTTCGCCACGCGCGCCGGCACCCCGGCGAGCAGCAGCAGGTCGGCGGCAACCACCGGCACGCGCGCTTGCCCCTGCATCGGGTCGCGCCCCAGCAGGTACGAGGCCTCGTCGCCGGGGCGCGCCAGCTTCAGCCGCTCGACGAGTATCGCTGCCAGGCTGCGCGGATCCGCGGCCTTGGTGCGGGCGTCGTCGACCAGGGTCTGCGCCACCGGCAGCTCGTCGGCACGAAATGCCGGCGCGCGCGAGGTCGGCGGCGGCTCGGGCGGGCCTGCCTCGGGCCGGCCCAGGTCGACCAGCACCCGGTAATAGAGATACTGGCGCCCCTGCGCATTGGCGATCGAGAACACCGCGCGCTGGTTGCTGCGCGTGCGCTCGGTGGTCACGCCGTAGCCGTGCGCGGCGAAGCCCTGGTCCATCACCGAGAGCTGGCCCGTCTCGCTGGGGACGTCGAGCAGCAGCTTGGCGGGGCCGCCGTCGGCGTCGAAGGTCAGCTGCACCTCGACGCGCCAGATCTCCGAGCGTTGGTCGGGAGACAGCGGAAACCCTAGCACCACCACCTTGTAGGCGGTGGCCGCGGCGCCCGCGAGCACCAGCAGGCCGGCCAGCAGGTAGAGGTGCAGCTTGCTCACTTCTTGTTACCCGACAGGCACGACGGCACCGTCGTGTACGTGTGCGTCGGATCGACGATGAACTTGTTCTGCAGGAAGCTGCGCCCGATGATCATCGGAAACTCGAGCTTGCTGCGGTCCACCAAGTTGACGAGCACGTCGCGCCTGACCTCGTCGATGCACAGGCCGAGCACCACCGCGGGGCGCTTCTCGTTCTGGCCGCCGGCCCGCTCGATGTCGACGTAGCGGTAGACCGCGCGCTCGAAGTCCACGCGCTGGCCGTCGCGGCCCTTGGTCCAGAACGTGACCCACTCAGTCCTGCCGCGGCGCTCGATCTTCACGTCCTGCGCGTCGAGCGACGGGCTGTCCGCGCCGGTGTCGATCTTCGCATTGACGATCAATCGGTCGTCGATCTGCACCGGCTCGACCCAGCCGATGACGCCGACCGCGGCGGCGGCCGCGTCGCGCGCGCCGAAGGTCGCGGCCAGCAGCAGCGCCGCCAGCGCGAGCAATCCCAGGTGGCTCTTCATGAGGTCACCGGCTGCTGCGGCCAGACGCGGCACGCAAATTCAGGATAACTCGCCGCGATTTCCCTCATCACCGGCCCGCGCAGCATGGTTAGTTCCTCGCTTGTTGGCGCTATGGTAGCAGGCACCGCGGCCGGACAATCGAATTCGAACCCGGTGCCGGCCCGGACCTCGCCCACGTCGTGGCCCGGATGCACGCTCTCCAGCCGGAAGCGTCGCCTGTCGCCGTGCCATGAGAACACCGCCTTGCCGGTGACCAGCGCCTGCGGCCCCCCGCGGCGCCACACCCCCGGCGGGCTCCATCCGGGAGCGCTGACGAACTCGACCTTCGGCACCAGCACGCGCCGGCTGTGCTCCTCGCGGAACAGGATCGTGCGCCGGGCGGCGAGATACATGAACGCCGAGCCGAACGAGCCCGGGAAGCGCCGCCCTTCGGCGCGCACCAGGTTGATGTTGGCCTCGCCGTCGATCTGCGCGCCGCCGAGGAAGAACACGTCGATGCGCCCCTGGCCCGCAAGATCGAACAGCTCGCGCGAGCCGTCGGTGAAGGGGTTTCCCTTGCGCTTGTGAAGCAGGGACACCCGCAGCGGGCGACCGCGCGCCTTCAGCAAAGAGCAGGCAGTCGCCGGAATCGGCGACGCGGCGCCGACCGCGACGTGCGCGGCCTCGCCGATGAGGCCTGCGATCACGCAGGCGAGAAGCTCTTCCTTCGCGTAAGGACCCATTCGTCCAGGTAGCGTGCGAATCCTTCCGGGGTCCTGGCGGCCCTGGCGTAGGCCGCGAGGTGCGCGTCGTCGATCGGATAGTCGTCGATCACGCCGAGCGGCCATGCGCCGCGCTTCGCCTCGGCCACGCCGCTCACGTACACCGAGGCGAGCACGCCCGCTGCGAGCAGCTCGTCCTCGAGCATGTCGTCCTCGCGTACCGATTCGCAGCTGACCAGGGTGGCCTTCGCCGCATGCGCGATGGTCATCAGCTCACGGCGCCGGCCGAGCCAGACGTTGCCCGCCCGGTCGGCCCAGCGCGCATGGAACAGCGCCACATCCGGCGAAATCGCCGGCGCCAGGATGATCGGGTCATGAAGATCGGGGCCGTCGTGTCCCATCGGATTGTCGATGACCTTCCAGTCGGGGCGCTGCGCCATCAGGTCCGAGCCGAGCACCCCGCGCAGCGGCATGAAGGGCACGCCCTTCTCGGCGGCCTGCAGCCCGCTGTGGATCATCGGGCAGGTGGCGTCGCGCACGACGATCTCGCCGCGCTCGACCGCGTCGGTGAAACGCGGCGCGAGCCCCGCTTCGCCGAGCGACACCGCGCTGGTCTCGATCTCGGCGACGCAGCCCGCGCCGATCAGCAGGTCGGCGCACATACCGAGCACCGGCACGCCAAGCAGCCTCAGCCCGCGCGCCCGGCGGCGGATGAGCGCGCGCACCACCTCCATCGCCGGCAGGCTGTAGTCGGGCGGCATCGCCACGAGCGCGCCGTCCGGGATCTGCGCGGCGAGCGCTTCGGCGTCCGGGAAGAAGCGCGTCGCGTTCGCCGGCAGCCGGTCCATGTCAGGACGTGCCGCCGACCGTGAGGCCGTCGATGCGCAAGGTCGGCTGCCCCACGCCGACCGGCACGCTCTGGCCTTCCTTGCCGCAGGTGCCGATGCCGCTGTCGAGCTGCAGGTCGTTGCCGATCATCTTCACGCGCGTGAGCGCATCCGGCCCGTTGCCGATGAGCGTCGCGCCCTTCACCGGGTAGGTCACCTTGCCGTGTTCGATCATGTAGGCCTCGGCGGCCGAAAACACGAACTTGCCGTTGGTGATGTCGACCTGGCCGCCGGCGAAGTTGACCGCGTACACGCCGCGCTCCACGCCGGCGATGATCTCGCGCGGGTCGTGCACTCCCGCGAGCATGTAGGTGTTGGTCATGCGCGGCAGCGTCAGGTGGGCAAACGACTCGCGCCGGCCATTGCCGGTGAGCGGCATCTTCATCAGGCGCGCGTTCAGGCTGTCCTGCAGGTAGCCGCGCAGCACGCCGTTCTCGATCAGCACCGTGCGCATGGTCGGGTTGCCTTCGTCGTCGATCGTGAGCGAGCCGCGCCGCCCCGGCATCGTGCCGTCGTCCACCACGGTGACGCCGGGCGCCGCCACGCGTTCGCCGATGCGTCCCGCGAACGCCGAGCTGCCCTTGCGGTTGAAGTCGCCCTCCAGGCCGTGGCCGATCGCCTCGTGCAGCAGGATCCCCGGCCAGCCGGGGCCGAGCACCACGGTCATCGTTCCCGCCGGCGCGGGGCGCGCTTCGAGATTGGTGAGTGCCTGCGACACCGCCTTTTGCGCGTACTGCGTCAGCACCTCGTCGCTGAAATGCGCGTAGCCGCTGCGCCCGCCGCCGCCCGCGGTGCCGCTCTCGCGCCGCCCGCCCTGCTCGGCGATGACCTGCAGCGACAGGCGCACCAGCGGCCGCACGTCGGCGGCGAGCACGCCATCGGAGCGCGCAATCAGCACCACTTCGTACTCGCCGCCCAGATGCGCCATGACCTGCGACACGCGCGGGTCGAGCGCCCGGCACATGCGCTCGAGCTTCTCGAGCAGCGCCACCTTGGCTTCCGAAGACAGGGTTGCGAGAGGGTCGAGCGGATCATAGCGCCGCACGACCTGGAGCCGCGGCTTGCGCCCTCCTGCCCGTACCCGCCGATTCTGCCCCGCCGCCGCGATGGCGCGCGTGGCGCGCGCGGCGTCTTCCAGCGCGTCGAAGCTGATCTCGTCCGAGTAAGCGAAGGCGGTCTTGTTGCCCGAGATGGCTCGCACCCCGACGCCCTGCTCGATGTTGAAGCTGCCGGACTTGACGATGCCCTCCTCCAGGCTCCAGCTTTCGGAGCGCGCATACTGGAAATAAAGGTCGGCATAGTCGATACGGCGCGCGCCGAGCGCGCTGAAAACGCGCTCCAGCTTGCCCATCTCGAGCTCGTAGGGCTCGAGCAGGCAGCGCTCGGCGGTGCCGAGCACGATGTCCTGTTCCGCAATGCGAATCATTGGCTACCCGTTGCCTCGAAGGGTTGTCCGGCCGACGCGGCCATCATAGCAAAAGCGCCTCAGTTGCCCTCGCCGCCGATGCCGCTGCCGCCGATCGGATCGATGCCGATCGCTCGGTTCGGCTGGCCGCCCGGCGGCGCGCCGCTCAATCGTTTGACCTGCGGATCGGCCCAGGTTCCGGTAATCGCGTAGCGATAGGCGAACATCTGGCCCAGCGGATTCTTCAGTACGCGCTGCGCGAGCATGGTCGCAACACCGGCGATCGGGTTGAGCAGTCCGACGACCGTCGAGGCGCTGTCGCCCAGGCTCGGTATGACCCGCACCTTGACGTCCTGCGTTTCGCGCGCCAGGTCGGTCTCGCCCTCGATCTCGACTTCGGCGGCCGAGCCGCGCATCTTGAAGTCCTTGGTGCTCATGACGCCCTGCTTGACACGCAACGAGCTGGTGATGCTGTCGAACTGAAAGCCCGCGGAGAACACGTCGCGGAAATCGAGCGTGATGCGTCGCGGCAGCATTTGCAGGCTCATCAACGAGACGAGTTTGCCGATCCCCGGCTCGATCTCGAGGAACTGGCCGTCCTCGGCTTGCAGCGCCAGTTCTCCGGTCAAGCTCGGATAGTCGAGCGTCACCGGGCCGCCGTGCCACGAGAGCTCCCCGGAGAGCTTCGCTTTCCCGCCCTTCACCAGGCCGGGATAACCGACCCGGTCGAGGAACTTGCCGGCGTCATTGGCGTCGAGCTGAAACTCTATCGACATGCCGGAAGACTCCCCCGCGCGCCACACGCCCTTGCCGTTCATCGACGCGTCCGGGTTCACCATCGCCAGCTTGTCGATGCGCCAGTCGGCGCCGGCATGCTCGGCGGCGATCTCGACGCGCCCCAGCTGCTTGCCCCGGAACGTGAAGCGCTCGGTGACCAGGTCCACCGCCGGCAAATCCTTCAGCTCCGCGCCCGGCGTCGCCCGCTCTCCGGGAGAATCGTCCGGAATGCTGAAACGCGCCAGGCGCGCGACGAGCTTGCCGCCCGCCGCGGCCCGATAGGACAGGTCTCCGGCCATTTCCTCGGCGTCGACGCTCGCGGACCAGCCTCCGACGTCCGCCCCAGCCTGCAGCGTGACCTTGTTCAAGCGCTTGCCGAACGCGTCGAGTACCCCGAGCTTGAGGTCGAGCGCCGATGGCCCGAGCGCGGAACCCTTGTCCGGAAACAGCGTCCGCCAGCGATCCACATCGAGACTCGCCAGCGAGCCGTACAGCCGCACGCCCGGGCGCTCCGGCAGGCGCAGCGTGCGGCCGGCGACCGGGCTGAACGCGATCGAGGTGCGCTGCAGTGCCATCGTCTCGCCCTCGCGCCGCCGCAGGAATTCGGCCGCAAGGCGCTTGCCCAGCACGACGGAAATGCGATCGCGCGTCTCGTCATCGCTGGTCGTGAACTCGACGCGCAACGGCAGCGCGCTGCCCGCCTCCTTGTCGAGCGGCGCGGGCAGCGCGCTCGACACGCCGCGCAGCGGCGAATCGACCGAAAGCAGCGCATGCCGTTCGCGCACCGTAAGCGTCGCGCTGTAGGCGAACGAACCCGAGAGCTGGCGACCCCAGGGATGATCGAGCAACGCGACGACGGGCGCGACATCCGCGCTGCCGCGCGCTTCGATCCGCAGGCCGGCGCCGGCGCTCGAGCCGCCGCTCAGGCTCAACGGACCGCCGAACATGCGCCCGCGCGCGTCGCTCAGCGTCAGGCTCGACTCGGTGAAGCCCAGCTTGCCGGCGGCGCGCTCGATCGGCGGCAGCCGGTGCCCGAGCGCGATCGTGTTATCGGTGAACCGGAACTCGCCGTCGATCTTGCTCGCCGCCATGTCGGCGAACGGCAACGCGAGCCTGAGCAGCAGCCTGCCGCCGCCATTCGCGCTCACGCCGTCGGTGAGGCCGCCGACCATGCGGCGCACGGGGCTCCTGGAAACGTAATCCAGGAACGTCGCCGTCGGGCCTGCGGCCTCGCCCGAGATCTCGAGCCGCTTCGGCCCCGAGACCAGGCTCGGTATGGTGACGCGCACGTTGGCGAGCTGCGCGCCAAGGATGGTGCCCCTGCGCCCGACGATCTGCACGCGGTCGCGTTCGAACAGCAGCTCGCCGTCGATCGATTCGATGCGCGGCCAGCCTTCGGCGTAATCGAGCACCCCCTCCCTGACGCGGGCCACGACCAGGAACTCACCCGTGGCCGGATCGGCGAACGGAAAATTGCGCAGATCGCCCCGCAGCCGCAGGCGCACGTCGCTCGCCTCGCCGGCGACGATCGCGCGCGCCAGCCAGTCGCGGGTTTTCTGGCCCATGATCGTCGATAGCGGCAGGTAGTTCTGCACCCGGCGCCCGTCCGCGCGCGACAGCTGCGCCGACAGATCGATCACGCCCGGGCCCGCGCCGCCGAACGCATAGCGGCCGAAGGCGGTGCCGGCGAGATCCTGGTTGGCGAAGCTGACCGACGATAAGCGCACCTCGAGCTCGCCTTCGCGCGGCCGCGTCCATTCGATGTTCCCGTTAAGCGCATCGAGCCGGATGCGCGGCTCCGGAAACACCTTCGGCAGCTCGAGTTCGCCCTTGCGCGAGGCGAGGCGCACCACGCCCTTGGTCCTGGTGGCATCCACGCTGCCCGAGATGCCCTCGAAGCCGGGGAGGCTGCGCCAGGCGTTCATGGCGAGCCCCGCAAAGCGGCTCCGGGCGCTGAACTCCGAGGCGTCCGGAAGGCGGCCGTTCCACTCGAAGCGCAGGTCGAACAGGTTGCCGCGCGGCGCCAACTCGGCGAGCCGCTTGCGCAGCGCCGCGGGAAAGGGCACGAATTCGGCGAGCTGCGCCAGCGGCTCCAGCTCGATCAGGTTGGCCGTCAGCAAGCCGTGCTCGGGCGCGTTCGCCGCCGCGGGGTCCCAGGCCAGCAGAAAGCTGGAGGAGTGCATCGACGGCTTGCCTTCCCGCAGCAGCGCGAGGTTGCGCGCTCCGACTTCGTAGCCCGAAGCGGTCATGCGACCCTGCAGCCGCCCCTGTAACCCCGAGAGCTCGAGCCACGGCAGTTCCTCGCCGAGGCGCGCGATGACCTTGGTGAGCGCGACGTCGGCGGTCGCGCGCAGCACCTGGCCGTGGCCCAAAGTCGCCCAGATGCGCACTGCGCCCTGTCCGCGGCGCACTTCGAACGGGTAATCGATCCAAGGGCTCCAGCCGGCGAGATCCGTGTAGCCCAGCTCGACGTACACGCGGCCGTTCCAGGCCGCCGGATCGGTCGCGCTGCGCCCCTGGAGCGCGGCGCGCAGATCGAGCGTCGTGCCGAGCGCTGCGGGTGGACGCGCCGACAGGCCGATCAGGTGTCGCCCGCCGGCATTGCGCACGCGGAAATTGAGCGCACCGAGCACGAGCGGCGGCGCGGCGCGCTTCTCGTCCAGCCACGTTATTTCCGCGTCGCGGATCAGGATCTCGCGCTGGCTCAGGATCCAGTCAGTGAGCTTGTGCTCGTCAGAGCCCGCGGCGAGCGCCATGCCGGCAACGTGCAGCGTGCCCGAGGCATCCCGTCGCAAGCTCAGGCGCGGCCCGTCGACGGTCAGCGAGTGCAGCCGCAATTCGGCGAACAGCAGCGAGCTCCAGGCCACCACGTTCTCGACCGCCGGAAGCGCGAGCGCCTCGCGTCCGCGACTGTCGTAGATGAGCACGTTGGTGAAATCCAGCTCCGGGCGCAGCCCGCGCCAGTCCGCGCGGATCCCGCCGATCTTCACCCGCAGCCCGATCGACTGCGAGATCACCGCGACGACGTCCTCGCGATAGCGCTCGATGTTGGGCAGCAGCCAGTAGCGCACCGTCAGAAAGATCGCCGCCAGCGAGATCAGACTCGCCCAAGCGAGGACCTCCACCAAGCCGACGATCCAGGGTGCCGCGCCGCGCGCGCGCCGACCCGGCAGCGCGGTTCGTTCCGGCTCGGGTCTGCTCTCGGTTTGCATGGTACTTCGCGTTGCCCCTATAGTCCGCGCGTGAGGTTCCCGTGATGCTCAGACAATTAACGTTCGGCCCACGCTTTTGGGGCACTACGGCGGGAAAAGTTCTGGACAGCCGTCTGGCAGCCTGCGAGGCTGCGCTCCATTTTAACCGCAAATGCCCGCGCCGATTCGGATTTCTCGCCTGAAGTGAGCGCCGCGATCCCCAAGACGCTCGCGCTGTCGCGTTACGCCGGCCACCTGATCGCCGCCCGTCCCGAGTTGGCCGCGGAGCTCGTGGAACCCGCGCCGTTCGCGCGCGACGCGATGCGCCAGGCGCTCGCCGCGGCGCCGGGCGAAGACGAAGCCGCGCTCAAGCGGCGCCTGCGGCGCCTCAGGCAGCGGGTTCTGCTGCGCGTCATGGCGCGCGACCTCGCCGGGCGCGCCGACCTCACCGAAGTGTGCGGCACGATGAGCGATCTGGCCGACGAGTCGATCGCGGCGGCGCTCGACTGGGCCGACACCGGCCTCGCGGGCGAGTTCGGGCGACCGCACGGCGCCGACGACTCCGCCCAGCGACTCGTGGTGGTGGCCATGGGCAAGCTCGGCGGCCGCGAGCTGAACGTCTCCTCGGACGTCGATCTGGTGTTCCTCTATCCGGAGGAAGGCGAGACCGACGGCGCGCGCCGCCTCTCGAGCCACGAATACTTCGCGCGCGCCGGGCGCAAGCTGATCGCGTTGCTCGCCGAGGTGACCGAGGACGGCTTCGCGTTCCGCGTCGACATGCGACTGCGGCCCTACGGCGAATCCGGCCCGCTGGTGGCGAGCTTCGAAGCGCTCGAGAACTATCTCGTCGCGCAGGGCCGCGAGTGGGAACGCTACGCCTGGATCAAGGCGCGCGCCGTCACCGGCGAGCGGGAAGCCGAGCTGGCCGCCATCGTGCGCCCGTTCGTGTTCCGCAAGTACCTCGACTTCGCCACCCTCGCCGCGATGCGCCGCCTGCACGCCGAGGTGCGGCGCGATGTCGAGCGCCGCGAACTCGCCGAGCACGTCAAGCTCGGGCCTGGAGGCATACGCGAAATCGAGTTCGTCACGCAGGCGCTGCAGCTGGTACGCGGCGGCCGCGACCCGGCGCTCACCGTGCGCCCGACGCTCGAAGCGCTCGAGCACCTCGCCGCGCGGCGCGCGCTTCCCGAAGCCGCCGCGCGCGAGCTCTCGGCGGCCTACATCTTCCTGCGCAACGTCGAGCATCGTCTGCAGTACCTCGACGACCGCCAGACGCACAGCCTGCCCGAGGACGAGGACGACCGCGGGCGCATCGCCGCGATGTCCGGCTTCGCCTCCTGGAGCGAGTTCGCGGCGCAGCTCGCCACGACGCGCGCCAGCGTGACGCGCCACTTCCAGTCGGTGTTCGCCGAGAGCTCCGGCGACGCGGCGAGCGAGCTGTGGCAGGACGACCGCGAAGCCATGCGCGCCGCGCTCGCCGCGCATGGCTTCGCGGACGCCGCGGCGAGCTCTGCGCGGCTTGCGAGCCTGCGCTCGGGCCAGCGCTACGCGCAGCTGCCCGAGGATTCGCGCCGGCGCGTCGACGCGCTGGTTCCCGCCCTGGCGAGCGCCGCGGCGGCGACGCCGCACCCGGATGCGACGCTCGCGCGCGGCCTCGACCTGATCGAGGCGATCGCGCGCCGCGCCGCCTACCTCGCGCTGCTCGCCGAGCATCCCGAGGCGCTCGAGCGCGTCGCCAAGATCGTCTCGGCCTCGAGCTGGGCGGCGGAGTTCGTGACGCGGCACCCGCTGCTGCTCGACGAGCTGCTCGACGACCGCGTGCTGTACGCGCCACCCGACTGGCCGGCGTTCGCGCGGGCGCTCAGCGCGCAGCTCGCGGCCCGCGCCGGCGACACCGAGCTGCAGATGAACCTGCTGCGCGAGCAGCACCAGGCGCAGGTGTTCAGGCTGCTGGCGCAGGACCTCGCCGGACTGTTGAGCGTCGAGCGGCTCGCCGACCATCTCTCGGCGCTCGCCGACATGACGCTCGAGGCGACGCTCGGGCTCGCCTGGGGCCAGGTGCGCCGGCATCGCGAGGGGCCGCCGCGCTTCGCGGTGATCGCTTACGGCAAGCTCGGCGGCAAGGAGCTCGGATACGCTTCCGACCTCGACATCATCTTCCTCTACGACGACCCGCACGAGCAGGCGCAGGAGGTCTATGCCAGACTCGCCAGCCGCTTCAACAACTGGCTCACCACGCGCACCTCGGCGGGCGTGCTGTTCGCCACCGACCTGCGTCTGCGGCCGAGCGGCACCTCGGGCCTGATGGTGTCGTCGGTCGCCGCGTTCGAGGAATACCAGGAGAAGCACGCCTGGGTGTGGGAGCACCAGGCGCTGACGCGCGCGCGATTCTGTGCCGGCGACAAGACCGTCGGCGAGGCCTTCGAGGCGATCCGCGAGCGTATCCTGCGCCGCAGCCGCGACCCCGCCGCGCTGGCGAAAGAAGTGCTGCAGATGCGCAGCAAGATGCACGACGCGCACCCCAATCGGTCCGCGCTGTTCGACGTCAAGCACGACGCCGGCGGCATGATCGACCTCGAGTTCATCGTCCAGTTCCTGGTGCTCGCGCACGCGCACCGCCAACCGCGCCTCACCGGCAACCTGGGCAACATCGCGCTGCTCGGCATCGCCGGCGAGCTCGGCCTGCTTCCGCCCGCGCTGGCGCGCCGAGGGCAGCAGGCGTACCGCGAGTTCCGGCGCGTGCAGCACGCCCTGCGCCTCGAAGGCGCGCAGTACGCGCGCGTGCCGCCCGAACAAATGGCAGCGCACGCGCGGGCGGTGTGCGAATTATGGAACCTAGTTCTGGTGCCCTTCGGCGGGCGCTGACCCCTGTTGCGCGGCGAGCCCCTGCCAGCCGCCGCCTAGCGCCTTGATCAACTGCACCGCTGCGCTCAGTCGCTGGCCGAGGATTACGACCTCGGTGCGCTCGTTGTTCAGCTTCGCGGCTTGCAGGGTCACCACGTCCAGGTAGCTGATCGTTCCCGCCTTGTACTGGTTGGTGGCGAGCGCCACCGCCTCGCGCGCCGCCAGCACCGCGTCGGCCTGCACCTTGGTCTCCTCCTCCAGGATGCGCAGCGCGGCAAGATTGTCCTCGACCTCCTCGAAGCCGGTGAGCACGGTCTGCCGGTAGGTCGCGACGGTGGCGTCGTAGGCGGCGATTGCCGCGTCGCTCTGGGCGCGGCGCAGCCCGGCGTCGAAGATCGCCTGCACGATCGCAGGGCCGATCGACCAGTAACGAGTCGGGGCGGTAAGCCATGCCGCCGCGCTGGCGCTGCTCGAGCCGTAGACGCCCGGCAGCGTGAGCGAAGGGAAGAAGGCCGCCTCGGCAACGCCGACCTGCGCGTTGGCCGCGGCCACGCGCCGCTCGGCGGCTGCGATGTCGGGTCGGCGCTCGAGCAGTTCGGACGGAAGAGCGGGCGGCAGCTCCGGCATTCGCGCGGCGAGCGGCGCACGCGCGATGGCAAAATCGTAGGGCGCCTTGCCGATGAGCGACGCGATCGCGTGCTCGAGCTGCGCACGCTGCACGCCGAGATCGATTGCCTGCGCCCGGGTGCTGTTGAGCTGTGCTTCGGCCTGCACCACGTCCGATTTGCCGACCACGCCGGCCCGGTACCGGTTCCGCGTGAGCACCAGCGATCTTTCGTATTCGGCGACGGTGTCCTCCAATATGGTCCGCCCGACGTCGAGCACGCGCAGCTGAAAGTAACTCTGCGCGAGCGACGCGTGGGCCGAGAGCTGCGCGGCGGCGAGGTCCGCGGCGCTTGCTTGCGCACCAGCCTCGCTCGCCTCGACGCCACGGCCCAGCTTGCCCCACAGGTCGGCTTCCCAGCTCACATCCACCTCGGCATTGCGTATGGTGGCGATGCCCCCGGCGTTGGTGGCGCCAGCCGCCAGGCCCGGCGTCTGGCCGCGCGTCACCGAGGCGCCGGCGCTCACCGACGGGAACAGCGGCGCACGCGAGGCACGCACCAGCGCCAGAGACTCGCGCACCTGCGCCTCGGCGAGCCGCACGTTCTGGTTCGAGATGTCTACCTGCGCTTCGAGGGCGTCCAGCTCGCGGTCGCCGAACACCTCCCACCAGGGGCCGCGCGGCGAGGAATCGCGCGGCTCGGCGCGCTTCCAGCCCGCCGCTTCCTTGTACGCCACCGGTGCCGCGACCTCCGGGCGCCGGTAGTCCGGGCCGACCATGCAGCCGCCGAGCGCAGCCGCGAGGACGACGGCGATGACGATGCGAGCTTTCATAGGCTCCCGCTTGCGGCCGCACCCGCGCGGCCGAGCCGCGTTCCGCGCCACAAGCGCAGGCACCACAGACGCAGTCGGTCGAGGTACAGGTACACGACCGGCGTCGTGTACAGGGTGAGCAGCTGGCTCACCATCAGACCGCCGATGATCGACAGACCGAGCGGGCGGCGCATCTCGGCGCCGTAGCCGCTGCCGAGCGCAAGCGGCAGCGCGCCGAGCATCGCCGCCATGGTGGTCATCATGATCGGGCGGAAGCGCATCAGGCAGGCCTCGAAGATCGCTTCCTGCGGCGGCTTGCCGTGCACGCGCTCGGCCTCGAGCGCGAAGTCGATCATCAGGATGGCGTTCTTCTTGACGATGCCGATCAGCAGGATCACCCCGATCAACGCGATGATGCTGAACTCGGTGTGGAACGCGAGCAGCGCGAGCACTGCGCCGACGCCCGCCGAAGGCAGGGTAGACAGGATGGTGATCGGGTGCACGTAGCTCTCGTAGAGCACGCCAAGCACGATGTACACCGTCACCAGGGCGGCGAGGATCAGCCACGGCTGGCTCTCGAGCGAGGCCTGGAAGGCGCGCGCGGTGCCCTGGAAGCTGCCGTGGATCGTCGAGGGCACGCCGATGCGCGCCATGGTGTCGCCGATCGCGCCCGTGGCCTGCGACAGCGACACGCCCTGCGGCAGGTTGAAGGAGATCGTCGCGGCCGCGAACTGCCCCTGGTGGTTGACCGACAGCGAGGTGTTCGCCGGCGCCCAGCGAGCGATGGCGGCGAGCGGCACCTGTCCCCCGGAAGGCGGGATCAGGTACACGCCCTTCAGCGCTTCCGGGCTCTGCCAGTACTGCGGCGCGACCTCCATCACCACGTGGTACTGGTTGAGCGGGGCGTAGATCGTCGACACCTGGGCCTGGCCGAAGGCGAGGTTGAGCGCGGTGTCGATGTCCTTCGGCGTCAGGCCGAGCCGCGCGGCCGCGTCGCGGTCGATCGTGAGCGAGGTCTGCAGCGCGTGGTCCTCCTGGTCGCTGTTGACGTCGACCACCTGGGGCACATCGGCGAGCGCGCGCTGCAGGCGCGGCGTCCAGGTGCGCAGGGCGGCGAGGTCGTCGGCCTGGAGCGTGAACTGGTAGGCGGCGTTGCCCTGGCGGCCGCCGACGCGGATGTCCTGCACCGGCACCAGGAACAGGCGCGCGCCCGGCTCGTGCGCGAGCTTGCCGCGCAGCCGGGCAATGATCTGGGCCGCCGAGGCCTTGCGCGGGCCCAGCGGCTTGAGCGAGATGAACATGAAGCCGGAGTTGACGCGGCTGCCGCCGGTGAAGCCGACCACGTTCTCGACCGCCGGGTCGCTGCGGATGACGGTCATGAAGTCCGACAGCTTCTTCTGCATCGCCTGGAACGAGATCGCCTGGTCGGCCTGGATCGAGCCGATCAGGCGGCCGGTGTCCTGCTGCGGGAAGAACCCCTTCGGCACGATCACGTACAGGTAGACGTTGAGCCCGACGGTTGCCGCCAGGCTCAGCATGACGAGGCGCGGGTGGCGCAGCGCCCAGGCGAGGCTGGTCCGGTAGTGCCGCAGCACCCGGTCGAACGCCCGCTCGCTCGCCAGGTACATCCGCCCTTGCCGCGCGCGGTCGTTCGGCTTGAGCAGGCGCGCGCACATCATCGGGGTGAGCGTGAGCGACACCACGAGCGAAATGCCGATCGCTACCGAGAGCGTGACCGCGAACTCGCGGAACAGCCGCCCGACGATGCCGCCCATCAGCAGGATCGGAATGAACACCGCGACCAGCGACAGGCTCATCGACAGCACCGTGAAGCCAACCTCGCGCGCGCCGCGCAGCGCGGCCTCGAACGGCGCCACGCCGCGCTCGATGTGGCGGGTGGCATTCTCCAGCACCACGATCGCGTCGTCGACCACGAACCCGGTGGCGATGGTGAGCGCCATCAGCGACAGGTTGTCGAGGCTGTAGCCGCACAGGTACATCACGCCGAACGTGCCGATCAGCGACACCGGGACGGCGATCGCCGGGATCAGCGTGGTGCGCGGCTTGCGCAGGAACACGAATACCACCAGGATCACCAGGCCCATCGCGATCAGCAGCGTGACCTCGACCTCGCGCAGCGAGGCGCGGATGGTCGAGGTTCGCTCCATCACGACGTTGACGTTGATCGCCGCGGGGATCGACGCCTTGAGCTGCGGCAGCGCCGCGCGCACCAGGTCGATGGTCTCGATGATGTTGGCGCCGGGCTGCTTGTACATGATCACCAGCACCGAGGGCTTGCCGTTGGCAAGCCCCGCGTTGCGCACGTCCTGCACCGAGTCGATCACGTCGGCGACGTCCGACAGGCGCACCGGCGCGCCGTTCTGCTAGGCGACCACCAGCGGGCGGTACTGGCTCGCCTGCGTGGCCTGGTCGTTGGCATAGACCTGCCACTGCCGGTCGCCGTCCTCGACCACGCCCTTGGGCCGGTTGGCGTTGGCTGCCGCCAGAGTGCTGCGCACCTGCGTCAGGCCGATGCCGTACTTGTTGAGCGCGTTCGGGTTCAGCTCGACGCGCACCGCCGGCAGCGAGCTGCCGCCCACCGTGACCTGGCCGATGCCGCTGACCTGCGACAGCTTCTGCGCCAGGACGGTGGATGCGGCGTCGTACATCTGGCCGCGGTTCAGCGTGCCGGAGGTGAGCGCCAGGATCATGATCGGCGCGTCGGCCGGGTTTACCTTGCGGTAGGTCGGATTGCTCGGCAGCCCGGTCGGCAGCAGGCTGCGCGCAGCGTTGATCGCCGCCTGCACGTCGCGCGCGGCGCCGTTGATGTCGCGGTCGAGGTCGAACTGCAGCGTCACGCGCGTCGAGCCGAGCGAGCTGCTCGAGGTGATCTCGGTGACGCCGGCGATGCGCCCGAGGGCGCGCTCGAGCGGCGTCGCCACGGTGGCCGCCATGGTCTCGGGGCTGGCGCCCGGGAGGCTCGCCTGCACGGAGATCGTCGGGAAGTCCACCTGCGGCAGCGGCGCCACCGGCAGCAGCTTGAAGGCGACGATGCCCGAGAGCGCGAGCCCCGCGGTCAGCAGCGTGGTGGCCACCGGCCGGCGAATGAACGGCTCGGAGAAGTTCATGCCGCCCCCGCCCCTTCAGCTGCTGCGTCGACGCGCCGCGCCAGTCGATCGAAGGCGAGATAGATCACCGGCGTGGTGAACAGCGTCAGCACCTGGCTGAAGATCAGGCCGCCGACCATGGTGATGCCCAGCGGATGGCGCAGCTCCGAGCCGACACCCGATCCCAGCATCAGCGGCAGCGCGCCGAACAGAGCCGCCATGGTGGTCATCAGGATCGGCCGGAAGCGCAGCAGGCAGGCCTGGTAGATCGCCTCGCGCGGGCTCTTGCCCTCGCTGGCGCTCGGCGTCGAGGGCGAAGTCGATCATCATGATCGCGTTCTTCTTGACGATGCCGATCAGCAGGATGATGCCGATGATGCCGATCACGCCGAGATCGGTGCGCGCGATGAGCAGGGCGAGCAGCGCGCCGACGCCAGCCGAGGGCAGCGTCGAGAGGATGGTGACCGGGTGGATGTAGCTCTCGTAGAGCACGCCGAGCACGATGTACATGGTGACGATCGCCGCGAGAATGAGCAGCAGCTCGTTGCCGAGCGAAGCGCGGAAGGCGAGCGCGGCGCCCTGGAAGCTGGTGCGGATCGAGGCAGGCATGCCGAGCTGCTGCTCGGCGCGCTGGATGGCGTCGACCGCGTCGCCGAGCGAGGAGCCAGGCGCGAGGTTGAAGGACACCGTCGCCGCGGGAAACTGCCCGAGATGGTTGATCACCAGCGGGGCCGGGCTTTTCGGAGGTGTGCGCCAGCGCGCTGAGCGGGACCTGGCCGCCGGCCGAGGACGGGCACGTAGAGATTGCCCAGCGCCTGCGGCCCGCGGCGGAAGTCCGGCTCCACCTCGAGCACCACCCGGTACTGGTTCGACTGGGTGAAGATGGTGGAGACCAGGCGCTGGCCGAAGGCGTCGTACAGCACGTTGTCGATCGTCGCCGGGGTAATGCCCAGGCGCCCGGCGGTGTCGCGGTCGATGGCGAGGAAGGCCTGCAGGCCCTGGTCCTGCAGGTCGCGAGGCGACGTTGGCCAGCTGCGGCAGCTGCGACAGGCGCTCGACCAGCTTGCCGGTCCACAGCGAGAGCACGGCGGGGTCGGCGGTCTCGAGGGTGAACTGGTACTGCGTGCGGCTGATCCGGTCCTCGATGGTGAGGTCCTGCACCGGCTGCATGTAGAGCGGGATCCCCGGGAGGCCCGTCAGTCGCGCCTGCAGGCGGCGGATGACCTCGCTCGCGCCGACGCCGCGCACCGCCAGCGGCTTCAGGTTGATCAGCATGCGGCCGCTGTTGAGCGTGGTGTTGGTGCCGTCCACGCCGATGAACGAGGACAGGCTCTCGACCGCGGGATCCTCGAGCACCGCCTTGGCGAGCGCCTGCTGGCGCTCGGCCATGGCGGCAAACGAAACCGATTGCGGCGCCTCGGAGATGCCCTGGATCAGGCCGGTGTCCTGCACCGGGAAGAAGCCCTTGGGCACGTAGACGTAGAGCAGCACCGTGAGCGCCAGCGTGCCGACGAGCGACCAGCAGCGTCGCACCCTGGCGGTCGAGCACCCAGTCGAGCATCCTGCCGTAGCGCGCGATCACCGCGTCGAACCATCTGCCGCTGGCGCGGTAGAACGCGCTCTGCTCGGCCTCTGGCACATGGCGCAGCAGGCGCGCGCACATCATCGGCGTGAGCGTGAGCGACACCACCGCCGAGATCAGGATCGCCACCGCCAGGGTGATGGCGAACTCGCGGAACAGCCGCCCCACCACGTCGCCCATGAACAGCAGCGGGATCAGCACCGCGATCAGCGAGAAGGTGAGCGAGATGATGGTGAAGCCGATCTGCTCGGAGCCCTTGAGCGCGGCCTCGCAGCGGCGCCATCGCCCTGCTCGATGTAGCGCGCGATGTTCTCGATCATCACGATGGCGTCGTCGACCACGAAGCCGGTGGCGATGGTAAGCGCCATCAGCGTCAGGTTGTTGATGCTGAAGCCGGCGAGGTACATGACGCCGAAGGTGCCGACCAGCGACAGCGGCACCGCGATGCTCGGGATCACGGTGCCCGAGGCGCTGCGCAGGAAGAGGAAGATCACCATCACCACCAGCGCCACCGCCAGCAGCAGCTCGAACTGCACGTCATGGACCGAGGCGCGGATGGTGGTCGTGCGGTCGGTGAGCAGCGCGACGTCGACCGAGGCCGGCAGCGTCGCACTGCAGCTGCGGCAGCAGCCGCTTGATGCGGTCGACGACCTCGATCACGTTGGCGCCCGGCTGGCGCTGGATGTTGAGGATCACCGCCGGCACGTCGTTCATCCAGGCGGCGAGGCGCGCGTTCTCGGCGCCCTCGGTGACGCTGGCCAGGTCGGACAGGCGGATCGGGGCGCCGTTGCGGTAGGCGACGACGACGTCGCCGATACTGCGCCGCCGACTGAATCTGGTCGTTGGCGTCGATGGTGTAGGCGCGCTCCGGCCCGTCGAAGCTGCCCTTGGCCTGGTTGACGTTGGCGTTGGCGATGGCGGTGCGCACGTCCTCCAAGCCCACGCCGTTCGCCGCCAGCGCCTTGGGATTGAGCCCGATGCGCACCGCCGGCCGCTGGCCGCCGGAGATCGTCACCAGCCCGACGCCGGTCAGCTGCGAAATCTTCTGCGCCAGCCGCGTGTCGGCCAGGTCCTCGACGTCCGGCAATGGCAGCGTCGCGGAGGTCAGCCCGAGCGTCAGGATCGGCGCGTCGGCCGGGTTCACCTTGCTGTAGACCGGCGGCGCCGGCAGGTCGCTCGGCAGGAAATTCGATCCGGCGTTGATCGCCGCCTGTACCTCCTGCTCGGCGATATCGAGGTTCAGCTCGAGGCTGAACTGCAGCGTGATCACCGAGGCGCCGCCGGAGCTGGTCGAGGACATCTGCTTCAGCCCGGGCATCTGCCCGAACTGGCGCTCGAGCGGCGCGGTGACCGAGGAGGTCATCACGTCCGGGCTCGCGCCCGGGTAGAGGGTGACAACCTGGATGGTCGGGTAGTCGACCTCGGGCAGCGCCGACAGCGGCAGCTGGCGGTAGGCGATGATGCCCGAGAGCAGGATGGCGACCATCAGCAGCGAAGTCGCCACCGGCCGGAGGATGAACGACCGGGAGGGATTCATGTCACCGGCTCATTAGCCGCCGGCGTCGCGCCGCTTGCCGCGCCCGGTGGCGGGCGGCGCTGGCGGGCGGGCGATCGCCGCCCGCGCCGCCTCGCGCGTGGTCGGCGCGACCTTGGCACCCTCGCGCAGGCGGTCGGTACCGTCGACCACCACGCGCTCGCCCGCCGCCACGCCGGATTGCACCGCAGTGAGCTCGCCTTCGCTCGGGCCAAGCTTGACCGTGCGCAGGGTTACGCTGTCGTCGGGCTTGACCACGAACACGTACATGCCCTGGGTGCCGCGCTGCACCGCGCTGCTCGGCACGGTAACCACGCCGTTCAGGGTGTCGATCAGCATGCGCGTATTGACGAACTGGTTGGGGAACAGGCGGTCGTCCTTGTTGGGGAATTCCGCCTTGAGCTTCACCGTTCCCGTGGTTGGATCGATCTGGTTATCCACCGCGCCCAGCCAGCCGGAGGCGAGCTTGGTGACGCCATCGCGACTGAATGCGCTCACCGGCACGCGCTTCGCCTGGCCCATGCGGGCCAGCACCGCCGGCAGGCTGTCCTGCGGGATCGAGAACACGACCGCGATCGGCTGCAGCCGCGTGATCACCACCAGCCCGTTGGCGTCGCTCGCGTGCACCACGTTGCCTGGGTCCACCAGCCGCAGCCCGACGCGCCCGGAGATCGGGGCGGTGACGCGGGCGTAGGTGAGCTGCAGCCTGGCGCTGTCGATCTGAGCCTGATCCAGCTTGACCGTGCCCTCGTACTGCCTGACGAGCGACTCCTGCCCCGCGACTTGCTGCTCTGCGATCGAATCCTGCTTGAGCAGTGTGCGGTAGCGTTCCAGGTCGATGCGCGCGTTGGCGAGCAACGCCTGGTCGCGCGCCATCTGGCCCTGCGCCTGTTCGAGCTGCACCTGGAAGGGGCGCGGATCGATCTGCGCCAGCAGGGCGCCGGCCTTGACCATCTCCCCCTCAGTGAAGTGCACCGACATCAGCTGGCCGTCGACCCGGCTATGCACCGTCACGGTCTCGAGCGGCGTCACCGCGCCGAGCCCGGTGAGGTACACGTTGACGTCGCCGGTCTTGGCGGCGGCGACGATTACCGGCGCGGGGCCGGCGTCGCCGCCGGGCGCGCCGCGTCTGGGCTGCTGGGCCCCGCTCCAGCGCGTGATCGCCAAGGCGACGCCCGCGGCGACGAGAACCAGCACCACCAGCCGCGGCCAGCGCGCACGCCACGCCGTCCTTCTGTCGGATGCCTGGTTCATGTTGGCGATCCGCATTCTGCGCTACCGCGCCACATTGCGGATCGTCCGTGGCGAAACTTTACCGACGGCAATACTAGTGCACGCAGCTTTACACGGCCGAAACATTGCGTTTCGCTCGATCAAGCGCCTTCCCGCGATTGCGAAGACTCGCGCAGGTTCATCGCTCGCCCGGCGAACAGCCGGAAACCCGCTTCGACCTGGAAGACCAGTGCCAGCATGGCGAACGGAATCCACAGCTGGCTGGGCGAGCGGCGCGCCGTGTCCCACACGAGACATCCCAGCGCGACGATGCTGGCCAGGAGAAACGCGCCCGCCGCCGCGCCGAGGAAAGGTTCCGCTAGAATAAGCGCTTACCCGCCCCTCTGGAGAACGAAGAAATGCCGCAGGCAAAGGCTGCCCGCCCGCAATCGATGGCGGATCGCGACGGCTGGATCTGGTTCGACGGCAAGCTGGTGCCGTGGCGATCCGCCACCACTCACGTGCTCACGCACTCGCTGCACTACGGACTCGCGGTATTCGAAGGCCTGCGCGCGTACAAGACGGTCGACGGCACGGCGATCTTCCGGCTGAAGGAGCACACGCAACGGCTGATCAACTCGGGGCACATCTACATGATGAAGATCCCGTACACGCGCGAGAAGCTGATGCAGGCGCAGATCGACGTGGTGCGGGCGAACCAGCACGAGTCCTGCTACGTGCGGCCGATCGCGTTCTACGGCTCGGAGAAGATGGGCGTGTCGCCCGTCGGCGCGTCGGTGCACGTCGCCATCGCCGCATGGCCCTGGGGCGCCTACCTCGGGCCCGAGGCGCTCGCCAAGGGCATCCGCGTCAAGACCTCGTCGTACGCGCGCCACCACGTCAACGTCACCATGGCGCGCGCCAAGATGTCCGGCACCTATCCCAACTCGGTGCTCGCGACACTGGAGGCGACGCAGCACGGCTACGACGAAGGGCTGCTGCTCGACGTCGAGGGCTACGTCGCCGAGGGCGCGGGCGAGAACCTGTTCATGGTCAAGGACGGCACGATCTACGAGCCCGAGCTCACTTCGGCGCTCACCGGCATCACGCGCAGCACCGTGATCGAGCTGGCGGAGGGTCTGGGCTACAAGGTGATCGCCAAGCGCCTGACGCGCGACGACATCTACATCGCCGACGAGGCGTTCTTCACCGGCACCGCCGCCGAGGTGACGCCGATCCGCGAACTCGACGGCCGCACCATCGGCGCGGGCAAGGCCGGCCCGATCACCAAGCGGCTGCAAAAGGCGTTCTTCGACGTCGTCACCGGCAAGGACCGGAAGCACCGGCACTGGATGACCCCGGTGCCGATGCAAGCCGCCGGGAAGAAGGCCAAGCGATGAGCATCCAGGCGACCGACAAGGCGCGGCTGGTCGAGGTCACCGAGAAGGACCTGCCGCTCCACTGCCCTTTGCCGACGGCGCCGCTGTGGGCGCGGCATCCGCGCGTGTTCCTCGACGTCGCCGAGGCGGGCGAGATGCTGTGCCCGTATTGCGGCACGAAGTACGTCTACAAGGGGACGCCGGTCAAGGGGCACTGACCGGCGGGGCCGGCAGATGCATCGCATCCTCGTCGTCGCCCCGAACTGGATCGGCGACGCGCTGATGGCGCAGCCGATGTTCGTGCGCCTGCACGAGAAGCGCCCCGCGCTGCGCCTCGACGCGCTCGCGCCCGAATGGGTGGCCCCGGTGCTGCGGCGCATGCCGCAGCTCGACGAAGTGATCGCGGCGCCGCTCGGCCACGGCGCGCTGCAGCTGCGCGAGCGCTGGCGTCTCGGCCGCATGCTGCGCGCGCGCCGCTACGACCAGGCCATCGTGCTGCCGAATTCGTGGAAGTCGGCGCTCGTGCCGTATTTCGCCGACATTCCGCTGCGCAGCGGCTACGTCGGCGAGTCGCGCTACGGCCTGCTCAACCTGCTGTACCACGAGGACAAGCATCTCGCGCGCGAGCCGATGGCGCTGCATTACGCGCGCCTCGCGGAAGTGCCCGGCAAGGCGCCGGCCGAGCCGTTGCCCGAGCCGCGCCTCGCGGTCGACGCGGGCGCGGCGCGCGCCACCGCGCGCCGCTTCGGCCTGCAGGGCCGCTACGCCGTGTTCTGCCCGGGCGCCGAATACGGCCCGGCGAAGCGCTGGCCGGCAGAGCGCTTCGGCGCGCTGGCGCGGGATCTCGGAATGACGGTGGCGCTGCTCGGCTCGTCGCAGGACCGCGAGGTCTGCGCCGGGGTCGGCGGCGGCGCGCGCAACCTCGCCGGCGATACCACGCTCGACGAGGCGATCGAGCTGATCGCCTGCGCCGAGCTTGTGGTCAGCAACGACTCGGGGCTGATGCACGTCGCCGCCGCGCTCGACCGGCCGCAGGTGGCGCTGTTCGGCTCTTCGAGCCCGGAGCACACGCCACCGCTGTCGGCGCGCTCGCGCGTGGTCTGGCTGCATCTCGAGTGCAGCCCGTGCTACGCGCGCGAATGCCCGCTCGGCCATTTTCGCTGCATGATGGATATCCCGGTCGAGCGCGTGCGCGCCGAGATCGGGGAGCTCGAAGCGATGCACGCCGCCGCCCCATGACCAGGATCTTCCCGACCGCGCAGGACGCGGAGAACGCCTTCTACGAGGCGCTCGAGCGCGCCGACCTCGAGGCGATGATGGCGGTGTGGGCGGAGGACGAGGAGATCGTTTGCGTGCATCCGGGCGGACCCCGCCTCGCCGGCCTGGAGCAGGTGCGCGAGAGCTGGCGCCGCATCTTCTCCGGCGGGCCCGGTCCGCGCGCAAATGTGTCGCAGCAGCTGGTGATCTCGGGAATGATGACGGCGGTGCACAGCGTGCACGAGAACTTCGTGCTCGAGGATCCGCAGGGCAACCCGACGCCGGCGCCGGTGGTCGCCACCAATGTCTACGTGCGCACGCCGGCGGGCTGGCGCATGATCGTGCATCACGCTTCGCCGTTGCCGCCGCAGCAACCGGTGCAGCAGGTTGGCGGCGCGATGCACGACGCTCCCAAGACGCTGCACTGAGCGTGCCGGCCGCCGCGCAGCGCCTGGCTTCGTCGTACCACGCGCCGTGGTGGCTGCCGGGCGGACACTTGCAGACGATCGTTGCGGCGCTGCGCCCGCCGCCGCGCGCGGCGACCTCGCGCGAGCGCTGGGACACGCCGGACGGCGATTTCATCGACGTCGACTACGCCGGCCCGGCGGACGCCGCGCGCACGCTCGTGGTGTTTCACGGCCTCGAAGGCAGCGCGGACAGCAGCTACGCGCGCGGGCTCGCGCGCACCGCATCGGCGGCCGGCTGGCGCGTCGCGCTGCCACACTTCCGCGGCTGCTCGGGCGAGCCGAACCGGCTCGGGCGCGCCTACCACTCGGGCGACAGCGAAGAGCTCGACTGGATCCTGCGCCGCCTGGCGGCCGGCGCAGGGCCGCTGCGCGTCGTGGGGGTCTCGCTCGGTGGCAACGTCCTGCTGAAGTGGCTCGGCGAGCAGGGCGCGGCGGCGCGCGCGTGGGTCGCGCGCGCCGCCGCGGTGAGCGCGCCGCTCGACCTGCAGGCCGCGGGCGATGCACTCGATCGCGGGCTGAACCGGCTGCTCTACACGCGCATGTTCCTGAAATCGATGAAGGCGAGCGCCGCCACGAAGCTCGCCGCGCATCGCCTGCCTGTGGACGCCGCGCGGCTGCGCGCGGCGCGCACGCTACGCGAATTCGACGACGCGTACACCGCGCCGCTGCACGGCTTTCGCGACGTCGACGATTACTGGACGCGCGCCTCGAGCGCGCCCTGGCTGGCGCGGATCCGCGTGCCCACTCTCGTGCTGAACGCGAAGAACGATCCCTTCCTGCCGCGCGCCGCCCTCGCGGCGGCGACGCGCGCGGCGAGCGCGGCCGTGCTGCTAGAATCGCCCGACACAGGCGGACATGTCGGCTTCCTCGAAGCGCCGTTCCCGGGGCGACACGGCTGGCTGGCCCGCCGAGTGCTCGACTACCTTTCCCAGGACGCATGAAGGTACCCGCAGAGATCTTTCGCGCCTACGACATCCGCGGCATCGTCGGCCGGACGCTCACGCCGCAGATCGTGCACGAGATCGGGCGCGCGCTCGGCTCGCTCGGCCGGGAGCGCGGCGCGGCGACCTTCGCGCTCGGCCGCGACGGCCGGCACTCCGGGCCGATGCTGCTCGATGCGCTCGCCGCCGGCCTCACCGCGGCCGGCGCCGACGTCATCGACCTCGGCATGGTGCCGACGCCGGTGACCTACTTCGCGGCCTTCCATCTCGGCTGCTCAAGCTGCGTGTCGGTCACCGGCAGCCACAACCCGCCCGATTACAACGGCTTGAAGATGGTCGTCTGCGGCACCACGCTCGCCGGCGACGAGATCCAGCGCCTGCGCAGCCGCATCGAGAACGACGACGTCGCCAGCGGCACGGGCCGGCGCACGCAGGCCGAGGTGATCGACGCCTACGTCGAGCGCATCGTCGGCGACGTGAAGCTCGCGCGCGGTATGAAGATCGCCATCGACTGCGGCAACGGCGTCGCGGGGCTTGTCGCCGCGCGGCTGTTCCGCGCGCTCGGCTGCGAGGTCGAAGAGCTCTACTGCGAGGTCGACGGCAGCTTCCCCAACCACCATCCGGATCCGTCGCACCTGGAGAACCTCGCTGACCTGATCGCGGCGCTCCGGCGCGGCGGTGCCGAGCTCGGCTTCGCCTTCGACGGCGATGGCGACCGCCTCGGCGTGGTCACGCACGACGGCGAGGTGATCTTCCCCGACCGGCAGCTGATGCTTTTCGCCGCCGACGTGTTGTCGCGCAACCCCGGTGCGCAGATCATCTACGACGTCAAGTCGACGCGCCTGCTCGCGCCGTGGATCGAGCGCCACGGCGGCCGGCCCGTGATCTGGAAGACCGGGCACTCGTTCATCAAGGCGAAGCTCGCCGAATCGGGCGCGCCGCTCGCCGGCGAGATGTCCGGGCACACCTTCTTCAAGGAGCGCTGGTACGGATTCGACGACGCGCTTTACGCCGGTGCGCGCCTGCTCGAGATCCTGTCGAAGACGCCCGACGCGAGCGCCGCGCTCAAGGCGCTGCCGAACGCGCCTTCGACGCCCGAACTGCAGTGGAAGCTCGCGGAGGGCGAGCCGCACGCGCTGGTGGCGAAGCTGCAGCAGGCACGGCCATTCCCGAGCGCCGCGCGCATCCTCACCATCGACGGCGTGCGCGTCGAGTACGCGGACGGCTTCGGCCTGGCACGCGCTTCCAACACCACGCCGGTGATCGTGCTGCGCTTCGAGGCCGACACGCGCGAAGCGCTCGCGCGCATCCAGCGCGATTTCCGCGCCGCGCTGGCACCGCTCAAGCCGGAAGCGCCTCTGCCCTTCTAGCGAAAATCGGCGCCGATGCGCGCAAGCGCGTCGGTCGCCAGGCAATCGACGCCCCAGCCGAAGAGCCGCCGCGCGGCGCGGCGATCGTTGACCGTCCAGCTGAGGACGGCGTAACCCGCGCCGTGGACGCGCGCAGCGAGGCGCTTGTTCAGCGCGCGGTAGTTGCAATGCAGCGCGACGCATTCCAGGTCCTGCATGGCTTCGTGCCAGTGCTCCGGAATCCTGCCGACCAGCAGCCCGCGCGGCAGCTCGGGCGCGGCGCTGCGCGCCGCGGCGAGCGCGAGAGCGGAAAACGACGACAGCAGCGGCGCCGGCGCGGCGCCGCGCCACAGCTCGCGCGCGGCCAGCGCGACCGCCTCGCCGGTGCGCCGCTCGTAGCCGGTCGCCGGCTTGATCTCGACGTTCGCCCACAGCCCGAGCTCGCGGCATAGGCGCGCCGCGTGCTCGAAGGTCGGGATGCGCTCGCCACGCCACTTGGCGCCGCGCCAGCTGCCCGCGTCGAGCAGCGCCAGCCGCTCGTAGGGCGTGCGCGCAACCTCGCCGCGCGCGCCGGTGGTGCGCGTAAGCGTTTCGTCGTGCATCAGCACCGGCGTGCCGTCGCCCGCCAGCATGACGTCGAACTCGACGCCGGCGAAGCCCAGCGATGCGCCCAGCCGGATCGCCGCCAGCGTGTTCTCGGGCGCCAACCGGCCGCCGCCGCGGTGCGCGATGATCCTCGGGTACGGCCAGCGCGGGGTCACTCGATGCGCCGGCCGCTCGCCGCGTCGAAATAGTGGACCTGCGCCGGGTCGTAGCGCAGCGGCAGCTTGCCGGCGCGCGCCTCGAGCGAGGCGTGCAGGCGCGCCGCGACGCGCGTGCCGGCCGCCCCGCCGTCGAGATGGCCGTAGACCAGCGTGTCGGCGCCGAGCGGCTCGATCAGATCGACTTCGACGACGAACTTCGCGTCCGCCTGCGCGCAGGGCTCGAGGTGCTCGGGTCTGATGCCGAAGAGAATGTTGCGACCGTCGCGCTTGTCGGGTATCAAATTCATCGCCGGCGAACCGATGAAGCCGGCGACGAAGGTCGTCGCCGGCTTGGCGTAGACGTCGAGCGGCGCGCCGATCTGCTCTGCGCGGCCCGCATTCATCACGATCATGCGCTGCGCGAGCGTCATCGCCTCGACCTGGTCGTGCGTGACGAACAAGCTTGTCGTGCCCAGCCGCCGGTGCAGCGCCTGCAGCTCGGCGCGCATCTGGACGCGGAGCTTGGCGTCGAGGTTGGAAAGCGGCTCATCGAACAGGAATACCGCCGGCTCGCGCACGATCGCGCGCCCCATCGCGACGCGCTGGCGCTGACCGCCCGAGAGCTCGCGCGGCTTGCGCCCGAGGTAGGACTGCAGCTCGAGGATGCCGGCGGCGCGCTGCACGCGCGCCTCGATCTCGCTCTTCGCCAGGCCGCGGATCCTGAGGCCGTAGGCCATGTTGCCGTACACCGACATGTGGGGATAGAGCGCGTAGTTCTGGAACACCATGGCGATGTCGCGGTCCTTGGGCTCCAGGTCGTTCACCACGCGCTCGCCGATCGAGATTGTTCCCGAGGTGATGGGCTCCAGCCCGGCCACCATGCGCAGCAGCGTCGACTTGCCGCAGCCCGAGGGCCCGACGATCACCACGAACTCGCCGTCGGCGATGTCGACCGACACACCGTGCACCACCTCCTGCTCGCCGTAGGTCTTCCTGACATCGCGAATCGATACGCTTGCCATCTATTTTTCCTGTTCGACGAGGCCCTTGACGAACCATTTCTGCATCAGCAGCACCACCAGCGCAGGCGGCAGGAGCGCGAGCATCGCCGTTGCCATCACGAGATGCCATTCGGTGGCCGCGTCTCCACCCACCATCATGCGCTTAATGCCGATTACCGCGGTGTACATGGATTCGTTGGTGGTGATCAACAGCGGCCAGAGGTACTGGTTCCAGCCGTAGATGAACTGGATCACGAATAGCGCCGCGATGCTGGTCTTCGACAGCGGCAGCACGACGTCCTTGAAGAAGCGCATCGGCCCCGCGCCGTCAATGCGCGCGGCCTCGGCAAGCTCGTCCGGTACGGTGAGGAAGAACTGGCGGAACAGGAAGGTGGCCGTGGCCGAGGCGATCAGTGGCAGCGTCAGGCCAACGTAGGAATTGAGCATGCCCAGGTCGGAGACGACCTTGAAGGTCGGGATGATGCGCACCTCGACTGGCAGCATAAGCGTGACGAAGATCATCCAGAAGAAGAAATTGCGCAGCGGAAAGCGGAAGTAGACGATGGCGAACGACGCGATGATCGAGATCGCGATCTTGCCGATCGAGATCGCGAGCGCCATCACCAGGCTGTTCAGGAGCATGCGCGAAACCGGGGCGCTCGAGCCCACGGTCGATCCCGCCGCCAGGACCTGAGAGTAGTTCTCCACCAGTTGGTCGCCCGGCCAGAGCGGCATCGGCACCGACATGATCTGCTCGAGCGAGAGCGTCGAAGCGACGAAGGTCACGTAGAGCGGGAACGCCACGACGAGCACGCCGAGGATCAGGACCGCGTGCGAAAAGACCGTGAGCAGAGGGCGGTTCTCGACCATTCCTCGGGCCTCAGTACTGGACCTTGCGCTCGACGAAGCGGAACTGGGCGACCGTCAGGGCGATCACGATCCCCATCAAGATGACCGACTGCGCCGAGGAGCCGCCCAGGTCCGCCGCCTTGACGCCGTCGTAGTACACCTTGTAGACGAGGATCTGCGTGGCGCCCGCGGGTCCGCCCTGCGTCGTGGCGTCGATCACGCCGAAGGTGTCGAAGAACGCGTAGACGATGTTCACCACGAGAAGGAAGAAAGTGGTCGGCGAAAGCAGCGGGATCACCACCGTCCAGAAGCGCCGTCCCGGGCCCGCGCCGTCGATCGCCGCCGCCTCGATGAGCGACTTAGGGATCGACTGCAGCCCGGCGAGGAAAAAGAGGAAGTTGTAGCTGATCTGCTTCCAGACGGCGGCGAGCACCACCAGCAGCATCGCCTGGTCGCCCTGCACGGCCCAGTTCCAGTCGATCCCCGCCTGCTTGAGCACGAAGGTGACGATGCCGATCGACGGTGCGAACATGAAGGCCCACAGCACGCCGGCGACCGCGGCCGCCACCGCGTAGGGCAGGATAAGCAAGGTCTTGTACGCAAGTGAACCGCGCAGCACCCGGTCGGCCATCGCAGCGAGCAGCAGCGAGACCGCGATACCCGAGAAGGCGACCAGCGCGCTGAACACTGCCGTGATCTTGAACGAGCTGAGGTAGTGCGAATCCTTCAGCAGCGCCACGAAATTGGACAGGCCGACGAACTGGGTCTTGAGCCCGAACGCGTCCTGCAGCTGGAAGGAGTACCAAACGGCCTGCACCGCCGGCCAGAAAAAGAACACGATCGTCACCGCGATCTGCGGCGCGATCAGCACGTAGGGCAGCCACGCCGAGCGGAAGACGACGCGCTTTTCCATGGATCGGGATCGGGGATCCGGGTAACCGGCGACGCGCGCCGCCCGCCGCGGGCAAAGGAAACGGGGCCGCGAAGGCTGCGCCGCGCCCCCGATTCAGACCCTTACCTGACCGAAGCCTCGAATTTGCGCAGGATCTCGTTGCCGCGCCTGACAGCCTCGTCCAGCCCACTCTTGGCGTCCTTCTTGCCCGAGAACACGGCCTCCATCTCCTCCTCGATGACCTCGCGGCCCTGCACGAAGTTGCCGAAGCGCAGACCCTTGGAGTTCGCCGTCGGCGCCTTGTAGGTCAACTCCTTGATCGCCATGTCGAGGCCCGGATTCTTGTCGTAGAAGCCGGACTTGCGCGTCATCTGGTAGGCCGCCATGGTGATCGGCACGTAGCCGGTGGCCGTGTGCCATTCCATCTGGATCTCGGGTTGCGACAGGAAGGCGAAGAACTTCGCCACGCCCTTGTACTCGTCGGGCTTCTTGCCGCCCATGACCCACAGCGACGCGCCGCCGATGATCGAGTTCTGCGGCGCGCCCTTCACGTCGTCGTGGTAGGGCAGGAAGTGCACCGACCAGTCGACCTTGCCCGCCTTTTTGATGCCGCCGATCGCGCTGGCGCTGCCCGTGAACATTGCGCACTCGCCGCCGGAGAACTTGGCGTCGCCCTGGCTGGTGCGGCCGGCATAGGTGAACAGGCCCTGCTTCGCCATGTCGGCCAGCATCGAGATGTGGCGCACGTGGAGCGGCGAATTCACCTCGAACACGGTGTCGAGCCCGCCCATGCCGTTCTGCAACGTGCCGATCGGCACGTTGTGCCAGGCGCTGAAGTTCTCGATGTGCACCCACGACGGCCAGCTCGTCGTGTAGACGCAGTCCTGCCCCGCCGCCTTGAGCTTCTTCGCGTCGGCGATCAGTTCCTTCCACGTCCTGGGCGCCTTGTCGGGGTTGAGGCCCGCCTTCTTGAAGGCGCCCCTGTTGATATAGAACAGCGCCGTCGAGCTGTTGAACGGGAACGACAGCATGTTGCCCTTCAGGTCGGTGTAGTAGCCCGCCACCGTCGGCAGATAGGCCTTCGGATTGAACGGCTCCTTGGCGTTCGCCATCACCGTGGCGACGGGTACGATCGCGCCCTTGGCCGACATCATGGTGGCGGTGCCGACCTCGAAGACCTGTACGATGTTCGGCGGATTGCCGGCCCGGAACGCGGCGATGGCCGCGGTCATCGATTCGGGGTAGCTGCCCTTATACACGGGCACGACCTTGTAGTCGCTCTGCCCGGCGTTGAACTTGTTGGCGATGTCGTTCACCTTGTCGCCGAGCGCGCCACCCATCGAATGCCACCACTGGATCTCGGTGACCGCTTGCGCGCCGCCCGAGGCCAGCAACCCCGCGCCGAGCAGCGCGATTATCATGGACTTTCTGTTCATGCTTGTTCTCCTCTCCTGAAGTTGTGCCCGGCCGCGCCGGTGCGCGACCGAAACTAATCGTGCAAGGTTACTTTATTGCGACACCCATCTGTGCGCGGGGGTGGCGCGAGTATATACCTCGCCTGCGCCGCAGCGAGCGAACCGGGACTGGCGGGCGGCGCCGGGCGGCGACTATCATGCTGCCAGCATCGGCCATGAGCGCAATCCACAAATATTCCGCGGCGCAACTCGCTGAGCTTTACCGCAGCGGCGCGCTGTCGCCGGTCGAGGTGGCCGAGGCGCTGCTGGCGCGCATCGACGCCTGGGAACCGAAAATCAACGCCATGTACCGGGTGCTGCGCCCGCGCGCCCTCGAGCAGGCAAGGGCGTCGGAAGCGCGCTGGCGCGCCGGGCGGCCGCTGTCGGCGATCGACGGCGTACCGCTCACCATCAAGGAGAACATCGCCACCGAGGGCGTACCCTCGCCGATCGGCACCCGCGCCAACGAGGACGCGACGCCGGCCCCCGCCGACGCGCCGCCCGCGGCGCGCCTGCGCGAAGCGGGCTGCGTGCTGCTCGGCAAGACGACCATGCCCGACTACGGCATGCTGTCTTCGGGCCTTTCCAGCCTGCACGGCGTGACCCGCAACCCCTGGCGCCTGGACCGCAACACCTCCGGATCGAGCGCCGGCGCCGCGGCGGCCGCCGCCGCCGGCTATGCGCCGATCCACCTCGGTACGGACATCGGCGGCTCGGTGCGCCTGCCGGCGACGCATTGCGGCATCTTCGCGCTCAAGCCTTCGCTGGGACGCGTGCCGGTCTATCCGCCGTACATGGGGCGCGTCACCGGACCGATGACGCGCAGCGTGGCCGACGCCGCGCTGCTGATGAACGCCATCGCGCGACCCGACGCACGCGACTTCATGAGCCTGCCGCCGCAGGAGATCGATTACGCCGCGGGGCTGGAAGGCCTGGCGCTGAACAAGCTGCGCGTCGGCTTCCTGCCCGACATGCGTGCCGGCCTTCCCGTGCACCCGGAAGTGGGCGCCGCCGCGGCCGCTGCGGCTCGGGCGCTGGAAGGCGCCGGCTGCGTGGTGGAGGAGATGCGCTCCTTCCTCACGCCGGCGATGCTCGACGGCATGGGCCGCTTCTTCGAGGCGCGCTCCTGCCACGACTTCGTGCAGCTCCCGGCGGCGAGGCAGGCCAAGGTGCTGCCGTTCATCGCCGAGTGGTGCACCTGGCGCGCGCGCGCGTTCAGCGGGCACGACGTGATGCAAGCCTATGCGCAGGTGATGGCGATGCGCGAGGCCGCCGTCGCCGCCTGCCAGCGCTACGATTTCGTCGTCTCGCCGGTCTCGCCGATCCTGCCCTACGAGGCCGAGAGTGCCGCGCCCGGCGACGATCCGCACGACGCGCTGCCGCACATCGCCTTCACGGTCCCCTACAACATGTCGGAGCAGCCGGCCGCGTCGCTCAACTGGGGCACGAGCGCCGACGGCCTGCCGATCGGCGTGCAACTGATCGGGCGGCGCTTCGACGACCTCGGCGTGCTGCGCCTGGCGCGCGCGCTCGAGGGCCTGCGCCCGGCGCAGAGGCCATGGCCCGCCTTGCCCTGATCCTGCTGGCGCTCGCGGCCGCGCTGCCCGTGCAGGCGGCGAAGGTGATCCGCATCGCGCCGCAATCGAACCTCGCGGTGCTCGATCCGTTCTGGACCACCGCCACCGTGACGCGCACCCACGGCTACATGATCTACGACACGCTGTTCGGCACCGACGCCGAGAGCCGGATCGAGCCGCAGATGGTCGACACCTGGAATATGTCGAAGGACGGCAAGACCTGGACCTTCACGCTGAGAAAGGGCCTGGCGTTTCACGACGGCCAGCCGGTGACGAGCCGCGACGCGATCGCGTCGCTGGAGCGCTGGGCGAAGCGCGACAATCTCGGCCAGAAGCTCGCCGCGGCGCTGGAGCGCTGGGAAGAGGTGGACGCGCGCACTTTCCGCCTGCACCTGAAGCGCCCTTTCGGCCTGGTGCTCGAAGCGCTCGGCAAGCAGGGCGCCAACGTGCCCTTCATCCTGCCGGCGCGCGTCGCGGTCACGCCAATCGACAAGCAGATCGACGACACCACCGGGTCGGGCCCCTACATCTTCAGGAAGGACGAGTGGCGGCCGGGCGCGCTGGTGGTGTACGCGAAGAACCCGCACTACGTCCCGCGCGAGGAGCCTGCCTCGGGCACCGCGGGCGGCAAGCGCGTGTTCGTCGAGCGCGTCGAGTGGCACGTCCTGCCCGATGCGCAGACGCAGGTGAACGCGCTCGTCAAGGGCGAGATCGACCTGGTGGAGCAGCCGGCGCACGAGCATTACCCCAGGCTGCGCGCCGATCCGCACATCCGGGTGTACGACAACCGCTACGGCGCGCAGGTGCTGCTGCGCTTCAATCACCTGCAGCCGCCGTTCAGCGACGTGCGGCTGCGGCGCGCCGCGCTGGTCGCCTTGTCGCAGGAGCCCTTCCTCAAGGCGCAGTACGTGTCACCCGACCTCTACCGCAGCTGCCGCTCGATGTACCCCTGCGATGCGCCGTACCAGACCGACGCCGGCATGCAGGGCCTGCTCGGCGGCGACATCCGGCGCGCGCGCGCGATGCTGAAGGAGGCGCGCTACGACGGCACGCCGGTAGTGATCCTGCAACCGACGGACCTCGCCACCATCGCCCGTCTGCCGGTGGTCGCGGCGCAGCAGTTGCGCCAGGCCGGCTTCAAGGTAGAGGTCGTGTCGATGGACTGGCAGACGCTGGTGTCGCGCCGCCAGAAGAAGGGACCGCCCGCCGAGGGCGGCTGGAACGTCTTCATCACCACCTTCAACGGCCTGGATCTCGCCAACCCGGTGCTGAATCCCGCGATGAACGCGTCCTGCGACAAGGCCTGGCCCGGCTGGCCCTGCGACGAAAAGCTCGAGACGCTGCGCTCGGATTTCCTCGCGGCGCCGGACGACGCGTCGAAGAGAAGAATCGCCGAGGCGGCGCAGCGGCGCGCGCTCGAGATCGGCACGCACGCCCCGCTCGGCGAGTACTTCCAGCCGGTCGCCGCGCGCCGCGACATCACCGGCTACCTCAACGCGCCGGTCTACCTCTACTGGAACCTGGACAAGAAGTGAGCCGCGGCTAGCCCGCGTGCACGGGCCCGAGCGGCCGCAGCCGGACGCCTTTGCGCAGCTTGGTCCAGGCGAACTCGGCTGGATCGGCGAGCGCGGGTCCGGGCGCCTTCACCACCAGGATCCGCTTCGCGATCGGCTGGAAGTCGGCGCGGAAGTGCACCGAGCTCTTCAGCCCGAGGATGCGCTCCATGCGCGGCTCGACCCCGACGTGGCGGAACATCTCCTGGTCGGCGGCCTGGACCTTCTTCGAGGCGAGCACCACGCGCACGCCGGGCGCGGCGCGGCACCTTAGCAGCGCCATCGGCCCGAGCGTCATGCGAAAACCCTTGAACATCGGCCCAGTGCAGGTGAACCTGCCGTCGCCCAGGCGCTCGATGGTGAACTCGCCGGCGAAGGGCGCGTCGCCCGGAATGCCGGACCGGCCGCCGAGCGCGAGGCCGAGGGTCGCGCCCTGCCCGGCCTCGTGCACGCGCCGCGCGGCCTCGGCGTCGATCAGCAGCCCGAGCACCGCATCGCGCGCGTTCTGCCGCACCAGCGCGGCGAGCAGGCCGGTGGTATCGCCATTGCCGCCCGCGCCCGGATTGTCCTGCGTGTCCGCGAGAACCATCGGCAGGCCGGGCTCGCCGCCTTCGCGTGCCAGGCGTACCGCCTCGTCCGCCGTGTACAGCTCCATGGCGAAGTCCTTCTCGGCGCCCGCCACCGCTTCGCGCAGGCGCTCGACCGCGGCGCCCACCTCGCGCGCCTCGCCGCCGTAGCCGAACACCGCCATGCCGCACTCCTCGAAGTCCGCCATCGGAAAGCCGGGCGTGAACGACAGCACCACGTCGTGCTGGTTCTCGATCTCGCCGAGCTCGCGGTACAGCCCGCGGCACGGGTCGATGAAGGACGACTGCGACGGCAGGCCGGTAAGGAAATCGAGCGTGCAGCACGCCGAGGCGAGCCGCGACCCGGACTTGAGCATGCGATCGAGCAGACGCGCCGCGCGCGCGCCGGTCTCGGCCATGTCGACGTGCGGATAGGTGCGGTAGGCGACCAGCGCGTCGGCGCGCTCGGTCATGGCGCGCGTCACGTTGGCGTGCAGGTCGAGGCTCGCCGCGATCGGCACCCTGGGCCCCACCATGTCGCGCACCCGGCGCAGGATCTCCCCCTCGCCGTCGTCGTGCTCGTCGGTGACCATGGCGCCATGCAGGTCGAGGTACACGCCGTCGACCGGCAGCGCCGCCTCGAGCTGCTCGAGCATGCCGCCGAGGATGCGCTCGAAGGCCTCGCACGTGACCTGCGCCGAAGGGCTGGCCGCCGCCCAGGCCGTGCCCACCAGCCGGTGGCCAAGCGCGCGCAGCGCCTGGATCGCGCCTGCGGCCGGAATGTTGGCGCCCTCGACCGCGGCGAAGATCGGCTCGCCGTATTGAACGCCGGGCCAGCCGCCGCCCGCCTCGAAGGCCGCGTAGTCGGCGCGCGACGGCGCAAAGGTATTGGTTTCGTGCTGGAAGCCGCCGATTGCGATGCGCGCCATAGATCCTTCCTTCGAAATCGCACCGGATGCTTGCCGGTGCCAAGGCGTTCAATTATCGTGTCAAGCGCTTCACTTCAGGGAGACTTCCATGCCGTCATTTCGCAAATTCGCCGTATTCGCCGCCGCGCTCGCCGCGCTCGGCGCGTCGGCGGGCGCCTGCGCGCAGGACAAGGTGCTGCGCGTCGTGCCGCACTCCAACCTGTCCATTCTCGACCCGATCTGGACCACCGCGTACATGAGCCGCAACCACGGCTACATGATCTACGACACGCTGTTCGGCACCGATGCCAAGAGCCAGGTCAAGCCGCAGATGGTCGACACCTGGACCACGGCCAAGGACGGCAAGACCTGGACCTTCAAGCTGAGAACGGGCCTCGCGTTCCACGACGGAGCGCCGGTGACCAGCGAGGACGTGGTGGCGTCGCTCAAACGCTGGGGAAGGCGCGACGCGCTCGGCCAGCAGCTCATGACCTTCGTCGAGGCGATGGAGGCTCCCGCGCCCGACACCTTCGTGCTGAAGCTGAAGGAGCCCTGCGGCTTCGTGCTCGAGGCGCTCGGCAAGCCCTCCTCCAACGTCCCGTTCATCATGCCCAAGAGGGTCGCCGACACCGACCCGTTCAAGCAGATCGACGACTACACCGGCTCCGGGCCGTACATCTTCAAGAAGGACGAGTTCAAGCCCGGCGACAAGGCGGTGTACGTGAAGAACACCAAGTACGTGCCGCGCAAGGAGCCCGCCTCGGGCACCACCGGCGGCAAGCGCGTGTACGTCGACCGCGTGGAGTGGAACCTCGCGCTGCGCGACCCGCAGTCGCAGGTCAACGCGCTGGCGAAGGGCGAAGTCGACATCCTCGAGCGCCCGGCGTTCGAGAGCTACGCGCAGCTCAAGGACCTCAAGGGCGTGGAGATCTTCAGCCGCGACCCCCTGGGCTTCCAATACATGTGCCGTTTCAACGCCCTGCACCCGCCGTTCGACAAGGCCGCGGTGCGGCGCGCAGCGCTCGCCGCGTTCAACCAGGAAGCCTTCCTCAAGGCGCAGGTCGGCGTGAAGGAGTACTACCACAGCTGCCCGTCGATGTTCACCTGCAACACGCCTTACGCGAGCACCGCCGGCAGCGAGATCATGGCCAAGTCGAACATGAAGAAGGCGCGCGAGCTGCTCAAGGCCTCCGGCTACGACGGCACGCCGGTGGTGCTGATGAAGCCCACCGACCTGGCCGCGATCCAGAAGCTGCCCGACGTCGCCGCGCAGCTCATGCGCCAGGCCGGCTTCAAGGTCGACCTGCAGGCCATGGACTGGCAGACGCTGGTGTCGCGCCGCGCGAAGAAGGACCCGCCGTCGGCCGGCGGCTGGAACATGTTCTGCACCGCGTGGGTCGCGCCCGACATCTGGAGCCCCCTGAGCAACGCGGCGCTCGACACCAAGGGCGAGAAGGCCTCCTGGTTCGGCTGGCCGGACGACCCGAAGATCGAGGAGCTCAAGGCGCAGTTCGCGCGCGAGCTCGATCTCGGCAAGCGCAAGATGCTCGCCGCCGCGATCCAGGCCGAGGCCTTCGCGTACGGCACGCACGCGCCGCTCGGCGAGTACATCAACCCGGTCGCGCTGCGCAAAGGCGTGAGTGGCCTGGTGATCGGCCCGGGCGACTTCTACTGGAACGTAAAGAAGAACTGAGCGGCTGCGTTACCATGACGGCTCCGGGCTGATCCCCCGGGGCCGTTTTTTTGGACCCATCGTGTATCAATTCATCGCGCGACGCCTGGTCTCGACGATTCCCGTGCTGGTGATCGTCGCGGTGCTGGTGTTCCTGCTGTTGCGCCTGACGCCGGGCGACCCGGCGGCCATCCTCGCCGGCGACGCCGCGAGCCCCGACCAGATCGCCCAGATCCGGGTCAGCCTCGGGCTCGAGCAGCCGATCGTCGTGCAGTTCGGCATCTGGGTATCGCACCTGCTGCACGGCGACCTCGGCGAGTCGTTCTACTTCAAGATCAAGGTCACCGAGCTGATCGCGCAGCGGCTCGAGCCGACGATGGCGCTCGCCACCCTGACCATCATCGTCGCGGTGCTGGTCGCCGTGCCGCTCGGCGTGATCGCCGCCTGGCGCTTCGGCGGCTGGTTCGACCGCGCGCTGATGGGCTTCTCCGTGCTCGGCTTCTCGATTCCGGTGTTCGTGCTGGCCTACATCCTCATATATATCGTGTCGCTCAAGCTCGGCTGGCTGCCGGTGCAGGGCTACCGGCGGCTCGCGGACGGCTTCTGGCCGTTCCTGCGGCACCTGATCCTGCCTTCGATCACGCTGTCGGTGATCTACATCGCGTTGATCGCAAGAGTCACGCGCGCGGCGGTCGTGGAGGCGCTGGGCGAGGACTACATCCGCACCGCCCGCGCCAAGGGGCTGCCCGAGTCGCGCGTGCTAGTGGCGCATGCGCTCGCCAACGCCGCGGTGCCGATCGTCACGGTGATCGGCATCGGCGTCGCGCTGCTGATCGGCGGCGTCGTGGTCACCGAGTCCGTGTACGCCATTCCCGGCCTCGGCCGACTGACGGTGGACGCGGTGCTGGCGCGGGACTTCCCGACCATCCAGGGCGTGATCCTGTTCTTCTCCTTCGTCTACGTGGTGGTCAACCTGCTGGTGGACCTGTCCTACGTGTTTCTCGATCCGCGCATCCGCTACTGATGGACGCCGATACCCTCTCGGTCGAAGCCGCAGACGTGCGCCACCACGAGTCGGCGTGGCAGCGCCTGCGGCGCAACTGGTCGGTGCGCCTCGGCGGCGCGGTGCTCGCGGTTCTCGTGGTGATGGCGCTCGCCGCGCCCTGGCTCGGCACCGTCGACCCGACGCTGTTCGACGCCGGCAGCCGCGACCTGGTGCCGGGAAGGATGGGCGCGATCACCACGCTGGAGGGCGACACCATCCCGCACCGCTTCATCATGGGCTCGGACTCCTTCGGGCGCGACATCTACAGCCGGGTGATCTACGGGGCGCGCGTGTCGCTCTCGGTCGGCCTGCTCGCCGCCCTGCTCGCGCTCGCCTTCGGCGTTGTCGCCGGGCTGTCGTCCGGCTACCTGCGCTGGGTCGATGGCGTGCTGATGCGCTTCATGGACGGGCTGATGGCGATCCCGGCGATCCTGATCGCGATCGCGCTGGTGGCGATGTGGCGCGGCAGCCTGCCGACGGTGATCGTCGCCATCGCGATCCCGGAGATCCCGCGCGTCACGCGCCTGGTGAGATCGCTGGTGCTGTCGATCCGCGAGGAGCCCTACGTCGAGGCGGCGGTATCGCTCGGCACGCCGACCTGGAAGATCATGTTCAAGCACATCCTGCCGAACACCATGGCGCCGCTGATCGTGCAGGGCACCTACATCGCCGCCTCGGCCATCCTGCTGGAGGCGATCCTGTCGTTCCTCGGCGTGGGGCTGCCGCCCGACATCCCGACCTGGGGCAACATCATGGCCGAGGGGCGCGTGCAGTTCAACGAGTACCCGCACAACGTGTTCTTCCCGGGGCTGTTCCTCGCGGTCACCGTGCTCGCCGTTAACATCCTGGGCGACGGGCTGCGCGACACGCTCGACCCGAAGATGGCCAAGCGCGTATGAGCACCGTGCTCGAGGTGCGCGATCTGTCGGTGGCCCTGCCCCCGGGCGGCGATCGCCAGCGCGCGGTGGAGAACGTGTCGTTCGGCGTCGAGCGCGGCGAGATCCTCTGCCTGGTGGGGGAGTCGGGCTCGGGCAAGTCGGTCATCGCGCAGGCGATGATGGGGCTGCTGCCGCAGGCGCTACCGGTCACCGGCGGCAGCATCCTGCTCGAGGGCGAAGACGTGGCGAAGGCGCGCCCGGAGCGGCTGCGCGAGCTGCGCTGCACGCGCATGTCGATGGTGTTCCAGGAGCCGATGACCGCGCTCAACCCTGTCATGACCTGCGGCCGGCAGATCGACGAGGTGCTGCTGCAGCATACCCGGCTCACTGCGGCCGAGCGCCGCGCGAAGATCCTCGACATCGTGCGCGAGGTGGCGCTGCCCGACCCCGAGCGCATCATCACCTCCTACCCGCACCAGCTCTCGGGCGGCCAGCGCCAGAGGATCGTCATCGCCATGGCGCTGGTGCTGGAGCCCGCGCTGCTCATCGCCGACGAGCCGACCACCGCGCTCGACGTGACCACGCAGGCGCAGATCCTGAAGCTGGTCCAGGAGCTGCAGGCGCGCCACGGCATGGGGGTGCTGTTCATCACGCACGACTTCGGCGTGGTGGCAGAAATCGCGCACCGCGTCGCCGTCCTGCGCCTGGGCGAGCTGGTCGAGCTCGGGTCCAAGGCCGAGGTGCTTACCCGCCCGCAGCATTTCTACACCCGCATGCTGATCGGCGCGGTGCCGAAAATCGAGCCGCAGGGCCGCCCGATCGACACCTCCAAGCCGGTGGTGCTCGCCACGCGCGAGCTGTCGAAGGTGTACTCCGATCGCGGCTGGTTCGGGAAGCGCCGCGAAGTGCGCGCGGCGAGTGGCGTGACGCTCGAAATCCGGCGCGGCCAGACGCTCGGCATCGTCGGCGAGTCGGGCTCCGGCAAGTCCACGGTGGCGCGCTGCATCGTGCGCCTGATCGACCCGAGCAGTGGCGAGATCCGGCTCGGCGGCGACGAGATCGCCGCCGCGACGCGCGCCGCGCTGCGCCCGCTGCGGCGCAAGGTCCAGATCGTGTTCCAGGACCCGTACCGCTCGCTCAACCCGCGGCGCCGGGTGGGCGAGGCCATCATGGAAGGACCGCTCAACTACGGCGTGCCGCGCGCCGAGGCGCGCGAGCGGGCCGAGCGGCTGATGGAGCTGGTGCGCATGGACCCCGGGGCGCTCGGGCGCTACCCGCACCAGTTCTCCGGCGGGCAGCGCCAGCGCATCTGCATCGCGCGCGCCCTCGCCGTGGAGCCCGAGCTGCTGATCGCCGACGAGGCCGTGTCGGCGCTCGACGTGTCGGTGCAGGCGCAGGTGCTCGACGCTGCTGGAGGAGATCCGCGAGCGGCTCGACCTGGCGATGCTGTTCATCACACACGACCTGCGAGTTGCCGCGCAGGTGTGCGACTACGTGGCCGTGATGTCGCAGGGCATCGTCGTCGAGCAAGGCCCCGCAACGCAGGTGTTCGGCGCCCCGCAGCACGAGTACACGCGCGCTCTGTTCGCCGCGGCGCCCGGGCGCAATTTCGCCTTCGCCGCCGCCTAAGCGCGGGCCCGGGCCGGGCGATCCACTGTCTATATACTTGCGCCCATGCGCTCGCCGGCAATCGACCTGTTACGCACGCTGACCGCCTCGGGTGCGCAGCCGCGCGGCACGCTCGCCGCCGCCTGCGCGCTGCGCGTGGCGGATCTCGAGCGCTGCCTCGCGCGGCTCGCCGGCAACGGCTTCATTGTCGTGGACGGCGACACGGTGCACCTCGGCCGCGCCTTCGATTTTCTAGACGCCGCGCGCATCGCCGCAGGGCTTGGCGAGCGCGCCGCCGAGCTCGAGATCGAGGTGGTCGACGCCTGCCCCTCGACCAACTCGGTGCTGATCAAGGAAATGCAGCCCCGCGGCACGCGGCTGCTGCTCACCGAGGAGCAGGTCGCCGGCCGCGGCCGGCGCGGTCGGCGCTGGCTGTCGTGCGTCGGCGCCGGGCTCGCGCTGTCGCTGCGGCGCGGCTTTTCCCGCAGCGCGCGCGAGCTGGCGGCGCTGCCGCTGGCGGCGGGCGTGGCCGCGGTGCGCGCGCTCAGGTCGCTTGGCGCCGCGGACGCGTCGCTTAAGTGGCCGAACGACCTGCTGGTGCACGGCGCGAAGCTCGGCGGCGTCCTCATCGAGACGCGCGCGCTAGGCGGCGAGACGATCGCGGTCACCGGCATCGGGCTCAATTGCCGTTCTACCCCGGCGCTCGAGGCGCGCCTCGGCCGCCGCATCGCGGCGCTAGAAGAATTCGTCCCTGCGTTGCCCTCGCGTAACGCGGTGGCGGCGCGCGTGGCGAGCGAGCTGCTCGATGCGCTGGACGAGTTCGAAGCAGGCGGCTTTGCCGCTTTCAAGGACACCTGGGAGGCGATGCACGCCTATGCCGGGCAGCGGCTGCGCGTGCGCCTGGCCGACGGCCGGGTGGTCGCCGGCGTCGCCGACGGGCTCGCCGACGACGGCGGGCTGCGCCTGCGCACGCGCAACGGCGTGCGCGCGGTGAGGAGCGGGCGCGTCGTGTCCGCGAGTGTCGCATGATCCTCGCCATAGACGCCGGCAACTCGCGCGTGAAATGGGGCTGGCACGACGGCGGGCAGTGGGTCAACCTCGCCACGGTGTCGCTGATCGAGTTCGCCGCCGCGAACCACGACATCAACCCGTTCGCCGCCACCCACGAGGACCCCGAGCGCATCGTGATCTCGAACGTTGCGGGAGACGGCGCGCACCAGCTGCTCGTCAACTGGACCAGCATCTTCGACGCCGAGCCGCTGTGGCTTACGGGCGAAGCGGAGCGCTGCGGGGTAAGGAGCCGCTACGAACGGCCCGAGAAGCTCGGCTCGGATCGCTGGGCAGCGCTGGTCGCGGCGCGCGCACTGCACCAGGGGGCCTGCCTGGTGGTCAGCGCCGGCACCACCACCACCGCCGACATGCTCTCGGCACAGGGCGAGTTCCTCGGCGGCGTGATCCTTCCGGGGATCGAGCTGATGCGCTTCGTGCTGCACGAGCATACCGGCCGCCTGCCGCTCCAGGAGGGCCGCTTCAGCGCGATGCCGCGCAACACGATCGACGCGATCGAGACCGGATGCCGTCACGCCCAGGCGGGCGCGGTCGAGCGCATGTTCCGCGGCATGGGCGGCGAGCCCCTGTGCCTGGTGAGCGGCGGCGCCGGCGAGTCGCTGATCGAGCAGCTCGGAATCCCGTGCCGCTACGTGGAGAACCTGGTGCTGGACGGCTTGGCGCGCATCGCGCTGAGCGAGCGGCCGCCGCGGCCCGGGGCAAAATAGCCGCATGCGTACGCTGTTCCTGTCGCTGCTGCTCGCCAATCTCGCGTTCTTCGCCTGGGCACGCTACCTCGCCCCGGCCGATGCGTATTCCGACCCGCGTCCTCACCAGCGTCAGATCGCGCCGGAGCGGCTGCCGTTGCTGCCTGCGCGCCCCTCCAGCTAGCCGATCGGGTGCGCCCCGCCCGACACGTGCTGCGCGACCAGCGCGAGCAGCCGGTCGGCGCGCACCGGCTTGACCATATAGCCGACCGCGCCCAGCTCCCGGCCGCGATGCTCGGCGTCCTCGACCGACGTGAGAAATATCACCGGAATGTAGGGCAGCGTGTCGTCGGCCTTCATCGCCGACACGAACTCGAAACCGTCCATGTACGGCATCAGGACGTCGCAAATGATCAAGTCGGGCGGATTGGCCAGCACCGCATGGCCTGCCTCGATCGCGTCCTCCGCGACGCGCACTTCGTAACCGGCCGACGACAGATGCAGCCGCAGCAGCTCGCGGATGCTCTGATCGTCGTCCACCACCAGGATGCTTCCGGCCATCGCGTCGTGAAGGGCGGCTAAGCCCGCGAAAGTTGGTGCTGGTGAGTGGACTCGTACCACCGACCTACTGATTACGAATTAGCAACGAAGGAGTTCGCGGCTGTTTGCAGCTGCCTGCCGGAGCCTCGCAACCCCTTGTTTCGTCGCTTGATTGGGCTACACTGCGTGCGCCGCCCTTTGCGGGACTTTGAAGCGCCGTGTCTACATAGTGTCTACACAGACGCCCAATCAGTGGGTCCATCCACCGACCAAGATCACCAAAACCTTGGTCGAGCACCTCGTCGCCCCGGCCTCCGGTCAAGTGTTTGTACGGGATCCCATTCTAAAGGGGTTCGGTGTGCGTGTGACGGCAAACAGCGTGCGTTCTTTCATCGTCGAAATGCGAATCGACGGCCGCGTGAAACGCATCACGCTCGGGGCGCTACGCTGAGCTGACCGCCGAACAAGCGGGGGCTTAGGCTGTTGCTGGCTTACCGCTCGTAACTGACTATTAGCCCTCTTCAAAGGCACGAACGGCTTAGCGCCAAGACGCTGCCTCGGTTGGTCCCGAGAATCGTCTTGGCGCTTCGCACCTGCGATGGCCGCTGACCGGATCAGTGGTGGTGGTGACGGCGCTCGCGCCCTTTGCCCGACAAGATCTTCAGGAACCCCTGGCCTTTGAAATCCACGCCCGAATTCGTCGTGCCGGTCACGAAGCCTTGGGTGTCACCGGGCTGGAAATCCGCCTTGGCAAAGTCGAAGTGGCAGATCAGGTCGGGCAGCTTGTCGCGGTTCACGTCGATGCCGTGCGAGTTGCAGCGAAGGAAGCTGCCCTCAGTGCCGGTGCTGCCGAACCTGAGCGAACTCTGGTTTACGTCCAGGGCATCGAAGTTGGCCGACGAGAGCAGCGCCACCGGGATGCCGCCCTTAAACCTGCGCGGGAGCGCATCGAAATCGTCGTCGTCGTGACCCCGCCTGAAATCATGGCTCTTCTTGGGGAAAGCCAGGATAACGTCGCGGCTGAACGGTCTAATTTTGATGCTGATATCCTGCACCGACGGTGTAACCACCGGCGGAGGCGCAGGCGGCGTAACTGCCGGCGGCGTCACGCCCGAGATCTGCAGCGTGTAAGTGCCATTGACGTTGTAGTACGGTGAGTCGTCATTGACCGTGGAAGAATACAGGGTGTTGACGTCTTGGAAAAAGCCCGGGTCACTGCTTACGCCAACGACATAGATTCCCGTTTGTGGCAGAGCGAGACCTTGGATGGGAACTCCCACGATCCCATATCCCTGGATGGCCAGAAGGTCGGTACCGTCCGGTCCGAAGACGGCAATAAGCGGATAAAACTTGGTCGGGTCGAGAGCGGTCGTGATACTGACGCTTAGAACGTCGCCTGCCTTCGCCGGAAAGCTGTAGAAGTCCACGTCGCGGTGGGCGACAGTGTTAAGGATCCCGCCGTCCACCGTTGCCGTGCCGTCGCTCCCAATAGTAAGGACTTGGGCTGAGCTAACTGGGTCGTTGGATTCTGCCTCGCTCACGGCCAGCGCAACGCGGCTCGCGCCCGCGGTTGCCAGGAACGCAATCAATATTGCCGAGTAAATGCATCGCTTGTTCATCATTTTCGCCTCGCTATTCGGCCTGTAAGAGCGCCGGGGTGTCGTCATCGCACGACGTCAAACTATCCCCCGTTAAGACCGCCGCCTAGTGAAAACCTCACGTCGCTGTCGGAGAACCTCGCTGCGACCGTGAAGTAATTCGCGATTTAACGAAGTCTGACGCCGCCGGTTGAACCGAGCAGGAAAAAAGTCATGGCGAGTGTTGCCCTCGCTACCCGGTCGTGTCCGGTCGAGTGGTGTATGAATCCCTGCGGCGCACCTTTCACGATGTCCGAATCGATTGACCTAAAGCGCTACGCGATTGAGCGCATGGTCAATCACAAAATGGGCGGGGACGTCACAGCGGGCTAGCGCCCACCAACACATTGTAAGTGTGCCTATTCAACCCCGGCGGGGCCCTGCATACCTCCGGGATCCTTGCGAGTGAATCGCAGGAATCTAGCCGTCGACAATAGGAGCGAACGACAAGAAGTAAACCGGAGCCCCGCTGTCTACACCATCTACACGCCTTGGAGAAGAAACGGCCGATTGGCCTAACTTCTTGCGAATTTGGTGCTGGTGAGTGGACTCGAACCACCGACCTACTGATTACGAATCAGTTGCTCTACCAGCTGAGCTACACCAGCGCGGCGCGACCCCTCAGGGCGCGCGCGCCGCATTATACGCCCGTCGCCTCGCGCGGCACCCGCGCGTGAACTAGTTCCGCTATACCGCGCTGCGTCACGCCGTTCGCCGCGCGAATCGGGCCGCTAGTCGCCTTTTTTTGCGGTTTGCGCCGCGGCTTTCTAGCATGCAATCACGTGAAAAGGGGGACACCCATGCGCAAGGCAAAAGGATTCACGCTCATCGAGCTCATGGCGGTGGTGATCATCATCGCCATCCTCGCGGCCATCGCCCTCCCGTCTTACCGCGACTACATCTTGCGCGGCAAGATCACCGAGGCGGTCTCGAGCCTTTCGGAGCTGCGTCTGCGCGCGGAGAAGTGGTTCGCCGACAACCGCAGCTACGTCGGCTTCAGCCAGGTGGTGAACGGCGCGCGCTATTTCACCTACGCTTGCGATGATGGCGCGGGCGGGGCAGTCACCGCGACGGCCTTCAGGTGCACCGCAACCGGCGTCGCGGCGCAAGGCATGGGGCCGTTCGTCTACACCATCAACGAATCGAACGTCCGGACGACGACCATCACCGGCCTCTCGGGCTGGAACAGCTCCGGCACCTGCTGGATCTCGAAGAAGGGCGAAACGTGCTGATGCGCCGCATACAGCAGGGGTTCTCGCTGATCGAATTGATGATCGGCCTGGCGATCGTCGCCCTGGTGCTGATGGTGGCGTTGCCGTCGTTCACCATATTCCTGCAGAACGCGCAGATCCGGAACGCCGCCGAGTCGACGCTCTCGGGCCTCAATCTGGCGCGCACCGAGGCGGTGCGCCGCAACACGCTGGTGCGCTTCCAGTTCGTGAGCGACCTGACCGCCGGCTGCGTGCTCAGCACCACGTCGCTCGCCTGGGCAGTAAGCCTCGCCGACCCGACTGGCCTGTGCGACCAGACGGTGGGCTCGACGGCTGCGCCGCAGCTCATCCAGACGCGCTCGGCAACCGAGGGCACGAAGAACGTCGCGGTCACCGTCACCGGCGGCTCGACCGCGATCTTCACCGGCCTCGGCCGGCTGCAGGGCGCCGGCATCACGCAGATCGACATCTCGAACACCACCGGCACCTGCGAGCACCTGAGCGCGAGCGGCAAGATGCGCTGCCTGCGCATCGTCGTCTCGAGCGGCGGCCAGGCGCGCATGTGCGACCCTAAGGTCGCGGTGCCCGTGCCGCCCGCGATCGAGCCGCGGGCCTGCTGAGGGGGACGGCCGAATGAAACGAGCCAATGCACACTCGAAACAGCAGGGCGTGATGCTGCTGGAGGCCCTTGTCGGAATCCTGATCTTCTCGATCGGCATCCTCGCCATGCTCGGCATGCAGGCCGTCGGCATGCGCAACACCATCGACTCCAAGTACCGCTCCGAGGCGGCCTACCTCGCCAACCAGATCGTCGGCACGATGTGGGTGGACAGGGCCAACATCGCGACCTACGACGACGCCGGCGGGGGCAACGCGCGTCTTACCGCGTGGGCCAACAAGGTCGTCGCCACGCTGCCGCAGGACCCCGCCGATCCGACCATCACCGCGCCGTCGATCACGGTCGCCGGCCGCCAGGCGACCATCCTCGTGCGCTGGAAGCGCCCGGGCGAGACCACGGTGAGCTCCTACAGCGTGGTCGCCCAGATCAACGACCCATGAGACACGCCATGCGATCCAGACAATACGGCATGAGCCTGGTCGAGGTGCTGGTCGCGGTGGCGATCGGCCTGATCGGCATCCTGATCATCACCCAGGCCTACATCGCGAGCGACAGCTTCAACCGCTCGACGCTCGGCGAGGGCGGCGCGCAGACCAACGGCACCATCGCGCTGTTCAGCGTCGAGCGCGACGTGCGCGTGGCGGGCTACGGCATCGCCGACTCGCGCGCCTTCGGCTGCGGCGACATCAAGTATTACGTCCAACCGCGACTATTCGGCCAATCTCGGCGGCACGCTGCCCAACGTTTCCCTGGCGCCGGTGCTGATCACCACCGCCGCGGGCCAGCCGGACCAGATCACGGTCATGTACGCGAGCGCCGCCACCCGCCTCGCGCCGGTGGCGCTCACCACGGCCTCGCCGGCCGGCCAGTTCAAGGTCGACGGCACCTACGGCTTTTTCGCGGGCGACCTGGTTCTGGCGGTGAACCTGTCCGGAGCGCCGAACTGCTCGCTGCGCAAGCTCACCGGCGTGAGTGCCGCCACGGCGCAGCTCGGCTACAACCCCGGCGCCGCGGGCGAGTACAACCCGCCGCCCGCCGGAAACGGCCTGCTCCCCGGCTATGTGAAGGACGACCTGGTGTTCGATCTCGGCCAGGTGCGCCGGCGCACTTTCGCGATCGTGAACAACAACCTGCGCGCCACCGACTCGCTGCTCAGCGCGGGCGGCACCACGGCCTTCGACGTGGTCGACGGCATCGTCGACATGCGCGCGCAGTACGGCAAGGACAACGGCGTCAACAACGGCACGGTCAGCAACACCACGTACACGCTGGGCGACGGAATCATCGACAGCTTCGACAACAATCCCCCGGTTACTTCGTCGGACTGGACCCAGGTGCTGGCGGTACGCGTCGGCGTTCTGGCGCGCATCGGCAACTTCGAGAAGCCTTCGGTCTCGGGCGGCAACTGCGACGCGACCACGACCACGTCGTTGCCGACCGCGTTTGGGCTCGCCGGCAGTCCGTTCAACGCCGTGGACGTCGCCACCCCGAGCAGCCAGGCGCGCTGCTTCCGCTACCGCGTCTTCGAAACCGTGATTCCGCTGCGCAACATGATCTGGAGGGCGTCGTGAAAATGCTCACCCATGCGGCCCGCCGCGCGCAGCGAGGCGCGGTGCTGTTCATCGCGCTGATCGTGCTGGTGGCGATGTCGCTCGCCGGGCTCGCGCTGATGCGCGGCGTGGACACCGGCACGCTGATCGCCAACAACCTCGCGTTCAAGCAAAGCGCCACCATGGGCGGCGACCTGGGCGTCGAAGCCGCGCGTACCTGGCTGCTCGCCAACGCGGGCGCGTCCCTGCAGAACGACCAGCCCGCGGTCGCCAACGGCAACGGCTACTGGTCGACCTCGCAGGACGCGCTCGACCTGATCAACGTCTACGACTGGACTACCGCGGTGAACGTCGGCACCGACGCGGCGGGCAACCAGGTGAGCTACGTCATTCAGCGCCTGTGCGACGCCTCGGGCCCCACGACCGCCGCCAATTGCCTCAAGTCGTCCTCTTCGACCGCCGCGGCGAGCAGCAAAGGCGGAGCGACCTACGGAACCTATGCCATCTCGGCCCCGACCGACGCCTACTACCGCGTCACGGTGCGGGTGGTCGGCCCCCGCAATACGGTGAGTTTCGTACAAGCGACGATGTACTGATATTCGTCGCGACACGGAGAACGTGCCATGAAAGCGAACAAACTGCTGCTGAGAACGCTGGCCTTCGGACTGGGCGCCTCGCTCGCCTTCGCGGGCCGCGCACTCGCGGCACCGACCGACATCGCGACCCAGCCGCTAGCGCTGCCGGCGGCCAACGTGCCGCCGAACGTCATGCTGCTGCTGGACGACTCCGGGTCGATGATCCAGCAGTACACGCCCGACTACCTGGGGCGGTACTTCGGCGGCAGCAACCGGCTGTGCCTCGACGCCAAGGACGACAACGGCTCGATCGACACCAGCCTCGACAACTGCGAGGCGGGCGACCCGCCGCTGATGACGCCCGACCTCAACACCCAGTATTACAACCCCGAGATCCGCTACTACCCAGGGGTCAACTTCGACGGTACCTCGAAGGCGGACATGAACGCGACCGCCACGTCCAACTGGACGGCGGTGCCGACCGACGCCATCAGCCTCGCAAGCCAGAACGCCTTCCGCCGCGACACGCTCGACATGAACGGCGGGGGCGGAACCGTGACCACCTCTGACCTGGTCAGCAACTACCCCGACCGCGTCTGGTGCACGTCGCAGTCCGACTCGGCGACAGGCCCGAACTGCCGCACCAACGGCTCCTATTCGTATCCGGACATCAACTACGGGTACGGGAAAACCAGCGGCGGCGCGATCAAGCGCATCTACGGCGCGCCCTACTACTACCGCATTACTCCTACGGTGTACTGCACCGACGACACGCTGACCAATTGCATCACGCCGGTGCCCACGGGCCCGACCGGCAGCTATACGGTCCCGGCACCGGTGCGCTATTGCAACAGCACCGCGCTCACCAACTGCCAGGCGAAGTACCAGGGCAGCTACACGATTCCGCAGTACTCCGGCTTCGTGGTACCGCCCAGTGGCAGCTCGTCGCCCGCGACGGCGACCCTCACGGTGAAAAGTCCCCAGTCGGACAGCTACACCGGCTCGATCACCGGCCTCTTCGTCAGAGGCGTGAACATTATCGCGCCCGCGACGGTGAGCGCCGGCGGTCCGATCAATGCCAGCACTGCGGCGAGCGCCATCAGAACTGCCATCAACAATGCCACCGCCACCACCGGCTACACGGCGACTGTGTCGAGCAACGTCGTAACCATCACCGCGCCGGGGGCAGGCAGGCCGAACGACTGCACGGCGGCAGGCAACTGCTCGTCCTGGAACAGCGCCTCGGTGATCGTCCAATCGCCCGGCACGCCGGTCTCGCAGGCGAACACGAGCTTCACCGTCTCCAGCACCTCCACCGGCGACAGCGTCAACAGCATGACGGTCAGCGGCACGCTGCTCTTCCCTTCGTCCATTACCTGCACCACTGGCGCCGGCTGCACGGGCGGCGGCACGGCGCGCAACACCTGGATGGCGAGCGCGATCGCCTCCGCGATCAACCTCGGCGGCAGCGGCTTCACCGCCACCGCGTCCGGCACTGGCGTCATTATCACCGCGCCGACGACCACCGGCAGCGAGGTGAACGGCACCCAGCTCGTCGTCAGCACCTCGGGAATGAGCGCCGGCAACGGCTCGACCTTCAGCGGCGGCGCCACCAACGGCGATATCGAGACCACGACCAGCAACTTCGCCGGCGGCGTCGATGCCAACAGCGGCCGCAGCAACGTGGGCCAGTTCGTGCGCACCAATATCACGCCGTTCCAGGACCCGCCCACCAACTCGGTGCCCAAGACCTTCCCGAGGGCCCCGGGCCGCACCGACTGCGTCGGCTCGGTCTGCACCTACACCGAGGAGATGACCAACTTCGCCAACTGGTACGCCTACTACCGCATGCGCGACACCATGGCGAAGACCGCGATCGGCCGCGCCTTCGTCGCGCTCACCGACCAGTACCGGGTCGGCTTCATCACCATCAACCCGGGCGATCCGGTCCAGTCGAGCCGCTACCTGAAGGCGGATGCGTTCTCGAGCGGCGCCGGCAACCAGAAGGATGTGTGGTTCCAGAAGGTCTACGGCACCGGCAGCAACGGCAGCACGCCGCTGCGCGAGGCGCTGTCGCGCGTCGGGCGCTACTACGCCGGCGTCACGAACGGGATCAACGACGGCATGGACGGCAGCCCGATCCAGTATTCCTGCCAGCCAAACTACACCCTGGCGATGACCGACGGCTACTGGAACGGCAACGCGGGCGACAATCTCTCCGGCAACTCGATCGGCAACCAGGACAACACCGATGCCGGCTACTCGACCCGCGCCATCGGCGCCTACGACGGCAATCTTAGCGGGGCGAGTAGTACCCTGGCCGACGTCGCCATGTACTACTACAAGACCGACTTGCGCACCGACCTCGCCGACAACGTGCCGACGACGCAGAACGACCCCGCGCCGTTCCAGCACATGACCACCTTCACGGTCGGCCTCGGCCTCGCGGGCCGGCTCGACTTCGACCCCAACTACCTGACCCAGACGAGCGGCGACTTCTTCGACATCAAGCAGGGCACCAAGAACTGGCCGGTGCCGGCGGCGGACTCGGAGACGGCGCTCGACGACCTGTGGCACGCCGCGGTCAACGGCCACGGCCAGTTCTTCAGCGCCAAGGACCCGGTGACGCTGGCGCAGGGGATTAGCCAGACGCTGCAGGCGGTGAGCTCGCGCGTCGGCGCGGGTGCCGCGGCCGCGACCTCGAACCTGCAGCCGGTCGCCGGCGACAACTTCGCCTTCACCGCGCAGTATCAGACCGTGGAGTGGAGCGGCGACGTCATCGCGCGCACCATCGACCTGAACACCGGTATCGTCGCGAGCCGCGCCCTGTGGTCGGCGCAGGCACTGCTCGACCAGCGCACCGCCACCGACCGCCACATCTTCACCTACGACCCGACCGACAACTCGGCGCCCGGCACCGGCAACGGCAACATGCTGAAGGCGTTCTGCTGGCCCGGGGCCGCCGCGAGCGGCCTCTACCCGGCGTGCACCGGCGAGGGCGAGCTGACGTCGGCCGATCTGACCAGCTATTTCGACCCGTCTACCCTGACCCAGGCAGGCACCTGGAGCGCGCTTCAGGCCGGTTCCGCCTCGGCGCAGAAGCTCGTCGACTACCTGCGCGGCGACACCTCCAACGAGGACACCGGCGCCAGCCTGGCGAGCGACCTGTTCCGCCAGCGCTCGCACCTGCTCGGCGACATCGTCGACGCGCAGCCCGCGTACGTGAAGGGTTCGCCCTTCGGCTACAACATCGGCGCCTACGCGGGTGTCGACCCGTTCTACCAGCAATTCAAGCAGAGCACCGACGGCACCACCGGCACGCGCCTGGGCACGGTGTACGTGGCGGCGAACGACGGCATGCTGCACGCCTTCGAGACCGACCCGGACAACAACCCCTATTACCAGACGGCGGGTATCGCCACGACGACGACGACCGACGACGCGTTCACCGGCACGCTCAACACCAGCCCGGTCTCCGGGGAGGGATCCGAGCGCTGGGCCTACGTCCCGGGAATCGTGCTGTCGGAGACCAAGAAGCTCGCCAACGAGCCGTACATCCACCAGTACAGCACCGACGGCTCGCCCGTGATCGGCGACGTCTGCTTCGGCCACACCGCCTCGACGCCGTGCGCCTCCCAGGCCAACTGGCACACCATCCTGGTGGCGGGGCTCAACGCGGGCGGGCGCGGCTACTACGCGCTCGACGTCACCGACCCGCAGAATCCCAAGGCGCTTTGGGAGCTGAAAGGCGGCAGCGGCACGACCTGCCTCACTTCCGTGCAGGCCAACAGCGGCACGTTCTTCGAGGACTGCAACATCGGCCTGTCGTTCGGCAACCCGATCATCACCAAGCGCAAGTCCGACGGCAGGTGGGTAGTGATGGTGGCCTCGGGCTACAACAACTACAACCCGGGCGACGGCCAGGGGCACCTGTACATCCTCGACGCGCAGACCGGCGCGGTCCTCAACCGGATCGACACCGGCGTCGGCTGCAGCGGCCTGAGCGCCACCCCGCCGTGCATCCCCGGGCTACCCGACCCGAGCGGCCTGGCGCGCATCAACGTCTGGGTCGACAACGCGTTCAACGACAACACCGCGCTGCGCGTGTACGGCGGCGACCTCAAGGGGAACGTCTGGCGCTTCCAGCTCGATCCGAGCGAGAGCGGCTACATGACGGCCTACAAGCTGGTGACGCTCACCGATGCGAGCAATGTGCCGCAGCCGATCACCGCGCGTCCCGAGCTGGGCGAAGTGCAGGGCTTCTCGGTGGTCTACGTCGGCACCGGCAAGCTGCTCGGCACCACCGATACGGCGACCACGCCTGCGCCGCAGCAGCAAAGCATCTACGCGATCCGCGACGACCTTACCAGCGGCTCGATCTCGCCGCGCAGCGGCGACCTGGTGCAGCAGACGCTGACGCCGCTCAACTCCGCCACGCGCACCGCGAGCTCCAACCCGGTCGACTTCAACACCAACAAGGGCTGGTTCGTCGACCTGCCCGACTCGGGCGAGCGGGTCAACGTCGATCCGATCCTGCAGCTCGGCACGCTGGTGGTGCCGTCTAACGTGCCCTCCGCCGACTCCTGCGTGGCGGGCGGCTACGGCTGGATCAACTTCCTCGACTACCGGACGGGCGCCTACGTGCCCGGCGCCAACGCGAACATGGCGTCGACCAGGATCGCGGCCTCGCTGGTCGTGGGTATCAACGTCGTGCAGCTGCCCGGCGGCAGGGTGGTGACCATCGTGACCACGGCCGACAACCAGCAGCTCACGCAGGAAACGCCGGTCGCGCCGCCGTCGGTCACCGGCCGCCGCGTGACCTGGCGCGAGCTGATCTCCGAGTAAGCGACGGCCCATCAGGCGAGCGCATGCCCGACCCGTCCCCCGCGAAACGCGGCCACCTCCTGCCGCGGCTCGCGGGGGCGCTCGGTGCCGCGCTGGCCCTGCAGGCAGTGGCCGCTTCGTCCGAAGCGCCGCCGCCCGGACCGCGCTACTACGCCACGCGCGAGCTCGACGAGCGGCCCGGCATCCTGAACCACGTCGAGCCGGCGTATCCGGAGGCGGCGCTGCGCCGCGGTCTTTCGGGCACGGTGGTGGTGCGCCTGTATATCAACGAGCAGGGCGGCGTCGACCGCGTCGAAACCGTGCGCGCCGAGCCGCCCGGCTACTTCGAGCAATCCGCCGCGCGCGCTTTTCGCACGGCGCGCTTCACGCCCGGCAAGAAGGCCACGCGCGCGGTCAGGACGCAGATGGTGATCGAGGTGAGCTTCGAAGCCCCGCCGCCCCGGCCGGGTGCGGGCGGCAAGCGCTGACGCGCACTACTTCTTCCGCGAGAGCTCGCGGGGCACGGTGAACACCACGCCCTCGATGATGCCCTCCAGCTGGCGCACGCTGCCGGCGCCCAGCTGCCGCAGACGCTCGATGAGCTCGTTGACCAGCACCTCCGGCGCGGAGGCGCCGGCGGTCACGCCCACGCGGCGCCTGCCGGCGACCCATTCCGGGCGCAGGTCCGCGGCGCGGTCCACCATGTAGGCTTCGACGCCCATGTTCACCGCCACCTCGCGCAGCCGGTTGGAGTTGGAGCTGTTGGGCGAGCCGACTACGATCACCACGTCGCACTTCGGCGCCATGAACTTGACCGCGTCCTGCCGGTTCTGCGTCGCATAGCAGATGTCGTCGCTCTTCGGCCCGCGGATGCGCGGAAAGCGCGCCTTGAGCGCCGCGACGATCGCCGCCGCGTCGTCGACCGACAGCGTGGTCTGGGTGACATAGGCGACGCGCGACGGATCCTCGAGCTGCAGTCCCGCGACCTCCGCCACCGTCTCGACCAGGTGGATGCCCGAGACTGCCTGCCCCATGGTGCCCTCGGCCTCGGGGTGGCCGCGATGGCCGATCATGACGATCTCCAGTCCCGCCGCGAGCATCTTGGCCACCTCGACGTGCACCTTGGTGACCAGCGGGCAGGTGGCGTCGAACACTTTCAGGCCGCGCGCCTCGGCGTCGGCGCGCACCGCTTTCGCCACGCCGTGGGCGCTGAAGATCACCGTGCTGCCCCGCGGGCACCTCGTCCAGCTCCTCGACGAACACCGCGCCCTTGGCGCGCAGGCCGTCGACCACGAAACGGTTGTGCACGATCTCGTGGCGCACGTAGATCGGCGCGCCGTACCGCTCGAGCGCGCGCTCCACGATCTCGATGGCGCGCTCCACGCCGGCGCAGAAGCCGCGCGGGTTGGCGAGCACCACCTCGGTGAGCTTGGTTTCCTGCGTATCCGCCTGCATCGGCCTATATTGCCACCATCAGACGACGGCGAGAACCTCCACCTCGAAGCGCAGCCTGCGGCCCGCGAGCGGGTGGTTGAAGTCCACGAGCACGTCTTGGTCATGCAACTCGCGCACCAGGCCGGCGTGCCGCCCGCCCCGGGCGGTGGAGAACTCGATCACTGCGCCTGCCGCGAGGGCGATGTCGCGCGGAAAGGAGGCGCGCGGCAACGTCTGCAGCAGCTCCTCGCGCCGCTCGCCGAACGCCTGCGCCGCCTCGAGCTCGAAGGCGTAGCTCCGCCGGGCTAGCGCGCCAGGCGCTGCTCGAGCCCCGCTGCGAGCTCGTTGCGGCCAGCGCCAGCGTCGCCGGATCGCCGCCGAAGGTCGACAGCACCTCGGTGCCGTCCTCCAGCCGGATGCGGTAATGCAGCGTCAGCAGGATCCTGCGGCCGGCGTGTCCGTCAACGCGCCCCCCGCTGCAGGAAGCTCTCGATGATGAGCAGCCCCGCGCCGACGGTGATGGCCGAGTCGGCGACGTTGAACGCCGGCCAGTGCCAGCCGAAGGCGTGGAAATCGAGGAAATCCACCACGTGCCCCAGGCGCAGGCGGTCGACCACGTTGCCCAGCGCGCCGCCGAGGATCAGCGCCAGGCCGGCGCAGAATATCCGCCTGCCCGGCGCGCGCACGAGCAGCACCGACACCACGACGATCGCGAGCAGCGCGACGCCGACGAACAGCGGCGTCTGCCAGCCGGGCGCGCCGGCGAGAAAGCTGAACGCGGCGCCCTTGTTGTAGGCCAGCACGAGGTTGAAGAATCCGGTGATCGGCAGGCGCTCGCCCGCGGCGAAGCTCGCGAGGATCGCCCACTTGGTGAGCTGGTCTGCGACGAGAATCGCCGCGGCCAGCACGAACCACGGCATCGTCCTAGGCGTGCGCACGCCGCTCCCCGGAACCGAACAGGTTCGCCACGCACCGCCCGCACAGCGACGCATGCGCGGCGTCGGCGCCCACGTCGGCGCGGTAATGCCAGCAGCGCTCGCACTTCGCGTGCGCGCTCGGCACGACCTCGATGCGCTCGTCCGCGGCGCCCGAGGCGCGCGTCACGCGCGCCTCGGAGGTGAGCATCACGAACTTGAGCTCGTCGCCCAGGCCCGCGAGCAGCTCGTAGTCCGCGCCGTCGACCCGCAGCTCCACCTCGGCCTGCAGCGACGAGCCGACCTTGCCCGCGCCGCGCAGCGCCTCGATGCTCTTGCGCACCGGGTTGCGCAGCTCGCGCAAGCGCGCCCACTTCGCCAGCAGCTGCGGCGCGTCGGCAACCTCGGGCATCGCGTGCCAGGTGTGGAAGAACACGCTGTCGTCCTTGTCGCCGGTGAGCACCGCCCACAGCTCCTCGGCGGTGAAGCAGAGGATCGGCGCCATCAGCCGCACCAGGCTGCGCGTGATGTGGTGGAGCGCGGTCTGCGCCGAGCGGCGCGCGCGCGAGTCGGCGCCGCAGGTGTACAGGCGGTCCTTGAGGATGTCGAGGTAGAACGCGCCCAGGTCCTCCGAGCAGAAGCCCTGCAGCTTTTGCGCGACCAGGTGGAACTGATAGCGCTCGTAGTCCGCGGCGAGCTCGTCCTGCAGCCGCGCGGCGAACGCGATCGCATAGCGGTCGATCTCGAGCAGCCGCTCGACCGGCAGCGCGTGCCTGGCGGGGTCGAAGTCGGAGGTGTTGGCGAGCAGGAAGCGCAGCGTGTTGCGGATCCGGCGATAGCTTTCCACCACGCGCTTCAGGATCTCGTTCGAAAGGTTGCAGCTCGCCCGAGTAGTCGGTGCTCGCCACCCACAGGCGCAGGATCTCGGCGCCGAGCGTGCCGGTAATCTTCTGCGGAGACATGCCGGTGCCGCGCGACTTCGACATTTTGCGGCCTTCCATGTCGATGACGAAGCCGTGCGTCAGCAGCGCCTTGTAGGGCGGCACGCCGTTCATCATGCAGGACACCAGCAGCGACGAGTGGAACCAGCCGCGATGCTGGTCCGAGCCCTCGAGGTAGAGGTCGGCCGGGAAACCGGTTTGATCCTGGTGCGAGCCGCGCAGCACGGTGAAATGCGTCGACCCGGAGTCGAACCACACGTCGAGCGTGTCCTTCACCTTGTCGTAGTGCGCGGCGTCGTCGCCCAGCAGCTCGCGCGCATCGAGCTGCTGCCAGGCTTCGATGCCGCCCTCCTCCACGCGCTTGGCCACCGCCTCGAGCAGCTCGAGCGTTCCGGGTGCAGCGCGCCGGTTTCCTTGTGGATGAAGAACGGCATCGGCACGCCCCACTGGCGCTGGCGCGACAGCGTCCAGTCGGGACGGTTGGCGATCATGCCGTGCAGCCGCGCCTGTCCCCAGGCCGGGAAGAACTGCGTGTTGTCGACGCCGCGCAGTGCCGTGGCGCGCAGCGGCTCGGCGGGCATCACGCCCTCGTAGCCGGGCGTCGCGTCCATGCCGGCGAACCATTGCGCCGTGGCGCGCAGGATCACGGGCGTCTTGTGGCGCCAGCAATGCATGTAGCTGTGCACGTAGGGAGCGCGCGCGAACAGCGCGCCGCGCCGCTCGATCTCTGCGACGATCTCCAGGTTCGCGTCCCAGATCATGCTGCCGCCGAACAGCGGCAGCGACTTCACGAACCTGCCGTCGCCCTGCACCGGAGTGAGGATGTCCTCGTCCTTCATGCCGTAGCGCCGGCAGGACTCGAAGTCCTCGACGCCGTAGGCAGGCGCCGAGTGCACCAGCCCGGTGCCCGTGTCGAGCGTCACGTAGTCGCCGAGGTAGATCGGCGCGTGGCGCTCGTAGAACGGGTGCCGAAACGTGATGCCCTCGAGCGCCGCGCCCTTGCAAGCGGCGAGGGTGCGGCCCGAAAGCTTGTATCGCGCGAGGCAGGCATCCTTGAGATCGCTCGCGAGGATCAGCGCGCCGCGTTCCGTTTCCACCAGCGAGTACGCGATGTCCGGATGAACGTTCAACGCCTGGTTGCCCGGGATCGTCCAGGGCGTGGTCGTCCAGATCACCGCGTAGATCGGCCCGCGCGGCAGCTCGTCCAGCGCGAACGCCCGCTTCAGCTTCTCCCGATCGCCATCTTCCAGCAGGAAGCCGACGTCGATCGCCAGGTCCTTGCGGTCCTCGTACTCGACCTCGGCCTCGGCGAGCGCCGAGCCGCAGTCGAAGCACCAGTTGACCGGCTTGAGGCCCCGGTACAGGTAGCCCTTGCCGAGCAGCACGCCGAGCGCGCGGATCTCGTCGGCCTCGTTGCGGTACGCCATGGTGAGGTAGGGATTGTCCCAGTCGCCGAGCACGCCCAGGCGCTGGAAATCGGCCTTCTGCCGCTCGATCTGCTCGGTGGCGTAGGCGCGGCACAGGCGCTGCGTCTCCTCGGCCGAAAGGTGCTTGCCGTGCTGCTTCTCGATCTGCACCTCGATCGGCATGCCGTGGCAGTCCCAGCCCGGCACGTAGGGCGCGTCGAAGCCGGCCAGGGTACGCGACTTGACGATGATGTCCTTGAGGATCTTGTTCACGGCGTGGCCGATGTGGATGTCGCCGTTGGCGTACGGCGGGCCGTCGTGCAGCACGAAGCGCGGCCGCCCCTTGGCAATGCTCGCGCAGCCGCTTGTAGACGCCGCGCCGCTGCCAGTCGCGCACCCATTGCGGCTCGCGCTTGGCGAGATCGCCGCGCATCGGGAACGGCGTGTCGGGAAGATTCAGCGTGTTCTTGTAGTCAGCCATGCTTGGCAAAACACTCCTTGGCCATCGCGACGTCGCGCGCGATCGCCGCGCGCAGCGCGTTCAGATCGGGATACTTCGCCTCGTCGCGCAACCTTTCGATGAAGCGCACCCGCAGGTGGCGCCCGTAGAGCTCCTCGGCGAAATCGAACAGGTGCACTTCGAGCAGCGGTACCGCCACCTCGTTAACCGTCGGGCGCCGCCCGACGCTCGCCACGCCCGGCAGCCAACGGCGTCCGTCGCTGGCGTCCGCGCCGCAGGCCTCGACGACGTAGATGCCGGCGAGCGGCGCCCGATGCGGCAGCACCAGGTTCGCGGTCGGGAAGCCGAGCTCGCGCCCGAGCTTGGCGCCGTGCGCCACGCGCCCCGACAGCGTGTAGGGGCGCCCGAGCAGCCGCTCCGCGCGCGGAAAATCGGCCGCCAACAGCGCAGCGCGCACCGCGGAGCTGGAGATGCGCTCGCCCGCGAGCGTGACCTCCGGCATCGCCTCGAGGGCGAAGCCGTGGCGCCGCGCCGCGTCCGCGAGCGCCGCGAAATCGCCGGCGCGGCGCGCGCCGTAGCGGAAATCGTGTCCCACCAGCAGCCAGCTGACGCCCAGCCCGCGCACTAGCATGTCCTCGACGAAGCGCTCGGCGGCGAGCGAGGCGAAGCGCGCGTTGAAGCGCGCCACGTGCACGCGTTCGATGCCAGCCGCGGCGATCAGCTCGAGCTTCTCGCGCAGGCGCGTCAGGCGCGCCGGCGCCGCTTCGGGGGCGAAGAACTCGCGCGGATGCGGCTCGAAGGTGAGTACGCAGGAGGTTACGCCGGCAGCGCGCGCCTGCGCGACGACGCGCTTGAGCATCGCCTGGTGGCCGAGGTGCACGCCGTCGAAGTTACCGATGGTCAGGGCATGCCGGCCTCGGACGGGCAATACGGAGCCGTGCGTGACGACCATCTGGCGCGCTTAAAATGATGAATTATAGCGGCCTTTCTGCAGCGCAACGAGCGCCGGCCAGGCGCCCGATCACTCGACAACGATGCGACCGCGCGCGAGCGGCGCGAAGCCGATCAATCCCAGTATCGGTCCGGGCAGCAGCAGCCAGGCGATGCGCGCTCCCATGTCCGGGATCAGCGCGGTCGCGAGGCTGATCGAGAACACTGTGATCAGGAAGCCGATGCTGTTCTGGAAGGCGAGCGCGCTGCCCACGAGCTCGGGCGGGCAGGCTCTCGCCGACAGCGCAGAGAACTGGGGCGAATCGGCGACCACCGCCACGCCCCACGCGAGCAACAGTGCCATGGCGAGCACCGGCGACAGGGGGCTCAGCAGCGGATACACCAGGCACAGCGCGCCCGAGGCGGCGAGCGCCAGCGCGGCGACGCGCGCGCTGCCCACGTGGCGGCTCAGCCAGCCGCCGAGCATGCACCCCAGCCCGCCGACGCCGATGACCGCGAACGACCATGCCGATACGCTCGTTGCGTCGGCCGTGCCGCCTGGTGCCAGCGCCGCGGCGGCGAGCAGCGGCACGATGGTCCATAGCGCGTACAGCTCCCACATGTGGCCGAAGTAGCCCAGCGCCGAGGCGCGGAACGCCGGCACCCGGAACGCCCGCAACACCGAGCCCCATCCGGGGCGGCGCGACGCGCCGCTGTGCTTCAGATGCGGGCCGTCCCCCAACGCGAGCACGGCGAGCCCCGACAATACGGCGAGCACCGACGCAGCGAGCACGGCGGCCTGCCACGGGGCGCTGCCGCCCGCGGCGCGGATCGCGTGCGGCAGCGCGGTGCCGATGGTCAGCATGCCGACCAGCCAGCCGAGGGTCTCGCCCGCGCGCGCTGGCGCCCAGGTGACCACCAGCTTCATGCCGAGCGGATAGATCCCCGCGAGCGCGAAGCCCGTGAGGAAGCGGTAGGCGCAGCCGTCGGCGACGCCGTGCGCGAGCAGCGCGAACGCGGCATTGGCGAGCGCGCCGAGCGCCGCGCACAGCGCGAAGATGCGGCTCGCGGCGTAGCGATCGGCCAGCCCCGACAGGGAAAAGAACAGCGTTCCCGCGATGAAGCCGACTGCACCGCGCTGGTGAGGGCGCCCAGGTCCGCCGTCGTCAGACCCCAGGCGCGCGCCAGATCGCCGGCGGCCGCATTGGCACTGAACCAGAGCGACGTACCGAACAGCTGCGCGACGACGATCAGCAGGATAGCAGCCGAGCTGCGCGTGCGAGGGCTCCCACTCATTAGGCCGCAGAGTACAACATCGCGTATTCGCCCCCTCCCAGCGTCTTTCATCAAGCTGACTCCAGGAATGCATTTAACAGGCCCCGTACAATTCCGTTTTGCCAGGCCGCGACCAATCGAGGACAATCCCCGCCTAGGATTTCGCCGCCCAGCACGACCTTACTGGCGCGGCGATCTCCCGTCGGGAGGGGTCGGGGGGCCGCCCGCTCCTGCTACTGGATCCAGTAAGGAATTGCGATGATGAAACTACTGCTGACGCTGTCGCGCGCCATTGACGCGCTCAACGAACGCATCGGCCGCCTGATCTATTGGTGCGTCCTCGTCATGGTACTGGTGAGCGCGGCCAACGCCACCTCGCGCTATGCGCTCGACAAGGCGTCGAACGCCTGGCTCGAGCTGCAATGGTACCTGTTCGCCGCCGTGTTCCTGCTCGGCGCGGGCCACACGCTGCTGCACAACGAGCACATCCGCATCGACGTAATCGCCGGACGCCTGTCGCGGCGCACGCAGGTCTGGATCGATGTCTTCGGCACGCTTTTCTTCCTGCTGCCGATGTCGACCTACATCCTGTGGCTGTCGTGGCCGGTGTTCATGAACGCCTGGAACAGCGGCGAGATTTCCGGCAGCGCCGGCGGCCTGATTCGCTGGCCGGTACGGCTCATGGTTCCCGCAGGCTTTTTCCTGCTCACGCTGCAAGGCATCTCCGAGCTGATCAAGCGCGTCGGCTTCCTGATGGGCGTTATTCCGGATACGGCGGAAAAGCACCAGGATCCCGCGATCGAGCAGCTGCATGTCGATGAGAACCCGGCCAAATGACCGCCTTCCTCGTCGCCAATCTGGGGCCGCTGATGTTCGGCGCGCTCGTGGTGTTCCTGCTGCTCGGCTACCCGGTGGCGTTCGCGCTGGCGGCGATCGGTCTGTCCTTCGGCTTCATCGGTGTCGACCTCGGGTTGCTGCATCCCGCCCTGTTCCAGGCGCTGCCCGAGCGGATCTTCGGCATCATGGCCAACGACACCCTGCTTGCGGTGCCGTTCTTCACCTTCATGGGCCTGATCCTGGAGCGAAGCGGCATGGCGGAGGACCTGCTCGACACCATCGGCCAACTGTTCGGGCCGGTGCGCGGCGGCCTCGCCTACGCGGTGGTGCTGGTTGGCGCGCTGCTTGCCGCCACCACTGGTGTGGTGGCCGCGTCGGTGATCTCGATGGGTCTCATATCGCTGCCGATCATGCTGCGCTACGGCTACAACCGGGAGCTCGCCACTGGTGTAATCGCCGCTTCGGGCACGCTCGCGCAGATCATCCCGCCGTCTCTCGTGCTGATAGTGCTGGCCGACCAGCTGGGCCGCTCGGTCGGCGATATGTACGCGGGTGCGATCATACCGGGCCTTGTGCTGACCAGCCTGTATCTGCTCTACGTTTTCGGCAGGTCGATGCTGTTTCCCGACGCCGCCCCGGCGCTGCCGCCGGAGGCGCGCACGCTGCGCGGCTGGAAGCTGATGGCACGCGTGGTGTTCGTGCTGATCCCGCCGCTGGCGCTCATCTTCCTGGTGCTGGGCACCATCTTCCTCGGCGTCGCGACCCCGACCGAAGGCGGCGCGATGGGCGCCACCGGGGCGCTGGCGCTGGCGCTCATCAACCGGCGCCTGAGCTGGAACTTGCTCAAGCAGGCGATGAATTCCACCGCGAAGCTGTCCTCGTTCGTGATCTTCATCCTCGTGGGCTCGACCGTGTTCAGCCTCACCTTCCGCGGCGTCAACGGCGACCTGTGGGTGGAGCACCTGCTGACCGGTCTGCCAGGCGGCGCGCTCGGCTTCTTGATCGTGGTCAACTTGCTCACTTTCGTGCTCGCATTCTTCCTCGATTTCTTCGAACTGGCGTTCATCATCGTGCCACTGCTCGGACCGGTGGCGGAGAAGCTCGGCATCGACATCATCTGGTTCGGCATCCTGCTCGGCATCAACATGCAGACCTCGTTCATGCACCCGCCGTTCGGCTTCGCTCTGTTCTACCTGCGCAGCGTGGCCGCAGCCAAGGAGTACGTCGACAAGGTCACCGGAAAGCTGGTCGCGCCGATCACCACGGGGCAGATCTACTGGGGCGCGGTACCGTTCGTCGTGATCCAGGTGATCATGGTCGCCGTCGTAATCGCGTTCCCGAAGCTCGTGACCGGGAATCTGGAGAAGCTCAAGGTGGACCCGTCCAAGATCGAGCTAACGATCCCGACGCCGGAGTACGAGAAGAACGAGCTTGACCATAACGCCGTGCCCGACTTCGGACCGCAGAAGGGGGACAAGGCGTACGCGCCGAACGCCGCGGACCAGGACCAACAGGACTCCGGCGACAAGAGCGGCAACGACCTGGAAAACCAGTTCAAGCAGGGCAAATAGCCCGACAGCAGTGCCAAGAAAAACCCCGCCGAGGCGGGGTTTGTTCTTTCCGGGGACGGCTCCCCCGGCGGTGCGGCGCCGCTGCTAGCCCTTCACCTTCGAGAAGAAGGCGTAGTTATCGTAGGTGGACTCGGCGACGCGGAACCACAGGAACTGCTCGTCGCGGTACTTCTTCCATTCGGGGTAGACGCGCGCCCAGTGCTTGCTCTTGCCCTTGAGCTCTTCGTAGAGCTCGTATGCAGCCTTCTCGCTCGCGGCGAGAATTGCCCGCGAGAACGGGCGCAGCTTGGTGCCGCCCGCCACCAGGCGACGCAGCGCCTTCGGGTTCGCGTCGTCGTACTTCGCCGGCATCCAGACGTTCGCCTCTGCGCATGCCGTCTTGAGCGCTGCCTGGTAGTGCTTCGGCAGCTCGTTCCACTTCTTCTCGTTGACCAGCGTCATCAGCATGGGACCGGCTTCCCAGAAGCCCGGGTAGTAATAGTACTGGGCGACCTTGTTGAAACCCAGCTTCTCGTCGTCGTAAGGCCCGACCCACTCGGCGGCGTCGATCGTACCCTTTTCGAGCGACGGGTAGATGTCGGGGCCGCCGATCAGCTGCGGCACCACGCCAAGCTTGGCAAGCACCAGGCCGGCCATGCCCCCGATGCGGAACTTCAGGCCCTTCAGGTCGGCCACGGTCATGATCTCTTTGCGGAACCAGCCGCCCATCTGGCAGCCGGTGTTGCCGGCGAGCAGTGCGACGCAGCCGTACTCGGAGAACAGCGGCGCCATGAGCTGCTCGCCGCCGCCCTCGTACCACCAGGCGTTGGTCTGGCGGGAGTTCGGCCCGAAGGGCACCGACGTGCCGAGCGCGAACGCCGCGTCCTTGCCGAAGTAGTAGTAGGGCGCCGTGTGCCCAAGCTCCACCGTGCCGGCCTGGACCGCGTCCAGCACCTGAAGCGCGGGCACGATTTCTCCCGCGGCAAAGGTGCGAATCTGGAAATTGCCGTCGGTGATTTCCGCGACCCGTTTGGCGACGAGCTCGGCGCCGCCGAACAGCGTGTCGAGGCTCTTCGGCCAGCTCGCCGCAAGGCGCCAGCTGATTTTCGGATTCGACTGCGCGATGGCCGGCGCGGCAACGCTGCCGACCGCGAGGCCTGCTGCGGCCTTTTTAAGGAATGCGCGACGTTTCATATCTCTCCTCTCGGGTTGGGGATTCTTTGGGAGCTCAGCGCTTCGCCGGGCCCGGAGCCGCGATTGTATGCGCGGGAGCGCGAATTTCCTACGCGCCAGCCGTCGTCCGTCAGTCTAGTGCAAGATTTCAGCTAGTTAAGGTGCGCGCAGATGTTCCCGAGCTCCATCACCTTGGCGCGAATTTCCTCGAAGTCCGGCGCGTCGGGTTCGCGCTCGAGGTACTCCGAAAGATCCTTGAACGCGGCGCGAAAGGCCTCCAGGCGCTGGTACAGCAATCCGCGATCGCGCAGCTCCGCGCGCGCCTGCGGGTTCACCACCAGTATGCGGTCCAGCACCTCGAGCAGGCGCTCGGGCTTGTCGGCCTGGCGGTAGATGCCCTTCAAGTTGCGCAATACGCGAGCGAGGATCTGGCGCTTGCTCGCCGGCTCGAGGAACTGGTCGAGCGGCAACTCGGCGACCGGGATGTCGCCGGTGGCGCCCTCCGGAATGACGCGCTTGAGCCGCTGGTGCAACTCGTCCTCGGACTGCGGTACGCCGCCGCTGAACGGATCGAGCACCAGCGTGCCGCGGCGCAGCCGCAGCCGCACCAGAAAATGGCCCGGGAAGGAAACGCCCTCCAGCGGCAGGCCGACGCGCCTGCCGAGTTCCATGTAGAGGATCGCGAGCGTGATCGGAATCCCCGTCTTGCGGTCCATCACCTCGTTCAGGTAGCTGTTGCGCGGGTCGTAGTAGTCGTCGGTGTTGCCGTAGAAGCCGAGATCGTCGAACAGGAACTGGTTGAGCGCCATCACGCGCTCCTCCGCGCCGTAGCTCTGCGGCAGCCTGGCTCGCAGGCGCATCGCCAGGCGCTCGAGCTCGGCGAGGTATTGCTCCACATCGAGCCCCGGATAGGCGTCCTCGGCGATCATCAGGCAGCCGCGCGCAAGGTCGATCTTCGTGTCGTCACGGCGCAGCAGCTCGGCGAAAGCGTCGAGCGATGCGCTCATTCCGCGCCCCGGCGCGAGAAGTCACGCACGCGGAAACCGAACAGCAGCAGGCAGCCGCCGTACACCGCGACTCCGAGCGCCACCAGGCCCGCCATCGCCGGCACCTTGCCGCGCCAGCCCGCGGCCAGCCACCATCGCGCATCGCCGGCCGCGAAGTGCAGTGCGGCGGCCATCAGCACGGCCGCGATCGCCACCTTGCCCGCGAACGCCGCCCAGCCCGGCTGCGGCGCATAGATGCCGTGCCGGCGTAGGTAGCGATACAACAGTCCGGCATTGAGGCAGGCGCCCAGGGCGATCGCCAGCGCCAAGCCGGCATGCTTCAGGGGCACGATGAACACCAGGTTCATGGCCTGCGTGGCGAGCAGCGTGAGTACGCCGATCTTCACCGGTGTCACCACGTTCTGCCGCGCGTAGAAGCCCGGCGCCAGGATCTTCACCAGGATCATGCCCACCAGTCCGGCGCTGTAGGCGACCAGCGCCTGGCGCGTCATCCAGGCATCCTCGACGGTAAAGCGCCCATAGTGGAACAGCGTAGCGATCAGGGGCAGCGCGATCACCGCCAGCGCGACGGCCGCCGGCACCGCGAGCAGCAGCGTGACCCGCAGCCCCCAGTCGAGCAGACGACCGTATTCCTCGGGTTTGGCGTCGGCATGGTACTTCGACAGGCTCGGCAGCAGGATGGTGCCCAGCGCCACCCCGAGCATGCCCGCGGGAAACTCCATAAGGCGGTCGGCGTAGTACAGCCACGACACGCTGCCCGAGACCAGGAACGAAGCGAAGATCGTGTTGATGAGCAGTGAGATCTGGCTTATCGAGACGCCGAACACCGCCGGGCCCATCAGCCTGAGGATCCTGCCCACGCCCGGGTGGCGCGGCGCGAGCCGCCAGCGCGGTAGCATGCCGAGCCGCGCGAGGAAGGGCAGCTGCAGCGCGAGCTGCAGCACGCCGCCCGCGAATACCGCCCAGGCGAGCGCCAGCACCGGCGGGTCGAAGCGCTCGGCAAGGAACGCCGCCGCCACGATGAAGCTGACGTTGAGCAGCACCGGCGTGAACGCCGGTACCGCGAAGCGGCTCCAGGTATTGAGGATCCCGGCGGCGAGCGCCACGAGCGAGATGAACAGGATGTAGGGAAACGTGATGCGCAGCAGCGTCACGGTCAAGGCGAACTTGCCCGGATCTGCCGCGAACCCCGGCGCCGACACGTAGACGATGAGCGGCGCGGCCAGCACGCCGAGCGCGGCAGCCACCACCAGCGCGAGGAACAGCACGGTCGCCACGCTGTCGAGCAGCGCGCGCGTCTCGTCCTCGGTCTGACGGCCGCGGTACTCGCCGAGGACCGGTACGAAGGCCTGGGAGAACGCGCCCTCGGCGAACAGCCGGCGCAGCAGGTTCGGGATGCGGAAGGCGACGAAGAAGGCGTCGGTTGCGAGCCCCGCGCCGAAGAACCTGGCAATGAAGAAATCGCGCACGAAGCCGAGCACGCGCGATACGAGCGTCATGCTGCTGATGGTCGCCAGGGCGCGCAGCAGGTTCATCGCCGCCCGCTCCGTTGCTCCACCGAAATTGCCTTGCCTGGCCGGCAGTTAGCCGCTACAATGCGCCCCTTTTTCAGCCCGCCCCCAAATACATGGCCAACATCAAATCGGCGCGCAAGCGCGCCCGCCAGTCGGAGAAGCGCCGCGTGCACAACATGAGCATGCGCACCGCGGTGCGCACCGCGATCAAGAACGTCAAGAAAGCGGTCGCCGCCGGCGACAAGGCCGCCGCCGCCGACGCGCTGCGGCAGTCGCACGGGGTGATCGACCGCGTCGCCAACAAGCGCGTGCTGCACCGAAACGCCGCCAACCGCCACAAGAGCCGCCTCGCCGCCGCCATCAAGGCGCTGCAGTAACCGGGCTCGCGCCGCAGTGCGCAACGCGCGGGAGGTCTTCCCGCGACATGTCCGGATCGACTCGGGGCGGCGGGATTGGCGCACAGCAGGCACGTTGAATTATAGCAACGGGCGCCGATTTCTCTTGCTATTCACGGGCATCTGAACCACCGTCCGCCATCGCCATGGCCAAGCCCGTCAGCCGAATTCTCGTCATCAACGACGAAAGTCTGGTGCTGCGGGAGTTCGTGAAGGGCCTCAACGCCGCGGCGCGCACGCTCGACAATCCGCTCGGCATCGTTTTTTCCGGCGTCACCACCGCCAAGGAAGCGCTCGCGGCGATCGAGAGCGACGGCGACATGCAGGCGGTGCTGGTCGACGACACGCTGTATTCCCTGCCGGCCGGCGGACGCAGGAACGGCGGCGCGCGCAAGAAGCTGCAGATGTCGGCGCTCGAGCTGGTGCGCCGCATCACCCGCTTTCGTCCCGAGCTTTCGGTCTACATCCTGATCGCACAGGAAAAGGAAGACGACGTCGTCGACGCGCTGTTCACCGAGGCCGTCGACGGCTACTTCTACCGCGAGGAGCGCGATTACCGCGGCATCTACCGCATCCTGAACGCGCAAATCCAGGAACGCGCCAGGACGCCGTTCTACGACCAGCTGAAGAACTACGTGTGGATGGCCAAGGACCAGTGGCACACGCCGGGGCACTCCTCGGGCGAATCGCTGCGCGGCAGCCCGTGGGTGAACGACTTCTACGAGTTCATGGGCGAGCACGTGTTCGACGCCGATCTCTCGGTATCGGTGCCGATGCTCGACTCCCTGATGGAGCCCAAGGGCGTGATCGCCGAGGCGCAGGCGATGGCCGCCAAGGCCTTCGGCGCGCAGCGCACCTTCTTCGCCACCAATGGCACCTCGACCGCCAACAAGGTCATCTTCCAGACGCTGCTCGCTCCCGGAGAAAAGCTGCTGCTCGATCGCAACTGCCACAAGAGCGTGCACCACGGCGTGGTGCTCTCGGGCGCACATCCGGTCTATCTCGACAGCGCGCTCAACCGCAGGTACGGCCTGTACGGGCCGGTGCCCAAGAAAGCGATCTTCGAGGCAATCGAGAAGCACCCGGACGCCGAGGCGCTGATCCTCACCTCCTGCACCTACGACGGCCTGCGCTACGACCTGGCGCCGATCATCGAGGCGGCGCACGACAAGGGCATCAAGGTGATCATCGACGAGGCATGGTACGGCTTCGCGCGCTTTCATCCCGAGTTCCGCCCCACTGCGCTCGAGGCGGGCGCCGACTACGCCACGCAATCGACCCACAAGGTGATGTCGGCGTTCTCGCAGGCCTCGATGATCCACGTCAACGACCCGGACTTCAGGCAGCACCTGTTCCGGGAAAACTTCAACATGCACACGTCGACCAGCCCGCAGTACACGATGATCGCGAGCCTCGATATCGCCCGCAAGCAGGCGGTGATGGAAGGCTACAAGCTGCTTGCGCGCACGCTCGCGCTCGCCAAGGAGCTGCGCGCGCAGATCAACTCGACGGGCGTGTTCCGCGTGCTGGAGCTCGCCGACCTGCTGCCCGACGAGGTGCGGGACGACGGCATTCGGCTCGATCCGACCAAGGTGACGATCGACGTCTCGGGCTGCGGCTACACCGTCGACGATCTGCAGAAGGAGCTGTTCGAGCGCTACAACATCCAGACCGAGAAATCGACCTTCAATACGCTCACCCTGCTGCTCACCATCGGCACCACCCGCTCCAAGGTCTCGCGCCTCTACGACGCGCTGATGCGCATTGCGCGCGAGCGCCGCGCGCCGCGCCGCCTGGTGCAGACGCCCGAGATCCCCGGCTTCACCCGGCTGCGCTTCCTGCCGCGCGACGCCTACTACTGCGGCGGCGAGGTGGTGCCGGTGTTCGACGAGCGCGAGCGCGTCAGCGAGGCGCTTGCGGGGCGGGTATGCGCGGATCAGATCGTGCCCTATCCTCCGGGCATCCCGGTGCTGGTGCCCGGGCAGCTGATCACGCCCGAGATCGTGGATTACCTGGGCGACCTGCTGCACTCGCACAAGCGCATGGAGCTGCACGGCATGGTGTACGAGGGCTACCTGCCCTGCCTGCGGGTGCTCACGGGCGCGGAGGAAAAAGCGCTGCGCAGCATAGGGTGACCGCGGCCAAAGCCCTGTGCTAGCATCGCGCTAAGAATGACGGCGGCGCGGGCCGCCGTTTTGCGTTTGGGGGTGCCAGATGTCCCATGTCATGAATACCTACGCCCGCCTGCCGGTGGCGTTCGTGCGCGGCGAAGGCACTTGGCTGTGGGACGAGTCGGGCAGGAAATACCTCGACGCGCTCGCCGGCATCGCGGTGAGCACCCTGGGCCACGCGCATCCCAAGCTCACCCGCGCGCTCGCCGAGCAGGCCGCGCGCGTGCTGCACACCTCGAACCTGTTCCGCATCCCGGTGCAGGAGGCTGCCGCCGACCGCATCGCGGAGATCACCGGCCTGGACGAGGTGTTCTTCTGCAATTCCGGCTGCGAGGCGAACGAGGCCGCGATCAAGATCGCGCGCAAGTACGGCCACGAGCGCGGCGTGCAGGAGCCGGCGATCGTGGTGATGGAGAAGGCGTTCCACGGCCGCACGCTGGCGACGCTCTCGGCCACGCGGCAGCCGCAAGGTGCAGGCGGGCTTCGAGCCGCTGGTGTCGGGCTTCGTGCGCGTGCCCTACAACGACCTCGGCGCGGTGCAGCCAGGTCGCCGAGCATCAATCCCGAACGTGGTCGCGGTGCTGGTCGAGCCGATCCAGGGCGAAGGCGGCATCAACATCTCGTCGCATGGAATATCTGCGCGGCCTGCGCGAGCTGTGCGACCGCCACGAATGGCTGCTGATGCTCGACGAGGTGCAATGCGGCCTGGGCCGCACCGGCAAATGGTTCGTCTACCAGCACGCCGGCATCCTTCCGGACGTGGTGCCGCTCGCCAAGGGCCTGGGCTCGGGCGTGCCGGTCGGCGCCTGCGTCGCCGGCGGCAGGGCCGCGGGCGTGTTCAAGCCCGGCAACCACGGCTCCACCTTCGGCGGCAATCCGCTCGCCTGCACGGCGGTCGTGGCGACCATCGACGCGATGCGCGAGGAGCGCCTGCTGGAGAACGCGGCGCGCGTCGGCCAGCTGATCCGCGACGAGCTCGCGGCGGCGCTCGCCGGCGTCGCCGGGGTGGTCGAGATCCGCGGCATGGGCCTGATGATCGGCGTGCGAGCTCGATCGCCCCTGCGGCGAGTTGGCGCGCGCCGCGCTCGACGCCGGGCTGGTGATCAACGTTACGGCCGACAGCGTGGTGCGCATGCTGCCGCCGCTGGTGATGAGCGAAGCCGAGGGACGCGAGGTCGTCGCGCGCCTAGCCCCCCTGATCAAGGCTTTCCTCTTGCGCGAGGCCGCCCCGCACCCGTCCGCTGCGGCGCGCTGAGCGCTTCGCCATGAGCGTGCGCCATTACCTGCAGTTCAACGATCTCGCGCGCGAGGAGCTCGAGTACCTGTTCGCGCGCACGCGCTGGATCAAGGAGCGCTTCAAGCGCTACGAGCGCTACTGGCCGCTGGAGGACCGCACGCTGGCGATGATCTTCGAGAAGCAGTCGACGCGCACGCGCTTGTCGTTCGAGGCCGGCATGCATCAGCTCGGCGGCGCCGCGATCTTCCTCAACACGCGCGACTCGCAGCTCGGGCGCGGCGAGCCGGTGGAAGATGCGGCGCAGGTGATTTCGCGCATGTGCGACATCGTCATGATCCGCACCTTCGAGCAGGAGATCATCGAGCGCTTCGCGCGGCATTCGCGCGTGCCGGTGATCAACGGCCTGACCAACGAGTACCATCCCTGCCAGATCCTGGCCGACATCTACACCTACATCGAGCAGCGCGGCGCCGATCAAGGGCAAGACCGTGGCGTGGATCGGCGACTCGAACAACGTGTGCAATACCTGGCTGCAGGCGGCCGAGGTATTCGATTTCAACGTGCACGTATCGACGCCGCCGGGCTACGAGGTCGAGCCCGAGCGCGCGGGCCTGTACGGCACCGACCACTACGAAGAGTTCGCCGACCCGATGGAAGCGGCGCGCGGCGCCGACCTGGTCACCACCGACGTCTGGACCAGCATGGGCTTCGAGGCCGAGAACGCCGAGCGCAAGCGCGACTTCGAGGATTGGCAGGTCGACGCCGAAATGATGCGGGCGGCGAAGTCCGACGCGCTGTTCATGCATTGCCTGCCCGCGCACCGCGGCGAGGAGGTCGCCGCCGAGGTGATCGACGGGCCGCAGAGCGTGGTCTGGGACGAGGCCGAGAACCGGCTGCACACGCAGAAGGCGCTGATGGAATTCCTGTTGCTGGGCAAAGTGGAAACCTGATGGTCAAGCAGAGCACGCGCAACAAGCAACGGGTCAGGAAGGTGGTGCTCGCCTATTCCGGCGGGCTCGACACCTCGGTGATCCTGAAGTGGCTGCAGGACGACTACGGCTGTGAGGTCGTGACGTTCACCGCCGACATCGGCCAGGGCGAAGAGCTCGCTGCCAGCCCGCAGGAAGGCGAAGCTGCTCGGCGTGAAGAGCATCTTCATCGAAGATCTGCGCGAGGAGTTCGTGCGCGATTTCGTCTTCCCGATGTTCCGCGCCAACACGGTGTACGAAGGCGAGTACCTGCTCGGCACCTCGATCGCCCGGCCGCTGATCGCCAAGCGCATGGTCGAGATCGCCCGGCAGACCGGCGCCGACGCCATCTCGCACGGCGCCACCGGCAAGGGCAACGACCAGGTGCGCTTCGAGCTCGGCGCCTACGCGCTGATGCCCGACGTCAAGATCATCGCGCCGTGGCGCGAGTGGGACCTGCTGTCGCGCGAGAAGCTGCTCGCCTACGCCGACCGGCACGGCATTCCGGTCGATTTCAAGAAGCGCAAGGGCGGCGCGCCCTACTCGATGGACGCCAACCTGCTGCACATCTCCTACGAAGGCGGCGTGCTGGAAGACCCGGATTTCGAGCCCGAGGAATCGATGTGGCGCTTGACGGTGTCGCCCGAGAAGGCGCCCGGACGGCCCGAGCACGTCGAGCTCGAGTACCGCCGGGGCGACATCGTCGCGGTGAACGGCAGGAAGATGACGCCGGCGCAGGTGCTCGCCAGGCTGAATGCGATCGGCGGCCGGCACGGCATCGGCCGGCTCGACATCGTCGAGAACCGCTACGTCGGCATGAAGAGCCGCGGCTGCTACGAGACGCCGGGCGGCACCATCATGCTCAAGGCGCACCGCGCGATCGAATCGATCACGCTCGACCGCGAGGTACTAGCGCTGAAGGACGACCTGATGCCGCGCTACGCGCGCATGATCTACAACGGCTACTGGTTCAGCCCCGAGCGGCGGCTGCTGCAGGGGCTGATCGACGCCTCGCAGGCGAGCGTGAACGGCACGGTGCGGCTCAAGCTCTACAAGGGCACCGTGCTGGTCATCGGCCGCGCCTCCAAGGACTCGCTGTTCGATGCTTCGATCGCGACCTTCGAGGACGACAAGGGCGCCTACGATCAGGCCGACGCGGCAGGATTCATCCGGCTCAACGCCCTGCGCCTGCGCATCGCGGCCAAGCGCGGCAAGAGGCGCCGCTGAGCATGCGCGCCTGCCTCGCCGCCCTGCTGCTCGCCGCCGCGCCGGCGTGGTGCGCGCCGTTCGCGGTTCAGCTGGGCACGGTGCGCCTAGGCCTCGACGCCCCTCCCGGCTTCGCCGACACGTCGTTCACAGGCTCGCCGCGGCTGCAGGAGCTTGGCGAGTCGCTCACCTCCGCGTCGAACAAGATCCTGCTTTTCGCCATCAGCGATGCGGACCTGCGCGCGTTCACGCTCGGCGATCGCCCCGAATTGCGTCGCTACATGATCATCGTGAGCCCGCGTGGCATGGCCGAGCAGCAGGTTTCGGCCTCTCAGTTCGACGAGTACGTGACCGATGCGCTGCGCGGGCTCGGCTCGCCGCCCAAGGATGCGAACTACACCCAGTTCCTCGACTCGCGGCCGCGCGGCCAGGCCGCGCTGCTCGCCGAACTGCGCCGGGAGACCACCATCGTCTCGGTGCTGCAAGGCACCCGGCTGCCTCCCGAGCAGCGCCCCGGCCTTCTCGGAAACCTGTTCGAGAAGGATGTGCCGCGCTACGTCGTTTCCACCACGACGCTGATGATACTCAAGGGCAAGGCGCTCAGCCTGTCGATATTCAGCGGCTACGACTCGCCGGCGGACATCGCGTGGATCGAGTCCACCACCGAGCGCTGGATCGATCAGCTCGTGCGCCTTAATCGCCAGTAAGCCGGAGGCCTACATGCCCTCGTTCGATATCGTCTCGCAGGTCGACAAGCAGGAAGTCAAGAACGCGGTCGAGCAGACCAACAAGGAAGTCTCGAACCGCTTCGACTTCAAGGGATCGGATGCGCGCGTCGAGCAGAACGAGCTTCAGCTCACCGTGTTCGCCGACGACGAGTTCAAGCTCGGGCAGGTGCTCGACGTGCTGCGCGGCCGCATGACCAAGCGTAACGTCGACGTGCGCTGCCTGGAGCTCGGCGCCGTGGAGAAGATCTCCGGCGACAAGGCAAAGCGCGCGCTGACGGTCAAGACCGGCATCGCGCAGGACAAGGGAAAGTCGATCGTCAAGCTGCTGAAGGACGCGAAGCTCAAGGTGCAGGCCTCGATCCAGGGCGACGCGCTGCGCGTCTCGGGCGCCAAGAAGGACGACCTGCAGGCCGCGATCCAGATGGTGCGGTCCTCGGTGACCGACCTGCCGCTGCAGTTCATCAATTTCCGCGACTGAGCTGCTCCGTCCAGCGCTCGTAGACCGCGTCCGCGGGCGCGTGTAGCGCCTCGATGCGCCGCTCGAGCTCGCGCTGGATCTGCTCGGGGCGCTGCACGCCGGGGCTCGACGCGCTCGCCTGGATCTCGTCGCGTCCCAGCTCGCACCAGTTGCGCACCAGGGCGGCCGTCATCTCGACGTGGCACTGCAGGCCGAAGTGCTTGCCGAGCGCGAAGCCCTGATTGGCGCACAGCGAGTTTCCGAGCACGCGCGTCGCGCCCGGCGGAATGGTGAAGGTCTCGCCGTGCCAGTGGAAGGCCTCGAACGACTGCAGCTCGCCGAACCATTCTCGCGCCACCGCGTTGCCGGCGACGTCGACCCGTCCCCAGCCGATTTCCTTCGCAGGCGCCGCTCCGATGGTGGCGCCGAACGCCTTCGCCATCAGCTGTGCGCCGAGGCAATGGCCCAGGACCGGCAGGTCGCTGCGCACCGCGTCGCAGATCAGCTCGAGCACGGCAGCAATCCACGGCAGGTCGTCGTTCACGCTCATCGGCCCGCCCATCAGCGCGAGGCCGCTGAAGCGCCCGGCATTGCGCGGCAGCGGCTCGCCCGCGTCCACGGCCACCAGCTGCCACGGGATTGAGCGTTCGTCGAGGGAGGTGGCAAAATAGCCCGGACCTTCGCTCCTGGCATGCCTGAATATGGCGACCGGCTTCATTCGAGGATACGCATGAATCGCCCGTATTTTATGGGGCTTCTGGTCCTTCTCCTAGCGCTGCCGGCGTGGGCCGTCGACGTCAGCCTGGTCGGCGTGTTCCCGGGCAAGGCGGCGGTGCTGCAGATCGACGGCGGCGCGCCGACCACCGTGCGCGTCGGCCGCGCCGCGCGCGGCGTGACCGTGGTCGCGGTCGAGGACACGCGCGCGGTAGTCGAGATCGGCGGCAAGCGCCTGACGCTGCTGCTCGGCCAGTACGCGAGCAGCGCGTTCTCGAGCGACCGCCAGAGGATCACACTCGCGGCCGATCCGCGCGGCCACTTTTTCGCCGACGGCAGCGTCAACGGCGGCGTGGTGCGCTTCCTGGTCGACACCGGCGCCTCGACTGTGGCGCTGCCGGGGAGCGACGCCAACCGCCTGGGCATCGACTATCGCAAGGGCCCGCGCGGCATCATCCAGACCGCGGGCGGCAACGTGATCGCCTACCGCGTCAAGCTCGACCGCGTGAAGGTCGGCGGGATCGAGCTCAACAACGTCGACGGCGTGGTCCTCGAGCAGGGCCTGGACATCGCGCTGCTCGGCATGAGCTTTCTCAACCGGGTCGAGATGCAGCGCGACGGCCAGTCGATGGTCCTGACCCGCCGTTACTGAAGCGCGGCGCTACTTGCCCGGGACAAGCGGCACGAAGCGCACCGGCAGGACGCTGCGCTGATCGAAGCCGCCGTCGGCGCGCCGCGTTACGACCAGCAGCTCCTGCGCGCCCCAGCTCCCGCCCACCGGAATCACCATCTTGCCGCCAGGCTTGAGCTGCTCGACGAGCGCCGGCGGCACGCGTGGCGCAGCGGCGGTCACGATGATGCCGTCGAAAGGTGCCTTCTCCGGCCAGCCGGCATAGCCGTCGCCGATGCGCACCTCGACGTTGCGGTAGCCGAGCTCGGCCAGCCGCGTGGCCGCGCTGCGACCGAGCGACTCGATGATCTCGATCGAGTACACCTGCCTGACGATCTCGGCCAGCACCGCCGCCTGATAGCCCGAGCCGGTGCCGACCTCGAGCACCACGTGCCCCGGGCGCGGCTCGATCAGGTCGGTCGACAGTGCGACGATGTAGGGCTGCGAGATGGTCTGGCCGTTGCCGATCGGCAGCGGGTGGTCGCGGTAGGCCTGCGACACCAGCTCGCGCGGCACCATGCGATGGCGCTCGACCTTGCCGAGCGCCGCGCGCACCGCGGGCGACATCGCGGCGAGCCCGGTCTCGCTCCGGGTCTCGGCGTACAAGGCGTCCACCTCGCCTACCAGGTGCGCACGCTGCGCTGCGAAGTCGGGTTGCGCCGGGGTGCCGGTCATGCCGATGAGGGCAAGCATTGCGGCTAACGTCCTGCGCCACCGCTCGGGCACGGCACGCTCCTCAGCGCTTGCTGGTCTTGTCTTTCTCGATGAGCGCGTAGGCGCAGTGGTTGTGGATCGACTCGAAGTTCTCCGACTCGACCACGTACGCCTCGATGCGCTCGTCGAGGTTGAGCACAGCGGCGACGTCGCGCACCATGTCCTCGACGAACTTGGGGTTGTCGTAGGCGCGCTCGGTGACGAATTTCTCGTCGGGGCGCTTCAGCAGGCCGTACAGCTCGCACGAGGCCTGCTTCTCGACCAGGTCGACGATCTCCTCGATCCAGACGAAGTCGTTCGGTGCGCGCGCGTCACCGTGACGTGCGAGCGCTGGTTGTGCGCGCCGCGCTCGGAGATTTTCTTGGAGCAGGGGCACAGGCTGGTGACCGGCACCAGCACCTTCATGGTGAAGCGTCTGCTTGCCTGCTGAAGATCTCGCCGATGAAGGTGACCTCGTAGTCCATCAGGCTCTTGACGCCGCGACACCGGCGCCGCCTTGTTGACGAAGTAGGGAAAGCTCATCTCGATGGGCCGGCCTCGGCCTCCAGCGCTCGACCATCTCCGCAGCATCACCTGGAAAGTCTCGACCGAGATCTCGCGCTCGTGCGCGTTGAGGATCTCGACGAAGCGCGACATGTGCGTGCCCTTGAAGTTGTGCGGCAGCCGCACGTACATGTTGAACGTGGCGATGGTGTGCTGCACGCCGCCTGCGCGCTCCTGGATGCGCACCGGATGGCGGATTGCCTTGATGCCGACCTTGTCGATGGCCAGCTGGCGCGTGTCGGCGCTCGCCTGGACGTCGGGAATGTTGTACAGGTCTCTCGATTTCATGTCGGCCATTTATACACCCGAGCGATTTACTCGGGTATTACGCCGCGGATCGATTTCGCTATCCCTGCCGCGTCCAGCCCGACCGACGCGAGCAGCGCCGCGGGGTCGCCGTGGTCGATGAAGCGGTCCGGCAGCCCGAGCAGCAGCACGCGCCGGTCGAGACCCATGTCGGCGCAGCGTTTCGCACACCGCGCTGCCGGCGCCGCCCATCACCTGATTCTCCTCGACCTGACCAGCAGCTCGTGCGTTTCGGCGACCCGGCGCAGCAGCTCGACGTCCAGCGGCTTGACGAAGCGCATGTTGGCGACCGTCGCGTCGAGCTCGGCGGCGGCCTCGAGCGCGGGCCGCAGCATCGCGCCGAATGCGAGTATCGCCACGCGCCGCCCCTCGCGGCGCAGCTCGCCCCTGCCGAGCGGCAGCGCCTGCATCTCCTTCACCGGCGTGACGCCCGGGCCGATGCCGCGCGGATAGCGCACCGCGGCCGGGCCGTCGTGCATGGAATGCCGTGTAAAGCATCTGCCGGCACTCGTTCTCGTCGGCCGGCGCCATCACCGTCAGGTTCGGCACAGCAGCGCAGATAGGCGTAGATCGAAAGCGCCGTTGTGCGTCGCGCCGTCGGCGCCGACCAGGCCGCCGCGGTCGAGCGCGAATACCACCGGCAGGTTCTGGATCGCGACGTCGTGGATCAGCTGATCGTAGCCGCGCTGCAGGAAGGTGGAATAGATGGCCACTACCGGCTTGACGCCCTCGCAGGCCAGCCCCGCGGCGAAGGTCACCGCGTGCTGCTCGGCGATGCCGACGTCGAAATAGCGCTCGGGAAACTCTTCGCGAATAGCGCACCATGCCCGAGCCCTCGCGCATCGCCGGCGTGATGCCGACCAGCCGCGGATCGAGCTCGGCCATGTCGCACAGCCAGTCGCCGAAGACCTGGGTGTAGCTGGGCCGCCCGCCGGCGGTCTTCATGAGGCCCTGCGCGGGATCGAACTTGCCCGGCCCGTGGTAGGCGATCGGGTCGTCCTCGGCGAGCTTGTAGCCCTGCCCCTTGCGTGTCACGACGTGCAGGAACTGCGGCCCTTTCAGCTTGCGGATGTTGAGCAGCGTCGGAATCAGCGCGTCCAGATCGTGCCCGTCGATCGGCCCGATGTAGTTGAAGCCGAACTCCTCGAACAGCGTGCTCGGCGTCACCATGCCCTTCACGTGCTCCTCGGCGCGGCGCGCCAGCTCCCAGAATCGGCGGCACGCGCTTCAGGATGTGCTCGCTCGCGCGCCTCGCGGTGGAGTAGATGCGCCCCGAGAGCAGGCGCGCGAGGTAGTTGGTGAGCGCGCCCACCGGCGGCGAAATCGACATCTCGTTGTCGTTCAGGATCACCAGCAGGTCGACGTCCATCGCCCCGGCGTTGTTCATCGCCTCGTAGGCCATGCCGGCGGACATCGCGCCGTCGCCGATCACCGCGATCGCACGCCGTTTCTCGCCCTTCATCTTTGCGGCGGCGGCCATGCCGAGCGCGGCCGAGATCGAAGTCGACGAGTGCGCCGTGCCGAAGGTGTCGTAGGGCGATTCGCTACGGCGCGGGAACCCCGAGATGCCGCCGAGCTGGCGCAGGGTATGCATCTGCTCGCGGCGCCCGGTGAGGATCTTGTGCGGGTAGGTCTGGTGGCCGACGTCCCATACGATGCGGTCCTCCGGCGTGTCGAACACGTAGTGCAGCGCGATCGTCAGCTCGACCGTGCCGAGATTCGAGGAAAGATGGCCGCCGGTCTTCGACACCGAGTCGAGCACGAAGGCGCGCAGCTCCTCGGCGAGCTGCTTGAGCTGCTTGCGCTCAAGCTTGCGCAGCTCGGCCGGGTCGTCGATCGTCTGCAACAGCTCGTACATGGAGGGATTGTAGCCCCGCGAATCGGCCTCGCCGAGATCGTGCGGCAGCTCGCCCGGCACTCCGCTGGCGAGCGCCATCAGAATTTCCTCAGCACGATGAAATCGGCCAGTTCGCGCAAGCGCCGCGCGTGCTCGCCGAACCCGACGAGCGCCGCGTGCGCGTCGCGCCGCAGCTCCTCGGCGAACGCTCGCGCGCGCGCCGCGCCCATCGCCGAGACATAGGTGGGCTTGCCCTGCCGGGCGTCCTTGCCGGCAGTCTTGCCAAGCGTGGCGGTGCTGGCATCCGCGTCGAGCACGTCGTCGACCACCTGGAAGGCGAGGCCGATGCACTTGGCGTAGCGGTCGAGCTTCGCGCCGCTGTCCGCGGGCAGCTTCTCGCCGCAGGCCGCGCCGAGCGAACACCGCGGCACGGATCAGCGCGCCGGTCTTGTGGATGTGCATGAACTCGAGCTCGGGCAGCGACAGCGGTTTGCCGGTCGACTGCAGGTCGACCGCCTGCCCTCCGGCCATGCCGCGCGAGCCGGCCGCCAGCGCGAGTGCCCTGACCATCTCGAGCTGCTTGGTGGCATCGTCCGCCAGCCGATGCTCCGCGAGCAGCTGGAACGCGAGCGCCTGCAGGGCGTCGCCCGCCAGCAGCGCCGTCGCCTCGTCGAACTCGACGTGCACCGTGGGCCTGCCGCGCCTGAGCACGTCGTCGTCCATGCACGGCAGGTCGTCATGCACGAGCGAATAGGCATGGATCAGCTCCACCGCCGAGGCCGCGACCTCCAGGCGTTCGGCGGGGGCCGCGGTGATTTCGCCCGCCGCGAAGGCCAGCAACGGCCGCACGCGCTTGCCGCCTCCGAGCGTCGCGTAACGCATCGCCTCGTGCAGAGCTGCCGGCGCGAGCTGGGCGGCAGGCAGCAAGCGCGCCAGCGCCTCCTCCATGCGCGCCTGGATGCCGCCCATCCAGGATTGGAAATCCGGCTCAGTCGCCGTCACCGGAATCGGCCGCAGCGGCGAGCGGCCTGAGCACCTCGCCCTCGAGCACCTTGACCTGCTGCTGGGCGGCCTCGAGGCGCGCCTGGCAGAAGCGGGCCAGCTCCAGGCCGCGCTTGTGGGCTGCGAGCGCCTGCTCCAGGCTGAGGTTGCCGCCCTCCATCTGGGCGACGACGCGCTCGAGCTCGGCGAGGGCCTTCTCGAAAGTCAGGTCGGAGACCGGCTTGGCTTCAGCTGCGGAACTTTGCCGAGGAGGTCTGCTCATAAGGAGCGCAACCTTAGCCGACCGGGCGCTGGCCGGTCAAACCCGGTGTAGGCTAGAATCTCGCGCCATTTTTGCGGGGACCTCGATGTCCGATATCGCCGCGATTCACGACCTCCGGCCGGCTGCCGCGCAGCTGCCGGTGTCGTGGTACTTCGACCCCGAGATCTTCGCCCTGGAGAAGAGGCTGCTGTTCGACGCCGGCCCGAACTACGCCGGGCACGAGCTGATGGTGCCGAACGTCGGCGACTACCGCACGCTCGCGCACCTGGATCACGCCAAGGTTCTGGTGAGAAACGACACGGGCGTCGAGCTGCTGTCCAACGTCTGCCGCCACCGCCAGTCGATCATGCTCGAAGGCGGCGGCAACATCCGCAATATCGTCTGCCCGCTGCACCGCTGGACCTACGACCTGAAGGGCGAGCTGCTCGGTGCGCCGCACTTCTCCGAGAGCCCCTGCCGGCGCCTCGCGTCCACGCCGCTGACGCGCTGGAACGGCTTGCTGTTCGCCGGCCCGCGCGATCCGCACAGCGAGCTCGCCGCGCTGTCGCTCGCGGCCGACTTCGACTTCTCGGGCTACGTGCTCGACAAGGCGGTGATCGAGGACTATCCCGTCAACTGGAAGACGTTCCTCGAGATCTACCTCGAGCTCTATCACGTCGAGCCGTTTCACCCGGGCCTGTCGAATTTCGCCGATCTGGGCAACTTCCGCATCGAGTACGGCGAGAACTGGTCGATCCAGGTGATGGGCGCCAAGGCGGGGCTCGCCAAGCCGGGCACGCCCGCCTACGCGCACTGGCACCGCGCCTGCCTCGAGCGGCTCGAGGGCCGCGCGCCGAAGCAGGGTGCGTTGTGGATGACCTATTACCCGAACGTGATGCTCGAGTGGTACCCGAACGTGCTGGTGGTCTCCACCGCCGTTCCGCGTTCGCCGCGCCTGACCACCAACGTGGTCGAGTTCTATTACCCGGAGGCAATCGCGCTGTTCGAGCGCGAGTTCGTCGAAGCCGAGCAGGCGGCCTACCTGGAGACTGCGAATGAGGATGGCGAGCTGTGCGCGCGCATCGACCGCGGCCGCCGCGCGCTCTACGAGCAGGGGCTGAACGACGCCGGACCCTATCAATCGCCGATGGAGGACACCATGCTGCATTTCCACGAATGGCTGCGAGAGCGCATCGGCCAGCCGGCAGTGAAGTAGCTTGCCGCACACCACGCTCGTAAGCACCGAGGAGCTCGCGCGCCATCCCGAGTGGCGCGTGTTCGACTGCCGCCACGACCTCGCGCGGCCCGCGTTCGGCGCGCAGCAATACGCCGAAGCGCACATTCCCGGCGCGCTGTTCGCGCACCTGGACCGCGACCTCTCCGGGCCGATGACCGGCGCGAACGGCCGCCATCCGCTGCCCGAACCCGAGGCGTTCATCGCCTGGCTGGGCCGCGCGGGTCTCAGACCGGGCGACCAGGTGGTGGCTTACGACGCCGGCAGCGGCAGCAGCGCCTCGCGCCTGTGGTCGATGCTGCGCTGGGTCGGGCACGAGGCGGTGGCGGTGCTCGACGGCGGGCTGGCGAAGTGGTCGAAGGAAGGCCGCCCGCTCGCCGCCGAGGTGCCGAGCTTCGCGCCCACCACCTATCCCGGCCGCGCACGTGCGGTGCAGCAGGTCGATACGCGCTTCGTCGAGCAGCATCTCGGCGGCAGCTCGGTGATGCTCCTCGACGCGCGCGCGCCCGCGCGCTTCCTCGGCGAGGCCGAGCCGATCGATCCGGTGGCTGGGCGCATCCCGGGCGCACGCAACCGCTTCAACAGCGAGAACCTGGCGCCCGACGGCACGTTCAAGCGCGCCGCAGCGCTGAAGCAGGAATTTCTCACCGTGCTCGGCGACCACGATCCGGCCGAGATTGTCCACTACTGCGGCTCGGGCGTCGCGGCCTGCCACAACCAGCTGGCGATGGAAATCGCCGGCCTGCCGGGCTCGCGCATCTACACCGGCTCGTGGAGCGAGTGGATTTCCGACGCGCGTCGCCCGCGGGCGAAAGGCCCGGCATAGCCGCCGACGCGCTGCTCGTTGCGCATTTCCTGATCGCCGCGTTCGTCGTGTGCGGCCTGCCGCTGGTGTGGCTCGGCGCCGCACTCGGCTGGCGCTGGATCCGCAATTGGTGGTTCCGCATCCTGCACCTTGCGGCGATCGCCGTCGTCGCGCTTGAGGCGCTCGTCGGCGTCGCCTGCCCACTGACCATATGGGAAGACCTGCTGCGCGGCGGACTGCAGCCGCAGTCCTTCGCCGGGCGCTGGGTGCAGCGCCTGCTGTATTACGACGCCCCCGTGTGGCTTTTCACGGCGCTGTACGTCGCCTGGGCACTGGCGACGCTGGTCACGCTGTGGCTCCTGCCGCCCAGGAAAAGATCTGCCTGAACACCTCGTCGCGCACCACTGCGCGCGACAGCACCAGGTCGTGCAATGCGCCCGGAAACGCCAGCACCGTCACGCGCGAGCCGAGCGCGCGGCTCCAGCGTGCGATGTGACGCCAGTCGAGCACGATGTCGGCCGCGTCCGAGTGCATCGCGAGCACCGGCAGCTCGAGAGACAGGCCGGCGTGCACCTTCGCATGGGCGTCGGCGATCGCCGCCAGCCAGCCGAAATAGGCGGGAAAGCCCGCCACCGGCTTCAGGCGCAGGTCGAAGTCCCACTCGCCGCCGAAATCCTTGTGCAGGCTCTTCACGTAGGCGGGTCGCAGCGCGCCGCGATTGCTCAGGAACGGCAGGTGCCTGCCGAGCGCGATCGCGACGCCCAATTGCAGCCGCTGCAACCCGCGCGCGTTGAACTCGAAGAACGGGCTGTTGAGCCACAGCGCGCGCAACTGGGCGCGGCGCTCGCCCTCGGCAGCGTATAGCGCGCACATGAGTCCGCCGGTCGAATGGCCGGCGAGCAGCACCGGCTCGCCGATCACCTCCAGCGCGCGCGTGAAGTCGGCGTAGTACTCGTCGATGCTCCTGCAGAAACATGGATGCTGGTGCGCGCGCAGCGAGCGCCCGTGCTTCCTCAGGTCGAGCGCGTAGAAGGCATAACCCTCCTGCGCGAAGCGCAGCGCCATGTGGCGCTGGAAGAAGTAGTCGACGAAGCCGTGCACGTAGAGCACCGCGCCGCGCGGCACGTTCTGCGCCGGCTGATGCACCAGGGTCGCCACCACCTCGCCCTCGTAGTCGTCGGGAAGCTCGAGCGTCCTGGCCTCGAAGCCGGCGAGCAGCGTATCCGGACGCCAGTCAATCATGGCGCGCCAATGCCCAGGCGACGTGCTCGCGCACGAGCGCCGAGGGATGCGCTGCGCGCGCGCGCAGCGCGGCGACCACCTGCGCGCTGGCGGGCGCATTGCCCAGGCCGACGGCCAGATTGCGCAGCCAGCGCTCGTAGCCGATGCGCCGGATCGCCGAGCCGCGCAGGCGCACATCGAACTCCTGCTCGCTCCACGCGAACAGCTCGACGAGCGTGGCGCCGTCGAGCCCGTTGCGCACCCGGAAGCTCTCCTCGGGGGAGACTGTCGCGAAACCGTTCCACGGACACACCAGCTGGCAGTCGTCGCAGCCGTACACGCGGTTGCCGATGAGCGGCCTGAGCTCGACCGGAATCGGGCCCTTGAGCTCGATGGTGAGGTAGGAGATGCAGCGCCGCGCGTCGAGCCGGTACGGCGCACGAATCGCTTGCGTCGGACAGACGTCGATGCACTTGGTGCAGCTGCCGCAGTGCTCGCCGGCCGACGCGTCTACCGGCAGCGGCAAGTCGCAGTAGATCTCGCCGAGGAAGAACCACGAGCCGGCGTCGCGCGACAGGAGCAAGGTGTGCTTGCCGCGCCAGCCGATGCCCGCCCGGGCCGCGAGCTCCACCTCCATCACCGGCGCCGAATCGGCGAACACGCGGTGCCCGAATTCGCCCGCCGCGTCGCGCACGCGGTCGCAAAGCTTCTGCAGCCGCGTACGCAGCAGCCTGTGGTAATCGCGCCCGCGCGCATAGCGCGCGACGTAGGCACGGCAAGCGTCGCCGAGCGCGGGCCATTCGTCGGCGAGCGAGCTCGCATAGTCCATGCGGCAGCTGATCACGCGCTGCGTGCCCGGGACCAGCTCCGCGGGGCGCGCCCGGAGCGCAGCGTGGCGCGCCATATAATCCATCTCGCCATGCCAGCCGCGCGCGAGCCAGTCGGCGAGCCGGCCCTCGGCCTCGGCGAGACCGATGTCCGCGATACCGACTGCTTGGAAGCCGAGCTCCCCGCCCCATTGCTTGATGCGTGCGGCCAGCGCCACGTAATCCATGACCCCGATGATGACCGAAGTGCTCGCCCTGCCGGACGCCGCCGCGACGCGCAGGCTCGGCGCGGCGCTCGCGCCGGACCTCGCGCCGGGCCGCGTGCTGTTCCTTTCGGGCGATCTGGGATCAGGAAAAACAACGCTGGTTCAAGGACTTCTACGCGCACTGGGGTACTCCGGGCGCGTCAAGAGCCCGACGTATTCTCTGGTTGAACTTTACGAGGTTTCGAGATTAAACTTGTATCACTTTGATTTCTATCGGTTCGCCAACCGATCTGAATGGGTAGCCTCCGGATTTCGGGATTACTTCAACCCAGAGTCGGCCTGCATCGTCGAGTGGCCCGAGCGCGCGGGAAGCTTGTTGGCGCCGCCGGACCTCGACATCCGGCTGGAGTTCTCGGGCGCGGGTCGCAGCGCGCGACTCAGCCCGCGCTCCGCGCCAGGCCGGGACTGGCTCGCCGCTGCGCTGAGGCGCTGGTCGCAGGCCTGATCGCGCTCGCGCTGCTGTATGTCGCCTCGCCGGCGTTCGCCGACGAGACCATCGCCGCGGCGCGCATCTGGCCGGCGCGCGACTACACGCGGCTGACGCTGGAGTCCAAGAGCCAGCTCAAGTTCAAGCTGTTCAGCCTGAGCAAGCCCGATCGCCTGGTGCTCGACCTCGAGGACGTCGATCTGGGCGAAGCGCTGAGCGCGCTGCAGGGCAAGGTGACCGACGACGACCCCTACATCAGCAAGCTGCGCGTCGCGCGCAACCGTCCTGGCGTGGCGCGCGTGGTGCTCGACCTGAAGGCCGAGGTGAAGCCCCAGGTGTTCACGCTCAAGCCGATCGCCGAATACGGCTACCGCCTGGTGCTCGACCTCTATCCGCTGGTGCCGGACGACCCGGTGCTCGCGCTGATCGAGTCCGACGGCAAACTGACGCCGGCGTATTCGGGCGACCCGGCGTCGCAGCCGACGGTGGCGCGGCTTGCGACCATCGTGATCGACCCGGGGCACGGCGGCGAGGACCCTGGGGCCAAGGGACGCCACGGCACCTACGAGAAGAACGTCACCCTGGTGATTGCGCGACGGCTGAAGAAGCTGGTCGACGCGGAGCCGGACATGCGTGCGATGCTGACGCGCAACGGCGATTTCTACCTGCCGCTCGCCACGCGCGTCGAGAAAGCGCGCCGCGTCAAGGCCGACCTGTTCGTGTCGATCCACGCGGACGCCTTCGTGCGCCCGTACGCGCGCGGCTCATCGGTGTTCGCGCTCTCGGAGCGGCGCGCGACCTCGGAGGCTGCCCGCTGGCTCGCCAAGAGCGAGAACGACGCCGACCTGATCGGCGGCGTCAATCTCGACGTCAAGGACCGCTATCTCGCGAAGACGCTGCTCGACCTGTCGCAGACGGCCACCATCGACTACAGCCTCAAGCTCGGCGCTTCCGTGCTGTCGGCGCTCGGACGCGTCAACACGCTGCACAAGGAACACGTCGAGCAGGCGAGTTTCGCGGTGCTCAAGGCGCCCGACGTACCCTCCATCCTGGTGGAGACCGCGTTCATCTCCAACCCGCAGGAGGAAAAGCGGCTAAATGACGACGCCTACCAGGACCGCCTGGCACGCGCCATCCTCGAGGGCATCAAGCGCTACATCAGCAAGCACCCGCCGCGACCGCAATTCCCGCTGGCGTTGAACTGAGCTTCGCGCTCAGGACGCGACGCGCGCGCGTCGCTGGCGCAGCCAGGCCACTGCGATCGGCACCAATGACAGCGCGATCACGCCCAGGATGGCGAGCGTTAGGTTGTCCTTCACCACCGGCAGATTGCCGAAGAAGTAGCCGGCGACGGTCAGCGAAACCACCCACAGCAGTGCGCCGCCAATGCTGAAGGCGAGAAACCGAAGATAGCGCATGCGACCAATGCCGGCGACGAACGGCACGTAGGTACGCACGATCGGCACGAAGCGCGCGATCACCACCGCCTTGCCGCCGTGACGCTCATAGAATGCCTCCGTATAGGCGAGGTGGCGGCGATTGAACCAGCGCGCATCGCTCGCGCCGAACACGCGCGGCCCGAGCCAGCGGCCGATCCAGTAGTTGACGTTGTCGCCGCTCAGTGCGGCGCATACCAGGGTCGCCGCCGAAACGCCAAGGTCGATCCCGCCGGTCGCGGCCAGCGCGCCGACCACGAACAACAGCGAGTCGCCGGGAAGGAAGGGCGTCACCACGAGGCCGGTCTCGCAGAACACGATGACGAACAGCAGCACGTAGATCCAGGCGCCGTGCTGCGCGAGAAACGCGGCTAGATGCCGGTCCAGGTGCAGCGCGAACTCCCACAGCGGTGCGAGCATTTCCATGGCGCGATTGTAGCGGGGCCGCGCGTATAATCATGCGCTTTTCGGCAACGTCGCAATGACCAGCTCCGTCCTCTCTTCCCCGAGCGTGGAGCGCGTGCGCGCGGCGCTCGCCGCGGCGGGCCACGACGCCCGCATCGTCGAGCTCTCCGGCGCGGCGCGCACCGCGCAGGCAGCCGCCGGATTCCTGGGCTGCGAGCTCGCGCAGATCGCCAACTCGCTGGTGTTCCGTCTCGTGCGTTCGGGCGCGCCGCTGCTCGTCATGTCGAGCGGCGCAAACCGTGTCGATACGGCGCGCCTGGAGGCGCTCGTCAGCGAACCGGTCGGCAAGGCCGACGCCGCCTTCGTGCGCGCGCGCACTGGCTTCGCGATCGGCGGCGTCGCGCCGGTGGGGCACGCGGAAAGCATCCGCACGCTGATCGACAGCGACCTCGCGCGGCACCCCGAAATCTGGGCGGCGGCCGGCCACCCGCACACCGTCTTCCGTCTCGACTTCGGTGCGCTCGTGCGTCTTACCGGCGGCATGCCGGCCGCAGTGGCCGAGCGCGCGCTGGCCTGAGATGACGGCGATCCGCGTCCTGCCGGAGCTGCTGATCAGCCAGATTGCGGCCGGCGAGGTGGTCGAGCGGCCGGCCTCGGTGCTCAAGGAGCTGATCGAGAACGCCCTCGACGCGGGCGCGCGCGAGCTCGGCGTGACCCTCGAACAGGGCGGCGTGCGCCGCGTGCAGGTCGACGACGACGGCGGCGGCATCGCGCGCGACGAATTGGCGCTTGCCCTGGCGCGGCACGCCACCAGCAAGATCGGCTCGCTCGAGGATCTCGAGGCCGTGGGCTCGCTCGGGTTTCGCGGCGAGGCGCTCGCGTCGATCGCCGCGGTGGCGCGCGTCGAGCTCACCTCGCGCCAAGGCGGCGCGCGGCACGCCTACCGGATCGGCGCCGAAGACGGCCGCGCGGGCACGCCGGCGCCGGCTGCGCGCGCCCCCGGCACCACGGTGGCGGTGAGCGACCTGTATTACAACACGCCCGCGCGGCGCAAGTTCCTGCGCACCGAGGCCACCGAGTTCGGCCATTGCGAAGCCGCGTTCCGCCGCGCCGCGCTGGCGCGCCCGGACCTCGCCTGGTCACTCAGGCACAACGCCCGCGTAAGCGCGCTTCTCAAGCCGCAATCCCTGCCCGAGCGCGCCACGGCGCTGCTCGGCAAGGACTTCACGGCCAGTGCGCTGCCGGTCGAGGCGCAGGCCGGGAGCCTGCGCCTGCACGGCCTCGCAGGCAGCCCGCAGGCGGCGCGCAGCCGCGCGGACCTGCAGTATTTCTACGTCAACGGGCGCTTCGTGCGCGACCGCCTGCTCGCGCACGCCGCGCGTGAAGCCTGGGCAGACCTGCTCCACGGCGACCGGCAGCCCGCCTACGTGCTGTTCCTCGAGCTCGACCCGCGCGGCGTCGACGTCAACGTGCATCCGGCGAAGACCGAGGTTCGTTTCCGCGATGCGCGCAGCGTACATCAGTTCGTGCTGCACGCGCTCAAGCGCGCGCTCTCGCCCGGGGCCGCCGAGGCACCGGTTTCCTTCGCCGCGCTGGCCCCGGCGGGCGGCACGCCGGTCCAGCATGCGCTCGGCATCGAGCAGCCGAGCGCGGCCTACCAGTCGTTCATCGCCGCCGCCTCGCGACCGCCGCCGCTGCCCGCGCACGCGCCGCAGGGAACGCCGCCGCTCGGCTACGCGCTGGCGCAGCTGCACGGCGTGTACATCCTGGCGCAGAACGGGGCCGGCCTGGTGCTGGTCGACATGCACGCCGCGCACGAGCGCATCGTGTTCGAGCGGCTCAAGCGCTCGCTCGATGCGGGCACGGTGCAGCGCCAGCGGCTGCTGGTGCCGAGCGTGTTCCGCGCCGAGGCGCTCGAGGTCGCGACCGCCGAGGAGAACAGCGCCGCGCTCGAGCAGCTCGGGCTGGAGATCAGTGCCGCAGGCCCCAACGAGCTGGCAGTGCGCGCGACGCCGGCGGCGCTCGCCGCGGGCGACGTCGCGGCGCTGGCGCGCGGCGTGCTCGCCGAACTGCGCGAGTACGGCGCCGCGCAGGCGCTTGCGGCGCGTCGGGACGAGCTGCTCTCGGGCATGGCCTGCCACGCCGCCGTGCGCGCGAATCGCGCGCTCACCGTTCCCGAGATGAACGCGCTGTTGCGTGAGATGGAAGCGACCGAGCGCTCGGGAAGCTGCAATCACGGGCGCCCGACCTGGTATCAGCTGACGCTTTCCGACCTGGACAGGCTCTTTCTGCGAGGGCGCTAGTGGCGCCGGTTGCGCTCGCGCTCCTCGGACCGACCGCGAGTGGCAAGTCCGCGCTGGCGATGCGCCTGGCCGGGCGCCTGCCCGTCGAAATCGTGAGCGTCGACTCGGCGCAGGTCTACCGGGGCATGGACATCGGCACCGCGAAGCCCTCGGCCACCGAGCGCAGGCAGGTGCCGCACCACCTGATCGATCTTCTTGACCCGACGCAGATCTATTCGGCAGGCCGCTTCCGCGAAGACGCGATCGCCGCCGTGCAAACGATCCTCGCGCGCCGCCGGGTGCCGCTGCTGGTGGGTGGCACGATGCTGTATTATCGGGCGCTCGCGCAGGGCATCGACGCGCTGCCCGCGGCCGACGCGGCGCTGCGCGCCGCCATCGCCGCCGAGGCACGGCAAAGAGGCTGGCCCGCGCTGCACGCCGAGCTCGCCCGTCTCGACCCGGAAACCGCGCGGCGTCTCGACCCGAACGACGCGCAGCGCATCCAGCGCGCGCTCGAGGTCTGCCGCGCGAGCGGACGGCCGCTCTCGGCGCTGCATTCAGCGCCGCGTGACGCCCCGCCTTTTCGCCTGATGACGGTGGCGCTGGTGCCGGAGGAGCGCGCGCGCCTGCACGCGCGCATCGCCGAGCGCTTCGAGCGCATGCTGGAGACGGGGCTGGTCGAAGAGCTGAGCGCGCTGCGCGCGCGCTACGCGCTCGACGCGATGCTGCCGAGCATGCGCTGCGTCGGCTATCGCCAGGCCTGGGCGCACCTCGAAGGCGCCTACGATCGCGCGACCCTGCGCGACAAGGGCATCGCGGCGACGCGCCAGCTCGCCAAGCGGCAGCTGACCTGGTTGCGCGCGATGCGGCTCGATGCGGTGCTCGATCCGTTTGCGCCGTCGGCAGCGGCGCGCTTCGAGGCGCACGCCGACCGGTTGCTGCAAGGTTGAACCGCGCGGCGGGAATAGAATCGAATCCTGAGTTTTCCGGAGGCAGCCATGCGGATCGGCATCGTGGGACTCGGCAAGATGGGCGGCAACATGGCGCGGCGCCTGGCGCGCGGCGGCGCGCGGGTGACGGGCTTCGACCACGACCGCGCGGCGCGTGACGCGCTGGCGGACGAAAAGGGGGTCGAATGCGTCGACGGACTGGCCGCGTTGTGCACGCAGTTCCCTGGCGAGCGCGTGATCCTGACGATGCTCCCCGCCGGCGAGCCGACCGAAGAAACCTTGCGCGAGCTGCTGCCGCTGCTTTCTGCGGGCGACCTGCTGGTCGACGGCGCCAATGCGTTCTACAAGAACTCGATGCGGCGCGCGCTCGAGCTTTCGCGCCAGGGGCTGCGCTTCGTCGACGCGGGCGTTTCCGGCGGCATACGCGGGCTCGCGCAGGGCTACTGCCTGATGCTCGGCGGCACGCCAAAGTCGATCGAGATGTTCGAGCCGTTCGCGCGCATCCTGGCGCCGGGACCCGAGACCGGCTGGATGCACTGCGGACCGAGCGGCGCCGGCCATTTCGCCAAGATGGTCCACAACGGCGTCGAGTACGGAATGATGCAGGCGCTCGCAGAAGGCTTCGCGCTGCTCGCGGCCCGCGACGACTTCCACATTGACCTGGGTCGCCTCGCCGAGACCTGGCGCCACGGCAGCGTGGTGCGCTCGTGGCTGCTCGATCTGAGCGCCGAGGTGCTCGCGGCCGACCAGGCGCTGGCAGACGTCGCCCCGGTGGTCGCCGATTCGGGCGAGGGCCGCTGGACGGCGCTCGAATCGGTCGAGCTCGGCGTTCCCGCGCCGGTGATCACGATGGCGCTCATGATCCGCTTCTCGAGCCAGGGCCGCGCGGACTATTCGGGCAAGCTGCTCGCCATGATGCGCGCCAAGTTCGGCGGTCACGCCGTAACGCGCAGCTGAGCGCGGCGCGCCGGTGATCGTCGTCGTGATGGGCGTCTCGGGCGCCGGCAAGACGACCGTCGGCCGGCTGCTCGCCGCGCGGCTCGAATGCGAATTCCTCGACGCCGACGACTTCCACCCGCCGGCCAACGTCGCCAAGATGGCGCGCGGCATCGCGCTCGAGGACGCCGACCGCTGGCCCTGGCTCGCCCAGCTCAACGCGCTGCTGCGCAGCCGCGAGGCGCACGGCGCGAGCGTCGTGCTCGCCTGCTCGGCGCTCAAGCAGTCCTACCGCGAGCGGCTGACCGAGGGCCTGGCGCGCTGCAAGCTGATCTACCTGCACGCCGACGTCGGGGTGCTGCGCGCGCGGCTCGGCACCCGCGCGCACCGCTACATGCCGGCATCGCTGCTAGACAGCCAGCTGGCGACGCTCGAGCCGCCGGCGCAAGCCATCGCCGTCGACGCCTCCGACTCGCCCGAGCAATGCGTCGCAACTATCGTCTACGCCCTTACACGGCCTTAAGGATGGGTTAAGGCCGCAGGACCACCATCCTATCCTGACAAAGCGCGCAACGCGCGCATCGAGCGGACAAGGAGATCGTCATGAAACTCAAGAATGTCTTCGCCGTCCTCGCGGCCGCCGGGCTGGTGTCGCTCGGCGCCTGGGGCGGCACACATGCCGACGGGCTGTGGTCGCAGGCGCACGCCGGAACGCCGGTTGCGCAGCAGGCGCCGCGCGCCACCTCCACGGTCGTGCAGACGCTGCCGGACTTCTCCTCGATCGTCGAGGCGAACCGCGGCGCGGTGGTGAATATCACGGTGACCGAGAACCAGAAGACCACCACGCAGATGCCATTTCCCGATTTCGGCAACGACCCGTTCTCGCAGTTCTTCCGCCACTTCCAGATCCCCCAGCCGCAGCCGGGTCCGATGCACGGCCTCGGCTCGGGCTTCATCGTCAGCAGCGACGGCATCGTCCTCACCAACGCGCACGTGGTCGATGGCGCGAGCGACGTGGTCGTCAAGCTCTCCGACCGGCGCGAGTTCAAGGCCAAGGTGCTGGGCGCGGACAAGCAGACCGACATCGCGGTGCTCAAGATTGACGCCAAGAACCTGCCGACGGTGCGGCTCGGCGACTCCAGCTCCGCGCGCGTCGGCCAGTGGGTGCTGGCGATCGGCTCGCCGTACGGCTTCGAGAACACGGTGACCGCGGGCATCATCAGCGCCACCTCGCGCGCCCTGCCCGACGGCACCTACGTGCCGTTCATCCAGACCGACGCCGCGGTCAACCCCGGCAACTCGGGCGGACCGCTGTTCAACATGAAGGGCGAGGTGATCGGCATCAATTCACAGATCTATTCGCAAACCGGCGGCTATCAGGGGCTGTCCTTCGCCATCCCGATCGACGTCGCATCCAAGGTGGAGCAGCAGCTCGTCGCGCACGGCAAGGTCGAGCGCGGCCGCATCGGCGTTGCGATCCAAGAGGTAACGCAGGGCCTCGCGCAATCCTTCGGCATGGACAACCCGGAGGGCGCGCTGGTGGCCTCGGTCGAGAAGAACGGGCCGGCGGCCAAGGCCGGCATGCAGCCCGGAGACGTGATCCTCGCCGTCAACGGGCAAAAGGTCGACAACTCCAACCAGCTGCCGCCGATGGTGGCCAACGTAAGGCCGGGCAGCAAGGCGACGCTCGAGATCTGGCGCAACGGCGCCAAGAAGCAGCTCGAAGTGGTCGTCGGCGAGCTCAAGGGCGAGCAGCAAGCAAGCGCCCGGGAAGGCGGGGCCGAGAACGGCCGCCTCGGGCTCGCGGTGCGCGCGCTGACCAAGGAGGAGCGTGAGCAGGCACAGATCAACGGCGGCCTACTGGTGGAAGACGTCACCGGCCCCGCCGCGCAAGCCGGCATCCAGCAGGGCGACGTCATCCTCTCGGTCAACGGCACTCCTGTGAAGAGCGTTCCGCAGCTGCGCGCGCTCATCGCCAAATCGGGTAAGCACGTCGCGCTGCTGGTGCAGCGCGAGGATGCGAAGATCTTCGTACCGGTGGAGCTCGGCTGAGCTCCAGCGTCGAAGAGCGGGCGGCGCCGGCAACCCCCACCCCCCAACGCCGGCGCCGCCCCGCTTCCCCTTTCCGCAATACGATGCGAAAGGAGAGCTCGATGAAGGCGCGCGTAAAATAGCGCGCTCCCCCGGGGGAAACGGAGCGATGCGGCTGCTGCTGGTCGAAGACGACCGCATGATCGGCGAGAGCGTGCAAAAGGGCCTGCGCCAGGACGGCTTTTCCGTCGACTGGGTGCAGGACGGCCGCTCCGCCGAGCTGGCGCTCGAGACCGAGCGCTACGATTGCGTGCTGCTCGACCTCGGGCTGCCGAAGAAGGACGGCATGGACGTGCTGCGCGGCCTGCGCGCCCGGCGCGACGCGGTGCCGGTGGTGGTGATCACCGCGCGCGACGCAGTAACCGAGCGCATCAAGGGGCTCGACGCCGGCGCCGACGACTACCTGGTGAAGCCGTTCGACCTCGACGAGCTCGCGGCGCGCGTGCGCGCCGTGGCGCGCAGGCGCGAAGGCCGCGCCGAGCCGGTGCTCGAGCATCTCGGCCTGGTGCTGCGCCCGGCCACGCACGAGGCGAGCTTCGAAGGCCGGCCGCTGATGCTGTCGCAGCGCGAGTTCGCGGTGCTCGAGGCGCTGCTCGCGCGGCCCGGCGCGATCCTGTCGCGCGCGCGGCTCGAGGAGCGCATCTATGGCTGGGGCGAGGAAGTGGAGTCGAACGCCGTCGAGGTGTTCATTCACGGCCTGCGCAAGAAGCTGGGCGCGGACTACATCCGCACCGTGCGCGGCGCCGGCTACATGGTGCCCAAGTCCCGATGACCTCGATCCGGCGGCGGCTGCTGGCGTGGCTGCTCGGCGGGACCGCGCTGGCGATCGCCGCGGGCGCCGTCTCCACCTACCTCGTGGCGCGCGAGGAAGCGAACTCGCTCGCCGATTACCAGCTGCAGCAGATGGCGTTGTCGTTCCGCGATCACGCGCTCGCGAGCGGGCTGATCCCGCACACGGACGATCCGGACGGGGGCCTGGAGGTGCTGGTGCAGATCTGGAACGAGCAGGGCGTGCGCCTGTACCTGTCTCACCCGAAGTCCGGCATCCCCGACCGCGCACAGCTCGGCTTCGCCGACGTGTCGGCGCAGGGCGGCCGCTGGCGCGTGTTTTCGGTGGAGCTACGAAACCACGTGATCCAGGTGGCGCAGCCCTATTCCGTGCGCCGGCGTCTCGCGGCACGCCTCGCGCTGCACACGGCCTGGCCGCTGCTCGCGGTGCTGCCGCTGCTCGCGCTGCTGATCTGGCTGACGGTCGGCAAGGGGCTGTCGCCGATCGAGCGCCTGGCGCGCGACGTCGCTCGCCGCTCGCCCGACGCCCTCGAGCCGCTGGAGGAGCGCGGCCTGCCGCGCGAGGTGCAGCCGCTGGTCCACTCGCTGAACGACCTGCTGGGCCGGCTCGGCCGCGCCCTCGAGACGCAGCGCGCTTTCGTCGCCGACGCGGCGCACGAGCTGCGCACGCCGCTGACCGCGGTGCGCCTGCAGGCGCAGATCGCCGGGCGTGCGGCACAGGACAGCGAGCGGCGCGAGGCGCTCGACAGCCTCAAGCTCGGCGTCGAGCGCGCGAGCCATCTGGTGCAGCAGCTGCTCACGCTGGCGCGCGAGGAGGACCAGGCCACTCGCGCGCCGAACGAGCCGGTACGGCTGGACGAGCTGACGCGCGAGGTGGTCGCGGAGCACGCGGCGCTCGCGCACAGCAAGGGCGTCGACCTCGGCGTGGCGCGCGAGGAAGCGCTGACCATGCAAGGCAATCCCGCGGCACTGCGCACGGTGCTCTCCAACCTGGTGGACAACGCGGTGCGCTATACGCCCGCGGGCGGCAGCGTCGACCTCGCGGTGGCGCGCGACGGCGACGAAGCCGTGATCGAGGTGAGCGACAGCGGGCCGGGCATTCCGGCAGAGGAGCGCGCGCGCGTGTTCGATCGCTTCTACCGGCGCTCGGGCGACCGCCCGGACGGCAGCGGGCTCGGATTGGCGATCGTCAAGCAGGTCGTGGAGCGCAATCGGGGCTCGATCGCGCTCGAGGATGCCCCCAAGGGCGGTCTCAAGGCCGTGCTGCGCCTGCCGCTCGACGCGCGTTAGTCGCCGCGAGCGACGCCCTCGCGCCGCGGGTCGGCGCCGCCGCGCCAACCCCCAGCGTTGCGCTCGATGCCGTGCAGGCCGCTGGTGAGGATGGCGAAATTCAGGATGTGGCCGCGCTCGGCGAGCGCGTCACCGAGCGCTTCGTAAGCCGAGCCGCGCTCGATGAAGGTCGGGCCATTGGTGCTGCCGAAGTTCGGCAGTGCGATCGCCGCCTGGATATCGAGCCCCCAGTCGAGCGTGCCGACCAGCGTCTTGGCGACGTACTCGACGATCGCCGTCCCGCCGGGCGAGCCTATCAGCATGTCGAGGCCGCCGTCGCGCCCGAACACCAGCGTCGGCGCCATGGTGCTGCGTGGGCGCTTGCCCGCCTCGACGCGGTTCGCCGCGAGCATCCCGAGCGCCTCGGGGCGGAACGAGAAATCGGTGAGCTCGTTGTTTAGCAGGAAGCCTCGCACCATGATGCGGCTGCCGAAGGCGTTCTCGATGGTGGTGGTCATCGCCACGCCGTTGCCGCGCGCATCGACGATCGACACGTGGCTGGTGCCTGCGAGCTCGGTCTCCGGCACGTCGGCGGCGGCGCTCGCGCCCGCCGGATGGCCGGGCTCGGCGTGCCCCATGGAGCGCTCGCCAATCAGCTTGGCGCGCGCGGCGAGGTACGCCGGATCGAGCAAGCCCTGCACCGGCACTTCCACGAAGTCCGGATCGGCGACGAAGCGCGCGCGGTCGGCGTAGGCCAGGCGCGAAGCCTCGGCAAAAAGGTGAACCGCCTCGACCGAGCCTGGCGCGGCGCGATCGAACGCCGTGCGCTCGAGGATGCCGAACAACTCGAGCAGCGTGAGCGCGCCGGCGCTCGGCGGCGCCATGCCGCAGATACGCCGGCCGCGATAGGCACCGCATAGCGGCTCGCGCTCGAGCGCGCGGTACCCGCGCAGGTCCGCGAGCGTCATGTCGCCGGGCCGCGCGTGCGCGCGGACGGCGCGTACCACGTCCTCCGCGATCGGCCCGTCGTAGAACGCGTCCGCACCACGCGCCGCGATCTCGCGCAGGGTCGCCGCGTACTGCGGATTGACGAGACGGGTGCCCGCCGCCAGCGCACGCCCGTCCGCGTCGTAATACAGCCTGCGCGCCGCGGCATCGTCGCGCAGGTAACGATCGCGCTCGAGCAGCCGTTGCAGGCGCGGCGACACCGGAAAGCCCTGCTCGGCGAGGCGCAGCGCCGGTTCGAACAGCCGCGCCCAGGGCAGGCGCCCGTGGCGCCGGTGCGCGAGCTCGAGCATGCGCAGCACGCCCGGCACGCCGACCGACTTGCCGCTCACCACAGCATCGAAGAACGGCAGCGGCCGGCCGAGCGCATCGAGGAAGCGCTCCGGACGCGCGGCCGCGGGTGCCGTTTCGCGGCCATCATAGCTCTCCACCCGGCGCTCGGCGCTCGACCAGTGCAGCATGAAGGCGCCGCCGCCGATGCCCGAGGATTGCGGCTCGACCAGCCCCAGCACCAGCTGAACGGCAATGGCCGCGTCGAGCGCGCCGCCGCCGGCGCGCAGCGTCTCGAGACCGGCATCGACCGCCAGCGGGTTGGCCGCCACCACCATGTCCTGGCGCGCGCTGACCGCATGCTTGTCGCGCCAGCCAGAGCCGGCCTCCGGCTGCGGTTGGGCGAGCGCGCCGAGGCTGAAAAGCAAAAGGGCAGCCGCAGCTGCCCTTCCGACCATCCCCACCGGCGGACCTCAGACCATGAGCGGCACGATCAGCAGCGCCACGATGTTGATGATCTTGATCAGCGGGTTGACCGCCGGACCGGCGGTGTCCTTGTAGGGGTCGCCCACCGTGTCGCCGGTCACCGCGGCCTTGTGCGCGTCGGAGCCCTTGCCGCCGTAGTTGCCGTCCTCGATGTACTTCTTGGCATTGTCCCAGGCGCCGCCGCCGGTGGTCATCGAAATGGCGACGAACAGGCCCGTGACGATGGTGCCCATCAGCACGCCGCCGAGCGCCTGCGGTCCGAGGACCACGCCGACGACGATCGGGATCAGTACCGGCAGCAGCGACGGCACGATCATCTCCTTGATCGCCGCGCGCGTCAGCATGTCCACCGCGCGCGAGTAATCCGGCTTGGTCTTGCCCTCCATGATGCCCGGGATCTCCTTGAACTGGCGGCGCACCTCGACCACCACCGCCCCGGCGGCGCGCCCCACGGCCTCCATCGCCATGGCGCCGAACAGGTAGGGCACCATGCCGCCGATGAACAGGCCGATGATCACCATGTGGTTGGACAGATCGAAGCTGAACGCGTGGTGACCCGCCTTCTCGAGCGCGTGCGTGTAGTCGGCGAACAGCACCAGCGCGGCGAGGCCGGCCGAGCCGATGGCATATCCCTTGGTAACCGCCTTGGTGGTGTTGCCCACCGCGTCCAGCGGATCGGTGATGGCGCGCACGGTGGCGGGCAGATCGGCCATCTCTGCGATGCCGCCTGCGTTGTCGGTGATCGGCCCGTAGGCATCCAGCGCGACGATGATGCCGGTCATCGACAGCATCGAGGTGGCGGCGATCGCGATGCCGTACAGCCCCGCAAGCCAGTAGGAGGCGAAGATCGCCACGCACACCGCGAGCACCGGCCAGGCGGTGGCCTTCATCGACACGCCGAGGCCGGCGATGATGTTGGTGGCGTGTCCCGTGGTCGAGGCCTCGGCAATGTGTCGCACCGGCTTGAACTCCGTGCCGGTGTAGTACTCGGTGATCCACACCATGAAACCGGTGAGCACCAGGCCCACGGCCGCGGCACCCCACAGGTGCCAGACCGAAATCATCTTCGACACGCCGGCGACGTCGAACGGCACTTCGGCGACGATCCCGCCCATCAGCCACAGCGTGATCGGGTAGAACGCGATCAGCGCCAGGATGCCCGACACCCACAGGCCCTTGTACAGCGCGGGCATGACGTTCTTGTCGCCGGGCCTGGCCTTGACGAACCAGGTGCCGACGATCGACGCGAGGATCGAAAAGCCGCCGATCGCCAGCGGATAGATCGCCGCGTTCGCGCTGGCGGTATGCACCAGCAGCGCCCCCAACAGCATGGTGGCGATGATGGTGACGGCGTAGGTCTCGAACAGGTCCGCCGCCATGCCGGCGCAGTCGCCGACGTTGTCGCCGACGTTGTCCGCGATCACCGCCGGATTGCGCGGATCGTCCTCCGGGATGCCCGCTTCCACCTTGCCGACCAGGTCCGCGCCGACGTCCGCGCCCTTGGTGAAGATGCCGCCGCCAAGCCGCGCGAAGATCGAGATGAGCGAGCCGCCGAAGCCGAGGCCGACCAGCGGGTGGATGATGTGCGCGAGGTCGGACTTGTCCGCCGCGTTGGCGTACAGCAACGCGAAGTAGCCCGCCACGCCGAGCAAGCCCAGCCCGACTACCAGCAACCCCGTGATGGCGCCGCCGCGGAAGGCGATGTTGAGCGCCTCGTTCAGGCCGGTGCGCGCGGCCTCCGCGGTGCGCACGTTGGCGCGCACCGAGACGTTCATGCCGATGATCCCCGACAGGCCCGAAAACACCGCGCCGATGAAAAAGCCCCAGGCGGTCCCCCAGCCCAGCTGGGGAATGAAGCCGATGACCAGGAACAGGACCGCGCCGACGATGGCGATGGTGGTGTACTGGCGCTTGAGATAGGCGGTCGCGCCCTCCTTCACCGCCGCGGCGATCTCGCGCATGCGCTCGTTGCCATCGGCCTGCGAAATGATCCACTTGATCGACACGGCACCGTAAACGATGCCGATCACGGCGCATACCAGCGCGAAGATGATGCCTCCGGACATGGCCCCACTCCCCTTGTTCGTCGTTTGAGTGCGCGGGCCGGGACACCCGCAGGAAAGGCGCGGATTTTAGCAGAAAAGCCGCGCCGGACGCGCGCTGCGGCTAGGGCTGGAAGCGCTCGCGCAGGCGCTTGCGTACCGGAACATTGCGCAGGCGAACATAGTCGGGCAGGCCGTCGCGATACGGCGGCGGCGCCTCGCCTGCCGCCAGCGGCGCGAGGTAGCGCCGCGCCGCGGCGGTGATGCCGAAGCCGTCGGCGCTGACGAAACGCCGCGGCAGCGGCCGTTCCTTGTTCGCCACCTGGTCGAGCCGCGCCTCGCCGATACGCCAGCGATACGGCCGGTCGGAGATGCGCACGATCACCGGAATCACGGCGCTCTTGCCCTGAAGCGCCAACCCGACGGCGGCCTTGCCCACGGCGTAGGCCTGGTCGAGGTCGGTCCTGGACGCGATATGGCGCGCCGCGCGCTGCAGGTAGTCGGCCACCGCCCAGTGGGGCTTGTAGCCGAGACGCTCCTGCACCAGCTGCGCGATGAGCGGCGCGACCCCACCGAGCTGCTTGTGGCCGAAGGCGTCGACCGATCCGGCCTCGGCAAGGAACTTGCCCTGCGCGTCGCGCACCCCTTCGGACACCGCGATCACGCAATAGCCGACGGACTCGACCGTCAGCTTCACTCGGGCGAGGAAACGGGCCTCGTCGAACGGCAGCTCGGGGAACAGCAGCACGTGCGGCGGCTCGCCCGGGCGCGCGGCCGCCAGCCCGCAGGCCGCGGTGATCCAGCCTGCATGGCGGCCCATCACTTCGAGCACGAATACGCGCGTCGAGGTGCTCGCCATCGAGGCCACATCGAGCCCGGCCTCGCGGATCGAGGTGGCGACGTACTTCGCCACCGAGCCGAACCCCGGGCAGCAGTCCGTGCCGACCAGGTCATTGTCGATGGTCTTCGGTACGCCGATCGCCGCCAGCGGATAGTCCATGTGGGCGCTGATCTGCGACAGCTTCCACGCGGTGTCGGCGGAGTCGTTGCCGCCGTTGTAGAAGAACCAGCCGATGTCGTGCGCGCGCAGCACCTCCACCAGGCGCTCGAACTTGGCGCGGTCTTCCTCGAGGCTCTTCAGCTTGTAGCGGCACGAGCCGAACGCGGCCCCGGGTGTGTGCCTGAGGGCGCGCACGGCCGCGGTGCTCTCCTTGGAAGTGTCGATCAGTTCTTCGTTCAGCGCGCCGAGGATGCCGTTGCGCGCGGCGTACAGCTTGCCGATGCGGCCCTTGGCGCGGCGCGCCGCCTCGATGACGCCGCAGGCGCTTGCGTTGATCACCGCGGTCGCGCCGCCCGACTGGGCGTAGAGCGCGTTTCTGGGTCTGGCGCGTGGCATGACTTCTCCTTGCACCGCCTGGGTGGCGGGATGGTGCAAGAGTTTACCCGCGGTTTACTCGCGCGCGGCCATGTCGAGCGCTTCCAGGGCACGGTCCCGGATCTGCTCGACGCAGCCGGTGCCCGAAACCTTGAGCAGGCGCGGCGCGTTCCGGTCGCCGCTGGCGGCCCATTTCCGGTAGTACTCGATGAGCGGGCGCGTCTGGGCCTTGTAGACCTCGAGCCGCTTGCGCACCGTCGCTTCCTTGTCGTCGTCGCGCTGGATGAGGGGCTCGCCCGTGACGTCGTCGCGGCCCTCGACTTGCGGCGGATTGAATCGGACATGATAGGTGCGACCCGAGGCGAGGTGCACGCGGCGCCCGCTCATGCGCGCGATGATCTCCTCGTCGGGCACATCGATCTCGAGAACGTAGTCGAGCGGCACGCGCGCGCTGCGCATCGCCTCGGCCTGCGCGATGGTGCGCGGAAAGCCGTCGAACAGAAAGCCGGATTCGCAATCGGGCGCTTGCAGCCGGTGGCGCACCAGCTCGATCACGATGTCGTCGGACACCAGCTGACCGCGGTCCATGACTTCCTTCGCCGCGAGCCCGAGCGGCGTGCGCGCCTTGATCGCTGCGCGCAGCATGTCACCGGTCGATATCTGGGGAATGCCGAACCGCTCGGTGATGAAGCCGGCCTGTGTTCCCTTCCCCGCGCCCGGCGGCCCCAACAGGATCAAATGCATAGCTTGTTGTCGCTGCTGTCGCGCGCGAGGATAAATGCGCTTTCTGACCCCAGAAAGGCCGCTGACCTTAGCCGGATTCGGCGCTTCGGTCAAACAGCGCGCGCACCGTTTCGAGGTCCTCGGGCGTGTCGACACCGGGCGGAATCTCCTGCCGCACGACGCTCACCGCGATGCGGTATCCGTGCCACAGCACGCGCAGCTGCTCGAGCGACTCGGAGCGCTCGAGCGGCGACGGCGGGAGATCCGCGTAGCGCCTCAGGAACGCAACGCGGTAAGCGTAGATCCCGACGTGCCGGTAGCACTCGGGCAGGCCGCCCTGTCGCGGATAAGGAATCCCCGCGCGGCTGAAATAAAGCGCGTGGCCGCGCGCATCGAGCACCACCTTGACCACGTTCGGGCTGGCGAACGAGGCCGCGTCGTGGATCGGATGGCATGCCGTCGAGACGGCGGCCTCCGCGTCGCGCTCGAGCGCCCGCGCGACCTCCGCCACCAGCGCCGGATCGATGAGCGGCTCGTCGCCCTGTACGTTGACGACGATCGCGTCGTCGGCCAGCCCGAGCAGCGCCGCGCTCTCGGCGATGCGATCGGTTCCGGACGCGTGATCGGCGCGCGTCATCAGCGCCCGGTGTCCGTGACGCAGGACGGCCTCGGCGATGCGCTCGTCGTCGGTAGCGACGGCGACCAGCGTGGCGCCGCTTTGCGCGGCGCGCTCGCATACCCGCACTACCATGGGCTTGCCCGCGAGATCCGCCAGCGGTTTGCCCGGAAAGCGACTCGAGGCGTAGCGCGCCGGAATGACGACCGAGAAGCCTGCCATGGCGAGACCGGCGGGCGGCGCGCTCAGCCCGCGACTTCTTCTGTCGGGTCGAGCTTGCGCGCGTCGTCCTCGAGCATCACCGGTATGCCGTCCTTCACCGGATAAGCGAGCCGGTCGGCCTTGCACACCAGCTCACCGGGGCCCTTGCGATACACGAGCGGCCCCTTGCACAGCGGGCAGACCAGGATTTCCAGCAGTTTGGGGTCAACGACGGCGCTCACCGAGCTTCTCCTCGAGCCATTTGCCGAACGCGGGATCGAGCTTCGCGTGCACCGGGAAGACCCAGTGATGCGGCTTCGCGAAGCGCTTGCATTTTACCGCGTCCTTCTCGGTCATGATCACCGGGGCGTCGTCGCCGAACTCGAGATCGGCCGGCGCGAACGCATGGTGATCCGGAAACGGGTGCGGCACGACTTTCATCCCCAGGCGTCCCAGGTGGATGAAAAAGCGCCTCGGGTCGCCGATTCCGGCCACCGCGTGCACGCGCCGTCCGGCAAACTCCTTCGGCGCGCGGCGCTGGCGCGCGTCCGCGAGGCAGTGTAGCAGCTCGCCTTCCAGGCGCATCGCGTAGCCCGGCACCACGTCGGTATCGTGCGCCACCACGGCGTCGACCGAGCGCAGCCGCGAGCGCGGCTCGCGCAGCGGCCCGGCAGGCAGCATGAAGCCGTTGCCGAAGCCGCGCGCGTCGACCACGCAGACCTCCAGGTCGCGCGCCAGGCGGTAATGCTGCAGACCGTCGTCGAGCAGGATCACGTCGACGTCGGGATGCTGGTCGCGCAGCACCTCGCACACGCGCACGCGGTCGGGCCCCACCCAGACGGTGCAGCCGCTGCGCCGCGCCAGCACCACGGGCTCGTCGCCGAGCTCGGCCGGATCGGAAGCGATGGTCGCTTCGCGCGGCGCCTCGAGGCGCGCGCCGTAGCCGCGCGAGACGATGCCCGGGGTCCAGCCCTTCGACTTGAGCAGCTCCGCGATCCACAACACCAACGGGGTTTTGCCGCTGCCGCCGGCGACCAGGTTGCCGACGACGATCACCGGCACGCCGGCGCGGTGGCTCTTGAGCAGGCGCAGCCGGTAAAGCAGCCGCCTGGCGAAGACGACGCAGCGGAACAGCAAGCTCGCCGGCCACAGCAGCCAGGCAGCGGCGCTGCGCCGAGTCCAGTGTCGGGCGATGGCGGCGATGGGGGGTCCCGGCGCGGGCTACCTTCCGGCAGACGTCTGTGTCGTGAAGGTGATCTGCGTCAGGCCGGCAATGCGCGCGGCCTCCATCACGCGGATCACGGACTGGTGCGTGGCCTGTGCGTCCGCGCTGATCACGACGACGGGTTCCTTGCTCGCGCCGGCGGCGCGCCGCAGGTCATCGGCGAGCGGCTCGATTCCGGTGTAGGCGACGGGCGAGTGGTTGATGACGTACTGGCCCTTGGCGTTCACCAGGACGTTGATCTCGCCGGGCCGCTCGAGCTGCTTTTGCGCGTCGGCCGTCGGCAGGTTGATCTGCAGCTCCGTGTACTTCGAATACGTGGTGGTGATCATGAGGAAGATCAGGATCACCATCATCACGTCGATGAGCGGCACCAGGTTGATTTCCGGCTGCTCCTTGCTTTTGCCGCGCTGGAAGTTCACCGTCGCCCCCCGTCCGGTCAGTGGCCGGTCGGGGACTGGCCGTAGTCCATGCGCTCGCCGTGGACGATGTCCACCAGCTTCGCCGCATCCTGCTCCATCTGCACCACGAAACCGTCGACCTTGTTCTTGAAGTGGCGATAGAAGATAAGCGACGGAATGGAGATGGCGATGCCGAACGCGGTGTTGTAAAGCGCCACGGAGATGCCGTGCGCGAGCTGCTGCGGGTTGGTTCCGGTGGGCGACTGCGAGCCGAAGATCTCGATCATGCCGATCACGGTGCCGAACAGACCGAGCAGCGGCGCGGCGCTGGCGATGGTGCCTAGCGTGGTGAGGAAGCGCTCCAGGTCGTGCGCCACGGTGCGTCCCGCCTCCTCGACCGCCTCCTTCATGACGTAGCGCGAGCTGCGGAAATTGCGCAGCCCGGCAGCCAGCACCTGGCCGAGCGGCGAATCCTTGGCAAGCTTGTCGATCACGTCGTCGGACATGCCCTCACGGTTGTACACGGCGATCACCTGGTCGAGCAGGTCGCGCGGCACGATCTTGCCCTCGCGCAGCGTCAACGTGCGCTCGATGATCAGAGCCACGGCGATGATCGAGGCGAGCAGCAGAAACCAGATCGGCCAGCCAGCGGCCTGGATGATGGTGAACAACGGTCGGTCTCCCGGATTCTCGGCGGTTTGCGGGCTGCGCGCACTTTAGCCAAAGCACCGGACCGCGGCAAGTTCACGCCGCAGCGCAATATGCGCAGTGCGGGCGCGCCTCCCGCGTGGCGCAAACGGCGCGGAGTTTTTTTTGCGCACGCGCTCCTTATCCACAAAAGCTGTGGATAAGTTTGTGGATTTTCTCTGAACAGTTGAAAAAACGAGTCTTGCATGGCCCGCAAAGTCGGCGGCGATCAAAAATTGACCAGTACTTTATGCAGCCGATACAGCGCGTTACGAAATAGAATCGGGCTCCGCGTGGTCATTGGCGCGCCGCGGCGGCGTGCCGGCTGCGAGTGTGGATAGGTGTAAGCTGCCGCTAACCTCAAGAAGCGCTCTCATGCAGCGGGACAATACCGACTCGGCGATGAATTCGGCCAGCGCCGTCATCAGCGTGTCGGAGTTGCTGCGCAGCGTGCGCGACGTGCTCGAGCACCGTTTTCCGCTGACGTGGGTGGCGGGAGAGATATCGAACCTGACGCGCGCCGCGTCCGGGCATTGGTACTTCACCCTCAAGGACGACGCCGCGCAGGTGGACTGCGTCATGTTCCGCGGCCGCGCCGCCTACCTCGCCTGGACGCCGCAGGACGGCATGCGTGTCGAGGCGCGCGCGCTGGTCACGCTGTACGAGCCGCGCGGCCGCTTCCAGCTCAACGTCGAGACGATGCGTCGCGCCGGGCTCGGCCCGCTGCACGAGCGCTTCCTGCGCCTGAAGGACAGGCTCGGGCGGGAAGGCCTGTTCGATCCCGCGCTGAAGCGCGAGGTGCCCGACCATCCGCGCTCGATCGGCGTCGTGACCTCGCTCGCCGCAGCGGCGCTGCGCGACGTGCTGACGACGCTTGCGCGGCGCAATGCGTCGATTCCGGTGATCGTCTATCCGGTCCCGGTGCAGGGCGAAGGCGCCGCCGCGCGCATCGCGGCGATGCTCGCGACCGCCAACGAGCGTGCCGAATGCGAGGTGCTGCTGCTGGTGCGCGGCGGCGGCTCGCTCGAGGACCTGTGGCAATTCAACGAGGAGGCGGTCGCACGCGCCATACGCGCCTCGCGCATCCCGGTGATCGTCGGGGTCGGCCACGAGACGGATTTCACGATCGCCGACTTCGCCGCCGACCGGCGCGCACCGACGCCCACTGCCGCTGCCGAGATGGTCAGCCCGCCGCGCGCCGAGTTGCTCGCGCGCGTCGCCGAGCTCGGGTATCGCGCCTCACGCGAGGCGCGCCGCCGCCTCGAGTACGCCATGCAGGCGGTGGACGGGCTCGCGCGGCGCCTCGTGCACCCCGCCGAGCGCATCCGCACTTCGCGACAGCTCGTCGCCCAGCTCGCCGCGCGCCTCGCGTCGGCCGCAGGACGCAGCCTCGACGCGGCGCACTACCGCATCGAGCGTCTGCGCGCCGGGCTCGCGGGTCTCGACCCCAACGCCGTGCTGGGACGCGGCTACAGCATCACGCGCAACGCCGCCGGCGAGGTGCTGCGCGACGCGGCGCGCATCGCCGAAGGCGAGCGCCTGGTCACCACGCTCTACAAGGGATGGATCGAGAGCGAAGCGAAGCGCAAGGGTTCCTGAGCGCTCAGCGCGCGCCGACCAGCCTGGCGGCCCTCGCAACGTCTTTCTTCTTCACCCAGAAGATGGCGCCATAACGCCCTTTGCCCGCCGTCACCGCGTCGAGCGCCACCAGGCCGATTCTCGCCTGCGCCAGCTTCGCCAGGATCCCGGTGAGGGCGCCGACGCGGTCGTCACCCTGCACCAGGAACCCGGTCTTGCGCTCCGAGACCTTCACTCCGGCCTTCTTCGCGGCCTGGCGGAACTTGGCGCTGTTCTCGGGCACGAAATCCACCTGTGCCCCGCCGCGCTCCGGGAAGCCCGTGAAGGCGAGCAGATTCACGCCGGCATCCTTCATCACGGCGAGCAGCTTCGCGCCCGCGCCGGCGCGGTTCGGCACCTTGGTCGAGAAATAGTCGACTTTGCGAATTCGAGCGGCCATGTTTCCTCCTTGAGTGATCGTCTTGCCCGCATCCGGCGGGCAAGCTCTATCGTAACTCCAGGCAGAGGCGATGCGATAATGTGCCATCGTCCCGAGGACAACGATTCCATGGCACACCGGCTCACGAAGATCGCGACGCGCACGGGGGATGCGGGCGACACCGGTCTCGGCGACGGCACGCGCGTGCCGAAGGAAAGCGCACGCGTGCAGACGCTGGGCGACATCGACGAGCTGAACTGCGCGATCGGCGTGCTGCTCGCCGAGGACGTGCCCGCGGCGCTGCGCGCGGCGCTCGAACAGGTGCAGCAGGACCTGTTCGACCTGGGCGGCGAAGTGAGCATTCCCGGCCATGCGATGGTGGGCGAAGAGCACGTCGCGCGGCTCGATACGCAGCTCGACGACTGGAACCGCGAGCTGCCGGCGCTGAAGGAATTCATCCTGCCCGGCGGCTCGCGCGCCGCGGCGGCCGCGCACCTGGCGCGTACCGTCTGCCGGCGCGCCGAGCGCAGCCTGGTCGCGCTCGGGCGCCGCGAGCCCGTCGGCGAGCGGGCGCGCCAGTACCTCAACCGGCTCTCCGACCTGCTGTTCGTGGCGGGCCGCGTGCTCAACCGCCACGCGGGTCGCGACGACGTGTTGTGGCGCCACGACCGCAGCAAGCCCTAGGCCGGGCGGGTGAGCGCGCCAGACTCCCTCGCCGTGCTGCTTGCTGCCTGCGGCCACGGGGACCGGAGCGCTTTCGCCCGCCTGTACGAGGTCACTTCGGCGCAACTGTTCGGCGTCGCGGTACGTATATTGAGGCGAGAGGACTGGGCCGAGGAAGTGCTGCAGGACTGCTACGTCAGCATCTGGAACCACGCGCGGAGCTATCGTCCAGGGCTGTCGGCGCCGATGACCTGGATGACCAGCATCGTGCGCAATCGATGCCTCGACTGGCTGCGCCGGCCCAGCCTGGAGACGATCGACGAGGACGGAAAGGTGATCGAGAACGCGTTGAGCGACGCCCCGGACCCGCTTGCTGAGCTCGAGCGCCGAGCCGATGCCAGCGCGATCGCGCGCTGCCTGCAGGCGCTGGAGGCGCGCCAGCGGCAGGCGATCGCGCTCGCCTTCTACGACGGCCTGTCGCACTCGGAGCTCGCGAGCCACATGCGCCAACCGCTCGGCACGGTGAAGACCTGGGTGCGGCGCGGACTGCTCAGGTTGAAAGCCTGCCTGGGAGAGGGCGCCTGAGGCGCGCGCGACCAACATGGACTACCGGCGCAAACCCGAGCTGCAGGAAAGACTGGCCGCAGAGTACGTGCTCGGCACGCTGCGCGGGCTTGCGCGGGCGCGTTTCCGCCGCTGGCTGCTGCAGGACGCGGCGCTGGCGCGGGTGGTCGAGGAATGGTACGCGCGTCTCGGTCCGATGGCGCAGGCGGTGTCGGGCCGGCGCCCGCCGGCGCGCGTGTGGCGCGCGATCGAGGAACGCTTGGGCACCATGCGCGCCGGCGGGGCCGGCCTGTGGCACAGCCTCGCGTTCTGGCGCACCCTCGGGCTCGGCGCGAGCGGCGCCACGGCCGCGCTGCTCGCCGCGGTGACGGTTTTCGCCCCGCCCGCGCCGCCGCCCGCCCCGGCGCCGGTAGTGCTGCGCGTGCCCTCGAACGAAATTCCCGCTTCGTATCTGGCGGTGCTGTCGGACCCCAAGACGCAAAAGCCGATGCTCATCGTGTCCGCTGGCCGCAGGTCGGATCAGCTCTGGGTCAAGGTGCTCGATCCTTCGATCCACGTGCCGCAGAAGGCCCTCGAGCTGTGGGCCGTCATGCCCAAGGGTCAGCCGCCGAAGTCGCTTGGCATGCTGGGCAAGGAACCAAAGACGATGCTGCCGTTGCGCGACGTCGCCGATCACTCGCTCGCGGACGTGCCCACGCTCGCAATCAGCCTCGAGCCGATGGGAGGCTCGCCTACCGGCAAGCCGACCGGGCCCGTGATGTACTCCGGCCCCTGCGTACAATACTGGTAATGCGCGCCCTGGTATTCGATGTGTTCGGCACGGTCGTCGACTGGCGCGGCTCGATCATCGCCGAATGCCGCAAGCTCGGCCGCGACAGGCGGCTGCGCGTCCATTGGCCCGCGTTCGCCGACGCCTGGCGCGCCGGCTACCGCCCGGCGATGGCGCGCGTGCGCTCGGGCGAACTTCCCTGGACGACGATCGACGCGCTGCACCGCATGATCCTCGAGGATCTGCTCAAGCAGTTCCGCATCACCGGCCTGAGCGAGCAGGAGATCGACCACCTGAACCGCGCCTGGCACCGCCTCAAGCCCTGGCGCGATGCGCGCAGCGGCCTGCGCCGGCTCAAGAGTCGGTACGTCATCGCGCCGCTTTCCAACGGCAACCTGGCGCTGCTCACCAACATGGCGAAGTTCGCCCGGCTGCCGTGGGACTGCATTCTGTCCGCCGAGCTGTTTCATCACTACAAGCCCGACCCCGAGACCTACCGCGGCGCGGCGCAGTTGCTCGGGCTTGCCGAGCACGAGGTGATGATGGTGGCGGCGCACAAGGACGACCTGTTCGCGGCCAGGTCCTGCGGCCTGCGCACCGCGTTCGTCCCGCGGCCGCTCGAGCACGGGCCGAAGGCGCGCGTCGACGTCGAGCCGGAAACCGCGTTCGACATCCACGCGCGCGACTTCAACGACCTCGCCGACCAGCTGGCGCCGGCGCACTGAAAGGGAGCAGCGCAATGGCCGAGATCAGGACCACCAACGTGGCAGCGCTGGGCAAACCGCTCGGCCAGTACTCGCACATGACGCGCGTGAAGGCTTCCGAGTTCCTGTTCATCGCCGGCATGCTGGCCGCCGACAAGGCCGGCAGCGTGGTGGGCAAGGACGACTTCGACGCGCAATGTGCGCAGGTGTTCCGCAACATCGCCGCTGCGCTCGAGTCGGCGGGCGCCGGGTGGGGCAACGTGGTCGAGTTCACCACCTATCTGGTGCATTCGCAGGACATCGCCCGCTTCATGGCGTTCCGTCTGCGCGAATTCCCGAAAATGTTCCCGAACGGGGTCTATCCCCCCAACACGCTGCTGATCGTCGACCGGCTGGTGCAGGAGCCCTACCTGGTCGAGGTGCAGACCATCGCAGCCACTTAGCCCTCTTCGGCGAACGCCTCCGCGCGCTTCTTGCGGATGTTGGGCAGCGCGATGATCACCAGCAGCGCGATCGCGGCGATCATGAATCCGGCGCTGATCGGCTTGGTGAAGAACACCGTCGCGTCGCCGCGCGAGAGCAGCATCGCGCGGCGAAGATTCTCTTCCATCAGCGGCCCGAGGATGAACCCGAGGATCATCGGCGCGGGCTCGCACTCGAGCTTGACGCACACGTAGCCCAGCAGCCCGAAGAGCGCCATGATCAGGCAGTCGAACGGATTGTTCGACAGGCTGTACACGCCGATGCACATGAACACCAGGATCGACGGGAACAGGAAGCGGTAAGGCAGCGTCAGCAGCTTCACCCACATCCCGACCAGCGGCAGGTTGAGCACCACCAGCATCAGGTTGCCGACCCACATCGACGCGATCAGCCCCCAGAACAGGTCGGGCTTCTCGGTCATCACCTGCGGGCCGGGCGCGATGCCCTGGATCATCAGCGCGCCGATCATCAGCGCCATCACCGGGTTGCTCGGAATGCCGAGCGTCAGCATCGGGATGAACGACGTCTGCGCGCCGGCATTGTTGGCCGATTCGGGCCCCGCCACGCCCTCGATCGCGCCCTTGCCGAATTCCTCGGGATGCTTGGAGACTTTCTTCTCGATCATGTAGGAAGCGAACGACGACAGCATCGCGCCGCCTCCGGGCAGGATGCCGAGCGCGGAGCCGATGCCGGTGCCGCGCAGCACCGCCTTCCACGAGCGCTTCAGGTCGTTCTTGGTCGGGTAAAGGTGCGTCACCTTCTTGACGAACACCTCGCGCGCGCCCTTTTGTTCCAGGTTGCTGATGATCTCGGCGATGCCGAACATGCCCATCGCCACCGTGACGAAGCCGATGCCGTCGGCGAGCTCCGGGATGTCGAAGGTGAAGCGCAGCACGCCTGAATTGACGTCGGTGCCGATCAGCCCCAGCAGCAGCCCGAGGATCACCATAGCGATCGCCTTGATGAGCGAGCCGTGCGCCAGCACCGTCGCGGCGATGAGGCCGAACACCATCAGGGAGAAGTACTCGGCGGGGCCGAACTTGAGCGCCACCTCGGCGAGCGGCGGCGCCGCGGTGGCGATCACCAGCGTGGCCACGCAGCCGGCGAAGAACGAGCCGAGCGCCGCGATCGCGAGCGCGGGCCCGGCGCGGCCCTGGCGCGCCATCTGATAGCCGTCGATGCAGGTGACCACCGAAGATGCTTCGCCCGGGATGTTGACCAGGATCGAGGTGGTCGAGCCGCCGTACTGCGCACCGTAGTAGATGCCGGCCAGCATGATCAGCGCCGCCACCGGGCTCAGGCTGAAGGTGACCGGCAGCAGCATGGCGATGGTGGCGAGCGGCCCGACCCCCGGCAGCACGCCGATCAGCGTGCCGAGCAGCACGCCGATCAGGCAGTAGAGCAGATTGATCGGCGAGACCGCGACCTCGAAGCCGATCAGCAGGTTGTGCAGGATCTCCATGCGCCGCGCGCCGCTACTGGAACATTGCCGGCCACAGCGGGAATGGCAGCGACAGGCCCTTCACGAACACCAGCACGGAGAAGACGACCAGCACGACGGCAAGGATGCCGACTTCCCGCCAATTGAATTCGTGGCCGCCCATGGCGCTGATCACCACCAGCGCCGCAGTCGCCAAGATCAGACCCGCGGGCCCGATGAGGTAGCCGTAGGCCACGCACCCGCCGAGCACCATGAGCAGCGGACGGAAGTGGAATCTGGCGATCTTCTCTCCCTTCACGGCGAGCGACCCGACCAGGATCACCAGCCCGATGACCACCAGCAGTGCGCCGAGCACCGTTGGAAAGTACGCGGGCCCCATGCGCAGCGACGTGCCGAGGCGATAGAAGCTCGCGGCCCAAATGGCGAAAAAAAGGCCGAAGCCGACGAACATCAGTCCGGCCCAGAAATCCTTCGGGCTCTTGATCCTCATCCCCTCCTCCTGCACGTACGCGCCACGCCGCTCGGAACCTCCGCGTCGCAGCCATTTTTTTGTGGCGGCGAGTGTAGCATGCGACATTGCGCGCTCTCGCCGCGATCACGCCATCGAATGCCATGCAAGCGCTCCGCATCGCGCAGGTCCTGCTCGTCGCCGCGGCGCTCGCGCTCGCCGCCTGCAGCAAGCCGCCGCGGCTGACGCGCCTCGCGCCCGACGCCGTGGTGCTTGCATTCGGCGACAGCCTCACCTTCGGCACCGGCGCGGCGGAGAACGAAAGCTATCCCGCGCAGCTCGAGCGCCTGATCGGCCGCCGCGTGGTGCGCGCCGGCGTGCCGGGCGAGGTGAGCGCGCAGGCGCTCGCGCGCCTGCCCGCGGCGCTCCACGAGCACGCCCCGCAGCTGCTGTTGCTGTGCATCGGCGGCAACGACTTCCTGCGGCGGCTGGGCACGCGACAGGCCGCCGCCAACGTGCGCGAGATGGTGCGCCTGGCAAAAGCGCGCAACGTCGACGTGGTGCTGATCGGCACCCCGCAGCCCGGCTTCAGCGTGTCGCCGCCCGAGTTCTACGGCGAGATTGCCGAGGAGTTCCGCATTCCCTACGAGGACGGCGTGATCGGCGAGGTATTGCGCAAGCCCGACCTGAAATCGGATCCGATCCATCCCAACGCGAACGGCTATCGCGTCGTCGCCGAGCGGCTGGCGGAAGTTCTCAGAAAGAGCGGCGCGATCTAGCGAGCGCGCGCAGGCGGTCGAGGTCCTCGGGCCGATCCACGTCCCACAGCGTGCGCAGCCGGCGCCAGCGCCAGCCGATGCGCTCGAGCCGCCCGGCGGTGCGCGCGAACACCTCCGCCCCGCCCCAGGCGATGCCCTCGAACAGCCGCGGCGATACGCGCCGCAGCCCGATCAGCGGATAGCCGCCGTCCTCGGCCGGCGCGATCACGGCTGCGCAGCCGCCGGCGAGCGCGCGCGCGGCGCGGCGCAGGTCGCTCGCGCGCAGCGCCGGACAGTCGGTGCCTACCAGGATCACCGCGCGGTGGCGGCGCAGGCCATCGGCGAGCGCATTGAACATGCGCTCTCCCAGCTCGCGGCCCCGCTGGCCTCGCAGGGCGATGTTCGATTCGCGCGCGCACTGCAGGAAGAATGCGTGCCGCGCGCGCGGCGCGCCGTGCAGCTCGACCGGCCCGCAATGCGCCGCCTGCGCGGTGCGCAGCGTGCGGCGCGTGAGGCGGGCTTGCAGGCGTGCGGCGCGCCACGCGCCCAGGCGCGGCACGAGCCGCGTCTTGACCCGCCCGGGCTGCGGCGCGCGCGCGAAGACGATGATCGCCGCGGGCCCGCGCATCAGCGGTAGCGCTCGGCGAGCTGCGCCGGATCGGCGCCCAGCGCGTAGGCAAGCCGCAGGCGCCACATCAGCACGATGGCGCGCAGCACGCCGCGTGCTTCCCAGCGCCGCGCGGAGGTCAGGACGCGCGCGCGCAGGCAGGCCGGCGGCCCGCTGCGGCGCAGGCGGCGCGAGAGCTCGATGTCCTCCATCAGCGGAATTTCCGCATAGCCGCCCAGCGCATCGAACACGCTGCGCCGCACGAACAGCGCCTGGTCGCCGGTGGCGATGCCCGTCAGCCGCGAGCGCAGGCTCATCATCGCGCCGACGAGCGCGAGCAGCGCGCCGCGGGCGTCGATCTGCACATCGAAACGGCCCCAGCTGCGCCCGGCAAGCGCCCCGAGCACCAGCCGATCGGCGTCGGGCGGCAGCCGCGTGTCGGCGTGCAGGAACACGAGCGCCTGGCCGCGCGCGGCGCGCGCGCCGGCGTTCATCTGGCTGGCGCGCCCGCGCGGCGCGGCGAGCACCCGGTCGGCGCGATCCTGCGCGAGTTGCGGGGTACCATCCTCGCTGCCGCCGTCGACCACGATCACCTCCTGGCCGCGCGCGCGCAGCGGCGCGAGCGCATCGAGGCAGCCGACGATGCCTTGCGCCTCGTTCAGCGTCGGCACGACGACGGTGATGCGTCCCGCCATCAACCTCTCATCCAGGCGTGCAGCCTCTCGACCTGGCGCAGCAGGCGCTGCGGGGCGTGCGCCTTTTTCCACACGCCCGCGGCGTACTTGGTCGCCTCGGCGAGCGTCGGGTACACGTGGATCGTGCCGAGGATCTTGTTCAGGCCCAGGCCGTGGCGCATCGCCATGACGAACTCGGCGATCAGGTCGCCGGCATGCTCGCCGACGATGGTCGCGCCGAGGATGCGGTCCTTGCCGGGAACGGTCAGCACCTTGACCACGCCATGGGCTTCCTCGTCGGCGATGGCGCGATCCAGGTCGTCGATGCCGTAGGTCGAGACCTCGTAGGCAACGCCCTGCGCGCGGGCCTCGGTCTCGTTCAGGCCGACGCGCGCCACCTCCGGGTCGGTGAAGGTCGCCCACGGGATCACCGAGTAGTCGGCGCGGAATTTCCGGAAAGTCCCGAACAGCGCGTTGACCGCGGCGTACCACGCCTGGTGCGATGCGGTGTGCGTGAACTGGTAGGGCCCGGCGACATCGCCGCAGGCGTAGATGTTCGGGTAGCGCGTTTGCAGGTATTCGTTGGTTTCAACGGTCCTCTGCCGAGTCACCGGGATACCGAGCGCCTCCAGCCCATATCCGGTGGTGTTCGCCACACGCCCGACGGCGCACAGCAGCGCGTCAAATGCGATGCGCACGTCCTTGCCGTCGTGCTCGGCGATGAGGACCTTTTCGCCGTCCTCCACGCGGAACTCCCTCGCCTTGTGCCCGACCAGCACGTCGATCCCTTCCTGCCTGAACTTCTTCATCACCATGTCGGAGATCTCAGGGTCCTCGCGCACCATGATCCGCGGCAACATCTCGACCTGCGTCACCCTGGCGCCGAAGCGCGCGAAGCACTGCGCCAGCTCCGAGCCGATCGGCCCGCCGCCGAGCACCACCATGCGCCGCGGCAGCTCGCGCAGGTCCCAGACCGTGTCCGAGGTCAGGCAGCCCACCCGCTCGATGCCGGGGATCGGCGGCACGAACGGGCGTGCGCCCGCGGCGATCACGATCGCGCGCGTCGTCAGGCGCCGCGTGTCCCCGCTCGCCAGGCGCACCTCCACCTCCCAGGGCGAGACGATCTGCGCCTCGCCCTGCAGGCATTCCACGCCGAGCTGGCTGTAGCGCTCGGCCGAGTCGTGCGGCTCGACGGTACGCACCACGCGCTGCACGCGCTCCATCACGTCGGCGAAGTCGAACTCCACGCTCGCCGATTTCAGGCCGTAGTCGGGTGCGCGCCGGATCTGCGCCAGCACGCGCGCCGACTTGATGAGCGCCTTCGAAGGCACGCAGCCGGTATTCAGGCAGTCGCCGCCCATGTGGTGCTTTTCCACCAGCGTGACTTTGGCGCGTACCGCCGCCGCGATATACGCGCTCACCAGGCCCGCCGAGCCCGCGCCGATGACCACCAGGTTGCGATCGAAGCGCGCCGGGCGCGTCCATCCCGCATACGCACGGCGGGCCTTGACCGCATCGACGATCCTCTTCGCCACCAGGGGAAACAGCCCGAGCAGCACGAAGGCGCCGATCAATCCCGGCGATAGGATTCCGGAAGGCGACTCGATCGCGGCGAGCTGCGTGCCGGCGTTCACGTAGACGATGGTGCCCGCGAGCATGCCGACTTGGCTCACCCAGTAGAAGGTCGCCGTGCGCATCGGCGTCAGGCCCATCGCCAGGTTGATGACAAAGAACGGTACCGCAGGGATCAGGCGCAGCGTGAACAGGTAGAACGCGCCTTCGCGCTCGATGCCGCGGTTGACGGCGCGCAGGCTCTGGCCGAAGCGGCTCTGCACCCAGTCGCGCAGCAGGAAGCGGCTCGCGAGGAACGCGAGCGTGGCGCCCGCGCTCGAGGCGAAGGACACGATCACCGTGCCCCACGCGAGGCCGAATACGGCGCCGGCGACCAGGGTCATGAGCGCCGCGCCCGGCAGCGACAACCCGGTCACGGCGACATAGGCGGCAAAGAAGCCGAGACCGGTGCGCCACGGGTGCGCCTGGAAATACTGCTGGACCGCGGCCTGTTGCGACTTGATGGCCTCGAAGCTCAGGTAGCGTTGGCCGCCGGCGGCAAAGAACGCCGCCACCAGCAACACGATGACGCCCGCGAGGACGATCCTTGATCTGCTCACGCCACCGCCTCCCCGAGGCGCAGCGCCCGCTCCGGCGAAAAGCGCGGACCGTCCGCGATGCGCGCATAGTATGAGGCGTGCGCGTCGGACCCGACAGGCCACTGCGCGAGAAACACGTGCCGCCACTCGAGCGCGTCGAATTCAATCGGCACCGCCTCGACAAACAGCGCGCCGACGCGCGCCGCATACAGCGCGCGCCCGCTCGGCGCGCCCGAAATGCGCGTCGCGAGGCCGTAGCAGGTGCCGCGAAAGTTCGGCATGCCCGCGGCGCCGTTGTTGACGATGGCGTGTTCCCCGTCGAAGCGCTGCAGCACCGGCAGGCAGGTGTGGCTGGAGGCAAACACGCGCACCCCGGCGCGCACAAAGGCCTCGCACGCGGCCGCCGCGCCGCGCGGCGTGGCCAGAACCTCCTGTGAGAAGCCCCAGCCCGCGAGCGAATCGGCATCGCCGTGTACCACGGCGATGCGCTCGCCGGCGACCTCGGCGACGAGGTACATCGGCAGGGCCGCGAGCGCCGAACTCGCCTCGGGCTGCGCCTGCGCGGTGGCGCGCAAGCGCTCGATGATGCGGTTGGAGCGCGCCACGTCCTCGTCGCCCACCCAGTCGGGATAGCCGCAGCCGCAGCCCGCGCCGAACGCGGGCTGCACGAGCTCGGTCTCGACGTTGCCGCGCGTGGCGCGGTAGCGCACCACCGTCTCGTTCACGCGCCTATAGGTCTGCGGATCGACGTCGAACCAGTGGAAATCGCCGTTGAACACCAGCGCCGAGCGACCGTGCACCTCGCCTTCGGCGAGTTCGACCAGCCGCGCCAGCGCGAGCGTATTGCCGTACAGCCCACCCGCGACCCAGAGCGTCTCGACCCGCAGCGTGGCGGGCGCGCCCAGCGCCTCGGCGCCGTAGCGGTAGGAAACCGGGCAGCCGCGGCCGGGCGCCGCGCTAGTCATTCAGCGCGCCGCCGCAGGATGAGCCCTGTCCTGCGGTGCAGCCGTAGCAATGATCGCGCACCGCGATGGGGTGGCCCGCGAGGTCCCTGCCGATCAGCTCGGAGAGGTGTGGTCGCTCCTTTCCGCCCATCGCGAGCGGCAGGTCGAGCATCTGGTTGAAATCGCAGTCGTAGACGGTGCCGCGCCAGTCCACCGAGATCAGCGAGCGGCACATCACCGAGTCGAGATTCTCGCTGCGGTGGGCGCCCTGCAGCAGCGCCATGTACTCGTCGAACCGTCCCTTCGACACCAGCGTCGAGCCAAAGCGCTGGATCGGCATGTTGGCGAGCGTGTACAGGCGGTTGAAGGCGACCCCGTAGCGCTCGCCCAGGATGCGCTTGTAGTCGGCTTCGAGCGGCCCCTGCGGCGGCGGCAGCACGGGACCCTGCGGGTTGTACACCAGGTTGAGCTCGAGCCCGCTGCCCGGGCGCCCGTAACCGAGCGCATTGAGGCGCGCGAGCGCGCGCAGGCTCTGCCCGAACACGCCCTTGCCGCGCTGCCGATCGACGTTGTGCTCGAGGTAGCACGGCAGCGATGCGATCACCTCGACGTGCAGCGCGGCGAGGAACTCGGCGAGCCCCTCCTGGCCCGGCTCCTCGAGAATCGTCAGATTGCAACGGTCGATGACGTGCACCCCGAGCTCGCGCGCGCGCAGCACCAGCTCGCGGAAGTGCGCGTTGAGCTCGGGCGCGCCGCCGGTCAGGTCGAGCCTCTTCACCCCCGCGACCTCGATGTATGCGAGCACGTCGGTGATCGTTTCGCGCGACATCTCCTCGGTGCGGCTCGGGCCGGCGTTCACGTGGCAGTGCACGCAACGCTGGTTGCAGCGGTAGCCCAGGTTCACCTGCAGGGTCTCCAGCCGGCCGCGCCGAATTGCGGGGAAACCGTAATGCCGCATGAGCGGCAATGTTGCGTGCATGTCGCTTCCTCTAGGGATTGAGCCGGTGGTGCTCAGTCGCCCGGGCGCGCCGCCCCTTACACGGCGCCACCGGCGCCAGGCCCCCGCTGCTCCATGAGGCGCAGCAGCCGGGCACTGGTCGCGCGCAAGCGCTGCGACAGCATCAGCACCAGCTCCATCAGGATCTTCGACCCCAGCATCGGCTGCTCGACGATGATGCGCGCCAGGCGCTCGCGGTCGAGCACCGCCACGATCGTCGGCTCGGTGGCGACACAGGTCGCGAAGCGCGGCTCGCCGTCGAGCATCGACATTTCTCCCAGGGTTCTGCCGCCGTCGGCCACCGCGATGACCTGCGGCCGGTTGCTCGCGTCGCGCTTCTGCACCTCGACACTGCCTTCGACGACGAGCAGCATGAAGTCGCCGCCGTCGCCCTCGCGGATGATCTCGACCCCCGCGTCGGCGCGGAACACCTCCATGAAATGCGCCAGCGTGCGCACCTCGGACGGGGAGAAGTTCTCCAGCAGCCGGCAGCGCGGAAGCAGCACGTGAATCTGGCTGGCGAACTTGGTCGCGTCGCCAAGGTGCTGCAAATGGGCGAGCTGCTGCGGGCGGTCGGCCATATCTCGGTCTGCCATGGGAATTCGCCGCATTATGCCGCGAGTCAGCCCGCCGCGGCGCGCGCGAGCAGTGACACGCCGGCCACGACGAGCAGCGCATAGACCGCCCCCACCACCCGGGCGGCGGGCACCGCGGCGTGCAGTCGGTTGCCGATATGGAACCCCGCAAGCAGCGCCGGCACCAGCAGCAGCGCGAAAATTATCAGCCCGTCCTGCGACAGCAGGCCCGTGGCGCCGAACAGCACGACGCGCACGAGCGAGGAGAGCATGATCATCGCCGCGTTGGTGGCGCGCAGCTCGGCCTTGTCGTGGATGCGGCCGCTGTTGTAGATCGCGAACAGCACGCCGCCGGTGCCGAAAAGCGCCGAGAGCGCGCCGCCCGCCAGGCCGATCGGCGCGCACCACCCGCGCGCCAGCCGCAACGGCGCGCCGCCGCGCGACAGCCCGTAGGCGGCGTAGCCGAGCACGAAGACGCCGAGCCCCGCGAGCAGCCTCTGCTCCGCGACCTGGATGAGCAGCGTCAGCCCGACGGCCATTCCGGCGAGCATGAAGGGCACCAGCCAGCCGGCCTCCGCGTAGCGGATGCCGCGCCGGAAGCGCGCGCCGACCAGCAGGAACGCCGCGAAATCGAGCAGCATCATCAGCGGCACCGCGAACTTGAGCGGCAGGACCTGGGCGAGCAGCGGCATCGCCAGCACCGTCGAGCCGAAGCCGGTCAGGCCGTACACGACGTACGCGCCCGCGACGATCAGCGCCGCCAGGCCGATCGCCGCGGGCGAGAGCGCTTCCAGGGGTCAGTCCCGTGCGTCAACGGAGGCGCGCGCACCGGCCAGCGCGCGGCGCTTCTTCACCGCGGCGGCGAGCGTCTCGAGCGCGGCGACGGAGTCGTCCCAGCCCAGGCAGGGATCGGTGATGCTCTGTCCGAACCTGAGCGGCTTGCCCGGGACGAGATCCTGGCGCCCTTCGACCAGGTGCGACTCCACCATTGCGCCGATGATGCGGTCCTCGCCGCCGGCGAGCTGCGTCGCGATCTCCTCGCACACCTTGAGCTGCAGCTTGTAGTCCTTGCGGCTGTTGGCGTGCGAGCAGTCGATCATCAGGCGCTCGGCCAGGCCGGCGCGGCGCAGCTCCTCGGCTGCCGCGTTCACGCTTTCCCGGTCGTAGTTCGGCTGCTTGCCGCCGCGCAGAATGATGTGGCAGTCGTCGTTGCCGCGCGTCTCGACGATCGCGACCTGCCCGCTTTTGTGCACCGACAGAAAGTGATGCTTCTGGCGCGCCGCGAGGATCGCGTCCACCGCAATGCGCACGTTGCCGTCGGTGCCGTTCTTGAAGCCAACCGCCGCCGACAGCCCCGAGGCGAGCTCGCGGTGCACCTGCGACTCCGTGGTGCGCGCGCCGATCGCGCCCCAGGAGACCAGGTCGCCGATGTACTGCGGCGAGATCACGTCGAGGAACTCGCAGCCGGCGGGCACTCCCAGCTGGTTGATGCGCACCAAGAGGTCCCTCGCGATGCGCAATCCCTCGTTGATGCGGAAGCTGCCGTTCAGGTACGGGTCGTTGATCAGACCCTTCCAGCCGACCGTGGTGCGCGGCTTCTCGAAATACACGCGCATCAGGATCTCGAGCTCCCCCGCATGGCGCTGGCGCTCGGCGGCGAGCCGCTCGGCGTAGGCGATCGCCGCCACCGGATTGTGGATCGAGCATGGCCCGATGACCACCAGCAGGCGGTCGGACTGGCCGTGCAGCACCTCGCGCACGCGCCGCCGGGTGTCCGAGATCAGTGTCTCGACCGCGGTCCCCTGGATGGGGAAGAAACGGATCAGGTGCTCCGGCGGCGGCAGCGGAACGATGTTCTCGATGCGCTCGTCGTCGGTGAGCGAGGTCCTGTCGACCGGGGAAACGGTCGGGTAGCTGTCGGTAGGCGCGGTCATGGCATGGTCTTTCGCAGTGGCAAAAAAAAACCGCCAGGCTTGTGGCGCTGGCGGTTCTTTGGGATTGCTCGGGATGCAGCTAGCCGTTCCCCTCCGCCAGCAGGCGCGGGAAGAAGAAGAAAAAGCCGTAAAACCAGCGGTTCATCGCAGTGCCCTCCCCCGGATTGAAGCACGGCCGCCGCCGCCTTGGCAACAGCCGTCCATTTGGCCCCTCGGGCCACTAGCACTCCCGCCTGCCGGCTGCCAGGCCGACGGACGGTCGCCGGAGCGGAACCAATGCACGCGTTTCCTGGCCCGAGTATTGCTACGCTATGAAGTGTCGTGCTACGTTTTTCGCGCGGATGTTCCGCCGAAAAACAAGGAGGCAACAATGTCGGCAAGCATCGCTCATTCCGTTGCGATCCCGGTCGCGGGGTTCAAGGACGTGTACAGCGTCACGCACGTCGACCGCGCATTACAGGAGCTTCCTCCTTCCTCCAACGAAGCCTTGCGCACGGTGTACGAGAAGATGTTGCGCGTCGGCGGCCAACGCTTCACCGTCAAGCCCTCGGCCATGCCGCAGATGGACCAGTTGTTCGACGACCTGCCCAATTTCGGCAGCGTGCTCGAGGACATTCGCAGGCAGCTCGCGCTGTGCATCGACTCCAACGACTCGATCGAGCTGCCGCCGGCGCTGCTGCTGGGCGAGCCGGGCATCGGCAAGACCCACTTCGCCCGGCGCATCGCGCAGCTGCTCGGCACCGGCTTCGGCTTCGTGCCGATGAGCTCGCTCACCGCGGGCTGGATCCTCTCGGGGGCCTCCTCGCAGTGGAAGAACGCCAAGCCAGGCAAGGTATTCGACACCTTCCTGCACGGCGACTACGCCAATCCCGTAATGGTGGTCGACGAGCTCGACAAGGCCGCCGACGGCGGACAATACGACCCGCTCGGCGCGCTCTACGGCCTGCTCGAGCTCGATACTGCGACGCAGTTCGTCGACGAGTTCGTCGAGATCCCGATCGACGCATCTGGCGCCGTGTGGTTCGCCACCGCCAACGACGCGGCGCGCATCCCGGAGCCGATCCTCAACCGCATGAACGTCTACGAGATCGAGCCGCCCGACGCGGACGGCTCGGCGCGCATCGCGCGCTCTATCTACCGCGAGATACGCGCCGCGCACGACTGGGGACGGCAGTTTCCGGAGGAACCCTCGGCGGCGCTGCTCGAGAAGCTCGCCGCGCTCACGCCGCGCGAGATGCGGCGCGCGGTGCAATCCGGCTTCGGCAATGCGAAGATCGCGGGGCGCAGCGAGGTGGGCCCGGACGACATCCAGGACGGGCGCGGCGCGAAGAAGTCGCGCATCGGCTTCTGAGCGGCTAGGCCTTCGCCAGCAGGCGGCCGCAGGCCAGCACCGACACCCACACCACGAGCGACAGCGCGGCGGCCGCGCGTGCCGCCGCGGGCGGCATGGCCAGCGTGTCCCAGGCCTCGACGCCGCGAAACGTTCCGGCGTGGAACAGCGCGGCGTTGGTGCCGCCGGCGAGGATCAGCATCATCTTCAGCGCGAACAGCGGGCTGCCCACCAGCTCGCCCGCGCGCGCGAGGAACATGAGTAGCCCGCTCGGCACGATCAGAATGAAGCTCGCCGCGGTCCACGGCAGGACGTGCGCCGCCAGGCGGCGCACCGGCAGCGCGCGCGACAGGCCGAGCAGGCGCAGATCGAGCACCGCGACCGAGCCGAGCAGCAGGGCGACGCCGATGAGGTGCACGGTGGCGACCGCCGCGTGCAGCGGCGCCGACTCGCGCAGCGCCACCGCGAGCGGCAGGGCCTCGATCGCCGCGAGCGGCGTGCTCATCGCGCGAGCCTGCGCGCGAGCCAGTCGGCGAGCGCCAGGCCGGTGCCGAAATCCCAGGGCTTGAGCTTGTCGGGTGCGATGCGCCGGTAGTCGGCGAGCTCCTCTTTCACCTCGCGCGCCACGCCCTGCTCGGGCGTCTCGTCGTTCTCCAGAAAGCCGGTCACCAGGCGGAACATCTTCTCCGGCCAATCGCGATCGCGCGCCAGGATTACCGCGCCCTCGTGCTCGACGATCGCGGCGACCACCGGGACCGGATTGTCCCAGTGCACGAAGCCGCAGGCGGTGCAGGCGAGACGCTCGGCGCCGCCGTGCTCGCCCGGCGCGAGCGGCGCAGCGCAGGCGGGACAGAATCTATATCCGCTGCTCAATCCAGCCCTGGACCGACTGCAGCGCCGCGGGCAGCTTGCCCGGCTCGGTGCCGCCCGCCTGCGCCATGTCGGGGCGCCCGCCGCCCTTGCCGCCGACCTGCTGCGCGACGAAATTCACCAGCTCGCCCGCCTTCACCCTTGCCGTCAGGTCGGCGGTGACGCCGGCGACCAGCGACACCTTGCCGTCGCTCACGGTGCCGAGCACGATGGCCGCCGACTTGAGCTTGTCTTTGAGCTTGTCCAGTGTCTCGCGCAGCGTCCTGGCGTCGGCATTGTCGAGGGCCGCGGCCAGGATCTTGGTGCCCTTGACCTCGCGCGCCTGGTCGGCCAGATCGTCGCCCTGGCTCGCCGCGAGCCTGGACTTCAGGCGCGTGAGCTCCTTCTCCAGCGAGCGCTCGCGGTCGCGGCTCGCCTGCAGCCGCTCCTCGAGCTTGTCACGCGAGGTCTGCAGGAAGCCTTCCACGAATTGCATGGTGTTTTCCAGCTGCTGCACGTAATCGAGCGCCCCTTCGCCGGTCACGGCCTCGACGCGGCGGATACCGGCAGCGACACCGGACTCCGACATGATCTTGAAAAATCCGATGTCGCCGGTGCGCGCGACGTGCGTGCCGCCGCACAGCTCGGTGGAGACATTCCCCATGGTCAGCACGCGCACCTCGTCGCCGTACTTGTCGCCGAAGAAGGCGAGCGCGCCGGCCTTGATCGCGTCGTCGAACTTCATGATGCGCGCGCTCACCTCGAGGTTGCGGCGGATGGCATCGTTCACCAGCGCCTCGACGCGGCGGATCTGCTCACCGGTCATCGGCTGGGGGTGCGAGAAGTCGAAGCGCGTGCGCTGCGCATCGACCAGCGAGCCTTTCTGCTGCACGTGCGGCCCGAGCACCGTGCGCAGCGCCGCGTGCATCAGGTGCGTGGCCGAATGGTTCCACATGGCGCGGCAGCGGGACGCCATGTCGACCTGCGCGCCGACCTCGTCGCCCACCCGGAGCCGCCCCGTGAGCTGCTCGCCGTGGTGTCCGAACACCTCGGCCTGGATCTTCTGCGTGTCGCGCACCGCGAAGGTGCCCGCCGGGCCGACCATCTCGCCGCGGTCGCCGACCTGGCCGCCCGACTCGGCGTAGAACGGCGTGCGGTCGAGCACCACCACGCCGGATTCGCCCGCGTTCAGCTCGCCGACCTGCGTGCCCTCGCGGTACAGCGCGATCACGCTGCCCTTCAAGCTGAGCGTGTCGTAGCCGTGGAATTCGGTCTTGCCGCCGGCGTATTCAAGCCCGGCGGACATCGAGAAACGGCTCGCGGCACGCGCGCGCTCGCGCTGCTGCGCCATCGCCGCCTCGAAGCCGGCGATGTCGAGTTGGATGCCGCGCTCGCGGCAGATGTCGGCGGTTAAGTCGACCGGAAAGCCGAACGTGTCGTACAGCCTGAACACCGTCTCGCCGTCGAGCATCGGCCCTTCGCCCGCCAGCGCCGCCTCGAGGACCTGCATGCCGTGGTGCAGCGTCTCGGCGAATCGCTCCTCCTCCTGCTTGAGCACCTGCGCCACGCGCTCCTTGGCGGCGGTGAGCTCCGGATAGGCCGCGCCCATCGCCTGGTCGAGGTCCTCGACCAGGCGGTAGAAGAACGGCTGCTGCTGCCCCAGCTTGTAGCCGTGGCGGATGGCGCGGCGGATGATCCGCCGCAGCACGTAGCCGCGGCCCTCGTTGCCCGGGATCACGCCGTCGACGACAAGGAAACTGCAGGCGCGGATGTGGTCCGCGATCACGTTGAGCGACGGGTTCTTCAGGTCCTTGGCGCCGGTCTCGCGCGCCGCGGCCCGGATCAGCTGCTGGAACAGGTCGATCTCGTAGTTCGAATGAACGCGCTGCAGCACCGCGGCGATGCGCTCCAGGCCCATGCCGGTGTCCACCGAGGGCCTCGGCAGCGGGTGCATGACGCCGGCCTCGTCACGATTGAACTGCATGAACACCAGGTTCCAGATCTCGATGTAGCGGTCGCCGTCGGCCTCCGGCGAGCCCGGCGGGCCGCCGGGAATGCCCTCGCCGTGGTCGTAGAAGATCTCGCTGCACGGTCCGCACGGCCCGGTGTCGGCCATCTGCCAGAAGTTGTCGGACTGGAATTTCTGCCCGCCCGGCTTGTCGCCAATGCGGATGCAGCGCTCGCGCGGCACGCCGATCTCACGCGTCCACAGGTCGTAGGCCTCGTCGTCGGTGTGGTAGACCGTCGTCCAGAGCTTGTCCGCGGGCAGCTTGTAGACCGTGGTGAGTAGCTCCCAGGCGAAATGAATCGCGTCCTTCTTGAAGTAGTCGCCGAAGGAGAAGTTGCCCAGCATCTCGAAGAAGGTGTGGTGGCGCGCGGTGTAGCCGACGTTCTCCAGGTCATTGTGCTTGCCGCCGGCGCGCACGCAGCGCTGCGAGGTGGTGGCGCGGCTGTAGGGCCGCTTGTCCTTGCCGAGGAACACGTCCTTGAACTGCACCATGCCGGAATTGGTGAATAGCAGCGTCGGGTCGTTCGCCGGCACGAGCGGGCTCGAGGCCACGATGGCGTGGCCCTTGGACTTGAAGTACTCGAGGAAGCTCGAGCGGATGTCGCTGGATTTCATGATCCCCGCGCTATACGAAAGTGCTTGATTTTACAGCAACGTCACCGCGCCTCGAGATATCCGCCAGCCGCCAGCTCGGCCATCGCTTCGCGGGTGAACTCGGCGCGCGGCGCGTTACCGCCGATCACGAACATCAGGATCGAGTACTTGCGCTTGCTGCCGCGCGTCACGTTCATGAAGCGCCGCGACACGCCCGCTGGAAACGAGATCACGTCCAGCGGCTTCAAGTCGACGTGCTCGATGCGCCCCTTGTCGTTCTCCCAGCTCGCGCGCCAGCTGCCCGTCATGGCGATGAACGTCTCGTTGGTGTCGTGGTTGTGGAACATCGGCCCGCGCCCGGGCAGCGCACGGCAGTAGCCGAGGTTGAAGCCCTCGGAGATCTTGATCGCCGCCAGGCGCGAGGCCTTGTCGCCCACCGGCGAGGTCACCGCGCCGCGATTCTCGCCCTTGGGCGGCTGGAAGCCGATTACGTTGTAGAGGATGCGCTCGCAACCCGGATAGCGGCTGTCGGGCAGCCCGCCATCGAACCCCTTCAGCTTGTCGAAGCGCGCCACGCGCTTGAGCATGTCCTTGCGCGAGACGCGGATCCTGCGCAGCTGTTCGCGATATTTCATGGGCTCACCTCCTCATCTCGATTTATGTCTCTTCTTTCCAAGTAGCCGTCCGAGCACCTCAGGCGCGCCGAGCAGCAGGCTGTCGACGGCGTTCTCGATCAGCGCCCCCAGGTCCTGGTGCACCCGGCTGCCGTAGACGTATTTCCTCACGCAATAGTAGAAGATCCCCCCGTGCAGGTCCCAGGCGAGCTCCAGCTCGAACGGGGTCACGGGCGAGCGCCGGCCGTCGGGCAGCCCGAGGGTGTGCCGCAGCTCGACGCAGATGCGCGTGAGCAGCAGCTTCTCCAGCAGGTCGATGTAGCGCCGGTTGAACCCCGTCCCGGCGAGGCCCGCGTACATGTACAGGCGGATCCATTCCGGGCGGAACACGACCTTGGTGTAGCGGCGGTAGAACTCGATCAGCCGCTCGCGCAGCGGCAGCGAGCGGTCCTCGAGCAGCGTTTCCCAGGTCGGGTCCCAGCGCCCGAGGAACACCTCCTGATAGACGCGCTCGAGCAGCGCGCGCTTCGAGGGAAAGTAGCGGTACAGCAGCGGCTGGGTGATGCCGATACGGCGCGACAGCTCGCGCGTCTGGCCGGAGAAGCCCGCCTCCGAGAAGAAGCGGATCGCCTCGCCGACGATCAGCTTTTCGCGCTCGCCGGGCAGCAGCCGGCGAGCGCGGGAGCCTGGCTTTGCGTGACGCGTGCCCATCCGTGTAGATTATCGCCTGATAACCAGCGGCCGGGGCCCGCTCCCGGCGCACACAAACATGAAACTCGGCTACTTCACCATGCCGCTGCATCCCCCGCGGCGCAACTACGTCGAGACCCTAAAGGAGGACCGCGAGGCGATCCTGCTCGCCGACCGGCTCGGCTACTGCGAGGCTTTCGTCGGCGAGCACGTCACCGACACCGCCGAGTCGGTGACCAATTGCGCGGCGTTCCTCGCCAGCCTGGTGCACGATACCAGGCAGATCAAGCTCGGCACGGGGACGCTCAACCTGCCCAACGGCCACCCGGCGCAGCTTGCGGCGACCGTGTCGATGCTCGACAACATGCTCGAGGGCCGCTTCATCGTCGGCATCAGCCCGGGCGGGCTGCCCTCGGACTGGGAGGTGTTCGAGAACATGGGCCGGGACCGCAAGGCCATGTTCGTCGAATGCATCAACCACATGATCGGCATCTGGACCGGCGGCCCGCCCTACGACCTCAAGGGGCAGTTCTGGAACATCTCGACCGGCAAGACTATGATTCCCGACATCGGCCAGGGGATCATCCCGAAGCCCTTCCAGAAGCCGCACCCGCCGATCGTGGTCACCGCGGTCGAGCCGTTTTCGGCCGGCGTCACCGAGGCCGCCAAGCGCGGCTGGGACCCGATCTCGGCGAACTTCCTGCTGCCGCAGTGGGTCAGGTCGCACTGGCCGAAGTACGCCGAGGGCTGCGCCACCGCGGGGCGCAAGGCCGATCCCGCGAACTGGCGCGTGGCGAAGACCGTGTTCGTCGCCGACGACGAGACCGCCGCGCGCGCCTACGGTTTCGGCGAGCACAGCCCGTATCGCTTCTATTACAGGCAGCTGCACTACAAGCTGCTGAAGGCCGGCCGCATCAACCTGTTCAAGCCGTCGAAGGACACGCCCGACGCCGAGGTGACGCTCGATTTCGTCGTCGACCGCCTGGTGATCGCGGGCACGCCCGACAAGGTGGTCGACGAGCTGCTGGCGTTTCGCGAGACCACGGGCGACTTCGGTACGCTGCTGTACTGCGGCGTCGATTGGGTGGACGCGAAGCTCGCGCGCCGCTCGATGGAGCTGATGGCCGAAAAGGTGATGCCGGCGATCAACCGCGCGATCCGAGGATGACCATGCCCGAGGGAAAGCTGCCGCGCGACCGCGTGCCCTACTCGGCGATCGTCGACCGCCCGCCGCTCAAGCTACCCGGAGGCGCGCGCATGGTGGTGTGGACCATCGTCAACGTCGAGGAATGGTCGATCGAGCGCCACATGCCGCGCACCGTGCTGCCGCCGCCCATGGGGCAGCCGCTGCAACCCGACCTGCCGAACTGGGCCTGGCACGAGTACGGCATGCGCGTGGGCTTCTGGCGCCTGATGGATGTACTGACGCGCGGCAAGGTGATCCCGACCCTGGCGATCAACGGCTCGGTGCTCGGGAACTACCCGCGCATCGCCGAAGCCGCGCGCGACGCGAACTGGGAGTTCATGGGCCATGGTTACCTGCAGGGCCCGATGCACAACGTGGCCGACCAGCGCCAGGCGATTCGCGACACCATCGAGGTGATCCGCTCGTTCACCGGCAAGGCGCCGCGCGGCTGGGAAAGCCCGGGCCTCACCGAGACCTACGACACCATCGACATGCTGCACGAAGAAGGCTTCGAGTACGTGGCCGACTGGGTGCTCGACGACCAGCCGGTGAAGATCCGCACCTCCAGGGGCCACATCGTCTCGGTGCCGTATACCCTGGAGGTGAACGACATCCCGATGATGGCGCTGCAGCACCACGGCGCCGAGGAGATGTTCAGGCGCGGGGTGGCCCAGTTCGACCGTCTCTACGAGGAGAGCGAGGCCATCATGCGCGTCATGGCGATCAGCGTGCACCCGTACATCACCGGAGTGCCGCACCGCATCGGCTGGCTGGAGAAGCTCTACGAGCACATCCGCGCCAAGCCCGGGGTGCTGCTGTGGACGGGAGAACAGATTCTCGACTGGTATCTGACCCAGAATCGATGAATTGCTGCTACACTTTTCTCAAAGTCCCGCAAGCGCGACAAGAGGACGCACCTGAAAGACACCACTAGGAGGGCTCGGAGATGATCAAGCGTCGTTCATTCATGCGTGCCACGCTGACTTCGGGCGTCATCGCCCTGGCGGCGGCGTCCGGCTCGCTCGTTTCGTTCGCGGCGCAGGCCGCGGAGCCAATCAAGATCGGCTTCAGCATGGCGCTGACCGGCGGTCTCGCCGGCGCCGGCAAGGCGGCGCTCATCGCGATGGAGATCTGGCGCGATGACGTCAACAAGAAGGGCGGCCTGCTCGGCCGGCCGGTGGAGTTCGTCTATTACGACGACGCCACTAACCCGGCGACGGTGCCTGGCATCTACACCAAGCTGCTGAACGTCGACAAGGTCGACCTGGTGGTGTCGAGCTACGGCACCAACGAGATCGCGCCGGCGATGCCGATCGTGATGCGCAAGAAGCTGGTGTTCCCGTCGCTGTTCGGACTGGCGGTCAACGACCAGTTCAACTACGACCGCTACTTCCAGATCATGCCGGCGGGCCCCGAGCCGAAGGTCGACTGGTCGCGCGGCTTCTTCGAGCTCGCGGCCGAGCAGAAGCCGAAGCCGCAGACCGTCGCGATCGTGGCGGCCGACGCGGAGTTCCCGCTGAATGCCGCCGCGGGGGCGCGCAAGAACGCGCAGGCGCAGGGCTTCAAGATCGTCTACGACAAGACCTATCCGCCCTCGACGACGGATTACACGCCCATCGTTCGCGCGATCGAGGCGACCAATCCCGACATCGTGTACGTCGCCTCTTACCCACCGGACTCGGTGGGCATGGTAAAGGCCGCCCACGAGGTCGGCCTGAAGGCCAAGATGTTCGGCGGCGGCATGGTCGGGCTGCAGTTCGCGGCGATCCAGAAGAACCTCGGCCCCTTGCTGAACAACATCGTCAACTACGACTTCTGGGTGCCGGAGCCGACGCTCAACTTCCCGGGCGTGAAGGAGTTCCTCGCGCGCTACCAGGATGCGGCCAAGGGCAAGGGCGTCGACCCGCTCGGCCACTACCTGCCGCCGTACGCCTACGCCTACATGCAGGTGCTCGAGCAGTCGGTCAACGCGGTGAAGGGGCTCGACCAGGGCAAGCTCGCCGGGTACATGCACAAGACCACCTTCAAGACGGTGGTGGGCGACGTCAAGTTCGGCAAGAACGGCGAGTGGGCGACGAGCCGCGTGCTGATGGTCCAGTTCCGCGACGTGCAGCCCGACAATCTCGAGCAGTTCGCGGGGCCGGGCAAGCGCATCGTGCTCTACCCGAAGGCCTGGAAATCGGGGGACATCGTCTACCCGTACAAGAACTAATCCGCGCCCGCAAGAGCCCGCGCGACGGTGCTGTCCGTTGACCTTTTCGCCAACGCCGTCGTCGCGGGCCTGTTGCTCGGCGGTTTCTACGCCGCCGTGTCGATCGGGCTGGCCATCACCTTCGGCCAGCTCGACATCGTCAACATCGCGCACCCCGCATTCGTCATCGTAGGCTCGTACACCGCCTACATCCTGAACAGCAGGTTCGGGTTGGACCCCGTGCTGATCGGCTTGCTGGCGACGCCGGTCTTCTTCTTCGTCGGCGCCGCCATCTACCGGGTGTACTACGCAGCATTCGAGCGCACCGGACAGGAGTCGCTCTCGGGTCTGGCGTTCTTCTTCGGCGTGATGTTCATCATCGAGGTGCTGCTCAACATGGCGTACGGCGTCGACTACCGCCTGGTGAGCGCGCGCTACATCGGCCAGAGCATCAATATCGGTTTCGTCGGCATCCCGTTCAGGATGCTCGTGCCGTTCTGCATCGCCGCGGCGCTCACCGCGGGGATCTACCTCTACCTGTCGCGCACCTTCATGGGCCGCGCGATCCTCGCCGTCGCGCAGGACCGCCTGGCGCTGCAGCTGATGGGGGCTGACCCGGTGAAGATCAAGCAATTCGCCTTCGGTCTGGCGATTGCCACCACGGCCATCGCCGGCGCGCTGCTGATCATCATCGGGCCGGTCGAGCCGTCGGTCGGGCGGCAGTACATCGGGCGCGTGTTCGCCATCGTGGTGCTCGGCGGCATGGGCAGCATCCCGGGGATGGCGATTGCGGCGCTGCTGCTGGGCGTGGTGGAGACCATGGTCGGCACCTTCATGGGGCCGTCGTGGTCGCCGGCGGTGTCGTTCGGCGTGCTGCTGCTCACGCTGGCGCTGCGCCCGTCCGGGCTGTTCGGAAGGAAGTAGATGAAAGGCCGCGCATTCTGGCTCTCGATGGTCGCGGTACTCATCGCCGGCCTGCTCCTGACGCAAGTCGTCAACAACGAGTACTACTTCAACGCCCTCTACGTGATCCTGCAGGCCACCATCATGGCGGTGGCGTGGAACATTCTCGGGGGCTTCACAGGCTACGTGAATTTCGGCAGTGCCGGGTTCTTCGCGGTGGGCGCCTACACCAGCATCGCGCTCGGCAAGGCATTCGGCCCGACCCTGCCCCTGCCCTTCATGATCGTCGCGGCGGCGCTCGTATGCGGGCTCATCGGCTTGTCGCTCGGCTATCTCACCTTGCGCCTGAAGGGGGTGTATTTCTCGATCGCCACCCTGGCCATGGCGATCGTGTTCGAAACCCTGATGAACAACTGGTCCTACGTCGGAGGCGCGCGCGGAGCCTACATCCTCACGCCCGAGAGCCACTTGTGGTTCGACAGCTATATCGAGATGTTGTTCATGGTGATGCTGCTGCTCACCCTCGGCTCGATCGCCGTCTCGCGGTCGCTGAATGCCTCGCGCCTCGGGCGCGGCCTCGCCGCCATCCGTGACGACGAGGTCGCCGCCGAATGCGCGGGGGTGCCCACGTTGCGGCTCAAGCTCATCTCGGCCACCGTCATGGGCGCGATGATGGGCGTGGCGGGCGCTCCCTACCCCTACTTCGTGACCTTCGTCGACCCCGCATCGGCTTTCAGCCTGTTCGTCGCCGTCAACGCGATCGCGATGCCCATGATCGGCGGCACCGCGCACTGGATCGGACCGGTGATCGGCGCGCTGCTGGTGGGCACGGCACAGCAGGTGATCACCGTCACCGTGTCCTCAGAGCTGAACGTTCTGTTTGTCGGGGTCATGCTGGTCGTCTTCATCAGCATGGCTCCCCAGGGCATCGTCGGGCTGGTGCAGAAATACCGTGCGAGGCGCGCGCGATGACCGGGCCGGTGCTGACCGTGAGCAACGTCACCAAGCGCTTCGGCGGCTTCATCGCGCTGCAGAACGTCGAGGTGCACGTGAACGCCGGCGAACGGCTCGGGCTCATCGGGCCGAACGGCTCCGGCAAGACGACGCTCATCAATTGCATCTCCGGCGCGCTGCTCAACGACGAGGGCTCGATCGTCTTCGATGGACGCGACATCACGCGCATGCCGGCACACCAGCGCGCGCGCCTCGGGGTCGCGCGCAGCTTCCAGATCCCCAAGCCCTTCCGCAGCATGTCGGTGCTCGAGAACCTGCGCGTGCCGCTCGAGTATGCGGCGTGGTCGCGCTCGGAGCACCGGCGCATCACCGAAGAGGCCATGGCGGTCCTGGAACAGATCGGCCTAAAGCAGCGCGCGCACGAGAACTCCGCCGGGCTGACGCAGGTCGACATGCGCAAGCTCGAGCTGGCGCGGGCGCTTGCGGCCAAGCCCAGGCTGCTGGTATCGGACGAGGCGATGGCGGGATTGTCGAGCTCCGAGGTCGACGAGATCCTCGAGATCCTGCTGGCGCTCAACCGGCGCGGCGTCGCCGTCATCATGATCGAGCACATCATGCGCGCCGTGATGCGCTTCTCCGAGCGCATCGTGGTGCTCGATGCCGGCCAGAACATCGCCGAGGGCACGCCCGAGGAAATCGTGCGCAACCCCCGGGTCGAGAGGGCGTACCTTGGCGAATAGGCTCGTCGCGGAGGGGATCGAAGCCGGCTACGGCGCGGTGCGCGTGCTGCACGGCCTGTCGATCAGGGTCGAGCAGGGCGAGGGCGTGGTGCTGCTCGGCTCCAACGGCAACGGCAAGAGCACGCTGATCAAGTGCATCATGGGGATCGTGCGGCCCACCGCGGGCGCGATCTACCTGGAGCGCGACGGCGAGCGCGTCGACCTGGTGGGCAGGAGCCCGCAGGAAGTGGTCGACCTGGGAATCGCCTTGGTGCCCGAGGGACGCCGCCTGTTCCCCACGCTGACCGTGGAGGAGAACCTGATCCTCGGTGCGTACCGCCCGGGCGCGCGCGCCAAGCTGGCGGCGAACCTGGAGTTCGTCTACGAGGTGTTCCCGACGCTCAGGCAGCGGCGCGCCCAGAGCGCGGGCAGCATGAGCGGCGGCGAGCAGCAGATGGTGGCGGTGGCCCGCGCGCTGATGTCCGAGCCCCACATGCTGCTCGTGGACGAGCCCTCGGTCGGCCTGTCGCCACTGCTGGTGCATCACATGATCACCAAGATCAAGGAGCTGAAGGAACGCCGCCACCTGACTGTTCTGATGGCCGAGCAGAACTTCAACCAGGCGATCAGGATGGCCGATCGCGGCTACATCATCGTCCACGGCCAGATCGAGTTCGAAGGCGAGAGCGCGCTCGCCCTGCAGAACAACGACATGATCAAGCAGTACTATCTGGGGATCTAGCGCAGCACGCAGCGCCCCGAGGCACCCCTGCTCAGGCCCGTACTCTCGCTGTTCGCCGGCATCGCGATCCTCGTAGTCGGGACCGGACTGCTGTTCACCGCGCTCGGCCTGCGCGCCGGGCTGATGGAGTTCCCGGTCACGGTCACCGGCCTGGTGATGTCGGCCTACTTCGCCGGCTTCATCCTCGGCACCTACCTCTGTCCGACGATCATTCGGCGCGCGGGGCACATCCGCGCCTTCGCCGCCATGGCCTCGGTCGCCTCGACGATGCCGATCCTGCACGCGCTGCTGGTCAATCCCTGGGCCTGGGGCGCGCTGCGCCTGGTCACCGGCATATGCATCGTCGGCCTGTACATGGTGATCGAAAGCTGGCTCAATGCGCTTGCGCCCAACGCCCAGCGCGGCAAGATCTTCGCCGCCTACATGGCGACCACGCTCGGCGCGCTGGCGTTCGGCCAGTTCCTCATCCTGGTCGGCGACGTGCTCGGCTTCACGCCGTTCGCGCTGGTGTCGATCCTGCTGTCGCTCGCGCTGGTGCCGGTCGCGCTCACGCAGGTGCGGGAGCCGCCGCCGGTCAGCGCGCCGCGGCCTGCGCTGCGGCAGCTGTTTGCCGTGGCGCCGGTCGGCTTCATAGGCGCGCTCGCCTCCGGGCTGCTCAACGGCGCGTTCTTCGGCATGGGCGCGGTGTTCGCGCAGCGCGTAGGCATGAACGAAGCGGGTGTTGCCTCGTTCATGAGCGCGACCATCATTGGCGGCGCGCTGCTGCAATGGCCGGTCGGTCACCTCTCGGACCGACGCGACCGGCGCTTGGTGCTCGCGGCCGTGTGCGCCCTCGCCGCCTTGCTCGTCGCGCTGGCGTTCGTCGCCGAGAGCTTTTCGGGTCCCGCTCTTCCAATTCTTTTCTTCTTCTACGGCGGCCTGGCTTTCACCGTCTACGGGATCAGCGTTGCGCACGTCAACGACCTGCTCGACCCGGCGCGCATCCTGGAAGCGACCGGTACCCTGCTGCTGCTGCACGGCATGGGCGCCGTGATCGGCCCCACCGCGGCGGGCTTCCTCATGGACCGGCTCGGCCCGGGGAGCCTGCTCGTGTATCTCGCGCTGGTACTCGGCGCCACCGCCGCCTACGCCTTCTATCGCTATGGCAGGGTGTCGCGGCCGACGCTCGGGGCGCCGCACGGCTACATGCCAATGGCGGGTTCGTCGCAGGCGCTCCTGCGGATGGACCCGCGAGCCGAGCGGCGTTCTAAACCGCGCTGAGCGCGCGCCGCGCGAGCTCGTCCAGGTTCGCCGCTGCAGGCGCGCGCCGCCCCTGCTCGATTTCGTGCACCAGCGCGGTCGCCGCCTCGCACCAGGGCGTGGCAATGCCGTGCGCGTGCCCTTTGCGCGCCACCAGGCCGCTGAAGTAGTCGACCTCGGTGCGGCGTCCGCGCAGCACGTCCTGCAGCAGCGAGGTCGCTGCATCCGCGCTCACGCGCGCGGCGCGCGCCGCCAGCCCGCGATCGAACGCGTCCGAGGCGCCCGAGGCGCCGGCGTACACCTCGTCGGCGGTGAAATCGCCCAGCACGCGCGCGAGCGGATGCCCTTCGGCCGCCGCCACACGCAGCACTTCCGCGGCGATGCCGGTGATGGCGCGGCGCGCGGGGCCGCTCGCGAGCATCGCCGCCGAAGCGAGGCCGCCCATGCCGGACACCGGATTGAGCGCGCTGTTGGTCACCATCTTGGTCCAGCGCTCGCCGAGCAGGTCGTCGATCACCTCGGCGGGCCAGACTGCATCCAGCAGCCGCGCCACGCGCCGCGCGTGGTCGCCGCCCGGCCGCAGGTACTCGCCGACGTACACCCCGGGCAGGCGCGCTCCGGCGGCGGCCCGGCTGACCGAGGCCGTGGCCGTGATCAGGCCGGGCTCGAGCAGTACCGCGTTGACGAGCACTACGCCGCCCAGCACGCGCGCGGCGCCGACCGCCGGCACGATCAGCTCCTCGTTGATCGAATTCTGCAGGCTCACCACCAGCGCACCGGGCGCCAGCTGCGGCAGCACGTGCCCGAGCGCCGCTTCGGTGTCGTAGGACTTGACCGCAAGCAGGCACAGTTCGACCGGCCCTTCGAGCTCTTCGGGCGCGATGACCCGCGGGCAGTGGCGCTCGACGCTGCCGTCGAGCTTCGCGATGCGCAGCCCGTCGCGCGCCACGGCCTCGCGCTGCGCGTCCCACGGCTCCACGGCCGTCACCTCTATCCCCGAGCTGTGCAGCCTTCCCGCAACCTGGCCGCCGATCGCGCCGATGCCGTAGACGATCAGCCGCGCGCCCATCTCAGAACGCGCCGCCCTTTTTCCGGCTGTCGACGATGCCCTGGGCGCGCATGCTGATCTGGCTTTGTACCGCGATATTGAGCAGGGCCGGCCTGCCCGCGGCGAGCGCGCGCTCGAGCGCGGGGGCGAGCTGCTCGGGCCGCTCGACCAGCTCGCCGTGCGCGCCGAGGCCCTGCGCCACGACGTCGTAGCGCGCGGGCGCGAGATCGGTGATCACCGCCTTGCCGTACAAGCCGAGCTGGATGTTCTTGTCGATTCCCCAAGCCGCGTCGTTGCCGAGCAGCACCACGATATCCAGGCCATGGCGCGCCGCGGTGTCGAGCTCCATGGCGTTGAAGCCGAAGGCGCCGTCGCCCGTGATGCAAAACACGCGGCTCGCGGGGCGCGCCAGCTTCGCGGCGATCGCCGCAGGCAGCGCCTGGCCGAGCATGCCGAGGTTGGGCAGGTAATACCAGGAGCGCGGCGTGCGCGCCGGCAGATAGGCGCGGCCGTAGTAGGCGTAGTCGCCGCCGTCGAACACCAGCACGTCGTCGGGGCGCAGCATCGCCGCGAGCGTGCGATGCACGAACATCGAGCGCAGCGGCGTCTCGGGCAGCGCGAAGGCCTCGATACGCGCGCGCTCCGCGGCGCGCGCTTCGCGCAGGCGCTCGAGCCACGGCAGCTCGCGCCAGTCGTGCGCCGCGGCGCGCTCGGCGAGCTGCGCGACGATCGGCCCGACGTCGCCGACCAAGGCCAGCTCGACGCCGCGATTGCGCCCCGCCTGCAGGCCGCAGGGCTCGACCTGGATCACTCTGGCGCCCTCAGCCACGATCGGCGGCAGCCCGAAGCCGACGGTGAAGTCGAGCAGCTTGCCGAGGAACAGCACCGCATCGGCCTCGCGGATCAGGTTCGCCGGCTGGTGCTGCGACAGGTCGAAGAAGCCGAGGCAGTAGGGATGCTCGTCGGAAACGATGCCGCGCGCCGCTTCCTCGGTCATCAGCGGCAGCCGCGTGATCTCGATGAAGCGCTGCACTTCGGCGTCCCACTCGCCGTAGGCCGCCGGCGTGCTGGCGACGATAAGCGGGCGCTCGGCCGCGCGCAGCAGCCGGATCGCCTCCTCGAGCTGCTGCGGCGCCGCCACGCGCGGTGCCTGCGGCCGGTACGCCGCCGCATCGTAGAAGCGCACCTCGGACGCCTCGACGCGCTGCGTCTGGACGTCGACCGGCACCGTAAGGTGCACCGGGCCGCGCCGCCCCTCGAACGCGGTGCGCGCCGCGGTCGCCACCATGTCCGGAATGCGCCGCGCGTCGTGTACCAGCCAGGCGCCCTTGGTCGCGGGCCGCGCCAGGCCCACCTGGTCGATCTCCTGCATGATGCCGCGGTGGTAGTTCCGCAGGTCCGCCGAGCCGGCGATGTTGAGCACCGGGCTCTCGGCGGCGAGCGCATTGACCAGTCCGGGGATGGCATTGGCATGCCCGGGGGTGGTGAAGGCGCAAACGCCCAGCCGCCCGGTCATGCGCGCCCAGGCGTCCGCCATGTGCACCGCGGCCTGCTCGTGGCGGCAGTCGATCAGCCTGAAGCCCTCGTCCGCGAGCAGATCGAGCAGCGGCAGGATGTGATCGCCCGCGAGCGTGAACACCGTGTCCACGCCTTCCTGGCGCAGCGCGCGGGTCAGCAGCTGCGAGCCCGTGGACGTCACCGGCAGGCCGTGCTCAGCGCAGCTTCGAGTAGCCGGTGGGCGCGAGCAGCCGGTTCTCAATGCGCGCCACGATCGGGCCGTTCTTCTCGGTTTCGGCGCGCGCCGCGAGCCACTTCGGATCGGCGGCGAACGCGTTCCAGATCCGCTCCCGCTCGGCGAGGCTCGCCCACTCGAGCAGGTAATGAAGCGCGTTGTTGTCGTCGCCGACGAGGACGGTCCAGAAACCGACCGGCCGGATGCCGTGCTGCTCCCAGATCTTCAGCGTGATGGTCTCGAAACGCCGGTTGAGGTCAGGCAGCCTGCCCGGCATGCAGTGATAGATGCGCAGCTCGTAGATCAAGGGTCGGTCCTCATTTGATGTGCAACTCGATATCGCGCAGCAGCGGATCGTCGGCGCGCGCCACCTCGTTTTCGATCAGGCCGCCGCAGCCCGGACAATGGCATTGGCGGAACACCGGCCGGTCGTCGATGTAGCGCCGCCAGTCGCCGATGTTCGGGTTCGCCGCCGCGATGTCGCGCTCTTCCACGGCGCAGTGCTGCTTGTAGTTCTCGCCGAGCGCTCCAAGGTCGGCGGCGCAGCGCGCGCAGGCGAAGCGCAGCCCGCCCGCCTCGCGCCGCACGTCCAGGTTTTCCGAGGCGCGCGCCACCACTTTGCCGGAAAGCGTCGCGGGCCTGGCGCCCTTGCCGCGGCGGCGCTTGCGCTCGGCGGCGCGCAGCTGGTTGCTGGTTTCCAGATCGAGCGCCCCCGATTCTCCGACCACCACGCCGTACACTTCGCGCGCGCATTCGCGCGACACCGCGCGGTTCTCGACCACATCCTCGCGCACCCGCTCCGGATCGCGCTCGAACGGATCGCCGTAGCCGCCGGCGGCCGACCAGAGAACCGCGTAGACGTCCTCGGGCTCCTGAGTGAAGTCCTCCTGCCTGAGCTGCAGCACCTCCTCGCGCCCTTTGAGCTCGGAGATGTCGCCGACCATCTCACGCCTCGCCAGGCGCTTCTTCACGTCGCTGCCGCGCAGGAACTTGTAGACGTTCACGCTGCCCGGGTAGCCGCCCATCATGCCCGGCGAAGTCGGCATCGCGTTGCCCGAGGACAGCGTGTCGTGCGTGATGCGGTCGGTGCCGTGCGGCACGAAGCAGGACTCGGCAGACATGCCGCCGCGCCACTTGCCGGCCCCGCCCGAGTCGACCACCTCCTTGCGGTACATGAACAGCAACGGAAACGTCTGTTCGGTATGCTCCACGTTCGGCAGCTTGCAGATGGGGGTGCGCGACTGGCCGCCCGTGTTGATGCCGTCGCCCTCGGCGAACGCGCCGATTGCGCCGCCGATCGGATCGACCAGCAGGTAGCCGTAGCGCTCGCCCCACTGGTCGGTGCCGCGGAAGATGGTCGCCGGCCACTGGCTGGTGCCGCCGATGCACATGATGTCCTTGCGCATCTCGGCATCGCCGCAGATCATCTTCGAGAGCACATTGTAGGCCGGATAAAGCGAGATCTCCATCGCCTGCACCGGAGCGGTCGACACGGAGGCCGGGAAGTTCGCGCAATTGAAGCTGCCCGGCGTCGGATCGAACTCGACGTGGCGCAGCGCGCCGCCGATGCAGAAATACTGGTCCCAGCACAAGAGCTGATTGAGCGCCACCATGATCGAGCCGCGCCAGCCCGAGTAGGTGGCGTTCATCGCGCCGTCCTGCGGCGCGGTGCCGTCGTTGTCAAAGATCAGGCGGTTGCCTTGCTTGGTGAGCGCGAGGCACACGCGGTGCGTGCGCCGGTCGCCGGGCCGGCAGCATTCTACGTAGCTGCGCTCGCGCCACACGCCGTCGGGCAGCCGCTTGAGCTTGTCGAGGAAGGCGATCTCCGCGTTGTCCATAATCTTCTTCATCACGCCCTTGACCACGTCCGCGCCGTAACGCCCGATGAGCGCCAGCACGCGGTCGCGCGCGGTGAGGTTGCCGGCGAGCTGCGCGCGAAAGTCGAGCGCCACCGCCTCGGGCTTGCGCGAGGCGCGCAGGTACAGCTCTTCGATGTCGCGCCTGATTTCGTTTCCCTCGACGATCTTGACCGGCGGGATGAGGATCCCTTCCTCGAAGGCGTTCTCCGCCGAGCCGCAGAAGGACGACGGCGTGATGCCGCCGATGTCGTACTGGTGCAGGCAGTTGGTCACCCAGCAGAACAGCTCGCCCTTCCAGAAAACTGGGCAGATGAGCATGACGTCCTGCTGGTGCGCAGCGCCGACCCAGGGGTCGTTCGCGAGGAACATGTCGCCGTCGCGGATGCCCGGATTGTCGCTGCGGTATTCGAGGATCCATTTCACCTGCGTGTCGGTGACCCCGGACATGTACTGCATATAGGGTCCGAAGTACACGAACTCGCCGTCCTCTGCGAGGATCGACGGATTGAGGTCGAGCGCGTACATCGCCACCGGCGAGCCCGACAGCCGCTGGATGGTGGCGCCGTGCTCCTCGTTCAGGTGCCACAGGCTGTGCCGCACCACCTCGTAGGTGATGGGATCGATCTTCGCGGCGCGCTTGGTGTGCAGCTTGAGCTTTTTCGACACCGACAGCTTCTTCGGCGGCACGTAGCCCATCAACTTTCCGTCGAAGCTCGCGCCCTTCATTTCGCTCACGCGTGGCATTGCGATTTTTCTCCTCGAGCGACGTGCCAAACCGCGAAAGGTGTCAGGGTATGATCGGCCCAGGGATCTTCAGACCGCTTGGCGCCGGAGAACCGCTTGCAGGCTGACGGAATCGTAGCGTGTTTTTCCTTCGGAAGGTGTCCGGTTTTCGATTGCAGCGCGGGGGGCGCCGCCACGGTGCGGTGCGCGCTCATGGGCCTCCTCTTGTGCCTCCTTGCCCCTTGGCCGAGCCGCGCCGAAGACCTGCGTTTGCTGAGCATCAGCATGCGGGGGCAGGTTTCAGGGGCGACCGTGCTCGGCGACGTCGCGCCGGAGGAGTTCCAGCAGTACGACGCGGCGGCGAGCATTGCGCTACCCTGGGAGCGGTACTCGCGATCAGGCTGGGGAGTCGGCACGCGACTAATGGTGAGCGCCGGGGCTCTTCGCGGAGCCGGAGAAACCGCGCTCGTCGTCTCTCTCATCCCGGTGCTTGCCCTGGGCAGTCGGGATGGACGGTTTACACTCGATCTGGGCGCTGGAGCGGCCCTGTTCAGCAGGCATGAGTTCGGGACGCAGAACTTCGGTGGACCGCTTCAAGCTGCGTTGACCCTGGGCGTGTCCATCCCGCTCTACAAAAGACTCGGAGCCGGCTACCGTTTCCTGCATTATTCCGACGCAAGCCTCTACGGGACCTACACTACGGGGGCGGATTTACACATGATCGAGCTCAGCTACAGGTTCTGACGCCTGGCCCCTGCGCTGTCCTCCTCGATCGCGTCACCTGGCCGAGCCGAACTCGATCTCGAAGTTGCCGAACGCATCGACCCGCAGCGTGCGGCCCGGATGCACCACGATCGTCGTGTCCGTCGTCTCCACCACCGTCGGCCCCTTGAAGCGGTTACCTGGCACGAGCCGCGCCCCGTCGTAGATCGGCGTCTTCACCGCTCGCCTCAGCGCCGGCCACCAGATCTGGCGACTTCCCCGCATCGCGTCCGCAGAAACTTTCCTGGTCAGCTCGCTTACCCGCTTCAATTGCGGCCGCGGGGTCGGGCTCGAGGCGCGCAGGCGCAGGGTGACGATCTCGATGCCCGCGCCCCGGTACGACGAGCCGTGGCCGTAGAGCTGCTCGTAGCGCGTGGTGAAGCGCTCGCGCAGCTTTTCCAGGAACCCGTCCTTGAGCCGCGCCTCGGGTAGCAGCACTTCGACCTCGTTGATCTGGCCGCGATGGCGCATGTCGAGAGAGAATGCGAGCTTCCGGCGGGAACGCGCAATGCCGTCGCTGTCCATCTGCGCATGCGCGCGCCGCTCCAGCGCCTCGAGCACCCGGTTGACGCGCGCGGCATCGAACGGGCTCGCCTGGATGTCGGCCTGCTCGTAGACGTGCAGCACGTCGGCCGCCGCCGCGCCGAAGGCGCACCACGTCGAAGCGATCTCCTTCTGCGGGATGATCACCTTCTCGACGCCGAGCTCGGCGCCGAATACTCCGGCATGCGCGGGGCCGGCCCCGCCGAACGCGAACAGCGTGAACTCGCGCGGATCGAAGCCCTTCTCCACCGTCATCTTGCGGATGATGTCCGCCATCTTGAACTCCGCCACGCGCGCGATGCCGCTCGCGGTCTCGAGCAGCGACAGTCCGAGGCCATCGGCTACCTTCTGCACCGCCGCCACCGCCTTGTCGCGGTCGAGCTTGATCCGGCCACCGAGGAAGTTGCCGGGATTGACGTAGCCGAGCACGACATCCGCGTCGGTCACGGTCGGCATGTCGTTGCCCTTGCCGTAGCACGCCGGGCCGGGGTCGGCGCCGGCGGAATCGGGGCCGACCTGCAGCGTGCGCGTCGCCGGGTCGACGCGCGCCAGCGACCCGCCGCCCGAGCCGATGGCCTGGATGTCGACCTTGGGCAGGAAGTATTCGTACTGTGCGACGTTGGAGGTAAACGAGTATTGCGGACGCCCGCCGTGCACGATGCCGACGTCGAACGAGGTGCCGCCCATGTCGGTAGTGATGATGTTGTCGATCCCCATCAGCTTGCCGAGGTAGACCGAGCCGGTGACGCCCGACACCGGCCCGGAGTCGAGCGTCAGCAGCGGCTCGCCCATCGCCTTGTCGACCGAGATCGAGCCGCCGCCGCATTGCGTGATCTGCAGCGGATGCCGGTAGCCCGCGCCCTTCAGGCGCTCGGCGAGATTGGCGAGGTAGCGCACCATCACCGGCCCCAGATAGCCGTTCAGCACGGTGGCGGTGGTGCGCTCGTACTCGCCCCACTTGGGCGCGATGTCCACGGAGCAGGACACGAACACGCGCGGCGCGATGTCGCGGATCATCTGCTTGACGCGCAGCTCGTGGGCGGAATTCTTGAACGACCACAGGAAGCACACGGCGATCGCTTCCACGCCTTCGGTGAGCAGCGCGCGAATCGCCGCCTCGGCCTGCTCTTCGTTCAGCGGCACGACGATCTCGCCGAAACAGTCGACCCGCTCGGATACGCCGGCGATCAGCCGCTTGGGCACGATCGGCACGGGCTTCTGGCTTTCCGGGAAGTGCACCACCTTGCGCAGATCGCGCGACGTGACGCCGCGCGAGCCGCGCATGATGTGGATCGCGTCCTCGTGTCCCTTGGTGGTGATCAGGCCGGTCTTCGCGCCTTTTCTCTGGATGAGCGCATTGGTGCCCACCGTGGTGCCGTGCGTGAGCACGCCGATCTCGGCGCAGAACCGCTCGAATCCCAGCCCGAGGCGCTCGGCGGCGACGTCGAGCGCGGCGAGCATGCCCTCGGCGAAGTTGCCCGGCGTCGAGGGCGACTTGGTCGCCGTGATGCGGCCCTTGCGGTCGAGCACCACGCAGTCGGTGAACGTGCCACCGATATCGACCCCGACGAGGTAGGGTCCCACAGCGCCTCCCGGAGGGTATTGCGCGATGCTAAATGATCGCGTGATCACTTCGCAACCGGCGCGCCTATAATCGCCGCCATGCTGAACGTGGCCGTCGCCGGGCTGGGATGGTGGGGACGCACCGTCGTCGGCCTGCTGGCACAGAGCGCGCGCCTGCGCGTGGTGCGCGCGGTCGAGCCCGACGCCTCCGCCGCCGCATTCGCGCGCGAGCGCGCCATCCCCTGCTCCGCGGATCTCGCTGCGGCGCTCGCGGATCCGGCGGTCCAGGGGGTGGTGCTGTGCACACCGCATTCGCAGCACGCGGCACAGATCGTGCGCGCGGCGCATGCGCGGCGCCACGTGTTCTGCGAGAAGCCGCTGGCGCTCACGCGCGCCGAAGCGTTGCACGCCCTGGCCGCGGTCGAGGCAGCCGGCGTCACGCTCGGCGTCGGGCACGAGCGGCGCTTCGAGCCGGGCATCGTGGAGCTGCGCCGGCTGCTCGCCGCGGGCGAGATCGGGCGGCCACTGCAGGTCGAGGCGAATTTCAGCCAGGACAAGTTTCTCGCCATGCCGGCGGACAACTGGCGGCTCACCGCCGCCGAGGCGCCCGCCGGCCCGCTCACCGCCACCGGCGTTCACCTGGTCGATCTCTCGGTCGCGGTTCTCGGACAGCCGGAGCGCGCGTTCGCCAGCGTCAGGCAGCTCGGCAGCCACCTCACGAACGGCGACACGCTCGGCGCCATGCTCGGCTTCCGCGACGGCGGGCATGCCCTCATCAGCGCGATCCTCGCCACGCCGTTCGACGGCCGCTTCGCCGTCTACGGCAGCAAGGGCTGGGTCGAGGTGCGCGACAAGGCGCATCCGGAGAGCCCCGAGGGCTGGACGTTCACGCTGTGCCGCCGCGGCGCGGCGCGCGAGAGCCGCGACATCGCGCCGGCGAGCTCGGTGCTCGCCAACCTCGAGGCTTTCGCCGCGGCCGCGCTCGGCGGGCCGCCCTACCCGATGCCGCGCGCCGAGATGCTCGCCACGGTCTCGGCGCTCGAGGCGATCGTGCGCTCGGCGGCGAGCGGCCAGGTCGAGCGCATCGAGGGCTAGCGCGGCTTGCGGCGCCTGCGCTTGACGCCCGCCATGCTCTCGAGCACCGCGCACACCGAGGCCGTGTCCTGCTTGCCGCGCCCGGCGGCGAGCGCCGCGCTGTAGATCGGTGCCGAGGCGAGGAACAGCGGCGTCGGACAGCCGAGCGAGCGCGCGAAATCGGCGATGATCGCCATGTCCTTCTGCCATACCTCGACCTTCATGGTGGCGTCCGCGTAGTCCCCGGCGACCATCATCGGGCCGCGCACCTGGAACATGCGCGAGCTGCCGGCGCCGTCCCCCACCACCTTGTACACCAGCGCCGGGTCTAGGCCGGCCTTCATTCCGAGCACCAGCGCCTCGGCGGCCGAGACGTTGTGGATCGCCACCAGCAGGTTGGCGACGAACTTCATCTTGGAGCCGGCGCCGAAGGCGCCGACGTGGTAGTGCGCGCGCGCGAAACCCTGGAACACCGGCGCGCAGCGGCGCACCGCCGCGCGCGGGCCGCTGGCGTACACCGCGAGGTCCTTGCTGCGCGCCTGCGCCCCGGTGCCCGAGAGCGGGCAGTCGAGCAACAACGCGCCGGCGCGCGCCAGCACCCGCCGCGCGTCCTGTTTCGCTTCCAGCGGCAGCGTGCTGGTCTCGATCACGGTGACGCCGCGCCGTGCGGCGCGGGCGAGCTCGCGCGCCACCTCTTCCAGGGCCGCGGCCGAGGGCAGCGAGGTGATAACGGTATCGCAGCGCCGCGCCAGCTCGGCGTTGGTGTGCAACGCCGTGCCGCCGGCGCGCGCCAGCGCCCGCCGCGCCGCCGCGAGCGGGTCGTAGCCGAGCACGCGGTATCCCGCGCGCGCGAGGTTCGCGGCCATGGCCGACCCCATGATGCCGAGCCCCGATACGCCGATCGTCTGTGCCACCGCCGCCTCCCAGATTGCCTAATCGTCTTAGAATACCCCCATGCCGCTCAACCACATCGAGCATTTCCTGCTGCAGACCGCCGACATGGCGGCGACGCGCGACTGGTATGTCGAGGTGCTCGGTTTTCGCGTCGGCCCTAACCCGGACTTCAAGTTCCCGGTGTGCTGGCTGTATCTCGGCGACCAGGACGTCATCCACATCACCGAGGGCGGCGCCGCGGTCTCCGAGAACCGCAGGCGCTACGTGGGTCAGGAATCGCAGGCCACGCAGGGCAGCGGCGTCATCGACCACATCGCGTTTCGCTGCACCGGGCTCGCGCAGATGCTCGAGCACCTCACGGCGCTCGGCGTGAGGTTCAGCCGCCGCCAGGTCAACGACCAGGGCCTCTATCAGCTCTTCCTGTTCGACCCGAACGGCGTCAAGGTGGAGCTGAACTTCGCCAACGCCGAGGCGCGCGGCATCCGCCCCGAGCTGATGGCCTCGGACCTGCCCGGCTAGACCTTCCCGAGTGCCTGCAGCACGCGCTGCGGCGTGCACGGCTGCGCCGCCACGCGCGCACCGAGCGGAGCGAGCGCATCGTTGATCGCGTTCATCACCGCCGCGGGCGCGCCCGCGGTGCCGGCCTCGCCGACGCCCTTGGCGCCGAGCTCGGAGGTGCGAGTAGGCGTCGAGATGTGTGCCACCACGATGTCGGGAATCTCGCCCGACATCGGCACCAGGTAGTCGGCCAGGTTGCCGTTCAGCAGCTGGCCGTTGTCGTCATACAGGCAGTGCTCCCAGAGCGCCGCGCCGATGCCCTGCACGATGCCGCCGCGGATCTGCTCGTCGACCAGCATCGGGTTGATCACCGTGCCGCAGTCCTCGACGCACCAGTGCTTGAGCAGGGTCACGAACCCGGTCTCTGGATCGACTTCGGCCAGCGAGGCCTGCATGCCGTTGGTGAAGGTGAAGCCGTATTCGCGCGGCGTGTAGTGACGCGTGACGGTGAGTTCGGCTTGGAACTTCGTCGGCAGCGTGTCGGGACGGAAGTAGCCCACGCGCCCAACCTCGGCGAGCGGCAGCTTCGCCTCGCCCGTAACCCTACTGACGATCGCGTCGGCAGCGACATCGAGCTGCGCCTTGTCCTCGTTCAGCATCGCCGCGGCGACATCGAGAATGTTGGAGCGCAGCGCCTTGCCGGCCTGCAGCACCGCCTCGCCGCCTATGCCCGCGCCGCGCGAGGCCCAGGTGCCACCACCGTAGGGCGTAGTGCCGGTGTCCCCGGTGATCACGCGCACCTTGTCCATGGAAACGCCGACGGCGGTGGCGGCGATCTGCGCGAAGATGCCCTCCGTACCCTGGCCTTGCTCGGTGACGCTCACCATCACCGTGACCATGCCGGTCGGCTCCAGGCGGATGGTGGCGCCGTCCTGCGCCGAGATGCGCGCGCCGCCGACGCCGTAGAACGCGGGCGAGGGGCTGGTGACCTCAATCATCGCCGCGAGCCCGATACCGCGGTATACGCCCTTCGTCCTCAGCGCCTGCTGCTCGGCGCGCAACCCCTTGTAATCCATCAGCTCGAGCAGCCGGTCGAGCGTCTTGTGGTGCGAGAGCTGCTCGAACTTGAGGCCCGAGGGAAAGGTGTAGGGATAGGCGTCGTCGGCAATCAGGTTGCGGCGCCGGAACTCCGCCGGGTCCATGCCGAGCTTGGCCGCGGCCAGGTCGACGATACCCTCGGTCAGAGCCACCGCGATCGGGTGGCCCACCGCGCGATACTGGCAGGTGACGTTCTTGTTGGTGAACACCACGTTCATCAGCGCGCGGTAGTGCTGGTGCTTGTACGGCCCGCCGGTGAGGTTGACCACCTGGTTGCCCTCGATGCCGCTGGTGCGCGGGTATACCGAGTACGGACCGATGCCGGTGAGGTCGTCGAGCTCGAAGGCGAGGATGTCGCCCTCGCGGCTCACCGCCATGCGCACCTTGGCGCGGTGCTCGCGCGCGTGGATGTCGGTGAGGAAGGATTCGAGGCGATCGGCGACAAACTTCACCGGCCGGCGCAACATCACCGACAGCGCCGCCGTGGCCATCTCGTCGGGGTAGACGTGCACCTTGATGCCGTAGGAGCCGCCGACGTCCTTGCAGATGACGCGCACGCTGGCCTCGGGGATACCGAGGTGGCGCGAGAAGATGTCCTGCATCATGTGCGGCGCCTGCGTCGCGTGGTAGACGGTGAGCGAATGCTCCGCGGCGTTGTAGTCGGCGAGGATGGAGCGCGTTTCCAGGCACACGCCGGTGTGCCGGCCGAAATCGTAGGTCTCCTCGACCACCAGGTCGGCCTTGGCGAAAGCGGCGTCGACCTCGCCCGCGTTCAGCTCGCGCCTGAAGCAGATGTTGTCACCGAGCTCGGGATGGATCACGCTGTCGCCGCGCAGCGCCGCTTCCATGTCGGTGACCACGGGCAGCTCTTGCCACTCGGCCTCGACCTGCGCCAGCGCATCCTCGGCCTGCGTGCGCGTCTCGGCGACGATGGCTGCCATCGCCTCGCCCTGCCAGCAGGCGCGCTCGATCGCGATGGCGTGCTGCGGCGGCGACTTGATCCCCTTCAGGTGCGCCAGCACCGCGACCCACGGCGTGCAGTACTCGGCCAGCGCGCGGCCGTCTACCGTGGCGATTACGCCGGGCTGCGCGCGCGCCTTCGACAGATCGAGCTTCCTGAGCCGCGCATGCGCGTAGGGGCTGCGGAAGAACACCACGTGCGCGAGGCGCGGGAAGCGCAGGTCATCGACGTAGGCCCCGCGCCCTTGCAGCAGGCGCTTGGCGTTGGGGCGCGGTTCGCTCTTGCCGATGTAGCCCGTTTGCACGGTCTCGCCGGGCGCCTTCTTGGGTGCTTCGGCGCGCGGACTGAGCAGCTTCTCGGGCGCGTTCATCGTTCGGCTCCCTGGCGCTGCGCCTCCAGCACCGCCTCCACGGCATCGACGATCGCGTGGTAGCCGGTGCACCGGCAGTAGTTACCGGACAGGTGCGCGCGAATCTGCTCGCGCGTGGCGTCGGGCCGGTTCTTCACCAGGTCGAGCGCGGCCATCAGCATTCCCGGCGTGCAGAAGCCGCACTGCAGCGCATTGCGCTCGTGGAACGCGCGTTGCAGCGCGGCGAACTCGCCCGAATCCGACAGGCCTTCGACGGTGTCAACGCGGCGGCCGTTTGCCTGCACCGCCAGCATCAGGCAGCCGCGCACGATCTCGCCGTCGACGCGCAGCGTGCAGGCGCCGCATACGCCGTGCTCGCAGGCGGTGTGCGAGCCGGTGAGGCCCATCTCCTCGCGCAGGAAGTCGACCAAGTGCTGGCGCACCGGCACGCGGCGCGTGACCGGCGTGCCGTTCAGCACGAGCGTGGTTTCGATTTCGGTCGCCGGAGCCTGGCTCATCTCGCCTCCAAGGTCATTGCGCGAGGGCCGCGAGCGCGCGCCCGGTCAGAACGCGCGCCAGGTGCAGCTTGGTCGCGGCCGAGTGATAGAGGTCTGGCGACGGATCGAGGTCCTCGCCGAGCGCGGCCTGCGCCGCCGCGACCGTCTGCGGGCCGTAGGCCTCGCCCTCGACCGCCGCCGCAGCGCGCGCGGCGCGCACGGCGGTCGCACCAACGCCGAGATAAGCCAGCCGCACGTCGGCAAGCCGGCCGCCATCGACGCGGGCATGCGCGGCGACGCCGACAATCGCGTAATCGCCGTGTCGGCGCGCCAGCTCCAGGAACACCGAGCGGTAGCCGGGCTTGAGCAGCGGAAACTCCGCGGCGAACAGCAGCTCCTGCGGCTCGAGCGCCGTGCTGTACAGGCCGCGGAAGAAATCACGCGCCGCCACGCGCCGCTCCCCGCGCGTGCCGGCGATGACGAGCATCGCATCGAGGGCGAGTGCGCAGGCGGGGTACTCGGCCGCAGGATCGGCGAGCGCGAGCGATCCGCCCAGCGTGCCGGCGTTGCGGATCGCCACGTGCGCGACGTGCGGCACCGCCTGCGCGAGCAGCGGCACGTGCTGCGCGACCTTGGCCGAGTCCTCGATCTCGCAGTGGCGGGTCAGAGCGCCGATGCGCAGCGCATCGTCCTGCACCCGGATGCCTGCAAGCTCCTTGAGGCCGGTGACGTCGACCAGCAGCTCCGGCGAGGACAGGCGCATGTTGAGCGAGGCGAGCAGGCTCTGCCCGCCCGCGAGCACGCGCGCAGCCTCGCCGTGCCGCTCGAGCAGCTCGAGCGCCTCGGCGAGCGAATCCGGACGCGCGTAGGCAAACGACGGCGCTTTCATGCCGAACCCTCCCCCTGGGTGTCAGTCAATTATAACGACGCGCCGGATGACTTCGTGCGAAAAGCCGCGGCTTTGCAGGAAACGCGCGCGACGGGCGCGCTCCTCGGGGGTAGCCGCCGGGGAAGGGTACTTGCGCTGGACAATCGCGCGTGCGCGCTCGAGCTCCGCGCTGCGCGCACCGGCCGCGACGCTCGCGGCCGTGTCCTCGGCGACGCCCTTGGCGCGCAGGTCGTGCACGATGCGCGCGGCGCCGTACTTGCGCGCGAGCTGGTGCGCGCGCGCCTCGGCGTAGCGCTCGTCGGAGAGCTGCTTTTTTTGCACGAGCTCGTCGAGCAGCCGCTCGAGCGCCTCGGGCGATTCGGCGTGCGACGCAAGCTTGCGCGAGAGCTCTGCCCGCGAATGCTCCCGCCGCGCGAGCAGGCGCAGCGCCCGGGTCCTCAGCTCAGCCGCGCTTGCGGGCGGGGGCTGGCGCAGACGCCTCTTCCTCGTTTGCCGCGGGCACCACCGGCAGCGGCAGCGCCACGCCGGCCGTCTCGCGCACCTTCATTTCGATCTCGCGCGCAAGCTCGGCGTTGTCCTTCAGGAATTCGCGCGCATTGTCCTTGCCCTGCCCGAGCCGGTCGCCCTTGTAGGTGTACCAGGCGCCGGTCTTCTCGACGATGCCGTGCTGCACGCCGAGCTCGAGGATCTCACCCTCGCGCGATATGCCCGAGCCGTACAGGATGTCGAACTCCGCCTGGCGGAACGGCGGCGCGACCTTGTTCTTGACAACCTTGACACGCGTCTCGGAGCCGATCACCTCGTCGCCCTTCTTGATCGAGCCGATGCGGCGGATGTCCATGCGCACCGAAGCGTAGAACTTGAGCGCGTTGCCGCCGGTGGTGGTCTCGGGGTTGCCGAACATGACGCCGATCTTCATGCGGATCTGGTTGATGAAGATCACCAGCGTATTGGTGCGCTTGATGTTGGCCGTGAGCTTTCTCAGCGCCTGGCTCATCAGGCGCGCCTGCAAGCCCATCTGCGGCTCGCCCATCTCGCCCTCGATCTCGGCCTTCGGCGTGAGCGCCGCCACCGAGTCGATCACGATGACGTCGACCGCGCCCGAGCGCACCAGCATGTCGGCGATCTCGAGCGCCTGCTCGCCGGTGTCGGGCTGCGAGATCAGCAGCTCGTCGATGTTGACGCCGAGCTTCCCGGCGTACTGCGGGTCGAGCGCGTTCTCGGCGTCGATGAAGGCCGCGGTGCCGCCCATTTTCTGCATCTCGGCGACCACCTGCAGCGTGAGCGTGGTCTTGCCCGAGGACTCGGGCCCGTAGATCTCGACCACGCGCCCGCGCGGCAGCCCGCCGACGCCGAGCGCGAGGTCCAGGCCGAGCGACCCGGTGGACACCACCTGCACGTCCTTGATCGCCTCGGAGTCCATGCGCATGATCGAGCCCTTGCCGAACTGCTTCTCGATTTGCGACAGGGCCGCCGCGAGCGCCTTGGATTTGTTCTCGTCCATGTTGTACCTCTTCTTGTCTTCAGGTCGACATCTACGGCGGTCGCGCCCCGCAGGGCGGTTCCCGGGCCGACACCGGATACTGTATAAACGTCCATGCATTGTAGCGGTTGACGCGGGCGTGTCAACGGGTGCGGTGTAACATCGGGCCTTTCCTCAATCGGCACAAATAGTTGGGAGACAGACGATGGCGAAGCTCGCATTTCTCGGACTCGGCGTGATGGGCTACCCGATGGCCGGCCACCTGCTGAAGAAGGGCGGCCACGACGTGACGGTGTACAACCGCACCGCCGCCAAGTCCGCGCAATGGGCCAAGGAATACGGCGGCAAGAGCGCCCCGACCCCGCGCGAGGCGGTCAAGGACTGCGACCTGGTGATGATGTGCGTGGGCAACGACGACGACATTCGCTCGGTGGTCTATGGCGACAACGGTGCCTTGGCGGGCATGAAAAAGGGCGCCATCCTGGTCGATCACACGACGGCCTCGGCGATCATCGCGCGCGAACTCGACACCAAGTGCAAGGAAAAGGGCGTTGGTTTCATCGACGCGCCGGTCTCGGGCGGCCAGGCCGGCGCGGTCAACGGCCAGCTCGGGATCATGTGCGGCGGCGACGCAGCCACGTTCGCCAAGGCGAAGCCGGTGCTCGACCTGTACGCCAAGATGTGCGCGCTGATCGGCCCGGCGGGCAGCGGGCAGCTCACCAAGATGGTCAACCAGATCGCCATCGCCGGCCTGATGCAGGGCCTGTCGGAGGCGCTCAACTTCGCCAAGCGCGCGGGGCTCGACATCGAGAAGGTGATCGGCGTGATCTCCAAGGGCGCGGCGCAGTCCTGGCAGATGGAAAACCGCTGGAAGCCGATGAACGAAGTCAAGTTCGACGGCTTCGGCTTCGCCGTGGACTGGATGAGGAAGGATCTCGGCATCTGCCTCGAGGAGGCGAACAAGAACGGCGCGCGGCTGCCGGTTACGGCGCTGATCGATCAGTTCTACGCCCAGGTGCAGGCGCGCGGCGGCAAGCGCTGGGACACCTGCTCGCTGATGCACCTGCTGGCGAAAGACTAGCGCTACTTCATGCGGTGCAGCTTCCAGGTGGCGATCGGCCCGAGCAGGGCGCCGAGGCCGAGCGTCGCCCAGGCGATGCCCCAGGCAAACGCGTCGCCCGAGCTCCTGCCGCCGCCGGCCAAGTCGAGCGCCCAGCCGAACACCACCGGCGAGACGACGCCGGTGCCGAAGCCGACCACCGAGCGCACCGCATAGGCGACGCCGAGGGTGTGGGGCGGCACGCTCTCGGCGAGCACCGTCGAGTGCACCGACGAATCGGCGATGCCCGAGAAGTTGTACAGGCAGGCGAGCGCCACCAGCAGGCCGATCGGCAGCGCGATCAGCCAGCCGATCGAAAATGACAGCACCAGGCTGACGCTCGACCACAGCAGAATAGTCTGCGTGCGGCCCCAGCGGTCCGACATCTGCCCGCCGAGGATGCTGCCGCCGATGTTGGCCACGTAGGTGAGCGCCGAGAGCGCCAGGGCGAGCGACGCCGCGTGCGTGGCGCCCGCACCGTGGGCCAGCAGCGCGGCCGTGAGGAACGCCGGCAGCCAAGCCCACAGCCCCAGCAGCTCCCAGCTGTGGAAGGTGTAGCCCCAGACCGAGAGCATGCCCTTGCGGTTCTTGAGCACCCCGGGCAGCGCGGCGATCACCGACTCGCCCGCCGGGCGCGGATGCACCACGTTCGGCGTGCCGCGCAGGGCATACAGCGCCAAGAGCCACGACAGCAGCGGCAACGCCGCGACCGCGCCGATTGCGCCGCGCCAGCCGACGAAGTTCAGCGCCAGGCCGGCCAGGCCGAGGCTCAACGCATAGCCCGCGCTCGAGGCGGCGATGGCGAAGCCCATGGCGCGCCCGCGCCGCGCGCGCTCGACGTGCTCGTTGATCAGCGCCAACACCGGCGTGTAAGTGCCGCCCTGGCACAGGCCGGTCAGCGCGTACAGCCAGTACGCAGACCAGTAGCCGTCGGCGAAGGTGACGAACAGGAACGGGCTGATCCACGCGGCGATGCCGCTGACGAGGAAGGCGCGCTTGGCGCCGAAGTGATCGGCGATGAAGCCGACCACGAACAGCGACACCAGGTAGCCGAGATGGAAGCCCCCCTGGATCGAGCCCGCCTCGCGCGCGCTCAGGCCCCAGGCGGCCTGCGTCAGCGGCAGCACCGCCGAGTAGGCGACCACCCAGCTTGCGGCGAGCAGGCGGCTCGCGCACACCAGCGCCAGCCAGCCGCCCGAGCCGGGCCGCTGGCTCAAGAACTACATCCCTTCATGTTGCGATCACCGTGGACTGGCTTCGGGCGGACGTCCCGCCTTCTTGGTATCCCGCGCAAGTGGCCTGTACGCCATAATAGCTCGTCGCGTTAGCCAGCTCGGGTGGCGCATGGAACCGACCAGCATCCTGATCGTCGAGGACGAACCCGAATTCCTGCGCAGCTATTGCGAGGCGATCGGGCGCGAGCCGTCTTTCAGGCTGGTCGGCGCAGTCACCACGCTGGGCGCAGCCACTGCGCTCGTCGAGCACCAGGTGCCGGACGTCCTAGTGGTCGATCTAGGACTGCCCGACGGCAATGGCACCGAACTCATCCGCCGCGCCGTCAAGCAGCGTCGCGATTGCGACGCGCTGGTGGTGACGGTGTTCGGCGACGACCGCCACGTGATCGACGCCATCGAGGCGGGCGCCACCGGCTACATCCTCAAAGACAGCCCCGCGAGCGAGCTGGTGCACTGCATCCAGGAGTTGCGCGCAGGAGGCTCGCCGATCAGCCCGAGCATCGCGCGGCGCCTGCTCGACCGCATGCGCGCCGCCGGCGCGAACCCCCCGCCCGGCGCAGCGTCCCCGGCGCCGCCACAGCAGGGCCCGCTCACCGAGCGCGAGGCCGAAATCCTGCGTCTGGTGGCCAAGGGCCTGGGCTTCGCCGACGTCAGCGCCGCGCTCGGCATCTCTTCGCATACCGTCGTGGCGCATGTAAAGAACATCTACCGCAAGCTTTCGGTCCACTCGCGCGGCGAGGCGGTGTTCGAAGCATCACAGATGGGGTTGCTGTAGCAGGTCGCGCCACCCCACGTCGAGCCCGTGACTATCAACTTGCCGGTGGCACGCTTTGTGGCCGCCCTGGTCGTCGCGGCGGCCTGGGGCGCGTACGCCTCACCGGTGCGCATCGACCGCGCCGAAATGGCTCCGCTGGTCGACAACGTCGCGACTACCTGGCGCGCCGTGCAACTCCCGGACTCCTGGGATCACGCTGATTCGCCGCGTCCGCCGAGCGCCGCGTACCGGCTCCACGCACACCTCGACAAGCCTGCCGACGAGTCGCACGCGATCTACATTCCGCGCGCCGGCAACCGAGTCGAAATTCGCCTCAACGGCGAAATCCTCGAGCGCTTCGGCAACCTCGAAGTCGCGAGTGCCGACTACGGTAAGTTGCCGCTTCTGGTGGTAACGCCAGTACGGCTTCTGAGATCGGGAGAGAATGTCATCGAAATCCGAGTAGCCGCGCAGCGTGGCCACAAGGGTGGCCTGTCGCGGGTCTGGTTCGGCCCCGAGAGCGAGATCAAGCTGCTTTACGGCGAGCGCATGATGTGGCTGTCGACCGGCTCGCTTCTCGTCGCAAGCGCTTGCCTGGTCCTCGGCCTGCTTGCGCTATCGGTCGCGTGGCGGCTGGGCGATCGCATCTATGCATGGTTCGGAGTCGCCACCCTGCTTTGGTCTCTGCGCATGGTGAATGTGCTGATCGCCGAGCCACCCGTTTCGCTCATCTGGTGGGACGCACTCATCAACGCGGCATACGGTTGGTATATCGCGCTCATCTGCCTCTTTACGCTGGACGTGCTCGAACTCAGGGCATCGCTCGTGCGCCGGGCGCTAGGGCTATTCGCGATCGTCACGCCGTTCCTCGCGCTTTACAGCAGTTTGCAGGGCGCTCCTCGCGTCTGGACCGCCTGGTCCGCGGTGATGCTCATCGTCGCCGGGACCATCGGCGTGCAGGTCATCGCCAACACCCTGCGCCGGCCGCGCACCGAAGGCGTACTGCTGTCGCTCTCCGCGCTGCTCGGCGTCAGTACGGGTGCGCGCGATTACCTGCTGTATCGCAGCTCAGCAGCCGCCTACGGCAGCTTTTCCGTGACGCGCTATGTCGCGCTCGCGTTCATGCTGGCCATGGCATGGATCCTGATAGACCGCTTCGCGCGAGCGATGCGCGCCGAGGCGGACGCGAACCGCACGCTGACCCGGCGCGTGGAGGAGAAGGAGCGCGAGCTCGCGTCCAACTACGAGCGCTTGCGGGGGCTCGAGCGCGAGCGCGCCACAGTGGACGAGCGGCAACGCATCATGCAGGACATGCACGACGGTCTGGGATCGCAGCTGCTGTCGTCGCTGGCGCTGGTCGAGCGCGGCGCGCTCGATCAGCGGGGCATGGCACAGGTGTTGCGCGAGTCTATCGACGACATGCGCCTGGCCATCGATACGCTGGCGCCGGGCCGCGAGGGGTTGCTCGAGGCGCTCGGCAACCTGCGCTACCGGCTCGAGCCGCGCTTCCGCGCGGCGGGAACCGAGCTGCGCTTCAGGCAGCACGACCTGCCCGACCGGATCGACGTCCCGCCGAATGCAGCGCTGCAGATCCTGCGCGTTCTTCAGGAGGCCCTTACCAACGCGCTGAAGCACGCGCACCCAAAGACCGTCGAGGTCGAGATCATGCTGGAACCCGACCCACAGCGTTTCGTGCTCGTCGTGTCCGACGACGGGCCAGGATTCGACCCACGGGCGCCGGGCCGCGGGCGCGGCCTGAGCGGCATGCGCCGCAGAGCGCAAGGCATCGGCGCATCGCTGGAGGTCGAATCCGGTCGGTTGGGTACGCACGTCACGCTCTCCTACCCCATGGCCTCGCCGAAATAGCAGGGGCATCCCGCGTTCGCGGGGCTAGTACCGAAGGCTTAGCACCTCAAGTACCACTTTTGGAGGATTCTCCGCGCAACGCGCGGCTCCTAGGATTGGTTCCGTACCGGCGCACGTTGCGCCGGCACATCGAACGAACCGAAAGGAGCGAACCATGAACGTCATTGCCAGGTGTCTCGTCGCCGCCCCGCTGTGCGCGGCGCTCATTGCACCGGTCGGACAGGCTGGCGCAGCCGATCCCCCAACCAAAGGCCAAGGCGCATCGCGCGTGAACGAGTTGGTCAGCGTCGGCGCCGGCCTCAAGGAGGCGCGCGCCGCCCTCCTGCCCGCTTCGCCTGCCGCCGAGTCCCGACAGAAGGTGGGCGATCGGCCTGCGCAGGTCGCCGCCCCGTCGGCGAATGCGCCGATCGACCCCGGACTGTACGACTCGCGTCTGAACGATTACCGGCTCGAGCGGGAAAGCTGCTGCGCGCCGCTGGACGAGTGAGCCGACGCGCCCGCTCGCATGACGGACCAAACCGACAACCGCCAGAAAAGGTACACATCATGAACATCCGTATGAATGGCCTCATCGCCGCCCCGCTTCTTGCCATCCTCCTATGCGTGAGCACTCCCGCGCGCGCCAGCGACATCGAGGACGCGATGTACTTCTACGACAGCGGCCACTACGTGCTCGCCGTCGACCGCTTCCGCGCCGCCGCCATCGCGGGCGACGCGCGCGCACAGGAGATCCTCGCCTTCATGTACGCGCTCGGCAGCGAGATGTATCCGGGCGTACCGCGCGACGTGCGCGCAGCGGCGCATTGGTTCGACATGGCCGCGCGGAGCGGCAGGCCCGTCAGCCGCTACATGTCCTGCGCATTGCGACGCGACAGCGCGGCCGCCAACGCGCCCGGCCAGCAGTGCTTCGACTGGGTCGCAGAAGTCGGCAAGCCGGGGCCGCGATGAACACGGCCCGCGTCGCCGCGCTGCTCGCGCTGTTCGCGGCATTCGTCGCTGCCGTTCTGGCGCAGGAAGAACCCTCGGTCATGTTAGTCGGCCTCGCCCTGCCCGTATGGATCGCGCTGGAGGGTTGCTGGCGGCTTCTCGATCCGAAACGCTGAACCGCCGCCGTGCAGAGCTTCGCCATCCTGCTGCTGTGCTTCGTTCTCGGCATGCTGCTCCGGCGCTCGGGGCGCATGCCGGAAACGGCGGCCGCATCGTTGAATGGCTTCATCGTCCACGTCTCCCTGCCGGCGCTGACGCTCTACACGCTGCGTCATGTCCAGCTTGACGCATCGATGGCCGCGCCGCTGGTCATGGCGTGGCTGCTGTTCGCGGCGGGCGCGGGTTTCTTCTTCCTCGCGCAGCGCCTGTTCGGCTGGGCGTCGTCGACCACGGGCGCGCTGGTGCTCACCGGCGCACTGGGCAACACCTCGTTCGTAGGACTGCCGATGATCGAGTGCTTCTTTGGCCGCGAGCACCTCGGCGTGGGGATCCTGATCGATCAGCTCGGTACTTACGTGGTCCTTTCCACGGTCGGCCTGCTGCTCGCAGCCACGCTCTCGGCGGGTGAGCTGACGCTGCGTGCCGTGGCGCGGCGCATCTTCAGCTTCCCACCGTTCCTCGCAGTGCTGCTGGCGCTCGCCACGGCGTCGCTCACCCTGCCGCCATGGATGGAAGGGACGCTCGGGCGCCTCGGCGACACGCTCGCGCCGCTGGCGCTGTTCTCGGTGGGCTACCAGCTGCGGCTCGGCGCGCTGCGCAGCCGCTGGCGCCCCCTCGCCGCGGGGCTGAGCTACAAGCTGGTAGCCGGGCCGCTGCTGGTGCTTGCGGTGTTCGCCGCGGTCTGGGGCCTCGACGGGCCGGCCGCGCGCATTGCGGTGTTCGAGGCGGCGATGGCGCCGATGATCGGCGGTGCGATCGTGGCGATCGAACACAAGCTCGATCCGGAGCTGGCGACGCTGATGCTCGGCATCGGCATACCCCTGTCGTTCCTGACCCTGCCGCTTTGGTCGTTCGTGCTGGTTGCCTGAACCGGCAGCGCGGTTACGCGGCCATCCCGGCGAGCCGCACCGGGATGCGGCGCGCGCCGAACGGCTTGCGGTATTTCTGGTAGCGGCCGGCGACCTGCGCGCCGCAGTGCTCGCAGTTGCCGGTTTCGGTCACGTGATAGCCGCGGATGTCGTACCAGTCGCGCACGATCACCGCCTCGCCACACGACGGGCAGTAGGTGGTGCCGCCCTCCTCGTCATGCACGTTGCCGGTGTAGACGTAGCGCAGGCCCGCGCGCAGCGCGATCTCGCGCGCGCGCGTGAGCGTCGCGGGCGGCGTCGCCGGGACGTCGCGCATCTTCCAGTCGGGGTGGAAGGCGGTGAAGTGCAGCGGCACGTCGCGGCCCAGGTTATCGGCGATCCACTTGCATTCGGCCTCGAGCTCGGCGTCGGAGTCGTTCTTGCCCGGGATCAGCAGCGTGGTGATCTCGGTCCAGACGTCGGTCTGCTTGACGAGGTACACGAGCGTGTCGAGCACCGGCTGCAGGTGCGCGCCGGTGAGCTTGAAGTAGAAGTCGTCGGTGAACGCCTTCAGGTCGACGTTGGCCGCGTCCATCTTCGCGTAGAACTCGCGCCGCGGCTCGGCGTGGATGTAGCCCGCCGTCACCGCCACCGTCTTGACGCCGTTGGCGTGGCAGGCATCGGCCACGTCCATCGCGTACTCGGCGAAGATCACCGGGTCGTTGTAGGTGAACGCCACGCTCTTGCAGCCCAGGCGCAGCGCCGCGTCGGCGATGGCCTCGGGCGTCGCCTGGTCCATCAGGCTGTCCATCTCGCGCGACTTGGAGATGTCCCAGTTCTGGCAGAACTTGCAGGCCAGGTTGCAGCCCGCGGTGCCGAAGGAGAGCACGCTCGAGCCGGGATAGAAGTGGTTGAGCGGCTTCTTCTCGATCGGATCGACGCAGAAGCCCGACGAGCGGCCGTAGGTGGTGAGCACCATCTTGCCGTCCTGCATCTTCCGCACGAAGCAGGCGCCGCGCTGGCCCTCGTGCAGCTTGCAGTCGCGCGGGCACAGGTCGCACTGGATGCGCCCGTCGTCGAGCGCATGCCACCAGCGCCCGGGATGCGTCGATTCGGCGATCATGCTAGTGGGTCGCGAATTCCGACTGGCGCCACTTGAACACCTGGTAGCACCACACGTTGCAGTGCGATGAGCCGCGTGTCCGCGGGCAGGCCCGCCTTGCGCTTCAATTCCTCGATGAACCGCCGGCGGTCGGGCAGGCTCTCCCAGACCTGCGGCAGGAAAGTTCCCCGCCGGCCGCCGTGCTCCAGGATCACGCCGTCCACGCCTGGCCGCAGCTTCACCAGCAGGTCGACCTCGTCCGAAAAGTGCACGCGCTGTGGCGTCGTGAGCAACGATACCTCGGCTTCGACCTGCGGCCACTCCCCAGCCGTAAGCGGGGCGAAGCGCGGGTCGCCGAATGCCGCGCTCTCGGCATTCGCAGCGACGTCGACGCCGAGCGGACGGTGCGCCTGCAGGCTGCCGATGCAGCCGCGCAGGCTGCCCTCCATCGTCAGCGTGACGAACGTGGCGCCCGGCTGTGCGAGCCACACGGGCTCGTCGACCCGGGGCGGCTCGGCAGCGTGCCCCAAGCGGTGCCCGATCGCGCCGCGCGCGATGCCGACCAGGGTGCGTCCGGCCTCGTCCTGCGACACTTCGCGCGCTTCGTAGAGCGCGAACGCCGAGTAGCCGACCACGCGCTGGCGATCGCCTGCCGTGTCGCCCGAGTTACACGCCCCAAGCGGCTTGATCGCAAGGCCCTTCGCCTTGGCCACGTGCAACAGGCCGTTCAACGGCGTCGCGCCGCAGGCCTCTTCGTGATCGAGGTCGGTGGCGAAGCTGGTGATGCGCCCGATGGTGGCGCCATCGATGCGCCTCGCCTCGTCGTAGCGGTGGTAATGCGACAAGTCGGTGCTCAGCACGATGATGGTCTCGTTGCCGCCCCACAGCCGCTCGATCACCGCGGCGACCTCGGCGACGCTCGCCTGCCCCACGGCGAACGGCACCAACGAGAACTGCCCCAGCACGCGCTGCAGGAACGGCAGTTGCACTTCGAGCGAGTGCTCGAGCGCGTGCGCCGGCGCGCTGGTGACGACCTGCGGCAGGTCGGCCACGGCGCGCACGGCTTCGGCGTCGATCGGGATGCGTCCCAGCGGGGTCTCGAACTGGTCAGCGCCCGGAAGCGCCAGACCGCGCACCGGGACGCGGTGCACGGGTCCAAGCAGCACGACGCGCTTCACCACGCCGCGCGTCGGAACCAGCGAATCGTAGGCCTGCGCGGCCACCGGTCCGGAGTAGATATAGCCCGCGTGCGGCACGATCACCGCCTTCGGAAAGCCGAAGCGCGGCGCCGTGTTCTCGACCGCACCCATCAGCTCCCCGAGCTGCGCATCGAGCACGCGCGGATCGCCCGGATAGAAGGCGCCTGCGACTGCGGCGGGTCGTACGGTAGGCATACGGCGAATATGGGGCCGGAGAACGAAACTTCTAGTCCTGCGTTGCCGCGCCGTCAAGCCACTCGACGATCCCCTGCAGCGCCCGCATCACCGACTGGCGCCGCACATTCTCCCGGCCGCCGGTGAAATGCCGCGTCTCGCAGCGTACGGCGCCGTCTTTTCCCGCCCAGGCCAGGCACACCATGCCGACGGGCTTGGCAGGCGTGCCGCCGCTCGGCCCGGCAACCCCCGTGACGGCGACCGCGAGCGAGCCGCGGCTCGCGGCCAGCGCGCCGAGCGCCATTTCGCGCGCCGTTTCCTCGCTCACCGCGCCGCTGCGGGCGAGCGTTGCGGCGCGCACTCCCAGCAGCTCCTGCTTCGATTCGTTCGAGTAGGTGACGAAGCCGCGCTCGAACCAGCCCGAGCTGCCGGCGATCGCGGTGACGGACTGCGCCAGCCAGCCGCCGGTGCAGGACTCCGCCGTGACCAGAAGCTCGCCCTTGGCCTTCAGGCGGGTGCCGGCGAGCGCCGCCAGCGTGGCAAGGGTGTCGCGCGCCATGTCAGGTGATGAGCCGCTTCGCGACCGCCAGGACCAGCAGCGTATAGCCGGCGGCGAGCAGGTCGTCGAACATCACTCCGAACCCGCCCTTGAAGCGACGCTCGAACTGGCGGATCGGCGACGGCTTGACGACGTCGAACAGGCGAAACACGACGAACGCCGCGATCTGCCACGCGGACTGGCCCGGGACCACCAAGAGCACGGCGAGAAACGCCACCACCTCGTCCCATACCATCGCGCCGTGATCGGCGACGCCGAGGTGCCTGCCGGTGAGCTCGCAGGCCCACACGCCGATCGCGAACAGCAGCGCGACAAGCGCGCACAGCACGAGCGGCGCGATCCCTTCGAGCAGCCACCACAAGGGAAACGCGACCAGCGTGCCGAAGGTCCCGGGGGCGACAGGCGCGAGGCCCGCGCCGAAGCCGAAGGCGATGAAGTGCGCCGGATGGACGAACGCGAAGCCCGGGCGCGGCCGCAATACCATCATGGCGCGAAGTGGTCGAAGCCGCCGCCGCACGGCATGACGCTGCCGGCTGCGTCGAGCAGCACCAGCTTGTCGCCGGTTTGGATCGCCCCGACGCGCGCCAGCGCGATCCCCAGCTCGGCGCCGAGCGCTTCGATCTCCTGGCGGCTCGACTGCGGCGCAGTGAACAGCAGCTCGTAGTCGTCGCCTCCCGATAGCACGCAGTCCTGCTCGATCCGCGGATCGGCGAGCGCGGCTAAAGCCGGCGCCTTGGGCAGCTGCGCGTAGTGCACCAGCGCGCCCACTGCCGAGCGCTCGAGAATGTGGCGCAGATCGCCGGCAAAGCCATCGGAGACGTCGATCGCGCTCGTCGCGATGCCCCGCAAGCGCTCGCCGAGCTCCACGCGCGGCTCGGGCTCGTGCAAGCGGTGAAGGGCTGCCGCGGCACCGGCGCCGTCGAGCGCGGCACGACCCTGCAACGACGCGAGGCCGAGCGCGGCCCCGCCCAGCTCGCCGGATACCCAGATGTCGTCGCCCGGCCGCGCCCCGGCGCGAAACAGCGCCAGGCCGTCGGGCACCTCGCCCAGGATCGTGATCACGATATTGAGCGGGCCGCGCGTGGTGTCGCCGCCGATGAGGTCAACGGCATAGCGATCGGCCAAGGTGAACAGACCCTGCGCGAAGGCCGCGAGCCAGGTTTCGTCGGCCTCGGGCAGGGCGATCGCGAGAAGTGCCCAGCGCGGCGTCGCGCCCATGGCGGCCATGTCGGACAGGTTCACCGCCAGCGCCTTGTGACCGAGCGCACGGGGATCGCAACCAGGCAGAAAGTGCCGGCCTTCGAGCAACATGTCGGTAGAAACCGCGAGCTCCATTCCGGCGGCGGGCCGCACCAGCGCCGCGTCGTCGCCCACGCCGAGCAGCGCGCCGCGCGCCGGGCGGTCGAAGTAGCGGGCGATGAGATCGAACTCTGAAGGCATTGCCGTGCCAGTGTAGCGTGGCCCGGGAAACCCGCGCACGCTCAGGCCGTCTGCCGGGCGCGCGCGACTTCCTCTGGCCTCAGGCTTTCAGCGAGCTTCTCGAGCACGCCGTTCACGAAGCGATGGCCTTCGGTGCCGCCGAAGCTCTTGCCGAGCTCGATCGCCTCGTTGATCACGACCTTGAACGGGGTTTCCGGCTGCGATAGCAGCTCGAACGCGGCGATGTACAGAATCGCGCGCTCCACCGGTGAAAGCTGCGCGAAGCTGCGCCCCGCGACGAACGGCGCGATCAGGGCCTCGAGCTCGGCGGCGCGATCCAGCACGCCGCTCACCAGCGCCTCCGCCAGCGCCCGGTCGCTGCGCTCGAACCCCTCGAGGCTCTTGGTATGCTCGAGCACGTCGCCGGAAGCGCCGCCCGCCAGCTGCCAGGCATAGAGGGCCTGTAGCGCGACTTCGCGCGCGCGACGCCTGGAGCTTTTCATCGCTGCTGCTCCTGCAGTCCAGCGCGCAGGCGCGCCATCTCGATCGCCACGCGTATTGCCTCGGCACCCTTGTCGTCGCGCGCCAGCGCCTGCGCCTCGTCGTCGGTGGTGAGGATACCGTTAGCCACCGGCACGCCGAACTCGAGCGCGACGTCCATCACTCCGCGCGCCGATTCGTTCGACACCACCTCGAAATGATAGGTATCGCCGCGGATCACGGCGCCGATGGCGACCAGCGCGTCGTAGCGCCCGGATTGCGCCATCCACTGCAGTGCCAGAGGAATCTCCAGCGCCCCGGCGACGCTCACCTGTGTCACGTCCTCGCTGCGCACCCCGAGCCGCGCAAGCTCGTGCTTCGCGCGGTCGACGAGCTTGGCGACGACCTCCTCATTGAAGCGGCTGGCGACGATGCCGACGCGCAGCCCCGCGCCATTGAGCGGCTCGGCCATGACTCAGCCGCCGTGCCGCGGCAGTTCGGCGTAGCCCGTGACCTCGAGCCCGAACCCGGCCATGCTCGGCATCTTGCGCGGCGCGGCCATCAGCCGCATCTTGCCGACGCCTAGGTCGCGCAGGATCTGCGCGCCGATGCCATAGGTGCGCAGATCCGTGCTGCGCGAATCGCGCCGCGCGGGCCGCCCCTCGGGAACGACTGCCTGCAGCCGCACATCGAGCGCGTCGTCGTCCTGCGCACAGTTGAGCAGCACCATGACGCCGCTTGGCGCGCCGGCGATCGCCGACAGCGCCTCGGGAACACTCCAGGTATGTGTGCCGGGTCCCGCGTCCAGCAGGTCGATCACCGAGAGCGGTTCGTGCACGCGCACCAGCGTCTCGGCCTCGGGGCGAATATCGCCGTGCACCACCGCGAGGTGGGTGCCGCCTGTCGGGAGATCACGGTACGCGATCAACCGGAATCTGCCGTAGGCCGTGTCGAGCTCGCGCTCGACGCTGCGGCGAACCAAGGACTCATTTGCGCCGCGGTACTCGATCAGGTCGGCAATGGTGCCGATCTTCAGGCCATGTTGCGTCGCGAACTCGATCAACTGCGGCAGGCGCGCCATGGTGCCGTCGTCGTGCATCACCTCGCAGATCACCGCCGCCGGCATCAGCCCCGCAAGCTGCGCAAGGTCACACCCGGCCTCGGTATGCCCGGCGCGCACCAAGACCCCTCCGGGCTGCGCCACCACCGGGAAGACGTGCCCCGGCTGCACGATGTCGGCGGGCTTCGCGTCCTTCGCCACTGCGACCCGGATGGTGCGTGCGCGATCATGCGCGGAGATACCGGTCGTGACCCCTTCGGCGGCTTCGATCGACACCGTGAAGTTGGTTCCCATGGGCGAGCGATTGTCGCGCACCATCGGTGGCAGGTTCAGCCGCCGGCAGCGTTCCTCGCTCAGGGTCAGGCACACCAGGCCGCGCGCGTGCTTGGCCATGAAGTTGATGGCCTCCGGCGTCACGTGCTCGGCGGCGATGACGAGGTCGCCCTCGTTCTCCCGGTCCTCCTCGTCGACGAGGATGACCATGCGGCCCGACTTGATCTCCGCGACGATCTCCGCCGTGGGGCTGATGGTGGTGGTTTCGCGGCGCATGGGCAGATTATAGAACCCCGCGGCGAACAAAAAGGGGCGCCACGCGCCCCTTTTCGCCGGATGCGGCCTACCGGCGCCTACTCCTCGGCTGGGGCCTCTGCGCCGCTCGCGCCGGTCTTCTCGCGGATGCGCGCCGACTTGCCCGAACGCTCACGCAGATAGTACAGCTTGGCGCGGCGCACAGCGCCCTTCCTCTTCACATCGACCGAAGCGATGAGCGGCGAGTGCGTCTGGAACGTGCGTTCCACCCCCTCGCCCGAGGAGATCTTGCGCACCGTGAACGAAGAGTTCAGGCCGCGATTCTTCTTGGCGATTACCACACCCTCGAAGGCCTGCACGCGCTTGCGCTCGCCTTCGACCACGTTGACGTTTACCACCACGGTGTCGCCCGGGGAGAAATCTGGGATCTTCTTGCCGAGTCGCTTGATTTCTTCTTGCTCGAGTTGTTGGATCAGGTTCATGATTTTGCTCCGTTCGTCGTTTCGTGCTGGAACTCTTCCAGCAGCTCGCGTTCCTCATTGCTCATGCTCCGCGTCGCGAGCAGCTCCGGCCTTCTGAGCCAGGTCCGCCCCAACGCCTGCTTCAACCTCCAGCGCCGAATCCTCTCGTGATCGCCCGAGAGCAACACCTCCGGCACCTTCTCGCCCGCGTACGACTCGGGGCGGGTGTACTGCGGGCAGTCGAGCAGTCCTTGCGCAAAGGACTCCTCGAGCACCGAATCCTCGTCGCCGAGCGCGCCCGGCAACTGCCGCACCACGGCGTCGATCAGCGCCATCGCCGCGAGCTCGCCGCCCGACAGCACGAAATCGCCCAGCGACAGCTCCTCGTCGACGCGGCGCCGCAGCAGCCGTTCGTCGACGCCCTCGTAGCGGCCGCACAGCAGCGTCAGCGCCCGCTCCTGCGACAGCTCGATCACGACCGCGTGGTCGAGCCGCCGGCCCTGCGGCGAAAGGTAGATTACCCTGCCCTTCGCCTCGCCCTGCGACGCAGCCACCGCGTCGAGAGCCTTCTCGAGCGGTTCGGCCAGCATCACCATGCCCGGGCCGCCTCCGTACGGACGATCGTCGATCGTCCGGTAATTGTTCGTCGTGAAATCCCGTGGATTCCACGTCTCCAGGCGCCACAGTCCCGCCTCCATCGCCCGCCGCGTGATGCCGCTTTGCGTCACGGCGGCGAACATCTCGGGAAACAGCGTGACCGCGTCAAAGCGGCTCACCATTCTGCGCCCCACTCCACCTCGATGCGCCTCGCCTCGAGGTCGACCATTTTCACGACTGCGGGCAGGAACGGCACCAGCCGCGTGCTCTTGTCTCCCGCAAGCTCCATCACATCGTGGGCTCCGTTGGAGAACAGCCCCTGCACCAAGCCCAGCACCGAGCCCTGCGAGTTCACCACCTCCAGGCCCACCAGATCGGCCCAGTAATACTGTCCCGCTTCCGGCGCGGGCAGCGCCGCACGCGGCACCGCGACCGTTTTCCCCTTCAGCGCGAGAGCCTGCTCGCGCGTCTCGACGCCGGCCAGCTTGGCAAGCAGCGAGCCCGAGTGCACCCTGGCTTCCACCACACCGTACTCGCCCGCCCCGATGCGCCACTGCGGGTACGCTGCCAGCGATCCGGGTTCGGCGCTGTAGGGCTTCACCCTGATCCAGCCGCGAACGCCGTAGTGACCGGCGACGCGGCCCATTTCTATCAAGCGCTCAGGCGGCCTTCTTGCCAAACTGCTTGACGAGCCGCGTTACCGTCGGCGAGAGCTTGGCGCCCTTGCCCTGCCAGTGCTTCAAGCGCTCGACGTTCACGCGCAGCGCCTCGCGCCCCTCGGGCGCCTTCGGGTCATAGAAGCCGACGCGCTCGATGAAGCGACCGTCGCGCGCACGCCGCGAATCGGCCACCACCATGTGATAGAAGGGCCGCTTGTTCGCGCCGCCGCGCGCCAGACGAATCACCACCATAGGGAATCCCCGTAGAACCGCGAAAAGGCGCGGATTATAAGGGAAAAATCAGGGTCTTGTGAAGCCTCAGCGCATGCCCGGCAGCATGCCCTTCATGTTGCGCATCATGCGCGCCATGTTCCCGCCCTTCATCATCTTCATCATTTTCTGCATTTGCTCGAACTGGTTTAGCAGGCGGTTGACCTCCTGCACGGACACCCCCGCTCCGGTGGCGATGCGGCGCTTGCGCGAGGCCTTGATCAGCTCGGGGCGGGAGCGCTCCTGGGGCGTCATCGAATTGATGATCCCCTCGATGCGCCGCATCTGCTTGCCGTCCTGGAGATGCGCCGGATTCACGGAACCCGCGAGCTGCGCTGGCAGCTTGTCCATCAGCGCGGCCAGTCCGCCCATCTTGTTCATCTGCTGGATCTGCGCCTTGAAGTCCTCGAGATCGAATCCCTTGCCCTTCTTGATCTTCTCGGCGACGCGTTTCGCTTCCTCGACGTCGACGCCCTTGCGCGCTTCCTCGACCAGCGAAACGATGTCGCCCATGCCGAGAATGCGCGAGGCCATGCGCTCTGGATGGAATGGCTCGAGTCCCGTAAGCTTCTCGCCCACGCCGACGAACTTGATCGGCCTGCCGGTAACCTGACGTACCGACAGCGCGGCGCCTCCACGGGCATCGCCGTCGAGCTTGGTCAGGATCACGCCGGTGAGAGGCAGCCGTTCGCTGAATGCCCTTGCCACATTCACCGCGTCCTGGCCTTGCATCGCATCGACCACGAACAGCGTCTCCACCGGGGCGAGCAGCGCGTGCAGCTCGGCGATCTCCTGCATCATCGCCTCGTCAATCGCAAGCCGCCCCGCGGTGTCGACGATCAGCACGTCGTAGTAGCGCGTTCTGGCGTGCTCCAGCGCACGCCGCGCGATGTCGACGGGCTTTTCCCCCGGCGTGGACAGCAGGAAATCGACGCCTGCCTGTGCCGCAACCGCCTTCAGCTGCTCGATCGCGGCCGGGCGGTAGACGTCGCACGACACGACCAGCAGCTTCTTCTTGTCTTCCTTGAGCAGCCGCGCGAGCTTGCCGGTGGTGGTGGTCTTGCCCGAGCCCTGCAAGCCTGCCATCAGAATCACGGCCGGCGGCTGCGCGGCGAGGTTCAGACCGACGTTCGCCTCGCCCATCAGCCGCGTCAACTCTCGATGCACGACCCCGACGAGCGCCTGTCCCGGCGTGAGGCTGCCGATGACCTCCTCGCCAAGGGCCTTGACACGCACGGAGGCGATGAAGTCCTTGACGACCGGCAATGCGCAGTCGGCCTCAAGCAGGGCGACCCGCACCTCGCGCAGCGCGTCCTGGACGTTGGCCTCCGTGAGGCGTGCTTGGCCGCGGATCGTCTTGACGATGCGCGTGAGCCGCGAGGTCAGGTTGTCTAGCATGAGAGGCGCACGCCGCTGCGGTGGACACCGCGACCGGCTGGAACGCGGTGATAAACTGAATTGATGTCCTACATTCTACTGCACGCCCTGACGAGCGCCATCTACGCGGGCCTCGCGGTGCATTTCTGGCGCACGCGGTGGTCGGCCGGGGCCGCCGAAGCGCACGCCGGGGGCGCGCCGGGCGGACTGCAAGGCTGGGAACGGGTGGCGCTGCTGTTTCCCCTCGCGCTGCACGGCTGGCTGCTGTACGCCGACGTCGTGCTCCCCAGCCAGCCGCGCTTCGGCTTCGCGCACGCGCTGTCCGCGATGCTCTGGCTGACGGTGCTGTTCTACTGGCTAGAGAGCTTCTTCTACAACATCGAGGGCATGCAGGCGCCGGCGCTCGCCCTGGCGGCGCTGTGCGCCCCGCTGCCGGCGATCTTCCCGGGCTACGCCACCGAGTACGCGGCGTCGCTCGAGTTCAAGCTGCACTTGGTGCTCGCCATGCTCGCCTACAGCCTGTTCACCATCGCCATCCTGCACGCCCTGCTGATGGCGCTGGTGGAAAGACGACTGCACCTCGCGAAGAAGACCCGCGGTGCGGGCGGCGCGTTTCTCGCAGACGGCGCCGGAATGCTCGCCGGCCCACTGGCATCGCTGCCTCCGCTTCTCACACTCGAGCGGCTGCTGTTTCGCCAGATCGGGGCCGCATTCGCCCTGCTCACGCTGACGCTCGCAACGGGCATCGTATTCGCGGAGTCGCTGTTCGGCCGGCCGCTCAGATTCGATCACAAGACCGTCTTTGCGATCGTTTCCTGGCTGACATTCGCCGCATTGCTCGTCGGGCGGCACTTCTACGGGTGGCGCGGACGTACAGCGCTGCGCTGGACGCTGGCCGGCTTCGTGTTCCTGCTGCTTGCCTATGTCGGCAGCCGGTTCGTGATGGAGGTGATCCTGGGACGCGGCGGCTAGGTTCATCCGATGGAAGACATCCCTTTATCGGCCGAAGTCATCGCGCTCGCGGTGCTGCTGGTGCTCTCGGGCTTTTTTTCCATCTCCGAGACCAGCATGATCGCCCTCAACCGCTACCGCCTGAGGCATCTTGTCACGCAGGGCCACGGCGGCGCGCGGCGCGCGGCGGCGCTGCTCAAGCGCACCGACCGCCTGCTCGGGGCGATCCTGCTCGGCAACAACGTGATCAACGCCGCGGCAGCCACGCTGGCGAGCCTCATCGCCGTGCGCCTGTTCGGCGAAGGCAAGCTGGCTTACGGCGTCAGCACGATCTCGATATCGTTCCTGCTGATCGTGTTCTCCGAGATCACGCCCAAGGTGATCGGCGCCACCTATCCGGAGCGCATCGCGCTGCCCCTCGCCTATGTGCTCGGGCCGCTGCAACGGCTGCTGTCGCCGTTCGTCTGGTTCGTCAACCTGTTCACGCAACCGTTGCTGCGGCTCTGCGGCGTGCGGCCGGACAGGGACGCGTCTGCGCCAACGCTAAGCGCCGAAGAGATACGCACTCTGGTGCTGGAGTCCTCCCACTTCATGCCCAAGAAGCACGTCTCCATCCTCCTCAACCTGTTCGACCTGGGCAACATCACGGTGCAGGACATTATGGTGCCGCGCGCAAAGATCGAGTCGGTCGCGCTGAACGACGACATGGAGACGATCACGCGCCAACTCGCCACCAGCTACCACATGCGGCTGCCGGTGTTCCGCGACAGCCTGGGCGAAGTCGCCGGGGTGCTGCACCTGCGCAAGGTGCTCGGGCTGCTGCACGCCAGCGCGCTGGACAAGGCGGCCCTCGAGCAGCTGATCGTCGAGCCGTACTTCGTGCCGGCCTCGACGCCGGTGCTCTCGCAGCTGCAATATTTCCAGGAGAACCGTGAGCGCATCGCGCTGGTGGTCGACGAATACGGCGAGCTGATGGGCCTGGTGACGCTGGAGGACATCATCGAGGAGATCATCGGCAAGTTCACCACCACCGTTCCTTCGGCGGCGCCGGCACTGCAGTGGAACGAGGATGGCAGCGCCGCGGCCGATGGCGCCATGCCGCTGCGCGAGGTGAATCGGGCGCTGGGTCTGGCCCTACCGATCGACGGCCCGAAGACGCTGAACGGCCTGATTCTCGAGCATTTGCAGGAGATCCCCGAGGCCGACGTCTCGATCAAGATCGCCGGCGTGCCCATGGAAATCGTGCACGCACAAGGTCGCACGGTGAACGTAGTGCGCATCTTCCGTCCGACCGAGCCGCCGGCGACCGAGAGTGAGGCTTTGTAAGGTGCGCTCCGGCAGCCTTCCGCAACCCCGTTTAGTGCGACAAAAATCACGTTATGTCATGGGGTTAGAGCGTAAACTTGACGCTTTACAAAAGACTGCCGTCAGGGCATCATCGTCGGCGGGCTTGGCAGAGCGCGGACGCGATCGCGGTGCGCTCTCCCCTGGAGCATGAATCCTGTCACGGCATCAGGCCCGGCCTGCGGGCTAAGCTCCTGCAAAGCGTAAGGAGTTACACATGGCGACAGCGGCGGCGGCGAAGGGACCGAAGGAATTCACCTTCAACTGGGAAGGCAAGGACAGGACCGGCAAGGTGGTGCGCGGAGAGATGCGTGCCTCCGGCGAGACCGTGGTCACCGCCACCTTGCGCCGCCAGGGCGTCCTTGTGCAGAAGATCAAGAAGCAGCGCATGGGTGGCGGCGGCAAGATCAGCGACAAGGACATCACGCTGTTCACGCGCCAGCTCGCCACCATGATGAAGGCCGGCGTGCCGCTGCTGCAGTCGTTCGACATCGTCGGCAAGGGCGCGTCCAACCCGGCCGTGGCGAAGCTGTTGCTGGACGTCAAGACCGAGGTCGAGACCGGCTCCGCGCTGGCGCAGGCGTTCAGGAAATATCCGCTGTACTTCGATGCGCTGTTCTGCAACCTCGTGCAGGCCGGCGAGCAGGCGGGCATTCTGGAAAGCCTGCTCGACCGTCTGGCGACGTACAAGGAAAAGATCCTCGCCATCAAGTCGAAGATCAAGGCTGCGCTTTTCTACCCGGTTGCGATCATCGTGGTGGCATTCGTCATCACCGCGATCATCATGATTTTCGTGATCCCGGCGTTCAAGCAGGTGTTCACTTCTTTCGGCGCGGATCTCCCTGCGCCAACGCTGTTCGTCATTGCGGTATCGGACTACTTCGTGCAGTACTGGTACCTCATTTTCGGCGTCATCGGCGGCGGCATTTACGGATTCTTCGCTGCATGGCGGCGTTCGGTCGCGGTCCAGATCTTCATGGATCGGCTAATGCTGCGGGTGCCCGTCTTCGGCGAGCTGGTGCGCAAGTCGACCATCGCGCGCTGGACGCGCACGCTTTCGACGATGTTCGCCGCCGGCGTGCCGCTGGTCGAGGCGCTCGATTCGGTCGGCGGCGCCTCGGGCAACTACGTCTACCTGATCGGAACCAAGCAGATCCAATCCGAGGTCTCGACCGGTACCTCACTGACAGTCGCGATGCAGAACTCGAACGTATTTCCGTCGATGGTGATCCAGATGGTTTCGATCGGCGAGGAGACGGGCTCCCTCGACGCGATGCTCTCGAAGGTTGCCGATTTCTACGAGGCGGAGGTCGACGACGCGGTCGAGGCGCTGTCTTCGCTCATGGAACCGATGATCATGGTGGTGCTGGGCACCCTGATCGGCGGCATGGTCATCGCCATGTACCTTCCGATCTTCAAGCTCGGCCAGGTCGTCTGAGGCCGCGAGCTCGCGCGAGGCCGCGGGGCCACTCCCCCGCGGCCTTTTTGTTCCTGGAAGGACCATGACGCTCCTTGATGCCCTGCGAATGCCCGAAGTCCTGGTTCCCTCTGCCTTCGTGCTCAGCCTGTGCATCGGCAGCTTCCTCAACGTGGTGATCCACAGGCTGCCGCGGATGATGGATCGCGATTGGGTGTCCGGCATCCCCGAAGCGCTCGAGGAGTCGAAGGAGACCAAGGATCGCGACCGCGCGCGTCACATCGCGCAACAGGTACGCGAGCAGATCGCGCATCTCGAGCAGGCGGAATCCCGGCTCAACCTGGTGCTGCCGCGCTCGCGCTGCACCGCCTGTGGTCACCGCATCACGGCGCAGGAGAACATCCCGCTGCTCAGCTACCTGGTGCTGCGCGGCAGATGCTCGGCGTGCGGAACGCGCATCAGCGTCAAGTATCCCCTGGTTGAGCTGCTCGCGGGCATCGCCGGCGCCTATTCGGCCTGGCGCTTCGGCTTTTCGCTCGCCGCGCTCGGCGCCGCGCTTTTCATCTGGTGCACCATCGCGCTCGCCGTCATCGACCAGGAGACCGGCTTTCTCCCGGACAGCCTGACGCTGCCGCTCATGTGGGCGGGTCTGCTGCTCAACCTAGGCGCCACCTATGTTCCGCTGGCAGATGCGCTGATCGGCGCCGCCGCGGGCTACCTGTCGCTATGGACGATCTACTGGGCCTACAAGCTGCTGTTCCGCAAGGACGGCATGGGGTACGGCGACTTCAAGATGAACGCGGCCGTGGGCGCGTTCGTGGGCTGGAAGATGCTGCCGCTGGTGATTCTTCTGTCTTCCGTGGTCGGCCTGTTTTTCGGCGTGCTGCAGATGCTCGCCAGCCGGCGCGGCTGGGATTCGAACTTCAAGTTCCACTTCGGCCCCTACCTCGCGATTGCCGGCATCGTCGCGATGTTCTGGGGCGAGCCGATCGTCCGCTGGTACCTGCACAGGCTGTGACCTTCGTCGTCGGCCTCACCGGTGGCATCGGCAGCGGCAAGAGCGCAGCGGCCGAAGAGTTCGCCCGCCTCGGCGCGACGGTGATCGACACCGACGCGATTGCGCACGAGTTGACGCGTGCCGGCGGCGCCGCAGTTGACGACGTGCGACGGCTGTTCGGCGACGCCTACGTCGAAGCGAGCGGAGCCATGGACCGCGCTCGCGTGCGAGAGCTGGTGTTCGCCGATCCCGCGGCCAAGAAGAAGCTCGAGGCGCTGCTGCATCCGATGATTCGCGCGGAATCGCAGCGGCGGATCGACTCGGCGAAGGGCCCATACGCAGTTCATGTGGTACCGCTGCTGGTCGAATCACCGGATTACTGCAGGCGCGTCGATCGCGTGCTGGTGATCGATTGCCCGGAGGAACTCCAGCTAGCACGCGTGCGCATGCGCAGCGGCCTTTCGGAACAGGAGGTGCAACGCATCATCGCCGCACAGGTGCCGCGCCGCGAGCGCCTCGCCGCGGCCGACGACGTCATCGACAACGGGGGGTCGCTCGATGCGCTGCGACGGCAAGTGCAGACGCTGCATGAGCGGTACGTAGTGTTGGCGGGGGAGACGTAGGGCTGGACGCCGCGTTGCAGGGTCGAGTTGTCATGGACTTCCAAATCCTTCAGAATTCAAGAAATCTATTCGCTTACCGAGGCGCTCCGCACGACGCCGTGATCACGTACGAGTATCCGCTCAACGAACGCATCCGGACGCTGCTGCGCCTCGAGGACCTGTTCGAGCGGTCGCGGCACTTCATCGCTCGTACCGATCCGCATGATCACCACATGGCGCTGCTGACGCTGTTCGAGATTATGGAAGTCGCGAGCCGCGCCGATCTCAAGTCGGACCTGCTGCAGGAACTCGAGCGCCAGAAGCAGGTGCTGCTTTCATTCCGCAACAATCCAGAGATTTCCGAGGACGCCCTGAGCGGCGTGCTGCGCGACATCGAACAGGCTTCGGGGGCGCTATTTTCCATGACCGGCAGGATCGGACAGTACCTGCGGGAGAACGAATGGCTGATGTCGATCAAGCAACGCACGGGTATCCCGGGCGGCGCTTGCGAATTCGACCTACCGTCCTACCATTACTGGCTGCACCGGCCTTCGGAAGAGCGCATCGGCCAGCTCGCCGCCTGGACGGGACCGCTCTACCCGCTGCGCGACGGCTCGGCGATCATCCTGCGCATACTGCGCGAATCGGGCAAGCCGCAAAACGTGGTGGCCTCGGGCGGCACCTATCAGCAGATGCTCGGCGGCAAGGCCGCGCAGATGCTGCGCGTGAGGCTCGCTGCCAACAGCCCCTGCGTACCGGAAACCAGCGCCAATAAGTACGTGCTTAACATTCGCTTTCTAGCGCAGGGCGAGGACGCGCGTCCCAAAACGGCCGACTGGAACGTTCCCTTCGAGCTGACTTTTTGCAATCTGTAGGGCCCGCGATGCGCATGGTCCCGTGCCCCCGATGCGGCAGGCCGGCTCCGTTCAGTCCGGAAAACAAGTGGCGCCCGTTCTGCAGCGAGCGCTGCAAACTGATCGACCTCGGCCAATGGGCCAGCGAAGGTTATCGGATTCCCGAGTCCGGCGAGCCGTCTTCCGACAACGAGCCCCCTGACGGAGAGCCGCTCAATCCCACGCCCCGTTGATCATGGCGATGCCGTGCGCTCCACAGCGCCAGGAATGCTCCCGATCGGCGCTCGTGAGCCCGCCGATGGCGTAGACGGGAATACTGGTGCCCCGCGCAAGCGCGGCGAAGCGCTGCCAGCCGAGCGGCTTCGCCCCGGGATGCGATGCGGTTGCTTTCACCGGACCGAGCACCGCGAAATCGAGCTTCAACTCAATCGCCTGCGCGAGTTCGCGCGCGTCGTGGCAGGAAGCTCCGGCCAGCCCTCCGCCTGGCCTCTCGGCAAGCGACATGAGATCGTGCGCGGCGTAGTGCACGCCGTCTGCACCGATCGTGCGCGCGAGCTCCGGATCTGAATTGACGAGCAGCTTCGCGCCGTAGCGGTGCGCGAGCTCGGTCGCGCGCCGGGCGAAGCGCGCACGCTCAGCGGGCGCCATGCTCTTGTCGCGCAGCTGCACGAGCCGCAGGTCGACCTTCAGCCGCCGCTCGAGGCGCGCGAGCATCGATTCGACGCCGAGCACGTCGGCATTGGTGATCGCGTACTCGGCCGGCAACGCCAACGCGGCGAGGATGGGGGCGTTCGCCGGCAGCATCGGCTCGGCGATCGGCGCATCAGGCCGTTGCCAGCGGATCTCCTGCTGCTCCCTCGCATGCGGTTCTCCGTGCCAATCGAGCACCCGAAAGAAATTGAGCCGCACCGTGGCGTGCGGATAGGTGAACACGCGCGTGACCCAGGGATAGATGCGCCGCGCGTCGATGCCGAGCTCCTCGTGCAGTTCGCGCGCGAGTGCAGCCTCCGCGGGCTCGCCCGGCTCGATCTTGCCGCCGGGAAACTCCCAGTATCCCGCGTAGACCTTTCCTTCGGGTCGGCGGGCGATGAGAAAGCTGCCGTCTGCACGCAGGATGACGGCGGCCGCGACCTCGAGCACTGCGCCTACCGCTTCTTGCGGCCGCCGTCCGCAGCGTGCTTGCCCGCCCAGTCCCTTGCAAACTGGTAGGCAACCCGGCCACTGCGCGAGCCGCGCAGCAGCGCCCACTGCAGGGCTTCCTCGCGCGCAGCTTCGGCCTCCCTGGCCGAGCATCCGAAGGTCTTCAGCCAGTGCGCCACGATCACCAGGTACTCGTCCTGGTCGAACGGATAGAACGATACCCACAGGCCGAAGCGCTCCGACAGCGAGATCTTCTCCTCGACCGTTTCGCCGGGATGGATCTCGTCGCCGACGTACTTCGTCTCCAGGTTTTCCTGCATGTACTCCGGCATCAGGTGGCGGCGATTGGACGTCGCGTAGATGAGCAGGTTCTCGGATGCCGTCGATATAGACCCGTCGAGCGCGACTTTCAGCGCGATGTAGCCAGGCTCCGCGGCCTCGAAGGAAAGGTCGTCGCAGAAAAGCAGGAACCGCTCCTTGCGTCCCGCGACCAGGTCGGTGATCGCAGGCAGATCCATCAAGTCGCGCTTCTCCACCTCGATCAGGCGCAGACCCTGGTCGCTGTACTTGTTCAGCAAACCCTTGACGATGGACGACTTGCCGGTGCCGCGCGCGCCGGTGAGCAGCACGTTGTTGGCAGGCTTGCCCTGCACGAACTGGCGCGTGTTCTGCTCGACCCTTGCGATCTGCGCATCGATGCCCTGGAGGTCGGACAGCCGCATGCGGTGGACGTGACCCACCGGCTGCAGCCAGCCGCGCGCATTGAGCGGCCCGCCCTTCCGCCATCGGAACGCAATGCTGGCGCTCCAATCGGGAGCGGGAGGCGGCGGCGGCAGCAGCGCCTCGAGCTTCGCGACGAGCACTTCGGTGCGCGCCAAGAGCTTGTCCATGTCGTTCTTCATGGGGCGCTTCTAGGTGCGGTATTCCGCGTTGATCTTCACATATTCGAACGAAAGATCACAGGTCCACACCGTCGCCGACGCGCTGCCGCGGTTCAGAACCGCGCGCACCGTGAATTCCGGCTTGGCGAGCACCGCCGCCCCCTGCTCCTCGCGGTACCCGGGGTGCCGGCCGCCGTTCGCCGCCACCAGCACGTCGTCCAGATAGAGCTCGAGCCGCGACACGTCTAGGTCGGCGATGCCCGCGTAGCCGATCGCCGCCAAGATGCGGCCCAGGTTCGGATCCGACGCGAAGAACGCCGTCTTGACGAGCGGCGAATGCGCGACGGCGTAGGCCACCTGCCGGCACTCCTCGCGCGTGCGCCCGCCCTCGACCCGGACGGTGATGAACTTCGTTGCCCCCTCGCCATCGCGCACGATCGCCTGCGCGAGCAGCACGGCTACTTCCTCTACCGCCTGGCCGAGCGCCGCCAGATCGTCCCCGGCACACGGCGTCGCGCCCGATGCACCGGTCGCAATCAGCATGAATGCGTCGTTGGTGGAGGTATCGCCATCAACCGTGATGCAATTGAACGAGCGATCGGCAACTTCGCGGACCATGGCATCGAGCGTCGGATGGTGCGACCTTCGCGTCGGTCGCGATGAAGGCCAGCATGGTCGCCATGTCCGGGCGGATCATTCCCGCGCCCTTGGCGATCCCGCTGATCGTCACCTCGCCGCGGCCGAGCCGGACGCGTCGCGACGCCGCCTTCGGCACCGTATCGGTAGTCATGATCGCCTCGCGCGGCAGCGGCCCAGTTGTCGGCGCGCAGGTCGGCGACCGCCCCCGGAAGACCCGCGACGATCCGCTCCGCGGGAAGCGGCTCCATGATGACGCCGGTCGAGAACGGCAGTACCTGCTCCGCTGCGCAGCCTAGTGCCCGCGCGGCCCCCTGGCACACCTCAAGCGCGCGCGCCAAGCCTTCGCCGCCGGTGCCCGCGTTAGCGTTGCCGGTGTTGACCACCAGCGCGCGCGTGTCCCGTCCCGCGGCCAGATGGCGCCTGGCGAGGATCACCGGCGCGGCGCAAAAGCGGTTGCGCGTGAATACCCCGACCGCCGCCGCGCCTCGCGCGAGGCGCATCAACAGCAGGTCGTAGCGCCCCGCCTTGCGGATGCCGGCCATCGCCACGCCGAGCTCGACACCCGCAACGGGGTGCAGCGACGCGGGGTCAGGCGGCGCCAGATTGACGGCCATGCGGCTTCAGGTCAGCTTGCCGTGGCAATGCTTGTATTTCTTCCCCGAACCGCAGGGGCATGGGTCATTGCGCCCGATCTTCTCCGTGGGGCGCACCATCGGCTGCGGCTTCCTGGCCGCCGCGGCGGCGAGCGCGACTTCCTCCGAATCCTGCTCGGACTCAGCGAAGGCGGCGTGCTGCATCTGCACGTTCTCGACGTGCGGCTCGTCGTCTACTTGCTCGAGCGCCTCGGCGGCGCGAATCTCCACGGTGCTCAGCGTCTTGGTGACCTCCAGCTTGACCGCCTCGAGCATCGCCCCGAAAAGCTCGAAAGCCTCGCGCTTGTACTCCTGCTTCGGATTCTTCTGTGCGTAGCCGCGAAGATGGATACCCTGGCGCAGGTGGTCGAGCGCGGCCAGGTGCTCGCGCCAGTGGGCATCGAGGATCTGCAGCATCACGTAGCGCTCGTACTGGTGGAAAGAGGTCTCGGCCCCTTCCGGAACCTTGGCCCGGTACACCTCGTCGGCCTTGTCGACAATTCGCTCAATCAGGGTTTCGTCGTGCAGGTCGGGGTCCTTGTCCAGCCACTGCTTGACCGGCACGTCCAGGCCGAGCTCCGCCTTCAGGGCGGTCTCGAGCCCCGGAATATCCCATTGCTCCTCGACGCTCTCCTCGGGAACGTAGACGCGGAACATGTCGGTGACGACGCCGGCGCGCAGATCCGCAATGCGCTGCGACACGTCCTGCGATTCGAGCAGCTCGTTGCGCAGGGCATAGATCGTCTTGCGCTGGTCATTGGTGACGTCGTCATACTCCAGCAACTGCTTACGAATATCGAAGTTGCGCGCCTCCACCTTAGTTTGCGCCGACTCGATCGAGCGCGTCACCATCGAGTGCTCGATCGCCTCGCCTTCCGGCATCTTGAGCATCACCATGATGCGGTTGATGCGATCGCCAGCGAAGATCTTCAGCAGCGGGTCCTCCAGTGACAGGTAGAAACGCGAGGAGCCCGGGTCGCCTTGGCGTCCGGACCTGCCGCGCAGCTGGTTGTCCACGCGGCGGGATTCGTGTCGCTCGGTGCCGATGATGTGCAAGCCTCCCGCCGCGATCACCTGGTCGTGCAACTGCTGCCACTCGGCTCGCAGCTTGTCGATGGGTGCCTTCTTTGCCTCCGGCGGGATGGCCAGATCCGCCTCGATCAGCTCGCACTGCTTGTCTACGTTTCCACCAAGCACGATGTCCGTTCCCCGGCCCGCCATGTTGGTGGCGATGGTAATCATCTTCGGGCGCCCCGCCTGCGCGACAATTTCTGCCTCGCGCGCGTGCTGCTTGGCGTTCAGCACCTGATGCGGCACCTTGTCCTTCGTGAGCAGGGAAGACAGCAGCTCGGAGTTCTCGATCGAGGTCGTTCCCACCAGCACCGGCTGGCCGCGCTGGTAGCAGTCGCGGATGTCGTCGATGATCGCGCGATATTTTTCGTTGGCAGTGCGGTACACGAGATCGAGCCGGTCCTCGCGGATCATCGGCTTGTGGGTCGGGACGACGACCGTCTCGAGGCCGTAAATCTCCTGGAACTCGAAGGCCTCTGTATCCGCCGTTCCGGTCATGCCAGCGAGCTTCTTGAAGAGGCGGAAGTAGTTTTGGAATGTGATCGAGGCGAGCGTCTGGTTCTCGTTCTGGATGGAAGCCTTTTCCTTCGCCTCCACGGCCTGGTGCAGGCCGTCGGACCAGCGCCGTCCCACCATCATGCGCCCGGTGAACTCGTCTACGATGATGACTTCCCCGTTTTGCACCACGTATTGCTGGTCGCGGTGAAACAGATGGTGCGCGCGAAGCGCCGCATAGAGATGATGCACGAGGTTGATGTACGCCGGCTCATACAGGCTCGCGCCCTGCGGCAGAAGACCCACCCGCGCAAGGATCTCCTCCGCCTTGGCGTGGCCTGCCTCGGACAGCAGGATCTGGTGGTTCTTCTGATCCACCCAGAAATCGCCCACCCCGTTCTCCTCCTGCTGCGGCGTGAGCAGGGGCGCCACCTCATTCATGCGGTAGTAGAGCTCGGTGCGGTCCTCGGCCTGGCCGGAGATGATGAGCGGCGTGCGTGCCTCGTCGATCAGGATCGAGTCGACCTCGTCGACGATGGCGTAGTAAAGCGAGCGCTGGAACCGATCCTCGCGGTGCATCGCCATGTTGTCGCGCAGATAATCGAATCCGAACTCGTTGTTCGTGCCGTAGGTGATGTCGGCGCCGTAAGCCGCGCGCTTGGCGTCGGGTTCGAGTTGCGGGATGTTGACGCCGACCGTGAGCCCGAGAAAGCTGTAGAGCTTGCCCATCCAGGCCGCGTCGCGCTGCGCCAGATAGTCGTTTACCGTGACGATATGAACGCCTTTGCCCGCAAGAGCGTTGAGGTACGCGGGTAGCGTGGCTACCAGCGTCTTGCCCTCACCGGTGCGCATCTCGGCGATCTTCCCATAGTGCAGCACCATGCCGCCCAGCAGCTGCACGTCGAAGTGCCGCATGCGCAGCGCGCGCTTGCCCGCCTCGCGCGCGACAGCGAACGCTTCCGGCAGCAGATCCTCGAGCGCCTGCCTCTCGACCTCCGGCTTCTTGTCCTCCTCCGCCGCGGAAACCTTTTCGGCGACGCGCTGCCGGAATTGATCCGTCTTGGCGCGCAGCCGCGCGTCGTCGAGCGCCGCTATCTCGGGCTCGAGCGCGTTGATTCGGTCGACGGTACGCGAGTACTGCTTCAGCAGTCGTTCGTTGCGACTGCCGAAAATCTTGGTAAGGACGTTTGCCATCATGAAGGTTGCGAACCAGCCCGCAGGCAGCGCGGATCGGTGGGCGCAAGGGCCGGAGAAGGCCCCGCCGGGTCCAGCGGAAAAGGGAAAAGTCTATCACGGCCGCCGCGGCGGCCCGTTCGCGTGGCTAGTCGCGCGGCAGCGCGGCGATACGCCGCTGCTTGACGTCGGGCAGCAGCGGATTTGTCGCTGCCAAGAATCGGTCAGGATTCACCGCAACCCCCTTGTAGCGCACCTCGAAGTGCAGATGGGGGCCCGTGGCGCGGCCGGTCGAACCGCTGCGGCCGATTTCCCGCCCGCGCAACACGATTTCGCCCCTCTTCACGAGGATCTTCGACAGGTGCGCGTATCGCGTCGCAAGGCCGTTGCCGTGGTCGATCTCGACCAGATTGCCGTACTGCGGGTGGGCGTCGGCGAAAGTGACAACCCCACCGGCCGCCGCGTGCACCGATGTACCCGAGTCGACCTCGAAATCGATCCCCTCATGCATCGCCAGCTGGCCGGTGAACGGATCGATACGCTTGCCAAAGCCCGAGCCGCGCGTTGCGTGCACGGGCAGGATGGTCGGCATCGACTTGCGGCGAACCATCAGGTCGCGCATTTCCGAATCGAGCACCCCGTAGAGGTCCGACCGGTTCTCGAGCTGCCCCGAAACCTTGGCGAGCCGCTCCTCCAGATCGCTCATCGACAGGTTCTGCGGCGGCATGGTCGAAACTGCGCCCCCGAGCCCGAGAGGGCCGTTGACGCGAAACTCGGACGGCTTGATTCCGCCAAGCGTGGACAGCCGCTCCCCGAGCGCATCGAGTCGCGTCAGCTGCGCCTGCATCTCGCCCAGCTTCACCGCCATGGCGTTGAGGTTCTGCTGCACAAATTCGCGCGACTTGGCGTTTTCCGCCCGCTGTGCCGCGAGCACGACCTGCTCGACGAAGGGCATCCTGGTCGCGGGCGAAATGCGCAGCGTGATCCAATACAGGGCCGCCGTCAGCCCGACGAGCAAACCGACCGCCAGCATCACGCCGGCGACTAACTGCGGCGGCGAAAGCGAGATGGACCTCGCCTTTGCCAGCCGGCCCGGGATCACGATAATCTGCAAGCTTTACCCCGTGACATCTTCGCCTCTCGTGGGCCTTCCCAATATCGACCGCATCCTGTCGGCTGACGACGACTTGCAGCCGATCGTCGAGAAAGCACGCGCCATCCGCGAACTCTCCAGACTTTGCACCGAATTCCTTCCCCCGGAGCTTGCCCAACACGCGCAAGCCGCCAATTTCAAGGACGGCAAGCTGGTCATCCTGGCCGCGAATTCGGCAGCGGCCGCCAAGCTCAGGTTGTTGTCCGACAGTCTTACTGTTTTTCTCGAAAAACAACGCGTAAAGGTTAGGGGAGTTTCAATTCGCGTGCAACCAAATGCATCACACCGAACCGATGCTGCGGCGCAAAAAAAGGTGCGGATTTCCTCAGCGAGCCTTGCCGAGCTGGCCGCTTTGCATGCGAGGATGGGCGACTCGCCGGCGCGCGACGCATTGCGCGCGCTCCTGGAGCGCCACACCACCTTGCCGCCGCCTAGACCGCTACGAGAAGGCGCTCAAAAAGAAACAGCAGCAAGATCAGGACGCTCACGAAGAGCGCGTACTTGAACAGTCGCCAAGCGAAGCTCAGGTACTTGCGCTCGCCAGTGACCGTGTACAGCAGCACCGAGACGCCAAGACCAACGGCCGCAAGCAGCCCGAGCAGGCGGACGAGCAGCATGGCGTCCCCGGGCCGACGACCCCGCTAGCGGGACGAAGGCATCACCAGGCGAGCTGCCGCACGAGACCCGCGACGCCTGCGGGCGCCTCCTCGCCGTGCTCGAAGCTGACCGTGTCCCACGCGGAGCTGTCGGCGAGCAGCTGGTGCAGCAAGCGGTTATTTAGGCCGTGCCCCGACTTGTGCGCACTGAAGGCGCCAAGCAGCGGTCTGCCGAGCAGATAGATATCGCCGATCGCGTCGAGCACCTTGTGGCGGATGAACTCGTCGGCAAAACGCAAACCCTCGGCATTCAGTACCCGATACTCGTCGAGCACCACCGCATTGTCGAGCCCGCCGCCCAGCGCAAGGCCGGACTCGCGCAGCGCTTCGACTTCGTGCATGAAGCCGAAGGTGCGCGCGCGCGCGATTTCCTTGAGGTACGAGGTTTCGGCGAAGTCCACGGTTACCGACTGGCTGCTGCGGTCGATCACCGGGTGATTGAAGACGATCGAAAACGAGAGCTTGAAGCCCGCATACGGGTCGAAACGCGCCCACTTGTCGCCATCGCTCACTTCGACATGCTTCTTCACGCGCAGGAAGCGCTTGGGTGCCGCTTGCTCCTCCAGGCCGGCCTGCTGCACGAGCAGCACGAACGGCGCGGCGCTGCCATCCATGATCGGAACCTCCGGGCCATCGAGGTCGACGTAGACATTGTCCACGCCGAGACCGGCGAGCGCGGACATGAGATGCTCGACGGTGTAGACCTTCACCGCACCCTTGACCAGGCAGGAGGACAAACGCGTCTCGCCCACCAGATCGGCACGCGCCGGAATGTCGACCGGCGAGGCAAGATCGACACGGCGGAAAACCACGCCCGTATCGATGCCTGCAGGGCGCAGGCTCATGGTGACTTTCTGTCCGGTATGCAGTCCGACGCCGGTGGCGCGGACGACGGATTTCAGGGTGCGCTGCTGAAGCATCGGTAAGGTACTGTCAAGACAGTGAATTGTAGCAGAGGGGTCGCGACCACGCAGGCCACACGCGCCCCGGCCGTAGCGCCAGCAAGGAGGGAAGGCGCTCCGGCCAAGACACCATTCGGCCCGGCGATGATCGCGTCGATCCCCTGGCGCGCTCAGTCCGCCTGTTTACGCAGGAACGCCGGGATGTCGTACTTGTCGACGCCGCTTTGCTGCAGGGCTTCGACCGTCGATGCCCGGTTGCGGCGGATCACCGCCGGCACCGCGTCGAGCTGGTTGTAGTCGACACTATGGGCTACCGGCTGGTTGTCGGTGCCGGTCTTCTGCGTTACCACGAGCTGCGGCTTGGGCTGGCGCAGCGCCGCCGGCGCACCCAGGCCCGTGGCCACGACCGTGACCCGCAGCTCGTCGCCGACTTCCTCGTCGTAGACCGCGCCGAAGATGATGGTGGCGTCCTCCGCGGCGAAGCTGCGGACGGTGTTCATCACCGCCTTCACCTCCCCGTGCTTGAGGCTCGCGCGGGTGGCGGTGATGTTGACCAGCACGCCGCGCGCGCCAGCGAGTGTCACGCCCTCGAGCAGCGGGCTGGCGATCGCTTGCTCCGCGGCAATGCGTGCGCGGTCGATGCCGTTCGACATCGCCGAGCCCATCATAGCCATGCCCTGCTCGCACATCACGGTTCGCACGTCCTGGAAGTCGACGTTGATGAGCCCCGGGCAATTGATGATCTCGGCTATTCCCGCGACCGCATTGTTCAGCACATCATCGGCCGCCCTGAATGCCTCGTCCATGGTGACTTCCTCGCCCAGCACCTCTTCGAGCTTGTCGTTCAGGATGACGATGAGCGAATCGACGTGCTGTGTAAGCTCGTCGATTCCCTGCTCGGCAAGCCGCATGCGCTTGGTTCCCTCGAAGCCGAACGGCTTGGTCACCACCGCCACGGTGAGTACGTTGAGCGAGCGCGCGACCTCGGCGATCACCGGCGCCGCGCCGGTGCCCGTGCCACCGCCCATGCCGGCGGTGATGAACACCATGTGCGCGCCGGCCATCGCTTCCTGGAGGCGCTCGCGCTCCGCGATCGCCACCGCGCGCGCCTCCTCCGGCTTCGCGCCGGCGCCGAGCCCGCTGGTGCCGAGCTGGATCTGGTGGCGCGCACTGTTTCGCGCGAGCACCTGGGCGTCCGTGTTGACGACGATGAACTCGACGCCCTCGACGCCCTGCTCGATCATGTGATTGACGGCGTTACCGCCCGCGCCGCCGACGCCGACCACCTTGATGATCGGTCCCGCTCCCTGGCTGTCTACGATTTCGAACATGCTGTTTTCTCCTTGCTAGTGAATGAACCGCCGAGCACCGAATCAAAAGTTGCGTTGAAACCACTCCCGCATTCGCCCGAGCACCGCCCGAAAAGAACCGCTCTGGCGCGAAAGCTGACCCTGCTGCACCTGCGCTGCCCCTTCGAGCAGCAGTCCGACGGCGGTCGCGTGACGCGGATTGCGCACCACGTCGGCGAGCCCGCCGGTATAGCGCGGCACACCGAGGCGTACGGGCATGTGAAAGATCTCCTCGCCCAACTCCACCATGCCGCGCATCACCGCGCTGCCGCCGGTGAGCACCAGCCCGGAGGACAGCAGCTCCTCGAAGCCGGACTCACGCAGCACCTGCTGCACAAGCGAGAACAGCTCCTCGACGCGCGGCTCGATGACCTCGGCGAGTGTCTGGCGCGACATGACGCGCGGGCCCCGGTCGCCGATGCCCGGCACCTCGATCATCTCGTTCGGATCGGCAAGCTGACGCAGCGCCACCCCGTGCCGGATCTTGATGTTCTCTGCCTCGGCGGTCGGTGTCCTGAGCGCCATCGCGATGTCGTTGGTAATCTGGTCGCCCGCGATCGGAATCACCGCGGTGTGGCGGATGGCGCCGTTCGTGAATATCGCGATGTCGGTGGTGCCGCCACCGATGTCCACCAGGCACACGCCGAGATCGGTCTCGTCGTCCTGCAGCACCGCGCGCGAGGATGCGAGCGGCTGCAGGATCAGGTCGTTGACCTCCAGGCCGCAGCGACGCACGCACTTAACGATGTTCTGCGCCGCCGAGACCGCCCCCGTAATGATGTGCACCTTCACCTCGAGGCGCACGCCGGACATGCCGAGCGGCTCGCGCACGTCTTCCTGGCCGTCGATGATGAACTCCTGCCTTAGCACGTGGAGAATTTGCTGATCGGTGGGGATATTGACCGCCTTGGCGGTCTCGATCACGCGGCTCACGTCGAGCGCCGTGACCTCCTTGTCCTTGATCGCGACCATGCCCGTCGAATTGAAGCTGCGGATATGGCTGCCGGCGATGCCGGTGAAGGCGGACACGATCTTGCAATCGGCCATCAGCTCGGCTTCCTCGAGCGCGCGCTGCACGGCGTTTACGGTCGCCTCGATGTTGACGACGACACCCTTCTTCAGGCCCTTGGACTCGTGCCCGCCCATTCCCAGGATCTCGAGCGCACCGTCGGGCCGCAATTCCGCCACCAGCGCCACCACCTTCGAGGTGCCGATGTCCAGTCCGACGATGAGATCCTTGCTGTCCTTCGCCATTTATGTCAGCCCTTCGATTCCGCAACGCGCAGCGCGAAGCCGTTTGGATAGCGCAGGTCCACGTAGGCATGCTGCTGCGGCATCTTGCCGAGCGTTTCCGCATACACCGCGACGAAACGCGCGAGCCGCGCCTCCACTGGGTGCTCGGCCGTGTCGCGTCCCAGCATCACCTGCAATCCGTCGCCCAGCAGCAGCTGCCAGGCGTAACGCTGCGTCAGCACGACGCGCACCGGCTCTGTGCCGAGCGGCGCGAGGAGCGCAACGAAATTGCGGTAGCGGCGCGTGACTTCGGCCTCGGTGCCGGCAGGCCCGGCGAAGTAGGGCAAAGCAGCGTCGCTGCGCGCGCGGAAGCGCTCGCCGTGGCTGTTCACCGATGCGTCGTCGCCCCAGTGCGCCAGCGCCACGTGCTCTTCGAGCCCGACTTCCAGCCGATCCGGCCAGACGCGCCGCACCGTCACGCGCCGCACCCACGGCAACTGCTCCAGTCCGTCGCGCACCTCGCCCAGATCCAGCGCGAAGAAGTTGCCGGCGATGTGCTCGCGCGCCGCCTGCGCGAGCTGCGCACGCGTGGTGTGCGCGAGCGTCCCGCGCACCGTGATCTCGCGCAGCGGAAACAGCGGCGATCGCAGCAGCAGCTGCGCCGCGGCGAACGTGAGCAGCAGCAGCGCGATGCCCGTGAGGACGCCGGCCACCGCATTGAGCAGCCGAGGGTTATCCCACATGGGCACTCTCCAGGATCCTGACGCAGAGGTCCTCGTAAGACAGCCCGAGCGCGCGCGCGGCCATCGGCACGAGCGAATGGTCGGTCATGCCGGGCGCCGTGTTCACCTCGAGCAGGTAGGGCGCGCCGCTGCGGTCGAGCATCAGGTCGACGCGACCCCAGCCGCTGCAGCCCAGAGCGCGGAAGGCGTCGCGGCACAGCGCCTGGATCTCCCGCTCCCGCGCCGGTGGCAGACCGCAAGGGATGATGTAGCGCGTGTCGTCCGAGACGTATTTCGCCTGGTAGTCGTAGAAATCGCGCGGCGTCTCGAGCTTGATGATCGGCAGCGCCTCGTCGCCCAGGATCCCGACGGTGAGCTCCGTGCCCTCGATGAATTTCTCGGCCATGACGGCACGGTCGTAGTTCACGGCGAGCGCGTAGGCCTCGTCCAGGTGCGCGGCTTCGCGCACCTTGCTCATGCCGAGCGAAGAGCCCTCGGAAATCGGCTTGACCATCAGCGGCAGGCCGAGCCTGGCGGCGACCTTGCCCATGTCCGCGTTGGCATCGAGCACCTCGTGCGGCGGGGTCGGCAGGCCGCTTGCCTGCCAGAGCAGCTTGGCGCGCAGCTTGTCCATGGCGAGCGCCGAGCCGAGCACGCCGCTGCCGGTGTAGGGGATCCCGAGCCACTCGAGCACGCCCTGCACGGTGCCGTCCTCGCCGAAGCGGCCGTGCAGCGCGATGAAGGCGCGCTCGAAGTCCGCTGCAATCAACTCCTCCAGCCCGTGCTCGGCCGGGTCGAAGGCGTGCGCATCGACTCCTCGGTCGCGCAGCGCATTCAGCACCATGGCGCCGCTCTTGAGCGAAACCTCGCGCTCGGCCGAACTGCCGCCGAGAAGCACGGTGACCTTGCCGAAATCCGCCGTGCTCATGCATCCCCCACAATGCGCACTTCCGGACGCAGATCGACGCCGGTCTTCTCGAGCACCGTCTTGCGCACCGTATCGATCAGCGACTCGATGTCCGTGGCGCTTGCGGCGCCCTTCGGGTTGACGATGAAGTTGGCGTGCTTCTCGGACACACGCGCCCCGCCGCGGGCGAGGCCCTTCAGGCCGCATGACTCGATCAGCCGCGCCGCGTGGTCTCCGATCGGATTGCGGAATACGCTGCCCGCGTTGGGCAGCGAAAGCGGCTGCGAGGCGACGCGCCGCGACAGGTAGTCCCTGATCTTCGCGCGCGAGGCTTCGCCGTCGCCCTCCGCAAGCTTGAAGTAGGCCGCCACGAACCACTCGTCCTCGCCGATGCGCCCGCCTTTCTTCAGCTCGCAATGCCGGTACGAGATCTCGAACTCCGACTTCTCACGGCTTTGCAGCTCGCCGCGCCGGTCGATGGTCAGCGCGCGATCGACGATGTCCCAGGTCTCGCCCCCGTAGCATCCGGCATTCATGGCGAGCGCCCCGCCCACGCTGCCGGGCACGCCGGCCAGGAACTCCGCGCCCGCCAGGTTGTTCAGCGCCGCGAAGCGTGCCACCTTGGGGCTTGCCACGCCGGCGTCGGCATAGACACGTCCGAGCAGCAGCTCCGGCCGCTTGGCCGCCGCGTGCGTGAGCACCACCGTGCCGCGGTAGCCGCCGTCGCGCACCAGCAGGTTCGACCCGAGCCCGACGAACAGGAGCGGCTCGTGCTCAGGCAGCTGTCGCAGGAACGCCGCGAGATCCTCGATATCCGCGGGCAGGTACACGCGCTCCGCGGCGCCGCCGGCGCGCCAGCTGGCGTAGCGCGCCATCGGCTCGCCGAGCCTCAGCTCGCCGCGCAATCCCTGCAGTTCGAGAGTGTCGGACATGTTCATTCGCCGTCGCGCCTCATGCGTCCTTCGCCGCAAGCTGCGCCGGGACGCCGCCGATCGACCCCGCGCCCATGGTCATGACGACGTCGCCGTCGTGCGCGACGCGGCGGATCGCCTCGGCCATCTGCGCGATGTCTTCGACGAATACCGGCTCGACCTTGCCCGCCACGCGCACCGCGCGCGCCAGCGACCTGCCGTCGGCGGCGACGATCGGCGACTCGCCCGCCGGGTACACCTCGGCGAGAATCAGCGCATCGGCCTTGGACAAGCACGCTGACGAAGTCCTCGAACAGGTCGCGCGTGCGGGTGTAGCGATGCGGCTGGAAGGCAAGCACGATGCGCCGTCCGGGAAAGGCGCCGCGCGCGGCCTCGAGCGTCGCCGCCATCTCGGCCGGGTGGTGGCCGTAATCGTCGACCAGGGTGAAGCCGCCGCCACCTTCGAGCGCGATCTCGCCGCAGCGCTGAAAGCGCCGCCCGACGCCGTGAAACTCGGCCAAGCGCCTTCTGGATCGCACGATCCGGCACCGCGAGCTCGGTGGCCACCGCGATCGCGGCGAGCGCGTTCTGCACGTTGTGCCGGCCCGGAAGATTGAGCATCACCTCGAGCGGCGCGCCGTGCTCGCGCACCGCCCGGAAACGCATCGTCCCGCCGGCGTGCTGCACCTGCTCGGCGCGCACCGCGGCGTCGGCGGCGAAACCGTAGGTCAACACGGGCTTGGAAACGAACGGCAGGATCTCGCGCACGTGCGCGTCGTCGACGCACAGCACCGCGCTGCCGTAGAAAGGCAGGTTCTGCAGGAACTGCACGAACGCCTGCTTGAGGCGCGCGAAATCGTGCTGATAGGTGTCCATGTGATCGGCATCGATGTTGGTGACCACGGCGATCACCGGCTGCAGGTGCAGGAATGATGCGTCGGACTCGTCGGCCTCGACGACGATGAACTCGCCGGTGCCCAGGCGCGCGTTGGAGCCTGCGGCGTTCAGGCGCCCGCCGATGACGAAGGTCGGGTCGAGCCCGCCCTCGGCGAGCACGCTCGCCACCAGGCTGGTGGTCGTGGTCTTGCCGTGCGTGCCCGCGATCGCGACTCCCTGCTTGAGCCGCATCAGCTCGGCCAGCATCAGCGCGCGCGGCACGACCGGAACGCCGCTTGGCGCGCGCGGCCATCACTTCTGGGTTGTCGCCGCCGACCGCCGTCGACACGACGACGGCATCCGCGCCATCGACGTTCGCGGCCGCGTGGCCGAAAACGAGACCGTTGCCCCCAATCGGGCGAGCCGGCGCGTCGCCGCGTTCTCGGCCAGGTCCGAGCCGCTCACCTGGTAGCCGAGGTTGAGCAGCACCTCGGCAATGCCGCTCATGCCGGAGCCGCCGATGCCGACGAAGTGGATGTGGCTGCACCTTGTGCTTCATGCGCGCCCTCCCTCGGCGAGCGCCATGCAGCGCTCGGCAACCACGCGCGCGGCGTTCGGCCTTCCGAGCGCGCGCGCCTTGGTCGCCATGTCGAGCAGCACGGCGCGATCGAGCGAGCGCAGCAGCTCGGCGAGGCGCGCTGGGCGTCAGTTCCGTCTGCGGCAGCAGGATCGCAGCGCCGCGCTCGGCGAGGAACTTCGCGTTCGCCGTCTGGTGGTCGTCCACGGCGTGCGGGAACGGCACCAGCACGCTCGCGACGCCGCCCGCCGCGAGCTCCGCCACGGTCATCGCGCCGGCGCGGCAGATCACCAGATCGGCCGCGGCGTAACGCCGTGCCATGTCGTCGATGAATGCCACCAGCTCGCCCTCGACGCCCGCCGCGGCGTAGCTGGCGCGCAGCGCATCGAGATGCTGCTCGCCCGCCTGGTGCACCACCCGCGGGCGCTGCGGCTCGGGCAGCAGCGCGAGCGCCTTGGGCAGCGCATCGTTTAGCGCCTGCGCGCCGAGGCTGCCGCCGACCACGAGCAGGCTGAGCGGGCCGCTGCGCCCGGCGAACCGTTCTGCGGGCGCAGCGAGGCCGGAGATCTCGGCGCGCACCGGGTTGCCGGTCCACTCGGCGTTCTTCAGCGCGCCGGGAAACGCGACCATCGACTTGTCGGCGACCGCGGCCAGCACGCGATTGGCGAGCCCGGCGATGGCGTTCTGCTCGTGCACCGCGAGCGGACGGTTGAGCAGCGAGGCCATCATGCCGCCGGGAAACGCGACATAGCCGCCCATTCCCAGCACCACGTCCGGGCGGACGCGTGAACAGCGCGCGCGCGCTTTCCCAGAACGCGCACAGCAGATTCGCGCGGGAAGCAGCAGCGTGCGCGAGCAGGCCCTTGCCGCGCAGCGCCCGGGCGCGGATCCAGGCCATGCGGTAGCCGCGCTGCCGGCACGATGCGCGCTTCCATGCCGCTCCTGGAGCCCATCCACACCACCTCCCAGCCGGCGGCGCGCATGCAATCGGCGACCGCAAGCCCGGGGAAGATGTGCCCGCCGGTGCCGCCGGCCATGATCAGGATGGTGCCGCTCATGCGGGCAAGCCCCCGCGCGAGTTGGCGGCTTTCCCAATCGATGCGCAGCAGGATCGCGAGCGCGACGAAGTTCACCACCAGGCCGGTGCCGCCGAAGCTCATCAGCGGCAGCGTCAGCCCCTTGGTGGGCAGCAGCCCCATGTTCACGCCCATGTTGATCAGCGCCTGGAATCCGATCCACACGCCGATGCCCTGCGCCACGAGCGCCGCGAAGTGGCGCTCGCGCAGCGCCGCCTGGCGGCCGATGGCGAAGGCGCGGAACACGAGCCACGACGAACAGCCCGATCACCGCGGCGACGCCGGCGAAGCCGAGCTCCTCCGCGATCACCGCGAGCAGGAAATCGGTGTGCGCCTCGGGCAGGTAGTGCAGTTTCTCAACGCTCGCGCCGAGCCCCACGCCCGAGCCACTCGCCGCGGCCGAACGCGATCAGCGCGTGCGACAGCTGGTAGCCACTGCCGAACGGGTCGGACCACGGGTCCATGAAGCCGAAGATGCGGTGCATGCGATACGGCGACGAAAGCACCAGCCCGGCGAAGCCGACGGCCAGCATCGCGACCAGCAGGAAGAAGTGCCTGCCGTTCATGCCGCCGAGGAACAGCATGCCGAAGGCCGTCACCGCGATGACCACGAAAGCGCCGAAGTCCGGCTCGCGCAGCAGCAGCCACGACACCAGGAGCATGACCGCCAGCATCGGCAGCAGGCCCTTGCGGAAGCTCTTCAGCACCGCGTGCTTGCGCACCGTGTAGTCGGCCGCGTAGAGCACCACCGCCAGCTTCATCGAGCTCCGAGGGCTGGATGTTGAAGGCGCGCAGGTCGAGCCAGCGCCGCGCTCCGTTCACCTCGCGGCCGATGCCCGGCACCAGCACGAGAACGAGCACCAGCACGCGAGCACAGGAACAGCCACGGCGCGGTCCTCTGCCACAAGCGCACCGGGACCAGGAACACGGCGCGTCGCAGCGAGTAGCGCGACGCCGAGGAAAACCGCCTGGCGCAGCAGGAAGTAGGCCGAGTTGTGGCCGGTGAAGCGGCTCGCGCCGGCCGTTGCGATCGACGCCGAGTACACCATCACCAGGCCGGCGGCCGCGAGCAGCAGCGCGGCCCACGCGAGCGAGCGGTCGTATTCCGCCGACGGCGCGTTCTGCGCGAACACGTAGCTAGGCATGCCCGAGCCCCCTTACCGCCTCGGCGAATGCCTCGCCGCGGTGCCGGTAGTCACGGAACATGTCGAAGCTTGCGCAGGCCGGCGACAACAGGACCGCCTCGCCGGGCCGTGCCGCGCGCGCCGCCTCGGCCACCGCCTCCTCGAGCGAGGCGCAGGATTGCAGCGGCACACCGCTCGGCGCCAGCGCGCGCGCAATGAGCGGCGCGTCGCGCCCGATGAGCAGCACGCGGCTGGCGCGCTCGGCGACCGGCGCCGCGAGCGGAGCGAAGTCCTGGCCCTTGCCGTCGCCACCGGCGATCAGCACCACCTTCTGCTCCAGCCCGCGCAGCGCCGCGATCGTGGCGCCGACATTGGTGCCCTTGGAGTCGTCGTACCAGGCAACGCCCCCGCGCAGCGCGACGCGCTCGAGGCGGTGCGGCAGGCCACGGAAGCTGCGCAGCCCTTCGATCAGCGCCTCGCGCGCGGCACCCAGCGCCTGCGCCAGGGCCGCCGCGGCGAGCGCGTTGGAAGCGTTGTGCCAGCCGTGAAGCGGCAATTCGTCCGCGGCGATGAGCGCGTTGCCGCCCTGCGCGAGCCACTTCCGCCCATTGACGGAAACGATGCCAAAATCCTGCGCATGCGTCGGCGTGTCGAGGCCGAAGCTGATGCGCCGACCGCCCGCGGGCGCGAGTGCCGCGGCGCGCGGGTCGTCGCGGTTCACCACCTGCGCGCCGCCGCCCTGGAAGATGCGCGCCTTCGCTGCGCCGTATTCGGCGAGCCCCGCATAGCGATCAAGATGGTCTTCCGAGAGGTTCAGCAGCGCGGCGCAGTTTGGCGCGAGCGACCAGGTCGTCTCGAGCTGGTAGCTGGAAAGTTCGAGCACCCAGGCCTGCGGCAGCCGGCCCGCATCGAGGCGGCGCATCAGCGCCTCGAGCGCCGCCGGCCCGATGTTGCCCGCGATCTCGCAATCGATGCCCGAAGTACGCAGCAAGTGACCGGTGAGCGCGGTCACGGTGGTCTTGCCGTTGGTGCCGGTCACCGCGACGACGCGGCTAGGGTTGCCGGCGACGCGCACGTGCCAGGCGAACAGTTCGATCTCGCCTGCCAGCGGGATGCCGCGCACGAGCGCCTCCTGCACCACCGGCTCCGACAGGGCGAGCCCCGGGCTGATGCACACCAGGTCGACACCCTCGAGCAGGCGCGCGTCGAAGGTGCCGCTGACGAGCTCACCCGCCGTGAGGTCGGGCGCGCGCGGCGGTGCGGCGCGGGTGTCCGCTACGCGCACGCGGCCGCCCTCGCGCGACACCCACTTCGCGACCGCCAGGCCGGTATCGCCCAGCCCCAGCACCAGCACGCGCTTGCCGGCGAGCGCCAGCGGCGTCGGGCGGGGCAGCAGGTTGAACATGGGCTCGGGCATCGACACGCTCACCTCAGCTTCAGCGTCGACAGGCCGAACAGCACCAGCATCATGGTGATGATCCAGAAGCGCACCACCACCTGAGATCTCCTTCCAGCCCTTCGAGCTCGTAGTGGTGGTGCAGCGGCGCCATGCGGAAGATGCGCTTGCCGCCGCTCGCCTTGAAGTACAGCACCTGGAGCATCACCGACAGGGTCTCGGCGACGAACACGCCGCCCATGATGAACAGCACGACTTCCTGGCGCACGATCACGGCGATGGTGCCAAGCGCGGCACCCAGCGCGAGCGCGCCCACGTCGCCCATGAACACTTCCGCCGGATAGGCGTTGAACCACAGGAAGCCGAGCCCCGCACCGGCGAGCGCGCCGCAGAACACGAGCAGCTCGCCGGCGCCGGGAATGTAGGGCAGGCCGAGATACTTCGAGAAGCCGACATGGCCCGCGACGTAGGCGAAGATGCCGAGCGCGCTGCCGACCATCACCGTGGGCATGATCGCCAGCCCGTCGAGGCCATCGGTCAGGTTCACCGCGTTCGAGGCGCCGACGATCACGAAGTAGGTCAGCACGACGAAGCCGACTGCGCCGAGCGGGTAGGCGACGTGCTTGAAGAACGGCACGATCAGCTCGGCTGAGCGCGGGCGTGCTCTGCGCCATCCACGCCATGGCCCCGGCGGCGGCCAGCCCGATCATCGACTGCCAGAAGAATTTTGCTTTCGCGCCGACAGGCCCTTGGGATTGCGGTGCACCACCTTGCGGTAGTCGTCGATCCAGCCGATGCTGCCAAAAGCCGAGCGTCACCAGCAGCACGATCCAGAGGAAGCGGTTGGCAAGATCGCCCCACAGCAGCGTCGTGATGGCGATCGCCAGCAGGATCAGCGCGCCGCCCATGGTCGGCGTGCCGGCCTTCGTGAGGTGCGTGCGCGGTCCGTCGTCGCGCACCGACTGGCCAATCTTGTAGGCCGTGAGCTTGCGGATCACCAGCGGCCCCATGATCAGCGAGATGGCGAGCGCCGTGAGGCAGGCGAGCACCGCGCGCAGCGTGATGTAGTTGAACACATTGAACAGCCGCACGTCCTTCGCCAGCCAATGCGCGATCTCGAGCAGCATTAGTGCTGCTCCCCTGCGCGCACGGGCTCGCCCGTCAGCGAGGCCACCACGCGCTCCATGCGCATGAAGCGCGAGCCCTTCACGAGGACCGTCGCGCCCGGCGTAGCGCGCCCGCGCAGCGCCGCCAGCAGCTCGTCGAGCGACGCCGCGTGCAGGCCGCCGGCGCCGAACGCGTCGATCGCGTCCTTGCTCGCCTCGCCGATCGCGAGCATCGCGGAAACGTCGCGGCTACGCGCGTACGCGCCCACTTCGCGGTGAAACTCGGGACCCTTGTCGCCCACCTCGCCCATGTCGCCCAGCACCAGAACGGTTGGGGCCGGACACGCCGCGAGAATGTCGATCGCCGCGCGCACCGAGTCCGGGTTGGCGTTGTAGGTGTCGTCGATCACGGTCGCGCCGAGCGCCGCGCGCTTTACCTGCAGGCGCCCGACGTAGGGTCGGAACGCCGACAGCCCGTCGCCGATGGTCCGCGGCGCGACGCCCGCCGCATGCGCGCAGGCAGCCGCCGCGAGCGCATTGCGCACGTTGTGCAAGCCGGGAATGGCGAGCGTCGCCGCGGCCTCGCCTGCGGGCGTGCGCACGCGGATCTCGCTCGAGAGCTGCTTCAATGCATAGCCGCCGCCGACCGCGGCGCTGGCGCCGAGACCGAAATCGACGATGCGATGCGCCGCCGCCGCCCTGCGGAACACCGCGACCAGCGGATCGTCGGCATTCACCACCGCCGTGCCGTCGGCCGGCAGCGCCGCGTACACGCTTGAGTTCTCCTCGGCGACCTCCTCGACCGAGCGCATGAACTCCAGGTGCTCGCGCTGCGCATTGTTGACCAGCGCGATCGTCGGCCGCGCGATGTCGGCGAGGTAGGCGACCTCGCCCTTGTGGTTCATGCCCAGCTCGATCGCGCAATAGCGGTGCGCCGCGCGCAGCCGCAGCAGGGTGAGCGGCAGGCCGATGTCGTTGTTGAGGTTGCCCGCCGTGGCCAGCACCTGGTCCTCGCCCGCGTGGCAGCGCAGAATCGCCGCCAGCATCTCCTTGGTGGTGGTCTTGCCGTTGGAGCCGGTAATCCCCACCAGCACCGGCGCGAAGCGCGCCCGCCAGTGGCGCGCCAGGTCGCCGAGGCCGCGCTTGGTGTCCGGCACGACCAGTACCGGCAGCGGCGCATGCCCGGTGAAACCGGCGTCGACCATGGCGGCCGCGGCGCCCGCCGCGCGCGCCGCTTCGAGATACGCGTGACCGTCGAAGCGCTCGCCGCGCAGCGCGACGAACAGTTCGCCGTGCTTGAGCGTGCGGCTGTCGGTGGACACGCCCGAAAAGCGCGCATCCCCGCCCGACAGGCGGGCGTCGAGCGCGCGCGCGGCTTCAGCGAGCGCCATCATCGCCCCCCCCAGCGGCCAAGTGCCGCTTGTGCCGCGCCGGCGTCCGAGAACGGCAATCGCCTGCCCGCGACCTCCTGGTAGGTCTCGTGCCCCTTGCCCGCGAGCAGCACGACGTCGTTTGCGGACGCTTCGAGGATCGCACGCTCGATGGCCGCCGCGCGGTCGGGCTCGACCCGATGCACGCGCGACACGCCCGCACGGATCGCCTCGATGATCGCGCCCGGCTCCTCGCCCCGGGGGTTGTCGGAGGTCAGCACCACGCGGTCGGCGAGCCGCGAGGCGATCGCGCCCATCAGCGGGCGCTTGCTGGAATCGCGCTCTCCGCCGGCACCGAACACCGCGACCAGCGTGCCGCGGCGCGCATCGGCCAGCGGCCGCAGCGCCTGCAGCACCTTCTCCAGCGCGTCCGGCGTGTGCGCGTAGTCGATCACCACCAGGGGCGCGCCCGCGCGCACAATGCGCTGCATGCGCCCCGGCACCGCGGGCAGCGTGCCGAGCAGCGTGACCGCCTCATCGAAGTCCACGCCGAACGCGACCAGGCAGCCGAGCACGCCGAGCGCGTTCGACACGTTGAAGCGCCCGAGCTGATCGATGCGCGCCTGCGCTTCGCCCCAGCTCGAAGCGAGCAGCACCCTCATCGCGCCGCCCTCGAACGCGATCTCACGCGCGGCGACGAACTCGCTGACGCTGCCTGGCGCGATCGCGGCCGGCGACAGCGCGTAGCCGATGGTGTGCACACCGCGCGCCGCGAGCCGCTGCGCCAGCTGCACCCCGAGCACGTCGTCGAGGTTGAGCACCGCGGTGGCGAGGCCGGGCATGTCGAACAGCATTGCCTTGGCCTCGGCGTAGGCCTCCATCGAGCTGTGGTAGTCGAGGTGATCGTGCGACAGGTTCGTGAACAGAGCGCAGTCGAATGCGACCCCGTTCACGCGGCCTTGCGCGAGACCGTGCGAGGAGACCTCCATCGCCAGCGCATGCGCCCCATCGCGCCTCATGGCGGCGAGCGTGGCGTGCAGCTCGAGCGCGTCAGGCGTGGTGTTGGCGGGCGCGGACAGCGCTCCCGGGAAGCCGCCGCCGAGCGTGCCGATGACGCCGGCCTTCTCGCCGTGCGCGCAGAGCAGCGCGGCGAGCCACTGGGTACACGAGGTCTTGCCGTTTGTGCCGGTGACGCCGCACACCCACATCGCCTCGGACGGGCGCCCGTAGAACTGGTGCGCGAGCATGCCCGCGCGCTGCTTCAGCCCGCTCACGCCGACGTTGGGCACATCCCAGTCCGAGCGCCAGGCGAAGCCGTTTGTCTCCCAAAGCACCGCCGCCGCGCCGCGGCGGATCGCGTCATCGATGTACGTGCGGCCATCTGCGCTCTCGCCCGGATAGGCGAAGAACGCAACGCCCGGCGCGCAGCCGCGGCTGTCCGAGGAAAGCCTCTCGATCATCGCACCCTGTGATGCGAGGTGCGTGAACAGGTCCCGTCCCGTGGATCCCACCAGTCCGCCCAGCATCCGTTGACTCGACTCACCATCTCCACCAACGCGTAGAGCACGCCGCGCATCAAGTGCTCTCCTTGGCGTCGTCGCCTTCGCCCGGCATGTCGAGCGGCTCGAGCGGCGCGTCGTGCGGGACGCTGAGCATGCGCAGCGCGCCTTTCATCACCTGCGCGAAGACCGGCGCCGCGACCATTCCGCCGTAGTAGTCGAGCGCGACGTCGGGCTCGTCAACCATTACCGCGATGACGATACGCGGGGCCGATGCGGGCGCAAAGCCGACGAACGACGAGATGTACTTGTCCGAGGCGTAGCTGCCGTTTTCCTGCTTGTGCGCGGTGCCGGTCTTGCCGGCGACGCGCCAGCCCATGATGCGGGCGCGCGGCCCCGTACCGCCCGGCTGCACCGCGAGCTCGAGCATCTTGCGCATCTCGCGCGCGGTCTGCGCCGAAATCACGCGCTCGCCGTGCGCCAAAGTGCCCGTGCGCAGCAGCGTGAGCGGCACCAGCTCGCCGTCGCGGGCGAACACGGTGTAGGCGTGCGCGAGCTGCATCAGGCTCACAGCGATGCCGTGCCCGTAGGCCATCGTCGCCTGCTCGATCGGACGCCAGCTCTTCCACGCCCGCAACTTGCCGGCCGACTCGCCCGGAAAGCCGAGCTCGGGCGGCACGCCGAAACCCACGCGGCTGAACATCTCCCACATTTGGTCGCGCGGCAGCTCGAGCGCGATCTTGGCGGCGCCGACGTTGGACGATACCTGGATGACCTGCGCCACGGTCAGCGCGCCCTCCTTGTGCGAGTCGTGGATGGTGTAACCGCCGATGGCGAACTTGCCGGCATTGGTCTGCAGCAGCGTGGCCGGAGTGACGCGTCCGAGCTCGAGCGCCAGGGCGATGGTGAAGGGCTTTAGCGTCGAGCCCGGCTCGAAGCTGTCGGTGAGCGCGCGGTTGCGCAGTTGCGCGCCGGTGAGGCGCGTGCGGTTGTTCGGGTTGTAGGACGGCACGTTCGCGAGCGCCAGCACTTCTCCCGTGCGCACATCGAGCGCAACGATCGCTCCGGCCTTGGCGCGGTGGCTCGCGATCGCGTCCTTCAGCGCTTGGTAGGCGAGGCTCTGGATCTTGCTGTCGATCGACAGCATCAAGTCCTTGCCGTCCTGTGCGGCGCGGATCGACTCCACGTCCTCGACGATGCGCCCGAGGCGGTCCTTGATGACGCGCCGGCTGCCCGGCTTGCCGCCGAGGCTCGACTGGTATGCGAGCTCGATGCCCTCCTGGCCGGCGTCGTCGACGCCGGTGAAGCCGACCAGATGAGCGGTGACTTCGCCCCCGGGGTAGTAGCGCCGGTACTCCTGCTGCTGATAGACCCCGGGAATGCCCAGCGCGTCCACTTTTTCCGCCGTGTCGGGCGGTATCTGCCTTTTCAGGTAGACGAAGTCGCGGTCGGTTTCGGCGAGTTTCTTCACCAGCTCGCGCGTATCGAGGCCGAGCAGCCGCGCCAGCCTCTTCTTCGTCTCGGCGCTCGCCTCGACATCGGCCGGGATCATCCAGATGGACTTGACCGGAGTCGACACCGCGAGCGCCTCGCCGTTGCGATCGAGCACCCGGCCGCGGGTGGCGGGGACTTCGAGCACGCGCGAGTAACGAGCCTCGCCCTTCTCCTGCAGGAACTCGGTCTTCATCGCCTGGAGGTAGACCGAGCGGGCGACGAGCACCGCGAAGGCCGCGAGCAGCGCGAACAGGACGAAGCGCGCGCGCCATACCGGCAGGCGCACCAGTGCGGAGGCCGCCGCGAGGCTCATTTCGTCGTCTCCGCCGGGCGCGTCACTAGCACCACGCGCCGCGGGTCGGGAACCTGCATACCGAGGGTTTCGCGCGCGATCTTCTCCACGCGCGAGTGCAACCCCCAGGTACTCGCCTCGAGTTGCAGCTGGCCGAACTCGACGTCGAGCTGGCGCGCGCGCTGCTCCTCTTGCTCGAGCGCGGAGAACAGCTTGCGTGCCTTGTGCTGCGAGGTGACGAGCCCGAGCGCGCAGACGACGAGAACCAGGAGGAGGAGAAGGTTCAGCTTCGCCACGCGTCGGGCTCGATTCGGTTGAGGAGCGACGGGTCGATGGGCGCGCCCGTGCGCTCGGCGACGCGCAGCGTTGCGCTGCGCGCGCGCGGATTCGCCGCGATTTCGGCAGCCGAGGCGCGTATGGCACGGCCGACGATCTTGAGCGGCATTTGTGGCATTTCGCTGGCACGGATGGGCAAATCCCGCGGCAGCTCTGCGCGCGAGGCGGCGCGCATGAAGCGCTTGACGATGCGGTCCTCGAGCGAGTGGAAGCTGATCACCGCCAGCCGTCCGCCCGGCGCAAGGCGCGCCAGCGCCTGAGGCAGCATCAGCGACACTTCCTGAAGCTCCCTATTGACGAGAATCCGTAGAGCTTGAAAGGTGCGCGTCGCCGGATCCTGGCCCGGCTCCCGTGTGCGGACCGCCGCACCCACGATATCGGCAAGTTGCTTGGTGCGGACGACGGGTTCGCGCTCGCGAGCAGCAACAATCGCCTTTGCAATCTGTTTAGCAAACCGTTCTTCGCCATAGTCCCCTATCACCTCCCTGATCTCCCGCTCAGTCGCCCTTGCGAGCCATTGCGCCGCTGTTTCGCCGCGGCTGGTATCCATGCGCATGTCGAGCGGTCCGTCGGCGCGGAATGAAAAGCCGCGTGCAGGGTCGTCGAGCTGCGGGGACGACACGCCAAGGTCGAACAGCATTCCGTGCGCGAGCCGCACGCCCTCGGCGTCGAGCGCCGTGGAGAGTTCGCCGATGCGCGTGTGCACGATGCAAAACCGGGGGTCGCTGATCGAGCGCGCGTCCGCGACCGCCTGCGGATCGCGATCGATCGCGATCAGACGGCCCGCGGGTCCGAGCCGCGCGAGGATCGCGCGGCTGTGCCCGCCGCGCCCGAAGCAGCCATCCACGTAGATGCCGTTGGACCGCAAGGCGAGCGCCTCGAGCGCCTCCGCGAGCAGTACGGCGCGATGCGTGAGCGTCTGCGCGCTCATCGTTCGCCTCGGCCGTCACAGCGAAAAATCCTCCATGCCCGGAGGCGGGGTACCGGACCCCGGCAAGGCGCTGGCGAGCTTCGCGCTCCATACGCCGCTGTCCCACAGCTCGAAGTAGCCGCCCTGGCCGACCATCATTGCCTCGCGCTCGAGCCTGGCGTGCAACCGCAGCGCGGCCGAGAGCAGTACGCGGCCCGAGCCGTCGGGCGCGAGGTGCTCCTCGAAGCCGAGCAGCAGCCGCTTCCACCAGCTCGCCTGCGGGTTGAAGCTCGGGAAGGTCTCGACCCTGGCGCGCACCGGCTCCCATGCGCTTTCCGGGTAAATCAGCACGCAGCCGTCCGGGTGCGCGGTGAGCACCAGGGACTTGCCGCTCTCGAGCAAGGCTTCACGGTGACGCGTCGGAATGGCCAGACGGCCCTTCGCGTCGAGCGTGATGACGGTTGCCCCGTGAAACGTCCCACCCATGGCCCGTTTTTTCCTCGGCGATGTGCGAGCGAAGCGCCAAACTCCGCATTTCGCCACTTTTTTCTACCTTTTCCCACTGTAGGGTAAAGGTTCGGGCAGGTCAATACTTAGACAGGCATTTTTTCTCGTTTAGACAAAGACTTAGGGGGAAATTACAAGACGAATTCCAGATGAAAAAAGGCCAATTATAATCAGCTACTTATTAGTTCAAGTGAAAGTGACTTCTAAGAAACGAGGCGGAGCGCGTCGTTTGGCGGCGACGCGTCACGACCCCGCAGCGCGCCGCGCTCAAGCCGCGCGCGCGAGGCGGTCGATTGCCTGCGCCGAGAGGTCCAGCTTGGCCCCCGCAGCGTGAATTTCCTGCCAGGTGGTGGCATCCACGGGGATCCCGTCGCGCAGTCGCTTGGCGCGCGTCTCGCGCTCCGGATCGCCGGCGAGTCTCACCCTGTCGAAACCCGGCGCCGGCGGCGATTGCCTCACCCACGCGATGAATTCGGCCGCCTCGCTGGCGAACAACTGACCGGTGCCGAGCTTCGCCGGATCGATGAGGATCGAAAGCATGCCGTTCAGCACGCGCTTCTTGCTGCGCTCCCCGGTGTGCTGCGTGCCGCCGCCGGTGAGCGCGCCGCCGAGCAACTCGCACACCACGGCCAGCCCGTACCCCTTGTGCAGGCCCATGGTAGTGAGCGCGCCGAAGGGCTCGATCACGCCGTAGCGCGGATCGAGCGTCGGGTTGCCTTTGTCGTCGATCAGCAGCCCGGGGGCCACCTTCTCGCCCTTGTTGTGGGCGACGCGGATCTTGCCCTGCGCCACCGCGCTGGTCGCCATGTCGAGAATCAGCGGCGGCTGGCCGGGCAGCGGCACGCCGATAGTGCACGGATTAGTGCCGAAGCGCGCGTCCGAGCCGCCGTAGGGCGCGACGATCGGGCGCGAGACGACGTTGACGAAGCTGATCGACACCAGGCCCTGCGCCACCGCCTGCTCGGCCCACTGGCCGATGCGGCACAGATGGTGCGAGTTGGCAAGCGCCATCACCGCGACGCCATGCTGCTTCGCGCGCGCGATCGCGATGTCGGTGGCCTCCATGCCGATCACCTGACCGTAGCCGGCCTGGCCGTCGAGCGCGATCAGCGCGCCGCCGTCGAACCTCACCTGCGGATGCTGGTTCGGTCTGAGCCCGCCCTCCTTGAGCGACTCGACGTAGCGCGGGATCATGCCGACGCCGTGCGAGTCGTGGCCGGTGAGGTTGGCGGTAACGAGGTTTTCCGCCACCAGCCGCGCCTCGCGCGCGTCGCTGCCGCCGGCGACGACGATCGCCTCGATCGCGCGCGCGAGCGACGCGGATTGGAATACGTGAGTCTCGGCCATGGAAATCCCGAAAACAAGTGTAAGGCGGCGCAAGTTTACCGCGGCGCGCCGCTCGCTTGACAAGCCCGAGAAGCGAGCACTAGATTGGTTCGATGATGGACAAGTTATACCCGACACCCAAGGCGGCGCTCGCCGACGTTCCTGACGGCGCGACCATCATGATCGGCGGCTTCGGCAACGCCGGCATGCCGGCGCAGCTGATCGAATCGCTGATCGAGCAAGGTGCGAAGCAGCTCACCATCGTCAACAACAACGCCGGCAATGGCGACACCGGACTTGCCGCGTTGATCGGGGCAAGGCGCGTGAAGAAGATGATCTGCTCGTTCCCGCGCCAGGCCGATTCGTGGCACTTCGACGGGCAGTACCGGGCCGGGGAGATCGAGCTCGAGCTCGTGCCGCAAGGCACGCTCGCCGAGCGCATCCGCGCGGCAGGCGCGGGCATCGGCGCGTTCTTCACGCCGACCGCATACGGCACGCGGCTCGCCGAGGGCAAGGAAACGCGGCGCATCGGCGCCCGCGACTACGTGCTGGAGTATCCGATTCACGCCGACTACGCCCTGATCAAGGCCGACCGCGCGGATCGCTGGGGCAACCTCACGTATCGCAAGAGCGCGCGCAACTTCGGGCCGATCATGGCGAGCGCGGCGAAGTGCGCGATCGTCCAGGTGCGCGAGACGGTCGAGCTAGGCGCGCTCGATCCGGAAGAAATCGTCACCCCGGGCATATTCGTGCAGCGGGTAGTGCGCGTCCCTGCGAGCGCCGCGCTCGGCAAGGCCGCCTAGGAGGCCCGATGAAGAAGCTCGATCGCAACCAGATCGCCGCGCGCGTGGCGCGCGACATCCCCGAGGGCGCCTACGTCAATCTCGGCATCGGGCTGCCGACGCTGGTGGCGAATCACATTCCCAAGGGACGCGAAGTCATCCTGCACAGCGAGAACGGGGTGCTCGGCATCGGCCCGCGCCCCGCGCCCGGGGCGGAGGACGAGGACCTGATCAACGCCGGCAAGGAGCCGGTCACGCTGTTGCCCGGCGGCGCGTATTTCCATCATGCGGATTCGTTCGGCATGATCCGCGGCGGGCACATCGATTTCTGCGTGCTCGGGGCGTTCCAGGTCTCGGCCGCGGGCGATCTCGCCAACTGGCACACCGGCGAGCCCGACGCCATCCCGGCGGTCGGCGGCGCGATGGATCTCGCCGTCGGCGCGAAGAAGGTGCTGGTGATGATGGAGCACGTCACCAAGAGCGGCGACAGCAAGATCGTCGCGCGCTGCAGCTACCCGCTCACGGGCGTGGCCTGCGTGAGCCGCATCTACACCGACCTCGCGGTGATCGAGGTCAGGTCAGACGGATTGCACGTCGTCGAGATAGTCGACGGCCTTTCGTTCGAGGAGCTGCAGCGCCTGACCGGCGCCCCGCTCGCACTCGGCACGGCAGCCGCAAAGGCCGCCTAGTCACGCTCCGTCGCTACTGCGGCTTGATTCCCGCGGCCTTGACGACGGCCGCGTAGGTCGACGTCTCCTCGCGCACGAAACTGGCGAATTCCGCCGGCGACATGTCGAGCGTGTCGTTGCCGAGCTTGGCGAGCTTTTCGCGCACCGCGGGATCGGCGAGCGCCTTTCTCACGTCCGCCGAGATCTTCTCCACGATGGGTGCCGGTGTCTTGGCCGGCGCCCACACCCCGAACCACAGTGGCGAGTCGGCGCCCTTCACGCCGGCTTCGCCCGTGGTGGGCACGTCGGGCAACTGGCCGTTGCGCTTGGGAGTGCTCACCGCGAGCGCGTGCAGCTTGCCGCTTCGAATGTTGGATAGCGCCGCGGAGATCGGCGCCCAGTAGCAGTCGACCGCACCGCTCAGGACGATGGCGACGTCTTCCGGCGTTCCTTTGAAGGGCACCTGGGTCACCCGGATCCCCGAGGCGGCCACGAAGCGCTCGGTGTTGAGGTGCGTGCCGCTGCCGATGCCCGCATGGCCGAAATTGATCGCATCGGGCTTCGCCTTGGCGGCATTGACGAGGTCCATCAGCGTCTTGTACGGCGAGCCAACAGCAACGACCAGCACGTTGGGTTGCATGGTGAGCGGCGCGATGTCGACGAAGTCCTTCAGGGTGTCGTACGGCAGCTTGGCGTAGATCGAGGGGGTCACGGCATGCGCCGAGGAGTCGATGAGCAGCGTGTAGCCGTCCGGCGCGGCACGCGCCACGGCCGCGGCGCCGATGGAACCGCCCGCGCCGGCCCGATTCTCCACCACCGCCGGCTGGCCCCAATACTCCGATACCTTCTACATCACGATGCGACCGACGATGTCGGTCGAACTGCCGGACGTGAACGAAATCACCGCGTGCACCGGCTTGCTCGGATAGTTCTCCGCCTGCGCCTGCAGCGCGCATGCGGCAAGCGCCGCGATCAGGACTCGTCTGCAGCCTCTCATTGCTTCCTCCACCCCCTCGAGGTAACGGTCAAGACAAGCCATCTCCCACCGGCACGTTCTCCGGCTGCAGCTCGATGCCCGAGGATTGCGCTTGTTGCAGCAGAAGCGTCGCGAAGTCCTTCTCGGTCAAGCCGCGGCCGATCATCGATTGCACTAGATCGCGCGTGGCCGACGCGAGGGGCATCGGCACCTCGAAGCGCCGCGCCGCATCGAGGCCGAGATCCAGATCCTTGCGCAGCAGCTTCGGCGTGAACGTCACCTTGAAATCGAGGTTGACGAAAGCGGGGGTCTTGTAACGCGAGAAAGTCGAGCCCATCACGCTCTGGTTGATGAACTCGAGAAACGCATGCCGCGGCACGCCGGCCTTCTGCGCGAGCACGGTGATCTCCGCCAGCGACTGGGTGACCACTCCGAGCAGCACGTTGTGGCAGATCTTCACGATGCGCGCGAGCTCGCCCTCGCCCACGTAGCTCGCCGCCGCGCCGATCATCTTCAAATAAGGCAATGCCTGCTCGAAAAGGGCCTTCGGACCGGAGCAGACGAACGACAGGCGTCCCGCCTTGATCACCTTGGCGTTGCCGCTTACGGGCGCGGCAAGGTAGCCGATGTCGCGCGCGGCGAGCAGCGAGCGCAGCTCGGCGGATCCCTCGAGCGAGATCGAAGAGCACTCGATCAGCATGCGCGGCGTGCCGCCGCCGGCAGAAAGCAACCCGCGCTCGCCCGCGACTACCTCCCTGACGTCCTCCCACGTGGAGACGATGCAGAACACGATGTCGCAGGCGGCGAGCTCCGGCAGCGCATGCGCCAGCTTCGCGCCGTACTGCGCGAGCGGCTCGGCCTTGGCGCGCGTGCGGTTCCACACCAGCAGGTCCGCCCCGCCCTTGGCCAGGCGCGCCGCCATCTCGTAGCCCATGCGACCGGTGCCGATCCAGCCGATCTTCATGTCAGTACCGGTTGGCGATCGGCAGCTCCTCGGCGGGGTAGAGCGAGATGATCTGCGCGCCCTTCGGCGTCAGGATCACCTCCTCTTCGATGCGCGCCGCGGAGATGCCGTCGGTCGCCGGACAATAGGTCTCCACGGCGAACACCATGCCCGCCTTCAGCTCGATTGGCTCGCGGAACGAGTTCAGGCGCGAGATCAGCGGCCGTTCGTGCAGGCCCAGACCGAGGCCGTGGCAGAAGTTGAGCCCGAAGGCGTCCATCTCGGTTGCGAAGCCGGCGTCCTGCGCCTTGGGCAGCTTGGCGGCGACCTTGTCGGTAGACATGCCGGGCTTGAGCAGGTCGATCACGCGGTCCATCCAGTCGCGCGCCTTCATGTACGCCGTGCGCTGTGCCGGCGTCGCGCGCCCGACGTTGAAGGTGCGGTAGTAGCAGGTCCGGTAACCCATGAACGACTGGATGATGTCGAAGAACGCCTGGTCTCCCGGCCGGATCAGCCGGTCGGTGAAGTTGTGCGGGTGCGGCGAGCAGCGCTCGCCGGAAATCGAGTTGATGCCCTCGACGCAGTCGGACCCCATCTCGTAGAGGCGCTTGGTGGCGAGCGCGACGATCTGCGACTCCATGACGCCCGGCTTGAGCGCCTCGGCGATGTCCTGGTAGACGCCGTCGACCATCGCGGCGGCCATGTTGAGCAGCGTCAGCTCATCGATGTTCTTGACTTCGCGCGCCTCGAGCATCACCTGCTGGCCGTCGCGCACCTCGATGCCCAGCTTCTGCAGCTCGAACAGCATCGGCGGCTCGACTACGTCCAGGCCGAGCGGCATGTCGCCCACGCCCTCGGCGTCGAGGATCGCCTTGATCTCCCGCGCAGCTTCGCGGAACAGCGTCAGGTCGCCACCGGTCGCGCCGCGCAGCCCGAGCAGTCCAGCGCGGCAGTGGTCGTGGTGCAGCCACGGCGCGTGCAGCTTGTGATGGCGTGCCGCCGAGCCGAAATCCCAGATGTACGGATCTCCGGTCCCAGTGAGCAGCGAGTAGCGCGTCAGCTTGTCGCGCGCCCACTCGCCGATCACCGTGCTGGTGGTATAGCGGATGTTGTGCTGGTCGAACGACAGCAGGGCGCCCAGTCCCGACCGTGCCAGGGCGCTGCGCACGCGCGCCAGGCGGTAGTCGTGCAGGCGGCGGAAGTTGATGCGCTCCTCGAAGTCCACCTGCGTGTGGCCCGGCGCCTGCAGCGGACGCTGCCAGGCGTGGTGCGGATCCACGTCATCCGGCCGCACGACCCTCGGCTCCGGGCGCTTCTTCTTGTTCGCCATGCCGCGCTTCCTCTATGTACTCGATTACATAACGATAGACTAGTCGTTGGTGAACAAGCAAGCCGTGGCGGGTGAAATAGAATCGCGCTTTCTGCATCGCGAGGCCGCAATGAGTAAGAACCGCAAGACGCCGACGGAGTTGCGCAGCCACCGCTGGTACGGCGCGCAGGACCTGCGCTCGTTCGGCCACCGCTCGCGCACCGCGCAGATGGGCTACGAGCGCAGCGACTACTCCGGCAAGCCGGTCATCGCCATCATCAACACCTGGTCGGACATCAACCACTGCCATACACACTTCAGACAGCGCGCCGAGGAAGTCAAGCGCGGCGTGTGGCAGGCGGGCGGCTTTCCGCTCGAGATGCCGGCGATGGCGCTCGCCGAGACCATGCAGAAACCGACTACCATGATGTACCGCAACTTCCTCGCCATGGAGACCGAGGAGCTGCTGCGCTCCTACCCCGCTGACGGCTGCGTGCTGATGGGCGGCTGCGACAAGACGACGCCCGCGCTGGTGATGGGCGCCACCAGCATGAACATCCCGGCCATCTACCTGCCCGCGGGACCGATGCTCAAGGGCCGCTGGCGCGGGCAGACACTCGGCTCGGGTTCGGATACGTGGAAGTACTGGGACGAGCTGCGTGCGGGGCGCATCACGCAGGGCGACTGGCAGGAGATCGAGGACGGCATCGCGCGCTCGGCCGGCACCTGCATGACGATGGGCACGGCCGCCACCATGATGTCGCTGGCCGAGAGCCTGGGCCTGTCGCTGCCCGGTGCGGCCTCGATTCCCGCGGTCGACTCGAATCACTCGAGGATGGCCACGCTCACCGGCAGGCGCATCGTCGACATGGTGTGGGAGGACCTCAAACCGCGCGACATCCTCGATGCGCGCGCGTTCGACAACGCGATCGTCACGCTCATGGCGCTGGGCGGCTCGACCAACGCGATCGTGCACCTGGTCGCGATGGCCGGGCGCGCGGGGCTCAAGCTGCCGCTCGAGCGCTTCAACGAGATCTCGGCGCGGACACCGGTGCTCGCCAATATCCGTCCGTCGGGCAAGGAGTTCCTGATGGAGGATTTCTACTACGCCGGCGGGCTGCGCGCGTTGCTCAACGAGCTGCGCGATTTGCTTAGCCTCGACTGCCCGACGGTCAACGGCAACACCCTGGGTGGAAATCTGGAGGGCGCACGCATCTACCACGAGGACGTGATCCGCAGACGGGACAATCCGATCAAGGGCTCGGGCGGCATCGTCGTGCTGAAGGGCAATCTGGCACCGAACGGCGCCGTGATCAAAACAAGCGCCGCGTCACCGGAGCTGCTCAGGCACACCGGCCGCGCGGTGGTGTTCGAGGACTACAACGACATGGCCGCGCGCATCGATCGCGACGACCTCGAGGTCGATGCCTCCTGCGTGCTCGTGCTGAGAAACGCCGGTCCGCTCGGCGGTCCCGGGATGCCCGAGTGGGGCATGCTGCCGGTGCCGAAGAAGCTGCTCAGGCAGGGCGTCAAGGACATGGTGCGCGTGTCGGACGCGCGCATGAGCGGCACCAGCTACGGCACCTGCGTGCTGCACGTGGCGCCCGAGTCCTTCGTCGGCGGGCCGCTCGCGCGGGTCAGGAACGGCGACCCGATCGAGCTCGACATCGAGCGGCGCACGCTCGAGCTCAAGGTCCCCGACGCCGAGCTGCAACGGCGCAGGGCGACCTGGAAGCAGCCGCCGCGCAAGTACGAGCGCGGCTACGGGGCGGTGTTCTCGCAGCACATCCGCCAGGCAGACGAAGGCTGCGACTTCGACTTCCTCGAGGGCACCGCGCCGACGCTCGAACCGGAAATCCACTGAGCGCCGCAGTTGCCGGATAATCGGGCCTTTCGCCCGGGGGAAGAGCATGGACTTGCCGCAAAACGCATTTAAACGCGCGCTCAAGGCGGGCAAAGCACAGATCGGCCTGTGGTCGAGCCTGTCCTCGAGCTACAGCGTCGAGGTGATCGCAGGCGCCGGCTTCGACTGGATCCTGCTCGACTGCGAGCACTCGCCGAACGATCTCGAGAGCCTGCTCGCGCAGCTGCAGGCGGCCGCACCCTACCCGACCACGCCGATCGTGCGCGTGCCGTGGAACGACATGGTGACGATCAAGCGCGTGCTCGACATCGGCGCCCAGTCGCTGCTCGTTCCCTACGTCTGCAGCCCGGAGGAAGCGAAGGCCGCGGTCGCGGCGACGCGCTATCCGCCCGCGGGCGTGCGCGGCGTCGCCGGCACCACGCGCGCCTCGCGCTTCGGGCGGGTCAAGGACTACGCGAAGCGCGCGCAGGAGGAGCTCTGCGTGCTGGTGCAGGTCGAGACCAAGCCGGCGCTCGACCAGCTCGAGGCGATCTGTGCGGTCGACGGCGTCGACGGCGTGTTCATTGGCCCCGCCGACCTGCACGCCTCGATGGGCTACCCGGGCGAGACCGCCAACCCGGCGGTCATGCCGCTCATCGAGGAGGCGATGCGCCGCATCCGCAAGGCGGGTAAGGCGCCAGGCTACCTGTCCCCGGTCGAAGCGGACGCGAAGCGCATGATCGGCGCCGGGTGCCTGTTCTGCGCGGTCGGCGCCGACGTCGGCATCCTGGCGCGCGGCGCGGAAGTGCTGGCCGCGAAATTCAAGCACTGAGAAAGACAGACATGAAACCCGACATCGTCCTGACCACCCGGATCTTCCCGCCGACGCAGGCGATCCTCGAGAAGGAGTTCGTCTGCCACAAGCTCTACGAGGCGACCGACCGGGTTGCGTTCCTGAACGAGCTCGCGCCGAAGGTGCGCGCGCTCGCGACCTTCGGTGCCGCGGGCGCCGACGCGAAGCTGATGGATGCGCTGCCGAAGCTCGAGCTGATCTCCAACTTCGGCGTCGGCGTCGACGCGATCGATCTCGAAGCGGCGAAAAAGCGCGGCGTGATCGTCACGAATACGCCCGACGTGCTGAACGATTGCGTCGCCGACACGGCGATGGCCCTGACGCTCAACGTGATGCGCAAGTTCCCGCAGTCCGAGGCTTATCTGCGCTCGGGCTACTGGGCGACGCGCGGCGATTACGCGAAGACGACCTCGCTCGGCGGCAAGACCATGGGAGTGCTCGGTCTGGGTCGCATCGGCGAGGCGATTGCCGGCCGGGCGCTCGCCTTCGGCATGAAGATCCGCTACCACAACCGCAACAAGAAAGACGTTGCCTATGCTTACGATGGCGATGCGGTGACGCTGGCGAAGAATTCCGACGTGCTGATGATCGCCACGCCGGGAGGCAGCGGCACCAAGGCGCTGGTGGGCGCCAAGGTGCTCGACGCGCTCGGGCCGAAGGGCTACGTGGTCAACATCGCGCGCGGCTCCGTGATCGACGAGCCGGTGCTGCTCGATTACCTGCAGCGTGAGCGGATCGCCGGCGCGGGGCTGGACGTCTTCGCCAACGAGCCAAACATCTCCCCGGCGTTCTTCGCGCTCGACAACGCGGTGATCTTTCCGCACGTCGGCAGCGCCACCAACGAGACGCGCGGCGCGATGGGCGACCTGCAGGTCGAGAACCTGCGCCGGCATTTCGCGGGCAAGCCGGTGCTGACCCGGGTGGTCTGAACGCCCGCCCAACGGAGGGACATGGAACGGGCCGATGCGCTGGTGCTGTTCGGCATCACCGGCGACCTGGCGTTCAAGAAGATCTTTCCCGCGCTGCACGCGATGGCGCGGAGCAGCCGGCTCGACGTGCCGGTGGTCGGCGTGGCGCGCGAGAGCTGGAGCAGGGAGCGGCTGCGCGAGCGGCGCGCGCGTGGTGCTGGAGAAACCCTTCGGGCGCAGCCTCGCGTACGCGCAGGCCCTCAGCCGGACGTTGCACGCGGCGTTCGGCGAAGAGTCGATCTTCCGCATCGACCATTACCTCGGCAAGGAGACCGTGCAGAACATCCTCTACTTCCGTTTCGGCAATTCGTTTCTCGAGCCCATCTGGAACCGCAACTACGTCGAGCGCGTCGAGGTGACGATGGCGGAAAGCTTCGGCGTTGCGGGCCGCGGCAAGTTCTACGAGGAGGCCGGCGCGCTCCGGGACGTCGTGCAGAACCACCTGCTGCAGGTGATTGCGCTGCTCGCGATGGAGCCGCCGGTCGGCCCCGACATGGAAGCATTCCGCGACGAAAAGGCCCGCGTGCTGAAATCGATCCGCCCGCCGACGGCCGAGCATGTGGTGCGCGGCCAGTACCGCGGCTATCGCGACGAGGCAGGCGTCGTGCCGGATTCGGAGGTCGAGACTTTTGCCGCGCTGCGCCTCAACCTGGATTCCTGGCGCTGGCAGGACGTGCCGTTCTACGTGCGCGCCGGCAAGTGCATGCCGCTCACCGCGACCGAGGTGCTGGTGACGCTCAAGCGCCCGCCGCAGCATACCTTCTCGAGGCGCGAGTTCGACACCGGCGCGCCGAACCACTTCCGCTTCTGCATGGGGCCCAACGTCGAGATCGCGCTCGGCGCAACGGTGCCAGGACGAAGTCGAGGCGGCCTGGCGCATCGTCGACCCGATCATTGCGCAAGCGCCGCCCTTGCACGCGTACGCGCCAGGCTCCTGGGGACCGGGCGCGGCCGCATCCATCGTCGAGCCGGCCGGCAGCTGGCACGACCCGCGCGTGGCGGACTGAGTCCACCCTGACACCATCTTGTCGCTGGATGACACCACCGGTATGATCGTCCCATGCTGACCGTGAAGGCTCACAAAGAGTCGGCAAGCCAAGAATCCATCCAAGGAGAGAGACATGAAGCAAGTCCATCGGCTCGTCGCCGCGGCATTCGTCGGCGCGATCTTCGCGTTGCCTGCGGCGGCGCAACAAGTGACTTTCATGACCGGCCCGCAGGGCGGATCGTGGATCCCGCTCGGCGGCGCGCTGAAGGGCTTGTGGGAAAAGGAGATACCGGGCCTGCAAATCCAGCAGACCCCGGGCGCCGGCATTGCCAACGTGCGCGGCGTTGACGAAGGCAAGGCGCAGATCGGCATCGCGAACTCCGCCACCACGGTCGACGGCATCGAGGGCCGCAAGCCTTACCCCCACAAGGCCACTCATGTGTGCCAGGTCGCCAACCTCTACCCGCAATACTTCCAGGTGGTCGCGTTGGCCAACTCGAACATCAACTCGCTGAAGGATCTCAAGGGCAAGGTGCTGGTCACCCAGCCCAAGGGCAACACCGCCGAGATTCTCACCTCGATCGTGCTGCAGCTCAACGGCATGAGCTACGACTCGTTGTCCAAGGTCAACTTCCAGGCGGGCTACACCGACGCGGTGTCGCTGATGAAGGACGGCCACGCGCAGGTATTCACGCTCGGCACCACGGCGCCCGCCTCCGCGGTGATGGATCTCGCCAGCGCGCGCGATGTGAACCTGGTGCCGGTCGACGACGACACGATGGCAGCGCTGAAGAAGATGAACCCGGGCTATAACCGGCTCGTCATCAAGGCCGGCACTTATCCGAAGCAGGACAATGACGTCGCGGTCATCGGCTACTCGACGCACATCATCGCGCGCTGCGACCTACCCGAGGACACCGTGTACAGGATGACCAGAACCATGGCCCAGCACGTAAGCGACATGGCGGCCGTGGTCAAAGCGATCTCGGGCGCCACGGCAAAGGACATGGCGATTGACATCGGCGTGCCGTTCCACAAGGGCGCGGCCAAGTACTACAAGGAAGTCGGCGCGCTGTAAGGCACCAGTCCGCGGCAAGCCCCGACGGGGCGGCGAAGCCGCCCCGTTTTTCGTTCGGCCCCGCACTTCGGGACGAGGAGGAGCGCGTGGAGGAAAAACCGGCCGTCACACCGGCTCAGTCGGCGCTACGCCTGACCGCGCTGCTCATCGCGGTGGCGATGTCGCTGTACCACATGTACGTCGCCGCCTTCGGCCCGCCCGAGGCGATCATCTTCCGCGGCACGCACCTGCTGTTCACTCTGACGCTGGTGTTCATCCTGTTCCCGTTCCGTCCGCGGGGCGGCGCTTGGCGCATCCTCGACGTCCTGTTCCTCGCCGGCGGCTGGGGTCTCGTGCTGCACATCTTCCTCAACTACAGCTACTTCGAGAACCGCATCATCTACATCGACGACCTGACCGCGTGGGACAAGTTCTACGCCGTGGTCTCGGTGATCGTGGTGCTGGAGGCCACGCGCCGGGTGATCGGCTGGGCGCTGCCGCTCACGGCGATCTGCTTTCTCGTCTACGCCGGCGGCTTCACGCATGTCACGCCGCAGGTGCTGATGGAGCAGATCTACCTCTCCACCGAAGGCATCTTCGGCTCGACGCTCGGGGTCTCCGCGTCGTACGTGATGCTGTTCGTGCTGTTCGGCGCGTTCATGGAGCGCAGCGGCACCGGACAGCTGTTCATGGACTTTGCGCTGTCGATCACCGGGCGCTACGCCGGCGGACCGGGCAAGGTCGCGGTGGTCAGCTCGAGCCTGTTCGGGACAGTGTCCGGGAGCGCGGTCGCGAACGTAATGGTCGACGGGCCGATCACCATTCCGCTCATGAAGCGCACCGGGTTTCGCCCCCACTTCGCGGCGGCCGTCGAAGCGGTTGCCTCGACCGGCGGCCAGCTCATGCCGCCGATCATGGGCGCCGCCGCGTTCGTGATGGCCGAGTTCCTCGCAGTGCCATACGCGCAGGTGGCGCTATGGGCCGTCGTGCCTTCGTTCCTATACTACACTGCGGTGTTCTTCGCGGTGCACTTCGAGGCGAAGCGCTTCAAGCTCGCCGGCGTGCCGAAGGCCGAATTGCCGCGCTTCGGCTCCGTCATGCTCGATCGCGGCCACCTCTTTCTCCCCATCCTGCTCGTGCTGTTCGGACTGATGGCCGGCTACTCGGCGCCGCTGTGCGCGCTGGTCGGCGCGCTCGCCTGCCTGCCGATGGCTTTGCTGCGCAAGGCCACGCGCGAGGGCATACGCTGGCGCTCGGTAGTCGATGCGCTCGAGGACGGCGCGAAGAACACGCTCGCCGTCGCCATGGCCTGCGCCTGCGCGGGGATCGTGATCGCCTGTGTGACGATAACGGGCCTGGGCATCGTATTTACGCAGATGGTCGTGGGGCTGGCGCAGAACTCGCTGATTCTGGCGCTCATCCTGACCGCGCTCGCCGGCATCGTGCTCGGCATGGGCATGCCGACCACGCCGGCCTACATCATGATGGTGGCCCTGCTGGTCCCGGCGGTGATCAAGCTCGGGGCGGTGACGCCGGCAGCGCACATGTTCGCTTTCTATTTCGCCATCCTGTCCTCGATCACCCCGCCGGTGGCGCTCGCGGTGTTCGCAGCCGCGGGACTGGCGAAGTCCAACATGTGGAAATCGGGATTCGCCGCAATGCGCGTTGCCGCCCCCGCCTACATCGTGCCGTTCATGTTCGTCTACGAGCCGACCCTGCTGCTGATCGTGAAGGACTGGTCGACGCAGTGGGAATACGTGGTGCTGTCGGTCGCGACCGCGACCATGGGGGCAATTTGCCTTGCGGCGAGCCTGCACGGTTGGCTGCTCGCCTTCGCCACGCTGTGGCAACGCGTGGCACTGTTCAGTGCGGCGCTGCTGCTCATCAAGCCCGGGCTGTACAGCGACGCCGTCGGCTTCGCGCTGCTCGCGCTGGTGGTGACGGTGCAGCTGCTGACGAAGCGCCGCGCGCGCGAGTTCGCGCAGGCCGCCGAGCCGGGCGGCTAGTCGTCCTCGAGCCGCCGCGTTTCGCGTTCCACGCGGTACTCGCCCTCGATCACGACGTTCGCGTCCTCCCTGGCGGCCCGGCGGATTTCCCGCGTGCGCCACCACAACCAGCCCCAGATCACGAGCGCCAGCGTCGCGGCGATCGCGAGGATCACTGACGCGAAGACGAAAGCCGCGATGAACAGCGCGACGCCTAGCACCGCGCCGAGGATGCGCTGCAGCAGGTTCGGCGGGTTCAAGCCGGGCCCGGTTCCATGGCGTCGAAGTCGATCTCGACCTTGGCGCCGTTCGGATCGTGGAAGAACAGCTGCCAGGTACCGTAGGCAGGCAGCTTCCTCAGCTCATATTGCACACCCTTCGCCTTCAGCCTGGCGACCGTATCCGTGAGCCCCTGGCCGGTGAAGGCCATGTGGTCGATCACCCCCTTGATCAGCTCCTCGCCGCGGCGCCCCCCGATGACGTGCAGGATCGGCTCGTTGCCGCCTTCGGCGTACAACCAGGCCCCCGGAAAGCCGAATGGCGGGCGCGTGCCAGCACGCAGGCGCAGGAATTCCCCGTAGAACGCCACCGTGGCTTCGACGTCGTCGGTCAGAATGGTGAAATGGTTCATCCGCGTCACGCCCATCACGATCTCCTCTGTCGCCCGAATTTCGCATGCATGGCCGCGATCCGCAACCGCAGGACAGGCGGCCTGTACAATCGACCGACGCGAAGAGACAACAAATACATGGCTGCGGCTTCCGATATCGATGCACTCGCCGACGAGCTCGTAATGTTGCACGACGCCGGCGACCTGGTAGCCCCCTTCAGTGCGCGCTATGCCGGCCTGACCGCGGACCTGGGCTATCGCGCCGCCGCCCGCTTGCACGCGCACCGCCTGGCGCGCGGCTGGAGGCCGCTGGGCCGCAAGATCGGCTTCACCAACCGCGGCATCTGGCCGCGCTACGGCGTCTACGAGCCCATGTGGGGCACCCTATACGACAAGACGGTCATCGTCGCGCGGGGCAATCGCGCCGTGGTGCCGCTCGCGGGCCTCGCGCAGCCGCGCATCGAGCCCGAGATCTGTTTCGGCCTGAAGGCTCCGCCGCCGCTGACGCACGATCCCGAGGAACTGCTCGGCGCGATCGAATGGGTCGCGCACGCCGTCGAAATCGTCCAGTGCCACCACCCCGAGTGGAAAGTGACGATCGCCGAGTGCACGGCGGACAACGGTCTGCACGGGCGCCTGATTGTCGGCACGCCGATTCCGGTAGGCGAGCTTCCCGGGCTCGCGGCAACGCTGCCCGCGCTGCAAGTCGAGCTGCGCAAAGGCGAGGCCGTGGTGGATCGCGGCCTGGGCGCCAACGTGCTCGACAGCCCGCTCGAGGCACTCGCCTTCCTGGTCGAGGTGCTGTCCCGGCAGGCCGACGCGCCATCTCTCGCCGCGGGCGAGATCGTCAGCACCGGCACGCTCACCGACGCACATCCGGTCGCGGCGGGCGAGACCTGGAGCACGTCGTTCGCGGGCCTGCCGCTTGCCGGTCTGGAAGTGCGCTTCGCATGAAGCGGCCGCTCGAAGGGATCACCGTGGTCGCGCTCGAGCAGGTGATTGCCGGGCCGTTCGCCACCCGCCATCTCGCCGAGCTCGGCGCGCGCGTGATCAAGATCGAGCGCCCCGGTAGCGGCGACGCGGCACGGAGCTACGACCGGACGGTCGAGGGTCTGTCGTCGCATTTCGTGTGGGTGAACCGCTCGAAGAAGAGCCTCGCGCTCGACGTCAAGCACCCGCAGGCAGGAGCCATCCTCGACCGGCTGATCGCGCGCGCCGACGTCTTCCTGCAGAACCTGGCGCCGGGCGCCGTGGAGCGCCTCGGCCTGGGCGCGGCCGAGCTGCGCGCCCGGTACCCCAAGCTCGTCTGGTGCGGCATCTCCGGCTATGGCCCGGCCGGTCCCTATGCGAAGAAGAAGGCCTACGACCTGCTGGTGCAATGCGAAGCGGGTCTGCTGTCGGTGACCGGCACCGAGGAAGCGCCGGCGAAGGCGGGCATTCCGGTGGCCGACATCGCCGCCGGCATGTACGCCTGCTCCTCGATCCTCGCCGCGCTACTGCGACGCGAGCGCGACGGCGCCGGTGCCACGCTGGACATCACCATGTTCGAGGCGCTCGGCGAGTGGATGGGTTTTCCCGCGTACTTCGCCCACTACGGCGGTACCGCGCCTCCGCGTCGCGGCGCGTATCATGCGACCATCGTGCCCTACGGCCCGTTCCGGGCGGGCGACGGCGGCACGGTATTTCTTAGCATCCAGAACGACCGCGAGTTCAAGCGCTTCTGCGAGGTGGTGCTCGGCGATCCGGCCCAAGCTGCGGATCCCCGTTTTTCTACCGGACCGGCGCGCAACGCCAACCGCGAGTCGACCCATCGCCTGATCGAGGCGGTGTTCTCGAAGCTCACCGCGGCCCAGGTCATCGAGCGCCTGGAGGCTGCGGACATCGCCAACGCCCGCCTCAACACCATGGAGGATTTCTGGTCACATCCGCAGCTCGCGGCGCGCGAGCGCTGGCGCGAGGTCGGCTCGCCGGCCGGCCCGCTACTGGCGCTGCTGCCGCCGTTTAACCTGTCGGATTTCGAGCCAAGAATGGAGGCCGTTCCCGGCCTCGGGGAGCACAGCGCAGAGCTGCTCGCGGAGCTCGGCTACGGCAAGGACGACATCGCGGTGCTTGCCGCCTCCGGCGTGATCAATCTTTGGGACGGCTGATCTCGATTTTCGCCACGCGCACCAGCTCGCGGTGGATGCGCGCCACGCGCTCGACTTCGCCCTTGGCCGCGTAGCGCTCGTAGAAGCCGTCGTCGCGGAAGTCGCGCATCAGCTCGCCCCAGGGCGCCAGGCGCTCTTCCCAGCGTGCCGCGCGCCCCTCCTCCGGCTCGGCATCCGCGCGCGCCAAGTCGGCGCAGACGCGGATCATCGCCTTGATCGTCACCGGCTTGGTGACCATGTAGCCATCCTTGCCCCACGCGTCGCCCCACGCGGCGCGTGCCGCCCGCAGGAAGTCGCGCACCATGGCGTAATAGCGCGGCACCTCGCGCGCGCTGCCGCCCGAGACCTGGATGCTGCGCCAGCGGGCGCGCACCCAGCGATGCAGCTCGTTGAACAGCTCGGCTTGCAGGATCCACTTGTCGCGCTGGCTGCGTCCGCCAAGCCGGTTGATTCGGTAGCGCAACGGGCTGTCGCCCTCGCTGTAGAGCTTCTCGACCAGCCGCGCTGCGAACTTGCGGTCGGGCGCCGCCCAGGACACGCGCTCGTACAAGTCCACGAGGTGGCTCTTGTTGATGCGCGTCGGCGTGGAATTGATGATCACGAACATTTCGGCCGCGAAGTCTTCGCTGCGGCCGTCGAATATGACGCAGGGAACATTGATCGTCTCGGCCTCCTGGGGGCGGTCCTGCAGGTAGAAATGCAGCGCCGCCAGGCGGTGCTGGCCATCGATGATGAGGTACTTCGAGCCCGGCTCGCCCAGCGTGCCGACCCCGCCGTCTCCCCCTGCCCGAAACGCCAACCGCTCGGAGGTGAACAGCAGCACCGTGCCGGGAATCGGCGGCTGCGAAACGGCGGTCTCGTAGAAGTTGCGCAGCGCCTTGACTTTGGCGCGCGACAGCGAGCGCTGGAATGCCTCGTCGGTACGCTCGATCCTGGCGATGAATTGCGCCACGTCGTCGTCGTGCGCAATGCGCCCCGGAGCGATGTCCTCGCCCTCACCGTAAAAGCGGCTGATGAATCGTACCTTTGCGAGGAGGTCGCGCGCCTTGTAACTGGCGAAGTAGAAGACCCCGTCCTTTTGCCGGATTTGCGTCGCGTGCACGACCGTCCCTCCCTGGTTTTCTTGTTCCTGCGGCAAGCCTAGCCGCTGAATATACCCGAGTGCAGGACGGGGTACAGGGGGGAATTCGCTCTCCCCCAGGGGGGTCGGCAGGCTATCCGGGGCAGGACGGCAGCATAAGCGCCTGCAGGACCTCGGCAGTGCGCCGGTTCTGGACAAAGGCCACCACGCCGGAGTTCGCAGCGACCGCCCTGGGCAGGAGCGCCAGGGCGCGCTTATCGTGAACGCGGCCGTCCCGTCCGAACTCGATCGGACCTGTCCATTCGAGCACCACGAAATCGTGCGCCAGGGTCCGACCCTCGTTCTCTCCGGCCCTGACCTCCGAGACGAGCTTGTTCTCGTAGGCGGCGAGGTACAGGGCGGCGTCCCCGTGCTGGCCGGGGTCGAGCAACTCCGCCCTGGTCTCGACGGCCAGCGCGCTCTGCTTCTGCGGGTCGATGGCGAGGCTGATCCCCGCCTTCGCCCTCTGGGCGTTGATGCTAGCAACCGCGTCGTCGAATGCCCTCGAGCCCCAGCCTCTGAAGTCGCGCCCCTGCAGCAGCACCTGCGGCGTGTACACGAAGGTCGCGCGGCCCAGGGCGGCGAGCCTTCGCTGCCGGGTCGAGAATTCGCGCCTGGCGTAGGGGTCCTTCCAGCCGATGTAGTCCCAATAGTCGACGTGCAGCGCGATCGGCACCACCGGCCCGCCCGGCGCGATGGCCGGCTTGCCGAGCGCGGAGAGCCATTTGTCGGCCGGCGGGCAGCTGCTGCATCCCTCGGACGTATAGAGCTCGACCAGAGCGGCGGTCTGCGCCGGCGATTTGGCGCTGCACGACGCCGCCGGGGCATGCATGGGCAGGGTACAGGCCACGACGGCGACCAGGGAGCGGTTAAGAAGATTCGGTTTCATCCGCCGTAGATCTCCGCGCAAGGTCACACCTGCCCTGATACGGCCGGTCGCGCCCGGCGGATGCGACCCCCGCTCAGTGCAGCTGCGGTGCGCCCTTGAACATCCCCGGCTCGAGCGCGTGGCGCTCGAGCAGCCGGTAGAACTCGGTGCGATTGCGTCCGGCTAGCCTCGCGGCCTGGGTCACGTTACCGCTGGTGATCTTGAGAATGCGCACCAGGTAATCACGCTCGAAAGCGCGTCGCGCCTCGTCCAGCGGCGTCAGGCTCGCGTCACGCGCATCGAGCGCCTGGCTGACCAGGGAGGCCGGCAGAACCTCGGTGGCCGACAGCGCCACCGACTGCTCGACGACGTTGAGCAGCTGGCGCACGTTGCCCGGCCACGAAGCCGATACCAGCAACTGCATCGCCTCGGGTGAGAACGCGAGGCGCGAACGCCCGTAGCGCTTGGCCATGCGCTCCAGGAAGTGGTTCGCGAGCAGCGGAATGTCCTCCCGGCGCTCGGCGAGCGCGGGCAGCGACAGCTTGACGACGTTCAGGCGGTAATAGAGGTCTTCCCGGAACTCGCCGGACGCGATGCGCTCCTCGAGCCGCCGGTGGGTTGCGGAGACGATGCGCACGTCGACCGCGATCGCGTCGTTGGAGCCCACCGGCCGCACCACTCGCTCCTCCAGGGCGCGGAGCAGCTTCACCTGGATGGCGAGCGGCATGTCGCCCACCTCGTCGAGGAACAGGGTGCCGCCTTCGGCGGCCTGGAACAGGCCGCGGCGGTCCTGCGTCGCGCCGGTGAACGAGCCCTTGCGGTGCCCGAACAGCTCCGACTCGAGTAAGCCCTCAGGGATGGCGCTGCAGTTCACCGCCACGAAGGGGGCGCCGGCGCGCCGGCTGGAGCGGTGGATCGCCCGCGCCAGCAGTTCCTTGCCGGTGCCGCTCTGGCCGTAGATACACACGCTCGCGTCGGACGCCGCTACGCGGCGCGCCTGGGCGAGAAGGTCCTCCATCGCCGGCGAGCGCGTGATGATGCCCGCGCGCCAGTCCTCGCCTTGCCCGCCGGCCGGCACGCTCGACAGCCGCAGCGCATCGGACACGGTATCGAGCAGCACCTTGCTATCAAAGGGCTTGGTGAGAAAGCTGAAGACGCCACGACGCGTGGCTGTGACGGCCTCCGGGATGGTGCCGTGCGCCGTCAGGATGACCACGGGCAGGCCCGGCGCGTGACGGTGGATGGCGTCGAACAGCGCCAGACCGTCCATGCCCTGCATCCGCAGGTCTGTGATGACGAGCTGCGGTCGCGCTACGGCGAGGCTCGCGAGGGCGCTCTCGCCGGAATCCGCGGTCGCCACGACATAGCCGGCGGCGCCAAGGCGCATCGCGATGAGCTGCAGCAGGTCCTTGTCGTCGTCAACCAGCAGGATCTTCGGGGCTTCGGAACTCATGATGTCATCTCCGGTTGGCAGGCGACTTCTGTTCACGCTCGATTATGCCGCGCTCGATCGATTTTAGGGCCTCGAGCTGCTGCTGTAACGCTTCCTCGCGCTTTGCGCCCTCGCGCACTGAGCGCTCTAATTCCTTCGCCGCCTCCTTGGCCGCCTCCTTGGCGGCCCGCTCGCTCTCACGGGCAAGCCGCTGCCGCTCGGCCACCTGAGCGGTCAGCAGAACGGCAAGACTTCCGTAGGGCGACGCGCCATCCCGCGTCGCCAGCTCCTTCAGCAGCACCGTGCCGCGTGCCTCGTCACGCAACGGCTCGGGCAGGGTGACGAGCAACGTGGCCAGCCGCAGTCGATTGGCATCGTTGGCCTCACGCTGATACGCTCGTTGTGCGCGCTCGAGCGCCTGGCGCTGCTCGTCGGCCGGGGCGCGCGCGGCCGTCACCGCCTCCGATGTAATGCTGCTCACCTCGGTAGATTCCCACGCGCGGGAGGGAAACAGTGCGCACCCCCCGAGCAGCGCGGCGAGCATCACGGTAAGCGCTCTCATGCTGCCTCGGCGATGGTACCGATCGGCTTGTGCGGGAGCGTTACGCGGAAGTGACCGCCGCGCCCACCCGCCACCACCGCGATGCGGCCGCCGTGTGCCTCGACGTACTCGCGCGCGATAGCCAGCCCGAGCCCGCTACCCGCGACTCGGCCGCTCGCCTTGGCACGACCGCGGTAAAAGCTGTCGAAGATTGCCTCGCGCTCCTCGGAAGGCACGCCTGGCCCAGAATCGATCACCTCGATCGTAGCCTCGCCCTCCCGCGCGCGCGCGACCACCGAAATGGTCCCGCCCTCGGGGGTGAATTTCACGGCGTTACCGACGAGGTTGTCGACGATCGATCGCAACTTTTCCGCATCGGCCAGTACGATCACAGGCTCCAGTTCGAGCGCCACCCGCTGGTTCTTGGCGCGCGCCGCGAGCTGGTGCGCACGCGCCGCCTCGTGCACCAGGTCTTGCAGCGCCACGGGCTCCATATCAAGCGACGCCGCGGCGCGCAGTGCGCGCTGGTAGTCGAGCAAGTCCTCGATCATGCGCTGCAGCTTCAGGCTGTTGTCGCGCATGATGGCGACCACTTGGCGCTGTCCCGGTACAAGCGGACCTGCCACCTGATCGTTGAGCAATTCGGCGCCTTCGCGCAGCGCGGTCAGCGGCGTCTTCAGCTCATGAGACAGGTTGCGCAGGAAACGGTTCTTCTCCGCCTCCAATTCGGTGAGTCGCCTGCGCAGCCAGTCCAGGCGCTCGCCGAGGTATTGCAGGTCCGCGGGCCCCCGGACGCGGATTGGCCGGGAAAAATCCGCGCTGCCGAGCTGCCTGATCGACGCGTCGAGCTGCGCGATGGGACGCACGATGAAGCGCGTCAGGGCGAGCGCGATGCTCAGCGCCAGCGCCGTGCTGAAGATGACCAGCAGGATCAGGCGCTGTTGCACCGCTTCGGCGTTCGCCCGTAAACGCTCCACTTCGCGGTCGGCCACGAGGTAGCTGATGGCGAGCGTCTGGTAGGCGTTCTCCGCAAGCTGCCCGGCTCTCGCGCCGACGGCGCGCGCATCCAGCGTCGGACGCGGGTCCGCGGTCAACTCGTCGAACAGCGCCTGCTCCTGCGCCACGGTGCGGTTGACCGCCGCCAGCTGCGCGCCGTCCAGCGGCAGGCGCGCCAGCTCGCCCGCAACCTGCTTGAAGCTCGCATGCACCCTGGCGTAGTCTTCGATCAGGTCCCGATCCGAGGTCACCGCAATCTGCTGCGCGAGGCGCTCGATGGAGCCGATGCGGTTCACCAGTGAGCGGCTGGCGCGCGCCGCCTGCGCGGCGTTGAACACCGCATTGCCGCTTTGCTCGGCCAGCCGTTCCGTATGCCACGCCGAATATGCCAGCGCTCCGATCAGCGGCAGCGCGACCAGCGTAAACCCGGCGACCAGCAGCCCGAGAAACGAGCGCGGATACGGAAGTGCGGTAGCCGCAGTGGGCGCTTCGGCGCTCATATCCTTATAATTTCACGCAAACTTCTGCAAGCAACAGGACGAATGTCACGAATGCAGCACCATGCCGTCAGCGGCCCGCGCCTCTACCTCGTCGCCGCGGTCGCTGCCAACGGCGTCATCGGCGCTGCGGGCAAGCTGCCCTGGCACCTGCCCGAGGATCTGAAGCACTTCAGGTCGCTCACCTATGGTCATCCGGTCATTATGGGGCGACGCACCTGGGAATCGCTCGGCAAGCCCCTGCCCGGGAGGGAAAACATCGTCGTGACGCGCACCCGCGATTATGCGGCGCCGGGGGCCAGCATTGCATCCACGTTCGAGGCCGCGTTGGCGCTTTGCATTGACGCGCCCACCGCGTTCGTGATTGGCGGCGCCGAGCTGTATGCCGCCGCCCTGCCCTGCGCCGACGGGCTGGTGATCACAGAGATCCAGCGGGACTACGAGGGAGATGCGCGCTTTCCGGCATACGACCGCAGCGCCTGGCGGGAAACCCAGCGCCAGCGCCACAGCGACGCGGACGGGCTACGGTTCGACTTCGTGCTGTACGAAAGATCTTGAAAAACAAGCGCCCGCTAGCGTTTGCTCTCGAAGATGCGCACTTCGGGCAGCGGAAACCCGTTGAAGCGGCTGGCATATGCGGTCGTATAGGCCCCGGCGTTGCGCAGGTAGACGAAGTCGCCCTCCTGCAGGTCCGAGGGCAGCGGCTCGTCGCGCAGCACGACGTCCACCGAGTCGCAGGTCGGCCCGCCGACGTTCCATGGAATGTCCGGGCCGGACCGTTCGGTGCGAATGCGGTACTTGAGGCCCTCGGTGGTCTCGATGATGCCGCCGAACACCCCCGCGTCCCAGTGCATCCAGCGCTTGCCCGCACGCGTCGCGGTGCCGAGCACGCGGCACACGAAGTATCCGGCGTCCGAGACCAGGTAGCGCCCCGGCTCGGCGATCACCCTGACGTCCTCGGGGAACGCCTTGAGCGCCTCGTTCACCACCTCGCCGATCACCTCCACCGAGGGAATCGGCTTGACGTGGCGCACCGGGAAGCCGCCGCCGATGTCGAGCAGCCGCGGTTTCAGGCCCGCCTTGAGCATGGCGTCGAACACTGCCCGCGCTTTCTCGATGCCGACGCGCCAGTTCGCCGGGTTGCGGCACTGCGAGCCGACGTGGAAAGTGACCCCGGCGAGGTCGGCGCCCATCTTCGCCGCGGCTCCGATGATTTCGCGCGTGTCGCCGGCCCCCGCCCCGAATTTGCCCGACAAAGGCCAGTCGCTGCCGATGTTGGGCGTCGCGATACGCAGGTACTGCTTGGCGTCGCGCTTGACCTCGAACACTCGGCGCACCTCGTCGACACTGTCGACTACGAACCATTCGACACCCTTGGCGGCGGCGTAGGCGATCGACGCGCGCGACTTGACCGGATTGGAGTAAAACACCTCCGCTGCCGGCACGCCGAGAGCGAGCAGCTGGTCAAGCTCCTCGGTGGATGCGATCTCGAAGCCGGCGCCTTCCTGCACCAGCACCTTCAGCACCCGCCGGTCCGGGTTCGCCTTGACCGCGTAGTGCGGCCGCACGCGGGGCATCGCGGCACGGAAACGCTGTGCCTTTTCGCGCACGATGGCGGTATCGAGGATCAGGAATGGCCGCGTGTACTTGTCGCGCGCGGCACGACGGACAGTCTCGAAGTCGAGGCTGACTTCGGGGTGGGTGTCGAAAAGCTGTTCTTGCGGTTGAGCGGTTTGCTTATTGCGAGCGATGCTGGTGGGGCGAGCGCCCATTCACGTATCTCCCAGAGTCACTAAGTTTCAGGAATTTCCAGGACACAAACGTCAAAACGCAGCACCGAGTTCCTCTTGCCTGTCATGATGACCTCCTTACGATCCGTCGAGCGTTGGCCCAAAACCTGGGGCGATTATAGGGACGACCCCCGGAGAGTCAAGGGCTTAGCAACGATTTTTTACGCCGCGTGGCCGCGCGGCAGGTCAGATGCGCGGCAGCGTCACGCCTTGCTGGCCGAGATATTTGCCGCCGCGGTCCTTGTAGGAAGTCTCGCAGACCTCGTCGGACTCGATAAATATCACCTGCGCCACACCTTCGTTGGCATAGATCTTGGCCGGTAGCGGCGTGGTGTTGGAGAACTCGAGCGTCACGTGCCCCTCCCATTCCGGCTCGAGCGGGGTGACGTTGACGATGATGCCGCAGCGCGCGTAGGTGGACTTCCCGAGGCAGATGGTGAGCACGTTCCTGGGGATGCGGAAATACTCCACGGTGCGCGCCAGCGCGAACGAGTTGGGCGGGATGATGCAGACGTCGCCGCGGAAGTCGACGAACGACTTCTCGTCGAAAGCCTTCGGATCGACGATGGTGGAGTTGATGTTGGTGAAGATCTTGAATTCGTTGGAGCAGCGGATGTCGTAGCCGTAGCTCGACGTGCCGTAGGACACGATCCTGCGCCCGCCGAGCTCCTTGACTTGGCCCGCCTCGAACGGCTCGATCATGCCGCTCGGCCTGGGCCATGCGGCGGATCCACTTGTCCGACTTGATAGTCATCGGCTCAGGTGTTCTGCACCACGATATTGGGGAACTTAGCGGTCATGTCCTTCTGCGACTCGGCGATCTTGACGGCGCAGCGCCGGGCGATGCGCCGGTAGATCTCGGCCACGCGCCCCTCGGGGTCGGCGACCACGGTCGGCCGGCCGGAGTCGGCCTGCTCGCGGATGGTGGCGTCGAGCGGCAGCTGGCCGAGCAGCTCGGTTCCGTAGTCGCGGCACATCCTCTCCGCCCCGCCTGAGCCGAAGATATGGCTTTCGTGGCCGCAGTTCGGGCAGATGTGGGTTGACATGTTCTCGACCACCCCGAGGATCGGGATGCCGACCTTCTCGAACATCTTGAGGCCCTTCCGGGCGTCGATCAGCGCGATGTCCTGCGGCGTGGTGACGATCACCGCGCCGGTCACCGGCACCTTTTGCGCGAGCGTCAGCTGGATGTCGCCGGTGCCCGGCGGCAGGTCTACCACCAGGTAATCGAGTTCGCGCCAGCGCGTGTCCCTGAGCAGCTGCTCGAGCGCCTGCGTGACCATGGGACCGCGCCACACCATGGGCGTGTCGACGTCGATCAGGAAACCGATCGAGATCGCCTGGATGCCATGGCCCTCCATGGGCTCCAGGCTCTTGCCATCCTTCGACTCGGGGCGTCCCGCGATGCCCAGCATCATCGGCTGCGAGGGGCCGTAGATGTCTGCGTCGAGCATGCCGACCGAGGCGCCCTCTGCGGCGAGCGCCAGCGCGAGGTTGACTGCGGTGGTCGACTTCCCTACCCCACCCTTGCCCGAGGCGACGGCGATGATGTTCTTGATTCCGGAGATCAGCTTCACGCCCCGCTGCACCGCATGCGGCACGACGCGCGAGCCGATGTTGACGCTCACCCCGGCCGCGCCCGCCTGCTTGAGCGCCTGCACCACCTGCCTGCGAATGGGCTCGACCTGACTCTTTCCGGGGTAGCCGAGCTCGATGTCGAGCGATACGTCGTCGCCCGCGATCTTGATGTTCTTCACCGACCGGGTGGCGATGAAATCCTTCGTCGTGTTCGGATCGACGAGCTGTTTCAGGACCGACTGGACTAGCGCTTCGCTGATGGCCATGGCTGGTTCCTCGCCCCGCATGATGCGAGGAGGGAGAAAAGCCCGTAAGTGTACAGAATTCGGCGCGCGCAGGGCGCAGAAACCATGCTGCCTTTGCTAGAATCATGCGCTTCGCTTCAGGCCCCGCCGATGCTCCGCCGCAGGATCCTCGTCACTTCCGCGCTGCCGTACGCCAACGGCGCCATTCATCTCGGGCATCTGGTCGAGTACATCCAGACCGACATCTGGGTGCGCTTTCAGAAGATGCGAGGCCACGAAGTGCACTACGTATGCGCCGACGATACCCACGGCACGCCGATCATGCTGCGCGCCGAGGCCGAAGGCATCGCGCCCGAGGCAGCTTATCGAGCGCGTGTGGCACGAGCACAAGCGCGACTTCGACGGCTTTCACGTCGGCTTCGACAATTACTACAGCACGGATTCACCCGAGAATCGGGCATTCTGCGAGGACATCTACGCCGAGCTGTCGAAGCGCGGCCTGGTCGCGATCCGCTCGGTGGAGCAGTTCTTCGACCCGGTGAAGTACATGTTCCTGCCGGATCGCTATCATCAAGGGCGAGTGTCCGAAGTGCGGCGCACGCGACCAGTACGGCGATTCCTGCGAAGTCTGCGGCTCCACCTACGCGCCCACCGAACTGAAGAACCCGTATTCGGTGGTTTCCGGCGCGAAGCCCGAGCGGCGCGCCTCCGAGCATCACTTCTTCCGCCTGTCGGACGAGCGCTGCGAGCAATTCCTGCGCCGCTTCACACAGGGCGAGGGGCGCCTGCAGCCGGAAGCCGCCAATAAGATGAAAGAGTGGCTCGGCGAGCCGGGCGAGAACCGGCTCGCCGACTGGGACATCTCGCGCGACCCGCCGTACTTCGGTTTCCCGATTCCGGGAACCCAGGGAAAGAAGTTCTTCTACGTCTGGCTCGATGCCCCGGTAGGCTACTTCGCCAGCTTCGCGAATTACGTGGCCCGCCGCCGCGCCGAGGACGACACGCTCGCGCAGGACGATTTCCTGCGCCCCGGCGGCGACACCGAGCTAGTGCACTTCATCGGCAAGGACATCCTGTATTTCCACGCGCTGTTCTGGCCGGCGATGCTCGAGCACTCGGGCTACCGCACGCCCTCGAAGATCTTCGCGCACGGCTTTCTCACCGTGAACGGCGAGAAGATGTCGAAAAGCCGCGGCACCTTCATCACCGCCGAGAGCTACCTCCGACTGGGAATCAACCCGGAGTGGCTGCGCTACTACTACGCGGCGAAGCTCGGGCCGTCGATGGAAGACATCGATCTCAATCTGGAGGACTTCGTCGCGCGCGTGAACAGCGACCTGGTCGGCAAGTATGTGAACATCATAAGTCGGTACGGTGCAATCTTAAACAAACACTTCGACGGCCGCGTCCTTGAAGAGGACCCCAAGGCGCTCGTAAAGACCCGCAAGTACTCGATGCTCGCGTACGCCGCGGAAGAGGCGATTTGTGAGGCGTACGAGAACCGGGAGTACGGGCGCGCGATGCGTGAGGTCATGCATGCGACAGACCTGATCAATCAGCAAATCGATCAGGACAAGCCTTGGGACATGGCGAAGGACGCTTCCAAGAAAGGAGAATTGCACGTGCTGTGCTCGGACTGCGTGAACGCGTTCCGGATACTCACGTATTACCTCGCGCCTGTCCTTCCGAGGACCGCGGAGCGCGCGGCCGAGCTCTTGGGGCTCGAGTATCCGTTCTCGTGGCCAGATCTAGACAGATCAATCAGGAGGATCAAGCCATACAAGCACTTGATCACGCGTGTCGACGCCAAGCAGATTGCCGCGCTGGTCGAAGCGAATCTGGAAAGCATTCAACCGTCCCTTCCTCAGCAGTCCCAGCAACGTCACGCCCAACACCAGCAACACGCCGCCGAGGAGGCCGCGATGCGCGAACCCATCTCGATAGACGACTTCGGCAGGATCGACCTGCGCGTGGCGCGCATCGTCGACGCCGAGCTGGTCGAGGGCGCCGACAAGCTGGTCAAGCTGACGCTCGACATCGGCACGGAGACCCGTACCGTATTCGCGGGGATCAAGTCGGCGTATGCCCCGCAGTCGCTGAAGGGTCGCTACACGGTCGTGGTCGCGAACCTCGCGCCACGCAAAATGCGCTTCGGAGTGTCCGAAGGCATGGTGCTAGCGGCCTCCGGTGAGGAGCCCGGGATCTTCCTCGTCGCGCCCGACGCGGGAGCGAAAGCGGGCATGCGCGTAAAATGAGCGGGTCGCGACCCGCCCGGGCCGCATGGGGGCGATGCTGATTGATGGAAACGTCCAGCCGCACGCTGGTTTGCTGCGTGGTTTTCCTGGATATCGTCGAGTATTCCAAGAAGCCGGTCAGCGAGCAGCTGCAGCTCAAGCAGGCATTCAACGGCATCCTGGCCGACGCGGTGGCGCAGGTGCCGCCGCGCGACCGCATCATTCTCGACACCGGCGATGGCGCGGCGATCACTTTCCTCGGCGACCCCGAGGACGCGCTGTTCGCGGCGATGTCGATCCGCGACTCGAGTGGGTCCCTTCCGATTCGCATCGGCGTCAATCTGGGGCCGGTGCGGCTGCTGAAGGATCTCAATGGCCAGATGAACATCATCGGCGACGGCATCAATGTCGCGCAGCGCGTGATGGGCTTCGCGCACCCCGGCCAACTGCTGGTTTCGCGCTCCTTTTACGAGGTCGTGTCGCGCCTGTCGCGCGACTACACGAAGCTTTTCACGCACGCTGGCCTGCGCACCGACAAGCACGTGCGCGAGCACGAGGTCTACGTAATTACCTCCCGCGCGACGGCGTCACGCCGCGTCGAGGAAACCATGATGCGCGTGAAGCGTACGCAACGCAACGCCGGCTGGTTCTCGCTGCCCGGCCCGCTCGGGTTTCACCGCGCGGCGCTGATCGCCACCCTCGTGGCCTTCCTGCTGTTCGCGGGATCGGGCGTCGCGTTGCGCGCCCACTTCCAGCGCAGCGCGACGCAGGCGGCGGCCGAACAGCCGCTGGCCGAGACCGCCGGCCCGGGCAGCGGCGCGCCGTCCGGCCTGGCCGCGCATGCCCCACGCGAGTCTGGGGCGCCACAGGCGTCAGCGGCACCAGGCGCGGCAGGGACGCCGCCACCCGCCGAGCCACCAGGGCCGCAGCCAACGATGCCGGCCGCGGTCACTGCCGCCCCGGCGCCACCACCCCCCGCAGCGGCCGCACCGCACGCGCCCCGCAAGCCGTCAAAGCCGACGGTGCGCAAGCCCGCTGCCAGTGCTGCGTCCGGCGAATCGCCCCCGCCAGCCGTGGCGGCTTCGGCCTCCGGTACGATTCAACTTGCGATCAGTCCTTGGGGGGAGGTATTCGTTGACGGCGCGAGGCGGGGCGTCAGCCCGCCGTTACGCGAGTTTGAGCTGCCGCCCGGAAAGCACACCATTGAAATACGCAATAGCACGTACCCGACCCGGGTCGAGAACGTCACGGTCCGCTCCGGCGAGTCGGTCCGGCTCCGCCATAGATTCCACTGAATGGCCGGGCGACCTCCGGGCGGAACGAATCAGCGACAAGGGATGGACATGGCCCGACTAGTCTTAGCCTTGATAGCGCTCGCGCTGCTCGCGGCGTGCCAGTCCGAGCCGGTACGCGAGATCCAGCGCTCGATCAAGCAGCTGTTCGAGTACAAGGGAGAGCCGGCGCTCGAGAAGGGCGTGCGGCAGTACGAGGACGGCAACTATGCGCAATCGGCCAGGAGCCTGCAGCAGGCGCTGGAGCAGGGGCTCTCCGGGCCGGACCGAGTGAACGCGCACAAGTATCTCGCCTTCATGCATTGCGCCGCCGGACGCGAGAGTCTCTGCCGCGATGAGTTCCGCGCGGCGCTCGACATCGATCCGTCCATGCAGCTCGAGCCCGCCGAGGCGGGCCATCCCATCTGGGGCCCGGTGTTTCGCTCGGTGAAGGCCGGGCGCTGACGGGGCGCGACGGGACCGCACCAATGATCGAAACGCCGTCGCTGGGCCGCTACAAGATCGTTTCCGAGCTCGGGCGCGGGGCGATGGGCGTGGTGTACAAGGCGACCGACCCGTTGCTCCAGCGAACCGTCGCCATCAAGACGATCAACATGGCGCTCGATCGCGACGGCATCGAGAGATACGAGGCGCGCTTCTACCAGGAGGCGCGGGCAGCGGGCGCGCTCAGCCATCCCAACATCGTCACCATCTACGACGTCGGCAAGAGCGGCCAGATCGCCTACATGGCGATGGAGTTCATCGAGGGGGTCGAGCTGCGCTCGCTGATCGGCGAAGGGCGTCCTTTGCCGGTGGCAAAGGCGGTCTCGATCGCGGTGCAGGTTGCCGAGGCGCTCGCCTACGCGCACCAGCGCGGCATCGTGCACCGCGACATCAAGCCGCCCAACATCATGATCGCGTCCGACGGCATGGTGAAGATCACCGACTTCGGCATTGCGAGCATGCGCGCCTCGGAGTCGCTGACCCAGACCGGCATGATGCTCGGCTCGCCGAAGTACATGTCGCCCGAGCAGGTGCTCGGCAAGCGCGCCGATTTCCGCTCGGACATCTTCTCGCTGGGAATCATTCTGTACGAGATGATCGCCGGCACAGCGCCGTTCGGCGGCGAGAACGTCACGGCGCTCATGTACCAGATCGTCAACCTGGCGCCGCCCGCGCCGAGCGTGCTCAACTTCGACGTTCCGGAGCTGCTCGACTACGTCGTCGCCAAGATGCTGGCCAAGTCGCTTGAGGAGCGCTACCAAACCGCAGCCGAGCTGGCCCAGGATCTGCACGAATGCGAGCGCCAGCTCGCCGTACGCGAGGGCGTGCCGCCTGCGCCGCAGCGGCCCAGGTCGGCGCTCTCGACCGGCCCGCAGGCCGCCATCGTGAGCGACGATGCCAGGGCGAGCGTGCTCGAACGCACATTCGACCGCACGCGGCACGCGGACGCGGACACCGTGCCGGCTGCCGACAGCCCCACCCGGGGCATGTTGCGCAGCTTCGATTCCACCGAGGCGACGCAGCATCTCGCGGCGCTCACCGGCCTGGAGACGGAAGCGAACGCCGGGGAGCAAACGCTCACCGCCACGCAGATGCTGCGCTCTGTGCCCAAACCCGAGCGCCGCAGTTGGCGCAGACGCGACTGGCTGTTGGTGGGTGCCGCGAGCGTCCTCGGGGCGCTCGTCGCGCGCACAATCGTGAAGGGAAAGCGCACCGAATAGGTGGCGCGGCTAGAATCGCGCCATTGCCGCCAGAAATACTTCGTGCACATCAGCCCGCTTAACGCGACACTTGCGCTGGCCGCCGCCTGGCTGGCGATAGGAGTCTGCGGTGTCTTCGCGCCCGCGAGCATACGGCTCGCGAGTCGCGTGCTGTTTCCCGCGGGCGCGCTGGTTGGCCTCGCGCTCGCCGCCGTGGCGCTCTCGGCGATGTTCGACCAGCCATCGGCACGCATCCTGCCGCTCGGTCTGCCCGACCTGCCGTTCCATGCGCGCCTAGACTCGCTCTCGGCGTTCTTCCTGCTGATTCTCGGCGCGGTTTCCGCCGCCGTTTCGGTGTTCGCATGCGGCTATTTCCGCAAGGGCGAAGGTACGCCACCTGGACTGCAGGGCCTCTACTACCACGCCTTTCTCGCGAGCATGGCGCTGGTGCTGGTTGCCGACGACGCCTATTTCTTCATGGTCACCTGGGAATCGATGGCGCTGTCATCGTTCTTTCTCGTCACCAGCGACCATCGCATCGCCGAGATCCGGCGCGCGGGTTACCTCTACCTGCTACTCGCGCACATCGGCGCGATCGCGATCCTGATGTGTTTCGGCGCGCTGCAAAGCGGCACCGGCGACTACACCTTCGCAGCGATGCGCGAACTCGCGCCGTCCGCGGGCTGGGCCACAATCGCGTTCTTGCTGGCGCTGGTCGGATTCGGCGCCAAGGCCGGTATCCTGCCGCTGCACGCATGGCTGCCCGAGGCGCACCCGGCGGCACCGTCCCCGGTTTCGGCGCTGATGAGCGCGGTGATGCTGAAGACGGCGATTTACGGCATGTTGCGGATAACCTTCGATCTGATCGGGTTCCCGATCTGGTGGTGGGGCGTCGTGGCGCTCGCCGCTGGATTGGTCTCGGCGCTCTTCGGCGCGATCTATGCCGCGGTGCAAACGGACATGAAGCGGCTGCTCGCCTATTCATCGATCGAGAATATGGGCCTGGTCGTGGCGGGGTTCGGACTGACGATCCTGTTCCGCAGCTTCGGCATGAACGTGCTCGCCGCGCTCGCGCTGACGGCGACGCTCTACCACTGCCTCAACCACGCGTTCTTCAAGAGCCTGCTGTTCCTCGCCACCGGCTCGGTACTGCACGCGACGCGCGAGCGCAGCCTCGGCCGGCTCGGCGGCCTGATCCACCGCATGCCCTGGGTGGCGTGGACCGCGCTCGTCGGAACGGTGGCCATCGCCGGGCTGCCGCCGCTCAACGGCTTCGTTTCGGAGTGGCTGCTGCTACAGGCGTTCCTGTTCAGCCCGGCATTGCCGCATTCCTACCTCAACATGTTGGTGCCGATCGCCGCGGCGTCGATCGCGCTCACCGCCGCGCTGTCGGGCTACGTAATGGTGAAGTTCTACGGCGTCGTGTTCCTCGGACAGCCGCGCGAAGCGAAGCTCGCCGAAGCCCACGATGCCGGGCCATGGGAGCGCGTCGGTCTGCTGCTGCTCGCCGCGGCCTGCGTCGTTCTCGGGCTGGTGCCGGCAACCGTGATAGGTATGCTCGATCCGACCACGCGCGCGCTCACCGGGCACAGCATCGCCAGCCTGGCGCAGGGCTGGGTGTTCCTCGCGCCGATCGACCCGCAGCGCGCGAGCTACAGCCCGCTGCTGTTCTTCGTGCTGACCGCGCTACTCGTGACCCTGACGTGGTTCCTGGTGCGCGCCTTCTACCACGGTCGCGTGCGCCGCGCCGGCGCCTGGGGTTGCGGCTTCCCGCGCCTCGACTCGCGCATGCAGGACACCGCGGAGGGCTTCGGCCAGCCGGTGCGCCACGTATTCGAGCCGTTCTTTCGCGTCGAGCAATCGGCGCCGGCGCCGCTCGACGCGCGGCCGCGCTACCGCGAGGTGGTCGAGGACCGTCTCTGGAGCTGGCTCTACCTGCCGCTCGCGCGCGGCGTCGATCGGCTCACGTCGCTGGTCACCGTGCTGCAGCGCGGACGCATCTCGGTGTACCTCACGTACAGCTTCGCCACCTTGCTCCTGCTGCTGTTCCTCGTCGGATGATCGACATCGCCGGGATTGCCGCGCAGTTCGCCGAGGTCGTGCTTGCGGTGCTGCTCGCCCCGCTGCTCACGGGCTGGGTCAACCAGTGCCGCGCCTGGCTGCAGAACAAGAGCGCACCGGGGCTGCTGCAGCCCTACCGGACGCTCAACAAGCTGTTCCGGAAGGAGGTTGTGCTCGCCCAAAACGCAAGCCCGCTGTTCCGCATCGCGCCGTACCTCATCTTCGGCAGCCTGGCGCTCGCCGCCGGGATCGTGCCGACGCTGGATACCGGCCTGCCGCTCAACGCGGCGGCCGACGCCATCGCCCTGGTGGGCCTGCTCGCGCTCGCCAGGCTGTTCATCGCCCTCGCCGGCATGGACATTGGCACCGCGTTCGGCTCGCTCGGCGCCCGCCGCGAAATGATGGTCGGCTTCCTTGCCGAGCCAGCGCTGCTGATGGTGCTGTTCACGGCGTCACTCATTTCCGGCTCCACCTCGCTGTCGACGATCGTACAGACGCTCGCGCACAAGGAGTTCGTGATCTATCCGAGCATGGCGTTTGCCGGCGTGGCATTCACCATGGTCTCGCTGGCGGAAAACGCGCGCATACCGGTGGACAACCCGGCCACGCACCTCGAGCTGACGATGATCCACGAGGCGATGGTGCTGGAGTACTCGGGGCGCCACCTGGCTATGATCGAATGGGCGGCGAGCCTCAAGCTGTTCGTCTATTCGTGCATGGGCCTGGCGGTCTTCTTTCCGTTCGGAGTCGCGCAAGGCGGCGACTGGCTCGGGATCGTGCTCGCCCTGCCGGCGCTGCTGGTGAAGCTCGCGATCGGCGGCACGGCGCTGGCGCTCATCGAGATGCTGAACGCCAAGATGCGCATCTTCCGCGCGCCGGAGTTCCTCGGCACCGCATTCCTGCTGGCCGTGCTCGCGATGCTGGTGCACGTGCTGCTCGAAGCCTGACATGCTGGCTCACTACGGTCCACAGCTGATAAACCTGTTCGCGGCGGTGCTGCTGCTGCTTGCGTTCGCGATGCTCGCGCAGCGCCGCATGCTGTCGCTGATCAACCTGTTCGCCGCGCAGGGGTTCGTGCTGTTTCTCACCACCAGCCTGGTGGGTGCGCTCACGGGGCAAAACCATCTCTACTGGTCCGCGCTGCTCACCCTCGCGCTCAAGGTGCTGCTCCTGCCATGGATACTGCACCGCTTGATCAGGCGACTGAAAGTGAAGTGGGACGTCGAGACGCTGATCAACATCCCGACCACCATGCTGGTCGGCATCGTGCTGGTGGTGCTGGCGTTCAACCTCGCAGTGCCGATTTCCGAGCTCGCCGGCACTGTCACGCGCTCGACGCTCGGCATCGCGCTCGCGAGCGTGCTGCTGTCGTTCCTGATGATGATCACGCGCTCCAAGGCGATCCCGCAGGTGATCGGCTTCCTCGCCATGGAAAACGGCCTGTTCTTCGCCGCCACAGGCGCCGTGTACGGCATGCCGATGGTGGTCGAGCTCGGCGTGGCGCTCGACGTGCTGGTCGGCGCACTGATTCTGGGCGTCTTCATCTTCGAGATCCGGGAACGTTTCGACTCGCTGGACACCCGTCACCTCGAAAAGCTCAGGGAACATTGATGGTTGAGATGCTGATGCTCCTGGGTTCCCCGCTCCTGGGCGCGGTGGTCCTCGCTTTGTACGGGCACCGGGACCGGGCGGCCGAGATTAACGCAGTATTCAGCGGGCTGACCCTTCTCGCCGCGGCGGCGCTCACCACGCGCATCATCGATCATGGGCCGCTGCGCGTGCTGCAGGAGCAGTTCTTCATCGATTCGCTGAACGTGTTCCTCGTCACGCTTACGGCCTTCGTGGCCATGACTACGGCGCTCTTTTCGCGGCCATACATGCGCATCGAGCGCGATCATGGGCGCGTTTCCCCGGCTGGCTTGCGCCTGTATCACAGCATGTATCAGATGTTCACGCTCACCATGCTGCTGGTCCTCACCACCAACAATCTGGGCATCATGTGGGTGGCCATGGAAGCTGCGACGCTGACCACGGTGCTGCTGGTCGCGCTGTATCGCACCCATGCCTCGCTCGAGGCCGCCTGGAAGTATTTCATCCTTTGCGGCGTCGGCATCGCGCAGGCGCTGTTCGGCACGATCCTCGTATACTTCGCGGCGGAAAAAGTGCTCGGGCCGGGTGTCGGCTCCCTGCTCTGGACGCATCTAGACGCGGTGAAGGGCAGCCTCGAGCCGACCGTGATGTCAATCGCATTCGTGTTCCTGCTGGTGGGCTACGGCACCAAGGTCGGCCTGGTACCGCTGCACAATTGGTTGCCGGACGCGCATGCCGAAGGCCCGACGCCGGTTTCGGCGGTCCTGTCCGGCCTGCTGCTCAACGTGGCGCTGTACGCGCTGATTCGCTGCAAGGTCATCACCGACGGCTCGTTGCTCGAGACCGGCGGCATGCCGTTCGCCAGCTCGCTGATGATGGGCTTCGGGCTGCTGTCGGTCGTGGTGGCGGCGTTCTTCCTCTCGCGACAGCGCGATATTAAGCGCATGTTCGCCTACTCTTCGATCGAGCACATGGGCTTGATCACCTTCGCCTTCGGCATGGGCGGGCCGGTGGCGAGCTTCGCCGGCTTGTTGCACATGACCGTGCATTCGCTCACCAAGAGCGCGATCTTCTTCGCTGTCGGCCACGCCGCGCAGAAAGCCGGCACCCAGATGATGGAAAACATCCGCGGCCTGATCCGGGTCAGTCCGACCGTCGGCTGGGGCCTGATGCTCGGGACCGCGGCGATCCTCGGCATGCCCCCATTCGGCGTTTTCGCCAGCGAGTTCCTGATCCTCACGCAGGCGATTGCGTCGCATGCCTGGGCCGCACCGATCCTGCTCGCGGCGCTGGGCGTGGCGTTCGCGGCGATCTTCGGCAAGGTGCAGCCGATGGTATTCGGCGACACCACCGCCAAGCGCCTAGCGCACCCGCCTGCGCTGGTGCCCGTGTTCGCTCATCTTGCGATCGTGCTGCTGCTCGGCCTGTACATGCCGCCCTACCTCGCCGACTGGTACCGGCAGGCGGCGCGCCTGATCGGATAGCCATGGCGCCGATCCTTCCTGGAATCCAGCTGACGCCGCTGTCGGGCGCCGTGCCGGCCTGGCGCGCCGAGAGCGACGCACAGGAGTGGCGCGGCGCAAGCGAGGCGGCCGCAGCCGCGGGCGCAAGGCTAGGCGCCCTCTGGGCAAGTGACGGGCGCGAGCCCGATGACGGCTCGCGCGTGCGCGCGTTGCTGGTGTGCTACGAAGGTCTCGTCTGCCTCGAGCTCTGCCTGCCGCAGGGCGTGACAACTTTTCCGGATCTGTCGGACTTGTTTCCGTGCGCGGCGCGCATGCAGCGCGCAGCGTACGACCTGATCGGCGTGCGCGCCGTCGCGGCGGGCGGACACCCAACCGATGAGCGCGGCTGGCTGCGACACGCGGCTTGGCCCGAGGGCGTCTTCCCGCTGCGGCGCGACGTGGCCATGGCCTCAGTCTGGCCTGAGGACGAAGACCGGTACGCCTTCATTCAAGTCGAAGGCGACGGGGTGCACGAGATCCCGGTCGGACCGGTGCACGCCGGCACCATCGAACCGGGACATTTTCGCTTCTCGGTCGTGGGCGAGCGGGTCCTCAGGCTCGAGGAGCGCCTCGGCTACAAGCACAAGGGGATCGAGAAGCGCTTCGAGCAAATGACCCTCGAGGCGGCGATCCGGTTGGCCTCGCGTGTGTCCGGCGACAGCACCGTTGCCTACGCGTGGGCTTACGCCATGGCGCTCGAGTCCATGGCCGGGGTGACGCCAAGCGAGCGGGCCCTGTTGCTGAGGGCGCTGCTGCTCGAGCGCGAACGCATCGCCAACCATCTCGGCGATCTGGGCAACCTCGGAAACGACGGCGGCCTCGCGTTTGGGCTGGCCCAATTCTCGCGCCTGAAGGAGGACATGCTGCGCATCAATGCCCGGGTCTTCGGTCACCGCTACCTGATGGACCGGATCGTACCGGGAGGGGTCGCGGCGGACGTCGACTCGGCTGCGATCGCGCTGCTGCTCGACGAGGCCGACCGCGTCGAGCGCGAGATCCGGCGGCTGCGCGCAATCTACGACGACCATGCGGGGCTGCAGGACCGGTTCGTCGCCTGCGGCAAGCTCGCCGCCGAGACCGCCTCCATGCTCGGGGTCGTCGGGCTCGCTGCGCGCGCCAGCGGTCTGGCGTTCGATGCGCGCGTGTATCCGGCCCACGCACCGTACGACGCGCTCGAGCCGCGGATGTGCACGCGTCGGCACGGCGACGTCGCCGCACGCGTGAACGTGCGCTTCGAGGAGGCCCTGGAGTCGCTCAGGCTCGAGCGGCGCATCCTGCGGCGGCTGCCGCCGGGAGACCTTCAGCTCGCGCTGCCAGGCGTGCCAGCCGGCGCGCTGGGATTCGGCTGGGTAGAAGGCTGGCGCGGCGAGGTGTTGGTCGCGCTCGAGGCGGGCGCCGGCGGAACCGTCCGCCGCTGCCACCCGCACGACCCGTCCTGGCAGAACTGGCCTGCGCTCGAGCACGCCATCCTCGGCAACATCGTGCCGGACTTCCCGCTCATCAACAAATCCTTCAATCTCTCCTACGCGGGACAGGATCTCTGATCATGCACAAACTCCTGCGCCAGATCGCAAGGGTTGGGATCAGGACCGAAACGGCGCCGCAGCCGGACGAAGCCCTGCGCCAGATCAGTGGCCGCCTGAACGACGAAGTGCTGCGCCTTCTCGGGCGGGCGCTCGCGATCCGCCACGTCGACGCCGGATCGTGCAACGGTTGCGAACTCGAGATTCACGGGATCAACAACCCCTACTACAACATCGAAGGCCTGGGGATCCGCTTCGTCGCCAGCCCGCGGCACGCCGACATGCTGCTCGTGACGGGACCGGTGGCGCGCAACATGCGCGAGGCGCTGCGCCGCACCTATGAGGCAGTGCCGGAGCCCAAGCTGGTGGTGGCGATCGGTGATTGTGGCTGCACGGGCGGGATCTTCGGCGAGGGCTATGCCAGCTGCGGCCGTGTCGCGAACGTCATTCCGGTGGACGTCGCGGTGCCGGGCTGTCCCCCGGCCCCGGCGGCGATCATGCAGGGGATCCTGACCGCCGTACAACGCCAACCCTAGGGCTTGAGATAAGCGTAGCCTTCGCGTTGCTGCAGCCGGGTGATCTCGGCCACCCCCGAAGGCACGAAGCTCACGTAGTCGATAAACCGTTCTTTCGAGAGATTCCGTTCACGCAGGGTAATCTCGCACACGTCGAAGCGCACGCCGTTCAGCGCCAGGCGCTCTACGATGTCCTCGTACTTGTTGCCGTTCCTGTCCTTCGCGCCCTTCATCAGAAAATCGACGCCGCGCGCGTGCGCCACGGCCACGATCACGGCCTTCGGATCCACTTCGAGCTGATTGCGGATGTACTGCAGACCGCTCGAGGCCTGCTCGAAGCCTTCGCTGAAGTGGTACACGATCTTGTCCTGCCGCGCTGCAGCGCTCTGCAGTCCGGCGCACCCCGCCAGCGACAGCAGCAACGCAGCGGCGGTGGCCAGCAGACCTGCGCGCAGCGCCGCAGCCCGCGCCATCGTTCTTAGCTGCCTCCGCAGGAGGCAGGCATCGCGTCGTTGGGATAGCCCTTGCAGGACCAGTCCACCTTGCCACCGCGCAGGTGGGGAGTGATGGCGATCTCAATCGCGTTCCTGGCGTTCCAGCCCCTGATCGTGCCGCCGTCCTCGACGATCCACTTCAACTCGCCATGCTTGGGATCGTTCCTCGGCGCGAGATTCACGCCCTTGCCGGCCCCCGCGAGATTGGCTGCTTTTTCCGCCACCGCGGCGACCTGCCCCTTGGCGCCATCCGCCCCGGAAACCAGCGCCTGTGCCGCCGCGCGCGCCTCGGAGCCGGCCATTTGCGGCAGCACCACCGCGACAACGATGAACCCAATCAAGGCCAGAACGGCCACGCCCAACAGCACGTTTTTCATCTTCTTCCCCCGAAAACTGCTCCCCCGAAACTCTATCATCTCGCTTAGTCGCGTCGAACGCAAAGGTATAACGGCACGGATGGACGATCGGCTCACTTTCCACGTAATCATCGGCGGCCGCGTGCAGGGGGTCGGCTACCGCGACGCGTTGCGGCTCGAGGCCGAGCGCCTAGGCGTGACCGGCTGGGTGCGCAATCGGACCGACGGCAGCGTCGAGGCGGTGATCCAGGGCCGCCGCGTGGCGCTCGAGGCGTTGTTGCAGTGGGCACGCTGCGGACCGCCGGCCGCCCGTGTGAGCGGGCTGCAGGTCCGGGATGCCGCCGCTACGCTGCGGCGCAACTACACTAACTTCGCGCGCCTGCCCACGGCCTAGCGCGCCTGGCGCGCAGCGCGCCGCTTCAGCGCGTTGACCACCGAGAACTGCCAGGGCCGGCAAGCGACCAGCAGGGCGACGCCAACGCCCCGCGGCGAGCTCGTCCTCGTGTCCAGCTCCGCCAGGTCGTTGAACTCGGACACCAGCCTCTCCAGCCGGCGCTTGAGCACCGCGGCGGACTCGACCGACATCTCGCGCGTCTCGAAACGCAACATCTCCAGCGGCGCGTCGAAGCGCCCTTGCAGAAACTCCTGCGTCACGCGCCGGCCATACGCCTTCTTCACGGGTCCGCCGGCGCGCCAGCGGAAGTCTTTCGGCACGCGCAGCCGCGCGCGCTCACCGGGCCCCCAATCGATCAGCTTCAAGCGCGCAAGCCTCGCATAAGCGAGCGTCAGCTCGTTGCGGGAGATCGCGAATTCCTCGACGAGTTCGTCGAACCGCCAATCGTTCAGGATCAGCCAGAACACCGAAAGGAGGCGCTCGTCCTTCGCCAGCGCCGCCTCCTGCTCCGCGGTCAACTCGGTCGGTCCGCCCCGCGCGCTACGGCTCATGCGCGCGACCTCGTACAGGTCGAGCTCGAGCAGCCCGAGGATCTCCTCGATGCGCCGCAGCGTAAACGTGCCGCGCGAAAACATGCGCTTCACGCTCGGCTCCGACAGCCCCAGCTCACGTGCGAGCTGCGCGTACGTCATGCCTTGCGCGCGCACGCATTTCTTCAGCGCCTCGACAAACCGGCCTGCGGAAGGCATGGCACGCAAGGTATCACATTTCGATACTCCGTTCGCCAGTATTGATTAATCGCCCGCGGCGTACCAACAATCCGCCGCACGCTTCGAACCGGGAGGACACCATGCTCGCGACGCTTTCGCTTCCCTCGCTGCCCGATTCCCGCCCCGCGCGGGGCCCCACCATCCGAGTCCGCTCGGCGGACGAGCTGCGCAAGGCCATGCGTCTTACGCGCGGCGTCGCCGTGTCGCTCGATGCATCCGATCTCGACCGCGTCCTGCGGCTCGACGCATCCCGGGACCTGGTCGAGGTGCAGGCGGGCACGCCGTGGTCCGCGCTGTGCGCCTACCTTGCCGAGCGCGCGCCGGAACTGGCGGCATTCGTCGAAGGCGGCGTCATGCCCCGTACCGTCGGTGAATGCGTCGCCGCCAACGTCGCCGGGCCCGACGGGCGCCCGATGGTTGCGCACGTCGAGGCGCTAGCGCTCGTGACCCCGGACGGGGAGCTGCGGCGCGCCAGCCGCTTCGCAAACAGGGAGCTTTTCGCACTTGCGATCGGCGGCCACGATCTGTTCGGTGCGCCGTACAGCGTCACGCTGCGCCTGGACTCGCTGCGGCGCAGCGCACGCAACCGCGAGCCGCTGGCGGTGCTCGAGCTGCCGGTCGCCGGCACCGGCGCGCAATGCACGCTCCGCCTGCTGGTGGCGCCGCAGCAGCTGGACAGCCTGCTGGCCCGGGTGCGCGAGCGTTGCGCCGAATGGCGCATAGGCATCTGCGGCATCGAGGCGCGCCGCATCCTGCCGGAAGACGAAACGCTGCTGCGTTGGGCGCGGCGCGACTACGCGGAGATCACGCTCAGGCTGGAAGTGCCGGTCGCAATCGGCGGCTGCGTGCGATCCGTGCAATTGCGCCGTGAGCTGATCGACATCGCGCTGGCCGCCGGCGGCGGATTTCCTATTGCCGACACCTTGGACGCGTCGCGCGAGCAGACGGAGGCCTGCTATCCGGAGCTCAAGACCTTGCTCGCCGAAAAGCGGCGCCGCGACCCCGAGGAAAGGCTGCATAGCCTTTGGTACCACCACTATCGCGGGCTGCTCAGCCGCGAGATCTGCCAGGTACGCTGGTCGAACTAGACCGACGCACCGCCGTTGGCGTAAACCAGGCGCACGCGTTCCGGGGCGAGCCAGGCGGCAAGCTGCTCCAGCAGCCGGGTGTCGGGACGCACGCGCCAGCCCTCGCCGAGCGCGACGTCGCAGGAAGCGGCACCGTTCTCGTAGTGCACCAGCACCGAGCAGGTGCCCTCGCCCGCGCCCCGATACGGCGCGAGCAGCTCAGCCAGCCGCTTGGCGTCCGCCTGACCGTTCATCTCGATGCGCAAGCTGGCCGCAAAGCGCTCGCGCACCGCCGCAAGGTCGAGCAGCTCCTCGGCGCTCACCCGCACGCCCCCCGAAAAATCGTCCCGCTGGACCTTGCCCCGGATCACCAGCAGCGCATCCTCCTTCAGCTTGTCGCGGTGTTTCTCGAACAGCTCGTTGAAAACCGTGATTTCAAGCTGTGCGGTGCCGTCGTCCAGCATCACCACCATCATGCGGCCGCGGCGCGTCATCTGGCTGCGCGCCGCGGCCACGATGCCAGCCAGCCACGGCCGCCCGTCGGACGCCTGAACTTTCGCCAGCGGCAGGCGTGGAAAATCGGCGAGCTCGCGCTCGTAGACCGAAAACAGGTGGCCCGACAGACAGAAGCCGAGCGCCGTCTTCTCCTCGGTCAACTTCTGCCTCAGATCCCAGGGCTTCGCCTCCACCAGACGCAGCGAAGCGCCGGGTGCCGCGTCCGCGTCGCCGAACAGGCTTACCTGAGCCGCTTGCCGCTCGGCCTGCTCGGCCGCTTCCATGGCCCGGCCCACGGTGGCGAGCACGCTGGCGCGATTTTCGTCGATCGAATCGAATGCGCCGGCCCGCACCAGCGCCTCGGTGGCACGGCGGTTGACGATGCGCTTGTCGACGCGCGCGCAGAAATCGAAAAGGTCCCGGTACGGGCCCGCCTCACGCGCGCGAACGATTTCCTTCGCCGCCGACTCGCCAGTGCCGCGGATCGCACCGAGTCCGTAGCGGATCGTCTTCGCATCGACCGGCACGAAGCGGTACTCCGAGGAATTGATGTCTGGTGCCAGCACGGTGAGCCTGTTCTCGAGGCTGTCTTCGTGGATGCCCCGTACTTTGTCGGTATCGTCCATCACCGCAGAGAAGTTCGCCGCCATGAAGGCCGCGCCATGATGCGCCTTCATGTACGCCGTCTGGTAGGCGACCATTGCATAGGCCGCAGCGTGCGACTTGTTGAACCCGTAGCCGGCGAACTTCTCCATCAGGTCGAACAGCTGCATCGCGCGGCCCTTCGACAGCCCGCCCTTCTCCGCGCCGGCGACGAAGATGTCCCGGTGCTCGGCCATCTCCTCGGGCTTCTTCTTGCCCATGGCGCGGCGCAGCAGGTCGGCGCCGCCGAGCGTGTAACCGCCGATGACCTGCGCGATCTGCATCACCTGCTCCTGGTAGATCATGATGCCGTAGGTCGGCCCCAGGATCGGCTCGAGCCGCGGATCGAGATATTCGACGCGCTGCTGGCCGTGCTTGCGTGCAATGAAGTCGGGAATGAGGTCCATCGGTCCCGGTCGGTACAGCGCCACCAGGGCGATGATGTCCTCGAAGCGATCGGGCCGTGCGCGCTTGATGAGATCGCGCATGCCGCGCGATTCCAGCTGGAACACCGCCGTCGTGTTCCCCGACGAGAGGAGTGCGTAGGTGTCCCGGTCGTCGAGCGGGATGCGCTCGAACGAGAACCCGGTCTCGCCTAGCCGGCGCACGTAGCGTTCGGCCCAGTCCAGGACCGTGAGCGTCGTCAGCCCGAGAAAGTCGAACTTCACCAGGCCCACCGCCTCGACGTCGTCCTTGTCGAGCTGCGAGATGACGTTCGTCGTGCCCTCGGCAGCGTAAAGCGGGCAAAAGTCGGTGAGCTTTCCCGGCGCGATCAGCACGCCGCCCGCGTGCATGCCGACGTTGCGCGTCAGGCCTTCGAGCTTTTCGCCGAGCTCAAGCAGCTCCCTAACCTCGTCCTCGTTCTGCTCGCGCTCGGCCAGCAGCGGCTCCATCTCGCGCGCTTCCCGCAACGTGATCGTTCGTCCGGGCTGAAACGGTATGAGCTTCGCGATCTGGTCGCAGAAGTTGTATCCCAGGTCCAGCACCCGCCCGCAATCGCGCACCACAGCGCGCGCCGCCATCGTGCCGAAGGTCGCGATCTGTGAGACGCACTCCTCTCCATAGCGCTGGCGCACGTAGTTGATGACCTTGTCGCGGCCGTCCTGGCAGAAATCGATGTCGAAATCCGGCATCGACACTCGCTCCGGGTTGAGGAAGCGTTCGAACAGCAGGTCGTATTTCAGCGGGTCGAGGTCCGTGATGCCCAGTGAATAGGCCACCAGCGATCCCGCGCCCGACCCGCGCCCGGGCCCGACGGGCACGCCGTTCGACTTCGCCCAGTTGATGAAATCGGCGACGATCAGGAAGTACCCGGCGAAGCCCATCTGCACGATGGTCTCGAGCTCGAACGCCAACCGCTCGCGGTAGCGCGCCGTCTCGCGCTCGCGGGCGACCTGCTCCGGGTACAGCTTCGCCATGCGCTGCTCTAGCCCGGCCTGTGCCTGCTGTCGCAGATACTGCTCCAGCGTCGTGCCTACCTGTGTGGGAAATGCCGGCAAGCGGTTCTTGCCAAGCTCGATCTCCAGATTGCAGCGCCGCGCGATTTCCACCGAATTTTCCAGGGCTTGCGGAATGTCGGCGAACAGCTGAGACATTTCCTCCTGCGACTTGAAGTACTGATCCGGCGTGAATGTCCGCGGCCGGCGCCGATCTCCGAGCACGTACCCCTGCGCGATGCAAACGCGCGCCTCGTGCGCCTTGAAGTCGTCGGCGGACAGAAACTGCACGGGATGCGTGGCCACCGCCGGCAGGCAGAGCTTCGCGGCGAGGCCGACCGAGCCCATCACCAGCGCCTCGCTCTGCGGCAGCCCCGCCCGCTGCAACTCGACGTAGTAGCGCCCCGGGAATAGCTCCGCCCACTGTTGCGCGAGAATCTCCGCGAGCGGGAAGTTACCTGCGCCGAGCGCCTGCCCGACATCGCCGGAGAGCGCCCCGGACAGCGCGATCAGCCCCTCCGAGCCATTCTCCTGCAGCCAGGAACGACGGATTTCGGCGCGCGAGCGGTGTTGGTTCTTCAGCCAGGCCTGCGACAGCAGGCCCGAGAGCCTGAGATAACCCGCGTGCGAAGCGCACAGCAGCACCATGCGGTAGGGTTTCTCGCGGTCGGACTCGTTCTGGATCCAGCAGTCGGCACCGACGATCGGCTTGATCCCGGCTGCGCGCGCGGCCTTGTAGAACTTGACCATGCCGAAGAAATTCGCCGCGTCGGTGATCGCCAGCGCGGGCATTTCGTCGGCGGCGGCGCGCGCCACCGCATCGTCGATGCGGACGATTCCGTCCGTCACCGAGTACTCGCTGTGCAGGCGGAGATGGACGAAGCGCGGCGCGGCCATGGATGCGAAAAATTCTAACACCGCGACGCCGCGCACATCAGGCCGCGCGCGCTAAATGCAGACTTGAAGGGCGCTGCCCTGCGAGAATCGCGCCGCAGAGCCGCTTGTCCAAGCCGGAAGCGGGGATTTTCCTGTGAAACGAACGACTTCGATCACAATGCTCGCGACCGCCGCATCGAGCGTTGCTGCCGCGCTCGAGCACAAGGTCGAGAAGACTCAGGTGACGCTCAACCACGCGCTCAGCTGCAGGAACGACGTCCGCGAGGTCCGGCTCCGGTGCGGGGCGCTTGCAGGTACCATCGGCAGACCCATGCAGCCGTCGGCCGCTCCCGCCAAGCTCTATGCCCCGAGCGTCGCATTCGTTGCGCTCATGCTCGGGGCGACGTGCATCGCGCTGTCGCCGATCTTCGTGCGCGTATCGGAAGCAGGCCCAACACCGACCGCGTTCTGGCGCGTCGCGCTCGCGGTCCCGGCGCTATGGCTCGCGTTGCTCTTCGGGCAGCGCGGCGCACGCACGGCGCCGGTCGCAGGACTGTGGCCATTGCTGCTGGCCGCGGGCTTCGCCTTCGCCGGCGACCTGGCGTTCTGGCACACCTCGATCAAGCTCACCTCGGTCGCCAATTCGACGCTGCTTGCCAACCTGGCCTCGATCTTCGTCACGCTCGTGGCATGGCTGATCTGGCGGCAGCGCCCGAGCCGGTTGTTCCTGCTCGGGCTCGCGTCCGCGCTCGCGGGGGTCGCGATACTGGTGCGCGCCAGCTTAGCGGCCTCGCCTACCGGCCTTGCGGGCGACGCCCTCGGCGTGGTGACGGCGATGTTCTACGCCTGGTACTTGCTGACGGTGAAGGGGCTGCGCGACCGCGGGGCGACGACCCTGCGGCTGATGGCGATCACCAGTAGCGTCACGGCGGTGATCCTGTTTCCCGTAGCGCTTGCCTCTGAAGAGCAGTTTCTTCCGTACAGCGCCTCGGGGTGGCTCAAGCTGGTCGGGCTGGCACTCGTGTCTCACGCCGCCGGGCAGGGGCTGATCGCCTTTGCGCTGGCATCGCTGCCTGCGGCGTTCTCCTCGGTGAGCCTGTTGTTCCAGCCGGTAATGGCGGCGGCCTTTGCCTGGGTGCTACTCAGCGAGCCGCTGGCGCCCCTGCAGGTGGTGGGCGGTCTGGTGGTGCTCGCCGGCATCTACCTCGCGCGGCGCGGCGCGGGCTAGCTGTGAAGGAGCAACTGCGTCTCCCCCGGAGCGCAAGCTTCGATCGACCCGATCTCGTAGACCGTTTCGCCTGATGCGCGCAGCGCTTCCGCCGCGCGCGCCGCGTGCTCGCGCCCCACCACCGCGACCATGCCGATGCCGCAGTTGAACACCCTGTGCATCTCGTCCTCGGCGATCCGGCCCAGCTCCTGCAGCCAGCTAAACAAGGGCGGCCGCGGCCAGGCGTGCGCACGAATCGACGCGCGCAGGCCCTGCCGCAGAATACGCGGCACATTCCCGGCAATACCGCCGCCCGTGATGTGAGCCAGGCCCTTCACTGGCACCTGCCGCATCAGGTCGAGGATCGCTTTCACGTAGATGCGCGTCGGCGCGAGGATCGCGTCGCGCAGCGGACCGCCGTGGAACTCGGCGTCCAGGTCCGGATCGGCGCGCTCGAGGATCTTGCGGATGAGCGAATAGCCGTTCGAATGCGCGCCGCTCGAGGCGATGCCGAGCAGCGTGTCGCCCGGCACGATGGAGCGTCCGTCCAGAATGCGCTCCCGCTCCACGACGCCGACGCAGAATCCTGCCAAGTCGTACTCGCCTTCGGGGTACATGCCGGGCATTTCGGCGGTCTCGCCTCCGATCAACGCGCATCCGGCGAGCTCGCAGCCGCGTGCGATTCCCCCAATCACGTCCGTGGCGATTCGCTGGTCGAGGCGGCCGCAGGCGAAATAGTCGAGGAAGAACAGCGGCTCGGCACCCTGGACGAGCACGTCGTTGACGCTCATGGCCACGAGATCGATACCGACCGTGTCGTGGCGGTCGAAGGCGAACGCCAGCTTCAGCTTGGTGCCGACGCCGTCGGTGCCCGATACCAGCACCGGCTGGCGGTAGTTCTTGGGAATCTCGCAGAGGGCGCCGAAACCGCCGATGCCCGCCAGCACCTCGGGACGCATGGTGCGTCTCGCGAGAGGCTTGATTGCCTCGACGAGCGCATCGCCAGCATCGATATCGACGCCCGCGTCGCGGTAGGAAAGACTGTCCGGCATGTCCCAGGAACGCTCAGCGGCGCGCCGCAGCAGCGTGATAGAGTTTCGCGTTCGCCCGAATTGTACCCTGCAATGGGAACACCGGCGTTCCCGGACCTGTTTCCCGATGCCTCCGATGGAACAACTGCCGCTCGCGATCTCTCCGACGCCCGAGCCCACGTTCGACAATTTCGTAGCCGGCGACAATGCCGAAGCGCTGCTGCGGGTGCGCGAGCTCTGCGCCGGCGGCCTGCGCGAATCGATCGTCTACCTGTGGGGCGAGCCTGGCTGCGGGCGAACGCACCTGCTGCGCGCCGCCACGGGCGCGAACGGCCCGGGCCGCCGCCTGACGACGGCGGACGATGTCGAGACGCTCGACGAGGTGGCGCAAATCGCGCTGTTCAACGCCATCAATGCGGCGCGCGACGGCCAAGGCGCGGTGCTCGCCGCGGGCGGCGCGCCACCGGCGCGGCTCACGCTGCGTCCCGATCTGCGCACGCGTCTCGCGTGGGGCCTGGTCTACCAGCTCAAACCGCTCACCGATGAAGACAAGCTGCGCTACCTGAGCAGCGAGGCCGAGAGCCGTGGCCTGCGGCTGACCGAGGAGGTCGCGGCCTACCTTCTCACGCGGCTGCCGCGCGACCTCCCCTCGCTCGCCGCGGTCATCGCGCTGCTCGATCGCTATTCGCTCGCCAAGCAGCGCCACATCACCCTGCCGCTGGTGCGCGAGGCGTTGAAGGCGCGCGATCAATGAGGCTCACGCTGTTCGATCTCGACAACACGCTGCTCATCGGCGATAGCGACTACGAATGGGGGCAGTTCCTGGTGGATCGCGGCGTGCTCGATCGTGCGACCTACGAAGCGCAGAACCAGCAGTACTACGACCAGTACGTTGCCGGCACGCTCGACATCCACGAGTACCTTGGATTCGCGCTGCGACCGCTCGCCGAGCACGCGCCCGAGGAGCTGGAGCGCTGGCACGCGGAGTTCATGCACGAACGCATCCTGCCGATGATCGGCATGCCGGCACGCGCGCTGGTGAAGATGCACCTCGACGCCGGCGATCTGTGCGCGATTGTGACCGCAACCAACAGTTTCGTCACCGCGCCGATCGCGCGCGAGTTCGGGGTGACGCAGCTGATCGCCACCGAACCGGAGTCGCGCGGCGGGCGCTTCACGGGGCGCGTGGCGGGCACTCCCTGCTTTCGAGAGGGGAAGGTCCGCCGCGTCGACCAATGGCTGGCGGCGCAGGGCCGCGCGCTGGCCGACTTCGCCCCGAGCAAGTTCTACAGCGACTCGCACAACGATCTGCCGCTCCTGGAGCGCGTAAGCCGTCCCGTGGCGGTGGATCCTGACCCACAGCTGGCCGCCGAGGCGAAGCGGCGCGGTTGGCCCGTGATCTCGCTGCGCGGGTAAAATCCGGCCCCTGCATGATCAAACGCCTCATCCGCCGCGTCCTGGGCCTGCGCTCGCAGGAGCCGTTGCGCGTGCAGCGCGACAAGCACGGCCTGTCGCGCGGCGACGTGAGTGCCGGCGCGCTCAAGGTGTGCGACGTCCTGCGCGGCGCAGGCCATTCCGCCTACGTCGTCGGCGGCGCGGTCCGCGACCTGTTGCTCGGCATCGAGCCGAAGGACTTCGATGTCGCCACCGACGCGCGCCCCGAGCAGGTGAAGCCGCTGTTCCGCAGGGCGATCATCATCGGGCGGCGCTTTCGCCTGGTTCATGTGATCATCGGCCAGGAGACGGTGGAAGTCTCCACGTTTCGCACTGCGGACACGGAGACGACGCAGAAGGACGAGCACGGCCGGGTGCTGCGTGACAACGTTTTCGGCTCCCAGGAGGAAGACGCCCTGCGGCGCGACTTCTCGATCAACGCGCTGTACTACGATCCTGCGACGGAGGAGGTCGTCGACTACCACGGCGGGCTCGCCGACCTGCGCAAGCGCACGATGCGCGTGATCGGCGACCCGGAGGTCCGCTTTCGCGAGGACCCGGTAAGGATGCTGCGCGCGGTACGGCTTGGCGCGAAGCTCGGCCTGACGCTGGATCCGAGCACGCGCGCGCCGATTCGCAGACTCGCGTCGCTGCTTGAACTCGTGCCGCCCGCGCGCCTGTTCGACGAGATGCTAAAGCTCCTGCTCTCGGGCCATGCCAGCGCCTGCGTGCGACAGTTGCGCGAGGAAGGCCTGCATCACGGCGTCCTGCCGCTGCTCGACGTGATACTCGATCAGCCGCTCGGCGAGCGCTTCGTGACTCTCGCGCTGGCGCAAACCGACGAGCGCGTCAAGTCCGATCGCCCGGTGTCGCCGGCATTCCTGTTCGCGGCGCTTCTCTGGCACCAGGTGCTCGCGGCCTGGAAGGCGCGCGAGGAGCGTGGCGAGCGCACACTCTCCGCCATCGATGCCGCCATGGACAACGTGCTCGACGCACAGTGCGAGAAGCTCGCGATCACCCGCAAGCTGACCGCAACGATGCGCGAAATCTGGGCCATGCAGCCGCGCTTCGAACAACGCTCGGGGCAGCGCCCTTACCGCCTGATCGAGTCACCGCGCTTTCGCATGGCATACGACTTCCTGGCGCTGCGCGCCGCGAGCGGCGAGGTGAGCGCCGATCTCGAAGCCTGGTGGCGGGCTTTCCAGGGCGCTGACGCCGACACGCGCGCCGCCATGCAGGTACCCGACACCGCGCCCAAGAAGCGCCGCCGCAGGCGCCGCAAGAAACGGCCCGATGCGTCGGGCGAGCCGCAGACCTCGTGAGCGTTCGTGTCGCCTACGTGGGGCTGGGCTCGAACCTCGATGCGCCGCGAGCGCAGGTGCTGCGCGCGCTCGAGGAGCTCGATCGCATTCCCGGCACGCGCCTTATGCGCCGCTCGGCACTGTACCGCAGCGCACCGCTCGATCACGCCGCGCAGCCCGAATTCGTGAACGCGGTCGCGCAGCTCGAAACCGTGCTCGAGCCTCCGCGCCTGCTCGCGGAGTTGCAGGCAATCGAGGCACGGCACGGCCGGGTACGGCCCTTTCCCGCTGCCCCGCGTACGCTCGATCTGGACTTGCTGCTGTACGGCGACGCGAAATTCTCCTCCAAGGAGCTCAGCGTGCCGCATCCCCGCATGCACGAGCGCGCCTTCGTGCTGATGCCGCTCGTCGAGCTCGATCCCGGCGCGACGGTCCCGGGTCAAGGGCGCGCCGACGAGCTGCTGCGCCGTTGCGTTCGGCAGGAGGTAGAGCGCATCACATGATCGAGCGCTTCCGCTATATCGTCATCGAGGGCCCGATCGGGGCCGGCAAGACGAGCCTCGCCCGGCGCCTCGCCGCGCGGCTGGGAACCGAATTGCTGCTCGAGCAGCCCGGCGAAAATCCGTTTCTCGCTCGCTTCTATCAGAACATGCCGCGCTACGCGCTGCCGACGCAGCTTTTCTTCCTGTTTCAGCGCGCCAAGCTGATCGAGCCACTGGCGCAGCCAGACATGTTCTCCCGCGCGACCGTGTCCGATTTCCTGCTCGACAAGGATCCGCTCTTCGCGCGTATCACGCTCTCGGGCGACGAGCTGGCGCTTTACGACCGCATTTACGAGGCCCTGCGACCGCACGCCCCGGCGCCCGATCTGGTGATCTACCTGCAGGCGCAGTCCGATACCCTGATCGAGCGCGTCAAGCGCCGCGCCGCGCTGTTCGAGCGCGGCATCAGTGAGGAGTATCTGGCGCTGCTCGCCGACGGCTATGCGCGCTTCTTCTACCACTACACGGCGGCACCGGTGCTTATCGTCAACTCCGAAAATCTCAACTTCGTCGAGCGCGACGCCGATTTCGAGCTACTCGTCGAGCGCGTGCGCGGTATGAAGAGTCGCCGCGAGTACTTCAATCTGGGCTGACGCGCGATGCACATCGTGCGCGACATCGCGACCCTGCGGAAGACCCGCGGCGGGGGAGCGCTCGCCTTCGTGCCGACCATGGGCAGCCTGCACGGGGGTCATCTGGCGCTGGTGCGCATGGCGCGCGAGCGTGCCGCGCGCGTAGCGGTGAGCATCTACGTTAACCGCCTGCAGTTCAGCCCGGGCGAGGACTTCGAGCGCTATCCGCGCCCGTTGGAGCGCGACTGCGAGAAGCTGGAGCGGGAGAACGTAGACCTGGTATTCGCGCCGGACGAGCACGAGCTCTACCCAGAGCCTCAGCGCTACATCGTCGATCCGCCGCCGATCGCCGACGAGCTGGAAGGCAGGTTCCGACCGCGCTTCTTCCATGGCGTAGCCACGGTCGTGCTCAAGCTGTTCAACTGCGTGCAGCCATCGATCGCGATATTCGGCAAGAAGGACTATCAGCAGCTGGTGCTCGTGCGCGACATGGTGCGCCAATTCGATCTGCCGATCGAAATCGTCGCCGGCGAGACCGTGCGCGAGCCCGATGGACTGGCGATGAGCTCGCGCAACGCCTACCTCTCGGCCGCCGAGCGGGTTGAAGCGCCCTCGCTGCACCGGGCCCTCAAGCACATAAAGGATCGCATCGCCACCGGCGAGCGCGACATGGTCGCGCTCGGCGCCCAAGCCATGCGCTCGCTCACCGCCTCGGGCTGGAAACCCGACTATGTGGAGCTGCGCGAGCGTCGCACCCTCGCCGTACCGGGTCCGGCGGATCGGGATCTTGTGATACTGGGTGCCGCGCGCCTCGGCGCCACACGGCTCATCGACAACATCGAGGCCTAGCTAACCCGGATAGGGCTCGAAGGTGATCGATTGGACCGGGCAGCCCATCGCGCTCGCGAGCTTGTCCATTGCCTGGTCGGTAAGTTGCACGGGCAGAAAGTCGGCCTCCCCGCCCTTCGACGTAATGAAGTTCCTTGCCGCGTCCTCGGTGTTCCACGTGACGACCGGGTCGGGACTCACTCCAGGCACCTGGCGGCATACGGGAAAACCATCAGCCTTGTAGACGATCGCGTACATGCTGCCCCCTTCATGATCGCTGCGCGCGAACCCATCCCGCACCCGAATTTAACCGATACCCCGTCAATCTGCCACTCGGCCCGCGCCATACGAAAAGCGAGCCGCGGCGAAGGTTTGCAATCTCGCATACCCCCCAACCACCGGTCAGCGGCACAGGCTCATCGGCGCGCGGTCCTCCGACTAAAGATTCTTCGTCTCCGAGATTTTTCGCGCGCATGATGCGACGTGCTCGTGGTCGGCGGCGGACCGTCCGGCACCGCAGCCGCGGTTGCCGCGGCAAGGGTGGCGGCGGAAGTGATCTTGCTCGAGCGCTACGACATCTTGGCGGCCCCTCCACCGGCGGGCTCGTGATCTGGATCGACCGCATGACCGACTGGAACGGCGAGCGCGAAATTCGCGGCTTCGCGGAGGACGTTTTCACGCGCCTGCCCCAGTGCTAGCTCACGGGTCAGGCCGCGGGAACGGCCGCCGCATTGGCGTCGAAACGGCCTTAGCTTTTCGGACAATAAGCCTAATTTGTCACACTTTTCCCCCCCGTGAAACATTGCACAGCTTTACAAACCGGCGTCTAATTGCCTCGGGAAGCTCGGGTCCGGCATGGGGCCGCGTCCGGGCCGAGGCAAAGCTGCCCCCATTCTGGGGGTTCTTATCGGGGAAGGAGGAGCAAATGAGCAACATGCGCGATGTGATGGGGCTTCGCATGCCGTATGGCAAGACCAAGACGCAGTTTGAAACCGAGTTCGAGCCGGCCAGCGGCACGCTGTGGGGTTATTTCAACCCAAAGGGGACGGCCTGCTTCAGCCTCGGGTTGCTTAAGGACATTCGCGCGCACGATAGCGCGCTCGCTGTCAATGGCGGTCACATAGAGGTCGACGGGGTTTCGAGCAGGGTCAATTACTACGTACTCGGTTCGCGCACGCCGCGCGTGTTCAACCTCGGAGGCGACCTGGCGCTGTTCGTGCTGCTGATCAAGGCGCGCGACCGCGAGGCGCTGTCGCACTACGCGAAGCTGTGCATCGACAACATGTTCCCGCGGATTCAGGACTTCTACTCGTCGACGCTCACCACCATCTCGCTGGTGCAGGGTGACGCACTGGGCGGCGGATTCGAATGCGCGCTGTCGTCGGACGTCATCGTCGCCGAGGAAAGCGCGCAGATGGGTCTGCCTGAGATCCTGTTCAACCTGTTCCCGGGAATGGGCGCCTACAGCCTGCTGGCGCGCCGCATCGGCATGCGCGCGGCGGAGGAGCTGATACTTTCCGGGCGCGTACTCCCGGCGAAGCAACTGCACGAGATGGGCGTGATTGACGTGCTGGCGCAGGACGGCGAGGGCGAGAACGCGGTCCGCGAGTGGATCGCCAAGAATTCCAAGCGCCGCAACGGCATGCAGGCGGTGTTCAAGGCGCGCAAGCTGGTGCAACCCGTGACGCGCGAGGAGCTCGACGCGATCACCGACACCTGGGTCGATGCCGCGATGCGCCTCGAGGACCGCGACCTGAAGATGATGAGCCGCATCGTGCGCGCCCAGATGCGCCGCATGGAATCGGGCGACGTTACCGACGTTACAGCGGAGGCGATTGCTCTTTCGGCCTGAGCTGAGGCCCTGATTCGGCGGACCGAAGGTTGCCGCCGCCGCAGCGCCCGTCAGCCTGCGACGGCCGAGGTAAAGCCGCCTTCGCCGAACATGTGGCTGAACTGGCAGAAGTTGACGCGCGTAGAGTTGATGATCGAGGCCTGCGCCACGGGATCGTCGATCGTTTTCACCAGCTTGTTCAGCTTCGCCATGTGCTCAACGTCCATGGTTGCGTGGGACGAGAGGAACTTGAAGCCGCCTGAGTCGACATCGCGTCCGATCGCGCGCGCGATCGAGTCGGATACCCTGCCGCCGTAGACCGACGACACCACTTCGAGCATATAGAGCATGCCCAGCACCGAGCACGGATGGACGCGCTCGGCACTGTAGTAGTTGAACCCAATCATCGCCTGAACCGGCACGCTCGGCGCTTCGCTGCGCGCCGCCTGGACATCGCCTCCCACCGCCTCGATGTCCTCGAGCACCCAGGTCTCGTGGTTCTTCTCCTCCTCGATCCGCTCGTACAGCTCGTAGCGTACACCGCGAAAACGGTCATCGCAGCGTGCCGCCGCGGCCGCCATTACCGGGCAGAAATGCCACACGATGTGATACAGGTCGCGCAGGAAGGCGCGGTATTCCGCAAGCGTCAGCCCGTGGTGGATCATCGAGTGCACCTTGGGGACGTTTTCGAGCTCGCGACGGTTCGCGTCCGTCATCTCGACGAGCGTAATGAAGAATGACATGCGGAAATTTCTCCTGCTATTTCAGGGACGCAGCATCACCGCGGGCCCCGCGATTGTAGCGTGACTGCTCAGCCGGTGGATTGCTGCTTGTCCTGGAGGTAGCCCTCGAGCTCGGCGCGTGCCGCCGCGAGCTCGGCGCTCACTGACTTGAACAGCCCCGTGGCCTGAAGCCGCAGCTCGGCGTCGTTCAGCTTGCCAAGTTGCGTGCACAGGCTGGTGAGGCGGTCGGTTCCCATGCTGGCCGACGAACCCTTCATGGCATGAAGATGCGCGCGGAACTCCTGGATGTTGCGGCTCGCCAGCGCCGCTTCGACCTTGCCGAGCAGCGCGGCACTGTCGACCAGATAGACGCCGATCAGCTTCTCTATGAAAGCGGGCGAAGACCCCAGCTCCTCGAGATGAGAAAGTGTTTCCATGTTGACTGCAGGCACGGGCCCCGAGGCGCCGGCTGCGGGACGCGGCGCTCGCGGCGCCTGCTCGACGGGAAGCTGCGGCACCTCGCCCGCTTTCCCGGCAACCATGCCCTGGATCTGCTCGAGCAGCCGGGCCGCCTCGACCGGTTTCGACAGGAACGCATCAGCTCCCGCCTCGAGGCATTCGCGGCGCGCCTCGGGCGTAACGTCGGCTGATAGGATGACGATCGGCAGACGTTCGAGGCCACCGGTCATCAGGCGCATCGCCTGCAATGCCTCGATGCCGCCCAATCCCGGCATGTTGCGATCGAGCAGGACGATGTCGTAACGGTCGCGTTCGACCGCGTCCAGGGCCTGCTCCCCGTCGGGTACCAGCGTGGCCTCGTGACCGCCGCGCTCCAGGATCTTGCCGAGCACCTCCCGGTTCGTCGGATTGTCGTCGGCGACGAGCACGCGCAACTTGCGCGCGGTCGCGCCACGGCGCGCGTAGTCCTGCAGTCGCACGACGCCTTCCCGTACCTCGTCGCCGGCGCTCACCGAGTGCAGCACGTTGAACAGCTGCCGCTTGTCGAACGGCAGCTCGAGGACGGCACTGAAGCCCGACGACAGCGCCTCGAAGCGCGGCACATCGGCGTCGCGCCGCGCGGCCAGCACGAGGGGCGGCGCCGGGTCGGGGGCAACACGCCGGAAGCGCTGCGCCAGCTGCCGATCCCGGCCGGTCGCGTGCAGCAATGCGCTGTGGTACGGCTTCGCCAGGCTGATCTCGGCCACCAGGCGCGCGCCTCCCTGGGCGATGTCCGCGACGGAAACGGCCGTCGCGCCCCAGCTGGCCAGCGCCTGCTCGAGCGCCGCGCGCTCCTCGCTCGGGAAGCCGATGAGCATGACACGCGCTCCCGCCAGCTCGCCTTCGGTGACTCCCGCGCGCTCGGGTTGTTTCTCCAGCGTGAGCTCGAACCAGAAAGTGCTGCCAAGGCCGACCGAGCTCTCCACGCCGATATGGCCGCCCATCAGCTCTACCAGCTGCTTGGCGATAGTGGTGCCAAGTCCGGTTCCGCCGAAGCGGCGCGTGGTCGACTGGTCGCCTTGGGTGAAGCTCTCGAAGATTCGCGCCTGCGCCTCCGGCGTCATGCCAACGCCGGTGTCCCGCACCGAAAACTTGAGCCGCACCTGCGATTCGGTCTCTTCCTGCGCGCTCAGGTGCACGGTCACGCTGCCGCGCTCGGTGAACTTGACCGCGTTGCCGGCGAGATTGATGAGCACCTGGCGCAGGTAGTGCGCGTCGCCGCGCACCGCCGGCGGCACCTCCGGCATCAGCGAGACGACGAACTCGACGCCCTTGGCGGCCGCCTGCGCCGCGAGGATGCGGCAGGTGCTGTTGACGAGCGCGTGCAGGTCGAAATCGGTCCGCTCGAGCACCAGCTTGCCCGCCTCGATCTTGGAGAAGTCGAGCACGTCCTCGACCAGACCGAGCATCACGCGCGTCGACCCGCGCAGCGTCTGCAGCATGTCGGCCTGCTCCCGGCTGAGCTGCGTGTCGCGCAGCAGATCCGACATGCCGATAATCGCGTTCAGCGGCGTGCGCATCTCGTGGCTCACCACCGAGATGAAGCGGCGCTTGGCCTGGTTCGCCGCCTCCGCCCGCGCCAGAGCGTCGAACATGCGCTTCACCAGGGAGAGCACGTAAAGGCTGAGCGCCACCAGCCCGATCGTCAGCCCGGCGCCCAGGCCGAGGTGTGTCTGCCAGAAGTCGCTTGCCATGCAGCACCACCGAGAAGCCGGCCACGCTCAGCAGCAGGGCACACGACGAGGTAGCGCGGGCCGAAGCGGAAGCCGTTGGCCAACGTGATCCAGACGTACAGCAGGAACAGCGGCGCCGCGCGTTCATCGAGGAACGCCATGCACCACGTGATGGTGCTGACGTCGGCCACCGCCGCGAGGACGCGGCGCGTATGCGATACACCGGGGGCGGCCAGGATGCGCATGAACAGCAGTGCCGCCACGGCCAAGTACATCACCATCACCAGCAGTGTCGGCTCCGGGCGGTTTCTCAGCGCATCGGGCAACAAGTAAAGGACGATCAGCGCGCCGAGCACCAGCCGCACGATCGCCTGCTCGTGCTCCGTGTCCGGGCGCGCCGCGAGGCGCGCGCGCAGGCCGCCAAGCGCGTTGGCAAGGGCCTTCATCAGCTCTCGCCGGCCTCTTTGCCGGTATCGCGCCACTCGAGCTGCACGCGCTCGACCTCCGGGCGCACCCCGAGGAACGCGTCGACCAGGCGCGGGTCGAAATGCCCGCCGCGCTGTGTGCGCAGGTACTGCAGCGCGTCATCGGTCGGCCAGGCGTTCTTGTACGGCCGCACCGAGGTGAGCGCGTCGTAGACGTCGGCCACCGCGACGATCCGCGCGCACAGCACGATGTGGTCGCCGACCAGCCCGTTCGGGTAGCCCGAGCCGTCGTACTTCTCGTGGTGGCCGAGCGCGATGAGCGCGCCCATGCGCACGTACTTGGAAGCGCTGCCCTTGAGTATCTCGTGCCCGATGACCGGGTGGCGGCGCATCACTTCCCATTCGCCCCCGTCAAGCTTGTCCGGCTTGAGCAGGATCTGGTCGGGAATGCCGATCTTGCCGATATCGTGCAGCGGCGCCGCGAGCTCGATGGTTTCGCATTCCTCGCCATCCAGACCGATCGCTTCGGCGATGAGCCGCGAGTAGCGCGCCATGCGGATCAGGTGGTAACCCGTTTCGGCATCGCGGAACTCGCCGGCGCGCGCCAGCCGCAGCAGGGTCTCTTTCTCGCGCTCGCGCACCTCGCGCGTGGCCTCCTCGACCATGCCTTCGAGCAGGCGCTTGCGATCCTCCAGGGCGAGCTGCTGCCGGCGCAGGGTGAGCAGGTTGCGGCAGCGCGCCAGGCATTCGCGCGCGTCGACCGGCTTGGTCAGGAAATCGGTTATCCCGGCATCCAGCGCGGCGTACCGCACCTTGCGATCGTCGTGCACCGTGACCATCACGATCGGGATGTGCTCGTAGCCGGGCAGCGCGCGCAGGCGCTTGACGAACTCGATACCGTCCATGTCCGGCATCATGTAGTCGACCAGCACCAGGTCGGCGACGTGGCGCGTGGCCCACACCACCGCGTCCACCGGACGCGCAAAACCCTCAACCATGACGCGCTGATCGAGGCTGCGCACCACCTGCTCGAGAATAGCCCGGCTGGTCGACTGGTCGTCGACCACCATCACCGTATTTCGGGCCATCGGCAGCACCCTGAGCTGCGCCTGGGCCATGACTCCTCTTCCCCCTATGGGTTCCGCCAAAGAGCCTACCCCCCAGCAATGAGAAAGTCCACAGAAAGCCCCTTGAAAATCAGGGTCAATCGGGCGTATTCCTCACGCCGATTGCCAAGGCCGGAGGGCTACGGAGGTGGTACCGGAAGTGGGACTCGAACCCACACGCTGTCGCCAGCACCGGATTTTGAGTCCGGCGCGTCTACCAGTTCCGCCATTCCGGCACGGTGGGGCCCGATTATCCCGGAGTTCGCCGGCAGCGTGAAGCGCGGGCGCCAGACGCGCCCCCTATAATGCGGCGCCATGCGGGTCGCCGATTTCGACTATACGCTGCCCGAAGAGCTCGTTGCGCAGCACCCCGCGCCTGAGCGCTCCCAGAGCCGCCTTTTGCACCTCGAGGGCGCGACCGGCGAGCTCGAGGATCTGACGTTCGCTGATTTCCCGGCCCTCGTCGGCGAGCACGACGTTCTGGTGCTGAACGACACCCGGGTGGTCAAGGCGCGCCTCGCGGCCCGCAAGAGCTCCGGCGGGCGAATCGAGATCTTCGTCGAGCGCGCGCTTGGGGAGAGCGAAGCGCTGGCCCTGATTCGCGCCAGCCACCCCCCGCTGGCAGGCAGCGCGCTACAGGTGGGCGACGGCGTGCACATCGAGGTGCTGGCGCGCGAGGGCGAGCTGTACCGCCTGCGCTTTCACGATGCGCGCGTCGCCGACGTGCTCGAGCGCTACGGCGCCGTGCCCCTGCCGCCCTACATCACGCATGCGGCGGACGCGCGCGACGCCGAGCGCTACCAGACCGTATACGCCGAGCGACCGGGCGCGGTCGCCGCACCGACCGCGGGCCTTCATTTCGACCGCGCGATGCTTGCGCGCGTCGAAGCACGCGGCGTGCGCATTGCCCGCGTCACGCTGCACGTGGGCGTCGGCACCTTCCAGCCAGTGCGCGTCGAGCGCGTCGAAGAGCACCGCATGCATCGCGAACGCTTCGAGGTGCCGCAGGCCGCCGTCGACGCAATCGCCGCGGCGCGCGCTGTCGGCGGCAGGGTGCTCGCGGCGGGCACCACCGCGCTGCGCGCCCTGGAGAGCGCGGCGCTCGGCGGAGGGCTGCAAGCCACCACCGCGGAGACCGACCTGTTCGTGTATCCGGGATTTCGCTTTCGCGTGGTCGACCGGCTGCTCACCAATTTCCACCTGCCGAAGTCAAGCCTGCTCATGCTGGTGGCCGCGTTCGCCGGGCTCGATCATATCCGGCGAGCCTATGCGCACGCGATCGAGAAGCGGTACCGGTTCTTCAGCTACGGCGATGCGATGCTGATCGAGAGGGCGGCTTGAGCTTCGCCGTAACGCACCGCGACGGTGCGGCGCGCCGCGCTCGTCTCGAACTCGCCCACGGCGCAGTCGACACGCCCGCGTTCATGCCGGTGGGCACCTACGGCTCGGTCAAGGCGATGTCGCCGCAGGAGCTGGCGGCGATCGGCACGCAGATCCTGCTCGGCAACACCTTTCACCTGTGGTTGCGGCCCGGATTGGAGGTTATCGCCGCGCACGGCGGACTGCACCGCTTCATGGGCTGGAACGGCCCGATTCTCACCGATTCGGGTGGCTTCCAGGTATTCAGCCTCGGCGCCCTGCGCAAGGTGACCGAGGAAGGCGTCAGGTTCGCCTCGCCCGTCAACGGCGATCGCCTGTTCCTCACGCCTGAGGAGTCGATGCGCATCCAGCGCGTGCTCGACTCGGACATCGCCATGGTGTTCGACGAGTGCACCCCACACCCTGCCACCGAGCAGCAGGCACGGGAATCGATGCGCCTGAGCCTGCGCTGGGCCGCTCGCTCCAGGCGCGCCTTCGAGGGCTCGCGGAACCTCCTGTTCGGGATCGTGCAGGGCAGCGTCTACGATCCGCTGCGCGACGAGTCGCTCGAGGGCCTGCTCGCCATCGGCTTCGACGGCTACGCCATCGGGGGGCTCGCGGTGGGCGAGCCGAAAGCTGAGCGCAGCCGCATCCTCGCGCATTGCGCGCCGCGCTTGCCGGCGGACAAGCCCCGCTACCTGATGGGGATGGGCACGCCCGAGGACATCGTCGAAGCGGTTGGCACGGGAGTGGACCTGTTCGATTGCGTGCTACCGACCAGGAACGCCCGCAATGGCTGGCTGTTCACACGTTGGGGCGACGTCAAGATCCGCAACGCGCGCTACCGGAACGACACGCGTCCACTCGACGAGAGCTGCGCATGCTACGGTTGCCGCAACTTCTCGCGCGCCTACCTGCACCACCTGCACAAGGCGAACGAGATCCTCGGCGCACGACTAAACACGCTGCACAACCTGCACTACTACCACGATCTGATGCGCGCGCTGCGCGCCGCGATCGAGTCCGGCCTGCTGACCGAGGTGACGGAGCGAATTCTCCTGGAGCGCCGCGCGCCGATGCTATAATTCGCCGCTTTTCCCGCCACAGCAAGGAGTTAGACGTGTCGATCGCCTCCGCATTCGCGCAAGCTTCGGGAGGGGGCGCAGGCGACTCGGGACTCATCGGCCTGCTGCCGATCATCCTGATGTTCGGCCTGCTGTACTTCCTCATGATCCGGCCGCAGATGAAGCGCGCCAAGGAGCAGCGGCAAATGATCGAGAGCCTGCAAAAGGGTGACGAGGTCGTCACGTCCGGCGGCATGGTCGGTCGCATCACCAAGCTCGCCGACGCCTATCTCATGCTCGAAATCGCGCCGAATACCGAAATCAGCGTGCAAAAGGCGGCCGTGCAGGTGCTGCTGCCCAAGGGCACGATCAAGTCGATTCAGTAAGCCGCCCGCGTCAGTGAACCGGTTTCCCGTCTGGAAGTACGCGATGATCGCGATCGCGATCGTCGTCGCCTTCCTCTATACGCTGCCGAATTTCTACGGCGAGTCCCCTGCGGTACAGGTCTCCAGCACCAAGGCAACCTTCAAGGTCGACGCCGCGCTCATGTCGCGCATTGAGAGCGCGCTGAATTCAGCGAAGATTCCGTATACGGGTGCCCTGCTCGACGCCAACAGTGTGCGCATCCGCCTAGCCGACACCGACGCGCAGCTCAAGGCGAAGGACGTGATCGAAAAGGCGGTGAACGACCCGTCGAACCCGACCTACGTGGTAGCGCTGAACCTGCTGTCGTCCTCGCCATCCTGGCTGACGGCGATCCACGCGCTGCCGATGTATCTGGGCCTCGACCTGCGCGGCGGCGTGCACTTCCTGCTGCAGGTCGATATGCCGGCGGCGGTGACCAAGCGACTCGACAGCCTGGCCGGCGACCTGCGCACCACGTTGCGCGACAAGAACGTGCGCCACCTCGGCATCGCGCGCGAGGGGCAGACCTTGCGGGTGCGCTTCCGTGACGCGGCGATGCGCGACCGCGGGCGCGAGGAGATCCTCGCCACGCAACCGGACCTCGCCGTCACCGAGCGCGACGAGGGGAACGACCTCCTGCTGGTCTGCACCCTAAAGCCGCAGGCGCTCAAGCGCACGCAGGAGTATGCCATCAAGCAGAACATCACCACGCTTCACAACCGGATCAACGAGCTCGGGGTGGCCGAGCCCGTGATCCAGCAACAGGGGGCCGACCGCGTGGTGGTGCAGTTGCCTGGGGTGCAGGACACGGCCAGGGCGAAGGAGATACTCGGCCGCACGGCGAGCCTCGAGATACGCATGGTCGACGAGGACAAGATGCGGCCCGACATCCTCGTGGCGGCAGCCAAGGGGGACGTGCCTTTCGGCGATGACTATTACGTCGACAGGAACGGCCAACCGCTGCTGGTCAAGAAGCAGGTGGTGCTCACCGGCGACCGGCTGACCGACGCGCAACCGGGCTTCGATCAGCAGACCAACGAGCCCGCCGTCAACATGCGCCTCGACGGCCCCGGCTCGCGCATCTTCCAGGAAGTGACGCGCGAGAACATCAACAAACGCATGGCGATCCTGCTGATCGAGAAGGGTAAGGGCGAGGTGGTCACGGCGCCCGTCATCCGCAGCGAGATCGGCGGCGGCAGAGTGCAGATCTCCGGGCGCATGAACACCACGGAGGCGAACGACATTGCGCTGCTGCTGCGCGCGGGCTCGCTCGCCGCCCCCATGGAAATCGTCGAGGAGCGCACCGTCGGACCGAGTCTGGGCCGCGAGAATATCGCCAAGGGCTTCGACTCCACCAAGTGGGGCTTCGCCGTCATCGTGGTGTTCATGTCGGTTTATTACGTGCTGTTCGGCGTCATCTCGTCGCTCTCCCTGGCAATCAACCTGCTCTTCCTGGTCGCGCTGCTGTCGATGCTGCAGGCCACGCTCACGTTGCCGGGCATCGCCGCGATCGCGCTTGCACTGGGCATGGCGATCGACGCCAACGTGCTGATCAACGAACGCATCCGCGAGGAGATCCGTGGCGGCGCCACGCCGCAGGCGGCCATTGCCGCGGGCTACGAGCGTGCCTGGGGCACGATCCTCGACTCGAACATCACCACGCTGATCGCGGGCCTCGCCTTGCTCATCTTCGGCCAGGGACCGGTGCGCGGCTTCGCCGTGGTCCACTGCCTGGGGATCCTCACCTCGATGTTTTCGGCCGTGACGGTATCGCGCGGCATCGTAAACCTCGTCTACGGGCACCGCCGCCGCGTCGCCAAGCTCTCCATCGGCGACACGGCCTGGAAATAGCGAACAGGGAATAGGACACGATGGAGTTCTTCAAGATCCGACGCGTCATACCGTTCATGCGGTATGCGCTCATCTTCAACGTCATCTCGCTGATCACGTTCCTGGCCGCGATATTCTTCCTCGCCACCAAGGGACTCAATTACTCGATCGAGTTCACGGGCGGCACGCTGGTCGAGGTAAATTACCAGCAGGTCGCCGACGTGCAGAAGATCCGCGATACGCTGCAGCAGGCGGGCTACAAGGCAGAGGTGCAGAACTTCGGCTCCTCGCAGGACGTGCTGCTCCGCATGCCGATCGAAAAAGGCCAGTCGAGTTCCGACCTGTCGCAGAAGATCTCGGCGCTGCTCAAGACGCAGGACAAGAGCGCCGAGGTGCGGCGCGTGGAGTTCGTCGGTCCGCAGGTCGGCGAGGAGCTGGCGCAGTACGGCGCGCTCGCACTGCTGGTAACGGCCCTGGGCATCGTCGCCTACCTCGCACTGCGCTTCGAATGGAAGTTCGGCCTGTCGGCGATCATCGCCAACCTGCACGACGTGGTGATCATTCTCGGCTTCTTTTCATTTTTCCAGTGGGAGTTCTCGCTGCCCGTGCTCGCCGCGGTACTGGCGGTGCTCGGCTATTCGGTCAACGAGTCGGTCGTGGTGTTCGACCGGGTGCGCGAGAATTTCCGCAAGATGCGAAAGGCCTCGACGCCGGAGGTCATCGATGCGGCAATCACGGGCACCATCTCGCGCACCATCATCACCCACGGCAGCACCCAGGCGATGGTCACCACCATGCTGATCTTCGGCGGACCGGCGCTGCACTACTTTGCGCTGGCGCTCACCATCGGCATCCTGTTCGGGATCTATTCCTCGGTGCTGGTGGCGAGCCCGCTGCTCATGTGGCTCCGGGTGACGCGCGCGCAGTTCATCAAGCCGAAGCGCGAGCGGCGCGACGAGCACGAAGGCGCCGTCGTCTGAGGGCAAGCGTCAGATGCGCCTGGCGAGGTCGGCCGCGCGACCGGTGTACGTTGCCGGCGTGAGCGCGAGCAGCCGCTTCCTGGCCGCGGCCGGGATCGGCAGCCGGCGAATGAATGCCGCGAGCACGCGCCGCTCGAGGCGCTTGCCGCGCGTCAGCGCTTTCAGCTTCTCGTAGGCCCCCGGCACACCGTAGCGGCGCATCACCTGCTGTACCGGCTCGGCCAGCACCTCCCAGTTGGCGTCCAGGTCCGCGGCCAGCCGCTTCGCATCGGCCTCGAGCTTGCCTAGCCCCCGCAGGCACGCGCGCCACGCGAGCAGGGTGTGGCCGAGGGCGCTGCCCGCGTTTCGCAGCGCGGTCGAGTCCGACAGGTCGCGCTGCCAGCGCGATACCGGCAGCTTTTCGGCGAGGTGCCTGAGCAGCGCATTCGCCACGCCAACGTTGCCTTCGGAGTTCTCGAAATCGATCGGGTTGACCTTGTGCGGCATGGTCGAGGAGCCCACCTCGCCCGCTTTCAGCTTCTGCCTGAAGTAGCCGAGCGCGACGTAGCCCCAGATGTCGCGGTCGAGGTCGAGCAGCACCGTGTTGGCGTGCGCGTAGGCATCGAACAGCTCGGCGAAGGAGTCGTGCGGCTCGATCTGGATGGTATAGGGGTTGAACTCGAGCCCGAGCCGCTCGACGAAGCGCCTGCAGAAGCGCTCCCAGTCGATGCCCGGGTAGGTGGCCACGTGCGCGTTGTAGTTGCCCACGGCGCCGTTGAGCTTGCCGAGAATACTGACCGCGGCGATGCGCTGCCGCGCGCGCCGCAGGCGATGCGCGAAATTGGCCATCTCCTTGCCCAGCGTGGTCGGCGAAGCGGGCTGGCCGTGGGTACGCGACAGCATCGGCAGCCGCGCATGGCGGTGTGCCATCGCGACGAGCGCCGAAATCAGCTCGTCGAGCCTCGGCAGCATGACCGCCGCGCGCGACTCGGCGAGCATCAGCGCATACGACAGGTTGTTGATGTCCTCGGAGGTGCAGGCAAAGTGGATGAATTCGAGCGCTCGCCGCACCGCGGGATCGTTGCCCAGCCGCCCCCTCAGCCAGTACTCGATCGCCTTGACATCGTGATTGGTCTGCGCCTCGATATTCTTGATGTGCTCGCCGTCGCGCTCGGAGAAGTTCGTCACCATGCGCCGCAGCGCGGTCGCGGTCGCAGCGGAAAACGGCTTCAGCTCGCGGATGCCGCGTTCGGCCGCAAGCGCCCGCAGCCAGGCGATCTCCACCTTGACCCGCGTCCGGATCAGCGCGTGCTCGCTGAAGTAGGGCCGTAGCGGATCGGCGGAGCTGGCGTACCGGCCGTCGAGCGGTGAGAGCGCGGTGAGCGGCGAAGGCATCGGGCGAACGCGATCGTTTTTGACGCCGTATTATAAGGCTGGTGAATGTATAATCCGCGGCCGTTACCACACCCGCACTGCATGAAGCTCCTCGTCTCGCTTCCCAGCCCCTACGGCCGCAAGGTGCGCATCGTCCTCGCCGAGAAACGCATCGAATGCGATCTCGAGCTGGTCGATGTGGCGCCCGAGGACTCGCCGGTCACCGCCTACAATCCGCTCGGCAAGGTGCCCACGTTGCTGCTCGACGACGGCACGGCGCTGTACGACTCGCGCGTGATCGTCGAATTCCTCGACAACGTGTCGCCGATCAGCCGCCTCATCCCGGAGGACAACCGCGAGCGCGTTGCCGTGCGCCGCTGGGAGGCGCTCGCCGACGGCGTCACCGACGCGGGGGCGCTGCTGCGCGCCGAGACGCTGCGACCCGATACCGAGCGCAGTGCGGCATGGATCGCGCGGCAGCGGGGCAAAGTGGAGCGCGGCCTGGCGGAGCTCGCCTCCGACCTCGGCGAGCGCCACTGGTGCCACAACGACCGCTATAGCCTCGCCGACATCGCCGTCGGCTGCTGCCTCGGGTGGCTCGCCTTGCGCCACCCTTCGATCGACTGGCGCGGCAAGTACCGCAATCTGGCCAAGCTCTACGACCGGCTCTCGGAACGTCCCGCCTTCGCGGACAGCGCCCCGAAGTAGCGTCCTAGGCGATGACCGCGCCGCCGAGGCAGACCTCGGCGTCGTACAGCACCACCGACTGTCCCGGCGTCACCGCCCACTGCGGCTCCGCGAAATCCACCGTGATCTCGCCGTCGTCCACGCGCGCCAGCGTGCACGCAGCGTCGGCCTGCCGGTAGCGCGTCTTGGCGCCGTGGCGCGAGGGCGCGGGCGGCGCATCGCCCGCCACCCAGCTCGCCTCGAGCGCGGCGAGCGACGCCTTCATGAGCAGCGGGTGATCGTGCCCCTGCACCACCGTGAGAGTGTTGCTCGCGACGTCCTTCGCCGCCACGTACCACGGCTCGCCCGCGCCGCCCAGGCCGATGCCCTTCCTCTGGCCGATGGTGTAGAAGGCGAGGCCGACGTGCTCACCGACGCGCCTGCCCTCCGGCGTGACGATCGGCCCCGGTGCGTGCGGAAGGTAGCGGTTGAGGAACTCGCGGAACGGCCGCTCGCCGATGAAGCAGATTCCCGTGGAGTCCTTCTTGGCGTGGTTCGGCAACCCGGCCTCGAGCGCGATGCGGCGCACCTCGGCCTTCTTCATCCCGCCGACCGGGAACAGCACGCGCGCGAGCTGCGCCTGGTTCAGGCGATGCAGGAAATAGCTCTGATCCTTCGCCGCGTCGGCGCCGCGCAGCAGCTCGAAACGCGCGTTGCGTTCGCGCAGCCCGGCGTAGTGGCCGGTGGCGATCTTTGCGGCGCCGAGCCGCAGCGCATGATCGAGAAACGCCTTGAACTTGATCTCGGCGTTGCACAGCACGTCGGGATTGGGCGTGCGGCCAGCGGCATATTCGCGCAGGAAATCGGCGAACACGCGTTCCTTGTATTCGGCGGCGAAATTCACCGCCTCGAGGGGGATGCCGATCACGTCCGCCGCGGCCGCGGCGTCGATCAGGTCCTGGCGCGTCGAGCAGTACTCGTCGTCATCGTCGTCCTCCCAGTTCTTCATGAACAGGCCGACGACGTCGTAGCCCTGCCGCCTGAGCAGCAGCGCCGCGACAGAGGAATCGACGCCCCCGGACATTCCGACAATGACTTTCTCGGCCATGGCTGCAGGGACCGCGCGCGCTCAGGAAAATTCCCGCGAGAACACCTCGAGCGGAAAGCGTCGGCCAGCGAGGTAGTCGTCCACGCAGCGCTCGACCAGCGGCGAGCGGTGCTCGGCGCGCCGTGCGGCAAGTTCGGCGGGCGTGAGCCAGCGGGCGGCAACGATCTCCTTGTCGAGCCCACGGCCCTCCTCGACCCCGTCCAGCCGCCCGGCGAAGGCGAAGCGCAGGAACGTCACGCCCGCCTGCTCGTACACCCAGCGGTAGATGCCGACCAGCGCCGTCGGCGTGAAGCGGTGCGCGGTTTCCTCCAGGGTCTCGCGCGCGCAGGCCTCGACCAGGCTTTCGCCCGGGTCGAGGTGGCCCGCGGGCTGGTTGAGCACCTTGCGGCCGTCGGCGATCTCCTCGACGAACAGAAACTTTCCGTCGCGCTCGATGACGGCGGCGACCGTCGCGCTCGGTCGCCAGACCTCGCTCACGCGACCTTCCGGGTGTTCTTGCGTATGAACTCCGCCATGCGCGCCACGCCCTTCTCGATCGCCTCGTTCGAGGCAGCGTACGAGAAGCGCACATGCTGGCCCTCGCCCGGCACGCGCGCGCCGAAATGAATGTCGGCAAGCAGCGCCACGCCGGCCTCGTTCAGCAGCCGCTTCCTGAATTCCTCCGAATCCGCCGCGCCGATCATGCGGCAGGCCTCGGTGACATTCGGCCAGACGTAGAACGCGCCGCCGGGGACCTGGCAGCTCACGCCGGGCACCTCGCCCAGCAGCCGCACGATCAGGTCGCGCCGCGCGAGGAAGCTGGCGCGCATCGCCGCGGCCGCCTCCTGCGGACCGGTGACAGCCTCGAGCGCCGCCCACTGGCTGATCTGCGAGGCGCAGGAGTCGGTATTGGTGATCCAGCGCGTGAACACCTGGGCGAGCAGCGGGTTGGCGGTGAAGCCGATGCGCCAGCCGGTCATGGCCCAGGTCTTGGAGGCGCCGTCGGAGATGATGGTGCGCTCGTACATGCCCGGCACCTGGGCGATCGAGAAGAACTCGCCCGCGTACGTCAGGCCGCTGTAGATCTCGTCGGCGTACACCCACACCTGCGGATGCTTCTTCAGGATCGCGGCGATCGCCTCGAGCTCCTTCCTCGACAGCAGCCCGCCGGTGGGGTTGTGCGGATAGTTGAGAATCAGCAGCATGGTCTTCGGAGTGATCAGCCGCTCGAGCTCCGCCGGGTCGAAGGAGAAGCCGCGCGCCTCGCGCAGGTGGATCGGCACCGGCTTGGCGCCGTTGGCGAGGATCTGCGACTCGTAGATCGGGAACCCCGGGTTGGGATAGATCACCTCGTCGCCGGCGCCGTAGTCGGTGGTCGAGAGGATGGCATAGGCGATGAACGGCTTGGCGCCCGCACCGATCACCACATCCTCGGCGCGGATCGGCAGGCCGCCGCGCATGCCGGCGAGGTATTTCGCGACGGCCTCGCGCAGCTCGCTGATCCCGGCCGATGGCGTATAGCCGTGGCGACCCTCGCGGATCGCGCGAATACCGGCGTCCTGAACGTTCTGGGGTGCGGGAAAGTCCGGCTGGCCGATGCAGAAGGAGATGATGTCCTTGCCCTGGCGCACGAGCTCGTTCACTTCGGCGAGCACGACAAAGGCGTTCTCGGTTCCGAGGCTTGCTGCGCGCTTGCTGATCTCTGGCATGGCATTCCTTCCAGGCGGGGAAGAGGCCGATTTTAGCCGATGAGGCTATGATTGCCGCATGCTGATTGCTTGCGTTGCCTACCAGGACGGCAGGAAGCTCGCCGAGATCGGCAAGCTCGAGATCAGGTCCTACCTGTCGCGCCCGGATTGCTTCGTCTGGGTGGCGCTGCGCGACGCGGACGCGTCCGAGCTGCAGGAGATGCAGGACGAGTTCGACCTGCACGAGCTGGCGGTCGAGGACGCGCGCCACGGCCACCAGCGACCGAAGCTCGACGATTACGGCGACTCGCTGTTCGCCGTGCTGCACACGCTCGAGTTCGCCGACGGCGAGCTGAGCGTCGGAGAAATGAGCATTTTCATCGGCCGCAACTACGTGCTGTCGGTTCGCACCCATTCGCCCAAGGGTTTCCAGGAGGTGCGCGCGCGCTGCGAGCGGGAGCCGGAGCTGCTCAGAAACGGTTCGGGCTACGTGCTGTACGCGCTGATGGACGCCGTGGTCGACCGCTACTTCCCGGTGCTCGATGCGCTCGAGACGCAGCTCGAGGCGATCGAGGAGCAGATCTTCGCCAACCGCTCGCCGCGCGCCAACATCGAGGCGCTCTACGGCCTGAAGCAGAAGCTGATGGTGCTCAAGCACGCCACGGCGCCGCTGCTCGAGGCGGTGAGCCGGCTCTACGGCGGCCGCGTTCCGCAAGTCTGCGCCGGCCTGAGCGATTACTTCCGCGACGTCTACGACCACCTGGTGCGGCTCAACCAGTCGATCGACACGGCGCGCGACACCGTCACCACCGCGATCTCGGTCAACCTGGCGATGATCACGATCGGCGAGAGCGAGGTGACCAAGCGCCTTGCAGCGTACGCCGCGCTGGTCGCGGTGCCGACGCTGATCGCCGGCGTCTACGGCATGAATTTCGCGCACATGCCGGAACTCAAGTGGGCCTTCGGCTACCCGGTCTCGCTCGCCGCCATGGCCGGCATCGACGGCTACCTCTGGTACCGCTTCAGGAAAGCGGGTTGGCTGTAGCCTAGGCGACCGTCTTCAGCACTTCGGTGACGGTGCCGAACATCTGGTCCAAGTGCTTCTTCTCGGCGATGAGCGGCGGGCAAAAGCCGAGCGCGTCGCCAATCGGGCGCACGAACACGCCCCGGTCCCAGCATTTCTCGAAGGCTTCGAAGGCGCGCGCGCCGGCCGCTCCCGGGCGCGGCGCCAACTCGACCGCGCCGATCAGCCCGAGGTTGCGGCAGTCGATCACGTTGGGCAGGCCCTTCATGGCGTGCACCCCGTCCTCGAAGTACTGCGCCAGGTCTCCCGCGGCGCGCTCGAGCAGGCCCTCTTCGGCGTAGGTGTCGAGCGCGCCGAGCGCCGCGGCGCAGGCCAGCGGGTGGCCCGAGTAGGTATAGCCGTGGAAGAACTCGACGCCGCCGCCTTTCAACTGCATGAACGTTTCGTAGATCGAGTCCTTCACGATCACGCCGCCGAGCGGCACGGATCCCGAGGTCACGCCCTTGGCGAAGGTGATCAGGTCGGGCTGGATGCCGAAGTATTGCGCGGCGAACGGCGTCCCCAGCCGGCCGAAGCCGCAGATCACCTCGTCGAGGATCAGCAGGATGCCGTGGCGCGTGCAGATCTCGCGCAGCCGCTCGAGATAGCCGCGGGGCGGCACCAGCACGCCGCCCGCGCCCGACACCGGTTCGACGATCAGCGCGGCGATGTTTTCGGCGCCGTGCAGCGGGATTAGCCGGCTCTCGAGCTCGTCGGCGAGCTCCGCGCCGGCGCTCTCGGCCAGGCCGCGCACGAACGCGCGCCGCCCGAGGTCCTGGGTGTGGCGCAGGTGGTCGACCCCGGGCAACAGCGCCGCGCCGAACGCCCTGCGGTTCGACGGCACGCCGGAGACCGAGATGCCGGCGAGGTTCACGCCGTGGTAGCCGCGCTCGCGGCCGATGAACCTGGCGCGCGCGCCTTCGCCGCGAATGCGGTGATACGCAAGCGCGATCTTGAGCGCGGTATCGACCGCCTCCGAGCCCGAGTTGGTGAAGAACACGTGCCCCATGCCAACGGGGGCGATCCCGGCGATGCGCTCGGCGACGCGAAACGGCAGCGGGTGCCCGAGCGAGAACGACGAGGCGAAGTCCAACTCCCCCGCCTGTTTGCGGATCGCCTCAACCACCTTCGGCCGGCAGTGGCCCGCATTCACGCACCACAGCGTCGCCAGCCCGTCGAGCACCTGCTTGCCCTCCGCGGTGGTGTAGTACATGTCTTTGGCCGAGGCCACCATTTTCGGCGCGCGCTTGAAGCGCCGGTTGTCGGTGAACGGCATCCAGTAGTGCTCGAGATCGAGCGCGGCGGTCTGCGATGTCGAGGTCATCATGCTATGTTAACGCAGCGCGCCACCCTGGAGCCTGCGATGGCCCTGACGTTCCGCCCCCTGCATCCGAGCTTCGTCGCCGAGGCGGGCGCGATCGCGCTGCGCGGCGTCGATGACCCGCGCGCGTTGGACGAGATCCGTGCCGCGATGGACGAGTTCCTGGTCCTAGTGTTCCGCGCGCAGGCCTTCAGTGACGCCGAGCAGCTCGCCTTCGCGCAGCGCCTGGATGGCGCGCTCCACACCAAGACCGGCGCAGCGGCGCTCGGCGCGAGCCGCCTGGGGAACGAGGCGCTCAGCGACATCTCCAACCTCGACGCCGACGGGCAGATCCTCTCCCGCGACGACCGCCGCCGGCAGTACACGCTCGGCAACCGCCTGTGGCACACCGATGCCTCGTTCCAGGACCCTCCGGGGCGCTACTCGATGCTGCATGCGCGCGTGGTGCCCGCCTCGGGCGCCGATACCGAGTTCGCCGACATGCGCGCGGCATACGAAGCGCTCGACGACGCGACACGCGCGCAGATCGGGGGCCTGCGCGTGCACCACTCGATCGCCTACTCGCGCCAGACGCTCGGCTTCGAGTTTTCCGCCGAGGAGCAGGAAACGCTCAAGGGCGCCGTCCACGCGTTGGTGCGTGCCAATCCGCGCACGCAGCGCCGCTCGCTGTACCTCGCCTCGCACGCCTCGCGCATCCTCGACTGGCCGGTGCCCGAAGGGCGACTGCTGCTGCGCGATCTCATCGAGCACGCGACGCAGCCGCAGTTCGTCTATCGCCACGTCTGGCGCGTCGGCGACCTGGTCATCTGGGACAACCGCGCCACCATGCACCGCGGCCGCCCCTTCGACGATGGGCACGAGCGCCGCGAGCTGCGCCGCGTGACGACGCTCGACCTGGCGCCTCGCGCGGCGGGCTGAGCGCCCGCTCACTCGCCCAGGCGCAGCTCGGCGCGCACCACGTCCCACGCGACCGCGACGGCCGAGTCGCCGCGCCGCTCGATCAGGCCGAGCTCGACCAGGCGCTTCACGTCGGTATGCACGTTCTTGTAGTCGCGCTGCAGCCGCCGTGCCAGCTGGTACACCGACAGCGGTCCCGCCGCGCGCAGTTGCGCGAGCAGCGTCCAGCGCGCGGGCGAGAGCTGCTTCAGCAGCACGGGAAGGTCGGGAAGCGTGAGCACCGCCAGCGGCACCGGGCGCCCGCCCTCCAGCCTGCGGTTCCATGCCGCCTCGAAGCGGTCGAGCGCGTCGCCCGCGCCGCCGACGCGCAGCTCAAGCCGTTTCGCCAAGCGTCCCGCCAAGGCTCTCGACGTCGCGCTCGAAGTCGTAGCGCAGCTGCTCGACCGAGCGAAAGTCGTAGGGCAGCGCGCGCCCGCCGACGCGGCGACGGTGGTTGCGGTACTCGACCAGCGCGCCGTAGCGCAGCCGGTAGCTGCCGTCCGCCGCGAGCTCGATCTCGAGCAGTGTGCCGTCGGCGAGCAGCACCTTTTCCGTGAGGAGCGACATATGGCTTATGATACCATACTCCCATTGCGCTAGAATGTGTTCCATGGCAGCGCGTGACGCGTTCTTCAACCTCTACCGCCACGGTTTCGTGCGCGTCGCGCTGGCGACGCCTGCGCTGCGCGTCGGCGATCCCGCCTTCAACACGCGCGGCACCGCGCAGCTCATGCGCCGGGCCGCGCGCGAGCGGGCGATCCTCGTCGTGTTCCCCGAGCTGGGGCTGTCGTCCTACACCTGCGAGGACCTGTTCCACCAGCAGGCGCTGCTCGCCGCGGCCGAGTCGGCGCTCGCCGCGCTGATGCGCGAGATGCGCGCGCTGCCGCTCGCCGCGCTGGTCGGCCTGCCGGTGCAGATCGACGGCCTGCTGTACAACTGCGCGGCGCTCATCTGCCGCGGCCGGTTGGTCGGCGTGGCGCCCAAGACCTATCTGCCGAACTACCGCGAGTTCTATGAGCTGCGCCAGTTCACGCCGGGCGAGACCTGTGCGCGCCGCGAGATCACGCTCGCGGGGCAGATCGCGCCGTTCGGCACCGACCTGATCTTCCGTCTCGACGAGCAGCCCGCGCTCAAGCTGTTTGCCGAGATATGCGAGGACCTGTGGGTGCCGGCGCCGCCGTCCACCTTCGCCGCGCTTGCCGGCGCGACGTTGATCGCGAATCTGTCCGCCTCCAACGTGGTCATCGGCAAGCACGCATACCGCAGCGAGCTCGCTTCGAACCAGTCGGCGCGCTGCATCGCGGCCTACTTGTACAGCGCCTCGGGGCCGGGCGAGTCGACCACCGACCTGGCCTGGGACGGTCACGCCATGGCCTGGGAGAACGGCACGCTGCTCGCCGAGTCGCGGCGCTTCGCCGACGAGCCGCAGCTCACGCTCGCCGACGTCGATCTCGACCGGCTCGCCGCCGATCGTATGCGGCAGAATTCCTTCGGCCAGTCGCTCGCGCGGCACAGGGTCGAGGTGGCGCGCTTTCGCGAGATCGGCTTCTCGCTCGCGCTGCCCGGCGGGCGCCTGCCGCTCGCGCGCAGCGTGGCGCGCTTTCCCTACGTGCCCGGCGACCCGGCGACGCGCGATTCGCGCTGCGAGGAGGTTTATCGGATACAGGTGCAGGGGCTCGCCACGCGCATGCGCGCCACCGGCACGAAAAAGCTGGTGATCGGCATCTCCGGAGGACTCGACTCGACGCAGGCGCTGCTGGTGTGCGCGCGCGCCATGGACGAGCTCGGCCTGCCGCGGCGCGGCATCCTCGCCTACACCATGCCGGGCTTCGCCACCACCTCGCGCACCAAGAGCCAGGCCTGGGCGCTGATGCGCGCCATCGGCGCGAGCGCCGAGGAGATCGATATCCGGCCTTCCTGCATGCAGATGCTCAAGGACCTGGGCCACCCCTACGCGCGCGGGCGCAAGCTCTACGACGTGACCTTCGAGAACGTGCAGGCGGGCGAGCGCACCAGCCATCTGTTTCGCCTCGCCAACATGCACGGCGGCATCGTCGTCGGCACCGGTGACCTCTCGGAGCTCGCGCTCGGCTGGTGCACCTACGGCGTCGGCGACCAGATGTCGCACTACAACGTCAACGCCAGCGTGCCCAAGACGCTCATCAAGTACCTGATCGGCTGGGTGGCGAAATCGGGCCAGTTCGAGCGGCCCGTGGGCCGCGCACTGGAGCGCGTGCTCGCGACCGAAATCAGCCCCGAGCTGGTGCCCGGCCACCGGCGCGGGCAGCCGGCGCAGCTCACCGAAAGCGTCATCGGTCCCTACGCGCTGCAGGACTTCCACCTCTACTACACGTTGCGCTTCGGCTACGCGCCGTCCAAGGTCGCGTTCCTCGCGTGGAACGCGTGGCGCGGCACGGACGGCTACCGGCTGGCCGAGATCCGCAAGTGGCTCGGCGTGTTCCTCAAGCGCTTCTTCCAGACCAGCCAGTTCAAGAGGAGCGCGCTGCCCAACGCCCCGAAAGTCGGCTCGGGCGGGTCGCTGTCGCCGCGCGGCGACTGGCGCGCGCCCTCGGACGGCGTCGCCGACGCCTGGCTGGCCGAGCTCGAGCGCGTGCCCACGCGCGACTAGCCCGAAACTCGCTTGATCCCGATCAAGGTCCGGCTGCGACCCTGGGCTAGCCTGTGCAAAGGCTTCGCGCCCTGATCCTCGCGGCTATCTGCCTGGCCCCCCTCCTCTCTGCCTTCGGGCAGCCAGCGGAAAAACGCGAGTACATCTTCGGCGCGGAGCTGATGACACCGGCCGAGCGCGCGCGCTATCGGAATGACCTGGCGCAGTCGAGCGGTCCGCAGGAACGGGCACACGTGCGCCAGCGCCGCCGGCAGCGCACTCGCGGCGGGCAACGCGGCGCTCGGCGAGAAGCTGCGTCGCTCCTGCCTGAAGTGCCACGGCACTGAGGTGTACGTCCCGCCCAAGGCGCGCGTCACCTCGCTCAAGGCGCTGAGGAACTAGGTGCAGCGCTGGGGTGACCATCACAGCCCCGCCTTCTCCAGGCAGGAGATCAAGGGCCTGATCGTCTGGCTCAACGAGTACTTCTACAAGTTCGCGAAGTAGCGCACCGCCCTAATTGCCGTTTGGTATGCTTTCCCGGGGGGAAGAACCGCGGCAATGAGATTTCTTGTGGCATTTTCGCGTGCCATCGATGCCGATTCGGTGCGTACGCGGCTCGCCGTGGCAGCGCTGCTGCTTGTCGCAATGCTGGCCGCCCTGTTGGTGGCGTACCGGCAATTCATGCAGCCCCATCCTGGTCCCCTGAGGCTAGTGACTGCTTCGATCGGCATGAGCATCGAGCCGTTCGACCCGCGCGCCGCCGCGCAAGGCGACAACCAAGCGAACGGCCACGGGGGCGGCAGCCAGGGTCTGTTCTTCGCGATCACCGAGCAGGGGAACGGCGGCGCCCTTTCTCTGGTGCGGGCCCTTAGCCAAGGCAATGCAGTAGAAGTCTGGGAAATCCTCCGAGAAAGCGACGACGCGCGCCGCGCGGTCAGTTTCCACGCAAAATTCGTCTACCAAGCCCCGGGCTACGCGCCCGAGTGCGTTGTGAAGGAGTGGGGCGTTTCGTACCGCTCCGTGAGCCCGCCGACGCGGGGCCTCGCGGTTCAGTATGTGTCTGTGTCGCGCGGCGAGCGCGATGCCACGGCTGCCTCCGCTGTGGTGGAGATTGTGCCGCAGGAAGCATTCAACCCCGCCGTTCCTGACAAGGTGTTCGCTCCCGTGGCGAGGTGGTCGGATGGCGGCCGCGGAGTCGAGCGCCTAGCACCGGGGAAGAGCGCCCGTGTCCTGTTTTTGCTCAGAATGGCCGCCCGGGCACCTGCCGCAGTCGCCGGCGCTGATCGCGAGTTGCCCGCCTCCGAGCTGCGCGCCTACGCCCGCGTCTCGATCGGCGGGAAAGATTTCCTCATCGAGTCATCGAACGCGCTCTACGCGGTGTGGGTGAGCGAAGACAGGATTGTGTCGGTTGACACGGGAATAGAGGACCCGGTCGAGAACCTGCGCTCCCTTGCATACCAAGCGCGCGGCGCGATGACGCAGCGAGGGGCAGCGCAAGCCATCCTCGCAGGAGCGGCGGAGCCGCCGGCTGCCGCTCGAGCAGCACCAGCGCCAATCGAGGAGGCGATAACCGGCGCTGCGGCTGCCGCGCGCTACGTCGTGCAGCTGGGTGCCTTTCGGCAAGAGGCCCATGCCCGCCAGCTTGCAATGCGCCTCAATGCGGCGGGCTTCCGGTGCGCCGTGACTCGCATCGCGGCGCCCGACGGGACGGCGCTGTTCCGCGTTCGGGTGACGCCGGCGCTGCCGCGGCGCGATGCAGAACTGCTTTCTGCGAAGCTCGGGCAGGAGATTCCCGCGCTCCAGCCGATCGTAATGCGCGAAGATCGCTGAGATCGAAGCGTCCGGCCGCGCGCTAGTGCAGACCGGGGCCGAGCACCGCCACGGCGACGTTGGCGATGCCGAGCAGCAGGTTGATGCCGACCAGCACGCGGATCTGGGCGAGCGCGGCGCCGCCGGCTTTCCAGTCCTCCGCGGCCACGGCGCGCTTCAGGCGCCCGAACGGCGCGAAATACACGTGCAGGAAGATGACCATCATGAGGATGCCGACCCCGGCCATGGCCTGCACGGTGCCCGGCACCCGGGCCATCTCTCCCATCATCGAGAAGCCGGTGAGCAGCAGCACTGCCACCGCGGCCCAAACCCAGCGGAAGAAGCGCACGAAGATCCCGGCCCACAGGCGCAGCCGTTGCGGCGGCTCGAGCGCCTCGAACGCCGCCGGCCGCACCGCCGTATAGGCGAGGAACATGCCGCCGACCCAGATCACGGCCGAGACGACGTGCAGAAGCAGGGCGACGCGCATTGCCGCGATGTTGCCTCAGTTTCAGGCGGCCTGCTTGCGCAGCGGTTCCGGCAGCTCGCCGATCGCGGCCGCGACCGCGTCCTCGACCTTCTCCAGGTACACGAATTCGAGCTTCTGGCGCGCCGCGGCCGGCACGTCCTCGAGGTCCTTTTCGTTGCGCTTCGGCAGCATCACGGTCTTGATGCCCGCGCGCAGCGCGGCGAGCGTCTTTTCCTTCACCCCGCCGATCGGCAGCACCAGGCCCCTGAGCGAGATCTCTCCGGTCATGGCGACGTCGCTCCTCACCGGCTTGCCGGTGAACAGCGACACCAGCGCGAGGTACATCGCCACACCGGCGCTCGGCCCATCCTTCGGCGTCGCGCCCGCAGGCACGTGCACGTGGATGTCGATCTTCTCCAGCGGATCGCCGATCAGCCGCTTGGCGAGCGTGAGTGCGGCCTGCGCCGACTCCTTCATCACGTCGCCGAGCTGACCGGTGAGGATCAGCTTGCCCGACCCCGGCACGCGCGTCGCCTCGATGAACAGGATGTCGCCGCCCACCGGCGTCCAGGCGAGGCCCGTCGCCACGCCCGGCACGCTGGTCATCTGCGCCATCTCGCTCTCGAACCGGCGCGCGCCGAGAATGGCGTGCAGGTCGGCTGCGTCGATCGCCACGGTCTGCGCCTGGCCCTCGGCGATCTTCATGGCGACGTGCCTGAACACCGAGCCAATCTCGCGCTCGAGGTTCCTGACGCCCGCCTCGCGAGTGTAGTCGCGCACGATCGCCGAAAGCGCCGCGTCGCTGATCGAGGCCTGCTCCGGCTTCAGGCCGTTGGCCTCGAGCTGGCGCTTCACCAGGTAGCGCTTCGCGATCTCGAGCTTCTCTTCCTCGGTATAGCCCGGCAGGTGGATGATCTCCATGCGGTCGCGCAGCGGCCCCGGAATCGTGTCGAGCACGTTCGCGGTGGCGATGAACATCATCTTCGACAGGTCGAAGTCGACGCCCAGGTAGTTGTCGCGGAACTTCGAGTTCTGCTCCGGATCGAGCACCTCGAGCAGCGCCGAGGCCGGATCGCCGTGAAAGCCGCCCGCGCCGACCTTGTCGATCTCGTCGAGCATCAGCACGGCGCTGCGCGACTCCGCGCGGCGGATCGCCTGGATGACGTTCCCCGGCAGGGCGCCGATGTAGGTCCTGCGGTGTCCCCTGATCTCGGCCTCGTCGTGCAGACCGCCGAGCGCCACGCGCTGGAACTTGCGCCCCGTGGCGCGCGCGATCGACTGGCCGAGCGAGGTCTTGCCCACGCCCGGGGGCCCGACGAAGCACAGGATCGGACTCTTGCCCTCGGGATTGAGCTTCCTCACCGCCAGGTACTCAAGGATGCGGCGCTTGATCTTTTCCAGCCCGAAGTGATCCTCGTCGAGCACCTTCCTCGCCTCGGCGATGTCGATCGGCTTCTGCGCCTCGGCCTTCCACGGCAGCTCGGTGAGCCACTCGAGGTAGGTGCGCAGCATCGACGACTCGCCGCCGCCCTCGGCCATGCGCTGCAGGCGCTTCAGCTCCTTGTTGGCGTGCTTGGCGACGTCCTCGGGCATGCCCGCCTCGTCGACCGCCTTCTTCAGCTCCTCGATCTCGGCCGCGCTGTCCTCCGTCTCACCCAGCTCCTTCTGGATCTGGCGCATCTGCTCGCGCAGCACGTGCTCGCGCTGGCGCTCGTCGAACGCCTTGCGCGTCTGGTCGCCGATCTCCTTGGACAGGCGCAGCACGCCGAGGCGCTCGGCGAGCAGCGCGAGCACCCGGTCGAGGCGCGTCTTGATGTCGAAGCTCTCGAGCAGCTCCTGCTTTTCCTCGGGCTTCACGTCGAGGAAGTTGCCGACCATGTCGGCAAGCGCCGCCGGCGACTCGATGCCCTGCACCAGGTTCGCCAGGCCCTCGGGCGCGTTCGGCAGCAGCTCGATCGCCTCGGCCGACTGGGTCTTGAGCTGGTGGAAACGCGCCTCGACGTCGGAGCCGGTCGCCGCCGTCTCCTCGACCAGCGCCACGCGCGCGACGAGGAACGGCCAGCCCTCGAGGAACTCGAGCACGCGAAAGCGCGTCTGGCCCTGCACCACGAGGTGGTGCGCGCCGTCGGGCGCGGTGACGTAGCGAACGATCTGACTCGCGGTGCCGACCCAGTACAGATCGTCCGCGCCCACCTTGTCCCTGGTCGGGTCGCGCTGCAGCAGGAAGCCGACCTGGCGCTCGGCGCGTGCGGCCTCCTGCGCCGCGGCCACCGAGCGCTCGCGCCCGATGGTGACCGGCGCGACGACTCCGGGAAACAGCACAGTGCTGCGCATTGGAATGACGGCGAGCGCGTCCTCCGGCAGTGGCCTCAGCGCACCGTTGGGCTGCCTGGGCTGCGGTGCGGCGCCGGGGCCTTCCGCAGCCGACAGCATCTTGTGGAACTTCGGCCAGAGGTTCATGCAGCCTCCATGCGTTTCGCGAACGTGAGCGTGAGACAACCGTCTTGCAGGGTCCGTCCGGTCAGCTCGAGCGCGGACATCGGCAGCGCAATGCGCCGCTCGAAGCGGCCGTAGGGGATCTCGACCCGCCGGATGCGGGCGCCACCTGCGCGCGCGGGAAACGCGCGCAGCGCCGAAATGGTGACGCCGCCCGCCTCCACGCCGATGGCGACGGCGTCGGCCGGCACGCCCGGTAGCGCGACATGAACGATGACCTCGTCCGCAGTCTCGACCACGTCGATCGGCGGCTCCCAGGAGGGTGCCCGGGCACGGGCCGACTCGAGCCGGAAGAACTGCCGATGCAGCCGGTCGGCCTGCTCCAGCAGCGAGAGAGCCTCGCCCCACATCAGGCTGCGTAAATCGCGCGATTTCATGGCCCTTAGATGGCGCCCGACCCCGCCGGATTCAAGGGAGCACCGAAAATCGGTGCTGCGTCAGCGCGTTACGGTGCTCAGGCGTAGGAGCGCAGACGCTCGGCGATCTCTCGCAGGGGCCCGATGCCGCTCGCCTCGGCGCGCCGGCACCAGTCCTGCAGCTGCCTGATGAGCTGCTCGCGCGTGGCCGACGAGCGCCCCCATACCGCCGCGAGCTCGCGGCGCATCGCGTACATCGTCTGCAGCACGCGCGACCTCGGCAGCAGCTCGGCAAGCGCCTTGCGCTCGGCCTCGCGCAGCGTCCTTTCGTCACGATCGAGCCAGCCCCCGAGAGGCTCGAGCACGCGCGCATCCTCGGGCGCGCGCGCGCGCAGCGTGCGCAGCTCCTCCGCGTATGCGCGCCTCAGCGAGCGGGCGAACTTCGCCAGGACGTCGTAGCGGTTCGCGATGACCGCTTGCAGGGTGAGCGGATCGACCACCGGCTTGGGCTCTACGAGGCGAGGTGTCGGGGCGACGTGCTTCACCTTCGCGAGGCCGGCCATCTCGAGCATGCGGATGTAAGCCCAACCGATGTCGAGCTCGTACCATTTGCAGGAAAGCTTGGCCGAGGTCGGAAAAGCGTGATGGTTGTTGTGCAGCTCCTCGCCGCCGATCAGCACGCCCCAGGGCACGATGTTGGTGCTCCAATCCGGCGTCGGCCAGTTGCGGTAGCCCCAGTAGTGGCCGACGCCGTTGATCACGCCCGCCGCCCAGAACGGAATCCACGCAATCTGGGTGAGCAGGATCAGTCCGCCCGGCACGAGCCCGAACAACGCGATGTCGACCGTGCCCATGATGACGATGCCGAGGACCGGGAACCTGGAATAGACATGGTGCTCCAGCCAGTCGTCGGGCGTGCCCTGGCCGTAACGCTCCAGCGTCTCCGGCTTGCGCGCTTCCCTGACATAGAGGAATACGCCGAGCCACAGCACGCGGTTGATGCCGTAGACCTGCGGGCTGTGCGGGTCTTCCGGCGTGTCGCACTTGGCGTGGTGCTTGCGGTGCACGGCGGCCCATTCCTTGGTGATCATGCCGGTGGTGAGCCACAGCCACAGGCGGAAGAAATGGCTCGCCAGCGGGTGCAGCGCGAGCGCGTGGTGCGCCTGGTGGCGATGCAGGAATACCGTGACCGCGACGATCGTGACGTGGGTCAGCGCCAGCGCGACCAGCGCATAGCCCCACCATGGCAGGTCGAACAAGCCCGATAACACAAGCGCGTCCATGGCCACTCCCAGTCGCATTTTTTGTTAGGCTAACCTGCCGGCCGGGAGGGGGTCTTGATCCAACTCAAGGAGCGCGCCGCGGGCGCCGTCGTGTTCCGCCGCACCGATCGCGGCGTGCGCCTGCTCGTGCTGCGCGCCTACCGCAACTGGGACTTCCCGAAGGGCATGGTCGAACCCGGCGAGAGCGAGCTCGACGCCGCCAAGCGCGAGGTCGCGGAGGAGACCGGGCTCGCCGACCTGGACTTCCCGTTCGGCGACGCATATTGCGAAACGCTGCCTTATGCGCTCGGCAAGGTGGCGCGCTACTACCTCGCCGAAACGGACCGGCAGGCGATCGAGCTGCCGGTGTCGCCCGAGCTCCGGCGGCCCGAGCACCACGAGTGGCGCTGGGTCAGCTTCGACGAGGCCGAGGCGCTGCTTCCGCCGCGCCTCGCGCGGGTGCTCGACTGGGCGCGCGGCACGATCGCCCGCTAGCCCGGCGCTAAAGCGCGAAGGCGCTCGTCAGGTCGGTGTCGCTCGGATGCTCGGTTTCGCGTCCCGCGGCCTCGAAGTGCGCCACCTGCGGCAGCGTGTCTTTGTCGATCGCTTCGCGCAGATCCTTCGCGTCCTTCAGGTCCTCTTCGCCGTCAGGGGGGCGCAACGATACAGCGGGAACCCGCGCGGCGGCGGGGTTAATATCTCGCCGTCCGCGTGAGGTGCCACCCATGAACCTGGAAAAAGTGATCTTCGGCTTCTTCATCGTGCTCGCCGCGACGCTCAACTTCGGCTTCGTCTACGGCAACGTGGGCGACCCGCAGCACCATCACTTGTGGGAGTTCTTCGCCGCTTTCGTCGTCAACATCGTCGCCACGGTGCTCAAGTTCGGCGACCGCACCCAGGTCGGCGCGATCCACCTCGCCACCAGCCTGGTGGCGGTGCTGCAGCTCGCCGCCGCCGCGCTGGTGTGGACCCTTGCCGGGCCCTCGGACGCCGGGCTGTCCGTGTCGGCCATGTCGAGCATCGTGTCGCTGTCGGCGGGCGCGCTGCTCGCCAACGTCGTGTCCGTCACCATCCTGATCGTCGAGACCACGATGCAGCGTCGATGAGCAGCGTCGTCTTCATCGCGCTGCGGCGCCTGCGCGCGCCGCTCATCCTGCTGGTCGCCGTGTTCGCGCTCGGCATCGTCGGGCTGGTGCTGATCCCGGGGGTCGACGCCGAGGGACGCGCGTGGCACATGACGGTGTTCCAGGCGCTTTACTTCATGACCTACACCGCGAGCACCATCGGCTTCGGCGAGCTGCCGCGCGAGTTCGGCCAGGCGCAGCGCGTGTGGGTGACCGTCGTCATCTTCCTGTCGGTGGTGGGATGGGCCTACCTCGTGGCGAGCCTGCTCACGCTGGCGGGCGACAAGGCACTGCGCAGCGCCGTCGTCGCCGGGCGCTTCCGCCGCCAGGTGCGCGCGCTGCGCGAGCCGTTCTACCTGATCTGCGGCTTCGGCGAGACCGGGCTGCTGGTGGGGCGCGCGCTCGACTGGCTCGCGACGCGCTTCGTGGTGCTCGAGATCGACGAGACGCGCGCGCAGGAGCTCGAGCTGCTCGACCTCGCGCAGGACGTCCCCGCGCTCGCGGCCGATGCGCACCTGCCCGAGAATCTGCTCGCTGCCGGCCTCGCCAGGCCCGAGTGCCGCGGCGTGCTCGCGCTCACCAACGACGACCATGCGAACCTCGCGGTCGCGATGGCGGTGCGGCTGCTGAACCCGAACATTCCCGTGCTGTGCCGCGCCATGAGCGTGGAGACGGCCGCCAACATGGCCTCCTTTGGCACCGACCACATCATCAATCCGTTCGCCAAGTTCGGCGAGTACCTGGCGCTCGCCATCGCCTCGCCGTGCGCCTACCGGCTGACCACGTGGCTCACCGGGCTGCCTGGCACCATGCTGAAGGCGGAGACCGCGCCGCCGCGCGGCCACTGGATCGTGTGCGGCTACGGTCGCTTCGGCCGCGAGGTGGTGCAGGCGTTCCGCGGCGCGGGGCTGGACGTCACGGTGATCGACCCGAACGACGTCGATGTGCCGGGGTTGCGCGCGGTGCGCGGACGCGGAACCGAGGCTGAGCCGCTGCTCGCAGCCGGCATCGACCTCGCGGCGGGCATCGTCGCCGGCACCGACGACGACATCAACAACCTGTCGATCGCGGTGACCGCGCGCGCGCTGAACGCGAGGTTGTTCACCATCGTGCGCCAGAACCTGCAGGCAAACCGCGCGCTGTTCGAGGCCTACGGCGCGGACATCACCATGGTGTCGAGCGAGATCGTCGCCAACGTGTGCCTGGCGCGGCTCAAGACGCCCGCGCTCGGCGGGTTCCTCGAGATGGTGCGCGCCAAGGGCGACGCCTGGGCCGATGCGCTGCTCGACCGGCTGATCGCCGCGCTCGGCGACCAGACGCCCGAGATCTGGAGCGTCGCCATCAGCGCCGCCGGCGCGCCGGCGCTGCACCGCGCGCTGATGCTGGAAAAGGGCAAGCTGCTGCTCGGCGACCTCGCGCGCGACACGGGGGCGCGCGAGCGGCGCAACGCCTGCTTGCCGCTGCTGCTGACGCGCGGCGGCGGCTCGCTCGCCCTGCCGGCCGACGAGGTGCCGCTCAGGCCCGGCGACGAGATCCTGTTCGCCGGCGGCGCCGGGGCGCGCCGCAACCAGTGGCCGATGCTCGGAAACGTCAACGTGCGCGACTACGTCGTGAGCGGCATCGACCTGCCCGGCGGCCTGATCTCGATGTGGGCCGCGAGGAAGCGCCGCGGGGCGCGCTAGCTGGAGCGCCGCTCAGGCGGGCTCGACCGCCTCGCGGTACGCGTGCCAGGCGCCGTGGCCGATCAGCGGCACCGCCACCACCAGCCCGACGTACCACGACGCGAAGCCTAGCCCGATGAGCGCGACGATGATCGCCGCCCACAGCATCATCGGCGCAAAGTTCCTGCGCAACACATTGAAGCTGACGATCATCGCCGAGATCACATCCATGTTCCGGCGATCGAGCAGCATCGGCAGCGACACCGCAGAAGTGGCGAACACCAGCAGCGCGAGGCCCCCGCCCGCTCCGGCGTAGGCGAGCAGGAACGCCCAGGCGTCGGGCGTGTGCAAGAGCTCGGCCACATTCGGGACCCCGTCGGGGTAAAAAAGCGCGACCAGCACTACCGAGACCCTTATCCAGACTGCCAGCGTGAGCGTCAGGATCAGCGCGTAGAAGCCGATCGCCGGCGCGTTCGCGCGCCACGCGGCGAGCGTCGGCGCCAGGCGCAGCGCCTCGCCGCGCTCGCGCCGCCGGCTGATGTCGTACAGGCCGATCACCAGGAACGGCCCGACCAGCAGGAAGCCGGTGGTGAACGCCAGTCCCACGGCGCCGGCGTAGTAGCGCGTGAGCAGGAAGCCCATCAGCGCGAGCACCGTTCCGTAGAACAGGCTCGCCGCGGGCGCCGCGCGCAGGTCGGCGAACGCCTTGCGCAGCCAGCGCCACGGCGCGTCCATGCCGATGGCGCGCACCAGCGGCCAGACGAAGGGCTGCTCCGCCGGCGCGCTCATTGCGCCGCCTCTCGTGGCGCGTCGTACAATCGCCGCCGCTCGAACATCATCACCACGCCCTGCCTATGACGAACGTCACGAGCCTCTCCTGCGACACCCACGCCCATGTGTTCGGGCCGGAGCAACGATACCCCTACAACCCGGCGCGCGCCTACACCCCGCCCGACGCGCCGCTCGAGGCCTGGCTCGCGCTGCACGCCAAGCTCGGCGTCGCGCGCGGCGTGCTGGTGCAGCCGAGCGTCTACGGCACCGACAATCGCGCGATCCTCGACGCGGTGGCGCTGCACCCGCGGCGCCTGCGCGCGGTGGTCGCCGTCGGCGCCGCGGTGAGCGATGCCGAGCTCGAGCGCCTGCACGCCGCGGGCGCGCGCGGCATCCGCGTCAACCTGGCCGACAAGGGCGGCAATCCGTTCGCCTCGCCCGCCGATCTCGCGCGCGTGGCGGCGCGCATCGCGCCGCTCGGCTGGCACGTCGAGCTGCTCGCGCACGTGCACGAGATGGACGACTGGACCGAGGCGCTTGCGCGCCTGCCGACGGACGTCGTGTTCGGCCACTACGGCTACATGCCGGCGGCGCTCGGCGCAGACCATCCGGCGTTCCGCGCCTTCCTCGCGCGGCTCGAGAGCGGGCGCTGGTGGGTCAAGCTCACTGCGCCCTACCGCCTCACGGCGAGGAGCGCCCTGCCGTACGACGACGTCGCGCCGTTCGCGCAGGCGCTCCTCGCCGCGCGTCCCGACCGGCTGCTGTGGGGTACCGACTGGCCGCACCCGTACATCCGCTCGAAGGCGCAGTCGCCGGACGACGTCGCGATGTTCGCCCAGCTCGCCGAATGGGTACCGGACGAGGCGCTGCTCCGGCGCATTCTCGCCGACAATCCGGCCCGGCTCTACGGGTTCTGAGCTCAGGACAGCTTGGCGGGCAGCCACAGCGCGATCTGCGGATACGCGATCAGCAGCGCGATCATCACCATCAGCGTGATCACGAACGGCGCCGAGCCGACGATCACGTCGTAGATCTGGCCGCGCGAGCGCACGCCCTGCACCACGAACAGGTTGAAGCCCACCGGCGGCGTGATCAGCGCGGTCTCGATCAGCAGCATCATCAGCACCCCGAACCAGATCGGGTTGAAGCCGAGCGCCGCCACCACCGGCGTGATGATCGGCACGGTCGCCACAAGCATCGACAGCGACTCCATGAACATGCCGAGCACCAGGTAGAAAAGCACGATCACGATGATGGTGCCGGTGGGCGACAGCCCGAATCCGGTCACGAAGCTCATCACCTTGCCGGACAGCCCGATCGAGGTGATGATGAAATTGACGAAGTAGGCCGCGATCAGGATCGCCATGATCATCGCGGTGGTCTTCATGGTGCCCTCGAAGGTGTCGCGCAGCATCGCCCACGACAGCCGCCTGCGCCACGCCGCCAGCGCGAAGGCCGCCACCACGCCCAGGCCCGCCGACTCGGTCGGCGTGGCGACGCCGCCGTAGATCGAGCCGATCACCACGATGAAGATCAGCAGCGGTGGCACCAGGTCCGGCAGCGAGCGCCAGCGCGCGCCCCAGTTGGTCTCGACGCGGTGCCCTCCCCAGCGCGGGCGAACGAGGCAGGCGATGATCACCGTGAGCATGAACAGCACCGTCAGCACCGCGCCCGGCAGAATGCCCGCGAGGTAGAGCTGCGGGATCGAGGTGTCGGTGAGCGCGCCGTAAACGATCATCGGGATCGATGGCGGGATCAGGATGCCGAGGGTGCCGCCCGCGGCGATGGTGCCTAGGTACAGCCGCTCGTTGTAGCCGTACTTGTCGATCTGCTCGACGGCCACAGTGCCGATGGTGGCGGCGGTGGCGACGCTCGAGCCCGACACCGCTGCGAACAGCGTGCAGGTGCCGATGTTCGAGTGCATCAGGCCGCCCGGCAGCCACGACAGCCAGTGCGTCATCGCGGCGTACATGCGCTCGGCGATGCCCGAGCGCAACAGGATCTCCCCCAGCAGGATGAACAGCGGGATCGCGAACAGGATGAAGTTGGTCGAGGTCGACCAGGTGATCTCGCCGATTGCCAGGCGCAGCGGCAGGAACGAGTAGGCGTAGTCGAGCACCACCCCGAGCAACAGCAGGCCGGCAGCCACGGGGATGCTCAGCGCGAGGATCGCGAGCAGTACGAGGATTGCGGTCCAGACCAGGATCGTCCTCCTTCAGCCGAGCGGCTCTTTGTAGCGCTCGTGCTCGTGGAGCGCCTCCTCGAGCTCCTGCTGCACGGTGCGCGGGCCGAGCAGGCGCTGCACCTCGTCGGCGCGGCCGGCGAGCAGGAAGCCGACGGCACGCACGAACAGCAGCAGCAGCACCGCCGAGAACACCACGAACCCGGCCACCCACAAGAACTGCGGCACCGCGAGCAGCGTCTCGAGCGGCGTGAGGGAGTGCGCATCCATTTCGATCGAGTTGGCGAGCACCTTGCCGCCCTGCCAGGTGGTGAAGGCCGCGAACACCATGAACGAGGCGAGCGCGAGCATGTCGAGCAGCGCGCACAGGCGCACCGGCAGCATCATGTACAGCGAATCGATGCGCACGTGGGCGCGGTCGAGCAGCGCCAGCGCGAGCGCCCAGCTGGTGCCGATCGCCAGGATGTAGCCCGACACCTCGCTCGAGGCGCCGATCGACACGCTGAACAGCTTCCTCGCCAGCACGTCGGCGGCGATCATGAACGCGGCGGCGGCCACCATCGCGCCGCCGAACCAGCAGCCGGCCCGCGCGATCAGCCGCGCGAGCCTAAGCAGCTTCGCCACTTATCAGAGCTTGTCGAGCGGGATCTGCAGGCCGACGACCTTGCCGACCGTGCCGTTCCACTCCGCGGCGCAGGCCTTGCCGCAGCGCTTGCCCCATTTGACGAGCACCACGTCCTGCACCAGCTTCTTCTTCAGGGCCTCGTCGGCCGCCGAGATATTCACCAGCTCCATGCTGCCCTTCTTGCCGAGGGTGCAGGTGCCCTTACCGGTGTTGCAGTTGACGCCTTCCTCGGTCGCCTGCGCGCCGATCGCCCACATGTCGTCCTCGAGCTGCTTGAACTCCTTGGTGAAGAACTCGCGCACCGACGGCGGGAACTTGTTCCAGCTTGTCAGGTTCGAGCCCTCGTAGGCGATCGACCAGCCCACCGCCAGCGGGAACAGGTACTTCGACACCTCCGGCCAGCCCGCGGTGTTGCCCGACAGCGTGCCGGTGAGCGCGCAGTCGACCACGCCGCGCTGCAGCGCCGGCACCACCTCGGGGAATGGCATGGTCACCGTCTCGCCGCCCACCGCGCTCACGAAGTCGGTCTGCGTCTTGTTGAACACGCGCACCTTCTTGCCCTTGAGGTCGCCCAGGCCCGTGATCTTTTCGCGGCACCAGAACACGATCGGCGGGTTCGGATGGAGCAACATCAGCCCGGTCTTGAACTTGTCCTTCATATGCGCCGCCATCACCGGCTTCCACACCTCGCAGGCCTTGCGCGCGGTATTGATGTCGTTGGTGATACCCGCCAGGTCGCAGCCCTCGAACACCGGGTCCTCGCCCGCCATCTTGCTGATGTCGGAAGCGGCGAAGTCGGTAACCCCGAGCTGCGTCATGTGCAGGATCTGGAAGTCGTTCACTCCCAGCACGTCGAGGTTGTTGTAATCGGCCGTGATCCTGCCGCCCGAGTCCTTCTCGATCTTCTCGGTCCAGAACGGCTTTTCGACCCGCTTCACCTGCGCCAGGTTGCTGAAGTAGCCGATGACCTTCACCTTGGTTTGCGGCAGGTCGGCGCCGAGCGCCGGTGCCGCGAGCAATGCCGCCGCCAGCGCGGGCGCCAGCGCTTCTTTCAACTGCCTCATGATCCCTCCTCCTCAAGAAATAATTCCGGGATTTCCCCTCCCGGATCAGGTTAAAGCCCGGCGGCGCGTACCGTCAACAAGGCTTTCGCGGTTGACGCTGACAGCCGCCGGACGCAACATTGCCGCATCTCGACCCCGGAGCCGAGCATGGCCATCGCACGCGCCGTCGCCAGCCTGCCCTTCGACCGCAGCGACCCGACAGCGGTGCGCCGCGCGGTGCGCTCGGGCGCCCACGCCGGGCATACCGCCGGGCTCGCGCCGGGCTACGTACAGGGCAACGTCTGCATCCTGCCGCGCGAGTACGCCGACGACTTCTTCGTTTTCTGCCAGAGGAATCCCAGGCCCTGCCCGCTGCTCGCGGCGAGCGACCCGGGCGATGCGCGGCTGCCGGCGCTCGCCGAGGACCTCGACATCCGCAGCGACGTGCCGAGCTACCGCGTGTTCCGCGGCGGCGAGTTCGTCGAGGACGTGCCCGACATCCGGCACCTGTGGCGCGACGACCTGGTGGCCTTCGTGCTGGGCTGCTCGTTCTCGTTCGAGGAGGCGCTGCTCGACGCCGGCGTGCCGCTGCGCCACATCGCCGAAGGCCGCAACGTGCCGATGTACCTGACGAACGTCGACACGGCGCCGGCGGGCCCGTTCCGCGGCAAGCTGGTGGTGTCGATGCGCCCCTTCACGCCTGCCAACGCGATCCGCGCGATCCAGATCACCTCGCGCTTTCCCAGCGTGCACGGCGCCCCGGTCCACATCGGCAAGCCCGAGCTGATCGGCATCGAGGACGTCGCCAGGCCCTGGGTGGGGGACCCCACCGAGGTGAGACACGACGAGCTGCCGGTGTTCTGGGCCTGCGGCGTGACGCCGCAGGCGGTGGTGCGCGAAGCACGCCCGCCGCTGTGCATCACCCACACGCCCGGCCACATGATCGTCACCGACCTGAAGAACGCGAGCCTCGCGATCCTCTAGGAGCGAAGCCATGCTGCATGCCAAGTGGCAGATCGGCGGCGAGTACATGGAAAGCTGCAACTGCGACTACCTGTGCCCGTGCATTTACACCAACCCGCAGGCGCCGGTCACGCATGACCAGTGCACCTCGCTGCAGGTTTACCGCATCGAGCGCGGCAATTTCGGCGACGTCAAGCTCGACGGCCTCGCGTTCGCGCTCGTCATCCGCTCGGGGCGCGTGATGGCCGATGGCAACTGGGTGTTCGGCGGCGTCATCGACGAAAGAGCGAATGCGTCGCAGCGCGACGCGCTCGGCGCCATCGTCAGCGGCCAGGCGGGTGGCATCCCGGCGCGCATCCGCGAGACCCTGGTCGCCGACTTCCGCGGCGTCGAGGTGCGGCCGATCGAGTTCCGCATGGACGGGCTCAAGCGCTCGGCGTCGATTCCCGGGATGCTCGAGTTCGCCATCGAGGGGGTCGCCTCGCGCGCCAACAACGGCGATCCCCTGTACCTCGACAACACCGCGCACCCCGCGGGCCGCAAGCTCGCGCTGGCGCGCTCGAGCGAAACCCACGTGCACGGCTTCGGCCTCGATCTCGACATGGCGGCGCAGGGCAACAACGGCCACTACGCGCCGTTCAGCTGGTCGGGCTAAGCGGCTTCCAGCTTCATGATGCGGCGCACGTTGCCCTCGTAGATGGCGCGGCGCTCCTCGGGCGAGATGTCCAGCCGCTCGACGATCTCGATGGTGGTGCGCGTGTACATCGAGCCCTTCTCCGGGTCGAACGGCGCATCCGAGGCGAACAGCACGCGCTCGGCGCCGAAGAACTTGAGCCCGCATTTGGTCGCTTCCCAGGCGCCGAACAGCGCCGTGTCGGCGTAGAACATCCGGAAGTAGTCGAGCGGGCGCTTCTTCAGCTTCCTGAGCAGCTTGGTGTAGTCGACATCCGAGGTGCGCGTGCCGAGCTGGTCCCAGCCCGGACCGACGCGGCCCTCGAAGTAAGGCGCCATGGCGCCCATGTGGTGGGTGATGATCTTGAGCTCCGGGAAGCGATCGAACAGCCCGGCGAACACGATGTGCGCCATGGCGACGCTGGTCTCGTAGGGCCAGCCGAAGGTCCACCAGATCTCGTAGTGGCTCTTCTTCTCAGACTTGTAGTCGGGCGTGTCGGCGCCGCGCGCCGGGTGCAGCCAGATCGGGCGATCGAGCTTCGCCATCAAATCGAACAGCGGCAACGTCTCGGGCGCGGTGAGGGGCTTGCCGAGCACGTTGCTGAACACCTGCACGCCCGCGGCGCCAAGCTGCTTAACCGCGCGCACGGCCTCCCTGAGCAGCCCCTTGGGATCGTTCATCGGCAGCGAGGCGACGAACGCCGGGAAGCGCTGCGGGTACTTGCGCACCAGCTCGGCCATGCCGTCGTTGGCGAGCATCGCCATCCCGGTCGAAAGCGGCGGCGGACCGAACACCTCGATCGGCGGCGAGCCCAGGCAGATCACCTGCGCGTAGTCGTCGAACTTGTCCATGATGCGGAAGCGCGCCCCGAGGTCGACGATCGACGGGATCGCGCGCACGCGCTGGTGCATGTCCTTGCCGTTGGGCGCGACCTTGAGCATGCGGTCATAGTACTTCTTCGGGAAGATGTGGCAGAAAGCATCGAGCTTCATGGGGCCCCCTTGCGGCGCCCAGTGTCGCGCCGATCGCGCCATTAGCGCAGCCCGGGCGCGCCACGACTTGATCCCGCTCAAAGAACGCGCGCGATTGAGGTATCTTCGCGCGATGCCCCTCTTCACGCTCAGCGGCGCGCAGCTCGCCTACGGCCTGTTGCCGCTGCTCGACCGCGCCGAGCTGGCGGTGCAGGAAGGCGAGCGCATCGGCCTGATCGGCCGCAACGGCAGCGGCAAGTCGTCGCTGCTCGCGGTGATCGCCGGGCGCGCGCAGCTCGACGACGGCGAGCTGCGCCGCCAGGACGGCCTGCGCGTGGCGCTGGTCGAGCAGGAGCCCGCGCTGCCGCCGGCGGCGAGCCTGCGCGAGAGCCTCGCCGCGCGCGGCGGGCTCGAGGCGATCCGCGACGAGCGCGAGCGCTGGCGCGCCGAGGCGCGCCTCACCGAGCACCTGCACCGCTTCGGCATCGACGGCGAGCTGGCGCCCGGGGAAGCCTCGGGCGGCGAGAAGAAGCGCGCCGCGCTGGCGCTCGCGTTCGCCCTCGAGCCCGACCTGATCCTGCTCGACGAGCCGACCAACCACCTCGACATCGACGGCATCGCGCTGCTCGAGACGGCGCTCGCGCGCGGGCCGGCGGCGATCGTGGTGACCCACGACCGCTGGTTCCTCGACCGTTTCGCGACGCGCATCGTCGAGCTCGACCGGGGGTTGCTGCGCTCCTACGCCGGCAACTGGTCGGACTACGCGCGCATCAAGGCGCGCGAGCTCGCCGCCGAGGAAGTGACGAGCCGCAAGTTCGACAAATTCTGGCGCGAGGAGGAGGCCTGGATCAGGAAGGGCATCGAGGCGCGCCGCACGCGCAACGAAGGCCGCGTGCGCCGGCTCGAGCGGCTGCGCCGCGAGCGCGCCGCGCGCCGCGACAAGCTCGGCGAGGTGAAGATCTCGATCGACGCCGGCGAAAGGAGCGGCAAGCTGGTCGCGGAGCTGATCGGCGTCGGCAAGCGATTCGGCGAGCGCGTCGTGGTGCGGGACCTGTCGATGATCATCTCGCGCGGCGACCGCATCGGCCTGATCGGCCCCAACGGCGCGGGCAAGACGACGCTCATCCGCATCATCCTCGGCGCGCTGGCGCCGGATGCGGGGCGCGTGCGCCTCGGCGCCAACGTGGTGCCCGCCTACTTCGACCAGATGCGCGAGCAGCTCGATCCCGACAAGACGGTCGCCGAGACCGTCAGTCCCGGCTCGGACTGGGTCGAGGTGGGCGGCGCACGCAAGCACGTGCTCTCGTACCTGGGCGACTTCCTGTTCCCGCCGCGGCGCGTGAACTCGCCGGTGCGCATGCTCTCGGGCGGCGAGCGCAACCGGCTGCTGCTCGCGCGCCTGTTCGCGCGGCCCGCGAACGTGCTGGTGCTCGACGAGCCGACCAACGACCTCGACATCGAGTCGCTCGAGCTGCTCGAGGAGGCGCTGCAGGACTATCCGGGCACGCTGCTGCTGGTGAGCCACGACCGCGCGTTCCTCGACAACGTCGTCACGCAGACGCTCGCCGCGGAGGGCGGCGGCTTGTGGCGCGAGTACGCCGGCGGCTACAGCGACTGGCTGCGCCAGCGCGCCGAGCCTTCCGCAAAGGTGTTAGCCGAGAAAAAGCCTTCTCCGGCGACGCGCGAGCGGCCGCGCGCCAAGCTCTCGTACAAGGAAGCCCGCGAGCTCGAGACGCTGCCCGCCGAGCTCGAGGCGCTGGAGGCCGAGCAGCACGCGCTCGCCGAGAAGATGGGCGATCCCGCGTACTACCGCCAGGACGCCGCGGCGATGCGCCGCGACCAGCAGCGCAGCGAGCAGATCGAGGCGCTGATCCACGAAAAGCTCGAGCGCTGGGAAGCCCTCGAGGCGAGGGCGAAGGCGGCCTCCTAGCGCCCGAGCAGGGTTTCGAGCTCGCCCTTCACCATCAGGCGCTCGAGCTCGTCGGCGCCGCCCACCAGCACGCCCTTGACGAACACCATCGGGAAGGTTGGCCAGCCCGTCCACATCTTGAGCGCGTTGCGCCGGCGCCAGCCGCCGAGGTAGCTGCCGTGCGCGATGTACTTGTAGTCGAGCCGCTTCTCGTCGAGCAGCTTGCGCGCCTTCCTGGGGAACGGGTTCTGCCCCATACCGACCACGACGATGTCATTGGCCGCGATCGCGGCCTGCACCTCGGCGACGAAGTCGGCGTGGTTGGCGGCGATTTTTTCGCGGATCGCAGGATGGATGTGCGCTTCGTCTAGGATGCTGCGTGCCAAGATCGCTCTCCGTTGGTCGAGGAAAACGTAGTCTAGAATGGCGGCCTTTGAAAAAGCGAGGCCCACATGCCCTCCACCACCACTGCGAGCGGACTGAAGATCGAGGAAGTCGTCGAAGGCGGCGGCGCGGCCGCGGCCGCCGGGCAGAGCGTCACGGTGCACTACACCGGCTGGCTCACCGACGGCGTGATCAAGGGCAGGAAGTTCGATTCGAGCAAGGACCGCAACGACCCGTTCGTGTTCCCGCTCGGCGCGGGCCAGGTCATCAAGGGCTGGGACGAGGGCGTGCAGGGCATGAAGGTCGGCGGCACGCGCCTGCTGACCATTCCGCCGGCGCTCGGCTACGGCGCGCGCGGCGCCGGCGGCATCATCCCGCCCCATGCGACCCTGTTGTTCGAAGTGGAGCTGCTCGCGGTGGGCTGACCTTGATCGGCCGCCTGGGTTGTGTACAATTGTTTTGTACGAACCCGGAGCATGCAATGTCCAAGGTGAAAGTCAGCGAACTGCGGCAGAATCTCCCCGAGTACCTTGCGCGTGTGCGCGAGGGCGAGGAGATCGAGGTCACGGTCCACGGCCGCGTCATCGCCCGCATCGTCCCTGAAGGCGACCGCGCGGCGGCAGCGCGCGAAAGGCTCAAGGCGCTGCGCGGCAAGGCCCGCGTCGGCGACGTGATCAGCCCATCCGGGGAGCGCTGGAACGCCGAGCGTGGTCGTTCTTGACACCCACGTCCTGATCTACGACGCGCTGGAACCGAAGCGGCTCTCGACGCGTGCCCGCCGCGCGCTCGAAGGTCCGAACGGACCGCTCGCCGCGAGCGACATCAGCCTCTGGGAGATGGCCATGCTCATTGCCAGGGGCCGCGTCGAGCCCGGCGTGGACGCTGCGCGCTTCATCCAGGACGTGATCGATGCACGCGCGATTCGCGTGCTGCCGATTACCGCCCAGGTCGCCGTGCTGGCACAGTCGAGCGACTTCGCGCACGGCGACCCGGCCGACCGCATCATCGCCGCGACGGCGATGGCGCATCGCGCTTCCCTGGTGAGCGCCGACCGCCAGCTCGCGCGAACGCGCGGCCTTGAAGTGATCTGGTGAAGAGGTTCAGCTCCGCACGCTGACCACGCCGCGGTCGATGACGAATGATGCGGTCGACCATGCGCTCGGAATGCTGCAGGTCGGACTCCGACAGGATCACCGACATGCCCTCGAGCTTGAGGCTGCCGACCACTTCGACCAGCCGGTGCGCCAGCGCCGGCGCCACGCCCTCGAAGGGCTCGTCGAGCAACAGCAGCTTGTCGCCGCACATCAGCGCGCGGCCGATCGCCACCAGTCTTCTGCTGTCCGCCGGAGAGCTGCGTGCCCTTGCGCGGCGCGAAGCCGCGGATCTCGGGGATCAGGCGGTAGACCTTCTCCAGCCGCGACCGCGGCGTCGGGCAGCTTCGCCGCCCAGGCCGGCACCAGCAGGTTCTCCTCGACCGTCAGGTCCGGGAATCAGGCGGCGGTCCTCGGGCATGTAGCCGATGCCCATGCGCGTGCGGCGCCAGGTCGGCGCCGCGAGCAGGTCGGCGCCGTCGAAGCCGATCGCGCCGCTCGAGACCTTGAGGATCCCCATGACGCTCTTCATGAGCGTGGTCTTGCCGGCGCCGTTGCGCCCGATCAGCCCCGCCATGCTGCCGGTCGGCAGCTCGAGCGACACGCGGCGCAGGATCTGCACCGAGCTGGATCGAGACGTCGAGATTGTCGATCCTAAGCACGCGTGCCGTCCCTGCGCTTCGTCGAGGCGGTGCAGCTCGCCGCCGACCACGAAGCGCTTGACCTCGGGGTCGTCGAGCGCCACGTCGGGCGGCGCGTCGGCGATGATGCGCCCGTCGTAGAACGCGAGCACGCGCTCGGCGAAGCGGCTCACCACCTCCATGTCGTGCTCGACGAACAGCACCGTCGCGCCTTCGGCGCGCACCGCCTTCATGATCATCTCCATGATCGCGAACTTCTCCTCCGCCGAGACGCCGCTGGTGGGCTCGTCGAGCAGCAGGATCCTCGGCTTGGCCACCATGGTAAGCGCGATGTCGAGCAGCTTCCTCACCCCGCCCGGCAGCACCTGCGCGTTCTTGTCGCGGTACTCGGCGAGCCCGAAGCGCTCGAGGATGCGCTCGGCGGCCTCTTCCGCCGGCAGATCGTGGCCCGGCACCAGCGGCCGCCGCGCGAGAAGAAACCGCCCAGCCCCGCGTTCCTCAGCACCACGCCGACACCCACCATCATGTTCTCGAACGCGGTCAGCGAGGCGTAGAGCTGCGGGATCTGGAACGAGCGGCAAATGCCCAGCCGCGTGATGTCGCGCGGCGCGAGCTCGGTGATGTCCCGCCCCTCGTAGTGGATGCGGCCGCGGTCGGGCTTCAGATAGCCCGTGATCATGTTGATGAAGGTCGTCTTGCCGGCGCCGTTGGTGCCGATGAGGCCGACCACGGAGTCGCGCTCGATCGCGGCGTTGATGTCGCTCGCCGCGGTGACCGCGCCGAAATTCTTGTGCAGGCCCTGCGCGTCGAGGATCGCCGCCATCTCAGGCCGCCTTGCGCCGCGCGGAACAGCGACCACAGGCCGTGCGGGCAGGAACACGATCACCACCAGCAGCGAGCTGCCCAGCGCCATCTGCCAGGTATTGGGCGAGACGTCGAAGGCCACGCGTCTGGATGATGCCGAAGATCAGCGCGCCGAGGAACGGCGCGATCACGTTGCCGGTGCCCGCCAGGATGGTGATGAAGATGAACTCGCCCGAGGTCGTCCAGTAGGCCATCTCCGGGTCGATGTGGCCGACGGTGGTCGCGGCGAGCGCGCCGCCGATGCCCGGCGAGCGCGGCCGCGATCACGTACTTGACGTGGATCGCGCGGCGCGCCGAGGCGCCCATGTACTCGACGCGGATCTCGTTGTCCTTGATCGCCGGCGCCAGCCTGCCGAGCGGCGTGCCGAGGTAGCGGTGCACCAGCAGCGCCGCGACGAACGCCACACGCCGCCGCCGACCGACCAGCACCGTGTAGCGCACCCAGGCCTCGTGCCGGGCGGATGCCGAACAGCGTCGAGGGCAGCACGTTGAAGCCGTCGGTCGAGCCGAGCGCCTCGCTCTTGACCAGCAGGCCGTACAGGATCATCGACAGCGCGAGGCTCAGCAGGCCGAAGAAGATGCCGCGGTAGCGCGCCAGCAGGAAGCCGAGCACGCAGGCGGTCGAGCGCCGCACGCCGCCGCGCCGGCGAGCACCTGCATGCAGCACGTCGCTCACGCCGAACCGGATCCCCAGCGCGCCGGCCGCGTAGGCGCCGATGCAGTAGTAGAGCGCCTGCCCGAAGGACACCAGCCCGCAGCGCAGGAGCAGCATCAGGCCCAGCGCCACCAGGCCCTTGGCGAGCGCGAGCGTGAGCAGGAACAGCGTCCACGGCGGCAGCGAACGGCCCCGCGGCGACGATCGCCGCGAGGATCAGCGCGAGCGCGAGCGGCGTGCGGTCGCGGCTCATATCTTCCTCGCCTCGGCGAGGCTGAACAGGCCGCGCGGCCGGAACGCGAGCACCAGCGCCATCACGAAATAGATCACGAACAGCTCGACCTGCGGCAGCGTAATGGATCGAGATCGAGCGCACCAGGCCGACGATCACCGCGCCGAGCGCCGCGCCGGGCAGGCTGCCGAGCCCGCCGATCACCACCACCGCGAACGACAGCACGATCACGTCGACGCCCAGCCCCGGCACCACCGACACCGTCGGCGCAGTGAACGCGCCGCCGATGGCCGCGAGCATCGAGCCGAACGTGAAGGTCACGAGATAGAAGCGTCCGACGTTGATCCCCATGGCGCGGCTCAGCTCGGGATCGTGGATCACCACCGTGAGCAGCTTGCCGATGCGAGTTCCGCGCAGCAGCCAGACGAGGCCGCCGCCTGAGACGAGCGCCAGCCCGACCATGATCAGGTTGTAGGTCGGGTAAGGTCAGCCCGCCGATGTCGAAGCTGCCGAGCAGCGCGTAGGGCTCGGCGACGAAATACGGGTTCACGCCCCAGATCAGCTTGATCGACGTCCTCGAGGATCAGGAACAGCGCATAGGTGATGAGCAGGATCACCACCTCGTCCTTGGCGTACATGAAGCGCAGGATGCCGCGCTCGATGATCGGCGCGAACACCAGCGTGACGATCACCGCCGCGCCAGCAGCACCGCGTAGGACAGCATCGGCGGGTAGCCGTGCGCGAGCCAGGCGCCGGTGAACGACGCGCCGGCGTAGGCGCCGAGCGCGTAGAAGCTGCCGTGCGTCACGTTGACGATCTTCATGACGCCGTAGATCAGCGTCAGGCCGATCGCGGCGATGAACAGCCAGGCGGAATAGATGATGCCGTCGAGCGATGACGGCGCAGGATCTCGTTCACGGCGCGAATGGGCGGAAGAAAAGCGGCTGCCTCGCGGGCAGCCGCTCGTCGTCGAATCGACTACTTCTTGAAGCCGCCCTCGATCCAGTCGGCGGACTTCACGCCTTCGGGCGGATTGACCATCTCGGCCGGGATAGCGCTTGATGTTCGACGACGTCCATCTTGCCGTTGACGAACTTGGTCACGCCGTAGGCGGTGTCCATGATCGCCTGGTGGCCCTTGCCGATCGCCATGTCGCACCTTGCCCGCCCGGCCCTTCGAACGTCAGGTGCTCGAAGCGCCGCGACCGACCTGCTCGTTGCTCGGGCGCTTGCCGCCGTTCGCCGCCTGCGCCTTCTCCCAGGCCGCCTTGATGCCGAGGATCGCCTGCGCCATCTGGTAGGCGGCGTAGTTCGGCCGGCACGCTGTAGCTGGCCTCGAAGCGTCTTCGAGAACCAGCTGTTTAGGCGTTGTTCGGGGCGTAGGGGCCGAACGGGTCCGCGCGCGCCGATCACCGTGCCGTCGGGGATGCTGCGTCCGCGAGCTTGTAATCGCGGTCTCGCCCGTGGTGAGCACGCCGGTGCTCTTCTTGAACAGGCCGCGCGGCGCGCGCCTGCAGGATCAGCGCCTCGAGGTCGCCGTCCCAGAAGCTCGAGTGCACCACGTCCGCCTTCGCGCCGAGCAGCGTCGAGATCTCGGCGTTGTACTGGCCCGGCGAACAGCTTCGGCATCTGCGAGGTCTCGACCTTCGACTCCCGGCACGAGCTGCTTCATCGACGCCTCGAAGTCGCCCCAGGAATCCTGGCCCCAGGCGTAGTTCTGGTTGATGCCGGCGATCGATCTTGATCTTGCCCTTCTTGAGGTCCTTCACGTACAGCGCCGCGCCGACGCTGTCCATGGTCGCGGTCGGAGCGGTGCGGAACACGTACTTGTAGCTGTTCTCCTCGAAGATGCGCGGCGTGCCGCAGTCGAAGAAGTACGGTGAGCTTCTTCAGCTCCTCGGCCACCGGCGCGATCGCCAGGCAGTTGCCGCTCGAGATGTAGCCGATCACCAGATCGACGTTGTCGCGCTGCACCAGGTTGCGGAACTCGGTGACCTGCGTGGTCGTGCTGCCCGCCTCGTCAGGACCAGGTTCTCCATCTTCGAGCCGCCGAAGCCCTTGGTGGCGTAGGGCGCGGGCACCTTGCCGGCGTTCAGCATGTTCGAACGACGATCTCGGCGGCGTTCTTCGCCGGCACGCCGAACGGCCCCGCGGCCGCGCCGGACAGGAACGATGACGACGCCGATCTTGAGCGGGCTTCCTGGGCGGCGGCGGAGGCCGGCACCAGCCGCGGCGACGACCGCCGCCGCAACGGCTTTCTTGAATGCGTTCATGGTCTCCTCCTAGGTGGGCCGTCGATGGTGCAGCAAAACGCACGCTGACGGTCAAGCAAGGCGGATGATAGTCTCGGACAAATCTAGAGCGAACGGAGAGTCCGATGCCCACACGCCCCGGATTGCTCGCGGTCTGGAACGACATCGCCGCGGAAGATGAGCCCGAGTTCAACGCCTGGTACGTCGAGGAGCACGTCCCCGAGAGGCTCGGCATTCCCGGCATCCTCACGGCGAGGCGCTACCGCGACGCCGCCGCGCCGCACAGCTACGCCGCGATCTACGACACCGAATCGCTCGCGGCGCTCGCTTCGCCCGCGTACCTCGAGCGGCTCGCAAATCCCACACCGCGCACGCGCGCGATCATGCCGCGCTTTCGCAACATGACGCGCGCGGCGTGCGAGATCGCCGCCGACTTCGGAGCGCTGCGCTCGCCCGGCGCGGTGCTTGCGACGATCGAGCTCGCCGTGGCGACCGCGGAGGAAGCACTACGGGTTCTGGAGGACTATGCTGCTATCGGCAGGGTACGTCTCGCGATCCCCGACGCGAAGACGACGCAGGTGCCCAATCCGGAGTCGAAGATGCGCGGCGCGCCCGACCGCCTGCCCGCGCCCTTCGTGCTGGTCGAAGGCCACGAGGAGGAGGAAGTGCGCAGCGCCGCCGCGCGGCTCGTAACGGCGCTCGGCGCGCCGCGCCTCGCGCGCCTGTTCCGCCTGATCCTCGCGCGCGGCGCATGAAGCGGGCTTATCATCGTCCAACCCAGCGCATAGAGGAATCCGCAGTGAGCTTCGAAACCATTCTGTACCAGGAAGACGGGCCGATCGGCTGGCTGACGTTGAACCGTCCCGACGACGGCAACATGTTCACGCCCCAGATGTGCCACGAGATCCGCGACTGCATCAACGAGGTGCGGCGCGAGACGCGCACGCGCGTCCTGGTGATCACCGGCGCCGGCGAAAAGTTCTTCTGCATCGGCGGCAGGAAGGAAGGCATGCAAGAGACGCTGCTCTACGCCGGGGTGCTGCCGACGCTCGAGATGTACGAGTCGATCGACCGGTTGCAAAAGCCCGTCATCGCCTCGGTAAACGGCTACGCGGTGGGCGGCGGCAACGTGCTGCAGGTGGTGTGCGACCTCACGATCGCCAAGGAGAGCGCCGTGTTCCGCCAGGTCGGGCCGATGATGGGCAGCTTCGACGCCGGCTACGGCACCTGGTACCTCGAGGACCTGGTCGGCAAGAAGAAGGCGAAGGAGATGTGGATGCTCAACCCGCGCCTCTCGGCTAAGGAGGCGCTGGCGATCGGCCTAATCAACCGCGTGGTCCCGGACGACAAGCTGCGCGAGGAGACGCGCGCGATGGCGCTCGAGCTCGCCGAGCGCGGCACCTTCGCGCTCGCCTCGATCAAGGGCGCGTTCAACGCGCGCCACGGCGGCGTCGGGGGCCTGGCGCGCATGGCGCACGACCTGTTGCTGCGCGGCTACCTCGAAACCGAGGAGTCGCACGAGCTCGGCGAAGCCTTTCGCGGCAAGCGCAAGCCCGATCCAGGGAAGTTCGGCCGCTAGCTGCGTGAACACCCTCCTCACCCTGCTCAACCCGCAGGAGGCGGCGCGCCATTACGCCTCGGGCGCGTGGCGCAAGGACACCCTCTACTCGCTGCTGCAACGGCACGCCGCCGAGCGACCGCGGGCGCACGCGCTGCGCGACGCGCGCCTGCGCCTCGGCTGGCGCGAGCTGCTCGCCTGGGTCGACGCGCTGGCCGCGAGCCTGCACCGGGCCGGCGTGCGGCGCGGCCAGCGCGTCGCCGTGTGGCTGCCCTCGCGCGCCGAGTGCGTGGTGACGCTGCTCGCCTGCGCGAGGAACGGCTACGTCTGCAACCCGTCGCTGCACCAGAACTACACCGTCGCCGAGATCGTGCAGCTCCTCGAGCGCACGCGCGCCGCGGCGCTCGTCACGCAGCGAGAAGACATCGTCGGAGCGGCGCAAGCGCTTCCCCACATGAAGGCCGTGTTCGGAGCGCAGGGCACGCCATTCCCCGGTCCGGGTGCGGCGTGCGAAGTACCTCCGGTCGCCGATCCCGACAAGATCGTGTACCTCGCCTTCACCTCGGGCACCACCGGCGTGCCCAAGGGCGTGATGCACTCGGACAACACGCTGCTCGCCAACGGCCGCGCGATGGTGGCCGACTGGCACCACGATCATTCGACGATCCTCTTGAGCCTGTCGCCGATGAGCCACCACATCGCCACCGTCGCGGTCGAGCAGATGATGGCCGCGGGCTTCGAGCTGGTGGTCAACGACCCGCCCGCGGGCATGCGGCCGCTCGACTGGGCGCTCGACCTGCGGCGCCACCTACATCATGGGCGTGCCGACGCACGCCATCGACATCCTCGCCGAGGCGAAGCGCCGCGGCCTCGCGCAGCTCGGCGCAGTGCGCCTGTTCTACATGGCCGGCTCGCCCATCCCGCGCGAGGTGGCGCAGACCTTCCTCGGCATGGGCGTCACGCCGCAGAACATCTACGGCATGACCGAGAACGGCTCGCACCAGTACACCCTGCCCTCGGACGACGCGCAGACCATCGTCGAGACCTGCGGCCGCGCCTGCCACGGCTACGAGACGCGCATCTTCGCGCAGGACAATCCCGATCTCGAGCTGCCCGCCGGAAGCGTGGGCGAGATCGGCACGCGCGGCGCGCTCTTGATGCTCGGTTACTTCGACAATCAGGCCACCACCGAGGATTCGTTCAACCGCGACGGCTGGTTCCTGTCGGGCGATCTCGGCACGCTGGACGAGCGCGGCTGCCTGCGCATCATGGGCAGGAAGAAGGACCTCATCATCCGCGGCGGCCACAACATCCACCCGGCGAGGATCGAGGACCTGGCGCACAAGCACGCCGCGGTGCAGAAGGCCGCGGCCTTCGGCGTGCCCGACGCGCGCCTGGGCGAGAAGGTCTGCCTTGCGGTAATCTGCCGCGAAGGCGAGCGCGTCGCAGGCGATGCCTTGCTCGATCACCTGCACGCGGTCGGCCTCTCGAAATACGACATGCCCGAATACTTCATCGCCATGGACGCCTTCCCGCTCACCGCGAGCGGCAAGGTGCTCAAGCGCGAGCTGCAGGAATGGGCGAAAACCGGGCGCATCGCGCCGCAAGCGGTGCGCTGGCGCGAGCCCGCGAAGGAGAAATGACATGGCCATCGAACTGACGCGCGTCGAGGAATTCGCGCTCATCCGCCTCAACCGCCCGCAGGCGCTGAACGCGCTGTCGTTCAAGCTGGTCGAGGACTTGTCGCGCGCGCTCGACGAGGTCGCGGCGAGCGACGCGCGCGCGCTGCTGGTCACCGGCGCGGGCGACAAGGCGTTCTGCGCCGGCGCCGACATCGCCGAGCTCGCGGGCAGGACGCTCTCCCAGACCAAGCGCGGCGCCGAGCTCGGCCAGGCGACGATGGAGAGAATCACCCGCCTGCCGATGCCCTCGGTCGCGATCGTCAACGGCTACGCCTTCGGCGGCGGGCTGGAGCTCGCGCTCGCCTGCACCTTCCGGCTGGTGACGCCGAACGCCAGGCTCGGGCTGCCCGAGATCAAGCTCGGCCTCATCCCGGGCTACGGCGGCACGCAGCGCCTGCCGCGCGTCGTGGGCGAGGCGCGCGCCCTCGAGATGATCCTCACCGCGAAAGCGGTCGATGCGCAGACCGCGGTCGCCTGGGGCCTGGCGAGTCGCGTGCTCGAGGGCGACGCGCTCGCCGCCGGCATCGCCTTCGCGCGCGAATTCTCCGGCTACAGCCTGCCGGCGCTCGGCTTCGCGCGCGAGGCGGTCGAGCGCGCGCTCGACACGCCGGTGCACGAGGGCCTGCGCATCGAGGCCGACCTGTCGACGCTCGCCTTCCAGACCGAGGACGCGCGCGAAGGGATGGATGCATTCATGAAGAAGCGAAAGCCCGCCTTCAAGGACCGCTGACATGCCGAAGGTGATCGCGGTCACCGGCGCGAGCCGCGGCATCGGCGCGGCGATCGCCGCCGAGCTGGTGCGCCGCGGCTTTACGGTGGGCTCTCTTACCCGGAAGGCAATCGGCATCGACGGTACCCTCCCGATCGCCTGTGACGTCAACGACGAAGAATCCCTCAACAAGGCATTCAAGACCCTCGCGGACAAAGCCGGGCGCATCGACGGCCTGGTGAACAACGCCGGCGTGCACCTGTACGGCAAATCGGCCGGGCTCGCCACCGCGCGCTACGAGGAGGTGATGGACACCAACGCGCGCTCGGTGTTCCTGTGCTGCCGCGAGATCTATCCGTACCTGGAGCGCGCCGGCGGCACCATCGTCAACATCGGATCGTTCTTCGACAAGCTGGGCGTCAAGCAGAACCTCGCCTACTGCGCCTCCAAGGCCGCGGTCGGCGCCATCACGCGCTGCCTCGCGGTCGAGTGGGCGCCGAAGAAGATCCGCGTGCTCGACGTCGCACCCGGGTACATCGAGACCGAGCTGAACGCCGAGGCGATGAAGAAGGGCGCGCTGCGCGCGTTTCTGCAAGCGCGCGTGCCGACCGGCGGCCCGGGGAGCGTGCACGACGTGGCGCGGCTGGTGGCGGCGCTTTTCGGCGAGGAGATCCCGTTCCTCACCGGCGAGACCATTTACCTCGACGGCGGCCAGGGGATGGCGCACTGATGCGGCTGTTCGAGCGCCTCGACGCGCGCCTCGCCCTCAGCGAGGAGGAGCGCATGCTGCTCGAGAGCGTTCGCACGCTCGCGCGCGAGCACATCGCGCCGCGCGCGGAAGCGTATGACCGCAGCGCCGAGTTTCCCTGGGACAACGTAGCGCGCGATCAACGCGCTGGGCCTGAACGCGATGTTCGTGCCCGAGGCCTACGGCGGCGCGCCGCTGTCGTATGCCGCCTACCTCGCTTGCGTGCGCGAGGTGAGCGCCGCCTGCGCCTCGACCGGCATCATCTGGGCGACCAACTTTCCACGGCGCCAAGCCGCTCATCGACTTCGGCAGCGAGGAGCAGAAGAAACGCCTGCTGCCGCGCGTCGCGCAAGGCGGCCTGGTGTCGCTCGCCATCACCGAGCCCTCGGCCGGCTCGGACGCGACCGGCATGAAGACGCGCTTCGCCCCGGCGGGCGGCGAGATCGTGATCGACGGTGGCAAGTCCTTCATCACCAGCGGAGATGTCGCCGACCTCATTCTCCTTTTCGGCAAGTGGAGCGAGATCGACGACGAGCGCGGCGCGATCTCGGCGCTCGTGCTGGAAAAGGGCACGCCGGGCCTGTCGGTGGTGCGCACCGAGGACAAGATGGGCCTGCGCGCCTCGAGCACCGCGACGCTGGCCTTCGACGGCTGCCGCGTGCCGCGCGAGAACCTGCTCGGCGCGCCGGGCGACGGGCTGCGTTTGCTGCTCGCCTCGCTCAACAAGTCGCGCCCGAGCATCGCGGCGCACGCCCTGGGCATCGCGCGCGCGGCCTTCGGCGACGCGGTGACCTACATCAACGAGCGGCGCCAGTCCGGGCGCCGCATCGTCGAGTTCCAGGGCATCCAGTTCCTGCTCGCCGATCTCGCCGCGGAGCTGGCGCAGTGCGAGGCCTGGCTGTGGCACGTGGCGCGCCTGGTCGATGCGGGCGTCACCGACATCGGCATCGAGGCCTCGATCGCCAAGCTGCGCGCCTCCGACCTCGCCATGCGCATCGCCACCGAGGCGGTGCAGCTGCACGGCGGCTACGGCTACTGCAAGGATTACCGCGTCGAGCGCCTGATGCGCGACGCCAAGATCACGCAGATCTGGGAAGGCACCAACCAGATCCACCGCCAGCTGATCGGCCGCAGCTTCATGGCCAAGGGCTGAAGCGTGCGCGCGGTCGTCGTCCACGAGCACGGCCCGGCCGCGGCGCAGGCGGTCGAGACGCTGCCCGACCCGGTGCCGGGGCCCGGCCAGGTGGTGATCGACGCGCGCGCGATCGGCGTCAACTATCCCGACATGCTGGTGATCGAAGGCCGTTATCAGCTCCTGCCGCCGCGCCCGTTCACCCCTGGCAAGGAAGTCGCCGGCGTGGTGAGTGCGGTGGGCGCAGGCGTGTCGCGCATCCGGGTCGGCGAGCGCGTCATGGCGCAGCGCGAATACGGCGCCTACTGCGAGAAAGTGCTCTCGCCCGAGGCGACCTGCTACCGCATGCCCGATGCGATGAGCTTCGAGGCGGGCGCGGCGCTCGGGCTCGCCTACCAGACCTCGCACTTCGCGCTCGTCGAGCGCGCCGCCTACAGGAAGGGCGAGACGGTGCTCGTTACCGGCGCTTCGGGCGGCGTCGGGCTGGCGGGCGTCGAGATCGCCAAGGCGCTCGGCGCCACCGTGATCGCCGGCGTAACCAGCCGCGAGAAAGGCGAGCTGTGCCGGCGCCACGGGGCGGATTGCGTCATCGACCTCGCCGCGCCCGATCTAAGGAACAGCCTGCGCGAGCAGGTGTACGCGGCGGTCGGCAAGCGCGGTGTCGACATCGTGCTCGAGAACGTCGGCGGCGAAGTGTTCGACGGCGCGCTGCGTGCGCTCGCCTGGTGCGGGCGCCTGGCAGTGGTGGGCTTCGCCTCGATGCGCCTGCCCGAGGCGAAGGCGAACTACCTGCTGGTGAAGAACATCTCGGTGACCGGGCTGCAGTGGAGCGACTACCGCGAGCGCGACCCGGTATGGGTGCAGCGCGTGCAGGCCGAGCTCTACGCGCTTTGGGGCGAGGGCAAGCTCAGGCCCCACGTCAGCGAGCGCTACCCGCTCGAGCGCTTCGCCGACGCGCTCGCGCGCTTCAGCCAGCGCGGCGTGCTCGGCAAGATCGTGCTGCTGCCCTGAACGACAGCCGCGACATCGTCGACATCGCCCGCCGCTGGGACGTGACGCCCAGAGAGGCGATCGCGCTGCAGCGCGAGCTGCGCGCGCGCGTGGTGCGCACCGACCGGCTCGGCCGCGTGCGCCACGTCTGCGGCATCGACGTGGGGTTCGAGGAGGACGGCAAGGTCACGCGCGCGGCGGTGGTGGTGCTCGCGTTTCCCGGGCTCGAGCTGGTCGAGCGCGCCATCGCGCGGCGTCGTACGAGCTTTCCCTATGTGCCGGGGCTGCTCTCGTTCCGCGAGATCCCGGCGGTGCTCGAGGCACTCGCGCGGCTCGAAGATCCGCCCCGACTTGCTGCTGTGCGACGGCCAGGGCATCGCCCATCCGCGCCGCTGCGGGCTCGCCTCGCATACCGGGCTCGCGACGGGACTGCCGTCGATCGGCGTGGCGAAGACGCGCTTGATCGGCGAACACCGCGCACCTCCCGAGCGGCGCGGCGCGTGGACGCCGCTCCTCGACGGCGGCGAAACCATAGGCGCGGTGCTGCGTACCCGCGCCGGGGTGAAGCCGGTGTACGTCTCGATCGGCCACCGCGTCAGCCTGCCGACGGCAATCCGCTACGTGATGGCGTGCTGCACGCGCTACCGGCTGCCCGAGACGACGCGCTGGGCGCATCATCTGGCTTCGGCAAAGTGACCGGCGAAGGGGACTTCCAATGCAGTTCGATGCAATTCTGATCCCGCCGCGGCGCGCGGACATGGTCGAGCGCGGCGTGTGGCACGACCGCACCATCAACGACTACCTCGACGGCTGCGTCGCCGCGCACCCGGACAAGCCGGCGCTCGCTGCGCTGCGCGTCGAGGACGGCCGCAAGCAGCGCTTCACCTACCGGGAGCTCTCGACGATGGCCGATCGCATCGCGGTGGGGCTCGCGCGCCTGGGGCTGGACCGCAACGACGTGGTCGCCTGCCAGCTGCCCAACTGGTGGCAGTTCACCGCGCTGTATCTCGCCTGCTCGCGCATCGGCGTGGTGCTCAACCCGCTGATGACGATCTTCCGCGAGCGCGAGCTCACCTTCATGCTGTCGCACGGGCGCGCCAGGGCGGTCGTCGCGCCCAAGGTGTACCGGGGCTTCGATTACGCGGGCATGCTCGCCGGCATGCGCGCGACGCTACCCGACCTGGCGCACGTGCTGATCGTCGGCGGCGAAGGCCCGGAGAGCTTCGAGGCGCGCCTGTCGGCCCCGGCGTGGGAACGCGAGCCGGACGCGGCGCATATCCTCGGCTCGTCGAGGCCCGGCCCGGACGACGTCACCCAGCTCATCTACACCTCGGGCACCACCGGGGAGCCGAAAGGCGTCATGCACACCGCCAACACGCTGATGTCGAACATCGTGCCGTACGCGGCGCGCCTGAAGCTGTCCGCGGAAGACGTGGTGCTGATGGCCTCGCCCATGGCGCACCAGACCGGCTTCATGTACGGCCTGGTGATGCCGGTCATGCTCGGGGGGCGCGCCGTGCTGCAGGACGTGTGGGAGCCGCGCACCGCGGTGTCGCTGATCCGCGAGGAGGGAGCGACCTTCACCATGGCGTCGACGCCGTTTCTCACCGACCTGGCGAAGGCGGTGGCCGAGTCCGCCGGCGGCGTGCCGACGCTGCGCACATTCCTGTGCGCCGGCGCGCCGATCCCGGGGCCGCTGGTCGAGCGCGCGCGCGCGAGCCTCGGCGCGAAGATCGTCTCGGCCTGGGGAATGACGGAGAACGGCGCGGTCACCACGACGCTGCCCGGGGACGACGACGAGCGCTCGATCAACACCGACGGCTGCCCGCTGCCCGGCATGGAGGTGCGTGTGCTCGATGCCGAGGACAAGCCGGCGGCGCCCGGCGTCGAGGGCCGGTTGCTGGTGCGCGGCTGCTCGAACTTCGGCGGCTACCTCAAGCGCCCGCAGCTCAACAACACCGACGCCGAGGGCTGGTTCGACACCGGCGACATGGCACGCATCGACGCGCACGGCTACATCCGCATCTGCGGCCGCTCGAAGGACGTGATCATCCGCGGCGGCGAGAACATCCCGGTGATCGAGGTGGAGGCGCTGCTGTACAAGCACCCGTCGGTCGCCAGCGTGGCGATCGTCGCCTACCCCGACGAGCGCCTTGGCGAGCGCGCCTGCGCCTTCGTCACGCTGCGCCCGGGCGCGCAGCTCTCGTTCGCGGACATGACCGCGTTCCTCGCCGCGCAGAAGATCGCCAGGCAATACATCCCGGAGCGGCTCGAGATCCGCGACGCGCTGCCCGCGACGCCCTCGGGCAAGATTCAGAAGTTCAAGCTGCGCGAGATGCTGAAAGTCGAAGCCGAGTCATGATGCTGCGCAGGTTGATCCGGGAAGGACGCGAAGCGCGAGCAAGAAGACGGCGCGCGCGCGAGGATATGCGCGAGCTGGCCGAACTCAAGCGCGCGCTGCCCGGGTTCGACGGCATCGAGACAGCAGCCCGCGCCGCCAGCAGCGAGCTGGATGGGAATTGGCGCGCATACGTCACCACGGTGTCGTCGCCCACGATGGCCGCCTCGCTGGAGCTCTCGGCGCTCATCCTCGCGATCGCGAGGATCTTCCGGCCGCAACGCGTCCTCGATCTCGGCAGCGGCTTCACTTCATACGTGCTTCGCAGCTACGCCCGCGAGGCCGGGGGCGTCACGGTCGTCACGGCCGACGACGATGCCGAGTGGCTCGAGCGGACGCGCGTGTACCTCGCGGCCGCCGGCCTGTCGACCGGCGAAATGTGGCTCTGGGACGAACTTTCGAGATCCGCGCCGCAGCCTTTCCAGCTCGTCGTGCACGATCTCGGCAGCAAGCTGTCGGTTCGCGCCGGTGCGCTGCCGCGCGCGCTCGAGCTGACCGCCAGCGACGGGCTCCTCGTCCTCGACGACCTGCACCGCAAGATGTATCGCGACACGGCTCCCGGCATTTGCCGGCGCGCGGGACGCAGACTCCTTTCCGCCCGTACCCTCAGCCTGGACGCCTACGAGCGCTACGCCGCGATCGCCCTGCCGGGCTAGCGCAGCAGCGCGTACGGGCCGCCGGTCTCGAGCGCCCGCCGGTAGGCCGGGCGCGCATGGATACGCTCGAGGAAGGCCATGAGCTTCGGGCGGCTGGCGTCCAGCCCGCCGCGCGCCGCGGCAGCCTCGAGCGGAAAGCTCATCTGGATGTCGGCCGCGCTGAAGGATTCGCCCGCAAACCACGTGCGCTGGCCGAGCTCGGTTTCCATATAGTCGAGGTGCCGCGCGATCTGCGGCTCGACGAACGTTCGCTTCACGCTGCGCGCGATGCCGCGCGCGACCGGGCGCACGAAAAAAGGCATGGGCCCGGTCTCGAGCCGGTTGAAGACGAGCTGCAGCAGCAGCGGCGGCATCGCCGAGCCTTCGGCGTAGTGCATCCAGTAGCGGTAGCGCAGCCGCTCGGGCGTGCCCGCGGCGGGCGCAAGCTGCCCGGCACCGTAGCGCTCGGCAAGGTATTCGAGAATGGCGCCTGATTCGGCGAGGGTGAGATCGCCGTCGGTGATCACCGGCGACTTGCCGAGCGGATGCACCTTGCGCAGTTCGGGCGGCGCGAGCATGGTCTTCGCGTCGCGCTGGTAGCGCTTGACCTCGTATTCGAGCCCGAGCTCCTCGAGCAGCCAGAGCACGCGCTGCGAGCGCGAATTGTTGAGGTGGTGGACGACGATCACGAACGAGCCGCGGCGCGCGGCCTCAGGCCGCCCTCTTCGCGCGTCCCGCGTCGAGCAGGCCCGCCGCGACGAGCGCCGCGCGGATACGCCCGATCTCGGCATCCGACAGCTTGGCGAGCGGCGGGCGCACCGTGGCGCGCGGCAGCCTGCCGAGCAGCACCAGCGCTTCCTTCATGCGGTTGTGCATGTCGACCCAGGGCTCGCTGTAGAACACCTCGGCGGTGGGCCAGATGCGGTCGTTGACGCGCCGGGCCTCCGCGAGATCATTGCTTCTGACTGCGCGCCACAGCTCGGCCTGCAGCCCGGCGATCACCGAGCCGCTGCCCGAAAGCAGGCCCGCGCAGCCCAGCACCAGCGAGCTCATCAGCCAGGCGCTGTGCGTGGTGAGCACGTTGACCGCGGGGCTCCGCGACTGCAGCACGCGGATGTGGCGCTCGTGCAGCTGCGGGTTCGAGCACCAGTCCTTGATCGCGCGCACCGTCGGCACCGCGTCGAGGATCTTGAGGAGAGTGTTCAGCGGATAGCCCTGCCCGCCGGCGAGCGGATACTGGAACGCGATCAACGGCAGGTCGGTGACGTCCGCGATGCGCCTGAAATGGTCGAGCGCCATTTCCGGGCGCTGGCCGAAGGTAAATACGCCCGAGGGAAACACCAGCAGCGCGGAAGCGCCGCCGTCGTGCGCCATTTTCGCGATGCGCGCGGCCTCGAGGCCGTTCTCGGCATACACGCCGTTGACGATCGGCAGGCGCGCGCCGATCTCGTCGGCGGTGATCTCCAGCACGCGCCGCTGCTCGTCGAAGCTGCACGCGGCGACCTCGGAGGCGTGCGCGTTGGTGGTGATCGCCGAGATGCCCTCGGCCGAGCACACGTCCCTCAGGTGCGCGCGGTACGAGGCCTCGTCGATCGAGAGGTCCTCGTGAAACGGCAGCAGCACGGCGGGGATGACGCCGTGCGGGATGTAGTCGCGGTGTCTCGGCATGGCTCGCTCCTCGGCTTCGAGGCTCGATTTTACCGCCGCGCGCCACTATGATGCGCGCGGACGATATGGCGAACGAGGAAACGTACGACGCGATCGTGGTTGGCGCCGGCGCGGGCGGGCTCGCCGCGGGCTGCGTCGCCGCCGCCGAAGGCCTGAAGACCCTGCTCATCGAGAAGTCGCCGCTGGTCGGCGGCACCACGGCCGTATCCGGCGGCATGGTGTGGATCCCCGCCAACCCGAAAATGGCCGCAGCCGGCATCGAGGACAGCATCGAGAACGCCCGGCGCTACCTCGATCGGTGCGCGCCGACGCGCAACGCAGCCGCGCGCGAGGCTTTCCTCGCGCGGGGGAACGAGGCCCTCGCGTACCTGGAAGCGCGCACCGCGCTCCGCCTGCGCCCGGTGCTGAACTACCCCGACTATTACCCGGACCTTCCCGGCGCGACGCTCGGCGGCCGCGTGCTCGAGCCGGTCGACTTCGATGCACGGGTGCTCGGCCGCGACTTCGCGCTGCTGCGCCGGCCGCTCGCCGAATTCATGCTGTTCGACGGCATGATGGTCGCGCGCCCCGACCTGCCGCACTTCCGCGCTGTGCTGCGCTCGCCGCGCTCGGCGGCGCGCGTCGCGCGCCTGGTGGCCGAATACGGCTGGCAGCGCCTCACGGCGCCGCGCGGCACGCGCCTGGTGCTCGGCAACGCACTCGTGGGCCATTTGCTCAAATCCGCGCTTGACCTGAAGGTGTCGCTGCGGCTCGGCGCGCAGGTCGCGCGCCTCGCGATGCGCGAAGGCGCCGTTGCAGGCGTCGAGATCGATCGCGGCGGGCAGCGCGAGACGATCGCGGCACGCGCCGGCGTGGTGCTCGCCACCGGCGGCTTCTCGCACGACGCGGAAATGCGCGCGCGGCTGTTGCCGGCGGTGGTCTCGCGCCGCTCGCCCGTATGCGCGACCAGCACCGGCGACGGCATCCGCATCGGCCTGGCCGCCGGCGGCACGCTCGGCGGCCGCAACACGCAGAACGCGTTCTGGGCGCCGGTGTCGCATTTCCGGCGCGCCGACGGCAGCGAATGCGTGTTCCCGCACACCGTGGTCGACCGCGGCAAGCCGGGGATCATCGCGGTGACGCGCGATGGCGAGCGCTTCACCAGCGAGGCAATGTCGTACCACGAGTTCGTGCTGGCGATGTTCCGCGCCAACCGCACGGGCGCGGCGATTCCGGCGTTCCTGCTGTGCGATCGCCGCAGCCTGTGGCAGTACGGCCTCGGCGCGGTGCGTCCGTTCACGCTGTCGCTGGCGAAGCACGTCGCGAGCGGCTATCTCACGCGCGCGCGGACACTCGCCGCGCTGGCGGCGGGCCTGGGGATCGACGCCGTGCACCTGGCGCGCACCATCGCGACCTACAACGCGGACGCGCGCCGCGGCGTCGACTCGCAGTTCGGGCTCGGCGGCGATGCGTACCAGCGCTACCTCGGCGATGCCCGCAACCGGCCCAATCCCTGCATGCGGCCCATCGAAGCCGGGCCGTTCTTCGCGATCCGGCTCTACCCGAGCGATCTCGGCACCGCGGCGGGCTTGGTCACCGACGCGAGCGCGCGCGTGCTGGGCGCCGACGGCCGGCCGGTGCCGAACCTGTACGCCTGCGGCAACGACATGGCGTCCATCATGGAAGGCGCCTATCCGGGTCCGGGCATCACGCTTGGCCCGGCGCTCGTGTTCGGCTACATCGCGGCGCGCCACATGGCGTCAAGCCAGTAGAACCGCAGTCGATCAGAACTCGTACTCCAGGCGCAGGCGCAGCGTGCGGTCGGGAGCGCCGGCGGAGGTGCCGACGAGATAGGCGGCGTCGTACCTGAGCGCCTGGCGGCCGGCGAGCGGCACTCTGCCGAACACCGCGGGCCCGAGCTTGCGCGACTGCTCGGCCGCCGGGTCCCAGTTGTCCCATGGCCCAAGCTCGCCGAAGCCCTGCATGCCGAATTCGAAGGCGGGCTGCCAGCGGTATTTCACCTGCCACTCGTAATCCAGCTCGGTCGCGCCGGGCGTCTCGGCGCGCGGGTGGCTCTCGAACAGCAGGTTGCCGTTCAGCTGTACGCGCCCCAGCTCGGTCTGCAGCAGCGGGCCGTAGCGCAGCTCCCAGCCCTCGGCGTGGTCGCGCGGGCGCTCGATCTCGAGCAGCACACCCGCTTCAAAGGGGTACTTGCCGCGCTCGGTGAGCTGGAAGATGTTCTCCCACTCAACCGACTCGTATTTGGTGCTGGTGCCGCTGCCGCCCTCGAAGCCCACGTAGAGCTCGGTGAACCACCATGGCGTCGCTCCCAGGCCCAAGGCGAGCTTCGCCGCCTGCTCGTGGCTGCCGTCGCCGAAACTGGCGCGGCCGGCTTTCAGCTCGATCTCGCGCTCGCCGTACTCGACCGTCGGCGTGTGAACGTAGTCGGCCGGGCCGGCGAGCGCCGCGCGGGCGCACAGGGCCAGCAGCCCGGCGGCCAGGGCTGGGTGCAATTTCTTCATGATGCTTCCTTCGGTAAGTAAAACCTGCTGTAAGTGCTTACTCCGCGACGACCGCGCCCTTGGCAGTGGCCTCGTGGAATTCGCCGATGAATTCGTAGCGCCCCGGCGCGAGCGGGCCGATGTAGAGGGCGCCGCGCGTGCCCCCGGCGATGACCTTCTCGCGGTTGAGCGCGTAGCTATCGAACTCTTCCGGCGTCGGATCCTCGTTGACCACCATGAGCCTGACCCGCTGGTTTGCAGGCACGCGCACTTCGGCGGGAATGAAGCGATGGTCTTTGATCCTCAGCTGGATCTCGGGCGCCTCGGCGAGCGCGAGGACCGGTACCAGCGACAGCAGCAGCAGCGACACGGGTTTCACCACAAGCCTCTCCCTGGGCATAGATGCGAATAATTCTCATGTACGGACTCTAGACGAGAATTATTCTCATTGCAACTGCCTGTACACTCGCGCCCCATGACCCAGCCCCTCCTGTTCACCCCCCTGCCCTTGCGCGGGCTCAGCCTGAAGAACCGCATCGTCGTGGCACCGATGCACCAGTACTCGGGCGTCAAGGGCTTCCCCACCGACTGGCACGTGATGAACGCCGGGCGCTTCGCCGCCGGCGGCGCGGGGCTCGTGTTCATAGAATCGACCAAGGTCGAGCGCCGCGGCTGCGGCACGGTGGGCGACCTCGGTCTATGGGACGACGCGTTCGTGCCGCACCTGCGCCGCATCGTCGACTTCGTGCACGCCTGCGGCGCGGCGATCGGCATTCAGCTCGGGCATTCGGGACGCAAGGCGCGCATCGCGCGCCCCTGGGAGGGCGGCAAGCCCCTCGCGCGGAGCTCGGCGATCGACGATTGGGACGCGTGGGAGCTGGTCGCGCCGAGCGCGCTTCCCGCGGACGCCCATTCGCCCGTGCCGCGCGCGTTGGGAAAGAGCGAAATCCGGCAAATCGTCGAAGCCTGGGGACGCGCCGCCGCGCGCGCGCATGCCGCGGGCTTCGACATCGTCGAGATCCACGGCGCGCACGGCTTCCTGATGCACGAATTTCTCAACCCGGGCGCCAACCGGCGCAGCGACGAATATGGCGGCAGCCTCGAGAACCGCATGCGCTTCGCCATCGAGGTGACCGAATGCGTGCGCGCCAACTGGCCGCAGGGAAAGCCGCTCTTCATGCGCCTGTCGGTCGACGACGGCGCCGGCTGGGATCCCGCGAGCAACGTCGCGCTCGCCAGGGTGCTGAAGACCAAGGGCGTCGACGTCGTCGACTGCTCGGGCGGCGGCATTCTGCCCGGCGCCGTGCCCGGCGCGCCGCTCGGCTACGGCTACCAGGTGCCCTACGCCGAGAAGCTCAAACGCGAGGCCGGCATCATGACCATGGCCGTCGGTCTCATCGTGCGCGCCGAGCAGGCGGAACAAATCCTCCAGCGCGGCCAGGCCGATCTCGTCGCGCTCGCGCGCGAGATGCTCTACAACCCGAACTGGGCGATGGACGCGGCGCAGAAGCTCGGGCTCGATCCGAACTTCGCGCACCGTGCCGCCGCCGATGGCCTACTGGCTCGAGCGCCGCCGCGCGACGGCGAAGGGCGTGGTGCCCTCGACCTTCGGCAACGCGGGCCCGCAATGAAGCGAGAAAAGGGGCCAGGCTCGATTTCTTGAGGAGTCATGTCGGCCGCAAGCGGGGTCGATACGTTGAACGGTCAACCGACCACTACAGCGCTATCGGTTTGCTCCCGCCATGCCCCGCCGTTTCCGCATCCATCTCGATGGGGTTCCCCTGCACATCGTGCAACGCGGCCACAATCGCGAGCCGTGCTTCTTTGCCGAGGACGATTACCGGAGCTACCTGCACTGGTTGGGAGAGGCGCTGACGCAATGCGACTGCGCGCTGCATGCGTACGCCCTGATGACGAACCACGTGCACCTGCTGCTTACGCCCATGAAGGCCGAACTGGTGCCGAAGCTCGTCATTTCCCTGGGGCGGCGCTACGTGCAGTATGTCAACCGCCGTTACCGGCGCACGGGCACGTTGTGGGACAGCCGCTACAAGTCCTCACTGGTGCAGGCCGAGACCTACCTGCTCGCGTGCCAGCGCTACATTGAGCTGAATCCGGTGCGAGCGCTGATGGTGGATGACCCTGGACACTATTGCTGGACGAGCTATCGGGCCAATGCACTAGGGCGGCCGGATGCGAGGCTGACGCCGCATCCTCTCTATCGGGCGCTGGGTCGAGACGGTACGGAACGACAGGCAGCCTATCGGGCGCTGTTCGACGCCCACCTTGGTCGCACGGCGGTCAACGATATCCGGCTCGCTCTCAATCAAGGCCAGCCAGTGGGCAATCCTAAGTTCTACGCGACCATCGAACAGATGACGGGCGTTCGACGCGAGGCCAAACCGCGAGGCCGACCGCGCATGAGCACGGCGCGGAACTCGATCTCGTAATTCGAGCCTGGCCCCTTTTCCCCTTTTCCCTTACAGCCAGAGAATCTGCTTGCGGTACTCGAGGTCGGTCAGCAGCCGCTCGGCCGGCCCCTCGTGGAACACGGCGCCGCGCTCGAGCGCGAACACGCGGTCGGCGAGCGCGAGCACGAGGTCCAGGTTGTGCTCGACGATCACGATCGATACGTGCCGGCGCAGCTGGTCGAACACCTTGAACAGCTCCTGGATCACGGTCGGCGCCAGGCCCTCGAACGGCTCGTCGAGCAGCAGCAGCTTGACGTTGCCCGACAGCGCACGCGCCACTGCCGCCATCTGCTGCTCGCCGCCCGACAGATAGTCCGCGGCGACGTTCAGCCGCTCCTTGAGCCGCGGGAAGTACTCGAAGATCCGCTCCTCGCTCCAGGCGACGCCGTGGCTGCCGTCGGTGGCGCGCGCGAGCCGCCCGAGCGCGAGGTTCTCCGCCACGGTCATCCCGGCGAACATCCCGCGCCCCTGCGGCACGTAGCCGATGCCCATGCGCGCAACGTCCGGCGCCGGCATGCGGGCGATGTCGCGCCCCTCGTACTCGATCTTTCCCGAAGCCGGCCGCACCAGGCCGGTCAGCGTCTTGAGCAACGTCGACTTGCCCGCGCCGTTGCGGCCGAGCAGCGCGACGATCTCGCCCTCGCGCACGTCGAGCGTCGCGTCGTTGAGGATGTGGCTCTTGCCGTAGAACGCGTTGACGCGCTCGAAGCGCAGCAGCTGCGGGCGATCGCGCGTCTCGCCCGCGGCGCGGCCGGTGACGGGCGGCGTCCCGCTTCCGGTGTAGACCTGCTGCACGCGCCGGTCGGCGCGCACCTCCTCGGGCGTGCCCGCCATCAGCACCTCGCCCTGGTTCATCACCGTGACGCGCTGCGAGAAGCCGAGCACGCGGTCGATGTCGTGCTCGACGATCAGCACCGGGATGCGGCTCGCGACGCTCCTGACCAGGCGCGATACCCGCTCGCGCTCGGCCGCCGCCAGTCCCGCCAGCGGCTCGTCGAGCAGCAGCACCTGCGGCTTGGAGCCCAGGGCGATGCCCAGGTCGAGCAGCCGCTGCCCGCCGTAGGACAGCTCGCCGCCCTCGATCGACTCGATGCCCTCGAGGCCGAGGAACCTGATCAGCTCGGCCGTTTCGGCGTGGATCTCCGGGTAGCTGTCGATGTCGCGCCAGGCGTTGAAGCGCGCCGCGTGCCGCGCCTGCAGCGACAGGCGCAGGTTCTCGTAGATCGACAGGCCCTTGAACAGGTTGGTGATCTGGAACGAGCGCGCGAGGCCCTGCTGGCAGATGCGGTGCGCCGGCAGGTGGTGGATCTCGTGGCCGTGCAGGCGCACGCTGCCCGCGTCGGGCGGGAACAGGCCCGATACGACGTTGAACATGGTGGTTTTGCCTGCGCCGTTCGGACCGATGAGCGCGTGGATCTCGCCGCTGTGGATCGCGAGGCGCGCGTCCGTAACCGCACGGATGCCGCCGAAGTGCTTGTGCACCGCGTCCACCTCCAGCACCGCGCTGTGGCGCGCGTCGGGATGCAGAAACGCGGGCAGCGGCACGCCCTCGTGGATCCGGCGCGCGCTCATGGCCGCCGCCTCCTCGGGCGGCGGCCGCCAGCGGCGCTTGAGCTTCGCCCAGATGCCGACCAGCCCGCCAGGCGAATACAGCACGAAGCCGACGAACACCACCCCGAACCACAGCAGCCAGTTGCCGCTCCACATCGAGAACAGCTCGCGGAACAGGACGAAGAACAGCGCACCCAGGGCCGGCCCCAGGATGTGGTGCATGCCGCCGATCACCACCATCGCCAGCAGCTCTCCGGAGAACGCCACCGTCACGCCCTCCGCCGACACGAGGTAGTTCTGGAATCCGAGCAGCGCGCCGGCCAGGCCGGTCACCGTCGCCGAGAGCACGAACGCGCCGAGCTTGTAGCGATCGATGGCGTAGCCCTGAAAGGTGGCGCGCTGCTGGTTCTCGCGGATCGCGACCAGCACGTGGCCAAACGGCGAGCGCACCACGCGCAGCACGACGTACAGCACGCCGAGGCTGATCGCCGCGACCAGGGCGTAGTAGGCGAGCGCGTTGTCGAGGGACAGCGGCCCGATGCGGCCGCGCTCCAGGCCGCCCATCCCGTCCTCCCCGCCGGTCACCGCGGTCCAGCGGAACGCCACCGCATAGCTGAGCGCGCAGAGCGCCAGCGTGAGCAGCGAAAAATACACGCCGCGCCGGCGCAGGATCAGGATGCCCACCACGGTGGACAGGAGCGCGATGAAGGCGAGCGATATCAGGATCGGCACGAAGATCTGGCCGTGCAGCCAGTTCTTCTGCGCGATCGCGGCAGCGTAGGCGCCGATGCCGAACCACGCGGCGTGGCCGAAAGACGTGAGCCCGGTGTAGCCGACCAGCAAGTTGAGGCCGAGCGCCGCGATCGCCAGGATGACCGTGACGCTCGCCGTATTGACCGTCAGGCCGAAGAGGCGCATCACGAAAGGCAGGGCGACGAGCGCGGCCGCCGCGATCCACAGCGCCCGGTACTTCGCGTTCCACAGGCCGCGCGTCATTCGAACTTCTCGATGCGCTCGCCGAGCAGCCCCCGCGGCCTGAACAGCAGCACCAGGAACATCAGCACGTAGATCGAGGCTTCGCCCGCCGCGGGCAGGAAATTGATGGTGACGCCGCGCACCACGCCCACCAGCAGCGCGGCGAGCACCACGCCCCAGAAGCTGCCCAGACCGCCGATCACCACCACGACGAAGGCGACGGTGATGATCTCGGCCCCCATCGCCGGATACACCAGCGCGATCGGCGCGAAGAGGGCCCCGCCGAGCGCCGCCATGGCGACGCCGAGCACCACGATCGTGGTCATGTAGGGCTGCAGCCGGATGCCGAGCGCCGCGACCATGTCGGGGCGCTGGATGCCGGCGCGCACGACGCGCCCGAACGAAGTCTTGTTGAGCAGCAGCCATATGCCGGCGAGCACCACCGCGACGATCGCGAGCAGCAGCAGGCGGTAGCGCGAGAACAGGAAGTCCCCGAGCACGACGCTGCCCTTCAGCGCCGCCGGCATCGACGCCGGCAGCGGCGCGGCGCCCCACACCATGCGGATGGCCTGCTCGGCGATCATCGCCAGGCCGAAGGTCACGAGCAGGCTGAGGATCGGGTCGGCGGTGTAGAAGCGGCGCAGGAAGAAGCGCTCGAACAGGATGCCGAGCAGCCCCACCGCGACCGGCGACAGCGCCACCGCGGGTCCGAAGCCGAGGTATTTCGCGATCTCGAGCGAAGCGTACGCGCCGAGCGCGTAGAACGCGCCGTGCGCGAGATTCACTACGCCGCCGACGCTGAAGATCAGCGACAGGCCGAGCGCGATCAGGAGGTAGTAGCCTCCGAGCACGAGGCCATTCACCACCTGTTCCAGCAGGAACAGGACCTGCATACTCAACCGGTCACCAGACGCGGGCGCCGGAACGGCGCCCGCACCCGGTACCCGCCTACATCTTGCACTCGCTCTGCGCTTTCGTCGGCGCGAGCAGCTCCAGCGGCTGGTCCGCCTTGGGGATGGCTGCGCTGAACTGGAGGAAGTCCCACTTGTCCTTGGCCTGGCCCTTGGGCTTGACCGTGAACGTGTAGGCCTCCTGCTGCATCTGATGATCCCAGGAACGGAAGTAGCCCTTGCGCGGCTTGAGCAGGTCGAACTGCGGCTGCTTCTCCAAGAAGGCGATCAGCTTGTCGTTGTCGGTCGACTTGATCTCGTTCATGGCCTGCGCCAGCACCTTGAGCGAGACGTACTCGATCCAGGCATGGTTCTCGGGAGGCTGACCGTGCTTCTTCGCGAACGCGGCCACGAAGGCCTTCGTTCCCGGGGTGTCGATGTGGTGGTGCCAGACCGTCGGCCAGATGCCGCTCAAGTTGCCTTCGCCCGCCGCCCAGGCATCCGCGGTGTTGAGGTTGAAGCCGGCGATCGCATACGGCAGGCCGAATTCGGCGTACTGCTTGACGAAGTTGGTGACCTGGTTGCCGCCGAGGTTGGTCGCGACGAGGTCGGGCTTCGCCTGCCGGACCTTGAGCAGGTATGGGCTGAAGTCGGTCACGTCGGTGGCGCACAGCTCGTCGCCGATCATGGTGGCGCCGTGCTCGCTCATGAAACGCTTGGCCGCCTTGGCCAGGTCGTGGCCGAAGAGATAGTCCGAGGTCAGGTAGAACACCCGCTTGCCCTTCACCAGGCCGTCGCGCAGCAGCCCCTGGCCCTCGGCGTTCACCATCACGGTGACCGGAATATCCATGTGGAAGGTGTAGCGGTTGCAGTCTGCGCCGCGCAGCACGTCCGAGCGCGCGCCGGTGCTCAGGAAGAAGCGCTTGTTGCGCGCCGCCACCTGCATGATGGTCTTCGCAGAGGCCGAGTTGATCTCGCCGAGCAGCAGCGCGATGCGGTCCTGCTCGTACATGCGCTGCGCCTTGGTCGCGGCGGTCGTCGGATTGACCGAGTCCTCCGAAACGAGCTCGATCTGCCGGCCCATGACGCCGCCCGCCGCGTTGATTTCCGCCTCGGCCATCCGGATGCCGAGCACCGCGTACTGGCCGAGCGCGCCGAGAAAGCCGGTGAGCGGCGTGAGATGCCCGATCTTGATCTTGTCCGACTGGCTACGGACGATCGCAGGGAAGCCCAGCGCCAGGGCGCCGGCGACACCCGCCTTCAACACCTCCCTGCGGCCCACACTCGCCGCGACATCTTCTCTATCTTGATTCACTGGCCCCTCCTCCTGTTTGAATTTCGGTCGTTACACCGGTTCAACTTTCACCATGCTAAAGACCACTTCACAGTATCAAACAATCTGACCGGGGCGCAATACGCGTTCAGGCACGCGGCGTGGTCTGCGCCAGCGACGGCCGCGCCGACGCGCGCGCGAACCAGCCGCCGAGCTGCGCGCGCGTCGCGCGCCAGCCGGAGTCGGGGAAACGGAAGTCGATCCAGCCGAGCGCGCAGGCGACCGTGATGTGGCCGATGTCGAACGTCTCGCCCCAGCCGCCGGCCTCGCGCTCTGCGGCATCGAGGCCATGGTTCACCTTCGCCAGCTGCCCCGCGAGCCAGTCCGCCCAGCGCAGCGCCTCGGGCCGCTGCGCCAGCTCGTAACGGCGCAGGATCCCGGCGTCCAGGATGCCGTCGCCCAGCGCCTGGCGCCTGAGCGCCTGCCAGCGCGCGGGGCCCGTCGCCGGAAACAGCTTGCCTCCGCCAGCGAGCGCATCGAGGTACTCGCAGATCACGCGCGAGTCGTAGAGCACCGAGCCGTCGTCGATCCGCAGCGCGGGGAGCTTGATCAGCGGGTTCTCGCGCGCGAACTCCTCGTTCGGCTTGCTCGGCACCACGGTCGTCTCGGCGAGCTCGATGCGCCCGGCGAGGCCGAGCTCCATCGCGCAGACGCGCACCTTGCGCGCGAAAGGCGACGCGGGCGAATACCAGAGCTTCATACGAGTGAGCCTCCGCCGTCGAGATACACGATCGAGCCGGTGGCGAAGCCGATCGTCATGAACGCTAGGATCTGGCGCGCGATGTCCTCGCCCGTGCCGACGCGCTTGACCGGCAGCGCGGCCGCGGTCTGCTCGAGCATCTTGCGGCGCGCCTCCTCCGGCATCGCGGCGCGGATCGGCGTATCGATGAGCCCGGGCGACACCGCGTTCACGCGCACCGGCGCGAGCTCGAGCGCCAGGCTCCGCGCGAGCGACTCGAGCGCGCCGTTCGCCGCGCTGACGATCGCGACGCCAGGGCGCGGCCGGATGCTGAAATAGCCCGAGACGATGGTGAGCGATCCGCCGGGCGCGATGTCGGCCGCGCGCGCGACCCGCCAGGCGCCCCAGAACTTGCTCTCCATGGTCGCTCTTGCGTCCTCGAGGGACAGCGACTTGATCGGCCCGGTGCGCAACTGCGCGGCGGTGACGACGACGTGATCGACCCGGCCGCAGGCCTTGAACAGCGCCGCGACGCTCGCGTCGCTGGTGACGTCGGCCTCGATGCCGCGCGCGCCGATCCGCTCGGCCGCGGCGCGCAGGCGCTCGGCCGACCTGGCCGCGATGGTCACCGAAGCGCCTTCGGACTTCGCCAGCTCCGCGGTCGCCAGGCCGATCCCCGAGGATCCGCCGACCACGACCACCTTCTTGCCTTCGAGCAACATGTGCGTCCCCCCGAGATACGTGGAATTACTGCTTCGCGGCGGCGCGCGAGCCGAGCTCCGCGGACAGGCTCGCGGCGGCTTCGCGCACCCGGGCCGACTTCTCCTGCAGCGCCTGCAGCGACAGCCGCCAGATCGGTCCGGAGATGCCGATCGCGCCGATGACGCGGCCGGCGAAATCGCGCACCGGAACCGCGACGCAGCGCACCTCGGGGTCGAACTCGCCGTCGTCGAAGGCGATGCCCTGGCGCCGCACCTCTTCCAGCTCGCGCGCGAGCGGCTCGCGCTCGGTGATCGTCTTCGCGGTGAACTTGCGCAGCTCGCGGCTCTCGAGGGTGCGCTCGAGCTCCGGCCGATCGAGCGCCGCGAGCAGCACCTTGCCGAGCGCCGTGGCGTGCGCCGGGCGCACCGCCCCAGAGCGGTCGACGAGCTGGAACATGCCGCCGCCGGCGGTCTTCGCCACGACGACGATTTCGTCGCCGGAGCGGATCGCAAAATGGCCCGACTCTCCGGTATCGAGGGTCAGCTTCTCCAGGATCGGCGTCGCGACGTTGACCAGCTCGATCTCGTCGAGCGCCGCGGCGGCGAGCGTGAACAGGCGCCGCCCGATGCGGTACTTCTTCGAGTCCTTGGGCTGGTTGACGTAGCCGAGCTGCGCCATCGTCCGCACCAGGTGGAAGGTGGTGCTGCTGTGCAGCCCGACGCGCTTGCTCAGCTCGGCGAGGCCGATGCCTTCCCGGTGGCGCGCGATCTCCTCGAGGATGGCGAAGGCGCGCTCGAGCGACTGGATCCCGGCGCGCTCCTTCGCCGGCTCGGCGAACTTGAGGTCATCGTTTTTCACAGGTTGAACACCACCAGCCGCTCTTCGGTCATGTCGCGGATCGCGTACTTGGGCCCTTCCCTGCCGATGCCGCTCGATTTCACGCCGCCGTAGGCGAGCTGGTCGGTGCGCCAGGTCGAGGTGCCGTTGACGATCACGCCGCCGACGCGCAGCGCGCGGATGGCGTCGAACGCGACGTGGAGCGACTTCGTGAAGATGCCGCAATGCAGGCCGTAGGGATTCGCGCTGATCTCCTCGAATACCGCCTGCACGTCGGTGTAGGGCTGCACCGTCACGACCGGGCCGAACACCTCCTCGCACACCACGCGCATGGTGCGCGACACGTCGACCAGCACGGTCGGCTCGTAGGCCGCGCCGTGGCGCTTGCCGCCGGTGAGCGCGCGCGCGCCGCCGGCGCGCGCCTCGTCCACCCATTGCTCGACCCGCTTCGCCGCGCGCTCGTCGATCAGCGTGCCGACGTCGGTCGCGGGATCGAGCGGGTCGCCCAGGCGCAGCTTGCCGACCTCGGCCGCGATGCTCTCGACGAAGCGCGCGTAGAGGCTATCGTGCACGTACACGTTCTGCACCGAGATGCAGCTCTGGCCCGCGAGGCGCATCGAATTGCGCGCGCACTGCGGCGCCGCCTCCGCGACGTTCGCGTCGGCGTGCACGATGGTCGGGCCGTTGCCGCCGAGCTCGAGCGCCACACGCCGCAGCCCGCTCGCGGCCTTGATCTCGGCGCCCACCCGGCTCGAGCCGGTGAAGGTCACGAAATCCACGCGCGGATCGCGCACCAGCGCCGGGCCGACGATGTTGCCGTACAGCAGGTTGACGAATCCCGGCGGGGTGCCGGCGTCGGCGAACAGCTCGACCAGCTTGCTCACCACCCAGGACGCCTGCGGCGGCGCCTTCAGCACGATCGCATTGCCCGCCGCGACCGCCGGCGCGATCTTGTGGCAGGCGAGGTTGAACGGCGCGTTGAACGGCGTGATGCCGGCCACCACGCCGACCGGGAAACGCAGCAGCAACGCGAGCTTGCCCGCGCCCATCGCGGTGCCGTCGAGCGGCACCTGCTCGCCCTGGATGCGGATCGCCTCCTCGGCCGACAGCAGCAGCGTGTCCTGCGATCGCACCACTTCGGCCTTCGCATCCTTGATCGCCTTGCCGGTCTCGCGCGACATGATTTGCGCGATCTCGTCGGCGCGCTCGACGAGCAGCGCGCCCACGCGGCGTAGCAGCGCCGCGCGCTCGTAGCCGGGCATCGCGGCGACCTGCCGCTTGGCAGTCACCGCCGCCGCGAGCGCGTCGTCCAGGTCGGCGAGCGAGGACTCGGGTACGCGCGCGACGCGCTCGCCGCGGTACGGGTCGAGCACGTCGCGCTCGGCCGCGCCCAAGCGCCACTCGCCCCCGATCAGCATTCTCAAGCGCGCAATACCCGATTCGGACATCTGTGCTTCCTCGCTCGTGACGGCCGGAGCGGCCCGTGGCAGGCGATGATACCCCAGGTTCGCTGGAATACCGCCATGGTGAAGGTCGATTTGTTAATATGAAACGTTTTCAACGGGAGCAAGCCGGAGCATGACCCCGACCTGGGACGTCGTAGTCGTGGGGGGTGGCAACGCCGCGTTTTGCGCCGCGCTGTCGGCGCGCGAGGGCTGCGAGCGGGTGCTGGTGCTGGAGCGGGCGCCGGAGGACGAGGCTGGGGGCAACAGCCGCTTTACCGCGGGGGCCATGCGCGTGGCCTACGACGGGGTGGAGGATCTTCGGAAGCTGATGCCCGACCTGTCGGAGGAGGAGCTCGCGCGCACCGACTTCGGCACCTACACCGAGGAGCAGTTTCTCGATGACATGGCGCGCGTCATGTCCACCGACGGCGAGCCGATCCCAAACCTTTACGCCGCGGGCGAGCTGGTGGGCGGCATCTTCTACTTCAACTACCCCGGCGGCACCGGGCTCACCAACGGCGCAGTGTTCGGCAAAATCGCCGGCGCGAGCGCATCCTCGAACGGGGCAACTCGCTGAGAAGCGGAGGCAGCATGGCAAAGAGAAAAGGAGCGGAACTCATCGCCGAGTTCCTGGTGAAGGAGCAGATCCCGTACGTGTTCGGCATCTGCGGGCACGGCAACGTCGGCCTGCTCGACGCGCTGTACGACGTCGCCGACAAGGTGAAGCTCGTTTCGCCGCGCCACGAGCAGGTCGCCGGCCACATGGCCGACGGCTACTTTCGCGTCAAGCACCAGCCGGTGGCGACGCTGACTTCCACCGGGCCGGGATCGGCCAACCTGATCATGGCGCTCGCGGTGGCGCAGACCGACTCATCCGCCTTGCTCGCCATCACCGCCAACGTGCCGACCTCGCAGTTCAATCGCGGCCCGTTCCAGGAGCTGAACCGCCACAACCAGGCCGACTTCCCGAACGTGGTGCGCCCGGTGGTGAAGAGCAGCTTCCAGCCGACGCGCGCCGAGATGCTGCCGCTCGCCATGCGCCAGGCGGTGACCACCATGACCTCGGGCCGCCCGGGGCCGGTGAACCTCGACATTCCGTTCAACCTGTTCCAGGAGGAAACCGAGGCCGAGCTGGAAGCGCCGTGGAACGGCTACCTCGCGCGCCGCAGCGGCGCCTCGAGCGAGGACGTGGGCAAGGCGCTCGACATGCTGCTCGCGGCGAAGCGCCCGGCGATGTTCATCGGCCACGGCGTGACGCTGTCGGAGGCCTCCGCCGAGCTCACCGCGCTCGCGAGAAGGCTGTCGATCCCGGTGATCAGCTCGCCGAACGGCATGGGATGCCTCGACATGGAGGATCCGCTGTCGCTCGGCTTCATCGGCAGCAACGGCGCCTTCCCCGCGAACCAGGCGGGGCGCTACGCGGATCTCGTGCTCGCGATCGGCGCGCGGTTCGACGACCGCTCGTCGTCGTCGTGGCTGCCGGGCTACTCGTGGAACTTCCCGCACACCAAGCTGATCCACGTCGACGTCGACCACGCCGAGCTCGGGCGCAACTACCCGCCCGACCTGGCGATCCTCGCCGACGCCAAGGCGTTCCTCGAGCAGCTGCTCGGCGCGCTCGCGGCGAGGAAGATCGACGGCGGGCCGCGCCTCGGCGAATGGCGCGCGCAGATCGCCGGCTGGAAGAAGGAGTGGGACGCGTTCACCGCGCCCAACTTCGATATCCACGCCTCGCCCATGCGCCCCGAGCGAGTGGTGGCCGACTGCCAGGCGGTGCTGCCCGAGGACGCCATCATCTCGCTCGACTCCGGCGTGCACCACAACTGGTACATGCAGTTCTGGAACGCGCGCCGCCCGCAGACCATGCTCAACACCTGGGGCTACTCCGGCATGGGCTTCGGCCCGAGCTCGATCCTCGGCGCCAAGCTCGCCGCGCCGGACAAGGTGTGCGTGTCGATCTGCGGCGACGGCGGCTTCACCATGGTGCCGCACGTGCTGTGCACGGCGGTCGAGTACAACATCCCCGCGGTGTGGGTGGTGTGGAACAACTTCGCCTGGGCGGCGATCCGCGACATCCAGTACGGCCTTTTCGGCGGGCGCGAGATCGGCACCGGCTTCTACGAGGGGCCCGAGGGCAAGCCCTACAATCCGGACTTCGCCGCCTGGGCGCGCGCCTCGGGCGTCGAGGGGGTCACGGTGACGAAATCGCAGGACTTCCGCGGCGCCCTGGAGCACGCCGTGAAACTCGGCAAGCCGTGCCTGGTGGACGTGCACGTCGACGCCAACATCCGGCCGCCGGCGACCGGCGCCTGGGCGCTGCCGCCGATCCCGCACAAGGAGCCGGTGTTCGGCGCCGCGAAGAACCTTTCGAAGGAGCCGCAATGAAGAAAGCGAAGCCCAAGCGCGAGTCGGTGATCCGCAACATCGCCGAGGTCGACTGGGAGGACCTCGCCGGGCATTTCGGCGGCGCGTTCTCCAAGTTCCTGGTGCATCCCGAGACCACCGGCTCGCGGCACATCGACTACCGTATCTCCTGCTACCAGCCGCGCGCCTGGGTCGAGCCGCACGCGCACAAGGTGCAGGAGCAGGTCTACCACGTGCTCGAAGGCGAAGGCCTGATGGAGATCGCGGGCAAGCGGCGGGTGGTGCGGCGCCACGACGTCATCTTCATCGCGCCCAAGGTGAAGCACGCGATCTATAACACCGGCATCACCGATCTGGTGTTCATCGTCGCCACCACGCCGGTGAGCGACGAATAGCCGCCGCCCCCGAACAGGTAGGAGGAGGAGCGTGCAGTCCGGAGCCAACATCGAGCGGCTGATCGACCATCGCCCGCGCGAGGGTGTGTTCCGCGTGCACCGCGACGCATTTCGCAGCGAAGCGGTGTTCGAGCTCGAAATGCGGCGCATCTTCGAAGGCTCGTGGATCTACGTCGGACACGCTTTGCAGCTGCCCGAGCCTCACGACTACCTGACCACCTGGATCGGGCGCCGGCCGGTCGTGCTCATGCGCGCTGCCGACGGCACCCTCGGCTGCTTCATCAACAGCTGCCGCCACAAGGGTGCGCAGGTGTGCCATCACGCGCGCGGTAATGCGAAAGCGCACGTGTGCCGCTACCACGGGTGGACGTACGACAGCGCCGGACACAACGTCGCAATCAAGGCACGGGCGCAGGGCGCCTATCCCGAGGCCTTCGACGCCGAGTCGCACGACCTGGCGCGTGTGCCGCGGTTCGGGGAGTACCGCGGCTTCCTGTTCGCCAGCCTGTCCGAGGACGTCGCGCCGCTCGAGGCGCACCTGGGCGACGCGCGCGTGTTCATCGACCTCGTGGTCGATCAGTCCGCGCAGGGCATCGAGCTGCTGCCGGGTGACGTCACCTACACCTATCGGGCCAACTGGAAGCTGCAGCTCGAGAACACCCTGGACGGCTACCACCTCACGTCAGTGCATCCGTCGTACTTCCGCCTGCTCGATCGGCGCACCGCGATGGGGAATCGCACGGACGTCGCACCCGCAGTCTGGCAGGGCCGTGCCGGCCGCGAGCTGGAGACCGAGATGGGCTCATTCGGCTTCGAGCAGGGCCACGCGCTGGTGTGGACCAAGGCGCCGGTGGAGCGCCACCCGCTGTACGCCAGTCTCGGTGAGCTCGAGCGGCGAGTGGGCGTGCTGCGCGCCGACTGGATGCTGCGCACGCGCCAGTTCTGCCTGTTCCCCAACCTGCAGCTCGGGTCGAGTGCAGCGCTGCAGATGCGCATCATCCGCCCGCTCGCGGTCGACCTCACCGAGATGACGACCTACTGCGTGGCGCCCGCAGGTGAAAGTCCGGAGGCGCGCCGCCAGCGTCTGCGGCAGTACGAAGACTTCTACAATCCGAGCGGGCTCGCCACCCCGGACGACACGGTCACCTACGAAGACTGCCAGGAGGGATTCCGCTCCGGCGAGATCGAATGGCAGCAGGGCTACATGCGCGGCACCGGCGCAATGCGCGCCGGCGCCGACGAGCACGCACGCCAGTTGGGCATCACCCCAGCGACCTCGATGCACGGCACGTTCGACACCGCCGACGAGACCGTCTACCACGCCCTGTACCTCGCGTGGCAGCGCCTGCTCGCGCGTGGAGCGACGCAATGAGCGCCCTCGCGCCGCCCGATGCGGTGGACCTCTTGTACCGCGAAGGCCACCACCTCGATGCGCAGCGCTGGGACGACTGGCTCGCGCTGTACTGCGAGGACGTCGAATTCTGGATGCCCGCGTGGAAGGAGCCGCATGCGCTCACCGAGTCGCCGGACCGCGAGGTCTCGCTCATGTACTACTCGGCGCGCGCCGGGCTCGAGGACCGGGTCTGGCGCGTGCGCTCGGGACTCTCGGTGGCCTCGCTGACGCTGCCGCGCACCGCGCACGCGATCTCCGGCGTGGTCCTCGAGGGCCGCTCGCCCGACGGCGGGCTCGAGCTGCGCTCGACCTGGACCTGCCACGTGTATGATGTCAAGCGCGCGGCGCAGCATGTCTTTTTCGGGCGCTACGAACACAGGCTGCGGAACGAGTCCGGAAGGTGGATGATCGCGGCCAAGAAGATCGTGCTGCTGAACGATCGCATCCCAACCATGATCGACTTCTACTGCGTGTGAGACGCGCCGTGCCGCTCGAATCCCCCCACGCGCGCCCGCCTTCACTGCGCCAGATCATCGCCGACCTCGGCGGCGTGTACGCCGGCAACGCGCTGGTCGCGTTCATCTTCGCCGCCTCCGGGCCGGTGGCGATCATCCTCGCGGTGGGCACGCGCGGCGGGCTGTCCGAGTCCGACCTCGCCTCGTGGATCTTCGGCGCGTTCTTCCTCAACGGCCTGGTGAGCATCGCGTTCTGCTGGTTCTACCGCCAGCCGCTCGTGTTCTTCTGGACCATTCCCGGCGCCGTGCTGGTGGGCCCGGCGCTCGGACACCTCACGTTTCCCCAGGTGATCGGCGCCTACCTCGGCTGCGGCCTGCTGATGCTGGTGCTCGGCCTGTCGGGGTGGGTGAAGCGCGCCATGGAAGCGGTGCCGATGCCGATCGTCATGGGCATGGTAGCGGGCGTGTTCCTGCGCTTTGGCCTCGACCTGGTGTACGCGATCCGCGACGCATTCTGGATCGCCGCGCCGATGACCGTGGCGTTCCTCGCGCTGTCACTCGCGCCGCGCCTGTCGAAGGTGCTGCCACCGGTGATCGGCGCCATGATCGTCGGCGGCGTGATGATCGCGGCGCTCGGGCGCTTCGACGCCACGGCCGCGGGCAGCTTCGGCATCGTGCACCCGAACTTCTACGCGCCGCAGTTCTCCTGGCAGGCGATGCTCGAGCTCGTGGTGCCGCTCGCGGTCACGGTGCTGGTGGTGCAGAACGGCCAGGGCATCGCGGTGCTGCGCGCCACCGGTCACGTACCGCCGGTCAATTCGATCACCGCGGCCTGCGGGCTGTGGTCGATCCCGGCCGCGTTCGTCGGCGCGGTGTCGACCTGCCTCACCGGGCCGGTCAACGCCATTATCACCGCCTCGGGAGACAAGCACCGCCAGTACACCGCCGGCATTCTGGTGGGCGTGTTCGCGCTCGGCTTCGGGCTGTTCTCGCCGGTGTTCACGCACCTGCTGCTCGCCACGCCGCGCGCCTTCATCGGCGCGCTCGCCGGCCTCGCCATGCTGCGCGTGCTGCAGACCGCGTTCGTCATCTCGTTCAAGACAAACTTCTCGCTCGGCGCGCTGGTCACGTTCCTCATCACCGTCGCCGACGTGCCGATCTTCAACGTCGGCGCCGCCTTCTGGGGCCTGGTGTTCGGCTTTGCCGTGTCCTGGCTGCTCGAGCGCGACGACTTCCGAAAATAGGGACAGACCCTATTTCTTGCGGCGCCCGACGACGTAGGTGACACCCTGCGGGCCGTAGCTCTCGGTGTGCGCGCAGCCGGCAACCATGGTGAGCGAATCGCCCGGACGGCAGGTCTGCACCTTGCCGTCGAAGCGCAGCGTCACCTCGCCCTCGAGCACCATCGCGCGCACGTCGTAGGGATGGGTATGCTCCTCGAGCGCCACGTTCGGGCCGACGGATTTCGTCTCGACCTCGAGGAAACCATCGCGCTTCAGCTCTGATTCGAAACGGGCTTTGTCCATGAATTCCTCCCAAAAATAGGGTCTGTCCCTGACTCAAAGGACGGCGGAGGCGCCGCCGTCGAGGTTGATGCTGGTGCCGGTGACGTAGCTCGCGGCGTGCGAGGCGAGGAAGGTGACGACGTTGGCGACCTCGTCGGCGCGCCCCACGCGCCCGAGCGGGATGTCCTTGCCCATCGCCGCGTAGAGCTGCTCCACGGCCGTGCCGGTGCTCTGCGCGCGGCGCTCGTGCTGGCCGGCGCGCACCAGGCCGATGCACACCGTGTTCACCAGGATGTTGTCGGGGGCGAATTCCTTGGACAGCGCCTTGGTGAAGGCGAGGCCCGCGGCGCGCGTCACGGTGGTCGGCATCGACTTGGCGCGCGGCTGCTTGGCGCCGATGTTGGTGATGTTGATGATGCGCCCGCCGCGCTGCTGCCTCATGTGCGGAATCGCAAGCCGCGAGAGTCGGATCGCGGCGAACAGCTTGAGTTCCATGTCCGCCTGCCAGGCCGCGTCCGTCACCGCGGAGAACTCGCCGGTCGCCGAAGTGCCGGCATTGTTGACCAGGATGTCGAGCCGGCCGAAGGCCTTCACCGTCTCGGCCACCAGCCGCTCGCAGTCCGCGGCCTGGCTGACGTCGGCCTGGATCGCGGCCACGTTGCCGCCGGCGGCGCGGATCTCTTCGGCGGTCTGGTCGAGCCGCTCGCGGCCGCGCGCTGCGATCGCCACGGCTGCGCCCTCGCGCGCCAGCGCGAGCGCCGTGGCCCGGCCGATGCCCTGCGTGCCGCCGGTGATGATCGCCGCCTTGCCCTTCAGGCCCAGCTCCATGCCCATCCCCCGCTGCGTTTGCCGATTGTTGCAGCAAAAGCGCTCGCAGTTTGCCGCAGTTTCGCGTAGAGTGCGCTCCTTGCTGCGTTGCAGCACCGCCTCCGGGCGGGAAACCGTTGGCTGTTCCGACCCTCTCGCAGTTCCCGTCGAAAGATTCCCTTTCGCTCTGGCATCGCGGCTTCAGGTTGGCGCCGGTGACACGAAAGGAAAACCATGAGCTTCTCGACGCTCGGATTGCATCCGTCTTTGCTTGAAACCCTCACGGCGCTCGGCTACGCCGAGCCCACCCCCGTGCAGCGCGCCGCGATTCCCGCGGCGCTCGCCGGCGGCGACCTGCTGGTGTCGTCGCAGACCGGCAGCGGCAAGACCGCCGCCTTCATGCTGCCCGCGCTCGAACGCCTGTTCGCGGCGCACGCCGCCGGTGCTGCGCGCGTACCCGGTGCGCCGCGCGGCAGCGCGGGCCCGCGCGTGCTGGTGCTCGCGCCGACGCGCGAGCTCGCGCTGCAGGTGCAGAAGGCCACGCATGGCTACGGCCGCGGCCAGCGCCTGCGCACCGCGTGCCTGGTGGGCGGCATGCCCTACGGCCTGCAGCTCAAGGCCCTCGGCAAGCCGGTCGACATCGTCATCGCCACGCCCGGGCGCCTGAAGGACCACCTCGAGCGCGGCCGCCTCGACCTGGCGCGCGTCGAGATCCTGGTGCTGGACGAGGCCGACCGCATGCTCGACATGGGATTCCAGGAAGACATCGACGCCATCGTCGCGCGCACTCCCGCTACGCGCCAGACGCTGCTGTTCTCGGCGACGCTCGAGGGCGTGGTCGGGCGGCTGGCGCGGCGCGTGACGCGCGACCCGCAGCGCATCGACGTCGCGCCCTCGAAGGCGCGCGCCGCGGCCATCGAGCAGCACGCGCTGTTCGCCGACAATTTCGCGCACAAGACGCGCCTGCTCGACGCGCTGCTGCGCGACGTCGATCTGAAGCAGGCGCTGGTATTCACAGCCACCAAGCGCTCGGCCGAGGACCTCTCGGGCTCGCTCGTGAGGCAGGGCTTCGCCGCCGGCGCGCTGCACGGCGACATGCGCCAGCGCGAGCGCAACGCCACGCTGCAGCACCTGCGCGACGGGCGCATGCGCGTGCTGGTGGCCACCGACGTCGCCGCGCGCGGCATCGACGTGCCCGGCATCAGCCACGTGATCAACTTCGACGCGCCGCGCCAGGCCGAGGACTACGTGCACCGCATCGGCCGCACCGGCCGCGCGGGGCGCGCTGGCGTCGCCGTCACGCTGCTCGGTCACGGCGAGCATCACTTGATGCGCTCGATCGAGCGCTACACGGGCGCGGCGCTAAGGGTATCGGTGATTCCGGGCCACGAGCCTGCGGCGCGGGCCGTGCCCGCTAGCCGAGACCGCCGGCGATATAGTGCTCGAGCTGCTCGATGATCATCTTCTGCTCGGAGATGATGTCCTTCACCAGGTCGCCGATGGAGATGAGGCCCACCATGCGCTCGCCTTCCATCACGGGCAGGTGGCGCAGGCGGTTCTCGGTCATCAGCGCCATGCACTCTTCGTTGGTCTGATTGGGCCGCACGTACATCACGCGCGTGCTCATGATGTCGCGCACCGGCGTGTCACGCGAACTGCGCGCCATCAGCGCCACCTTGCGCGCGTAATCGCGCTCGGTGACCACGCCGACGACCTTGCCGCCCTCGACCACCACCAGCGCGCCGATGTTCTTCTCGGCCATCAGCTTGACCGCTTCGAACACCCAAGCCTCGGGCGAGGTCGTCGCGACCGACTGATCGGGTTTCGACTTCAGGATCTGCGCCACGGTCGTCATGGTCTCCTCCCTTCAGGGAATGGCCTGACGCATACTGTAAGTCACCCCGCTTTCCGGCGGAAGTGGAGCGGGAACAGGTCCTTCACGATCGGTCCATCGGCCGCCCAGGCCTTGCAGCCGTCGATGAAGTAGGGCTTCCTCTTTTCGAGGCTCGGGTCGTCGGCGGTCGCCACCTTGCCGCCCTTCGGCCAGCTGCCGATGGTCTGGAACGCCACCGTCGCCGCGGGCATGAGAAGCTCTCTCAAGTGCGTGCAGCCCTTGGTGCCGCCCACCGCGTCGTTCACCGCGCGCCGCCAGCCGCCGCCCACCTTGGCCCCGACCAGCCGCTTGTAGGCCGCGGCCACCGTGAAGCACGGCTCGTAGGGCGCGTCGACGGTCGCCACCTCGATGTCGCGCACCACCATGTCGCGGTCGAGCGTCATCCGGAGCTGCATGTCGTGCACGTGCTCGCCCGCCTTGCGTAGCCCCCGGTAGGGCTCGGTCACGTCATAGGTCTTCTGGTCGACGATGCGCGCCTCGATATCGAACAGGCCGTCTTCGCGCTCGTAGCCTTCGCAGGCGATGGTGCGGGTGTGCAGGTGGCGCCGCGGCGCCGCGGGGGAAAGGCTCATGGACTTCCTCAAGAAATCTGGAATCGGGGTCGGAGTCCATTTTCTCATGGTGCGCCCCTTGCCCTACGCCGGGGGTTACCCTAACCTTCAGCCGCCCGTTCACTCCCGGGGGGGCGATGGCGGGGACCGGCAAGGCCGAACTGCAGGCGCAGCTCGCAAAGCTGCAGCGCTCGCTCGCGCGCGAGAAGGCCAAGGCGGCGCGCCACGCGAAGGCGCTCGCGGAAGCGCTCCAGCGGCAGACCGCCACGGCCGGGATACTCAAGGTCATCAGCCGCTCACCGACCGACGCGCAACCGGTCTTCGACGCCATCGCCGACAACGCCATGCGACTGCTCGGCGCGCTTTCGGCGACGGTGACGCATCGCATCGGCGAAGCGCTGCATCTTGCCGCATTCACCTCCACGAGCCGATCGGGGGACGACGCGCTGAAGAAGGCCTTTCCGTTCTCGATTTCGGATGACCGTGACAGGGTTCTCGTCGAAGCCGTGCGCAGCGGAGCGCCCGCTCAGTTCAGCGATAGTGAAGATGCGCACGCCCCGCCTGTGCTGCGGGAGATGGCGCGCCATAGGGGGTATCGAAGCATCCTTGCCGTGCCGATGATGAGCAAGGGCGCGGGGATCGGGACCGTCAGCGTGACGCGCCGCGAAGCCGGAAAGTTCAGCGACCACGACGTCGGGCTGCTGACGACCTTCGCCGACCAGGCCGTGATCGCGATCGAGAACGTGCGCCTGTTCAACGAGACCAAGGAGGCGCTCGAGCGGCAGACCGCGACGGCGCAGGTTCTCGCTTCGATCAGCGGCTCGATGACGGACACGCAGCCGGTTTTCGAGCGGATCGTGCAGCACGTCCGACGACTTTTCGGCACGCGCTTCGCCGTGCTCCAGCTGTTGCACGACGGCGTTGTAGACATGGTCGCCGTCGACGGCGATCCGGGGTTCGAGAAGCTGCGGGATCGCTATCCGCGGCCGCTGGACGAAACCACCGTCGGCGGCCGGGCGATGCTGTCGAAGCAGGCGTTACAGCTGGCGCCGGTGCTGGACAATCCGGCGGCACCGCCGGCGACGGTGCAGTTCGCCCGCGATTTCGGCTTCAATTCCGTGATCTTCTCGCCGATGATCCTCGACGGCAAGGTCATCGGGGCGATCGGCGCGGCGCATCCCGGGGCCAGGCCCTTCGACGACCGGCAGATCGCGCTCATCAAGACCTTCGCCGACCAGGCCGTGATCGCGATCGAGAACACGCGGCTGTTCAAGGAGCTGGAGGCTCGCAACCGCGACCTGAGCGAGACGCTCGAGCAGCAGACAGCGACCGCGGAGATACTGCGCGCGATCTCGAGCTCTCCCACGGACGAGCGGCCTGTGTTCGAGGCGATCGTGCGCAGCGCCCGACGGCTCTGCGCGGCCACCTACAGCGTGGTGTTTCTCGCGGAGGACGGCAAGCTCGTGCTCGCCGCGGTGGAGGGCGTGGATGCGGCCGGGGTCGCCGCCCTGCACGGCGCCTATCCGCGTCCCATTGGACGCGATACCACGTCAGGCCGATCGATCGTCGACCGGAAAATCGTGCACATCGAGGATTCCTGGCTCGACCCGGACTACACGCATCCGCTGCGCGATACGATCGCGCTGCGCTCGATTCTGTCCATCCCCATGTTCCGGGAGGGGACGCCCATCGGCTCGGTGACCGTCTGGCGCGGCGAAGTGAAGCCGTTCACCGACAAGCAGATCGCCCTGCTGCAGACCTTTGCCGATCAGGCGGTGATCGCGATCGAGAACGTGCGCCTGTTCAAGGAGCTGCAGCAGCGCACGGACGCCCTGACGAAATCGGTCGGTCAGCTCACGGCTCTGGGCGAAGTGAGCCAGGCAATCAGCTCGACGCTCGACGTCGAGAAGGTGTTGCAGACGATCGTCGAGCGCGCGGTTCAGCTCACCGGGCTCGACAGCGGCGCAATCTACGAGTACGACGAGGACCGGCAGGTCTTCCACCAGCGCGGTGCCCGGAACGTCCCCGCGGAGCTCGTCGAGCTGTTCCGCCGCGAGCCGCTGCGGCTCGGCGAAGGTGCGGTCGGTACCGCCGGAATGACCCGCCAACCCGTGCAAGTCCCCGATATCGTCGAATTGAGCTATCAGAGCCGCGTACGTAACTTGCTCGTTGAGGCGGGGTGGCGCGCCCTGCTGGTGGTGCCGCTGCTGAGCGAAGGCCGACTGCTAGGTGCGCTATCCGTCTCCCGGAATACGCCCGGGGAATTCGCCCCCGAGGTGATCGAGCTGCTCGAGACCTTCGCCACGCAGTCGGCGATCGCGATCCAGAACGCGCGCCTGTTCCGCGAGATCGAGGAGAAGGGCCGCCAGCTCGAGGTCGCGAGCCAGCACAAATCGCAGTTCCTAGCCAGCATGAGTCATGAATTGAGAACGCCTCTGAATGCCATCCTCGGGTTCAATGAGATGATCCTAGAGGGGATGTACGGCGATGTCCCGGCCGACATGACCGAGCCGCTCGGCGACATCCAGACGAGCGGCAAGCACCTGCTGCGCCTCATCAACAACGTGCTCGACCTCGCGAAGATCGAGGCCGGGCGCATGGAGCTCGCACTCGCCGACTACGCGGTGCAGGACCTGGTCGAGAGCGTGCGCGCGACGCTGCGGCCGCTCGCCGAAGCGAAGGGGCTGGAGCTCCTTGCCTCAGTGCCGCAGGACCTTCCCCTCGCCCATGGCGACCCGGGACGGCTCACGCAGTGCCTCATGAACCTCGCCGGCAACTCGCTCAAGTTCACCAACGCGGGCCGCGTCGCGGTCTCCGTCGAGCACAACGGCGGCACGCTCGTGTACCGCGTCGCCGACACGGGAATCGGCATCCCGCCGGACAAGATCGGCAGCCTGTTCACCGAGTTCAGGCAGACCGACGCCACGATCGCGAGCGAGTACGGCGGTACCGGCCTTGGGCTGTCGATCACGCGCAAGTTCGTCGAGATGCACGGCGGCCGGATCTGGGTGGAAAGCGAGCCCGGCAAGGGCTCGGTGTTCATCTTCGAGCTTCCGCTGCGCGTCGACGATGGAGCAGCCGCATGAGCGCCAAGACCATCCTCTACGTCGAGGACAACGAATTCAATCGCAAGATCGTGCGCGACCTGCTGAAGCGCACCAGCTACGCGCTCATCGAGGCGCACGACGGCGAGGCGGGCGTGGCGACAGCGCTGGAGAAGCGCCCGGACCTGGTCCTGATGGATATCCAGCTGCCCAAGATCTCGGGCATCGAGGCGACGCGCCGGCTGCGCGCCGATCCGGTCACTGCGGCGACGCCGATCATCGCGATCACCTCGTTCGCGCTCTCGGGCGACGAGCACAAGGCCAAGGAGGCGGGCGCGACCGCCTACCTCACCAAGCCCTACAGCCCGAAGGAGCTGCTCGCCATGATCCGCTCGATCCTTCCGGAAGGCTGAGAAGAAAAAAACGGGGTCAGACCCCGTTTGTTGCCACAGATTGGCCGCTCCTCTTTATAATTTTTCGGCCGATGCCCTGCTGCATCCCGTCAACCCCTACCAAGGAGGAGTCACCATGAAAGCGAAACCCCCGCGCCTGCTGGGAATCATCGTGATGTCCGCAACCCTGTGCTTTCAACCGTTGTCCGCGCGTGCCGGGATCATTTCCACGCAGGAAATTGCCGGGAAGGACCAGCCCGACGCGGACAGAGCCAAGGTCCAGGCATTCCTGGATCGTGCGGACGTGAAGCAGCGGATCGAGGCGCTCGGCGTGAATGGCGTCTTCGCCAAGCAGCGCGTCGCGGCGCTGAGCGATGAAGAAGTGCACGCGCTTGCCCAGAAGATCGATGCCATGCCGGCCGGCGGCAATCTCAGCAACAGCGACCTGATCGTCATCCTGCTGATCGCGATTCTCGTGGCACTCGTGATCAGCCTCTAGCGGCGCCGGTATCGGGCCGCGTGGTCGAACCCGGTTTCCCACGGACCCCATGACCGCCGTATGGCTGTCGCTCGCGACGTTCTTCTCGACCTTTGCCGGCGGGCTGTTCGCGCTCAGGTTCCGCGACCAGCTGCACTTCATCCTCAGCTTCACCGCCGGCGTGCTGCTCGGGGTAGTGAGCTTCGAGATCCTGCCCGAGATCTTCGCGCTGGCGCGCGCCGAGGGGATCGACGCCACCGGGGCCATGGTCGCGCTGGTGGTCGGGTTCCTGCTGTTTCACGGCCTGGAGAAGTTCGTGCTGGTGCACCACGCGCACGAGGCCGACTACGCCGCGCACCGCCACCCGCAGGTAGGCGTGCTCTCGGCGCTCGCGCTCATCGGTCACAGCTTCATGGACGGCGTCGGCATCGGCCTCGCGTTCCAGGTCTCCAATGCCGTCGGCGTTGCGGTCGCCATCGCCGTGATCGCGCACGACTTCTGCGACGGGCTCAACACGGTCAGCCTGATGCTCGTTCACCGCAACACGGCCCGCCGTTCGTTCGGCATGCTCGCGCTGGACGCGGTCGCGCCCGTGCTGGGCGCCGCCTCGACGCTGTTGTTCGAGCTTCCCCCCACGGCGCTGATGCTCTACCTCGGGTTCTTCGCCGGGTTCCTGCTGTACATCGGGGCGGCCGACGTCCTGCCCGAGGCGCACTCGCAGAACCGCCCGGCCATCGCCGGCAGCCTGATCGCGCTCACCTGCCTCGGCGCGGCGTTCATGTTCGCGGTGGCCCGGGTGGTTCACTAGCGCCGCGCGCCGGGTCCGGCAGGCGGTTGGCGATCAGGAACAGGCCGAGCGACACGGCGATGCTGAGGATGGCCACGGTGAACGCGAGACGTCTTCCCTGCCACAACCCGGCGAACCAGAGATCGAGCTCGGCCGCGAGCACCGCGGCCTTCCCGCCGAGGCGCTGCAGGTCGCGCACGTAGGCCTTGGTGTCCGCGAGCGGAACGGCGTACACCTTGCCGTCGATCAGCTCGTAGCGCGCGGCGCCGTCGGCGGCGTCGCCGGCGCTGAGGAAGATGACGAAGGCGCTGCACAACCCGACGAGCAGCACGACGATGGAGCCGAGGTAGAGGCGTGTTCGCAGATCCATGACCGAAAGAATGGGGTCTGACCCCATTTTCCCTACAATGGTGCTCCGATCCGCACGCCGGCGCTAGGAATGCTGAAACGTCTCATCGCATCGTTCGCCAAGCCCGCCAAGGAGCCGGGGCTCGCCGAGCAGGCCGCGCGGCTGTGGCAACAGCGCGACCTGGCGGGCGCCGAGCGGCTGTTCCGCGAGCTGCTGGCGCGCGCGCCCGGGTCGGCAGAGAACCATTCCAACCTCGGGTTGGTGGTGTGGGAGCAGCACCGCTTCCAGGAAGCGCTGAAGCTTCTGTCGCGCGCGGTCGAGCTCGACCCCGCCAACACCACCGCGCGCCTCAACCTCGCCAACGCGTACATCATCGGCAACCAGCTCGCGCAGGGCATCGCGCATTACCGCGAAGTCCTGCGCCTCGACCCGCAAAGCGCCAAGGCGCACGCCAACCTGCTCAAGCCGCTGCTCGATGCCTGCGAATGGGACGGCGCCGCGGCCGAGGTCGAGTACCTCGTCGGCCGCTGGCGCGCGGACCCGCACGACGCGCTCGCGCTGCGCGTCGCGCCCTTCACCTCGCTGCTGGTGCAGTTCCCGCCGGAGCTGCGCAGCGCGATCGCCACGAGCCATGCGCAGCGCATCCAGGAGCGAGTCGCCGGGCTCGAGCGGCCCAGGCAGGCGGCGCGTGGCGCGCGCGAGCGCCTGCGCATCGCCTACGTCTCGGGCGATTTCCACGACCACGCCACGGGACACCTGACCGCCGGGCTGCTCGAAGCGCACGACCGTGGGCGCTTCGAGGTGTTCGGCTATTCGTTCGGCATCGACGACGGCAGCGACTACCGCAGGCGTCTCGTCGCCGCGTTCGACCGCTTCGTCGACATCGCAGGCTGCTCGCACGAGGAGGCCGCGCGGCGCATCGCGGCGGACGGCATCGACGTGCTCATCGATCGCAAGGGCTACACCGCCGAGAGCCGCCCGGAGATCTTCGCGCTGCGCCCGGCGCCCATGCAGGTCAACTTCCTCGGCTACCCGGGGAGCATGGGCGCGGGGTTCATGGACTACATCGTCGCCGACAAGGTGATCCTGCCCGATGACGAAGCGCAATGGTTCGGCGAGAAGGTGGCGTGGATGCCGGCGAGCTACCAGGCGAACGACAACCGCCAGCCGATCTCGGATGCGCCGGTCGCGCGCGCCGCGTTCGGGCTGCCGCAGGATGGCTTCGTGTTCTGCTCGTTCAACAAGCACTACAAGATCGAGCGCCCGCTGTTCGACGGCTGGATGCGCATCCTGGCGGCGGTGCCGGGGAGCGTGCTGTGGCTGCTCGGCGGTCACGGCGAGAAGAACCTGCTGCGGCGCGCGGGCGAGGCCGGCATCGACCCGCGGCGCATCGTATTCTGCGGCAAGCTGCGCAAGCCCGAGCACCTCGCGCGCCACCGGCTCGCCGACCTGTTCCTCGACACACGCTACGTGAACGGCCACACCACGACGAGCGACGCGCTGTGGGCCGGCGTTCCCGTGCTCACCTGGCCGGGCCCGAGCTTCGCCGGGCGCGTGGCCGAGAGCCTGCTGCGCGCCATCGGCCTGCCCGAGCTCGTGTTCCCCGACCTCGCGTCCTACGAGCGCGCCGCGATCGAGCTGGCGCGCGAGCCCGCCCGCCTGGCGCGGCTGAAGGACAAGCTCGCCGCCAACCGCCTCACCGCGCCGCTGTTCGACACGCAGGGGTACGCGCGCGCCCTCGAATCGGCCTACGAGACCATGTGGCAGCGGCACGCGGGCGGACAGCCGCCCGCGCACTTCACGGTCGCGGCGCGCCGGCGCTGACCCGGCGCGCCGCGACGCCGAGCAGCGCCGCCCACTTCTCCGCCACCGCCTCGGGAGAGAAGCGGGTCGCGATGAGCGCCTGCCCGCGCGCCACACGCGCGGCCGCCTCGTCCGGATGCGCCGTCGCCCACGCCACGCCCTCGGCGAGATCCTCGCCGGTCCACGCGAATTCCGCGAGCTCGAGATACGACGGGATCGGCGACGCGACGGCGAAGCGCCCGGCGCGAATCGCCTCCACCAGCCGGTTGTGCGACTTCACGCGGCCCCATGCGCTGGCGTGATCCTGCGGCAGCAGCACGAGGTCGCATTGCTCGAGCGCGTGCCAGGTCGTCTCGCGCGACCACTCGACGAAGCGAAAAGCGAAGGCCGGATACGCCGCGCGCAGGCGCGCGCCGAGCGCCTCGCCGAGCTCTCGGCGGTTCGCCGCCGCCACGAACGCGAGCGTCGCGGCCGCGCCGTCGAGCCGCGCGGCGATGCGCCGCAGCGACGCTTCCACGGGCGGCAGGGTGTTCGGCGCGATGTTGCCGAACCAGCACAGCTGCAGCGGCGCGCCGCGCGGCGCCCTGGGCGGGTTGCCGTGCGGGCTCTCCCAAGGATCCTCGACGACGTGGATCGCGCCGCGGCGTCCCGTCCCCAGGCGCTCGGCGAGCGCCGCGCACGGCACCGTCAGCGTGCAGCATTCGGCGAGGCCGCGCTGGTACTCGGCGAGGAACGGCGCGCCGAGCGTCGCGGCCATCGCGGCGTAGTCGTCCGACAGGTCGGCGAACACGGGAACCGCTTGCGCGCGCGTGCGCAGCAGCTCGAGCATCGCGCGCAGCTCGCGCTCGCGCCGCAGGACCGCGTCGGTGGGGATCTTGCCCAGCACGATGGCGTGCGCGGCGCCGAGGCTCGCGAGCGTCGGGTCGGCGAGGAACATCTCGAGCGGCACCAGCGCCACCGGCACCTGCCGGGCGAGCCCCGCCGCGGGAATCAGCACGCGCAGGCGCGTGCTCGCGAGCGCCGAGTAGGGCCGCTCGCCGGGGGCGACGAAGCGCGGCTCGGGCACCGTGGTGACGAAGGCGACGAACGACTTGTCCGCCGCCGCCGGGGCCGCCTGCCCCCCGGCCGATCGCAGCGACCGGATCAACCTGCCGAGCACGCTTCCCTACGCCGCCGTCGCGCCCTTCGCCTTAAGCGCCTGCCAGACCTTCTCCGGCGTGATCGGGATGTCGAGGTGCGTCACGCCGAGGTGGTAGAGCGCATCGACCACCGCGTTGGCGATCGCCGGCGGCGCGCCGACCGTGGCCGACTCGCCCACGCCCTTGGCGCCGAACGGATGGTGCGGCGAGGGCGTGGTGGTCTTGTCGGTCTCCCAGCTCGGTGACTCGAGCGAGGTCGGCACGTAGTAATCGATGAAGCTGCCGCCGGTGATGTTGCCCTCCTCGTCGTAGCTGATCTCCTCGTACAGCGCCGGCGCGAGGCCCTGGTTGAGGCCGCCGTGGATCTGGCCGTCGACGATCATCGGGTTGATGATGTTGCCGCAGTCGTCCACCGCGACGAAGCGCCGCACCTTGACCACCCCCGTGTCGCGGTCGATGTCGACCACGCAGATGTAGCTGCCGAACGGGAAGGTGAGGTTGGGCGGATCGTAGTAGTGCGTGGCCTCCATTCCCGCCTCCATGCCCTGCGGGTGATTGGTGTAGGCCGCGAACGCGCACTCCTGGATGGTCTTCGACTTCTGCGGCGCGCCCTTGACGCTGAACTTGCCCGGCTCCCAATCGAGGTCCTCCTCCTTCACCTCGAGCAGGTGCGCGGCGATCTTCCTCGCCTTGTCGCGGATCTTGCGCGCCGCCATGGCGCAGGCGGCGCCCGAGGTCGGCGTCGAGCGGCTGGCGTAGGTGCCCAGGCCGTAGGGCGCCGTGTCGGTGTCGCCCTCCTCCACCTGCACGTCGGAAGCCGGGATCCCGAGCTCCTGCGCCACGATCTGCGCGTAAGTCGTCTCGTGCCCCTGGCCCTGGCTCTTGGTGCCGAAGCGCGCGATCGCCTTGCCGGTGGGGTGCACGCGGATCTCGGCCGAGTCGAACATCTTGATGCCGAGGATGTCGAAGTCCTTCGACGGACCCGCGCCGACGATCTCGGTGAAGGAAGAAATCCCGATGCCCATCAGCTCGCCCTTCTTCCGCTTCTCGGCCTGCTCCTTGCGGAGCGCGTCGTAGCCGATGATGTCCATCGCCTTCTTCAGCGCCGGCGCGTAGTTGCCGCTGTCGTACTCCCAGCCGAGCACCGACTTGTACGGGAACTGCTCGGGCTTGATGAAATTCTTCATGCGCAGCGTGGCCGGATCCATGCCGAGCTTGTGCGCGAGCGAATCGGTGATGCGCTCGATCGCGTGCACCGCCTCGGTGACGCGGAACGAGCAGCGGTAGGCGACGCCCCCGGGCGGCTTGTTGGTGTACACCGCGTCGACCTCGCAGAACGCGTGCTTCAGGTCGTACGACCCGGTGCAGATGGAGAACAGGCCCGCGGGAAACTTGGACGGGTTGGCCGAGGCGTTGGAATACCCGTGGTCGGCGATGGTCTTGATGCGCAGCGCGGTCATGGTGCCGTCCTTCTTCGCGCCGAGCTCGACCTTCATGTGGTAGTCGCGCGCGAACGAGTCCGCCTGCAGGTTCTCCATGCGGTCCTCGATCCACTTCACCGGCTTGCCGATGACCACCGACGCCGCCACCGCGATGACGTAGCCCGGGTACACCGGCACCTTGCCGCCGAAGCCGCCGCCGATGTCGGGAGAGATGATGCGGATCCTCTCCTCCGACAGGCCGACGTGGCCGGCCACCAGCGCGAATACGGTGCGGATCGCGTGCGGCGCCTGCGTCGTCATGTAGACGGTGAGCTTGCCCTGCGCAGAGTCGAAGTCGGCGATGCAGCCGCAGGTCTCCATCGAGGCGACGTGGATGCGCGGCAGGTAGACGTTCTCCGTCACCACCACCTCGGCGGCCGCCATCGCCTTGTCGGTGTCGGCGCGGTCGCCCGCCTCCCAGTGGAACGCGATGTTGTCCTTCTGGTCCTTCTTGTCGTGGCGCAACACCGGCGCGCCCTTGGCGATGGACTTGAACGGGTCGATCAGCGGAGGCAGCGGCTCGTACTCGACCTCGACCGCGTCGGCGCCGTCGGCGGCGATGTAGCGCTCGGTGGCGATCACCGCGCACACCTCCTGCGCCTGGTACATCACCTCGTCGATCGGCAGCACCATCTGCGTGTCCGACGAGATGGTCGGCATCCAGTGCAGGTTGTACTTCGCCAGCGTCGGGCCGTCGATCACCGCCAGCACGCCCGGGATCTTGAGCGCCGCCGAGGTGTCGATCTTCTTGATCTTCGCGTGCGCGTAGGGGCTGCGCACGATGTCCATGTACAGCATGCCGGGCAGCACGATGTCGTCGACGTAGCGGCCCTGGCCGCGGATGAAGCGGGGATCTTCCTTGCGCTTCATGGAGTGGCCCATGCCGCAGATCTTGGCGTCGGTTTTCGCAATGGTCATGGCGGGCTCCTCAGCGCATTTTCTCGGCCGCGTACTGCACGGCCTTGACGATGTTGACGTAGCCGGTGCAGCGGCACAGGTTCCCGGCGATCGCTTCGCGGATCTCCTGCTCGCTCGGGTTCTTGTTGCGCTCGAGCAGCGCCACGCTCGAGAGCATCATCCCCGGGGTGCAGAAGCCGCACTGCAGGCCGTGCTTCTCGGTGAAGCCCTCCTGCACCGGGTGCAGCTTGCCGCCCTGCTCCAGCCCCTCTACCGTGGTGATCTTGCTGCCGTCGGCCTGCACCGCGAGCATGGTGCACGACTTCACCGGGCTGCCGTCGAGGATCACGGTGCAGGCGCCGCAGTGCGAGGTGTCGCAGCCGACGTGCGTGCCGGTCATGCGGAACACTTCGCGCAGCAGGTGCACCAGCAGCAGGCGCGACTCGACCTCGGCTTCGCGCGCCTCGCCGTTCACCGTAACGCTGATCTTGTGCTTGGCCATGGCTATTTCCCCCCCGCGCGCTGGAGCGCGGTGTGCAGCGCGCGCCCGGCGAGCACGCGCGCCATGTCGCGCTTGTATTCGACCGAGCCGCGATGGTCGCCGCTCGGATTGCTCTTCGCCGCGGCGAGCGTCGCCGCCTCTTCGATGGTCTTCGCGTCGGGCATCTTGCCGAGCAGAAATTTTGTCGCTTCGGTGGCCTCCAGTGGCGTCGGCCCCGCGTTGGTCAGCGCGATGCCGCAGCTCGCCACGGCGCCCTTCGCGTCCAGCGTCAGCTGCACCGCGACCGCCGCCGCGGCGTAGTCGCCCGTCTTGCGCTTGAGCTTCTGGTAGGCGCCGCCGCTCTTCGCCGGCGGCACCGGGATGCGGATCTCGGTGAGGATCTCGTCGTGCGCGAGCGCCGTGGTGTAGAGATCGGTGTAGAACTTGTTCGCGGCGATCGTGCGCTCGCCCTTGGGCCCGCGCACGACCAGCGTCGCACCGAGCGCGATCATGATGGCCGGCTCGTCGTTCGCCGGATCGCCGTTGGCGACGTTGCCGCCGACCGTGCCGCGGTTGCGCACCAGCGGATCGGCGATCAGCGGCACCGCGTCGGCGAGGATCGGGTACTTGGTGCGGATGAGATCGGAGCGCTCGAGCGCGCTTTGCCGCGTCATCGCCCCGATGTGCAGGAAGCCGCCTTCCTCCTTGATGCCGTCGAGCCCCGGAATGCGGTTGATGTCGACCAGGTGCGCGAACGAGCCCAGGCGCAGCTTGAGCGTCGGCAGCAGGCTCATGCCCCCGGAGAGCACCTTCGCCTGCGCACCGTGGTGCTTGAGCAGGTTGATGGCCTCGTTGAGCGACGACGGACGGTGATAGTCGAATGGCGCAGGAATCATGGGCCTCCCCTCCCTGATCGAGCCTTCGTTGGGTCGGGCGACGATACTCTAGCTAAGGTGCCTGAGCAATCCTTCCAGGGACTCGAGGTTGTGCGCCGCGCCGAAATGGTCGACGTAGGGCAGCGCCGCCAGCATGCCGTCAGCCGACGGCCGGTAGCGCGCATCGCCCGCGAGCGGGTTTAGCCAGACGACCCGCGCGGCGCGCGCGCGCAGCTCGCGCATGGCGCGGCCGAGCACCGCGCCCTCGCCGTGGTCGAGCCCGTCGCTGAACACCAGCACCGTGGTATGCCGGTTTATCACCGCGTCCCGGTAGCGGGCGTTGAATGCCTCCAGGCAGGCGCCGATGCGCGTGCCGCCCGACCAGTCGGGCACGCCCGCGCCGAGCCGCTCGAGCGTGCGCGCGACCTCGGCGGGCGAGATCATGCGCGTGACGCGCGCGAGCGAAGTGTTGAAGGCGAAGATCTCCACTTTCCTTATGGTGCGGCGCAGCGCGAACGCGAAGGCGAGCAGCATGCGTGTGTAGGCCGCCATCGAACCGCTGGTGTCGAACAGCACCACCAGGCTCGGCTCCTCAATGGCGCGCGTGCGGCGCGCCAGCCGCACCAGGTCGCCTTCACTTCTCAGCGCATGGCGGAAGCTGCGCCGCAGGTCGACGTGCCCGCGGCCGCGCGAAGGCACGAGGCGCCGCGTCCTCTGCGCCGCGAGCCGCGGCGCGAGGCGCTCGAGCATGCGCTCGAGCGCCGCGATCTCGGCAGCGGAACAGTGCTCGAAGGGCTTGCGGCGCAGCACCGGCTCGGGGCTGTAGCCCGGAGTGTCGCCGGTCGGCTCGTCGTCCTGCTCCGCGTCGGGCAGCGCGAGGCGCACGCGCGCGCCGTCCCACTGCCATTGCGGCGGCCCGCGCTGCTCGCGCAGCGCCCGCTCGAGCGCCTCGTGCCGCGGCGCGCGAATGCCGTCCCAATATTCCAGGAACAGCCGGTCGTACAGCTCCCAGGCCTCGGGCGGCAGCTTGAGTGCGATGCGCAGCGCGCCGTGCACCTCGGCGCGATCGAGCAGGTCGACGAGCGTCAGCGCGCGCGCCGCATCGACTTCGTCGCCGAGTCCCACGCGCAGGCCCGCGGCGCGCAGCGCCGCGGCGAAACGGGCGAGTTGTCCCAGCATGCGCGCCGCTCAGCCCGGCTCGGCCGCGTGCTCCACGAGCCCGGCGATCGCCTCCCGGCCGGTCGCCCGGAGATCGTGCGCGTCCTTCAGCAGGCAACCGAGCGTCGCGCCCACCGTCTCGGCGTCCAGGCCGTCCTTGTGCAGGCGCATGAGCGCCTGCGCCCAGTCGATGGTCTCGGCGACGCCGGGCAGCTTGCGCAGCTCGCGCTCGCGCAGCCGCTGCACGAAGCGCGCGACGCCGCGCGCGAGCTGTTCGCTCACGCCGGGCACCTTCGCGCGCAGGATGCGCAGCTCCTTTTCCAGACCGGGGTGCTCGATGTACAGGTACAGGCAGCGCCGCCTCAGCGCGTCGCTCAGCTCGCGCGAGCGGTTGGAAGTCAGCAGCACGAAGGGCACGTGCTCGGCGCGGATCGTACCGAGCTCGGGGATCGTGATCTGGAAGTCCGACAGCAACTCGAGCAGAAACGCCTCGAAGCCCTCGTCGGCGCGGTCGACCTCGTCGACGAGCAGCACGGCCGGGCCCTCGCGACGCGTGATGGCGCGCAGCAGCGGCCGCTCGAGCAGGTACTCGCGCCCGAAAATGAGCTCTTCGAGCTTGGCGGGGTCGCGCCCTTCCCGCTCCGCAATCTTGAGCCGCAGGATCTGGCGCTGATAATTCCACTCATACAGCGCGGTGTGCGTGTCGAGGCCCTCGTAGCACTGCAGCCGCACGAGCTCGGTGCCGAGCATGCGCGCCAGCACCTTCGCGATCTCGGTCTTGCCAACGCCCGCCTCGCCCTCCACCAGCAGCGGGCGGCGCATCTCGCGCGCGAGGAACACCGCGGTGGCGATCGCCGGCTCGGCGATGTAGCCGCAGCGCTCCATGTCCTGCTGGACCGCGCGGATCTCCTCGTTCATCAGCGCGGGCCGCGCAGGCCGATCCAGGCGCGGTAGATCGACACGCTCGCCACCATGCCCCAGACCATGCCGCCGATCATGCCGCCGAGCATCGCCGGCACGCCCGCGGATCCGAACCAGGCCGCGAGCCGGTAATACAGGATCACCCCGGCGACCATGCCGACCATCATCCAGCCCGAGCAGGCGATGTTCTGCACGAAGCGCGCGCAGAACTGGCGCCGGCAACCCGGGCGCACGCGGCGCAGCCAGGCAAGCGCGCCCAGTCCTCCGGCAACCATGCCGAGGTGCATCGCCGGCAGCCACTCGAGGTGCAGGCGCGCCACCGCGAGGAAATCCGGCGCGCTCGCCGCGCACATCGAGGCGATCGCCGCGAGCCCGGCGTGGTGCACGTCGATCATCAGGCCACCGAGCATGCCGAGCGTGCCGAGCACCATCATCGCCTGCGGGGCGGTGATGCCGACGCGCGCCGGGCGCAGCCAGCCGAGCGCCACGAAGCCGGTCAGCACCGAGAACGCGGTCACCGCGAGCCAGACGAAATCCTTGGGTTGCTGCAGTGCGGCAAGCTGCCACCACCAGGCCGCGCCGAGCACCACCAGCGCGCTCGCCGCCATGGTGTGGCGACGCACCTTGCCGGCGAGTGAAAGGGCGAGCTCGGTCATCGAAACAGCTTGACCGAGAAAACCTCGTCAGTCAAAAAAATGGCGCCTGACCCCGGGTTCACTCGATGGCGGGTGCCACCGCCCGCGTCTTCACCCACTGCATGATCGCCGCGGCCACTTGCGTCTCGCGGCCGCGGAAGCCGTGGGCGCTGTACGCCTGGCACGCCGGGCCGCTCGTGTCGCTCGAGCCGGTCACCGTGACCAGCGGAAAGCGGTACTTCGCGGCCAGGTCGCGCACCGCGGCGTAAGGCGTCACCCGGCAGTTGTCGTCCCGGTGGTGCACGAACAGCGTCGGCGTCTTCAGCGTGCCGAAGTCGAACCCCGACAGGCCCTCCCCCGAGCGCGACGGCTGCGTCACGGTCGAGGTCATGACGGCGCCGGCGACACTCGGGCCGAGCGCGACCGCCAGCGGCGCGACCGACACCGTGCCCCTGCTGGTGCCGACGAGGTACAGCTGCGCGCCCGGAAAGCGTGCCGCGAGCGCGCCGACGATCCGGCCCACGTCGGCCACGTGCGTCCCGCCGAGCCGGAAGCGGTCGTTCGCGCAGCAGTACTGGTCGCCCGGCATGTCGAGCGAAACCGCCGCGTCCTCGGCGTCGACGAACAGCGCGCGCGAGCGCAGCAGGTAATTGCCGCTCAGTCTGAAGCGGACGCCCCCGGGCTCCGCGCGCAAGCGCATGACGCCGTCGCCGCCGGGAAACAGCATCAGGATGCGCTTCGGCTTCTGCTCGGCCGCGGCCATCGACAACAGCACCGGCTCGTCGACGCCCTGGCGCACCGTGACGTGGACGATCTCCTCGTACGGGGCGGCCGCGCTGCGCAGCCGCTCGTCGTCGTCGCCTGCCCGTGCCAGGCCGGCGCCGAGAGCGAGCGCGGCAGCGAGCGAAGCGGCGAAAATGGACTCTGACCCCATTGTGCAGATCGACCTGTTCAAGGGTTTAAGGATTGGTGAGCACGGGTGGCCCGGCGCCATGCAGTCCTGCTACTCTAGAGCACCTCGCGGTTGAACAGTGGGCGGCGTGGATCGAGGATAGTCTTGGCTGCGAATACGAACGACGCTTCCGGCTCGGTACCCGCGCCACCGCGTGCCCAAACGAACGAACAGCCTGCCGCGGCCGGCCCGGGCCAACAGGTCGGCAAGTACCAGCTCGTGAAGTCGCTCGGCAAGGGCACTTCGGGGACCGTGTACCGTGCCGTGGATACCTTCACCGGGAGGGAAGTCGCGCTGAAGATCGTCGACCCCGAGGTGTTCCGGGACCCCGAGTTCGGCAGCGCGCGCCACGCCCAGTTCCTGAGCGAGGCCTCGCTCGCGGGCATGCTGATCCATCCGCACGTCGTGACGCTGCTGGACGCGGTGGTGCAGCAGGACAGGGCCCACATCGCGATGGAGTTGATCGCCGGAGGCGACCTCTCGCAGCACGTCAACCCGGGCACGCTGCTGCCGGTCGCGGACGTCATAGAAATCGGATTCAACTGTTGCGGCGCGCTCGACTACACCACGCGCGCGGGCATCATCCACTGCGACATCAAGCCGGCGAACATCATGATCGCCGAGGGAACCGACGTGCGGATCACCGACTTCGGCGCCGCGGTCCTGCACAAGACCAACGTCGTGCGCACCGCGGACATGGGTTCACCCCATTACGCGGCTCCCGAGCGGATCACCCGCGAGGAGCTTACCTTCCACAGCGACATGTATTCGCTCGGCGTCGTGCTGTATCAGTTGCTGACCGGCCAGCGTCCGTTCGTCGCCAAAGGGATGGATGAACTCGTCCACAAGATCCTCCACGAGGAGCCCACGCCGCCGAGCAGCTTGCGGCCGGACCTGTCGCCGATCATCGACCGGGTCGTGCTCCGCGCGCTCAGGAAAAAGCCCGGGGAGCGCTACAAGACCTGGGCCGAATTCGCGTTCGAGCTCTCGGAAGTTTCCCGGCACGTCCTGTCGCCCGATGCGGTTGCGGAAGCCGACAAACTCAATGCGCTGAAGCGGGTCGAGACGCTCGCAACGCTGTCCGACGCGGAGCTTTGGGAAGTTGCGCGAGCCGGCCGCTGGTCGCGCCTCAAAGCGGACGACATCGTCGTATACGAGGACTTTCCCGGATCGCAGTTCTACTTCCTCGCGACGGGCTCGGCAAAGGTCGTCCGGCGCGAGCGCCTGCTCAACCTCATCAACGCGGGTGAGTTCTTCGGCGAGATGGCCTACATCCTCGGCGGGCAGCAGCGCCGTCACGCGACCGTGGTGGCAACGAAGGACTCGTTGGTATGCGAGTTCGCGCCGGATGCCCTGGAGCGGATGAGCCTGCAAACGCAGCTCCTGCTCACGCGCGCACTCGCCCGCAACCTCGTCGAGCGCCTGACGCTCGCCAATACGCGCCTTACGGGGTAAGGCGGAAGGTGGGGTCCGACCCCGGTTTCAGCGGTGCTTCTGGTAGGTGCCGATCAGCCGCGCCTCGGCGATGACGTGGCCGCGCATCGCCGCCTCGAGCTGCGCCTTGCTCGGGCGCTTCAGGTCCGGCAGCAGCGTGTCGAGCGCGTACAGCTTGTGGAAGTAGCGGTGCCGGCCGATCGGCGGGCAGGGCCCGCCGTAGCCGGTGCGTGCCCAGTCGTTCACCCCGTCCCTGGTGCCCGCGGGCGGCTTGGCGCCCTCGGCGATGCCGGCCGCAGTGGGCGGGATGTCGTACAGCACCCAGTGCACCCAGGTCATCTTGGGCGCCTTCGGGTCGGGCGCGTCCGGGTCGTCGACGACGAGCGCCAGGCTCTTCGCCCCCGCCGGTACGCCCGACCAGGCGAGCGGCGGCGACACGTCGGCGCCGTCGCAGGTGTATTTCGCAGGGATCGCGCCGGCGTCTGCGAACGCGCTGGAAGTCAGCTTGAAGGCCATGGCGGCATCCTCATTGCCTACAATGGTGCTCCCTTCCTAAGGCGACCGCCAGCATGGCAGGCGATGACCGGACGATCGACGCAGCAGAGCTGACGCGCCTGTGCCACGGAGCGCTCGCCGCGGCCGGCGCGAGCGCAGAAGGCGCCGCGGCCTGCGTGCGCATCCTGGTCGACGCCGAGCTGATGGGGCTTTCCACGCACGGCGCGGTGCGCGTGCCCGATTACGCGCGGCGCCTGCGCTCGGGCGGCATCGACGCGCGCGCCATGCCGATCCTCGAGCGGCGCGCGCCGTCGCTCGCGCTGGTCGACGGCCGCAACGCGCTCGGGCCGCTCGTGGGCACGCACGCGCTCGAAGCCGCCATCGGGCTCGCGCGCGACACCGGCATCGCCTACGTCGGCTGCCGCGCGAGCAACCACTTCGGCGCCATCGCGCCCTACGCGCGCGAGGCCTGCGACGCGGGGCTGGCGATGCTCGCCGGCACCAACGCCTCGACCACCATGCCGCCCTGGGGCGGCGCGGCGCTGCGCCTGGGCAACAACCCGCTCGCCATCGCCGCGCCGGGCGAGGACGGCGCGCACTTCATCCTCGACATGGCGATGAGCGTCGCCGCGCGCGGCAAGATCCGCGCCGCGCTCAAGGCGGGCAAGCCCATCCCCGAGGGCTGGGCCGCAGACAAGCGCGGCCGCCCGACCACCGACCCGGCCGCCGCGCTCGAAGGGTTCCTCTTGCCCTTCGGCGCGCACAAGGGCGCGGGCCTCTCCATGGCGGTCGATATCCTCGCCGGCGTGCTGCCGGGCGCACACTTCCTCACCGACGTCGTCACCTGGGTCGACAACGCCACACGGGCGCAGGGCATCGGCCACTTCTTCCTGCTGCTCGATCCCGCGCGCCTGCTCGGGCGCGAAGCCTACGGCGCGGCGATGGCGCGCTTCCGCCAGCTCATCAAGGACACGCCCGCCGCCGACCCGGCGCAGCCGGTGCTGCTGCCGGGAGAGCGCGAGCTCGCGCGCCGCGCGCAGGCGCTGAAGGACGGTGTGTCGCTGCCCGAGGCGCTGCTCGCCGAGCTGAAAGAGTTGAATAGTTAATTGGGGTCCGACCCCGTTTTCGGGGGAAAATCGACTCTGAGCCCATCTTTTTGCGAGGTAGACATGCAGGCGCTGATTCGCAATACGAGCTTTGCGCTGGCGCTCGCCGCGGCCGCCGCGCTCGGCGCCGGCACGGCGCTGGCCGACAAGCCGTCGAAGAGCGGCAAGGAAAAGCACTACAAAGAGCGCAAGCACGACGCGCGCTTCGACGACCATCAGCAGAAGGTCGCGCGCGAGTATTACGGCAACGAGTTCCGCGGCGGCAAGTGCCCGCCGGGTCTCGCCAAGAAGCACAATGGCTGCATGCCGCCCGGCCAGGCGAAGAAGTGGCAGCGCGGCCAGCCGCTGCCGCGCGACGTCGTGGTCTACGACCTGCCGCCGCAGCTGGTGGTCGAGATCGGCGTGCCGCCGGAGGGCTACCGCTACGTGCGCGTCGCGAGCGACATCCTGATGATCGCGATCGGCACCGGCATGGTGGTCGACGCGATCGAGGACCTGCACAGGTAAGTCTTCTAGCCCGCCATGATCCGCGCGACGAACGCGATCACTTCCTCCTCGACGAGCTGGCGCGTTACCTGGTCCAGCGCATGCGCGCCCTTCGCGCCGGCGATACCGCCGGCGTTCGGCGCCTCGCCGGAATTGATCCACACCGTCTTGTTGTAGTGCCGGGTGGCGATGGTCAGCGAGTGCCGGTCCTCGTGCAGCGGCGCCTTGGTTCCCGCGGGGGCGATGCGCAGCGAGATCGCCGCTTCGCCGATCCTGCCCGCGCTCCCCGTGGTGAACTCCTGCTCGGTGATGCTGTAGCGGTGCCCCCGCTTCTCGAGCATCACCCCGGCGGCCTCGAACACCGGCCGGATCACGTCGCGCCGCAGCTCGGCGAACTGGGTGAGGAAATGCGCATCCTCCTCCTTCGTCCGGTGCTCGCGCTCCAGCTCGTCGCGGCGCCGCGCGTCGTACTCGTCGAGCAGCTTGGCGAGCGATTCCTGCATGTGATCGGCCATGGGGTCATTGTCCTCCATTCGGATCCGCCGGGGGCCCGGTCTGTGGTATTTATCCAGACTCCATGGGCCACCACGCGACGATCGAGGTCAACGGCCGCAGCTACCGCTGGATGACGCAGCCGCTGGTGGTGGTGTGCGTCGACGGCTGCGAGAACGCCTACATCGCCGCGGCGGTGGGCGCCGGCGTCGCGCCGTGGTTCGCGCGCACCCTGACGCGCGGCTCGGCGTTCCTCGCCGAGTGCGTGGTGCCGAGCTTCACCAACCCGAATAACCTTTCGATCGTCACCGGCGCGCCGCCCGCGGTGCACGGCATCTGCGGCAACTACTTCTACGACCGAGAATCGGGCCAGGAAGTGATGATGAACGATCCGCGCTACCTGCGCGCCGGCACCATCCTCGCCGCCTTCGCCGACGCGGGCGCCTCGGTCGCGGTGGTGACGGCGAAGGACAAGCTGCGCACGCTGCTCGGCCACGGCCTGAAAGGAATCTGCTTCTCCGCCGAGAAGGCCGACGAGGCGCAGCTCGCGCTCGCCGGCATGCCGCGGCCCTCGGTGTACAGCGCGGCGCTGTCGGAATTCGTGTTCGCCGCGGGCGTGAAGCTGATGGAAACGCAGCGCCCCGACCTCATGTACCTCTCGACCACCGACTACGTGCAGCACAAGGCCGCGCCCGGCTCGGCGGCGGCGAACGAGTTCTACGCCATGATGGACGGCTACCTCGCGCGCCTCGAGGCGGCGGGCGCCGCGATCGCGCTCACCGCCGACCACGGCATGAACGACAAGCACGCCGCCGACGGCTCGCCGAACGTCATCTACCTGCAGGACTTGCTGGACGAGTGGCTCGGCGCGGGCGCGACGCGCGTGATCCTGCCGATCACCGACCCCTATGTCGTGCACCACGGCGCGCTCGGCTCGTTCGCCACCGCCTACCTGCCGCCCGGCGCCGACGCCGCGGCGCTCGCCGCGCGCATCGCCGCGCTGCCCGGCATCGAGCTCGCGCTCGAGCGCAGCGATGCCTGCCGGCGCTTCGAGCTGCCCGAGGACCGCATGGGAGACCTGGTGCTCGTCGCGCGGCGCGACAGCGTCATCGGCACGAGCAAGTCGCGCCACGACCTCTCCGGGCTCGACGTTCCCTTGCGCTCGCACGGCGGCATCTCAGAGCAGCAGGTGCCGCTGCTGTTCAACCGCCGCATCGCGGGCCTTGCGCCCGGCCGCCGGCTGCGCAACTTCGATGCCTTCGACCTCGCGCTCAACCACGTAGATTAGATCGCGCATGAACCGGGTCTGAGTCGATTTCCAGCATGAGCGATCAGCCGAACCCCTACGCCGCCCCCGGCGCCAGCGTCGACGACGGGTCGCCGACCACCGCCGAACTGCGCAAGCGCTTTCGCCGCCCGATCATCCTCGGGCTGACGATCGCGGCCGCAGCGTACGGGGTCTACTTCGGCTATTTCGCGACCGATCCGATGCAGGAGCAAATGCAGCGGTACTGTGCACAGCAGGGCCAGCCGTATCCGTGCACGGACTCCGGCGACTTTGACCGATTTGCCCACACGTTCGCGCCGGTCAGCATGGCCCTCGGGGGAACGCTTGCCGGGTGGTTCGCCTCAGGCGTGCTGTGGCATCTCTACAGGCTCCTGAAGAAGCTGCGAGAATGATGGGGTCTGACCCCATTGCTGGCGTGTCCGGGAGTACTATTCCGGCGGTCCCCCGAACCCGCCCGGGAGTAAGGATGAACAGGCTACCCGCTTTGCTTGCTGCCGCCGCGCTGGTTCTCGGTGGAGCGTCGCTCGCGCAGGCCGGCGACGCCAAGGCGCCGGGGGTGGCCCTGAAGGGCATCGACCCGGTGACCTACTTCAATCCGGGCAAGCCCGCGCGGGGCACCTCGAGCATCAACTACGACTTCGACGACGTGCGGTACCTCTTCGTCAGCGAGAAGAACCGCGCGGCCTTCGCCTCCGACCCCGAGCGCTACTCGCCGCAGTTCGGCGGCCTGTGTGCGGCCGGGCTATCCGCCGGCATGCAGGCCGAGGCCGACCCGCGCGTTTTCAAGATCGTGGACGGCAAGCTGTACGTGTTCTCCAGCACCGCGGCGCGCAACAAGGCGGACAATGACCCGACGCTGCTGAAGAGGGCGCACGAGGTCTGGAGCCAGCAGCACAAGTAGCCTTCCTACAGCCCCGCCTTGCGCAGCCCTTCCTGCGCCTTGGCGCGGTGCGCGGGGTTGACCAGGCGGGTGCCGAACAGCTCCACCTTGAAGAACGGATCGAGCCGGCGCACTTCCAGGGCCGCCCGGCGCGCGTCGTCCGTTTGTCCGAGCTGCGCCGCGGCGGCAGCGCGTACCGCCTGCAGGAACACGAGGTCCGGCGCCGCGCGCAGCGTGGGCTCGAGCGCCTCAAGCGCCTCCCGGTAGCGGCCGGCCAGGTAGTAGGCGAAGGCGAGGTTGAACACGCCGTCGGACGGCAGGTGCGGGTCGAAGCGTCGCGCCGCCTCGCTCGCGGAGATCGATTCGGCGATGCGGCCGGTCCACATCAGCACGCCGCCGCGCAGCGAGTGCGCCAGCGCGTCGCTCGGGTTCAGCTTGATCGCGCGGTCGGCTTCGGTCAGGGCGGTGTCGAATTTGCCGGTGAAGGCGTGCAGGCCGCCGAGCACGCCGAGCGCGCGCGCGTTGGCCCCCGGGTCGTCGACCGCGAGCGCGCGGGCCGCCGCTTCCTCGGCGCGCCTAACCGCCACCGCAGGGTCCTCGATCCAGCCGAACAGCGCGCGCTGCATCTCGGCCAGGGCGAGCGCGGCGTTGGCCTCGCCGTAGTCGGGCGACATCTGCAGCGCCTGCGCGAGCAGTGCGCGCGCCTCGCGGTTGCGGGCGCGCTCCGAGCTCCGCAGCAGCTCGCGCGCGCGCAGCACCAGGTCGTAGGCCTCCATGCGCTGCGGCGGCTTGGCCGCCGCGCGGCGCTGCTCCAGCGCCGTCAGCTTCACCGCGAGCGCCCCGGCGATGTCCCTGACCACTCGGTCCTGGATCTCGAACATCTCGCTGCCGCTGCCCTCGTAGCGCTCCGACCAGAGCAGCGTTCCCTTGCTCGCATCGCTCAGCTCGACGCCGACGCGCACCCGGTCCTCCGCCTGGCGCACGCTGCCCTGCACGACGTAGCGCACGTCGAGGTCGCGGCTGATCTCCTCGCGCCCGGGATTGCGCCCCTTGTAGGCGCGCACCGCGTTGTAGGCCGAGACGCGGATCCCCGAGAAGCGTCCCAGCGCGTTGATGATGTCCTCGGTGATGCCGTCGCTAAAGTAGTCACGCTTCGGGTCGCCACTCTGGTTCGCGAACGGCAGCACGGCGAGCGTCGCCGCCGACGCCTCGGCCGGCTTGCCGAGCCGCTGCCACGCGAGCGGCACCGCGGCCGCCACCAGCGCCAGCACCACGGCCAGCAGCAGGATGGGGCGCAGCCTGAAGGCGCGCTTGCTGCGCCACGCCGCGCGGGGCGCGCCCAGGTCGAGCGCATAGACGTGCACCGGGCGCGCGATGTTCTTCAGCTCCTTCGCGCCGAGATCGCGGCACGGCACGCCGAGCTTGTCACGTATCTGCCGGTACACGTCCTCCGAGATGCAGATCCCGCCGGGCTCGGCGATGTTCTCGAGCCGCGCCGCGACGTTGATGCCGTCGCCGTAGATGCGCGCCTCGTCGTGGATCACGTCGCCGAGGTTGATGCCGACTCGGAACTGCATGCGCCGGTTCTCCGGCTGGTCCGCGTTGCGCGCCGCCATCACCTGCTGCAGCCGGGTCGCGCACTCGACCGCGCCGACCACGCTCGGGAATTCGGCGAGGATGCCGTCCCCGGCGGTATCGATGATGTGGCCGCCGAACTCGGCGACGAGGGGCAGCACCGCGGCTTGGTGACCCTTCAAGTCGCGCACCGTCGCCACGTCGTCTTCGCCCATCAGCCGGGAGTACCCGGCGATGTCCGCCGCCAGGATCGCCGCGAGCCGACGCTGGACCTTTTCCTCCGCCACGAGCCTCCCGGACTAGCTTGCCGGAAAGTCTATCCGCGAATCGCCAGTTTCAATAAATGGGGTCTGAACCCGATTCATTGCGCGATGCTCTGGATGGTCTCGACGATGTCGCGGCTGCGCTTGACCTTGTCGCCCCACATGCGGTCGAACTCCGCCACCAGACGCTCGAGCGCAGCGGAGCCCTGGATGGCCCGCGCACCCGCCACGTCGTCGAACTCGTAGAAGGCGTAGTGCACCGACGCGTCCACGTCGCTCCAGCCGCGCCACGCGCGCCGCGCCTTGAATGCCTTCACCGCATCCGGCAGGTGCTCTTCCTGGTACCAGTGGTCGAAGTCGTCCTCCACGGCCGCGTCCACGACCTGGGCACGCACGATGAAACAGGCGCTCATCTCGTTCTCCTCCTCGGGTCTATCGTCTCCGCCGCTACTGCGCGTAGCGAAGATACACCCATGCCATGCCGAGCCGCACCTGCCACTTTTCACCCCCGGGCGTCGGATCGGACTTCCTTGAAAATCCGGATCCGACCCCGTCTTCCCCTACGTTCGCAGCCGCCGCGCGAGGAAGCGATCGAGCGCATCGGCGAAGCGCTTGCGGTCGGTCTGGTCGAGCGCCGCCGGCCCGCCGGTCTGCACGCCGAGCGAGCGCTGCTCGGCGAGGAAGTCGCGCAGCGCCAGCCGCTCGCGGATGTTGTCCGGAGTGTAGAGCTCGCCGCGCGGATTGAGCGCGTGCCCGCCGCGCTCGATCACCTGCGCCGCGAGCGGGATGTCCGCCGTCACCACCAGGTCGCCCGCGGCGATGCGTCCGACGATCTCCTCGTCGGCGACGTCGAAGCCGCGCGGCACCTGGATCGCGCGCACGAACTTCGAGCGCGGCGTGGTGAGCGGCTTGTTCGCCACCAGCGTGGTCGGGATCTGCGCGCGCTCGGCGGCGCGGTACAGGATCTCCTTGATGACCAGCGGGCAGGCGTCGGCGTCAACCCAGATATGCATGGGGGAACAATGGGGTCTGACCCCATTGTCCCCCGTTTCCCTTCGGGCGCAGCTCAGGTTCCCTTGGCTCGCAGCGTCGGGTCCACGCCGTGGTACTTCACCGCCCTGACGGCGAACACCGCGACGATGGCGAGCGAGACGAGCGCCATCGCCAGCAGGCTCTGGCCGACCGTGCCGGCGTAGATCACGTAAGCGATCCACATGCCCAGGCCCGCCATGCGCGCCGAGCACAGCGGAATGGCCGCGGCGCACAGGTAGAACGCGGCCAGGAACAGATTGCCCGCGCCCAGCCACACGGCATCCTCGCCGGGGTCGGGCAGGAACAACGCCCCCACTGCCACGCTGGCGCTCAGTGCCGCCAGGGCGAGCAGCAGCCAGTGCGATTCCTGCAGAAACCGGTTGCGGGTGCAATCACTGACATTGCCGAATGCACGCTTCTTGATCTCGTCCATTTGACCCTCCTTTCGAAGCCTCGCGAGAGGCTCCGGCAGACGAAGCGAAGCGACGACGCCGGGCGACGCTCTCCGTTACAGGGGAGCGCCGCCGGTCAACCATTTCACCCCCGATTGCGCTGCGACTTCAATGGCGTCGCTTGGTGAGGATCAACGTTTCGACGAATTGAACGCCTGGCCGGTCTCACGGCGAATTTCGTGCGGCGCACAACGGCCCTCAACCCCGGAATGTGCATAGGTCACTTTTTGCCTGCGCCTTGCGCCGCTGAGCTTTCGGCCCCCGATCTCTACTCTGTGACTCATCGGCCGGCGCAACACCCCGGCCCCAACCAAAGAGCCACGGAGCACACCATGAAAACCAACACCAAAATGATCCTCCAAGCCGGCATCACCGCCCTCGTGCTCCTCGCCGGCAGCGGCGTGATCCCCGCCTGCATGGGCATCGCCCAGGCCTTCCAAGAGCCCGCGGCCAGCGCCCAGCTCGAAACCCAGCACCTGACCCCGGGCGGCATGCCCGAGGACTTCATCTTCGCCTCCAACTACACCTGGATCGGCCGCTAGTACACCAGGCCCAGCCGACCAAAGGAGCGCGCCATGACCACCAAACTGATCCTGCGAATCACCGTTGCCTTGTCCATCCTCCTGGCCGCCAGCAGCGTGGTCGCCGCCTGCGTGGGCATCGCCCGGGCAATCAACCGGGCGCCGACGGCGGCCGAAGTCGACCAGGAACGCAGCCCGCCTTATCTCTCCAGCCAGGCCATGGCAGGCGACGAGCTGTTCGGCCCGGCCGCCCCTACGTCACCGTCACCATCGACCGCACCGACGTGCCCTGGCAAGCGTCGCGCGCCCAGGACCCGGACAACGTCCGCGCGTTCTGACGCGGGTTGAATAGCGGACCTCCGGGGCGGGTTATCCCCCGCGCGTCGCCGCACGGTGTCCGCCGGCGGCAGCACCTGGGAGGAGGCCGCCGTAGAAGGCCATTGTCTCGCGCAACACCTTATTTCCTCTGCGAAATCTCCTGCCTAATTTCTAATCGCGGCGCGCGGAACAGCCTTTTTCCAGGGCGAGGCCCGCCGTTATCCAACGGCAATCCACAGCCTTGTCCACAGATCCTGTGCATAAGGAATCAAATAGGGTCTGTCCCTGTTTTCCCTGCGGGAGAAGCTCGCCGCGGGCGCGGGGGAAAAGTGTGCATGCGTCACTTTTTGTCTGCGCCCTGCGCCGCTGAGCTTTCGGCCCCCGATCTCTACTCTGTGACTCATCGGCCGGCGCAACACCCCGGCCCCAACCAAAGAGCCACGGAGCACACCATGAAAACCAACACCAAAATGATCCTCCAAGCCGGCATCACCGCCCTCGTGCTCCTCGCCGGCAGCGGCGTGATCCCCGCCTGCATGGGCATCGCCCAGGCCTTCCAAGAGCCCGCGGCCAGCGCCCAGCTCGAAACCCAGCACCTGACCCCGGGCGGCATGCCCGAGGACTTCATCTTCGCCTCCAACTACACCTGGATCGGCCGCTAGTAGCACCAGGCCCAGCCGACCAAAGGAGCGCGCCATGACCACCAAACCGATCCTGCAAGTGGCCCTCGCCATCTTCCTCGTCGCCTGCAGCGCGCAGGCGCACACGCCTGCCAGCACAGGCCCGCGATACCAGCCGCAGGACCGTGCCGACATCGCCCTCGACCGCACCGACGTGCCCTGGCAGGCCTCGCGCGTCGAGGACCCGGACAACATCCGCTCGTTCTGAGCGCGGCCCGCGCTCACAGCGCTACGAACGCCTTGCCCTTGTTGCCGGCCACGAAGGCGCTGAATACCTCATTCACCTGGTTCCACGTCTTCAGCTTCTTCATGTTGCCGAGCCAGCGCTGGATGTTGGGATAGGCGGAGAAATCGACGCCGATCAGCTCGCCGATCGACACCAGGCCGGCGCCGAAGTAATCCGCGATGGTGAGCTCGTCGCCGCACAGATACTCGTTCTTCGGCCCGATCCAGTAGTCGTTCAGAACCTGCAGCCACCGCTTGGCGCCCTGCTGCCCCCAGGCGATGGCGCCGGCGTGCGCCTCGTCGCTGCGGCGCTTGTGGTGCGGGAAGAGCTGCGGATAGACCAGTCCATAGCCGAAGTCGCGATAGAACTGCGTGTTGAGCCAGTCCATCGCCTCGTTGACCTTGGCGCGCTTCTTCAGGTCCTTCGGGTAGGAGGGCAGGTCGTACTTGTCGGCGAGATACTTCAGGATCGCCGAGCCTTCGGTCAGGCGCATATCGCCGTCCTCGAGCATCGGCACCAGCCGGTTGGGGTTGAGCGAGGCGTACGGCTCCTGGTGGTGGGCCCCCTTGAGGATGTCGACCATCACGTCTTCGCATTGGATGCCGTTCTCGGCCATGAACAGCCGTACGGGGCGGGTCGCGGTGGACACCGGGTGCATGTAGAGCTTCATGGTGACTCCTCCTCGGGGAGATTGGGGCGGGACCGCATTATCCCCGTTCAGCCGGCCAGCGCGCGCCCGATGACGAGGCGCTGGATCTCGCTCGTGCCCTCGTAGATCGAGAGGACCCGCGCGTCGCGCGCCAGCTTCTCGACCGGAAAGTCGGCCACGTAGCCGTAGCCGCCGTGGACCTGGATCGCGTCCGAGCACACGCGCTCGGCCATCTCGGAGGCGAAGAGCTTCGCCATCGACGCTTCCTTCAGGCACGGCTTGCCCGCGTCCTTGAGCGAGGCGGCGTAAAGGGTCAGTTGCCGCGCCGCCTCGATGGAGGTGGCCATGTCGGCGAGCCGGAAACTCACCGCCTGGTGCTCGACGATCGGCTTCCCCATTGTCTGTCGTTCCTGTGCATACCTCAGCGCCGCCTCGTACGCCGTGCGCGCCACGCCCACGGCTTGTGCCGCCACGCCGATGCGGCCGTTCTCCAGGTACGCGAGCGCGATGCGGTAGCCCGCGCCGGGCGCGCCGAGCATGTTCTCCTCGGGGACTTCCAGCCCCTCGAGCGCGATCTGGCAGGTGTCGGCGGCGCGGTGGCCGAGCTTCACCTCCTCGCGCGCCACGCGGTAGCCGGCGGCCTTCGTCGGCGAAACGAACATCGACATGCCGCGCTTGCCCGCTTGCGGGTCGGTCACCGCGACGATGAACGCGAGATCCGCGCTCCTGCCCGCGGTGATGAACTGCTTCGTGCCCTCGAGCACCCAGCGATCGCCCTTCTTCACCGCGCGGGTCGCGAGCGCCGCGGCGTCCGAGCCCGCCTGCGGCTCGGTCAAGAGAAACGCGCTCGACTGCGCGCCGGTTGCGAGCGGCCGCAGGAACCGCTCCTTCTGCGCGGCCGTGCCGTGCTCCTCGAGCGCCGCGCAGTTGGGCGAGTTGTTCACGCACATCATGTTGCACAGCCCGCAGTCGCCGGCGGCGATCTCCTCCACCGCGAGCGCGTACGACACGAAATCCGCCCCCGCCCCGCCCCACTCGGGTGCGACGCACATCCCCATGAAACCCAGAGGCCCCATCGCGCGCAGCACGTCGATCGGCACCGTGCAGCTGCGGTCCCACCCGGCCGCGTGCGGCGCGATTTCCTTTTGCGCGAAGGCGCGCGCCGCGTCGCGGATCTGGAGCTGGAGGTCGGTCGGAAGCATGCAGAGATTCTAAGGCTGCCAAGCGGCATGATTTCGTCATACTCCGGGCGGCCGCGGCGACGATGCACTGCAGTGCATCGTCGAGTGCGCCGTCGCGGGACGCGCACATGCGATCGTCACCGGCGAGCGGGAGCTGCTCGCGCTCGGCGAGCATGGCGGCGTGCGCATCCTCGGCCTGCGTGAGTACCTCGAGGGGCAGGCGCCGTAATCGGGCAGAGGAAATTGGACTCTGACCCCCATTTTCCGCGCGTACACTATCCACCATGAGGCTCCGGAACCGCGCGCGGGGATCGTCGATGCGCCTTGCCGCGCTCGCGTGGCTGCTCGTCGCCGTCGCGGGCTGCGCCACGGCGCCGCAACCCGACGTGTTCGTCATCGACCTCGAACCGCTGCCGGGCGGCACGCTGGAGCAACGGGTACGCGTCGACCTGCGGGTGCAGAACCCCTCCACCGAGCCGCTCTCCGCCACCGGCATGAGCCTGCGACTGCTCGTGAACGGCCAGCCGCTCGCGCGCGGGGTGAGCGCCGAGGCCTTCACCGTGCCGCCGCTGGGCGAAACCACGACCAGCATCGTCACGAGCACGACCTTGATCGATCTGCTACGCCAGATTCATGGCGCGCAAACGCGTTCGAGCCTCGAATACCGGCTGGAAGGAAAGCTCTATCTCGACAATCCGCCGGGGCGCTCGCTCTCGTTCGAGACCGAAGGAACGCTGGCACCGCAGCGCTAGCCGCGTCTTGGGCGGCAGTCTCCGCGGCCGTAGACAGGAGGAAGCACCATGCGTTGGGAAGGTGACCGTCAAAGTGAGAACGTGGAAGACCGTCGCGGCATGTCCGTGGGGGGCAAGGGTTTGGCCCTGGGCGGGATCGGCACGATCGTCGTCACCCTCATTGCCCTGTATTTCGGCGTCGACCCCAGCGTCATCCTGGACCAGGTGGCGACTGCCCCGTCCGGCGCACAACAGCAAGCCGGCCCATCCGGCCGCAGCCCCGAGGAAAACAAGCTGGCTGAATTCTCAGCCGTGGTTCTGGCCGACACGGAAGATGTCTGGGGCCAGGTGTTCAAGCAAAACGGCGCCACCTACTCCAATCCGAAGCTGGTGTTGTATACCGGGGCGGCCGAATCAGCCTGCGGTTATGCGCAATCGGCCATGGGGCCGTTCTATTGCCCGAACGACCGGAAGCTCTATCTGGACTTGTCCTTCTTCAGCGATCTGCACACCCGTTACGGCGCATCGGGCGACTTCGCCCAAGCCTACGTCATCGCCCACGAAGTCGGTCACCACGTGCAAAACCTGCTCGGCATTCTGGAAAAGACCCGTGCGGCGCAGGAAGGCGCTTCAAAGGAAAGGGCCAACGCGATTCAGGTCGGCGTCGAATTGCAGGCCGATTGCCTCGCGGGCGTCTGGGCGAACAAGGCGGAGCAGATGAAACACGTTCTCGAATCGGGCGACATCGAGGAAGCGCTCGCGGCTGCCAGCGCCGTGGGCGACGACCGCCTGCAGCGGCGGGCACGCGGCTACGTCGTGCCCGAATCCTTCACCCACGGCTCGTCGCAGCAGCGCATGCGCTGGTTCTCCGTCGGCGCCAAATCGGGCGATATGGGCCGCTGCAATACCCTCAGCGCCGCACGATGATCAGGTCTTGAGGCTTTCCGGAACCCGGCCTCCGCTCTCGGCGAGCTGCTGCATCACCTGCTTGTGCAGCCAGATGTTCATTGCCGCCGAGCCATCGAGAGCGCCGGTGTAGCCGAGCTCCTGGGCCAGCTCCTTGCGCGCGTTGAGACTGCTGTCCAGCTTCAGCAGTTTCATCAGGTCGACGATCGACTCTTTCCAGTTGTATTTTTCCTTTTGCTCGCCGGCGAGCTTCGCGATCATGGCTTGGACTTCCGCCATCGACATCGGCTTTGCCGCCGGCGCCGACGTCGGCGCCGCCGCGGTGGGCTGTGCGGCCGGAGCGGGCGCGCTCGATGCCTTCGATCCGAATATCGCGGATACGATCTTGCCGAAGATGCTCATGATTTCCTCCGCGCTTCAGTTGAACGCCGACAGCTTGCCGAAATGCTCGGCGAGCAGGTAATAGACGGTGACCCTGTTCTTGGTGTGGTCGGCTTTCATCTTGTCGCCGACCGCCATGATCGCCTGGTCGAGAGCGGCGTCGGCGTCCGTCAGCCCGAGCTTCTTCTTCAGGAAGCTGGTGCGCACGCGCGCCACCTCCTCCTTGTCGGTGAACGATACGAGCGACGCATCCCGTTGCTGCAAGGCGATGCCGCAATGACGCACGATCCCTGCGATCGCCTTATCGTCGGCATTGGGCACGTACTTCTTCACGTCGACAGCCCAGTTCCGTTGCATGGTTTCCTCCGGTGAGTTGAGCCCGTTTGGTGCCAACCATAGAATCTAGGAGGAAATCCGCGGCCCGCATTGACCTGCGGCAAGCCGGGAGCGAATGCCGGCGCGAAATGGGGTGATGAAGATCAACTTTGCGCCGAATCGAGCACCCGTAGATCGACAGCACGCGCGCCTCGCGGATCCGGAGCCGAAGATCGGTGGCAATCATCGGCGACAAATCAGACAGGGCCTGTCCCTACGCCGCCTTCCTCACGACGAGCCGCACGTTCAGCCCCGCGCGGGCGGCAATATCGACGAGCGCATCCAGGCTGAAGAGGCCGATCTTTCCCTTGAGGAGCGCATTGAGTCGCGGTTGGGTCAGTCCGAGCGCGCGCGCCGCCTCGGACTGCGTCGTGCCGCATTGCCGGTAGAAGTCCTCGATCCGCATCATCAGCTCGGCGCGCAGCTTCAGGCTCTCGGCCTCCGCCTTGCCGAAGCCGAGATCGCGATACACGTTGCCGCTTCCTCGAACGCGCTGGGTTCGATCCCTCATCTGCGGTCTTTCCCGCGCCAAGCTATCGCCGAGCCAGACGACCGGCTACCCTGGCGCTACGCTCAGTCCTTCAAATCGACTCTGACCCCATTTTCTCGCGGATCTCGAACGTCCCGGAGAGGCAAATGAACAGATCGCCGTTGTCCGGGTGCAGGTGCCAGGGCACGCACTCCACTGGCGTGAGCGTGAGGTCGATCACTCGCAGGTCCGGCGTCTCGGCGTGTGCTTGATCGTGTCGTCACGTTCCCACTGTCCGATGGCTTCGAAGCGAATGCGCGCGGCCGCAAACACACGCCTTTTACCGTCGAACAACTTTACACAGGACCATCCGAACCTAGCCATGCTCGCGATAACTACTTGATTCGGTATGATTGGCCCGAAGCTTGCTTTCGCCCTTCACAGCCTTATGGAGCTGGCGAGACCCGCTTGCAGCTGACCGTCCACCCGATGACGAATATCCGCCCGTTCGGCCGACATCGGAGGTAACCATGCGCAACCCATCGCTCTTCGCGGTCCTCGGCCTAGGATTCGGGCGTCGCAAGCGCACCCGCTGATCTGCACGTACACAGTGGAGGAGAGGCAAACCCCGCTTCGGCGGGGTTTTTTTTGGCTCGATGCAGGCCCTGCGGCGCTACGCTCAGTCGCTTAAATCGACTCTGACCCCATTTTCTCTGGCAGTCCGTCGAGCTTCGGCAGGCGCCTGAAGTCGTAGCGTCCCGGCCCCTGCACGATCAGGAACTGGCACTCCTCCTTCGACACGTTCACTGCCGTGTGCGGCACGCGCTTCTCGACGTTGTGCCGCGCGAGCGGCTGCATCACCGTCGTGCGGTCCGGCTTCACCTCGCGGATCTCGAACGTCCCGCGCAGGCAGATGAAGAGGTCGTCGTTGTCCGGGTGCAGGTGCCAGGGCACGCACTCCCCCGGCGCGAGCGTGAGGTCGATCACCCGCAGCTCCGGCGTCTCGGCGACCACCAGCGTCTGCTTGATCGTGTAGTCGCGTTCCCAGGGGCGGGTGTTCGGGGCGTCCATGTTTGCCAGGCCCTCACGCGGGCTTCGGCTTGAGGAAGCGCTCGAGGATGTCGGGCGGGATGAAGTTCACGAGCTCCGTCTTGTCCGCCTCGACCAGCTCGACGTAGCGCTTGACGACGTCGGCCGGGTCGAGCTGGCCGATGGTGATGCGCTGCACGAGCGAATCCATGATCGCCACGTCCTCGGGCGCGGCCTTCCTGCGGTCGAACCAGGGACCCGGGTCGTTCGCCATGCGGTCGTTGAAGCCGGTGGCGAACGGGCCCGGGTTGATGAGCGCGACGTCGACGCCGAACGGCGCGAGCTCGGCGCGCAGCGCCGTGCCGAAGGCCTGCAGCGCGTGCTTGGTCATCGTGTAGGGCCCCGACCCCACGCCGGCGCGCACCCCGCCGATCGACGACACGATGAGGATGCGGCCCGCGCGCTTCTTCCTCATCTTCTGCGCCACGCGCTGCGTGATCGCGAACGTGCCGAACACGTTCACCTCGAACACCGCGCGCAGCCGCTCCATCGGGATGAGGCTCAAGGGGCCGGTCTGCCCCATGCCGGCGTTGGCGACGAACACGTCGAGGTCCCACTGGTCGACCTTCGCCACGTCGTGCGCGTTCGTGATGTCGAGCTTGACGGCGGTCAGCTCCGGGTGCGCCGCGGCGAGCTCCTTTGCCTGCGGGTCGGTCTCGGTAGTGGCGATCACCTTGTGCCCGCGCCTGGCGAGCTCGACGGCGGCGCCGCGGCCGAAGCCGCTGCCTGCGCCGGTGATGAGGACGGTTTTAGGCATCTTGTTCTCCTCTCGTTGGGCACCGCAAAATGGGGTCAGACCCCATTTCCTGCTATCGTACAAACTCGAAGCGAAAGCTTACGCCGCCTTCTTCACGATAATGCGCACGTCGAGGCCGGCGCGGCCGGCGATGTCGACGAGCGCATCGAGGCTGAAACAGGCCGATGTTCCCCTTCAGAAGCGCGTTCAGTCGGGGCTGCGTGAGCCCCAGCGCCCGCGCCGCTTCGGCCTGCGTCATGCCGCTCCGGCGGAAGGCTTCGTCGATCCGCATCATCAGCTCGGCGCGAAGCTTCAGGCTCTCGGCTTCCGCTTTGCCAAAACCGAGGTCGCGGAACACGTTTCCGCTGCCTCGAACGCGCTTGAGTTTGCCGCTCATCGGCTCGCTCGCTCACGGATCAACGCACGGAATCTGTCCCGAGCCAGCTCGATATCGCGGCGCGCGGTCTTGCTCGACTTCTTTTGAAACGCGTGCAGCACGTAAATTGCCTCTTGGAACTTCGCCACGTAGATCACGCGATACGCCCCGCCGATCCGGGCCCGAATCTCGTTCACACCCGCGCCGACGGACGGCATCGGCTTCCAGTCCGCGGGCTCGCGCTCGTCCTGCACGCGCTCGAGCTGGTAACCCAACTCGCGCTTCGCGTGGGCGGGAAACGCCCGCACCCGAACAAGACTGTCGCCGAACCAGACGATCGGCTTCATGCGATTATCTCAAAACTGAGATAAGACGGAAAGCCCCGGCGCATGACCGGGAAAACGCTTCGGGGCCCGCCAGGTTGACCCCTAAATGGGGTCTGTCCCTATTTTTCGACGTACCGCCGCTCGAATTCCCACACGTCGGGAAAGCCGACCAGCTCGTGCAGCCGCTTCATGTCGAACGCCGGCACGGGCGAGCCTTCGAGCGAGCCGTTCTTCAGCAGCCAGCCGTAGGCGGATTCGAGCGCGGCGCAGGCGGCGCCCATCCCCGCGCTCGGGTAGATCGCAATCGAAAGCCGAGCCGCGCGAGCGTCGCCGCCGGCAGCATCGGCGATCTTCCGGTCGGCACCATGTTGGCGAGCAGCTTCGCCTCGCCCGCGAGCTCGGCGCCGATTCTCTCGAACTCGGCCTCCGACTCCGGCGCCTCGACGAACAGGATGTCCGCGCCGGCCTTCGCGAACGCCGCTTGCGCGCCGGATCGCCTCCTCCAGCCCCAGGCCCGTCCTCGCATCGGTGCGCGCCACGATGAGGAAGTCGCTGCTCCTGCGCGAGGCCACCGCCACCTCGATCCTCTTCACCGCGTCTTCGAGCGGCACCACGCGGCGGTTCGGCGTGTGGCCGCACTTCTTCGGCATCTCCTGGTCTTCGATCTGGATCGCCTGCACGCCGGCGGCCTCGTAGCCGCGCACCGTCTCGCGCACGTTGAGCAGCCCGCCGAAGCCCGTGTCGGCATCGGCGATGAGCGGCGTCGCCGTCCCCTGGGCGATCGTGCGCGCGCGCTCCACCATGTCGCGATAGGTGACCAGCCCCGCATCCGCGAGCCCCAGGTGCGACGCCGAGATGCCGTAGCCCGTCATGTAGAGCGCCTTGAAGCCCATGCGGTCGGCGATCTTGGCCGAGAACATCTCGAACACCCCCGGTGCGACGATGAACTCGCCGGCGGAGAGCACTGCACGCAAATTAGAGTTGCTCATTTTTTCACCCGGTCGCGCCAATACCTCGGTCGTCTTGCGGTGTGCGCAAAGGCAATGACGAGGACCTCGTCGGCACGCTCGCGCACGATCACCGCATACGGAAAACGCCGTAGCAAAATCCGTTTCACGCCCCTGCTCCCAGCGACGCCGGGCACCGCAACGAGCGGCACGATCTCTTCTTCGAGCAGGTCGAGGGCAGCATCCAGCGCGCGCTGGAAATCCGCCCCGAGACCAGGACGTTCCTTCTCGTACCACGCCGCGGCCTCCGCGGCCTCCTCGGCCGCCGCGGCATGGATACGTACGCGCCGCATCAGGAGCGGCTGATGCGCGCCCGCATGCGCCGACGCAGCTCCTCCCGGTCGATCAACTCGGCGGTACCCGAATCGATCTCGGCAAGCCTGCGCAGGATCTCCGCGTCCCAGGCGGACTCCGCATCCGCATCCGCTGGCCCGTCCAGGCTCACCACCAGGCTATACGCAAGCTCCGCGCGCTCGGACTCCGTCAGGCGCAACGCCTCGGAACGAATCTTTTCAAGCGTCGGATCGGCCATCTGATTCTCCACGTCGGGAACCTGCACGATACCGTACAGAATAGCAAAGGAATCGAATTAGGCGATGTCGCGAAAATAATCGGGGTCTGACCCCATTTTCTTCTCCATTTGTACCTCACGTCTTTTATTTGAGCGTGCCCGCGATCTTCCGGATCTCCTCCGGCGTGTGCTCGCCCGCGAGCGGCGTTCCGGGCATCAGATATTTGCCCATGGCGAGCCCGCCGATCAGGACCGGCTCATAGCCGATGTCGCGTACCAGGCGCGAGGCGAGCGCGATCGCTTGCGCGTCGTCGCCCGCGATCGGCATCCCGACGCGGCCGGGCTCCTCGTGCGCGGCGCCCATGCGCGCGGCGCCGATCGCGTTGAACGCGCGGACGATGCGCGCCCCGGGGAGCAATTCCGCCGAGGCGAGGCCGGCGCCCTTCTCCCGCGCCCAGGTCGCGATCTCGCCGTCGCGCCCCGGGAACGGGTTGCAGGTGTCGATCACCACTTTGCCCTTGAGCAGGTCTGCCAATTCCTTGCCGACGTCCGGCAGCGCGCGGTAAGGCACCGAGACCATCAGCACGTCGCCGAAGGCGGCGGCCTCGCGCGGCGTTCCGGCCCGCGCATTCGGCCCGAGCTTCGCCGCGAGCGCTCTGTCGTGCTCGATGTGCAGCGACGAAAACATGACTTCGTGCCCGGCTTTCACCCACGCCGCGCCGAGCGCGCCGCCGACGTTGCCCGAACCGACGATGCCGATCTTCATTTTCCCGGCACCCTTGCCCGCGCCGCCCGCCCGGAGCGGCAGGCCGCCGAGCGCGAAAGCCAGCGCACCGGCTCCCGCAAGCTGCAGGAACCGGCGGCGGTCTTCCTTCGTGGTGTCATCGACTTCCATGGGCAGCGCCAAGGTCACCAACTGCGAGCTTCCTGATCGCCTCCAGCTCGAGCGTCCCCTTCGCCCCCCAGCCGCGCGTGCCCTCCGGCACCGACGGCCGGAACTGCTCGTACAGGTGATACGCCTCGAGCGCGAGCTTCGCCGGCGGCCGCGACTTCGCGAGCAGCCGCATCGCGCCGAGCGCGTCGTCGAACCCCTCGCCGAACTTCGTAAACAGATACCGCTCCACCGACTCCGGATCGACCGCCTTCTCCTTCGCCAGCGCCCGCAAGCCGTCTTTGGTGTGCACCGCCGGCACCGCGCGGTGCAGCAGATCCACCGTGATCGTCTCCTTCGGCCGCAGCGCCTTGCGCTTCTCGCGCACTCCTCCGGCGCCGGCGTGAAAAGCCCCAGCCGCACCCCCTTCGCATACGCGTTCAGCCCCGCCACCGCGCGCCCGAGCGTCAGCGCCTCCTCCCACTCGAACCCGAGGCGCTCGGCCACCACCGCCGCCCACAGCGTCAGCACCGGCGCGCGGTTGATCGAAATCGTGCGCGTCATCGCAAGTGCCTCTCCGCCCACTCCTTCGCCTTCGCGATCGCGATGCGGATCGCCTTGCCCTCCTCCATCCCCTCCTCGAGCAGCGCGTTCGCGATCTCGATCGCCTTCTCCCGCACCGGCTCGGGCAGGTGCGACATCGAGGGCGGGAAGCGGTCGGAGGTCCAGGGCATGGCCGAAAGCGGGGTCAGAGTCGATTTTCGGTTGCACGGAAGCAGCGGTAACCACATCCAGCAAGGTCATGCATATGGTAGACCTCCTCAGAAGGCGCTGGCGCGGCTCACTTCGCGAAATTGCTTTACCGGGTCACACGAGATAGACAGTCAGTTGCGCGATCCCATATTACCGCTCAAGCCGCGCACACACGCTGCATGGCTGAGACGGCAGCGAGGTGGCCGGGATTCGCGTCGTAGAAGTGAATCTCGGTTTGGCTACGCGGCCAATGGCCGCTGTCCATCCGCACATGAAACGCAAATTCCGCCTCGACGGTTTCGAGCTGACGAAGAAACTCCTTTCCAGAGCACTCACGAAAAGCCCACACGAAGAGTCTCAGCGGTGCACGTATCTTCTTGCACTTATATCCATGGTAGCCACCCACTCCCCTTGCCTTAAGCCCCAAGTTGATCCGCGCAGACATGGGTCGATTCGTTACCCCAACATAGTGAATCGTGCGCCCCCGCGCTACTACATAAAGCTTCGGGCAAACAAGGGTCGCAGGTTTGCCAAACCCGTTCCGCTTTGCGCCTCGTAGGGTAACCTGGTACTTGGCGCCCGAAGCGAACTGCAGCACGTATACCTGCACTGCTGGGAGTCTCATTTTTTGCGCCTCGTTGAAGACGGGCCAGGTCGCGGGTTGATTCAGTTAATTCGTTAACAACGTACATCACCAATCTCTAACCTGGTGCTAAGACGTCCCTAAGCTGACGCCTGGAAGCCATGGCTTCCTCAGTAATGTCAACCTTGAAGCGAACGTCGAACACCCTAGCATCGCCAACGGTGGGCTTTGGCACTCTGGATGAATCTATGACGCTGAGGCTTTGTTCCGCATGTGCCACATCAAACAGTAGGTCCATAGCGTCAGAGAAATCGCTGCCCATGGCTTCTGCAATGTTTCGCCAAAGCTTCTCGATAAGAGACGCGTTGTAGGCTATGGCCTCGGCGACTCGCTCGGCTAGCCCTAACACACCCGTACCAGACACATCTCTCCGCAAGAGTACTGAGACGATATAGCCCGCATTCCCGGAAGGAGGCTCGAGTTGCTCGAGCGCGAATTCATGTACGCGCCGCGGCATCTCGGAGGCTTTCACGTCAACTCGCGTAGCCGCAAAAGAGAAATCGAACTTATCGGTTGCTTGGCTGTGCCACGCCTTTACCCACGCTGCGGGGTCGCGGCTGGAAGCTATTACAAGAAGTTCCGCCCAGAGACCCTTAATTGACCGAGTGCTGGGCGACGATAACTTCCGGAAGAGTTCGACAAACAATGAAACGCGCCCCTGGACTTCCTCAAGTGTGGGCATCTGAGACAGTTCTGCGAGCAGCGCCTCTGCCGCATTTAGGAAGAGGCCAAAGAGGGCCGGGTCCTCTGCTCCACACGAAATAACAATGAAAATCCCTTCCTTCGTCCCCTCCCCAATCTCCTGCACTCGGCATGACGAAGAGCTAAAGTTCACCTTGAGGTGTTTGAGACGGATTGGCGGCCGAAGCTGGTCAGGACCTGAAAACGCCAACAGCAACAGGGGCTCGCCCTCTGGCCCACGCGCAACGTAGTCTGCTGGCCGTCCGAGAATTCGCGCGCCGGTAAGCTTTCCCGGCTCGTTCACGTTCCCGGGAAGCATTTGGAAGAGCGCAATAAGCTTCGGACGGTCAAACACGCCGGGCGCCACCCTCTATGACCGTATCCTTCACGTATTCCTTTGGAAGGTGCAGGGCAAACCAAGGCACGTCGGCGGCAACGGGATGACGGTCGTCCTTGCTGCGGCGTATGTCATAGGCTCTTACATGTAGAGTCGGGCGCGAGGGCGCGAATAGAGCATGATCGCCTACGTAAATAAGCTTTTCGAAGTCATTCACGTTCGGGTTCTTCCCTTGGAAAACTTGATTTATACGCCCCGTTGAGGTTAGGGAACGCACCTGCGGCGTCATATCACCGATAACAAAAACATCAGACACGGAATCGGGGTGCTCTTTAAGATGAGCCCGAAGTGCGAGGGTAATCGCGATTTGCGTCGTGGAGTCGTCATAGTAGGGAACACGCACTCGGAGGAGAAACCGCTCCAACACCTCTTGGAGCGGAACGCCCTCGATTAGTAGGTTTCGAGGGGAGTCAGTCCGCTTATCCTTGAATGGCTTATGCGCCGCTGCGTCCTGCACCCCATGCGCTTTGGTCCATCTCTCCCGCACCTCCGAGAATAGGCGGCGGTTGTCGGCGATGGCGTCGTCTTCGACATAGAGGTGGCCCGGAAACGTCCAACCCTGATTCAGGATGACCCTATCGGTGTCTAGCGAGATGACGCTAGGCCGCGTCGGACTAAGCATTCGTGTCAGGATGAAGTCGCGCTTCCATTCCAAGAGTGGGCGCCCTTGGAACTCGCGCAGCGCCTCTCGAACGAATTCCTCGTGCTCCACGTACTTCGCAAGCGCAACTGCGACATCACGAATTAGAAAGACCCTGCAGAGACCTTTGTATGCTTTCTTGTACCCGAAGAACCTCGCCCGCTGCTGAAGGGTGTCTGCGGTGCCGGTGCCGATAGAGCGCGGCATGTAGGTGATAGTGAGACCCTCGACGGTAAAGCCCCTGTCGAGTTTCTGCCCCCCAACAAGAATCCAGTATTCGCTCTCACCCCACTTGACGTCCCTTTCTCCTTGCGCCGTGGAGTTAACCTGCTGAATGCGGGTATCTCCGATAACCAAGGGCAGCACCCCAATGAGCCTTCGAACGCAGGCAAGTTAGGGTATGTCGCCTTGAGCCCATCGTATTCTGGTTTGAATAGGGCTGCGCAAGCTTTGAATGCGGCGCCCGTCTCTGGCTGCTCTAGTAGTCGTTTCCATCCCCTTACGGTTCTCTCCACCCACATCTTGTAGTTTGCATGCGGAGCGGTCTGCTGAGACGGATGGACCATCATTGAGCGGTTACCGCTCTGGTCGAGCACGTAGTGAGTCGAGGCTCCTAGAAGGAACAACCTAAGCGCGCTTTGGAGGCTCGGCGGAGCAGCTTTGAGAGTATTCGTAGGTGACGGAACCTCTTTATCCGGAATCACCTTCACCATGGGCGGCGTTTGCTCGAAAAAGTCATTGCCGCCCACGTAACCTTCTCCGGGCGCCACCAGTTCGGCAAACGACGGGGAGAGAACGTCTGCAAGGTGAAGCAGCAGGTTTGCTTGTGGGGTTGCTGTGTACTGTAGGAGCGTGTGGTGCGGTAGCACTGCCTTCAGTTGGGTAATCCAATCGTAGGTTGGGCTCTTCTCACTTGTGCCGCTTCTCCTGTTTGAGGCGGCCTTGGTGTTAAGGCTTGCCTGGTCGGCCTCATCGTCAATAACGAGCGCCGGAACCCCTCTTAGGTCAAGGTGGCTGAGGGTGCTCACCAACTTGCGAAGACGCGTATGGTTCTTAAGGACAGTGATGAGCACTGTACGTCGCTTACGCGGCGGAACCTTGGCGTTCTTCCACGTGGCTAGCACACTAGAAATATTGGTTACATCATCCTTAATCGGGTCCGGGTTCTCGAAATGGGCCCACGAGCGCGCGCCTCTGCCAAGCCCCAGGTCCGCCAACAACCTGCGCTCCGATTGACTTTTCAGGTTCGTCGTGGTTCCTGCAATAAGGATAATCAGTTGATAGCCGTTGTCACGGGCCAGCGCCATCACCGTGGTGAAAGAAAGCGTCTTGCCGCTCTGTACATACCCAACAACCAGCCCGGTGTCCTTCCCTGCCGGCTCCGTCGGAGGAGGAGGAACACATCTGCCGAGAATCGTCTGCGCCTCAAAAATGACCCGCTCGAGTTCGACGGTGCTTTTTATCTCCGCAAGCTTTCGCTCCTTGAAACTCAATACGTGCTCGCCAGCCACCGGGGTCCAGCGCAACTCTGGGCGCACTCCCTTCAGTATTTCAATAGTCGCCATACAGCTATACGTGGGACAGCGCGTCCCTCAATAGAGTGTTCAGATAGTGCAACACGAAGCTTGGGGACGTCGCGGTAGCGTCTTCGGCGAGGATCAGCGATAGCGCGATACCCGTAGCCATGCGGAGCAAGAGTTCAACGTTCTCGTGGTTTGCTCCGACAAACTCAGTTACAAAGGGGTGGACGAGCGAGACCTCTATAGTCAGGCAGCGAATCTGCTCCCCATGCTCTTGCCGCCGTACGTGCTGCTCACCAAGGCGCAGCCAATCCCCTTGAGCGGGGTCGACGGTCATGCGGATTTCGACGTCCCACTTTTGCGTACCATCGTCGACTTGGACCGTTCTGGAGGAGACCTCATGAGTGGACGAAGGTATTTCAGGTGGAATCGGTTCGGGTTCTGATGTTGCCCGCGCCTCTCGCTGGATGACTGGTGGGACCTGGCTTTGAACCACATCCGCCACAGTTTCAGTTGCGGCCTTCGCCTTCGCCGCAATCGACTTTTTGTTAGCCCTAATGCGGTGACCCTCTGCTTGGTCGAGCAGATTAAGAGGGAGCTTTTCCAACTCGTCCTTTAGCAGGTCCAAGAACACATCTTCGTACTCTTCCCAACGAAATCCATCTTTAGTATGGCTGACCTCGAAGCCCTCGAGATGCAATTCGCCAAAGAGGCGTTGATAGCGGTAACTGTTGGAGCTTCCGAAAATACGGAGAGGCCTATAGGTTTCGTCAGCGCTGCCTTCGATTAGGCGGTTTCTTCGAAAGAGGGCAAAGCCGGCGTAAGGGGTTGACGCAGTCTCTCTCAAGGCAGCGAATCCTCTGACGCTCTGGCCATGGCCAAAGTCGAAGTCAATCTCCTTGCGCCACTTCAGTTTGTCCCCAGAAGTGTCCCTGTAATAGGGGGCCGTCAGAATTGCTGGGTCCCTAAACTCAAGCTTTTCGGTATTGAAGAAGAGGCTCAAGGGACCCTTCCCGAAGAAATATCCGGTAAATGCTCGTCAGGTGCTCCTTCACCTTGCCGAGCGTTCTGCCCCTTGGGGGATGATGGAGGTTTTCGAGCAGAACCTCTGTGTAATGCGCTTCTCGTGGCGCCTTTCTGGGGATGGCCGTCATGTGGTCTAAGCGGTTTGCCACAATCTTGTCGATGTCGAGCGTTACTGTCCGCTCTACGTCCTCTCCAAGCGCCTTCGTACGTACTGACCAGCGATGCGCAAACCAACAAGCAGCGCTTTCATCCCCATGCCGAACTCGGACAAGCCTGACCGGTGGCAGGCAATCCCCGGGCGAAAGGCTCGGGGAAACTCGTGGCGAGAATCCCGGCGCGGCTTGTGCATGACCACTATCCTTCCCATGCCATCAGGATTGACCTCGATCTCTACTCTTAGGACACTGTCTCTCTTATCGGCCGCCTGGATGGCGGACTTATGCTCCAAGAAGCTCTGTAGCGCGTTGTCGACAAATTCCGCCAACGCAAACCAAGGCCGATAGTTGAGATGCTGAAGGACAGAGAGAATCGTGACTTCCGGTCGTATATTGACCGTAAGTGCTGCACTAGAAGTCACCGGCCTCATACGGCGGCAATAAACTCGCCGACGCCAGTGCGGGTGGCGCGCCCTTTGCAAGGCTCACCGGCATTTAGCAAAGCGGTCGCAATAACCTCGACGACATCTGCGTTAACGGCATTGCCTAGGGCCTTGAAGGCCTGAGCTGCGCTGGCAGGCAGCATCGGCAGCGCGTCGAGGCTTTGCAGCCGCGCGCACTCACGGGGAGTCATATAGCGCCGCTCCCAGGCGATGATAGGGACTTGAGTGGTCGTCATCGCGATGAGTGATGGCGAGGTGGTCGGGCGCTTTACGCGGACGCCGGACGCCCTAAACTGAATCACGTAGCGCCAGATATCACGCTCCTCGCCCTTGCAGTTCCATTCCAGCTTTTGCCTGCTTGGGTGAAAGTCTTTGATGTTCGGCAACCACCTATCAATCCATTTCTTGTTGTTTTGATAGAACTCGCGGTTCTGACGGATGAACTTCACCTTCCATTTGGGGAACCGCTTCTTCTTTTCCCTAGCGTACGGCGGTAACGCGAGCCACCGCGCACCCGGGCTCAGCCCACGCAGGGCCTGCCCGTGGGTTCCATGGTATTTCGCCAGCTGACGCGCTCCGATTGAGTACGGCGTCTCTTCGTCGTAGGGATAGTCAGCGCCGAACTCCATCGACCAGATCGGAAATGACGGAAGCTGCTGGTCTTTGGGGAACTGGCCTACAAATTCTTGCCACGCCTCGATGACCGCTATGCCATCTTGGGAGAGCGGTTTGGCATCCGGCGGACACTTGTCGAGCGCATAGGTGATTGATGTCTGAACCCCCGTCTTCTTATCGGGCCAACGAAAATAGTCAAGGCCTTCGAGACTACCCACGATATAGGCGCGCTCGCGGATTTGCGGGATGCAAAAGTGATGGGGCGAGAAGATGCCCTCCGCAACATCGTATCCAAGCCGCGTGAGCTTCCTCTTCATCAACGAGTACGTATCGCCTTTGCCATGCCGCAGGAGATTCGGCACATTCTCAAGAAAGAAATATTTCGGCTGATGCCGCCGAAGTATCGCGACGACGTATGCGAACAAGTCCCCATGAGAGGGGCATTCCAACCCAGCTTGCTCGCCAGCCTTTGAGAACGGCTGACACGGAAAGCCGGCGCAAAGAAGGTCGTGCGGCGGTATGGAGTCGAGGTTTATCTTCCGAATATCGCCCTCTGGTAGCAGCCCGAAATTCGATTGATAGGTGGTTCGAAGACCTTCATCTTAGTTCGCTCGCGAAGACGCACTTATGTCCGAGGCGCTCTAGTGCGAAATCGAAGCCACTCATTCTCCGGCAAAGAGGTCGACAAAGCGCAGTGGGTGCGCAACATGTTTCGTGATTCCATCTTGATGTTTTAATGTTGGATTCGCTCGACTGTCGCCGAAGGTTCCTTCGTACGCTATTGGGCCTCCGGTTCTGCCCTTCGAGTCAGGGGAGAGGCGCAGGAATAGTACTGCGCACAGCGCCAAACGCAAACGCGAGACCGCATGCAGTTAGGTCCTTTTAGGGGAGCGCCTCTGCCGTACCCGACAGAAGTGGACATCGAGATAACCGGTTTTAGCGCCATACACGCCTGGGTCCGAGAAATTGTCTTATGCGCCTCGCCAGCGTCGGGGAGTCAATCTCGCATTCCCACACAACTAAAACATCCCATCTCGCTTGGCGCAGTTCGTCTTGGACCTGCTTGTCTCGCGATCGATTGCGCTGCAGCTTTGGGCCCCAATAGCTGAGGTTGCTCCTTGGGTGACGAGTGTTCGCACAACCGTGCTGATGCCAAAAGCACCCGTGACAAAAGATGGCTTTCCTGCGACTCGTAAAGACGATGTCAGGATTTCCTGGGAGATGTCGGCCATGAATCCGGTATCTGTAGCCAATAGAGAACAGCAGGCGCCGCACAGCCAGTTCCGGCTTGGTGTTTTTTTTTCGAATCCGAGCCATCGCCTCGCTGCGAGAAAGGACTCGGTCGACCAATTTGCGGCTCGCCATGCAATTCTTGCCTCCTTGCTATCGCAGTTCCCTGTTAACCACCTTGGTTCACAGTTTGCTCGACTCGACGTCTGACCGGCGGGGGAATCTCGATCGCCGGATGTCAGCGCAATGTGTACACGACAACGCAATCCAACCGAGCCACGTCCGTTCAGTCCATTTAAGTGCACACAGTAGCACCTGTCGCCTGTGCTTAGTGTCGCCTCGGGCTTGTCGACCGCGCATCGGCACGACTCAAGAGAACAGCCACGCACGTGGTAGATCGAGCCCTTGACGACCTTCTCGAATGTCCGCCATCGGCCTACGGACTGCCCGCGGCCGCTTAGGTGTGCCGGCTTCCTTTCGCTCCGCAGCGCTGGTGAAGGGGTCGAAACTGTGAGCAGTGAAAACGAGCCGCCCCAACGGGCAGCTTAAGCTGATCACGCCGTCAGAAGCTTCGGCAGGGCGACGAGCCGGATCGAAGAACTGATTTGCACTTGCACCGACCGTTCCGGCAAACGTCGAGGGCGGTGGCGGACGGCCTTGTTCTTGAAACTCACCCGCGCGGTCAGGTTGCGCGGTGATGTGATCCGATATTGCCGCCTCGATCCGCTGGCGGAGTCGCGGAACGACTCCGGTAGGCGCGACATGGAATCGGTCCCTTTTGCCCCCGCGCGGCTTCAAGCGTCGACGATCACGCCCGGGTTCATCACGCGACGCGGATCGAGCCGCTGCTTGGCGCCTTTGAACGCCTCGGCGAAGAGCGCCGGGCGCTGCTGGTCGTACCAGGTGCGGTGGTCGCGGCCGAGGGCGTGGTGGTGGGTGATGGTGCCGCCCGCGTCGATCATGGCCTGCGAGGCGGCGGCCTTGATGGCCCAGAACTGCTCGGGGAGCCCATGCAAAAGGTGAGACGGCTCTCTTCGGTCAATCTTCGACGACCCAGAGAGCGAAGAGAACGAAGAGCGGCGCGCAAGCGATCAGGAAGTCGAGCGGGATCATCGATCAGCTCCTCGGGATGCGGCGGTAGCGGTGCCCGACGGTGCGCGCGCGGGCGTGGGTGGTGAGCGGGCTGGCCATGGCGGCAGTATGGGGAGGCGGGTGGCTCAGGGCGTGAGCCTGGGCGGGGCATAGAATTCCCGCCATGCCAAAGGCCAAGCTGTACGACCCCGCCTCGCCCGCGCCCTTCGCCTTGAGCCGCAGCAAGGTGGAGCTGTTCCTCGACTGCCCGAGGTGCTTCTACCTCGACCGCAGGCTCGGGATCGGGCGGCCGTCGGGGCCGCCGTTCAACCTCAATTCGGCGGTCGATGCGCTCCTGAAGACCGAGTTCGACCGCTACCGCGACGAAGGCGCGCCGCACCCGCTGATGACCGGGGCCGGCATCCGCGCGGTGCCGCACCCCCACCCGCAGCTCGGCACCTGGCGCGCCAACTTCAAGGGCGTGCGCACGCTGCACGAGGCGACGCACTTCGAGCTCTTCGGCGCGATCGACGACCTGTGGCGCGACCTCGATACGCGGCGAGATGATCGTCGTCGACTACAAGAGCACGTCCAAGGCGGGCGAGGTGACGATCGAGACCGGATGGGGCAGCGCCTACAAGCGCCAGATGGAGTTCTACCAGTGGCTGCTGCGCCGGCAGGACCTCGCGGTGGCGCGGCGCGGCTGGTTCGTGTACTGCAACGGCCGGCGCGACCTGCCGGCGTTCGACGCGAAGCTCGAGTTCAGGATCAGCATGATCCCCTACGACGGCGACGATTCGTGGGTCGAGGGGACGCTTCGCGCGATCCGCGACACGCTCGCCGCGCCCTCGCCGCCGGCGCCCCTGGCGGACTGCGAGTACTGCGCGTTCGCCGCGAGGGCGTCGTCCGCTCAGGCGTAGCGCGCGAGCGCGCCGCTTCGAGCTGCTCGCGCACCTTGGCGCGCAGCGCCTGCGGCGCGAGCACCTCGACGTCGGGCCCGAACTTGAGGATCTCCATCGCGAGCTCGCGGTCGTCGGCGTAGGGGATCTCGAGCAGGTAGCTGCCGTCGGCCTCGAACTTCGCGCGCTGGCGCGAGTGCCAGCTCTGCGCCGACACCCAGCGCGCCGCGACGGGCGAGAACTTCAGCTTCGCCCACTCGACCTGGCGGCCGGAGAAGATGCCGTAGCCGCTCTTCAGGTACTCGTCCAGCTCCGCCTTGGCGACCTCCTTCGCGCGCGCGTCGAGCGGGGAGGCCTCGCGGATCGCGTCGACCGAGAAGCTCCTCAGGTCGTCGCGCAGGTGGCACCAGGCGTCGACGTACCAGTTGTCGCGGTAGTGCACCAGGCGCTGCGGCGAGATCTCGCGCTCGGTCTCGCGGTCCTCGATGCGGTTGTAGTGGCGGATCCTCAAGCGCGTGCGCCTGAGGAGCGCGTTCGCCACCACGCCGAAGTGCTCGGCCTTCGACTCGCGCCGCCCGGGCTGGAGGATGCGGATGCGCTTCTCGACCTCCTGCCAGGCATGGTCGCCCGTGCCGAGGATGCCGCGCAGCCGCTCGAGCAGCGGCCCGACGTGGGGGCCCAGGAGCCCCGGCTGCAGGTTCGCGAGCAGCTGCTGCATGGTGAGCAGCGCGTGCGCCTCCTCGGAGGAGAACCACAGCCCGGGCAGCTCGTAGCGCGGCCCCGAGCGCGGTCTTCCGAAGCGGTAGCCGTCGCCTCCCGGTCCCACTCGATCGGCGCGTTGAAGCGCTCGCGCATGTACTCGAGGTCGCGCTTGAGCGTCGCGCGGGAGACCTCGAGCGCCTGCTGCAGCTCGGAGAAGGACACGAGCTTGCGGTCCTTCAGCAGCCGGTCGATCTTGTAGAAGCGTTCGAGTCGTTCCATCCGTCCCCCTGAGCGCGGCGATATGAGCCTGGCCCCTTTTTGCTTTGCTCGGCAATAGACTATTGTGTTGGAATGCAATAGACTATTGTAATCGTAAACACCTAACTATTGTGCCCACTCCAAAAGAACGTCTGGCAGCCGGACTCGCGGCCCTGAAGGGGCTCCAAGACCGTGGCTTCCAAGCCATCCCCGGACCGGAGCTTGCCCGCGGCGACCGCGAGGCCCTGCTGCGGGCCGGCTTCCTCAAGGAAGTCATCCGCGGCTGGTACATCTCTGCCCGGCCCGACGAAGCCGAAGGCGACACGACGGCCTGGCACGCCGGCATGCGGGAGTTCGTCGCCGGATATGCCCAAAAGCGCTTCGGCGATCAATGGCACGTAAACCCCGAGCAATCGCTGCTGTTTCGCGCGGGCGAACGCACGGTGCCCAGGCAACTCCAGATCTGGGCTCCACGAAGCGCGAATCAGACCGTGCAGCTGCTGCACGGCTCGTCATTGTTCATTTACCGCGCGCCGAAGCTCCTGCCTTCATCGCCGGCGCCCGACTGTGGAGGCCTCCGACTTGCGGAATTGCCCGCCGCGCTCGTCAATGCGAGCCCGACGCTCTTTGCCCGGCACCCCATCGCCGCCCAAATAGCGCTTGCCTCGCTGCCGGACGCATCCGATCTGCTCCGCATCCTTCTGGAGGGACCGCATCCTTCCGTGGCCGGGCGCCTTGCCGGGGCGCTCCGCGCGATCGATAGAGCCGCGCTGGCAGACGAGATTGTCGGTGCGATGCGCGGCGCCGGGTACGCCATCAATGAAGCAAATCCCTTCGAGCGATCGCGTCCGGCGGTCTTGCCGGGCGGGCGGCCGGAATCGCCCTATGTACAGCGCTTGCGGCTCATGTGGGCCGAGATGCGCGAAACTGTAATCGACGCATTCTCTGCGCGACCTGCCGCGCCGACCGACATCGAGGGGATTTTGCAAGACGTCGCAGTGCGTTACCTCACGGACGCCTATCACTCGCTGTCCATTGAAGGCTATCGCGTCACCGCGGCTCTCATCGACAAGGTGCGCGACGGAAACTGGAATCCCGAGGCCGACGAAAAGGACCGCCAAACGCGCGATGCGATGGCCGCGCGCGGATATTTCGAGACGCACAACCTAGTGAAGGAAGATCTCGTTCGTGCGATTAAAGGCGAGAACCCGGGCACGGTCATTCGCCATGCGCTGCCGCGCTGGTATCAGGCGCTGTTCAGTCCGAGCGTGCAGGCTGGCATTCTGAAACCAGGAGACCTCGCGGGTTTTCGAAACGACCAGGTGTTCATCCGCGGCGCGCTGCACGTACCGCTCTCGAAGGAGGCGGTCAGGGATTGCATGCCGGTCCTGTTCGAGCTGCTGGAGACCGAGAAAGAACCGGCCGTGCGCGCCGTGCTGGGGCACTTCCTGTTCGTCTATGTCCACCCCTACATGGACGGCAATGGCAGGCTTGGCCGCTTCCTGATGAACCTCATGCTGGTCTCGGCGGGATACGTCTGGACCGTCATCCCGGTCGAGCAGCGCGACGCGTATATGAATGCGCTCGAGCAGGCCAGTTCGTTCAACAACATCGAACCATTCGCGCGCTTCGTGGCCGGTTTAGTGGATTCGCAGTCCAAGGCGCCTCTGCCGCGTCCAAAGTAGGCGCTTCAGCGAGTAGCCGGGTCGTCGCCGGGAGGAAGCTCAAATCGAGCCTGGCCCCTTTTCTTGTAAGCTAGCCGCTCGAGCGAAAGGAAGGGCCATGACCGAGGCTTACATCGTGGAGGCAGTGCGCACCGCCGGCGGGCGGCGGGGCGGCCGGCTCGCCGGATGGCATCCGGCGGACATGGCGGGCGAGGTGCTCAATGCGCTGGTCGAGCGCACCGGGATCGACCCGGCGGCGATCGAGGACGTGATCATGGGCTGCGTCGGGCAGGTGGGCGAGCAGAGCTTCCACATCGGGCGCAACGCGGTGATGGCGTCCAAGCTCCCCGACAGCGTGCCCGCGGTGTCGATCGACCGGCAGTGCGGCTCGTCGCAGCAGGCGCTGCACTTCGCCGCGCAGGCGGTGATGTCGGGCACGCAGGACGTGGTGATCGCGGCCGGCGTGGAGAGCATGACGCGCGTGCCGATGGGCACGGCGTCCGTGCTGCCGACCAAGCAGGGCATCGGCGTCGGGCCGTGGTCGAAGCGCATCCAGGAGCGCTTCGGCGTCAGCGGGTTCAGCCAGTTCGTCGGCGCCGAGATGATGGCCGAGAAGTACGACCTCCCGCGCGAAGTGCTCGACGCTTTCGCGCTCGAGAGCCACCGGCGCGCGGCCGCGGCGACGAAGGCGGGCGCCTTCGCGCGCGAGATCGTGCCGCTGCCGGTCGAGGACGCCGAGGGGCGCACGACGATGCACGACACCGACGAAGGCATCCGCTACGACGCCTCGCTCGAGTCGATCGCCGCGGTGAAGCTCTTGCGCGAGGGCGGCAGGGTCACCGCCGCCAACGCGAGCCAGATCTGCGACGGCGCCTCCGGCGCGCTGGTGGTGAGCGAGCGCGCGCTGAAGGCGCACGGCCTGAAGCCGCTTGCGCGCATCCACGGCCTCGCGCTCACCGCGGGCGATCCGGTGATGATGCTCGAGGAGCCGATCCCGGCGACGCGCAGGGCGCTCGAGCGGGCCGGGATGAAGATCGGCGACATCGACCTCTTCGAGGTGAACGAGGCCTTCGCCTCGGTGCCGCTCGCCTGGCTGCAGCGCGACCGGCGCCGACCCGGCGAAGCTCAACGTCAACGGCGGCGGCGATCGCGCTCGGCCACCCGCTCGGCGCGAGCGGGGCGAAGCTCATGGCGACGCTCATCAACGCGCTGCACGCCCGCGGCAAGCGCTGGGGGCTGCAGACGATGTGCGAGGGCGGCGGCATCGCGAACGCCACCATCGTGGAGGCCTTGTAGAGGGGCGACACGCGAGCCAGGCAGCTGCTGCGCTCGGAATAAATCGAGCCTGGCCCCTTTTCCCCGTTTACCCCTGCCACACCCCGTAGCCCTCCTCCCTGAGCGCGATCGCGAGCTCGACTTCCATGTCGCGCGCGGCGTCGTAGGGCATGGGGTTGGCGTAGGCGTAGAGCTTGGGTAAGCAGGCGCAGGCCGTAGCGCTCGACGTAGCGGTTCGCCTGGATGCCTTTCTTGTGCTTGGCGAACCTCGCCTCGGGCGTGAGGCCGGTCATGCCGACGTAGACGCAGGGCTTCATGGCGTCGTAGTCCGGGTTCGCGCGGCGGAACTTCGCTTCCTGCAGCACTTCGGGCGAGAGCTCGACGACGTAGACGTTGTGGTGGTGGCGGCGCGGCACGGGCGAATATCATCGCCCGGAAAGGCGCGAATCGCCGGGACATCGAGCCTCGCCCGTCTCACCCGGAGGCTTCGTGTAGTGCAATGCAGCAGCGCTTCCTCACATCGCGCAACTCACTGATGTAATTGAATATAGATGATACTTATAAGCGGTGATTCGGAATTGCATTTGTGCGATGCAGCGTCGGCAGCTACATTGCTCGTGCGGGGCTTCCATCCTCCTCCTCCGGAAGTGATCCCGTAGCAGTCGTGGCCGGTGACCCTTCACCAAGGGCTCACCGGCTTTTTTTTCATCCTGGCGCGCCAAGGTCGACGAAGCGTGTCGCAACCGCCGGAAAATCGGATCTGACCCCGATTATTCAGGAGTGAGCGGGCGCGGGGCTCTTGCGGCTGCGGCTCCTGAGAACGTCCCGGGTCCGCTTGTGAGCGATGATGCCGATGAAGCGCGTGACCTTCGGGTCCGTCGCCAAGTCGCGCATCTCGCGTTCGTACACTTCCAGGGCGACGTCTTCCTCGATCCCGAGATCGCGCGCGAAGTTGCGAAGCGCTACGAGATACGACGTCTGTTCCAGCTGCTTCCTGTCCAGCACAGACTACAGCTTGCCCGGTCGGTCGCGCGCACGCTTGATCCAGGTCAACCGGGATCGCTACCGAGCAGGCAAATTGCCCTTCGCCGTTGCCGCTCGAGTTCGCGATCTGTCGGTCGGCCCGGGAGGGATTCCGAGTAGTACGCTTCACGCTCGCTTGCCGGTTTCCAATGCCAGCCGGAAAGCGATCCCGACCGGCCCTCGTCGCCCCAGGCGAGCTCGAAGCGATTGCCGTCGGTGACGACCCGCAAGCGAACGTCGCTTCGATGCAGGTCCGTCGCGCTCTGCAGACGGTGCAATGTCGAGGCGTCCGCGAACGCGACCAGATCCCAGCCGAAATGGCTGTTGAAGCCCAGCGTGTCGTCGTCGGCTCGCCGGCCGATCAGCCCGGCTGGCCGCGAATCGGGCTAGAGGAGATTCAACAGTGGGGAGCGCCTGCCGGCCGCGGGAGCGCGTGCCTTGAACTCGGGCACCTTCATGGATTCCGTCAACTGGACCGCGATGAAGAGGATCTCATCCAGCTCCAAGATCTCGGCGGTCAATTGCAGGCTCGCCTGCTTCAAGGCGATGCACTGACTGCTGACCGCATCGCGAAAGCGCCTCAGGTCCTCAACATTGTGGACCCGTGAGGGCATCTGGTCATGGTCGAAAGGCGCCCACCCTCCGTCGACTCGTTGAAGATTCGCAACGCGCTCCTTGGGCCAGGCATCCAGGTACTCCTGCACCGCACGAAGAACTTCCTCCGGCGCTTCGGCTGTCGCGATGAGCTCCAGAAAGTGAAGAAGCGGCTGGGTACCCGGCGTTTCTCCATCGGTATTCATGGCTGTGCAGTCTAGGCGGATCGACACTGCAGCCGAGTCTAGGGTCCTAATGTTTCACGCAGCACTTCGCGGGAAATTCGGATCTGACCCCCTTTTATTTCTTCCGCTGCGCAAGGAGATAGCGCGTGCGCGCCGAGAAATGCCCGAGGCCGCGCGCAGCGACGCCGCCTGGGCCGACGATGGCGCGAACCCTGGAGGCGATCGACTCGAGCTCTTCCTCGTAGCCGTACCAGCTCGTCTTCGACAGGTACTCCGCGGCGATGGCCACGCGCAGGCCGTCGCTCGCCGCGCGCGCGAGCCAGGCGTCGGCGTCGAACGCGTAGTACTGCTCCGCGCAGAAGTGCTCCATCCCTGAGAGGCTATCGGGGTTCAGCATCCCCATAGCCTACCGGCGCAACGTTACAGCCGTGCGCGACGGGTTTCACGCGACCGTCATGCACGAGAGCTAAGCTGCCGCACTAAGTTCGCTACACATCTCCTCAGGCAGAAAGGGGAAACCTGGAACCGGATGAAGAAGCTGCGCTCGATCTTCCTGTCGGACATCCACCTCGGCACGCGCGCCTGCCAGGCCGGGCGCCTGCTGGAATTCCTGCGCGAGCACGAGTGCGACCACCTGTACCTGGTCGGCGACATCGTCGACTTCTGGGCGATGAGCCGCTCGGTCTGTTGGACCCCCGAGCAGAACACCGTGGTGCAGAAGATCCTGAAGCGCGCGCGCCACCAGGTTAACGTGGTCTACGTCCCGGGCAACCACGACGAAGCGCTGCGCGAGCACGCCGGCATCTCCCTCGGCGACATCCGGGTGGTGGAGGAATGCGTGCACGTGGCGGCGGACGGCCGCCGCTACCTGGTGGTGCACGGAGACGCCTTCGACCAGGTCACCCGCTACCACCGCTGGCTCGCAGTGCTCGGTGACCGCGCCTACGATCTCGTGGTCCGGCTGAACGTGGTGCTGTCCTGGCTGCGCCGCCGGCTCGGCATCGCCGGGTACTGGTCGCTCGCCGGTTACGCCAAGCGCAAGGTGAAGAGCGCCGTGAGCTTCGTCTTCGAGTTCGAGGAGGCGGTGGCTCGCTACGTGCGCGAGCGCGGCTTCGACGGAGTCATTTGCGGTCACATCCACGCCGCGGCGCGCAAGCAACTCGGCAGCGTGATCTACCTGAACTGCGGCGACTGGGTCGATAGCTGCAGCGCGGTCGTCGAGCACGACGACGGCCGCATGGCGGTGGTGCACTGGGAGCGGGCGCATCTCGCGCCCGCGCTCCCGCAAACTCAACGACTGGAGGAACCTGCGTGGCACGATTGACACAGCTTCTCGGACAACCGGACCCCTTGCGCCAGCAGCCGCGGCGCAGCGGATTCAGCCTCACGCCCGAGCTCATCGAAGAGATCTTCCGCCACGCGCGGCCGCTCGGGCACCACGAGGACCGCGAGCAGCTCAACCTCGGGTTCGGCTTTCTGTACTACTCGCTCGTGCGCACGCTGCGGCCCAGGCACGCGCTGGTGATCGGCTCGGGCTACGGCTTCAGCGTCACCTGCCTCGCGCTCGGCCTGCGCGACAACGACAGGGGGCACTTGAGCTTCGTCGACCCTTCCTATTCGGTGGTCGCCGACGGGCCGTTCAAGACGGTGGGCGGCACCTCGCAATGGGGCGACGCGGGGAAGGTGGCGCGGCGCTTCGGCCGCTTCGGCGTCGCCTCCCAGGTCGAGCATTACCGCATGCGCAGCACCGAGTTCTTCGAGCACTACGAGGATTTCGGGCTGCCCGAGATCGACCTCGCGTTCATCGACGGCAATCATTCCTACGACAACGTGAGGGCAGATTTCCTCGGCGCGCTGCGCCGCATGCGCAAGAACGGCTATCTCCTCTTGCACGACACCAACATCTACGTGCGCGAGCTCGTGCGGCACGCCGGCGTGAAGCGCTGGCTGAAGGCGGTCAAGCGCCACAAGGACCTGTTCGAAGCGGTCGACTTCCCGTTTTCGTCGGGCGTCGCGCTGGTGCGCGTGCTGGAGGACGATGCGTGGCGGCACCTGGACTCGTCCTCGGCGCCCTGATCGGCGCGGCGGGCGCGCTCGCCGCCTACTGGTTCTGGCGCGAGGTCTGGTTCTTCCGCAATCCGCCGCGCCGGACGCCGCCCGGCGAGGGCGTGGTTTCCGCGGCGGACGGCATGGTCGTCTACGTCAAGTCCGTCGCGCCCGGCGCCGAAGTGATCAGCATCAAGCAGGGCCTTGCGGCGAGGCTCAGCGACATCGTGCGCGAGGACCTCGCTGCGCCGAAGCTCGTCATCGGAGTCTTCATGAGCCCGTTCGACGTGCACTACAACCGCGCGCCGCTCGGGGGAACGGTCGGCTTCGTGCGCCACCATCCCGGCCGCGGCGCGAACCTGCACATGGGCCCCATGCACTGGCGCATCCTGCGCGGCCGCAGACCGTATTACGAGGGCAGCGAGCACATCGTGCGCAACGAGCGCACGGTGACGAAGATCGACGCGACGCTCGGCGGCGAGCCGCTCGGCTGCTACGTCGTCCAGATTGCGGCCAGGACCGTGGCCGGGATCGACAGCTACGTCGCCCCGGGCGCGCGGGTGGAGCGCGGCGCGATCTTCGGCATGATCCGCATCGGCTCGCAGGTCGACGTCGTGCTGCCCGCGCGGCCGAACCTCAGGGTGCGCGTCCGCCCCGGCGACCGCGTGCGCGCCGGCGAGACGGTGCTCGCCGAGTACGACGGTTGAGCGGAAATCAACGAAGCCGGCCGTGCTCTGGAAAAATCGTATCTGACCCCGTTTTTCGCTACGATTATTCGATTATGCCGATCACGACGCGCGACGGGGCGGAGCTGTACTGGGAGCGCGAGGGTGCGGGGCCGGCGCTCGTGCTCGGCGCGGGGCTGGGCGGCGCAGGCAGCTGGTGGGAGCCGAACCGAGGGATGCTGGCCGAGCGCTTCACCGTCTACACGTTCGACCAGCGCGGCACGGGACGCTCGACACGAGCGCCGGTCAGGTCGATCGGGCAGATGGCGGAGGACCTGGTCGCGGTGCTGGACGCCGCCGGGCTCGATTCGGCGCACTACCTCGGCCACTCCACCGGCGGGGCGATCGGCGTCGCGGCCGCGCTCGACCATCCCGGGCGGCTGCGTTCGCTCCTCTTGTACGCGAGCACCACCCACGGCGACGCGTACCGGCGCCGCGTGTTCGCGCTGCGCCAGAGGCTATTCGAGTCGCTCGGCGCCGAGGCCTACGCGCAGTACACCTCGCTCCTGCTCTATCCGCCGTACTGGATCAACGCCAACGAAGCGCGCCTCGCCTCGATGGAAAAGCAGGCCGCCGGCGCGCTCGGTGCGCCCGCGGTGCAGGCGAGCCGGCTGGCGGCGATCCTCGAGTTCGACCGCCGCGGCGAGCTCGGCCGGATCCGCATCCCGACGCTCGTGCTGTGCGCCGACGACGACATCCTCACGCCGCGCTACTTCTCGGAGGAGTACGCGCGGCGGATCCCCGGCGCGCAAAGCCGCTGGGAGCCGCGCGGCGGCCACGCGCTGTCGCGCACCGAGCCGGAGACGTTCAACCGCATCGCGCTCGAATTCTTCACCGCAGTGGAAACGTCCTAAGGAGGAGCCATGCCGATCAAGCCCATCATCCCCGCAGGATCTCCGCCGCCGCTTGCGCCCTACTCGCCCGGCGCGCGCGCGGGCAACGTGCTCTACGTGAGCGGCACGCTGGCGCTCGATGCGCAGGGAAAGCTCGTCGGCGCGGGCGACGTGCGCGCGCAGACGCGCCACGTGCTGGAGAGCATCAAGGCGGTGCTCGCCGCCGCGGGCGGCAAGATGAGCGACATAGCGTTCAACCAGATCTTCCTCAAGGACCTCGCCGACTACGCGGCGATGAACGAGGTGTACCGCGAGTACTTCCCCGCCAACCCGCCGGCGCGCTACTGCATACGAGCCGACCTGGTGAAGCCCGAGTTCCTGGTCGAGATCGCCTCGACGGCGCACCTCGCGGGCTGACATGCCTTACCGCGTCGAGACGGTGAAGGTACGCGAGAGCCCGATGGAAGTGTTCCTGTTCGCGCCCGCGGGCGCCGGGCCGCACCCGGGCCTGGTGCAGTGCCAGCACATCCCGGTCGGGCACACGGGGGTGGAGAACGACGCGGTGACCCTCGCGACCGCCGAGCGCTACTGCGCGAACGGCTACGCGGTGGCGGTGCCGTTCATTTTCCACTGGTGGCCGAAGACGGACGACATCCAGGTGAAGCGCGACGGCTTCCGCGACGACTGGACGACGCTCGATCTGAAGGCAGCGTTCGACGTGCTGGCGAAGCAGCCCGGCGTGGACGCGAAGAGGATCGGCATCGTCGGCCACTGCTGGGGCGGGCGCGTGGCCTGGCTCGGCGCGGCGACCGATGCGCGCTACGCGGCCTTGGCGGTGTTCTACGGCGGGCGGGTGAAGCTCGCCATGGGGCCCGGCACGCCGCCGGCGATCGCGCTCGCGCCGCGCATCCACTGCCCGGTGATCGGGTTTTTCGGCAACGACGACACCAACCCGACGCCCGCGGACGTAAACGACTACGAGCGCGCGCTCGCGCAAGCGGGCGTTGAGCATGCGTTCTACCGCTACGACGGCGCGGGGCACGCCTTCCAGTCGTTCAACAACCCGGAGCGCTACCGGCCCGAGGCGAGCGAGGATGCGTGGCAGAAGGTGCTCGCGTTTTTCGGGGAGAAGCTGAAGCGAAAATGAAAGGCCCCGCACCGAGGCGGGGCCTTAGGCCCGATATCAACGGGCTGCGCCATATCGACGCTATCTATTCCGCGGAGAACTCCGCGGCTGAACCTGCTTTGCCTCCGCGGCATTGCGGCCGCGGCGCCGAGGGCAGGGTATCCAGACGGTTGCCGGGAATTCCACTTTGCCGATCCTCCGGCCGTCCTCACAGGCTCGTGTCCAACTTAGCACTTCGGGGCGCGAAGTCAAGCGCGAAGCGGCGCTTCGTTGACGCACGCCGCGATAACGCACCTGGCGGGCCGAGCCCGACTCGCCCGAAAAATCGAGCCTGGCCCCTCTTTATCCGACGCCGAAGAGCTGCACCATGGCCGCCTCGTCGGCCCGCAGCGCCGCGCTCGCGCCGCGGTACACGATGCGGCCGCGGTCGAGCACCAGGACGTCGCGCGCGAAGGAGAGCGCGAGGTCGACCTTCTGCTCGACCAGGATGATGGTGAGGCCGGCCTGGTCGCGGATGCGCGTGAGCGCCTCGAAGAGCCGCTCGACCACGATCGGCGCCAGGCCCTCCATCGGCTCGTCGAGCAGCAGCGCCTTGGGCGCGCCGGCGAGCGCGCGCGCCACCGCCAGCATCTGCTGCTCGCCGCCCGAGAGGTGGTGGCCGGCGTTGCGGCGGCGCTCGGCGAGCGCGGGAAACAGCTCGTACACGGCCTCGAGCGGCCAGCCGCCGGGGCGCGCGGCGACGGCGAGATTCTCCTCGACCGTGAGCGAGGGGAAGATCTCGCGCTCCTGCGGCACGTAGCCCAGGCCGGCACGGTTCCTGAGGTGCGTCGCCACGCGCTCGATCGGCCGGCCGCCGAAGCGGATCGCGCCGCCGTGCAGGGTGGTGAAGCCCATCAGCGTGCCGAGCAGCGTGCTCTTGCCGACGCCGTTCCGCCCGAGGAGCGCGAGCGTGCCGCCCGCGGCCACCTCGAACGAGACGCGGTCGAGCACGATGGTCTCGCCGTAGCCGGCGACCAGGCTCTCGACCGCGATGCCCGCGCTCACGCGGCCGCCCGCCCGAGGTACACCGCGCGCACCTCCGGGTCGGCCGCGATCTCGGCCGGCGTGCCGCGGCGCAGGATGCGGCCCTGCACCAGCACCACGATCTCGCGCACGAAGCGGAACACGAGGTCCATGTCGTGCTCGATCATCAGGATCGCGACCTCGCCCGGCAGGCGGTCCAATGCCGCGTGGATGGCGTGCGCCTCCGCGGTGGGAACCCCGGCCGCCGGCTCGTCGAGCAGCAGCACGTGCGGCTTGAGCGCGAGCGCGATCGCGATCTCGAGCAGGCGCTGCTCGCCATAGGGCAGCTCGGCCACCTTGCGATGCGCGATGCCTGCGCCGCCGACGCCCTCGAGCTGCGCCTCGGCTTCCTCCAGGCAGGCGCGCCAGCGCCGCGTATAGCGCAGCAGCCGCCAGCCGATGCGCTCGCGCTCGGCGATCGCGAGCGCGACGTTCTCGCGCGCGCTGATCTCGGGCAAGAGCGTATTCAGCTGGTGCGTGCGCGCCAGGCCGCGCCGCACGCGCGCCTCGGGCGGCAGGCGGTCGATCGGCGCGCCTTCCAGCCTGATCGAGCCGGCGTCGGCGGCAAGCGTGCCGGTCAGCAGGTTGACGAGCGTCGTCTTGCCCGCGCCGTTCGGCCCGATCAGGCCGACGCGCGCGCCGCGCTCGAGGTCGAGGTCGATCGACTGCGCGATTGCCAGCCCGCCGAAGCTCTTCGACAGGCCGCGCACCGAGAGCGCGACGGCGGCGGGCGCGCTCATTCCCGGGCGCGGTGTCCGGCGAAGGCGCGCGCGGCGAGGTCGCCGAGGCTCGCCAGCCCGCCTTCGAGGAACAGCACGATCGCCATCAGCAGCGCGCCGAGCACCAGCATCCAGCGGAACGGGTCGAGCTCGGCGGCGACGTTCTGCACCACTACGTAGACGGTCGCGCCGAGGAAGGCGCCGTACAGCCGGCGCGTGCCGCCGAGGATCAGCACCACGAGCACCGTGCCCGAGAGCAGCACGCCGAGCGTGCTCAGGCCGACGAAGCGCGTGGTCTGCGCCGAGAGCGCGCCGGCGCTGCCCGCCATCGCGGCCGACAGGCCGTAGGCGGCGACCAGGCGGCGCCACACCGGCGTGCCGATCGCGTGCATGCGCGCCGGGCTCTGGCGGATGCCGTCGAGCGAGCGCCCGAACGGCGAGCGCAGCACGCGCCAGGCGACCGCGAACCAGGAGGCGAGCACCGCCAGCGCATACAGGTACGCGACGTGCCCCCACAGATCGAAGCGGAACACGCCCAGCAGCGGCGCCATGCGGATGCCCTGCAGTCCGTCGTCGCCGCCGGTGAGCCAGTGCGCCTGGTTGGCGAACTCGGCGAGCAGCGAGGCGATCGCGAGCGTCAGCATCATCAGCGTGATGCCGCGCGTGTGCAGGATCAGCGCCCCGGTGGCGAGGCCGAACAGGCCGGTGAGCACGGCGGCGAAGGCGAGCCCCGCGAGCGGGTCGCCGTGCACGTGGAGCGCGAAGTTGCCCGCGGCGTAGGCGCCGAAGCCGAAGAACGCCGCGTGCCCCAGCGTCACGATGCCGGCGTGGCCGAGCGCAAGATCCAGCGACAGCGCAAACAGGATCATGATCAGCACCTGGGTGCCGAGGCTGAGATACCCGCCGGCGACGAAGTACACCGCGAGCGCCGCGAGCCACGGCAGGAGATGCAGTCCCTTCATGTCGCGGCGCGCGAGGGCAGCAGGCCGTTCGGGCGCCATAGCAGGAGCGCCAACACGATGCCGTAGAACAGATACGCCGCCGCCGCCGGCAGCAGGTACTTGCCGGCGGTGTCGATCACGCCGAGAACCAGTGCGGCGACGAACGAGCCCCTGAAGTTGCCCATCCCCCCCACCCCGACCACCACCAGGAACAGGACCAGGTAGCGCAGCGCGTAGAACGGCTCGAGCGGCAGCAGCTGCGCGCCGATCGCGCCGCCGAAGCCGGCGAGCGCGCAGCCGGCGCCGAAGGTGAGCGTGAACAGGCGCCCCACGTCGATGCCGAGCGCGCGCGCCATGCGCGGGTTGTCGACCGCCGCGCGCAGCCGCGCGCCGTACAGCGAGCCGTCGATCGCCCACCACAACAGCGCCGCGAGCGCGAGGCCGAGCGCGATCAGGAACAGGCGGTATGCGGGGTACGGGCGCAGCCCGAGGTCGACCAGGCCGCCGAGGAACGCGGGCACCGGCAGCGGCTTGATCTCCGGGCCGAAGATCATGGTGAGTGCCGCGATCACCACGAACACCAGGCCGAAGGTCATCAGCGCTTGCGCGAGCTCGCCCTTGCGGTAGAGCGGCCGGTAGATGGCGAGCTCGGCGGCCGCGCCGAGCACCCCGACCGCCGCCGCCGCCGCGAGCGAAGCGGCGAGGAACGGCAGCCCCGCGCGCACCAGGATCACCGCCAGGTAGCCGCCCACCATGGCGAAGGCGCCGTGCGCGAGGTTCACCACGCGCATCAGGCCCATGGTGACGGTGAGCCCCACCGAGATGATGAACAGCACCATCCCGTAGGACACGCCGTCGAGCAGCACCGTGACGAACGCCATCGCGAGGGCGCGCCCGCGCCCGCTACTTCTTCTCCGGGTGATCCTCCTTCCAGGGATCGGGCCGCATCGGCAGCGTCTCGAAATTGACGTTCACGAGCTCGCCGTTGCGCTCCTCGACCTTGCGCAGGTAGACGTTCTGCACCACGTCGCGCGTCTGCGGGTCGATCCTGATCGGCCCGCGCGGGCTGTCGAAGGCGAGGTGGCGCATGAACTCGATCACGTCGTCCGCCTTGGCGCGCGCGCCAAGCTTGGCGACGGCCAGGTAGATGGCATGCATGCCGTCGTAGGCCTGCACGGTGGCGAGATCCGGCACCGCGCCCTTGCCGAACATCTGGTGCAGGTCCGCCCACAGCGCCTTGTTGAGCGGGTTGTCGACGGTCTCGGTGTAATGGAAGGCCGACACCACGCCGAGCGCCGCCGGCCCGATCTTCGGCAGGTCGATCTGCTGCGTCTCCGCGGTGGCGAGCAGCTTGATCCCCGCGGGCTTCAAGCGCGAGGCCCAGGTGTTGATCATGCCCACCGTCGGCGGACCGCCCGGACCGAAGATGAACAAGGCGTCGGGCTTGTCGTTGAGCACGCGCTCGAAGAACGGCGAGAAATCGGCCGTCGAGAGCGGCATGCGGATCGATTCCAGCACCTTGCCGCCGCCCGCCTTGAACGCCTTGGAGAAGTACTCCTCGCCGTCGAACCCCGGCCCGTAGTCGGACACCGCGGTGACCACGGTCTTGACGCCGTTCTTGGCGGCCCATTCGCCGATCGGCGCCGCCACCTGCGGGATGGTCTGGCTGACGCGGATGAAGTAGGGCGACTTGCGCGTGATCACGGCGGTCGCGGCGTTGAAGATGACCGTCGGCATCTTCGCTTCGGTGATCAGGTCGGCGATCGCGAGCGCGTTCGGCGTGAACACGATGCCGCCGAGATACTGCACCTTGTCGCGCAGGATCAGCTCTTCGGCGAGCTGGCGCGCGCGCGCCGGCCCCGGCCCTCCGGTGTCGCGGTAGATCACCTCGATCGCGATGCCGTCGGCGCTCTTGCCGTGCTGTTTCTGCCACACCTCGATGCCCTGGCGGAACTGCGTGCCCCAGCGGGCGAACGGCCCGGAGAACGGCGCCAGCACGCCGATCTTGACCGTCTCGGCCGCGAGCGCCGCGCCCGCGACGCTCGAGGCCAGCAGCACGGCCGCCAGCCTGGTACTCCATGTCCTTCGCATGATTCCTCCTCGCCGCTCGTCCGCGGCTCGTTGCAATTGTGAAAAGCCTTTTCAATATATTGACAAGCACCTTCCCCAGCGTCAACATCGGCCGCGCGAAAAAGAAGGAGCCCGACGATGGCGCGCAGCGCGAAGGGTCCCCCGAAGCGGCGCACGAACACCGTTTCCGCGCTCGAGCGCGGCATCGCCGTGCTGCGCTGCTTCGAGGCCGATCCCCGGCCGATGAGCAACGGCGAGGTCGCGCGCGCGACGCGCATCCCGAAGCCGACGGTGACGCGCCTCCTTGCCACGCTCGTCGCGGTGGGCTACCTGAAGCCGGCGCGCGAGCCCGACAAGTACCAGCTCGCCGCCGGGGTCATTCCCCTGGCGCAGGCGTTCCTGAAGAGCGTCGACGTGCGGCGCCTACGCGCGGCCGCACATGGTCGCGCTCGCCGAGGCGATCGGCGGCTGGGCCTACCTCGCGGTGCGCAACGGCCTGGAGATGATCATCATCGAGACCTGCCGCGCCCACGGCGCGGTGCTGCTGTCGCGGCTGGACGTCGGCTCGCGCGTGCCGATGCCCAACTCCGCGCTCGGCCGAGCGTATCTCAGCGCGCTCGAGCCGGGCGAGCGCGACGCCATGCTCGAGGAGCTGCGCCGCGCCTTCGGCGGCGACTGGCCGAAGCTGCGCGCCGGCCTGCAGCTCGCCTTGAAGGACGCCGCCGAGCACGGCTACTGCATGTCGGCCGGCGAGTGGCATCCCGACGTCAACTCGATCGCCGTGCCGCTGCTCGGCCCGGGCGGCGAGCGCATGGCGCTCCTGTGCGGAGGGCCCGCCTACGCCTTTCCGGCCGACCGCCTGCGCAAGCTGGTCGCGCCGCAGCTCCTGCAGACCGCCAAGGCGATCGCGCACGAGATCGGCGGTGGCTACGCCGCCAGCATCTCCCCGGAAGCGCTCGCGTCGCGCGCCGCCGCGAGCGCGTCTTCCACCGACACCAGCGCGCCGCGCGCGCGCAGGATGCGGCGGATCTCCTCGTAGGGCGGTTCGCCGAGCCGCGCCGAGCCGCGGGCGGCGAGCGCCGCGTAGAGGCCCGCCGCCTCGCCCAGGCACATCGCGGTGCCCATGTGGCGACTGCCGCCGTTCGCCTCGCGCGTCGCCGACATGGCGCGCCCGGCGACCACCAGCCCCTCGACCGATTGCGGCAGCAGGCAGCCGAACGGGATCTCGAACGGCAGCTCGGGCACCCAGAGCGCGATCCCGGTGCCCTTCGACTCGTGCAGGTCCATCGGCCCGGCGCCGAGCGCGATCGCGTCGGGAAAGCGCTTGCCGCCGACGATGTCCTCCTCGGTGAGCGTGGTCTGGCCGACGATGCGGCGCGTCTCGCGCACGCCGACGCGCGCCGCGATGCCGGCGAGCACCGATTTCTCGAATCCCGGCACGCGCTCGCGCAGGAACGCGACGATCGACTTCACCTGCTGGCGGCCGGCGAGCTCGGCGCGCGTCAGGTCCGCGGCGTCGAGCGCGTCGACGTCGAAAATGCGGCTCATCAGGCTCACCGCGTCGGTACCGCCGGGCGTGCTGCAGAACGACAGGCTCTCCCAGAAAATGCGCCCGTCGCGGATGCCCTCGAGCGCGAGCGCGCGCTTTTCCTCGCGCGGCAGGGCGCGGAAGCGCTTCACGTCGACGTTGGACATGCGGAACACGAGCGTGCAGGGCTGGCGCCGGTGGCGCAGCTCGGGGTCCTCGCCCGCGCAGGGCACGCCGCTCGCCGCCGCGACCGAGGCATCACCGGTCGCATCGACCACGACCTTGGCGCGCAGCGCCGCGCGGCCCGAGGCGTTCTCGATTACGACGCCCTCCACCCGCCGCTCGCCGGCGAGCGGGCGCACGATCGACGCGTGCAGCAGCAGCTCGACGCCCGCCGCCTGTGCGAACTCGTCGGCGGCGATCTTCACGATCTCCGGGTTGAACGGGAAGTTGATCAGCGGGATCGGCGTCGCCGAGGCCTCGGCGAGCAGGTAGCGGGCGAAGCCCTCGCTGCCGCCCATCGCGCGCACGCGCCCCGCAAGCTCGTAGGCGAGTCCGCCCACGACCCGCAGGTCCCGGTTGTAGAAGCCGATCCACTGCGCCACCATGCCCGTGGTGGCCGTGCCGCCCAGGCAGCCGGAGCGCTCGACGAGCGCGGTGCGCGCACCGTCCCGCGCGGCGGATACGGCCGCGATCAGCCCGGAGGCGCCGCCGCCTGCGACGACGACGTCGTATTCCCCTGCGACTCGTGTATCGAACGATTCGTGTACGAGTGTTCCGGAGTCCATGTTTGTCTCCCGCTGTCAGTTCACTTCGGCAAGGTGAGCACGCCGCCCTTGGGCAGCGGCGCGACGTTGCGCAGATAGATTCCGAGCCAGCCCTTCTCCTGCGAAGCCGCGGGCGCATGGAGCCGGGCGCGGCGCGCCGCGAGCTCGGCTTCGGGCAGGACGAGATCGACGGTGCGCGCCTCGACGTCGATCGCGATCCGGTCGCCGTTCTCGACCAGCGCGAGCGGCCCGCCCGCGGCCGCCTCGGGCGACACCTCGCCCACGACCAGGCCCTTGTTGACCAGCCCCGACAGGTGCCCGTCGGTCACGACCGCGACGTGATCGCCCAGCCCCGCGCCGTCGAGCGCGAACACGACGCGCGACGCGCCGCCCATGCCCGGGGTTCCGGTGACGCCGAGCCCGCGCAGCACGACCGCCTGGCCGCGCTCGATCGCGCCCGAGCGCACGCCCTCGAGCGCTGCATCGACCGACTCGAACACGATCGCCGGCCCCGCGAAGCGCGTCGCCTTGTCGGGGTCGACGCCGAACTTCATGATGGCGCCTTCGGCCGCGAGATTGCCGCGCAGCACGAGCACCGCCGGGCGCCGCGCAATCGGCCGGTCCAGCGGGCGGATGACCTCGTCGTCGGCGACCGTCGCCTCGGCGAGCTCCTCGCCGAGCGTGCGCCCGGTCACGGTGAGCGCTTCGCGGTGCAGCATGCCTTCGAGGCGCTTCATCAGCGCGCGCGTGCCGCCGGCGGCCTCGAACTCCTCGATCGAGCGCTCGCCGTTCGGGCGCACCGCGGCGAGCACCGGCACTTGCGCCGAAAGCTCCTCGATGAGCGCGTAGATGTCGACCTCGAGCTGCGCTTCGATGGCGACTGCCTGCATGTGCTTCATGGTGTTGATCGAGCCGCCGACCGCGAGCACGGCCATCGCGGCGTTGGCGAACGCCGCCGGGGTGAGGATGGCGCGCGGCCTGAGGTCCTGCCACACCATGTCGACGATGCGCGCTCCCGCCGCGCGCACGTCCGCCATCATCTTCGGGCTGTTGGCGGCCACCGGCGCGCTGCCCGGCAGCGCCATGCCGAGCGCCTCGCTCACCACGTGCATCGAGTTGGCCGTGCCCATCCCGGAGCACACCCCGGGGCCGCCGATCGCGTTCTCGCTCATCGCGGCCAGCTCGTCCGCGCTCAGCTTGCCGGCGAACACGTGCATCGCGTTCACGAACACGTCCTCGATGTCGAGGTGCTTGCCGCGGTACTCGCCGCTCTTCTGGTAGCCGCAGGGCACGATGATCGTCGGGAGGTCGAGGCGCGCCGCCGCCATCAGCTGGCCGGGAGCGGTCTTGTCGCACGAAGCGAGGCACACCATGCCGTCGAGCAACGCGCCCTCCACCGCGACCTCGATCTCGTTGGGAATCAGGTCGCGCGCCGCGAGGATGTAGCCGCCGCGATGCCCCGCGCTGGTGATGAAGTCGCTCGGCGCCGCGGTGCGCACCTCGAAGGGCACGCCGCCCGCCGCCCGGATCGCGGCCTTCAGCTCGGCGGCGACGCCGTCCAGGTGGCTGAAGCAGCTCGCCAGCTCCGAGGACGAGTTCACCACCGCGATCTTGGGCTTTTCCAGGTCCGCGTCCGACAGGCCGAGCGCGCGCCATTGCGCGCGGCGCACCGCCCAGCGGAAGGTCCCGTACTCGAAGTTGCTGCGCAGCTTGCGTTTCATGATTTTCCTCCCCTACATGGCGTTCGGCAGCACGGTCGAGATCGACGGAAAGACGATCAGCAGCACCATGGTGAAGAACTCCGCGACGAGAAACCAGCCCACGCCGCGGAAGATGGTCTCCAGCGGGATCGAGTCCCCGACCACCGACTTCACGATGTAGACGTTGAAGCCCACCGGGGGCGTCAGCAGCCCGATCTCGATGTATTTGACCACGATGACGCCCACCCAGATCGGGTCGGCATGCACCGCGTCGAACATCGGCTGCAGCACCGGCAGCGTGATCAGCAGGATGCCCAAGGGGTCGAGGAACATTCCCAGGATGATGTAGACGATCGAGGCGGCGATGATCAGCAGCGTCGGGTCGAGCGCCCAAGTGCCGATGACATCGTGGATCGCGTCCGACAGCCCCGCGAGGCCGAGAAACCGCGTGTACAGCACGGCCCCGATCGCGATGAAGAAGATCTGCCCCGTCGTGGTCACCGTTTCGAACACGCTCTTCTTGATCATGGCGTAGCTCAGCCGGCCCTGCGTGGCGGCGACCACCAGCGCCAGGAACGCACCCGCCGCTCCGGCCTCGGTCGCGGTGAAGATGCCGCCGTACAGGCCGCCGATCATTCCGGCCATGAGGACCAGCAACGGCCAGATCGGCAGCAGCGCCGCCCAACGGTGGCGCTTGAGGCCCGCGCGCTCGGCGGCGCCGAGCTTCGGCGCGAGCGCCGGATCGAGCTTGCAGCGGATGACGATCAGCGCCGTGTAGGCGCCCGCGGTCAGCAACCCGGGGAGCACGCCGGCGATCAGCAGCTTGGTGATCGAAACCTGCGCGAACACGCCGTAGAGCACGAACATGACGCTCGGCGGAATCAACGCGGCCAGGGTCCCGGCCGAGGCCACGCAGCCGGCGGCGAGCCCCTTGTCGTAGCCGTGCTTCAACATTTCCGGGATCGCGACGCGCGACATGGTGGCGGCCGCGGCGACGCTCGAGCCCGAGGCCGCGCCGAACGCGGCCGAAGCGACGTTGGTCGCCACCGCCAGCCCGCCCGGCATGCCGCTCAGCCACAGCCGGGCGGCGCGAAACAGCGATTCGCTCAAGCCCGAGTTGAACGCGATCGAACCCATCAGGATGAACATCGGGATCGCGGACAGACCCCAGTTCGCCGCGGTCTCGAACGGAATCTGCGCGATGTTGCCGAGCGCCACGTCGAAGCCGCGCAGCCACGTGAAGCCGGCGAGCCCGACGATGCCGAGGGCCACGCCGATGGGGATGCGCAGCGCGATCAGCGCCAGCACCGCGACCAGGCTGACCATGCCTACGAGGAGCGCCGGCGTCACGGGGTCCCGTCCTTCCGGTCGGCGAACAGGGCGAGCAGATCCTTCACCAGGTTGAGCAACAGGTAGAGGCACATCATCGCGAAGCCGAGCGCCAGGATCCAGCGCGCCTCCCAGATCGGCAGATAGCCCACCGAGGACTCGGCCATCTCGCGCGTCGCGGTCTTCTCGATCGCCGTGCCGATCCCCATCCACGCAACGATCGCGACGAACCCGAGCGTGACCAGATCGGCGAGCGCCTGGACGCCCAACAGCGCGCGCTTCGGCAGGCGGTCGGTGAACAAGCCGACGACGATGTGGGCGCGCTGCCGCGTGATCACGGCGAGCGGCAGGAACGCGAGCGCCACCATGTAATAGTTGGTGGCGATCTCGTCCGTGCCGAGCAGCGGGTGATCGAAGAAGCCGCGGCCCACCAGGTCGGCGGCGACGTGCAGCGCCATCAGCAGGCACACCGCCCCGGCGATCCAGGCGAGCGCGTCGACGACGATGTCGATCGCGCGCGTCGCGGCGCGCAGCATCGCTACCCCTGCCCTTCGGCGTGCTTCAGAGCTTCTCGGGATCGACCTTGTCGTAGACCTCGCGCTTCAAGGCCTCGATGAACTTCGCCTTGTCGTGCCCGATGTCCTGCGACAGCTTGCGCCACTTCGCCATGGCCGCGTCCAGCGCCGCGAGTATCGCCTGGGGATCCTTGACGCCGTGATCGGCGGCGACCTTGGCGTTGGCGACGCGCTGGACCTTGTCGTGCTGCTCCATGACCGCGTCGAAGTCGCTGCCGCCCTGGAAGAACTCGATGCCCCTTTGCTTGGCCTTCGCCACCGCGGCGTCGGTCTCGGCCATCGCCGAGTCGAACGTCTCGGTCGCGACCAGGAATGCGGTGTCGTCGACGAGCACCTTGCGCTGCGCCGGCGTCATGCTTTGCCAGACCTTGCGGTTCAGGAAGAACGGCATCACCGGGCCGGCCATGCCGAGCGGATAGTCGAGCACGTACTTGGTCACGTCGATGTAGCCGAAGTTGACCAGCCAGTTGAGCACCGACCACGAGCAGGTGACCGTTCCGCGCTGCATCGCTTCCACGCCCTCGGGCACCGTCATCGCAACCGGCGTCGCGCCCGCGATCTTCATGATGTCGATGCCGCCCGCCGAGGCGCGCACCTTCAGGCCCTTGAGGTCGGCAACGGTCTTTACCGGCTTGGTGCACATCAGCATGTACGGCGGCACCGAATTGGCCGCGAACGAGACCGCGTCGTTCTTCCTGTACTCCGCGAGGCACTCGGGGCAATGCAGCAGCATGACCTCGGCCAGCGCGCCGGAGGCGGCGACCGGATCGTTGCCGAGCGTGTTGGTATTGAACAGCATGTTGCTCGCAGGCAGCGCGTCGGGCGTGTAGGGCGCGATCGCGACGCCGGCGTCGATCGTGCCGTTCTTGACCGCGTCGACCGTGCCCTTCGCCGTGGCCACCTGGCCGCCGGCGAGCGGCTTGAAGGAGATCGCGCCGCCGGTGTCCTTCCTGATCTTCTCCAGGTACTGCGCCATGGTGACCGTGTTGCTCGTGGACTTCGCGCTGCGCCAGGAACCGTAGACCAGGTCCCGCGCCTGGCTCGGCATGGCCGACAGCGCGCCGAGCGCGACGCCCGCCGATACGGCTAACCACTTGTAGGTCTTCATTGCGCTGCCTCCTCCTTGTAATGAGTTTCGCTTCCCCGTGCCGCCGCGCTGCGCAGGTACACGCCCTGGCGCAGGAGCAGCGCCTGCAGCTCGCCGACATCCACCGCGCGCGGCTCGACGCCGTCGCGCGCCGCGAGCGCGGCGCCGACCCCGGCGGCCTGGCCGGTGATCCAGCATTGCGGGATCTCGCGCATGAAGCCGTGCGAATTGGGGTCGCAGGAGATGTGGCGCCCGCAGGCGAGCAGCCCGTCGAGCTTCTCCGGCACCAGCGCGCCGTAAGGAATCGAGATGTTGGGAAACTTCGGCGATACCGCGGCGTGACGCCGATCTCGTCTTCGAACACCATCGCGCTCGGCCATGCGCGCGCAGCACCCTCTTCACGCCGACCAGCCGCCGGCGTGGCGCACGCCGAGCTGCGGCGCGCTCAGCATCAGGAAGGCGTTCTCGAAGCCCGGCGCGTTGGCGCGGAAGTAGTCCAGGTGCGCGGCCATCAGGCGGTGCGAGCGCATCTCGACCTCGGTCAGGTCGTCCGACGATCGAGCGCCGAGAAGCCCGACTGGCGCGGCCCCATGAACAGCGCGATGTCGTTGCGCCACGAGACGAAGGGCCGCTCGAAAAGCCGCAGCTTCTCGCGGCCGCGCGCCATGAACTCCGCGAACTCCTCGGGCCGCCCGGCCTGGAACTCGATCCAGCGGTTCATGTCGACGCCGCCGAACAGCCAGGCGGTGTTCATGCAGTGGTGGATGTCGTCCTTTTCGATGTCGGACTCGAAGGCCGCGCCGGCGCGCGCGAACAGGTCGCCGTCGCCGGTGGCGTCGACGACCACCTTGGCGCGCATCGCCAGGCGGCCTTCCTTGCTCTCGAAGATCGCGCCGCGCACCGCGCCGTCCTTCGACGAGCGGCACCGCCGCCCAGCAGTGGTAGACCAGGTCACGCCTTGGCTTCGAGCACCATCTCCTGCGAGACGAGCTTGAGCCGTTCCGGGTCGATGGTCGGCGACCAGGTGACGACGCCATGGTAGGCGGCGGTGCGCTGCGACCAATGCGCCGCGCGCGCCGCGTCGTGCGAGCCCCAGTCGCTGGCGCGCCGGGCCGGCGACCGCATCCGCGGGCAGGCGGTCGATCAGCTCCTCGCGCGAAGCCGCGGATGACCTGGTGGCCCTCCCAGTCGGTCATGCGGTCGATCCAGATCACCAGCCCGCCGGTCGACAGCCCGCCGAGGTGGTTGTAGCGCTCGAGCAGCACGACGTCGGCGCCGCGCGCGCGGCGGCGACCGCGGCCGCCGTGCCCGAGGGCCGCCGCCGACCACCAGCACGTCGCATTGGCGGTAGACCGGGATGTCGCGGGCCGGCTCGTGCCAGACGCCCGCTTGCGCGCGCTTGGCGCGCGTGCGCTCGCCCTCGAAGATGTCCGAGGCCAGGATCCTCTCGTCGGTGCGCTCGCCGGGCTTGTACTGGGTCATGTCCGCGGGGATTCTCTGCGGTCGGCCGCCGCCTTGTCAATATTCTGAAACGGCATTTCATGATTGCGGTTGACAGCCGATGCACGAAAAACGACCATTCGCGCAGGAGAAGCAGATGAAGCTGGCCGACGACGAAAAGGCCGTGCTCGACGGCAAGGAAGGCCCGGCCCGGCAACGCGCCATGGATCTGCTGGTTCGTTACGGCGAGGCCCTCGGCGCCGAGAGGCTGGTCGACACGAACAACGTCTGCGCGACGGTGGGCGCGACGACGCCTTTCCTGCGCGACTGGGCGGCCGCGCACCCCGGCGGGATGGACGCGGTGTTCTCGGAGTTCAGCCTGGACAGCGCGGAAGTGCTCGAAATTCCGAGGGTCAAGGCCTATACCTGCCACGTGCAGCAGGGCATCGACCCGGAGCACGCCGCCGAGCAGGGCGTCAGCCCGCAGCTGGTGCAGCTCTACCGCAGGGGCGAGGCGTACATGGGCCGCATCGGGGTGCAGCTGCTGAACACCTGCGCGCCGTACCAGGTGGGCAACGTTCCGGTGAAGGGCGAGCATTGCGCCTGGATGGAATCGTCGGCGGTGATCTACTGCAACGGCGCGCTCGGCGCACGCACCAACGCCGAAGGCCGCGAGAGCGCAGGCGCCGCGATGCTCACCGGCAAGATCCCGTATTGGGGCTACCACCTGGACGAGAACCGGCTCGGCACGCACCTCGTCGAGATCGAGGTCGAGGTCAAGGACACCGCCGACTGGGGCTTGCTCGGCTATTACATCGGCGAAGTGGTCCAGGAGCGGATCCCGGTGCTGAACGGCATCCGGCACGTTCCGAATCTCGCGCGGCTGAAGCACTTCGGCGCCGCCGCCGCCTCGTCGGGCGGCGTCGAGATGTATCACATCGTCGGCATCACGCCGGAGGCTCCGAGCCTCGAGGCGGCCTTCGGCGGCAGGAAGCCGATGGCGACGCTGAAGTACGGTGCCGCGGAGAGAAGGCGGGCGTACGAGCAGGTCAACTCGACGGGCCGCGACCGGCAGGTCGATTACGTCATGCTCGGCTGCCCGCATTACTCGCTCGAGCAGCTCTGGGAAGCGTGCCAGCTGCTCGAGGGCCAGCGCGTGCACGAGAGCACCAGCCTGTGGATCTTCACCCCGAGCGCCATCAAGCACATCGCCGACCGCAACGGCTACACGAAGATCATCGCCGACGCCGGCGGGGTGCTGATGACCGACAACTGCTCGGCGTTCGGCCGCGTGATGCCCAAGGGCACCAGGGTCGCGGCCGTCGACTCCGCCAAGCAGGCGCATTACCTGCCCGCGATCATGGGTGTGCAGGCCTGGTTCGGCACGACCGCCGAGTGCATCCAGGCGGCGGTCACCGGGCGCTGGTCCGGGGGGATGCGTTGAACGGCGTCGTGCTGCGAGGCAGGAAGGTGGTGGGCGGCTGCGTCGAAGGCGAAGCGCTCGTCACCCGTGACCACATCTCCGGCTGGGGTGGCATCGATCCCAGGACCGGGACCATCATCGAGACCCGGCACGCGCTGCGCGGCCAGAGCTTCAAGGACAAGGTGCTCGTGTTCCCGGGCGCCAAGGGTTCCTCGGGGTGGTCGAGCCAGTTTCACATCGCGCGCCTCGCGGGGACTGCACCGCTCGCGATGCTGTTCAACGAAATGACCACCAAGATCGCGCTTGGAGCCGTCGTCACCCACGCTCCCGCCATGACCGACTTCGATCGCGACCCGCTCGAGGTCATCGTCACCGGCGACTGGGTCAAGGTCGACGCCGACAACGGCATCGTGCATGTGACCAGGAAGTGAAGGTTTCGGAGCTGTTCAAGGTCGAGGGGCTTGGCACGCTGGTGACCGGGGCGGCGAGCGGCATCGGCCTCGCCATCGCCCGCGTGATGGCGGACAACGGGGCGCGCGTGACGCTGGTCGACGTCAATGCCGACGGGTTGAAGGACGCGGTGCAGGCGCTCTCGGCAAACGGCGCCGCGGTACATGGCGAGGTGGCCGACGTCACCGACAAGAACGCGCTCGAGCGCGCCGTCGCCGCGGCGATCGGCCGCAGCGGGCGCCTGGACGTGGTGTTCGCCAATGCCGGCATCAGCGGCGGCCCCGGTTTCCTGAAGGCTGACGACCAGCGCAACCCGCCGGCCGCGCTCGAGAACCTGTCCGGGGAGCTGTGGGACCGGGTCATCGAAACGAATCTCTCCTCGGTGTTCAAGACCCTGCAGGTCGTCGTCCCGCCGATGAAGGCGCAAGGTGGCGGCTCGATCGTCGTCACCGGCTCGATCTCGGCGCTGCGCACCGAGCTCTACGTCGGAACGCCGTACGTCGCCTCCAAGGCGGGCGTCGCCCATCTCGTGCGGCAGGCGGCGCGCGAGCTCGCCCGCTACAACGTGCGCGTCAACGTGATCGCGCCCGGCCCGGTGATCACCAACATCGCGGGGGGGCGGCTGCAGGATCCCGCGGCGCGCGCGCCGTTCGAGCGCACCTCGCCCATGCACCGCATCGCGACGCCCGAGGACCTATGCGGCGCCGCGCTGTTCCTCGCCTCGCCCGCGGCGCGCTTCATCACCGGCGCGTCGATCGCCGTCGACGGCGGCGCGGCGCTCGGCGCGGCGGACTGAGGCATCCGGTCAAGCGTGAATCAGAATTCGACGGGCGGTCCCTGCCATGAATCGTCGCGCGGCCGGGCGCGGGCGAGCGCTTCGGCGGCCTCGCACCAGCCCTCGCAGGCGTTGCGCCCGGGGCGGCGGCGCCAGATGTTCAGGAGCCCCTTGCACCTGGCGTAGAAGCGAAAGAAGCGCAGCACGTGTCGGCGCTCGGGCAAGGTCGGGGCGTGGTCGCTGCAGACCAGCTTGTCGTCGCTCATGCCGCGGTCGGTCAGCGTCACCGCGCCCCAGGCCTTGACCCGTACGGTCGTGCCGAGCGGCAGCCGGGGCCCGAGCACCAGCGCGTCGAGCAGATCGCCCTCGAGCCCCAGGAACTGCGGCACCGAGCCGTAGTTGAATGGGCACGGCAGCGGCGAGATGAAATCGACGTGGCCGGTGGAGCCGCGCTTGAGAAAGCTGCCGCGCGGAACCTCGATCACCACCTCGACCTCCGGCGGCTCGGGCGCCGCCTGCGCGGGCGGGGATGCGCTGCGGTTCGCGTCGTTCACGGCGACAGCGTACCGCAAGAAAAATCGGCTCTGATCCCGATTTTCACAGCACCTTCTCGCCGTACTTCGTGATCGCTTTCCCGGAGAGGGTGAGCCCGAGGCCGGGGGCCTGGTTGAGGGTCAGCCAGCCGTCGGCGATCTTCGGCGGGTTCTCGAAGAGTTCCGCCTGCAGCGGATCCCTCTCGGGGTCGGTGAACGACTCGACGATCGCGCCCGCCGGGGTGGCGGCGACGATGTGGCAGTGGATGAAGCAGTCGTGGTGCGGCGCGACCTGGACGTGATTCAGCTCGCACAGCGCGGCCAGCTTCCTCCCCTCGGTGAAGCCGCCCGACATGGTGCAGTCGAACTGCAGGATCTGGATGGCCTGCTCGTCGAGAAGCGCGCGGCAGCCCCAGCTGGTCAGCTCGCTTTCGCCCGCCGAGAGCGGAATGCGCGTCTGCCTGGAGAGCAGCCGCAGCTCGCGGCGGTCGTCGGCCCAGTGCACCGGCTCTTCCAGCCAGCGCGGCTTCAACGGCTCGAGCAGGCGCGCGCCCGCGATCGCGGTGGCGAGGTCCCAGCCGCGGTTGACGTCGACCATGAGGTCGTTGTCCCAGCCGATCACCTCGCGCACCAGCTCCAGGCGCGCCATGTCCTCGGCGAGCGGCAGGCCGCCGACCTTCGCCTTGAAGCCGCGGTGGCCCTGGGCTTTCAGCATCTGCATCTCGTCCTTCAGCTCGCTCATCCCTTTGCCGTCGCGGTAGTAGGCGCAGGTGACGTAGCAGGGCACGCGGTCGCGGTAGCCGCCGAACAGCCGATACAACGGCAGCCTGGCCGCCTTGCCGACGATGTCCCAGCAGGCGAGATCGACCGCCGCGGCGATGCGGATCAGCGCCTCGCGCGCCCAGCGCTTCTCGTGCGCCAGGCGCATCGAGGTGAGCGAAAACAGTTTTTGAAAAAGGCGCTCGGGCGCGAGCGGATCGGCGCCGAGGATCTGCTCGGCGATGCCGCTCTTCAGCGCGTGGATCGGCCCCTCGATCGGCGTGTAGCTGGTGGCGATGCCGAAACCCTCGATGCCGTCGTCGGTCTTGAGGCGCACCAGGATCTCGTTGGCGCGCGGCACGACGAAGTTGCTGACCCAGTGCGGCGCGCCCTGCTCGGGCGCGCGCAGGATGAAGGCTTCGAGGCGGTTGATTTTCATGCGATGCTCCTTTCAGCGGCCGGGCTGCGGCGCCCCGCCCGGCCGAGGAACCAGGCCGGGACGAGCGCCAGCACGAAAGCGAAGCAGATGTGGAAGAAGGCGTCCTGGAAGCCGAGGGTGCGCGCCTGGGCGTACACCACCTTGCCGAGGTAGTCGAGCGCGCCGGGGCCGAGCACCGCGTCGGGCACGCCGCCGCGATGCAGCAGCTCGCCGATGCGCGCGAGCAGCGCCATGCTCTGCTGGTTGTCCGGGGTCTGCGTGGCGGTGAGCAGGTCGGCGTGGCGCGCGGTCGAGAGCTCGAGCGTCACCGCGGTCAGGTTGACGCCGAACGCGCCGCCCATCTGGCGCAGGAAGTTGTAGGTGCCGGCGGCCTGGTTCAGCTTGCCCGCGGGCACCGCGGTCATCGCCACCTTGCCCATGTTGGGCATCACCAGGCCGAGCGCGAAGCGGCTGATGACGGCGAAGCCGGCGAGCTTCCAGAACGCGGTGTTGACGTCGGAATCCGACAGCAGCCACGCGGCGATGGAGAACAGCACGCAGCCGGTCATGATCGGCAGGTGCGCGGGAACGTTGTCGGCCAGCCGTCCCGAGAGCGGGATCAGCACCACCAGCACCAGCCCCGCGGGCACGAGCACCGCGCCGGCGTCGCTCGCGGTGAAGCCCTGCACCGTCTGCATGAACACGGGTATGGCGTAGTTGGTGGCGAAGTTGCCGGCGCCGAAGGCGAAGGCGATGAACATCGCCGAGGTGAAGCGCAGGTCGCCGAACAGGCTGACGTCGAGCAAGGGGTTCGCCGAGCGCCGCTGCGTGGCGACGAAGGCCACCGCGGCGGCGACGCCGAGCACGAAGCTGAGCACCGTCAGGTCGGACGACCACCCCCAGCGCTGGCCGTTGCCGATGGCGCTCATCACGCCGAGCAGCGCGAGCGACACCAGCGCGTAGCCCGCCCAGTCGAAGGCCGGCAGCCGCCAGGAGAATTTCGTCGTCGGCATGTACAGGAACCCCATCAGGAACGCCACCGCCACCAGCGGCAGCGGCACCAGGAACATCTGCCGCCAGCTGAGCGCGTCGATCGCCAGGCCGCCGATCCACGGCCCGAAGCTCGGCGCGAGCGTCACCGCCATGCCGTAGATGCCGACCGCCATGCCGCGCCGCTCGGGCGGGAACACGGCCACCACCGCGGCGAGCACCAGCGGCTGCACCAGGCCGGCGGCGAAGCCCTGCAGGATGCGGCCGAAGACCAGCGTCTCGATGTTGGGCGCGCCGGCGCCAATCAGCGCGCCGACGGTGAAGATGACGAGCGCGATGCAGAACGAGTTGCGCTGGCCGAAGGCCTGCACCGCCCAGGTGTTGAGCAGCTGGCTCGCCACCATGGTGGCGAGGAACGCGGTGGCCGCCCACTGCGCCAGGTCCTGGCCGACGCCGAACGCGCCCATGATGCTCGGCACCGCGACGTTGACCATGGTCGCCGAGAGCACCGTCGACATGGCCCCGAGCAGGCCGCCGACGGTGACCGGCCACCTGGAAGCGTCAGCCTCCCGTGGCAATGCGCACCTCGACCATCATCCCCGGGCGCAGCTGCTTCTCGCGCTGGGCGATGGCGATGCGCACCGGCACGCGCTGCGTGATCTTGGTGAAGTTGCCGCTCGGGTTGGGCGTCGGCAGCAGCGCGAAGGTGCTGGTGGCGGAATTGCCGATCCTTTCGACCCGGCCCTCGAGGTCCGCGTCGGGATAGGCATCGACGTGCACCAGCACCTTCTGGCCGAGCGCGAGGCGCCGCAGCTGCGTTTCCTTGATGTTGGCCTCGATCCAGACGACGCCCGGGTCGTGCATCAGCAGCAGGCGCTGGCCGGGGCCGACGTACTCGCCGGGCTCGACGAACGTGCGGTCGACGACGCCCTTCAGCGGGCTTCTGACGATGCGGTCCTCGAGGTCGAAGCGCTGGCGGCGGATCTTGGCGTCGATCTCGGCGGCGCGCTTCTCCAGCACCGTCATCTGCGCGGCGAGCACCTCGAGGCGCGCGCGCTCGGCGTCGGCTTCCTTCACCTTGGCCTCGGCGCTTTGCAGCTGCGCCTTGGCCATGCGGTGCTCGCGCTCGATCCGCTGCAGCTGCGCCTCCGACTGGTCGCGCGCCGCCTGCGAGGCCATCTTCTGCTCGAACAGGCGCTTGGTGCGCGCAAGATCGCTGCGCGCGAGCGCGAGCTGCGGCTCGAGGCTCGACACCGTGACTTTGGCGGAATCCAGCTCGGCGCGCGCCGATTCGAGGCGCGTGCCGGTCTGGCCGCGCGCGAGTCCAGTGTCGGCGGCGAGGCGCGCCTTGTCGGCGAGCACGGCGTCGCGCTGCGCCGTGAGCTCGGCGAGCGCCTGCTCGGCGTCGCGCTGGTCGATGGTCACCAGCACCGTTCCCGCGTCGACCGCCTGGCCCTCGACCACCGGCCGCTGCGTGATCCAGCCCGCGACGCGGCTCGACACGGTGACCATGTCGGCCATGATGCGCGCGTCCTCCTCGTGCAGGAAGAGCATGCGCTCGCGGATCTCGTAGCCGGCCGCGGCGAGCGCGGCGGCGGCGAGCGCACCGGCGACGAGCAGGTTGCGCGACGGCTTGCGCATCGGCTCAGGCGTCGCCGCGTGCGCGGCGCTCGAGCGGCAGCAGCGCGTGCACGGTGAAGCCGTGCACCGGGGTGTCGACGCCGCACTCGGCGCCGAAGCGCACGATGGCGCCGTTCCAGGCGTCGAGCTCGGAGGGCTTGCCCGCCATCAGGTCGCGCTGCATCGACGCGGTGGCCTCGGCGGGCAGCGCGTCGTAGAAGCGCCACAGCTCGTCCTTGAAGGCTTCGAACAGCGCGTGGCCGCGGCACAGGCCCACCGCGATGCCTTCGTCCATCGCGCGCTCGATCAGCGCGCGCGTCTCGGGGATCTTGCGCAGCACGCCCATCGGGCTGCGCGCGAGCGCGCCCAGGCCCGCCCAGGAGCTGACCGTGACCAATTTCTTCCACAGCTCGGTGCGGATGTCCTCGCTCACCTTGGCATCGACCCTGGCCTCGCCGAAGGCTTGCTTGAGCGTTTCGGCGCGCTTCGATGGTCCGCCCTCGAGCTCGCCGAACGCGACGGTGGCGCCGGGATTGAAATGGCGCACCACGCCCGGCGACTCGACCATGCTGAAGACCTTGGAGAGGCCGCCGAGCACGCGCGCGGCGCCGAGCGCCGCGGCGAGCGCGTCGGGCGCTTCCACGCCGTTCAGGAACGGCACCACCATGGTCGAGGGACCGACCAGCGGCCGCATCGCCTGCGCGGCGGCGGGCAGCTGCCAGGTCTTGACCGCGACGATGACCACGTCGGCGACGCCGAGCTCCGCCGGGTCGGCGGTGGCGACGGGCTTGGCGAGGTGCACGTCGCCCAGCGGGCTGAACACCCTGAGGCCGCTTGTGCGAAGCGCTTCGAGCTGCGCGCCACGCGCCACGAAGCCGACCTCGTGGCCGGCCTCGGCCAGCCGCGCGCCGTAGTACGCGCCCAGCCCGCCGGCGCCGAAAATCGCGAATCGCATGGTGGGGCGAACTTTACCCCAGCGCTAAATAGGGACAGACCCCATTTCGAAAATAGCGACAGACCCTATTTCTCGTGCAGCGCGGTCTGTTCCCTGAAGCGCGCCTGAATGGCCTCGACCTCGCCCCGGGCGGCGGTGAGCGCGTCGACGCACTCGGTGTCGAACAGGTGGCCGGCATGCGCCTGCAGGTGGGCGAACGCGGCGTCGTTGGTCCACGCCTCCTTGTAGGGCCGGTCGCTGGTCAGCGCGTCGAACACGTCGGCCACCTTGGTGATGCGCGCCTCGATCGGGATCGCGTCGCCCTCGAGCCCCAGCGGATAGCCGCTGCCGTCCGGGCTCTCGTGGTGGCAGGCGATGATGTTGCGCAGCATGCCGATGTAAGCGATGCCGCCGAGGCCGAACTCGCGGATCATGACCTCGACCATTTCCAGGCCCTTGGCGACGTGCTCCTTCATCTGCGCGGCCTCCACCGGGGTGAGGGGACCCTCCTTCAGCAACACGGCGTCGGAGATGCCGACCTTGCCGAGGTCGTGCAGCGGCGCGAGGTCCTGGACCAGCTCGACCTCCTCGTCGCTCAGGCCGTGGCGCTCGGCGAGCGCCAGCGCGATGAGGCGCGCGAAGTGCGACATGCGCTCCAGGTGCGCGCCCGTCTCCTCGTCCCGCTGGCGGCTGAACTCGCGCGCGGTCTTGACGGCCGCGGCGAGCGTACGGACCGGCCCGAGCGCGTGCACCACGAGCAGCCGGATCAGCTCCGAGTAGATCCACAGCCGCTTTTCGACCGTGGGCGTGAAGAACGCCGCGTCGGAGGAGTCGTAGAACAGGAACCCGTACAGGTGGCCGTCGTCGCGGATCGGCAGCGTGTAGCTCGAGCGCACGCCCGCATCCAGCACGCGGCGTGCGGCGTTGCTGCGCGTCGCGACCCAGCCGCCCGGATTGGTCAGGATGCGCGGCCGCCCGCTGCTCGCGACTTCGCGCAGCGACGGATAGTCGGCGAGCCTGGCGTCGAAGTGGATGAGCGGCGTCGCGCCGACGGTCGAATGCGCGTAGGTGGTGAGGTGGTCGGTGTCCTCGTCGTACACGGCCACGGCGACCCGCTCGAGCGCGTCGAACTCCTCGCGCAGGCGCGCGTGGATCTCCGCCAGCCGGGCTCCTATCCTGTCGCGTCGGTCGCTCATGGCGGTTGGACTCTAGTCCCGGCGTGGGGTTCGGCGCAACCGCACCGGGCGCGGGGGTATCATCCGCGCATGGCGCAGTCCCCGTCTTCGCTGAACCGCGGGCTGAGCGAGCTCGGCGGCGCGCTCATGGAACGCCCGGCGAGCTGGCTGCGCGTGCTGCGCTTCGCCGGCGTCGCGCTGGTGACGGCGCTCAGCCCTTCGGCCTGGGACGCCGGCATGCGCCGCGCTGCGGCCGAGCAAATCCACTTCTCGGCCTGGCAGGCGCTGCCGGGGTTCACGCTCGCCGCCGGGCTGCTGAGCTACGTGCTGATCCGCATCGTCGAGGGCACGGCGCACGCCTACGGCCTGTCGCAGTACGCGCTCGGGCTGACGGTGCGCGTGCTGGTGCTCGAGCTCATCCCGGTGCTCGCCGCGCTGTTCGTCGCGCTGCGCTCGGGCGCGGCGATCAGCACCGCCGTGGCGCTGCGGCACATCCGCGGCGATTTCGACACGCTCAGGAGCGCGGGCGAGGATCCGCTGCGTCAAGACCTGGTGCCGCGCGCCATCGGCGCGGTGCTGGCGGTGATGCTGCTCACCTACCTCAGCTCGGCGGTGGCGCTCGCGCTCGCCTACTTCGCGCTGTACGGCTTCTCGCCCTGGGCGCTCGGCGGCTTCATGCGCGTCACCGGACAGGTGTTCGGGCCGGTGGCAGTGACGGGCTACGTGCTCAAGACGCTGCTGTTCGGCGCCGCGGTGGCCGCGATCCCGATCACCGCGGCGCTCGCCGTGCCGCGCGAGCGCGAGATGGCGGCGATCGCGGTGCGGCGCGCCATGGTGCGCCTCGGCATCGCCATCGCGGTGATCGAGGGCGGCTTCCTCGCGGTGATGTATGCCTGATACGCGGCGCACGGCGGAAGAGCGCTATCCGCAACCCCCGCGCCACGTCGAGCTCAAGGCGCTCGCGCTGCTGGTGCTGGTGCTCGCCCTGGTGGCGGCGTTCGCCCTGTACGTGCTGCACGCGCGCGGCACCTTCGAGGAGACGCAGCGCCTCATCCTGATGGCCGACAACTCCGAGGGCGTGAGCGTCGGCGCCGATCTCACCTTCTCGGGCTTCCCGGTGGGGCGCGTGCAAAAGATCGAGCTCGCGCCCACCGGCCAGGCACGCATCGTCATCGACGTGCCGCGCAAGGACACGCGCTGGCTGCGCGCCTCCAGCGTGTTCACGCTCGAGCGCGGCCTGGTGGGCGGCGCGCGCCTGCGCGCGTTCACCGGCAACCTCGACGATCTGCCGCTCGCGCCCGACGCGGTGCGCCCGGTGCTGCGCGGCGACACCACCGACGAGCTGCCGGCGCTCATCGCCAGCCTGAAGCGCGTGCTCGACAACCTCGACCGCATGACCGCGGCGGACTCCGACATCAACGTCAGCCTCGGCGCGATGCGCACCATGGCCGAGCGCCTCGGCGGGCGCTACGGCGCGCTCACCGCGCTGCTCGGCAGCGAGGAGGAGGCGAAGAAGCTGATCGCGTCGATCGACCGCGCCAACGCCCTGCTCGCCTCGCTCGATCAGCTGTCGCAGAAGCTCGGGCGCACGCTCGACAATGCCGACGCGCGCGTGCTCGGCGCGGGCGGCGTCGTGGACGAGACGCAGAAGGCGATCGCGCAGCTCAACAGCGCGCTCGGCGACGCGCGCGAGACCCTGAAGAAGGCCGACGCGGTGCTCGCCGAGGCGCAGAAGGCCGCCGCCAACACCAGCGCCGCGACCGAGGACCTCGGCGCGCTGCGCGCGCAGGTCGAGGCGAGCCTGAGGAAGCTCTCCGCGCTCATCGAGGAGATCAACCGCAAGTGGCCGTTCGAGCGCGACACCGGGGTGAGCCTGCCGTGAAGCGGCTCGCCGCCCTCGGCGTGCTGCTCGCCGCTGCCTGCGCCGGCGGCCCGTCGCCGCCCGACTGGCAGCTCGAGGCGCATGGCGCGCTCGAGCAATACAAGGCCGCGTACCTGAAGGGCGACGCGCGGAGCGCGGCGCTCGAGTTCGCGCGCGCGCGCAAGGAGCTCTCGAGCACCGGGCGCGCCGAGCTGGTGGCGAAGGCCGAGCTGATGCGCTGCGCGCTCGCTACCGCGAGCCTGGAATTTGACGACTGCCCGGGCTTCGCGCCGCTCGCCGCGGACGCCGGTGCCGCGGCGCGCGCCTACGCCGCCTACCTCGCCGGGCGCTGGGACGGGCTCGATGCGTCCCTGCTGCCCGCGGCGCAGCGCGCAGTGGTCGCGGGCGGCGGCGCCGCGGCGATCGCCGAGCCGCTGTCGCGCCTGGTGGCCGCGGGCGTGCTGCTGCGCACCGAACGCATCGCACCGCCCGACATCGCCGCCGCGATCGAGGCGGCATCGAGCCAGGGCTGGCGCCGGCCGCTCGTCGCGTGGCTCGGCGTCGAGGAGGAGCGCGCGCGCGCCGCCGGCGACCTCGATGCCGCGGCGTCGATCCGGCGCCGCATCGAGCTGGTGCTGCAGGGAAAATAGGACAATGAAAAGGGGCCAGGCTCAAATTTAAATTTGAGCCTGGCCCCTTTTCCCTTGCCTTTTCCCTTTTCCAAATGAAAGGCCCCGCTCTAAGCGGGGCCTGTAGCCCGAACCCGTCGGGCGGCGCCGTATCGGCGCTTTCTACTCCGCAGCTACGACCGCGGTTGAGCTTGCCGGTCCACCGCGACCCGGGCCGCGGTATCGAGGGCACGGGATCCAGACGGTTGCCGGAAATCCCGCTTCGCCGATGTTCTGGCGACCCTCACAAGCTCGACTCCAACTTACCATGCTGCGCGGCGGCGTCAACGCGAACCTTGCAGTTCGTTGACGCTCATCAGCAACTCGAAAAATCGACTCTGACCCCATTTCTCTCTTCAGCCGCGCGCAAGGATGCAATATGCCGTCACAAATTCGATACATGGCGACGAACGGGGCGCGGAAGCGGCGCATAGAATTTTCTTCTTCTCGTTTCCGTGGAGCGTTCTCATGGCGGCGATCATCGGCATTGCGCTCATCTGCTCCGCGCTCATCGTGCTGCGCGCTTCGGCCGTTGGGGTTCGCATGAAGCCCGCGCCGTGGTGGGCTTCGGACAACATGACCAGCTACGCGAGCGTGCCGTTCTGCGTCGCCGCGATGGCCGGCGGCGCCGCCTCGCTGCTGTCGTGGCTGCTGGGCGGCGACTGGCGCGCGACGACCGCGGTGCAGGGCGTCCTCATGGTGGCGATCGTCGCCGGCTACGTGCTCGTCGCCCGCGTGATCAAGGCCTGGGCGGTGCGCATGCGCCCCGCGCTCGTGGCCGCTGACGCCTCGAACGATCCGAACGCGCCGCCGCGCGTGCCGCCGATGAAGAAGGCCGCCTGAATCAATAGGGTCTGTCCCTATTTTCTGGGCGGGGCGGCGATGAGCGCCGCTGCAGTACCGGCGAAAGCGAGCACGGCGAAGGTGGCGAGCGACAGCGCGTAGTCGCCGGTCGCGTCGCGCAGCGCCCCGGAGAGCACCGGCCCGGCGGCCTGCGCCGCGACCTGCACGGTGAGCGCGACGCCGCGGATGGCGCCGAAGCTGCGGCGGCCGAAGTACTCGGCCCAGGCGATCGGCAGCATGGTGAGCAGCCCGCCGATACCCAGCCCGAACAGCGCCGCCGCGCCATAGGCGGCGGGCGCGGTGTGCACCTGGCTCATCAGCACGCTGCTCCCCGCCAGCGACAATCCCACCAGCGCGAGCGCGACGCGCAGCGGCACGCGCCGCGGCCAGAAGCCGTAGGCGAATCCGGCGATCGCCGAGAGCAGCGCGAAGGTGCTGACCGCGGTCGCCGCGACGGTGGGGTCGAGGCCGCGCTCGATGAGCAGCGGCGCCTGGTGCAGGCTGATGCCCGACTGCACCGGGTAGACGAGCAGCGTGTAGAGCGACAGCAGCCAGAACGCGGGCGTGGCGAGCGCCTGGCGGCGCGTGTACGCGGGCTCCGCGTCATGGCGCGCCCGCGCCGCGGCGAGCGCCGCGGCCGCCCGTGTCGGCGCGCGCTCGCCGTCGGGGCGCTGGCCGAGATCCTCGGGCCGGCGCACGTGCAAGAGCCAGGTCGGCACGAAGCCCACCAGCAGCACGGTGGCGCCGATCGCCAGCCACGCGGCGCGCCAGCCGCTCGCCTGCATGACCACATGCGCGATGAGCGGCATCGCCACCAGCCCCGACATGAGCGCCAGCGTCGCCACCGCGGTGACGAAGGCACGGCGCTGCACGAACCAGTTGACGATCGAGCCGTAGATGCCGAGGTCGTAGGGCCCGGCGAAGCTCATGCGCGCGGTGCAGTAGAACACGTAGAAGAACGCGAGCGACTGCGTGAACGAGAGCATCAGCACCGGGATGCCGGTGAGCAGCACCGCGAAGCACAGCACGGCGCGCGCGCCGTTGCGATCGAGGAAGGCGCCGATCGCCGGCGACACCAGCGCGCCGAGGATGCCGCCGATCGACACCGCGGCCGAGAGCTCGGTGCGCGACCAGCCGAACTCGTGCGTCATCGGCTCGACGAAGATCGACAGCGTCGCGACCGCGGAACCCTGGCGCGAGAACCCAGCCGCGCACACGCAGGCGAGGATCACCCAGCCGTAATAGAACGGCAGGCGCGCGGCGAGCGCCTCGACCAGGCGCCGGCGCACGGCTTACTGCGCGGTCCAGCCGCCGTCGATGACCAGGCTCGCGCCGGTCATGAGCGAGGCGGCGGGCGAAGCGGCGAACAGCACCGCGGCGGCGACTTCCTCGGGCCGGCCGACGCGCCCTCCGGGCAGGCGCTCGTGCACCCACCTGGCGAATTCGGGGCGCGCGAACATCGGCGCGGTCATCGGCGTCTCGACGAAGGTCGGCGCGACCGTGTTGACGCGGATGCCGTGCGGCGCGAGCTCGAGCGCCATCGCCTTGGTGAGCCCTTCGATCGCGTGCTTGGTGAGGCAGTAGACCGAGCGCGAGGCCGCGCCGACGTGGCCCATCTGCGACGACATGTTGACGATGGCGCCGCCACGCGCCTTGCGATCGGGCGACTCGAGCATTTTCTTCGCCGCGGCCTGCGCCGCGAGGAACGCCGCGCGCACGTTGAGATCGAGCAGCCGGTCGAGGTGCTCCTCGCTCACCTCGACGAACGGCTCGGGGATGTTGCTGCCGGCGTTATTGACCAGCACGTCGAGCAGCGGCATCGCGGCGATCAGCTTCTTCAGCTCGGCGGACCGCGTCACGTCGCAGGCCACCGCGTGCGCCTTGCCGCCCGCGGCGCGTATCTCGTCGGCGACTTGCTGCACCTCGGCGAGCGTGCGCGACACGAGCCACAGCTCGGCGCCCGCCTCGGCGAGCGCCAGCGCGCAGCTCCTGCCGATGCCGCGCCCGGCGCCGGTGACCAGCGCGACGCGGCCCTCGAGGTCGTAGCGCGACGTCGCGCTCACCGCGCGACCGCCTTGGCGCCGAGGCCGACGTCCTGCCCGCCGTAGCGCCGCAGGCGCAGGTCGGCCTGCTCCTTGTGGCCCCAGAAGCGCTCGATGGCGCACAGGCGCGAGCAGTACTCGCCGATCGTCACGCTCGCCTCGCGCGTCACCTCCTGATAGGTGCAGGTCTTGAGGAACTTGCCGACCCACAGCCCGCCGGTGTAGCGCGCCGCGCCGAGCGTCGGCAGCGTGTGGTTGGTGCCGATCACCTTGTCACCGTAGGACACGTTGGTCTCGGGCCCGAGGAACAGCGCGCCGTAGTTGCGCATCTTGTCGAGGAACCAGCGCGGCTCGCGCGTCAGGATCTCGACGTGCTCGGCGGCGACGCGGTCGGCCTCCTTCACCGCCTCCTCGCGCGAATCGACCAGGATGATCTCGCCGTAGTCGCGCCACGCCACGCCCGCGACGTCTGCGGTGGGCAGGCGCTGCAACTGGCGCTCTATTTCGGGAGAAAGATTCTCCGCGAGATCGCGCGACGTCGTGATCAGCGTCGCGGGGCTGGTCGGGCCGTGCTCGGCCTGGCCGAGCAGGTCGGTGGCGATCATCTCGGCGTCGGCCGAGTCGTCCGCCACCACCAGGATCTCGGTCGGCCCGGCGAACAGGTCGATGCCTACTTTGCCAAAGAGCTGGCGCTTGGCTTCGGCGACGTAGGCGTTGCCCGGCCCGCACAGCATGTCTACCGCGGCGATCGACTCGGTGCCGAGCGCCATCGCGGCCACCGCCTGCACCCCGCCGAGCACGTGGATCTCGTCGGCGCCGCCGAGCGCCATCGCGGCGATGGTCTCGGCGTGCGGCGCGCCCTGGTTGGGCGGCGTGCAGGCGATGATGCGCGCGACGCCCGCGGTGCGCGCGGTGACGATGCTCATGTGGGCCGAGGCCACCATCGGGTAGCGCCCGCCCGGCACGTAGCAGCCGACCGACTCGACCGGGATGTTCTTGTGGCCGAGCTTCACCCCGGGCAGTGTCTCGACCTCGATGTCGCGGATCGCGGCGCGCTGGTACTCGGCGAACGTGCGCACCTGCTGCTGCGCGAACTTGATGTCGTCGAGCGTGGTTGGAGCGACGCGCGCCATGATGGCTTCGATTTCCTTTGCGCTGAGTTTTTTCGGCGTCCAGCGGTCGAACTTCTCGGAATGCTCGCGCACGGCCGCGTCGCCGCGTTTGCGCACGTCCTCGAGGATCGACTCGACGGTGCGGCGCACCTTCTGGTCGATCACGTCGGTGACCTCCTGCGCGATGCGCCGCTTGAGATGGGTTGCCATGGAATCCTCCGCACCGAAAATAGGGACAGACCCTATTTTCGACATAGCAGGTAATGGGGTCTGTCCCTATTTCGCGGGGCTGACCGCGAGCAGCTCGACCTCGAATTGCAGCGTGGCGTTCGGCGGGATGACGCCGCCGGCGCCGCGCTCGCCGTAGGCCACGTCCGGCGGGCAGGTGAGCAGCGCCTTGCCGCCGACCTTCATCTTCTGCACGCCTTCGGTCCAGCACCTGATGACGCCGTCGAGCGGGAACTCGGCGGGCTTGTTGCGCGCGTACGAGCTGTCGAACTCCTTGCCGTCGGGCAGGGTGCCGCGGTAGTTCACCGTCACCGTGTCGGTCGCCTTCGGCGATGCGCCCTTGCCTTCGCGCAGCGACTTGTAGACCAGGCCGCCGTAGCCCTTCACCGCGCCCTTCTCGGCGGCCGCCCTGGCAAGCAGGTCGCGTCCCTCCGTCTCGGCCTTCTGCGCCGCGGCCGCCTGGCGCGCGTTCGCCAGGCTCTGGATCTTCGGGCCGTAGACGCTCATATCGACCGCGCTCTTCGCGCCGGTCACGCCGTCGCGCAGGCCCTGCTGCACCGGGTCGAGCTCGGCGGGCATCAGGTGGAACGGACCCGCCTGCCGCGCGAGCCACTGGCCCACGGCGTACAGGGTCTTCTGCTCTTCGGTCATCTCGGCTGCGGCGGCGCTGCCCACGGCGAGCGCCAGTGCGACCATCAGTGCGGCTTTCTTCATGAATATCCTTGGTTGGTGAAAGAAAATCGGCCCTGACCCGGATCGAGTCAGCTTGCGTCGCGCAGCATGCGCGCGCGCTGCGGCGATTTCGGATCGTAGCGCACCCGCACCTTGGCGCCGACTTCCGGCAGCGCGACCCGCAGGCAGGAGGCCATCTCCTTGCGGGTCACGGGCTCGGCTGCGCCCTCTGGGGTGAAGCGGTAGCGCACGTGGAATGCCGTGCCCTCCTGCCAGATGTCGAGCAGCTCGCCCTCGGCGATGAGGCCCTCGGCGTCGAGCCGCTCGCGCTCGCGCCGCGCGCGCCGCGCGAGCCTTATCAGCGCGATCGCGAGCAGCGCGACCAGCACTACGACGGCGATGAGCGCGTTCGTTCCCATGCGGCCTACTCCAGGTGGTGCACCGCGGGCATGCCGTACACCGGCGTCGGGATGCCCTCCATGCGCGCCTTCAGCTGCAGCGCCAGGTAGAGCGAATAATGGCGCGACTGCATCAGATTGCCGCCGTGGAACCACAGCCCGGGCTGGTGCGTGGGCTTCCACATGTTGCGCAGCTCCCCTTCCCAGGGCCCGGGATCGTATTTCGTTCCGGAGCCGAGGCCCCAGCACTTGCCGACGCGGTCGGCGACCTCCTGCGAGATGAGCTGCGCGGCCCAGCCGTTCATGGACCCGTAGCCGGTGGCGCACACCACGAGGTCGGCGGCGAGCTCCGCGCCGTCGGTCAGAGTCACCGAGCGCGGATTGACGCGCGCGATGCCGACGCGACGCTTGAGCTTGATCTGGCCGTCGACGACGAGCCGGGAGGCGCCGACGTCGATGTAGTAGCCAGCGCCGCGGCGCATGTAGGCCGAGTGGATGCCCGAGCCGTCCTCGCCGAAATCGAACATGAAGCCGACCCTCGCAAGGCCTTCGTAGAGCTGCGCGTCGCGCTGCCGGATCTTCTCGTACAGCGGACGCTGCAGCGCCGGCATCTCCCTGAACGGGATCGAGGCGAGCGTCAGATCGGCGACCTCGGTGGTGATGCCCGAGCGCACGGCCTCCTCCGAGTAGAGCCTGCCCCAGGCGAACTCCATCAGCGCGTCGGAAGTCACGACGATGGTCGGCGAGCGCTGGATCATGGTGACCTCGGCCGCGCCGTGCTCCCACAGGTCCGCGCAGATGTCGTGCGCCGAGTTGTTCGAGCCGAGCACCACGCAGCGCTTGCCGCGCCAGGCCGCGCCGCCCTCGTGCCGGCTCGAGTGGCACAGCGTGCCTTCGAAGGTTTCGGCGCCGGAAAGCTCGGGCATGTTCGGCATGCCCGACATGCCGGTGGCGAGCACCAGGTGCTTCGGCCGCAGCACCTGCGGCCGGCCCTCGCGCGCGAGCTCGACCTGCCACTCGCTGTTGCTCTCGTCCCAGCGCGCGCCCAGGCACTCGGTCGAGCTCCAGTAGTCGAGCTCCATCACTTTCGCGTACATCTCGAGCCAGTCGCCCATCTTGTCCTTGGGCGAGAACACCGGCCAGTGGTCGGGAAACGGCAGGTACGGCATGTGGTCGTACCACACCGGATCGTGCAGGCACAGCGACTTGTAGCGCTTGCGCCACGAGTCGCCGGCGCGCGCGTTCTTCTCCACGACGATGGCCGGCACGCCGAGGCGCTTCAGGCGCGTGGCGAGCCCGATGCCGCCCTGCCCGCCGCCGACGATTACCACGTAGGGCTGGCGCGTGACGCCCAGCTCGGCCTGCTCGGCCTGCCGCTTCTCGAGCCAGCTCTTTCTGCCGCGGCGGGCGCCGTGCTCGGTGCCGGGCTCGCGCGTGCCGTTGCGCCCGGTCTTCTCCTCGAACCCTTTCAGTGCCTGCAGCGTGGTGAGCAGCGTGCGGCAGCGCTCGCCTTCGAGCCGCACATGTCCCTTGCCGCGCCCGACGCCGGTCTCGAACGAGATCCATGCCTCGGTGACGCCGTCGCTCGAGCTCGGCGCGCCGTCGAGCGTCCAGCGGGCGGGCCTGGCCGTCGCGAGCGTCGCGCCGAGCATGTCCCGGATCGCCGAGCGCCCCTCGCAGGTGACGATGTTCCAGGTGAAGGCGCACAGGTCGCGCCAGCTGCCGTCGGGCTCGAACAGCGCCGCTGCGCCCGCGGCGTCGCCGCGCGCCAGCGCCCGCCCGAATGCTTCCAGCCAGCCGGAAATGCTGCGCTGCATGGCGACCAGTTTACCGGCGCCTTGCAATCGTTGACAGCAGGCGATGCGAATTGGGAGTTCAATCATCCCGGGGGCAGTGGTGCAACAGGGGATCGTATGGAAGACGCTCGCGAAATCCACGTGGTGTGCGACCGGCCGCCCGGCCGCGACATGCCAACCCTGATCGAGGTCGAGGACGAGTATGGCCGCTCCATCGACGTGAGCAACTGGCGCGAACGACCGGACGGCTATTGGGAGCTCGTGCTCCGCGCCGTGCCGCGTTCGCGGTAATGAGGTCCGCCTTGTTCCGGTTCTTCCATTTCCGGAAACGAGGCCGGCGCGCAGGCGTCGTCCGCGCCAAGCCGTCGCACGATCCCGAAGCCTATTCCGACGCGCTTTTTGCGAGCTGGGTGCAGCCACCGCCCGAGGGCGGTGCGCAGGCCGCGGCGCAAGAGCCGGCGGCCGAGGAAACGCAGGACATCGGGACGGTCGTCGACCGCTTCTACCGCAGCCAGCAGTGATCGGTCACGCGCCGGCGCGCGGCAGCAGCTGCGCCAGCTCGGCGCCTTCCAGCAAGCGGATGCCTTCTTGCGTGGCGAACGCGCGCGCGGTCGCGGTGATCTCGCCCGCGGCGACGTAGACGCATTCCGCTGCATCGCGCGCGCGCGCCGCGGCGTGCAGCTCGCGCAGCGGCTCGATGCCGGTGCGCGTCGCTTTCCACCGCGCGCAGGCGACGAGCGTCCTGCGGCCCGTCTTGGCGAGCTCCAGGTCGGCCTGCGCGCCCGCGAAGCGCGCCACCTCGTAGCCCTCGCGCCGGTACGCGTTCTCGAGCGCCGCGCGGAATTCGTCGCGCGACAGGGCGCGCAGCCCCTCGAGCGTGCGCGCGACCCGCGCGGCGCTCGGCGTGCGCAGCTGCTTCCACGCCGCGAGACAGCCGACCACGACGAAGGGCAACGGCACGATGAGCGCGTAGAGCGTCGGCAGGAAGTAGCGCGCGCCGCCGAAGATGACGGCTGCCACGGCGAAGCTGATCCACCACGCCGAGCGCAGCAGGATGGCGAACAGCGAGTTCTCCGCCATCGGGAACTTCATGGCTCAGAGCGTCCTGGCGAGCCACGCGGCGATTGCCGCGACCTCCTCTGGGCACACCGCGTGCCCCATCGGGTACTCGTAGTACTCGACCGCGTAGCCAAGCGCCTCGAGCGCGTCGCGCGAGCGCAGCGCGCGCTCGATGCCGACCATTTCGTCGTGCAGGCCGTGCGCGATGAACAGCGGCACGTCGAGATTGGCCTTGCTGCGCTCGACCTCGAGCGTCGCGGCGAGCGGCAGCCAGGTGGACAGCGCCATGATCCCCGCGAGCCGCTCCGGGTGGCGCAGCCCGGTCTGCAGCGCGATCGCGCCACCCTGCGAGAAGCCCGCCAGCACGATGCGCCGCGCCTCGATGCCGCGCGCGCGCTCGCGCGCGATCAGCCCTTCGAGCAGGCCCTGCGAGGCGCGGATGCCTTGGGCATCTTCGCTGCGCCCGCCGAGCTCGGCGATGTCATACCATGCCCGCATGCGCATGCCCATGTTGATGGTCACGGGGCGCTCGGGCGCGTGCGGGAACACGAAGCGCGCGGCGAGGCGCCGCGGCAGCCCGAGCATCGGCACCAGCGGCTCGAAGTCGTGGCCGTCGGCGCCCAGGCCGTGCAGCCAGATCACCGCCGCGTCGGGCCGCGCGGCGGTTTCGACCTCGACGGTTTCTGGCAGCGGCGCGCTCAGGGGATGATCTGGGCGCGCACCTCGCCGCCCTTGTGAGCGGCGGTATGGACGTTGACGTACAGATCGCCCGCTTTGTAGGCCTTCATCTGGGCGTCGCTCAGTTTCGCGCCCTCGGGCACGCTCCAGGTGTTCTCGCCGGTCTTCTTCAGCGGAATGATCACCGGGCCGTTCTTGCCGATCGCGCCAATGTGGATGTGCGCGGCCACCCCGGCTACGCCGGTGGTGGTGACGCTGCCGCTCACCGCGCCGTCGGAGGCGACCTTGATGGTGCCGCTGCCGGTGCCGGCAACGTCGACCGGCGGGACTTCCTGGCTGCCGCCCAGATCGACGTGCACGCCCTGTTCGCCGCCCAGCCACGATGGCATCGAAGGCATGCTTTCGCAGCCGGCGAGCAGCAGCGCAGCGGTCGGCACGCCCAGCCAGAGCGCGCGCTTGAGTGTCCGTGTAATTGCTTGCATGGGTCCTTCTCCCTGAGTGATCACTTTTCGAAGTGCTGCCGTGCCACCGCATTGTCTCCCGACCCTGGGGGTGGCGGCAATGCTGCGGCGCAACCTCGACGCGGCTGGTACCATTTCCCGCCTCATCCGACCAGGGACGCGTCCATGCGGGTTCGACCGATACAGGCCGCGCAGCGCGGGCTGAGCGCATTCGGCGCGCTGCTGGTGATCGCGATCGCTGTGATCGCCATCTACTATGTCTACCAGGCGGTCACCGGCGAAGACGAGGTGCCGACCTGCGACTCCGAGTTCGAGCATTGCATGAAGACCTGCCGCCGCACCGCGGCCGACAACGATGCCGTGCAGGCCTGCCAGAAGAAATGCGAGAGCGACGTCGAGTTCTGCAAGATGGCGGCGCGGCGCAACCAGGGAAAATAGGGTCTGTCCCTATCTTTCCTCGATCTCGGCGACCGCGCGCGGCACGCGCGAGCCGTCGAGCTTGAGGATCACGCCGCCGCCCGACGCGGTATGGCCGCCGGTGAGCGCGGTGATCGTCGCCTGGTGCGTGACCAGCACCACGGGCGGGCCGTTCTGCGGCAGCCCGGCGAGAAAGCCGCGCAGCGCGCTCACGTTGCGCTCGCGGTCCTCGGGCCGGTCGAAGAACGAGTTGAGCGCGGGCAGCTCGTGCACCGCGCCGACTTTCAGCAGGCGCGCGGTCTCGAGGCAGCGGCACCACTGGCTGGAATAGACCTTGGCGCGCACCACGCCCGCGGCGCGCAGGCGCTCGCCGAGCCGCGCGGCCTGCTTGCGCCCCGCGGCGTCGAGGCTGCGCTGGGTGCGGCAGTCGTGCAGCTTGAAATTCGCCGGGTCGCCAATGCCCGGCGCGTTGGCGTGGCGCAGCAGCAGCACGCGCCCGGGGCGCGCCAGCTCGGCGAGCGGCTCCGCCTCCGCCGCGCGCGCCGCGCCGGCCACCAGCGCGAGCTGTACCGTCAGGATGCCGGCGAACAGGCTCGTGACGATGGCGGGCAGTTGCATTCGAATATTATCTCACCACGTGTAGTGCACGGTGTAGCGCAGCACCTGCTCGCCGCCCGCGGGAAGGCGCAGCGGGAAGTCGATGGTGCGCGCGTCGACCTTGCGGAACGGGTGGCTCTGCTGCACGATTTCCCAGTTGACCCAGCGGTACAGGTTTTCCTTGACCTCGACCGTGACCGGCTCGTCCTTGTGATTGCGCAGCGTGACCTCGATCTGCTCGGTCATGGTGCGGCGCGAGCTGTCCACCGAGAAGGCGATCTGCTTGCGCTCGCCGACCACGTCGAACGCCGAGCCTAGCTTGATCAGCACCCGCTCGTCCTTCGGCGTGTGGTCGATGGTGTCCTCGCCGATGAATTCCAGCGTTCCGTCCGCACCGTCGAGCTTCGACACCCGCACGCGTCCCGCGGGCAGCGGCATGCCCATGTTGTTGCGCTCGGCGTTCCTGAACGACAGGTAGACGTCAACTTTCTTGTTGGTCTGCACGCCGTAGTTGCGGTCGGTGACCGGGCTGGGGCTGAAGCCGCGCCAGCCCGGCGCGAGGCCGTAGTACACGAGCTTTTTTTCGCACGGCACGCCCCGCGCCACCTGGAACAGCTCGATCTGCTTGGTCGAGCGGTCGGGCAGCGTAGTCGGCCGGCCGAGGGTGTAGAGGTGGTACTCGAAGAACGCCTTCTCGGCGAAGCCCGCGACCTTCTCCTCCATCGCCAGGGCGCGCGCCGCCGGCAGATTGCCGGCGGCGTAGCCCGGGGGCGCGGCGCGCTGCACGTCGCCGGCGACGAGCTTCAGCTTGGCATCCGCGTAGCCGGCGCCGGACTCGTTGAGGATGCTCACCCATGCGCCGACGTCGAGCTTGCAGGCGTTCGCGTTCGCGCCTTCGGCGTAGGCGAGGTTGTAGTCCGCCCACCAGGTGATGCCGCCCGTTTGGTAGGACACGCGCGTCGCGTGCGTGCCGCCGCGCGCCGCGGCGACGTCCCACACCAGCGTCGGGCGCGTGATCAGACCGCCGGGCAGCTCGGGCAGGCGCACGCCGGCGTTGTGCGACAGCAGCTGCACGCTGCCGTCCTCGCGCCGCAGCACGAGGCCGCCGGCGGTCGAGAGCAGCGTGCCGCGAAAGGTCTCGACGCCGTTGCCGCGCACCTGGTCGACGGAGATGCTGCGGTCGACGTACTTCTCGAGCAGCTTCTGCGTGTTCACCAGGTCGAACTGGAAGTTCTGCTCGACGACCCTGGTGCCCGTCGGGTCGGTGAGCGACTCGAACGACACCGTGGTCGGGTCGATGAGCGCGGCGACGTCGGTGAAACGCACGGTGTTGCGCCCCGGCTTGAGCGTGAGCTCTCGCAGATGGCGCACCACGGCATAGCCGGGGACCGCCTGGCCTGAGACGCCGTTACGGTACTGCTCGGGGCGGACGGCGCCCGGCTGGGCGCTCGAGTAGATGGTCAGGGCGTCGGCGCCGGCGGCCGCCAGCGGCGTCAGTGCCAGCAGGACCGCGGCGCCGAGCGCCGGCTTTGCGAAGGACTTCACGGTGGCTCCTTAGTTTGTTGAAGGGCTGTAGACTTGAACGTAAACGGGCGCGTTTCGGGTTAAGCGCCGGGGATGGAGTAAACGCGGTAATGAAACAGTCGATCGACGCCTTGCTGGGACGCGCGGTCGCCGCCGGCGACGTGCCCGGCGTCGCGGCGCTGGTCACGAGTCGCGACAAGATGCTGTACGCGGGCGCATTCGGCAAGCGCATGCTCGGCGGCGATGTGCCGATGGACCTCGATACCGTGTGCTGGCTGGCATCGCTCACCAAGGGACTTGTGGGCGTCGCCGCCATGCAGCTGGTCGAGCGGGGCATGCTGGACCTGAACCAGCCGGCGCATCGCTGGCTGCCCGAGCTCGGCCAGGCCAGGGTGCTCGAGGGCTTCGACGCGGAGGGCCGCCCGCGCCTGCGCGCGCCGAAGAATCACATCACGCTCGGCCACCTGCTCACGCATACCGCGGGCTTCGGCTACGAGATCTGGAACGCAGAGATCATGAAGTACCAGCAGGCGACCGGCACCCCGGGCACCGGCTCGGGAATGAACGCGTCGCTCGGCACGCCGCTGCTGTTCGACCCGGGCGCGCGCTGGAACTACGGCATCAACCTCGACTGGACGGGCAAGCTGATCGAGGCGGCGAGCGGGCAGACGCTCGGCGCGTACCTGTCGAAGAACCTGTTCGCGCCGCTCGGCATGGACAGCACCGGCTTCAGGATCACGCCGGCGATGCGCGCGCGGCTGGCGAAGATGCACCAGCGCCACGCCGACGGCGCGCTCGAGGCGATCGAGCGCGAGGTGCGCCAGGACCCGGAGTTCGAATCGGGTGGCGGCGGCCTGTATTCGAGCCCGAGCGACTACCTCAAGTTCGTGCGCATGATGCTCAACAAGGGCAGGGGCGATAGCGCGCAGGTGCTCAAGCCCGAGACCGTCGCGCTGATGGCGCGCAACCACATGGGTGCGACGCGCGTCACGCCGCTTAAAGCCCAGTTTGCGGCGCTGTCGAACGACGCCGAGTTCTTCCCCGGCGTGCCGAAGAGCTGGGGCCTGAGCTTCCAGATAAACGAGGCGCCGGCGCCCACCGGCCGCCCCGCCGGCGGGCTGATGTGGGGCGGCCTCTCCAACACCTACTACTGGATCGACCTGCGCACCGGCGTCGGCGGCGTGTACGTGACGCAGATCCTGCCGTTCTGCGACGTAAGATCGCTGCCGCTCTACTACGCCTTCGAGACCGCGGTCTACGACGCGCTGAAAACATAGGGACAGACCCTATTTTTAGCCTGGATTGGCCGCGGTGATGAACCACGTGCTGGAGGGCGCCCACACGCCGTCGGGCCGCACGAACGGCGCGAGCGCCTCCTTGAGCGCGGCGATCACCCTGGGCTTGCGCTTCTCGCCCTCCTCGCCCGCGAGGCGGATGATCTCGCCCGCGGGGCCGAGCGCCATGGCGAACTCGATGGCGTCGTCCATGTCGCGGCCGATGCAGATGTCGCAGTCGAAGCGCTCGAAGGCGATGCGCTCGAAGCCCGCGCCGCGCAGCATGGTGCTCACCATGTCGGGGCCGGCCATCGAGAACGGCCCCGGGCCGCAGTGCACCTGGTCGGTCTCCTCGTGCGACACCACCGGCACGATCTCCTTCACGCGCAGCTCGGCCTCGTGCAGCCACGGGTTCTCCTCGCGGCGGCGCCACACGATCTGCGTGAACGTGCCGCCCGGCTTGAGGGCCTTGCGCACGTTGCGCATCGCGGCGCCCGGCATCTCGAAGAACATGGTGCCGAAGCGCGCGAAGGCATGGTCGTAGGGTCCGCGCAGATCGCCCCACTGCGCGTCGCCGACGAAGAAGCGCGCATTCGGGACGCCTTCCCTGCGCGCCTCCGCCTCGGCCGCGCGGATGAAGTTCTCGGCACAATCTACGCCGACCGCCTCGCCGGTCGGGCCGACGCACTTGGCGATGCGCAGCGTGCTGTCGCCGAAGCCGCAGCCGACGTCGAGCACGCGCGCGCCTTCCGGGTGGCGGCAGCGCTCGAACGCGGCTTCGCTGTGCTGCGACAGCCCATCCACCAGCAGATGCTTGAAGCGGCAGAACTTCTCGTACAGGACGGTATTCCAGGCTTCGACGATGACGCGGTTAGCGTCGTCCATGAACCGCCTCCGGGGCCCAAGCGAATGGCGAAAGTCTAAACCGCCCATCGAGAAAAAACAGGGTCTGTCCCTACTTATCGTTGAGCGATCGAAGGAGCTTCCTGAATTCCGGATCCTCGGCGAGCAGCCGGCGGCCGACGGCGCGGAGCCGGTCGACGGTGTCGCGCGGCAGCTGGAAGGTGGTCGGCAGGTTGCGGAACCAGGCGCGCTCCTCCGGGTCCTGGAGGTACTCGAACGCGACCTGCACCGCGTAGAGCTCGACCGGGTGCGGCGCGGGGATATCGAGCGCGCACTGCGCGCCCTTCCTCGCGGCGAGCTTCTTGCAGCCGGAGATGAGGCGTGCCTCCTCGTTGAACTCGTTCACCTTGGCGCCGAGCAGCTCGACGGTGTCGAAGGAGTAGTTGTCGAGCGGCACGGTGGCGGCGGCGGTGAGCGTGTCGACCAGGCCGGGCACCGACGGCTTCTGGTCGCGGCCGATCGCCGGGCTGGTGGCGGCGTTCACCACGATCACCACCAGCTTGTCGATGTTCCGGTTGTTCATCATCTGCAGCACGCTCCACGGGTGGTTGGTGGAGCTGATCGCGTCGAGCGGCCCGCGCAGGCCGATGTTGTCGGCGACGCCGCCGTCGGTGAGGTGGATGTAGGGGCGCCGCCCCGCCCCGCCCTCGGCGAGCGACAGGCGGTTCTCGGCGCGCGCGGTGCGGCGCGGATTGACGCGCGAAGCATGGTCCTCGGCGGCAAGCTTCACCCACGGCGGCTGCTGGTATCCGCAAGTGCCGGCGTAGTTCTGGAATGTGAGCGGCGTCAGCCCGCCGGGAAACGCCGACGACGCGGCCGCGGCGCGCGCGAGCGCCACGCCCGCGAGGTCCGAGCACAGCAGGTCGAACTGGTCCTGGATGAACGGGAACTGCGTCCCGGTGGTCATGTCGGTCGCGTTCAGGATCACGAACGGCCGCCGGTGGCGGGCGATGAGGTCGGCGTAGCGGCCGCCGCCGAACACCTCGCGGTCGTAGAAATCCGCCGCCAGGTCGCTGCGCCCGTAGCCCGCGCCAGCGAGGTGCCACAGGTTGGCGGGTGAAATCAGCAGCTTCACCAGCTCGCTCTGGATCGGCCGATAGAGGAACTTGGTGGGAAATTCGTCGAAGATGCGCCGCCCGTAGAGTGCGTAATAGGCGGCGGGGAAGCTGCCGCCGGAGATCGACGAGATCACGTCGACCTCGTCGAGCAGCGATTCCTTCCCGCCCTGCCATGCGATGGTCGTGTCGCGCAGCGCCTCGAGCACGCCGTAGGCGAGCGCCGCGGCGCGCGTGCCGCCGCCCGAGAAGGTGACGATGACGAACAGCCGGTCGCTGTTGCCCGGGTGCTCGAGGTTCTCGAAGCGGTAGCCCGCCTGCGCGTCGTAGCGCTCGAGCGGCGGATTGCCCGGTGAGAACGACCCGCAGGCGGCAACGATCAGCGCGAGCGCTGCGAGCGCCAGGCGCGCGGCGCGGCCGAGCGCCGCCATCAGGCGTCGTCCTTGCGCCGGAAGACGACTTCCAGCGGCTCGAGCAGCGTCGTGTCCCTTACCATCGCGCGGCGAAACGAGGGCTCGAAGTTCGCCAGGTTGCCGAGCTCGAACACGTGGGTGCCGGCGTCGACGCGCAGCACCTCGTTGGTGTAGCCGTTCTGCTCGCCGTCGATGTAGACCATGCGGCGCGTCGGATAGGTCACCATCACGTATTCCATATGACGCCTCCTGATGTGTCGCTAGGGCAATGCCCAGGGCGCCGGCTTCAGGCGCCCGTCGAGGTACAGCGGGTGGGCCGGCTGCCCGCCGGCGTTCACTTTGAGTGCGTGCAGCGGCTTGCCCGCCGCGCGCAGCAGCTCGAGCACGCGCGCGGCGCGCTCGAGGTGCAGCGCGTGGTTGCCCCAGGCGCACACCACCAGCGCGGCCTCGCGCGCCGCCGCGACGATGGCGCGGTCGTTGTCGCGGCCGACGGGATCGGCCGCGGCCTTCATGGCGCGCGGGTCGGTCGCGCGCCAGGCGAACACGTTGGTGACGATCAGCGCACCGTAGCCCCAGCGCATCGCGTAGCCCTGCGCGCGCGCGCAGGTCGGATCGAGGTCGATTTCGTCGGCGGTGCTCGGGTTGAGCATGACGAAATTCACCGTCGGTCGCGCCTCGTCCCAGCGCCGCCACAGCGTGTAGCGCCAGCGGCGGCAGGCCGAGAAGCCGGCGCCCGAGGCGCTCGCGACGATCGTGGCCATCAGCCGAGCGCCTCGCCCGCCTGGCGCGGCGTCACGATGCGGAACGGCGCGTGGCGCGAGAGCATCAGCAGCGCCCGGTCCTTGGTGACCAGCAGATCCGCACGGCAGTCGCGCGCCAGCTCGAGGAACTTCTGGTCGTCCGCGTCGCGGCACGGCGGCAGCACGCATTCGAGCGGCGCGGCGTCGCCGTGCGGGCGCGCCACGCTCCGGCACTCGGCCAGGCAGGCAGCCTGCGCCGCCGCGTCGAGCTGCGTCCTTCCCAGCGGATAGGCGAGCACGCGCGCCAGCTCCGTTTCGCAGGCCGAGTCGATGTACACGCTGGCGCGGCCCTCCCCCACTGCGGCACGGATCGGTGCCACGCAGGCGTCGCGAAACACCAGCCAGTCGAGCCAGATGTTGGTGTCGAGGACCAGACGCATTGGCGCAACATTACTCCAGGCTCCGGTATGCTTCGCAACATTTTCGGGGTCAAGGAGGAGCATATGCCAGCCGTCGTCAATCACGCCAAGCGCCAGCTCGCCGCGGGCAAGCTCGCCATCGGCATGGGCCTGCGCCAGGCGCGCACCGTGGACATCGCGCAGATCGCCAGGACCTGCGGCTTCGACTGGATCTTCATCGACTGCGAGCACAGCTCGATGGATACCGACATCGCCTCGCAGATCGCGGCGGCCTCGCTCGCCGTCGGCGTGACGCCGGTGGTGCGCGTACCGGGCTACGAGCACTACCACGCGAGCCGCATGCTCGACAACGGCGCTCAAGGGATCGTGTTCCCGCACGTCGACACGCCCGAGCAGGCACGCCGCGTCGCCGACCATTGCCGCTTCCCGCCGGTGGGGCGCCGCTCGATGGGCGGCGGGCTGCAGCAGACCGGCTTCGCGCCGATGCCGATCGACGAGACGGCGCGCGTGGTGAACGAGGAAACGCTGGTGGTGGTGATGATCGAGTCGCCGCAGGGCGTCGCGAACTGCGACGCGATCGCGGCGACGCCGGGCGTCGACGCGCTCTTGATCGGCACCAACGACTTGTGCTTCGAGATGGGCATCCCGGGCAAGTTCGACGACCCGCGCGTGGCCGACGCCTACCAGAAGATGATCGCCGCCTGCCGCAAGCACGGCAAGTTCCCCGGCATGGGCGGCATGTACACGCCCGAGCTGCTCGAGCGCCACATCGCCATGGGCGTGCAGCTGATCCTCGCGGGGTCGGACTTCTCGCTGCTGATGCAGGCGGGCAGCGCGCGCGCGAAGCTGGTGCGCGGCTTCGAGAAGAAGTAGCGGCGCTAGCCCCCGGCCGCCGGCAGGCCCGCGCCGAGCCGGCGGTAGAAGGCGCGCTTGAGCAGCTCGGTCATCAACACGTAGGCCGCCGTGATGCCGAGCACTGCGGCCAGCACCATCGCCGGCAGCGGCTCGAAGTCGAACACCGTCGCGTAGGGCAGGTAGGGCAGCGCGAGCGCGAGCAGCGCGGTGCCGAGCGTCGTCCAGCCGAGCAGCGCGCCGGGCGCGCTGCGGTAGAACGGAGCCGTGGTGCGGATCACCAGCAGCACCACCAGCTCGCTCAGCAGCGACTCGACGAACCAGCCGGTGCGGAACAGGTCCGGCGCGCCGGCCACCAGCCGCCACAGCACGGCGAAGGTGACGAAGTCGAAGAAGGTGCTGACCAGTCCGAACAGGACCATGAAGCGGCGGATCGACGCGATGCTCCAGTGATAGGGCTTGCGCAGCCAGGCGGGGTCGACGTTGTCGCCAGCGATGAATACCGAGGGCACGTCCGACAGGAAGTTATTGAGCAGGATCTGGCTGGCGAGCAGCGGCAGGAACGGCAGGAACAACGAGGCCGCGGCCATCGACAGCATATTGCCGAAGTTGGCGCTGGTCGTGGCGAAGACGTACTTGATGGTGTTGGCGAAGGTCCTGCGCCCTTGCAGCACGCCGTCGTGCAGCACCGCGAGGTTGTGCTTGAGCAGCACGATGTCGGCGCTCTCCTTGGCGACGTCGGCGGCGCGATCCACCGAAATGCCGACGTCGGCCGCGTGCAGCGCCGGAGCGTCGTTGATGCCGTCGCCGAGGTAGCCGACCACGCGGCCGGTGCGGCGCAGCGCCGTGATGATGCGCTCCTTCTGGTTTGGGTCGACCTCGGCGAACACGTGCGTCTGCCCGGCGGCGTTCCACAGCGCCTCGTCGGGCATCGCGTCGAGCTCGCCGCCGGTGAGCAGCGCGGCGCCTTTCAGCCCGACCGCGTCGGCCACGTGCGCGGCGATGTGGCGGTTGTCGCCGGTGATGATCTTCACCGCCACGCCCAGGCGCGCGAACTTCGCCAGCACCCGGTGCGCCTGCGCGTCTGGCGGATCGAGGCAGAGCAGGAACCCCGCGAGCCGAAGTTCGCGCTCGTCCTCGCGCCGGTATGCCGCCTGGCGCGGCATGTCGCGCACCGCGACCGCGATCACGCGGTAGCCCTGCGCGCTCCAGTCGCGAAAGCGCGCCTCGATCGCCGCGCGGCTCTCAGCGAGGCCCGAGCACACCTCGAGCACCTGCTCGACCGCGCCCTTGGTGATCAGGCGCGGCGTGCCGCCCGCGGACGGATCCTCGACCACTACGCTCAGGCGCTTGCGCATGAAGTCGTACGGGATCTCGTCGAGCTTCTTCACGGCACCCGCGTCGAGCCCCGCCTCGCGCGCCGCTGCCACGATCGCCTCGTCGAGCGGGTTGGCGAGGCCGGTCTGGAACGCGGCGTTGAGATACGCGTCGCGCAGCACTGCCGGACTCGCCGCGCCGACAGCGTCGCAGGCGCGCTCGACGCGCACCACACCCTCGGTGAGGGTACCGGTCTTGTCGGTGCACAGCACGTCCATGCTGCCCAGGTTCTCGATCGCGTTCAGGCGCCGCACGATCACCCCGCGCCGCGCCATGGCGCGCGCGCCGCGCGCCAGCGTCACCGTGAGGATCGCCGGCAGCAACTCGGGCGAGATGCCGACCGCGAGCGCGATCGCGAACAGCAGCGACTCGAGCATCGGGCGGTGGAAGAAGACGTGCACCGCGAACACCGCGACCACCATCGCCGCCGCGACGCGCGCGAGCAGGTAGCCGAACTGGCGCAGCCCGCGCTCGAAGTCGCTCTCCGGGATCCGGCGCTGCAGGTGCTCGGCGATGGCGCCGATCTCGGTCGCGCGCCCGGTGCGCACGATCAGCGCGCGTGCGGTGCCGCTCCTCACCGAGGTGCCCATGAACACGCAGTTGCCGCGCCCGGCCAGGCCCGCCGCGGCGGCGCTCTCCCCGGGCTGCTTTTCCACCGGCAGGCTCTCGCCGGTGAGCAGCGCCTGGTTGACGAAGAAGTCCTTCGCCTCGAGCAGCACGCCGTCGCCCGGCACCAGGCTGCCCGCGGCGAGCAGCACCACGTCGCCCGGCACCAGCGTCGCCGCCGGCACCAGCCGCGCAGCGCCCTCGCGCAGGCAGTTCGTCCTCAGCGCGATGCGCGCGCGCAGCCGACGCACCGCGACCGAGGCGCGGTATTCCTGCAGCGAGCCGAGGCCCGCGCTGCCCAGCACGATCGCGAGGATGATCGACGCCTCGAGCCAGTCGCGCACCACGAGCGATACGCCCGCCGCGAACACCAGGATCAGCACGAGCGGGCTGCGGAACTGGCCCGCCAGCACGCGCAACGCGCTGAGCGCGCGCTCCTCGCGCAGCAGGTTCGCGCCGTGGTGCTCGAGGCGCGCGGCGGCCTCGGCGTCGGCGAGGCCCGCCGGTCCCGAGCCCAGGCGCGCGAGCAGCTCGGTTGCCGGCAGCTGCCAGTACTGCTCGATCTCGGGCGGTTCCTCTTGGCGCATCGCCGCTACTGTATAGGCAGAAACAATTCCGCAACATCGCGTGCGCCGGCTGAAATCCGCGCGATACGGGCGCTTCCTAGCATGCCGGCATGGAAACGAACCTCAGATCGAAAAGCACGGGCGCCATCGCCCTCACCGCCGCCGCCGTCGCGCTGCTCGCCATCACCATGGGTTCGCGTTCGGTGTTCGGCCTGTTCCTGTCGCCGCTCAACTCGGCCACCGGCCTGGGCATTGCCACCATCAGCTTTGCGGTCGCGGTGAGCCAGCTCACCTGGGGCGCGGCGCAACCGTTCTGCGGCATGCTCACCGAGCGCTACGGCCCGGCGCGCGTGATCGCCGCCGGCAGCCTGCTCGCCGCGGCGACCGGCGCGTTCCTGCCGTTCGCCCACACTTCCGGCGCGCTGATTGCGGTGCTCGCCATCGGCGGCATTGCCGCCACGGTCGGCAGCCCGTCGCTGCTGGTCGGCACCGTGAGCCAGCGCGTCGCGCCCGAGCGCCGCGGTATGGTCGCGGGCATCGTCGGCGCCGGCGGGCCCCTCGGGCAACTCGTGGTCGCGCCCGCCACGCAGGCGGTGATCTCGCTCGCCGGCTGGATGAGCGCGGCGTTCGCGCTCGCCGCGCTGTCGCTCGCCGCGCTGCCGCTGGCGCTTGCCTTTCGCCGCCCGGCCGGCGCCGCCGCGCGGAGCGCGGCCGCGGTGCAGCCGGCCGCCACGCTGCGCGAGTCGCTCGCCAATCCGCATTACTGGCTGATCAACGCCACCTTCTTCGTCTGCGGCCTGCACGTGTTCTTCCTGGTCACGCATCTGCCCGGCGTGATCGAGCTGTGCGGACTGCCCTCGAGCGTCGCGGGCCTGTCGCTCGCGGCGCTCGGCCTGTTCAACATCGCCGGCAGCATCGGCGCCGGGTTCGTCATTCAGCGCTATTCGATGAAGCGCACGCTGTCGGCGCTGTTCGCCGCGCGCGGCATCGGCATCGCCCTGTTCCTCGCCGCGCCCAAGACCGGGCTCACGGTGCTCGCGTTCTCGGTGTGGATGGGGCTCACCTACATGGCCGTGCTGCCGCCCACCGCGGGCCTGATCGGCAGGCTGTGCGGCGCGCAGCGCCTGGCGACGCTGCTCGGCGTCACCTTCGTGGTGCACCAGGTGGGTGCCTTTCTCGGCTCGTGGCTCGGCGGCGTAGTGCTCGAGGCGACCGGCAGCTACGACTGGATGTGGATGCTCGACCTGACGCTCGCCGGCCTTGCAACCGCTGTCAGCCTGACCATCCGCGAGCACCAGGCCCCCATCCCGCAGGCGGCCGCGCGGCCGCGGCTCGCTGTTCAAGCCTGAGCACCCTGTGTATGCTCCCCGCTCCGTCGTTTGTTTACTTGGAGGAGGGGACAATGCTGCGGACGATACGACGCGCCCTCTGGGCGCTGCTGCTGGCGGCGGTGGTGGTGAGCCCGGTCGCGCTGGCGGGCAAGGGTGAAACCAAGCTTCACTGGTACGGTCAGGCAGCCTGGAAGATCGAGACGCCCTCGGGCGGCGTGATCCTGATCGACCCCTGGCTCACGGTGCCGACCAACCCGGACAAGAACTCCGTCGCCGAGCTGGGCCGCGTGGACTACATCCTGGTCACGCACGGGCACCGAGACCACGTCGGCGACGCGGTCGAGATCGCCAAGAAGACCGGCGCGGTGCTGGTGGCGCCCTACGGGCTGCAGTTCAATATGAAGTCGATGCTCGGCTACCCCGAGAAGCAGGCCACGGCGGCGACCGGCGGTAACGTCGGCGGCACCATCGACCTGCCCAAGGCCGGCGCCAGCGTCACCATCGTCAACGCGGTGCACGGCTCGGAGTTGACCCCGCCCAGCATCCCGGCGCCCGCGCCGGGGCAGCCCGGCGCGGTCGCGAGCGGCAACCCGGTGGGCTACGTGCTGCACATCAACGGCGGCCCGACCATCTATCACACCGGCGACACCGACGTGTTCGAAGACATGAAGCTGATCCCGATGTTCCAGCACATCGACCTGATGCTGGCGTGCATCGGCGGACACTTCACCATGGACCCGGCGCGCGCGGCGCTCGCGGTGCAGTGGATCGAGCCGGCACACGTGATCCCGATGCACTTCGGCACCTACCCGCTGCTCGCGGGCACGCCGGAGCAGTTCCGCGCCGCGCTCGCCAAGCACAATCTCGAGGGCAAGCTGATCGTCTTGAAGCCGGGCGAAGACCGCGCGTTTTGACCATCGAGATTCGGCCGGCGGCGACCGGCCGCTGATGACGCGGCCGGTGCAGGGCTGAGCGCGCCCGGGGGCGTCAAAGCCGCGCCAGCAGCGCGTCGATTTCCCGCACCAGCCCCGCCACCACGTCGCAGTGGCGCCGCAGGATGCGCTCACCCTCGAGCTCGGCGATGCGCTCGACGCGCAGCGCGTTGAGGCGCGCCACGATCGGATCGAGCGACGCCCGCGATTCGGCGAACCCGGGAAACGGCGGCCAGCCGCGCGGGTTGGGATGGTCGGTCACTTCGGCCTCCACGCGCCCCGCATAGCCCGCCTCGGCGGAGCCGGTGACGATGCCGTAGCTCGAGCGCCAGGTGGCCGACGGCGCGGCGCCGACCACCTGCGCGTCGGAGAGAAAACCGAACTTCGGCATGCCCTCCATGGCGTAATGCAGGTTGGAAGCGGCCGTCGCGCGCACCTCCGCGTTGTCGGCCAGGCTGCCGTCCTGCGTCGGGTCGATGCAGGCGCGGAAGTAGTCTCCGCAGGTCTCGAGCGTCGACGTGATGACCGCGCCCTGCTGGAACAGCGCCGCGATGCCGGCGGCGGCGAGCAGGGCCACCGCGACCGCAGGGTAGACCGCGCATCCGTAACCGGCCAGCCTGAGGGCGGCCTGCGGCAGCTCGTGCAGCAGGCGGCCGAGATTGAGTCTCTGCTGCGGCGAGAGATCGGACTCGCTGGTCACCGAATCGAGGATCCGGATCGCCAGCCTGCAGCGCGCGTCGAGCGAGATCATCGTCTCGTGATCGAACGAGTGGCCGAGGCTCTTGCGCAAGGGCACGCGCAGCTCCCGCAGCCTGGCGATGGTGCCCTCGGTGTTGGCGAGCATCAGCAGGAGGTCGTTGCCGACGCCCGTATTCCATGTCCCGTCGTATGGCTGGAGCAGCGCCGGAAGGACCTGCTCCGCAACGCTCTCGATGGCATCGACAGGCGCGGATTCGAGCGCCATGAACCGGAAAGATGCTCTGCCGAAGCCCAGCTCGGCGCGCTCGTCGTCCCCCGGGCCCTGAATTGGGCCCGGTCCCTCACGCTCGGTCACTTCCACGTCTCCCCCCGACCCCGATTATTGGTCGTCGGGCCCAGGGAGGCAATAGTGCTTTCGGGTCAGCTGATCCCGCTAGGGCGCAAACCCGAATATCGACCTAGAGAAACTTCTCCGCGCAGACGATGATTTCCTGGTTGGTCGGGTACTTTAGGCACTCGCGCGCGTCCTCGCGCGACTTCGCGGTGAGGCGCTTGGGTTCCGGCTTGATGTCCTTGGCTGGCGATTTCATCGGCTCGGGCGCCGGCACCTTCAGCGTCTGGGCCCAGGCGGGCATCGCAACCAGCGCCGCAAGCGCGGCGAACAAGGCGAATCGTTTCATGACCCTACTCCCTTAAGTTAAAGGGCGGAAGCAACAGTGTCGCACAGAAACGCCCCTGTGAAAAAGGGTAGGAATTCACAGAATAAGATATGTCACGGGAATTCCTGGCGCCATGACCGAGCAGAGGACCCTCAGCTTTCGCACCCGCGGCCGCGGCATGACCGAAATCACCGCAGAGATCGAGCGCGTGGTGGGCGCCAGCGGCATCCGCGCGGGCACCTGCAACCTGTTCCTGCAGCACACCAGCGCCTCGCTCATCCTGTGCGAGAACGCCGACCCGTCGGTACGGCGCGACCTAGAGACGATCCTCGCGCGCCTCGCGCCCGACGGCGACCCGGCCTACGTGCACGACGCCGAGGGCCCCGACGACATGGCGGCACACGCGCGCTCGGTGCTCACCTCGAATTCGCTCACCATCCCGGTGTCGGGCGGGCGCCTCGCGCTCGGCACCTGGCAGGGCATCTATTTGTGGGAGCACCGCCACGAGCCGCATGCGCGACAGCTGGTCGTGACGCTGGCGGGCGAATAGGTGAGACCATGCGCAAGGAGATTTCCATGAGCGACGCGCCGGATATCGATCACCTGCGCCGATGGGTCGGCAGGAGCGAGACGCTCGAGGACCGCTGCGACGCGGCGCGCGTGCGCCAGCTCGCGGCGAGCTTCGACATGGATCTCGCGCCGTGGCGCGACGGCGCGGAGCTGCCGCCGCTGTGGCACTGGATCTTCACCACGCCGGTGACGCCGATGTCCGAGGCGGGCCCCGACGGCCACGTGGCGCGCGGCGGCTTCCTGCCGCCGGTGCCGCTGCCGCGGCGCATGTGGGCCGGCAGCCGCGTCGCATGGCAGCGCATGCCGCGGCTCGGCGAGCCGCTGCGGCGCACATCGAGGATCGAGTCGGTCGAGATGAAGCAGGGCCGCAGCGGCACGCTGGTGTTCGTCAGCATCGCGCACGAGCTATCGAGCGGCGGGGCGCTGCTGGTCACCGAAGACCAGGACATCGTCTACCGCGACGCGCCGGCCGGCACGCGCCCGCAGCCGAATCCTCCGGCCGAGCCGCCCGTATGGCGCGACACGCTCGAGACCGCGGCGAGCCGCTCGCCCGCGCGCTGCACGCTGGTGCCGGACGCGGTTCTGCTGTTCCGCTACTCGGCGCTCACCTTCAACAGCCACCGCATCCACTACGACCGGCGCCACTGCCTCGAGGCCGAAGGGTATCCGGGGCTGGTGGTGCACGGCCCGCTGCTCGCGTCGCTGATGGCGACGCTCGCCTGGCTGCAATCCGGACGCAGGCAGCCGCGCCGCTACGCGTTCCGCGCCCAGTCGCCGCTGTTCGACGGCGAGGCGATCGAAGTGCGTTCCGCGACCGATGGCGCCGCCGCGCAGACCGAAGTGCGCAAGGCCGACGGCACCGTCGCCATGGCCGGCGAGATGGCATGGGGTTGAACCATTCGATAGCGGTTTTTATCGCGCTTTCTCTCGCGATGCCCGTGGCCGCGCAGGAAGAGAACGTGCACCGCGAGCTGATCAGGCGCCAACAGCAGAGCGACGAGTTCTCGCAGCAGCTGCGCCAGTCGGTGGAGCGGGCGCGCGTGCCGCCGGGCGACCTGAAGGGTCGGCAGGAGATCGACAGCCGGCACCTCGATGAGCGCCGCCGGCTGGAAAACCTTAACCAGCAGCAGCTCGAGCGCGCGGGGCACGACACGCCGCCCGCGCTGCGTCCGCAGGAGCGCAGCCGCATGCAGGAAGAGCGCCGCCCGCTGGTCGCGCCGCCTGCGGCGGACGACCCCCCCGCGCCTGCGCGCTAGAGCGCCGGCGCTGCGTGGCGACAGCGGCGCTCGAGCTGCAGCGCGAGTTGCTGAATGAGCGCCTCGCTCATCTTCGGCTCGCGCTCCAACTTCTGGAAGAAGTGGGCGATGCGCCGCGCGGCGAGCACGGAGATGCCGGTCACTGCGGTGCGCTTGACTTGCCAGCCGGGCAGCACCAAGAGCGGCCGCACCGGGACGGTCTCGCCCACCGCGGTCGAGAGCCAGGCGCGCACCCAGTCGGCTCGCGCCACCGCCTGCGTGAGAGGCTTGGTCTCGCGCCAGCCGGGAAAGCGCAGCGTCTCGCCGTCGTAGGCGACCTCGCCTTCCCCGGCGCCGTTCGCGCCGCGGCGCGGCGGCGCGCGGCCCTCGGTCTCGACCGCGAACACGCCCGCGGGGCCGATCACCACGTGATCGACGCTGAAGCCGCGCTCCTCGACCGGCACGTCGTGGAACACGCGATAGCCGAGCGGGGCGAGCCGGTCGAGCTCGTGGCCGGCTGCGACCTCGGCCTCGTAGGCGAGCGCGAGAATGCGCGCGCGCCGCAATACGCGCCACAGGCGCCACGACAGCCAGCCCTGCAATAGGAGCGCGCAGCCCGCGAGCGCAAGCGTCGGGTCGCGCAACGGCGTGAAGCGGACCGCGCTCCAGTAAGGCGCGAAAAGCGCCGCCGCGAGCGGCACCACGAACAGCGCGAGCGCCGCGTATTCGGCGGCGTCCCAGTTGGCGTCGGCCATGCGCAGGCGCAGCGACTCACCCGGCGCGCGCAGCAGCGCCTGCGTCAGCGCATCGCGCCGCGCGGCGCGCGTCGAGCGGTAGCGCCACGCGCCCAGCACCGCCATCGTCGCGACGAACGCGAAGCCGAGGCTCGCCGCCGGAATCCATTGCCAAGTATCGATGCCGTCCTCCCGCTGTCGGGAGGAACTGTACTACCGCACGCGCGGCTTGGGCATGTAGCCGCCAGGCGACACCTAATCAGGGGCAGACCCTATTTTTCGATTTGCGAAAAATAGGGTCTGTCCCTCTTTAAAGGGTCGGGGGCGCGGCATATTCGCCGCCGAGCGCCACCAGGCCCCAGGGCGAGGCCTGCGCGTCCCAGGAAAAGCCGATGTGGCCGGCGAGCGAGTGCGCATCGCGGAATACGCGCTGCATCGGATAGCGGTCGTAGATGCCGTTGGCGCCCGCCATGGTGTGAAGCGTGTCGACCGCCTCGCTGCACAACTGCACCGCCCAGGCGACGTTTCTCTTGTAGCGCAGCTTCTCCTCTAGCGTGGGCTCGCGCCCGGCTTCGGCGATCGCCTGCGCCTCGAGCAGGTCGTTCCTGCAGATGAGGCGCGCCGCGTCGGCGCGCGCACCGGCAGCGGCCACGCGCAACTGCACGGCCTGAAACTCGCGCATACGCGCGGCGGTGTAGCTGGTGCTCCTTTCGCGCACTGCGGCCGCGGTCAGCTCGACCGCGCCGAGCGCATTGCCCACCGCTGCGCCGGCGATGCAATGCGAGCCGAGCCCGGAGAGCGGGATGCGGTAGTGCGGATGGGGATTGGTCCTGGCGCCGGGGAAGTCCGCGCCGCCGCGCGCGAGCAGCATGCCTAGCGCGCGGTGCTCGGGAACGAACAGGTCCTTCACCTTGACCGACTTCGAGCCGGTGCCGCGCATGCCGAGGACCTGCCAGTCGTCGACGATTTCGAACTCGCTCCTCGGCACCAGGCACATGCGCCAGTCGACCGCGCGCTCGCCGTCCTTAACGGTGACCGCGAGCATGTTCCACTGCGCGCCGTCGACGCCGCTGGAGAAGTTCCAGTAGCCGCTGATGACGTAGCCGCCGTCGACCTTCTTCGCCGCGCCCTGCGGGTAGGCGATGCCCGAGGCGATGAGCGCGTCCGGGTTCTCGCCCCAAACCTCCTCCTGCGCGCGCTCGTCGTACAGCGCGAGCATCCAGTGGTGGATGGCGAGGTTGGCGCAGCTCCACGCGGTCGAGGCGCAGCCGCGGCCGAGCTCGACCGGGATCTCGAACAGCGCGAGGTAGTCGAGCTCCATGCCGCCCCAGCGCCTGGGCTGCGCGAAGCGCAGCAGCCCGGTGCGGTGCAGGTCGGACTCGGTCTCGGGCAGCAGGCACCTCGCCTGCTCGGCTTGCGCGGCCCGCTCGCGCAGCGCGGGCACCAGCGCGCGCGCGCGCTCGAGCGCCTCGGCGTAGGAGACCTTGGAGAAGTCGTTGCGCTTTTGCGGCGCGTTCATGCGGTCTCGCCCACGCGCGGCATCTTGGAGTAGTCCTCGCCGCCCCACTCCGGCGCATCGGTGATGCCGAAGAAGTTGAGCTCGATGGTGAGCCCGTTCGGGTCGCGCAGGAAGAGCTGGTAGAGGCTCGATTCGGGCAGGTAGCGCGGGCGGTACGCGACGCCCATGCCCTTCAGGCGCTTGACGAAGGCCTCGGGCTCGGTGGCGGCGAAGGCGATGTGGTCGATCACGCCGGTCTGGTCGGTGGCGGCGTTCTTCGGCGTGCCGAGGTAGTACAGCTCGGAGTTCTGGATGCCGTGCGGCCCCATGTGCACCTGGATCTTCCCGTTCACGCCGAGCCAGTAGCCCGGGAACGGAAAGTTGGGCCGCGGCATCTCCTCGAAGCCGAGGACGTCCACGTAGAAGTCGCGCGTCGCCTTCAGGTCGTTGGCGCGCACGAAATAGTGGTTGATGTCGGCGACTGGCATGCTGGCTTCCTCCTCGTCTGCGGCCCGCCTAGTTTCGCCCCTGGGACGCCTGCCGTCCAGCCGGGGGGTCGCTTGATCCAGGTCAAGGGCTCGCGCCCCCGGGCGGGTAGCTTGGCGCGAACAGAGGGCAGAAGATATGGATATCCAGCGCAGACGCTACCTCATCGCCGCGGTCGCGGCGAGCTTCGTTTCGATCCCGGCCGCGAGCGCGGTCGCGGCCCCCGCGCACGCGGTGACCGTGTACAAGAACCGCGCCTGCGGCTGCTGCGGCGGCTGGATCGAGCACATGCGCGCCAACGGCTTCGAGGTGCGCGTGCACGACGTCGCCGATGTCACGCCGCATAAGCAGTGGCTCGGGGTGCCGATGGCCCTTGCCTCCTGCCACACCGCCGAGGTCGGCGGCTACGCCATCGAAGGCCACGTGCCGGCGGCCGACATCCGGCGCCTGCTCGCCGAGCGGCCGGCAGGTGCGCGCGGCCTCGCGGTGCCGGGGATGGTGCCGAGCTCGCCGGGCATGGACGGTCCGCGCACCGCGTACACGACGATGGTCTTCGACTCGAGCGGTCGCACGAGCCCCTTCGCGCAGCACTAGTGCAGGCGATAGGCCGCGTGGCAGGCCACGCACTGCGCCGTCACCTGCGCGAGCGCCGCGAGCGCCGGCTTCAGGTCGCCGGTCGCGGCGGCTTTGTCGACCTCCAGCGCGAAGCGGCTCGCCGCCTTGTGCATCTCGGTGCCGATCGCCTGCATGCCCTCGGGCATGTACGGTGCCACGTGCTTCGCGCCATGCAGGCCGAAGGAGCTCAGCCCCAGGCGCTGCTCGGCGAGCTTGCCCGCCTCGTCGGGATCGTTGCGGCCGAGCGCGGCCTGGATCTTCTCGAGCGTCGCGAGGTGGTCGCGCATGTTCGCCAGCTCGTGCTCGAGCATCATCGGCGGGAACTGGACGTATTGGCGCGCGTCCTCGGCGGCGCGCGGCGCCGCGCAGACGAGCAAGGCGGCAACGAGCAGCGAACGCTTCACAGCGTGCGCAGGTAGATCACGATCTTCCAGATGTCCTCGTCCTTGAGCGTGCCCTTGAACGGCGGCATGGCGCTCTTGAACTGGATGCCACCCTCGGCGATGGTCCAGAAGAAGAATCCGTCGCTCCCGATGCGCATGCGCGCGAGTCCGGCGAGCACCGCCGGCGCGGGGTCGAGCCCCTTGGCGCCGGGCCCGTCGCCGAGCCCCGCTGCGCCGTGGCACACCGCGCAGTTCTGCTCGAAGAGCATCTTGCCCGCCGCGAGATTCGCCGGACTGCCCGGCAGCGGATTACGCAGCGCGGCGTACTGCGGATCGACGCCGTGGTGCATGAAGTAGAAATGGCGCGCCGACGGGCCGCCCCCCATCGTGCCGGGGCCCCTGCCAGGGCCCATCTGCGCGCCAGCCGCAGCGGGAACGAGTGATGCGGCCACCATGAAAGAAACGATCAAGCGCTTCATAAGTCTTCTCACTCCGTTGGCAGGAAGCTATCGATGAAAAGATGGCGCTCGCCGGTATTGCCGATGGTCTCGAGAATGTTGTCGGCTTTCATCGGGTCTGCGTGTTGTCTGGGTTGCGTGACGCCGGCAGCCGGCCGTAGCGCCCGGCCAGCTCGGTGAAGGACCGCTCCGATTCTCCGGCATTGAACGCCCCGCCCAGCTCCTCGTCAAGGATGGCGGCGACGCGCCCGGCAACCGACGCCGCGAGGCGCGCGTCGAGGAACAGCAGCCGCGAGCGGCGCGCGAGCACGTCCTCGACCGTGCGCGCGTACTCGAAGCGCGCGGCGAAGCGCACCATCGCCTCGGAGAGGCCCGGCGCCAGCTCGCGCCCGGCACCCGGCAGTCCCTGCACCAGGGGCGCCTCGCTGCCGTACAGGTGCAGGCCCGGCGGCGCGCTGATCGGCCGCTCGCCGCGCGCGGGCGCGCCGACCAGCGCGAGCGACGCGGTGGCACCGGCCGGCCGCAAGGGCAGCAGCCCGCGCGCCATGCAGGCCGCGAGCACGTCCTCGGCCATCGCGCGATAGGTGGTCCACTTGCCGCCGGTGACCGTCGCCAGCCCCGAGCGCTCCACCAGCACGAGGTGCTCGCGCGACAGCGTCTTGGTGTCGCCGGCTGCGGCGTCGGGGGGCCTGACGAGCGGGCGCAGCCCGACCCACACCGAGCGCACGTCGTCGCGCGTCGGCGCCTTCGCCAAGGTGCGCGCGGCCTCCTCCAGGATGAAGTCGACCTCGTCGCCGAACGGCTCGGGCTCGGCGGCGAGATCGTGGCGCGGGGTGTCGGTGGTGCCGAGGATCGTGCTACCGAGCCAGGGCACCGCGAACAGCACCCGTCCATCGCGCGTGCGCGGCACCAGCAGCGCATGGTCGCCGGGCAGGAACTCGCGCCCGACGACCAGGTGCACGCCCTGGCTCGGTGCCACCAGCTCGCGGCGCGCGGCGCGGTCCATGTTCCGGATCGCGTCGACCCACACGCCGGTCGCGTTGACCACGCAGCGCGTGCGCAACGCGTATTGCCGGCGCGCTTCGCGCTCCTCGACCACCACCGCCGAGATGCGCTCGCCCTCGTGCTGCAAGCCCACCGCCGCGCAGTGGTTGATGACGATCGCGCCGCGCGCGAGCGCGCTGCGCGCCAGCGCGACGGCGAGCCGCGCATCGTCGAACTGTGCGTCCCAGTAGCGCACCGCACCCACCAGGTCGCGCCCCTGCACGCCCGCGGCGCGCGCGAGCGTCGCCGCGCGATCGAGGAACTCGGTACGGCCGGTGCCGGATTTGCCGGCGAGGAGGTCGTAGAGCAGCAAGCCGCTGCCGTAGAACCATTTCTCGAGCCAGCGGCCGCGGGCGCCGTACAGCGGCAGCACGAACGGCAGCGGCTGCACCAGGTGCGGCGCGTTGCGCAGCAGGTTGGCGCGCTCGCGCAGCGCTTCGCGCACCAGGTGGATGTTGCCCTGCGCAAGGTAGCGCACGCCGCCGTGCGCCAGCTTGGTGGCGCGCGACGAGGTGCCCTTGGCGAAGTCCTCGGCCTCGACCAGCGCGACCGACAGGCCGCGCGCCGCAGCGTCGAGCGCGACCCCGAGCCCGGTGGCGCCGCCGCCGATCACCACCAGATCGAGCTGCGTCGCGGCCGAAAGCCGGCGCAACAGCTCTTCACGTGCCGCCTGCGGGGCGGTCATCGACGCGGCGCGGTCCTATGCATGGCGTCGAATATTACGTCCAGGCCGAACTCGAAGATCGCGTCGAGGTTGGCGAGGCGAAGGTGCGGCACCACCGCGGCCACGCGCGGGTAGCGCTTGCCCTTGCTGAAGTGCTCCAGCGACACCGGCGTCGCGTCGGGCTCGGCCGCACGACTGGCGATGTCGGCGAGCCCCGCGCCGCCAACGTAATAGCCCAGCAGCCTGAAAAAGCGCGCCGCGAGCGGCGGATCGAAGCCCGCGTCGGCGAGCGCCTCGAGGAACTGCTCGTACAGCTCGAAGGTGCGCTCGGTGTTGAAGCGCCGGTAAGTGAGCAGGATGAAGGCGTGCGGGTGGCGGATCGCGATGCGCCGGTAGGACGCCGTGAAATGCCGGATGCGCTCGAGCGGCACCATGGCGCCGCGCTCGGGCAACTCGGCTTCGTCGATCAGACGCTCCATCACCGCGTCGAGCAGCTCGCCCTTGCTGCGGAAGTGGTGGTAGAGCGCCATGGCCTCGACGCCGAGCGCCGCGCCGAGCTTTCTCATCGACAGCGTCTCCAGGCCGTCGGCGTCGATCAGCGCAAGCGCTGCCTCGGCGATCGCCTCGCGTGTCAGCGGCGTCCTTGCTGCACCGCGGCGAACGGACTTGGCGCTTGCCATCGAATAACTTTACAGCGTAAAGACGGTGTTGTAAATTGCCTTTACACTGTAAGGGAGGAGACCATGAACGCAGAAGAGATCGTGACCCTGATGATCCCCACGCCCTATTTGGCGATGCTCGCCGTCGAGCAGCTCGGCACCGGCCGTGCCTGGCCCAAGATCCGCTTCTGGCGCTCGAAGGGCGTGGCGTTCTTCGTCGTGCTGATGACCATCAACGCCATCCTGCCGTCGCTCATCCCGGAATCGGTCGCTCGCTACCACCTACTCGACGGCGCGCGCCTCGGCGTCGCCGGCGGCGCGCTCGCCGGCTACGCCGCCGTGTCGCTCGCCAACGCGCTGCTGCACCGCGCCTACCACCGCTACGACCCGCTGTGGCGCTGGGCGCACCAGCTGCACCACTCGCCGCAGCGGCTCGACATCTCGGGCGGAGTGTACTTCACGCCGCTCGAGGTGGTGAACAACGTGCTCGTGTTCCAGCTCGTCGTGGTGTTCGTGCTCGGCCTCGATCCGGTGGCGGCCGCCGTCACCGGCTACATCGCGGTGTTCTACGGCCTGTTCCAGCACTTCAACATCCGCACGCCGCGCTGGCTCGGGTACCTGATCCAGCGCCCCGAGTCGCACAGCGTGCACCACCGCCGCGGCTTTCACGCCTACAACTACTCCGACCTGCCGCTCTGGGACCTGCTGTGGGGCACTTTCAGGAACCCGAAGGAGTTCCATGGCGAGGTGGGCTTCGAGCGCGAGCCTTCGCTCAGGATGGGTGCCATGCTCGTCGGCCGCGACGCCAACGCCGCACTCTACGGCGCGGCGAGCCGCGGCCGCAGCGACCCGGCCAGCAACCCCGCATGAGCGTGGACGAGATCCGCGCCGCCGACGCCATCGAAGCGGCGGCGTTCCGCGACATGTACGCCGCGGCGCCGCCCGCGCTCCGGGCGCAATTGGGGTTCGATGTTCAGGAGATCGCCGGCGCGACGCTGCTCGTCGCGCGCGGCGCGCCCGAGCCGTTCTTCAACCGCGTCATCGGCCTGGGCGTCACGCAGCCGGACTCCGAGGCGGCGCTCGACGCCGTGATCGCCGCCTATCGCGCGGCGGGCGTGAAGAGCTGGTGGATCCACCTCACGCCCGGCGCCGAGCCCGCCGCGCTCGCGTCCTGGCTCGCGCGGCGCGGCTTCGTGCTCGCCAAGCGCCGGGCCTGGGCCAAGGTGCTGCGCGGCACGGAAGCCCCGCCCGAGGTCGCGACGCCGCTCGAGGTGCGCGCGGCGCGCGCGGGCGAGGAGCACGCGCTCGCCGACTCGATCGCCGCCGCGTTCGGCATGCCGGCCGCGTTTGCGCCGTGGTTCGCCGCGCTCGCCTTTCGGCAGCACTGGCGCGCCTACGTCGCGCTCGATGCCGGCCGCGTGGTCGGCGGCGGGCTGCTTTACCTGGACGGGACGGACGCCTGGCTCGGCGCCGGCGCCGTGCGCGCCGAGCAGCGCGGCCGCCACGCGCACCGGGCGCTCATGGCGCTCCGCATCCGCGAGGCACTCGCCGCCGGCTGCGCGCGCATCTTCACCGAGACCGGCGAGCCGGTCGGCGACGAGCCCAACCCGTCGCTCGCCAACATGCAGTGGTGCGGCTTCCGGCGCGTGTGCTCGCGGTTGAACTACGCGGCGCCCGCTGCGTTCTAGGACCAGAGCCCGCGCAGCCTGGCGGCGACGTCGATGCGCGCCGTGTCCTCGACGCGCGGCGCTGCCGCAGCGTCCGCCTCGGGCCAGGTGCGCGGCGCGAGCCGCTGCAGTACGGCGCGCGTCAGGAAGCGGCTCTTGGCGCCGTAGACGTGCGCGTCGCCCTTGCGCGCCTGCTGGGTGACGTAATAGCGCAGCGGCGCGATGAGGTGCAGGTCGGTCTTGGCGCGCGTCATGGCGACGTACAGCAGCCGCCGCTCCTCCTCGACCAGCTCGGCACGGCCGGTGGCGTACTCCGAGGGGAAGTTGCCGTCGGCGACGTTCAGCAGGTACACCGACTCCCACTCCTGGCCCTTCGCCGAGTGGATGGTCGAGAGCACCAGGTAGTCCTCGTCCAGGTGCGGCGCGCCCGCGAGGTCGCCGGTGGCGCGCGGCGGATCGAGTGCCAGCTCGCTCAAGAAACGCTCGCGCGTGGCGAACTGCTGCGCGATGCGCTCGAGCTGCATGAGGTCGCCGGCGCGCGCCTGCGCGGCTTCGTACAGGCGCTCGAGCATCGGCTCGAACCACTCGCGCACGCGGCCCACTTGCCCTTCCCAGCGGCCCTCGGGATTGCCGAGATCGGCCATCAGGCGGTCGAATTCCGAAACATTCGTCTGCAGGGCCCGCCACGAGAACGCTTCGGCTTCGAAGCGCGTGAAGCAACGCGCCGCGGTGGCGGGCCCGACGCCCGGCAGCAGCTGCAGCGCGCGGAACGCCGCGATGCGGTTCTTCGGGTTGTCCGCCCAGCGCAGCACCGCGAGCATGTCCTTGACGTGCGCCGCTTCGAGGAATTTCAGGCCGCCGTACTTGACGTAGGGAATGTTGCGGCGTACGAGCTCGAGCTCGAGCACGTCGCTGTGATGCGAGCGAGCGGAACAGCACCGCCTGGCGCTTGAGCGGCACGCCGCGCTCGCGCGTCTCGAGCACCTGCGCGACCACGTAATCGGCCTGGCTCTGGTCGTCGGCCACGGTGACGTAGCGCGGGCGCTCGCCCGCGCCGCGCGCGGCGCGCAGCGTCTTGCGGTACTGGCGCTCGCCCTCGGCGATCAGCGCGTTGGCCGCATCGAGCACCGCCTTGCGTCGAGCGGTAGTTCTGCTCGAGCGTCACCACCGTCGCGGGCGGCGCGTACTGCGCCGGAAAGCCGAGGATGTTCTCCACCGTCGCGGCGCGGAACGAGTAGATCGACTGCGCGTCGTCGCCCACGACGGTGACGCCCGCGCCCGAGGGGCGCAGCGCCTTCAGGATCTCGGCCTGCAGCACGTTGGTGTCCTGGTACTCGTCGACCAGGATCTGGTCGAACGCGCCGCCGATCTGCGGCGGCAAGCATCGGGTCGGACATCATCGCGTGCCAGTAGAGCAGCAGGTCGTCGTAGTCGAGCGCCTGGTTGGCGAGCTTCTTGCTCGACGTAGGCGCGGAACAGGCGCGCGAGCTCCTGCTCCCATTCGGCGCACCAGGGGAACACGTCGGCGAGCGTCGCGTGCAGCGCGCGCTGCGTGTTGACGCGGTGCGAGTAGATCGCGAGGCAGGTGTCCTTGCGCGGGAAGCGCTTGTCGAGCCTCGACAGGCCCAGCTCGTGGCGCACCACGTCCATCAGGTCGGCGGCATCGCCGCGGTCGAGCACGCTGAAATTCGCCTCCAGGCCGACGCGTCGCGCAGTGGCGCCGGATCAGCCGGTTGGCGATCGAGTGGAAAGTGCCCGACCACGGCAGCTTCACCTCGTGCGCGGCGGCGCCGACGATCTTCTGCGCGCGGCGCGTCATCTCCTGCGCCGCGCGGCGCGTGAAGGTGAGAAGGAGGATGCGCTCCGGGCTCACGCCCTCGAGCACCAGGTGCGCGACGCGGTGCGCGAGGGTATTGGTCTTGCCGGTGCCCGCGCCGGCGACGATCAGCAGCGGCGCGGCGCGGAACGCGCCGTCGGCGCCGCGCTCGCCGAAGCGCGCCGCCGCGCGCTGCGCGTCGTTCAGCCGCTCGAAAACCGTGGTCGCCGTCACGACGCGAACTATAGGCGATAGCTGTATATCTATCCAGCCCGGCAAGCCGCCGGCGCACTGCGGCGGCTCTACCAGCCGCCGCCTCCGCCGCCGCCTCCGCCGCCGCCCGAAGACCCGCCTCCTCCTCCGCCCGAGGAGCCCGAGCTGCTGCCGGGCGGCGTCGAGGCGGCGCTGACGGTGCCGCCGAGTCCGCCGATCGAGTCGGCGAAAGAGCCGATGCCGCTGCCTCCGGAGACGAAGCTCGCGTCGGAGCTGTAGTAGTGCGCGACGGCGGCGGCGACCGCCGCCGCCCCGAGCACCGTGGCGAAGCGGTCGGCCCAGGTCTTCTCGACGCCGAGCGCGAAAGCGTAGGGCAGGAACCTGGCGAATTCCTGCGGCGTCTGCTCGGGAGCCTTCAGCCGCGCGAGGTCGTCCTTCTCGGCGACGCCGAGGTAGTAGCGCAGGCCCTCGATATGGTCCTGCACCCGGCGGCCCGCGACTGAGTACGCCGGCAGCAGGTACGCGAACAGCGCGAGCTGCGCGACCATCACGGCGCCGAGCGTGAACAGCGCCTGCGTGGGCGCGTCGAGCGCTATCATCGCGCCGATGGTAAGCGCGGCGAGCGCCACGCCGAGCGCCAGCGAGCCGCGGTTGCGCGAAAAGAGCTTGTTGTTGAATTCGAGCTCGAGGTCCACGCGGAACGCGTCGCGCGCCGCCTGCATCGACGGGTCGTACTTGCGCTTGAGCGTGATCGACTTGACCGCCGCAAGCAGCGTCGAGGCGAAACGGCGCTCCGCTGGCAGCCACGCGACGTCATTGCCGGTGCGCTCGATGGTGTAATCGTCCCCCTCCTTGCGGATCCTGAGGTAGCCGCGCTCGCCCAGACCGAGCAGCGCGGCCGCGAGGCACTTGTCGTCGTACCCCATGCGATCGACGAAGCGCACGCCGCCCGGGCCGAGCCCCGGCGGCGGCTCGTAGCGCGGAAACCTGGGCCCGGCGCGCGGATCGCGCCCGACCAGGCTCCAGCGCCAGTACAGGAAGCCGAGCAGCAGCAGCGCGCCCGCGACCCCGAGGGCCGCGCCGCGATTATCGGCGAGCCACCACCCGGCGCGCTGCAGCGCGCCGGGTGCCTTGACCACGCCCTTCGGAAATCCGAGCACGATGGTCATGCCCTCGCGCGCCGCAAGCGCCCGCGTGGCGCGAAAGCTCGCCCCGCCGTCGCGCAGCTCGACGGCGTAGTCGCGCCCACGCGCCCCGGCGAAGCCGGTGTAGGCCTCGGCGCTCAGCTCCCCGGCCGGCACCGCCGCCGGCAGGTGCACGTCGGCCGAGAGCCGCTCGAAGTCGAAGCGCCAGCCGTTGCCGTTCACGTTCCAGTAAAGCTCGTCGTGATCGGCAAAGAAGCCGAGCTCGCGCGTGGCGCGGTAGGTGATCGCGTACTCGTGCCGGCCAAGCGCGACCAGCGCGTTCGCGTCGCCGATGCGCACGCGCACGCCGTTGGACAGGCGCTGCGTGATCCATGGCGTCGGCTCGCCGTCGAGCGACACCGAGAGCACCTCGAAGCCCACGTGCACGCGCTGCCCGTAGCGGTCGCGGTAGTCGGTAGGAAAGTCGCGATAGATGCCGTGACGGATCTGGCGGCCCTCGGCCTGTACCGCGATCGTCTCGGTGACGGTGAGGCCGCTGTCGGCGCCGATGCGGATGTCGCTGTGGAAATCGACCACCCGCTCCTCGGCGTGCGCCGGGACCGCGGTGAGCGTCAGCAGCAGGGCGATGACGAGCCGCCTCACAGCGCCACCTTCACGGCCTCGCGCTCGTCGGTCTCGAAAAACGGCATCGGGCCGAAAGCGAACGCTTTCGCCACGAACAGGTCGGGAAACGACTCGATGCGCGTCATGTACTGCTTGACCGCGCCGTTGTAGAAGCGCCGTGCGTATTGCAGCGCATCCTCGACTTCGACCAGCTTCTGCGACAGGTCGCGGAAGTTCGCGTCGGCCTTGAGCTCCGGGTAGCTCTCCTGCAGGAGCACGAGCTGCTGCATGCGCTCGCCGAGCTTGCGCTCGAGCTCGAAGCGCGCGCCCGGCTTGTCGGTGCGCAGCGCGCTCGCGCGCAGCTCGGTCACCGAGGTGAGCAGCGCCCGCTCGTAGGCGGCGTAGCCGCGCACCGCCTCGACCAGCTGCGGCACCAGGTCCGCGCGCCGCTTGAGCTGCACGTCGATGTCGGCGAATCCCTGGCGCACCTGGTTTCGATCCGCGATCAGCCTGTTGTACAGCCAGACGACGGCCGCGACCAGCGCGGCCGCCGCCGCGGCCAGCCACATTCCCCCCGCCATGCCCCTCCCTTCAGCCCTTGCGCGCCATCTCCCGGTAGAAGACGCGGATGCGCTTCGCGTTCATGCCCAGGTCGCTCCCGCCCACGCGCGAAGCGGAGCGGATGTCGACGCGGCTCGCCCCCTCGAGCGGCGTGACGCGGATCACGATGTCGTCCTTGAAGCCGAAGAAACGCGTCGTGTCGGTCGCCTCGATGCGCAGCGCCTTCGGATCGGCGAGCACGACGTGCCAGCCGAGCGCGCGCGCGGCCTGCAGGCAGCGCTGGTACGCCGCCGGCGGGTGCGCACCGACCGCGAGCGGCAGGATGTCGGGGTAGGCCTCGCGCTGCGCCTCGGCCACCGCGCCGCCGGCATAGTCGGCGCCGTTCGGCGAGGCGCGCCGTACCGCGGCGAGCGCGACGAAATCCGGGGGATGCCCCATATCGGTGGTGATGTCGTGGATCGGCGGCACGCTGTGTGCGGCGCGCTGCATTGTCCAAGGCACGCCGAAGCTGACCGTGCCCGCCAGCACGCCGACCAGCAGCGCGGCGAGCGCGCGGCGCTGGTTTGCGCGCCAGGCGAGCACCGCTGCCGCGAGGCACAGCAGCGCGCCAGCGGCGCCGGTCCACGCCGCCACGCGCAGCAGGGAAAACGTGAAGCGGTAATCCCACAGGCCGAAGCGGTTGCCCAGGCCCGAGGCGAGCATCGCCGCCGCGCCGAGCAAGGCGACGCCGAACGCCAGCCAGACGGCGGCGCGGGCGCTGCGGGGGTTGTTTTTCAGGTCCAGCATCGGCAAATGATGGACCACTTTACACCGCTACGGTTCTCGAATCAGTCGCCGGCGTGCCGCCGCCGGCGTCGACGGGCCCGGGCCGCCGCCACCGGGGAAGGTAGGGAACGACGGACCCGGGCCGCCGCCGCGGCCGGAAGGCGCCGGGAGCTCGACTCCCGGCGCCGTAAACAGTAGGAACTCATTAGAGCGGAAATCGCCTGCGCGGCGACAGCGAAAGCTGGCGCGCGCCGTGATGCGGGTCACGCCGCTGACAGTTTCTTACGGCGCTTAGCGGCTGACGCGGTTTCTGCCGCCGCGCTTGGCGCGATATAGCGCCTCGTCGGCCGCCTTGATCACGTCGGCGGGCGTCGCCGGGCGCTTGCCGGGCCCGGCGACGCCGATCGACACGGTCACTGACACGCTTTCGTCGGCGCGCTTCGCGCCGCGCCGCTTGCTGCCCTTCTTGTCGCTCTTCGGGCGATCTTCCTCGCGCAGCGCCATGCGGTAGTGCTCGATCGCGTCGCGCACCGCCTCCAGGTGCGGCAGCGCGTGCCCGACAGATGCGTCGGGAAACAATACCGTGAACTCCTCGCCGCCGTAGCGGAACGCGCGCCCGCCGCCTTCGACCGTCGCGAGGCGCGCCGCGACCAGCCGGAGCACCTGGTCGCCGACGTCGTGGCCGTAGGTGTCGTTGAACTTCTTGAAATGATCGACGTCGACCATGGCGATGGCGTAGTCGGGGCCGAGCGCGCGCAGCCGCTCCTCGAGCGCGCGCCGGCCGGCAAGCCCGGTGAGCTCGTCGTGGAACGCCATGCGGTGCGACTCCTGCAGCACCGCGATCAGCAGGATCGCCCCCGCAGCCGCCATGAAGGTCCCGAACGCCGCCTCGGCGCCTTCGCGCCAGCAGGCGACGAGGAACGCCACCAGCACGCCCGCCTTGCCGATGTCGAGCGGCGAATGGCGCGGCCATGCGCGCCAGGCGGCGGCGGCGAACGCGAGCGCGAACATGATGCGCGCCGCGAACGGCGCCGGCGGCGACTTGAACACCCAGTGCTCGAGCAGGCTCTCCCAGGCGGTGCCCGAGAATTCGCTGCGCCCGGCGCTCGCCACCCAGGCCACCAGCAGCACCTCCGCCGCGACCAGCAGCAGCCAGCGCCAGCTGCCGTGGTGCACCACGCCGCGTTCCGGCAGCGCCAGCGCGAGGAACATGTTGAACGGCACCAGCAGCGCGAGCGCCGTGTACGAGGCGCGCGCCGGAAAGCTCATCGGTCCCAGCGCGAGCGCGTAGCGGTAGCCCGCATAGGCCGCAAGCAGTGACACCGCGGCGACGAACGCGCGCCCGCGGTTGAACCACAGCGTCACCACCGCCGCGAGCGTCAGCACCGCGTAGGGGCCGAACTCGGTGAGGCCTGCGAGCGAAGGCGGCAGCGCCGGACCGATCCCGAGCGCCAGCGCCGCGAGCAGCAGGATCGCGAGCGGCATGGCGATGAGCCGCAGCGCGAACGCGATCTGTGGGGCCATCGCCGAAGCTTACGCCCGGTGCCGCGACTCTCCGGTCGCGACCCCGCCGGCGACGAGGTGCGCGACGCGCAGCGGCTCGGGCAGCAGGCCGTTCAGGGCGTAGCGGCGGATGAGCGCCTCGCACTCCGCGAGCGACAGCCCGGCGCGCTGCACCCACAGCCCGGCGACCGGCTCCATGGGCCCCGCGCGCTCGACCAGGCGCCACTTGCGCGCCCCGCCAGGGACATGGGCGAGGAGCGCGCTGCGGATCTTCGCGAGGTCTGGCTTCCTGCGCGCCACCACCAGCACCGGCAGCCCGAGCGCGGCGTGCAGCGCGGCAGTATCGACCACGTTGAAGCCGGCGAAGGCGATGCCTTGCAGCAACACCGCGTGCAGCTGCGGGCGAAAGCGCGAGCGCCGCACGCACTCGCCGATGACGCGCGTGGCGTTGGCGCCGTCGCGGCGCACGCGCGCGGCGAGCACGCCCTCGAGCCGCGCGCCGGCATACACCACGCCCACCAGCGTCACGTCGCCGCGATGGGCGCGCGCGAAGGGCGCGTCGTCGAAGCCGACGACGTGCGCGAAGCGCCGCGTCACGCCTCCTCCGGGGCCTTGATGCGGCGGAACGCGCGCCACAGCAGCAGGTCGTAGGCGATCTTGATCAGCGCGCCGGCAACCAGCGGCGCCCACAGCGCGCCCGCCTGCATCGCGCCGCCGGCGAGCGCCGGCGCTGCGATGCGGCCGCTGGCGCGCGCGAGCTGCGACAGCCCTGATGCCCAGGCGCGCTCGTGCGCCGGCACGATCGCCATCAGGTAGGACTGGCGCGTCGGCACGTCCATCTCCGAGAGCCCCTCCCTGACGATGAACAGCGCCGCCGCCACCGCGAAGGTGGGCGCGAGCGGCAGCGTGAGCAGCAGCAGGCCCGAGGGCAGGTGCGTGAACACCATGGTGTTCACCAGGCCGATGCGCCGCGCGAGCCACGCGGCGACGAAGTGCGACAGCACGGTCATGATGCGCGCCGCGAGGAACAGCCCCGCGAGCGCGCCCTCGGACACGCCGAAGCGCAGGTAGAGGAAATACGCGATCAGCGCCGAGCCGATGAAGCCGCCGCCGAAGGCGTCCATCGCCGAAAGCAGCGAGAAATTGCGCACCGCGCGGCGCACCGCCGCCGGCGCGTGCAGCGCGTGGGCCGGCGCGGCCGCGGCGCCGCGCTCGGCCGCGGGCGAGAGCCGCGCGTAGGCGAGCGCCGCGCCGGCGAGCAGCATCGCGTAGCCGATGAGCGTCGCGTCGTAGGCGCGCGTCTCGGCCACCCCGAGGCTGTCGCGCAACAGCGCCGGCAGCGCCGCGAGCAGCGCGCCGGCGGCCGTGCCGACGTCCTGCAGCGCGTTGTACCAGGCGAACATCTGGGTGCGTTCGCGGTCGGCGGCGGTCGCCGGCAGGATCGCCTGCTCGAGCGCCTGCGCCCCGCCGCGGTCGGTGCCCTGCGTATTGAGCATGCCAAAGAACGCCGCCGCAGTCAGCGCCCAGCGCGAGTCGAACAGCGCGAGGCACAGGCCGCCGCCCGCGGCGAGCGAGGCAAGCGCGACCAGGCTGCGGCGCCGCCCGACGCGGTCGGCGGCAAAGGTGCTGTAGGCCGTGCCGCAGGCGACGCCGACGAAGCCGGCGGTGAGCACCATTCCGACCTCGGCTTCGTCGAAGCCGCGCTTGGCGAGGTACACCGCCGCGAGCACGCTGATCGAGCCGGCGGCCAGTCCGCGCAGCAGCGCGGCCGTGTAGATTAGGCTGCGGTCGCTCCGCAGCCGCTTCACGTTAAGGCGTCGGGCCGGAAGCCGACGTCGCACACCCTGCCGCGCTGCGCGCGCTTGCCCTCGTAGTCCTTCAGCAGTTTTGCGTCGAGCTCGGCGCTCTTGCGCGTGCGCTTGAACCCCGACACCGTGAGGGCGCCCTTCGGGTCGAGCGCGGTGACCGCGGCGAGCATCACCTTGTCCGGCAGCGCGATGAGCTGCACGCCGACGCCGCCGTTGGGCCTGAGCGGCAGCTCGGCCATCGGGAACACCAGCAGCCGGGCGTCCGACGACAGCGCCGCGACCTTGAGCTTCGCCGCCTCGCCCGCGAACGGGGCCGGCACGTTGGCCCGCGCGCCTTCGGCCACGTTCATGAATTCCTTGCCCGCGCGCGTCTTGGTGAGCAGGTCGCCCAGCCGGCACAGGAAGCCCTGCCCTGCGCTCGAGCTCATCAGCAGCTGCTGTCCCGGGTCGCCGCTCGCCATCCACACGATGTCGTCGCCGCCCGAGTTGACCAGCGCGTTCATCGGCTGGCCGTCTCCGCGCCCCCCCGGCAGGCTCGCGGCCTCGAGCGTGAAGGCCTTGCCGCGCGCCGAGAGGAACACCAGCGGCGAGGTGGTCTTGCACTCGAGCGCCTGCAGCAGCCCGTCGCCGTCCTTGAAGCCGACCGAGGCAAGGTCGATGCCGTGCCCCGAGCGCGCGCGGATCCAGCCCTTCCTGGAAAGGATCACGGTGAGCGGCTCCTCGAGCACGCTGCGCTCGATCTGCGCGCGCTCCTCGGGCTTGATCAGCGTGCGCCGCTCGTCGCCGTATTTCTTCGCGTCGTCCTCGAGCTCCCTGACGACGAGCTTGCGCAGCTCCTTGTCGTCGCCGAGCAGCGCCTTGAGGCCCTTCCTTTCGGCTTCGAGCGCCTTCCTTTCGTCGTTCAGCTTGACGCCGTCGAGCCTGGTGAGCTGCCCGAGACGCAGGTTAACGATGTCCTCCGCTTGGCGCTCGCTGAACTTGTACTTCTTCTCGAGCTTCGCCTTCGCCTCGGCCTGGTCCTCGCTCGCGCGGATCAGCTTGATGATCTCGTCGATCTTCGCCAGGGCCAGCAGCCGGCCCATGACGATGTGCAGCCGCTGCTCGCACTTCGCCAGGCGGTGCGTGGTGCGCCGGCGCACCGTTTGCACGCGGAACTCGGCCCACTCGCGCAGCACCTCGACGATGCCCTTGGTCTCGGGCAGGCCGTCCAGGCCGAGCCAGGTGAGGTTGATCGCGTAGCGCGTCTCGAGCGAGGTCTGCACCAGCAGCGCCTTCATCGTCTCGGCGGGGTCCTGGCGCGAGCTGCGCGGCTCGATCACCAGCCGCAGCTTCGACTTTCGGTCGGACTCGTCGCGCACCGACTCCACCAGGTCGAGCACGAACTGCTTGACGCGCTTTTGCTCCTGCGTCACGTCCTTCTTGCCAGAGGCCGGCCTGGGGTTGACCAGCGCCTCGATCTCCTCGAGCACCTGGCGGCAGGACACGCCGTGCGGCAGCTCGGTCACGACGATGCGCCACTGGCCGCGCGCCAGCGGCTCGATCGCCCAGCGCGCGCGCACCACGATCGAGCCGCGGCCCGTCTCGTAGGCCTGCCTGAGCTCCTCGGCCGCGGAGATGATCTGCCCGCCGCCGGGGAAATCCGGCCCGGGGAGGCGCTCGAGCACGTCGTCGAGCTTCGCCTTCGGGTGGCGGATGACCCATGCCGCGGCCGACGCCACCTCCTTCAGGTTGTGCGAGGGGATGCGGGTGGAAAAGCCGACCGGGATGCCGAACGAGCCGTTCAGCAGGCCGAACGGCATGCGCGCGGGCAGCAGCACCGGCTCGTCGAACTTGCCGTCGTAGTTCTTCTGGAAGTCGACCGTGCCCTCGCCGATCTCGGCGAGCATCAGCTCGGCGATGCGCGAGAGCTTCGCCTCGGTGTAGCGGTAGGCGGCGGCGCCGTCGCCGTCGCGCGAGCCGAAGTTGCCCTGGCCGTCGATCAGCGGGTAGCGCATCGAGAAGGGCTGCGCCATGTGCACCAGCGCCTCGTAGGTCGAAGCGTCGCCGTGCGGGTGGTACTTGCCGAGCACCTCGCCGACGTAGCGCGCGCACTTGGCGAAGCCCTGCCCGCCGCCGGCGGTATCGCCCATGGCGAAGAGAATCCTCCGCTGCACCGGCTTCAGGCCGTCGGCGATCTCGGGCAGCGCGCGCGACTTGACGGTCGACACCGCGTAGCCAAGGTAGGCCTGCGAGGCATGCTGCTCGATCGGCGAGGCCTCGTCGCCGTTGTCGGGGGTGAACAGGTCCAGGGTATGCGTATCTTCCATGTCAGGCCGATCCGATGATCCAGTTCATTGAAAAAGATCCAGCTGCTTGTCGGACATCGCCACCGCCAGCTCGACGGCCGATTTCGCGCTCGGCAGAGAGTCGGTCGCGCCCGTTCTGCCGGCCGCTTCCCACGCATAGTGGCCATGAGCGACGCGCGTCACTTTGCCGAGCTTCGCCTTTCCCAGCCAGTAGGCATGCCCCTGGTAGGCCCTCTCCCAATAGGGCTTCGCTCGGGAGGTCTTCTTCTTTTTCGCCATTTGCCCCTCCGTGAAGATCGAGATCAGGGACAGACCCCATTTTTCATACGTCCGCTTCCACGGTCTTCCAGTGCTCGCGCATCCAGTTGCGCCGGCCCTCGGCTTCGCCCGAGTCCATAAGCAGCTCGAAGGTCGCGCGCACCTGCTTGATCTTTGCTGCGTCGAGCTGCATGCGCACCAGCCGGCGCGTATCCGGGTTCATGGTCGTCTCCCACAGCTGCTCCGGGCTCATCTCGCCCAGGCCCTTGAAGCGCGAGATCTCCCAGCTACCCTCGCGCAGCTTCTCCTTCTTCAGCAGCTCGAGCGCCTCCTCGAGCTCGTCGTCGTCGAGGCAATAGATGCGCCGCGCGGGCTTCCCCTTGCCCTGTCCCGGCACTTCGACCTTGTACAGCGGCGGCTGAGCGACGTAGACGTGCCCGGTCTCGACCAGCTTGGGCGCGTGCATGAAGAAAAACGTCAGCAGCAGCGCCTGAATGTGACCGCCGTCGACATCGGCGTCAGTCATGATGACGATCTTGCCGTAGCGCAGGCCCGAGAGGTCCGGCTTGTCGTCGACGCCGTGCGGGTCGACGCCGATCGCGGTGGCGATCGCCTGCAACTCCTTGTTTGCGAGCACGGTGCGCGCGTCCTTGGACATGGTGTTGAGCACCTTGCCCCTGAGTGGCAGCACCGCCTGCGTCTCCTTGTCGCGCGCCTCCTTGGCCGAGCCGCCCGCCGAGTCGCCCTCGACCATGAACAGCTCGTTCCTCGAGGTGTCGCCCGAGGCGCAGTCGACGAGCTTGCCGGGCAGAGTCGCCACGCCCGAGGATTTCTTCCTCTCGAACTTCTTGCCCTTCGACAGGCGCGACATCGCCTGCTCGACGGCCAGCTCGACGATCTTCCTGCCGTCGTCCGGATGCGCGTTTAGCCACAGCTCGAACGCGTCGCGCGTGCACAGCTCGAGCAGCCGCGTGGCATGGCGCGTGGTGAGCTTTTCCTTGGTCTGGCCGTGGAACTGCGTGCGCACGATACGCGCCGAGAGCGTGAAGCAGGCGCGCGACCAGAGGTCGTCGGCGATCAGCTTGACGCCCTTGGGCATCAGCCCGCGCGTCTCCATGAACGCGCGCAGCGCGTCGAAGATGCCGTTGCGGAATCCCGCCTCGTGCGTGCCGTGCGAGCGCGTCGGGATCAGATTGACGTGGCTGTCGGCGAATACCTCGCCTTCGGCCACCCAGCCGATCGCCCAGGATGCGCCTTCCCCGGGTTCGATTTCCGGAATGTCGCTTTCGTCGAAATATCGCTCGCCGCTGAAAAGCGGCGCCACCAGCTCCCTGGCGGCGAGCATGAAGTCGAAGTACTGTGCCATGCCGCGCTCGTACTTCCAGGCCTTATCCTCCCTCCCCTCGACGCGCAGCACGGTGGTCAGGCCCGGCAGCAGGTAGGCCTTCGAGCGCACCAGGTGCTCGAGCTCGACCAGCGGAATGTTGGGCGAGTCGAAGTACTTCGCATCGGGCCAGGCGCGCACCACCGTGCCGGTGCGTCGCTCGCGCACGCTCTCGGACTTCAGCTTCTGCTTGAGCTCCCCGCCCTCGAAGGCGATCGTGTGCTTCTGGCCGTCGCGGTACACGGTGACCTCGAGGCGTTTCGACAGCGCATTGGTCACCGCGACGCCGACGCCGTGCAGGCCGCCCGAGATGTGGTACACGGCGTCGCCCGAGCGGTTGAACTTGCCGCCGGCGTGCAGCATGCCGAAGGCCACCTCGACCGCGGGCTTCTTCTCCGCCGGGTGCATGTCGACGGGAATGCCGCGGCCCTCGTCGGCGACCTCCACCGATCCGTCCTTGTGCAGCGTGACCGTGATCTTCTTGCCGTAGCCCGCGAGCGCCTCGTCCACCGCGTTGTCGATGACCTCCTGAACCACGTGCAAGGGGTGGATGGTGTGCGTGTACATGCCCGGCATGCGGCGCACGGGCTCGAGCCCCTTGAGGGCCTGGATCGACGACGCGTCGTAGGTCTGTTTCGCCATGTATCTAGTATCGATCGGGTCTCGCTAGCCCATATATTGTAGTCGCCGGCGGCGCGCCACGCCCAGGGAACCCCGCCTGGCACGCCGGGTCTCAGGATAATGGACCGCCGCCACGCCCTGAAGATCGCCGCCGGCCTCGCCGCCGCCCCGCTGTCACATCCCGCCATCGGCGCCAGCCTGCCGCCGACGCCGGACTGCCGCGGCGAAGACGCCACGCCGCGCCAGACCGAGGGCCCGTTCTATACCCCGCAGACGCCGCTCAGGTCGAGCTTGCTGGGAGACGCCGAGGGAGAGCGACTGGTGCTGCAGGGCTACGTCCTCGACACCCGCTGCCGCCCGCTCGCCGGCGCGTGGGTCGACCTGTGGCACGCCGACGCAGCGGGCGCCTACGACAACCGCGGTTTCCGGCTGCGCGGCCATCAATTCACCGACGCGGGCGGACGCTACCGCTTCGAGACCATCGTGCCGGGTCTCTATCCGGGGCGCACGCGCCATTTCCACGTCAAGCTGCGCGCACCGGGCATGCGGCGCGAGCTCACCACCCAGCTGTACTTCCCGGGCGAGCCCGCCAACGCGCGCGACGGCCTGTACCGCCGCGAGCTGCTCATGGCGCTGGATCGTGCGGCGGGCGCGGCGCGCTTCGACTTCGTGCTCGACGCTTAGTACAAACGGGCCATTGGATTCGTAAGGGATCGTAATCTCGCTCTACCCAATCGGTACGGACTCGATTAGGCTGCGGCCATGCAATCGGATATCGCCGCGGCGGCCCTCGCCGGTCTCGCCAAACGCCGCGTGTTGGCGGTCGCCGTGCTGCGCCAGGGGCGCATGGTTTGGGCGAGTCCGGCGCTGCTCACGATGTTCTCGCTGGACACCGCGACGGCCACCGGCAAACGTTTTCTCGACCTGGTGGCGGCCGACGACCGCGGCACAATGGCCACCGCGCTCGACGAGACACCGGGCGCCGAGGCGCCGCCGACCTCGTTTCGCGCGCTGCGCCTCGACGGCAGCCAATTCGACGCCGAGCTGACCGGCTCGGCGTTCGACCTGCCGGGCGGCCCGGGGGCGGTCATCGCGGTGAACGATGTCACCGAACAGCGGCGTGCCCAGACCCAGCTTTCCTACCTCGCGTTCCGCGACCCGCTCACCGAGCTGCCCAACCGGGCGCTGTTCTTCGACCGCCTGCGCCAGGCGCTGGTCGAAGCGCGTCGCCACAGCAGCCGCTTCGCGGTGCTGGTGAGCGACCTGGACGGCTTCAAGCTGATCAACGACCGCTACGGCCACGAGACCGGGGACGCCCTGCTGCAGGTGGCCGCCAAGCGCCTGCGCGCGGCGACGCGCGAAGGCGACACCGTGGCGCGCATCGGCGGGGACGAGTTTTCCGCCCTGCTGGCGCGCGCCGCGAGCCAGGAAGACGCCTCGATCGTCGCCTCGCGCATGGTGCGCGCGCTCGACGCCCCGATCGTCGTCGCCGGCCAGCCCTGCCAGGTAGGCATCAGCGTCGGCATCGCGCTGTATCCGGGTAACGGCAAGGACATGGACTCGCTCGTCGCCCACGCCGACGCCGCAATGTACGCAGCCAAGCGCGCCGGCGGCAAGTGCTTCAAGTTCGCGGGCGAGCGCGACCCCGACATCTCCGGCCCGCTGCGGCTACCGTTCCTGGAATGGAACGAGGCGCACACGGTAGGCGTGCCGCTGATGGACGAGCAGCACAAGCAGCTCGCGGCGCTCGATCAACCGCCTGGGCGAGGATCTCAAGGCAGGCCACGAATCCGATCGTCTAAACGAGTCGCTCGCGATGCTGGTCGACGCGGCGCGCGCCCATTTCGCCGACGAGGAGCGCCTGTTGTTCGAAGCGGGGCTCGGCGCGGCTGCCGAGCGCCATCGGCAGGAGCACCGCAGGCTGCTCGAGGAGTTGCAGGGCCAGGCGGTCAAGTTCGACGGCCGCAGCATGGCGCTCACCATGCGCTACCTGAACTTCTGGCTGCTGCATCACATCGAGACGATGGACAAGCCGCACGCCAAGCTGATCCTCGAGCGCGGCACGGCGCAAGGCGCCAGCCGCGCGCCGGTCCCGACCGGCGCATCGCGCGCCACGCCGCTCGCGCCCGCGGGCTAACAAGACGACGGCTTGACGCAAGTCAAAGGCCGCGGTCCGCGGCCTCTTATCCTGCAAGTGTCGATTGCAGGAAGTCTGATTGGCCATGAAATTCGCGAAGCAGGCGCCGCTGATCGCCGCCCTGCTGGCGACGGTTGGCGCGCTCGCCGCAGACAACGAAGTGAAGATGAGCGCCGGGCAGGTGACCGCGCTCGGCGTGGAGACTGTCGCGCTCGAGCAGCGCGCCGCTGGCGAGATCCAGGGCCTGCCGGCGCAGGTCGTGGTGCCGAACGGGCAGACGCAGGTGGTGAGCGCGCCGCTGCCGGCGCTGGTCGAGCGCGTGCTGGTAGCCACGCAGCAGCCTGTCACGAAGGGCCAACTGCTGGCGCAACTGCAGAGCCCGGCGCTCGCTGACCTGCAGCACACGTTCCTGCAAGCCGCGACGCAAGTGAGCCTTGCACGCGCCAATCTGGAGCGCGACGAGAAGCTCTTCGGGGAAGGGATCATCGCCGAGAGCCGTCTGCTCGCCACGCGCGCGCACTTCACCGAAGTTTCCGCCGACCTCGCCGAGCGCACGCAGGCGCTGCGGGTCGCAGGAATGTCGGAGGCCGCGATCGCCCGGCTGCGCTCCGGACAGCGCGTCGGCACCGCGATCGAGCTCGGTGCGCCGTTCGACGGTGTGATACTTGAGCAGATGGCTTTCGCCGGTCAGCGGCTCGAGGCCGCATCCCCGGTGCTGAAGATCGCGCGGCTCGACCCGCTGTGGCTCGAGATCCAGCTGCCGATGACACGCCTCGCCGAAGTGCGCGAGGCTGCCGCCGTGAACGTCCCGGCCCAGCAGGCGTCGGGGCGCGTGATCGCGATCGGGCGCAGCGTCTCTGCGGCCAACCAGACGGTGATGGTGCGCGCCGAGGTCACGCGCAACGCGGCGCACCTGCGCCCCGGACAATTCGTCGAAGCCTCCATCGCCGCAGCGGCCAACGGCGCGCAGTGGGAGGTGCCGAGCGCCGCGCTGGCGCGAACGAAGGGTCGCGCGCTGGTGTTCGTGCGCAGCGCCGGCGGATTTCGCGCACAGCCCGTGACCGTCGTCAACGAGACCGCAACGAGCGCCGTGGTGTCCGGCGAGTTGCGCGAAGGCGAGCGCATCGCAGTGAAGGGCGTCGCCGCGCTCAAGGCCGCGCTGGTCGGGATCGGGGTGCAGTAGGTGCTCAACCGCCTGGTCGAGTTCTCGCTCACCCAGCGGCTGCTCATGGTGGTCGTCACCCTCGGGCTCGCGGCAGCGGGGGTGCTCGCGTTGCGCGAGCTGCCGATCGACGCTTACCCGGACGTCTCCTCGACGCAGGTGAAGGTGATCATAAAGGCCCCGGGCATGACCCCCGAGGAGGTCGAGGCGCGCATCACCACGCCGATCGAGCTCGAGCTGCTCGGGCATTCCGTACAAGCGCGTGGTGCGCTCGATGTCGAAGTACGCGATCGCCGACATCACGCTCGATTTCGAGGACGGCACCGACATCTACTGGGCGCGCCAGCAGGTCGCCGAGCGGCTGGCGAACATCGCGCGCGACCTGCCGCCGGGCATCTCCGGGGGACTGGCGCCGATCACCACGCCGCTCGGCGAGATGTTCATGTTCACCATCGAGGGCGGCCAGCTCTCGCTCGCCGAGAAGCGCACGCTGCTCGACTGGACCATTCGGCCGGCGCTGCGCACGCTCCCCGGAGTCGCCGACGTCAACGCGCTAGGAGGCTTGGTACGCACCTACTCGGTGGTGCCCGACCACGCGGCGCTCGCCGCGCGCGGCGTGACGCTGGCGGTGCTCGCGCAGGCGCTCGAGGCGAACAACCGCAACGACGGTGCGGGGCGCGTGCGCGACGGCGAGGAAACGCTGTTGGTGCGCGCCGAAGGGGCAGTCGCGAACGATCGACGACGTGAACGCGATCGTCGTGGCGGCGAAGGACGACGGCGTGGTGCGCGTGGGCGATATCGCCGACGTGCACATCGGCAACCTTACGCGCTATGGCGCGGTCACGCAGAGCGGCCGCGGCGAGGCAGTCGAAGGGCTGGTGCTCGGGCTGCGGGGCGCGAACGCCAAGCAGGTGGTCGAAGGCGTGCGCGCCCGCCTCGCGCGAGCTTGGGCCGAGCCTGCCGCCCGGCGTCACGACCAGCGTGTTCTACGACCGGGGCAGTCTGGTCGAGCGCGCGGTGGGCACTGTTTCGAAGGCGCTCGGCGAGGCGGTCGTGCTGGTGCTCGTGCTGCTGGTGCTATTCCTCGGCAACCTGCGCGCCGCGCTCACCGTCGCCCTGATGCTGCCACTCGCGGCACTCGCGACGTTCATCCTGATGGGCGCGGCCGGAATGTCAGCCAACCTTATGAGCCTCGGAGGACTGGCGATCGCGATCGGCATGCTGGTCGACGCCGCGGTGGTGGTGGTCGAGAACGTGGTGACGCATCTGTCGCAGGAATCCAGGACGCGGGCTGCCACGCCTCAACATCATCTACCGCGCGGTGAGCGAGGTGACGCTGCCGGTGACGTCCGGCATCGCCATCATCGTCATCGTGTTCCTGCCGCTGCTCACGCTGCAGGGTCTGGAGGGCAAGCTGTTCATCCCGGTGGCGCTGTCGATCGTGTTCGCGCTCTCCGCGTCGCTGGTCCTTTCGCTCACCGTGGTGCCGGTGGTGGCATCGTTCCTGCTGCGCAGAGGGCGGACACGGCGATCCGTGGCTGGTGCGAATCTCGCGCTGCGCATCTACGAGCCGGCGCTCGGCTGGGCGCTGAGGCACGCGCGCAGCGTCGTCGTCGCCGCGCTGGCAGCGCTCGCGCTGGCCACGGCAGGTGCTACCTGCTGATCGGCAAGGCCTTCATGCCGACCCTGGACGAGGGCGACCTCGATCATCGGACTGGAGAAGCTGCCCTCGATCAGCCTCGAGGCAAGTCGCCGATACCGACCTTCGCATCCAGCGCGCGATCCTCGCGACGGTTCCGGAAGTGACGCGCATCGTGGCGCGCACCGGCTCGGATGAGCTGGGGCTCGATCCGATGGGCCTCAATCAGACCGACACCTTTCTGGTGCTCAAGCGCGAAACGCAGTGGCGCACGCCCGACAAGGCCTGGCTGACGGACGAACTGCGCAAGGTGATGGCGACGCTTTCCAGGCGTGTCCTACAGCTTCACCCAGCCGATCGAGATGCGCGTCGCGGAGATGCTGGTCGGCGTGCGCGGCGACGTCGCGATCAAGATCTTCGGCCCCGAGCTCGCCACTCTCAACGGCCTGGCCGAGAAGATGGTCGACGCGATCAAGGGCGTTCGCGGCAGCCGAAGACGTCCTGACGGTGAAGAACGAGGGGGTGCAATACCAGTCGGTCGAAGATCGACCGGCTGCGGCCGGACGCATGGGGCTGTCGACGTGGACGACGGTGCAGGATGCGCTGCGCGCCGAGGTCGAGGGCGGGTCGTCGGGACGGTGCTCGAGGACGGGCGCCGGACCCCGTTGCTGCTGCGCGGCGGCGACGCGCGTGCGCGACTCACCGGCGCTGTTCGCGCAGCCTCACGACTGACGCTGCCGAGCGGTCAGGCGGTGCCGCTGACCGCAGGTGGCGACAGCTCGAGCGCGTCGACGGACCGGTCAAGGTCGACCACGAGAACGCGGCGCCGCTACGTGGTGGTGCAGGCGAACGTGCGCGGGCGCGACCTCGTCGGCTTCGTCGAAGAGGCGAAGCAGGCCGTGGCGCGAAAGGGTACGCTGCCCGCCGGGCTACAGCGGCAGTGTGGGGCGGGCAGTTCGAGAACCAGCAGCGTGCCGCGGCGCGCCTCGCGCTCGTGGTGCCGGTGGCGCTCGCGCTCATCTTCCTGCTGCTGTTCGCGACCTTCGGCTCCCTGCGGCAGGCGGTGCTGGTGTTCGCCAACATACCGTTCGCGCTGATCGGCGGCGTGTTCGCACTGTGGGCTTTCCGGCGAGTACCTCTCCGTGCCGGCTTCGGTCGGCTTCATCGCGCTGCTCGGCGTCGCGGTGCTAAACGGCGTGGTGATGGTCACCTACTTCAACCAGCTGCGCGCGCAGCGGCATGCCGCTCGCCGTGGTCGTGCGTGGAGGGCGCCAAGCGGCGGCTGCGGCCGGTGCTGATGACCGCGAGCATCGCCGCCTTCGGCCTGGTGCCGCTCCTGTTCGCCAGCGGTCCGGGCTCGGAGATCCAGCGGCCGCTCGCCATCGTCGTGATCGGCGGACTGGTCACCTCGACGCTGCTGACTCTGGTGCTGCTGCCGATCCTTTACCGCCGCTTCGGCGTCGAGCCGGTGATCGAGGGAGGGAAGCCATGAGCGACCGGGATATTGCGAACGTCGATTGCCTGCTCACGCTGGTGTTTCCGCCGAGCCTGGAGGAAAACGTGATCGGCCTGCTGCTCGAGCACCCGAAGTGGGCAGCGCGCTTCGTGTGCACCCACGTCCAGGGGCACGGCCAGGCGATGGCGCTCGCCGCGAGCTCCGACCTGGTGCGCGGCCGAGCGCCGCGCCTGATGGTGCAGCTGGTCACCGGGCACACCGAGGTGCAGGCGCTGCTGGCAGCGTTCCGCACGGCGGTACCGAGCCCGGAGGTGGGCTACTGGGTGGTCGAGCTCGCGCAGTACGGGAGGCTCGCATGAGGGCGCTCGTGCTGGCGCTGCTGCTGCCGCTCGCCGCCGCGGCCGCAGACATCGCGGATTTGCCCAGCGCGGAGCAGGCGCGCGCGGCGATCGAATCGCACCCCACGGTGCTGGCGGCGCAAGCCGCTGTCGCCGCCGCCGCGGCGCGGCGGCACGCCCTCGAGGCGGGGCCCTACGAGACGCAGATGCGCATCGGCGCGGGACAGCGCCGCGACCGCGTGCTCGACCAGAACCTGAGCGAATACGAGCTGGGCGTCGAGCGCGCGTTCCGCATCGGTGCGAAGAGCGACATCGACCAGGCAATCGGCGAGCAGAGCGTGGCGCAGGCCAAGCTCGGCGTAGGGGAAGCCATGCACGAGTCCGCGCGCAGCCTGCTGCGGCTGTGGTTCGTCTGGATGCGCACCGCCGCCCAGGCAGAAGTTTGGGATGCGCAAACCTCGATCTCGGGTCGCCAGCTGGGCGCCGTCGACAAGCGTGTGCGCCTCGGCGATGCGCCGCGCCAGGAAAAATTGCTCGCCGAATCGGCGCTCGCGCAGGCGACGACCTCGCGCCTTCAGGCGCGCATGCGCGTGGAGGTCGCGCGCGCCGAGCTTACGCGCAATTTCCCGGCGATCGCCCCGCCCGCAACCGTGCCCATTGCAGAGGCCCCGCCCCTTGCGCACGACTTCGCGTGGTGGCACGAGCGGGTGCTCGAGCACAACCACGAGCTCGCGGTGGCGCGCGCCGATGTCGGACGCCTGCGCCTCGTCGCCTCGCGCGCCGATGCCGATCGCACGCCCGATCCCACGCTCGGCCTTCGCTTCTATTCCGAGCGTGACGATGCCGAGCGCATCCTGGGCGTGGTGCTGAGCGTCCCGTTCGCGGGGGACGCGCGCCGTGCCGAGGCCGACGGGGCACTGGCGCAGTCGGACGTCGCCGTACAGCGCGAGGCCGTGCTACTGCGACGGCTCGAGGCGGAGGTGGCGGCACTGTACGCCAATGCGTCCGCTGCGCGCGACGCCGCGCAAAGCGCGGCGCTCGCCGCCGAGGGCCTGATGCGCAACAGCGATCTTGCGGCACGCGCCTACGCGCTGGGCGAAGCCACCCTCGGCGACGTTCTCATCGCGCAACGTTACGCGATCGAGGCGCGGCTCGCGGCGACGTTGGCGCGCCTGGACGCGGCCGAGTCGCGCTACCGCCTGATGCTCGATGCACACGAGCTCTGGCCGCTCGACCCACGCGACTAGGCGGCGCGCGCCGAGCGCGCGCCAGACTTTCTCCGAAGTGAGGGGCATGTCGAGCTCGGCGACGCCGCGCTCGGCGAGCGCGTCGAGTACCGCGTTGACCACCGCCGGCATCGCGCCGTGGCAGCCGGCCTCGCCCACGCCCTTGGCGCCGAGCGGATTGAGCGCGGTCGGCACCGACTCGTCGAACCCGGTCTCGAGCTCGGGCAGCGCATCCGCCCTCGGCATGGCGTAGTCCATGAACGACCCGGTGAGCAGCTGCCCGTTCTCGTCGTACACCGACTGCTCCATCAGCGCCTGCCCGATGCCCTGCATCATGCCCCCGTGCACCTGGCCCTCGGCGATCAGCGGGTTCATCACGCGGCCGACGTCGTCGACCGCCACGAGCCGCGCAAGCCGCACCTCGCCGGTATCGGGGTCGACCTCGGCCTCGCATACCTGGCAGCCGTTCGGCCAGGTCTGCCCCTTGACCGTCTCGCTGTGCGCGATGCTGATGCGCCGATCGGGCTGCTTCGCGGCGAGCTCGGCGAGGCCGATCGAACGGTCCGTGCCGGCGATGCGGTAGCGCCCCTCGGCGAATTCGATGTCGAGCGTCGCCGCCTCGAGCTCCTTCGCGGCGAGCGGCCTTGCCCATCTCGATCAGCGCGCGCGCGCCGACCAGCGTCGCGCTGCCGCCCACCTGCAGGCTGCGCGAGCCGCCGGCGCCGCCACCCGTCTTCGCGACGTCGGTGTCGCCCTGGATCACGCGCACCGCCTCGGGCGGCACGCCGAGCAGCTCGGCGACGATCTGGGCATACGAAGTCTGGATGCCCTGGCCGATCTGCTGCGTGCCCGAGACCAGCGTCACCGTGCCGTCGGCCTCCACCGTCAGGATCACCGCCTCGGTGACGCGCGCGCTGCCGGTGATCTCGATGTAGCAGGCGAGCCCCCGGCCATACAGCCTGCCCCGCTTGGCCGCGGCGGCCTTGCGCGCGGCGAACCCGTCCCAGTCGGCCGCGGCGAGCACCTCTTTCAGCAGCTTCGGAAAGTCGCCGCAGTCGTAGGTCTGCCCGGCCGGGTTCTTCCAGGGCATCTGCGCGGGCTTGACCATGTTCTTCAGGCGCAGCTCGATCGGGTCAACCTTCAGCTCGCGCGCGGCGCGCGTCACCAGCCGCTCGAGCAGGTAGCCCATCTCCGGGCGGCCCGCGCCGCGATAGGCGTCGACCGGCGTCGTGTTGGTGAAGAACATCCTCACTTCGTGATCGAGCCGCGGGATGTGGTACACGCCGGTCGGCGCGCGCACCCCGGACATCGCGGGCACGCAGGCGCCGAAGCTCGAGGCGTAGGCGCCGATGTTGGCGAGCGTGCGCAGGCGCAGCGCCGTGAAGCGCTGCGCGCCGTCGATCGCCAGCTCGGCCTCGGTGACGCTGTCGCGGCCGTGCACCTCCGAGAGGAAGTTCTCCGAGCGGTCGGCGCGCCACTTGACCGCCCGCCCGAGCGCGCGCGCCGCGAAGCACAGGGCGGCATGCTCTGGATAGGCGTAGCCGCGCGCGCCGAAGCCGCCGCCCAGATCGCTGCAGCGGATGCGCAACTTGTCCTCCTCGACCTCGAACACCTTGGCGAGCTGCCCACGCACGGTGTGCGTATTCTGCGTCGGGCAGTAGAGCATGAAGCGTCCGGATTGCTCGTCGTATTGCGCCACGAGCGCCCGCGGCTCGAGCGGGTTCGCCACCACGCGCTGGTTCACCACGCGCAGCTTGACCACCTGCGCCGCGGCGGCGAAGGCGGCGTCGGCGGCGCCACGGTCGCCCATGCGGTAGATGGCGGCGATGTTGCCATGTTCGGGCGTAAACGCCGGCGCCCAGTGCACGGGCGCATCCGCGCTCGCGGCCGTGGGCAGGTCGGCGTTCGCTGGCAGCGGCTCCCAGTCCACCTCCACCAACTCGGCGGCGTCGCGCGCCTGGTCGCGCGTCTCGGCCACCACCATCGCCACCGCGTCGCCGACGAAGCGCGCTACGTCGGCCGTCAGCGCGTGACGCGGCGGCACCGTCATGTCGGCGCCGTCGGGGCGCTTGTGCAGCTGCGTGAAGGGCACCGGCGCGAGGCCGGCCTCGAGCACGTCGGCGCCGGTATGCACCGCGAGCACCCCGGGCGCCGCGCGCGCCGCCGAAACGTCGATGCCGGCGATCCTCGCATGCGCGTGCGGCGAGCGCACGAACGCCGCATGCGCTTCGTTCTCCAGCGTGACGTCGTCGGTGAAGCGTCCCTCGCCGCTGAGAAGCTTCCGGTCCTCCAGCCGGCGCAGCGGCTTGCCGATCCATTGGCTTGCGCCGGGTTGCATCGATTGTTCAGTCATATGAGCCGATAATATGCCGTCCGACCCGGCAAGGCGACCCATGGAGCTGCCAGAATTCGAAACACTGCGCCTGGAGCGCGACGGCGAACACGTGCTCGTCGTGACGCTCGACCGCCCCGATGCGCTCAACGCGCTCAACACGCAGATGGGGCTCGAGCAGCACGCCCTGTGGAGCGGGCTCACCGTCGAGCCAGGCGAGCTGCGCTCGGTGGTGCTCACCGGCGCGGGCGAGCGCACGTTCTGCGCCGGCGGCGACCTCAAGCAGCGCGACGGCATGAGCGACGAGGAATGGCGCGCGCAGCATGAGATCTTCGAGCGCTGCTTCGTCGCGCTCCTCGAGTGCCCGTTGCCGATGATCGCCGCGGTCAACGGCCACGCTTACGGCGGCGGGCTCGAGCTCGCCTTGTGCTGCGATTTCGCGTACGCGGCGCCCCACGCGCGCTTCGCGCTGTCGGAGGTGAAGCTCGGCATCATGCCCGGCGGCATGGGCACGCAGAACCTCGCGCGCGCGATCGGCGAGCGGCGCGCCAAGGAGATGATCATGAGCGGGCGCGCGATCGACGCCCGCCAGGCTCTGGACTGGGGCCTGGTCAACCGCGTGTGCGAGCTCGGCCGCGTGCTCGCCGATGCGCTCGAGACGGCGCGCGAGATCGCGGCGAATGGGCCCCTTTCGGTGCGCCAGGCAAAGAAGTCGGTGCACTACGGTCTGCAGACGGATCTGCTTACCGGCTACCGGTTCGAGATCGAGGCTTACAACCGCCTGGTGGGCACCGAGGACCGCCGCGAAGGCGTGCGCGCGTTCAACGAGAAACGAAAGCCCCGCTTCCGAGGGCGCTAGAGCGCCTGGCGCGGTCCTTAGAGCGCGAAGCGCCTAACCTTCTCCCAGTCGACGAGCGAGGCGTAGTCGGCCGTTTCCGGCAGCTCGACGCAACCGTCGTGTATCGGCAGGTCGGTGGTGGCCACCTGTTGGGTCATGTTGAGGTAGAACGTCTGCTCAGCGGGCATGGTGCCCGGCAATTGCAGGTTGATGAGCGTGCCGAGAAGGCTCTCGGCGTAGATCCCGACCGCCACCTTCGCCCGGGCGCGCGCCGCGAGCGTCGCGATCGCGCGAGTTTCGGAAAGGCCCACGCGCCCGGGCTTGGCTGACAACGCCCTGGCGCCGCGCTCGAGGTACAGTGCCGCGTCGGCCGCCGAGGCGCAGCTCGAATCCACCAGGATCGGAATGGCGCAGGCGCGCTGCAGCGCCTCGAATTCGCCGTCCGGCGCGAGCGGGCTCGGATCCTCGGCGACGCGGGCTCCGGCGGCGGCGATGGCGCGCACGTAGTCGAGCGCCTCGTCGCGCCGGTAAGCTCCGTTCGCATCTACGTACAGCTCGACGCCCGGGCCGACCGCGGCACGGATGCTCTCCAGCGCTGCGAGGTCGGTCTCCAGGCCCTGCCCGCCCTTCACCTTTAGCGTCTTGAAGCCGTGCCGTTCGCACGCCTCCTTCGATTCGGCGGCCATCAGCGCCGGCGCCCCGCGGGTCACGGTCCACGCGAGCTCGACTTTGCGCGTACCGCCCCACAGCTGCCACAGCGGCTTGCCCGCCGCGGCGGCGTGCAGCGCCCAGCAGGCGTTGTCGATGAGTGCCTTGGCGAGGCGGTTCTCGGGAACTCCGGCGAAGGCCTGGGGCACCTCGTCGACGTCGCGGCCGATGACGCGCGGCAGCAGCACGTCCTCGAGCGCCGCCGCGAGCGAGCGCGGCGAGACCGCCGACCAGGTCGCCTTCACCGTGCCTTCGGCGATGCCTACGCGGCCGTCGTCCGATGTCAGCGTGAGCAGCGCGAAGATGCCGGCGTTCTCGACGGCGTTCGACCACACCACTTCGCGCGCGTACGGCAAACGGTAAAAGTGCAGCGACCAGCGCTCGAGCTTCATGGCATGCTATCGTGCCTTGAGGGAGGTGAGCGGGCAATGGCGCTTGAAGTGGAGTGCGTTGCGCGCGGCTCGGACATCCTCGGCGAGTGCCCGCTGTGGGACGAGCGCGAGTGCAAGCTGTGGTGGGTGGACAGCCGCGCCCCGGCGCTCAAGCGTCTCGATCCCGCGAGCGGCACCGTCAAGCAGCGCATGCTCGGCGAAGTGGTGGGCAGCGTCGCGTTCCGTGCCAAGGGCGGTTTCGTTGCCGCGCTCAAGTCCGGCCTTTATTTCCTCGATTCGTCGAGCGGCAAGCTCGAGCCCGTGGCGAATCCCGAAAAGAGGCTGCCCGAGAACCGCTTCAACGACGGACGCTGCGACCGCGACGGGCGCTTCTGGGCGGGCACCATGAGCGACGCGAAGCGCGAGCCTGTCGGCGCGCTCTACCGGCTCGATGCCGACCACAAGTGCACGCCCCAGCGCGAAGACATCGTGGTGCCCAACAGCCTTTGCTGGAGCCCCGACGGACGCACCATGTACTTCGCCGACACGCACCGGCACACCATCTGGGCATTCGACTACGACCGCGCGAGCGGCGCGATCGCCAACGAGCGCGTGTTCGCCGACACCTCGCCCGGGCGCCCCGACGGCTCGTGCATCGACGCCGAGGGCTGCGTGTGGAACTGCGTCTACGGCGGCTGGCGCATCGTGCGCTATGCGCCAAGCGGCAAGGTCGATCGCGTGATCGAAGTGCCGGTCGCGAACCCGACCTGCTGCTGCTTCGGCGGCGCCGCGCTCGACACCCTGTATTTCACCAGCGCCACCCAGCGCCTTAAGCCCGAAGACCTCGCCAGGCAGCCGCTCGCCGGCAGCGTGCTCGCGCTGCGCCCCGGCGTGAAGGGCCTGCCCGAGTCGCGCTACGCGGGCTGAGTCTAACCCAGCGTCGGCATGTTGAAGCCGGGCGCGGGCGTGTCCTGGTGCGGCCAGCGGCGCGTGATCACCTTGGTGCGGGTGTAGAACTTGACGCCCTCGACGCCGTGTACGTGCAGGTCGCCGAACAGCGAGTTCTTCCAGCCGCCGAAGGAGTAGAACGCCACCGGCACCGGTATCGGCACGTTGACGCCGACCATGCCGACCTGGATCTCGTTCTCGAAGCGCCGCGCCGCGCCCCCGCTCTCGGTGAAGATCGCGGTACCGTTGGCGTAGGGATTCGAATTGACCAGCGCTATCGCTTCTTCCAGGGAATCCTTTCTCAGAACGACGAGCACAGGTCCGAAGATCTCGTCCTGGTAGATCTTCATGTCCGGCTTGACGTGGTCGAACAGCGTGGTACCGAGGAAGAAGCCCTCCCGCGGCAGCGCCGGCGCGCGCCCGTCGAGCACCAGCTTCGCCCCTTCCTTGACCCCCTGGGCGACGTAGCCCGCGACCTTGTCGCGATGCTGCGCGGTGATGAGCGGCCCCATGTCCACGCCGTCCTGGTCGCCCGGGCCGATCTTGATCGCTTTGGCCTTCTTCTCCAGCAGCTTTACCAGCGGGTCGCCCGCCGCGCCCACCGCGACCACGGCGCTGATCGCCATGCAGCGCTCGCCGGCCGAGCCGTAGGCGGCGCCGATCAGCGCGTCGGCGGTGAACTCGAGGTCGGCATCGGGCAGCACCACGGCGTGATTCTTCGCGCCGCCGAGCGCCTGCACGCGCTTGCCGTTCCGCGCGCAGGTCTCGTAGATGTACTTCGCGATCGGCGTCGAGCCGACGAAGGAAACCGCTTGCACGCCGGGATGGTTGAGAATCGCGTCGACCGCTTCCTTGTCGCCGTGCACCACGTTGAACACGCCGTCGGGCAGCCCCGCCTCCTGGAACAGCTCGGCCATGCGGATCGAGGCCGAGGGCACTTTCTCCGAGGGCTTGAGGACGAAGCTGTTGCCGCAGGCGATCGCCACCGGGAACATCCACAGCGGCACCATTACCGGGAAGTTGAACGGCGTAATGCCCGCGCACACGCCGACCGCCTGGCGCAGCGTGTGCGTATCGACCGCGGTGCCGACGTTCTCCGAGAACTCGCCCTTCAGCAGGTGCGGGATGCCGCAGGCGAACTCGACCACCTCGATGCCGCGCTGTACCGATCCCATGGCGTCGGGCAGCGTCTTGCCGTGCTCCTCGGTCACGAGCTGCGCCAGTTCCTGCTGGCTGGCCTGCAGCAAGGCGAGGAATTTCTGCATGATGCGCGCGCGCCTAAGCGGCGGCGTATCGCGCCACGCCGGAAACGCCGTCGCGGCCGCCTTGACCGCGGCGTCGACGGACTTCCCGTCGGCAAATGCGACCTTTTTCGCGACCTGGCCGGTTGCGGGGTCGTAGACGTCGCCCACGCGCCCCGAGGGCGCCACGGGCTTGCCGCCGATCCACAGTGGAACGGTGTGATGCCTGATCTCTGCGGGCTTGTTCATGGGGGACCTCCTCCTCGACCCTCGTATTCTACGCAGCCCGCAGCAGGCTGCGCGGCCCGCCCCCCGCCAGTCAGCGGGTCTTGATGCTCTGCAGGAGCCCGGCGTTGGGGCAGAACTTGTCGTAGCCCTCGCGCGCGCCGGAATCGAGCCACGCCGCGCAATCCTGCTGCGCGGCGCACAGCACGCAGCGCCGGCTCGCCAGCGCCATCTCGTGGTCGAGCGGCGCGGATCGCAATTCTGCGGGCGCGATGCCTACGCGCTGCATCATGCGCCCGATAAGCAGCGGCTCCTCCCTGCGCAGCACGCGCATCCAGCTTACGATCAGGCCATAGCCGAGCATCGCCGCCGCGACCAGCATCGACGCCAGCAGCACGGAACCCGCAAACGAAGTTTCCATAGAGCCTCTCTTCTCGTCGCCCAGTACGGCTCGACACTACTCCCGATCCCGCCGCGCGACTTGAGGCACGTCAAATCGCTATACTGCCCGCGCCATGCCTGCACCGCTGGTACCCGCCCGTCCGGGCTTCGCCCCAGACGGCACCCCCTGGTCGGAGCGCTACGACGACGTTTACCACAGCGCTGCCGGCGGCCCGGCGCAGGCGCGGCACGTGTTCCTCGCCGGCAACGGACTGCCCGAGCGTTGGGCACGCAGGGGGCTTTTCACTGTGCTCGAAGCCGGCTTCGGCCTCGGGCTGAACTTCCTCGCCACGTGGGCCGCGTGGCGCGAAGATCCAAAGCGCTGCGAGCGGCTGCATTTCGTCTCCATCGAGAAGCACCCGTTCGCCGCCGGCGACCTCGCGCAGCTGCACGCGCGCTATGCCGAGCTCGAAGCGCTTTCCGCGCAGTTGCGCGACGCCTGGCCGCTGCTGGTTCCCGGGATGCATCGTCTCGAGTTCGAGGGCGGGCGAGTGCTGTTGACGCTCGCGTTCGCCGACGTCGCCGATGCGCTGCCGCAGCTGCGGCTGGCCGCCGATGCGATCTATCTCGACGGCTTCGCACCGGCGAAGAACGCGGAGATGTGGTCGGGTGCGACCATGAAGGGGCTCGCCCGCAAGGCGGCGCGCGGCGCCACCGCCGCCACCTGGAGCGCGGCTGCCGCGCTGCGGGCCGCGCTCGAGAGCGCCGGATTCGAGGTGGAGAAGCGGGCCGGCTTCGCGGCCAAGCGCGACATGCTCGCGGCGCGCTACGCGCCGCGCTGGAAGGTGACAGCCGCGCCGGCGGCGTCGCCCGAGCGCCGCGCGCTGGTAGTGGGCGCGGGCATCGCCGGCGCCGCGGTGTGCGAGCGGCTCGCCGCGCGCGGCTGGCAGGTGACGCTCATCGAGCGGCGGCGCGAAGCGGCGGCGGAGACCTCGGGCAACCACGCGGGCGCTTTTCATCCCGTGGTGACGCCAGACGACAGCGTGCTCGCGCGCCTGACGCGCGCCGGGACGCTGTACGCGCTGCGCCGTTGGCAGGCGCTTCCGGCGTTCACCTGGGCGCGCTGCGGAGCACTGCACCTGGCGCGCGAGCCGCACGAAGAAGCCGCTCAGCGCGCAGCGCTCGAGGCGCTCCACTATCCGCCGGAGTACGCGCGCTACGTCGCGCGCGACGAGGCCTCGCGCATCGCCGGCGTCGAGCTGGCCGTCGGCGGCATCTGGTTCCCGCAAAGCGGCTGGGTGCGCCCGCCCAGCCTGGCGCGCGCGCAACTCGCGCATGCGGCCGCGGAAGCATGCTTCGGCTTCGAGGTCGCTTCGCTCATGCAGGATGGAGAGGGCTGGACCGCGCGCGACGCCTCGGGCACGGCGATCGCCAGCGCGCCGGTGGCGGTGCTCGCCAATGCCGTCGACGCCGCGCGCCTCGCGCCCGCCGCCACCGCGATCGCGCTGCGTAGCGTGCGCGGCCAGCTTACGCACCTGCCCGCCAAGTCGATTCGCGCGCCGCGCGTGGTGGTGCTGCGCGGCGGCCTCGCGCTGCCCGCGGTGGACGGCATCGCGGTAATCGGCGCGAGCTACGATTTCGACGACGACGACCCCGCGCCACGCCCCGCGGGCCATGCCGGCAACCTCGAGCGACTGGAGAGGATCGTGCCCGGCGCGGCGCGCGGCCTCGATCCCGCCGCGCTGGAGGGGCGCGTCGGGTTTCGCGCCGTGACGCGCGATCGCCTGCCGGTGGTCGGGATGCTCGCGCCGGGGCTCTACGGCGCGTTCGGATACGGCTCGCGCGGACTGGTGTGGGCCGCGCTCGCCGCCGAGCTGCTGGCGAGCCTCGTCGAAGGCGAGCCGCTGCCGGTCGAAGGCGTGCTCGCGGATGCGCTCGACCCGGCGCGCTTCAGGCGTCGCGCGAGGGCCGGGCTAGCGCCCTGAAGTCGACGCGCGCGCCCGCCGCGTCGGGCTCGCCAGCGCGCGCCAGGATCGCCTCCCGCGTGCGGTCGCGCAGCCGGATCGCGGCGTGCCAGTCGGCGCCGTCGGGCAGGATCGGCTCGCAGACCAGCACCTCGAGCCGCGCCGGGCGCGGAAACCAGATCTGGTCCGGCAGCATGCTGCGCGTGCCGCGCAGCACCACCGGCACGACCGCCGCGCCCGCGCTTACGGCCGAGACGAAGGCCCCCATGCGGAACGGCAGCACGCCGGGGTCGCGCCGCAGGGTGCCCTCGGGAAACACCAGCGGTGCGATGCCGGCACGCGCGCGCGCCTCGATCGCGCGGTGGTCCTCGACGCCGCGCGCGACGTCGACGCGCTCGACGAACAGGCTGCCGAGACGGCCGAGCAGCGTGCCGGCGATAAGCTGCGCCGCCAGCTCGCGCTTGGCGACGAAGGCAACGCGCGCCGGCAGCGCCGCGGTGAGCAGCAAGCCGTCGAGATAGCTGGCATGGTTGGACACCACGATCGCGTTCAGCCCGGGCGCGAGGCGCTCGGCGCCGTCGACGCGCGGCATCGCGCCCCACAGACGGAACACGAGCCGCGCGGCGCCCCGGGCGAGCGAGCGCGCGCGCGCTTCGTCGCGCGTCGCCGCGATCAGCAGCCAGGCCGGCAGCGCGACGAGAAAGAAGCTCGCGAACGCCCATGTCCCCCACGCGAGCTCCCCCGCGCGCCGCAGCGCGCCGCGCACGCGCAGCGCGACGCCCTCGGCGCCGAGCAGCGTGAGCTGCAGCCAGGCCGGGCGCTCCGCGGCGCCCAGCGTGCCGCGCTCGTAGAGCTCGCGGCAGGCGGCGCGCCGGATCTTGCCGCTCGAGGTCTTGAGCACGGTGCGCGGCGCCGCGAGCACCACTTCGTCGGCCGGCATGCCGATCAGGTCGACCGCGAGGTGGTCGATTTCGGCGATCATGCGCGCGCGCTCCTCGGGCTTCGCCTCGCGGGTTTCGGCGAGCACCACCAGCCGCTCGGTGCCGGTGCGCGCGTCGCTCGCTGCGAACACCGCCACGCCGCCGTGGCGCACGCCCTTCACCTCGCCCGCGGCCTCCTCCAGTTCCATGGGGTGGATGTTGTGGCCACCGCGGATGATCACGTCCTTCGCGCGCCCCGTGATGAACAGCTCGCCGCTCGCGAGGTAGCCGAGATCGCCGGTGTTGCGCCAGGCGCCGTCGATCAGCTTCGCAGTCTCCTCCGGGTTTTCGAAGTAGCCGCTGCTCGCGGACGGGCCGCTGAACTGGACCATGCCCTGCACGCGCTCGCCGAGCTCGTGGCCGCGCTCGTCCACCGCGCGCAGCGCATGGCCCGGCAACGCGCGCCCGCAGGCCACCACGCGCAGCGGTAGCGGGTCGTCGTCGCGCGCCAGCCGCGCCACGCCGCGGCTCTGGAAATGGGCGCGGTCGATGCGCTCGATGAGCGGGCCGCGACCGAGCGGCGGGAACGCCGTGCCGAGGCAGCATTCGGCCAGCCCGTAAACCGGCGTCATCGCCTCGCGCCTGAAGCCGTAGCGCGCGAAGCGCTCGCAGAAGCGCTCGATGGTGTCGGCGCTGACTGCCTCGGCGCCGTTGAATGACAGTCGCAGCGAGCCGAGCTCGAGCCCCTCGAGGTCGCGATCCGAGAGCTTGCCGAGGCACAGCTCGTAGGCGAAGTTGGGCGCCGAGGTGAGCGTGCCACGGTGTTGCTGGATGCGCCGCAGCCAGCGCGCCGGGCGCGACAGGAACGCGAGCGGCGACATGAGCACCAGCGGGAACGCGAACAGCATCGAGCCGAGGCAGGCGCCGATCAGCCCCATGTCGTGGTACAGCGGCAGCCAGGACACGAAGGTGTCGGCCGAGCTGACGCGCGCGGCCGCGCCCATGGCGCGCAGATTGGCGAGCAGGTTCGCGTGCGACAGCACGACGCCCTTCGGCCTTCCGGTGCTGCCCGAGGTGTATTGCAGGAATGCGGTATCACCCGCCCCTGCGCGATGCGCGGGCGCGCTGCCGTCGGCCTCAAGCACGTCGCCGACCGTCGCCACGTGCCGCAGGGACCCGGCGTGCGTCTGCAGCACGTGGGCGAAGGCCTTGGCCTGCTCGATGGTAACGAACAACCCCGCACCGCTGTTGGCGACGATGCCGGCAATGCGCCGGAAGTGCTGCTCGAGCTGCGCCGGCCGCGCCGGCGGATAGAGCGGCACCGGGATCGCCCCGACGCGCAGCGTGCCGTAGAACGCCACGAAGAACTCCCGGCTGGTGGGCAGCATGATGGCGACGCGCTCGCCGGGCGCGACGCCGCGCGCCGCGAGGCCCGCGCCGAAGTCACGCGCGGCCCCGGCCAGGGCGCCGTAGCTGATCTCCTCGGGCGCCTCGCGCTCGCCGTAGAGCGTGATGTGCACGCGCTGCGGATGCTGCGCGACGTGCCAGTCGAACGCCTCGGTGAGCGTCTCAACCGACGCGGGCGCCTGGTCGACCGCCTCGGGCGCGCGCACCGGCACGGGAGCGGGCTCGCGCATGGCGGCCTCGGCAACGGGAGCGCTGCCGATGAAGCGCAGCAGGTCGCGCGGCGTCTCGACCTCGCTGAAGGCTTCCTCGGGCAGGCGCACGCCCCAGGCCTGCTCGACGCGCGCGGCGAGCTCGACGCGCGCCAGGCTGTCGAGGCCGAAGTCGCGCTCGAGCGAATGATCGAGCCCCAGCGACTCGACGCGCTCGTCCTGCGGATGCAGCTCGCGCGCCAGCACGCGCAGCAGCTCGAGGAGCCGCGCGCCCGAGTGGTCACCAGTTTGCTCCGATCCCCTCGGCGCTGTGTCCATGCGCTACCGCTGCCCGCCCCGCTTCGCGGCGTATTCTATGCGATCGTGCGCGCGAGCAGCGGTGCGATGCCGATCACCTCGACGCGCGCTGCGGGCGCGAGCGGCACGCTGTCGGTGGTCGCGACGCGGCCCAGGCCCGCCGCGCCGATGCGCGCGAGGGCACCCGGCGCGAGCACCGCGTGGATGAACAGCGCATGGATCTCGCGCGCGCCGGCTGCGCGCAGCGCCGCCGCGGCGGCGGCGATGGTGCCGCCGGTGCTCGCCATGTCGTCGAGGATCAGGCAGTCGCGGCCGCGCACCTCGCCCAGCACTTCGAGCGCCACCGCGACGTCGGCGCGCGGGCGGGTCTTGGCGAGCACCGCGAGCGGCGCGCCGAGCGCCGCCGCGCAGCGCTGCGCGCGCTTGAGCCCCCCTGCATCGGGCGACACGATGGTCAGCGCGGGGAGCGCCCAGGCGCCCACCGCCGGCAGCAGCGCGTCGTCGGCGAGCAGGTGCGTGAGCGGCATCGGGAACGCGCTCTCCAGGGCCGGCGAGTGCAGCTCGAGCGCCACCAGCCGGTCGATGCCCGCGGCCGCCAGCAGACGCGCCGCGAGCTGCGCCGAGCGCGGCTCGCCCGCCTGCTTGCGCACGTCCTGTCGCGCGTAGCCGAAGTACGGCACCAGCGCGGTAATGCGCGCCGCGCCTGCGGCGCGCGCCGCCTCGGCCATCAGCGCGAGCGTCATCAGCCGCTCGTTGGTCGGCGCACAGGTCGGCTGCACGATATGCAGATCGGCATCGCGCAGGTCGGCGTCGATGCGTACGCGCGTTTCGCCGTCGGCGAACGCCGACACCGGACACGGAAGCAGCCGCACGCCGCAAAGGCTCGCGATGCGCGCCGCGAGCGCCGGATGTGCGTCGCCCGCGAGCAGGGCGACCGCCGGGCTCATCGCCGCGCTCCGGAGCCGAGGTGCCGCGCGAACCAGCGACCCGCATGGCGCGCGGCCGCCTCCAGCGTTCCGGCTTCCTCGAACAGGTGCGACGCGCCCGGAACGACCACCAGCTCCTTCTCGGCCGGCAGCCGCTCGTAGGCGTCGCGGTTCCAGTCGAGCACCTGCGCGTCCTTCTCGCCGACGATGAGCAGGGTCGGCGCCTTCACCCGCTCCAGCGCGCCCGAGGCCAGGTCCGGCCGGCCGCCGCGCGAGACCACCACGGAGATGAGCGCCGGCGCTGCGGCCGCGGCCGACAGCGCCGCCGCGGCGCCGGTGCTTGCGCCGAAGCAGCCGATTGGCAGCGAGCGCGTGAGCGCTTCTGCACGCAGCCAGCGCACCGCGGCGAGCACGCGAGCGGCGAGCAGGTCGATGTCGAATACCTTCTCGCGGTCCTTGGCTTCGTCTTCCTCGAGCAGATCGACGAGCAGCGTCGCGAGGCCGAGCTTGCGCAGCTCCTGCGCGACGAACCGGTTGCGCGGGCTGTAGCGGCCGCTGCCGCTGCCGTGGGCGAATACGACCACCCCGCTCGCACCCTGCGGCACGCGCAATTCGCCGCGCACCTGCCGTCCGTCGGACGCGATGCTCACTTCGACGACCTGTGGCAGCTGATCGGTCGGTCGGGTCATGACACGGGCTCCGGTTGACGCAGCCAAGCTAGCGCTCGGCGCGCGGAATCCCATTGACCGAGATCAAACACGCCGACCTTGACGCAAGTCAACCTTACACCCTCCCCGGCCGGCACACTCGAAGCAAAGGCAAGAGCAATGGACAAACCGTCGCAGACCGCTGTTCGCCCGCTTGCACCCTCGGAGCTGCGCAGCGTCTGCGATCCCGCCCGGTTCGACTTCGACAGCACGGCAGAACTCGAGGACCTGGGGGAGGCACTGGGCCAGCGGCGCGCGGTGGATGCGATCCACTTCGGCATCGGCATCCGGCGCGAGGGATACAACCTGTTCGCGATGGGCCCCGAGGGCGTCGGGCGGCGCACCATCGTGCGCCGCTTTCTCGAGCAGCAAGCGCCCGCGCGCGAGGTGCCGCCCGATTGGTGCTACGTGTTCAATTTCGACATACCGCACAAGCCGCACGCGCTGCAGCTGCCCCCCGGACGGGCGCCGAAATTCAAGCAGTCCATGGAGCGCCTGGTCGAGGACCTGCGCGCCGGCATCCCTGCCGCGTTCGAAGCCGAGCAGTACCGCACCCAGCGCCAGGAGATCGAGAACACCTTCAGCGAGCGCCAGGAGCAGGCATTCGGCGCCATCGGCGAGCGCGCCAAGGAACAGGGCATCGCGCTGCTGCGCACGCCCGGCGGCTTCGGCTTTGCGCCGATGCGCAAGGACGCGGTGATGAGCCCGCAGGAATTCCACGAACTGCCGGCCGCCGAGCAAAAACGCCTGGAGGCAGCGATCGCGGTGCTGCAGCAGGAGCTCGAGGCCGTCATCCACGAAGTGCCCAAGTGGCGGCGCGAGGCGCAGCACAGGCTGCGCGAGCTCAATCGATCGGTGACCCAGACGGCGGTCAACAGCCTGATCGAGGAGCTGAAGACCGAGTACGAGGCCTTGCCCGCGGTGCGCGAGTACCTGGCCGACGTGCAGGAGGATGTCCTCGACCACGCGGAGTTCTTCCAGCAGCCCAAGGACGGCGAGCAGCCGACCCTGTTCGGGTTTCCCCTGCCGCAGGCCGACGCCTCCGAGCAGCCGCTGCGCCGCTACGCGGTGAACATGCTGATCGCGCACGAGGAAGCGAAGGGCGCGCCGATCGTCTACGAGGACAACCCGACGCACGACAACCTCTCGGGCCGCATCGAGCACATTGCGCAGATGGGCACGCTGGTGACGGACTTCACGCTCATCAAGCCGGGCGCCCTGCATCGCGCGAACGGCGGCTACCTGGTGCTCGACGCGCTTAGGCTGCTGTCGCAGCCGTTCGCCTGGGAAGCCCTCAAGCGCGCGCTGCGCTCGCGCGAGATTCGCACCGAGTCGCTCGGCCAGCTGCTGAGCCTGGTGAGCACGGTGTCGCTCGAGCCCGAGCCGATTCCGCTCGACGTCAAGGTGGTGCTGGTGGGGCAGCGCATTCTGTACTACCTGCTGCACGCCTACGACCCGGAGTTCGGCGAGCTGTTCAAGGTCGCGGTCGATTTCGAGGAGGACATGGCGCGCGATGCGCACAGCGACTTGCTCTACGCGCGCGTCGTCGCCACCATCGCCCGGCGCGAGAAGCTGCGGCCGCTGGCGCGCGCCGCGGTAGCGCGCGTCGTCGAGCAAGGCTCGCGCGACGCGGGCGACGCCGACAAGCTCTCGGTGCAGATGCGCGGCCTCGCCGACCTGCTGCGCGAAGCGGACTATTGGGCCGGCGCCGCAGGGCGTGCGACGGTGGCCAGCGAGGACGTGCAGCGCGCGATCGATGCGCAGGAGGACCGCTCAGGGCGCATTCGCGGACGCCTGCAGGAGGAGATCCTGCGCGGCAGGCTGCTGATCGACACCTCGGGGGCGCGCGCCGGGCAGGTGAACGCGCTGGCGGTGGTGCAACTGGGCGACTTCTCTTTCGGCGTGCCGCACCGGATCACCGCGCGTACCCGCCTCGGCGGCGGCCGGGTGGTCGACATCGAGCGCGAGTCCGAAATGGGCGGCCCGATCCACTCAAAAGGAGTGCTGATCCTCGCGGGATTCGTCTCGGGGCGGTACGCCACGGGCAAGCCGCTGTCGCTCGCCGCGAGCCTGGTGTTCGAGCAGAGCTACGGCGGCGTCGAAGGCGACAGCGCGTCCTCGGCCGAGCTCTGCGCGCTGCTCTCCGCGCTCGCCGACGCGCCGGTGAAGCAGTCGCTGGCGGTCACCGGCTCGGTAAACCAGCACGGCGACGTGCAGGCGATCGGCGAGGTCAACCGCAAGATCGAGGGCTTTTTCGACGTCTGCGCGGCGCGCGGGCTGACGGGCGAGCAGGGCGTGCTGATCCCGGCGGCGAACACGCGCAATCTGATGCTGCGCCAGGATGTGGTCGACGCCGTCGCGGCAGGCAAGTTCCACGTCTATCCCGTGACCACCATCGACCAGGGCATCGAGATCCTGACCGGCGTACCAGCAGGCGAGCGCGACGCGCGCGGGCAGTTTCCGCCCGCAACGATCAACGCTCGGGTGGAGCAGCGCCTCGCGGAGTACGCCGAGCGCCTGCGCAGCTTCGGCGTCGCCGGCGCGCCGCGCCGGACCTGGCGCAAGGAGCCGCGCAAGTGACCATCCGCCGCATCATCGTCGGCCTCGATCCACGGTCCCCGGGCCGCGCGGCGCTGGAAGCCGCGGCGCAGCTCGCCGGGCGACTGCAGGCCGAGCTGGTGGGGCTGTTCGTCGAGGACATCGACCTGCTGTACCTCGCCGGGTTGCCATTCGCGCGCGAGATCGGTTTTCCGTCCGCGACGACGCGGGCGCTCGACATCGCGTCGATGGAGCGCTCGCTGCGCGCGCTCGCCGGCGAAGTGCAGCGCACCATGGCGGCGATCGCGGGGCGCGCGCCGGTGCCGTGGTCGTTCCGCGTCGCGCGCGGCGCGTTGATGAGCGAGCTGCGCGCCGCGGCAACCCAGGACGACATCGTAGTGACCGGCGCGCTGCGCCTCACCCTGCCCGCGCCGCTCTCGGTGCTGTGCTCCGTGGCGACGCAGCCGGAGCATGTCGTGCCCGCTGCCGCGGCCCTGGCGCGCTTCCTGGGCGGCGAGGTGGAGATCGTGCTGCTCGACGGCGACTGCGCCGCGGCGAAGGGCTGGGAGCAGGCCGCGCGCAAGCTGCTCGCGGCGCAGGGCACCGGGCTGCGCCTGCGCGTGGTGCCCGCGGACTCGCGCAACGGACGCAACATAGGAGGGTCAGCCAGTGGCGATAGGTGAAATCTGCAATCGTGAAGTCGTGTTCGCCAGGCCGAACGAGAGCGTGCAGAGCGCAGCGATCCTGATGCGCGAGCACCACGTAGGCAGTCTGGTGGTGGTCGAGGACTCGGGCGGCAAGCGCATTCCGACGGGCATCATTACCGACCGCGACATCGCGGTCGGGGTGGTCGCTCTCGGACTGGATCCGGACGCCACGCTGGTCGGTACGGTGATGAGCCCGGAGCTGGTACGCGCACGCGAGGATGCGGGCGTAGCCGAAACCGTCGCGCTCATGCGGCAAAAGGGGTTGCGCCGCCTGCCGGTAGTCGACGCAGCGGGCAGCCTGGTCGGCCTGGTCGCGGCCGACGACCTGCTCGAGCTGCTGGCGGAGGAGATTTCGGGGCTCGCGAGCATCGTGGCGCGCGAGCAGCGACGCGAAACCGAGCAGCGGCGCGCGCTGCCCTGAGAGGGCTAGCCGCGGCGCGCGCGCCGCGCGTAGAGCTCGCGGAACGTGCGGCCTTGCGGGGCCGGCATGTCGCGGCCGAGCGTCCAGCCCGCGCCGAGCGGCAGCCTGGAAATCCGGCCTTTGGCGCCGCCCATCAGCTTCAGCGCGCGCACCGCGATCGCGGTGGCGAGAGCGTACAGGCGCGGGCGCTTGGCCGCGAAGGCCCACAGCCGGAAGCCGGCGCGCTCCTGCCAGGGGCGCAGTCCGGCGTCCATCTGCCTCTCGCGCAGCTTGCGCAGCAGGTCCGGCAGCGGGATCTTCACCGGACAGGCGACGTGGCAAGCGCCGCACAGCGTCGCCGCCTGCGGCAGATCGAGCGCGTTCTCGATGCCGTTGTAAACCGGCGTGAGCACCGATCCCATCGGCCCGGGATAGACCCAGCCGTAGGCGTGGCCGCCAACCGCCTGGAACACGGGGCAATGGTTCATGCATGCCCCGCAACGGATGCAGCGCAGCATCTCCTGCATGTCGCCACCGAGGAACCGGGTACGGCCGGCATCGACCAGGATGACGTACATGTGCTCGGGGCCGTCTAGGTCGCCGGCGCGCCGCGGCCCTGTGACAATGCTGAAGTAGTTCTCGATGTCCTGGCCGGTCGCCGAACGCGGCAGCACGCGGTTGAGCGTCGACAGGTCCTCGAGCGTCGGAATCACCTTTTCGATGCCGGTGATCACGACGTGCACATTCGGCAGCGTCGTGACCATGCGGCCGTTGCCCTCGTTGGTCACCAGCGCAACCGAGCCCGTTTCCGCGATGAGGAAGTTGCCGCCGGAGATCCCCAGGTCGGCGCTGAGGAAATGGCCGCGCAGCATCTGGCGCGCTTCGTCGGTCATGGCGCGGATGTCGTCCAGCCTCGGCCGCCCATGGTGAGCCGCGAACAGGTCGGCCACCTCCTCCTTGTCCTTGTGGATCGCCGGCGCGATGATGTGCGAGGGCGGCTCCTTGGCGAGCTGGATGATGTACTCGCCCAGGTCAGTCTCCACCGGCGTCACGCCGTTCGCCTCGAGCGCATCGTTTAGGCCGGCCTCCTCGGATACCATCGATTTCGACTTGATGGCCTTCTTCAGCCCGTGGCGCGCGCAGATCTCGTGCACGTGGCGGCGGATCTCCGCGGCGTCCTTCGCCCACAGCACTTTCGTGCCGCGGCGCGCCGCCTCCTCCTCGAAGCGCAGCAGCCAGACGTCCAGCGCGGCGAGCGCGCGGTCGCGGATCGCCGCGCTCGCAGTGCGCAGCTCTTCGAACGCCTCGACCCCGTAGGCCTCGCGCGCGGCGGCGCGCTTGTCGGCGAAGCCGCTGCCGAAGCGCTTGAACACGCTCTGCAGCCGGTGGTCGGCGAGCGCACCGTGCGCGCGCGCCTTGAAGTGCATAGACTGCACGCGCATCAGTTGCCCTCGCCCGCGAGCACCTCGGCGACGTGCAGCACGCGCGTCTTGTCGTTGCCACGGCGCCGCAGCCGCCCCTCGATGTTGAGCATGCAGCCCAGGTCGCCGAGCACCACCGCCTCGGCGCCGCTCGCGACGATGTTCTCGCACTTGGCCTCGGCGATCGCGGCGGAGATCTCGCCGAACTTGATCGAGAAAGTTCCACCGAAGCCGCAGCACTCCTCGCAGCGGCTCATTTCCTTCAGGGTCAGCCCCGGCATCATCGCCAGTAGCCGGCGCGGCTGCTCCTTGATGCCGACCTCGCGCAGCCCGGCGCAGGAATCGTGGTAGGTGATGGTGCCGCGGTACGTGCCGGGCGGGTTGTCGAAGCGCGCCACGCTAACCAGGAAATCGGTCAGCTCCCAGGTCCTGGCGGCGAGGGACTCGGCGCGCGCGAGCCACGCCCCTTCGCCGGGGAACAGCTCCGCATAGTGGGTCTTTATCATGCCGACGCAGGAGCCCGAAGGCGCCACGACATAGTCGCATGCCTCGAATTCGGAGATCAGCTTCTCGGCGAGCGCACGCGCCGAGCGGCGCTCGCCCGAGTTCCAGCCCGGCTGCCCGCAGCAGGTCTGGGTCGAAGGCACATGCACCTCGAAGCCGGCGCGCTCGAGCAGCTTCAGCGCGGCGAATCCGATGCGCGGCCGCATCATGTCAACGAGGCAAGTGACGAACAGGCCGATGCGGCGTCCGGCGTTCATGCAGGGATGGGGATTTTCTTTCGCATCGACCGCGAACGGGCGAAAAGAATACCACAGCCGCTCGCCCCGTTTCACATCGTGGGATAGAATTCGCGCCTTCCTACGACTCTCGGCGCAGCGATTCCGTGGCTACCGCAAAGGACGACCAGAAGAGCCCGATCCAGGTGATCGAGCGCATGATGAAGCTGCTCGACGTGCTCGCCGAGCACCCCGAGCCGCTGGGCCTCAAGCAGGTCGCTCAATACACCGGGTTGCACCCTTCCACTGCGCACCGCATCCTTTCGGCGATGGCAGCCGACCGGCTGGTGGATCGCATCGAGCCGGGTAGCTACCGACTCGGCATGCGCCTGCTCGAGCTCGGCAACCTGGTCAAGTCGCGCATCAGCGTGAGGGAGCTGGCGCTGCCGGTGATGCGCGAGCTGCACGCGCAGACCGGCGAAACGGCCAACCTTTCGGTGCGCCACGACGACGAGATCGTGTACGTCGAGCGTACTTCCGCCGGCCGCTCAGCCATGCGAATCGTGCATGCGATCGGCGCGCGCGCGCCCTTGCACATCACCGCCGCCGGAAAGCTGTTTCTGCTCGAGGACGGCTTTGCCAGGCTGCGCGACTACGCCAAGCGCACCGGCCTCGCGCCGCACACCAAGAACACGCTGAGCAACCTCGCGGTGCTCGAGCGCGACCTCGAGCGCATCCAGCGCCAGGGCTACGCCACCGATAACGAGGAGGCCGAGATCGGCGTGCGCTGCGTCGCCGCCGGCGTGCGCGACGACGGCGGGCATCTGATCGCCGCGCTGTCGCTGTCGACGCCCGCGGACCGCATGAAGGCGACCTGGGGCCCGCTGGTGAAGGAGGCCGCGGAGCGCATCTCGCGCGTTATCGGGCACCGCCCCGCCGCGCGCATCGGCGCGGCCTAGGGCAACTTCAGTCCGCGAGAAGGCCGTGCAACGAGAATAGCCCGCGGCGGTCGCGCCACACCTTTGTGCCCCGGAATCCCGCCTCCGTCGCGAGCACGCGGAATTCCGCGATCGAATACTTGCACGAGTTCTCGGTGTGGATCGTCTCGCCGGCGTCGAATTCAAACCGGCTGCGTGCGACGCGCACCGGCTGCCTGACGAGCGATACCAGGTGCATCTCGACGCGGCCCTGCGACGCGTTGTAGAAGGCGTAATGCCGGAAGCGGCGCATGTCGAAATCGCCGTCGAGCTCGCGGTTGATGCGCGCCAGCAGGTTGAGGTTGAACGCGGCAGTCACCCCGCGGGCGTCGTTGTACGCCGCGTGCAGCATGTTGGCATCCTTCTTCAGGTCGACGCCCACCAGCATCGCGCCGCGCGCGCCCACCTGGCCGCGCGTCATGCGCAGGAACGCTTCGGCTTCGCCCGCGGAAAGGTTGCCGATGGTCGAGCCCGGGAAGTAGGCGACGCGCCGCCGCCTGGCGCCGCGGTACGGCGGCAGCTTGAGCGGCCGCGAAAAATCGCCAACCACGCCGGCGATCTCGAGCCAAGGGAATTCGTGCGCCAGGCGCCACGCTGCCTCGCGCAGCGCGGCTTCCGAGATCTCCACCGGGATATAGCGCACGGGCCGCAGCCGCTCGATCAGCAGGCGCGTCTTGACGCTCTCGCCGCTGCCATACTCGATCAGCTCGCAGCCCTCGCCGGCGAAGCGCGCGATTTCGCCGAGGTGCTGCCGCGTAAGCGACAGCTCGGCGCGCGTCGGATAGTACTCGCGCAGGCGGCAGATCCGCTCGAACAGGCGGCTGCCCTCGGCATCGTAGAAGTATTTCGGCGGCAGCGTCTTTTGCGGCAGCGACAGCCCCGCAATGACGTCGTCGAGGAAGTTGTCGGTGGCGCCGGTCGCGCCGAAGATGCGGACCGCGCCCGCGGCGCCGAGCGGCTTCAGCCGCGGGTGTCGATTGCCGCGCTGCTTTCGAGCCACTTGCGGATGCGATTGGCGTCGCCAATTCGCGAGTACTTGCCCCACGAATCGAGCAGCACGACGATGAGGTCCTTGGAGGCGACCTTCACTCGCATCACGAGACAACGCCCGGCTTCGCTGATGTAGCCGGTCTTGGAGAGATCGATGTCCCAGTGCGGGCTGCGCACCAGGCGATTGGTGTTGGCGTAGGACAGCTTGCGACCGCGGGCGACGACCTGGGCGCGCTCGCGCGTCGTGTACTCCCGGATGCGGGGATAGCCGGCGGCGGCCTTCACCAGCTTTGCCAGGTCGCGCGCGCTCGAGACGTTGCCCGAGTCGAGCCCCGTCGGGTCGACATAGTGGGTGTCCTCCATGCCGAGCTCGCGCGCCTTGCGGTTCATCGCAGCGACGAATTCGTCGGTGCCCCCGGGATAGGTGCGCGCCAGGGCGGCTGCGGCCCGGTTTTCCGAGGCCATGAGCGCGATCAGCAGCAGATCGTCGCGCGTCAGCCGCGAGCCTGGACGCAGCCGCGAGCGCGTGCCCTTCAGCCGGTCGACGTCCTCGTGGCTCACTGCAACCTCGTCCTGCAGGTCGAGGCCGCGATCGAGGATCACCATCGCGGTCATGAGCTTGGTGATCGAGGCGATCGGCAGAACCGCGTCGGAGTTCTTCGCGAGGATCGTCTCGCCGCTATCGGCGTCCTGCACCAGCGCCACCGAGGAGCGCAGGAAAACCTTCTTGTGGTGATCGAGGTCATCCGCTTGCGCGAAGCCCACCGTCAGCGCGAGCACCGCGAGCAACGCGCATGCTGCGACGATCTTCTCCAGGTGGTGCAGCTTTCGCTCTTGCATGCCTGCGGCTCGGTCTTGTTGGGTCTTGTTTTGCGGGGTTTCGGCGAAGTGTATAGTAGGGTTCGTTAAAAATGCAAGAAAAATAAGGGGCTATCCGGAATTCCTCGAAAGGACGTGAATTATTTCCGGATTCTAGGCCGCCTTCACCCGCTCCAGCGTCGCCTCGGCCGCCGCGGCCTGCTGCTGCAGGGCCCACATGCGCGCGTACTCGGCCCCGGCGGCGAGTAGCTCGCGGTGGGTGCCGCGCTCGACGACGCGGCCCTGGGCAAGCACCAGGATCTGGTCGGCGTCCATCACGGTGGACAGGCGGTGGGCGATAACCAGCGTAGTACGGCCCTGCGAGATGCGCTCGAGCTCCGCCTGGATCGCCTTCTCCGCCTTCGAGTCGAGCGCGGAGGTCGCCTCGTCGAAGATCAGGATGCGCGGATCCTTGAGCAGCGCGCGGGCGATCGCCACGCGCTGCTTTTCGCCGCCGGAGAGCTTCAGCCCGCGTTCGCCGACCGTCGTCTCGTACTTGGCGGGCAAGGACTCGATGAAGTCGTGGATGTGCGCCGCGCGCGCGGCCTCTACCACCTCGGCGTCACCGGCGTCCGGCCGGCCATAGTGGATGTTGTAGCGGATGGTGTCATTGAACAACACCGTGTCCTGGGGGACGATGCCGATCGCGGCGCGCAGCGAATGCTGCTGCACCTCGCGGATGTCGACGCCGTTGATCAGGATCGTGCCGCCGCCGACGTCGTAGAAACGGTACAGCAGGCGCGCGAGCGTCGACTTGCCGGAGCCCGAGTGCCCGACCACCGCGACTCGATGCCCCGCCGGAATGGCGAAGCTCACCCCGTGCAGGATCCGGCGCGCGGGCTCGTAGGCGAATTCCACGTCGCGAAACTCGACCGTCGCGGGGCCCGGCGGCAGCTCGGGCGCGCCGGGCCGATCCTCGACCTCGCGGTGCTCGACCAGCAGCCTGAACATGCGGTCCATGTCGATCAAGGCTTGCTTGATCTCGCGGTAGACCATGCCGAGAAAGTTGAGCGGGATGTAGAGCTGGATCAGCAGGCCGTTCACCAGCACCAAGTCGCCGAGCGTGAACGCCTGCTTCACCACGCCGTCGGCAGCGAGATACATCAGCGCCGTGACGGCGAACGCGATGATCAGCGCCTGGCCGATGTTCAGCAGTCCGAGCGAGGCCTCGTTCTGCACCGCCGCGTTCTCGTACTTGAGCAGGTTCTCGTCGTAGCGCCGCGCCTCGAACTCCTCGGCGCCGAAGTACTTCACGGTCTCGTAGTTGAGTAGGCTGTCGATCGCGCGCGTGTTGGCTCTGGAGTCGAGCTCGTTGGCGCGGCGCCGGATTTCCATGCGCCACTCGGTCACCAGCACGGTGAAGCTGAGGTAAATCGCGACGGCGGCGAAAGTGATGGCCGCGAAGCGCCAGTCGAATTTCTTTAGCAGCACCGCCGCGACCAGCGCAAACTCGAGGATCACAGGGATGATCGAGAACAGCAGGTACGACAGCAGCGTCGAGATGCCGCGCGTGCCGCGCTCGATGTCGCGCGTCATGCCGCCGGTCTGGCGCTCGAGATGGAATCTGAGCGACAGGGCGTGCAGGTGGCGGAACACGCCGAGCGCGACGCGTCGTATGGCGCGCTGCGTGACGCGCACGAATACCACGTCGCGCAACTCCGCGAACAGCGTGGTCGAGAAGCGCAGGATGCCGTAGATCGCGAGCAACGCCGCGGGCACGGCGAGCACCGCGGTGCGCGGGTCCAGCCCGTCGATCACTTCCTTCATTACCAGCGGCACACCGACGTTCGCGACCTTGGCGCAGGCGAGGAACGTCAGCGCCGCGACAACGCGCCACTTGTACTCGAGCAGATACGGAACCAGCAGCCGCAGCGCGCGCCACTCGTTTGCGCTGAGCGGCTGCGTGGGTGCTGAATAATGCGCGCGTCGGGCCATGGCGAGCCCGGCATTCTAAGCGCTAAGCGCCGCGCCCCTTTCTCGAAGCGCGACGCGCCAGGCCAAACAGCGCAAGCAGCAGGCCGCCCGCGCAGTACACGTCGAGCAGCAGCGGCAGCAGGATCCACAGCCAGGGCCAGGGCAACGGGTAGCCGTGCTGCAGCGCCCAGCCTGCGGTAAAGAACGCCGCGAGCGAGCCGACGATGCCCGGCAGGAACGGCATCCCCAATGGCGGGCGCCCGCCGGGCCGCGCCCGGCGCGCGGCGCGCCAGACCTGGAAATTGAGGATCGAGCCGCCGATGAAGAACAGCCACGCCATCGACAGCAGGATCATGCCGAGCAGCGAAAGGCCGGTCACGGGCCAAGCTCCCGCAAGTGAGCGCCGCGCACAGGTTCGCATAGCCGCTTCGCGGTCGCCAGCGGTTGACGCCATCCCGTCATCACCCTATCATTCAAACGTTCGTTTGAAATCTATCCGGTGCCTATGTCCCTGCTCGCCATCAAGCCTCCGCACGAAACCCGCACCCGCATCCTCGACGTCGCTGAAGAGCTGTTCATGCAGCACGGATTCGAGGCGACCTCGATGCGGCTGCTAACCTCGACCGCGGGGGTCAACCTCGCCGCCGTCAACTACCACTTCGGCTCCAAGGACGCGCTGATCGAGGCGCTGTTCCGGCGACGCCTCGATCCGATGAACGCCGAGCGCCTCGAGGCGCTCGACAAGCTGGAGCGCGAAGCGGGCGGGGAGCCGCTCGCATCCGGGCAGATCATCCGTGCGTTCGTTCGCTCGAGCCTGCGCATGATCGAAGACGCGAGCGGCGGCGGGCGCAATTTCATTCGCCTGCTGGGACGCGCATACACGGAGCCGGCGGCGCCGATACGCGCACTGATCGGTCACCTTTATGCGCCGACCATGGAGCGCTACAAGCAGGCCTTCGCCAAGGCGCTGCCGGAGCTGCCGGGCGACGAGCTCGTGTGGCGCATGCACTTCATGTTCGGCACGCTGTCCTACACGCTCGCGGCCACCGACACGGTGCAGCTGATCGCTGGCTGCAAGCCCGAGGATCGATACGACGCGCGACTGCTGGAGGACCGCCTCGCGGCGTTCCTTACCGCGGGGCTCGTGGCGCCGCTGCCGCAGCGCCGCAACGTCAAGAAAGCCGCCTAGAAAACGGGAGGTCATCATGCTCGTATTCATACTCGCCGCCGTCGTCGTCTTCCTGGCGTTCGGCTATCTGCAGCTGCCGCTACTGTGGTGGACCTTCGCCGGCGGCGTGCTCGCCGTCTGGCTCTCCGCGGCGGCCGGCTTCGGCGCGACCGCCAACGCCGTTCTCGCGATCGCGTACCTCGCCGTCGCGGTGCTGGTAAACGTCGCGACGCTGCGCCGGGCGCTGATCAGCAACCCGATCCTCGCAATGTTCCGGCGCATCCTGCCGGACATGTCGCAGACGGAGAAAGAGGCGATCGACGCCGGCACGGTGTGGTGGGACGGCGATCTGTTTTCAGGCAAGCCGCAGTGGGACAAGCTGCTCGCCACGCCGGAGCCGAAGCTCACGCCGGAAGAGCAGGCATTTCTCGACGGGCCCTGCGAGCAGCTGTGCGCCATGTGCGATGACTGGGAAGTCACCCACGAGCGCCAGGACCTGCCGCCGCGGGTGTGGCAGCTCATCAAGGACAACGGCTTCCTCGGGATGATCATTCCGAGGAAGTACGGCGGTCTCGAGTTTTCCGCGCTGGCGCACTCCGCTGTGGTGATGAAGCTCTCGACGCGCTGCAACGCGGCCGCGGTGACGGTGATGGTGCCCAACTCGCTCGGGCCGGCCGAGCTGCTGCTGCACTACGGCACCGAGGAGCAGAAGAACCACTACCTGCCGCGCCTGGCGAAGGGGCTCGAGATCCCCTGCTTCGCGCTCACCAGCCCCGAGGCGGGGTCGGACGCGGCCGCGATTCCGGACCACGGCGTGGTGTGCAAGGGCAGCTTCCAGGGCAAGGAGGTGCTCGGCATGCGCGTCACCTGGGACAAGCGCTACATCACCCTCGGCCCGGTGGCGACCGTCCTCGGGCTCGCATTCCGCCTCTATGACCCCGACAAGCTGCTCGGCGGCGCCGAGGACCTCGGCATTACCTGCGCGCTGGTGCCGACCGCTCATCCCGGAGTCAATATCGGCCGCCGCCACCTGCCGCTCAATGCGGTATTCCAGAACGGCCCGAACTGGGGCAAGGAAGTTTTCATGCCGCTCGACTGGATCATCGGCGGCAGGGAATACGCCGGCAAGGGCTGGATGATGCTGATGAACAGCCTCGCGGCGGGACGCTCGATATCGCTGCCGAGCTCGTCGGTGGGCGGCGCCAAGGCGATGGCGCGCTACACGGGCGCCTACGCGCGCGTGCGCAGCCAGTTCAAGACGCCGATCGGCAAGCTTGAGGGCGTCGAGGAGGCACTCGGGCGCATCGCGGCGAACTGCTACATGATGGAGGCGACGCGCATCATGACGGCGGGTGCGGTCGACGCCGGCGAGAAGCCGGCGGTGATCTCCGCGATCGCCAAGTACCACATGACCGAGCGCGTGCGAAAGGCGATCGACGACGCCATGGACATCCATGGCGGCAAGGGCATCTGCCTCGGCCCCAACAACTGGGTCGGACGCGGCTACCAGGTCGTTCCTGTCGGTATCACGGTCGAAGGCGCGAACATCCTCACCAGGAGCCTGATCATCTTCGGCCAGGGCGCGATCCGCTGCCATCCCTACGTGCTGCGCGAGATGCGCGCCGCCAAGGAAATGAGCGGCGAGGAGGCCTCGCGCGAGTTCGACGACGCGTTCACGTCGCACGTCGGTCACGTGATCTCCAACGGCGCGCGTGCCTTCGTGCACGGCCTGACCGGCGCACGGCTCGCCGCAGTCCCGGCCGCCGCGGCTGCGGAGACCGCGCGCTACTACCAGCGCCTGGGCCATCTTTCCGCAGCCTTCGCCTTCCTCGCGGACATGTCGATGGTGGCGCTCGGAGGCGCGTTGAAGCGCAAGGAGAAGCTCTCCGCGCGGCTCGGCGACGTGCTGTCGATGATGTACCTCGTCTCGGCGACACTCAAGCACTTCGAGGACCAGGGCCGGCAGAGCGAAGACCTGCCGCTCGTGCACTGGTCGGTGCGCGACGCGCTGTGGCAGGCGCAACAGGCGATCGACGCCGTTTACGCCAACTTCCCGGTGAAACCGATGCGCTGGCTGCTGCGCTGGGTCGTGTTCCCGGTGGGCACGCCGTTCCGCCCGCCGAAGGACAAGCACAACCACGAGTGCGCCAGGCTGGTGCTGGAGCCGGGCGCGGCGCGCGATCGCCTCACCCAGGGAATGTACGTGCCGAAGGACCAGGCCGACGCCACCGGGGTCCTGGAAGCGGCATTCCGCGCCACGATTGCCTGCGAGCCGATCGAGAAGAAGATCCGCGAGGCGGTAAGGAGCGGCCGATTACAGGTGCCAGTGGGCGCCGACACCGCGGAGCTGGCGCGTGAATCCGACGTGATCAGCGCCGACGAGCATGCGCTGTGGCAGGCCAAGGAAGGGTTGCGCAAGGAAGTGATCAAGGTCGACGACTTCCCGCAGGATTTCGGCCGCGCCGAGATCATGCAGAAGCTGACGCACGACAAGTCCCTCAAGGCAAGGGCGGCCTGACGATGTACGCGAAGCCCATTTACGTCGTAGACGGCGCGCGCTCGCCCTTTCTCAAAGCCAAGAACCGCCCCGGACCGTTCGCGGCGAGCGACCTCGCCACCCAGGCCGGGCGGGCCCTGCTGATGCGGCAGAAGTTCGAGCCGACACAGCTCGACGAGGTGATCCTCGGCTGCGCCGCGCCATCGGTCGACGAAGTGAACATCGGCCGCGTGGTCGCGCTGCGCCTGGGTTGCGGCCAGAAAGTGCCCGGCTGGACCGTGATGCGCAATTGCGCCTCGGGCATGCAGGCGCTCGACTCCGGAATCAACAACATCCTTGCTGGGCGCAGCAACCTCGTGCTCGCCGGCGGCGTCGACGCGCTGTCGCGCGCGCCGCTGCTCTACGCGGACGCGGCGGTGCTGTGGTTCGCCGACATGGCCGCGGCGAAATCCATCGGCCGGAAGGCGGCGCTGTTCGCGAGGCTGCCGGTGAAGGCGTTGCTCGCGCCCGTCATCGGCATCATGAAGGGGCTCACCGATCCGATGGTCGGGCTGCTGATGGGCCAGACCGCCGAGAACCTCGCCTACCGCTTCGGCATCACGCGCGAGCAGATGGATGCGTTCTCCGTCAGGAGCCACGAGCGCCTCGCAAAGGCGCAGGACGCCGGATACCTCACCGCGGGCGGCGGCGAGCTTGAGGCGCTCTACGACCGCGACGGCAACACCTACACCCTGGACGACGGCGTGCGGCGCGACGCGTCGCTCGAAAGGCTCGCCAAGCTGAAGCCGTTCTTCGACCGCAAGTACGGCAACGTGACGCCCGGCAACAGCTCGCAGATCACCGATGGCGCGGCGTGGCTGGTCCTCGCCTCGGAGCAAGCAGTCGAGCAGCATCGCCTAGAGCCAATCGGGCGAATCGTTGATTCCGAGTGGGCGGGGCTCGACCCCGCGCAGATGGGGCTCGGGCCGGTACACGCGGCGACGCCCATTCTCAAGCGGCACGGACTGGAGCTGAACGATCTCGATTATTGGGAGATCAACGAGGCCTTCGCCGCCCAGGTGCTCGGCTGCCTCGCGGCCTGGAAGGACGATGGCTACTGCCGCGACATGCTCGGGCTGGAACGGGCCATGGGCGCGCTCGACGAGGCGAAGCTCAACGTCGACGGCGGCGCCGTGGCGCTCGGCCATCCGGTAGGCGCCTCCGGGGCCCGCATCGTGCTGCACCTGCTCAACACGCTCAAGCGCAACAACGCCAGGCGCGGCATCGCCTCGATTTGCATCGGCGGCGGGCTCGGCGGCGCGATGCTGGCGGAGGCGCTTTGATGAAGCACTTCCGCTGGGAGAAGGACGGGCAGGGCCTCGCCTGGCTCACCTTCGACAAGCAGGGCGAATCGACCAACACCTTCTCGCGCGAGGCGCTCGAGGAGCTCGGCGCGGCGTTGGACGAGATCGCGGCGGCGCGTCCCAGAGGACTGATCATCCGCTCGGCGAAAGGGAATTACATCGCCGGCGCCGACGTGAACGAGTTCGTCAACTTCAAGACGACCGAGGAAGCGGTCGCCTTCACGCGCCTGGGCTGGGACACGATGCAAAAGCTGCGCGCCCTGCCCTTTCCCACCACCGCGCTGATCAATGGCTATTGCATGGGCGGCGGCCTGGAGATGGCGCTCGCCTGCCGCTATCGTGTCGCGCTGGACGACCCGAAGACCCGCTTCGCGTTTCCGGAGGTGATGCTCGGCATCTGGCCGTTCTGGCACGGGCTGCAGTGGCTGCCCAAGCTGGTCGGCCCGGCGGCGGCCATGGACATGCTGCTCACCGGGCGCGCGGTGGACGCGCGTCGCGCCAAGCGCATCGGCCTCGTCGACCAGGTCGTGCCGGAGAGGATTCTGGAGAATGCCGCGCGCATCGTGACCCTTGAAGCGCGCGCGCCGCGCCGGCCGCCGCTCGCGCAGCGGCTGATGCTCACAGGGCCGGGGCGCAGACTGGTGGTGGCTCAGGCGAGAAAGCAGGTGGAGAAGCGCGCACGCCGCGAATACTATCCCGCGCCTTACGCCATCCTGGATGCGTGGGTGAAATACGACGGGGACCCGTTCATCGAGCCGAACGACCCTGCGTGTTCCATCAGGGCACTTTCCGAGCACCCGACGACGCGCAACCTGATCCGCGTTTTCTTCCTCCAGGAACGACTCAAGTCCACGGGCAAGGCGACTGATTTCGCCGCCCGGCACGTACACGTCGTCGGCGCCGGCGTGATGGGCGGCGACATCGCCGCGGTTTGCGCGATGCGCGGCCTGAGGGTCACGTTGCAGGACACCTCGCCCGAGCGCATCGCGCCGGCGATTAAGCGCGCGGCGAAATTCTTCGAGCGACGGCTGCGCGACAAGCGCCGCGTGCGCGACGCGCTCGATCGCGTGGTGCCCGACGTTGCGGGCAGCGGCGCGGCGCATGCCGACGTCATCATCGAAGCGATCTTCGAGAACCTGGACGCCAAGCGCGAGCTGTTCGCGCGACTGGAGGCAGCCGCAAAGCCGGATGCGATCCTTGCGTCCAACACTTCGAGCCTCAAGCTCGCCGACATTGCCACCGCCCTCGGCAATCCCGCGCGGCTGGTCGGCATCCACTTCTTCAACCCGGTGCCGCAGATGATGCTGGTCGAGGTGGTAGCCGGTAAGCGAACCGATCCGGCGCTGGCGAGCAAGGCGGCCGCCTTCGTGCGCCAGATTGACAAGCTGCCACTGCCGGTCAAGGATTCCCCGGGATTCCTGGTCAACCGCGTGCTCGGACCCTACATGCAGAACGCGTTCCGCATGCTCGACGAGGGCGTTCAGCCCGAGACCATCGATGCGGCGATGGAAGCTTTCGGCATGCCGATGGGCCCGATCGAGCTCGCCGACACCGTCGGACTCGACATCTGCCTCGCGGCGGGCAAGGCGTTGGCGAAGAAGGGGGCGGGCGGCGAACCCGAGGCGCCCAAGGTGCTACTCGACAAGGTGGCGCTCGGGCAGCTCGGCAAGAAGACCGGGCAAGGCATCTACCGCTACGAAAAGGGCAAGCCGGCGAAGGGCGTGCCCAGCGCGCCGCCCCGCGACCTGGTCGAGTCCCTGATCGAGCCTTATCTCGCCGAGACGCAAGCCGTGCTCGCCGAGGGCATCGTGGCGGACGCCGACCTGATCGACGCGGGCCTGATCTTCGGCACCGGCTTCGCGCCGTTCAGAGGTGGGCCGCTGCATTACCTCGCCGAGAAAGAACGCTAGATGGGCAGGGCCTCGCACCAGCCGCCGGGGCTGAAGGTGCCCAAGGGCAAGATCCCCGCCCTGCGCGTGGTGCCGATGCCGGCCGACGCCAATCACAACGGCGATATCTTCGGCGGCTGGATCATGTCCCAGGTCGACGTGGCCGGCGGCACCGTGGCGGGCCGCCTGGCGCGCGGGCGCGTCGCCACGGTCTCGGTCAACTCCTTCGTGTTCAAGCAGCCAGTGCAGATCGGCGACGTGCTTTCCTTCTACGCCGACGTGGTGCGGGTCGGTACCACCTCGATTACCGTCAACGTCGAGGTCTACGCCGAGCGCCGACCCGACGACCCGAAGGTCGTCAAGGTGACCGAGGCGACGCTCACCTACGTCGCGATCGACCAGCAAGGACGGCCGCGTCCGCTTCCAAAGTGAGTGCCGCGGAGCGGGTCGAGTTTTCGGCGCGCGACGGCCTGCCGATCGGCGGCACGCTGTTCCGCGCATCCGCGCCCATAGGACGGGCGCTGCAGATCCAGGCGGCGGCGGGGGTGCCCCAGGAGTACTACGCGAAATTCGCCGCCTACCTTGCCGGCCGCGCCATCACCGTGTTGACCTTCGATTACCGCGGCATCGGCCGCTCGCGGCCGCGTACGCTGCGCGGCATGCACGCGCGTATGCGCGACTGGGCGCTGCTCGACGCGGCGGGCGCGCTCGATTTCCTCGCAGGCGCAGCGCCCGGAGCGCAGCTGATGGTCGTCGGCCACAGCTTCGGTGGAGTTTCCACAGCCCTTTTGCCCCAGGCTGCGCGGCTCGCGGCCGTGCTCATGGTCGGCTCGCAAAGCGGCTACTGGCGCCACTGGCCGCCGCTCGGGCGGTGCTGGATGTGGCCCGCCGTTCACGTGGCCCTTCCGCTCGTGCCGCGCTTACTCGGCTACTTTCCTTCCTCGCGCCTCGGCTTCGGCGAAGACCTGCCCGCAGGCGTGGCGATCGAATGGGCGCGCTGGTGCCGCCATCCGCAGTATCTGGTGGGCGCGCTCGGCGCGCACGACGCGTTCGCGCGCTTTTCCGCGCCGCTGCGCGCTTACGCCGCTTTCGACGACGCCTTCGCGCCGCGCGATGTCGGCGTCGACAGGATCGGGCGCTTCGGCTTCTTCCGCGAGCGCTTTCGCGACAAGCTTTGGCGCGAGGCAGCGGACTGGCTCGCGCTGCATTGATCGTCGACGAGATTCTCAGCGCAGGCCGGGAAAGAGCTGCACCATGCCTTCGGCCATGGTCTGGATGGCGATCGCGGCTAGCAGCAGGCCGAGCAGCCGCGTCGCGATGTTGAGCCCCGTCGTGCCCATGCGCGGCGCGAGCGCATGCGCGAAGCGCAGCACGGTCCAGAGCAGCGCGCAGACCAGCGCGATGCACAGCACCATCGCCGCAAGGTGAACCATGCCGCGCGCCTGCGCGGTGATGATCGTGGTGCTGATCGCGCCGGGCCCCGCAAGCAGCGGCACGGCGAGCGGCACGACGCCGGAGATTTCTCCGGCCTCCAGCTCTTCGGCTTCCGCGGCGGATTGACGCATGCCGCCCGCGCGGGCATTGAGCATCGCGAGGGCCATCAGCAGCAGCACCAGGCCGCCGCCGACGCTGAATGCCGGCAGGCTGGCGCCAATGAGACGCAGCAGTGCCTCGCCGAACAGCGCCGAGCCTGCGAGCACGCCGAACACCGTCACGGTGACCACGCGCGCAAGCGCGAGGCGCTCGGCCGGAATACGGCGCGCCGTGACGCCGACGAAGATCGGCACGGCAAGGAACGGATCGAGAACCGCCGTCAGCGTGACGGCGTAGCGCATGTATTCGCCGAGGGGTGCGAGGTCCTGCACCGGCGGCGCTACTTCTTGGCGCGCGCCATCATCGCCTCCTGCGCAACCTTGCGATCGGCGCTCACTTTGGCGAATGCCGGGCGCTCGCCCAGCATCTTGAGGTACGGCTTGACCGGGAGGTGCTCCAGGCAGTCGCGCCCGAAGGCCATCTTGCTGATCATCGACACCAGCGGCAGGTGGACGTACGCGGAGCAGTCCGCGAGCGTCAGCTCCTTGCCGGCGACGTAGGGGTCGAACTTGGCGCGCGCGGCGAAGGCGCGCACGCCCTTGGCGAGATCGCGCTCCACCTCCTTCTTCGTCTCGTCCGAGACCTTGCCGCCGAAGAAGTACTCCTTGTACAGGCGTCGCGCCACCAGCTCCAGGTGCAGCTCGGTGTACTGGATGAGCTCGCGCACCTGCGCTCTGGCGAGCGCATCGGACGGGTAGAGCGGCTTTTCGCGGTGGACGTCCTCGAGGTACTCGCAGATCACCTGCGACTCGGTGAGGATCACGCCGTCGACCATCGCGAACGGCACCTTGCCGAGAGGCGAGCGCGCCACGAACTCGTCTTTTTGCGACGGCACGCAGCTCGCATCTTCCTCGAAGGCCACGCCCTTCTCGAGCAGCGCGATACGCACCTTGTTGTGATAGTTGCTGACGTGGAAACCGCAGAGCTTGAGCATGAGTTCTCCTCGGAACGCTGGGGTGGCATTATAGAGGGGATGAAAACCAGCGACCCGGAATTCATTACCGACCTCGCCGCCGAAACCTCCTACGGCGGCTATCTGCGGCTGGACCGGATTCTTTCGGCGCAAGAGCCCCGCTCGCGCCCGCCGCACCACGACGAAACGATGTTCATCGTGCAGCACCAGGTATCGGAGCTGTGGATGAAGCTCATGATCCACGAGCTCAGCGCGGCGATCGGGCACGTGCGGGCGGATCGGCTCGATCCCTGCTTCAAGATCCTGGCGCGGGTCAAGCAGATCCAGCGGCAGCTGTTCGAGCAATGGTCGGTGCTCGAGACGCTGACGCCGTCGGAATACGCCGAGTTCCGCGATGCCTTGGGGCCGGCTTCCGGTCTTCAGTCATTCCAGTTCCGCGCCATCGAGTACCTCCTGGGCAACAAGAACTCGAGGATGCTCGAAGTGCACCGGCACGACGAGCGCATCCACGCCTGGCTGAAGGGCTTACTCGAGGCGCCCTCGCTGTACGACGAGTTCCTGCGCCTGCTCGGGCGTCGCGGCCTGCCCGTTCCCCGGGAGTGCGTCGAGCGCGACTGGGCGCGACCCTACACCCGCAACGACGGCGTGGTGGCGGTATTCAAGGCGATCTACCAGGAACCGCGCAATCACTGGGACGCCTATGACATGTGCGAGAAGCTGGTGGACGTGGAGGAGAACTTCCAGCTGTGGCGCTTTCGTCACGTCAAGACCGTCGAGCGCGTCATCGGCTACAAGCGCGGGACGGGCGGCACTGCCGGGGTCGCCTTCCTCAGACAGACGCTCGAGGTGAGGCTGTTTCCAGAGCTGATAGACGTGCGCACCGAGATTCGATGAACGAAGACTGGTTGCGGCGGGAGATCTGGCCACGCTTTTCGCGCGTGCTGGCGCGAAGCGCAATCTACCTCGCCAACCATTCGCTCGGGCGTCCGCCGGACCGCACTGCCGACGACGTCCGCTCGGCGATCGACGCCTGGTACCGCGATATGGGCGCCGCCTGGGATGCCTGGATCGAGGCTCGCGAGCGCTTCCGCGCACTCACCGCGCAGCTGCTCAACGCCGCTCGCGCCGACTGCATCGTGCCGAAAACGAGCGCCGGACAAGGCTTGCGCGCGGTGCTGAATGCGCTACCGGGCAAGCCGCGCGTGCGCACCACCGATGGCGAGTTCGACTCGATCGACTTCATACTGCGCGTGTACCGGGAAAAGGGCCGCATCGACCTGCAGATCGTGCCGTGGCCGGAACTCGATCCCGCGGGCACGGACCTCGTGGTGCTGTCTTCGGTGATGTTTCGCACCGGCGAGATGGTGCCCGAGTTGCAGGCTCTGGTGCGCCGCGTGCACGCGGCAGGCGCGAAGGTGCTGCTCGACGTCTATCATGGCGCGGGGATCGTGCCCACGGATCTCGCCGCGCTCGATGTCGATTTCGCCGTGGGCGGGTCCTACAAGTACCTGCGCGGCGGTCCCGGGGCGTGCTGGCTTTACGTCCGTCCGGACCATCTGGCAGCGCTGCGCACGCTCGATACCGGCTGGTTCGCGAAGCAGGACGTGTTTTCCTACCAGCGCCCCGATCCGCCGCGCTACGGCGTCGGCGGCGATGCCTGGCTCGAGTCGACGCCCCCGGTGCTCGCGCCCTATCAGGCGCTCGCGGGCCTGGAACTGGTTCTCGAGCTCGGCGTCGAGCGCCTGCGGGCCTACTCGCTCGAGCAGAAGAAACTGCTCTCCGGGCTGCTGGCGCGTGAGGGCGTGCGGGCCGAGGGAGCCGGCGCGGAGCACGGGGCATTCCTGACGGTCGTGCACGCCCGCGCGCCCGATCTGGCAAGCGAGCTCGAAAAACGCGGCGTCGAAGCCGATGCGCGCGGCGATCGCCTGCGGCTCTGTCCAGACATCCTAAACGGCGCGGCAGAGCTCGAACGGGCCGCAGCGCTCGTCGGCAGCCTCACGAATCAGAGCAGACTTTCGGGCGGTGTGTAATCCAGGCCCACGGCCTGCGCGACGGCGCGATACGTGATCTTGCCACGCGCCACGTTCAGCCCTTGCCTGAGGTGCGGATCCTGCGCGAGTGCGCCGGCCCAGCCTTTGTCGGCCAGCGCGAGCACGTAGGGCAGCGTCGCGTTATTGAGGGCGTAGGTCGAGGTGCGCGGCACCGCGCCCGGCATGTTGGCGACGCAGTAGTGCACGATCCCATCGACGACGTAGGTCGGATCGGCATGCGTCGTCGGGCGCGATGTTTCGAAGCAGCCGCCCTGGTCGATCGCAACGTCGACCAGCGCGGCCCCCGGCTTCATGCGCTTGAGCAGCTCGCGCGTCACGAGCTTGGGCGCCGCGGCGCCGGGCACGAGCACTGCCCCGACCACCAGGTCCGCCGACAGCACGTGCTGCTCGATCGCGTCGCGGCTCGAGTACACCGTCACGACGCGAGCGCCGAATTCGCTCTCGATCCGGCGCAGCGCATCGACCGAGCGATCGAGCGCGAACACCCGTGCGCCCGAGCCGACCGCGATGCGCGAGGCGTTCGAGCCGACCACGCCGGCACCGAGGATGACGAGCTTCGCCGCCGGAACGCCGGGCACGCCCGCCAGCAGCGTGCCCATGCCGCCGGACTTCTTCTCGAGGCACCCGGCGCCCACCTGTATCGCCATGCGCCCCGCCACCTCCGACATCGGCGCGAGCAGCGGCAGGCCCCCTCCAGGCCGCGTCACAGTCTCGTAGGCGATGCACACCGCACCCGAGGCGACCAGATCGCGCGCCTGCTGTGGATCTGGCGCGAGGTGCAGGTAGGTGAACAGCACGTGGCGCTCGCGCAGCCGCCTGCGCTCTTCGGGCTGCGGCTCCTTCACCTTGACGATCAGCTCGGCATCGGCGAAGGCGTCCTCGACGATGCTCGCCCCCGCCCTCTCGTAGGCGGCGTCGCCGGCCCCGATGCCGGCGCCGGCGCTGCGCTCGACCAGCACCTCGTGGCCGTGCGCCACCAGCTCGCGCACCGAGGTCGGCGTCAGCCCTACGCGATACTCGTGGACCTTGGTCTCGCGCGGGACGCCGACACGCATCGCATTCCGTCTAGGCGCGCTTCTTCGGCGCGACGGCCTCCGCGACCGTGGTCTGCTCGCCGATCTCGAGCTTGGCGATCTGGTTGCGGTGCACCTCGTCCGGGCCGTCGGCGAAGCGCAGCGTGCGCGCGTGCGCGTACGCCGCGGCAAGGCCGAAGTCCTCGGCAACGCCGCCGCCGCCGTGCACCTGCATCGCCCAGTCGATCACCTTGCACGCCATGCTCGGCGCCAGGACCTTGATCATGGCGATTTCCTTGCGCGCCACCTTGTTGCCCACGGTGTCCATCTTCCAGGCCGCGTTGAGCACCATGAAGCGCGCCGAGTCGATCATGATGCGCGCCTCGGCGATGCGCTCGCGCGTCACGCCCTGCTCGGCGACCGTACGGCCGAAAGCTACGCGCGCGGTCGCGCGCTTGCACATCTTCTCCAGCGCGCGCTCGGCCTGGCCGATGAGCCGCATGCAATGGTGGATGCGTCCGGGCCCGAGCCGGCCCTGCGCGATCTCGAAGCCGCGCCCCTCGCCGAGCAGGATGTTGGACGCCGGGACACGCACGTTCTTCAGCTCGATCTCCATGTGGCCGTGCGGCGCATCGTCGTAGCCGAAGACGTTCAGGTGGCGCACGATCCTGATGCCTGGCGTGCCGGCGGGGACCAGGATCATCGACTGCTGGCTGTGACGCGAGGGGTTGTCCGGGGAAGTCTTGCCCATCAGGATGTAGATCCTGCAGCGCGGATCGCCCGCGCCGGAAGACCACCACTTGGTGCCGTTGATCACGTACTCGTTGCCCTCGCGCTTGATGTGCGTCTGGATGTTGGTCGCATCCGACGACGCCACCGCGGGCTCGGTCATCAGGAAGGCCGAGCGGATCTTGCCCTGGAGCAAAGGCTCGAGCCACTCGTCCTTTTGGGCTTCGGTGCCGTAGCGCTCGATCGTCTCCATGTTGCCGGTGTCCGGCGCGGAGCAGTTGAATACCTCGGGCGCCCAGCTCGCGCGTCCCATGATCTCGCACAGCGGCGCGTACTCTAGGTTGGACAGCCCCTCGGGGGCGCGCGGCGAGCGCGGCAGGAACAGATTCCACAGCCCGGCGGCGCGCGCCTTGGGCTTGAGCTCCTCGATGATCGGGACCGGCTGCCAGCGATTGGGGCCGTGACAGTGGTCGTACCAGACCTTCTCATTCGGATAGATGTGCTCGTTCATGAAGGCGACGAGCTGCTTTTGCAGCTCCTTCACCTTGGCTGAATACTCGAAATCCATGCTGTTCTCCTAGGCGGCTCGTTTCAGAATTTTCTCGACCTGCTGCCAGCCGAGCTCGGCGAGCAGCGGCGCCTTGCTCCCGGCCTCGACTGCGTGGGCGCTCGCCGCGGTGCCGTCCACGACTCTTTTCTTGATCCCCTGCGTGATCGCCGCGATGCGAAACAGGTTGTACGCCATGTAGAAGTCCCAGGTCGTTGAATCGATGTCCCGGCGTCCGGTCCTTCGGCAGTACATGTCGATGTACTCGCGCTCGGTCGGAATGCCGAGCTCCTCCAGCGGCAGGCCCTGAATGCCGCGAAACTTCCCCGGCGGGATGTGCCAGCTCATGCAGTGGTAGGAAAAATCCGCCAGCGGGTGCCCCAGAGTCGACAGCTCCCAATCTAGCACCGCCAGGATCTTCGGCTCGCTAGGATGAAAGATGGTGTTGTCGAGCCGGTAGTCGCCATGCACGATGGTGGTTTCGTCCCCCGCCGGGATGTTCTGCGGCAGCCAGTCGATCAGGTTGTCCATCGGCTCGATCTTCTCGGTTTCGGAAGCGCGGTATTGCTTGCTCCAGCGTCCAATCTGGCGCTCGAGATAGCTGCCCGCCTTGCCGAAACCTTCCAGGCTCACCGCCTCGTAGTCGATCGTGTGCAGCAGCGCGATGACGCGGTTCAACTCCTCCCACACCGCGCGACGTTCCGCCTTCGTCATGCCGGGCAGTGCCTGGTCCCAGAGCACCCGGCCCTCGACGCAGTCCATGATGTAGAAGGCGGTCCCGATCACCGCGTCGTCCTCGCACAGCGCGTAGGGCTTTGCCACCGGGAAGCCCACGCCGTGCAGCGCCCTGATGACGCGGTACTCACGCTCCACCGCGTGCGCCGAGGGGAGCAGCTTCCCCGGCGGCTTGCGCCGCAGCACGTAGTGCTTTCCGCCCGCGCCGAGCCGGTAGGTGGGATTGGACTGCCCGCCCCTGAACTGCTCGACCTGCAGGGTGCCCGAATAGCCTTCGACGTTGGCGCGCATGTACTCGTCGAGGCGTCCGATGTCGAATCGGTGTCGTTCCTCGACCGGCTTGGTGCCGACGAACTGGTCGTACATGGGAGGGACCGAAACGTGCGAAACTCGTCGGCGCAAGCTTACGCTGATTTGGCGCAATCCGGCTAGGCAGGAGGAGAAACTCATGGCAAAGGCGAAACTCGGCGCCGCCGCGAAGGCACGTGCGCAACGCTTCCGCGTCAGTCATCTCGCAAAGGCGAAGTTCGAGAAGCGCGGGCTGCGCAATTACTTCGAATATCGCGACCTCGGGATCAAGCGCGCCACGCGCGGCAAGCTGGTCGCCCACGTGATCCGCGCGCGCCCTGGCGAGACGCCGCACGGCGAATGGCACGTGCACGACTGCAACGCCCAGTTCGTCTATGTCCTCAGCGGCTGGGTGCGCTTCGAGTACGAAGGGATCGGCGAGGTATTGATGAAGGCGGGCACCTGCTTCTACCAGCCGCCGCGCATCCGCCACCGCGAGATAGAGCACTCGCGCGACGTCGAAATGCTCGAGATCGTCGCGCCCGCGACGTTCAGGACGTACTCGGCGGAGAAACCTGCAGCCAGAAAGTCACCGGCCCGTCGTTGACCAGGCTCACTTTCATGTGCGCGCCGAATCGTCCGACCGCAACCTGAGCGACGCGGGCGCGCGCCAGGTCGACGAAGCGGCCGAACAGACGCTCGCTCTCCTCGGGCGGGGCGGCCGATGAGAAGCTCGGGCGCGCCCCCTTGCGGGTGTGCGCCGCGAGCGTGAATTGGGGCACCGCCAGCAGGGCGCCCGCAGTATCCACGAGCGACAGATTCATCTTGCCTTCGGCGTCGGGAAAGATGCGGTAGCCAACCATGCGCTCGACCAGTCGCTCGGTCTCGCGCTCGCCGTCGCCGCGCTCGACCCCCACCAGCGCCAGGATTCCCGGCCCGATGCTCGCGACGGCAATGCCATCGACCGAGACGCTCGCTTCCGCGACCCGCTGGATCAGCGCGATCACGCGATGATGTCCGGGATCAGCCTGTTCTTGAGAAGCGAAATCTGATCCTTGAGCAGCAGCTTGCGCTTTTTCAGGCGCCGCAGCTGAAGCTGATCCTGGATCGGGTCCCGGGCCAGCCGGTCGATGACGTCGTTGAGGTCGCTGTGCTCGACCTCGAGCGCGTGGATGCGCGCCAGGATCTGCGATTTCTCCTCGTCGGTGAGAGAGAAATTGGCCAAGCTCAGACCCGCCCGCCCGCCGCACGCGCGCGTTTTCGACCATCCATGACAATTTCGCACAATCTCATGGCGGTCCCATTCGTAAAATAGGTCACCGCTTGTCCGCGGGATTTCGTACATCCTAACGCTACTCGCCGACAGGGAAAAGGGGCGCCGAGTGCAACGAGCCGCTGCTGGGTTGGCAACGGAGCTGCAACCGCGACACGCGATGCCCGCGGCACACCCCGCAACCATTTCTTCCATCATGCGCCGCAACGAATACGACGTCACCAACGAGATCCGGACCACGACGCCGGCCGAGGTTCATGCCGAGATCATGCGTCTGTTCAGCGGCCTGTACGACAGGGCATCGGGTAGGCTGCTGCTGCGCGCTTTCCAGGACCTCGAGCGCCTGTACAGCGGCCAGGACCCCGAGTATTACCCCTGCGACACCAGTTACCACGACATCCAGCACGTGCTCGACGTGACGCTCGCCATGGGCCGTCTCATGGACGGCTACGAGCGCAGCCGGCGAAACGGCACGCCCTCGCTGCCGCCCGACTTGTTCGTGCTCGGGATCTTTGCCGCCCTGTTTCACGACTTCGGCTACTTGCGCCGGCGCAGCGATCGCAGGCACCGCTACGGCGCCGAGTACACCCTGACCCACGTCGCGCGCGGCGCAACCTACCTGCGCCGCTACATGGGTCGCCTGGGAACCGGTCGGCTGGCCGAGATCGCGTCCAAGCTGCTGCACTACACGGGCTACGAGCGCCGCACGGAATCCATCCGGGTCGCCGACACGCTGCTGAGGCGCGTCGGCCACATGCTCGGAACTGCGGACATCATTGCGCAGATGTCCGACCGTTGTTACCTGGAGAAATGTCGCGATCGGCTGTTCCCGGAGTTCGTCCTCGGCGGCCTGGCGCGGCGTACGTATCCCGGGGGGCAAAGCCACATCGTTTTCGCCTCGGCCGACGAGCTGGTCCGCAAGACGCCGGGCTTCTACTACAACGCGGTCAAGCGGCTGGATGTGCAGTTGGCGCGCGCGTACGAGTATGCGGGCCGTTACTTCGGTGGCCAGAACCTGTATCTGGAGGAAATGGAGAAGAACGTACGCTACGCAACGGTGCTCGGAGAGGGTGACAGCAAGGTGCTGCTGCGCCGCAGCCCGCCCGACACCCTCGGTCCCGACACGGAGTGCTACCGGGTCGAGCTGCTCCGCGACTAAAGGGGCCTCGGGGCGGCGATGGCGAAGCCCTGGGCGAACTCGATCTGCATCGAATCCAGAAAACCGATCGCCTCGTCCCACTCCACCGATTCCACGATCACTTTGATTCCCAGGTTGCGGCAAGTCTCGGCCAGCTCGCGCAGCTTGGCGACAGCCTCCTCGTTGGGATTCGCCCGAAGCGTCGACGCGCCGTTGAACTTGACGTAGCGCACGCCCAGCTCACGCAGGCGGCCCATGGGGACGTCCGTCTGCGAGACCCCCGACACCGCCACCGCGCAGCCGAGCTCGGTCAGCTTGGTGACCAACTCTTCGAATGCTTCGGGCTGCTCGGCGGCGCTGTATACGGGAATCTCGAGCATCACGCGCTCGGCCTCGACACGAGCCCCGGCGAGCTGCTGGGAAACAAACTCCGTGATGTCCGGATCCGACAGCGTGTCAGAGGAAAGATTGATGCTGAAATGCGGGTCCGAGCCGGTCACCTGATCGTGGCGCATCGACTTCAGCTTGGCGATCGTCTTCGTGATCACCCAACGATCGAGCAGCGGCATGAGTCCCGCCTCCTGCAGCACCGGTATGAAGGAGCCCGGCGGCAGCAACCCTTCCTCCTCGTCACGGAAACGCACCAGCACCTCGAAGAAGCGATGCTCCGATTGTGGCGAGGAGACGTGCACGATCGGCTGGCAGTACAGCACGAAGCGATCGCGCTGCAACGCGCCCGTCAGGTACGTCACCGCCGCGTCGCGATCGAACGAAGCCTCAGATACCAACCGCTATCCCCGCGAGAGTTCCGCCGTAGTCGGCAACAATTCCTGTCCGGCCCGGCGCGAACTCACGCCGGGGCGCATATCTTACAGTCCCTTGCACACATTGCCGCTTTCCGAGGCTATATTGTACCTACAGCAGAAGTCTCCTCCTTGTGCTGACTTGGCCCGGAAGCTCCTCCCATTCCGGGCCTTTTTGTTTTTGTATCATGCCGTGTCGCATCGCGGGCTCTAGCGCAGCCTAATGAAGCTCCTCAGCTGGAACGTGCAGTGGTGCCGCGGCATCGACGGCCGAGTCGATCCGGCGCGCATCGCGCACGAAGCGCGGCGCCTGGCGGACGCGGACGTCCTCTGCATGCAGGAGATTGCCGACAACTTTTCGTCGCTGGCGGGCAGTCGCGGCGAAGACCAGATCGCGGCGCTGGCGCGGGAATTCCCGGATCACGCCCACGTGTTCGCGTGGGGCGTCGACCTACCCGACCCCCGGCAGCACGCGCGCCGGAGCCGCTTCGGCAACCTGATACTTTCTCGCCTGCCGCTCGGCCGAGTGCTGCGCCATTCGCTCCCCTGGCCGGCGGCCGCGGCTACGCCGAGCATGCCCCGCGTCGCGCTGGAGGTGGTCGTCGACGCGCCGTTCGGGCCGTTGCGGGTAATCACCACGCATCTCGAATACTATGCAAACGCGCATCGCGCGGCGCAGATCGAGCGCGTGCGCGAGCTGCACGCCGAAGGCTGCGCACAGGCTGCGGCACGGCCCTCCGACAGATATGCGGACGGCCCGTTTCGACACTTGCCGCGGGCTGTGTCGGCAGTCGTCACCGGCGATTTCAACCTGCCGCCGCAGGACCCGCTTTACGCGCGCATCCAGGCGCCCTTCGGCGACGGCACGCCGCGCCTGATCGACGCCTGGAGGGCGTCGCATCCGCATGCGCCCCATCCGCCGACGTTCAGGCTGCACGACCCGGAGCGCGGCGAGACGCCCTACTGCTGCGACTACGCATTCGTGACCGAGGATCTCGTCCCCCGGCTGGCGGCAGTGCGCATCGACGCGGCGACGCAGGCGTCGGACCACCAACCGGTGATCCTCGAGCTCAGGTCCTGAGGCGGCCCTCGAGGATCGACCGGATCGCCTCGATGCGCTCGCGATTGACCCCGAAGTCGCGGCGCCCGAGGCGCGAGGCCGAACGCACCTGAACCACGCCCGCCTTATCGTCGTAGAAGAACTCGACGTCGTCGACGAACCCCAGCAGCTTCGAGCGGAACTCGGCATACAGGTAGTCGGGATCGTGCCGCACGATCCTCGTGCGCGGCATGCTCTCGATCGCATTGCGCACCGCCGTGATCGCCTCGACCGGAGCGGCGCCATAGGAGATCGGCGCAATATAATGGATGGAATCCGACGGGTCGGCCTGCGACGAAACGCAGTTCGGAGAGCGCGCGCAGGGCGCCAGCTTGCCGTCCTTCACGCCGATGTTGGCGGGATGCTTGCCGGCGAACATGGTGTCTCCCTCGGTCATGACGGTGTGCAATGCAACCCCGGCGACGACGCCGGCAGCGACCAGGACGGCCACGAGCAGAACCCGCGTCAGCATGCCGCGCAAGCTTCCGGGAACAAACGTGAGGATGTTAACATCGCCGCGCCATTGACTCGGGCAGACTGTCGCTCTCGCTCTGGAGGATCGCCATGCTGCAAATCTCCGCCCAACAGCTCGCTGAACTGCTCTCGGGGATTGCCCGCGCGCAGACGGCCATGGTGCACGGCATCGAGACGGGGAGTCCGGGAATGCGCAGCAATTTCATCGTGCCCGCGATCCAGAATGCCGCGCATCTGCGGGATCATCCACAGCCCACGCTCACCGATCTACCGGTGCGCATCCTGCTCACCTACATGGGACGCAGCGGCCCCGACATTGAGGCGGTGGCGCAGGACCTCGAGCGGCTCATCATGGGCCCGACAAGTGACGCCTCGCAGGGCGGCGCGATCGCGCCGGTTACGCTGGGCGAGCCGGCGGCCGGAGCCGGCGAGTCGCTCGACTTCAGCAATATCTGAGACCTAGAAGTCTTTCGGCGCAGGCGGGAACGACGGCTTTCGCTTTTCCCTGTGCGAGGCAATCCCTTCCTTCACCTCGGGGCCGCTGAAGCCGAGAAATTCCAGTGCAAGCGAGGTATCGAAGTTCGGACCCGCCATGCGCAGCCAGTTGTTCAGGCTGTACTTGGTCCAGCGCAGCGCGGTCTGCGCGCCCGAAGCGAGCTTGCGGGCTACCTCGAGCGCCCTAGCCTGCAGCTCCGCCTCTTCGCAGCATAGCGACACGAGGCCGATTCTTTCGGCCTCCTCGCCGCTCACCTGCTCGCAGGTGAGTAGGTAGTACTTCGCCTTCGCCATGCCGCACAGCAGCGGCCAGACGATCGCGGCGTGGTCACCCGCCGCCACTCCGAGCCGGGTATGGCCGTCGATGATGCGGGCGTTCTTCGCCGCAATGGACACGTCGGCGAGCAAGCCGGCGACCAGCCCGGCGCCGACCGCGGGGCCGTGCATCGCCGAGACCACCAGCTTGGAGCAGTTGATGATGTTGTACACGAGGTCGCGCGCCTCGCGCCAGACGCGCGCGCGCGCCGCGAAGTCCTGCGTGATCTCCTCGACCATCGCCAGATCGCCACCGGCGGAAAAGCCCTTGCCTGCGCCGCGCAGGATCGCGACGCGCGTCTCGGGATCGCGGTCGACGTCGAGCCAGATCTGCGCCAGCTCGGCGTGCATGCGCGCCGTCGCGGTCGACAGCTTGCCGCCCTCCTCGCCCATCACGATCTCGATGATGCCCGGCTCAAGTCGCCGGATCCTCAGGTCCTGGTAGCTAGAGTAGTCCATGCGATCATTCTACAATCCCGCCATGGCCTCGGTTCTGCGCACACCTGAAGAGCGCTTCACGGACCTGCCCGGCTTCCCCTGGGCGCCGCGCTACCTGGACTGGCGAGGCATGCGCGTGCACTACCTCGACGAAGGGCCGAAGGACGCCCCGGTCTGCCTGTGCCTGCACGGCGAGCCGACCTGGGGCTACCTGTACCGCCGCATGATTCCGCCGTTCCTGGCCTCGGGCGCGCGCGTCGTGGCTCCCGACTTCCTCGGGTTCGGCCGTTCGGACAAGCCCGAAGACGAAGCCGCTTACAGCTTCGAAGTTCACCGCGCGGTGTTGCTCGAGTTCGTCGAGCGCCTCGACCTGCGTCGCGTGACGCTCGTGGTGCAGGACTGGGGCGGGCTGCTCGGTCTGACGGCGCCGATGGAGGCGCCGGAGCGTTACGCGCGGCTCCTGGTCATGAACACTGCACTCGGCACCGGCGATGCGCCGCTCTCGGAGGGCTTCATCGCCTGGCGCGCGTACGTCAACAAGAACCCCGACCTCGCGTGCGGCAAGCTGCTGAAGCGCAGCTGCCCGCATCTGAGTGAAGCAGAGGCGGCGGCCTACGACGCGCCGTTCCCGGACCTACGGTACAAGGCGGGCGTGCGGCGCTTCCCCAACCTGGTGCCCGACCGTCCCGACGCGCCGGGCGCGGCGCTATCGCGCAAGGCGCGCGACTGGTGGCGCAACTGCTGGAGCGGCGAATCGTTCATGGCGGTCGGCGCCGAGGACCCGGTGTTGGGCCTGCCCGTCATGAGCGAGTTGAGGAAATCCGTCCGTGCCTGTCCGGAGCCGCACGTCGTCGCCAAAGGCGGGCATTTCCTGCAGGAATGGGGCGACGAGGTGGCGCGCGCCGCGCTCGCCCATTGGTCGAGCAAAGATTGACCCCTGAAGTCTCGTTCGAGGACCTGGAGGCCGCGCACGCGCGCATCGCCGGTCATGCCCGGCGCACGCCCGTGCTCGGCTCGAGCACCGTCGATTCGCTTACCGGCGCGCGCGTGTTCTTCAAGTGCGAGAACCTGCAACGCATGGGCGCATTCAAGTTCCGCGGCGCCTATAACGCGCTGGCGCAACTTTCGGCCGAACAGAGGCGCCGTGGCGTGATCGCGTACTCCTCGGGCAACCACGCGCAAGCGGTGGCGCTCGCCGGCAGGATGCTCGGCGTGCCCGTCACCATCGTGATGCCCGAGGATGCGCCGCGGGTCAAGCTGGAGGCGACGCGCGGTTATGGCGCCGAGGTGATCACCTACGACCCGCAGCACGAGTCGCGTGAGACGCTGGCGCGGCGCATCGGCGAGGAGCGCGGGCTGACGGTGATCCCGCCCTACGACCACCCTCACATCATCGCCGGCCAGGGCACCACCGCGAAGGAGCTGATCGAGGACGCTGGCCCGCTCGACATGCTGCTCGTGCCCTGCGGCGGCGGCGGACTGCTCTCGGGCTGCGCGATCGCCACGCGCCGCATGCTGCCCGACTGCCGCGTGATCGGCGTCGAGCCCGCCGCAGGCGACGACGCCACGCGCTCGTTCAGGACGCGGACGCTGCAGACCGTGCACAACCCCGACACCATCGCCGACGGCGCGCGCACATCGTCGCTCGGCAGGCTCACCTTTCCGCTGGTACTGCGCTACGTGAGCGACATGCTCACCGTGACCGACGAGGAGCTGCTCGGCAGCATGTTCTTCCTGTGGGAGCGCATGAAGCTCGTCGTCGAGCCGACTGGGGCGCTCGCCGCCTGCGCCCTGCTGGAGAACAAGTTCGAGGTCGCTGGACTGCGCGTCGGCGTGATCCTGTCGGGCGGCAACGTCGACCTCGACTGGGCCGCACGGCAGCGGCTACGGTAAGATGCAGCGCTTTCGCTGAACAAAGAGCGAACCATGTCCCTGCCCGACAAGATGCGCGCAGTCGAGATCACCAAGCCCGGCCCGCCGGAGGTGCTGAAGGCGGCGGAGCGGCCTTTGCCCGTGCCCAAACCGAATGAGATTCTCGTCAAGGTCGCGGCCGCGGGCGTCAACCGTCCGGACGTGCTGCAGCGCACCGGCAACTACCCTGTGCCACCCGGGGCCTCCGACCTGCCGGGCCTGGAGATCGCGGGCGAAGTGGTCGCCTGCGGCCCCGAGGCGAGAATGTGGAAGGTCGGCGCGAGCGTCTGCGCGCTGGCGCATGGCGGCGGCTACGCGGAGTACTGCGTCGTACCCGAAGTCCAGGCGCTTCCAGTGCCGCGCGGCCTGTCGATGATCGAGGCGGCCTCGCTGCCCGAGACGTTCTTCACCGTGTGGTCGAACGTCTACGACCGCGGCAGGCTGAAAGTCGGCGAGACGCTGCTGGTGCAGGGCGGCTCCTCGGGCATCGGCGTCACCGCGATACAGATGGCGAAAGCGATGGGCAACCGCGTGCTCGCCACCGCCGGCAGCGACGAGAAGTGCGCCGCCTGCGTCAAGCTCGGCGCCGAGAAGGCGATCAATTACCGCACCCAGGACTTCGTCGCCGAAGTGCTGGCCGCCACCGGCGGCAAGGGCGTGAACGTGGTGCTCGACATGGTTGGCGGCGACTACGTGCCGCGCGAGCTCAAGTGCCTGGCAGACGAGGGGCGCCTGGTGTTCATCGCGTTTCTGCGCGGCCCCAAGACCGAGCTCGACATCAACGAGGTCATGCGCCGCAGACTGATCCTGACCGGGTCGACGCTGCGCCCGCGACCGGTCGAATTCAAGGGCGCCATCGCTCGCAGCCTGCGCGAGCACGTCTGGCCGCTGATCGAGGCCGGCAAGATCAAGCCGGTGATCTTCAAGACCTTCCCTCTCGCCGAGGCCGCCGAGGCGCACCGGCTGATGGAGTCCTCGCAGCACATCGGCAAGCTGGTGCTCAGCGTATAGGCGCCGCGGGCCGCGGCTCCTCGCCCGCGGCTTCGGCCCTCAGCCACGCGACGAAATCGGCCACCTCGGGCCTGGTGGCGGCGTTGTTCGACACGATCGCGAAATAGGCACGCGCGGGATCCGCGCTGCGCTTGAACGGCGCCACCAGCTCGCCCGAGGCGAGCGCCTCGCGCACCAGCGGGCTCCTGCCCAGCGCCACGCCGTTGCCCGCGATCGCCGCCGGAATGATCTGCTCATAGCCCGAGAACAACAGGCTGCCCGCGGGGCGCAGATCGGTCAGCCGCTCGACCTCGAGCCAGGTCTTCCAGTGCAGCCAGGGGTGACGCCCGTCGGGATCGTCGTATTGCAGCAGCACGTGATGGCGCAGGTCGGCCGGCTGGCGCAGCGGACGTTTCGTGTCGCGCAGCAGCTTCGGGCTGCACACCGGAAACACGCGCTCGCCGAACAGGCGCAGCGCATTCGGGCCAGCGAGCGAGGCGGGGCCATGCCGGATCGCGATGTCGAGACCGTCTCGCTCGAGGTCCTGCACGCGCGTGTCGGCCGCAATGCGCACGTCCAGGTCGGGGTGGGCGCGCGTGAAGCCGGTGAGCCGCGGGATCAGCCACAGCGCCGCGAACGAATGCGTGGTGGTGACCGCCAACGAGCGACGCGCCGAGAGCGCGCGCAGCTGGTCGGTGGCCGCGCGCATCGCCTGCAGCACCTGGACGGCCGCGGGAAACAGGGCGTGCCCCGCGTCCGTCAGCGCGAGGGCGCGGTGGCGCCGCTCGAACAGCGGCACGCCGAGCTGCTGTTCGAGCTCCTTGATCTGGCGGCTGATCGCCGACTGGGTGAGATGCAGCTCTTCGCCGGCGCGCGTAAACGACAGCAGCCGGGCCGCGGCCTCGAAGCCCTTTAGCAGGTCGAGCGAAGGCAAGCGCGGTGCCGCCCGCGAAGTGTTTTTGGCATTCCTGTTGTTCATGCCTGTCCTGCTAAACGAACGTTTGAACCACCTAAGAGGAAGGCGCACGATGTTCCTCACGAAGCATGCGCTTTCGGCATGCCGAAGACAAGGAGACGACGATGCGCATCGAACTCGAAGCCAACACCCTGCGGCTCGGCCGCGGCCAGACGCTCAAGCTGCAAAGCGGCGCCGGCGGCACCATCTGCTGCCAGGCCGGCACGCTCTGGGTCACCGAGGAAAACCAGCCGCGCGACGTGCTGCTCGAGGCCGGCGCCTGCCATCGCCTGTCGCAGCGCGGCGTCGCCCTGGTGCAGGCCTTGGGCGAAGCCTTTGTTTCGTTTGCCTGAGGAGCAGCTTCAACTCAAGGAGGTCACCATGATCCAAGTCGATATCGATCGCTGGCGTAAGGATCCGTACGTCGTCGAACGCATCTACGCCGCGGCGCGGCGCGAGCGCGCCGAGATGGTGCATCACCTCCTCGTGCGTTTCGGCGCCAGGCTGCGGCGCGTATGGCATCGCGTGCGCGCCGCACCCGGACCCGAATGCACCGCGTGAGCGTCGAGCGCCACGGAACCGCGTCCGCCGACGGCGGCCTGCCGCTGATCAGAAAGGCCGTCGTCCGCGGCGACACGGTCTACCTGTGCGGCCTTACGCCCGATCCCGCAGGCAACGTCGCCGCCCAGACGCGACAGGTGCTGGAACGCGTCGCCCACCTGCTCGCCGTGACCGGACCGCACAAATCCAAGCTTCTGACCGCCCAAGTATGACTGTGCGACATGCGCCTGCGTGGGCGCGGAGCTCTGGAGGCCGGGAATGCTGGTCGAGATCATGGTTACGGCGGGGAAGTAAAATGCGCGTTCCTGCAAGCGGGAGCGCGCATGTTCAAGGACGGGCTGTTAAAGGGTAAGCGGATACTCGTCACCGGCGGCGGCACGGGTCTGGGCAAGGAAATCGCCGCCAGGTACCTCGAGCTGGGCGCGGAGCTGTGGATCGCCGGCCGCCGCGGCGGCGTGCTCGACGCCACCGCCAAAGAGCTCACGGGGAAGTTCGGCGGCGCGGTGCGGACGCACGCGATCGACATTCGCGACGCGCAGGCCGTCGACGCCATGGTGCAGCGCATCTGGGACGAATCCGGACCGCTCACCGGGCTGGTCAACAACGCCGCCGGGAACTTCATCAGCCCGACCAAGGACCTGACGCCGAACGGCTTCAATGCGATCGCCAACATCGTGTTTCACGGCACGTTCTACGTCACGCACGCGGTCGGCAGGCGCTGGATCGCGGGCCGCCACAAGGGATCGGTGATCTCGATCCTGGTGACCTGGGTATGGACCGGATCGCCCTACGTCGTGCCTTCGGCGATGTCCAAGGCCGGCCTGCACGTCATGACCAAGTCGCTCGCCGTCGAATGGGGCCGGCACGGCATCCGTCTCAACGCCATCGCCCCCGGGCCCTTCCCGACCGAGGGCGCGAGCAAGCGCCTGCGTCCCGACGGCAGCTTCGAGGACGCGACGGCGTCGATCCCGATGCGCCGCATCGGCCAGATGCCCGAACTGCAGGATCTCGCGACCTTCCTGATGGCGGACGGCTGCGACTACCTCACCGGCGAGACGATCGCCATCGACGGCGGTGGTTATCTCGCCAACGGCGCGTCGTTCACCGAGCTCGACCGGCTCTCGGACGCCGACTGGGAGCGGGTGCGCGCGATGATCAAGTCGCAGAACGACAAGGACCGCGCGGGCCGTACCGCATGAAGCCCGTGCCGCGCCCCGCCGCGACGGTCGTGCTGCTGCGCGAAGCGGCGGGCGGCCCCGAAGTACTGATGCTCCAGCGCACCAAGGGCGCCGTGTTCCTTGCCGGCGCCTACGTGTTCCCGGGCGGCGCGCTCGATTCGGCCGACATCGATCCGCGCGTGCTGCGCCGCGTGACGGGACTTGCGGATGCAGAGGCCAGCGCGCTGCTCGGCCTCGCCTCGGGAGGGCTCGGTTACTGGGTGGCGGCGATGCGCGAGTGCTTCGAGGAGGCCGGCATCCTCCTGGCGCACGACGAAAGCGGTCGGCCCGTGAGCGCGGAACGTGTCGAGCAGCTCGCGCGATGTCGCGCGCCGCTCAACGCCGGCGAGCTGGCGTTCGCCGATTTCCTGGAACGCGAACGCCTCACGCTTCCCGCGGGCGAGCTCGCCTACATCGGACACTGGATCACGGCGACCGGACGACCGCGGCGCTTCGACACGCGCTTCTTCCTCGCGGTCGCGCCGCAGGGGCAGACCGGCTCGCACGACGCTTCCGAGATCATCCAGCACGCGTGGATCCGCCCGCAGGAGGCCCTCGCGCGCAGTGAGCGCGGCGAGATCGAGCTGGTGTTCGCCACCAAGCACACGCTCGCCGAGCTGGTGCAATTCGAGCACCCGCTTCGCGCGCTCGAGTACGCGCGGGCGAAACCCGAGGTCGAGACCAACCGCGCCTGCTGGGCGCAGGGCCGGGACGGCCCGAAGCTGTTCCGTCGCGCCGACCCGCAGTATTTCGAAATTCACTGGTGCGACCCCGATGAGACGGGCGAGTCGAGCTACGAGATCCTGCCCGGAGTGCCGAAGAAGCTCGACCGGCTGGTGACGCGCGTCACTGCGCCCAATCCGGGCATGATGACCGGACCCGGCACCAACAGCTACCTCGTCGGCGAGGGCGAGCTCGCGGTGATCGATCCTGGACCGGCCATCGACACGCACATCGAAGCGCTGCTCGCCGCCGGCGCCGGACGCATACGCTGGATCCTGTGCACGCACACGCACCTTGATCATTCTCCCGCGGCCGCCGCGCTCAAGGCGGCAACCGGTGCGAGCGTCATCGGCAGGCCGGCGCCTCACGGGAGCAGCCAGGATCGGGACTTTGCGCCCGAGCGCGTACCCGCGCACGGCGAGCGGCTCGAGCTGGGCGGCGTGAGCGTGCGCGCGCTGCACACGCCGGGCCATGCGTCGAACCACCTGTGCTATATGCTGGAGGAAACGAAGATGCTGTTCACGGGGGATCACGTGATGCAGGGATCCACCGTCGTGATCAACCCTCCCGACGGCGACATGCGCGCTTATCTGCTCGCGCTCGAAGCGCTGCTCGAGGAGGACATCGCGATTCTCGCGCCCGGTCACGGCTTCCTGATCGGCCAGCCGCACCGGGAGGTGCGGCGGCTGATCGCGCACCGACTGGGGCGCGAGGCGAAGGTGGCTGCTGCAGTGGAGCGTCTCGGGCGCGCGACGCTCGAAGATCTGGTGCCGACTGTGTACGACGACGTGCCTGCGCGGCTGCACGCGGTCGCCGCGCGTTCGCTCACGGCGCATCTGCAAAAGCTCGTCGCGGAAGGCAACGTGTCGTCGCAAGACGGGTGGTACCATCCGACGCGGGAAGAGACCCCGGGGAGCACGCGATGAGTACCCTCGACAAGACGCTTAAGCTGGTCACCAACCTCGATCGCCCGGCGATCGAAGCCAGGCTCGGAGAGCTGCGCAGGGGCGCGCGAGCGTCGAATCTCGCCGAGGTGGCGGGCATGCTCGCTGGAATCGAAGGTCTGTCGCGGGCCGAGATGGAACAGCGCGTGCGGCGCGCGCTGAAGTGGCTCGCGGGCAAGCCCGAGCACAGGTCGCTCACCGCCCAGCTCGAGCTGGTCGAAATCAATCTGCCCAACCTGAAGTAGCGCGCGAACGCCGCGGACCGGCTCGTGGCGCAGTACGACTTCGATCTGTTCACCATAGGCGGCGGCTCCGGCGGCGTGCGCGCCAGTCGCGTCGCCGCGGTATACGGCGCCCGCGTCGCGATCGCGGAATCCGACCGCTTCGGCGGCACCTGCGTCAACGTCGGCTGCATTCCGAAAAAGCTGTTTTCCTATGCGGCGCATTTCCGCGGTGATTTCGAGGACGCGGCGGGCTACGGCTGGAGCCTGGCCGCGCCGCGCTTCGACTGGCACACCCTGGTAAGCAACAAGGACAAGGAAATCTCGCGCCTGAACGCGGTGTACGAGCGCCTGCTCGCTACGGCGGGCGTCGAAATCGTGCGCGGTCGAGCGGTGCTGCGCGATCCCCATACCGTCGAGGTCGCGGGCCGCGCGTGGAGCGCGAAGCATATTCTCGTCGCGACCGGCTCGCGACCCCAGATACCCGACATACCGGGCAAGTCGCTCGCCATCACCTCCAACGAAGTGTTCCACCTGGAGCGCCTGCCACCGCGCGCCATCGTGGTCGGCGGCGGCTACATCGCGGTCGAATTCGCGTCGATATTCAACGGGCTGGGCGTGCGCACGACGCTCGCCTACCGGCGCCACCGGCTGCTGCGCGAGTTCGACGCCGAGCTTGGCACGCGCCTCGGCGCGGAAATCCAGAACAAGGGCGTCATGGTGCACTTCGGCGCCGAGCCGGCGGCGATCGCGAAGCAGCCGGACGGCGCACTCGAGGTCTCCTACGACGACGGGCAGCACGCGCGCGCCGAGCTGGTGCTGTTCGCTACCGGCCGCGTGCCCAACAGCAAAGGTCTGGGTCTGGAAGCCTGCGGCGTGAAGCTCGGGCCAATCGGCGAGGTGCTGGTCGACGCGTACTCGAAAAGCTCGGTCGACTCGATCCACGCGATCGGCGACGTCACCAACCGGGTCAATCTCACCCCGGTGGCCACCGCGGAGGGGATGGCGCTCGCCAGGACGCTGTTCCGCGGCGAGGCGACGGCGCTCGACTACGACAACGTGCCCACGGCGGTGTTCGCCGATCCCAACCTCGCCAGCGTCGGGCTGTCCGAGGAGCAGGCGCGCGAGCGCCATGGCGCGATCGAGATCTACAAGACGTCGTTCGGCTCGCTCAAGCACAGCCTCGTCGGGAGCGACGAGAAGATATTCATGAAGCTGGTGGTCGACGCCGCCAGCCAGAAGGTGCTCGGCGCGCACATGATCGGCCCCGATGCCGGCGAGATCATCCAGGGCCTCGCCATCGCCGTGAAGCTGGGCGCCACCAAGGCGCAGTTCGACGCCACGATCGGTATACATCCCACCGCGGCAGAAGAGTTCGTCACCCTGCGCGAGGCGGCGAGTTCTTGATTTGCCGGGGAAAGCCCGGTAAAAAGCCCAGAGAAACCGTTTCCGGCCCTTATGTTGCTCGAGTCCCGCATCAAGAAGGTCATCGGCAAGCTGCGCGCCAACGCCAGCCTGCCGATCGCGATCGAGCTGTGGAACGGACAGCGCTACGACCTGTCGCCCTCGCCGACCGTCACGCTGCGCATCCCGTCGGCCGCGGCGCTACGCTACTTCACCAACCCAGACCTCGCCAAGCTGGGCGAGGCCTACGTCGAGGGGCATGTCGACGTCGAGGGGCCAATGGGCGAGGCGCTGCGCGCCGCCGAAGGCCTGTCGCGCCAGATGGGCGAAGCCAGGAAGGGGCGGCTGCCGCTGCTGCTCAACCTGCACACCAAGAAGGCCGACGCGGCCGCCATACGCTATCACTACGATGTGTCGAACGACTTCTACGGACTGTGGCTCGATCGCAACATGGTCTATTCCTGCGCCTACTTCAAGACGGGCGAGGAAAGTCTGGAAGCGGCCCAGGAGCAAAAGCTCGACCACATCTGCAGGAAGCTGCGCCTCAAGCCGGGCGAGAAGTTCCTCGACATCGGCTGCGGCTGGGGCGCCCTGGTACGCTGGGCCGCGAAGCACTACGGGGTCGACGCCACCGGCATCACGCTGTCGCACAATCAGCACGCGCTCGCCGGGCAGCGCATCGAGGCCGAAGGGCTCGGCAGTCGCTGCCGCGTGCTGTTGCAGGACTACCGCGACGTGCCGGGCAACGCCGTCTACGACAAGATCGCGTCGGTGGGTATGTTCGAGCACGTCGGTCTGAAGAATCTGCCGCGCTATTTCGACAAGATCCACACGCTGCTGAAGGACGGCGGCGTGGTCATGAATCACGGTATCACCTCGGTGGACCCCGACAGCCGCTCGGTCGGCCTCGGGGCGGGTGATTTCATCGACAAGTACGTGTTTCCGCATGGCGAGCTGCCCCACGTTTCGCTGGTGCTGAAGGAGATGGCGCGCGCCGAGCTCGAGGTGATGGACGTCGAGACCTTGCGTCTGCACTACGCGAAGACGCTGTGGCACTGGAGCGGGCGGCTCGAGGCGAATCTCGACCGAGCGCGCGAGCACGCGGGCGACAAGCGTCTGCGCATCTGGCGCGCCTATCTCGCGGGCTGCGCCCACGCATTCGAGCACCGCTGGGTCTCGATCCACCAGGTGCTTGCGGTGAAGAGCGCCGATCCGAAATCGAACCCGCTGCCCTGGACGCGCGCCTGGATCTACGAATGAGCGATCGGACCGCCCACTGGCACGCGGAGCACGCGAACTTCGCGCGGCTGCTCAACGTGCTCGAGCAGCAGCTCGCCGTATTTCACGCCGGCGAGCGGCCCAACTACGAGTTGATGCTCGACATCGTCAGCTACCTGCGGCACTACCCCGACCGCTTCCATCACGCGCGCGAGGACGTGGCCTTCGCGCGCCTCACCGCGCGCGATCCCGCCATGCAGGTGAACATCAACCGGCTGCTGCAGGAGCATCGCGTCATCGCCAAAGCGGGCGACGAGCTCCTCGCGCTGCTGAACGAAGTGGCCGACGAGGCGATCATCTCGCGCGCCGAGGTCGAGGCCGCGGCCGCCACCTATCTGGTCTATTACCGCCATCATCTCGCCACCGAAGAGCGCGATATCATGCCTCGCGCGGCCAAGCTCCTGAAGCCGGAGGACTGGGCGGCGGTGGCCGCCGCCGTTCCCACCGGGCGCGATCCGCTGTTCGGCGACGATTCCGAGGAGCGCTACCGGGAGCTGCGCCGCCTGATCGCGCTCGAGTCGGACTAGCCGAGCGCGCGCAGCACCAGCGAGCCGCCGCTGGCGAGCAGCATCAGCGCCACCGCGCGCAGCAGCGTCTCGCGCCGGATGCGCGTAAAGAGGTGCGAGGCGACGGAAATGCCGATCCAGGCGGCAGGCAGGGCGACCGCGGCCGCGACCCATACCTTGGGATCGCTCATCAGGCCGGTGAGCGCGAACGCGGCGAGGCGCAGCGAGATGCTGGCCACCGAGGTGAGCGCCAGCGTGGCGCGGAACGACTCCTTGGAGAGGTTGCGCTGCGACAGGTAGATCGCGTAGGGCGGTCCGCCGGCGCCGAACAGCGCGCTGGTGACGCCGCCGGCGAGGCCGGCAAGATAGGCCCAGCCGCGGCCGAGCGTGGCGCGCGGTCCGCGCGCCAGCAGCGAGTAGAGCGCGAATGCGACGACGAAGCAGCCCAGCGCGAGCATGCCGCCGCGGCGCGGCATATTCACCAGCGCGGTGACGCCAAGCACGGTGCCGGCGACGATCATTGGCACCAGCCGCGCCACCTCGGCACGCACCACGTGCCGCGGCGCTTCCAGCCCGAGGCGCAACGAATTCGCGAGGTCGATCAGCACGAACACCGCGAGCGCGAAGGGCAGCGGCACGAAGTGCGTGGCGAGCGGGATCGCGACCAGCGCGGCGCCGAAGCCTGTAACGCCGTAGATCAGCGAGCCGGCGAGCGCGATCGGCGCGAGCGCAAGGACCGACGCGTAGCCCTCGGGCACGAGCGGCGCCCGGCCCTAGAGCTTGACCGACAGGTTGAGCGAGAAGGTCCCGGTGAGCATCGCGCTGTCGAGGACGTGACCCTCGATCGCGGCGAGCACGTCCGGCCCCTTGAAGTTGCCGGAGACCGCGCATTGGTGCACGTCGAGCGCGTACAGGGTGAACACGTAGTGGTGCAGGATCGGGTCGTTCCACGGCGGGCACGGGCCGTCGTAACCGAAGTAGCTGCCCGCCATCGCGCGGTCGCCGGCGAACCACGACGTATAGTCGTTGATCCCCTGGCGCGCCCCGCGCGGCGCCTGCGGCCCGGGCTTGCCCTTGGGCGTGACGCCATGGGAGAACTCGCCTTCGGCGATCGGCCCGTCGAATGGCTTCAGGTCGACCAGCACCCAGTGGTAGAAGCTCACGCGCGGCAGCGTGGCCGGAATCTGCCTGTCTTCCTTGTTGACGTCGTCGGCCGTCGAGGGCACGTCGCGGTCGTGGCAGATCAGCACGAGCGAGCGCGTGCCCGCGGGCAGGTCGCTCCACGCGAGCTGCGGATTCCTGTTGTCCGACAGCCGGACGTGGCTCTTCGCATCGGGCACCGCGAAGGCACAGCGGCCCGGAATCTTCCCCATGTCTGCAAAACTCTCGCTTGTCAGCTTCATTTCTCTTCTCCGTTGCTCATGGGGACGATTATAAGTTCGCCGCCCGCGCGCCGGTTCATGCGGCCGAGGGCGCCGACGTAGCGGCGAAACGGCAGCGCATAGCGCGCCTCGAGGGTCTCGGCGCGCGCGCGCAGGACCCGCCACGCGACGCGTTGCGGCGCGCCCTTCAGCGCGAAGGCGATCAGGTTCGGATCCGAGAGCGCCGGCATGCACAGCACGGCGCCGCCGAAGGCGCGCTCGAGGCGCTGCAGATAGCTGTCGAGCTTCGGATCGTCGCTCATGTAGTTGACCACCAACACGCCCTGCGCGGCGAGCGCGAGGTAGCAGGCGTCGTAGAACTCGCTCGATGCGAGCCGCGGCACCTGCTCCCCGTCGTCGAAACCGTCGACCAGCAGCAGGTCGCAGCATTCCGGCGCCAGCGCCTCGGCGCCGTCGCCGATTTCGACCGTGAGGTGCGCGTCGTCGGGCGGAAGCTGGAAATGCGCGCGCGCCGCCGCGACCACGCGCGTATCGAGCTCGATCACGCGCACGCGCGTCGCGCGCAGCCAGCGATGGAAATACTTCGCGAGCGACCCACCGCCCAGCCCGATCATCAGCACTTCGCGCGGCTGCGGGTGCAATAGCAGGAATGCCATCATGCAGCGCGTGTAATCGAGCGCTAGGACGTCCGGGTCGTCAAGGCGCATGGCACTCTGGATGGCGTCGCCGCCGATATGCAGGTGGCGTACGCCGCGCTTCTCGCTCACAGCGACCACGGGCGCGCGCTTCATGACGCGGCCGTGCGCATGCGCCGCATCAGCACCAGCACCAGGCCCGCGCCGGCGAACGACAGCGCCGAAGCGGCGAGTATCGGCGCGCTGTAGCTGCCGAGCGCGTCGAACGCCGCGCCGGCAAGCGGCGGGCCGACGAGCGTGCCGACGCCAGGGGCGGTATACAGCAGGCCGATGATGCCCGACACCGCGCGCGGGCCGTACAGGTCCATGATGATGGTCGGCGCCAGCGCGACGAAGCCGCCATAGAACGCGCCGAACAGCAGCGCGAACAGCACCAGCACCCAGTAGCTTGTCGTGAGCCACCAGACAATCAGCATCAAGCCGAGCCCCACGTACATCACCGCGAACGAGGGCACGCGCCCGAGCCGGTCGGCGATGCCGCCGATGGTGAACCGGCCGAGCAGGCTGCCCAGGCCGATGAGGCTCACCAGCGTCACCCCCTGCGCCTCGGAGTAGCCGGCGTCCTGCGCGTAGCTTGCGAGATGCACCATCGGCACGAACAGGCCGACGCACACCAGCATGCTCGAGACATAAAGCAGCCAGAACGGCTCCGAACGCAGCGCCTGGCCGAGCGTCGCGCCCGGCAGCGAGGCGCGCTCGGTGCGCGCCGCGCCCGGCGCGCCGTGGCGCGCGGGATCGTCGTCGATCGCGAGCGCGGCGGCCCCCGCCAGCAGCAGCACGCCGAGCGCCAGCACCTGGTAGGCCGCGCGCCAGCCGAGGAGCCCGATCAGCCAGGTGGCGAGGAGCGGCACGAGGAAGTTGCCGGCGCCGATGCCGGCGATCGCCAGCCCCGAGGCGAAGGCGCGGTTCACCACGAACCACGGCTGCACCGCGCCCACCGACGGAACGTAGGTCAGGCCGATGCCGATTCCGAGGCCGACGCTGTAGGTTACATAGAGCACCTCGACCGAAGGGGCAACGCTCGCCAGGCCGAGCGCAGCCACCATGCACGCGACCCCCGCCAGCGCGATGCGGCGTGGCCCGAGCCGGTCGGCCAGCATGCCGCCGGGGGCGCCGAGCGTGAACCACAGGAACGCGCACACCGAAAACACCAGGGAGACGTGCGCCCGCGAAGCCGAGAACTCCGACTGGAACGCTGTGAAGAAGGCGGCGAACGAGTACGCCGCGCCGAAACCCACGAACATCAGCGTGAACGCCGCTGCGACCACGACCCAGCCGTAGTTGATGCGCGCCCGCACGGCGCCCCTCAATAGAGCGCGCCGCGCGCGGTGATCGGCCACAACGCCTCGACCCTGCCGCCGCGCACGCACACGTACCAGTCGTACAGGTTGACGGTGGGATCGCAATGCCCGGGCACCAGCAGCAGCTTCTCGCCGAGCGCCGGGGCGGCCGCGCCCGGCTCGATCTCGATCACGCCGTGCTCGTCCGAGGCGCGCGCGTAGCGCAGCCCCGGCCGCTGCCAGACGGTGGGCAGCCCGGAGTCGACGCTCGAGGCCTTGAGCCCGGCGTCGAGCACGGCACGCCCGGCCGTCGGCCGGCTCATCACCGTGGCGAGCACGAACAGGGCGTGCTCGAAGCGCGGCAGCGGGGCGGCCCACTCGTTTCTCGCGTAGTCCGCGTCCATGAAGACGTAGGAGCCGGGCTGGATCTCGTCGTAGGCGCCGGATTCGATCTCGAAGGCGAAGCTGCCGCTGCCCGCGCCAGTCACCGTCGGGCAAGCGATTCCCGCGGACTCGATGAGCCTGCGCGTGTCGCGCGCCGCGCGCGCCGCCGACTCGATCGCCGCGCGGCGCTCGGTGATCGAGCGCAGGTGCTGGGCCGCGCCCTGATAGGCCTGCAAGCCGGCAAAGCGCAGCTCCGGCCGCGCCGCCACTTCGCGCGCGAGCGCGAGCGCCGGTTCGCCGGGCGCCACGCCGCAGCGGTGCGCCCCGACGTCGATCTCGACGTAGGTATCGAGCGTTGCGCCGGCGCTCGCAGCCGCGGCCGCGAGCTGGCGCACGCTGGCCGCGTCGTCCACGCACACCCCGATGCGCGCGCGCCTGCCGAGCTCGGCCAGGCGCGCAACTTTGGCGGCGCCGACCACCTCATTGGATACCAGCACGTCGGCGATGCCGCCCTCGACCATCGCCTCGGCCTCGGACACCTTTTGGCAGCACACCCCGATCGCGCCCGCGGCGAGCTGCCGCCTGGCGATCTCGGGGCACTTGTGAGTCTTGGCGTGAGCGCGCACGCGCACGCCACTCCCCGCGACCGCGTCGGCAAGCGCGCGCAGGTTGCGCTCGAAGGCGTCGAGTTCGACGACCAGCGCCGGGGTGTCGACCTCGTCGAGGCGCTGCCCGGGGCTCGCGGCAGGCCGCATCGTCAGGCGGCCGCGGCCCGGCGCGCGCGCTGGTGCAGCGCGAGCCACGCGATCGCGGCCATCACCAGGACGATGAGCGGCGCGGCGGCGTAGTTGACGCTGTCCCAGCCGGCGCCCGTGACGATCAGCCCGGAGGAGAACGACGACAGCGCCATCATGACGAAGATCGCCGAGTCGTTCACGCCCTGTACCTTGGCGCGCTCCTCGGGCCGGTAGGTCTCCGTCAGCAGCGTGGTGGCGCCGATGAACAGGAAATTCCAGCCCACGCCGAGCAATACCAGCGCCGCCCAGAACTCCGCCACCGCGATGCCCGACAGCGCCACACCCACCGATGCAACGTTCAACAGCGCGCCGGCGAACATCACCGGCAGCGCGCCGAAGCGGCGGATCAGCCCGCCGGTGAAGAACGAGGGCAGGTACATGCCGACCACGTGCGACGAGATGACGAAGGTCGCCGCCTTGTAGGGATGGCCGCAGATATCCATAGCGATCGGCGTCGAGGTCATGAGGAAATTCATGACGCCGTAGCTGATCGCCCCGCTCGCGACCGCGACGATGAATTTCGGCTGAGCCGCAATTTCCGACATGGGGCGCCCCTTGGCGCTTTGCTCGGCGGCGCTCGGCTCCGGAATGCGCACGAATCTCAGCAATCCCGTGGTGACCAGCGCGACCACGATCAGCGCCAGGTAGGCGCCGAGAAATCTCTGCGGCAGCAGATCCACGGTGAGCCGGCTCGTCGTGGGGCCGAGAATGCCGCCCACCAGCCCGCCTGCAAGCACCAGCGAGATCGCGATCGGCCGGAACTGCACGCTCGCGACGTCGGCCGCAGCGAAGCGGTAGTACTGGCCGTAGGCGTTGTACACGCCAAACACCAGCGTCGCGAAGCACAGCAGCCAGAAACTGTGCAGCCAGATCGCCGCAGCGCACAGCAGCGCGCCGCCGACACCCCAGAGCGTGCCCAGCGTCAGTCCGTGGCGGCGCCCCACCCGTTTCATGTGCAGTGAAGCGAGCAGCGTGGCGACGGCGCCGCCCAGCACCCAGAAGGTCACCGGCAGCGTGGCGAGCTTGCGGTTCGCGGCGAGCGCGAGGCCCGCCAGCCCGTTGATCGCGATGAGCGTGGAATTGTTGGTCAGCAGCATCGCCTGGCAGGCGGTGAGCAGGGCGACGTTGCGCCGTTCACTGATCATATATACAGTATATAAGGGAGTCTTCGTTAGGGAGTCTCCGCGAAGGCGCGATTCTACCGGCAGGCACGATGTCGAACGACGCAAAGAACGAAACACGCTCGATAGCGATCCACGCGGCACGGATGCAGCGCGCCGGCAAGTCGCGCGGCGCGCTGTCGCGGGTGCAGGGCCGCTTCGAGAGCGAGGCGCGCGAGTCCTTCGACGACGGCTGGACGCGCGACGACGAGACGCCGGCCGCGCTCGAGACGATGGTGACCGAGGAGCGTGCGCGCTCGATCATCCAGCGCAACGACTCGCCCGACCTGCCCTTCGAGCTGTCGATCAATCCTTTCCGCGGCTGCGAGCACGGCTGCGTGTACTGTTACGCGCGGCCGAGCCACGCCTACCTCGAGCTCTCGCCCGGGCTCGATTTCGAGACGCGCCTGTTCGCCAAGGTGAATGCGGTCGAGCGGCTGCGTGAGGAGCTCGCCAAGCCGGGCTACGTGCCAAAGCCGATTTCGCTCGGCGCCAATACCGACTGCTATCAGCCCATCGAGCGCCGCTACCGCATCACGCGCGGCGTGATCGAGCTGCTGTCGGAGTGCGCGCACCCGCTCACCATCGTCACCAAGTCGGCGCTCATCGAGCGCGATCTCGATCTGCTCGGGCCGATGGGCCGCAGCAGCCTCGCCAAGGTGTTCGTGTCGCTCGGCACGCTCGACCGCGTCCTTGCCCGGCGCCTCGAGCCGCGCGCCGCGAGCCCGCAGCGGCGCCTGGACACCATCCGCGCGCTCGCCGCCGCGGGCGTGCCGGTGGGCGTGATGCTCGCGCCGGTGGTGCCGGCGCTATCCGACAAGTCGGTCGAGGAGTCGCTCGAGGCCGCCACGGCAGCAGGCGCCAGCATGGCCGGCTACCAGCTGCTCAGGCTGCCGAACGAGCTGAAGGCCATATTCCGCGAGTGGCTCGCGGCGCACTACCCGTTGCGCGCCGAGCACGTCATGAGCGTAGTGCAGCAGCTGCGCGGCGGCAAGGACAACGACCCACGCTTCGGCACGCGCATGACCGGCACCGGCAACTACGCCGAGCTGCTCGCCAAGCGCTTCGAGATCGCCTGCAGGCGCCTCGGGCTGAACGGCGCGGAGCGCGGCAACGCGGCGCGCCGCAGCCTCGACTGCTCGAGGTTCGTGCGGCCCTCCCCCGGCGGCCAGATGCAGCTCTTTTGAGCATGCGCAGGCTTGGGCTCGCCGCCGGCTGGGCGATGGTGGCGGCGATCGTGTTCGGCTCGGTGATGCATGCGCCGCCCTCGCTCGGCTTCGAGCAGGGCGACAAGCTCGAGCACCTGGGCAGCTACGGCGTGGTGATGTTCTGGTTCTGCCAGCTCTACGCCGCGCGGCGCGCGCGCACGGGCTACGCCCTCGGTTTCGTGCTGCTCGGCGTGGCGCTCGAGTTCGTGCAGGGCTGGCTCGGCTACCGCGACTTCGAGGTCGCGGACATGCTCGCCGACGCCGCCGGCGTGGCGCTCGGCTGGGGCGCGGCGCTCATCGTCCCCACAGCGTTGCCAGGAGCGGGAACAGGAACGCGCTAGCCAGGCCGTTCAAGCCCATACCGAGGCCGGCGAAGGCGCCCATGGTCTCCGAAACCTGGAACGCGCGCGCGGTGCCGATGCCGTGCGCGGCCACCCCGACGGCGAAGCCGCGCACCGCGTGGTCGTCGATGCGCAGCAAGTTGAGCGTGCCGCGCGCGAGCACCGCCCCGAGGATCCCGGTGCTCACTACCAGCACCGCGGTAAGCGATGGCAGTCCGCCGAGCTTCTCGGCGATGCCCATGGCGATCGGCGTGGTCACCGACTTGGGCGCCATCGACACCAGCGTCTCGCGGCTCGCGCCGAGCAACCAGCCGATGCCGACCGCCGAGACCGCCGCCGTGAGCGAGCCCGCGAGCAGCCCGCCGGCCAGAGGCGCAAGGTTCTTCTTCAGCGCCTCCAGGTTCGCGTACAGCGGGACCGCGAGCGCCACCGTCGCGGGCCCGAGCAGGAAGTGCACGAATTGCGCGCCGTCGAAGTACGTTTGGTAGGGCGTGTCGGTGAACCACAGCAGCGCCACCAGGAACGCCACCGACAGCGCCACCGGGTTGGCGAGCGGGTTCATGTCCGCGCGCCGGTAGATCCAGTACGCCGCCTGGTATGCGAGCAGCGTGATGGTCAGGCCCAGCAGCGGCGAGGCCGACAGGTAGACCCAGATGTCGGAAAGGCGCCCGCTCATTTGCGCCTCGTTTTCCCCTCAGTTTCTCTCTTGCAGCGCGCGCATCACGAGCGCGGTGACGCCGATGGTGAGCACCGTGCTCGCGACCAGCGCCACCAGGATCGGCAGCCACTCGGCCTCCAGGCGCCTGAAATGCAGCATCACGCCGACGCCGGCCGGCACGAACAGCAGCGACAGGTGCGTGAGCAGCGTCTGCGACGTGGAGCGCAGCGACTCGGGCGCCGAGCCGCGCGCGAGCAGCGTCAGGAACAGCAGCAGCATCCCTACCACCGGCCCCGGCACTGGCAGGCTGGTGGCCTGAACGATCACCTCGCCGATGAACTGGTAGACGAGCAGCAGGGTGAGCGCGCCGAGCATGGCGCGGGAATCTTAGCACCCGCGAAACGCCGTGCCCGCCGGCAGGGCGCCCTGCTACGCTGGCGCCATGAGGGCAGCTCCAGCCGTCGACGACCGCACGCAGCGCCTGCTCAGCGCGCCGATCCTGCCGACCATGCTGCGCCTGTCGGCGCCGGGCGTGCTGCTGGTGGTGTTCCAGACCATGATCTCGATCGGCGACACGTACTTCGTCAGCCGGCTGGGCACAGTCCCGCTTGCGGGCCTTGCGCTGGTGTTTCCGCTGCTGATGCTCCTGCAGATGACCTCGGCTGGCGCCATGGGGGGCGGCGTGTCCTCGGCGATCGCGCGCGCGCTCGGCGCGGGCGAGGTCGCCGCCGCGCGGCGCCTGCTGGTGCACGCGCTGGCGATCGCCGCGGCGATGGGCCTCGCGTTCACGCTGCTGCTGCGCGGCTTCGGCCGCCCGGTCTACCTGCTGCTCGGCGGCGAAGGCGCGACCGTCGAGCAGGCGCTCGCCTACTCCAACGTGGTGTTCACGGGCGCAATTATGGTGTGGTTCGCAAACACCCTCGCGAGCGCGCTGCGCGGCACCGGCAACATGCTGGTGCCGGCGCTCGCCTTGAGCGCGGCGGCGTGCATTCACGTGCCGCTGTCGGCGTCGCTGGTGCTCGGCCTGGGTCCGATGCCGCGGCTCGGAATCGCGGGCGCGGGCATTGCCTACGTCACCACCTTCAGCCTCTCGGCGCTCGCCATGAGCCTGGTGGTGTTCCGCACCTTGAGCCTGCTGCGGCCGCGCGCCGGCGACCTTCGCTTCGAGCGGCGCCTGTTCCGCGACATCCTGCGCGTGGGCGGGATCTCGGTGGCGTCTTCGGTGCAGACGGTATTTACTACCGTGGTGCTCACCGGCTTCGTCGGCCGCTTCGGCACAGCCGCGCTCGCCGGCTACGGCGTCGGCCTGCGGCTCGAGCTGCTGCAGATCCCGCTGGTGTTCGCGGTCGGCCAGGCGATGGTGGCGCTGGTGGGCACGCACGTCGGCGCGGGGCACGCGCTGCGCGCCAAGAAGATCGCCTTCACCGGCGCCGCGCTCGCGTGTGGCGTCAGCCTTGCGATCGGCGTCGCGGCGACCCTATATCCCGAGGGGTGGGTGGGCTTGTTCAGCGCCGATCCACGCGTGCTCGACGCGGGCACCCGCTACCTGCGCACGGTCGGGCTGTGCTATCCGTTTCTCGCGCTGGGCATCGCGCTGTACTTCGCCTCGCAGGGTGCGGGCGAGGTGCTGCTGCCCGTGCTAGCCGGCAGCGCGCGCCTGGCAATCGTGATCGGCGGCGGCGCGGCGGTGTTCGCGCTCGACGCCGGGTTGCACGCGGTGTTCGGCGTGATCGCGGTCGGCATGGTGACCTTCGGCGCGCTCACCGCCATCGCGGTGAGGAAAGCGGTGTGGGGCGTGCGCTAGCCGAGGAAATCGATCAGCGCGTCGAGTACCGCGTCGGGCGCCTCGGCCATCATCGAATGGCCGCTCCAGGCAATGCGCGCCGTTACGCTGCCATCGATCGCCTTGGCGAGCGCATCGGCGGACTTCGGCGGGGTCATCATGTCCCGCTTACCGACCAGAATCAACGCGGGGCACTTCACTTTCGCCGCGCTCTCCAGCCCCGCGGCGTAGTCGTTGCACGCCTTGAGCGAGGTGTAGAGCACGCCCGGCGCGAGGCGCGCGAGGCGTGCAAGCGAGTCGCCGTACATCCACATGCCCGGGTTCGGGTTGCCGCCGAGCGGCACCCGCGGCGCGTGCCCCCAGATAGTGTCCATGTCGTAGGCTGTCTGCTCGTTGTTGCGCGCGGCCTCCAGGAAGGCGTCCGACACCTTCATCGGGAACGCCACGCCGAGCAGCGCGATGCGCTCCACGCGCCCGGGATGGCGCGCCGCGCATTCGAGCGCGGCGAGCGCGCCGAGCGAGTGGCCGACGACGCTCGCGCGCTCGATCCCGGCCGCGTCGAGCAGCGCCACGACCCAGTCGGCGATCCGCTCGACGCTATCGAGCGGCGGCCCCTCGGAGCGCCCGTGCCCCGGCAGATCGACCGCCAGCACGTTGCGCCCGTGATAACCGAAGTAGCGGCTCTGCAGGCCGAACCAGCTGTGATCGAGCCCGGCCCCGTGCACGAACACGATGCTCGGCTTCGCCGGATCGATGTCATGCGCCGCGGTGTAGGCGAACACCTTCCTGCCGTCGACGGTGAGGTTCATTTCGCCGCCCTCTGCGCGGCCTTCAGCGCGCGATCGAGGTCGTCGATCAGGTCGTCGGCTGCCTCCAGCCCGATCGACAGGCGCACCGTGCCAGCGGTGATGCCCGCTTTCGTCAGGTCCTCGTCGGTCATGCGGTAGTGCGTGGTGCTCGCCGGATGAATCACCAGCGACTTGGCGTCGCCGACGTTGGCGAGGTGCGAGAAGACGCGCAGGCTCTCGATGAACGCGCGGCCCGCGGGGCGTCCGCCCTTCATGTTGAACGAAAACACCGCGCCGGCGCCGCGTGGCAGCAGCCTGTTGGCGAGCGCGTGGTCCGGATGCGAGGCGAGCTCGGGGTAGCCGACCGACTCCACCATCGGGTGCGCGGCGAGAAAGTTCACCACCTTTCTCGTGTTCTCGACGTGGCGCGGCATCCTCAAGTGCAGCGTCTCGATGCCCTGCAGGATCTGGAACGCGGTCATCGGCGCCATGCAGGCGCCGAAGTCCCGCAGCCCCTCGCGGCGCGCGCGCAGCAGGAACGCGCGCGTGCCAGACTCCTCCTCGAAATCCATGTCGTGGAAGCCCTCGTAGGGCGCGGTGAGCTGCGGAAACTTGCCGCTCTTCTCCCAGTCGAAGCGCCCCGAGTCAACCAGCACCCCGCCGATGGCGACGCCGTGGCCGCCGAGGAACTTGGTCGCCGAGTGGTACAGCAGGTCGGCGCCCAGCTCGAAGGGCTTCATCAGCCACGGCGTGGTGAAGGTCGAGTCGACCAGCAGCGGCAACCCCGCCGCGTGCGCGATTTTCGCCACCGCGGGAATGTCGAGCACGTCCAGGCCCGGGTTGCCGAGGGTCTCGCCGAACACGAGCCGCGTGTTCGCCTTGATCGCGCGCGCGAAGTTCTGCGGATCGCGCGGGCCGACGAAGGTGGTGTCGATGCCGAAGCGCTTGAGCGTGTAGCCAAGGAGATTGTGCGAGCCGCCGTAGAGCGAGTTCGACGCCACCACGTGCTGCCCTGCGTCGAGGATGGTGGCGATGGCGAGGTGCAGCGCGGCCTGGCCGCTCGCGGTAGCGATCGCGCCCACGCCGCCCTCGAGCGCCGCCATGCGCTCCTCGAGCACCGCCACCGTCGGATTCGAGATGCGCGAGTACACGTGCCCCGCGCGCTCCATGTTGAAAAGGGACGCCGCGTGCTCGGTGTCGCGGAACACGTACGACGTGGTGGCGTAGATCGGTACCGCGCGCGCGCCGGTAGCAGCGTCGGGCGACTGGCCCGCATGCAGCGCAAGGGTATCGAAGCCTGGGTACTTGGGTCCGGCCATGGCGGGCTCCGCAAACGAAAACGCCCCTCGCAAGGGGCGTTCGGGGAATGTTCCTTCCTAGTGCAGGTGCTTCCGGCTCGGGCGTGTGTAGGCTTCAAAGGCGCGCTCGGGCTGCTTCGGCTGCGCGGCCTTTTCCTTCCAGTCGCGGTCGAACAGGTCGTTGACCAGCATCACCACCTCGGCCGCGTGCTCCTTGTCGAACTGGCGCTCGAGCAGCGCCGAGATATCCTCGACCATGCAGCGGCGCTGCGCCTCGTGGATCGCCTGCGCCGTCGGCCCGACGAACAGCAGCCGCGCTTCCTGGTCGCCGTTGTCGTGGTACAGCGTGACGTCGACCTCGACCGCCTCGTAACAGTAGGGCCCGAGGTTCTCGAGCGCCTCGTCGAGCGCCCGGTGGAAGCTGCGCCCGATCTCGCCGGTCCAGCAGATGAACAGCATCAGGTCCTTCTCGTCGTACTTGATCCCGGGCTCGTCGGGCTCGAGGCTCTTCACGTCGGCGATGCCCTCCGCGTCAAGGTATTCGAGCACGGGCGCGAGCGCCTGCTCGATCTGCTTCTTCGAGACCCCTTCGAGAATGGGAATGTCGGCGTGGACGTGGACTTCGATCCGCATGGCGGGAACCTTCCTGATGAACTCTTACATTCTAGCACCCGCACCGCGCGGGGCAGGCAAGCCCGAAAGGCACAAAGCTTGCGTGTGTTTCCAGATGCGAACGGGCGTGGCGCGATCGGGCGCCGATGGAGGCCTGCCATGAGGGTGCTCTACGACAGCAGCAACTATTACGTGGCCGAATTCCCCGGCCGGCGCGGCATCGAGCTGGTGGACAAACGCGGCGGGCGCGCCGGCTACATCCAGGGGATGGTGGCGGCCCAGTTTCGGGCCACCATGGCCGCGCTGTGCTCGGAAGAGACGAATGACGAGTCGGTGGACGAATTCCTCGGCGGCTATGACGCGCTGCTGACCAACCCGCTGGTGATGCACTAGCGAAACACCCGCCTCAGACGCCACCCCTCCGGATACGCTAGCATCGGAGGGGATGGTCCTTCCCGACTATTCCGGCGGCAGCCTTCTCAATCTGATCGCCTCGCTGGTCGAGGCGCGCGGCGGCAGGCCGCAACATGCCACTTTGCGTCACTTGCGCCTGACAGAAATTGCCGCGGCGCGCAACCTGGTGCTGCTCATCGTCGACGGCCTGGGCGACGGCTACCTGAGGCGCCGGGGCGCCGGCGGCGAGCTGGCCCGCAGGCGGCGCGGCGCGCTGACCTCGGTATTTCCGTCGACCACGGCGAGCGCCATCACCACGAGCTACACCGGCTGCGCGCCCCTCGAGCACGGGCTCACCGGCTGGTTCACCTATTTCGGCGCCGCGGGCTGCGTCGCCGCGGCGTTGCCGTTCCGCTCGCGCGGCGACTACCTGCCCCTGTCGCGGCGCGGCATCGCGCCGGGGAGCGTGTATCGCGCGCCCGCGCTGTTCGAAACCCTGCCGTTGCGGTCGATCGTCGTCTCGCAGCGAGACATCATCGATTCGGACTACAACCTGCACCATTGCCGCGGCGCCGAGCGCCGCGCCTACGACGACCTCGAAGGCCTGGGACGCGAAACGGAGGCCGCGGTGAAGTCGGGCGACGAGCGCAAGTTCGTCTATGTCTACTGGCCGCAGTACGACACGGTGTCGCACCAGCACGGCTCGGAGAGCGAGCAGGCCGCGCAGCAATTCGCCGCGATCGACGAAGCTTTCGGCAGGCTGCTGGCGCGACTCGCGGGCACCGAGTGCGTGGTGATCGCCACGGCCGACCACGGCTTCGTCGACTGTCCGCCGGGCGAGGCGCTGGCGCTCGAAGACGCGCCGGGGCTCCCGGGGATGCTGCGCTTTCCGCTATGCGGCGAGCGCCGCGTCGCGTACTGTCACGTGCAGGATGGGCGTGTGGCCGAGTTCATGGCGCGCGCCGGGGAGTGGCTCGACGGCCGCGGGCAGGTGCATGCCAGCCAGGAGTTGCTCGCGCAGGGCTGGTTCGGCGCGGGAGCGGCGCATCCCCGGATCGCGGAACGCGTGGGCGACGTTACGCTGGTGATGAACGGACGGTTTACCATAAAGGACTGGACGCCCGGCGAGTCCCGGCACCTGCACATCGGCAATCATGGCGGCACCAGCGAGGACGAGATGACGATCCCGCTGGTCGTCGCCGGCACCTAGGGGGAGACGATGAAAGCAAAGGTCAACGGCATCGAGATGTACTACGAGGTGCACGGCGAGGAAGGCGCGCCGTGGCTCACGCTCAGCCACTCGCTCGCGTGCAGCGTGCGCATGTGGGATCCGCAGATCGAGGCCTTCAGGGACCGCTACCGCATCCTCGCGTACGACGCGCGCGGCCATGGCGAGAGCATGGCGCCGGCGGGCCCATACACCCTGGAGATGATGGCCGAAGACCTGCATGCGCTGCTCAAGCATCTCAACATCGAGCGCAGCCACTTCGCCGGCCTGTCGATGGGCGGCATGATCGGCCAGACCTTCGCCCTCAGGTACCCGGGCATGCTCGCGAGCCTGATTCTCGCCGACACCACGAGCCGCTACCCGGCCGAGGCCGCGGGCATCTGGGCCGAGCGCATCAAGACCGCCGAGACGCGCGGCATGCAGCCGCTGGTGCAGCCGACGCTCGAGCGCTGGTTCACCGAGCCGTTTCGCAAGTCGCACGCCGAGGTCGTCGAGCGCATCGGCGCGCTGATCGCCGCGACGCCGGTGGCCGGCTACGTCGGCTGCAGCCACGCCATCCCGAAAATCAACCTGACCGCGCGGCTCAAGGACATCAAGTGCCCGATGCTCGTCATCTGCGGCGAGCAGGACGCCGGTACGCCGCCGGCGATGGCGCGCGAGATCCACGACAGCGCGCCGGGCTCGAAGTTGGTGCTGATCCCGCACGCCGCGCACATCTCCAACATGGAGCAGCCGCAGGCCTTCACTCGGGCGATTGAGGCATTTCTGGCCGGCGTGAAGTGACGCTCAGTCCGCCGCGAGACCCTTGAGTCCACGCTCGAGTATGTCGCGCGATTGCTCGAGCACAGCGTCGCGCCAGCGCGGGTCGCGCGGGTAAAACGCTTCGCTGAAATCGGCGTGAACCCTGGCGGCGAGCTGCGGGTTCTTCGAGCCCTCGTAGCGCAGCCACCTGCCGGCCATGTTGGCGCGCTGCATGTCCTCGCGCGAGCGCGTGCCGAACTCGACCACCACCGCCATGGTGTCGGCCCGCGGCAGCATGGCGCGGAAGGCGTCGATCAATATCCCCTTGTAGTCGGCGACCGCCTTGTGCGTGACGCCTGCGCGGTTCACTGCGCGCTCGCCCCACCACGCGCGCGCCCGCTCGTAGGCCGCCGAGCCCGGTGCGTGGAAGCACAGGAACACGTGCCCGAGAAACGGCCCGATGCCGGTATGCAGGTCGATCATCGCCACCTGCCGCGCGCCCCCGAGGTGCGCATGCATCGCCTCGCGCAACGCAGTATTCGCCCACTGCGGGCGATGGCCGCCGAAGAACAGCCCGTCGGGATGCGTGTACTGGCCGCCGTTGTAAGCGTCGGAGAACGTCTGCTCGCCGACACGCGCGCGGAACGCATCCAGGCCGCGGAATACCTCAGCGAGGACGCCCTCGTCCCAGTCCCTGGGCGTGACGATCGGGTGCAGCTCTGCGTAGCCGGGATTCGCGGGATAGGACTTCGAGTGATCGACGAAGTTGCGGTTCAGATCGACGTTTTCTTCCGTGACGCGCGCCCGGTGCGCGAAGCCCCAAGGATTGTGGGCGTGGAAAAACACCAGCGCGCAGTCGCGCGGCAGCCGCGGCGCCGAGGCGAGAAACGCGGTCTGCGCCGCCGAGCCCGAGTAGCCCTCGATGCCGTGCGTGCCGCTGCCGGCCGCCAGGACGCGCGCGGCGTCTGCGGGCCCCAGCACGGCGACGTCCAGGCACAGCGCTTCGCCGCCGGGCCCTTTTGCCGACGGGTGCTCGTAGGCGTGCAGCGCGGCGCCCGCCGCGCGCGCCGCGTCCCGGAACTTGGCGCGCGCCTCCGCGTACGACTCGGAAAAAACGTCGCGGCCCGCCGCAGGCCTAGTCATTCGCCGGCGCCGCTCGACCCTTCATGCCCTGCCAGCGGCGCAATTTGGGCGAGCGGATGCCGAACAGGTCGAGCACCCGCGCCACCGTGTGGTCGACCATCTCCTCGATCGACTTCGGCTTGGCGTACAGCGCTGGCACCGGCGGGAACATGATGGCGCCCATCTCGCTCGCCGCCACCATGTTGCGCAGGTGCGCGAGGTTGAGCGGCGTCTCGCGCGGCAGCAGCACCAGGCGCCTGCGCTCCTTGAGCACCACGTCGGCGGCGCGCGACACCAGGTCGTCGGCGTGCGCGTGCGCCACCGCGGCGAGCGTCTTCATCGAGCACGGCGCGATCACCATGCCTTCGGTGATGAACGAGCCGCTGGCGAGCGCCGCGGCGACGTCGCGCGGGCTGTAGGCGACGTCGGCCAGGCGCTCGATGTCCTTGCGCTTCATGCCCAGCTCGTGCCAGGCGGTGAGCACGCCCGCCTCGGAGAGCACCAGGTGGCTCTGCCAGCCGCGGCTGCGGCGCACGGCCTCGAGCAGCCGCACGCCGTAGGCCGCCCCGGTGGCGCCGGTGATGCCGACGATCAGTCGCTTCGCCATGGCCGCAAGCCTACCCGGATTGACGCCCGGCCGCAGGTCTGTCAGCATGCAAGCTCAGGTGTGTATATACACATCACGGCGATGGACGCTGCCAAGAAACGCTGCTCCTGCTTCCTGTTGCGCAAGCTCACGCGCCGCGTGACGCAGGCCTACGACCGGGTGCTGGCCGAGGCCGGCCTGACCATCACGCAGTACTCGCTGCTCGCGCACCTCGCGCGCGGCGAGGGCGCCTCGGTGTCCGCGCTCGCCGCGCGCATGGGAATGGATCGCACCACGCTGGTTCGCAACCTGAAGCCGCTGGAGGCCGCCGGCTGGCTACGCCACGGCGAACGGCGCGCGGGCAAGCGCGCCGCGCTGGAGCTGAGCGCCACAGGGCGCGCGCGCCTGCGCGCGGCGGCTCCGCTGTGGGAGCGCGCCCAGGACGACCTCGAAGCACTGCTCGGCGCCAAGCGCATCGCCGGGCTGCACGCGCTGATCGATGAATCGCTCGATGCGCTCGACACCAAGGACACTGCATGACCGCACAGAACCGTAGCTTCCTCGCCGTCGCGCTCGCCGCGAGCGCGGTGTTCGCCCTCGGCCTGGGCATCCGCAACGCGCAGCCGCTGTTTATCAGCGCCGTGAACTCCTCGACCGGCGTCGGCTACGTCGCGCTCAGCCTCGCCTTCGGCATCGGGCAGCTGATGTGGGGCGTCGCGCAGCCGCTGGCCGGCGCGGTCGCCGACCGCTTCGGCCCGCGACCGGTGATGCTCGCCGGAGCCATCCTCGTCGCGGGCGCCACCGCCGCCATTCCGCTCGCGCACGACGCGCTCGCGCTCACGCTGCTGATCGGCGTCGCGGGCGCGATCGGCGCGGGCGCGATCGGCCCGTCGCTCCTGATATCCTCGGGCAGCCGCTGGATCCCGGAAGCCAAGCGCGGGCTGGCCAACGGCATCATCGGCGCCGGCGGCTCGTTCGGCCAGTTCACCCTCATCCCGCTGGCGCAGCTGGCGATCGGCTTCGCGGGCTGGCAGCCGGCGCTCGTCATTCTCGGCGCCACGGGGCTGCTCGCCGTGCCGCTGGTCGTCTACCTGACGCACGGCGCCAAGGCGCACGCGGCGGCACAGGCGGCGATCGCGACCGGCGGCACGCTGCGCCAGGCGGTGCGGGCCGCGGCCAAAGACCGCAGCTACCTGCTGCTAAACGCGGGATTCTTCACTTGCGGCTTCCACGTCGCGTTCATCGCCACGCACCTGCCGGGCTACGTCGCCACCTGCCAGCTGCCGCCGTCGGTGGCGGCCTGGTCCCTCGGCATTGTCGGCCTGTTCAACATCGCCGGCAGCCTGTGGGTCGGGCGCGCCATCGCCGAAACGCGCATGAAGCTCATGCTATCGGCGATCTACTTTGCGCGCGCGGTCCTAATCCTGGTGTTCTTCTTCTCGCCCAAGACCGAGCTCGCGTTCTTCCTGTTCGCCGCCGGCATCGGCTTCACCTACCTCTCGACGGTGCCGCCCACCGTCGGGCTGGTCGCCAAGCTGCACGGCCCGCGCTACCTCGCGACGCTGTTCGGCATCGTCATGCTGTCGCACCAAGTCGGCGGCTTTCTCGGCGCCTGGCTCGGCGGCAAGGCCTACGCGGCCACCGGCAGCTACGACTGGATGTGGTGGGCCGACATCGGGCTGTGCCTGATGGCCGCGGCCGTGCACCTGCCGATCCGCGAGGCGCGCCAACTCGCGCCCGCGGCCGCCTAGCGCCCGCCGGAGTCGCTGCCGCGCACAGCGGCGACGAACAGCCAGACGAGGAACAGCGGCACGAGCAGCGGCACCAGGAACGGGAAGGCGAGCCAGGCGAGCACCAGCCCGGCCAGCACCAGTACACCGAGCACGATGAGCCCGATGCCGGCGAACACGAACGCGAGGAGGATCGCCGCGCAGAACAGCGCGACCACGGCCACCAGCAGGCCCCAGCCCTCGGCGGCGACCTTCACCGGCCCGGTGAGCGGCTCGCCGTTCACGGTGATCACGACGCCGCTCGAGCGGAACAGCACCCAGGCGAGCAGCGCGACGACGACAAGCGCCAGCAGCAGCGCGATCTTCTTCATCGGTCAGCGCGGATAGAGGATCATCTGGGTGCAGCGGAACTGCGCGATCTGCTTGCCGCTCGCCTCGGAGCGCACCGCGGCGTCCCACACCTGCGTGGTGCGCCCCTTGTGCACCGGGCGCGCGACGCAGCCGACGTCGCCCTCCAGGGCGGTGCCGAAGAAGTTGCTCTTCAGCTCGATGGTGGTGAAGCCCGCCGCGCCCTCTGGAAGGTTGCGCACCGTGGCGTAGCCGCAGCAGGTGTCGGCGAGCGACACCACGGCGCCGGCGTGCAGGAAGCCGTTCCAGGCGCACTTGCTGCGCTCGACCTTCATGCGAGCGCGCAGCGCGTCAGGCTCGACGGCCAGGATCTCGATGCCCAGGTGCCCCGGCAGGTATTCGCGGCCGCGCGCGTTCCATTCGGCGAGACTCTGCGGGATCGTAAGCTTTTCCATGGTCCATCCTCGTGCGATCGGCGGTAGACTCCGCGGCTATCGATCCAGGGAGACAGCGCCATGTTCGAGACTACCATCGCCGGCAGCCTGCCGAAGCCCTTCTGGCTCGCCGAGCCGAACAAGCTGTGGCCCGCCTGGCAGGCCACGGGCGAGGACCTGGCGCGCGCCAAGCGCGACGCGACCCTGCTGTGGCTCAAGGAGCAGGAAGACGCTGGCATCGACATCGTCTCCGACGGCGAGCAGTCGCGTCAGCACTTCGTGCATGGCTTTCTCGAGTTCGTCGAGGGCATCGACTTCGAGCACAAGGTGAAGATGGGCATCCGCGCCAACCGCTACGACGCCATGGTGCCGGTGGTGGTCGGGCCGCTGCGGCTAAAGGGCCGCGTGCACCGGATCGAAGCGCGCCTGGCGCGCGCACACACCAAAAAGAAGCTCAAGATCACCATGCCCGGGCCGATGACCATCGTCGACACCATCGCCGACCGCTACTACGGCGACAAGGTGAAGCTGTCGATGGCTTTCGCCGAGCTGCTCAACCAGGAGGCGCGCGCGCTGGAGAAGGACGGCGTCGACACCATCCAGTTCGACGAGCCGGCGTTCAACGTCTACATGGACGACGTGGTCAAGTGGGGCGTCAAGGCGCTGGAGCGCGCGGCGCGCGGCCTCAAGTGCACCACGGCGGTCCACATCTGCTACGGCTACGGCATCAAGGCGAACATCGACTGGAAGGAGAGCCTCGGCGCGGAATGGCGCCAGTACGAGAGAATCTTTCCGGCGCTCGCCAAGAGCCGCATCAAGCAGGTCTCGCTCGAGTGCATCCACTCGCACGTGCCGCCGCAGCTGATGGCGCTGCTCAAGGGCAAGGACGTGCTGGTGGGCGTGATCGACGTCGCCTCGGACAAGGTCGAGACCCCGGCCGAGGTTGCCGCAACGATCGGTCGCGCGCTCAAGTACGTGCCGAAGAACCGCCTGTTTCCCTGCACCAACTGCGGCATGGCGCCGATGCAGCGCGAGATCGCTATCGCCAAGCTCAAGGCGCTCGCCGCCGGCGCAGCGCTCGCACGCAAGAAATGGGGTCAGAGACGGATTTCGAGGAGATAGGAATATGGACCGAAACCGGCAACGCCAGCACGAGATCGAGGCCGCGGTCGCGGATGTGCGCACGATCGAACAGCGCTACGGCGTCACGCGCGACGGCCTGGAGCGCATCAAGGCACGGCTGCTCAAGCTCGCGGCGCGCGGCGACCTGTTTACGCTCGGGGACTTTCCGCCGCCGCCATCCGGCGCGGGCCGCAGTTCGTGCCTGTACCGGCTTTCCGAGGACGCCGACCACCGCTTCGCCCTGTACGCCAATTCGGCGAACGGCCGCTATGGCACGCCCGCGCACAACCACACCACCTGGGCGGTGATCGTCGGCGTGCAGGGCAACGAGCTGAACCGGTTCTACGACCGCACCGCCGAGGGCGGCGTGCGCGAGAAGGGCCAGTTCGTCGTCGGCCAGGGCTCCGGGGTCGCCTTTCTGCCGGACGACCTGCACTCGATACATATCGACGGCACGACGCTCAACTTCCACATGTACGGCCTCGCCCTCGAGCAGTTGCCCGGCCGCGTGTACTACAAGCCGAAGGAGAACGCCTGGGCCGTGTTCCCGCCGCACTCGGACATCCGCGAAGCGCGTCCCGCGCACGCCTGAGGCGCGCTCACCAGGCGTAGGCGAAGGCCGGAAAGCATTCCGCCTTGGCGCCGCGCGGGTCGCAGCCCGCTTCGATGAGCCCGCTTTCCTCGTCGAACTGCGCCGCGGAGACGAAGCCCTCGGTCCAGTCAGGAGCCACGTCGACGTCGTGGCCGCGTCGCCTGAGCTCGTCGAGTATTTTCTTGCCGATGCGCGCCTCGGCGCGCACGCGGTTCGGCACGCCGACGTGCGGTGCGAAAAACCCGGGGAAGCTCTCGCTCGAGAGGCGCGGCGCCTCGATCGCCTGCGGGATGGTCATGCCGAACACCGCGCGATTGAGATAGAACTGCAGCAGCCACTGGCCCTGATTGTCGCCGCCCATGGTGCCGAAAGCCATCCACGGCTTGCCGCCCTTGAAGGCGAGCGACGGCGTGAGCGTGGTGCGCGGGCGCTTGCCCGGCGCCACCACGTTGGGGTGATGCGCCGGCGCGAGGTAGAAGGTCATCATGCGCACCGAGAGCGGAAAGCCGAGCGCGGGCATCACCTCGGCCGACATGAGCCACGCCCCGCTCGGCGTGAACGAGGCCATGTTTCCCTGTGCGTCGACCGCGTCGACGTGCACCGTGCCCGCGCCCCAGCCTTTCGGGGTCACACGCTCGTCCGCCGGCAGCAGCGCCGCGTTGCGCCGCGCGTCGCCCGGGCGCAGCTCGGGATCGGCGCGCCGCATGTCGACCAGCCCGGCGCGCTCGGCTGTATACGCGTCCGACAGCAACACTTCGCTCGGCACCAGCGTGTGCGCCGGGTCGCCGTAGTACTGCTCGCGGTCGGCGTAGGCGAGCTTCATGCATTCGACCAGCAGGTGGCAGTAGTCGGCGCTGCCGTGCCCCATCGCGCGCAGGTCGTGGCGCAGCATGAGCGCGATGGTCTGCAGCTCGGCCGGCCCCTGCGACCAGAAACCGCACTTGTAGAGCGTCGTGTCGCCCACGCGCAGGCTCACCGGCTCCTCGATGCGTGTCTCGAAGCGCGCCAGATCGTCGCGCGCCAGCAGCCCGTCGTGCGCATTGGAGTATTTTTCGATCTCGGCGGCGACCTCGCCCCGATAGAACGCGGCGTGCGGATCCTTCTCGTTGGCGAGGTAATCGAGCACGCGGGCGTAGGCCGCGTTCTTCACCAGTTCGCCGACCTCGGGCACGCGCCCGCCGGGCAGGTAGAGCGCCGCGCTGCCCGGCCATTGCGCGAGGAACCGCTCGCGCAGCGCGACCAAGCCGTACTTGTGCTGGTTGCGCAAGCCCTCCGAGAGCGGGAAGCCCTGCGCGGCGAGCTCGCGCGCATGAGCCGACACGTCGGCGAACGACAGCCTGCCCCAGCGCGCGAGCACCGTGAGAAGCGCCGAGAACGCCGCCGGCACGCCCGCCGCCAGGATGCCCTGCTCGGGCACGTCGGCGAGCCCGCGCGCGCGGAACGCCTCCGGCGTCGCCGCCATCGGCGCCGCCGTGTTGCCGTTCACCGCGATGACGCGCGCCTCGCCCGCCAGCCGGATGAGCATCGGGCACTCGCCGCCGATGGTGTGCATCTGCGGATTGACCAAGCCCTCGACCAGCGTCGCCGCGACCGCGGCGTCGATCGCGTTGCCGCCCGCCTTGAGCACGTCCACGCCCGCATTCACCGAAAGGTAGGAGTTCGCCGCCACGGCGCCGTGCGTGCCGATAAGTCGCGGGTGGAACGTGGTGTCTTCGGTGGGGGCGATGCGGTACGCGCGGCGGCTCATAAGCCTTAGAATAGCCGAATGCTCTCGTTCGAATGGCTCGCAGAGCGGAAGATCGAGGAGGCGCTCGCGCGCGGCGAGTTCGACGACTTGCCCGGCGCCGGCCGGCCGCTGGCTCTGGAGGATGACGCGCTCGTGCCCGAGGAGCTGCGCCTCGCCTACCGCGTGCTGAAGAATGCGGGCTTCGTGCCGCCCGAAGTCGAGGCACGGCGCGAAATCGCCGAGCTCGAGCGTCTGATCTTCGACGACCCATCCCTCGATGCCGCCGCGCAGGCGCGCGCCATGAGGAAGCTCGCGCTGCTGCGCACGCGCATCGAGCCGGCCTACGGCGCGCGCGTGCTCGCGCGCCTTGCAAAGAGCTGACCGGTGCCGCTCAGGGCGTCGGCGTCGCCATGTTCGCCTTGTTGGTGATGAGCGAAGCCTTCGCGCCCTCGGGCACGCCGGGCAGCGTCCTTTCCCATTCGGCGTAGCGCGCGCGCATGGCGGCGAGCCGGGCCGGCTCGCGCAGCGCCCGGTTCGCCCGCTCGCGCGCGTCCGCCGCCAGGTCGTAGAGGAATTCGCCGTCCTCGGTGGACAGGAACTTCCAGCGCCCGGCGCGCAGCGCGCGCTGATTGCGGAAGTTGGTGCGCCAGAAGAGCTCGCGCTCGAACGTCATGGCTGGGTTCTCCAGCACCGCGAGCAGGCTCACGCCGTCGAGCGGATAGTCCGGATGCGGCGCGGCGCCGGCTGCATCGAGAAGCGTCGGGACCCAGTCCATCGTCATCGCGAGCTGCGGCGTGACGCCGCCGGGCTTCACGCGCGCCGGCCAGCGCACGATGTAGGGCACGCGGATCCCGCCCTCGAGCAGGTCCATCTTCTTGCCGGTGAGCGGCCAGACGTCGGAGAAGCGCTCGCCGCCGTTGTCGCTGGTGAACACCACGATGGTGTGCTCGTCCGCGCCGATCGAGCCCAGCGCTTCGCGGATGCGGCCGATGCCCTCGTCCATGTGATGGATCATCGTCAGGTAGGTTTCGACCGAGCCGCCCGACAGGTGGCCGATATGCTCGCGCGTGCCCGCGAGCAGCTTCGCCTCCGCCTCGTCGGCGCGGGTCTCCCACGGCCAATGCGGCGCGGTGTAATGGACCGAGAGCAGGAACGGCCTGGCGCTGTCGCGCTGGCGCTCGATGTACTCGACAGAGCGGTCCGAGATCAGGTCGGTGAGGTAGCCGATGCGATGGATCTCGGTCTCGCCCTCCCACAGGTCGTGCGCGCCGGAGGTATCGCAATGCGTGAAGTAGTCGAGCCCGCCGCTCATCGCGCCGAAGAACTCCTCATAGCCGCTCTTCAGTGGCCCGAAGTGCGGCGCGTAGCCCAGGTGCCACTTGCCGACGAGGGCGGTCGCGTACCCCGCCTGCCCGAGCAGCGAAGGCAGGCTCGGGTGCTCGGGCGGCAGGCCGAGCACCGGACCGAGCGAAGGATCGGTGCGTGCGCGTCCGGCGATCGGCTCGTCCCAGCCGCCGCGCAGCCGGTACTGGTAGCGCCCCGTGGCGAGCGCGAAGCGCGTCGGCGAGCACACCGGTGAGTTCGAGTAGCCGTCGGTGAAGCGCAGGCCCTCGGCCGCCATGCGGTCGAGGTTCGGCGAGCACGAGCCGCGCGGCGCGTGCAGCGAGCGCCCGCCGTAGCAGCCGAGGTCGGCGTAGCCGAGGTCGTCGGCGAGGATGAAGACGATGTTGGGGCGCGCCACCCGGCGCAGCTTACCAGAGCGCCGCGGGTGCGCTACTTGTGCCGCTTCTCGTAGTCCTCCACCGCTTCCTTCAGTTCGCTGTACTGCTCGCAGGGGAAGAAGCACAGCCGGTCGAGCGCCGCGAGGTGCTCTTTCGCGCTGGCGAGGTCGCCGACCTGGAGGTAAGCCTCGCCGATGTACTCGTGCGCGTTGCGGTGCTTCGGATCGATGCGCAGCGCCTCCTCGTAATGCTGGAACACCAGCTTCATGTCCGGATCGGGTCCCTTGCGCAGCGCGTAGGCGTACAGGTTGTGGTAGTCGGCGTTGCCGGGCTGGCTTGCCAAGGCATCGCGCATGAGCGCTGCGGCGCGCGGCCAATCCTTCGCCCGCATCGCCTCCTGGGCGCGCTCGATGGCGGGATCGGCCGTTGCCGCGGGCGCGGGGTTCGAGTCGCCGCCGGCCGCGAACGCCGTGCCCGAGGCGCACAAAAGGGCCACAATCAGGGAACGAACGACGAGTTTCATGTGTTCTCCTTGCAAACAAGACCAGTCATGTCCAGCTACCTGCTTCCGCTCGCACGCGCATGTTGCGCCGCAGTGCTCGGGTTAACACTGCTCGCGGCCCCCGCATTCCCCGCGCCGGCCGCCGACCGCGCCGCGGCGCTCGCCGGGTTGCGCGATCCGGACGCGGCGAAGCGCGCCGAGGCCATCGCCTGGATCGCCAATTACGGCAGCATGGCCGACGCCGATCTGCTGCACGAGCGGCTGCGCGACGCCAACCCCGTGGTGCGCTCCTACGCGGAAACCGGCCTGTGGTCGCTGTGGAGCCGCTCCGGCGACCCCGCAGTGGACGCCTTGATGGTGCGCGGGGTGGACGAAATGAACAGCGGCCGGCTGACCGAGGCGGCGGCGAGCTTCTCGCAGGCGATCCGCGCCAAGCCGCTGTTCGCCGAGGCCTGGAACAAGCGCGCCACCGTGTACTTCCTGATGCGCGAGTACCGCAAGTCGATCGCCGATTGCGCCGAGGTGCTCAAGCGCAATCCGAAGCACTTCGGCGCGCTGTCCGGCCTCGGGCAGATCTACCTCGCGCTCGACGATCCGGAGCAGGCGCTCAAGTGGTTCCGGCGCGCGCTCGAGGTCAATCCGAACATGCCGACGGTCGAGTACAACATCAAGGCGCTCGAAGAGGCGCTGAAAAAGCGCCGCGGCCGCATGATCTGAGGCCTAGGCGAGCAGCCAGTACGCCGCGACGCCGGCGATCACCGTTCCGATCAGGCTCCGCGACCACACGGCGACCGCGAACGCCGGCGCGAGCGCGAGCAGCGCGGGGTTGGCGAGCGAGAAATCGGGCTTGCCGCCCGGCAGCAGCACCTCGATCGCAAGCAGCGCCGCGAGCACCGCGAGCGGCACGTAGCCCAGCCACTCCAGCAACCAGCCCGGCAGCTCGAAGCGCGCCAACGCCACCAGCGGCAGCACGCGCGGCAGCGCGGTGACCAGCGCGCAGGCGAGGATCAGGGCGAGGATTTCCGGGCGTAGGTACATTTTCCAAGGCCGAGTCCGAAGCTGGCACCGAGCAGCGTGGCGCCGATGATGGCCCACGGCCCGGGCAGCGCGAGCTGCAGCGCCACCGCCGTCGCCGCGGCGGCGAGCGTCACGCTGAGGGCGACGCCGAAACGCGGATGCGCGGCGAGCTGCAGCACCACGAGGCCGGCGAACATGCACGGCAGCGCGAAGCCGAGCACGCGCGTATCGGCCGCGAAGCCCGAGAGCGCCGCGCCGGCGAGGTTCGCCGCCGCCCAGGCCGTCCACGCCGACATGTTGAGCCCCGCCATCCACGCGGCACCGGTGGGCGCCTGCCGCGCGAAGCGCGCGGCGGCGACAACGAAGGTCTCATCGGTGAGCTGCAGGCCGAGCAGCGCGTTCTGCCAGGGCCTGAGCGCGCGCAAGTGAGGCGCGAGTGCCGCCGAAAGCAGCAGGTGCCGCAGGTTGACGAAGAACACCGTCAGCACGATCGCGGAAGGCGGGCTTGCGAGCGACAGCATGCTGGTGACGATGAACTGCGCCGATCCGGCGTAGAGCACCATCGAGATGAGCAGCACCTCCGCGTACGACAGCCCCGCGGCGCGCTCGACCACGCCCGCGGCGAAGCCTATGCCCAGGTAGCCGAACACCACCGGAGCCCCCGCGCGCAAGCCCGCGGCGAAGCTGTGCTCGCCGCTCACCGGCCGATCTCGCCGAGTAGCTCGCGCACCGCCGCGGCGGCCTCGAGCGGATGCTCGAACGGGAACAGGTGACCGCCCGGCACTTCTCGCGTAGTGCAGACCGCGCGCGTCGCAGCGAGTCCCGCGCGCCGGACCACGTCGGAGCGCGCCCCGCCGATGAAACCCGCCGGCACCTCGAGACCGCGCAGGTGCCGGCTCATGCCGTGCGGAATGGTGCGGTAGATCCGATACTCGATCGCCGGATCGATCAGCAGGCGCAGCTCGCCGCCGCGCTCGACGAGTCCGTGCTGCACGTAGTCCTCCAGGCACTGGTCGGTGAAATGCCGGAACAGCCGCCGCGTGCGGAAATGCTGCTTCGCCTGCTCGCGGGTCTGCCAATGGCTGCGCCGATCGCGCACTGCGCCCGCCGGCGTCACACGGTCGACGATACCGAGACGCTTGGTGGCGCCGAGCAAGCGGCCGCGCAGCGCGCCGATAACGGGCGCATCGAGCAGCACGACGGCGCGAAACAGCCCGGGACGCCTGAGCGCCGCGAGCAGCGTCAGGTAGCCGCCAAGCGAGTGGCCCACGGCATACGCGGGCGCGCCGTGACGCGCACGCTCGAGCTCATCGATTAGCTGTTCGACGAGGTGCGGCCATCCCTCGGTCACCGGGTAGCGCGCGTCGGTGCCGATCGCCTCGATCCAGCCGATGCGGTAGTCGCGGCCCAGCGCGCCCAGCATGGCCGCGTAGCATGGCGCCGGAAAGCCGTTGGCGTGCGAGAACTGCAGGTAAGGCTTGCTCAGACGTACTCTTTGGCAGCGGTGTCGGCGTCGACCGGTCGCCCGGCGAGAAAGCCTTGCAGGAAATCGCAGCGGCAGGTCTGCAGGAACTCGAGCTGCGCTTCGGTCTCGACGCCCTCGGCCACCACCTTCAGGCCAAGCGCGTGCGCCAGCGCCACCGTCGCCGCGACGATCGCTTTGTTGTCCTTGTCCGCGGGGACCTCGGCGATAAAGGCGCGGTCGATCTTCAGCTTGTCGACCGGGAATCGCTTCAGGTACGCAAGGCTGGAGTAGCCGGTGCCGAAATCGTCGATCGCGATGCTCACGCCGAGGGCCTTCAGCTTGCCCAGCGTCGCCATGGTGACGTCGGTCTGCTGCATCGCCGTCGTTTCGGTGATCTCGAGCTCGAGCAGGCTGGCCGGCAGGCCCGATTCCTTCAGCACAGAGGCGACGAGCTCGACCAGCCTCGGATCGGTGAACTGGCGCGGCGACAGGTTGACCGACACCGGCAGGCCGCGGTCGACGCCGATGAACGTCGCCCAGCGGCAGGCTTCGCGCAGCACCCATTCGCCGATCTTCAGGATCAGGCCCGTGTCCTCGGCGAGCTGGATGAAGTCGCCCGGCGACACCAGGCCGCGCGACGGGTGCTGCCAGCGCACCAGCGCCTCATGCGCCGCGATGTGCCCGCCGCCAAGCTCGATAATCGGCTGGTAGTACACGCGCAGCTCGCCTTTCTGGATCGCGCGTCGCAGGTCGTTCTCCAGCGCCAGGCGGCGCGACGCCGAAAGGTTCATCTGGTCGGTGAAGAACTGGTAGTTCGCGCGCCCCATCTCCTTGGCGTGGTACATCGCGGCATCGGCATTGCGGATCAGCGTCTCGGCATCGCGACCGTCGTCCGGAAACACGCTGATACCGATCGACGGCGTGACGTGCAGCTCGCGGCCCTCGACGTTGATCGGCAGCGAAAGCTGCTCGATCACCTTTTGCGCGACGTTCGCGGCGTCGGTGGAGCGCTTGCTCTCTGGTAGCACCACCACGAACTCGTCGCCGCCAATGCGGCAAATGGTGTCGCCGACGCGCAGCTGTGCCACCAGGCGCCGCGCGACCTCCTTCAGCAGCACGTCGCCCACCGCGTGGCCGAGCGAGTCGTTGATGGTCTTGAAGCGGTCGAGGTCGACGAACATCACCGCGGTCTGCTTGCGATTGCGGTAGCTGAGCGCGAGCGCCTGGGTGAGGCGGTCTTCGAGCAGGCGCCGGTTCGGCAGCCCCGTTAGCGCGTCGTGATCGGCGAGGTGCTGCGCGCGCTGCTCGGCCTGCTTGCGGTCGGCGATCTCCCCTTCGAGCCGATCATTGGCCGATATCAGCTCCGCGGTGCGCTCGGCGACGGCGCGTTCGAGGGCGTTGCGCGAGGCTTCGAGCGCGTCACGCGAATCGCGCTCCGCGGTGACGTCGTCGTAGATCCAGATCGCGCCATCATCGGGATGATCCGGGTCGATCGCCTTGCCGACCACCTTGCACCACAGCGTACTGCCGTCTTTGCGTTTGAGGCGCCGCTCGTCGGCGAAGGCGCGCCCCGCTCCGAGCTCGCCGTAGACGCGCTTGCCGACGTCCCGATACTCCTCGTCGCTCAGGAACAGCACCGAGGTCGGGCAGCCGACCAGCTCGCCCGGCGCGTAGCCGAACATCTCCTCGAGTCGCGGATTGCAGCGCTGGTAGACGCGTTGCCGGATGAACGAGATACCCACCGTGGCGTTGTCGAGGATCAGCTCCTGCTCGGCGAGCGCGCGGCGCACGCGCTCCTCGGCCTCGTGCCGCTCGGTCGCGTCCTCGATGATCCATATCCAGTCCTGCTGCTCGCCGGTGCCGGCATCGATCCTGCGCCCGACGCTGCGCGCGTAGAACGTGCTCCCATCCTTGCGGCGGTAGAAGCATTCGGCATGGTGCGTCTCGCCGGGCGCCGTGCTGCCGTAGGCGGCCTCGCTGACGGACGTCCACTCCCGTGGATCGGCAAACAGCTCCTGCATCGAGCTGCCCGCCAGCTTGCCGGGCGCATGGCCCGTCATTTCCTCCAGCCGCCGGTTGCAGCGCTGGATCGCGCGGTCGCGCACGAAGGCGATACCGACGGTCGCGTTGTCGAGGATCAACTGCTGGTCCTCGGCGAGCCGCCGCATCGCCTCGTCGGCGCGCTTTTGCTCGGTGATGTCCTCGAACAGCCAGACGTAGCCCTTGGCGGGAGTCCCGGGCTTGACCGCACGGCCCGAAAGCCGGCACCAGAAACCCGAGCCGTCGGCCCTGCGCAGGAACTGCTCGCGCTGGTGCGAGCGCCCTTGGTCGAGCTCGCGGTAGGCCGACGCGCGGGACTCGAATTCCTCGTCTGTGAAATACAGCAGCCGCATCGAGGCGTTGAGCGCCTCGCCCGGGCCGAAGCCGAACAGCTCCTCGAAGCGCCGGTTGCAGCGCTGCAGCTTGCGGTCGCGCACGAAGGCGATGCCCGCGACGACGTTGTTCAACAGCGCCTGCTGCTCGGCCAGCAGGCGCGCGAGATCTTCTTCGGCGCGCCGCTGCTCGGTGATGTCCTCGACCGTCCACACCGAGCCGCGCTCGGGATTGCGCGGGTCGACGGCGCGGCCGTCGGTACGGGTCCAGAACGTGCTGCCATCCTTGCGGCGGCGCATCTCGATGCGCCGCGCCGTCATTCCGCGCGCAAGCTCCGCGTCGGCGGCGTCCGCTCCCTCGTATGCCTGGTCGTCCGCGTACAGTGCCCTCGCGGGCTGGCCCACCAGGGCACCGGGCTCGTAGCCGTACATCTCCTCGTAGCGCCGGTTGCAGCGCACGATGCGCCGCTCCTTGATGAATACGATGCCGACCGACGCGGTCCCGAGGATCGCCTCCTGCTCGCGCAGCAGCCGGTTCACCTCGTCGCTGTGGCGCTTGCGCTCGGTGATGTCCTCGACGATCCAGATCGTGCCCTGCTGCGTGACCGTCGCGTCGATCGCCTTGGCGATGACGCGCGCGAGGAAGGTCGTCCCGTCCTTGCGCCGCATTTCCCACTCAACGTCGAGCTGCCTGCCCGAGGTCAGGAGCGGGATCGCGATATGCCCGAGCGCGGTATAGCTTTCGTGCGAGGGATAGACCACCTCGCCGGGCTGTCCGATCAGCTCCTCCGCCCCCCAGCGGAACATCTCCTCGAATTTCGGGTTGCACAGGAAGAACTTCCGGTCGCGCGTGAAGGCGATGCCGATCGACGCGTTGGCGAGGATCGCCTCGTATTCGAGCTGCGTGTATCGGGTGCGGCCGGCGTAGCTCGCCGGCGGCGTCTCGACCCGCAGCGCGGGGGGCGCGTCTGCCGTGCGCAGCGCTACGGGATCGTTCACTGCCGGTCCCCTGCTCCGGCGCCGGCCTGCGCAAGCTGCGTGAAATCGGCCGCCAGGGCACGCATGCGCGCCACCGCGCGCTCGCGCTGCCGCGCGCTCAGGCCGCGGTCCAGCTCGAGCAGCATGTCGAAATAAGTCGCCGTCGTGGCGCGCAGCGCGGCGGCGTAGGACGGCTCGAGCGCGTCGTACGAACGCGGCACGATGCGCGCCGCGAATCCAGCGAGGCGCGCCTTCGCCTGCCGCGCGCGCACCAGCTCCATGAACTCGGACTGCAGGCGCCGGCGGCGCCGGTCGCGCAGCTCGTCCAGCGCGAGCGGCGCGCGTCCGCTGTACTGCCTGACCAGCTCCGTCTGCTCGTCGGTCAGCGTTCCCAACCAGTCCTCCAGTAAGGCGAGGTTGCGTTTGCTGCGCCGCGCGTGCCGCTCCTCGGGACTCCCCGCAAGGTGCTCCTTGGCGAACCTGCGGTTGTCCTCGTCGAGCCGCTGCTGCAAGTGCACGATCTGCCCGCTGTCGAGCTTATCGAGCAAATCCGCAGCCTGCGCGGCGGCCGCCAGCACGCTTTCGCGCACCTGCGCCTGCAGGGAATCGTAACCCCAAACGAGGTCCTGGTGGGAGAGTCCGCGGGCGATCCGTGTGGCAGATTCCTCAGCCAGCCTCACATACTGCGGCAATGCGTCTGCGCGGTGCCAGGCGAGCAGCCGCGCGATGCGCCGATCGAGGGCTTCAGCCTGCTCGCCGTGCACGTCGAGATAGCTCGCCGCCCGCCAGCGCAGCAGCGTGCCCGCATTGTCGTAGGCGACGCGAGTGGCGCTGCAACCACCGACGGCCAGCGCCGCGACGAGCAGCACGGCGCGCGCGCCCCGCCTCACCAGAAGCTCTCCACCGTGATCTGGCCGGGCGAGCGCCGGCGGTGCTTTTTCATGCCGCGTGAGGCAAGCGCCGCGGTTGCGTCCTTGAGCATATCGGGGTTGCCGCACAGCATCACCTGCGAGGTTTTGGCCGCGAGGTGCAATCCCGCGGCCTGCTCCAGGCGCCCGTCGCCGATGGCTGCCGGAATGCGTCCGGCGAGCGAGTCCGCTGCCTGCTCGCGGCTGACGAACGTGACGTAGCGAAAGCCCGCCCCGCGCGCGCGCGCCAGGGCCTCGATCATCTCGCGATACACGAGCTCGCGCGCGAAGCGCGCCGCGTGCACCAGCACCACGCTGCGGTAGCGACGCCAGGGCGTCGCGGTGCGCAGGATGGAGAGGAACGGCGCCAGCCCGGTGCCGGTCGCGAGCAGCCACAGCGTCTCGGCGTCGGGCACTTCGGAGAGCACCAGGAAGCCCGAAGGATTGGGTGAGAGATACAGGGCGTCGCCCCCGGCAAGGCGCGCGAGCCGCGGCGAGAGCGGCCCCTCGGGCACGATCACGCCGTAGAACTCGAGCACCGGGTCCTCGGGTGCGTTGACGAACGAGAACGGCCGCGCGACGCGCTCGCCCTCGACGTCGAGCGCCAGCTTGACGAACTGGCCCGCCTCGAACGGCAGCCGCGGCGCCTCGACGCGCAGCGAGAACAGCGCCTCGGTCCACTGCCGGTTGTCGATCACCCGCCCTTCAAGCCACTTGCTCATTGGGTCCTGTAAGGCTCTAGCTGGATGTCGGCGAGCTCGACGCCGAGCAGCACCATCGCCCCCCGCCGGCGATTGTCGCCGGTATCGGAGAACTCGAACACATAGCGGCGCTCCACCCGCACGCGGCCGTCGCGGTCGCGCGCCAGACGCAGGCCGGCGATCGCCACCGTGTCATCGAGCAGCTGCACGCCGTAGCGCTGGCAGGCACCGCGTCCCGCCTTCAGCGCGCGCTCGCGCGCCCGCAGGCTGTCGATCCAGAGCCAAAGCGCGGCGAGGATGACGGCAAGTGCGACGAGCTCCCACATGAATGCCCCATTATATTCATGCGAGCTCCCTCGAATCGCGGTAGCGGTACAGCAACATGGCAAACGAACTGAGTCGCTTTGCAATTCCATGCCCGGGAAAGGGACGCAAATCCGACAGTGGCAGTGCCAGCGATGCGAGCGGCGTGCCGAGGCAGGCGCGCGCGAGTTCCTGGCCGATCGCGGTGGCAAGCGCCAGGCCGCGCCCGTTGCAGCCCAGCCAGGCGAGCACGCCCGGCGCCAGCTCGTGCACGTGCGGCAGCCGGTCGAGCGTGATGCCGAGCCTGCCGTGCCACTGGAATTCGAAGCGCGGCACGCCGAGCCGCGGAAACACGCGCGCCACGCGCTCGCCGATGCGCCGTGCGAGCCGCTCGCGCCAGCCCCACGGCAGCACCAGCGCGCCGCCGGTGACCAGGCGCCCGCCCGCGTCCCAGCGGAAAAAATGCAGGTCGCCGTGCGTGTCGGAGCAGGCGTGGTCGAACGGCAGCACGCTTTTCCTCGCCTCCTCGGGCAGCGGCTCGGTCGCCATCTGATAGCTGGTTACCGGGAACACGCTGCGCGCCAGTCCCGGCCACAGGGCGTCCGAATACGCGTGCGTGGCGATCACCACGCGCTCGGCGCGCACGGCGCCGCGCGCCGTTGCGACGCGCCACCGGCCACCCGAGCGATCGACGCTTAGTGCCGCGCTTTGCGTGTGCACGCGCGCCCCGCGCCCGATCGCGGCGCGCGCCAGCTCGCGGCAGTAGGCGAGCGCGTTGAGCTTCCCGCCGCTGCGGTTCAGCCAGCCGCCGTGCCAGTAGGAAGATCCGGTAACGCGCGCGACGCCCGCCCGGTCGAGCACCTCGACCGGCGCGCCGCGCCGGCCCCAGGCGCTGGCGCGCGCCGCGGCGAGGTTCATGCGCCCGGGCGAGTGCGCCGGCTGCACCCAGCCGTTCTGCGCCGCTTCGCAGTGCATGCCATAGCGGCGTATGAGCGCGAAGGTGAGCTCGGCCGAGCCGCATACCAGCTGCACGAAGGGTTCGCCCGCTTTGGCGGCCAGCTCGTCGGGGTCCACGCGCGACAGCGTCGGGATCACCTGGCCGTTGTTGCGCCCAGAGGCGCCGTGGCCGATCTCGCCGGCCTCCAGCACCGCAACGCTCGCGCCCGCTTCGGCGAGCGCCAGCGCGCAGGACAGCCCCGTATAGCCGGCGCCGATCACCGCCACGTCGGCGCGCCGCTCGCCCTCCAGCGCCCCGGTCGGCGGAGGCGGCGGTGCGCTGGCGTGCCACAGCGAGTCGCGAAACCCGTCGTCGTCCATGCTGTAGAGTTTAGGCTCGATGGCCGAGTTGATCGAATTCGCAAACGGCGGCTACGCGTTTCTCGAGGGCGTATACCCATACTCGCAGGGCGTGATCGCGCTGCCCGAATTCGCGATCGAGCGCGCGCGCTTCGCGCGCCCGACGCCGCTGGCGCAGGGCTTCGCCGCCATCGCCGCGCATCTCGCCTCGCTCGGCAGGCCGCGCAGCGCGCTGTGCGCCGCCGAGCTGCGCTCGCCGCGGCCCTTCAGCTTCGGTGGCTTCGGCGAATTCAACCAGGGCTACGTCGCGGTGCTCCAGGAGTGGGGCCTGTTTCGCGACGGGCTCAATCCGGTAGCGCGCTCCAACGTCGCGCCCGAGATCGACCCGCCCGCCGAGCCGTCGTTCCACGCCTTCTGCTACACGGTTGCGTCCGGGCGCACCGGCTCGAGCTTCGTGATCGCCGGCAGCGGCGAATGGCCCGAGGGCGAGCGCTTTCCCGAGGACATCGTGGCGCGCGGCGATACCTCGCCCGCGGGGCTGCGCACCAAGGCGCGCTGGGTGCTCGACATGATGGAAGCGCGCATGCGCGGCCTGGGCGTGGGCTGGGCCGCGGCGACGGCGACGCAGGCGTACACGGTGCACGACCTGCATCCGTTTCTCGGCGACGAGATCGTGCGGCGCGGCGCGGCGGCCGCCGGACTCACCTGGCACTACTGCCGGCCGCCGATCGCCGGGCTGGAATACGAGATGGACGCGCGCGGCGTAGCGCTCGAGCGCGTGCTGGGCGCCTAGTCGGCGCGGCGCATGAACTCGGCGGCGCGCTCGCCGATCATGATGGCGGGCGCGTTGGTGTTGCCACCGATCAGGCTCGGCATCACCGAGCAGTCGGCGACGCGCAGGCGCTCGACGCCCCGCACGCGCAGCTCCGGATCGAGCACCGCGCCCGCGCCGCTTCCCATGCGGCAGGTGCCGACCGGGTGATAGACGGTGTCGGCGCGCGCGCGGATCGCCCGCTCGATGTCGGCGTCGGCGTGCACGTTCGCCGTATACAGCTCGGTCGAGGGAAACGCGGCCAGCGCCGGCGCGTCGAGGATGCGCCGCACCAGCTTGAAGCCGCGCACCAGCCCGGCGAGGTCCTCGGGCTCAACGAGGAAGCGCGGGTCGATGAGCGGCGCGTCGCGCACGTCCGCGCTCGCCAGGCGCACCGTGCCGCGGCTCTTCGGGCGCAGCACGCACACGTGGCACGACAGGCCGTGCCCCAGATGCAGCGTGCGGTTGTGGTTGTCGACCATGCCGACGACGAAGTGCAGCTGCAGGTCGGGGCGTTCGAGCCCGGGCTCGCTCCTCACGAACCCGCCCGCCTCGGCGAAGTTGGTGGTCAGCATGCCGCGCCGCTCGCGCACGTAGCGCAGCAACTCGCGGACGAGCCGCAGGCTGCCGCCGAACGACACGCCCATGAGTTCGGTCGAGCGCACCTTGCGGTTGATGATGTAGTCGGGATGGTCCTGCAGGTTCTCTCCCACGCCGGGAGCATCGTGCACCACGGCGAGCCCGAGCGCGCGCAGCTGCTCGGCTGGGCCGACACCCGAGCACATCAGCAACTGCGGCGTCTGGAAGGCGCCGGCGGCGAGCACCACTTCGCGCCTTGCTCCGAGCGTCTCCGCGCGCCCCGCGCGCCAGATTTCGACGCCGTTCGCGCGCTTGCCCTCGAACAGCACGCGCAGGGCGTGCGCCTCGGTGTACACCGCGAGGTTAGGACGCGACATCGCGGGATGCAGGTAGGCGCTCGCCGCGCTCCAGCGCTCGCCGCCCTTTTGCGTCACCTGGTACAGGCCGACGCCTTCCTGCTGCGCGCCGTTGAAGTCGTCGTTCGCCGGCAGGCCGGCTTCCTTGCCCGCCTCGACGAACAGCCGCGCGAAGGGGTTGGGCGAGCGCAGGTCGGCCACATTCAGGGGGCCGCCGACGCCGTGCCACGCGCTTCCCCCGCGCTCGTTGTTCTCCGCGCGCAGGAAAACCGGCAGCACGTCGCGCCAGGCCCAGCCGCTCGCGCCCGACGCCGCCCAGTCGTCGTAGTCCGAAGGATGGCCGCGCATGTAGATCATGGCGTTCATCGAGCTCGAGCCGCCGAGCATGCGGCCGCGCGGCTGGTAGCCGCGGCGCTGGTACAGCGCTTCCTGCGGCACGGTCTCGAACGCCCAGTTGCGGATGCGCGTCGGCAGGATCAGCGCGACGCCGGCGGGCGTGGTGACGAGGGTGCTGTCATCGCGCGGGCCGGCCTCGACCAGGCACACGCGCATCGCCGGATCCTCCGACAGGCGCGCGGCGAGCACGCAGCCCGCCGAGCCGCCGCCCACCACGACGCAGTCGAACTCCGTCATCCCCGTCTCCTCAGGCGGGCGCGACGCGCGGTGCGCGACGCCGCTTCTCGTACGCCTCGATCGCGGCCCCGAGGATACCCTTCGGCATGAAGATGATGAACAGCACCAGCATCAGGCCGTACAGCGTCGTGTCCAGGCCGTGGATGTCATGACCGAGGCCCAGGCGCAGCCCTTCGGCCAGCAGCAGCGTGAATACCGCGCCGACCGTGGGCCCGAGGCGCACGAACATGCCGCCGGCGATGGCGCCGAACACCATTTGCAGGCTGATGCCGATGCCCGACACCGTCTCCGGGCTGACGTAGAGCTGGTATTGCCCGTACACCACTCCTCCGACGCAGGTCATCAGCGCCGAGACCAGGGTGACGCCGAGCTTCAGGCGCGTCACGCTCATGCCGATCGAAGCCGCGGCGTCCTCCTCCTGGCTGATCGCTTCGAGCGCGAGGCGCGCCATCGAGCGGTCGACGAACGTCCACAGCCAAAGTCCGCCGAGCCACACCCCGAGAACGATGTAGAACCAAACCAGCTTGGAGGAGAACTGCATGGCGCCGAGCGCCCAGGAAGTATCCGCCAGCGCGGTCTTGGGCGTCACGCCGAGCGAGCCGCCGGTGTAGTCACGCAGCGCGATAATGATCAGCCTCACCACCTCCGACAGCGCCAGCGTCACCAGCGCGAAATAGTGGCCGACGATCTTGAAGCGGAAGCACGGGTAGCCGATCAGGAAGGCGAGCAGGGCGGTGGCCGCGAGGGCGAGCGGCAGGCCGAGCCAGGGCGAGATGTGGTAGTGGTTCCAGCCCATCACCACCACGTAGGCGCCGACGCCGAGGAAGGCGCCGTGCCCCAGGCTCACCATGCCCAGGCGCCCCATGATCGCCCAGCCGGTATAGATGAAGGCCCACAGCAGGCACAGGATGAGCAGGTGCAGCGGGTAGTCCCCCATGCCCGCGAGCGGCGCCGCCGCCAGCAGCGCAAGCCCGATCCAGCGCGCCTTGTTCATGTCACTTGCCTCCCAGGATGCCCTGCGGGCGCCAGAACATCATGCCGATGAAGAACAGGAACGCGAGCACGTAGCCCCATTCGAGCGCCAGGAAATAGCCGCCCACCGAGATGAACTGGGCGAAGATGAACGCGGCGATGAAGCCGCCGACCATGTTGCCCAGGCCGCCGAGCACGCACACCATGAAAGTGATCGGGCCGAAGGTGAGCCCGATCGCGGGATGGATGTCGTACTGGAGCACCAGCAGGCAGGCGGCGAGCCCGGCGAGCGCACCGCCGAGCGCCGAGGTGAGCACGAAGATGCGATTGGGGTTGACGCCCATGAGGGGCATGATGCCGCGGTCCTGCGAAATGGCTCGGATCGCAGTGCCGATGTAGGTGCGCTTGAGGAACAGGTACACCGCCACCATGCCGCCGAGCGCCGCCCCGAACGCGATCAGGCGCGCGAAGCTGATGTACATACCGCCGACCTGCAGCGCCGGCAGGCTCACGCCCACGTTCTTGAACTCGACCCCGAAGGCGAGCGTCGCCACCGCCTGCAGGAAGAACAGCACCCCGCCGGTGACCAGCAGCTGGTTGATCGGCTCGGCGCCGAGCACCGGCCGGATCACCAGCACGTGCAGCAGCGCGCCAAGTACCGCCACCAGCAGCACGCAGCCGAGGAACGCGAGCGCGAGCGGAAAATGGTAGACGTTGTGCAGGTAGAACACCGAATACATGCCGATCATGATCAGCTCGGCGTAGCAGATCCACACCACGTCGATGACGCCGAAGATCAGGTTGAGGCCGAGCGCGAGCAGCGCCAGGATGCCGCCGAGCAGGATGCCGTTGATCACCGCTTCGAGCAGGAAGACGTCGAATATCTGCATCGCTAGAGCCCCAGGTAAGTCCTGCGGATCTCGTCCGAGGCGAGCAGCGCGGCCGCTGCGCCGCTCGTCTTGATCCGCCCGGTCTCGAGCAGGTAGGCGCGATCGACCACTTTCAGCACCTGGCGGATGTTCTGCTCGACGATCAGCACCGTGTAGCCTTCGGCGCAGATGCGCTTGATCAAGCCGAAGATCGACTGCACCACCACGGGCGCAAGGCCTGCCGAGGGCTCGTCGAGCAGCAGCAGCTTCGGCTCCGACATCAGGGCGCGGCCGATGGCGCACATCTGCTGCTCACCGCCCGAGAGGGTGCCGGCGGCCTGCGCGCGGCGCTCCTTCATGCGCGGAAAAAGCGAGTACACGAACTCTAGCCGCTCGGCGTAGCGCGCGCGCGCCGCCGGCAGGAAGCCGCCCATTTTCAGGTTCTCCTCCACGGTGAGCTTGGGGAACAGGCGCCGGTTCTCGGGCACCTGCGCAATGCCACGCGCGATCACCTGGTGCGCCGGAACGTCGTTCAGCGGCCGGCCCTCCATCGACAACACGCCGGCACTCGCCGGCAGCAGCTTCGAGACCACGCGCAGCAGGGTCGTCTTGCCTGCGCCGTTCGGGCCGATCACCGCGACCGACTCGCCCGCCCCGACCTCCAGACTGACGTCGAACAGCGCCTGGAAGCTGCCGTAGCCGGCCGACACGTTCGCAAGCTTGAGCATCAGCCGGCCCTCGCGGCGACGGTGGCCTGCACGTCCTCGGCGTCGCTGCCGAGATAGACCTCGATCACCCTGGGGTCGTGCGCCACCTCCTGCGGCGGCCCCTGAGCGATCACCTCGCCGTGATCGAGCACCAGGCAGCGGTCGACAACGCGCATCAGCGCGCCCATGATGTGCTCGACCCAGATGATGGTGATGCCGCGCTCGGCGCGGATCGCGGCCAGCATGTCGGCGGCCTGGTGCATCTCGGCCTCGTCCAAGCCGCCGAGCGATTCGTCGGCCAGCAGCAGCTGCGGCCGGGTGGCGAGCGCGCGCGCGAGCTCGAGCTTCTTCAGCCCCGCCGCGCCCAGCCCGTCGACGCGCGCCGAGGCCTCGACCGGCAGCTTGACCAGCGCCAGGGCCTCGCGCGCCTGGGTGAAAGCGGCCTCGCGCGAGGGCCTTTCCTGCTGTCCGTAGTAGGCGGCGAGCGCGACGTTCTCGACGATCGACAGGCGCCTGAAGGGGCGCGGGATCTGGAACGTCCGGGCGACGCCGTGGTGCGCGATCCGGTTCGCCGGCTCGCCGGCGATCTCGCGCCCGAGCAGGCGGATCGACCCGGCCGAAGGCGCGAGCGCGCCGGCGATCAGGTTGAAGGTCGTGCTCTTGCCCGAGCCGTTCGGCCCGATCAGGCCGAGGATCTCGCCTCGCTCGAGCTCGAACGCGACCTCATTGACGGCCGTGAATCCGCCGAAGCGCTTGGTGAGCCGCCTGACCGAGAGCATTCCTTCACCCGCGTAGCTCTCCTCTACTGGTTGGAGTAGACCGAGCTCTTGGGCAGCGGGATGACCGGATCCGCGGTGCGCAGCGCCTTGGGCCAGACGATCTTGGTCTGGCCGCCGAGGTACTGCATCACCACGGGCGAGCTTCGCTCGTTCTGCCCCGACATGGCCGTGCCGGGAGGGAAGAACTTCACGCCATAGCCCTGGATCGTGCCGCCGACCGGGATGTCGGTGTCGAGCGCGGCCTTGCGCAGGTCGTCTGAGGTGATCCCGCCGTATTTCTTGATCGCGCGCGGCAGCACGTCGGTGAAGAAGATCCAGGCCTGGTTGAAGCCCATCGAGGCGTGCGGCGGAACCTCGTCGGCGCCGGTCGCCGCCTTGTAGCGCTTGATCATTTCCTGGGTCAACTCGCCCAGGCCGGGCTTGAGCGTCTTCGGGTCGAGCAGCTGCGCGGCCACCGGGTCGACGTCGAAGATGTAGCTGGCTTCGTCGCCGAACGATGCATGCAGCTTGTCGTACTGGCCGTAGCCCGCGCCCTGGCCGATCAGGGCCGCCCACTTCAGGCCCTGCTCGCGCGCCTGGCGCCAGAACAGGGTGATGTCCGGGTTGTACCCGGTGTGCAGGATCACGTCGGGCCGCGCGCGGCGCAGCTTGGTGATGAGCGACGACAGGTCTGGCGCGGTGGCGGAATAGCCTTCCTTCAGCACGATGTTCATGCCGTACTTGCCGCAGGCCTCGACATTGCCGGCCGCGACCCCGCTGCCGTAGGGCCCGTCCTCGTGGATGATCGCCACGCGCAGATCCTTGGGCGCCTTGTGCAGCTTCGGCTGCGACATCTCATCGACGAATGCGCACGCCGCAGCGCCGATCTGGTCGGAATGGAGCTGGGCGCGGAACACGTACTGCAAGTTCTTGTTCTTGAACACGCTCGAGGCGATGCAGACGTTCGCCCACATGAACTTCTTCGCCGCGTCGGCCTTCTGCGCGATTGGCACGCACTGCGCGCTCGAGTAGAAGCCCATCAGCATGTCGACGTGCTGCTCGTCCATCAGGCGCGTCGCCTCGTTGATCGCGACCTCGTTCTTGGACTGCGCGTCGGCGTACATGGGGTCGATCTTGTAGCCGTCGACTCCACCCTTCTCGTTGATCATGTCGATGGCGATCTTGGTCGCGATCGCGGCGGCTTTCGAGCCGCCCGCCGCCAGCGGCCCGGTGTAGTCGTAGATGACGCCGATCTTGATTTCCTTCGCCTGCGAGAACGCCGGCGCAGTGAACGCGGCTGCCCCAAACGCAGCTGCCAGCGCGCAAATGCGGATTCCGTACGAACGCATGGATCCCTCCTTCCTGACGGTGAACTTACCGGACAATTCTTGTTCCGGCTCAGTCTTTCGCAACAGCGCCGCACCTGTCAAGCTGCTTTCACGGCGCGGCCGCCTCGCGGACAATATCGGCGCCCTTCTCCGCGATTGCAATGACGGCGGCGTTGGTGTTCCCCGAAACGACGCAGGGCATCACCGATGCGTCGATCACGCGCAGCCCGCCGAGCCCGCGCACGCGCAGGCGCTCGTCGACCACCGCCTGCGCATCGCCGCCCATGCGGCAGGTCGAGGTCGGGTGGTAAACCGTGCCACCGACCTCCCGGCAGAAATCGAGCCACTCCTCGTCCGACTGCACGCGCTCGCCGGGCAGGTGCTCGCCCGCGACGAAGGGCATCATCGCCGGGGAGCTCACCAGGCGGCGCAGCAGCTTGAGCCCTTCGACCATGCCGCGCCGGTCGCCCTCGGTGGCAAGGTAGTTGTAGTGGATCGCGGGCGCCTCGCCCGGGTCGGCCGAGCGGATCAGCACCCGGCCGCGCGACTCGGGCCGCAGCTGCGACACCGAGCAGGTAAAGGCCGAGAACGGGTGCAGCGGCTGGCCCATCTTCGGCAGGCTGAAGTTGATGAAGTACAGCTGCACGTCCGGGCGCGCGAGCTGCGGCGCGCTGCGCGCGAAGGCGCCGGCGTAGCCCGCGCTCACGGCGAGCGGGCCGCGGCGCGACACCAGGTAATGCAGCCCGACGCCGAGCTTTCGCCGCCAGCTCGCCATGTCGTCGTTGAAAGTGATCGGCCGCGTGCAGCGCCAGACGGTACGCACGTAGAAGTGGTCCTGCAGCGCCTCGCCGACGCCGGGCAGCTCGTGCACCAGCGGGATGCCGATGCGCTCCAGCAGCCCGCGCCCGCCCACCCCCGAGAGCTGCAGTAGCTGAGGCGAGTTGAAGGTGCCCGCGGCGAGCAGCACCTCGCGCCGCGCGCGCGCCACGAACCTGTGCTCGCCGACGCGGTATTCGACGCCCACGGCCCGCCCGCCCTCGAACACGATGCGCGTCGCGAGCGCTCCGGTGGCGATGCGCAGGTTCGCGCGCCGCTCGGCGGGGCGCAGAAACGCCGTCGCCGCGCTCGAGCGCCGGCCGTTGCGCGCGGTGGCCTGGTAGTAGCCCGCCCCCTCCTGGCGCGCGCCGTTGAAGTCGTCGTTCGGCGCGATGCCGACCTCGCCCGCGGCGGCGATGAAAGCGTCGCACAAGGGGTGGCGGTCGGGCAGGTCGGAAACCTTGAGCGGACCGCCGGCGCCGTGCCACGGGTTCGCGCCGCGACTCTGGTCCTCCGAGCGCTTGAAGTACGGCAGCAGGTCGTCGTAGCGCCAGCCGTCGATGCCCCAATCGTCGAAATCCTCGCGCTGGCCGCGGATGTAGACCAGGCCGTTGATCGACGAGGAGCCGCCGAGCACCTTGCCGCGCGGCGTGAACACGCGCCGGCCGTTCAACTGCGGCTCGGGCTCGGACTCGTAGGACCAGTTGACGCTGCGCTTGGCGAACAGCTTGCCGTAGCCGAGCGGCACGTGGATCCAGGGATCACGGTCGCGCGGCCCGGCTTCCAGCAGCAGCACCTCGATAGTTGCATCCGCCGTGAGCCGGTTGGCGAGCACGCAGCCCGCGGAGCCCGCGCCGACGATCACGTAATCGCAGGTCTCCGAGCGAATCACGCGCGCCGGATGGTCAGACGGTAGCCACGGCCGCGGCGGGCGAGCCGACCGCGCCGGGCAGCCTGAGTGGCGGCGCAGTCAGAAGGAAGCGGTTGCGCCGGTGCTCGCGCAGCCAGCGCGCCAGCGGCCCGAGGTGGAACAGCTCGCCCAGGTGGATGCCGTTCTTGAAGATGCAGTGCTCGTGCAGCGGCATCATGGCGTGCGGCTTGGGCTTGAAGATGCTGGTCGGGATGATCTCGACGGCGTAGTTGTCGGCGATCAGGCAGGCCAGGCCCGAATCGCTGATCCAGTTGAGCAGCTTTTCGTCGCGCCCGTCGAGGCCGGTGCAGGTGCCGTGCAGGAGCTTCGGATCGGGGTTCTTCCTCAGCTCGAGGATCACGTCGGCGAAGCCGGTGTGCAGGCACACCATGTCGCCGCGCTCGATCACCACCTTGTCGGCCTCGAGCACGCGCATCAGCTCGTCATAGGTGACGGCGCGGCGCTCGCGGCCGAAGTGCGCGTGCAGGTCGATCATCACGCCGCGGCCCTGCGCGCCATGCTCGGCGAGGTTCTGGATGCCGAGCGCCTTGGCCTCGACGCCCTCGAACCTGGCCCAGGGCTCGGCCGCCTTCGGGTTCTCCTTCGCCGGGGCGATGTCCTCGCCGGCGCGAAAGCCGTTGTAGAACACCAGCTCCGGCTTGCCGTCGCCGTCGGCATCGAACCTGCTGCCGATGTGGGCGAACGAGTCCCACTGGGTCGAGTACTGGAGCGTCAACAGCACCAGGTCGTCGCACACCACGTCGGTGTGGTCCGGGTTGTCCTCGCCGAGCGGATAGCAGAAATTCTGCCGGCCCGCGCCCTTGCCGTCGCGCAAGGTGGCGAACAGGCGCGGCGGACTGCGCCGCGGGTTGAGCACGCTGCCGCCGGGATAGTCGAGCGGCAGCGACAGGCAGAAGCTCAAGCCCTCCTTTACCTCGGCGACGCCCTGCAGCACCTTGTCGCGGGTCACGTAATTCATGCGCCCGCGCTGGTCGTCGGGACCGAATTCGCCCCAGTTCGAGCCCGCCGGCTTCTGCTTCCATCGCTGCGCCATCGCCTGCTCCCTTTTTCTCAGTAGAAATGCCGCGCGATGGTCTCGGCCACCATCACCGGCTTGTCACCGCCCTCGCGCTCCATGACGACGTTCCAGGCGACCTGCACGCCGCCTTCGATTCTCTCGTACTTCGCCAGCGTGAAGCGCGCCCGCACCCTGGAGCCCGAGGGCACCGGCGCGGTAAAGCGCACGCGGTTGAGGCCGTAGTTGACCCCCATCTTGCGGTCGGAGAACGAGAACGTGATCTCGCTCAGGTGCGCCACCAGCGACAGCGTGAGAAAGCCGTGCGCGATGGTGGTGCCGTACGGAGAATGCTTGGCGCGCTCGCGGTCGACGTGGATCCATTGGAAGTCGTCGATCGCCTTGGCGAACAGATCGATGCGCTCCTGCGTGATCTCGAGCCAGGGCGAGACCGCGATCTCCTCGCCGACCCGGCTCTCCAGTCCTCGTATGGTGAGTGCTGCGACGCTCATGGCGGGTTCCTTTGGCCGATCCATTTCTCGATTTCGCCGATCACGAGCGCGGTCTTCTCGCGCGCCACCCAATGTGTGGCGTCCGGCACGCGGACGACCTTGAGATCCGGAACGACCTCGTCCAGCCCCTCGAGGCAGCCGGGCAGCAGCGCCGTATCGCGCTCGCCCCAAAGGACCAGCGTCGGCACGCGCACGGTGAAGTCCTTCGCCGCGAGCTCGAGCCGCGCCGCGCCAGGGTCGTCCGGCGAGGGCGGATAGAGGGATGAAGCGCGGTAGTAGTTAAGCCCGCCGGTGAGCGCCCCGGGCTGCGACCAGGCCTCCACCAGCGCGGCGCGCGCCGCCGGCTCGAGGTCGGAGAACGCGCCGAGCAGGCGCGCATAGCCGTTCTCCGACAGCACGCGCTCGGCCTTGGGGCTGCGAAACAGCAGCATGTACTCGCTCGCCTTCTGCTGCGCCGGATTGCGCGTCAGCTCGCGCCAGAAGACGTAGGGATGGGGAGAATTGATCATCACCAGCCGCGAGAGCCGCTCGGGGTGCGCGATCGCCACGCCCCAGGCGACGGCTCCGCCCCAGTCGTGCGCCACCAGCACGAACGGCTCGCGCGTGTAGTGCGCGGCGAGCGCCAGCACGTCGGCGATCAGGTGCTTCGCCTTGTAGGCATCGACCTGCGGCGGCTTGTCCGACAGGTTGTAGCCGCGCAGGTCGGGCGCCACCGCGCAGCGTCCGCGCGCGCCGAAATGCTCGAGGAACGGCTTCCACATCGCCCAGTACTCCGGAAAGCCGTGCAGGAACAGCATCGGCGGCCCTTCGCCGCAGCGCGCGACGTGGAGTCGGATGCCGCCGCTCGCCTCCACCGTTTCGTGCATCAGTTCAGGCATTGCTCGACTCCCCGCGCGAGCGCGCGCGCGATGCTTTCGCGGACTGACTCGTCGGCCATGCGGCGCTCCTCCTCCGGGTTCACGATCACGCCCGCCTCGACGAGCACCGCGGGCATGGAGGCGCTGCGCGCCACCGCGAGATCGTCGAACCAGTGCACGCCGTTCGCCTCGTCGGCGAACGCGCGTGCCTCGCCCGCCTCAGGGTCGGCATGGTAGCGCGAAGGAGCGAAGCCCGCTGCGCGCAGCCGCGCGCCGATCGCGCTGGCGCAGGCCAGGCTCTCGGTCGGATGCGGGTTGAGGTGCGACACGAAAAGCGAAAAACCGGAGAAGCGCCCGGCCTCGGGCAGGAGTCGCTGCTTGACCGAGTCGTGGTGGATCGATACGAACAGGCTGGCGCCGCGCGCATCGCGCGTGCGCGCCCGGAGCTCGTGGTAGTCGCCGCGCTCGCCGATCATGCGCACGCGCAGGCCCGCGCGCTCGAGCGCCGCGCGCACCCGGGCAGCGAGCGCCAGGTTGTAATCGAACTCGGGAATGCCGCCCGCCGACATCGCGCCCGGCTCGGCGGCGGTATGGCCCACATCGATCGCCACCTCCTTTCCCGGCATGGTGCAGCCCGCAAGCAAGGCGCCCAGCACGACCGCCGCGCGTCTCACGAGAAGCGCGAAAAGTCGGGCTTTCTCTTCTCGAAGAACGCGCTCATCGCTTCCTTCGCCTCGGGCGAGGCGAGCCGCTCGCGGAAGTGCCCGCCCTCCAGCTCGAGCTGCGCCGCGACCGCCTCGGCGGTGCGGCCCTTCATCAGCTGCTTGGTCAGCCGCACCGAGGCCGGCGGCAGCGCCGCCAGCGCGAGCGCGGCGTTGCGCGCGTACTCGATCAGCTCGCCCTCTGGGATGACCTCGGTGACGAATCCGGCGCCGAGCGCCTTGGCGCTGCCGAATGGCTGGCCGAGCAGCAGCAGCTCGGCGGCGCGCTGGTAGCCGGCGATCATCGGCAGGAGCAGGCTCGAGGCCGCTTCAGGCACCAGGCCCAGCGGCACGAACGGTAGCTGGAAGCGCGCGTTGGGCGCGGCATACACCAGGTCGCAGTGCAGCAGCATCGTCGTGCCGATGCCCACCGCGGCGCCGCCCACCGCCGCGACGAGCGGCTTTGCGGCGCTCGAGACGGCGCGCAGGAACCGCCAGGTCGGCGATGCGGCGCCGTGCGGCGGGCGCTCGAGGAAGTCCTTCAGGTCGTTGCCCGAGCAGAAGCAATCGGCCGCGCCGTGGATCAGCACCGCGCGCGCCTGCGCGTCGCCCTCGGCGGCGGCGAGCGCATCGGCGAGCGCCTGGTACATCTCGAGCGTGAGCGCGTTCTTCTTGTCCGGGCGCGCGATTTCGATGCGTGTCACGCGGTCCCTGGTCTCGACGGCGATGTGCGCGCTCATGTCACGCCGCCGGCAGCTTGTAATCCTTCAATGTTTCGCGCAGCGTGAGCTTGGAGAGCTTGCCGGTGGCGGTATGCGGCAGCTCCTTCACGAACACCACGTCGTCGGGCATCCACCACTTGGCGATCTTGCCCTCGTAGAACTTCAGCAGCTCCTCGCGGCTGACCTCCTGCCCGGGCTTCTTCACCGCCACCACCACCGGGCGCTCGTCCCACTTCGGGTGCTTGACGCCGATCACCGCGGCTTCGACGATCGCCGGGTGCGCCACGGCGATGTTCTCCAGGTCGATCGAGCTGATCCACTCGCCGCCGGACTTGATCACGTCCTTGGAGCGGTCGGTGATCTGCATGTATCCGTCCGGGTCGATGGTCGCCACGTCGCCCGTCGGGAACCAGCCGTCGATCAGCGGATCGCCGCCCTCGCCCTTGAGGTAACTTGCGGCGATCCACGGCCCCCTCACCATCAGGTTGCCGAAGCGCTTGCCGTCCCAGGGCAGCTCCTTGCCCTGCTCGTCGACGATCTTCATCTCGACGCCGAAGATGCCGCGCCCCTGCTTGGCCTGCACCGCGTAGCGCGCCTCCTTGTCGAGCGTGGCCTGCCTCGCCTTGAGCGATCCGACGGTGCCGAGCGGGCTCATCTCGGTCATGCCCCAGGCGTGGAACACGGTGATGCCGTAGTCGTCCTGGAAGCTGCGGATCATCGCGGGCGGACAGGCCGAGCCGCCGATGACCGTGCGGTTGAGTGCCGAGAAGCGCAGCTTGTTGGTGCCGAGATGCTGCAGCAGCATCAGCCACACCGTCGGCACGCCCGCCGAAAGCGTCACCTTCTCCTGCTCGATCAGGTCGTAGACGCTCTTGCCGTCGAGGTGCGGGCCCGGGAACACCATCTTCGCCCCTACCATCGTGCAGGCATAGGGCAGGCTCCAGGCATTGGCGTGGAACATCGGCACCACCGGCAGAACCGCATCGCGCGCCGAAAGGTTGAGCGCGTCGGGTAGCGCCGCGCCGTAGGCGTGCAGGATCGTCGAGCGGTGCCCGTAAAGCACGCCCTTCGGGTTGCCCGTGGTGCCCGAGGTGTAGCACAGCGCCGCCGCGGTGCGCTCGTCGAAGCTCGGCCACTCGTAGCGGTCGTCCTGTTGCGCCATGAGGTCCTCGTAGCACAGCAGGTTCGGGATCGAGGCCTGCTTCGGCATGTGCGCGCGGTCGGTCATCAGCACGTAGTGCTTCACGGTCTTCAGCTGCGGCGCGAGCTTTTCGACCAGGGGCAGGAAAGTCAGGTCGAAAAACAGCGCAGTGTTCTCGGCATGGTTCGAGATGTAGACGATCTGGTCGGGGAACAGCCGCGGATTGATGGTGTTGATCACCGAGCCGATGCCGGAGATCGCGTAGTAGAGCTCGTAGTGCCGGTAGCCGTTCCAGGCCAGCGTGCCGACCCGCTCGCCGGGCTTTACGCCGAGCGCCTGCAGAACCTTCGCGAGCTTGCGCGCCCGGGTATGGGCGCCGCGGTAGGTGTAGCGGTGCACGTCGCCTTCCACCGTCTTCGAAACGATCTCGGTATCGCCGTGGTTGCGGTCGGCAAAGCGGATCAGGTCGGTGATCAGCAGCGGCATGTCCATCATCAGGCCTTGCATGGGGGCTCCTCCGGAATGCGGTTTCACGATGCGGGCGCAGCCGGAGGAAAGTACTCTCGCGCGCTGCGGGCGGTCAAGCAGTGGCCCGGACCTTGACCGTGCCCGGGGCGGGCACTAACATCTTCGCAGGCAGCGGCCATAGAAGAACAACATTTCCGGCCGCTTTATCACATCCACGGGAGATCCCATGATCCGCAAATTCATCCGCGCCGCCGTTCTCGGTGCCGCGACGGCCGCGTTCGCCCTCGGCGCGCAGGCGCAGACCATCAAGATCGGTTACATCGACCCGCTGTCGGGGCCGTTCGCCAACACCGGCGCCCAGGGCCTGGCGGAGTTCCAGTTCTACGCCGACTGGCTCAACGCGCACGGCGGCGTGCTCGGCAAGAAGCTCGAGATCGTGCCCTTCGACAACAAGGTGAGTCCGCAGGAATCGCTCAACCAGCTCAAGCGCGTAGAGGACGAGGGCATCCGCTACATCACGCAGGGCAACTCCTCGGCGGTGGCGCTCGCGCTGTCCGACGCGGTCACCAAGTACAACGCGCGCAACCCCGGCAAGGAGATCGTGTACCTCAACTACGCGGCGGTCGACCCGGCGCTCACGAACGAGAAATGCAGCTTCTGGCATTTCCGCTTCGATGCCAACGCCGACATGAAGATGGAGGCGCTCACCGCGCTGATGGCGAAGGACAAGAACATCCATAAGGTCTACCTCATCGACCAGGACTACTCCTTCGGCCATGCCGTGGCGAATGCCGCCGTGTCGATGCTGAAGAGGAAGCGCCCCGACGTGCAGATCGTCGGCAACGAGTTCCATCCGATTGGTCGGGTGAAGGACTTCGCGCCCTACGTCGCGAAGATCAAGGCATCCGGCGCAGACGCGGTGATCACCGGCAACTGGGGCAACGACATGTCGCTGCTGGTGAAGGCCGGCCGGGAGGCGGGGCTGAACGTCGACTGGTACACCTATTATGCCGGCGGCCTGGGCACGCCGACCGCCATGGGCGAGGCCGCCGCCGGGCACGTCAAGATCGTCGCCGAGTACCACTCCAACGTGGCGCACAACAAGGCCGCGGCCTGGGACGCGGCGTATCGCAAGCAGGCGCCGAAGGGCAACCCGGACTTCTACTACCTGCGCGGCAAGATCATGTTCGACATGCTGGTGGCGGCGATGAAGCAGGCCAATTCCGACGACCCGAAGAAGGTGGCCTACGCGCTCGAAGGCATGAAGATGCAGGGCGACCTGGGCGAGCTCGAGATGCGCAAGAGCGACCACCAGCTGATCCAGCCGCTATATGTGTTCACGCTGCAGAAAATGGCCTCCAAGGGCGGCCCGAAGGAAGCCAAGATCGACATGGAAGGCAGCGGCCTCGCGCCGGTGACCGACATGCGCGTCGAGCCCTACGTCACCGCGACCCCGACCTCGTGCCAGATGCAGCGCCCGTAGCGCGCGCCTGTTAGGAGATTGACGGGGGGGCGCGCCCCCCCGTTTCTTTTTGCGGATGGAATTCTTCCTCGTCCAGCTGCTGAACGGCATCAGCTACGGGCTGCTGCTGTTCATGCTGTCCTCCGGGCTGACGCTGGTGTTCTCGCTGATGGGCGTGCTCAATTTCGCCCACGCCAGCTTCTACATGCTGGGCGCGTACTTCGCCTACCAGATCAGCACCGCGATCGGCTTCTTTCCGGCGCTGGTGGTCGCGCCGCTGCTGGTGGGCGCGGTGGGAATGCTGGTCGAGCGCTTCGGGCTGCGAACCGTGCACCGCTACGGCCACGTGGCCGAGCTTCTTTTCACCTTCGGCCTCGCCTACCTGATCGAGGAGGCGGTTCACCTGGTATGGGGCCGCGCTGCTGTCGAATACCGCATCCCGACGGCGCTCGACGGGCCGATGTTCAGCATCTTCACTTCGCAGTATCCGACCTACCGCATGTTCATGATGCTGGTGTCGGTCGCCATGCTGGTGTCGATCTGGCTGGTGCTCACGCGCACGCGCATCGGTCTGGTAATCCAGGCCGCGCTCACGCACCCGCAGACGGTCGAGGCGCTGGGGCACAACGTACCGCGCGTGTTCATGCTGGTGTTCGGCGGCGGCGCGGCCCTCGCCGGGCTCGCCGGCGTGATCGGCGGCAACGCATTCGTCACCGAGCCCGGCATGGCGGCCGCGGTCGGGCCGATCATATTCGTGGTGGTGGTGGTCGGCGGCATGGGCTCGCTCGCCGGAGCGTTCGTGGCCTCGCTGCTGATCGGCTGCCTGCAGACCTTCTCGGTGGGCCTCGACTGGAAGTTCGCCGGGCTGTTCGCGCGCTTCGGCTGGACGGTAACGCCCGACACGCCCTTCGCGACGCTGTGGAACATCACGCTCGCGCAGGCCGCGCCGGTGCTGCCGTACCTGCTGATGGTGCTGATCCTGATCTTCAGGCCGCGCGGCCTGCTCGGCACGCGCGAGGGCTGACGTGGCGAGCATGCGCTTCCAGCCGATCAACCTCGGGCGCCTGCTGCTGTGGGGCGCCACCGCGGCGCTGTTCGTCGCCGCGCCGCTCGTGTTCACGCACGGCTTCGCGCTCACCATGATGACGCAGATGGGCGCGTTCATCATTTTCGCGCTGTCGTACAACATGTTGCTCGGCCAGGGCGGCATGCTGTCCTTCGGCCACGCCGTGTATTCGGGACTGGGCGCCTATTTCGCCGTGCACGCGCTCAACATGATCGGCAAGGGCACGCTCATCTTCCCGGTGATGCTGCTGCCGCTCATCGGCGGCCTGGCAGGCCTCGCCTTCGGCATCATTTTCGGCTACGTCACGACCAAGAAAGCGGGCACGACTTTCGCCATGATCTCGCTCGGCATCGGCGAGCTGGTGCATGCCTGCGTGCTGATGTTCCCCGGGTTCTTCGGTGGCGAGGGCGGCGTGTCGACCAATCGCGTCGTGGGCCACCCGTTCCTCGGCATCACTTTCGGGCCGGCGATCCAGGTCTACTACCTGGTCGCGGTGTGGTGCTTCGCGTGCATGACTGCCATGTTCGCACTGACGCAGACGCCGCTCGGGCGCATGGCGAACGCGGTGCGCGACAATCCCGAGCGCGCCGAATTCGTCGGCTACGACACGCATAAGGTGCGCTTCCTGCAGCTCGTGCTGGCGGGATTCTTCGCCGGCGTCTCGGGAGCACTGTCGTGCATCAATTTCGAGATCGTCAGCGACGAGAACGTGTCCGCGCTGCGATCCGGTGGCGTGCTGCTCGCGACCTTCATCGGCGGCACGGGCTTCTTCTTCGGGCCGATCGTCGGCTCGGTGGTGTTCATATTCTTCGTGGTCGCGCTGTCGGGCTTCACGCAGGCATGGCTGCTGTACCTGGGTCTCTTTTTCCTCGCCATGGTGCTGTACGCGCCGGGCGGCATTGCCTCGCTCATCATGCTGCAGCTGCCGGTGATCCGGTCCAGGCGTTTCGGCAAGCTGGTCATTCCGTACCTGCTGGCGCTGGCGGCCGGGCTGGTAGCTTTTGCGGGCCTGGTCGGCGTGGTCGAGATGGTCTACCGCATCTCGGACGCGAGCCTCGACACGCAGATGTCGCTGTTCGGCGTCGGCTTCGACGCCAAGTCGATGCGGCCATGGATCGCCTTCTCGCTGGTGCTCGCTGCGGGGCTGGCGGCGCTGCGCTTCGCCGCGCGCCACGTCGGCGAGCGCTGGGGCGCGATCCAGAACCAGATCCAGGGCAACCAGCCGTGAGCGCCGCCGCGATCGAGCTGCGCGAGGTGCGCAAGAGCTTCGGCAAGACGCAGATCATCAACGGCGTCTCGCTGGCGATCGGCCAGGGCGAGCGCCACGCGATCATCGGGCCGAACGGCGCGGGCAAGTCGACGCTTTTCAACCTGGTCTCGGGACGCTACGAGCCGAGCTCGGGCAGCATCCTGCTGAACGGCGAGGACGTCACCGGCCTCAAGCCGTTCCAGATCAACCGCAAGGGGCTGTCGCGCAGCTTCCAGGTCACCAACATCTTCCACAACCTCTCGGTGTACGAGAACATCCGCTGCGGCGTGCTGTGGGCCTCGGGCTACAAGTACTCGTTCTGGCACCGCGTCGGCGCGCTGCGCGAGGTGCGGCACCGCACCGAGGAGGTGATGGAGCGCATCGGGCTCGCGCCGCGCCGCAACGTCCCGGCGGGAACGCTGTCCTACGCCGAGCAGCGCGCGCTCGAGATCGGCATCACCATTGCGGGCGGGGCGAGCGCGATCCTGCTCGACGAGCCGACCGCCGGCATGAGCCGCACCGAGACCGCGCACGCAGTCGAGCTGATCCGCCAGGTCACCGAGGGCAGGACGCTGGTGATGGTCGAGCACGACATGGGCGTGGTGTTCGACCTCGCCGACCGCATCAGCGTGCTGGTGTACGGAGAAGTGATCGCCACCGGCGCGCCGGCCGACATCCGCGCCAACGCCGCGGTGCAGGAGGCCTACCTCGGCGCCCTGCACAAGGAGGCCTCCAATGCTTGAGGTGCGCGACCTGCACGCGTTCTACGGCAAGAGCCACATCCTGCACGGCGTGCACCTGTCGATCCGCCAGGGCGAGATCGTGTCGCTGCTCGGCAGGAACGGCGTCGGCCGCTCGACCACCGTGAAAGCGATCATGGGAATGGTGCATTGCCGCGGCTCGGTGAAGTTCAAGGGCGAGGAGATCGCAGGCCAGAAGGCCTACCGCATCGCGCACAAGGGCCTGGGCTACGTGCCCGAGAACCGCGACATCTTCCCCACCCTGACCGTGCGCCAGAATCTGCTGCTCGGGCAGAAGTCGGCGAGGGCCGCCGGGCGCTGGAGGATGGACGACATGTTCGGGCTGTTCCCGCGCCTCCGGGAGCGCGCCGACACCCAGGCCGGCGTCCTGTCCGGCGGCGAGCAGCAAATGCTCACGCTGTGCCGTACGCTGATGGGCGATCCCGAGCTGGTCATGATCGACGAGCCGACCGAGGGTCTCGCGCCCAAGATCGTGGAGCAGATGGCGGAGCTGTTCCTGGAGATCGAGCGGCGCGGGGTGTCGATCCTGCTGGTCGAGCAAAAGCTCGCCATCGCGCTCGACATCTCCGAGCGCCTTTACGTCATGGGGCACGGCCGCATCGTGTTCGAGGGCTCGCCGCAGGACATCAGATCGAATGCAGCGATGCGCAAGGAGTGGCTCGAGGTCTGAGTTGCCGGTAAAATCGGCGTCCCCCCGCGCAGCAATCCAGTCATCCAGTCCGGAGACCCACGCATGAGTGACGCAGCGCCCTATTCGGTACGCGACGGCATCGCCGTCATCACCCTCAACAATCCCCCCGTCAACGGCCTGGGCAATGCGCTGCGCGCCGGCATCATGGAGGGCCTGAAGAAGGCCGAGGCCGACGCCGCGGTGAAGGCCGTGGTCATCATCGGCAGCGAGAAGGCGTTCTCCGGCGGCGCGGACATCCGCGAGTTCAACAAGCCGATGACGCCGCCCAACCTGCCCGAAGTGAACGACCAGCAGGACGCGATGAAGAAGCCGCTAGTCGCCGCCATCGGCGGCTTCGCGCTCGGGGGCGGGCTCGAGCTCGCGCTCGGCTGCCACTACCGCGTCGCGCTGCCCGGCTCGCAGATCGGGCTTCCCGAGGTGAAACTCGGCATCCTGCCCGGCTCGGGCGGCACGCAGCGCCTGCCGCGCGTCGCGCCGGTGGCCGAGGCGGTGAAGATGATGACCACTGGCAACCCGGTTCCCGCCGAGAAGGCCAAGGCGCTCGGCATCGTCGACGAGGTCGTCGCGGGCAACTTGCTCGAGGCGGGCGTCGCCTACGCGAAGAAGCTGGTGGCCGAAGGCAGGGGCCCGCGCCGCATCCGCGACCTCAGCGCCAAAATCGAGGGCGAACCGAAGGCATTCTTCGAGGCGGTGCGCGCCGAGGTCGGCAAGGCCTCCAGGGGCTATCCCGCGCCGCTCGAGATCGTCGCCTGCGTCGAAGCCGCGGTCACCAAACCGTTCGACGAGGGTCGCAAGGAAGAGCGCAAGCGCTTCGAGCACCTGCTCAACACCACCGAGTCGAAGGCGCTGCGCCACATGTTCTTCGCCGAGCGCCAGACCTCGAAGATCCCGGACGTGCCGGAAGACACGCCGACACGCGACATCAGGAAGGCGGCGATCATCGGTGCCGGCACCATGGGCGGCGGCATCGCCATGAGCTTTGTCAACGTCGGCATCCCAGTCACGCTGATCGAGATGAAGCAGGAGGCGCTCGACCGCGGCCTGGCGACCATCAGGAAGAACTACGCCAACACCGTGTCCAAGGGCCGGCTGAAACAGGAGGACATGGACAAGAGGGTGGCGCTCATCACCCCCGCGCTCGACCTCGCCTCGGCGAAGGATGCCGATATCGTGATCGAGGCGGTGTTCGAGCGGATGGACGTCAAGCAGGACATCTTCAAGAAGCTCGATGCCACGATCAAGCAGGGCGCGATCCTCGCCACCAATACCTCCACCCTCGACGTGAACGAGATCGCCGCGGCCACCAAGCGCCCGCAGGAAGTGATCGGCACGCACTTCTTCTCGCCGGCCAACGTCATGCGCCTGCTCGAGGTGGTGCGCGGCGCGAAGACGGCCAAGGACGTGCTCGCCACCACCATGAAGCTCGGCAAGCGGCTGAAAAAAGTGCCGGTGGTCTCGGGCGTGTGCGACGGCTTCATCGGCAATCGCATGATCGAGAAATACGGCCAGCAGAGCCTGTTCCTGCTCGACGAGGGGTGCTCGCCGCAGCAGGTTGACGCCGCGGCGCAGAAGTGGGGCCTGGCGATGGGCCCGTTCACCATGGGTGACATGGCGGGCCTCGACATCGGCTGGGAAATCAGGAAGCGCCGCTACGCCGAGCGCCCCAACTTCGTCTACTCGAAGGTCGGCGACCGCATCTGCGAGCAGGGGCGCTACGGCCAAAAGACCGGCAAGGGCTGGTACCTGTACGAGCCGGGCAGCCGCAAGCCGATCCCGGACCCCGAGGTCGACAAGATAATTTCCCGGTACAGGGACGAGATCAAGCTCAAGCCCCGCCAGATCTCCGACGAGGAGATCGTCGAGCGCCTGATCTACGCGCTGGTGAACGAAGGCGCCTACATCCTCGAGGAAGGCATCGCGCTGCGCGCCTCGGACATCGACATGGTTTACCTCACCGGCTACGGCTTCCCGCCGTTCCGCGGCGGGCCGATGTTCTACGCGGACAGCGTCGGGCTGGACAAGGTGCTGGCGTCGATCGAGAAGTTCCGGAAGGGCTACCAGGGCGAGGTGTGGAAGCCCGCGCCGCTCTTGGTCAAGCTCGCCAAGGAAGGCAAACGCTTTAATGGCTAGGAGAGAAGATCATGACTGAAGCAGTCATCGTTTCGACCGCCAGGACCCCGCTGTGCAAGAGCTGGCGCGGGGCGCTCAACATGACCCACGGCGCGACCATGGGCGGGCACGTCGCCAGGCACGCGCTCGAGCGCGCCCAGCTCGAGCCGGGCGAGGTCTACGACGTCATCATGGGCTGCGCCAACCCCGAGGGCGCGACCGGGGCCAACATCGCGCGCCAGATCGCGCTGCGCGCCGGCATGCCGGTGACGGTGTCCGGCATGACCGTGAACCGCTTCTGCTCGTCCGGGCTGCAGACCGTGGCGCTCGCCAGCCAGCGCATCATGCAGGGCGAGGCCGACATCATGATCGCCGGCGGCGTCGAGTCGATCTCGTGCGTGCAGAACGAGATGAACAAGCACATGATCCAGGAAGCGTGGCTGGTCGAGCACAAGCCCGAGGTCTACTGGCCCATGCTGCAGACCGCGGAGATGGTGGCCAAGCGCTACAAGATCCCGCGCGAGGCGCAGGACCGCTACGGCGTCGAGAGCCAGCTCAAGGCCGCCAAGTCGCGCGCCGCGGGCAAGTTCAAGGACGAGATCGTGCCGATCACCACCAAGATGAAGGTGGTCGACAAGAACACCGGTCAGGAAACGCTGAAGGCCGTGACCGCGACCGAGGACGAGGGCATCCGCCCGGACACGACCTACGAGGGCGTGTCGCAGATCAAGCCCGCCATCGAAGGCGGGGTGATCGCGGCGGGCAACGCGAGCCAATTCTCCGACGGCGCGTCGGCACAGGTGGTGATGAGCGACAAGACGGCGGCGAAGAAGGGCCTCAAACCCATGGGCGTGTTCCGCGGCTTCGCCGTGGCGGGCTGCGAGCCCGACGAGATGGGCATCGGCCCGGTGTTCGCGATCCCGAAGCTGCTCAAGCAGACCGGCAAGAAGCTCGAGGACATCGGCCTGTGGGAGCTGAACGAGGCCTTCGCGGTGCAAGTCATCTATTGCCGCGACAAGCTCGGCATCCCCAACGATCGCCTCAACGTCGACGGCGGCGCGATCGCCGTGGGCCATCCCTACGGCGTCACCGGCAGCCGCCTCATCGGCCACGCGCTGATCGAGGGCAAGCGCCGCGGCGTGCAGTACGTGGTAGTGACCATGTGCATCGGCGGCGGCATGGGCGCGGCCGGGCTGTTCGAAGTGGTGTGAAGATCGCCATCGTCGGCTGCGGCGCCATGGGCTCGGTGTACGCCGGGCTGTTCGCCGCCGCCGGGCACGAGGTCTGGGCGATCGACCGCTGGCGCGAGCACGTCGAGGCGATGCGCGCGCACGGCCTGCGCCTTGATGGTGCCTCGGGCGACCGCACGGTTCGCGTACACGCGACCACCGACGCGAGAGACGCGGGCGCCTGCGACCTCGTGATCCTTGCCACCAAGGCAATGCAGGTTGCCGCCGCCGCAGAAGCATCGAAATCCCTGATAGGGCCCGAGACGGTCGTGCTCTCGATTCAGAACGGCCTCGGCGGGCCCGACAGCGCGGCGTCGGTCCTCGGCAGGGAACGGGTCATGGTCGGCGTGGTCGGCGGTTTCGGCGCCTCGATGAAGGGGCCGGGCCACGCACACCACAACGGCATGGAGCTGGTGCGGCTGGGTGAATTTTCCGGCCCGGTCACGCCGCGCCTGCAGAAAATCGCCGACCTGTGGCAGGGCGCCGGATTCCGCGTCAAGTGCTTCGACGATATCGACCAGCTGGTGTGGGAAAAGCTGATCTGCAACTGCGCCTACTCGGGCCCCTGCGGCATCACCGATCGCACCGTGCTCGAGGTGATGCAGGACCCGGACCTCGCGCGCGTTTCGGCGGCGTGCGCCAGGGAAGCGTACGAAGTCGCATTGAAGAAGAAGATCAAACTGGGCTTCGACGACCCGGTCGCCTATGTGCGCGAGTTCGGCTCGAAGATCCCGCACGCGCGCCCCTCGGTGCTGCTCGACCTGGTGGCGAAGCGAAAATCCGAGATTGACGTCATCAACGGCGCGATCCCGCGCGTCGGCAAGGAGCTGGGCGTTTCCGCCCCCGTCAACGAAACCGTGACGGCGCTGGTACGCGAGAAGGAGCGGCGCCTGGGCTGCAGCTAGGCCAGGAACTCCAGCAGCAACCGGCTAACGTCTTCGGGCTTTTCCTGCTGCACCCAGTGGCCGGCGCCGTCGAGCAGGTGGCAGCCGCGCAGGCGGGTGCAGACGCGCTCCTGCATCGCCTCGAGCGCACCCGGCACCTGGTAGATGCCCCAGTCGCTCGCACCGGCGATGAACATCGAGGGCCGGTCGATGGTTCGCGCGGCGAACGGCGCCAGGTCCCTGTTGCGGCCCTCGGTGCGGCAGCGGTACCACTGCAGCCCGCCCTGGAACCCGGTACGCGCGTATTCCGCGCTGTAGACGGCGAGCTCGTTCTCGGTCAGCCAGCGGCAGGCGGCGATCTCGGCGGCCGAGGGCATCTCCGGCGCCACGGTCTCGGCCATGTTCTTGTCGAGGTCCATGATGTAATAGGGCGGCATCTTCGCCAGCTCGGCGGCGCTCCACGACGCGAGGGGAAACGGCTTGTTGCCCTTCCAGTCGGCGCTCTTCACGTGGAAGTAGGCGCGCAGGAAGGCGTGCACACCCTGCGGGCAATGCCACATATCGGCGTTCGCCGCGCGCGTCGAGTAGTACCACTGGTAGTGCTTGCGCGGGCGCGCGAGCGCCGCGAGCGCCGCGCCGATGTCCTGCGTCGGGACGCCGCCGAACGGCGCGCTCATCAGCACTACCGAGCGGAACACGTCCGGCCGGATGAGCGCGCAATTCGCCGCCACCGAGGCGCCGAAGTCGTGGCCGACGACGGCCGCCACTGACGACCGGCCGAGCGCCGACGCCAGCCCCAGCGTGTCGCGCACCAGGTTGGAGATGCGAAACGAGTCGACGTCGCCGTCGTAGGACGCATCCCAGCCCGCATCACCGGCGACCGTGCGCCCGTAGCCGCGCTGATCCGGCGCGACAACGTAATAGCCCGCCGCGGCGAGCGGCGGCATGACCTTGCGCCAGCTGTAGGCAAGCTCCGGAAAGCCGTGCAGCAGCAGCACGCACGGCCGGTCAGGGTCGCCGGCCTCGAGCAGGTGCATCGACAGGCCGTTGCCATTGTCGACGTCGCGCGTGCGCAGGCCGGTGTGCATGGCTACGACAACCGCAACTCGAAGGCCTCCACTGGCTGGGCGAAACCCTTGAGCGAGCGCTCGCCGAGCGGCTCCACCCGAAGGGTGCCGTCGATGCTCGCCATGGTCTTGCGATCGAGCAGCACCTGCCCGCCCCCGGCCTCGCCGCACAAGCGCGCGGCCAGATTGGTAACGCGGCCGATCGCGGCGTAGTCCCAGCGGCCCTCGAAACCTATCGCGCCGAGCGTGGCGTAGCCCTGCGCGATGCCGACGCCCAGCCCCAGCTCGTGGCCGCGCTTCTTCCACAGGATGGCGATCGGCTCGAACGCCGCCTGCATCTCGATTGCCAGGCGCGCCGCCTGCTCCGCCGGGCGCTCGACCGGCACCGGGTCGTTGAAGAACACCATGACGCCGTCACCGGCGAAGCGCTCGAGCGTTCCGCCGTGCGCGAGCACCAGGCGGCCGAGCGCGGCGTGGTAGGCGTGCAGCAGCTCCATCACCTCTTCCGGTGCCGCGGCTTCGGTGAACGCGGTGAAGCCGCGCAGGTCGAAGAACGCTACGGTGATCTCGCGCCGGTGCGTGCGCAGCAACTCCTCGCCGCCGCCGGCGACGATCGCCTCGGCGAGCGGCGGCGAGAAGAAGCTCTTCAGCCGTCCCAGGCGCCCGATCTGCGCCATCTGCTCGCGCACGCGCGCCTCGAGTCCGACGTTCCACGCGGCGAGCTGCTCGGCCTGGCGCTTGACCTCGTCCTGCAGCGCCTTGACGCGCAGCAGCGACTTGACGCGCGCGAACAGCTCGGGCTGGTTGATGGGCTTGGACAGGAAGTCGTCGGCCCCGGCCTCGATCCCCCTGACGCGCTCGGCCTGCGGGTCGAGCGAGGTGACCAGCACCACCGGCAGCAGCGCCGTCGTCCGCATCCGCCCGGATGCGGCGGCACACGTCGTAGCCCGACAGGCCCGGCATCATGACGTCGAGCAATACCAGGTCGGGTTTCCATGACGAGAGCTGCTCGAGCGCCTGCTCGCCGTTCGCCGCCGTCGCCACGCCATAGCCCTTCACGGCGAGCAGGTCGGCGAGCAGCTTGACGTTGGCGGGCGTATCGTCGACCACCAGGATCTTCGCGGCGGCGCTCATGTCGCTCCGGTTTCTATCAGCCGCTTCACGGTCTCGAGAAACTCCTTCAGGTTGATCGGCTTGCCGAGGAAGGCGCTGAATCCCGCCTTGCCGATCTGGCTGCGGTCGGCCGGCGTCACCGACGCGGTGAGCGCCACCACCGGGATGCCGGCGGTCTGCAGGGTCGGCGCGCAGCCGGCGGAAGGCCTCGATGCCGCTGATGCCGGGGAGCTGGATGTCCATCAGCACCAGGTCGGGCGTCTTCTCCTTCGCGAGGCGCACGCCCTCCTCGCCGGTCACCGCCTCGAGCGTGGCGTAGCCCTTCGCCTGCAGCACATCGCGGGCGAGCTTCATGTTCTTTTCATTGTCTTCGACGATCAGGACGGTCTTCATGGTCGCACCGGTAGCGTGAAGGTGAAGGTCGAGCCCTTGCCCGGCTCGCTTTCCAGGCGGATGGTGCCGCCGTGCAGCTCGACGAAGCGCTTGGCGAGCGCGAGGCCGAGTCCCGTGCCCTCGGCCTTCTTGGTGTAATCGCGCCCGACCTGCCTGAATTCCTCGAACACCGTCGCCTGGTCCTCGTTGGCGATGCCGATGCCGGTGTCGGCGACCGCGATCTCGGCCTTGTCGCTGTCGAGCCTGGCGCGCAGCGCGACGCGGCCGCCGTCGGGGGTGAATTTCACCGCGTTCGAGAGCAGGTTGAGCAGGATCTGCTTGCACTTGCGCTCGTCGGCCTGGACCGCGCCCAGGCGCGGATCGATTTCCAGCGCGAGCGCGATGCCGTGGCGCTGCGCGCGCTCGCGCACCAGCGTCAGGGCACTGGCGAGCGCCGCCGGCAGGTCGAAGCTGGAGAGCTCGAGCTCCATGCGCCCGGCCTCGATCTTCGACAGGTCGAGCACGTCGTTGATGAGCGCGAGCAGGTGCCTGCCCGAGGAGTGAATGTCGTTCAGGTAATCGAGCTGCTTTTCGTTCACCTCGCCGAACATCTTCTCCAGCAGCACCTCCGAGAAGCCGATGATGGCGTTCAGCGGCGTTCTAAGCTCGTGCGACATGTTGGCGAGGAAGTCCGACTTGTGCTGATTGGCGATCTCGAGCTGGCGGCTCTTGTCCTCGATCTCCTGGAACAGGCGCGAGTTCTGGATCGCGATCACCGCCTGGTCGGCGAACGTCTTGAGGAGCGCGATCTCCTTGTCCGAGAACGGCCCCGCGACCTCACGCCCCACCATGATCGCGCCGATCCCCCTGCCTTCCCAGAGCATCGGCGCGATGATGATCGACCGGTAGCCCATCGGGCCCGAGCTGCCTCGGATGTGCTGGGGTACCCCGCTCGCCTGCACGTCCGGGTAGTGCAGCACGCGCCGCTCGAGGATCGCCGTGCCGGTGCCCGATGCCTTGCTGACCGGCAGCGGGAATATCTTCTCGTATTCGTTCTTCGCCGGCCCGCGGTAGGCGCCCGCATGCACCTTGCCGTCTTCGCCCACCAGCGTGATGCTCACGGTCTGGCCGCCGAACAGCCGCTCGCAGCTCTCCATGATCTTGTCGAACACCGGCTTCGTGTCCGCGACCGAACCGCTGATCACCTCGAGCACCTCGGCCGAGGCTTTTTGCCGCTCGAGCGCCTCCTTGGTCTCGTTGAACAGGCGCACGTTCTCGATCGCGATCACCGCCTGGTCCGCGAAGGTCTGGAGCAGCTCCTCCTGCACCTTGGGCACGGGGCCCACGTCGCTCCAGCCGACGGCGATCACGCCGAGGATCACCCCTTCGCGCATCATCGGCACGCCGAGCATCCTGTGCCAACCTCCCGAGACTGCGATGGGGCGGTCGTAGTCCGGGTCCGCGTGCGCGTCCTCTACGCGCACGACCGATTTGCCCAGGACCACGCGTCCGGAGACCTGGGACAGGTCGGGTCGCATAGGATATTTCCTGGCGATGACCTCCATCTGCCCGGCGGCCACATTGTGGCCGGCGACCAGATGCAGCTGCTCGCCGTCGAAGCGAAACACCGTCGCGAACTTGCCGTCGCACAGCTCCAGCGCGTGGCGCGCGATGGTGTCGAACACGGGCTGGACGTCGCCCGGAGAGCTGCTGATGACGCGCAGGATGTCGGCGGTCGCGGTCTGCCGCTCGAGCGCCTCGCGCGTCTCGTTGAACAAGCGCACGTTCTCGATCGCGATCACCGCCTGATCGGCGAAGGTCTGCAGCAATGCGAGCTGCTTGTCGGAGAATGCTCCCGGCGCGGCGCGCGTCACGATGATGGCGCCGATCGCCCCGCCCTCGCGCAGCATGGGCGCGGTGGCGGTCGCGCGGAATCCCAGTGCGCGACCGTTGACGCGCGCAAACGGCGGCGCATCGGGGGCTTCGGTGTCCCCGATGTTCACCACCGCCCGATCGACGATCGCCAGCCCGCTGGCGCTTTCACGGTTGAGCGGCATGGGAAACTGCGGCCGCGCGGCCTCTTTGGTCATGGCGCCCGCGCTCGCGCCCATCTGGATGAGCTTGCCATCGACCAGCACGATCGCCACGCTCATGCCATCGAATATGCGCAGCCCGCTTTGCACGATGGCGTCGAACACCGGCTGCGTATCGGTCGGCGAACCACTGATCACGCGCAGGATCTCGGCCGTCGCGGTCTGCCGCTCGAGCGCGTCGCGGGTCTCGTTGAACAGGCGCACGTTCTCGACCGCGATGACGGCCTGGTCGGCGAAGGTTTGCAGCAGCTCGACCTGCCGTTCGGGCGTCTCCCCGGGCTCGTCCCAGGAAACGATCAGCGCGCCGACCGGCTGGCCCTCGCGCAGCATCGGCACGCCTAACATGCGGCGCCAGCGCCCGGTCACGGCCGATTCGCGGTCATAAAGCTCGTCGCTGAGCGCATCCGACTCCCGCACGATCTGCCTGCCGAGAATCACCCGGCCGCTCATCAGGGACGGGCTCGGCGGCGACGGATAGACGCGCCGGAAGTATTCCAGCGCTTCGGGCGTCCAGTTGTGCGTGGCGGTCATGTGCACGAGCCGGCCGTCGTAGCGGAAGATCGCGGCGATCTGCGCTTCGGTCAGGCGCACCGCGCTCCGCAGGATGGCGTCGAACACCGGCGCGACATCCGTGGGCGAGCCCGAGATCACGCGCAGGATCTCGGCGGTGGCGGTCTGCTTCTCGAGCGCGTCCTTCAACTGCGCGGTGCGCTCCTCGACCTTGCGCTCGAGGCCCGCGTAGGACTCGCGCAGCCTCGCGGTCATGTCGTTGAACTGCCCAGCTAGCTCCTCGAGCTCGTCGCCGGTGTGGATCTCGATCGACTGCTCGAGCTCGCCGGCGCCGATCTTCTGCGCGCCCAGCTGCAGCGTGCGGATCGGACGCACCATGCCGCGCGCCAGCGCCAGGGCCACCAGCGCCGAGATCACCAGGCCCGCCACCAGCAGCGCAACAGTGCGCAGGATCGAGGCGTTCAGCGTGGCATAGACCTCCGACACCGGCTGCTCGACGAATACCTTCCAGCCCAGCGGATCGATCGTCGCGTAGGCCGTGAGCACCTCGACACCCTCCGGATTGCGCGCCAGCATGGCGGGCTCGTCGGCGGCGCCGCTCATCGCCGCCTTCACCTGCGCGAGCGACGACAGGTCCGTCTTGCGCAGCACGCGCCCGATGTCGGGGTCGGCGACCAACAGCCCCCCTGCATCCACGACGTAGGCCTTGCCCTTGTCCCCGACCTTGATGCGGGTAATCACGTCGAGCATGAACTTCAGGTTTACCTCGGCGAGCGTCAGCAGCTTGGTTGAGCGCACCGCGATCGTCATGTACGGCTCGCTCTGCTTGCGGAAGTACACCGGCCCGAACCAGGCCTTGCCGACCTTCGCGTCGCGGAACGCCGCCTCCTGCGAGCGATCCTTCGCCGAGCCGACCGAATTCGTCTTCAGGCGCGAGACGAACAGCAGCTCGTGGCCCTGCGCGTCGATCTGCGAAATGTCGGTGACCTCCTCCATCATCTTCTGGAGCTTTTGGAACTCCAGGAGCCGCTCCTGGGTGCCCTCGCTACCGAGCTGCGGCAGAGCGGCGAATGAAAGCTGCCGCTCGACCTGGAGCACGAACTGCTCGATGCGCGCCGCGGCCGATACCGCCTTCTCCTGCTGCAGACGGGCGAGCGCGGCCTTGTTCTCCTGGTAGGAGAAGTACAAGCTGATGGCGCCCGAGGCGAGCAGCGCGCCGCATACCAGCGCCAGGATAAGGAGGAAGTACTTGCGGAACAGCCGCCCGCGGTGCGCCTGGCGCGCAGCCATGGGCTCCTGCACTGCAAGCTCAACAGGCTTCATGCGCCGCGCTCAGATCCGGCACCTCAGGCCCTGCCGTCATGATGGCCCCCCGGCCGCACCGACGCGGCCCGCGTGACGGGATAATCTAGCACTCCCCGGCACGCGCGGCCTGCCCCCGTCGCCGGCCGTCTCATTCGATCACCCGGTCGGCGAGCAGCAGCACCGACTGCGGGATGGTGACGCCGATCGCCTTTGCGGTCTTCATGTTGACCACGAGTTTGAACTTGGTCGGCCGCTCGATAGGCAGATCGCCCGGTTTCGCGCCCTTCAGGATCTTGTCTGCGTAGTGGGCCGGCCATCTCGGCAATCGGGCTGGTCGTAAGAACCCACGCCAATCGGTACACCTTTCCCGCCGGCTGCGCGCGAGCGAGCGGCGCGGCGAGAAGGGCGCCCGCGGAAAGCAGGAACTGCCGGCGTGGATTGCTCATTCCATCACCTCGCTGCACGACCACGCTAGGCCCTCGGAGTGTGCATAGGTCACTTTTTGCCTGCGCCCTGCGCCGCTGAGCTTTCGGCGCCCGATCTCTACTCTGTGACTCATCGGCCGGCGCAACACCCCGGCCCCAACCAAAGAGCCACGGAGCACACCATGAAAACCAACACCAAAATGATCCTCCAAGCCGGCATCACCGCCCTCGTGCTCCTCGCCGGCAGCGGCGTGATCCCCGCCTGCATGGGCATCGCCCAGGCCTTCCAAGAGCCCGCGGCCAGCGCCCAGCTCGAAACCCAGCACCTGACCCCGGGCGGCATGCCCGAGGACTTCATCTTCGCCTCCAACTACACCTGGATCGGCCGCTAGTACACCAGGCCCAGCCGACCAAAGGAGCGCGCCATGACCACCAAACCGATCCTGCAAGTGGCCCTCGCCATCTTCCTCGTCGCCTGCAGCGCGCAGGCGCACACACCTGCCAGCACAGGCCCGCGATACCAGCCGCAGGACCGTGCCGACATCGCCCTCGACCGCACCGACGTGCCCTGGCAGGCCTCGCGCGTCGAGGACCCGGACAACATCCGCTCGTTCTGAGGGCCGGCCGCGTTTCATTCGATCACCCGGTCGGCGCGCAGCAGCACCGACTGCGGAATGGTGATGCCGATCGCCCGCGCGGTCTTCAGGTTTACCGCTAGGACGAACTTGGTCGGCTGCTCGACCGGCAGCGTGGCGGGCCGTTCGCCCGCGAGGATCCGGCCGGTGAGGCTGCCGAGCCGCCGTGCTCAGCACGGTGTACTCCGGAGCGTACGACACCAGCCCGCCGGCCTCCACCTGCGACGTGTTGTTGAACACGGAAGGCATGCGCGCCGCCAGCGCCAGCTCGGCGATGCGCTTGCGGTATTGATGGGTGAGCGTCTCCGATAGCGTCACCAGGAACTGGACCTGGGTCCCGCCCATGCCGGCGAGTGCAGCCTCGATCTCGGCAGTGCTGCGCACCGGCAGCAGCGACAGCGCGACTCCCGCCTGCCGGGCGGCAGCGTGCAGCTCGTGTAGCTCGAGCGTCTTCGCCGGATTGTCGGGGTTCCACATCGTCGCCACGCGCGAGATGCCGGGCGCGATCTCGCGCGCCAGCTCGAGCAGCTTGCCGCTCAACGCAGGCAGGACGTTGGTGACGCCGGTGACGTTGCCGCCGGGATGCGCCAGGCTCTGGACCAGGCCGCTGCCGACCGGATCGCTGACCAGGCCGAAGACGATCGGGATGTCACGCGTCGCCTTCGCCGCGGCCAGCGCCACCGGCGTCGTCTGCGCGACGATCAGGTCGACCCCGCTCTGCGCGAGCGCCTGCATGCGCGACGGCACGCGCTCGATGCGCGTTTCCCAGACGTACTCGAGCGCGTAGTCACGGCCCTCGACTAAGCCTTGTTCGCGCAGCCCCTCGCGGAATTGCATCAGGCCATGCTCGGTATAGGCGGAATCGGGCGGTGTGACGCCGAAATAGCCAATGCGCCGCAGGCGCTGCGCCTTGGCGCCCCAACCCAAGCGCGCTGACAACGCGGCGGCTGAGGCGGCAGCGAGCAGGACGCGGCGTTGCAGGTTCATCTGAACCCCCTCCTGAGAGACATATACACCTCCCGGGGGCCGGGGATGTGACCGCCGACACCCCGAATGCGTGACCGATTCACCTCCGGCCCCCGGAGTGTGCATAGGTCACTTTTTGCCTGCGCCCTGCGCCGCTGAGCTTTCGGCCCCCGATCTCTACTCTGTGACTCATCGGCCGGCGCAACACCCCGGCCCCAACCAAAGAGCCACGGAGCACACCATGAAAACCAACACCAAAATGATCCTCCAAGCCGGCATCACCGCCCTCGTGCTCCTCGCCGGCAGCGGCGTGATCCCCGCCTGCATGGGCATCGCCCAGGCCTTCCAAGAGCCCGCGGCCAGCGCCCAGCTCGAAACCCAGCACCTGACCCCGGGCGGCATGCCCGAGGACTTCATCTTCGCCTCCAACTACACCTGGATCGGCCGCTAGTACACCAGGCCCAGCCGACCAAAGGAGCGCGCCATGAACATCAAGCCGATCCTGATCGCCGCGGTCACGCTCATCATCCTCATGGCCGCGAGCAATAGCTACGAAAGGCCCGTCGCGAGCCAGCTCGCCAGCCTGACCGTAGACCGCGCCGACGTGCCGTAGCAGGCGCAGCGCAGCGACGACCCCGACGACTTGCGCTCGTTTTGACCTCGGCTCGCGGTTCGTGCGCGCCGGCGAGGGGCAGCTTGCAGCCTCGCCGGCGCCGGCTGCACAATGCGGCAGCCGAGCACACGTCCATGAGAGCCGCTTCCATCGAGGCCCTGCCCGAGGCGCTGCTGCAGCAGGTCGCGCAGCAGGCGGTCGTGCGCACGTTTCCCAAGAACGCCATCGTCGTCACCGAGGGCGACGAGTCCGACTCGCTCTACGTGCTGGTTTCGGGGCGCGCCAAGGTGTTCGTCTCGGACGCCGACGGCAAGGAGGTGCAGCTCAACCAGCTCGGCACCGGCGAGTACTTCGGCGAGGTGACCCTGGACGGAGGCCTGCGCTCGGCATCGGTGATGGCCCTGGAAGACTGCCGCTGCGCCGTGCTGCGGCGCGCCGAGCTGGCCGGGTTCATGTCCGAGCACCCCGATTTCGCGCTGCACGTGATCCGCAAGCTCGCGCACCGCGTGCGCAGCCTCACCGACAGCGTGCGCGACCTGGCGTTCATCGATGTCTACGGGCGCGTGGCGCGGCTGCTGCTCGAGCTCGCCGAGGAGACGGACGGCCGCATGGTGATCGAGGAGCGCCTGACGCAGAAGGACATCGCCGCGCGCGTCGGCGCGTCGCGCGAAATGGTGAGCCGGATCTTCTCCGAGCTCACCGAGGGCGGCTACCTGCGCAAGGAAGACGGGCGCATCGTGGTGCTGCGCAAGCCCCCGGCGCGCTGGTAGGCGCCGCTAGAACACGATGACGCCGCGCGCGTTCTTTGCTGCCTCGAGATCGGCGAAGGCTTGCGGCGCTTCGTCGATCGAATAGCGCCTGGTGATCAGCTCGTCGAGCTTGAGACTGCCCTTCATGTACAGCCCGAGCATGCGGGGGAAGTCGACGCGCGGCACGCAGGAGCCGAAATAGCTGCCGGTGAGGGTCTTCTCCTCGAAGGGCAACGTCATGGTGCGCACCGAGGTCGAGTCGCTCGCCTTGGCGACGCCGACCACGACCGCCATGCCGCCGCGCCCGATCGCCTTGTACGCGGCCGCCGCCAGCTCACCGCTGCCGACGCATTCGAAGGCGTAGTCCGCGCCGCCGCCGGTGAGCTTCTTGAGCGGCTTGGTCAGGTCCTCGCCCGGCTTGGCGAGCAGCGTGTCGGTGGCGCCGAATTTCCTCGCCATCTCGAGCTTCGACTCGAGCGTGTCGACCGCGACGATGCGCTCAGCGCCGGCGATCGCCGCGCCCTGGATCACGTTCAGCCCGACGCCGCCGCAGCCGAACACGGCCACGCTCGCCCCGGGCGTGACGCGCGCGGTGTTGAACACCGCGCCGACGCCGGTCGTCACCGCGCAGCCTACGAGCGCCGCGCGATCGAGCGGGATCTTGGGGTCGATTTTGACCAGGTTGTCGACGTGCATGGTGGCGTACTCCGCCATCACGCCGCAGCCGGAGAAGATGTTGAGCGGCTTGCCCTGCGCGTCCTTGGTGCGCAGCGTGCCGTCGGGCAGCGTGCTGAGCGCTTTGCCCTGCTCGACGCACAGCACAGGGCGCCCTATCGAGCAGAAGCGGCACCTGCCGCACATGTAGATGAACGACGCGACGACGTGGTCCCCGAGGGCGAGGCTGGTGACGCCCTCGCCCACCTCGACCACCTCGCCGGCGCCCTCGTGGCCGAGGATGAGCGGCGGCGGCAGCGCGATGGTGCCGTTGGTCGCCGAAAGGTCCGAGTGGCACACCCCGCAGGCGCTTAGCTTGACCATCACCTCGCCGCGCTTCGGGCTGTCGACCGTGATGTTCTCGACCACCACGGGCTTGTTGATTTCGCGGCAAATCACCGCGCGTGCGGCCTGCGCCATGCTTCGTATCCCCCTGTCCGGTGAGCCGGGAAGTATAGCGCGCGCGCTCGGCTAAAATGGAGCCCCCGTTCAAGGAGGTCCAGATGCTCGTCCGCGACAAACTCTTCATCGGCGGCCAGTGGGTCGCGCCATCCACCAGGGAAACCATCGACGTGCACAGCGCCGGCACCGGCGAGGTGATGGGCAGGATTCCCGCCGCCGGCGACAAGGACGCGGCGGCCGCGGTCGCCGCCGCGCGCGGCGCGCTCGAGAGCTGGTCGCAGACCCCGGTCGAGAAGCGCGCCGAATACCTGCAGAAGATCTCTGACGGCCTCAAGGCGCGCGCCGACGAGCTGGCAAAGCTCATCGCGCAGGAAGTCGGCATGCCGATCAAGCTCGCCGGGCGCATCCAGGCGGGCCTGCCGATCGCCAATTTCGCCAATTACGCGAAGCTCGTGAAGGACTTCAAGTTCGAGGAGCGGGTCGGAAATTCGGTCGTGGTGCGCGAGCCGGTGGGTGTGGTGGTCGCGATCACGCCGTGGAATTATCCGCTGCACCAGATCGCGCTCAAGCTCGCGCCTGCGCTCGCCGCGGGCTGCACCGTCGTGCTCAAGCCCTCGGAGGTGGCGCCGTTCAACGCCTTCGTGCTCGCTGAGGTGATCCAAGCCGCCGGGCTGCCCAAGGGCGTGTTCAACCTCGTGACCGGCTTCGGCCCGAAGGTGGGCGAGGCGCTGGTGAGGGACCCCGGGGTCGACATGATCTCGTTCACTGGCTCGACGCGCGCCGGCAAGCGCATCTCCGAGGTCGCGGCGCAGGGCGTGAAGCGCGTCGCGCTCGAGCTCGGCGGCAAGTCGCCGTCGGTGATCCTCGATGACGCCGATCTCGCGGCAGCAGTGAAGGGCACCATCAACGGCTGCTACCTCAATTCGGGCCAGACCTGCACCGCGCTCACCCGCATGCTGGTGCCCGAGTCGAAGTACGAGGAGGCGAAGAAGATCGCCGCCGAGGTGGTCAAGGGCTTCACGCTGGGCGATCCGCTGTCGGAGGCGACACGGCTCGGGCCGCTCACTTCGGCGGCGCAGCTCGAGCGGGTGCGCGGCTACATCAAGAAGGGCATCGAGGAAGGCGCCGAGCTGGTGGCCGGCGGCGCCGAGCCGCCCGAAGGCGTGCCGGCGGGCGGCTATTTTGTCAAACCGACCGTGTTCGGCAAAGTGAAGCCGGGCTCGACCATCGAGCAGGAGGAAATCTTCGGTCCGGTGCTGTCGATCATCACCTACAAGGACGAGGAGGAAGCGGTGCGCATCGCCAACGACACCGCTTACGGGCTCGCGGGAGCCGTCTGGTCCAAGGATGACGCGCACGCGCAGAAGGTGGCGCGCCGCATCCGCGCCGGTCAGGTTGACGTCAACGGCGGCGCCTTCAATATGAACGCCCCATTCGGCGGCTTCAAGCAGTCCGGCCACGGCCGGGAGGCCGGCGTCTACGGCCTGGAGGAGTTCCTCGAGTACAAGTCGCTGCAGCTTAAGGGCTGATACCGCATATTTGACGTCGGTCAAACGGCCTCCCCGGGAGGCCGTTAGCTTATGTGGATGGAGCGGCCAGACGTCATCCGCAAGAGTCCGGGCGCGCAGCGCGTCGCACCTAACCTCGCCGACTACGCCGCGGCGCGCGCCGCGTTCAGCTGGGATGCCGCGCGGCGCGAGCTCGCGGGGCTGCCGGGCGGGGGCCTCAACATCGCCTGGGAGGCGGTCGAGCGCCACGCACAAAGCGAGCGCGTCGCGTTCCGCTTCCTCTCGGCGCAGGGCGGGCAGCGAGACGTTTCCTTCGCCGAGCTCGCGCGCCTCACCAACCGCTTCGCCAACCTGCTGCGCGCACTCGGCATCGGCAAGGGCGACCGCGTGTTCGTCCTCTCGGGCCGCATCCCGGAGCTGTACGTCGCGGCGCTCGGTGCGCTCAAGAACGGCAGCGTGGTGGCGCCGCTATTTTCCGCTTTCGGTCCGGAGCCGATCGCGACGCGGCTGAAGCTCGGCGACGGCAAGGTGCTGCTCACCACCGAGTCGCTGTACAAGCGCAAGGTCGAAAAGCTGCGCGGCGAGCTGACGAGCCTCGAGCACGTGCTGCTCGCAGACACGCCCGAGTTCGCACGCATGATGGACCAGGCCTCCGACCGCTTCGAGATCGTGCATACCGCGGCCGAGGACATGGCGCTGCTCCATTTCACCAGCGGCACCACGGGAACGCCCAAGGGCGCGGTGCACGTGCACGGCGCGGTGCTCACGCACTACGTCACCGGGCGCTACGCGCTCGACCTGCACCCGGAGGACGTGTTCTGGTGCACCGCGGACCCCGGCTGGGTAACCGGCACCTCCTACGGCATCATCGCGCCGCTCTTACACGGCGTGACCAGCATCGTCGACGAAGGCGACTTCGACGCGGCACGCTGGTATGGGATATTGGAGGAACAGAAGGTCTCGGTCTGGTATACCGCCCCGACGGCGATCAGGATGCTGATGAAGGCCGGCGCGCAGATGGCGCGCGAGCGCTCCTATCCGGAGCTGCGCTTCGTCGCGAGCGTCGGCGAGCCGCTCAACCCCGAGGCGGTGTGGTGGGGGCTCGATGCGCTCTGCCTGCCGATCCACGACAACTGGTGGCAGACCGAGACCGGCGGCATCATGATCGCGAACTTCCCGGCGCTCGACATCAAGCCGGGCTCGATGGGCCTGCCCGTGCCGGGAGTCGACGCAGAGATCGTTCATCGCACTGAAGCCGGAATCGAATTGGTGAAAACCCCGGGAACGCAAGGCGAGCTGGCGCTCAAGGCCGGCTGGCCTTCGATGTTCCGCGGCTACCTGCACGAGGACGATCGCTACCGCAAGTGCTTTCGCGACGGCTGGTACCTGACCGGCGACCTGGCGAAGCGCGACGCGGACGGTTATTACTGGTTCGTGGGGCGCGCCGACGACGTCATCAAGTCCGCCGGGCACCTGATCGGGCCGTTCGAGGTCGAAAGCGTGCTCATGGAGCACCCGGCGGTGGCCGAAGCCGGCGTCATCGGCAAGCCCGACCCCATGGTGGGCGAAGTGGTCAAGGCCTTCGTTTCCCTGAGGAAGGATTTCCAGGAAAGTGAATCCTTGAGAAGCGAAATTCTCGCGCACGCCCGCAAGCGCCTCGGCGCCGCGGTCGCGCCCAAGGAGATCGCGTTCCAGGCCTCGCTTCCGCGCACGCGAAGCGGCAAGATCATGCGGCGCCTGCTCAAGGCGCGCGAGCTCGGGCTGCCCGAGGGCGATACCTCGACGCTGGAGTCCGCATGACGATCGCCCCGCCGCCCTCGGGCCCGGTTCCCTGGGAGCGCGAATTCGCGCTTGCGATGGTGCGCGACATGCTGCGCATCCGGCGCATGGAGGAGCGCGCCGCCGAGCTCTACGGCGAGCAGAAGATTCGCGGCTTTCTCCACCTGTACATCGGCGAGGAGGCGGTCGCGGTCGGGGCGCTGCACGCGCTGGCGCCCGAGGACAACCTCGTCGCCACCTACCGCGAGCACGGCCACGCGCTGGTGCGCGGCATGCCGATGCGCACCATCATGGCCGAGATGTACGGCAAGCGCGAAGGCTGCTCGCGCGGCCGCGGGGGCTCGATGCACCTGTTCGACGCCAAGTTGCGCCTGTACGGCGGCAACGCCATCGTCGCGGGGGGCCTGCCGCTCGCGACGGGTCTCGCGCTCGCCGACAAGCTGCAGGGCGTGCGTCGCGTCACGGCGTGCTTCTTCGGCGAGGGCGCCATGGCCGAAGGCGCGTTCCATGAGTCGATGAACCTCGCCGCGCTGTGGCAGGTACCGGCGCTGTTCTGCTGCGAGAACAACCTGTACGCCATGGGCACCGCGCTCGCGCGCTCCGAGTCGCAGACCGACCTGTGCGTCAAGGCCGCGTCCTACGGCGTGCCCACCCTCAAAGTCGACGGCCAGGACGTCGTCGCCGTGCACGAGGCGGCGATGAAGGCCGCGCGGCACGTGCGCGAGGGCAAGGGGCCGTTCTTCGTCGAATTCCAGACCTACCGCTACCGCGCGCACTCGATGTTCGACCCCGAACTGTACCGCGACAAGAAGGAAATCGAGGAGTGGAAGACGCGCGGCCCGCTGCACACCTTCACCGCGCGGCTCAAGGCCGAGGGCAAGCTCAGCGAAGTGCAGTTCCTCGCGCTCGACGCCGAGGTGGCGAAGGAAGTCGAGGACGCCGTGGCGTTCGCCGAGGCCGGCACCTGGGAGCCGGTTGAGGACCTGGCGCGCGACCTGTACACGCCATGAAGACCACCTACCGCGAAGCGATGCGCGCGGCGCTCCGCGAGGCGCTGGCCGCGGACCCGCGCGTGTTCCTGATGGGCGAGGACGTCGGCAAATACGGCGGCACCTACGCGGTGTCGAAAGGCCTGCTCGAGGAGTTCGGCCCCGAGCGCATCCGCGACACGCCGTTGTCGGAACTCGCCTTCGTCGGCGCCGGCATCGGCGCCGCGCTCGGCGGCATGCGGCCGATCGTCGAGGTGATGACGGTCAATTTCAGCCTGCTGGCGCTCGACCAGATCGTGAACACCGCGGCCCTCTACCGCCACATGTCGGGCGGGCAGTTCTCGGTGCCGCTGGTGATCCGCATGGCGACCGGCGCCGGGCGCCAGATCGCCGCGCAGCACTCGCACAGCCTGGAGAACTGGTACGCGCACGTGCCCGGCATCAAGGTGCTCGCGCCGGCGACCGTCGAGGACGCGCGCGGCATGCTCGGCGCCGCGCTCGCCGACCCCGATCCGGTGGTGATCTTCGAGCACGCCCAGCTCTACAACACGGAAGGTGACCTTCCCGAGCCGTGGACCACCGACATAAGCAAGGCATCCGTGCGCAGGCAAGGCAAGGACGTCAGTCTCATCACCTACGGCGGATCGCTGCCCAAGACGCTCAAGGCCGCGGACATGCTCGCCAAGGAAGGCATCGATGCGGAGGTGATCGACCTGCGCGTGCTGCGGCCGCTCGACGACGCCACCATCATGGCGTCGGTCGCCAAGTGCCGCCGCGCGGTGCTGGTCGACGAGGGCTGGAGGAGCGGCAGCCTCGCCGCCGAGGTGATGGCGCGGATCGTCGAGCAGGCGTTCTACGACCTGGACGCGCCGCTCGCGCGCGTGTGCAGCGAGGAGGTGCCGATGCCCTACGCCAGGCACATGGAGGAGGCGGCGCTGCCGCAGCCGGAGAAGATCGTCGCCGCGGCGAAGGGGCTGTTCGCATGATCGAGTTCAAGCTCCCTTCGCTCGGCGCCGACATGGAGCAGGGCAAGCTGCTCGAGTGGAAGATCAAGCCCGGCGACGCGGTGAAGCGCGGCCAGGTGGTCGCGGTGGTCGACACCTCGAAGGCCGCGGTCGACGTCGAGATCTGGCACGACGACGTGGTCGAAGAGCTAATCACCAAGCCCGGCGAGACGATTCCCGTGGGTACAGTCATGGCGAGGCTGAAGGGAACGGGAGAGATGACTCCGACTTCGGCCCCGACCATCGCCCCTTCTCTCCGCAAGCCCGCCTCGCCCGCGGCGCGCAAGCGCGCGCACGAGCTCGACGTCGACATCGACAAGATGACCGGGACTGGACCTCACGGCGCCATCACCGTGGCCGACGTGGAAAACTATGCGGCCAAACCTTCGATTGCGCCGACCGGCGATCGCTACGCGGAGATGCGCAAGGCGATCGCCGCGGCGATGAGCCGCTCCAAGCGCGAGATTCCGCACTACTACCTGTCCGAGACGATCCCAATGCAGCGCGCGCTCGAGCACCTCGCGCGCGCCAACGAGGCGCGCCCGGTGACCGAGCGCGTGCTGCTCGGCGCGCTGCAGCTCAAGGCGGTCGCGCTGACGCTGAGGCAATTTCCCGAGCTGAACGGCTACTGGCGCGACGGCGCGTTCCAGCCCGGCGCCGGGATCCACGTCGGCGTCGCCATCTCGATGCGCCAGGGCGGGCTGGTGGCCCCCGCGATCCACGACGTCGATGGGCGCAGCGTCGAGGACCTGATGCGCGCGCTCGCTGACCTGGTGAAGCGCGCGCGCGCCGGATCGCTGCGCAGCTCGGAGATGTCGGACCCGACGATCACCGTCACCAACCTCGGCGAGCAGGGCGTCGAGTCGGTGTTCGGCGTCATTTATCCGCCGCAGGTCGCGCTGGTCGGCTTCGGCCGCGTCGCCGAGCGCGCCTGGGCCGAGGACGGCGCGCTGCGCGCCGCGCCGGTGGTCACGGCGACGCTCTCGGGCGATCATCGCGCGAGCGACGGCCATCGCGGCGCACGCTTCCTGGCGGCGCTGCGCGAACAGCTGCAACGACCGGAGGCACTGTGACACCGGAAGCCCTCAAATCCCAGGTGCTGGAGATCCTCACCACCATCGCGCCGGAGCTCGACGCGGGCGGCCTGCGCGCCGACCAGCCGCTGCGCAACCAGGTCGACCTCGACTCGATGGACTGGCTCAACTTCCTCGTGGCGCTGCACGAGCGGCTCAAGGTCGACATCCGCGAGGCCGACTACGGCAAGCTCGCGACGCTCGACGACCTGCTCGCCTATCTGAAGGGCAAGCTCGCGGCCTAGCCAGAGGCCGCGTCGATCGCGGCCTCGAGCTCGGCGTAGGTCTGCGTTACCTTGAATTGCGGAAACTGCGCGGCGATCGCGGGCGGCGGCCGGAAGAAGATCCCGACATCGGCGGCTGCCAGCATCTCGGTGTCGTTGTACGAGTCGCCCGCGGCCACGACCCTGAAGTTGAGCCCGCGGAAGGCGCGCACCGCCGCGCGCTTCTGCTCGGGCATCCTCAGGCGGTAGCTGCTGACGAAGCCCTCCTCGCCCACTTCGAGCTGGTGGCACAGCAGCGTCGGCCGGCCGAGCTGGCGCATGAGCGGGCCCGCGAACTCGTAGAAGGTATCCGACAGGATCACGACCTGATGGCGCGCGCGCAGGCCGTCGAGGAACGCGGCGGCGCCCTCGAGCGGCTTCATGGTCGCGATCACCTGCTGGATGTCGGAAAGGCGCAGGCCGTGGTGGCGCAACAGCTCCACCCGGTAGCGCATCAGCTTGTCGTAGTCCGGCTCGTCGCGCGTCGTGCGCTTGAGCGCCTCGATGCCGACGCGCCGGGCGAATTCGATCCAGATCTCGGGCACCAGCACGCCCTCGAGATCGAGGCAAATGAGTTGCACGTAGGATCCAAAAAAGTGCGGAGTGTACCAATTCGGCTAGAATTTCGGTTCCCCCAACGTAGGAGGCGCGCATGAGCGTGAAGCAACTTCTCGACCTCAACGGGCGCGTCGCAATCGTCACCGGCGGCTCGCGCGGACTGGGGCTGCAGATCGCCGAAGCGCTCGGCGAGATGGGCGCCCGGATTGCGATCACGGCGCGCAAGAAGGACGAGCTCGACCAGGCGGTCGCGCACCTGAAGACGCTCGGCATCGAGGCCGTGCCCTATGTCTGCGACCTGGGCAAGCGCGAGCAGGTCGCGCCGCTGGTCGATGCGGTGCTGGAGAAGTTCGGCAAGGTCGACATCCTGGTGAACAACGCCGGCGCCACCTGGGGCGCGCCCGCCGAGGACCACCCGCTCGAGGCCTGGGACAAGCTGGTCAACCTCAACATGACCGGCACCTTCCTCGTCTCGCAGCGCGTGGCCAAGAAGTCGATGATCCCCGCCAAGTGGGGGCGCATCGTCAACGTCGCCTCGGTCGCGGGCCTGATGGCGAGCGATCCCGCGCGTCGTGCGCACCGTGGCCTACAACGCCACCAAGCACGGCGTCGTCGGCATGACGAAGCCAGCTCGCCGCCGAATGGGGCGAGCACGGCATCACGGTGAACGCGATCTGCCCGGGATTCTTCCCCTCGAAGATGACGCGCGCCACGCTCGACACCACCGGCGAGATGGTGCGCAGGGTGACGCCGACCCGGAGGCTCGGCGGCCCCGAGGACTTGAAGGGCCTCGCGGCGCTGCTCGCCTCGGAAGCCTCGCGCCACATCACCGGCCAGGCGATCGCGGTCGACGGCGGCGCGCTCCTCATATGAAGGCCGACGTCGCCTTCGCGCGCGATTACCAGAGGAAGATCCCGTTCGTCGAGCACCTGGGGATCGGCATCGAGACGCTCGGCGAGGGCAGCGCGCGGCTGTCGCTCGCGCTCGCGCCCGAATTCACCAACAGCCTCGGCACCGCGCACGGCGGCGTCATCATGACGCTGCTCGACGTGGCGCTGTGCACCGCCGCGCGCACCCTGCACCCCGACTCGGCGGGCGTGATCACCATCGACCTGAGCACCTCGTTCATCGGCGGCGGCAGCGGCGCGAAGCTGATCGCCGAAGCGCGCGTGCTGAAGAACGGGCGCAGCATCATCTTCGTCGAGGGCGAGGCGCTGAACGAAGACGGCTCGCTGGTCGCCAAAGCCGTCGGCACGGTGCGCGCCCGAAAGGCCTAGCGATGCGCCCGCTGGCGCTTGCATTGCTGCTCGCGGCGAGCACCGCGTCGGCGCAGGTGTACAAGTGGGTCGACGCCGACGGCGTCACGCACTACACCAACCTGCCGCCGCCCGCCGGCGCGAAGGAGGTCGGCGACCGCATGAACCTCTACCAGCCCGACGCGCCGCTCGACGACGCGGTCGGCGCGGCGCGCGTGGAGCGCCGCAAGAAGCCGCCCGCCGAGAAGCCGGCGGCGACGCCGCCGCCCCCTGCAGCCGGCGACGATTCCGAAAGCGGAGCGGCGAGCGCGAGCGGCCCGCGCGTCGTCCAGCGGCCGGGGCCGACCTGGCACTCGGGCACCAACATCGGCTATCCGTCGGCGAACAATCCCGGCACGCGCGCAGCGCCGCCGCGCTAGCCGGCCGCGCGCGCCTCGAACAGACGCCGCCCGCTCCACAGCCATACCAGTCCCGCGAGCTGGATCGCCCACACCGCGCCGAACGCCCAGGCGTAGGCCTGCGGCGCGTAGCCGGTGGGGGTCTGCGGCCACAGGTCGAGGATCAGGCCGACGCCCCATTGCCCGGTGAACATGCCGACGAAGCCGAACACGTTGATCCCGGTATTGGCGCGCCCCGACATGCCCTTGGGGTAGCGCCGCGACAGCAGCGAGTAGCTGAGCACCGTCGCCGTGCTGCCGGCGACGAACACGCACCACAGCGCGAGGCTCGCGAAGCGTACGCCGAAGGTCAGCAGGCCGAGGCTGAGCGAGGCGGCGGCGATGCCGCCAGCGAGCAGCGGCAGCGCGCTACGGCCCTGCCGCGACCAGGCGTCCGCCGCCCGGCCGAAGCCGATGTAGCCGACGATCATCGAAACGTTGATCGCGAGCAGCCCGCGCGCCACCTCCGCCGGCGTGTAGCCGGCGACGTCGCGCAGCCAAGTCGCGACCCACAGCGTCTGCAGCGCGACCGCGGCGAGCTGGCTCGCGCCGAGGGCGAACGCAATGCGGCGAAACGCGGGGTCGGTGACGAGCTCGCGCAGGCCGCGCAGCTGATCGGCGAAGGTCTCGCCGCGCGGGCGCGCGTTGCGCTCCGGCACCCAGAACCACAGCAGCAGGCTGACGGCGAGCGTCGCGTAGACGATCAGCATGAACGCCTCGCGCCAGGGCCAGTGCTGCAGGAGCAGCTGCAGCGGTACCGTGACCGTCATGGCGCCGAGCGCGCCGGCGGAGAACGCGATGCCGTTCATGGTCGAGAGGCGCTCGGGCGGATACCACAGCACGAAGGCCTGGAACGTCGACATCAGGCAGCCGGAGACGCCGAGGCCGATCAGCGCGCGCGCCGCGATCGCCGCGGCCGCCGAGTCGGCGTGCGCGAACCAGGCGCCGCCCGCGGCGGCCACCAGCAGCAGCGTGGCGTTGACGCGCCGCGGCCCGAAGCGGTCGAGCAGCAGCCCGAGCGGCAGCTGGAACAGCGCGAAGGAAAAGAAGTACATGCTGGTGAGCAGGCCGAGCCCGCCGGCCGACAGGCCGAACTCGGCGGCGAGCGTGGGCCCCAGCACCGCGTTCACCGCGCGGTACACGTACGAGACGAAGTAGCCGGCGATGAACGGCGCCGCGACGCGCAGGAAGATCAAGTCGTCTTGGGTGCTTCGAGGCCGCCGAGGTAGAACCGGTTCCAGGTCGGCGCCATCACCAGCTCGTTGACGCAGGTGCGCGCGGGCATCGTGGCGACGAACAGGATCGCTTTGCCGAAGTCCTCGGCCTGCGCCATCCGCGCGCGCTCCTCCGCGGTGGGCGGCACGGGGCGCTTCTCCATGATCGGCGTCGCCACCTCGCCCGGCAGGATCGACGTGGCGCGGATGCCGTTTGCGCACTCCTCCATGTTGATCGATTCGCTCACCGCGAGGACAGCGCGCTTGGTGGCGTTGTAGGCAGGCCCCGTGAGCGCGCTCGCGTAGCGCCCCGCCCAGGAGGAGATGTTGATGATGACGCCGTCCTTCCTCGCGCGCATGCCGGGCAGCACGGCATAGCAACAGTAGAACAGGCCGTTCAGGTTGATCCTGACCACGTCGTCCCAGCCCTCGAGCGACATGGTCTTCAGGTTTCTCTTGCCGCCGCCAATGTTGGTGCCCGCGCTCGTCACCAGGATGTCGATGCGGCCGTGGCGCTTCTCGATCGCCGCGGCGGTCTTCTCCACCGCCGCGCGGTCGCCGACGTCGAGCAGGTTCGCCTCCGCGCTGCCCACCTTCTTCAGCGCCGCCAGGCCGCTCTCGTTGGTGCGCGCGGTGCGGCCGGAGATGACCACGTGCGCGCCGGCCGCGGCCAGCTCGAGCGCGCCGGCGAGGCCGATGCCGCTACCGCCGCCCGTGATCCAGGCGACTTTCCCTTTGAGCTCAGCGCTTGGCATATTGCTTTGCTCCGAAGAGATTCTCCCGCTCCTGCTGCGTCTGCGGGCCGGTGCGGCGCCGGTCGGCGAGCACCTTGAGCGCGCGCTCGACCGCCGGCCGCGCCAGGATGCCGTCGCGCCAGCGCTTGACCGTCGGATACTCCTCGATGTTCACCCCCTGGCGCTCCGGAAAGCGCAGCCACGGCACGATCGCCATGTCGGCGATGGTGTACTCGCCGCAGGCGACGTACTTCGACTCCCCCAGCCGCCGCTCGAGCACGCCATAGAGCCGGTTGGCCTCGTTCTTGTAGCGGTTCATGGCGTACTCGATCTTCTCCGGCGCGTAGCCGAGGAAGTGGTGCGCCTGACCGAGCATCGGGCCGATGTGACCCATCTGGAACATCACCCATTGCATCACCTGCCAGCGCTCGCGCAGGTCCTCCGGCAGGAACTTGCCGGTCTTGGAAGCGAGGTAGAACAGCATCGCGCCCGACTCGGCGAGCACGAACGGTCCGCCCCCGGGACCGTCGGTGTCGATCATCGCCGGCATCTTGTTGTTGGGCGAGATCTTGAGAAACTCGGGCGCGAACTGGTCGCCCGCGCCGATATCGACCGCGTGCACGCGGTACGGCAGCCCCGTTTCCTCGAGCATGATGTGGATCTTGTGGCCGTTTGGCGTGGGCCAGGTGTAGAGCTCAATCATCGTAGATCACCATTGTGCGAGCGATTTTGTCGTGGAATCCCTGCTTGCGACGGCTGATGCCGATCCAGATGAAGCCCAGGAACAGCGGCAGGGCCGATACCAGGTACGCAACATAACGCACTACCAGCCGCGCGGTCGACGGCCTGGTGCCCGTGCTGGCGTCGACGATTTTCGCGCCAACCGCCATCTTGCCCGGCGTCGCGCCGTACCAGCGCCAGAACGCCACCACCGCGATCGCCGGCAGCAGGTACTCGATGGCGAAGTCCCAGAAACCGGCGCTCGCACCTTCCCGCACCAGCGCGAAGTATCCGCGCCCGTAAATCGCGAGCAGCAGCGGCACGCTCACCACGAACACGATCAGAAAGTCGATCAGCGCGGCGAGCAGCCGCCTCCAGAAACCGACGTATTCGAGATCGGGCACGCGTTCAGGCGAGCTTCACCAGCTGCTTGCCGAAATTCTGCCCTTTGAGCAGTCCGATGAACCCCTTCGGCGCGTTCTCGATGCCCTCGACCACCGATTCACGATACTTGAGCTTGCCCTCGGCCAGGTAGCCGGCGAGCGCCCTGATGCCCTCGGGGTAGCGCTCCTTCCAGTCGAACACGATCATGCCCTGCATCTTGATGCGGTTCACCAAGACGGAGCCCAGGTTCTTGTGGCCGTAGAGCTCGTTGTGCTCGGCGATGCGGCCGCAGACGACGATGCGCGAGTGGACGTTCATGATGCGCAGCATGGTCTCGAGGATCTCGCCGGCGACGTTGTCGAAATATACGTCGACGCCCCTGGGGCAGGCTTCCTTCAGGTCGCGGTACAGGTTGCCCGCCTTGTAGTCGACGCAGGCGTCGAAGCCGAGCTCCTTCATCACGTAGTCGCATTTCTGCGTGCCGCCGGCGATGCCCACCGCGCGGCAGCCGGCGATCTTCGCCAGCTGGCCGACGACGCCGCCGACCGCGCCCGAGGCCGCCGACACCACCACCGTCTCGCCCGCCTTGGGCGCGCCGATGTCCTTCAAGCCGAAGTAGGCGGTCAGCCCGGGCATGCCCAGCACGCCGAGGTAGTACGACAGCGGCGCGCGGCCGGCGTCGACCTTGCTGAGCTCTTCGCCCTTCATGCAGCTGTAGAGCTGCCAGCCGGCGGCGAGCACCTTCTCGCCCGGCTTGAAGCCAGGGTGCTTCGATTCCAGCACCTCGCCCGCGGTCTGCCCGACCATGACCTCGCCGATCTGCACCGGCGGCACGTAGGACTTGACGTCGTTCATGCGCCCGCGCATGTAGGGGTCGAGCGACAGCCACAGGTTCTTCACCAGCACCTCGCCGTCCTTGGGCCGCGGCGCCTCGTGCTCGACCAGCTTGAAGTTGTCCTCGGTGACGCCCCCTGCGGGCCGGCTGGCGAGCGTCCAGGCCTTGTTCTTCGGCATGTCAGCTCCGGTCGAGCGCGGCGAAGCGCGCGAGGTGGTGCTCGGCGTCGCCGAACTGCTGCGCGATCATGGTCAGGCGCCTGAAGCTGTGGCTCACCTTCAGCTCCTCGCTCATGCCCATGCCGCCGTGCAGCTGGATCGCCTCCTGGCTGACGTGGCGGCAAACATCCGCAATTTTCACCTTGGCCGCCGACACCAGGCGCGCCCGCTCGCGCGCGTCCTTCTCGCCGTCGACCTTGGCGCAGGCGAGGCACGCCATCGAACGCGCCTGCTCGGCGGCGATGACCATGTCCACCATGCGGTGCTGCAGCGCCTGGAACGTGCCGATCGGCACGCCGAACTGCTTGCGCGTCTTCAGGTACTCGAGCGTCGCGTCGTTGGCGTGCTTCATCGCGCCCACCGCCTCGGCGCACAGCAGCGCGGTGGCGAAGTCGACCGCCTCCTCGATGAGCGCCAGGGCCTCGCCTTCCCTTCCGACGAGCGCGTCGGCGCCCACCTCGACGCCTTTCAGCACGACGTCCGCGGCGCGCGTCTCGTCGAGCGTCGCGTAGGGCTTCAGGCTCACGCCGGCCGCCGCGCGATCGACCAGGAACAGGCTGATGCCCTTGGCCTCGGCGGTCTTGCCGGAGGTACGGGCCGACACGACCAGCTTGTGCGCGAGCGGCGCGCCCAGCACTACGCGCTTCTCGCCGTCGAGCAGCCACACCTTGCCGGCCTTTTTCGCCGTGGCGGCGACGTGCGCCAGGTCGTAGCGCGCGCCGCTTTCGGTATGTGCGAAGGCCATCTTCAGCTTTCCTTCGATGATCGCGGGCAGGATGGCATTTTTCTGCGCGTCGCCGCCGCCGCGCGCGACGAGCTGCCCGGCGAGACCGACGGTGGCGAGGAAGGGCTCCACCACCAGCCCTTCGCCGATCGCCTCCATGGCGCTCATCAGGTCGATCGCGCCGCCGCCGAAGCCGCCGTGCTCCGACGCGAAGGGGATGCCGAGCAGCCCCATCTCGGCGAAGGTCTGCCACACTTCGTCGCTCGCGCCTTGGGCCGAGGCGACGATCTTCTTGCGCGTCTCGAAATCGTAGTCCTTGGCGATGAAGCGCCGGATCGAATCGGCGAGCAGCTGCTGCTCTTCGTTGTAGTCGAAGTGCATGGCTACAGCCCCAGGGTCATCTTGGAGATGATGTTGCGCTGGATCTCGTTCGAGCCGGCGTAGATCGTGGTCTTCCTCATGTTGCAGTAACGCGGCGCGATCGCGGCGGTGAAGAAATCGAAGCCGTCGCCGCCGTTCGAAGGCTTGAACGGCTGCGCCAGGGGCCCGACCGCCTGCATCATCAGCTCGGAGAGCGCCTGCTGGATCTCGGTGCCCTTGATCTTGAGCATCGACACGTCGGCTCCGGGCGGCTGCCCGCTGCGCCGCATCTGGTCGAGGAACCTGAGGTTGGTGATCTCGAGCGCGGTGAGCTCGATCTCGACGCGCGACAGCTTGTCGCGAAAGCGCACGTCGTCGATGAGCGGCCGGCCGTTGATGGTCTGCTTGGCGGCGAACTCCTTGAGCTTGCCGAGCTCGCGCTTGGATGCGCCGATGCGCCCGGTATTCATGCGCTCGTGGCCGAGCAGATACTTGGCCACCGTCCAGCCCTTGCCTTCCTCGAACACCAGGTTCTCGACCGGCACCTTGACGTCGTCGAAGAACACCTCGTTCACCTCGTGGCCGCCGTCCATCAGGATCAGCGGGCGCACCGTGATGCCGGGGGTCTTCATGTCGAACAGCAGGAACGAGATGCCTTCCTGGCGCTTGGACGTGCCGCTGTCGGTGCGCACCAGGCAGAAGATCCAGTCCGCGTAGTGCGCAAGCGTGGTCCAGATCTTCTGGCCGTTGACCAGGTAGTGATCGCCCTGGCGCAACGCCTTGGTCTTGAGCGAGGCGAGGTCCGATCCCGAGCCGGGCTCGGAGTAGCCCTGGCACCAGAAGTCGTCGCCGTTGTAGATGCGCGGCAGGAAGCGCTTTTTCTGCGCCTCGGTGCCGAACTTGAGCAGCACCGGCGCGCACATCGACAGGCCGAACGGGATGAGCGGCGGCGTTCCCGCGTAGCCGCACTCCTCCTCGAAGATGTAGCGCTCGACCACGTTCCAGCCGGTACCGCCCCATTCCTTCGGCCACGACGGCGCCACCCAGCCCTTCTTGGCGAGGATGCGGTGCCAGCCGAGCAGGTCCTCGCGCGTGAGCTCTTGGTATTCGGCGACCTTGCGCCGCAGCGTATCGGGCAGGTTGGCGTTCAGCCAGCCGCGCACTTCGTCGCGGAATGCCAGTTCTTCCGGGGAGTAGTTGAGATCCATGACGGTCTCCTTGGGGTCGACTAGTCTAGCGCAGCGCTCAGACGATAGTCACGCCGCCGTCGGCGACGATCACCTGCCCGGTGATGAACGAGGCCGCTTCGGAGGCGAGGAACACCGCGATGCCGCCGATCTCGCGCGGCTCGCCCAGGCGTCGCAAGGGGGTGAGCGCCTCGCGTTCCTTGCGGCGCTTGTCGTCCTCCCACAGCGCGCGCGCGAAATCGGTCTTGATGAGCCCCGGCGCGATGGCGTTGACTCGCACGTTCTTCGGCCCCCACTCGGCCGCCAGGTTCCTGACCAGGGCGTGGTCGGCCGCCTTCGACATGCCGTAGGCGCCGATCACGGTGTTGGCAAGGATGCCGCCGATCGAGCCGATGGTGATGAAGCTGCCGCCGCCACGATCGGCCATGCCCGGCAGCGTCATGTTGGCGAGCCACAGTACGCTCTTCACGTTGTTGGTGAAGATCTTGTCGAAGGTCTCGTCCGGCAGCTGGGCGAGCGGGCCGTAGTACGGGTTGGCGGCGGCATTGGCGACCGCGATGTCGATCGGGCCCCAGGTGGCGACCGTCCTGTCGACCAGCGCCTGCAGCTCCTCCTTGCGCGACACGTTGCACGGCTGCGCGATCACCGGCCAGCCCTGGCGCTCGAACTCCGCGCGCACCGCCTCGCAGGCGTCGGCCTTGCGGCTCGACACCACCACCTTGGCGCCGGCGCGCGCCATCTCCTCGGCGATCGATTTGCCGATGCCGCGCGTGGCGCCCGTGACGAAGGCCACCTTGCCCTGCAGGTCGAACTGGGATCGGGACATGGCTGGGATCCTCTATGTTTTGATATGCGAAATATGATATGACTAAGTTGACAGCGCAAAGGTCGCGAACGAATATCGAAACGCGAAACAGTCCGCCGCACCCCCCCCAAGAAAACCGAGGAGACGAGCAAATGGGCGCACCAGAGGCCACTGCCCCGCTATCCCCCGCGGGCGCCACCTACAGCTACGAGCACGAGGGCGACCGGCAGTTCGCCACCACGCTCGCGCGCGGCCTGGAAGTGCTGCGCTGCTTCACGCCGCTCGAGCCGATGCTCGGCAACAAGGAAATCTCGGTGCGTACCGGGCTGCCGAAGCCGACCGTGTCGCGCCTCACCTACACCCTCACCAAGCTCGGCTACCTGCGCCACAACATGCGTCTCGGGAAGTATCAGCTCGGCTCGGCGGTGCTGTCGATCGGCTACCCGCTGCTCGCCTCGATGAGCGTGCGCCAGGTCGCGCGCCCGCTGATGAAGGAGCTCGCCGACTACAGCGGCGGCTCGGTGTCGATGGGCATCCGCGATCGGCTCAACATGGTGTACGTCGAGTCCTCGCGCAACGGCAACACGCTCGCCATGCTGCCCGACATCGGCACCGCCGTGCCGATCGCGCAGGCGGCGATCGGGCGCGCGTTCCTGGCGGCCTGCACGCCCGCCGAGCGCGAGGCGGTGCTCAACCAGATCAAGGTCAAGGAGCCCGAGCTGCACCGCAAGTTCCGCCCCGCCATCGACAAGAGCCTCGAGGACATTCGCAATCGCGGCTTCTGCGTGTCGGTCGGCGAGCTGCGCCGCGAGGTGTCGGCGGTGGCCGTGCCGATGCGGCGCACGGTGGACGGCGAGATCGTCGCCTTCAATTGCGGCGTGCCGTCGTTCGCGCTGAAGAAGGGCCAGCTCGAGGAGGACATCGGCCCGCGCCTGGTCGCCATGGTACGCAACGTCGAGGCAGCGCTCGGGATCCACTGACGTGGCAGAGGAAGCCCGCATCGGCGTCGCGCGCCAGGGGCGCGTCCTGTCCCTAACCATTGACAACCCCGCGCAGCGCAACGCGCTGCGGCCCGAGTTCTCGCAGGCCTTGGCGCGCGAGCTGCGGCTCGCCTCGGACGACGAGGCGCTCGGCGCGGTGGTGCTCACGGGCGCCGGGCCGCATTTCTGCGCTGGCGGCGACCTGAGCACTCTTTACGAGACGCGCCGCACGCAGCCCAGGCAGCACCACTACGATCGCATCACCAGGCTGAACGAGCTGGTGCGCGCCCTGCGCCAGTGCGCCAAGCCGGTGATCGCCGCGGTCGAGGGCCATGCCGCGGGCGCCGGCTTCTCGATCGCGCTTTCCTGCGACCTGATCGTGGCCGCGGAGGACGCGCAGTTCACCATGGCCTACGTCAAGGTCGGCCTGAACCCCGACGGCAACGGCAGCTATTCGCTCTCGCGCGCGCTGCCGCCGCAGCTGGCGGCCGAGCTGGCGATGACCGGAACCGCGGTGGCCGCGCCGCGGCTCGCGGCGCTCGGGCTGGTGAACCGCCTGGCGCCCAGGGGCAAGGCGCTGGCGGAAGCGCTCGACTGGGCGGCGCTGCTCGCTGCCAGCGCGACGCAGGCGATCGGCCGCGTCAAGCGGCTGCTGAACGAGGCGCAGACGAACGACTACAACCGCCATCTCGACCTGGAGCGCGCGCTGTTCGTCGAGGCGCTGCACGGCGCCGAGGCGAGCGAAGGCATCGGCGCGTTCCTGCAAAAGCGCCACGCGAAATTCCATGGTTGAGGCGACATGAAGCTGCGCGACAAGGTGTGCGTCGTCACCGGCGGCGCGAGCGGCATCGGCAAGGCGCTCGCCGAGCGCTTCGCGGCGGAAGGCGCGCGCGCGGTGGTGGTCGCGGACCTGCATGTGCCGGAGGGCAAGGGCTTTGCCTGCGACGTCTCCAGCGAAGCGCAAGTACAGAACCTCGTCAATCACGTCATAGAGAAACATGGCTGCGTCGACCTGTTCTGCTCCAACGCCGGCATCATCGAGCGCACCGGGCTAGACGCGCCGCTCGAAGCCTGGCGCCGCACCATGGATGTCAACTTCATGGCGCACCTGTACGCCGCGCGCGCGGTGATCCCGCACATGCTGGCGCAGGGCGGCGGCTACCTGGTGAACACCGCCTCCGCCGCCGGCCTGCTGATGCAGGTCGATTCCGCAACCTACACCGTGTCCAAGCACGCAGCCGTGGCGTTCGCCGAGTGGCTGGCGGTGAACTACCACGCGCGCGGCATCCGCGTGTCGTGCCTGTGCCCGCAGGGCGTGCGCACGCCGATGCTGCTCGGACCGAAGGGCGATCGCAAGTCGTTCCTGCTCGAGGGCTCGGTGAGCGTCGAGCAGGTCGCCGATTGCGTGGTGCGCGCCATCGAAGCCGAGACCTTTCTCATCCTGCCGCACCCCGAGGTCGCGGAGTACGAGCGGCGCAAGACCGCCGATCGCGACCGCTGGCTCGCGGGCATGCGCAAGCTGAAAGCCAAGGTCGACGCCGACCCGAATCTGCGCGGCGACGACTGATAACATCGGCCCTTCAGTCAGGCACTGAAGGAGATCCGCCGATGAACCAAGCGCTTCATTACTTCAACGAGCTCGACGCGGACGTCAAGATCGCCCTCACGCACGGCGCGCGCATCCTGATCATCCTGATCGCAGCCAGCGTGCTGCAGAGCGTCGCCTCGCGCCTGATCCGCACCTTCCGGACGTTCCTCGAGCGCCGCCGCGGCGCGGACCAGCAAAGCCGCGTCCAGACGCTGGGGCGCGTGTTCCGCTACATCGCCGCGGTGGTCATCTGGCTGGTGACCGGCATGCTGGTGCTCGGCGAGCTCGGCATCTCGGTGGCGCCGGTGCTAGCCACGGCCGGGGTCGCCGGCATCGCGATCGGCTTCGGCGCGCAGAGCCTGATCAAGGACTACTTCAATGGCTTCTTCCTGCTGCTCGAGGACCAGCTGCGCCAGGGCGACGTGGTCGATCTCGGCGGTCCGAACGGGCAGGTCGAAGAGGTGACGCTGCGCTACGTCCGGCTGCGCAACTTCGACGGCCACGTGATCTTCGTGCCGAACGGCGAGATCAAAGTCGTCAAGAACCTCACGCGCGATTTCGCGCAGGCGGTGATCGAGGTCGGCGTCGCTTACCGCGAAGAAATGGACGAGGCGCTCGCGGTGATGCGGGAAGTCGGGCAGGCGATGCGCGCGGACCCGGTGTTCGGGCCGAAGATCGCCGCGGACACCGAGATCATCGGCGTGGAGAACTGGGCCGACTCCGCGGTCACGATCCGCTGCCGCCTGAAGGTGGTGCCGCCGATCGAACAGTGGAACGTGCGGCGCGAGTTCCTCAAGCGGCTGAAGAAGGCCTACGACGAGCGCGGCATCGAGATTCCGTTCCCGCACGTCACCGTGTATCCGGGGCAACTCAAGGACGGCAGCGCACCCGCGCTCCGGGTCACCGGCCTGCTGCCCACGCAGTAAGGATCTCGTGGATACGGCGCACGCCGTCGGTGAGCGCCGCGGGGCCGGGCTGCAGGATGTCGGCGGACTTGATTTCGTACAGCTCGCGCTCGCGCACCGCGGGGATCGCGTCCCAGCCCGGGCGCGCGGCGACGCGCTCGGGGCGGAATTTCTTGCCGCACCACGAACCGAGGATCACGTCCGGGCGCTTGGCGATGACCAATGAAGGGTCTGAAATCGTCCTGCCAGCCGCGGCGTGCGAGCGCGAAAGCTCCGCAAAGATGTCGTCGCCGCCGGCGATCCCGATCAGCTCGCTCACCCAGCGGATGGCGCTGATCATCGGCTCGTCCCATTCCTCGAAATAGACCCTGGGGCGCCGCGCCAGGCGCTTTCCCGCCAGCTCGATCGAAGCGAGATTCTTTTCAAATTCCGCTACGAGCTTCCTGCCCCTCTCCGCGGCCCCGACCATGGCCGAAAGCGTCAAGATCATCGACAGGATCTCGTCGATCGAGCGCTGGTTGAAGATGACAACGTTCAGGCCCGCCTTCGCCAGCTCGCGCGCGATGTCGGCCTGCAGGTCGGAGAAGCCGAGCACCAGGTCGGGGCCGAGTTCGCGAATCCGGTCGGTTTTCGCAGAGAGAAACGCCGACACCTTGGGCTTGTCGCGCCGCGCCTGCGGCGGGCGCACGGTGTAGCCCGAGATGCCGACGATGCGCCGCTCCTCGCCGAGCAGGTACAGCGTCTCAGTGGTCTCCTCGGTCAGGCAGACGATGCGTTCCGGATAACGCGCGCGCACCCGCCGCAGGATATCATCGCGCCCATGGGCCCTCTCACCGGAATCCGCGTCCTCGAGTTCGAAGCGATCGGCCCGGGGCCGTTCGCCGGCATGCTGCTCTCCGACATGGGCGCCGACGTGCTGGTCGTCGACCGCCCCGCAGCCACCGACCTGGGACTGAAGCGCGAGCGCTGGAACGACGTCATGATGCGCGGGCGGCGCTCGGTAACGCTCGATCTCAAGTCACCCAAGGGCGTGCAGGCGGCGCTCGAGCTGATCGGGCGCGCCGACGCGCTGATCGAGGGGTTTCGGCCCGGAGTCATGGAGCGTCTCGGCCTCGGCCCCGACGTCGCCCTGGCGCGCAACCCGAGGCTCGTGTACGGGCGCATGACCGGCTGGGGGCAGGACGGGCCGCTCGCGCCGCGCGCGGGTCACGACATCAACTACATTGCGCTCGCCGGCGTGCTGCACGCCTTCGGTCACAAGGGCGAGCGCCCGGTGCCGCCGCTCAACCTGGTGGGCGATTTCGGCGGCGGGGGCATGCAGCTCGGCTTCGGCATCTGCTGCGCGCTGGTCGACGCGCTGCGCTCGGGCAAGGGACAGGTGGTCGACGCGGCGATGGTCGAGGGCGCCTCGCTGCTGGCGGCGATGTTCTCCGGCATGCTCGCCGCCAAGCGCTGGAGCGAGGCGCGCGGCGAGAACACGCTCGATTCGGGCGCGCCCTGGTACGACGTGTACGAGACCAAGGACGGAAAATACGTCTCGATCGGGGCGATCGAAGCGAGGTTCTTCGAAGAACTGATCCAACGCCTCGGACTCAATGACGTTCCGCCGCAGCACGACCGGTCGCGCTGGCCCGAGCTGCGCGCGCTGTTCGCGCAAAGCTTCAGATCGAAGACCCGCGATGAATGGTGCAAGGCCTTCGAGGGGTCGGATGCGTGCTTCGCGCCCGTGCTCAGCTTCAGCGAGGCGCGGCGCGACGCGCACAACGTCGCGCGCGGCGCCTACGTCGAGGTCGCGGGCGTCGCGCAGCCAGCGCCCGCGCCGCGCTTCTCGCGCACGCCGGGCAAGGTGCGGCGCCCGCCGCCCGAGCGCGGCCAGGGCGGGCGCGAGGCGCTCGCCGACTGGGGCTTCGACGAGGCGGCCATCGCACGCCTCGCCGCGCTGGGGCTCGGCTTCTCGGCCGCCTAAGCGCGCCGCCGCACTACTTGCGCATCGGCATATCCATCGGCGCCGAGGCGCCCATGGACCCCACGTCCAGCTGCACCTCGACTTCACCCGCCCTCTCGAAGCGCAGCTTCACGGGCACCTTCTCGCCGGGCTTGAACGGCGCCTTGACGCCCATCATCATGAGGTGCGCGCCGCCCGGCTTGAGCATGAGCTCGCCGTGGGCCGGCACTTCGAGCGACGGTACCTGCTGCATGCGCATCACGCCGCCTTCCATCGACATGATGTGCAGCTCGACGCGGTCGGCCGCAGGCGACGACGCGCCCACCAGCTTGTCGGGCGCCGCGCCACGATTCCTGATCGAGGCGAAGCCGCCGCCGACGCTCGCTCCCGGCGGCGTCGCGCGCGTCCAGGGAGCGTCGATTTCCAGATTGCCCTTGTTCTGCGCCCAGGCGGAGCCCGCGACGAGCGCCGCGCAGAGCGCGATCCATTGCATGCGTTTCATGTTTTCTCCGTAAATGAGCGGTCGCGGCGGAGCGCGCTGCGCACCGCCGGGAAATGCGAAATGCTCAGGCGCGGGCCCGCGGCGGGGCGCGAGGCCCCTTGGCGAAGCGTGGCGCGAGCGCGCGCGTCCGCGGGGCGCGCGCAACCACCGCCTCGTGCACCGCGATGCCGAGCAAGCCCTGGGGAGCGGCAAGCGCCTGCTGCGGCGCCGCCGCGGCGAGAAACTGCGCGCACACCGGGCATTGCGAGTTCGAGCGCGGTTGCGGCGTGGAACCGCCTGCCGCGCTGCATAGCTCGCCCAGGCCCGGCCACTGCGCCGCGCGCAGCGCATGCACCGCGTGCTCGCTCCAACCGGCCGTCCAGGCGGCGAGCGCGAGAACGGCCGCGAAGACCGCGGCCCTACTTGTTGCGCGCGTTCTCATGTTCCTGAAGCTTACGCCAGAAGATCTTGCCGGTAGCTGTCTTCGGCAGCTCATCGACGAACTCGACCACGCGCGGCACCTTGAACGCCGCCATGCGCTCGTGCGCCCAGGTGGTGATGTCGTCGGGCGCGAGGCGCCCGCGCGCAGCCGGCTTGAGCACCACCACCGCCTTGACGCTTTCGCCGCGGTAGGGGTCGCGCGTGCCGATGATGCACGCCTCCTGGATGTCGGGATGCGCGTAGAGCATCGCTTCCACCTCGGCCGGCCACACCTTGAAGCCCGAGGCGTTGATCATGCGCTTCAGGCGGTCGGTGATGAAGAAGTAGCCTTCCTCGTCGTAGTAGCCGAGGTCGCCGGTGCGAAAGAAGCTCTTGCCGTCATGCTCGATGAAGGCTTCGGCGGTTGCCTTCTCCTGGCGCCAATAGCCCTTGAACACCTGGGGCCCGTGGATCACGATCTCGCCGACCTCGTTCGGCCCGCACTCGCGCAGCGTCTCCGGGTCGAGCACACGCGCGTCGGTGCCGAAGATCGGTATGCCGGCGCACTGGCGCTTGGGCCGCTGCGGCGGGTTGGTGTGGCTCGGCGCCATGGTCTCGGTGAGGCCATAGCCCTCGATGAATTCCAGCCCGAGCATCTCGTACAGCTTCTTCGCCAGCCCCTCGGGCATCGCCGCGCCGCCGCCACCGAGCGTGGTGAGCGAAGACAGGTCGTATTTGGATAGGTTCGGGTTGGCGAGGAAGTCGACCACCATGGTAGTGATCGCGGTGAAGCCCGTCACGCGCGCGCGCTCGATCTGCATCGCCGCGCAGTCGCGCTCCCAGCGCGTCATGACCACGCTGGTCGCGCCGGCCTGGATCGGCGTGTTCATGCCGGCCTGCATGCCGGTGACGTGGAACATCGGCAGCACCGCGAGCGTTACCGCGCCGCTCGAGGCGCCGCGCCAATGGCATCCCGAGGTCGAGGTCGACAGCACGGTCGAGTGCGTGTGCATGCAGCCCTTGGGCTTGCCGGTGGTGCCCGAGGTGTAGGGCATCACCGCGAGATCGTCCGGCCCGGCGAGATGCTCGCCCGGCGCGAGCCCGGCGCCGAGCGCCTCGCGCCACGAAGTCACTCCGCCGTAGGCCGGCACCGCCGCAGGCGCGCGCACGAACTCCGGCAGCGGCAGGTCGGTGCTCGCCGGCAGGTACTCCGAGTGCGCGCCGACGAGCGCGTACTCCAGGGCGCTGGTGCCGATCAGCGGCGCGATGCGCTCCCACAGCTCCTGGGTGGAGACGATGACGCGCGCCGCGGCGTCTTCGATGTAATGGCGCAGCTCCTCGGTCAGGTTCATGGGATTGACCGGTACCACGACCGCGTCGGCGCGCAGGATGGCGTAGTAGCCGATGATGAAATGCGGGCCGTTCTGGCAATACAGCAGCACCCGGTCGCCCTTGGCGACGCCGCAGCGCCGCGCGAGGAACCCGGCGAGCGCGTCGACCTGGCGCTTGAGCTCGCCGTAGGCGATGCGGTTGCCGTAGTAGTCGATCGCGGCGCTGTCGCCGTAGCGCCGGGCGCTCACCTCCAGGTTGTAATAGATGCTGGTGCGCGGCACGCGCAGGCTGCGTGGCAGCCCCGGTGGCCAGTGGGCGTAGTGTCGGGTGAACATCGTCTCAGAGCGCGTACTTCCTGACCGCCTTCTCGTCCCAGCGCATGCCGATCCCAGGCCGCTCGGAGATCAGCACGTCGCCCTTCTTCAGCGGCGCGGGCTCTTCGAGCACCGCGTCGGCCCAGTCGACGTACTCCAGCCAATGGCACGTCGGCGTCACCGCCAAGAGGTGACAGCTTACCTCCGGAAACAGGTGGCTCGACATCTCCAGCCCCGCGGCCTGGGCGAGCGCCGCGGCGCGCATCCAGCCCGTGACGCCGCCGATCCGCTGCGCATCGGGCATGACGAAATCGCAGGCGCCGGCGGCGAGCGCCTGCGCCATCTGCTCCGGCCCCATGAAGTTCTCGCCGATCTGGATCGGCGTCACCAGCTCGCGCGCGATGCGCGCGTTGCCGGCGAAATCGTCCGCGCGCACCGGCTCCTCGATCCAGTACACGCCGCCTTCGTCGTCGATCATGCGCCCGCGCCGCAGCGCCTCGCTCACCGTCAGGCCCTGGTTGAAATCGACCATCAGCGTCACCTTGGTGCCGATCGCCTTCTTCACCGCGCGGATCGCCTCGAGGTCGTCGGCGGCCTCGGGCCTGCCGAGGCGCAGCTTCACGGCGCTGAATCCCTCGCCCACCAGCTCGGTCGCCTCGCGCACCAGCGCCTTCAGCGGCATGATGCCCAGGCCCTTGGAGTTGTAGGCGCGCACCGGGCGCGGCGCGCCGCCCAGCAGCCGCACCAGCGGCTCACCGAGCGCCTGGCCGAGCGCGTCCCAGGCCGCCATGTCGATTGCCGACATCGCGAACAGGACGATGTTGTGCACGCCGAGCAGCGTGTGCCTCGCGCGCAGCTTCTTCTCCAGCTCGAATGGCGCCAGCGCATCGCCCTTCAGCATCTCGCCCATCGCCTCGACCAGCTTGCCGAGCGGCGCCAGGTTTTGCGCGCCGATGCCGAACAGGTACGAGCGCCCGACGATGCCGCCGTCGGTCTGCAGGTCGACGAGCAGCAGCGGCGCCACCTTGATCGAGCCGGTGGCGGTGGCGAGCGGCCGTCTCATCGGCGCGCCGACCGCGCGCACCCTGACGCCCTTCAACGCAAGCTCGTGCGCCTTCATCCCTCCTCCTAGCTGCCCTTGAAGCGCGGCGCGCGCTTTTCCATGAACGCGCGCCGCCCTTCGACGTGGTCCTCGCTTTTCGCGCAGCGCGCGATCAGCGCTTCTCCCTTGGAGAAATCGCCCCTCGACTCGATCACGCTGTTGATGATCGCCTTCGAGGCGGCCATCGACAGCGGCGCGTTGGCGGCCAGCTCGGCCGCGAGCTTGCGCACGTAGCCCTCCAGCTCGGCGTCTGGCAGCACCCGGTTGACCAGCCCCATGGCGAGCGCTTCATCGGCGCCGTAGCGCCGACCGGTGAGCATGATCTCGCGCGCGGCGGCGTGGCCGACGCTGGCCACTAGACGGTTGGTGCCGTGCACGCCGTAGCCGATGCCCAGGCGCGCGGCCGGGATCGCGAAGCTGCTGGAGGCGCCGGCGTAGCGCAGGTCGCACGCGAGCGCGATCTCCACCCCGCCGCCGAGGCAAAAGCCGTGGATCATCGCCAGCACCGGCTTGGCCGATTCCTCCAGCGCGAACTGCGCGGCGTCGATGATGTTGTCGTGCTCTCCGGCCGCGTTCGGGTTCGCGCGTCGCTTCTCGAACTCCGAGATGTCGGCGCCGGCGGCGAAGGCGATGCTGCCCGCGCCGCGCAGCACGACGCAGCGCACTTCGGGATCGGCGTCGAATCCGGCCATCGCCTTCGGGATCGCGCGCCACATGTCTTCCTTGATCGCGTTGCGACGCGCCGGGTTGTCGAAAATCATCCACCCGATCGGGCCGTCGCGCTCGACGCGCAGTCTCGCTTCGCTCATCGAATCTCCTCAGATCACCTTGTCGGCGCGCAGCCGCTCGACCTCGGCCTGCGTGTAACCGAGGTCGCGCAGGATCTCGCCGTTGTGCTCCCCGGCGGGCCCCATGGCGCGCGTCATGCGCGCCGGCGTGCGCGACAGCCGGATCGCGGGACCGACCAGGTTCAGCTCGCCGCCGCCCGGCTTGGGCACCGGAGTGGCCATCCGGAGGTGGCGCACCTGGGGGTCCTCGAACACCTGGTTCATCTTGTAGATCGGGCCGCAGGGAACGCCCGCCTTGTTGAGCAGCGAGATCAGCTCTTCGGAGCTGTGGCGCTGCGTGAGCTCGCCGAGCGCCTTGTTCATCGCGACGCGGTTCGTCGAGCGCAGCGCGGCGGTGGCGAATTCCGGCTGCGTCGCCAGCGACGGCGCGCCGAGCGCTTCACACAGCCGCGTGTAGATCACATTCCCGGCCGCGGCGACGTTGACGTATCCGTCCGAGGTCGGGAACACGCCGGTCGGGATCGAGGTCGGATGGTCGTTGCCCGCCTGCTCCGGCACGTGGCCCTCGACCAGCCAGCGCGCGGCCTGGAAGTCCATCATCGCCACCATCGCCGAGAGCAGCGAGCTCTGCACCCACTGCCCATTGCCCGAGCGGTTGCGCTCCTCGAGCGCGATCAGGATGCCGAGCGCAGCGAACAGCCCCGCGCTCAGGTCAGCGACCGGGATGCCGGCGCGCACCGGGCCCTGGCCAGGCAGCCCGGTGACCCACATCAGCCCGCCCATGCCCTGCGCGATCTGGTCGAAGCCGGCGCGCTCTCGGTACGGCCCGTCCTGGCCGAAGCCCGAGATGCTCGCGTACACCAGGCGCGGATTCTCGCGCGCGAGCGATTCGTAATCGATGCCCAGGCGGTGCTTGACGTCGGGGCGGTAATTCTCGACCAGCACGTCGGCGGTTTTCACCAGTCGCTTGAGCACCTCGACGCCGCGCGCCTCCTTGAGATTGAGCGTCAGCGAGCGCTTGTTGCGGTGCAGGTTCTGGAAGTCCGATCCCTGGCGCGGCCCGAAGCCGTCCTCGGCTTCGCTCGAGGGCATCTCGACCTTGATCACGTCGGCGCCCCAGTCGGCGAACTGCTTGACGCAGGTCGGCCCGGCGCGCACGCGCGTCAGGTCGATCACCCGCAGATGCGACAGGGCATCGCTCGATGGCACCTCGTCAGCCCCCGCGCGGGCGCCAGCGGCCCGACTCGACCTGGTGGAAGAAGTCCTCGACGATGCGGTTGAACAGCGCCGGGTCCTCCATATTGAGCACGTGCCCGCTCCTCGGGAGCACGATGAGCCCCGCGGTCGGGATGGTGCGCTTCATCAGCAGCGAAGGCTCGAGCGTCGCATCGTCCTCGTCGCCCGAGACGATCAGCAGCGGCGCACTGATGCCGGCCATTTCCGCCTTCAGGTCGTACAGCGACGGCCGTCGCGCCTGGTAGCCGAGCATGGTGTTGGCCGAGCCGCGTGCCGAGTGCTCGGAGAAGTTGCGGATGAACTCGGCAAAGCCGCGCGCATCCTTGTCGCGCAGCTGCAGCCGCGTGGGGCCGTGGCCGTAGGTGGCAGCGACCTTGGCCATCCCTTCCGCGAGCATGATGTTGGCGAGCTCGCGCGAATCGTGCTGGAACTGGGCGCGCTGCTCCGGGTGCGCGCCGTAGCCGCAGCCCGCCACCACCAGCGACAGCGCGCGGTTGGAATACGAGATGCCGAAGTGCAGCGTAGCGAACCCGCCCATGGACAGGCCTACGACGTGCGCGCGCGGGAGGCCGAGCGCATCGAGCACGCAGCGCACGTCGTCGCGCGCGCGCTGCTGCGAGTAACGCTCGACATCCTCGGGCACCTCGGAAGGCGGGTAGCCGCGCGCGTTGTAGGTGATGCAGCGGTAGCGGCGCGAGAAATGGCGCACCTGCGGCTCCCAGCTGCGGCAGTCGCCGGCGAACTCGTGCACGAATACGATCGGCGTGCCGGAGCCGGTCTCCTCGTAGTACAGCTTGACGCCGTCGTCGGTATTCAGGGTCGGCATAATCGGGGGGTCCTCGCGAAGCGCGGTTTCGCTGCGGCGGTTGTGTCCGGTCCGGGAAGGCGCAAGACTAACCAAAAAACCGCTTGTAAGGGAGTGGCGTTTTATGGAGCTGAACCTGAAGGGCAAGCGCGTGCTGGTGACCGGCGCATCGAAGGGCATCGGCAAGGCCTGTGCCGCCGTGCTCGCCGAGGAGGGATGCGAAGTGCTCATCGCCTCGCGCAATCCCCCGCCGGGACCCAACGCGAAGGCCATCGACCTGTCGCTGCGCGGCTCGGCCGAGGCGCTCGCGGCCTGGGTCGGCGAGATCGACATCCTGGTGAACAACGCCGGCGCGATTCCCGGCGGCGACCTGCTCAAGGTCGACGAGGACACCTGGCGCCGCGCCTGGGATCTGAAGATGTTCGGTTACATCAACCTGTCGCGCCAGGTGTACGCGATGATGAAGCGGCGCGGCCGCGGCGTGATCCTCAACATCATCGGCAGCGCAGGCGAGAAGATGGACGCCGCCTATATCGCCGGCAGCACCGCGAACGCCGGGATCATGGCCTTCACCCGGGCGCTCGGCGGCGCGGCGCCCGCGGACGGCATCCGCGTGCTGGGCATCAACCCGGGCCCGGTGTCGACCGATCGTCTTACCAGCCTGTACAAGCAGCGCGCCGAGACGCTGCTCGGCGACGCGTCGCGCTACCGGGAACTGTTCGTCGGCATGTCGTTTGGCCGCCCCGCGACGCCCGAGGAGATCGCCTGGGCGGCGGCGTTCCTCGTCTCGGAGCGCTCGGCCTACACCTCGGGGTGCATACTGACGATCGACGGCGGCCTGGCGAACCGCTCCACCTGATTTCTTCCACGGGAAAGCCATGAAGGCAGTGATCTGCAAGCAGTTCGGCCCGCCCGAGACGCTGGTGGTCGAGGACGTCCCCTCGCCCAGAGCGGGTCCCGGCGAGGTGGTGGTGTCGGTGAAGGCGGCGAGCGTCAATTTCCCCGACGTGCTCGTCATCCAGAACAAGTACCAGGTCAAGGCGACGCCACCGTTCACGCCGGGATCGGAGTTCGCCGGCGTGGTGAAGGAAGTCGGCCAGGGCGTCACGCATGCCAAGCCCGGCGACCGCGTGCTGAGCGCGGGGGCCTTCGGCGGTTTCGCCGAAGAGTGCCTGGTGCCGGCCGGGGCGCGCCTGGTGCCGATTCCCGGGGAGATGGATTTCGCGACGGCGGCATCGTTCCTGCTCACCTACGGCACCTCGCACCATGCGCTGTGCAACCGCGCCGACGCCAAGCCCGGCGAAACGCTGCTGGTGCTGGGCGCCGCGGGCGGCGTGGGGCTCGCGGCGGTGGAGATCGGCAAGATCCTCGGCCTGCGCGTCATTGCGGCGGCCTCCAGCGGCGAAAAGCTCGCGGTGTGCCGCGAGCATGGCGCCGACGAGGCGATCGACTACGCCGCCGAGGACCTGCGCGAGCGCATCAAGGCGCTCACCGGCGGCAAGGGCGTCGACCTGATCTACGACCCGGTGGGCGGCGCCTACACCGAGGCGGCGCTGCGCTCATCGAGCTGGCGCTCGCGCCTGCTGGTGATCGGCTTCGCCGCCGGCGACATCCCGAAGATTCCGCTCAACCTGGCGCTGCTCATGGAGCGCTCGATCGTCGGCGTTTACTGGGGCGAGTGGACCAAGCGCGCACCGGCGGAGTTCGCCGCGGCGGTGAAGCAGCTCGGCGCATGGTTCGCCGAGGGCAGGCTACGCCCGCACATCTCCGCACGCTACCCCCTGGCGCAGGCGGCGCAGGCGATCCAGGACATGGCCGAGCGCAGGGTGATGGGCAAGGTGGTGCTGCTCACGAATGCCTGAAGCGCGCGTGCTGGTGGTGGGCGCCGGCGCGATCGGCGCCTTCTATGGCGGGATCCTGGCGCGCGCCGGCTGCGAAGTGTCGGTGGTGGCGCGCGCCGACTACGACGCGGTCGCGGCCGCGGGCTACCGCATCGACAGCACCCTGGGCGAGCTGTCGTTCCGCCCGGCGCAGACGCTGCGCTCGGCCGCGGACTACCGCGGGCCGGCCGACTACGTGCTGGTCGCGCTCAAGCTGGTGCGCGGCGTGGACCGCGCGGCCCTCATCCGGCCCGCGCTCGCCGCGAAGAGCGCGATCCTTCTGGTGCAAAACGGCATCGGCATCGAGGACGAGGTCGCCGCCGCGTTCCCGCAGCACGAGCTGCTCTCGGGCGTGGCCTACGCCGCGGTGAGTCGCGAAGCGGCGGGGCGCGTGCGCCACCACTCGCAGTACACGCGGCTGGTGCTGGGACGCTACCCTCGCGGGGAGTCCGAGAGCGCCGCGCGCTTCGCCGAGCTGCTGAGGAAAGGCGGCTCGAGCTGCGCCCTGACCAACGACATCGTCGGCGCGCGCTGGCAGAAGTGCGCCTGGAACACGGTATTCAATCCGATCTCCGCGCTCGGCGGCGGCCTCGGCACGCGCGACATCCTGTCGGGCGAGGAGCAGACCGCGTTCGTCAGGGCGGCGATCGCCGAGGTGTGCGCGCTGGCGGCCGCAGACGGCCATTCGCTCGCGCCCGATACGGTCGACAAGCAGATCGAGGGGACGCTGCGCATGCCCAATTACGTCTCCAGCATGGGGCAGGACTGGCTCGCCGGCCGGCCGATGGAGACCGAGGCGCTGGTGGGCAACGCGGTGCGCATCGCGCGCCGCCTGGGCGTCGCCGCGCCGCGGCTCGAGGCGCTCTACGCGCTGCTGCGCATGGTCGAGTCGAAGTCCGGCGCGGCGTGATCGAGACGCTGCAGGCGCTCGCCGGGCCCTGGCAACTCGCCTGGTGCGCGCTGGTGATCGTCGCCGCCTACACGCTGCGCGGCGCCACCGGCTTCGGCGCGGGCGTGGTGGCGATCCCGCTGCTGGTGCTGGTGCTACCGCTGCGCGTGGTGATCCCCGTGATGACCGCGCTCGGCATCCTAGCCTCCTTCGGCCAGACGCTGCGTGAGTTCCGCCACGTCGAATGGCGCGGGGTGCGTAGCCTGCTCGTGCCGACGCTGGTCGGGTGGGGCGCGGGACTGTGGCTGTTCCAGACGCTGCACCCGGAGATGCTGCGCAACGCGCTGGCGCTGTTCATCATCGGCTACGCGCTATGGAGCCTCGCGCCGCGCCGAATCGAGCTGCGCGCGCCGCGCGTGTGGCTCGCGCCGCTCGCCGGCGCCGGCGGCGGCCTGGTCAGCACGCTGTTCGGCGGCATGGCCGGGCCGATCTTCGTCGTCTATTTGAATGCGCTGAATCTCGACAAGACGCGTTTTCGCGCCACCATGTCGTGCATCCTGTTCCTGCTCGCGCTGCTGCGCGCCGGCGGCTACGGCAGTCTCGGCTTGTACGATGCCGCCGCGATCGCCCTGCTCGCGCTGCTGGTGCCGGTGATGGCGCTCGGCATGGTGTTCGGCGAGCGCGTGCATCATGGGCTCGACGAAGGCGTGTTCAAGCGTGTGGTTGCATTGCTGCTCGTGACGAGCGGTGTCGCGCTGCTGCTCAAGTGAGCGGCGGCGCGCCGTCACCCTCGCCGAGCGGCTTTTGCATCAGCACGCTGTCGACCCAGCGGCCGAGCTTGTAGCCGACCGAGCGCAGGTTTCCGACGGGCAAAAAGCCGTAGCGCGCGTGCAGCGCGATCGACGCAGCGTGCGCGCTGTCGCCGATCACCGCGACGAGTTGACGGTAGCCGAGCGCCTCGCAGCGACCGATCAGCTCGCCGAGCAGCGCGCTGCCGACGCCGCGGCCGAGCAGGTCGTGCCGCACGTAGACCGAATCCTCCAGCGTATAGCGGTATGCCGAGCGCGTGCGGAATGGCGCGCAGTAGCCGTATCCGGCCAGCGCGCCCGCCACCTCCGCGACCAGGTAGGGCAGCGCCGCGCCGGTGATCTCGTCGTAGCGACGGCGCATCTCTCCGGCGGAAGGCGGCACCTCCTCGAAGGTGGCGAGCCCGTGCAGGACGTGGTGCGCGTAGATCGACTGGATCGAGACAACGTCCTCCGGCGCGGCCGGGCGCACCCGCGGGCTGTCGTCGGCCAAGGCGTCAGCTCTTGTAGCCAGGCGACTCGCGCTCGAGAACGCGCTTCAGCGCTTCGAAGTGCGCTCCCGCGTACTTCGGCGTGTCGGCGAGGATCATGCGGTAAGTTTCGGCGGCGACCTCGGGGCGCACCGCGCGCAGCTTGAGCCCGGTGGCGCGCGCCAGCACCTGCACGCGCGCCGCGCGCTCCAGGTAGTAGAGCGAATCGAAGGCCTCGGCCACCGTCGCGCCAGCCACGATCACGCCGTGGTTGGCGAGGAACATGACGCGCCTGGAGCCGAGCACGCGGGCGAGGCGGTCGCCCTCGGCGTCGTCCACCACCAGCCCGTTGTAGGTGTCGTCGTAGGCGATGTCGTCGTGAAAGCGCAGCGCGTTCTGCTCGACCATCTCCAGGCGCCCCGGCTCGGTGAGCGTGATGGCGGTGGCGTAGGGCATGTGCGTGTGTAGTACGCACGCCGCCCGCGGATTGGCTAGGTGGATGCGCGAGTGGATGGTGAAAGCGGTCTTCTCGATGTCGCCCTCCCCGTCGAGCACCGTACCCGCGGCGTCGACCGCCAGCAGGTTCGAGGCGCTCACCTCGCTCCAATGCAGCCCGTAGCGATTCAGCAGAAAACGGTTGCCATCCGGCAGCATCAGGCTGAAGTGGTTGCACACGCCCTCGTGCAGATCGAGCCGCACCGCGAGCCGGAAGGCCGCGGCGAGATCGATGCGCCCCTGCCGCTCGACGGCCGACACCTGGTTCAGTTCGCGTAGCGTGCCCATTTTTTCCCTCCTCAGCATCGTCCGGGTCGATTATAGTTTCTGGCGGCTACAACACCACAGGGACCCTTCAAGATGCGCCTGAAGAGCTTCGATCAGCCGCTCGGCAAGTGAGGGCGCTCCAATCGCTGCTCCGAGGCTGGCGGCTCGGGCTTGCGCGCCGCGACAACCGGCGCGGCATCGAGCACTGGAAGCGCGGCGACCTCGCCGCGGCGCAGGCGGCGCTGCGCCGAGCGACGCGCCGGAACCCGGGCTACGCCTCCGCGCTCAGCAACCTGGGCATGGTGTTGATCGAGCGCCGCCAGTTCGACGAAGGCCTGGCGCTGCTCAAGCGCGCGATCGAGGTCGATCCGCGCCACGCGGGGGCGCTGAACAACCTCGGCGTCGCCATGATCCTGGGCAACAACCCCGCCGCCGCCGTAAAGCACCTGCAGGCGGCGATCACGGCCGATCCGCAGCTTGCCGAGGCGCACGCCAACCTGCTGGGGCCCATGATGGAGATCTGCGCCTGGCCGGCGCTCGAGCGCAAGCTGAACGAGCTCCTCGCGCTCGCAGAGCGCGCCCCGCCCGAGGTGTGGGCAGAGCGCGTGCGCCCCTTCGATCTGATGGCGCTGCCGGTGCCGCGCGAGCTGCAGCGCGCCGCCGGGCGCTATCACGGCGCCAAGCTCGCCCGCAGCGCGAGCGACGGGCGGGCGGCGCGGGCGCCCGCGCCGCCCGCCGCACGCCGCATCCGCGTCGGCTACGTGTCGTCGGATTTCCGCAACCACGCGACCACCCACCTGTGCGTAGGCCTGTTCGGGCGCCACGACCGCTCGCGCTTCGAGGTGACTGCATACTCGTTCGGCGCCGACGACGGCAGCACCTATCGAAAGCGCATCGAGGCGGAATCCGAGCATTTCGCCGACATCTCCGGACTGTCCCTCGACGAGACGCTGCGGCGCATCGCGAGCGACGGCATCCACGTGCTGGTCGACATGAAAGGCTACTGCGGCGGGGCTCGGCCGGAGATCTTCGCGCGGCGCGCGGCCCCGGTCCAGGTCGGCTACCTCGGCTACCCCAACTCGATGCAAGCGCCCTTCATGGACTACATCGTGGCCGACCGGGTGGTGATCCCGGAGGCCGATGCGGACTGGTACTCCGAGTCGGTTGCCTGGCTCCCGGGGGCCTATCAGATCAACGACTGCGAGCAGGCCATCGACGAGCGGGTGCCTTCGCGCGAGGAGCAGGGTCTGCCCGAGCGCGGCTTCGTGTACTGCTGCTTCAACAACACTTACAAGATCGAGGCGGGCATTTTCGCCAGCTGGATGCGCATCCTGCAGGCGGTGCCCGACTCGGTGCTGTGGCTGTACCGCAGCAACGTGCCGGCGAAATACGCGCTCTGGAAGGCCGCGGAGAGCCACGGCGTGGAGCGCCGCCGCATCGTCTTCGCGGCAGGCATGCCCAAGCCGCAGCATCTGGCGCGCCTGCGGCTCGCGGACCTGGTACTCGACACGCATTACTACAACGCGCATACCACGACCACCGACGCCCTGTGGGCGGGCGTGCCGGTGCTCACCTGGCCCGGGGAGATGTTCGCCTCGCGCGTGGCCTCGAGCCTGCTCACGGCCGTGGGACTGCCCGACCTGATCGCCGCGACGCGCGAGGACTACGAGCGCCGCGCCGTCGAGCTGGCGCGCGAGCCCCAGGCGCTCGCCGCGCTGCGCACGCGCCTGGCCGCGAACCGCCTCGGCATGCCGCTGTTCGACACGGGTGCCCACGTGAGGCACCTGGAAGCCGCCTTCGAGACGATGTGGGCGGCGCATGCCCGCGGCGAGCGGCCGCGGTCGTTCCTCGCCGCGGCCTGAAGCGCCGACTCAGCCGCCGCCCGCAGTGGCCTCCGCGGCCGGCGTTTCCTCGCTTGCCGGGATCTCCGGCAGGATCGGCTCCGCCGCCTGCTGCTTGCGCATGATGTGGTAGGCCATGCCGGTGCCCGCCGGGATGAGGCGCCCGACGATCACGTTCTCCTTCAGGCCCCGCAGGCCGTCGCGCTTGCCCATGATTGCCGCCTCGGTGAGCACGCGCGTGGTCTCCTGGAACGAGGCCGCCGAGATGAACGAGTCGGTCGACAGCGACGCCTTGGTGATGCCGAGCAGCATGTACGAGTAGATCGCCGGCTTCTTGCCTTCCTTCTCGGCCTTCTCGTTTTCCTCGAGCACCTCCGCGCGCTCCGCCTGCTCGCCCTGGATGAACGCGGTGTCGCCCGGATCGTCGATCTGCACGCGGCGCAGCATCTGCCGCACGATCACCTCGATGTGCTTGTCGTTGATCTTCACGCCCTGCAGGCGGTACACGTCCTGCACCTCGTCGATGATGTAGCGCGCAAGCGCCTCCACCCCGAGCAGGCGCAGCAGGTCGTGCGGATCGACCGAGCCGTCGACAATCATCTCGCCCTTGTTGACCACCTGGCCGTCATGCACCAGCACGTGCTTGTCCTTCGGGATCAGCTCTTCGTGCTGCACGCCCTCGAGATCGGTGATCACCAGGCGCTGCTTGCCCTTGGTGTCCTTGCCGAACGACACCGTGCCGGTGTGCTCCGCGAGGGTCGCCCTGTCCTTTGGCGCGCGCGCCTCGAACAGCTCGGCCACGCGCGGCAGGCCGCCCGTGATGTCGCGCGTCTTGGAGACTTCCTGCGGGATGCGCGCCAGCACTTCGCCCACCTGCACCTGCTGGCCTTCGCGCACGGCGATCACCGCGCCCACCGGGAAACTGATGTTCACGGCATGGTCGGTGCCCGCGATGCGCACCTCGTCGCCCGCTTCGCTGAGCAGCTTGACCGACGGGCGAACGCCCTTGGCGGTCTGGCTGCCGCGGCGCTTGGAGTCGATCACCACCAGGGTCGACAGGCCCGTCACATCGTCGATCTGCTTGGCGACGGTGGCGTTTTCCTCGACGTTCTCGAACTTCACCGTGCCGGCGTACTCCGTGATGATCGGGCGATGGTGCGGATCCCAGCTGGCGACGACTTTGCCCGCCCGCACCGCGTCGCCGTCCACCACCTGCAGCATGGCGCCGTAGGGCACCTTATGGCGCTCGCGCTCCCGTCCGTTGTCGTCGGCGATGATCACCTCGCCGGAGCGCGAGATGACCACCTTGTCGCCCTTGGCGTTGGACAGGTAGCGCATGGTCGGCGTGAAGCGCGCCGTGCCGGCGGATTTCGCCTCGACCTGGCTCGCCACCGCGGTCCGCGAGGCCGCGCCGCCGATGTGGAAAGTGCGCATCGTCAGCTGCGTGCCCGGCTCGCCGATCGACTGCGCGGCGATCACGCCGATCGCCTCGCCGACGTTCACCAGCGAGCCGCGGCCGAGGTCGCGCCCGTAGCACTTGGCGCACACGCCCCAGCGCGTGTCGCAGCTGAGCGCCGTGCGCACCTTGACCTCGTCGATGCCGAGGTTGTCGATGGTGTCGACCGCGTCCTCGTCCAGCAGCATGCCGGCCGGAAACAGGACGTCCTGGGTCTCCGGATGGGTCAGGTCGACGGCCAGCACGCGGCCGAGGATGCGCTCCTTGAGCGCTTCGACCACCTCCCCGCCTTCGACCAGCGCCTTCATCGCGACACCGTTCTGCGTCTGGCAATCGTCCTCGGTCACCACCAGGTCCTGGGTCACGTCGACCAGGCGCCTCGTCAGATACCCGGAGTTCGCGGTTTTGAGCGCGGTGTCCGCCAGGCCCTTGCGAGCGCCGTGCGTCGAGATGAAGTACTGCAGCACGTTCAGGCCCTCGCGAAAATTCGCCGTGATCGGCGTCTCGATGATCGAGCCGTCCGGCTTGGCCATCAGGCCGCGCATGCCGGCGAGCTGCCGGATCTGCGCCGCGGAGCCGCGCGCCCCGGAGTCGGCCATCATGTAGATCGAGTTGAAGGCCTCCTGGCGCACCTTCTTGCCGTGCCGGTCGACCGCCTCCTCGGTGCCGAGCTGCTCCATCATCACCTTGCCGACCTGCTCGCCGCAGCGCGACCAGATGTCGACCACCTTGTTGTAGCGCTCGCCGACCGTGACCAGGCCCGAGGTGTACTGGCTCTCGATCTCCTTCACCTCGTTCTCCGCGGCCTGGATCATATCGTGCTTCTGCAGCGGGATGCGCATGTCGTGCACGCCGAACGAGATCCCGGCGCGCGTGGCCATGGTGAAGCCCGCGTTCATCAGCTTGTCGGCGAAGATCACCGTTTCGCGCAGCCCGCAGCGCCGGAACGCCGCGTTGATCAGGCGCGAAATCTCTTTCTTCTTCAGCGGTCGGTTGAGCAGCGCGAACGGCAGGCCCGCGGGCAGGATCTCCGAGAGCAGCGCGCGACCGACAGTGGTCTCGTAGCGCGTGACCTTGTCGGTCTTGTCGCCTTCCTCGCTCACCTCGACTTCCCTGATGCGCACCCAGACGCGCGCGTGCAGGTCCACGAGGCGCGAATCGTAGGCGCGGTGCACCTCGGAGAGGTCGGCGAAGGACATGCCCTCGCCCTTGGCGTTGATGAACTCGCGCGTGGCGTAGTACAGCCCGAGCACGATGTCCTGCGAGGGAACGATGATCGGCTCGCCGTTGGCGGGCGAGAGGACGTTGTTCGAGGCGAGCATGAGCGTCCTCGCCTCCATCTGGGCTTCCAGCGACAGCGGCACGTGCACCGCCATCTGGTCGCCGTCGAAGTCGGCGTTGAACGCCGCGCACACCAGCGGATGCAGCTGGATCGCCTTGCCCTCGATCAGCACCGGCTCGAAAGCCTGGATGCCCAGGCGGTGCAGCGTTGGCGCGCGGTTGAGCATCACCGGGTGCTCGCGGATCACCTCTTCGAGGATGTCCCACACCTCGGGCACTTCCTGCTCGACCAGGCGCTTGGCGGCCTTAATTGTCGTCGCCAATCCCAACAATTCCAATTTATTAAAAATAAAGGGCTTGAAAAGCTCGAGCGCCATCTTCTTCGGCAGGCCGCACTGGTGCAGCTTCAACTGCGGGCCGACCACGATCACCGAGCGGCCCGAGTAGTCGACGCGCTTGCCGAGCAGGTTCTGGCGGAAGCGCCCGCCCTTGCCCTTGATCATGTCGGCGAGCGATTTGAGAGGGCGCTTGTTGGCCCCGGTCATCGCCTTGCCGCGGCGGCCGTTGTCGAGCAGCGAGTCGACCGCCTCCTGCAGCATGCGCTTCTCGTTGCGCACGATGATTTCCGGCGCTTTCAGCTCGAGCAGCCGCTTCAGGCGGTTGTTGCGGTTGATCACCCGGCGATACAGGTCGTTCAGGTCCGAGGTGGCGAAGCGGCCGCCGTCCAGCGGCACCAGCGGGCGCAGCTCAGGCGGCAGCACGGGCAGAACCTCCATCACCATCCAGTCGGGCTTGATGCCGGAGTTCTTGAAGCCCTCCAGCACCTTCAGGCGCTTGGCGATCTTCTTGATCTTTGCGTCCGACGAGGTGGCCTCGAGGTCCTTGCGCAGCTGGTCGATGTCGCGATTCATGTCGATCGAGCGCAGCAGCGCGCGAATTCCCTCCGCGCCCATCGCGGCTGAGAAGTCGTCGCCGAACTCCTCGACCTTGGCGAGGTAGTCGTCCTCGGTGAGCAGCTGGCAGCGCTTGAGCGGAGTGAGGCCCGGATCGGTCACCACGTAGGCCTCGAAATACAGCACGCGCTCGATGTCGCGCAACGTCATGTCGAGCACCAGGCCGAGGCGCGAAGGCAGCGACTTGAGGAACCAGATGTGCGCGGTCGGGCTGGCGAGCTCGATGTGGCCCATCCGCTCCCGGCGCACCTTGGCGAGCGTCACCTCGACACCGCATTTCTCGCAGATCACCCCACGGTGCTTGAGCCGCTTGTACTTGCCGCACACGCACTCGTAGTCCTTGATCGGCCCGAAGATGCGCGCGCAGAAAAGACCGTCACGCTCGGGCTTGAAGGTGCGGTAGTTGATGGTCTCTGGCTTCTTCACTTCGCCGTAGGACCACGAGCGGATCTTCTCGGGCGAAGCGAGCCCGATCTTGATCGCGTCGAACTCCTCGGCCTGCTGTACCTGCTTGAAGAGCTCCAGTAGCGCTTTCATTAGTACCTCTCCAGGTCAATATCAATGCCAAGCGAGCGGATTTCCTTCACCAGCACGTTGAAGGACTCCGGCATGCCGGCGTCGATCTTGTGGTCGCCCTTGACGATGTTCTCGTACACCTTGGTGCGCCCGTTGATGTCGTCGGACTTCACCGTCAGCATCTCCTGCAGCGTGTACGCCGCGCCGTAGGCCTCAAGCGCCCAAACCTCCATCTCGCCGAAGCGCTGCCCGCCGAACTGCGCCTTGCCGCCGAGCGGCTGCTGCGTCACCAGGCTGTACGGTCCGGTCGAGCGCGCGTGCATCTTGTCGTCGACCAGGTGGTGCAGCTTCAGCACGTGCATGTAGCCCACCGTCACCTGCCGGTCGAAGGCTTCGCCGGTGCGCCCGTCGTACAGGGTCACCTGCCCGGATACCGGCAAGCCCGCCATCTCGAGCATGGCGTTGATCTCCGCCTCGGCGGCGCCGTCGAACACCGGGGTCGCGAACGGCACGCCTTCCCTGAGGTTGCCCGCAAGCTGCGTCGCTTCCTCGTCGGAGAGCTGCTCGATGACGTCTTCGCGGCCGGCCGAGTGGTAGATCTTCGACAGGGTCTTCTTCAGCTCCGCACCCTTTGCCTGCTGGTCGAGCATCTCGCCGATCTTCAGGCCCAGGCCCTTGGCGGCCCAGCCGAGGTGCGTCTCGAGGATCTGGCCGACGTTCATGCGCGAAGGAACACCAAGCGGGTTGAGCACCACGTCGACCAGCGTGCCGTTGGCCATGTGCGGCATGTCCTCCACCGGCACGATCTTCGAGATGACGCCCTTGTTGCCGTGCCGGCCGGCCATCTTGTCGCCGGGCTGCAGGCGGCGCTTGACCGCGACGTACACCTTGACCATCTTCAGCACGCCCGGCGGCAGCTCGTCGCCCTGCGTGAGCTTCTTGCGCTTGGCCTCGAACATGGCGTCGAACTCGCGACGCTTCTGCCCGAGCGAGTCCTTGAGCCCCTCGAGCTGCGCGGCGGCTTCCTCATTCGCCAGCCGGATATCGAACCAGTCGTAGCGCTCCATCGTCTCGAGGTAGCTCTTGCCGATCTTGGTGCCCTTGGCCAGCCGCTTCGGGCCGCCGTTGGCGACCTTGCCCGTCAGCAGCCGCTCGAGACGCTCGAAAGTGTCCGACTCGACGATGCGCATCTGGTCGGCGAGGTCGGTCTTGTAGCGGCGCAGCTCGTCCTCGATGATCTGCTGGCTTCGCTTGTCGCGCTCGATGCCCTCGCGCGTGAACACCTGCACGTCGATCACCGTACCCGAGATGCCCGAGGGCACGCGCAGGCCGGTATCCTTCACGTCGCTCGCCTTCTCGCCGAAGATCGCGCGCAGCAGCTTCTCCTCGGGCGTGAGCTGGGTCTCGCCCTTGGGCGTGACCTTGCCCACGAGCACGTCGCCCGCCTCGACCTCGGCGCCGATGTACACGATGCCCGACTCGTCGAGGCGCGACAGCTGCCCCTCCGAGAGGTTCGAGATGTCGCGCGTGATCTCCTCGGGCCCGAGCTTGGTATCGCGCGCCACGACCGTGAGCTCCTCGATGTGGATCGAGGTGAAGCGATCGTCCGAAACCACCCGTTCCGAGATCAGGATCGAGTCCTCGAAGTTGAAGCCGTTCCACGGCATGAACGCGACCAGCATGTTCTGGCCGAGCGCCAGCTCGCCGAGGTCGGTGGAGGCACCGTCGGCCACGACGTCGCCCTTGGCGATCCGCTCGCCCTGCTTGACGATCGGGCGCTGGTTGATGTTCGTGTTCTGGTTGGAGCGCGTGTACTTGGTCAGCTTGTAGATGTCCACGCCGACGTCGCCCGGAACGGTCTCGTCGTCGTTTACCCGCACCACGATGCGGTTGGCGTCGACGTAGTCGACCACGCCGCCGCGCAGCGCGATGACGCAGGTGCCCGAGTCGATCGCTGCCGTGCGCTCGACGCCCGTGCCGACCAGAGGCTTCTCAGGCCGCAGGCAGGGCACCGCCTGGCGTTGCATGTTCGAGCCCATCAGCGCGCGGTTGGCGTCGTCGTGCTCGAGGAAGGGGATGAGCGAGGCCGCCACCGACACGATCTGCGCCGGCGCGATGTCCATGTACTGCACTTCCTCGGGCGACTTGAGCTCGAACTCGTTCTTCCAGCGGCACGAGACCAGCGTGTCGGTCAGCTTGCCGCCCTTGTCGATCTGCGCGTTGGCCTGCGCAATCACGTAGTTGCCTTCCTCGATCGCCGACAGGAACTCGATCTCGTTGGTGACCTTGGTGTTCACCACCTTGCGGTACGGCGTCTCGAGGAAGCCATACCTGTTGGTGCGCGCGTAGAGCGCGAGCGAATTGATCAGGCCGATGTTCGGGCCCTCCGGCGTCTCAATCGGGCACACGCGGCCGTAGTGCGTCGGGTGCACGTCGCGCACCTCGAAACCGGCGCGCTCGCGCGTCAGGCCGCCTGGCCCGAGTGCCGAGACGCGACGCTTGTGCGTAATCTCGGACAGCGGATTTGTCTGGTCCATGAACTGCGACAGCTGCGAGGAGCCGAAGAACTCCTTGATCGCGGCCGAGATCGGCTTGGCGTTGATCAGGTCGTGGGGCATCAGGTTGTCGCTCTCAGCCTGCGACAGCCGCTCCTTCACTGCCCGCTCGACGCGCACCAGGCCCGCGCGGAACTGGTTTTCCGCCAGCTCGCCGACCGAGCGCACGCGCCGGTTTCCGAGGTGGTCGATGTCGTCGATCTCGCCGCGGCCGTTGCGCAGCTCGACGAGAATGCGGATCACCTCGACGATGTCGCGCGGGCTGAGGGTCATGCGTTGCTCGACTTTCGCCTCGAGTTTCTGCCGGTCGATTCCCTTCGCCCTGAGGTCCTGGAACATCTTGTCGACGAAGGCTTGCGCCTCTGCCTCGCTCGCCACGCCCTCGATGCTCACCTTGCCGAGCGAAAGCTCGGGCGCATTGCGCAGATAATTGCGCAGCTCTTCCTCGCCGTCCCTCGACAGGGCGACGTTCTTGAAGCGCACTTGCCAGCTGGTCTCGCTCGGCGCGCCGATGCGGCGGTTGAACTTCATGCGGCCGACCGCCGACAGGTCGTAGCGCTCCTCGGCGAAGAACAGACCGTTGAACAGCGCCTCCACGGCGTCCTCCGTGGGCGGCTCGCCGGGGCGCATCATGCGGTAGATAGCGATGCGCGCGGCGTTGCGGTCTACGGTTTCGTCGGCACGCAGCGTCTGCGAAACGTACGGCCCCTGGTCGAGGTCGTTGGTGAACAGCGTCTGCACCTTGCCGATGCCCGCTTCGCGCAGCTTGGCGAGCAGCGTTTCGGTGATCTCGTCGTTGGCGTTGGCGACGATCTCCCCGGTTTCGGGAGTGACCACGTTGTGGGCAAGCGTGCGGCCGATGATGAACTCGTCGGGCGCGGTGATCCTCTTGATGCCGGCCGCCTCCATGTCGCGTATGTGCTTCACCGTGATGCGCTTGTTCTGCGCCACGATCAGCTTGCCGGACTTGTCATTGATGTCGAAGCGCGCGATTTCCCCGCGCATGCGCTCCGGGACCACCTCGAACAGCACATGGTTCGGCTCGATGTTGAAGCTGTCGAAATCGAAGAATTCCCCGAGGATCTGCTCCGGCGTATAGCCGAGCGCCTTCAGCAGGATGGTGACCGGCATCTTGCGGCGGCGATCGACGCGGAAGTAGGCGACGTCCTTCGGGTCGAACTCGAAGTCGAGCCACGAGCCGCGGTAGGGGATCACGCGCGCCGAGAACAGCAGCTTGCCGGAGCTGTGCGTCTTGCCGCGGTCGTGCTCGAAGAATACGCCCGGCGAGCGGTGCAGTTGCGACACGATTACGCGCTCCGTGCCGTTGATCACGAACGAGCCGGTAGTGGTCATGAGCGGGATTTCGCCCATGTAGACCTCCTGCTCCTTCACTTCCTTGGTCGTGGGCTTGGGCGCTTCCTTGTCCATGATCACCAGTCGCACCTTGGCGCGCAGCGGGCTGGCGTAGGTCAGGCCGCGCTGCTGGCATTCCTTGACATCGAAGGGCGGCTCGCCGAGGGCGAAGCTCACGAATTCAAGGCGCGCGTTTCCCGAGTGGCTGGAGATCGGGAAAATCGAGGTGAACGCCGCCTGCAAGCCCTCGTTCTTGCGCTTCTCGGGCGCCACGTGGGCCTGCAGGAACGCGGTGTACGAGTCGAGCTGCGTCGCGATGAGAAACGGCACGTTGAGAACGCTCGCGCGCTTCGCGAAGCTCTTGCGGATGCGTTTACGCTCGGTGAGGGAATAGGTCATGAAGGCTCCGGGCTAGAAGCGGATGGCTCAAGGGCAAAGGTAAGGCGCCGCGCGCGGCGCTTTGCCTTTGTCCTCGGACCGGGGGGGTCTAGGACACCCCCCGGATTCCGAAGTTCACTACTTGATCTCGACCTTGCCGCCGGCGTCGGTGAGCTTCTTGGCGACCGCGTCGGCATCGGCCTTGGAGACGCCCTCCTTGACCGGCTTCGGCGCCCCGTCGACCAGGTCCTTGGCCTCCTTCAGGCCCAGGCTCGTGACTTCCCGCACGGCCTTGATCACGTTGACTTTGTTGTCGCCCACGGCGGTCAAAACGACCGTGAACTCGGTCTTCTCTTCCGCCGCGGCGGCACCCGCGCCGCCGCCGGCCGCCGGCGCAGCCACCGCCACCGCGGCGGCAGCCGATACGCCGAATTTCTCTTCCACGTCCTTGATGAGCTGCGAGAGCTCCAGGACGCTCATGCTCGAGATCGCTTCCAGAATCTGTGCTCGTTCCATCTTCAACTCCTGAGAATGTGTGGGTTTCCTGAATTTTCGGTCGGTCGGAATCAGGCCGCTGCCTTCTCCCTCTGGTCTCGTAGGGCGGCGAGCGTGCGCGCGAACCTGCCCGGCACCTCGTTCATGGTGCGCACGAGCTTCGCGATCGGCGCCTGCAGGGTGCCGACCAGCGTTGCGAGCAGCTTCTCGCGGCTCGGCATCGTAGCGAGCGCATTGATGTCCTTGGCGGACATCACCGCGTTCGGCATCGCGCCGCCCTTGATCACGAAGAACTCGTTGTCCTTGGCGAACTCCGACAGCACCTTTGCGCCGGCGACCGGATCCCGCGAGATGCCGTACAGCAGCGGACCGCTCATCTGGTCGGCCAGCTTCTCGAACGGGGTGCCCTTCACGGCGCGTCGCGCGAGCGTGTTCTTCAGCACGCGCAGGTACACGCCCGACTTCCTCGCCCTGGACCGCAGGTCGGTCACGCTCGCGACATCGAGCCCGCGGTATTCCGCGAGGATGACCGCCTGAGCGTTCGCGACCTGCGCGGTGATTTCCGCCACCACCGATTGCTTCTGCTCCAGATTAAGACTCAAGGTCTACCTCCTTGCGTTGATCAAACGGGCTCCCCTCGCGGGAAGCCCCCCATTGGCGACCTTGAATCAGGAACCTCACGATTCCCTCTTCGGGTGCGCCGTCTGCGTAGGGCGATTGCATCCGATTAAGCCTGCGGCTCGCGCCTTCGGCCCCTACGGTCTTTGACAGCAGCCGGCAACTCCTGCAAACCTCGTCCGGCAGCCCAAAGTCCTCAAACCTGTTGCTGGGGTTGCTGCTGCGCCGAAAGCGAGGCGACGTCCACCTTCACGCCGACCCCCATGGTGCTCGACACCGACAGTTTCCTCAGGTAAATGCCCTTCGTATTCGACGGCTTGGAGCGATTCAGCGCCTCCACCAGCGCCGCCAGGTTGTCGCGCAGCTGCTCGTGCGTGAACGACGCGCGCCCGATCCGGCATTGCACCACGCCCGATTTGTCAGCGCGGAACTGCACCTGCCCCGCCTTTGCGTTCTTCACGGCGCCGGCGACGTCCGGCGTCACCGTACCCACCTTCGGGTTTGGCATCAGGCCGCGCGGGCCCAGGATCTGGCCGAGCTGGCCGACCACGCGCATCGCCTCCGGCGCCGCGATCACGACGTCGAAATCCATCTTGCCGGCCTTGATCGACTCGGCGAGATCGTCGAAGCCGACGACGTCAGCCCCGGCCGCCTTCGCCGCCTGCGCCTTCTCGCCCTGTGCGAACACCGCGACGCGCACCTTCTTGCCGGTACCCGCCGGCAGCACCACCGAACCGCGCACCGACTGATCGGATTTCTTCGCGTCGATGCCCAGGTTCACCGCGACGTCGATCGATTCGTCGAACTTCGCGGTGGCCGTTTCCTTGATGATCTTGAGCGCGTCGATCACGGGGTAGGTTGCCGTCGGATCGACCTTGCCGGCGAACGCCTTCCTGCGCTTGCTGATGGCCATTTACATGCCCTCCACGACGATGCCCATGGATCGCGCACTGCCCGCGACCGTGCGCATGGCCGCTTCGAGATCCGCAGCGGTGAGGTCGGGCGTCTTCGCCCTGGCGATCTCCTCGACCTGCTTGCGCGTGATCTTGCCGACCTTGTCCGTGTGCGGCTTCTGGCTGCCCTTCTCGACGCCGGCGGCCTTCTTTATCAGCACCGTGGTGGGCGGCGTCTTGATGATGAACGTGAAGCTCTTGTCGGCGTACGCCGTGATCACGACCGGCAGCGGCAGGCCCGGCTCGACCTTCTGCGTCTGCGCATTGAACGCCTTGCAGAATTCCATGATGTTCAGGCCGCGCTGCCCGAGCGCGGGACCGATGGGAGGCGAGGGATTCGCCTTTCCCGCCGGCACTTGCAGCTTGACGAAGCCGACAACTTTCTTGGCCATGTGAGGCTCCTATCGGGTCCAAGCGGCTTTGGCCCAGCCGGCCACAGCCTCCCCGCTACGTTGCAACGCGTTCAGGCCTTCTCGACCTGACCGAACTCGAGCTCGACCGGAGTCGAGCGCCCAAAAATCGTGACCGCCACCCGCAGGCGGGACTTCTCGTAGTTGACGTCTTCCACCGTTCCCTGGAAATCGGTGAACGGGCCGTCCTTGACGCGCACCATCTCGCCGACCTCGAACAGCACCTTCGGCTTGGGCTTCTCCACGCCCTCGCGCATCTGCTGCATGATCGCCGCGACTTCTTTTTCCGAGATCGGCGCCGGCTTGGTCGCGGTGCCGCCGACGAAGCCGGTCACCTTGTTGGTGTTCTTCACCAGGTGCCAGGTGTCGTCGTTCATTTCCATCTCGACGAGGACGTAGCCCGGAAAGAACTTGCGCTCGGACATGTGCTTCTGGCCGCCCTTCATCTCGACGACTTCCTCCACCGGCACCAGGATGCGGCCGAATTTCTCCTGCATTCCGGCGCGTGAAATGCGGTCCTCCAGCGCCCGCTGCACCGACTTCTCGAAGCCGGAATAGGCGTGCACCACGTACCAGCGTTTAGCCATGTCGCTTTGCTCGATTCGTGCCACTTAAGTCTTCGTCCATCCGAGGATCAGGTCGTAGAGCACCCACTCAAGGCCCTTGTCGCTGATCCATAGAAAAACCGCCATCACTACCGCGAAGGCGAACACCGCCGCCGTGGTCTGCATGGTCTCCTTACGCGTCGGCCACACCACCTTCTTGACTTCGGTAATCGCGTCACGCGAGAAGGCGACGAACCTCCGGCCCGGCTCGGTGAACGAGGCGATCACGCCGCCGAGCACGATGCCGCCGAGCACCGACAGCACGCGCAGCACGAGCGCGGTCTCGGTGAGCCAGTAATAGCCCCAGAAGCCGAGCACCACGATCGCCAGCGCAACCGCCAGTTTTATCTTGTCGAGCATCTTGTCAGCTGTATGAGTGGATTTGGCAGGCCAAGAGGGAATCGAACCCCCAACCTTCGGTTTTGGAGACCGACGCTCTGCCAGTTGAGCTATTGGCCTGTGGAATCCGTTACTCGATGACCTTTGCGACGACGCCGGCGCCGACGGTCTTGCCGCCCTCGCGGATGGCAAAGCGCAAGCCCTGCTCCATCGCGATGGGCGCAATCAGCGTCACCACCATCTTGATGTTGTCCCCCGGCATCACCATCTCGGTGCCCGAGGGCAGCTCCACCGCCCCGGTCACGTCGGTGGTGCGAAAGTAGAACTGCGGCCGGTAGTTGTTGAAAAACGGCGTGTGCCGCCCGCCCTCTTCCTTCGAGAGCACGTACACCTCGCACTCGAACTTGGTGTGCGGCGTGATCGAGCCGGGCTTGGCGAGCACCTGCCCGCGCTCAACCTCTTCCCTCTTGGTGCCGCGCAGCAGCACCCCAATGTTGTCGCCCGCCTGACCCTGATCGAGCAGCTTCCTGAACATCTCCACGCCCGTGCACACCGTCTTCGTGGTCGCCTTCAGCCCCACGATCTCGATCTCCTCGCCCACCTTGATCACCCCGCGCTCCACGCGCCCCGTGACCACCGTGCCACGGCCCGAGATCGAAAACACGTCCTCCACCGGCATCAGAAACGCCCCGTCAATCGCGCGCTCAGGCGTCGGAATGTACGAGTCCAGCGCCTCGGCCAGCTTCAGAATCGCCCCCTCGCCCATCTCGCCCTTGTCGCCCTCGAGCGCCTTCAGCGCCGAGCCGATCACGATCGGGGTCTTGTCCCCGGGGAAATCGTACTTGCTCAAGAGCTCCCGAACCTCCACCTCCACCAGCTCCAGGAGCTCCTTGTCATCGACCATGTCGGCCTTGTTCAGAAACACCACGATGTACGGAACCCCCACCTGGCGCGCAAGCAGAATATGCTCCCGCGTCTGCGGCATCGGACCATCGGCCGCCGACACCACCAGAATCGCCCCGTCCATCTGCGCCGCGCCCGTGATCATGTTCTTGATGTAGTCCGCGTGCCCCGGACAGTCCACGTGCGCGTAGTGGCGCTTGGCCGTCTCGTACTCCACGTGCGCCGTGTTGATCGTGATCCCACGGGCCTTCTCCTCCGGCGCCGAGTCGATCTGCTCGTAGCTCCTCGCCTCGCCTCCGTACTTCTTCGCAAGAATCCCCGTCATCGCCGCCGTCAGCGTCGTCTTGCCATGGTCCACATGACCAATCGTGCCTACGTTCACGTGCGGCTTGGTTCGCTCAAATTTGCCTTTTGCCATCTCGACGCTGCCTCTTTCGATTTCGGTGGAAGTCCGTAGTGGACCGGCTCACTGCAGTTGTTCGCTTCCCGCTTAGCTGGTGCCCATGACGCGGATTGAACGCGTGGCCTCTCCCTTACCAAGGGAGTGCTCTACCACTGAGCTACATGGGCTGAATTCAGTCATTGGAGCGGGTGAAGGGAATCGAACCCTCGTCATAAGCTTGGAAGGCTTCTGCTCTACCATTGAGCTACACCCGCCCGAAAACACCTCACCCGTTACTCACTAACCCGCATCTGCCCGCGCCGCCAGAAAAGCTGGTGGAGGGGGTTGGATTCGAACCAACGTAGGCGCAAGGCCAACAGATTTACAGTCTGCCCCCTTTAACCGCTCGGGCACCCCTCCGGCGGAACCCGAAATTATGTGAGATATCCGCTGCTTAGTCAAGCAATTGAGCGCGGGCGCGTCAGGTGCCGTATCGGGCCCGGGCCGCGAACTCGCGCAACGCGGCCAGCGCGCTATAGCAGGCCAGCCAGGCGGTCTTCGGATTTTCGGGCGCTGGCACGTTCTCCAGCACCACCGTAAAGCGCCCCGTCTTGCCGGCGACGCGGATGGTGTGCGTGTTGCGGGTCAGGCCGGGATCGGCCACCACCTCGAGCCGCGTGCGATCAAAGCCGATGCCGGCGAGCGACAGCACGGCGGCGATGTTCACGTTCTGCGGGAAATGCGGCACGCCGGAACGCGCCGGGCCGTCGAACAGCGTGACCGCGGCATCGAGCGCATCGAGGTCGACGCCTAGCGTCTCGACATAGGGGATCTTCTTCCACGCGGCGGGCGGCTTTGCGACGCGGATCGAGACCTCGTCGACGCCCGCCGCGCATGCAGCCTTCAGCGCGTCGAGCCCGCCAATGCCGCCCGAAGGCACGTAGAGCAGCGCACCCGAGGTCTGCGCGGCGCGCTCCGCCGCGCCTCGCAGCGCATCGTCGGCCAGTGCGCCGGCGGAAAGCACGATGACCGATGCCCCCGAGGCGAGCATCGACACCAGGTGGGCGCGCACGGCGTCGTGCGACGCCGCCTCGAGCACCACCTCCGGTTTCACGGCGAGCAGCGCATCGGCGCCGACCACGTAACGGGCCCCGTATTCGGCCGACAGTGCGGCCCCGCCCGAGCGTGCGCTGCGTCCCGCGATAGCGAGGACCGCGACCCCGGGAAGCGCCCCCTCGCGCAGGGTCTCCATGACCAGGCGCGCGATGGTTCCGCCACCGAGAATTGCGAGTCGCATGTGCCGGGCCTGTCGGGAACCGGTGATTCTGCCATACTCGCAATTTCCTTCGCGCGCCGGCCGCATTATTATTCGCTGCGGCGGGTGTCGCTCAGCACCCGAGGGAGGGAAGCTTGCGAATCGCGATACTGGAAGACGATCCCGACCAGCTGGCACTGCTGCGGCGCTGGCTCGGCGACGCAGGGCACGACGTACACGGCTACCAGGCCGGCCGCGAAACCATGAAGCACGCGGGGCGCGAGAGCTTCGATCTCTACGTGCTCGACTGGCAGGTCCCCGACGTGACCGGCGACGAGGTCCTGAAGTGGATACGCAACAACGTTTCTAAAACCGTCCCGATCTTGTTCGTCACCGTGCGTGACTCCGAGGAAGACATCGTATTCGCGCTCGAGAGCGGCGCCGACGACTACATGGTCAAGCCGGCGCGCCGCCAGGAGCTTCTCGCGCGCGTCAGCGCGCTGCTGCGTCGGGCCTATCCGCGGGAAGAGGAAACGCACCTGTCGTTCCCGCCTTTCGAGATCGATACGCAGCGCGGCGAGCTCAGGCGCAACGGCACGCACATCGAGCTGACGCCCAAGGAATTCGAGCTGGCGGTGGTGCTGTTCCGCAACATCGGCCGGTTGATGTCGCGCGGCCACCTGCAGGAAGCCGTCTGGGGCCGCAGCGGCGACCTCGCGACGCGCACCGTCGACACGCACGTCAGCCAGGTGAGGAAGAAGCTCGACCTGCGCGCCGAGACGGGCTACCGCGTGGTGCCGATCTACAACTACGGCTATCGCCTCGAGCACATCGAGCCGACCGAGCAGACACCGGCCTGACCGGTCTTCGGCGCCGGATTGCCTCATTGGCGCAGCGGCATGATTCGCTCGCGGTTGTAATATTGATTGGCGGCGCTGCAACGCAGCACGCAATACCAATCGTCATTGGAGCAAACATGCCAAAAGCATTCGCCTCTCAGGCAGATCTCAAGCCGAAGAAGATCACCTTCAAGAAGCTCTCGCGCAATTGCTACGCGTTCACCGCCGAGGGCGACCCGAACACCGGCGTGATCGTCGGCGACGACGGTGTGATGGTGATCGACACGCAGGCCACCCCGCTCATGGCGCGTGAGGTGATCAGACGCATCCGCAAGGTGACCTCCAAACCGATCAAATACGTCGTTCTGAGCCACTATCATGCGGTGCGCGTGCTCGGCGCCTCGGCCTACAGGGCCGAGCAGATCATCGCCAGTCAGGCCACGCTCGGCCTCATCCGCGAGCGGGGCAAGCAGGACATGAAGAGCGAGATCGGCCGTTTTCCGCGGCTGTTTCGCGGCGCAAGGTCGATCCCCGGCCTGACCTGGCCGACGATCACCTTCAAGGACGAAATGACGCTCATGATGGGCAAGCTCGAGGTGAAGATCATCCACGCCGGCCCCGGGCACACCGGCGGCGACACCATCGTGTGGGTGCCTGCGCAGCGCGTGCTGTTCTCAGGTGACCTGGTCGAGTACGAAGCCGGGATCTACACCGGCGATGCGCATCTCGAGGTGTGGCCGCAGACCCTCGCCAGGCTGCGTGCGCTGAAGCCGAAGGCGCTCGTTCCGGGCCGCGGCCCTGCGCTCACTACACCCGCACAGTGCGAAAAGGCGATCCGCTACACGCAAGACTTCGTCAAGGCCCTGTACGCCAATGCGAAGCGCGGCGTAGCCTCGCGCAATTCGCTGAAGCACACCTACGAGCTCACCCGCCGCCGCATGGACCCGAAGTACTCGGGCTACCCGATCTTCGAGCACTGCATCCCGTTCGACGTTTCGCGCGCCTACGACGAGGCGCGCGGCATCAAGCACCCGCGCATCTGGACCGCGAAGCGAGACGTCGAAATGTGGAAATCGATAGCCTGAAGCAAGTGCGGTCCCGCCCCGCACTTGCGTGCGGAGCGGGACGAACCCCGCCGCGAAGGAGGAGGGAGGAGATTCCGCGGCGGGCGCAGCCTTGATCAGTAGTCCTGGCGGCGCAGGCGTCCGTGGTTGCTCGAGCCCGCCAGGTCGCGAATCTCGCGCGTGAGCTTGGCGATACGCGCCGAGAGTGCGCGCCACATCTCGCCGATGGCCTTGGCGCGCTCGCGCTTAGCCTCTTGCATGATCTCGGCATACTGGTCTTCCGACAGTGGCAGCCGCGGCGCAGCCTGCATCTGCTCTTCTATGTACCTGATTTCGCTAACGTTCATGTTGACACCTCATTCTCTGGTGTTGCGATGCAGCAATAATACGGCTTTGCTGTGAGGTTTAGAATAGCGATGGTAATCAAATCAGCTTTGCAATTTGAGCAAAGATATGTCTGATCCACTTCATGAGATGTCGATATTCGCCAGGGTCGTCAGTGCAGGCAGCCTGTCGGCGGCCGCGCGCGAGCTGGGGCTGTCGCCTGCGGTGGTCAGCCGCCGGCTCGCGGCGCTGGAAGCGCGCCTCGGCACGCGCCTCATCAACCGCACCACGCGCAGCCTGCACCTGACCGACGAGGGCGCAAGCTACTACGAGGCCTGCGCGCGCATCCTGTCCGAGATCGAGGAGGCCGACGCCGTGGCCTCCGCGGGGCGCGTCGAGCCGCAGGGCGTGCTCAAGGTTGCGCTGCCCGCGTCCTTCGGCCATCAGCTCGTCGCGCCGCTGGTGCCGCGCTTCGCCGAGCGCTACCCCAAGGTGCGCCTCGCGCTCAGCCTTTCCGATCGCGCCGTGAACCTCATCGACGAGGGCTTCGACCTCGCGGTGCGCATCGCCGAGCTCGAGGACTCGTCGCTCGCCGCGCGCAAGCTCGCGCCCAACCGCCGCGTCGTGTGCGCGAGCCCGGAATACCTGCGCCGCCACGGCACGCCGCGCACGCCGCGCGACCTGGCGCAGCACAACTTCCTCATCGCCAACTGGGACAGCGGCTTCGCCATGACACTCGAGTACAAGGACCCCGTCGGCAAGCTGGGCGAAGTGCGCGTCACCGGCAAGTACGCCTGCGACAACTGGGAGGTGCTGCGCGAGTGGGCGCTCGCGGGCCTCGGCGTGGCGCTGAAATCGACCTGGGACGTGTACCGCAATCTCGAGGACGGCTCGCTCGTCGCGCTGTGCCCGGGTTATTCCTTCGACACCGACGTGGCGATATATGCCGTGTACCCGCACCGCCGCCACCTGCCGGCGAAAACGCGCGTCTTCATCGAGTTTCTCGCCGAAGCGATCGGCCCCGAACCGTACTGGGACCGCAGCAGCGGCGGCAAACAAAAGCCGCGAATCAAAGGCCCCGTTGCTGTCTAAGGTTTAAGGCGCCGGTGTTTCGCAACGGCGCGGCGCTCGCTATGCTAGGCTCGATTGCCATCGCCGCGCCGGCACACGATGCCGGTCTTGTGGAGATAGAACCATGAATGCACCGGTCGACCCGTCCAAGCTCGCCCAGGTCTCGCTGGACGACAAGTACACCCTGGCGAAGGGCCGCGTATTCCTCACCGGCACCCAGGCGCTCGTGCGCCTGATGCTGCTGCAGCGCGAGCGCGACCGCCGCGCGGGCCTGAATACCGCTGGTTTCATCTCTGGCTATCGCGGCTCGCCGCTCGGCGGCGTCGACCAGACGATGTGGGGCGCATACAAGCACCTCGAGAAGCACCACATCCTGTTCAAGCCGGGCGTCAACGAGGATCTGGCGGCAACGGCGATCCAGGGCACGCAGCAGGTCGGCATGTTCCCGGGCGCGAAATACGACGGTGTGTTCGGCATGTGGTACGGCAAGGGGCCGGGCGTCGATCGCTGCGGCGACGTGTTCAAGCACGGCAACTCGGCGGGCACCTCTAAGCACGGCGGCGTGCTGCTGCTGGCGGGCGACGATCACGCCGCGAAGTCCTCCACCCTCGCGCACCAGTCGGAGCACATTTTCAAGGCCTGCCTCATCCCGGTGCTCAACCCGGCGAACGTTCAGGACTATCTCGACCTCGGCCTGCATGGCTACGCCATGAGCCGCTACTCGGGCTGCTGGATCGGCTTCAAGTGCGTCACCGACGTGGTCGAATCGGGCGCCTCCGTCGAGGTCGATCCCGAGCGCGTGAAGATCGAGCTGCCGGCCGATTTCGTCCTGCCGCCAGACGGCCTCAACATCCGCTGGCCCGACGGTATCATCGAGCAGGAGATGCGGCTGCTCGACTGGAAGGTCTACGCCGCGCTCGCTTACGCGCGCGCCAACAAGCTCGATCGCATCGTCTGGGACAGCCCGAAGGCGCGCCTGGGCATCGTCACCACCGGCAAGTCCTTCGGCGACACCATGCAGGCGCTCGCCGATCTCGGCATCGACGAGAAGGTCGCGCGCGACATCGGACTGCGCGTGTACAAGGTGGCGATGTCCTGGCCGCTCGAGCCGCAAGGCGCGCGGCGCTTCGCCGAGGGGCTCGAGGAGATCCTGGTGGTCGAGGAGAAGCGCCAGCTGATCGAATACCAGATCAAGGAAGAGCTCTACAACTGGAAGGAAGGCGTGCGCGCGCCGCGCGTGGTCGGCAAGTTCGACGACAACGGCGAGTGGAGCCGCGCCGCCGGCCAGCCGGCGGGCACCTGGCTGCTGCCAGCGCATTACGAGCACTCGCCGGCGATCGTCGCGCGCGCCATCGCGCAACGCCTGACGAAACTGAATTTGGCTTCTTCACTCGGATCCCAGTTCAAGGAACGCCTTGCCTTCCTCGATTTCAAGGAGAAGGCCCTCGCCAAGCCGCGCGTGACCGCGGTACGCCAGCCATACTTCTGCTCGGGATGCCCGCACAACACCTCGACGCGCGTGCCCGAGGGCAGCCGCGCCACGGCGGGCATCGGCTGCCACTTCATGGCGGTGTGGATGAATCGCAACACCGCGACCTTCACCCACATGGGCGCCGAGGGCGCGCCCTGGATCGGCCAGGCGCCGTTCACCGACGAGAAGCACATCTTCGCCAACCTCGGCGACGGCACCTACTTCCACTCGGGGCTGCTTGCGATCCGCGCCGCGGTCGCCGCCAAGGTCAACATGACCTACAAGATCCTGTACAACGACGCGGTAGCCATGACCGGCGGTCAACGCCACGACGGCCCGCTCGACCCGGCGATCATCTCGCGCCAGATCGCGGCCGAAGGCGTCAAGCCCATCGTGGTGGTCACCGACGAGCCCGACAAATACCCCGCCGGCACTGACTGGGCGCCCGGCGTAACGGTGCGCCACCGCGACGAGCTCGATGCGGTGCAGAAGGAGCTGCGCGCGACGCCCGGCGTCAGCGCGCTGATCTACGACCAGACCTGCGCCTCGGAGAAGCGCCGCCGCAGGAAGCGCGGCACCTACCCCGATCCGGCCAAGCGGGCGGTGATCAACGAGATGGTGTGCGAGGGCTGCGGCGACTGCAGCACGAAATCGAACTGCCTGTCGGTCGAGCCGCTCGAGACCGACTACGGCCGCAAGCGCAAGATCAACCAGTCCACCTGCAACAAGGATTTTTCCTGCGTGAAGGGCTTCTGCCCGAGCTTCGTCACGGTGGAGGGCGGCACGCTGAAGAAAGGCAAGTCCGCCGTGGCGGACGACGAAGGCTTCGCGGAGCTGAGCGAGCCCCTACGGCCTTCGCTCGACGCGCCCTTCGGGGTCCTGGTGACGGGCATCGGCGGCACGGGGGTCATCACCATCGGCCAGATCCTGGCGATGGCCGCGCACCTCGAGGGCAAGGGCGTGTCCGTGCTCGACATGTCGGGCCTGGCGCAGAAGTACGGCGCCGTGATGTCGCACGTGAAGCTCGCGCCGAGCCCGGACGCGCTGCATGCGGCGCGCCTCGGCACCGGTGACGCGAACCTCGTGGTGGGCTGCGACCTGGTGGTGAGCGCGAGCGGCGACGCGCTGGAAAAGATGAATCCCGCGCGCACCCGCGCGCTGGTGAACGCGACCACCTCGCCGACGGCGGCGTTCGTGAGCAATCCGAACTGGCAGCTCCCGGGCAGCGACCTGCGCCACGACATCGCCGCGGCCTGCGGTGAGCAGAACGCCGAGTTCGTTCCCGCGACCGAGCTCGCGACGAACCTGATGGGCGACTCCATCGCCACCAACATGTTCATGCTCGGCTACGCTTACCAGAAGGGCTGGGTGCCGCTCGGCGGCGCGTCGATCGTGCGCGCCATCCAGCTGAACGGCGTCGCCGTCGAGTTCAACGTCGCGAGCTTCACCTGGGGCCGGCGCGCGGCTGTCGACCTCGAGCGCGTGCGTCGCATCGCGACGCCGGCGGAAGTGATTCCGATCGACCAGCACCTGTCGCGCAACCTCGACGAGCTCGTCGAGCGGCGCGTGGCGCTGCTCACCGGCTACCAGAACGCCGCCTATGCGGCGCGCTACAAGGCGCTCGTCGAGCGCGTCAGGAAAGAGGAGCAGGCGAAGGCTGGCTCCTCGACGCTCGCCGAGGCGGTGGCGCGCTACTACGCGAAGCTGATGGCGTACAAGGACGAATACGAAGTGGCGCGGCTGTACGCCGAGGGTGAATTCGCGAAGACCATCGCGGGCATGTTCGAGGGCGACTACAAGCTGTACTTTTACCTCGCGCCACCGCTGCTGGCGAAGCCCGACCCGGTCACCGGCGAGCCGAAGAAGATGCGCTTCGGTCCATGGGTCATGGGCCTGTTCAAGATCCTGGCGAAGCTCAAAGGCCTGCGCGGCACCGCGCTCGACGTCTTCGGGCGCACCGAGGAGCGGCGCACCGAGCGCGCGCTCATCGAGGAGTACGAGAGCACGGTCGCGACGCTGCTCGCCGGGCTCGCGCCGCAGAATCACGCGCTCGCGCTGCAGATCGCCTCGCTGCCCGAAGAAATTCGCGGCTACGGCCACATCAAACTGAAGAGCATCGCCGCGGCGCGCGCCAAGCGCGTCGAGCTACTCGCACGCTACCGCTCGCCCGGCAGCGCCGAAGCGCAGCGCGCCGCCGCCTAGGCGCGCAAGACATCGTCAGGCGGGCAACGCCGCGGGTCGGCTGCGCGCCGGCCCAGTCGTCGGACGTACGGATAACTCCTTACCGGCCCTTATAAATCGGGGTCAGGGCTTACAAAGTTCCGGCTCTTCAACCGGCACTATTTATCTTTTTGCCCGACATTCATTTGCAGAATTGCTAAAAACCGTTATAAGATTATCTTGTAACTGTCTGTTAAATAAGGATTGTTAGAACGTAGTCTGACAATGTTCTTGGCCGAACTGCGATACGCTGTGTTCACGTTTCCGGGGCCTGTAGGAACCTGAATCAAAGCGGCGACCGGAGCAGACCGACGAACTGAAGTCAACGGACGAGTAAGGAGCAGATCATGAAGACGAACAACTGGATCAACCGCATCAAGTTGGCCGCCGTCGCAGGCGGCGTGCTGGGCCTCATGGTTGCGGCGCCCGCACCGGCCGCGGACAGCATCAACGTCCCGGTGAGCGCGAACGTAGTAGGGGTCTGCAAATTCTCAACGGGGCAGACCCCGTCGGTGGTGATCGCCAATTCCGGCGTCGACATCGACCCGAGCCTCGCGGGCAACGCGACCGGGTCGGCCAACGTTCTTTACCGTTGCACGAACGGCACGGTCCCGACTTTCGCATTGACCGGTGGCGCGACGCTGACCTTGACTTGTGCCGCCTGCGGCGGCGCGACGATGGCCGCGACGATGACACTTACCCCGCCGGGATCGCCGAACGGGCAGGGTTTCGCCACGAACCTGACGCTCGTGCTGACCGGGACGATCCCCAGTGCCACCTACGGTACCGCCGCGGTCGGCACCTACCTCGGCACTCAGCAGGTCACGGTGACGCCCTGATCGCTGTGCTTGCGCGGTCGTTCGCCTGACGAAAGGCCGTGCTTGCACGGCCTTTTTTTCGCGGTACGTGGCATGCTCTAAGGGTCATCTGGAACCCACGTCGATGCGACCGAGAACGACCAGCCTGCAACGCGCGTTCCTGCTGCTCGTGGCGCTCCTGCTGACGGGCCTGGGTGCAACCGCTCAGGCGGCGTGTGCCTTCAGAGCCGCGCCCGCCGGCATCACCTTCACTCCGGCTCTCGACCCATCCAGCGCGTTGGTGCGCACGGCCTTCACCGATGTGACCGTACGGTGCAGGGCTCCGGGTGTTTCTACTCCCTCGTCCTGGGGGTTCGCTGGCTTATACGGGACGAACCCGAATCTCAAAATGAAGCACTCGACGTTGACGGATTTCATTGCGTACTCAATCGGGAATCCACCGCCGCAAGTGTCCGGCGGCGGCCGGACCCGGACCTTCCGTGTCACCGCGACCATCCAGCCTGCCAGCTATCTGAACGCCTACGCCGGCACGTACTCCGATTCGCTCACCATTACCGTTCTTCCCTGACCGTGCTGAGAAACGCGATCCAATCATTGCTGTGCCTCTGCGGCCTCGCGCTCGGCTGGATTTCTGCGGCCTCCGCCTCGGATTTCGTGATCAACCCGCTGCAGGTAACGCTGAGCCACGAAGTGAAGAGCGCGCAAATCGAGATCCGCAACGACGACATCCAGCCGTTGCGGGTTCAGCTGCAGGCGATGACCTGGTCGCAGGACGCCGAAGGCAAGGACAGCTACGTCGAATCCGACGGCCTGCTCTACTTCCCGAAGGCCATGGAGATTCCGGCTGGCGGCTCGCAGATCGTACGCCTCGCCCCCAGGGCCGTCCCGGCAAGCGTGGAGGACCCTTATCGGCTGTTCATCGCCGAACTGCCCCGCCCGGACGACGCACGCAGCGCCGGCTCGGCGAGCGTTCGCGTGCTGCTGCGGGTCGGTGTGGCGGTGTTCGTCGATCCGCTCGCGCCGAAGCCGGGCGGCGAGATCGGCTCGCTCGCGCTGCACGGCGGCGTCGCCACGCTGAGCGTGACCAACACCGGCAACGTCCATTTCGCGGCCGATCGGCTGGAGATCGTCGGCCTGGACCGGAACGGGAAGACACTCTTCGAGACGCCGGTGCGGGATCGATACTTCCTCGCCGGCACGACCAAGCGGCTACACGCGCAGATTCCGCGCGAGCATTGCGGGCAGCTCGCGGCGCTCGAAGCGATCGTCGTTGGCTCGCGTATCGACTTGAAGCGCCGGCTAGATGTCTCCCGAGCCGACTGCCAGTAACAAGCGCGCGCGCGCACGCCCTGCTTACCTCATTCTGGCCGCGGCGGTTGCCGCGAGCATCGCCCTCGCGACGTGCGAGCAGCGAAAACCCGTTGCCGGGGGCAGTCGGTCGCAAGACCAGCGCCCCGACCGGCCCGATAACCGTAAACCGCTCGAGAGGGACCACCCGGATCTCCAGCCGCCGGCATCTGCACGGCCAGTCCGGCCGCTAGCAAAGGAATCGTCTCCCTCGGCGATGCCCGTCAGTTCCAGTGCCCCGCAGAACAAGGTACCGCCAACGGCCGAGCGCTCCGCGCCTGCGAAAATCATCACCGCCGCCGCGCCGCAGTCTCCGGCGCAGGGGTTGCCGCCTTCGGCGACGCGTGGAGCTTCCGGCGCCCCGACGGCGCTCGAGCCCGTCGTCGCGCGCGTGGTCGTCAACGGCGTCTCGAAGGGCGATGCCACGGTGTACCGCGGAGCGGGGGGAGCCTGGCTGGCGCGTCCCGCGGAGGTCGGCAATTGGGGGCTCAAGGCGCCAGCCGCGGCGCGCGTTGAGATCGAAGGCCAGCCGTACGTCGCGCTCGAGCGCCTGCCCGAGCTGCGCGTCACCTTCGACGAGCAAACCGTGACGCTCGATCTGCGCGCGGCGCCGCATCTGCTGCCCGCGACGGAAATCGATCTCCGCTGGCGACGAAAGCCCGGCACCCTCTATCCGTCGGACAGCAGTGTGTTGTTCAACTACAACCTGACTGCGCTCGGGGACGAAGGCTTCGGCTCGCGCACCTACCAGGGCAGCACCGAGTTCGCCGCGCGCACCGGAAACTGGCTGCTGTACAGCACCACCGGCTACCAGGACGGCGGAGCGACCGACCACCGCACCACGCGCCTGTTGACCAACGCCCAATACGATGACCGTCCGACATTGCGGAGGTTCACGGTGGGCGACTTCTTCACGCCCGGCTTCGATCTCGCCGGCTCGGTGGGCATGGGCGGGCTGAGCCTCGCCAAGCTCTATAGCATGGATCCATACTTCGTGCAGTACCCGACGGCGGGCTTTACCACCCAGGTCGCGCTGCCGTCGACGGTCGAGGTGCGCGTCGACGGCAACCTGGTCTCGCAGCAGCAGGTCCAGCCCGGCCCGCTCGACATCCGCAACGTGACCGCCGCCGCCGGACAGCGCAACGTCTCGGTGATCATCCGCGATCCCTATGGGCGCGAGCAGGTCCTCGGGCAGCCGTTCTATTTCACGCAGTTCGGACTGGCGAAGGGGCTGAACGAGTACAGCTACAACCTCGGCGCGCTCCGTCAGCGCTACGGCATCGCTAGCAACGACTATGGGCACCTCGCTGCGTCGGCCTTCCACCGCTACGCCTTCACCGACGCGCTGACGCTCGGGCTGCGCGGCGAAGGCGACAGCGAGCTCTACAATTTCGGCCCCTTCGCCACCATCCAGCTGCCGCGCGCCGGGATTTTCGGGCTCGGCGTCTCGAGCAGCGAGAGAGGCGGCGCGCGCGGCCATGCGACCGGCGTCACGTATTCCTACGCAAACGGGCCCTTGAGCTTCGGTTTCGCGGGCCGCTATTTATCGCGCGACTTTGCGCAACTGGCCGACGAGATCAATCCCCTCTTCCTGCGCGCCGACGAATTCGGCAATGCAGCACTGTTCTTCCCCGAGATTGGCACCTTTTCGGTCGGCTACAGCTCCACCCGCAGCTACGTCTTTCCGGAGACGAGGTCATGGAACCTCGGCTACACGCGCCAGCTGTTCGATTCGCGCGCGATCCTCTCGCTCAACTACACGCGCGCCGAGCGACCCTCGTCGAGCGATACGTGGCTCGTGTCACTCACTTACTACTTCGACCGCGAATACTCGGCAGTCGGGCGCGCCGGCGGCGCGCCGGGCTCGAACTTCCAGAGCGGGGCGATGCAGAAGGCGGTGCCGCTGGGCGAAGGCTACGGCTACGCCGTCGAAGCTGGCCGGGCGGAGCAAGGCGGCACGACCGCCGCGGTCGGCCGGGGCCAGTTCCAGCTGAACGCGGCGCATGCGGTGGCCGGCGTCGATGCCGTTACCTCCAGCGACCGTGCCGTCGAGCCGGGCTCTTCGCGCGCCTTCGTCGCCGGCGGCATCGGCTATGCGGGCGGCACCCTGTTCGCCTCGCGTCCGATCATCGACAGCTTCGCGGTGGTGACGGTCGGCGAGGTGCCCGGGGTCCCCGTCTACGCTAACGGTTGGCTGCAGGGCAAGACCAACGCGCAGGGCGAGGTCGTCGCGACCAACCTGAACTCCTTCTACGACAACGACATCAGCTTCCGCGCGCGGGACCTGCCGCTGAACTATCAGTACCCGAGTTCGCAGCAGACAATTTCGCCGCCCAACCGCAGCGGCAGCGTAGTGAACTTCCGTTTGCGGGCGGTGCAGGCCGTGTACGGCTCGCTGGTGCTGGAGCGCGAGGGCAGACGGATCCCGCTCGAGCTGCGCGAGCTCAAGGTCACGCGCGGCGAGCGCACGTTCGACTCGTTCACCGCGCGCCGCGGGGAGTTCTATTTCGAGGATCTCGAGCCGGGCGATTACACCCTGCAGGTGCGGGACGATCCGCCCTGCACGGCGGCGATCCGGGTGCGTAGGACCGCCGAGCCGTTCGTCGACCTGGGGGCGGTGCCCTGCGCCCCCGCGCCGCGCTGACGGTCTTCAGGTTCCGCTGTCGCCGCTGGCGTCAGCCTCGCGGGCGAGGCTAGCGCCCGCGAGCAGCGCCGCGCGCAGGCGCCGCTGGCGCCCGAGGAATTCGGTGAGCGTGCCTTCGGTGACGTTGCCCGCCTCGATGAGTATCTGGCCCAGCAGCCTGCCGCTGTCGCGCTGGGCCAAGATGGCCTGCTCGAGGGCCGCCTCGCTGATCGCGTCGCCGTCGGCCAGCAGCCGCCCGATGAGAAAGCGCCCCTGCACGCGGCCCGCGAGCCCGCGCTGCAGCTTCAGCGCACCCTGGCGCTGCGCCGCGGTGATCGCCCCCTGCCGCACCAGGAGGTCGCCGAGCAGGCCGCCGCTCTTCGCCTGCTCGTCGAGCGCGCGCTCAAGCTGCGACTCCGAAACCGCCGCCGCGTTGCGCAGGATGGTGCCCAGACGCGCCGTCACCATCTGCACCACCTCGACGCGGCCGTCGCGCAGGTCTTCCTGAATGGTGATCACCGCCGCCAGCTCCGCCTTGTGCAGCAGCCCCATCTCCACCAGCAGCTCGCCGATCCTGCGGTTGGTGCCTAGCTGGCGCGCGAGCGCCTCGTCGATGCGGGCCGAGGCGACGATGCCGGCGCGCACCAGAAGTTCGCCCAGAAGCGGAACGTGGAATTTCACCATGCCGGATTCACGTCTTCAGCGTGAACGGATTGAAGTCGGTACGCCGGTCATAGTAGTCCTCGCGCTCGGCGCGCTTGAGCAGCGCCACGACCTTGTAGGTTACCGGCGTGAACACCACTTCGACAGCCACTTTCGTCACGAACTGCGCCAGCATTACCACCGGCAGCTTGTCGTCGGGGATGATGCCCGCGCCGTAGAACGCCAGCGGGTAGAAGATCGCCGAATCGATCGCCTCGCCGAAGATGGTCGAGCCGATGGTGCGCGTCCACAGCCACTTGCCCGCGGTCATGATCTTCATCTTTGCGAGCACGTAGGAGTTCACGAACTCGCCGCAGAAGTACGCGACCATCGACGCCGCGGCGATCCGCCAGGTGGTTCCGAAGGCGACCTCGTAGGCCGCCTGGTGGTGCCAGAACGGCGCCGGCGGCAGCCCCACCACCACCGAGGCCATGAACGAGGCGAATCCCAGGCCGGTGAACCCCGCCCAGATCACGCGCCGCGCGCGCGCGTAGCCGTACACCTCGGTGAGGATGTCGCCGAACACGTAGGAGATCGGGAAGAAGAGCACCCCCGCGCCGAAGGTGAGCGTGCCGAGCACCGGCGCCTTGACCTGCGCGATCTTCGCCGGGCCGATCAGGTTCGAGCAGATCAGCACCGTGACGAAGGCCGCCATCACGAACTCGTAGTAGCGGTAGCTGCGCTGCGGCGTGGCCATAAGTCTCAGGCGAGCCGCGGCGAATGCTCGCGCACGTCGGGGTCGAGATCGACCCTCATCGCGTCGAGCATGCGCGACACCATGGCATAGAACGCCGCGGTCAGCGCCAGCTCGACGTACTCGGCGTGGCTGAAATGGCGCGCTGCCTCGGCGTATACGGCATTCGTGACCTCACCCGCCATCACGCCTTCGGTCAGCGCCAGCGCCGCGCGCTCGCGCGCGTCGAACTCGCCCGAATCGCGCCAGCCCGCGAGCGCGGCGATCTGCGCTTCGCGCACGCCCGCCTTGCGCGCCATCTTGAGATGCTGCGCCCACTCGTACTCCGAGCGCGCGACCTGCGCGGTGCGCAGGATCATCACCTCGCGTAGCGCGCGCGGCGTGCGGCTGTCGTGGCGGATCGAGTTGGCGAACTCGGTCCAGGCCGCGGCCAGCCCCGGCTGGTTGGCGAGCGCGCGGTAGAGATTTACCGGCTCGCCCCAGAGCTCCTCGAGCCGTTTCTTCAGGCCGGGCTCGAACTCGGCCATCGGGACGCGCTGCATGGCACGTGCATAATAGCCGAATGGATGCAACCGACGCCCGAGAGCTCGCGCGCGGCTTCCAGCTGGTCGGCGCGCCCGCGGACTTCATCGACGATCCCTACCGCTACTACGCGGCGCTGCGCGAGCACGACCCGCTGCACGCGCTCGAGGGCGGCGGCGTGTTCCTGTCGCGCTACGAGGACGCGCTCGCCGTGTACCGCGAGCCGCGTGCCAGCTCCGACAAGAAGGAGGAGTTCCGCCCCAAGCTCGGCGAGTCGCCGCTCTACGAGCATCACACGACGAGCCTGGTGTTCAACGACCCGCCGCTGCACACCCGGGTGCGGCGCATCATCATGGGCGCGCTCAACCAGAAGGCCATCGCGCGCATGGAGGCCGACGTCACGCGGCTGGTCGACGCGCTGCTCGAAGAGATGGCCGAGAAGCGCGAATTCAACTTCATCGACACGTTCGCCGCCAACATTCCGATCGAGGTGATCGGCAACCTGCTCGACGTGCCGCGGGGGGACCGCGGCCCCTTGCGCGGCTGGTCGGTCGCCATCCTCTCGGGCCTCGAGCCCAAGCTCACGCCGGCCATGCACGACGCGGGCAACCGCGCGGTCACCGAGTTCGTCGCCTACCTGAAGGAGCTGATCGCCGCGCGGCGAAAGAAGCCCGGTGACTACGAGTCCGACGTCCTCACGCGCCTCATCCAGGGCGAGAAGGACGGCGAGCGGCTCTCGGAGAAGGAGCTGCTGCATCAGTGCATCTTCATGTTGAACGCGGGGCACGAGACCACCACCAACCTGATCGGCAACGGGACGTGGCTGCTGCTTACGCACCCGCAGGAGCTCGCGCGGCTGCGCGCCGAGCCGGCCCTCGTGCCCACCGCGGTCGAGGAGATGCTGCGCTACGAGGGCCCGATCCAGCTGAACAACCGCCAGCTCACCGCGCCCATGGAGCTCGGCGGCAGGACGCTCCCCAAGGGCACCTTCATCACCATCGGCATCGGCGCGGCGAACCGCGATCCGGCCCAGTTCCCCGAGCCCGAGCGCTTCGATGTCGGCCGCAAGCCCAACCGCCATCTCGCCTTCGGCCAGGGCGACCATGCCTGCTCCGGCATGAACGTCGCGAGGATGGAAGGCCGCATCGCCTTCGCCCGGCTGCTGACGCGCTTTCCCTGGCTCGAGCTCGCCGGCGAGCCGGTCCGCGACCGCCGCATCCGCTTCCGCGGCTTCAGCAACCTCCCCGTCCGCGTCGCCGAAAAATAGGAAGAATAGGAACAGACCCTATTTTCAACATAGCGGAAAATAGGGTCTGTCCCTCTTTTTTGGCGTTCGGTGTAGGCTAGCGGCGGAGGAAGACCCATGGCCGTTGCGCACCAGACCGGGCGCTGCGCATCCGGAGACGTGAATCTCTATTACCGCCGCCTCGGCACGCCGGGGGCGACGCCGATCGTATTCGTGCACGGACTGTCGTATTTCTCTTACGACTGGCTCGAAGTCGCCGCGGCGCTCGCGGGCGAGCGCGAGGCCGTATGCATGGACATGCGCGGCTTCGGCGACTCGGACTGGAGCGCGTCCAAGGACTACTCCGTGCCGACCATGGCGGACGACATCGCGCATCTGCTCGATCACCTCGGCTGGCCGCGCGCGGTGATCGCCGGCCACTCAATGGGCGGCAGGAGCAGCGCGTATTTCGCCGCCAAGCAGCCGGCGCGCGCCGCCGGCCTGGTGCTGGTCGACTACTCGCCCGACAACGCGCCCGCGGGCTCCAAGCGCACCGCCGAGACGGTGGCCGGCACGCCGGAGAAGTTCGCCTCGATCGACGAGGCGCTGCAGTACTACAAAGCGGGCACCGACAAGCGCGCACGCTTCGAGGCCTACTTGCAGTCTGTCGCCGGCGGCTTTGCCATCAAGCGCGACACGCATTTCCGCGACCAGTTCCGGAAAATCATCGAGACCGGCGAGCGCCCCAAGCCCGGCGTCGACATGTGGCAGGTGCTGGGCGAAGTGCGCTGCCCGGTGCTGGTGACGCGCGGCGCGCGCTCTGACATGTTCGCGCCCGAGACGGTGGCGAAGATGCAGGCCGCCAACCCGCGCATCCGCGTGCTCGAGGTCGACGCCGGCCACAACGTCGCCGGCGAGAACCGCGACGGCTTCCTCGCCGCGCTGCGCCCGTTTCTCGCCGCAATACAGGAGACTCAGCATGAATACGCGAGGCATTGACCATCTGGCCATCGTCTCGGACGACATGCCCACGGCGATGGACTTCTACACGCGCGTGATGGGCTTCCGGCTGGTGCACGCGCGCCGCGTGCCCTACGAGCAGGACCGCTGGCAACCGCCCTACGACAACCTGCGGCACTACTTCTTCGACATGGGCAACGATTCGCTGTTCGCGATCTTCGAATACCCGAAGGGGTTACCGCGGCAGAACCGCGACCACGTCGGCGGCATGCAGCACGTCGCCTTTCACGTGCCCCCGGACAAGTTCGACGCCATGCTCGAGCACGTCAAGGGCTGCGGCGTGCACGTCGTCGGCCCGGTGCCGCTCGGCGGGCGCTTCTGGTCGGCGTACTTCCTCGACCCCTTCGGCACGAGGCTCGAAATCGCCACCAGTCGCACCGAGACGCCGATGTCGAACGTCGAGTCCGTGCGCCAGACCGAGGAAGAGGCGCGCGCCGAGCTCGAGACGCTGTTCTCCGACCAGAAAGAAGTCGAGCGTTGGCTCGCGCACATGCCGCTCAAGAAAGAAATTGTCACGACCTGATCCCTGGAGGGGAAGCATGAAGCTGAAACACACCGCGCTGGCAGCCGCCATCACGCTCGCCTGGGCCGCGCCCGCCGCCGCGCAGACCGAGCTCAAATTCTCGACCTTCGTTCCGCCGACGCACGGCTTCGTGGTCGACGTGCTGCAGCCGCTCGGCAAGGAGATCGAGAAGAAGTCGGGCGGCAAGGTCACGGTGCGCGTATTCGCCGGCAACTCGCCCTTCGGCAAGGTCGAGAACCAGGCCGACCAGGTCAAGCAGGGCGTAGTCGACCTTGCCTTCGGCCTGAACGGCATCCCGCGCGGACGCTACCAGCGCACCTCGATCATGGAGATGCCGTTCGTCGCCGAGAGCGCCGGCCTCGCCTCGCGCACGCTGTGGGCGATGTCCAAGGGCGCGCTTGCGGAAGACTGGAAGGACTTCAAGCTCGCGGCGCTGCACTGCCACAACCCGGGGCTGTTCCACACGCGCGACAAGTCGCTCAAGACCATCTACGACGTCAAGGGCCTGCGCATGCGCGCGCCCAATCCGCCGACGCAGGATCTGCTCGCCTTCCTCGGCGCGACGCCCGTCGGCATGCCACCGGGGCAAGTGTACGAGAACCTGGAGAAGGGCGTGATCGACGGCGCGGTGTTCCCCTGGGACGCGATCAAGGGCTTCCGCTTGGAGAACTCCCTCAAGCACCACCTCGATGCGCGCGTGTACACGAGCTGCTTCCACCTGGTGCTGAACCCGCAGCGCTTCGCCGGCTACCCGCCGGACGTGCAAAAGGCGATCGACAGCTCGATCGGCCAGCCGCTCGTCGACAAGTTCGGCGCCTGGTGGAATGGCTGGGACAAGGCCGGGTTCGAGGCCGCGATGAAGGCGGGCGGCACGCTGCAGGAAGTCTCGACCGCCACGCGCGAGAAGTGGCGCGCGGAGCTCAAGACGGTCGTCGACCAGCAGCTCGCCAAGCTCGAGAAGGAGGGCGTGCCGAATGCCCGGGCCATTTACGACGAAATGCTGAAAACCGAGGCCGGGCTCGCCAAATAAAAATTGGGACAGACCCCATTATTTCAAATAGCGGAAAAATAGGGCCTGTCCCTATTTTTCTGGTTGCCGACCGCGCCGCGCGCTGGCTCGCCTACGCCGGCATGGCGCTGCTGTGCGGCGCCATGCTGGTGCTGATCGTCGACATCGCGGCGCGCAAGTCGATCGGCTTCTCGATCCTCGGCACCATCGACCTGACGCAGCTCGGCGTCATGGGCTGCGTGTTCCTCGCCATGCCGCTCGCCTTCCTGCGCGGCACGCACGTCGGGGTCGAGTTCCTCACCGACCGCCTGCCGCCGCGGACGCTGCGCGCGGTGAAGTGCGCCACGGGGATCCTCGCCGCGGTGTTCATGCTGGCGCTCGCCTGGTACGGCCTCGCTCAGGCGAGGATCCAGCTCGAGCAGGGCGACAAGTCGGTGACCCTCGGCATTCCGATGATCCTTTACTGGGCGCCGCTGCTCGTCGGCACGCTTGCCTCGGCCGCCACGGCGCTCATCGCCGCGCTCGCGGCGCTGCGCCCGCGGGAGCCCGCCTGATGGAAGGCCCGGCGCTCGGGCTGATCGGCTTCGGCGCAGTGATCCTCCTCATCACGCTGCGCGTGCCGGTCGGCATCGCCATGGGCGTGGTGGGCGCGCTCGGCTACGGGCTGACCTACGGCTGGTCGAGCCTCGCGTTCGTGCTCGGGCGCGCGCCGTTCGACTCGGTGTTCCCGGTGAGCCTGTCGGTGGTGCCGCTGTTCGTCATGATGGGCGTGTTCGCCGGGCGCACCGGGCTCTCCCAGTCGCTGTACAACCTGGTTGCCTCGTTCATCGGCCACCTGCGGGGCGGCCTCGCCATGGCCACCATCGGCGCGAGCGCCATGTTCGGCGCGGTGTGCGGCTCCTCGATCGCCACCGCGGCCACCATCGGCCGCATCGCGCTGCCCGAGATGCGCCGCCACAACTACGACGACCGCCTCGCTGCGGCCTCGGTCGCCGCCGGCGGCACGCTCGGCGTGATGATCCCGCCGTCGATCATGTTCGTGATCTACGGCCTGATGACCGAGAACCCGATCGGGAAACTCTTCGTCGCCGGCATCGTGCCCGGGCTGCTCGGCACCGGCCTGTACATGAGCGCGGTATCGTGGCTCACCTGGCGCCACCCCGCCTTCGGCCCGGCCGCCGAGCGCCATACCTGGGGCGAGCGCCTGCGGGGCCTGCGCGAGGTATGGCAGGTGGTGCTGCTGTTCGGCGTGGTACTGGGCGGGATGTACCTCGGCTGGTTCTCGCCCACCGAGGCCGCCGCGGTGGGCGCCTTCGGGGCGCTCGCGCTCGCCGCCGTCGGCGGGCAGCTGTCGCTCGATCTGCTGCGCCGCGGGCTGATCGAGACCGCGGGCACCACGGCGATGATCTTCATGATCCTGATCGGCGCCTCGGTGTTCAATTTCTTCGTCGACGCCACCGGGCTCACCCAGTCGATGATCTCGTACGTGCGCGACCTCGGCTGGGGGCGCGTCGAGGTGCTGGCGGCGATGTGCCTGTTCTACATCGTGCTCGGCTGCCTCATGGACAGCCTGTCGATGATTCTGCTCACCCTGGGCGCGGTGTACCCGCTGGTCAAGTCCTTCGGCTTCGACCCGATCTGGTTCGGCGTGCTGCTCGTAACGCTCTCCGAGATCGGCATGATCACGCCGCCGGTCGGCATGAATCTCTTCGTCCTGCAGGGCGTCGCCGGCATCCGCCTCGAGACCATCGCCCGGGGCATCCTGCCCTTCATCGGCGCCGACATCGTGCGCATCGTGCTGATCGTGCTGTTCCCGGTCCTCGCCACCTGGCTGCCGGCGCGCATGGCGGGCTGAAAACAGGGACAGACCCTATTTTCAACATAGTGGAAAATAGGGACTGTCCCTATTTTAAGGGCGGGCGATGACGACGAAGATCCTGATAACCGGCGGCGCGGGCAATATCGGCGGCAGCCTGGCGCGCAGGCTGGTGAGCGACCCGGTGAATTACGTGGTGATCGTGGACAACCTGTCGACCGGCTCGGTCGACAAGCTGCCGTCCCGCTCCCAGACCAACTGGCGCTTCATCAAGGCGGACGTCAACCAGTTCAACGACATCGCGCCGGTGATCATGTCGGGCGGCTTCGATTACATCTTCCACTACGCGGCGGTGGTGGGCGTGCAGCGCACGCTGGCGAACCCCAAGCTGGTGCTGAACGACATCGACGGCATCCGCAACGTGCTCGACGTGGCGAAGAACACGGGGGTGAAGCGGGTGTTCTTCTCCTCGTCGTCCGAGATCTATGGCGAGCCGGTGGAAATCCCGCAGACCGAGGCCACCACGCCGCTCAATTCCCGCCTGCCTTACGCCATCGTAAAGAACGTCGCCGAGGCGTTTTGCCGCTCGTACCAGCAGGAGTACGGGCTCGACCACACGATCTTCCGCTTCTTCAATACCTACGGCCCGCTGCAGAGCGAGGATTTCGTGATTTCGAAGTTCATCGCGCGGGCGCTGGGCAACGAGGACCTCACGATCTACGGCGACGGCTCGCAGACGCGCACGTTCTGCTACATCGACGACAACCTCGACGCGACCGTGGCCGCCATGCGCGACGGCCACTGCGTCAACGACGTGATGAACGTCGGCAGCGACGTGGAAACGACCATTCTCGACCTGGCCCGGCTGGTGCTGAAGGTGACCGGGTCCAGGTCGAAGATCGTGCACCTGCCGTCCCTGAAAGAGGGAGACATGACCCGGCGCAAGCCCGACATCTCGAAGATGCGCGCGATCCTGCGGCGCGACCTGGTGCCGCTCGAGGACGGGGTGCGGCGTACCGCCGAGTTCGCGCGCGAACGAATGCGCGCCTAGGCCCTCACCATGTCGCGCAGCATCTCGCGGTAGCGCCCGCGGGGGTCGATAGATGGGGACAGACCCCGATCCCCACATCGTGGAAAATAGGGTCTGTCCCCATTCTTCCTGCCATTTTCCTGCACATGACCAGCACCATCCTCGTCACCGGCGGACTCGGCTACATCGGCGTGCACACCTGCGTCGCGCTCGTCGAGGCCGGCTACGGGCTGGTCATCGTGGACAACCTGTCGAACTCCAAGGCCTCGGTGTTCGACCGACTGCGCGAACTGTGCCCCGCCGCGCCAATCGACTTCCAGCGCGCCGACCTGCGCGACCGGGGCGCGCTCGAGGGCGTGTTCGCGCGCCAACGCGTCGACGCCGTGATCCACTTCGCGGGCCTCAAGGCGGTAGGCGAATCGGTCGAGAAGCCGCTCCTCTACTACGATAACAACGTCGGCGGCACGATCGTGCTGCTGGAGGTCATGGCACAGCACCGCGTGCGCCGGATCGTGTTCAGCTCATCGGCGACGGTCTATGGCGAGCCCGAGCGCCTGCCGCTCAACGAGGACCATGCGCTGCGGCCCGCGAGCCCCTACGGCAAGAACAAGCTCGTGATCGAGCACATCCTCGCCGACGTCGCCCTGAGCGAGCCGCAGTTCCGCTACGCCGCCCTGCGCTACTTCAACCCCGTCGGTGCGCACCGCTCGGCGCGCATCGGCGAGGATCCGCGCGGCATTCCCAACAACCTTTTTCCGTACATTGCCCAGGTGGCGGTCGGGCGGCAGCCGAAGCTGCGCGTCTTCGGCGGCGACTACGACACGCCCGACGGCACCGGCGTGCGCGACTACATCCACATCCAGGACCTTGCCGCCGGCCACCTCGCCGCGCTCAGGTACCTGGAAGCGCGCATGCGCAACATCACGGTCAACCTCGGCACGGGCCGGGGCTGGTCGGTGCTCGAGGCCGTCAAGGCCTTCGAGCGGGCGAGCGGCAAGTCCGTCCCGCTCGAGATCGTCGCGCGGCGCCCGGGCGACATCGCGAGCTGCTATGCCGACCCCTCGCTCGCCGCCCGCGAGCTGGGATGGAAAGCGACGCTGCAGATCGACGACATGTGCCGCGACGCCTGGCGCTGGCAATCGCGCAACCCGCAGGGCTATCCCGACTAGACCCTAAAATACGCTCTGTCCCCATTTTCAGGAATCGCATGCCCCCGAAATCAGAGAACGTTTTCACCGTCGCGCACCGCGTAAGCGAGCAGGACCGCGTCAACGCCAATCGCCACCGCGGCGGTATCCTGTGGTTCACCGGCCTCTCCGGCGCCGGCAAGAGCACGCTCGCGATCGAGCTCGAGAAAGCCCTCTTCGCGCGCCGCTACCAGGTCTACACCCTCGACGGCGACAACGTGCGCCAAGGCCTCAACGCCGACCTCGGCTTCTCGCCCGAGGACCGCACCGAGAACATTCGCCGCATCGGCGAGGTCGCGGCGCTGTTCGCCGAAGCCGGGTTCGTGGTCGTCACCGCATTTATCTCTCCGTACCGCACCGACCGCGACCGCATCCGCACCAGGCACCCGAAATACTTCAACGAGGTCTTCATCAACGCGTCGCTCGAAGTGTGCGAGTCGCGCGACGCCAAGGGCCTGTACCGCCGCGCCCGCGCGGGCGAGGTAAAGGAGTTCACCGGCATCTCGGCGCCCTACGAGCCGCCGCTTTCGCCCGAGCTCGAGGTGCCCGCCGGCGAGAAGCCGGTCGAGGCCTGCCTCGCCGACCTGCTCGCGTTCGTGGAACAGCGCCTCGCCCTTAAATAGGGACGGACCCTATGTTTCGCGCCGTAGAATACCGGCCGACCCCGAGGAGATTCTCATGATCGTCACCGCCCCCGCACGGACGAAACCGAAAAACGCGCCGCGCCCGCTGCTCGAGTACCAGTCGGGATTCGGCAATCTTTTCAGCAGTGAAGCGGTGCCCGGGGCGCTGCCCGTGGGTCAGAACTCCCCCCAGCGCGTGCCGCACGGACTGTACGCGGAAGTCATCTCGGGGACGGCCTTCACGGCGCCGCGCTCTGAGAACTTCTCGACCTGGATGTACCGCCTGCGCCCCTCTGCGATGCACGCGCCCTACAAGCGCATGGACGACGGCCTGCTGCGCTCGGGCCCCTTCGCCGAGGCCGAGACGCCGCCCAATCGCCTTCGCTGGGATCCGCTCCCCATCCCCGCCAAGGCCACCGACTTCATCGACGGCCTGGCGACGCTCGCCGGCAACGGCGAGCCGGCCGTGCAGGCCGGCCTCGCGGTGCACATCTACCGCGCCAACCGCTCGATGAACGACCGCTACTTCTATAACGGCGACGGCGAGATGATGTTCGTGCCGCAGCAGGGCGAGCTGTTGCTCGCCACCGAGCTCGGCAGGCTGACGGTCGCCCCGGGCGAGATCGCGGTGGTGCCGCGCGGCGTGAAGTTCCGCGTGGAGATCCTCGAGGGCGCGGTGCGCGGCTACCTGTGCGAGAACTACGGGCCGCTGTTCCGCCTACCCGAGCTCGGGCCGATCGGCGCGCAGGGGCTCGCGCAGACGCGCGATTTCCTCGCGCCGGTGGCGGGCTTCGAGGAGAAAGAAAGCAAGTGCGAGGTGGTGGCGAAGTTCATGGGCGGGCTGTGGGCGACGGAAGCCGACCGCTCGCCGCTCGACGTGGTCGCCTGGCACGGGCGCTACGCGCCATACAAGTACGACCTCGCGCGCTTCATGGCGGTGAACACGGTGACGGTGGACCACTGCGACCCGTCGATCTTCACCGTCATGACCTCGCCCTCCGGGCAGCCGGGCGTCGCCAACTGCGACTTCGTCATCTTCCCGCCGCGCTGGATGGTCGCCGAGCACACCTTCCGCCCGCCGTGGTTCCACCGCAACTTCATGAGCGAGCTTATGGGCCTCGTGCAGGGCGTGTACGACGCCAAGGCCGAGGGCTTCGTGCCCGGCGGCGTGTCGCTGCACAACTGCATGAGCGCGCACGGCCCCGACGCCGCGACCTTCGAGCGCGCGAGCGCCGAGGAGCTGAAGCCCGTGCGCTACAAGGACACGCTCGCGTTCATGTGGGAATCGCGGTACGTCTTCCGCCCGACGAAGTTCGCGATGGACGCGAAGGAGCGCCAGAGGGGCTACGACAAGGTGTGGGACGGCTTCAGGAAGAGCTTCAAGAAGAAATAGGGTCTGTCCCTATTTTCCGGTGAGGTTCTCGGGCTTGAGCATGTCGTCGAGCTGCGCGCGCGTCATCAGGCCCTTTTCCTGGACCAGGTCGTAGACCCGCTTCCCGGTGGCGAGCGCCTCGCGGGCCACCTCGCCCGCCGCAGCGTAACCGATGCGCGGGCTAAGCGCGGTGACCAGAGCGGTCGACTCGTCCAGCAGCCGGCGCGCGCGGGCGGCGTCGGCGCGGATTCCCTTCACGCAGCGCTCGGCGAGGGTGCGGCAGCCCGCGGCGAGGTGCGCGAGGCTCTTGAACAGGCTGTGCGCAATGATTGGCTCGAAGGCGTTCAGCTGGAGCTGGCCCGCCTCGGCGGCCATCGTGACGGTGACGTCGTTGCCGATGACTTCGAAGGCGATCTGGTTGACCACCTCGGGGATCACGGGGTTGACCTTGCCGGGCATGATCGACGATCCCGCCTGCACCGGCGGCAGCATGATCTCGCCGATCCCGGCGCGCGGGCCCGAGGAGAGCAGCCGCAGGTCGTTGCAGGTCTTGGAGAGCTTCACCGCGACCCTTTTCAGCACGCCCGAGAGCTGCACGAAGGCGCCCGCGTCCGAGGTGGCCTCGACGAGGTTGGGCGACACGATGAAGTCAACGCCGGAGATCTCCGAGAGACGCTCGGTCGCGAGCTTCGCGTAGCCTGGAGGCGCGTTGATGCCGGTGCCGATCGCCGTGGCGCCGAGGTTGATCTCGCGGATCAGGTTGGCCGCTTCGGCAACGCGGCTCTCGTCCTCGCCGAGGGTCACCGCGTAGGCCGAGAATTCCTGCCCTAGGGTCATCGGCACCGCGTCCTGCAGCTGCGTGCGGCCGACCTTGAGGACGCCGCCGAGCTCGGCCGCCTTGGCTTCGAACGCCTCGCGCAACGAGCGCATCTCCGCGAGCAGCCGGCGGATGCCGAGCTGCAGCGCGAGCTTCACCGCGGTCGGGTAGACGTCGTTGGTGCTCTGCGAAAGGTTGACGTGCTCCAGGGGATGGAGCTCGCCGTACGCGCCCCTGGCATGTCCGAGAATCTCGAGCGCGCGGTTGGCGATCACCTCGTTGGCGTTCATGTTGGTCGAGGTGCCGGCGCCGCCCTGGATCACGTCCACGACGAACTCCCCGAGGAGCTTGCCCTCGCGGATCTCCTCGCACGCCAGCCGGATGGCGACCGCGCGCCGCTCGTCGAGCAGGCCGAGCTCGCTGTTCGCGATCGCGGCGGCCTGCTTCACGCAGGCGAGCGCGGCCACGAGGTCCGGGTAGATCGAGATCGGCGTGCCGGTGATGGGGAAATTCTCGATCGCCCGCAGGGTATGGACGCCGTAGTAGGCGTCGCCCGGGACGGCGCGATCGCCGAGCAGGTCGTGCTCCACGCGTACGAGACGGGTCATGCGGGCCTCCGGGAAAATAAGGAAAATAGGGTCTTTCCCTGTTTTCCGTATTCTCCGCCATGCGAACCGACGAAACCCACGACCCGAAGAGAAAGAGCTGGGTAGAAAGCGCCAACGCCGCCGGCTGCGATTTCCCGATCCAGAACCTGCCCTTCGGCATTTTCCGTAGCAAGGGCTCCAGGGAAGCGCCGCGCGCCGGCGTCGCCATCGGCGACCTGATCGTCGACCTGGCCGGCGCCAGGCTCGGCGGCGCGGCGTGCCGCGAGGGCACGCTCAACGCGCTCGCCGCCGCGGGCCGGCCCGCGTGGAGAGCGCTGCGGAAAGAGCTGTCGCGGTTGCTTTCCACCGCCAAGGGATGGGAGAGCGGAAAGAAAAAACTCGCCCGGCACCTGGTGCCGATGAAGCAGGCCGAGATGCTGCTGCCCGTGGCGATCGGCGATTACACCGATTTCTACACGTCCGTCTTCCACGCCACCAACATCGGTCGGCTGTTCCGCCCAGACAATCCGCTGTTGCCCAACTACAAGTGGGTGCCGATCGGCTACCACGGCCGCGCCTCGTCGGTGGTGGTGAGCGGCACGAAAGTGCAGCGCCCCAGCGGCCAGACCAAGGCGCCCGACGCGGACACCCCTTCCTTTGGCCCGTCGAAGCGGCTCGACTACGAGGTCGAGCTCGGCTTCGTCGTCGGCCCGGGCAACAAGCTCGGCAAGCCCGTGAACATCGGCCGCGCGCGCGATCACGTGTTCGGCGTCGTGCTGCTCAACGACTGGAGCGCGCGCGATATCCAGGCCTGGGAATACCAGCCGCTCGGGCCGTTTCTCGCCAAGAACTTCGCCACCACCATCTCGCCGTGGATCGTCACGCTCGAGGCGCTCGCGCCGTACCACTGCGCGGCGTTCGCGCGCCCCGCGGGCGATCCGGCGCCCCTGCCCTATCTTCTCGAAGCGGCGGACCAGGCCGAAGGCGGCCTCGCGATCGAAGTCGAGATGCACCTGCGCTCGGCTAAGATGCGCGACATGGGACTGGGCGCGCAGCGCCTGTCGCGCGGCAACTACAACACTTCGTACTGGACGCTGGCGCAGACGGTCGCGCACCACACTTCGAACGGCTGCAACCTGCAGCCCGGCGACCTGCTCGGCAGCGGCACCATCTCCGGGCCCGCCCCCGAATCCGCCGGCGCCATGATCGAGCTCACGCAAGGCGGCAAGAACCCCATCGCGCTGCCGAACGGTGAAGAGCGCCGCTTCATCGAAGACGGCGACGAAATCATCCAGCGCGGGCGCTGCGCGCGCGAAGGCTTCGCCACCATCGGTTTCGGCGCAGCCGCCGGCCTCGTCGCACCGGCAAAATAGGGACAGACCCTATTTCTTCGCTCTGCGAAAGATAGGGTCTGTCCCGTTTTCCTGCTTATCCGTGAAAAATGTCACGGCGGCCGTACTCCCGCGCGGCCGACTTCGGACCTAGAATGGTTCCGCCCCTTGAGGGCTATCCATGTCGGACTCGATCGATCAAGCAGGCGGGAAGACCAACAGCGCCCTGCGCAGTCCGGCAGAGGCGGCGAAGGCGCTAGCCGCGTTGCGCGGCGCCGATCCGCTCGCGGCGCTGAACGACCTGAGCGCCTGGCTCGACTCGGCCAAGGACATTTCCGGCGACGACGAGAAGGCCCGCATCGACCTCCTCTCGCTGATCCAGGATGCGAGCGAAGCGCACCTCGCCATGCTGCTGGCGCAGTTTCTCGCGCGGCCTTCGGGCAGCCGTGCGACGCGCGAGTCGAAGTGGAACGTCCTCAACGACTATCTGCGCGGCCTGACGGGCACGCTGTACATCACCGCCACGCGGCTGCTGAATCAGGCGGGCGCGAACCAGGCCCTCCAGCTCGCGGGAGCGACTGCCGCGGCGAGGAGCCTTCACGCCTGCCGCCGGCTGGTGAAAAGCTACCTGTTCCACTACCTGAGCGTTCCGCCGAAGCTGTGGCAGCTGGCGTACGGGGTTCATGGCGACGCCGAGAACTTCGGTTGCGCGACGACGCCGGTTCGCATGCAGCTCGCGCTGAAGGCCTCGACCTCCGTGACTCAGGAGCTGCTGCGGCTGCTGATGCTGCAAGCGAGCTCGCCGCAGATGATGGCGCCCGAGCAGATCGAGGTCGCCGACCGGGTGGTCGAGCAGCTCGGGGGAGATTTCACGCTGCGCCCGCGCGGCGTCACCGACCAGGTGTTCCGCTTCGATCCGGCGAGCGACCAGCCGCCGCACCGCGCGGCCGGCCAGCCGCCGGATGCAGATTTCCGATATTTCGGCGCCGGCATGGCGTTCGGCGCCCTGGAGCGCATCAACCGGCAGATGGCGAAGGCGAACAGTGCGGACATCGTCAACGCCTTCGGCCGGGACATCGCGCCGCACGTGCAAGTCTCGGCGGTCCAGCACCTGCTGGCGTTCTGGGGCGAAGCCTCGCCCTACTCGCCGCCCGCGCGCTCGCCCGCGACCGGCGCTCTACAGGTGGTGCATGGCTATGCGCAGACCTGGCAGCACCTGTCGGGCGGACGATCCGGCAAGGGCGAGCTGACGCTGGTGGAAGACGGCGACGGCCCGGCGCAGGCCACGGAGAGCTGGCCCCTGCAAGACACCGGCGGCAACGAGCTCGGCGCGGAGGTTCCGCAAACCTCGAGCGACTGGGCGCGATGCGGCGCGGTGGTTGGCGTCTCGAAGCAGGGCGAAGACGCGCGCTGGCTGGGCATGATCCGCGCCATGCATGCCGAGCCGGAGGGCGGCCTGCGCGCCAGCATCGCCATCCTGAGCCGCGAACCGCAGACGACGCAGCTGCTCGCGCTCACCGCCAAGGACGAGGAAAGCGTCTACTCGACCGAAGCGTCGCGGCAATTCGCCTTCAGCCGCGTGCGCGCGATAATCCTGGCGGACGGTTCCACGCCATCGCAAAAGCCGAACTTCATGCTGCCGGCCGAGAGCTGGAAGGAGGGCCGCGTCTACGAAGCGACAATCGGCGGCGCCTCGCGCTTCCTGCGCAGCGGGCAACTCCTGCGCCGCGGCGACGACTACGTGCGCGCCACGTTCGAGTGGGTCGAGAAGGTCTGACTCAAAAATAGGGACAGACCCTATTTTTCGCTCTGCGAAAAATAGGGGTCAGATCCGACTTTTTGCTTTTCCCGGCGCGTTGACCCGCCTTCCGTCCAGAACGCGCCGCTACGCCTGGTAACCGGCGCCGATCTCGCGCCGGTTTTATCCCAATGTCTAGATTACAAAATCCTGACGCTGGAGTAGATTCTCCGCGAGGGGGATAGCCATCGTGAAAGCGGACGGGCGGCGCCTATTGCCGCTCCGTCGCGTCTGCCGCGTCGTGATGGCGAGGGAACAGGTCGCACCAACTTCTGATGGTAGTTCGCCGATGCTACGCGTGATTTCCGCTGGTGCGTCAAGAAGTCTCCTGCGGTTCGCGCTCGCGTTATGGCTTGTCGCCTCGGCCTTCGTCGCGCTAGCGCAGGCGCATGCGCCGTACGAGATGTTGGATTCTGGATTTCCAGCGGAAGATTTTTGGCCGACCGCCTGGGTAGACAACGACCGAGTCCTTTTTACCGGCGTCGAACTTGGAACCTACCGTTGCCCCTTCACCGAGCCGGGATGTGGCGGTCGCGGGCTACGGAACGCCGCGTACGTTTGGATCGTCAGCGAGAATCGAGTCATCAAGTACAAAGACCGAATTCTCGTCGATCTTTGTATGCAGCAGGGGTTTGTGTCTTACAAGGCGCGTGACAAGCCGGAAGACGCGCGCGCAAGCATATTTGCCGGGCGCTTCGGAGAGGAATCGAAGCTGGAAATACGGGGGCAGTATTGGTTCAACCCAATCAGCTGCCGCTATTTCACGGAGCCACCGGTTTGGGCGAGGCGTCGCATGGAAGGGCAGTTCATCCAGCCTCTGCTAGATCAGCACGGTTTCATTGACTACGGTCCAAGTGATCTCTCGAAGACAACGCCGCAAGAGATCCGAGCTACCCCTCCCGTATTCTGGTCCGCTGATGGCAAGGAGTCCCACAGCATCGATGTCGAGCCGCGCTACCGCGAAGTCCGTCCGCTTCGTTTCGCCTACGCCCCATTTGCGAACGAATACTTCACGAGGGCTGCGACGGTAAATTCATCTGCGGTCGTGCCGGCGTTTTACCTGAGCCCGACGGGACGCCTTCGAAAGGTCGGAGTCTCCCGGAGGGTCCTTGGGGTGGAGGGCATTACTTCGCGGTCCGTCCAGGAATATTCTTCATGTCAGCGGCGCGCAACGAAGCTTCTCACAACCAGGAAACGCGGGCGGCTATCTATTCACACGGCGACGATGGTGAAAGTCGTCACGGGAATCCTCAGACAGGTGAGCGTGTCCCCCGACGGTTGTAAAGCGGCGTTTGTATACACCTGGAGCCAACAAGCTCAGAGCGATGGGTATAAGGCGTGGCAGCAAGGCAAAGTCGCTAACACGATTCGAATGGTCGACGTTTGCCAACGAGAAGCACCGCAAATGATCACGACCGAGCATGAATCGTCTCGGCAAACTACTGCTTGTGGCCTGCGATCAGGCGTACCTTTATGACGGCGGCAACGCTAAAGCGTGTTCGAAGGTGACCCACTTGCCGAACTCCCTGACACACCTGGATATAACTTTGCACTGCCCTATGCAATAGCCGCCCGGATTTCATCGTCACCGCAACAGGTGAGGATCCAACACGGGCTTCAAGTTCGCCGCGTTCCGAGAACTCGGCCACGAATGAAGTAATCGTAGCGATGGGAGGAACTGACGGCCCCAACTTTCTCGACTGGGCGGGGAATCTACAGCTTGGGTGGGAGCAATGGAGTCGCGACTGAGCCGGACGCGAATTGGTATTTGGCTACCTCAGCACGCTGGAGGCAAACGTGAGTTCGCGGGGAAAATTCATTTCACAGGCCAATCACTCGGCGGCGCGCTCGCAGAGTACGCCGCGCTCGAGTACTTCGAGAGTCACCTCGATGCGGAACCGGATGTTGCGAAGAGGATTTCGCTAACGACATTCAACGGGCTGGGCAGTGCTGATGGATTGCGCATTTATGGTGACAAGGATCCGAACATCCTTCTCGCGTTCGACGCTTCCTTCGCGGCATTGGCCGAAGCGGGGTCGGAACAAGTTGTTCACTACTTCGTCACGAACGATCTCATCCACGCTCTCGGCGGCGGTCACGTTGGCGGATCCGTGTATGAACTTGCGTTCCGTTCGACGGAAATCAACCCCGATACCAACCAACCGTATCTCCTGAATCCTGTCGAAGCGCACAGAATTGAGACTGGTTTTTATCGGGAATTCGCAAAAGGAGGATTACTAGACAACCCCTACTTCCTCGCGGCGCAGCGGCGCGACGACTTTCAACCGATCAGTGTCGTGAACGTCGAAAAACTCGCCGGCTACTTCTCGGGACTCTTCAATCAGCGCGGCATGACAGAGGGTTCGGCGCGCTATCGGCTGATGGCTGGCGTAATGACGACTGTCCGCGAGGCGCCCGACAAGGAACTTGAGCAATTGATTTCCGTGGCTGCTGAAGCGGCCTATCAAAGCGGATGGATTGGTGGGTACACATATCGGGCGATCAGGGACGTCGGCACGTCCCAGCTCATTCGTGAGATCAAGCTGTTCGCTCAGGCTAACAGGCAGGACGCTGCCGCAGCGTTGGTAGGGGCATTGTTCCTAGAAGACCCCGAATGGTCCGGTCAGGACTTTGCCGCAGTGCAAGCGCTGATGTCGCAGGAATTGCAGGCCGCGACGACCGGGATGAATGCTGCATTCTTCGATCCGTCGGCATCGCGGGACCGTGTCGCTTCGGCACTCACCACGGCGCGACTACTCGTTCCGCGCTCAAGCACGGATCGCGCATTCTCGGAGGATCTGATTCATGAACCGCTCTCGGAAGCACAGATCTTGTTCCTGTCCGGACCGAATTGGCTCGGCGGAATCGGTACGTACTTGTTTGACTTGGTAAGAAATCGGCCGGAAGACTTCGGCGCGGCGAGCCATCTACTGCTCGCGGCGTCAGTTGAGTTCGCAGACTACAAACTAGATGAGGCAGGCGAACTCGTCCTTAGTCTTGCCAGAGGGACAAGCAACGCTTTTGTCGAACTATCGCGGCCTGTAACCGGCTTGAGTTACGAACTTGGGACGGCGGTAGGAAGTTGGAGGGAATTTAGCGTATTCCCAGAGGCATATGGGGCAGAACTCGTGCGAACTGATATTTCGGGCAAAGCCCGCGAGGTACTCGACCAAGCACGGGAAATTTTGGAGGAAGCGGGCCAAACGGTCGTCCTCCGCCAAGGCCGCGCCCCCAATCCCTTCGCCTCCCCCGACTTCGACCCCGACGCCTCGCCCGTTTCCATCGGCGCACTTGCCGAAGGCTCCGTCCGCACCTTCACCATCTACCTCCCCTACGACGCCGGCATCGGCGATCAGCGGGTCAGGCTCACGCTCGCGGGCGGCGCGGCGGACAAGCTCACGCTGCTCGATCACGCGGACGAGGTGGCGCTCGGCTCGGATGGCCTGTTCACGCTGGTGGTGCCCGAGGGGCGGCGCGAGCTGAGCTTCGGCTTGTGGGCCAAGGAGGATATCGGCGTTGGTGCGGCGCTACAGCTCTCGGCGCAGCTCGTCGACGGCGAGGACGAGCCGACGCACCTCCCACACCTCGAGCTCAGCCTGGCGTTGGAGGGCGTGGATGAATCGCCACCGACTACGACGCGCGAGATCCGCGGCGATTGGGCGCCCGCGCCGTACATCGACGAGACCACCGGCGCGACGTATTACAGGACCGACGACCTGTTCAACATCGAGCGCCTGCCGGGCGTGCCGAGCACCGGCGACGTGGAGGTTGACCTGTGGCTCGACGGCAGCGCGGGCGCCGACCACGTCGTCACGGGAGATTTCGACGAGCAGGCGCGCGGCGGCGGCGGCGACGACTTCATCGTCGGGTCGGACGCGAGCGGCAACATCCTCATCGGCGGCGCGGGCGCGGACCGCATCGAAGGCGGCGGCTGGGCCAACCACGCCGCCGAGTACTGGGAGTGGGAGTACCTCGGCCGCCCGATGGGCCTGGGCGACGACAAGATCTACGGCGGCGCGGGCGACGACCAGATCTGGGCCGAGAGCGAGGCGACGCAGGCTACGCTCAACGACGCGGGCCAGGCGCCCACCGGCATCACCGGCGACTGGCTGACCGGCGGCAGCGGCGCGGACCGCATCTACGGCAGCGCGGGCGACGACGTGCTGCTCGGGGGCATCGGCGAGGACCTGCTCGTCGGCGGCGCGGGCATCGACGTTCTGCTCGGCGACGACGACTACCAGATCCGCCCCGAGGGCAACTACTGGCGCGTGGTGCATCCGATCTTCGGCGACAACTCCGGCTACAGCGGTTTCGAGCTCGGACTGTTCCCGGTAGTCAACTCCACGAGCATCGCGCCCGACCTCATCTGGGCCGTAACGGGCGATCCCGATTTCACCTACTACAAGAACGGCGGCGGCGCCGACGTGCTGATCGGCGGCGCGGGGCGCGACATCCTCATCGGCCAGGCGGGCGACGACACGCTCTACGGCGGCACGGACGACGACATCCTTGCCGGCTGGGAGGGCGACGACGAGCTCGTCGGCGGCGCCGGCAACGACCTGATGGCGGGGGACTTCGGGCGCGACGAGCAGGTGAACCAGCGTACGGTGCCCGGCACCCTGCTCGTGATGCCCGGCGTGATGGGCACGGCCGCCGCATACGGCAGCGCGGTGGATCTGATCGGCAACGATTTGCTCGACGGCGGCGCGGGCGACGACGTGCTCTATGGCGAAGGCGGCGACGACTCGCTGCTGGGCGGCGACGGCGACGACACGCTGTACGGCGACGCGAGCTACCTGCCCGAATACCTGCACGGCGCGGACATCCTGGACGGCGGCGACGGCGACGATTTTCTCGATGGCGGCGCGGGCGACGACACGCTCTACGGCGGGGCGGGCGACGACACGCTCTACGGCGGCGCCGGCGACGACCTGATCGAGGGCGGTGGCGGCGACGATTACCTCTATGGCGACGCGGGCGAGGACCGGCTGCGCGGGGGCGAGGGCAACGACGAGCTCTACGGCGGCGACGACAACGACGAGCTGCGCGCGGGTGCAGGCGACGACACGCTCGACGGCGGCGCCGGCGACGACGTGCTCTACGGCGAATCCGGCGTCGACCAGATGGACGGCGGCGTGGGCAACGACCGGCTCTACGGCGGCGCGGGCGAAGACATCATCTCGGGCGGCGACGGCGACGACCTGATCGACGGCGGCGAGGGCATCGACGTGTTGCGCGGCGGCGCCGGCGACGACACCTACGTGCTGGGCTTCGGCTACGGCCGCGACATCATCGAGGATGGGGAAGGCACGAACCGCATCCGCTTCGGCTCGGGCATCTTCGCCGAGGACGTGCACGCCGCGCTCGATAGCGATACGCTCAGCGCCGTCCTGACTTACGGGGGGATCGACGACGCGGTATCGATCGACCTGAACGAATTCAGCCTGAGCGGCGTCGACTTCGCCGACGGCGGCAGCTGGACGCAAAAGCAGTTTGTCGACGTGCTGCCGGCCGTGGTCACGGGCGGCTCGAGCGGCGGCGAGACGCTCGAGGGCCATGCGAACCTAAAAAACGAGCTGCGCGGCCGCGGCGGCGCCGACGCGCTCTCGGGCGGCGGCTACGACGACCTGCTCGACGGCGGCGACGGCAGCGACACCGCCGACGGCCAGGGCGGCTCGGACACGTATTACTACTCCGGGACCGAATCCGGCTTCGATCGCATCGAAGACTCGGGCATCGACACCGCCGCCTACCTCGATTGGTACTACGCTGCGCTCGGCATTGCCGACTGGCGCGCGCGCGCCGTGCACGGCGGCGAGTACCGCGTCGTGCAGCATGCCGAGGGCTTGACCTTCGACGTCTACTACGACAGCTACGAGCAGGCGCTCGCCGAGAACCCGGACGCGGCGATCGCTTACCTCGAGCCGCTGCCTTACCTCGCCCCGGTCGTGGGGCGCGACGACGGCGCGGCGCTCGATGAGCTCGTCGCCGCTGGCGCGATGGCGCGCGACGTGGTGCGCTTCGGCCCGAGCGTGGCGCTCGCCGACCTCGCGCTGAGGATCACGGTCCCCGGCGCCGCTGCCGACCTCTACCCGGACCAGCCCTGGCACGACGGCGGCACGCTCTCGGTGCGCTGGGCCGAAGGCGGCTTCGAGGTGGCGGTTCCCGACGTGAGCTACGGCTTCACCGGATCGAGCCTGCCCGCCGAGCCGGACGGCTACCGCCTCGGCGAAGGCATCGAGTCGTTCAAGTTCGACGACGGCAGCGACTACACGCTCGAAGAGGTCCTCGCGCAGGCCACGGTGTTGCCGCTCGCCGGCGATTACCACATCGCGCGCGACTCGGGCCCGCATCTCATCGCCCCGAACTACGAGGCGATCGTGTTCGACGATTTCATCCGCTCCTACGAGGTGCAGATCTCGCGCGACGGGACGGACCTGCTGCTCACGCTGGGCGACGGCAGCGCCGAGGGGCGCGTCGCGGGCTGGTATGGCCCGGGAGGCATGACGCCGCCGACCAGCCTGCGCTTTTACTTCGACGGCGAGATCGACGCTTCGACCCTTACTGCGGCCGGACTCGAGGTCCATGGCACCGAAGGCGATGATGTCCTACCCGGGCTCGACAGCTATCGCGATGCGCTCTACGGCGAGGGTGGCGACGATCTCCTCGCGGGCGGCTCGGGCGACGACGTGCTCCGGGGCGGCGACGGCGCGGATGTGTACCTGCTCGAAGCGGGCGGCGGGCACGACGTCGTCGAGAATCCGTACTTCTGGGTCTGGCCTTCGAGCGACGACCGCATCCGCTTGGCCAACGGACTCGGGTCCGGGGACGTGCTCATCAGCCACGGTTATTCCGACGTCTCGGTATGGGTGTGGGGCAGCACGACGCGCATCGACGTGAAGGACTGGCTGCTCGGCGCCGAGCGGCGGCTCGCCGGCATCGAGTTCGCCGACGGCACGTTCTGGAACGCGGACGAGATGGAGGCGCGCTTCGAGCCGGCGCCCGGCACGTCCGGGGATGACTCCATCTTCGGCACCGACGGCGACGACGTGATCGACGCGCTCGACGGCGACGACTACGTCGAAACGGGAAATGGCAACGACGTCGTGCGCGGCGGCCCCGGCGCGGACGATCTCGAGTCCTGGGGCGACGGCAACAACTTCCTCGATGCGGGGACGGGCGACGACTACGTCTACGAGGAAGGCCGCGCCCTGGTGATCGGCGGCGCGGGCGACGACTGGATCGAGCACTACGGCGACGGGGGCGTCATCGCCTTCAATCCCGGCGACGGCGACGACACCGTCTACGCCGCGGGGGCGATGACCCTGTCGATCGGCGGCGGTGTGCAGCCCGGCGATCTCTCGCTCGGCCAGGACGGCAGCGATCTGCTGCTCGACGTGGCCGGCTCCGGGTCGATCCGCCTCACGCGCCGGTGGGAGGACGATCCCGAGGCCTGGCCGGAGATCACGCTGCAGCTCTTCGGCTCGGTGCACCTGTACGACTTCAACGCGGCGATCGATGCGCTCGTCGCGGAAGCCGACGGCGCCCCGGCATTCGCGCTGGCGCTCGGCGAAGTGCTGGCGGCGAACCAGATCTCGTTCAGCGAGGGGGACGGCCTCGGCGGCGCCATCGTCTGGCAGTTCGCCACCACGGGATCGACCGGCGGCCTGTCGAACGAGCAACTGCGCACGGTGCTCGCCGACCCGGGCTTCGGCTCCTCGGCGCAGCCGATCGTCCTCGAGCAACCCAATCGATCGCCCCAGGTCGGGGAGCCGACCGCCGATCAATCGGTTCGCGAAGACGCCCTGTTCGTGTTGTCGGTCGCGCTTGCCTTCGCCGACCCCGACACCGGCGACACACTCGCGTACGACGCCGCGCTCGCCGATGGCTCGGCGCTACCCGCGTGGCTCGGCTTCGACGCCCCGAGCGCGACCTTCGTCGGCACGCCGGGCAACGATGACGTTGGCTCGGTCGAGATCACGGTCATCGCGACCGACGGCGAGGGCGAAGTGGCCGCCGACACGTTCGCGCTCGAAGTGGTGAACGTCAACGACGCGCCCGCCCTCCTCGCACCGCTCCCCGACCAGGCCGGTCGCGAAGGCGAGGCGCTCGCCTTCTCGCTCGCCGCGGCGTTCGCCGACGTCGACGCGGGCGACGCGCTCGCCTACGCCGCGACGCTGGCCGACGGCTCCGCCCTGCCCGCTTGGCTCGCGTTCGACCCCGAGAGCGCGAGCTTCTCCGGCACTCCTGGCTTCGCCGACGGCGGCCGCTACGCGCTGCGCGTCACCGCGACGGATAACGCCGGCGCGAGCGCCGCGGCGGAGTTCGCGCTGGACGTGGCCAAGAGCGCGCCGCCGAGCGACCCGGGCGATTGCGGGCCGCACGGTGGCCATCACCATCATCGCGACGAAGAGCATCGTCATCACGGCCGGGGTGATGGATACGACTATCACGACACGTACGAGCGCGACGACCGCAACCACGATTGCGTGCGCGAGCGCCTTGCCAGGCTGCCGCACTTCGACTTCGAGGCGCTGGTGCGCGAGTTCGACGGCGGCAAGCGCGACGAGGCGCTCTCCGTCGCCGACATCCGGCGCGGCTGGGAGCGGGTCGCGCGCTATGCCGCGACGCTCGGCGCCGGCGGCGACGGCTGGGAGCACGGTGGGTGGCACGGCGCGAGCGACTTCCTGCTTCTCGCCCCCGGCGGCGGACACGGCTTCGGCTTCGACGCCTCCATCGGCACCGCCCGCGGGCACGAGGACTTCAAGTCGTTCGAGGGACTGCGCGAAGGCTTCCGGCGGCTTTGAGGATAGGGTCCCGTCCCTATCTTCGGTGGGCTAGCGGATGCGCCTGCGGCGGCTCATTGCGAGCCCGGCTAGCCCGATGCCAAGAAGCGCGATCGTGCCAGGTTCGGGAACGGAGGCCGCGAACGCATCGGCCAGGAACTGGTGGCCGGCGGCGGTGGGATGCACGCCGTCCCAAAACAGGTATTGAGTGGGATCCTGGCATACGGCACCTTCGTTGAAGCACGGCGCGGTGACGTTGGTAAACCCGAAGGCGCCGGGATTGGCAGTCACGTCGCGCACGAAGCCGAAGGTATCGAACTCCCGGATGTCCAGGCCAACGAAGTTGGCATCCAGGTAAGCGAGCGCCTGGTCGAGGCCCTGATTAAATCCTTGAGAGAGCAAAGTAAGCCCCGCCGAGTCGCCCGACGCCAACCCGAACGGGGTGATGCCCAGGTCGGGAAGGTTTGGCACGAGGAAGTGTTTCGCGCCGATCCCTGCCAGCGCTCCGATCTCGTTCGCCAGATTCGTTATCGCGTTGGCGGCGACTGTTGGCGCCGTCGATGGAGCAATGTCCAGCGCAGCGAAGAGATCGTTGGCACCGCCCCAGACGAAGAACAGCGATGTCGACGGATCGAAGCTGGGCGGCGCACTCACGAAATCGCCTACCTGGTTCTCAATTCCCGTGCCCTCGAGGATGCTCAGTCCCGCGTAAGTCAAGTAATTGTCGGTGCCGGTAAAGATGTCCGGGCCGGTCTGGGCTCCGCCCACGGCGTAATCGGTCCCGCCGAGTTGCGACGCCTTGAAGCCGGCGATGCCCAAATTCGCGGCGAGCTGTTCGACCGCCACCGGCCCGTTGCTGAAGCGCTGAGCGTAGGGAGGACTCGGAGGATAGCCCGCGATAGCGTAGGCATTGCCTGCATCCGACAGGCTGTCGCCGAATGCATAGAGGCTGAGATAGGCCGCGCTTGCGCAGTTAGCGCCGAGCGTCAGCAGCGACCCGACGAGAATGACCCGGACAGAACGATAAAACCGCGTGGCGATCATATTCATCTCCCCACCTTGCAAGACTGAAACAACCTGCCTCACGCCACTCAGATAGTGGCCCGCGCCAACGAATTGTTGGGAATTGGAGGTGCTCGCATCATTCATGCCATTGCAGACGAGCCAGTCTGAAAAACAATTGGTTAAACCAGCGAGAATCTTCCGGCGGTCGCACTTGGCGCTTGACTGTAAAAAGGCCCGACAACGATTTGCACTGATCCATCTCGACCGGATTCAACCGGCCAATCATGGCCCCACTCAAGGCCGCGAGCAATCCCAGATATTGGGGACCGAAAATGAGGACAGACCCTATTTTTCTCCCAGCCCCAGCGAGCGGCTGATCACTTCCTTCATGATTTCGTTGGTGCCGCCGTAGATGCGCTGCACGCGCGCGTCGACGTAGGCGCGGGCAATGGGGTATTCCCACATGTAGCCGTAGCCGCCGTGCAGCTGCAGGCACTCGTCGATGATCTTGCACTCGATGTCGGAGCACCAGTACTTGCACATCGACGCGGTGGCGGTGTCGAGCTGCCCGGCGAGCAGCAGCTCGATGCACTTGTCGACGAACACGCGCGCCACCTGCGCCTCGGTGGCGAGCTCGGCGAGCTTGAAGCGCGTGTTCTGGAAGCTCGCCACGGTCTTGCCGAAGGCCTTCCGCTCGCGCACGTAGTCGGTGGTCCAGGCGATCGCGGCCTCGGCCTTGGCGATGGCGCCGATCGCGATCTGCATGCGCTCCCAGGGCAGCTCCTGCATGAGGTAGATGAAGCCGTTGTTCTCCTGGCCGAGCAGGTTCTCGGCCGGCACCTCGACGTTGTCGAAGAAGAGCTCGGCGGTGTCCTGGCCCTTCAAGCCCATCTTCTTCAGCCGCTTGCCCTTGCTGAAGCCCTTCATCGAGGTGTCGACGACGATCAGGCTGGTGCCCTTGGCGCCCTTCGCCGGGTCGGTCTTGGCGACCACGATCACCAGGTCCGAGTGCCAGCCGTTGGTGATGAAGGTCTTGGAGCCGTTCACGACGTACCGGTCTCCCTTTTTCACGGCGCTGGTCTTGATCGCCTGCAGGTCCGAGCCCGCGCCCGGCTCGCTCATGGCGATGGCGCCGATCCATTCGCCGGCGGCCATCTTCGGCAGGTAGGTCCTCTTGATGTGCTCGTTGCCGTAGCGAAGCAGATACGGCGCGACGATCTCCGAGTGCAGCCCGAAGCCGAGCGACGACGAGTTGGCTGTCGCCTGCTCCTCGATCAGGATGATCGAGTAGAGCTTGTCGGCGCCCGCGCCGCCGTACTCCTCGGGCATGCTGGCGCACAGGAAACCGTTCGCGCCCGCTTTCTTCCACACCTCGCGGTCGACGTAGCCCTGCTCCTGCCAGCGCTCCTCATTGGGCTTGACCTCCTGGTCCATGAAGCGCCGCACGCTGTCGCGGAAGGTCTCGTGCTCGGAGCCGAATATCGTGCGCGGGATCATGGAATGTCCTTTCTCGATCGTCGGATGATAGGCGAATTCTGGGATAATCCGCGCCTTCGCCACGTGCCGAACCTCCCGAATGACTCCGATGCTCGTCCGCACCGCCCTCGCCACGCTCGCCTTGGCGCTCGCCGCCGCCCCCGTCCAGGCCGGCTTCAGGGAAGGCGCGCTCGCCTACAGCCACGGCGACTACGCCACCGCGCTGAAGGAGCTCGAGCCGCTCGCGGCGCAGGGCGACGCGTCCGCGCAGTACCTGGCGGGCGCGGCGCTGTCCAACGCCAAGCCGCCGCTGCAGGACTTCGCGCAGGCCGAGAAGTGGCTGCGCGACGCCGCCGCACAAGGACACCTCAAGGCCACGGTGTCGCTCGCCAACCTGTACGCGTTCCACAAGAAGCCGGCCGACGAGAAGCAGGCCTTCGAGTGGTTCAAGGCAGCCGCCGAGCGCTGCGATGCGGAAGGCGAGTTCTGGATGGGCCTGGGTCACTTCGAGGGCAAGACCCTCGAGAAGGACCTGCCGCGCGCCTGGATGTGGCTCACGCTCGCATCGTTGCGCGGCCACCTGCTCGCGGCGGTGACGCAGCATTCCATCAAGGACAAGTTCTCCGAAGCCGACGTCGCCGCCGGCGCGCAGCAGGCGCGCGAATGGCGCTGCCGGCCATAGCGGGAGATTCTCGATGAAGCTCGCCACCCTCAAGGACGGCACGCGCGACGGCACGCTCGTCGTGGTGTCGCGCGACCTCAGGCACGCCGAGAAGGCCGATCACGTCGCGCCCACGCTGCAGGCCGCGCTAGACGACTGGGGTTACTGCGGCCCGCAGCTCGAGGAGATCTACCGCGCGCTGAACGAACAGCCCGCGGGTCGCGCCTTCGAGCTCGATGTCGCGCAGCTCGCCGCGCCGCTGCCGCGCGCGCACCAGTTCGCCGACGCCTCGAGCTTCCTCATCCACGCCGAGCTGATCCGAAAATCGCGCAAGCAGGAGCTGCCCGTCTGGTGGAAGAGCGAGCCGATGATGTACCAGGGCTGCTCGGACCCTTTCCTCGGGCCGCGCGACGACATCATCGCGGCGTCGGAGGACCTCGGCATCGACCTCGAGGCCGAGATCGGCGTGATCACCGACGACGTGCCGATGGGCATCGAGCGCGACAAGGCGGGCGAGCACATCCGGCTGTTCGTGCTGCTGAACGACGTGTCGCTCAGGAACCTCGTCGGCAAGGAGCTCGAGAAGGGCTTCGGCTTCTTCCAGTCGAAGCCGCCTTCGGCGATGTCGCCGGTGGCGCTGACGCCCGACGAGCTGGGCGAGGCCTGGGACGGCAAGCGCATCCACCTGCCGCTCAGGATCGAGGTGAACGGCGAGCGCCTCGGAGAGCCCGACGCCGGCAAGGACATGCAGTTCCATTTCCCGCGCCTGATCGAGCACGCCGCGGCCACGCGCCCGCTGCCCGCGGGCACGGTGATCGGCTCGGGCACGGTGTCGAACCGCGACCGCAGGCACGGCGCCGGGTGCCTGTTCGAGCGGCGCGCCGAGGAGATCATCAAAGGCGGCGAGGCCGAGACGCCGTTTCTCAGGTACGGCGACACGGTGAAGCTGGAGATGCGCGACGCGGAAGGGGCCCCGCTCTTCGGCACCATCGAGCAGAAGGTTTCCGCGCCCGGCTAGCCCAAGCCCCGAGCTCTAGCCCGACCACGCAAACCGCGCGAAGTGGCCGTTGCGCGTGCCGCTGGCATCGTTCCAGTTGATGCCGAAGGCGTGGAGCTTGCTGCGGGTCGCCGTCCATCGTATTCCAGCGGTTGCAAGCTCCGCCCGCTGACCTAGGGGTAGCATGACGCGGGGCTGCTTGATTGGCTACGCGTGCTTGAGCACGGTGCGGATCGTGTCAGTCAGGATCTTCTTGCTGTAAGGCTTGGTGATGTAGCCGTCGGCGCCGAGAGCCAGGCCGCGCCGTACCTCGTCCGGATTGGTCAGCGCCGTGAGCATCACCACCGGCAGCAGGGCGAGTGCTGGATGGCGGCGAATGCTCCTCAGGACATCAAAGCCGTTGCCGTCGGGCAGCATGACGTCGAGCAGCACCACGTCCGGACGCGCGCGCGTGCGGATCTCCCGGATCAGCTCGACACAACTGCGCGCGAGCCGCACCTCGTAGCCAGCCATGCTGACGCGCAGGTCGGCGAGGGCTGCCTGGTCCGGGTCGTCTTCCACGATCAGCACCAGAATCTCGTTCGGCTTCTTGGCAAGCAGCGGGCGGTTCTTCAGCCGATCCGGTGAGAGAAAGGCCCCCGTGCGGCCGAGTGCCGTCACGGCGGCGTGCGCCTGGGTCTCCATGTGTGGCACATTGTCCGGTGCCGCTCCCCCGGCGCTTTGCTTCGTCGCTTCAAGGAGGCTGCTGAAGTCCAGATCTTGCGTGGGGTCGGCAGGAGTCGAGCTGACAAAACCAAGCTCCTCCAACTCCGCAAGCCAGTCGGCAAGAAGCGCGTCGGGAAACTGGCGCAGACGTCCCCGAATCACATCCGAGTGCGTGCCCCCTTCGACAACGCCAAGAATCCGCCGGTAGTCGGAGGGGATCGCCACGTCGTCCGAAGCCAATGCGTCGTCGCCAGACTTGGTGCGATTGTAGATTCGATCTTGCGGCCGCGATGCCATGGTGGGCTTGTAGCATATTGAGCGACAAGCGGCGCGGCAAGAGTGCGTGATCGCAGAGGCTCGGCTCACAAACCTGACTAACTTAGTCTGTTGCCCGGGCGCAACGCCGTTGGCGATACGCCAGCCGCAACGCAAGCGAGACTCGGATTGCGCCATGCCCGCCGCTCGGGTTTTGCCTTTTGTCCAGCACCCTCGAGAGGAACCCAGCAACGGGTTGCCGCCGATGGCGCTCAAACGCCGCCGCCGAAAGCGGACGTTCGAGAGGCTAATGCGAGCTACCTAGGGTAGCGTCAGGGTGTCGCGCCAGTGCCCACATTCATCGGCGGGTCAACCGGTCATTGCAACACCTCGGCCAGTTTATCGGCCGGTGAGGCGAATCCTAAGGTCTTCCTGCGGCGATGGACCGCGAGCCGGACCTGGCGGCTTGTGCCCGGAGGCGCCGACGGCGGTGGCGAGTGGCACCCGGCTGCCGCGCCTGCCGCAAAGGTCGGCTGTGTTTGACTTGAATCAAGCGGTCTTTTCCAAAACACTACATATTCGGCTTCGCTCCGGGATTGAAATTGAGCGGCCGCACTCTCTTCTATCACAGATCAAAGAGGCATCCATCATGTATGCTCGACTGTCCAGACTGCTCCTTGCGGTGCTCATCGCACTGCCGTTCGCCCAAGCATTCGCCGACGAATACTCGGACACGATCAAGGTCTTCCGCAATGCAGGCGAGAGCGGGAAGTTCTTCGGTAGCAGCTATGGCTACGCTGTGTTTCCCACCATCGGCAAAGGGGGCTTCGTCGTAGGGGCCGCACACGGCTCGGGTCGCGTGTACGAAAAAGGGAAATACGTCGGAGACACCTCGATGACTCAAGTCACCGTGGGCGCGCAGCTCGGTGGGCAAGCCTACAGTCAGATGATCTTCTTCCAAAATAAGAGCGCCTTTGACGAGTTCACCAGCGGCAATTTTGAGTTTAGCGCGCAGGCGACGGCCGTCGCGATTACGGCGGGCGCGTCACTGCAGGGAGGTACGACCGGGCCTTCCGCGGGCGCGAGCGGCACTAAGAAGCATGCAACGACTGCCGGCGAGTACTACAAAGGGATGGCGGTTTTCACAGTCGCGAAAGGCGGACTGATGTACGAGGCCAGCATCGGGGGCCAGAAGTTCAGCTACAAGGCGAAGAAGTGACTTCCGGTTGCGATATGACGGAGATGGCAAGGCCGACGCGCTGTGTGGGAACAAGACCACGGGGGCAAACCACGTCGTTTCTATGATCGGCCCCACCGTGCAGCATGCCTCCAACTACACCAAGCCCGTGCCTGATCTCGGCTAGCAGAGCCAGAGCCCCTGACAAGATATCCGAACTATCAGATCTCAAGCACTTATCCGCGAACCCGGTGGATAGCAAAGCCGGATTGTGCAATCTGTTGTCAAGACCGATTGGCCGTGCCTCGGTGACGTGATATATGACGGGAATGCCGACGGCTATGAGTCAGATCACATGACGATTGCGGATGTTTTGTTGATCGGTCCCCTACTTCTGGCAGCTGTTCCGTGCCTAGTCACGCCGCGCTCGGTGCGAGCGCTTGTCCTGACCGTCAATGAGCACCTGGGCTATGTTGAGCCGCAAGAAGGAGTCAGACGGTCGGCTGCATATGTGCATCGTCTACGAATAGTTGGTGGGTTGACGATCCTGGGTGCAATAGTCATTGCTTTTGCCGATGACATTGCCCGGATTGTCATTTGACACCCCGATCCAGAACGGACGGGGCCGCGCGGGGCGCCGCGCACAGCAACTGCAAGGATGCCGTGATGCGCCGCTAGCCGGAGGCAGCGCGCACCTGCTGGAGCGTCGTGAGGCCCATAAGGGCTTTTTCGATGCCGTCCTGCCGAAGCGTGCGCATGCCCTCAAGGAGCGCGCGTTCGCGGACCGCCTCCGGTTCGCCGCGCTGATGGATGAGCTTCCTTAGCGGCGCGGTCATGCCCATGAACTCGTGCAAGCCCAAGCGACCCCTGTAGCCAGAGCCGCCACACTCGTCGCAGCCCTCGCCACGCGCCGCGAATAGCCGCCCTTCGTGGCCCAGGCGCTCGCGCCATCCGGCCACAACGGCCGACGGGTCCAGCACCGCGCCTTCGGCGTACTCGACGGCGATCCGCGCGACCTCCTCATGCCCGAGCGCCACCGACATCGAGCACGCCGGGCACACGCGGCGCACGAGACGCTGCGCGAGCACGCCGAGGAGGGAATCGCCGAACTTGAAAGGATCGATCCCCAGATCGAGCAGGCGCGCCACCGTCTCCGGCGCGCTGTTGGTGTGCAGCGTCGAAAACACGAGATGGCCGGTGAGCGAGGCCTCCACGGCCGTCTGCGCGGTCTCGCGGTCGCGCATCTCGCCGATCATGATGACATCCGGGTCGGCGCGCAGTAGCGAGCGCAGCGCCTCCGCGAAAGTCCAACCGACCTTCGCGTTCACCTGTACCTGCGACAGACCCTCCTGCGTGATCTCGACCGGGTCCTCCGCGGTCCAGATCTTGCGCTCAGGGGTGTTAATCATCGACATCAGGGAATGCAGCGTCGTCGTCTTGCCCGAGCCGGTGGGTCCGCACACGAGCAGCAGGCCGTGGGGCTTCTCGACAGCCTGCCTTAGCCGCGCGAGCACCCCAGCGTCGAGACAGAGCTTCTCCGCCGGCAGCGGCGCGGCCGAGGAAAGCAAGCGCAGACTCACGCTCTCGAGTCCGTTCGCCGTCGGGATGATCGCCACACGCAGCTCGAGCTTCGCGGGCCCAAAGCGCGAGAAGTCGATCTTGCCGTCCTGGTGTTTCCTGCGCTCGGCGATGTCGAGGTTCGCCATGATCTTGATGCGCGAGACGATCGCCGAGCGGAACCGGGCCGGTACCTCGGCATAGTCTGAGAGAACTCCGTCGCGGCGCATGCGGACCCTGGTCGGGCGCTTGCCCGGCACAGACTCGAAGTGAATATCCGAAGCACCGCCCTCCATCGCGTCGAGGATTATCTTGTTCACCAGACGCACAAGCGTCGAGTCGCTCTCGCGCACACTGTCTGCGGACTGCGCCTCGCCTGCCGCGGGCGTCTCCAGCGTGAGTCGCGACATCAGCTCGTGGACGCCGGTCAGGTCGAAGTCGATCGAGTCGGAAACGGAACCGTCGACGTTTGCCTTGGGCGCCGCCTGCGCGTCGGCTCCAAGGAGGACATGGGCCGCCCAGGCGTCGCGGGAGCCGAGGGCGGCCCTGATGTCGCGCCAGTTGGCGAGGACCGAAACCGCTCGCCGCCCGGAGGTGAAGCGCACGGCCTCCAGTCCCTCGCTTGACATCGGGTTGTCCATCGCGACAACGAGGCGCCCCTGCGCATCGAGGCAGAGCGGCATCAGACGATGACGATGGCAGTGCGCGTACGGAACTAGGCGCAGCACCTCGGGATCGGCCACGAGACTGCGAACATCGACGCGCAGGATACCGAGCTTCTGGATGAGTGCGGCCCTCAGCTGATCGGACTTCAAGGCACCCATCGCAAGAAGTACCTCGCCAAGCGGCACGTGCTTGTGACAGCGATGGCGCGCGAGGCGCTGGCGCATGAGCGCCAGATCGAGCTGCACCGGCGTGAGGATCCGCAGCTCGACGAGAACCTCGCCCAGCCGGCGGATGGGTTTTCGCCTAACTGCGTCCAGCGCCTTGAGCAATGCCGAAACGGACGTGAGGATCTGCTCCCGCGCCAACGGTGCCGCGGCCGGATCCGTGGGCGTCTCGATGTCCTGCAGCCCGAGCCCCAGGGGCCGGCGCGCGCTCTCGGCCCAATCGAACGATCGCACCTGGGCGGCCGGAACGAGCAGCCGCGTCACGGCCGACTCGCCCGTCGGAGGATAGAGGAAGAGCGCCGATTCGGTGCGGACCATCCCGGCGCTCTCGCCTTCCTTCAGGAGGCCGTCGGCCAGCACGAGACGGTAGCGACGCCGCAGGTCGTCCGCACGGGAGGGTGGTGCGGCGAGGGCGAGCGGACGCGTAAGCGCGAGGCTTCGCACCTTGGAGAACGCGACCCAGTACGCCTTTTGGCCACCTTCGGGTCGGAAGAAAAGGCCGTCGCCCGCGCCCAGCAGGAGTACCTCGCCCGTCGCCGGGTGGCCTTGCGTGTTCTCGAGATGCGCGCGCTCGGGCGCATCGTTCAGTTCGGCGGGCGCCCACGGCGAGATGGTCGGTGCCGGCCAGGTCGCAAGCAGGTTGGCACGCGGCACCGCCTGCAGCTTCACGGGTTGGTGATCGGCGAGCTGTACTTCGTCCCGCGCAGCTAAAGAGCCCGACGGGCCCCCCCTGGGCGCAGGGTGGGGCTGTCGGGCGGAGACGGGTCTATGGTGAGCAACCGGCGATGACCGCTGTGCGCCGGCCGCACCTAGGCTCACGATCCGATCGGATCGAACGGGGACGTCGTCCGTCGAATCTGTCATGTGCGGATTTACGCACGCACGCGCTGCGCGCTGCTATGCACAAGTTCACGCGAGGGCCTGCCGAAATCATCTCAATCGTAAGACTTGGCAAATTGGTGCCCCGGCTCGCTGTCGCGACGGCGATATTGCCGAGCGCGAGCCTCCACCATCGAGAAGGGAGAGTTCATACTGACGCTTTGATGTAGATACGACGATGCGAAATGGCCGCGCTGGCAGGACCGAGAACTCTCAAGCTGTTTGCCATTAGGCACATCAGCTTGCGTTCTGCGGTCTTCTCTGGAGCAAATAAGCAATGACTGCAAGAGCATCATTGGCAGCGCTAGTCGCCGTGAGCCTCGGCGCTATCCCGAGCACTTATGCGGATCTGTTGGCGGCGAATTTCTCGGCATCGGGCACTCAATTCGCGTCGAGTGTTTGGAGCCTAGGTTTGGACTTCATTGCCAAGAACACCCCGACCGTAACGGCGCTCGGAACTTTCGACTACAACCAAGTTGGGCTTGGCCGCTCTAGGCGGAATGCGCCGCCGCAAGGCCGCCTAAGTTAGCTGCCTAGCCGGTAGACAGGCAACTCTTCGGAGTTGCCATTTCTTGTTGACAACACTAGCTCCGCTGCCGGACTAAAACGGACGGCTGCGTGGTGACGAATCGCCTAGCGCGCGCCCACGCCCTGGGCGCGGAAGTACTCGATGGTCTTCTCCAGCCCCGCCTCGAGCGGTGTGAGCGGCTCCCAGTCGATCAGCTTCCGCGCCGCGGCGATGTCGGGCTGGCGCTGCGTCGGATCGTCTGAAGGCAGCGGCTGGTGCACGATCTTCGATTTCGAGCCGGTCAGCTCGATGACGCGCTCGGCGAGCTCGAGGATGGTGAACTCCTTCGGGTTGCCGATGTTGAGCGGCCCGGTGTGCGCGGCCGGCGCATGCATGAAGCGCAGCAGAGCCTCGATGAGATCGTCGACGTAGCAGAACGAGCGCGTCTGGCCGCCGCTGCCGTATACCGTGATCGGCTCGCCGCGCAGCGCCTGCACGATGAAGTTCGACACCACGCGCCCGTCGTTCGGGTGCATGCGCGGGCCGTAGGTGTTGAAGATGCGCGCCACCTTGATCTCCAGCCGGTGCTGGCGATGGTAGTCGAAGAACAGCGTCTCGGCGCAGCGCTTGCCCTCGTCGTAGCAGGCGCGCGGGCCGATCGGGTTGACGTTGCCCCAGTAGGACTCGAGCTGCGGGTGCACCGCCGGGTCGCCGTACACCTCGCTGGTGGAGGCTTGCAGGATCCTTGCCCGGACGCGCTTGGCGAGCCCGAGCATGTTGATCGAGCCGTGCACGCTGGTCTTGGTGGTTTGCACCGGGTCGTACTGGTAGTGAATGGGCGACGCGGGGCAGGCCAGGTTGTAGATCTCGTCCACCTCGAGGTAGAGCGGAAAGGTGATGTCGTGCCTCACCAGCTCGAAGTGCGGGTTCGCGAGCAGATGCGCGATGTTGTCCTTGGTGCCCGAGTAGAAATTGTCGACGCACAGCACGTCGTCGCCGCGCTCGAGCAGCCGCTCGCACAGGTGCGAGCCGAGGAAGCCGGCGCCGCCGGTCACCAGGGTGCGCTTGCGATTGGCGATTTTTGGCATTTGGGCGCGGCACAGATTACCATGGCGCATGTTCCAGGCCCTGCAGAAGATTCCGCTGCGCGTCGCCTTCGCGCTCGGCGCGCTCGCCTGCGCCGGGCTGCTCGGCGGCGCCTATTACCTTCAGTACTTCCAGGGCCAGGACCCGTGCCCGCTGTGCCTGGTGCAGCGCGTGTTCTACCTGTGCGCCGGGATCGTGTTCCTCGCCGGTGCGCTGCACGGGCCGAAGTCCACAGGCGCCACGGTGTACGGCGCGCTCGCCATCGTGTTCGCCGCGGGCGGGCTCGCCACCGCGGCGCGCCAGGTGTATCTGCAGCACCTGCCGCCCGACCAGGTGCCGGCCTGCGGCCCGGACCTGCCGTTCATGATCGAGAATTTCCCGATCTCGCGCACGCTCACCTTCCTGGTGCGCGGCTCGGGCCAGTGCGCCGAGGTCCACTGGCGCTTCCTCGGCCTGTCGATCGCCGATTGGTCGCTGATCTGCTTCGCTGGCTTTATCGTCTACGCGCTGTGGATCGCCGTGCGCGGCCTGCGCAATAAATAGGGACGGACCCCGTATTTCGCATATCGGAAGATAGGGTCTGTCCCTATTTTTCGATCATTCGATCAGGCCGGCAGCGACGGTACGGTGGCTGGCCGGATCGGTCAGGATGAAGGCGCCGGTGGCGCGGGACGATTCATAGCGGTCAACGAAGACGGGCGATTGCAGCGCGAGATGCGCGCGCACGACGTCGTTCGCGCGCACCTCGCCCTCGAACGGCAGCGCAGCGAGGGTGTGGACGTCGAGGCGCTCGAGCAGCGGGCCGACCCGCGCGTGCACCTCGCGCGTGGCGTGCTGCAGCAAGTAGCGGCCGCCCGCCCGGAGGGGTTCCGCGTCGAGCCACAGGAGCTTCGCCTCGAGCGCCTTCGCCGCGCGCGGCGGCTTGGCGGCGTCCGCGATCAGGTCGCCGCGTGCGATGTCGAGGTCCTGATCGAGCACCAGCGCCACCGAGTCCCCGGCCATCGCGAGCTGGCGCGCTTCGCCGTGCATCGAGATTTCGTGCACGCGCGCGCGGCGTGCAGGCGCCGGTGTCGAGCACGAAGACGCCGATCGGCAGCCCTGCGCGCGCGATCGCATCGGTGATCAACATGTCCTCGGCCGAAAGGCTGCTCGCGAGCGCCGCGGGCTGGTGCTCGCGCGCGATGCGGGCGAGCAGGGCCTCGAGCGCGGCGACGCGCGAGCCCGTTGCGGTGCGCGGCGTGGACGCCATGGCCTCAGCGCGCGGGGACCGACTCGAGGAGCGCCTCGAGCAGCGTCGGCCCGTCGTACCAGAGGGCGCGACCGCCGCGCGGACAACGAGCTCGCCGTCGCGCGCCGACACCGGCACGAGCCGCGGCGCGGGCACGCCGCCCGCTCGGCTCAAGCGCGCGAGCGCGCCGCCGCGCGCTCGAACGCCTCGCGCGCATAGCCCGCGAGGTCCATCTTGTTCAGCGCCACCACGATGCGCGGCGCGCCCGAGAGCTGCGCAGCGAACGCCGCGCGCGCCGCCTGGCCGTCGGGCGGGCGCGAGGCGTCGATCACGACCGCTGCGGCGTGCGCGCCGCGCAGCCGCCCCACCGTGTCGAGGAAATCACTCTCGCCCGAGGCGTCGATCACCTGCAGCCGCCCCTCCACCGGGCAGACGGCCGCCGCCGCGAGCGGGTGGTACGCAAGCAGCAGCCGGCGCGCGAGGCTCGAGGCCCCCGCGCCGTCCTGGCCGAAGACGGCGACGCGGCGCGCCAGCTCGGAGCCCGCGCCGCCCACTGTAATGGGGAACTCGCGCCGTCCCATTGCGCCTAGGCCGCCCGCCGGCGAAAGGCGGGATGCACGTCCGGCAGCTCGTTGAACGCCGCGAGCGCGGCGCGCGGCTCGGCACCCGTGCGCAGCTCGAACGAATCGAAGCCCACGCGCTCGAGGAACAGGAGCTGGTCGCGCCCGAGGTCGCCAACGGCGCGCAGCTCGCCGCGCCAGCCATGGCGCTCGCGCAGCAGCCGCCCGAGCGAGTAGCCGCGGCCGTCGCTGAACTTCTCGAAGCGCACCGCGACCAGATCAAAATGCGCCAGGTCGGATGCGATCGTTTCGGGTCCTTCGTGCGCCGCGAGCAGCACCCCCAGGCGGCCGGCGCGTCCGACCAGCTCGTCGCCGCGCAGCCGCCAGAGCCTGAGCGGAACGACGATGTCGCCCGCGGGCAGCTCGGGCACGAAGCCGTCCTCGCCCGGCGCGAGCAGCGCGCCGGCCTCGGTTTCAAGCAGCCGCCAGTTGTCGTCGACGACCCGCCGATCCTTGATGATCCTTGCCATACACATGCTCCTTGAAAGGCTCGATGCCGATGCGGCGCACGACGTCGATGAAGCGCTCCTCGTCCGACTCGCGCCGCTCGAGGTAGACCTCGATCAGCCGCTCGACGACGTCGGGCACCTCGCGCGGCCGAGAGCGCCGGCCCGAGCACGCGGCCGAGCGCGGCCTGCGCGCCCTGCGCGCCGCCGATCTCGAGATCTGGTACCACTCCGCGCCGTTGCTTGTCGACGCCGAGGATGCCGATGTGGCCGACGTGGTGGTGGCCGCAGGCGTTCATGCAGCCCGAGATGTTGAGGTCGAGCTCGCCGATGTCGTGCAGGTAATCGAGATCGTCGAAGCGCCGCTGGATCGCCTCGGCGATCGGGATCGACTTGCGCGTTGGCGAGCGAGCAGAAATCGCCGCCCGGGCAGGCAGATGATGTTGGTGAGCAGGCCGATGTTCGGCGTGGCGAGCCCGAGCGCGCTGCAGCGTCGCTGCCACAGCGCGGGCAGGTCGGCGCTGGCGCACGTCGGCGAGCACCAGGTTCTGCTCGTGCGTGACGCGCAACTCGCCGAAGCTGTAGCGCTCGGCGAGATCGGCGACCGCGTCCATCTGCTCGGCGCGTCGACGTCGCCCGGCGGCACGCCGGTGCTTCTTCAGCGACAGCGTGACCGCCGCGTAGCCCGGGCACCTTGTGCGGCATGCACGTTGCGCTTCGACCCAGGCCGCGAAAGCGCGGTTGTCGGCGACCGCTGCGCGATAGCCGCGTGTCGTCGCCGTGCAGCGTCTGCGTAGGGCGGGCGGCGTGAAGCGCGCGCGCGACGCGCGCGAGCTCCTCCTCGGTGAGGGTCGCCGGGCCGTCCTTCGAGATGCGCCCACTCGGCCTCGACCTCGCGCGCGAAGGCGCTCGGCGCCGCGCTCCTTGACCAGGATCTTGATGCGCGCCTTGTAGATGTTGTCGCGGCGGCCGTAGCGGTTGTAGACGCGCAGGATCGCTTCGCAGGTAGGTCAGCAGGTGCGCGCCAGGGCAGGAACTCGCGGATCACGTGGCCGATGATCGGCGTGCGGCCCAGGCCGCCGCCGACGATGACGCGGAAGCCCGACCTCGCCGGCCTCGTTCGCGCACGCGCGTGCAGGCCGATGTCGTGCACCAGGATCGCGGCGCGGTCGGTCGGCCGCGCCGGTGACGGCGATCTTGAACTTGCGCGGCAGGTAGGCGAACTCCGGATGGAAGGTCGACCACTGCCGGATGCAGCTCGCACCAGACGGGCGCGGATCGACGATCTCGTCGGGCGCGACGCCGGCGAAGTGGTCGGTGGTGATGTTGCGGATGCAGTTGCCCGAGGTCTGGATGGCGTGCATCTCGCACCGTCGCGAGCTCGGCCAGGATGTCGGGCACGTCCTCGAGCCGCGGCCAGTTGAACTGGAGGTTCTGGCGCGTGCGTGAAGTGCCCGTAGCCGCGGTCGTAGCGCGCGCGCGATGTGCGCGAGCTTGCGCAGCTGCGTCGAGGACAGCATGCCGTAGGGGATCGCGACGCGCAGCATCGGCGCGTGGCGCTGGATGTACAGGCCGTTCTGCAGGCGCAGCGGCCGGAATTCGTCCTCGGAGAGCTCGCCCGCGAGGAAGCGGCGCGTCTGGTCGCGGAACTGGGCGACGCGCGTCGTCCACGAGCTGCTGGTCGATGTGGTCGTAGAGGTACATGGCTCGGGAGCGCCAAGGCTACGTCGGCATATTATGTTTACAAAGACTATGTCGTGTTATCTTTATGCTTATTCTGGCATATACAGCATGAAGTTGCAGCAGCTGCGCTACCTGACCGAGGTCGCGCGCCGGGGGCTGAACGTCTCGGAGGCGGCCGAGGCGCTGCACACCTCGCAGCCGGGCATCTCGCGCCAGATCCGCGCGCTCGAGGAGGAGCTCGGCGTCGAAGATGTTCGCGCGCCGCGGCAAGCGCCTCACCGCGGTCACCGAGCCGGGCAAAGCGGTGATCGCCGATCGCCGAGCGTATCTTGGCGGAGGCGGCGAACCTGAAGCGCGCCGGCGAGGAGTACGCCAACGAGAAGCTCGGCACCCTGACCATCGCCGGCACCCACACACAGGCGCGCTACGCGCTGCCCAAGGCGGTGGCGGCGTTCAAGCGGCGCTATCCCGGCGGTGCAGCTCGTCATCCACCAGGGCAACCCGACGCAGATCTGCGAGCAGGTGCTCGCAGGCGAGGCGGACCTGTGCATCGCTACCGAGGCGATCGACGCTCCACCCCGAGCTCGTGTCGCTGCCCTGCTACCAGTGGAACCGCTGCGTGGTGGTGCCGCCGCGCCATCCGCTGCTGAAAGTGACGCCGCTGACTCTCGAGGCGCTTGCGGCGTACCCCATCGTGACCTACGACTTCGCATTCGCCAACCGGTCGCTGGTGCAGAAGGCCTTCGAGGCGAAGGACCTCGCGCCGAACGTGGTGCTCACCGCGCTCGACGCCGACGTGATCAAGACCTACGTCGAGCTCGGCCTCGGGGTGGGCATCATGGCGAAGATGGCCTTCGACCCGAAGCGCGACCGCGAGCTTGCGCGCGATCGACGCGAGCCACCTGTTCGAATCGAGCATGACGCGCCTCGGCATCAAGCGCGGCGCGTATCTGCGGCGCTACGCCTACGACTTCATCGAGTTCTTCGCGCCACAGCTGCCGCGCACGCTCGTCGAGCGCGCCGTGCTGGGCGCGCCGGGGTCGACCTACGAGCTCTGAAACTAGGGACAGACCCTATTTTTCGGCGAGCTTGCGGATATCCTCCGACTCGATCGCGCCCGAGGGCGTGCTTCCCAGCGCGGCCTTGATCATCGCCGCGGCCACCAGGTCGGCTTCGATCGGACGGTACTTGCCGAGCAGCGAGCCGAGCACCAGGCCGGCCAAGTGGCCGACGCGCTCGCCGAGGCGGAACTCGTCGCGACGCCCGGTGAGCAGCGACGGGCGGAAGAAGACGGTTCTCGGCACGCCCGCGGCGGCGACCGCCGCTTCCATCTCGCCCTTGACGCGGTTGTAGAAGATGCGCGAGGCGGGGTTGGCGCCGAGCGCCGAGACCACCAGCAGGCGCGTCGCGCCGCCGCGCTTGGCGGCCTGCGCCAGCGCCAACGGGTAGTCGTAGTCGACGCGCCGGAACGCCTGCTGCGAGCGCGCCTGCTTCATGGTGGTGCCGAGGCAGCAGAACACGTGCTCGGCCTCGACCTTGTGCGACGCGAGGCGCTCGAAGTCGAAGGTCTCGACCTTCAGCCCGGGGCCGCGCAGCGCGAGCGGCCGGCGCGCCCAGACGGTGACGCTGGAGTACGTGGTCTCGTCGAGCAGCCGTTGCAGCAGGCACGAGCCGACCAGGCCCGTCGCGCCGACGAGCAGCGCGCGGCGCCGCTTAGCCATGCCGCCGGATGAACTCCGAAATGCGCGGGCAGATGACCTCGCGCCAGCGCCGGCCCGAGAAGATGCCGTAGTGGCCCACCTTCGGCGCGAGGTAGTGCTCGCGGCGCTCGCGCGGGATGTTGAGGCACAGGAGGTGCGCGGCCTCGGTCTGGCCGTTGCCCGAGATGTCGTCGAGCTCGCCCTCGATGGTGAGCAGCGCGGTGTCGCGGATCGCCTGCGGTCGCACCAGCTCCTCGCGCACGAACATGCGGCCCTTGGGCAGGTCGAAGTGCTGGAACACGGTCTTCACCGTGTCGAGGTAGTACTCGGCGGGCATGTCGAGCACCGCGTTGTACTCGTCGTAGAAGCGCCGGTGGCTCTCGGCCGACTCGCCGTCGCCCTCGAGCAGGTGGTTGTAGTAGTCCCAGTGCGCGTTGAAGTGGCGGTCCGGGTTCATCCCCATGAAGCCCATGTGCTGCAGAAACCCCGGGTAGACCCAGCGCATGAAGCCCGGGTACTTCTGCGGCACGCGGTGGATGAGGTTCTGCTCGAACCAGGAATACGGCTTCTTCGTGGCGAGGTTGTTGACCGCGGTGGGGCTGCGGCGCGCGTCGATCGGCCCGCCCATCATCACCATGGTGCTCGGACAGCTCGGCTCGCGCCGCGAGGCGAGCAGCGACACCGCGGCGAGCACCGGCACCGTGGGCTGGCACACGGAGATCACGTTCAGGTCGGGCGACAGCAGGCGGATCCACTCGCACACGTACTCGACGTAGTCGTCGAGATGGAACAGCCCCGCGGAGAGCGGCACCATGCGCGCGTCCACCCAGTCGGCGACCCAGACCTCGTGCGACGGCAGCAGCGCGCGCACCGTGTCGCGCAGCAGCGTCGCGTGGTGGCCGGAGAGCGGCGCCACGACGAGCACCTTTGGGTCGTTCCTCGGCGTCTCGAGCGCACGCTTGAAATGGATCAGCTTGCAGAACGGCTTGTCGAGCGCCACGTCGAGCGTCACGGCAACGTCGCGGCCCGCGATGCGCGTCGTGTCGATGCCCCACACCGGCTTCTCGTAGCGCTGCGTCACGCGCAGGAACAGGTCGCTGCCCGCCACCAGGCGGCGCGACATCGGCACGTACGACAGCGGGCTGAAGGGATGGCCGAACCAGCCGCGCGACAGCTCGGCGGCCAGGCGCAGCGGCTCGAGAGCGGCGTGCTGAGCTTCGTACAGACTGTAGAGCACCGAAAGGCCTCCAACAAGTCAACGTAACTGGCTGGTTATAGCAGAATTGCCGCGCTGCCGCATTGGCGGATGTCACGCTGCGCGGGTTATCCTGCCCACATGAAGGCGCTGTTTCGGATCCTCGTCTTTCTCGTCGTTGCCGCGGGCTTGCTCGCGGGCGGCGGCTACTGGTACTTGCGCCAGTCGCTGCCGCAGACCGAGGGCGCCCTGCGCATCGCGGGACTCGACGCGCCGGTGGAGATCCTGCGCGACGCCTACGGCATCCCGCACATCTACGCGCGCTCGGCCGATGACGCGTATTTCGCGCTCGGCTTCGTGCACGCCCAGGACCGGTTGTGGCAGATGGAAATGAACCGCCGGCTCGCGGCGGGGCGGCTGGCGGAGATCCTCGGGCCGAAGGCGCTGTACACCGACCGCTTCCTGCGCACGCTCGGCGTGCGCCGCGCGGCCGAAGCGAGCTTCAGGAATCTCGATGCCGACACGCGCAAGTCGCTCGAGGCCTACGCCGCCGGCGTCAACGCATTCCTCGCCACCGGCCCGGTGCTGCCGCCCGAATTCTGGATCCTGCGCGACACGCCCGAGCCGTGGACGCCGGTCGACTCCATCAGCTGGACCAAGATGATGGCCTGGGACCTCGGCGGCAACTGGAAGAACGAGTTGCTGCGCATGAGCCTCGCGCGCACGCTGCCCGTCGAGCGCATCGAGCAGTTCCTGCCGCCCTATCCCGGGGACGCGCCGCAAAAGCTCCCCGACCTGCACCAGCTCTACGCCGGCCTCGGCGGCGATGCGTGGCGCCTCGCCGCGGACACCGCGCGCGTCGCCGAGCTGCTGCCCTCCTGGCAGGCCGAGGGCATCGGTTCCAACAACTGGGTGGTGAGCGGCGCGCGCAGCGCGAGCGGCAAGCCGCTGCTCGCCAACGATCCGCACCTCGGCCTCACCGCGCCGCCGGTGTGGTACTTCGCGCAGCTGCACGCCCCGGGCATGGACATGATCGGCGCGACGCTGCCCGGCCTGCCAGGCGTGGTGCTGGGGCGCAACACGCGCATCGCCTGGGGCTTCACCAATACCGGGCCCGACGTGCAGGACCTGTACCTCGAGAAGCTCGAGGGCGAGGAGCAGTACCTGACGCCGCAGGGCGCGCGGCCGTTCCTGCGCCTGGACGAGACCATCAAGGTACGCGGCGAGCCCGACCAGAAGCTCGCGGTGCGCATCTCGCGCCACGGGCCGGTGGTGTCCGAGGTGCTGCGCGCCGCGCGCGGCCTCGCGCCGCGCGGGCACGTGCTCGCCTTCGCCTGGACCGCGCTCGCCGAGGACGACGCGAGCATTCGCGCCCTCTTGAAGCTGGGACGTGCGCACGAGTGGAACGGGTTCCTCGAGGCGGCGCGCGACCTCGGCGCGCCGCAGCAGAACGTCGTGTACGCCGACGCGGACGGCAACATCGGCTTCATCGCCGCCGGGCGCGTGCCGCTGCGCAGGCCCGACAACGACCTCAAAGGCCTCGCGCCGGCGCCGGGCTGGCTGGCGCAGTACGACTGGGCGGGAACCATCCCGTTCGACGAGCTGCCGCAAAGCTACAATCCCGCGAGCGGCGCGATCGTCACCGCCAACAACAAGATCGCGCCGCCCGGCTACAAGCACTGGATCACCAGCGAGTGGCAACCGCCGTATCGCGCCGAGCGCATCGAAGAGCTGCTCGCGGCGGTGCCGAAGCACACCGTGCCGAGTTTCGCGCGCATGCAGGCCGACATCGTGTCGCTGCCGCTGCGCGAGCTGCTGCCGCGGCTGCTCGTCACCAAGCCGCGCACGCGCGAGGCGGCGCAGGCGCTCGCCCTGCTCGCGCGCTGGGACGGCGCCATGGCTGCCGAGCGGCCCGAGCCGCTGATCGCGATGGCCTGGTGGCGCGAGCTCACGCGCGCGCTGTACGCCGACGAGCTGGGCGACGCCTTCCCGCCGAATTGGCTGCCACGCGCGGAGTTCGTCACCAACGTGCTCACCGACAAGGACGGCGCGGGGCGCTGGTGCGACGACGTGCGCACCCCCACCACCGAAACCTGCGACCAGATCCTCGCGAGCTCGCTCGACGCCGCGCTCGCCGACCTGCGCAAACGCTACGGCAACGACATGATGACGTGGAGATGGGGCACGGCGCACGTGGCGCTGCACGAGCACCGGCCCCTTGGGCGCGAGCCGCTGCTCGCGCGGCTGTTCGACATCACCGTGCCGAGCCCCGGCGGCCCCTACACGGTGGACGTCGGGCGCAGCAACTTCTTCGACGACGCGCGGCCCTACGCCAACCGCCACGCGCCGAGCCTGCGCGCGATCTACGACCTCGCGGACCCCGAAGCGTCGCTCTATATCCACTCCGGCGGGCAGTCGGGCAACCCGCTGTCGCGCGACTACCGAGCGTTCAGCGCCGCGTGGGCGCGCGGCGAGTACATCCGCATGACCGCCGACCGCGCGCGCCTCGAGGCGGCCGGCGTGCGGCGCCTCACGCTGCAGCCGCGAAAATAGCGCGCCGGCGCAGGTACAGGTTGTTCGCCGCGAGCGCGCCGATCACCACGGCGGCGCCTCCGATCTCGACCGCGCTGAAGGCCCGGCCGAGCCACGCCTCGATCGCGAACACCATCACCGGCACGAGGTTCAGCATCAGCATGGTGTTGAGCGCGCCGAGGAACCTGACCCCCGCGTTGAAGCACAGCACGCCGAGCACCACGGTGAACAGCGAGAAGTAGACGATCTGCCACTTCGCCGAGAGCACCGTCTCCAGGCCCGGCCAGCTCGAGTACCCCGCCCAGACCATCACCGCGTTGACCGTGATCAGCCCGATCGCTCCGGGGATGCAGGTGAGAACCGTCATCCTGAGCGGCGACCAGCCGGTGAAGTACCCGCCCGCCATGGTGTAGATCACCCAGCTCACCGCGCCGAGGAACACCAGCAGGTCGCCGACGAGCGCGCCCGAGCTCTGGGCGGCGAATGCGGCCGCCGGGTCGCCGCGCGTCACCACCAGCAGCACGCCGCCGATCGCGCAGGCAATGCAGCCGATCGTGAAGCGCGCCGGGCGCAGGCCGCGCGTCAGCCACACCGCGATCGCGGTCATCGGCGTCTGCAGCGCCATGATGATCGCGGCGTGCTCGGGGCGCGTATAGGTCAGTCCGAGCCACACCAGGACGTTGAAGCCCGTGAAGCCGAACACGCCGAACAGCGCGGCCGGCACGAGACGCTTGCCGTAGCGCAGCGCGGCGCGCCCTTCGGTGGCCCACAGCAGCGCAACGAAGATGACGGTGCCGATCGCGTAGCGGATGCTGCCGAGGAAGTACGCGTCGAGGATCGGCAGCGTGCGCTTGGCCACCGGGAACATCGCGCCCCATACGAGGATCGCGACCGTCAGGCAGCCGAGACCCTTGAGCAGGTTGCTTTGAGCTATTTTTCGTCCCTCAAGGCCCGCCGCAATATCTTGCCGACGTTGGTCTTGGGCAGCTCGGTGCGGAACTCGACGAATTTGGGCCGCTTGTAGCCGGTGAGCTGCTCCTTGCAGTGCTCGATGATGTCCTTCTCGGTGAGGCCGGGGTCCTTTTTCACCACGAACACCTTGACCACCTCGCCCGAGTGCTCGTCGGGCACGCCGATCGCGGCGCACTCGAGCACCCCGGGATGCATCGCCACCACCTGCTCGACCTCGTTCGGGTACACGTTGAAGCCCGACACCAGGATCATGTCCTTCTTGCGGTCGACGATGCGGATGAAGCCCCTTGTCGTCCATCACGCCGATGTCGCCGGTCTTGAGGAAGCCGTCCTTGCCGAGCACCTCGGCGGTCTCCTCGGGCCGCTGCCAGTAGCCCGCCATCACCTGCGGGCCCTTGATGCAGATCTCGCCCGTCTCGCCGACCGCAAGGGTCTTGCCCGCGTCGTCGCGGATTTCGATGTCGGTCGACGGGATCGGCACGCCGATCGCCCCGGTGTAGCCCTTCAAGTCGAACGGGTTCATGGTCGCCACCGGGCTCGTTTCGGTGAGCCCGTAGCCCTCGAGCAGCACGGTGCCGGTCACCTGCTGCCAGCGCTCGGCGACCGCCTTCTGCACCGCCATGCCGCCGCCGCTGGCGATCCTGAGCGCCGAGAAATCGAGCTTGGCGAAATCGGGGTTGTTGAGCAGCGCGTTGAACAGCGTGTTCACCCCGGTGATCATGTTGTAGCGGTGCTTGCCCAGCTCCTTCACGAAGCCCGGGATGTCGCGCGGGTTGGTGATCAGGATGCTGTTGCCGCCGAGCCGCAGCATCACCAGGCAGTTCACCGTGAGCGAGTAGATGTGATAGAGCGGCAGCGCGGTGATGATGCTCGGCGTCTCGCCCTTCAACGCGAGCGACAGCCAGCCCGCCACCTGCTCGATGTTGGCGAGGATGTTGCGGTGGAGCAGCATCGCGCCCTTGGACACGCCGGTGGTGCCGCCGGTGTACTGCAGGAAGGCGATGTCGTCGTGGCCGACCTCGAAGGGCTTGAGCTCGCGGCCCGCGCCCTCGGCGAGCGCGTCGTTGAAGCGCCGCGCGTGCAGCAGATCGTACGCCGGCACCATCTTCTTCACGTTGCGCACCACGAAGTTGACGATCAGGCCCTTGAGGCCGAGCATGTCGCCGAGCGAAGCCACCACCACGTGCTTCACCGGCGTGCGCGGGCGCACCGCCTCCAGCGTGTGGGCAAAGTTCTCCAGGATCACGATCACCTCGGCGCCAGAGTCCTTGAGCTGGTGCTCGAGCTCGCGCGCGGTGTAAAGCGGGTTGACGTTGACGACCGTGTAGCCCGAGCGCAGCGTGCCGTACAGCGCCACCGGGTACTGCAGCACGTTCGGCAGCATGATCGCCACGCGCGCGCCCTTGGCGAGGCCCTTGGCCTGCAGCCAGGCGCCGAAATCGCGCGACAGCTTGTCGAGCTCGCCGAAGGTGATCGACTTGCCCATGCATTCGAACGCCGGGCGCGGGCTGAACTGCGCCACGCTCTTCGCGAACAGGTCGCCGACCGAGCGGTATTCGTCGTAGGTGATGTCCGCGGCGACGCCGGGCGGATAGCTCTTGAGCCAGATGCGCTCCATCGATCCCCCTCCTCCTGTCGTTTGGCTTACGCGCTTTGCTAGTCTAACCCCGGCCGCGGCGCCAGGCGACGAACGACGACGCGAGGCAGCCGGCGCCGATCGCGCCATAGGCGATCACCCATGCCGCGCCGTTCGACGCGCCGCGCGCCGCATCCAGCGCGGCGCCGAACACCATCGGCCCGATCATGCCGCCGGCGAAGCCCATCAGAGAATAAAGGCCCATCGCGCTGCCGCGCAGCTCCGCGGGCGCCGCGGCGACCATGCCCGCGGTGAGCGTCGCCGACTCGGCCATCACCAGCATCGAGTACACGAGCAGGATCGCGAGCACCGCGATCCAGTGCCAGCCGGCCGCGCCGCCGAGCAGGATGCCGCCGGCGCCCGAGCCGAGCATCGCCATCGAGATCCACCGGCGGCGGCCGATCTTGAGCGCGATCTCGTTGCCGAGGATCGAGGCCGGCACCGCGCACACGTTGACGAACGCCGCGATCACCGCCAGGTTCCAAGGAAAGCTCGCGCCGCCCGCGTGCAGCCCGGCCGAGAACGCGAGGAACGCCACCATCCAGCTGCGCGAGCCGAACAGCTCCAGGCAGTGCATGGCGTAGCCGAGCGCGAAGCCCGCCACGGGGCGGTTGGCGAGCAGCCTGCGCCACGCGGCGATCGGGAACAGCGTCGCGAGCGAGAACGGCGTGGCGCCCGCCGCCGCGGCCGGCGCGCGCGCCTCGATGCCGCCGACCACCAACGCGCTCGCCGCGAGCGGCCCGGCGGCGGCGACGACGAACGCCCAATGCCAGCCGGCCGCCGAGCTCACCGCGCCCGCGGCGGCGAGAGACAGCGCCGTGCCGATGCCGAAGAACGAGGTGTAGAAGGCGATGTAGCGGCTTTGCGCCGCCCCCGAGACGCGGTCCGAGAGCAGCCGCAGTCCCGGCATGTACATGGCGGCGATGCCGGTGCCGAGCAGCACCTGGAACAGCACCGCGCTGGCGAAGCCCTGCGCCAGCAGCCCGAAGCCGGCGCTGCCCGCGGCCGCAAGCAGGCCGCCGATGGCGTACACCTTGCGCGCGTCGATGTGGTCGGTGAGCGCGGTCCAGTACGACACGGTCGAGGCGTAGCCGACGAAGAACATGCCGCTCACCACGCCGGCCTCGGAGTTCGTGAGCTGCCACAGCGCGCGCAGCTCCGGCAGCAGCGCGGCGAAGGTCGAGAAACCCGCCATCGAGAGGATATGGGCGGCCAGCATCACGCCAGCCACCCTGCGGGCCGAATTCACCGGTTCTTGAACCCTGGCTTTCGCTTCTCCACGAATGCGGCCATGCCTTCCTTCTGGTCGGCGAGTGCGAAGGCGGCGTGAAAGATGCGCCGCTCGAAGTGCACGCCCTCGGAGAGGGAGGTTTCGTATGCGGCGTTGATCGACTCCTTGACCATCATCACCGCCGGCAGCGAGTAGGCGGCGATCTTGGCGGCCACCGCCAGCGCCTCGTCCATGAGCTTCTCGAGCGGCACGACGCGCGACACCAGACCGCTCCGCTCGGCCTCGGCCGCGTCCATCATGCGCGCCGTGAGGCACATGTCCATCGCCTTCGCCTTGCCCACCGCGCGCGGCAGGCGCTGCGTTCCGCCGGCGCCGGGCAGCACCCCGAGGTTGATCTCGGGCTGGCCGAATTTCGCGTTCTCGGCGGCAATCACGATGTCGCACATCAGCGCCAGCTCGTTGCCGCCGCCGAGCGCGTAGCCCGCGACCGCCGCGATCACCGGCTTCCTGATCCGGCGGATGTGCTCCCAGTCGCGCGTAATGTAGTCGGCGCGGTACACATCGATGAAGTTCCAGTCCTTCATGGCGCCGATGTCGGCGCCCGCGGCGAAGGCCTTGTCGCTGCCGGTGACGACGATGGCGCCGATGGCGTCGTCCTCGTCGAAGGCGTACAGCGCCTGGCCCAGCTCCTGCATGAGCTGCGGGTTGAGCGCGTTCATCTGCTTGGGACGATTCAGCGTCGCGACGCCGACCCTTCCCTTCACCTCCGTGGTGACGAACTCGTATGCCATCTTCATGCTCCCTTGAGAAACTCGTCGGTCGGCTGCACGCTCGCGAACAGGCCGTTCAGCGCGGCGAGGAACGCGGTCTGCACCTGCGCCGCGGGGACGCGCTCGCCGCCGAAGCTCTGCGCGCGCGTAGCGCAGGCGTCCGCGAGCAGCGTCACCTTGAAGCCGAGGTCGGCGGCCTGCCGCACGCTCGAATCGACGCACATCTGCGTCATCATGCCGGCGACCACCAGGTGCTTGACGCCCGCCTCGTCCAGGCGCTGCTTGAGGTCGGTGGCGCGAAAGCTGTTGGGGAAATTCTTCTCGATCACCGCCTCGCCCGCGGCGGGCGCGACGCTCGGGTGGATCTCGGCGCCCGGCGTCCCGGGCAGGAAGAACGTCGCGCCGGGACGCAGCGACAGGTGGCGCACGTGGAACACCGGCCGCTGCTTCGCGCGGAACGCGGCGAGCGCGGCGCCGGCTTTCGCGCCCGCGGCCCCGGCGCCCTCCAGCTCCATGGCGCCGCCGGGGAAGTAGTCGTTCTGGATGTCGATGATCAGCAGCGCGGTGTCGCTCATTTTGCGTTTTCCTTCTTCATCTCCGAAAGCGGCATGACCGACGAATCGCGGAAACGCGGCCGGTTCGGCTCGACCTCGGTCCGCGCCGCGGTTTCGGTGGCGGTGGCGAGGCTGCGCACCGCGAGCTCCTGGTACTGGCGCGTCGCGTCGCGCTTCCACGCCAGCTCGTCGGCCGAGAGCTCGCGCACCACCTTCGCCGGGATGCCGACCGCGAGGCTGCGCGCCGGCACCTCGAAGCCCGCCTTGACGAACGCCATGGCGCCGACGATCGACGATTCGCCGACCACCGCGTTGTCGTTGATCACCGAGTTGATGCCGACCATGGCGTTCTTCTTCACCACGCAGCCGTGCAGCACCGCGCCGTGGCCGATGTGGCCGTCGGCCTCCACCACCAGGTCGCGGTCGGGAAACGCGTGCAGGATGCAGCAGTCCTGGATGTTGGCGCCCTCCTCGATCACGATGCGGCCGAAGTCGCCGCGCAGGCAGGCGCAGGGTCCGATGTACACGCGGGGGCCGACGATCACGTCGCCGATCAGCACCGCGCTGGGATGCACGTAGGCGCTCGGATGCACGACCGGCGTGATGCCGTCGATGGCGGTGACCTTCACCATGGCCCGGCGATTCTACTGCCCTTTGGTGTAAGCTTTCCCCGGTCCTTTCGCATAGACAGCCATGTCGCAGCCGCTCCTCGTTGCCGTCGACTCGGGCGTGCAGACCATCACCCTGAACCGCCCCGACAGGCTCAATTCCTTCAACGCGGAAATGCACGGCCTGCTGCGCGAAGCCTTCGCCAGGGCCGAGAGGGAGGCGTCGATCCGCGCCGTGCTGCTCACCGGCGCCGGGCGCGCCTTCTGCGCCGGGCAGGATCTCGCGGAGCGCGACGTCAGCGCCGGCTCGGCGCCGATCGACCTCTCGGTGACCATCGGCTCGCACTACAACCCGCTGGTGCGCCGCATGCGCGCGCTCGCCAAGCCCATCGTGTGCGCGGTGAACGGCGTCGCCGCGGGCGCGGGGGCCAACGTCGCGCTCGCCTGCGACGTGGTGCTCGCGGCGAAGTCGGCTTCGTTCATCCAGGCCTTCGCCAGGATCGGCCTGGTGCCCGACTCCGGCGGCACCTACTTCCTGCCGCGCCTCGTCGGCACGGCGCGCGCCATGGGGCTCGCGCTGCTCGGCGACAAGCTCGCGGCCGAGGACGCCGAGCGCTGGGGACTCATCTGGAAGGCGGTCGACGACGACAAGCTGATGGACGAGGCGACGCGCCTCGCGCGCGCGCTCGCCGCCGGGCCGACCAAGGGGCTCGGCCTGATCAAGCGCGCGATGCACGTCTCGGCGTCGAACACGCTCGACGCGCAGCTCGACCTGGAGCGCGACCTGCAGCGCGAGGCGGGCTTCTCCGAGGACTACCGCGAGGGCGTCGCGGCGTTCATGGACAAGCGCAAGCCGGAGTTCAGGGGCCGATGAACGCTGGCGACAGGCAGGCGCTCGCCGCGGCGGCCGCGAAGGCCATGTGGGACGAGGACCACGCCTCGAAGTGGCTCGGCATGAAGCTCGAGGAGGTGCGCCCGGGCTACGCGCGCATGTCGATGCGCGTCACGCAGCACATGGTCAACGGCCACGACCTGTGCCACGGCGGCTTCATCTTCACGCTCGCCGACAGCGCCTTCGCCTACGCCTGCAACAGCCACAACCAGCGCGCCGTCGCGGCGGGCTGCGCCATCGAGTTCCTGGCGCCCGCACGCCTGGGCGACGAGCTCATCGCTGAGGGCGTCGAGCTGGCGCTCTCCGGGCGCAATGGCGTGTACGACATGCGCGTGATCAACCAGGAAGGCAAGCTGATCGCGGTGTTCCGCGGCAAGTCGGCTACCATCAAGGGCAAGCTCAAAGAAGACACGGGAGGATGAGCCCCATGACCAGTTTCGCGCTCGAGCCGATCGAGAAGGCGCCGCTCGCCGATTTGCGCAAGCTGCAGCTGCACCGACTGCAGTGGTCGCTGCAGCACGCCTACGACCACGTGCCGCACTACAGGAAGAAGTTCGACGAGGCGGGCGTCAATCCCGGGCAGTGCAACTCGCTCGCCGACCTGGCGAAATTCCCGTTCACCACCAAGGCCGACCTGCGCGAGAACTACCCCTTCGGCATGTTCGCCGTGCCGATGGAGAGGATCGTGCGCATCCACGCCTCCTCGGGCACCACCGGCAAGCCCACCGTGGTCGGCTACACCGCGAAGGACATCGACACCTGGACGCAAGTCATGGCGCGCTCGATCCGCGCCGCGGGCGCCAAGCCCGGCAACAAGGTGCACGTCGCCTACGGCTACGGCCTGTTCACCGGCGGGCTCGGGGCGCACTACGGCGCCGAGCGCCTCGGCCTCGCCGTGATCCCGCTCGGCGGCGGCATGACCGAGAGGCAGGTGCAGCTGATCCAGGACTTCAAGCCCGAGATCATCATGGTGACGCCCTCGTACATGCTGGCGATCGCCGACGAGATGGAGCGCCAGGGCATCGATCCGAAGAGCTGCTCGCTCAAGATCGGCATCTTCGGCGCCGAGCCCTGGACCAACGAGATGCGCAAGTCGATCGAGGAGCGCCTGGCGCTCGACGCGATCGACATCTACGGCCTGTCCGAGGTGATGGGCCCCGGCGTGGCGCAGGAGTGCATCGAGACCAAGGACGGCCTCACCATCTGGGAGGACCACTTTCTCCCCGAGATCGTCGACCCGGAGAGCGGCAAGCCGCTGCCCGAGGGCGAGAAGGGCGAGCTGGTGTTCACCTCGCTCACCAAGGAGGCGCTGCCGGTGATCCGCTACCGCACCAGGGATCTCACGCGCCTGCTGCCCGGCAGCGCGCGCACCATGCGCCGCATGGAGAGAATCACGGGGCGCTCGGACGACATGCTCATCATCCGCGGCGTCAACGTGTTCCCGTCGCAGATCGAGGAGATGATCTTCAAGCAGTCCGAGCTCAGCCCGCACTACGTGCTCGAGCTGTCCAAGGACGGGCCGATGGACCACCTCACCGTGCTGGTCGAGCTCGCCGCCGGCGGCGCCGACGCCGGCTCCGCGGCCAAGCTGCAGCACAACATCAAGTCGCTGATCGGCGTCACCACCGACGTCAGGATCGTGCCGCTGAGTTCGATCGAGCGCTCGATCGGCAAGGCGAAGCGCGTCATCGACAAGCGTCCGAAGTGAAGGGCCTGCGCAGCAAGTCGGTCCTCGTCACCGGCGGCGGCGGCGCGATCGGCGCGGCCATCTGCCGGCGCTTCGCCGAGGAAGGCGCACACCTGCTGGTGGCGGACAGGAATGAAGCATCCGCGCGTGCCGTGGCGGACCAGGTCGGTGGCAAGGCCCTGATTTTCGACATATCCGACTATTCTTCGGCGAGGACGGCGATCGAAGACGCCGGCCAGATCGACGTGCTGGTCAACAACGCCGGCTGGGACCGCTTCCAGAACTTCCTCGACACCGACCCCGCCGAGTGGGAGGCGCTGATCGCCGTCAACCTGCGCGGCCCCCTCAACATGCACCACCTGGTGCTGCCGCAGATGGCCGCGCGCGGCGCGGGGCGCGTGGTCAGCATCTCCTCCGACGCCGCGCGCGTCGGCTCCTCGGGCGAATCGGTGTACGCCGCGTGCAAGGGCGGCATCATCTCGCTCACCAAGACGCTGGCGAGGGAGCTGGCGCGCAAGGGCGTGACGCTGAACGTCGTCTGCCCGGGGCCCACCGACACGCCGATCCTGCGCGGCTTCCTCGGCGAGGGCGAGGCGGGCCGAAAGGTCTACGACGCGCTGGTGCGCGCCATCCCGCAGAAGCGCATCGGCCAGCCCGACGACGTGCCCGGCATCGTCGCGTTCCTCGCCTCGGACGAGGCCGCCTACATCACCGGGCAGGTGATCAGCGTCTCAGGCGGCCTGACGATGGCGGGCTGACGCCGCCCCGGCCTCCAGCGCGAGCAGCGCGCGCTTCTTGTCGACCCCGCCGGCGTAGCCGGTGAGGCTGCCGTCGGCGCCGACGATGCGGTGGCAGGGGACGATCACGCCGATCGGGTTGCGGCCGGTCGCCGCGCCCGCGGCGCGCGCGCTGCCCGGGCGGCCGGCGCGCCGCGCGAGCTCGGCGTAGCTGATGGTCTCGCCGAACGGCACGCCCGCGATCGCGCGCCACACGGCGCGCTGGAACGGCGTGCCTTGCGCAGCGAGCGGGACGTCGAACTTCGTTCTCCTGCCGCTGAAGTACTCCTCGAGCTCGCGCTTTGCCTGGGCGAGCGGCGCCGCGTCGGGATCGCGCCGCCAGGCCGGATCGACCTGCCGCAAATGCTTCTGCCCGGTGAAATACACGCCGCACAGGGCTTCGTCGTCCGCCACCAGCAGCATGCGGCCGCAAGGACTGTCACAGTAGTCGTAGCGCATCATTTCCTGCCTCCCGGGGCGAGCGATCGCCAAAGATGCATCACTGCGTAGGCGCGCCACGGCCGCCACGCCTCGGCCGCCGCGAGCACGCGTTTCGGATCGGTGAGCTTCAGCGCCTTCATGACGCCGAAGTCGGTGTGCGGGAACGCGTCGGGCCAGGCGAGCGCGCGCATTGCGATGTACTGCGCGGTCCACTCGCCGATGCCGGGCAGCGCGCGCAGCCGCGCGAGCGTCGCGTCGACCTCCGCGCCAGGCGTGAGCTCGAGCTCGCCGCCGGCGAGCGCCTCGGCGAGCGCGCGGACCGAGCGGGCGCGCGCGGCGGGCACGCCGAGCTTCGCGAGGCACGCAACCGGAGCGCCGGCCGCGTCCTCGGGCCGCGGGAACACGACCTCGAGCCCCGCGAACGGCGTCTCGATGCGCGCGCCGAACGCCGCGGCAAAGCGGCCTGCGAGCGTGCGCGCCGCGGCCACCGTCACCTGCTGGCCGAGGATCGCGCGCACCGCGATCTCGAAGCCGTCGAACGCGCCGGGCACGCGCACGCCCGGGCGCCGCGCCGCGAGCGGCCCAAGCGCCTTGGCGACCTCCTCCGGATGGCAGGCGAGGTCCAGCAGCGACTTGATGCGCGCCAGCACCGGCGGCAGCGCCTTGCCGAGCGAGGCGGAGACGCGCACGCGCAGCGCGCGCTTCGTTTCTAGCGGCGCGACCTCGATCCAGCCGCGGTGCTCGCGTCCGCCGCTCGCGACGCGCACCGTGCGGCGGTACGCCGCGCCGTCGCAGGATTCGACGCCCGCGACCGCGCGCGCGCCGAGGAACTCCGCCATCGCCGGCCAGTCGTACGGCGGGCGGTAGCCGAGCTCGAACGCAAGCGCGTCGCCCGCCGCGGCGGGCAGCGACGCCTTGCGCAGCTCGCGCGGGCGCAGCCGGTAGCGCTCCCTGAACAGCGTGTTGAAGCGCCGCACGCTGCCGAAGCCGCTCGCGTATGCGATCTCGGTGACCGGCATGCGCGTGTCGGTGAGCAGCTGCTTCGCAAGCAGCAGGCGCTGCGTCTGCGCGAACGCGACCGGCGAGACGCCGAACTCGGCCTGGAACGCGCGCCGCAGGTGGCGGTCGGTGATGCCCAGGCGCTGCGCGGCGGCTTCGACGCCCGCATCGTTCATCGCGCCCTCCTCGATCAGCAGCGCAGCGGCGCGCGCGGTGCGCCCGACCGCGTCGATCGTCGCATTGCCCGGCGCGAGCTCCGGCCGACAGCGCAGGCACGGCCGGTAGCCGGCACCTTCCGCCGCCGCGGCGCTCGGGTAGTAGCGGCAGTTCTCGCGCCTCGGCGGGCGCACCGTGCAGACCGGGCGGCAATAGATGCGCGTCGACGAGACCGCGACGAAGAAGCGTCCGTCGAAGCGCGCGTCGCGCGCGCGCAGCGCGCGGTAGCAGGTGGCCGGGTCGAGCCGCATGGACGCCATTATGGATCGGGCGGCGGGCAAATACTCGCCATTTTCGGACATCGAAAGCCGGGGCCGGGTCGCCGAGCGGTTAGGATGGCGCGCATGAAGAGCGCCGATTACGCGCGCCTGGTCGCGCTCGCCGCGATCTGGGGCGCCTCGTTCATGTTCATGCGCGTCGCCGCGCCCGCGCTCGGCGCGATCTGGACCGCCGAGGCGCGCGTGCTGCTCGGCGGCCTCGCGCTGCTCGCGTGGTTCCGTGTCATCGGCTTCGACCCCGGGCTGCGGCGCCACTGGCGCTACTACCTCGCGATCGGCATGGTGAACTCGGCGGTGCCGTTCGCGCTATACGCCTACGCCGCGATTCACCTGCCGGCGTCGCTGCTGTCGATCCTGAACGCCACCTCGCCGATGTTCGGCATGCTGTTCGGCGCGCTGTTCGCCACCGAGCGCGTCACGCTGCGCAAGCTCGCCGGCCTTGCGCTCGGCGCCGCGGGCGTCGCGCTGGTGGCGCAGCCTGGCGGCTTCCAGGCCGACGCGGCGTTCACCCTCGCGGTGGTCGCGGCGCTCGGCGCGTGCGCGGGTTACGGGCTGACCGGCGTGCTCGTCAAGCGCTGGGGCCAGGGCGTGCCCGCGCGCGGCGTCGCCGCCGGCAACCAGCTCGCCGCCGCGGCGCTGCTCGCGCCGTTGCTCGTCCTCGCGCCGCCCGCGGCACTGCCCTCGCTGCTCGTAATCGGCAACGTCCTCGCCCTCGCGCTGCTCGCAAGCGCGGTCGCGTTCCTCATCTACTTCCGGCTGATCGCCGACGTCGGCGCGACGCGCGCGCTGACCGTCACGTTCCTCATCCCGGCGTTCGGCGTGCTGTGGGGGAGCCTGTTCCTCGGCGAGGCTCTGCCCGCCGGCATGCTCGCCGGGGGTGTTTCGATCGTCGCCGGGACGGTCCTCGTCACGCGCGGCTAAAATAGGCGCAGACCCTATTTTCCCATGTCCGCCTATCCCCATCTGTTCCGGCCCCTCGACCTCGGCCACGTCGCCCTTCCCAACCGCATCATGATGGGCTCGATGCACACCGGGCTCGAGGAACGGCCCGACGGCATGGAGCGCCTGGCGGCGTTCTACGCCGAGCGAGCGCGCGGCGGCGCGGCGCTGATGGTCACCGGCGGCTTCTCGCCCGACCAGGCGGGCAATCTCGGCCCGCACCCGGCGATGATGGCGAGCGCCGCGGACCGCGACCGCCACCGCGTCATCACGCGCGCGGTGCACGACGCGGGTGGACGCATCTGCCTGCAGGTGCTGCACGCGGGGCGCTACGGCAAGCACGGCAAGACCGTCGCGCCCTCGGCGGTGAAATCGCCGATCAACCCGATCGTGCCGCGCGCGATGAGCGCCGCCGAGATCGAGCGCACGCTGGATGCCTTCGCGGCGAGCGCGTCGCTCGCGCGCGAGGCGGGCTACGACGGCGTCGAGGTGATGGGCTCGGAGGGCTACCTGATCACGCAGTTCCTCGCCCCGCGCACCAACCACCGCGCCGATGACTGGGGCGGCAGCCTCGCCAACCGCATGCGCTTCGCGGTCGAAGCGGTGCGCCGCACGCGCGCCGCGGTCGGCGCGGACTTCATCGTCATCTACCGCATCTCGGCGCTCGACCTGGTCGAGGGGGGCCTCTCCGGCGAGGAGATCGTCGAGGTGGCGCAGGCGATCGAGGCCGCGGGCGCCTCGCTCATCAACACCGGCATCGGCTGGCACGAGGCGCGCATCCCGACCATCTCGCAGGCAGTGCCACGCGGCGCCTTCGCCTGGGCGACGCGGCGCCTGAAGGAGGCGGTGGCGATCCCGGTAATCGCCTCCAACCGCATCAACGCGCCCGAGCTCGGCGAGGCCATCATCGCGCGCGGCGACGCCGACATGGTGTCGCTCGCGCGCGCGCTGCTCGCCGACGCCGCCTTCGCCAGCAAGGCCGAGGCCGGCGACCGCGCCGGGATCAACATCTGCATCTCGTGCAACCAGGCCTGCCTCGATCACATCTTCGACGGCCGCTTCGCCTCGTGCCTGGTCAACCCGCGCGCGGGACGCGAAACGCAGCTGATTTTTGAAAAAGCGAAACATAGAAAGAGCGTCGCGGTCGTCGGCGGCGGCCCCGCCGGCCTGTCCTGCGCGGCGATCGCCGCCGAGCGCGGCCACGCGGTGACACTGTACGAGAAGGACGCCGAGCTCGGCGGGCAGTTCAACCTGGCGAAGCACGTTCCCGGCAAGCAGGAGTTCGCCGAGTCGGTGGCGTACTTCGCCGAGCGCCTGCGCCGCGCGGGCGGCAAGGTCGTGCTGAATACCAGCCCCTCCCCGGAGATGCTGGAGAGTCACGACGAAATCGTCGTCGCCACGGGGGTGGATCCGCGCCGGCCCGACATCCCGGGGCTCGAGCACCCGAGCGTGGTCGGCTACGCCGACGTGCTCGCGGGCCGCGCGGCGGTCGGCGAGAACGTCGCCATCATCGGCATGGGCGGCATCGGCTTCGACGTCGCGATCTACCTGCTCGAGCGCGCGAGCCGCGCGACGCTGGAGCCGAAGGCCTACGAGGCGCACTGGGGCATCGTCGAAGACCCGAAAGCGCCGGGCGGTCTCGACCCCGCGGGCTTCCCGCGCGAAAATCCCGCGCATCGCATCACCATGCTGAAGCGTTCGACGACGCCCTTCGGCGACACGCTCGGCAAGACCACGGGCTGGGTGCATCGCACCGAGCTGGCGCGAAACGGGGTGAAGATGCTGAAAGGGGTCGAATACCGCAGGATCGACGACCAGGGACTGCACATCTCGGTCGACGGCAAGGACCAGATCGTCCACGCCGACACGGTGATCCTGTGCGCCGGCCAGGTGCCGCGGCGCGCGCTCGCCGCGCCGCACGTGATCGGCGGCGCGCGCGACGCCGGCGAGCTCGACGCCAAGCGCGCCATGCTCGAAGGCGCGGAGCTCGCGGCACGGCTATGAGCGCGAATCCGACCCCGGTCGCGGCGATCGTCGGCGTCGGCGAAGGCCTGGGCTACGCGCTCGGCAAGCGCTTCGCGGCCGCCGGCTTCAATGTGGCGCTCGCTGCGCGCAACGCGGAGCGCGTGGAGCGCCTCGCCGAGGCGATCGTCGAGAACGGCGGGCAGGCGCTCGCCGTGCCGACCGACGCGCGCGAGGAGCGCGCGGTGATCGAGCTGTTCGACAAGCTCGAGAACGATCACGGCGCGGTGGAGGTCGTGGTGTTCAACGGCGGCGCCAACTACCGCGCGCCGATCGCCGAGATGCCGGCCGACATGTTCGAGAGCGTGTGGCGGCTGGGCTGCTACGCGGGCTTTCTCGTCGGGCGCGAGGCCGCGCGCCGCATGGTGCCGCGCGCCCGGGGAACGATGCTGTTCACCGGCGCCACCGCCTCGCTGCGCGGCGGCGCCCAATTCGCCGCCTTCGCCGCGGCGAAGGGGGCCTTGCGCGCCGTGGCGCAGTCGCTGGCGCGCGAGCTGGGACCGAAGGGAATCCACGTGGCGCACGTCGTCATCGACGGCATGATCGACACGCAGGCCGCCAGGCAGCGCTTCCCGGAGCGCGCCGCGAGCCTCGGCGAGGACGGCATGCTCGCCCCCGACGCGATCGCCGAGACCTACTACCGGATCCACGAGCAGCCGCGCTCGGCCTGGACCTTCGAGACCGACCTGCGGCCCTGGGCGGAGAAGTTCTAGCGGGCGTCGTACACTACGGCATGGACGCCTCTCCGGCCGCGCCCCTGTCGGCGCAGGAAGCCCGCGGCAGCTTCGAGCGCATCGCGCGCAACGTCGAGGCGGTAATTCGCGGCCAGCACGAGTCGGTGAAGAAGCTGCTCGCGGCGTTCGCGGCCGGCGGCCACGTGCTGATCGAGGACTTCCCCGGCACCGGCAAGACCACGCTCGCCAAGGCGCTCGCGGCTTCGGTCGGGGCGCAATTCTCGCGCGTGCAGTTCACCCCGGACCTGCTGCCCTCCGACATCGTCGGCGTGTCGGTGTTCAACCAGCGCGACCAGAGCTTCGAATTCCGTCCGGGGCCGGTGTTCACCAGCATCCTGCTCGCCGACGAGGTGAACCGCGCCTCGCCGCGCACCCAGTCGGCGCTGCTCGAGGTGATGGCCGAGGGCCAGGTCTCGACCGAGGGCCGCACGCACCGCATGGACGAGCTGTTCTTCGTCATCGCGACGCAGAACCCGGTGGAGTTCCGCGGCACCTACCCGCTACCCGAGGCGCAGATGGACCGCTTCGCGCTCGCCATCTCGCTCGGCTACGTCGACCCGGACACCGAGGTCGCCGTGCTGAGCGCGCAGGAGCTCGGCCACCCGCTCGATCGCGCGACCGCGGTGGTGACGCGCAGCGAGGTGCTGGCGCTGAAGGAGCGGGTGCGCCACGTGCGCATCGCCGACGAGATCAAGCACTACGTGGTCGAGCTGGTGCGCAGGACGCGCGCCGCGCCGCAGGTCGCGCTGGGCTGCGGGCCGCGCGCCTCCATCGCGCTGGCGCAGACCGCCAAGGCCTATGCCCTGTTCGAGGGCGAGGACTACGTGCGGCCGGAGCATGTGCAGAGCCTCGCCGCAGCGGTGCTCGCGCATCGCATCGTTGTCGATCCGCAGGCGAAGTTCGCTGGCGTCACCGCCGCGTCGCTGGTTGCCGAGATCCTGAAGGGCACGGCCGCGCCCGCCTGAGGGCCGCATGAAGCGACTGGTCTACGCCTCGCTGCGCTGGTTCAGCTCGATCCAGCATTTCGCCGGCGAGCGGCTCACCATGGCGGGCAAGATCGCGCTCGGCGCAGCCGGCGCCGCGGCGCTCGCCGGTGTCGACACCAACCAGACGCTCACCTACCAGGCGTTCACCTTCCTGTGGGCGCTGCTCGCGGTCGCCTACGCCGGCAGCCTCGCATTCCGCGCCCGCGTCGCCGTCGAGCGCGAGCTGCCGCGCTATGCGACCGCGGGCGAGCCGTTCAGCTATCGCGTCACCGTGTCCAATCTCGGCGCGCGCCCGCTCGCCGGGGCGACGCTCGCCGAGCGCTTCCCTGATCCGCGGCCCGGCTACGCCGCGTGGCGCGCCGCGCGCGAGCCGGGCGAGCGGCGGCGCAACTGGTTCGACCGCAACGCGGGCTACTTCCGCTGGCAGTGGCTCATCGAGCGCCGCCTGCCGCAGCCGGCCGGGGAGACGCCGCTGCCCGCGCTCGCCGCGGGCGCGCGCGGCACGGTGCGCCTCGCCATGACGCCGCGGCGCCGCGGGCGCATCGAGCTCGCGGGCCTGACGCTCGCGCGCCGCGATCCGCTCGGGCTGGTGAAGGGCCTGGCGCGCGTGGCGGCGCCCGCGCGCGTCATCGCGCTGCCCAGGCGCTACCGCGTGCCCGAGCTCGCGCTGCCGGGCAGGCGCAAGTTCCAGCAGGGCGGCGTGTCGCGCGTCGCCTCGGTGGGCGACTCCGAGGAATTCATCGGCCTGCGCGATTACCAGCCGGGCGACCCGCTGCACCGCGTGCACTGGAAGAGCTTCGCGCGCAGCGGGCGCCCGATCGTCAAGGAGTTCCAGGACGAGTTTTTCGAGCGCCACGCGCTGGTGCTCGACACCGGGCGCGCTGAGGGCGAGGACGCCGCGTTCGAGGACGCGGTGGCCGTGGCCGCCTCGTTCGTCTATACGATCGATACGCTGGAGTGCCTGCTTGATCTCTTGTTCGTCGGCGACCGCGTGCACAGCTACTCGGCCGGCCGCGGCCAGCTGCAGGCCGACCGCATGCTCGAGGTTCTCGCCGGCGTGTGCGCCAGCGCGCCCGCCGAGTTCGATCTACTCGCGCGCGCGGTGCTCGGCCAGGCCGGACGTCTTTCCAGTTGCATCGTGATACTCACGGACTGGGACGAGCGCCGGCGCCGCTTCGTCGAGTCGCTCATGGGCCTGGGCTTGGAGGTGCACGCGCTGCTGGTGTGCCTGCCCGAGGAGCGGCCGGCCGAGCCGCCCGCGTGGCTGCTGGCGCTGCACCCGGGCGGGATCGAGGCCGGGCTGGCGAGGCTCAAATGACCGTTCCGCCGCTCGTGCTCGGCGCCGCGCTCGCGTTCTGGGGCTGGCAGACGCACAACCTGCTCGCCGGTGCGCTGCTCGCAGCGCTGGTAGAGGGGCCGCACTTCACTTCCTTCCGGCTCGAGCTGCGCGAGGTCGACTACCGCCGCGTGGCGGACCTTTGCACCCTGCTGCTCGCCGCGATCGGCGCCCTGCTGGTGGCCACGCGCGGCCTGCCGCGCGGGGTGTTCGGCACGCTGCAATGGCTGCCCGCGCTGCTCGCGCCGATCCTGGTAGCGCAACGCTTCGGCGCCGCCGGCACCGTGCGCCTCTCCGCGCTGTTCCACACCCTGCGCCGTCGGAAAGCGCGCGACCCTTCGGTGAGCGACCCGCAGGTCGACCTCTCGGGGGTGTTCCTCGCGACGGTGGCCCTCGCTGCGGGCGGCGCCAACTCGCGCGGCCCGGGTTTCTACGTCGGCATCGCCGCGCTCGCCGGCTGGACCCTGTACGCGCTGCGGCCGCGCCACACCGCGGCCGCCGCCTGGGGACTCGCCTTCGCGTGTGCGACCGGCCTGGGCTACGTGGGCCAGGTAGGCCTGGCCCGGCTGCAGGCGCAGCTCGAAGCGCTCGCAGCCGACTGGTACCTGCGCGCGCCGATCGACCCGTACCAGAGCCACACCGACATCGGCTCGATCGGGCGGCTGAAGCTCGACGACACCATCCTCATGCGCGTACGCATTCCGGAGGGCCAGGAGGCGCGCGCGCGGCTGCTGCATGGCGCGAGCTACAACACCTATGGCGGCGGCACCTGGACCGCGCGCGACGCGCCGCTCGAGCCGCTGGCAGCCGAGCCCGACGGCGCGACCTGGGTGCTCGGGCGCCGGGCGCCCACCTCCTCGGTGGTGATCGAGGCGCGCACCGAGGACGGCAAGGCGCTGCTCGCGCTGCCCGCGGGAACGATGCGCGTCGCCGGCCTGCCGGCGGAATCGCTGCGCCGCAACGCGCTCGGCGCGGTGCTCGCCGAAGCGAAGACCGACTGGATCGGCTATGCGGCGCGCTACGCCGCCGACGCCGGCCCCGACGAGGCACCGCCCGCGGCGCTCGATCTCGCCATTCCCGCCGCGGAGCGCGCGGCGCTCGCGCGCGTCGCGGCCGAGATCGGGCTGCGCGGCGTGGCGCCTGGCGAGGCCGCGCGGCGCGTGACCAAGTTCCTGGCACGCTTTCGCTACTCGACCTTTCGCGAGCACGCGCCGCGCAGCGGCCTGACGCCGCTCGCGGACTTCCTGCTGGTATCGCAAAGCGGCCATTGCGAGTACTTCGCCGCGGCCACCACGCTGCTCCTGCGCGCGGGCGGCGTGCCCGCGCGCTACGCCACGGGCTACGTGGCGCGCGAGTACAGCACGCTGGAGGACTCCGTCGTGGTGCGCGCGCGGCACGCGCACGCCTGGACGCGGGCGTTCATCGGCGGGCGCTGGGTAGAGCTCGACACCACGCCGCCCGTCTGGTTCGAGGCCGAGGCGCAGCTCGCGCCCGCATGGCAGGGGCTGAGCGACGTGCTGCGCTGGGCGCTGTTCCGCTGGTCGCGGCGCGGCACGGGCGAGACCTCCGATCTGTGGTGGTGGGTGCTCGCGGCGCTGGTCGCGCTACTCGGCCTGCGGTTGTTCGCGGGGCGCCGCGCGGTGCGGCGCACGGCGCCTGGCAGGCCGCCCGTGCGCCGCTACCCGGGGATGGACTCCGAGTTCTACGCGGTCGAGCGCTCGCTCGCGGCGCGCGGCGCGCCGCGCGCGTCGCACGAGTCGCTGGCGGGCTGGGCGCTGCGGGCCGCGGGCGCCATCGACGCAACGCAGCGCGCCGAGCTGCTCGAGACGCTCGCGCTGCACCAGCGCTATCGCTTCGACCCCGCGGGCCTGAGCCCCGCCGAGCGCCGCGCGCTGCGCGAGCGCTCGCAGGCGCTCGCGCGTGCGCTCGGGGCGGCTCGATTAGAATCGGCCTCATAAGGGCTCGCGGAGGCGGCATTGGGCACGGTGGTGGCACTGACTGGGCAGGTAGGCGGAGCGAAGCTCGCCGACGGGCTGTACAAGCTGCGCGGCGCCGACCTCGCAGTGATCGTCAACACGGGCGACGATTTCGAGCACCTGGGGCTCGCGTTCTCGCCCGATATCGACACCGTGCTCTACGCGCTCGCCGGCATCGCGAGCCGCGAGGCAGGCTGGCAGCCGGCGGGCGAGACGCAGTCGCTTTACGGCATGCTGACCGCGCTCGGCGGCCCAGACCGGCCGATGCTCGGCGACAAGTCGCTCGCCGCGTGCCTGCTGCGCGCCGAGGGCCGGCGCGACGACCGGTCCCTGACCGACCTCACGCTGCAGTTCTGCCGCAACCTCGGGATCGCCGCGCGCGTGCTGCCGATGAGCGACGACCAGGTGCGCACCTACGTCGACACCGCTGACGGCGCGATCGCCTTTCCCGAGTACTTCAACGCGCTCGCCTGCGAGCCCCAGGTGAAGGGCTTCCAGTACGTCGGCGCCGAGGACGCGCGCGTTTCCGACGCGGTGCTCGATGCGCTGCACGCCAACGACCTCGAGGCGGTGGTGATCGGGCCGGCGAACCCCTACCACTCGATTCGCCCGATCCTCGAGATCGGCGGCATGCGGCAGCTGCTCAGGAAGCGCGGCGCGCCGGTGGTGGCGGTGACGCCCATCGTCGGCGCCAAGGCGCTCACGGGCTCGGCGGGCAAGATGATGCGCGAGCTCGGGCACGAGGTCTCGGCGCGCTCGGCGGCGATGGAGTACTACAAGCTGATCGACGGCTTCGTCATCGACGCGATCGACGCCGACCAGGCCGACGGCATCCTCGCGAGCGGCATCGAAGTGCTGATCGCGCAGACGGTGATGCGCACGGCCGAGGACCGCGTCGCGCTGGCGCAAACGGTGCTCGATTTCGCGCGCGCCATCCGCGAGCACAAGCTGCGCGAAGGCGAGAGCGCCTAGAGCGCGGCCAGCGCCTAAAGGGCGGCCGGCGCCTAGAGGGCGGCTAGCGCCGCGGCGACGATCGAGTCGCGGTCGATGCCGAAGAATCGCCTCAGCGCGGCGCGCGTATCGCTGCGCCCGAAGCCGTCGGTGCCGAGCGCGACGTAGCGCCGGCCTGGCGGCGCCCAGGCGCGCGGCAGGTCGGCCAGTGCGCTCACGTAGTCGCTGACCGCGACGATCGGGCCCTCGGTGCCCTCGAGGCAGTGCGCAAGCCATGGTTTCGAGATTCTTGGGCGAACCTCGTTCACGGCCGGCGAGGCGCTCGACGAGGCGAGCCCGTCCCAGCGCAGCTCGCTCCAGCTGGTCACGCTCCACACGTTGGCCGCGACGCCGTGCTCGCGCTCGAGCGTCTGCGCGGCGGCGAGCGCCTCGCGCAGGATGGGCCCCGAGCCGAGCAGCTGCAGCTTCGCGCCCGCGCGCCGCTCGAGCAGGTACATGCCCCTCAGGATGCCCTCGCGAGCGTCCTGCGGCATCGCCGGATGCGCGTAGTTCTCGTTCGCCACCGTGAGGTAGTAGAAAACGTCCTCCTGCGCCTCGAGCATGCGGCGCGCGCCGTCCTCGACGATGGTCGCCAGCTCGTAGCCGAAGCACGGGTCCCAGGCGCGGCAGTTCGGGATGGTCGCCGCGGCGAGGTGGCTCGAGCCGTCCTGGTGCTGCAGCCCCTCGCCCGAGAGCGTCGTGCGGCCCGCGGTGCCGCCCACCAGAAAGCCGCGCGAGCGCGAGTCGGCCGCGGCCCAGACCAGGTCGCCGACTCTCTGGAAGCCGAACATCGAGTAGTAGATGTAGAACGGCAGCATCGGCGTGCCGTGCGCCGAGTACGCGGTGGCCGCGGCGATCCACGAGGACATCGCTCCCGCCTCGGTGATGCCCTCCTCCAGGATCTGGCCGTCCTTCGCCTCCTTGTAGTACAGCAGCTCGTCGTGGTCCTCGGGCGCGTAGAGCTGGCCGAGCGCCGAGTAGATGCCGACCTGGCGAAACAGCGTCTGCATGCCGAAGGTGCGCGCCTCGTCGGCCACGATCGGCACCACGCGGCGCCCGATCTCGGCGTCCTTCAGCAGCTGCGCAAGCAGCTGCACGAACACCATGGTGGTCGATTGCTCGCGCGTCGTGCCCTCGAGCAGGCGCGTCGCGCGCGGCACGGGGAACCTGGGCGCAGCCGCCGAGCGCGCCGGCAGGTAGCCGCCGAGCCTCTGCGCGGCAAGCGTGCAGGTACTTCATCTCGGGGCTGTCGGCGCCGGGACGGTAGAAGCGCAGCGCCGTGACGTCATCGTCCGAGAGCGGCAGCGCGAAGCGGTCGCGGAACGCCTTCAGAGCCTCGTCGTCCAGTTTCTTCTGCTGGTGGGTGCCCATCTTGCCCTGGCCCCAGTGGCCCATGCCGTAGCCCTTCTTGGTCTGCGCCAGGATCACCGTCGGCTGGCCGCGGTGCTGCGCGGCGGCGTGGTAGGCGGCGTAGATCTTCACCGGGTCGTGGCCGCCGCGGCGCAGGCGGTCGATGTCGTCGTCCGACAGGTCGCGCGACCAGCGCCTGCAGCTCCGGGTATTTGTTGAAGAAATGCTCGCGGTTGAAGCGCCCGTCGGTCGCGGCGTAGGTCTGGAACTCGCCGTCGACCGTCTCGTGCAGCCGCTTGCAGCAGCACGCCGTCGTCGTCGCGCGCGAACAGCGGATCCCAGTCCGAGCCCCACAGGAGCTTCACCACGTTCCAGCCGGCGCCGGCGAACAGCCCCTCGAGCTCCTGCACGACCGAGCCGTTGCCGCGCACCGGGCCGTCGAGGCGCTGCAGGTTGCAGTTGACCACGAAGATCAGGTTGTCGAGCGCCTCGCGCGCCGCGAGCGACAGCCCGGCGAGCGACTCGGGCTCGTCCATCTCGCCGTCGCCGACGAAGGCCCACACCTTGCGCCGCCGCGGTGTCGAGCAGCCCGCGGTCGGCGAGGTAGCGCATGAAGCGCGCCTGGTAGATCGCGGCGATCGGACCCAGACCCATCGAGCCGGTGGGGAACTGCCAGAAGCGCGGCATCAGGTAGGGATGGCGGATACGACGACAGGCCCTTGCCGCCGGTCTCGCGCCGGTAGTGGTCGAGCTGCTCCTCGGTGAGCCTGCCTTCGAGGAACGCGCGCGCATAGACGCCGGGCGCCGAGTGCGGCTGGAAGTACACCAGGTCGCCGTCCTGTCCGGCGCGGAAGAAGTGGTTGAAGCCGACCTCGAACAGGTCCGCGGCCGAGGCGTAGCTCGCGATGTGGCCGCCGAGCTCGGGATGCGCGCGGTTGGCGCGCACCACCATGGCGAGCGCGTTCCAGCGCACGATGGCCGAGAGGCGCTGCTCGAGCTCGAGGTTGCCCGGGAACTGCGGCTGGTCGGCGAGCGCGATGCTGTTGCGGTAGGGCGTGTTCAGCACCGGTGGCATCGGCACGCGGCGCGCGCGCGCGTGCTCGAGGAGCTTCCTGAGCAGGAACATGGCGCGCTCGCGCCCCTCGTTCTCCACCAGCGCGTCGAAGGCCTCGAGCCATTCGCGCGTCTCGCGCGGGTCGGCGTCGGGTGGGTTCACCCTCCAGAAGGCAGAGGGCTCGATGTCAGACAGGTCGGCCATGGCAGCGCCCGGATGTCGGCAAGGGAACGGGCCATCGTAGCGCGATGGAAAAGCGTGGTATAGTGCTGGCCGCAGGCTGTTCAAGCAGTGAATTTGTGCAGACCCCTCACGCCGCTCCTGCGGCGACCGCAGTGGCAAACAGTTCCCCTTCTTGACGTCGTGCCCGGATGCCTTGGCCCGGAATTGCCTCGGCTTATTCAGGAAAGGAAACACTATGGCCACCGGTACGGTGAAATGGTTTAGCGACCAGAAAGGCTTCGGCTTCATTACCCCTGATGGGGGCGGCGAAGACGTGTTCGCGCATCACAGCGCGATCCAGATGAGCGGCTACAAGACGCTCAAGGAAGGCCAGAAGGTCGAGTTCGACTCGCAGAAGGGCCCGAAGGGCCTGCAAGCCGCGAACGTACGCCCGCTGTAAAGCGGCGCAACGCCAAAGTAAGGCCCGGGAAACCGGGCCTTTTTTTTGGGGACGATGGGTTCGACTAGCCCGGCCGCCGCAGCCGGCCGCGCACCAGCGCGATGTGGCTGCGCAGGTTGTAGAGCTCGTCCGTGTAGGACAGCGGCACGGCGATGTGGGCGGCCCTGGCGTCGAGCCGGTCCAGCTCTTCGAGCAGGCCCGCCGCCGGCACGGCGCCGCCGGCGAGCCGCTCCTCGATGTCGCGCAGCTGCCGGTACCAGCGGAAGATGCGGCGGCGCATGCGGAACTCGTACAGCGGCGGCACGATGCGCGACAGCGGGATCACCGCGGCGATGATGGTGATCAGCACGACCCACATGCGGTCGATCAGGTTGGCCAGCCAGAACGGCAGGTAGCGCTGCAAGAGCGGCGGGCCGCTGCGGTAGTAGCGCTCGGCTTCCGGCGCGAGCGGAAACTCCGTGCTTTGCGCCGTAGGAAACCGCCCGGCGCGCGCCATCCATCCGGCGCCGCCGTGGATCCTGCTCGCCGCCTGAACGAACAGCTGCACCAGCGCCGGGTGGGTACTTTCGCGCGCCACCAGCGAGGTGGTGGGCGCGAGCAGCGGCACGTCGTGCGCGGGCACGTCGCGCGCGAGATCCGCCACGCCACGCGGCAGCACCACCGGGCTGAGGAACGGGAAGCGGCGCGCGTAGGCCTCCGCCTGCGGGACCTCGAACAGCTTCACGCCGGGGGTCTGCAGCAGCATCTGCACCATCGGCGATTCGGGGGCCGAGGCGAACGCCAACGCGTCCAGCTCGCCGCCGAGCAGCGCCACCACCGCCGGGGTCAGGTCGAGGCCGGCCGGCTTCAGGCTGTCGCGCTCGATGCCGTTGGCCTCGAGCAGCTTCTTCATCAGGCCGGGCGTGCCGCTGCCGCGCGCGCCGAAGTTGACGCGCCAGCCGTGCAGCTGCGTGAGCTCGGCGAGCGTCGCGTGCGGCAGGCCGCGCGCCGCCTCCTCCCGGTAGAACAGCCACACCGGCTCGAAGAACAGGCTTCCCAGCGATGCGAGCGGCACGCCGCTCCTGTCCTCGTCGACGGCGCGCGCGGCGTCGCTCGAGCCGCCCTGCACGAAACCGAGGTCGACGTTCCGCTTCGGGTCGCGCAGCGCGTGCAGATTTTCCAGCGAGCCGCGCGTGGGCTCCAGGACGACCTCGATGCCGTAGCGCTTGAGCTCCTGCACGTAGCGCTTGCCGAACTCGGCGTAGGCGCTTTGCTCCGGGCCAGTGGCGAGCACCACCCGCCTGGGCGGCGCCGGCTGCAGCAGGAAATAGGCGACGGCGAGCAGCGCCAGCACGAGCAGCACGAACGGCCCCGCCGCGACCAGCAGGTCGCGCGCGGAAATCAGCGTGTCGCGGATGATGCGGGGCATGTGGCTTGTGCGGTGCCGGCTACAGGGGTCAACCCCCGCGCCATTGCAGGCTCTCCGGGTAGCTGGTTCTGGAATCCGCCGCTCAATCCGCCGCTCGTCCGCCGTACGATGCGCTAATTGGCTGCAAGCGTTTCCCGTACTTGGCCCGCCACGCGAGGGCTATATTGTTCTTAGGCTCCCGCTGTGACCGCTCTACCTGGCTCATGCGGCAAGGATAATCCATACATGCGATTCCGGCGCAACTCTCACGGCGGCATGGGCTTCGGCTGGGCCCACAGCCCGCGGCGTCCAATCCGGGCGTCGTGCTCGATCCCGTACACAGCACGAAGTTCTTCGGCGCGCAGCTACGATGCACCCAGGCCATGTCTGAACGCCTCGCTGACTCGAATTCAAACTCGCCAATTGACCCCTCTCAATCGGGCGCGAAGTTTCCGCGAGCGGTTGCGGAACGGACTTATCGCGCCGTCGTATGCTTACCCCGGGATGCTCGGGGGCCACTGACCTCTCGCCGCCCCGGAAACTCACAGGAGGGACCATGATCAAGCTCAACGTGAACGGCCGCGTCCACGACGTGGACGTGGAGCCGGAGATGCCGCTGCTCTGGGTGCTGCGCGACCACCTCAACCTGCACGGCGCCAAGTACGGTTGCGGCATCTCGCTGTGCGGAGCCTGCACCGTGCACCTGGACGGCGAGCCGGTGCGCTCCTGCGGGCTGCCGGCGGCCGCCGCCGCGGGAAGAAAGATCGTCACCATCGAGGGGCTCGCCGCGCACGGCGTGCACCGCGTGCAGAAGGCGTGGATCGAGCAGGAGGTCCCGCAGTGCGGGTATTGCCAGACCGGGATGATCATGGCGGCCGTTTCCCTGCTCGAAAAGAAGCCCCGGCCCACGGACGCCGACATCGACGACGCGATGACGAACCTGTGCCGCTGCGGCACCTACGCGCGGGTGCGCAAAGCGATTCACGCGGCGGCCTCGCTGGCCGGCGCGGCCGCGCCCGCGACGAAGTCCTGAGGACAGGCGCCATGACGACCCGTGCCCAGCAGCCGCAATCCTTGCATCGCCGCGATTTCCTCAAGGCATCCGCCGCGGCGGGAGGCGGCCTCGTGCTGGAGTTTTCATTCCCGTTCCTGGCTCACGCCGCGATCGGCCCTTCGCCAACGGAAGTCAACGCCTGGATCGTGATTCATCCGAACGACCGCGTGGTGATCCGCATCGCCCGATCCGAAATGGGCCAGGGCACCTATACCGCCCTCGCGCAACTCGTCGCCGAGGAGCTCGACTGCGACTGGACCAAGGTCTCCGCAGAGTTCGCTTCGCCCAACGAGAACGTCCGCCGCAATCGCGTCTGGGGCTCGATGTCCACGGGCGGCAGCCAGGGCGTGAGGAGCTCCCAGGATTACGTGCGCAAGGCCGGCGCCGCCGCCCGGGAGATGCTGGTCGCCGCCGCCGCCGCACAGTGGAAGGTGAGCGCCTCGGAGTGCTCCGTCGACAAGGGCGTCGTCACCCACGGCCCGACGCAGCGCAGGCTGCGTTACGGGCAGGTTGCGGCGCAGGCAGCGAAGCTCCGGCCGCCGGCGGACGTCGCGCTTCGCGATTCGAAGGACTGGAAGATTGCCGGCAAGCCCCTGCACCGGCTCGACATTCCCGACAAGGTGCTCGGTAAGCCAGTGTTCGGCACCGATGTGGTACTGCCCGGCATGCTGCACGCCTCCATCGCGCAGAGCCCGGTATTCGGCGGCAAGGTGAAGTCGGTCGATTCCGCCGAGGCGGAGGCAATGCGCGGCGTGAAGAAAGTCGTGCGCGCGGAGGACTTCGTGGCCGTCGTGGCCGACAGCTGGTGGCGGGCCAACCGGGCGCTCCGGAAGATCAAGATCGAATGGGACGTGGGCACCAACGGCGAGGCGTCGGACGCGACGATCATCGCCATGCTGCGCGAAGGCCTCGCCGACCCAACGATCGCCGAGGCCCGGAAAACGGGCGACGTCGCGCCCGCCCTGTCTTCGGCGGCGAAGATCGTCGAGGCGGAGTACTCGTCGCCGTACCTCAACCACGCGACGATGGAGCCCCAGGTGTGTACCGCGTGGATCAAGCCCGATGGCTTCGTCGAGGTGTGGACCTCCACGCAGAACGGCGAGGCGTCGCTCGCCACCGCGGCGAAGACGGCGGGCGTGCCGCTGGAGAGGGCCGAGGTGCACAAGACGATGCTGGGCGGCGCCTTCGGGCGCCGCGGCGCGCCGCAGGACTTCGTGCGCCAGGGCGTAACCATCGCCATGGCGTTGCCCGGCATGCCCGTGAAGATGATGTGGTCGCGCGAGGAGGACATGCAGCACGGCTTCTACCGGCCCGCGAGCCTCGTGAAGATGCGCGCGGGTCTGGATGCGCAAGGCATGGTCGTCGCCCTCGAGGCGAAGATCGCGTGCCCCTCGATCCTCGCGGTGCTGATGCCGGGGGCGGCGCGCAACGGGATCGACTTCACGGCCGTGCGAACGCTGAGCGACATGCCTTACGAGATCCCAAACCAGCGGATCGAATACGCGATGCGCAACGGCCATGTTCCCGTGGGCTTCTGGCGCGCGCCGGGCCAACAGAATGGCGTCTACCGCGAGTGCTTCCTGGACGAGGTGGCGCAGGCCGCGGGCAAGGATCCGCTCGAATTCCGGCTCGCGATGCTGAAGGCGGGCGACAAGAACCGCCTGGTGCTCGAGGCCGCGGCGAAGGCCGCGGGCTGGGGTACGGCGCTGCCGGCCGGCGTGGGGCGGGGCCTCGCGGTGGTCGAGGGCTTCGGCAGCTACTCGGCCGGCGTGGCGGAGGTCTCGGTCTCCGCCGACGGCGAGCTCAAGGTGCTTCGCTACGTGGTCGCGATCGACTCCGGCTACGTCGTGAACCCCGATACCTGCGCCGCGCAGGCCGAAAGCAACGCCGTGTACGGTCTGGGCGGGCTCTACGAGTCCTGCACGGTCAAGGACGGACGCGTCCAGGAATCCAACTTCCACGACTTCCCGTTGCCGATGATCAGCGACATGCCCAAGGTGGAGCTCGTGCTCGTGCCCACCGGTGGCTTCTGGGGCGGCCACGGCGAGCCCGGCATCCTGCCCTTCCAGGCGGCGGTGCTCAATGCCGTCTTCGCGCTCACCGGCAAGCGCATCCGTACCCTGCCGCTGAGAAAAGAACACCTGCGAAAGGCCTAGTCACATCGATAGGCTCAATTGCGCAGTAAACCCGCCCCACCAATACGTCAGCGAGCGCAGCATGAGCGCACAGCGACAAACAGATAGGCAACCAGCGCATGCGCTGGTAGCCTGCTTCACTCCGTATAGAGAAGTGTGCGACGAGCCCGCGTAGCGACGCCTGGGATAACTTTGGCCAAGCGCGAAAGCAAAAACCCCGCCGTAGCGGGGTCTCGTGAGCGTGTCGCTCAACTCGCCTTGCGGCGCGACAGCCTGCGCTGACGCTGATGCACGACGACGACTCACCGGAAGCTTCGAGCACTGGTGTCGCAATTTCCCGACACTGCGCGACGGGGGGCGTTCAGCCCCTATGCGCATTTGCGGTGTCCACGAAAACTCTTCTGCGTCAGGAACTATTTCTTTCGGCGCGCCGGTATCGCAGGGTTAAATTTCGTCAAGTCGGTGCATTGCAATGAGCCAAAGCAGCCCAGATCTGTCTTCTGCATTGCAGGCCTTCGAAGAGGTCTGCGGGAAAGCTTCGCGCGAAGTCAGACAGCTGGGCTCGATGCGTCAAGCAGTGGAAGCCGCGAACGTCACATTGCCTGGAATCCTGCGCGGCACAGGTCGGTCATCCGTAATGGGTTATCGCCGGCTGACGCGAACGCTGTCCAATCGGCTCGATGAGTTGCTACACCTGCAGCTCGAGGAGGCCTCGCGCATTCGTGACCTCTATTTGCTCGAGCGGGAAATCGACCGCCTGAAGGTGCGCGAATGGTACGTGCTTCGCACCGAATATCCTGAACTCTACACGAAGGCGATGACGGAGTCGTCGGCACTACGCCGCCGCGTTCAGCCTCGGGGGTAGCCCAACCTGCAGTTGGCGGCTGCGCGCCGTGGGGTACGAGTAACCGGCTTCGGATCTCGCCCTGGCCTAGAAACAACAAAGCCCGCACGCAGCGGGCTTCGTGTGAGTGATTCGCGAGCTGCTCAGCTCAGCTTGCGGCGGCGAGAAAATCCGAGTCCGGCGAGGCCGACGCCGAGTGCAGCCGAGAGTGGGCGATCGGCTGGAGCGCATCATGGACCGCCTAATGCAATAGTCCCCAATGGGTCATCCCATCGGGTGTTAGGAGGATGCGTCGTGTCTGGAAGCCCAAGTATGATGCGCCGAATCTGTTTTTGGCATTGAGCTCGAACGCAATCTGCCAGCCATAAAAGTATCCTCCGCCCTTGAATAGACCCATGTACCAACTCGTGCACTCCTCGATGCGAAGATCTCTGACTTGGGCGCTGCTCGGGTCTTTGAGACCGACTCTGTCCACATACACCTGCACAGCGTTCCGGGCCTGCAGCTCAGTGGGGCGCGGACCGCAAAGAGCCTCTTTGTCTGGACCTACTGCTGCGGTGGTGCAGGCGGATAACGCAACCAGCGCAACTACTGCGATCGTCTTCTTCATAGCGATTCCCATTGAGTTTGCGACCCAACTCCCCCTTATCGCTTCATGCGCCGCCGCTCCCACGGTGGCGAACCCGCGCCTCGTTTTCGTTCCCGTACAGCACCGAGTGCTTCGGCGTGCTAGCGGCCAGTATTCTCGCGCGTGCGGTAACGCCCGGGATATAACTCAACCGTTAACGCCTCCATCGCGCCACTCAGATTGCTCAATGGATGCGCCCGGCAGTAGTTCTGCAGCCACGACATCGCGCTATTCAGGTCGAAGCCCCCAACAAGGCTTACGGTGTCGGGTGTTTGCCTGTTGTACGCGGTAATGTAGCCAGCAACCCACGCTTGCATCACGGCGCGCGGCCACCCGGGAGCTTGTGTGTCTCGAACAAAGGATGCACACGGCCTGTTGTCATGCGTTACATAACTTCCGCTCGCGTCCTTCGCCCACCCGCCCGGCATTGTCGTGACCAGCAGAGTCGCCAATATGATTCGTTTCATATCGCCCTCCCCGAAGGCACTCACGGAATTGTCCGCCTCCGAGGCCGCGAGCGACAATAGGACTAGGGGGCGGGCAGCAATCCGGACATCAGCACTTCACGCCGTGGGCCGACACCGCCGAGCGATCGTGCTGGACGTGCCGGCACTCGACCGGCCGTGACGGAGTGCATCTTTGGTGCGAGCAGTTCCGGGTAGTCGTGCTGGACCCGTGCAGCCGGTGGGAGCGCTAAAGGGGGCAGATCATCCCATCCGATCACCTCTTCCCAATCCGCCTGAAACTCTTGCGTTGGGCCGCATTCCGGCTGCAGCGTCGTGCACCTTGTTCCAGCGGGGAGATCTTACTTCGGCCGGCGCATCAACGGATTACTCCACCTTGATGCAACATAGATGCACCTAGGGAAGGATGTTAGATGGTGCCGGCTGCAGGAATCGAACCCGCGACCTTCGGTTTAGAAAACAACCAGTGGTGTTGCGGTTTGAAAGCTAGCAGCCATCAGCGCGGCAACTGCGATTTTCCGAGTATACCGGGGAGCTTAGTGGTCGAAGACGCTCTGGCGCGTTTCATTAAGTAACGCGGCGTTCCCTCGCTTGCCGTTACCTGCGCGCTGCCTAACATTGGGGCACGCTATGCCAAGGATCGCCGTTTGTGCCACTGAAGCTGAAGCAGCTCCCCGCCACGCCTCGCGCCCAATTCGGCGCCGTAATTCAAGTCGATTACTGGGATGAGTCGCAGCCCGGATTTGGACTGCGGGTGTCCTCAAGCGGGACGCGTACCTGGATCGTCGCGAGTCTGCCCTTGCGGCACGGCTGGCCCGCGCAGGTGCGAGTTGACGTAGGCCCCTACAGCAACTCAGAGCGCAACGCCGTCACACGATCGCTTGAGAACGCGCGAGCATGAGCGCGAGACATTCTGCGATCTGTCGCGCCGGGGAAAGATTATCGAGTCACTTGCTTAAATGTCAACGTAGCTCGTTGTGGCAACGCTTTTCCTGCTCGACACGCTTGCGGCCGGCCGAATGCTATGCGAAGCGTAGGTGACTACGCGGGGATTCGCTTGAACGAGTTGGATACCCGCTCGCGCGCTATTCGACGAATTTCGAGTGTGCCGCCGCGTCGTTTGCTAAGGTGACTTTCGCCTCGTCGAGAATAGCCCAGACGTTCTTCTCGCAGCTCAGCTTTAGCTTTCCTTTTCGTCAGGGAAGCGCTCGATGATGACACTTGGCTGACGCGCAGAGAGCCCGCGAAGTCGGAAAATCTTACAGCCGACATAACGCTGCGTTCTAACCAGTTGATAATTATCCCATGATAAATCCGGCACAGATCGTGCTGTGTCCTAGCGAGGCGTCCACGCAGTGAGTTCGCTGTCATTTCGTTGTCAGCTTGGTCGCCAGTTACTCTGATCGGTGAAGAAGGCGATCCTCTCTCCATTGCTCGGTGCTCGGATATCTAAAAAGGGGGACTCATGCGTACTTGGCCACTTAAATCCACTGCTTTCGTCGGCTTGTCGCTCTTGGCCTTTTCGGCTCAGGCGCTCCCGTTGCTTCCGGTGCAGAATCTCACGTTTAGCGATTACACAGGTTTTGCTCCCAAGACTCTCTTTACGGCCGTTAATCCGGTCGGCTGGACCGGCGGAACTGGACTCATCTCTATCGATGCTCCCGGCACGGCGACGCAAAATAGTCAGGCGCACGGTAATGCCTACCCCGTCTATGGTCCATTCGCGAACCCTCCGTCTGGCGGGAACTTCATCCAGGCGGACGGCAATCCAGCTTTTCAGACTTCGTTCAACCAGAGCATTACGGGGCTGACTCCGGGGCAGGATTACACGCTGACTTTCTGGCAAGCGGCCGGGCAGCAAACGGGTTTTACGGGCGCCACGACCGAGCAATGGATCGTTGCGCTGGGCGGTACCGGTTTTGTACTCTGCCACTCGTGCGGTACTGATTCGACGTATGGCACGGTAGACACTTATTCCAACCCCGGCGCAGATCTCCAGACAACACACCTCATGCACACCCCTTCCCAGGGCGTTTACCCCTGGGAGGAGGTATCGGTGAACCTCAGGGCCAACGCTGTCACCGAAACGCTAAGCTTCTTGGCCTGGGGTAACAACGGCAGCGAAGTAAATCTTCCGCCGACAGTATTCCTCGCTGGCGTAAATACGCCCTCGGTGCCGGAGCCAGCAACGTTGGCGCTCTTTGGTATTGGCCTTTTGGGCTTAGGCGGGAACATGCTGCGTCGGCGCCCCAAGCGTGACGCCGAGGTGTGATCACTCTATCGGTTAACGGCGCGTCCGGGCCGGCAACGCGGCCCGGACAACTCGCCGGTCGATCAGGATAAGCACCTTTGCCTGCGTTCCTGGACCAGCAGCATCTTCTGGCATTCCTGGTGAGCGTGGCGAGGCTTAGCGCGTGGCTGCTACTTCTCGCCGTAATCTTCTTGCCACTTGAGCGGCTGTTCGCGCTGCATCCGCAGAAATTCTTCCGCAAGGCCCTTGCCCAGGATCTGGGCTATTACTTCATTAGCGGGTTGGTGCCTGGCCTGCTGCTCGCCGTGCCGCTTTCCCTCGTGGCGTTGGGCGCCCACGCTATCGTGCCATACCGCGTGCAAGCCGCAGTCGCGGCCTGGCCGCTGTGGCAACGCGTGCTCGCAGGGCTGGTGGTCGGCGAGATCGGTTTCTACTGGGGGCATCGCTGGACTCACGAAATCCCGTTTCTTTGGCGCTTCCATTCCATCCACCACAGCGCCGAGCATGTCTACTTCTTGATCAGCGCGCGCGCCCATCCGATCGACAGCGTGTTCACCCGGCTGTGCGGCCTGATCCCGGTCTACGTCCTCGGGATAGCCACTCCGCTCACGCCTGCGGGCGGTGCCGTATCGGCGCTGCTCGTGCTCGTTATCACCATCTGGGGCTTCCTTATTCACGCTAACGTGCGCTGGCGGCTAGGTCCCCTGGAATGGGTGATTGCCACCCCCGCGTTCCACCACTGGCACCACACCCTGGGCGAGCAGCGGGACCGCAATTACGCGCCGATGCTGCCATGGATCGACTGTATCTTCGGGACTTACCATCTGCCCCGGAATCAATGGCCGACGACCTACGGAATCGAGGCAAAACTGCCCGGTTCGTTGGGTGGACAGCTGCTGTATCCGTTACGCCCGCTGCCTTCTCAAGAGCGTTTACTGGAGCGCGTTGCGGCGGACCTGTAATCGCCGGCGGCGAGGGACTTGGTGCCGGCTGCAGGAATCGAACCCGCGACCTTCGGTTTACAAAACCGCTGCTCTGCCAACTGAGCTAAGCCGGCCGCTGACGAGTTTACTTCACGCGGCGCAGCGTGGGCTTGCCTGCGGGAGGCTTGGGCGGCTCCGGTGTGCCGTCTTCGGCGGGCACGGGCAGTGCCGCCGAGGGGCGGCCGGAGAGCGGCTCGAGCTCGGCGAGCGACTGCACCGAAGGCTTGGGAAGCTCGACCTCGAAGGTCATGCCATGCCCGGTCTCGCGCGCGTACAGCGCGTAGACGTTCGCCACCGGCACCGAAATGTGACGCGCGACGCCGCCGAAGCGCGCCGAGAACTCGATCGCCTCGTTGCCCATCTGCAGCTTGTGCACCGCGCCCGGGCTGATGTTGAGCGTGATCTCGCCGTTCCTGACGTGCTCCGTGGGGACCTGGCTATGAGAGTCGACCTTGACCGCCAGGTGCGGCGTGTAGCCGTTGTCCACGCACCACTCGTACAGCGCGCGCAGCAGGTAGGGCTTGTTGGAGATCTCGGCCATGGCTCCACTGTACTCCCTGCGCCGTCGCGACGGCACGCCCGGGGCGCGCGCTACTTGCGCATCACCTTTTCGGAGGGAGTCAGCGCCTCGATGAACGCGGGGCGCGAGAAGATGCGCTCGGCGTACTTCATCAGCGGCGCGGCGGGCTTGCCGAGGCGGATGCCGTAATGATCCAGGCGCCACAGGAGCGGCGCCACCGCCACGTCGAGCATGGTGAAGTCGTCGCCCAGCATGTACTTGGTGCGGGTGAAGATCGGCGAGAGCTCGATGAGGCGGTCGGTGACCAGCTGGCGCGCCTTTTCGACCTGCTTCTCCTTGCCAGAGTCGAGGGCGTCGATATTCGAGAAGAGCTCGACTTCCATGTTGAACAGCATGAGCCGTGCGCGGGCGCGCATCACCGGGTCGGCCGGCATCAGCTGGGGGTGCGGGAAGCGCTCGTCGATGTACTCGTTGATGATGTTCGATTCGTACAGCACCAGGTCGCGCTCGACCAGCACCGGCAGGCGGTTGTAGGGATTCATCACCGCGATGTCTTCGGGCTTGTTGTACATGTCGACATCGATGACCTGGAAGTCCATGCCCTTCTCGTACAGCACGAAGCGGCAGCGGTGGCTGAACGGACAGGTGGTGCCGGAATACAGTTGCATCATGATGCGTTACCTCGGTCCAGAGAAAAAAGCCGGACGGCGCTGACGTCCGGCCGGGCGCTGGGTCGAATTAGACGGTCCTACTTCACGTCCTTCCAGAATTCCCTCTTCAGCGCGTAGGTGAGCACGAACAGGATGCCCAGCACGAACAGCACCACGATGCCGATGCGTACGCGGCCGGTGGCGGCGGGCTCGCCGATGTACACGAGGAAGTTCACCAGGTCGCGCACGGTGGTGTCGTACTGCACCGTGTTTTGCGAGCCCTTGGAAAGCTCCGTCAGCACGTATTCGACCTTCTCGTGGCCGCCCTCCTCGCTCTTGACCTCTTTCAGCGCCTTTTCGCCCTGCAGCGTCCACAGCACGTTCGGCATGCCGACGTTGGGGAACACCAGGTTGTTCCAGCCGGTGGCGCTCTTCGGGTCGCGGTAGAAGGTGCGCAGGTACGTGTAGAGCCAGTTCGCGCCGCGCGCGCGCGCGATCACCGAAAGGTCGGGCGGCGGCACACCGAACCAGGCCTTGCCCTGCTTGGCGGTCATCGCCACCTGCATGGTCGCGCCGACCTTGTCGGCGGTGAACAGGAGGTTGTCGTTGATCTGCTGCTCGGTGAGGCCCAGGTCGGTGAGCCGGTTGTAGCGCATGAACTGCGCGCCATGGCAGCCCATGCAGTAGTTGACGAAGGTGCGCGCCCCGGCCTGCAGGCTGACGAGGTCGGTCGGATCGATCGGCGCGCGGTCGAGCCGGTAGCCCCCTTCGGAGGCCCAGCCTGCGAGCGGCGCGAACAGCAGCGCGATGAGCAGCTTCTTCATGTTCGTGGTCCTCACATCGTCACCCGCTCGGGCACCGGCTTGGTCTTGTCGATGCGCGAGTACCACGGCATCAGCAGGAAGAACAGGAAGTACAGGAGCGTGCCGATGCGCGCGACCGCGGTGGCGCGCTCCACGCCGCCGATCCAGTCGCCGAACTGGCCCCAGACGTTGGTCGGCTCGGTGCCGAGGTAGGCGAGCACCATGAAGGAAACGATGAACACCGCGAGCGCGATCTTGTAATACGCGCCGCGGTAGCGAATCGACTTGACCGGGCTGCGGTCGAGCCAGGGCAGCCCGAACAGGATCAGCACCGCGAGCCCCATCACCAGCACGCCCGGGAACTGCGAGTTGAACAGCGGCGGCACCGCGCGCAGCATCGAGTAGTACGGCGTGAAGTACCACAGCGGCGCAATGTGCGCGGGGGTCTGCAGCTGATTGGCGGGAATGAAGTTGTTCGCCTCGAGGAAGTAGCCGCCCATCTCGGGCAGGAAGAACATCACGATGGCGAAGATCGCCAGGAACACCACCACGCCGACGATGTCCTTGACGGTGTAGTAGGGATGGAACGGAATGCCGTCGAGCGGCTTGCCGCTCGCATCCTTGTGCTTCTTGATCTCGATGCCGTCCGGGTTGTTCGAGCCCACGTCGTGCAGCGCGAGCAGGTGCACCACCACCAGGCCGAGCAGGACCAGCGGCACCGCGATCACGTGGAAGGCGAAGAACCGGTTGAGCGTCGCGTCCGCGATCACGTAGTCGCCGCGGATCCACAGCGCCAGGTCCGGGCCGATGAACGGGATGGTGCCGAACAGGTTCACGATCACCTGCGCGCCCCAGTACGACATCTGACCCCAGGGCAGCAGGTAGCCCATGAAGGCCTCGGCCATCAGGCAGAGGTAGATCAGCACGCCGAAGATCCAGATCAGCTCGCGCGGCTGGCGGTACGAGCCGTACAGCAGCGCGCGGAACATGTGCAGGTAGACGACGACGAAGAAGGCCGACGCCCCGGTCGAATGGATGTAGCGGATGATCCAGCCGCCTGGAACGTCCCGCATGATGTACTCGACCGAGCCGAAAGCGAGCGCCGCGTCGGGCTTGTAGTTCATCGTCAGGAAGATGCCCGAGACGATCTGGATCACCAGCACCAGCATCGCGAGCGAGCCGAAGTAGTACCAGAAGTTGAAGTTCTTCGGCGCGTAATACTCGGTGAGGTGCTTGCGATATTCCTGCGCCACCGAGGGCATTCTCGCGTCGAACCACTGCCACAGCGCCATCAAACGGCTAGCCATTGCTCATGCCCCTTTCTTGTCTTCGCCGATCAGCAGGGTGGTGTCGGACAGGAACGCGTACGGCGGCACGATCAGATTGGTCGGCGCCGGCACGCCCTTGTACACGCGTCCCGCGTAGTCGAACTTGGAACCGTGGCAGGGGCAGTAGAAACCGCCGTTCCATTCCCCGCCCATGTCCGCCGCGCCGGCGGCTTTCTTCTCCGGCGAGCAGCCCAGGTGGGTGCACACGCCCACCAGCACCATGACTTCCGGCTTGCGCGAGCGGTACTCGTTCTTCGCATACTCGGGCTGATGGTCGACGTCCGAGTGCGGGTCGACGACCAGCGCGTCGTCCTTCTTGATGTCCTCGAGCATTTTCTTGGTGCGTTTCATCACCCACACCGGGTTGCCGCGCCAGTCGAAAATGCCGAGCTCTCCGGGCGCCAGCTTGGAGATGTCGACCTCGATCGGCGCGCCGGCCGCCTTGGCGCGCTCGGAGGGCAGCATGCTGGCGACGAACGGCACGGCGGCGCCAGCCGCGGCCGCTCCGCCCACCACCGAGGTGGCGACCACCAGATTGCGGCGCATCTTGTCGGGTTGCGTGGTATCGCTCATTGACTCGAACCTGGAAGGGAAATGGCGGGAATCGATAAAGCGCGCCATTATAGCGACGCACCGCCGCAAAACCAAGGTTTCGCGCCTAAGCGTTTCAATAAGCGTGGGTTTTTGACCCCATGGCCGACAGGGCCTAGACAGGGTGCGCGAACGCGGTGCCGGCGCGCCGGTCGCGCTGCGCGCGGGATTTCGCCCGCTACCCCTATGGTAGGCTAAACGAGCCATGTACCGCCTCTGGCTGATCTTTTCGCAGGCCGCGACCGTCGCGGTCGCCGTGCTGTTCGTGGTGTCCACGTTCCATCCGGAATGGCTGCCGCAGCGCGCGACGCCGGTCACCCCGGCGGCAGTGGTGCGGCCGGCGCCGCCGAAGGGCGCGCCGCCGGTGACGTTGCAGCCCGAGTCGCTGCACTACGCCGTGGAGCACGCGACGCCGTCGGTGGTCAACATCTTCACCTCCAAGGAAGTACGCACGCCGCGCCACCCGCTGCTCGACGATCCGCTGTTCCGGCGCTTCTTCGGCGACCAGTTCCCCGACGAGGAGCAGCGCGCCACCAGCCTCGGCTCGGGCGTCATCGTCAGCGCTTCGGGCTACATCCTCACCAACCACCATGTGGTCGAGGCGGCCGACGAGATCGAGGTGGCGCTGCCCAACGGCACGAAGCTGCTCGCCAAAGTGGTCGGCAACGATCCCGAGACCGACCTCGCGGTGCTGCGCGTCGACGCCGAAGGCTTGCGAGCGATCACCTTCGGCTCGTCCGACGCGCTGCGCGTGGGCGACGTGGTGCTCGCCATCGGCAACCCCTTCGGCGTGGGCCAGACGGTCACCTCGGGCATCGTCTCGGCGCTCGGTCGCAGCGGCCTGCAGATCAACACCTTCGAGAACTTCATCCAGACCGACGCCGCGATCAATCCCGGCAACTCGGGCGGGCCGCTGGTCGACTCGCGCGGCAACCTGATCGGCATCAATACCGCGATCTACTCGCGCTCGGGCGGCTCGATCGGCATCGGCTTCGCGATCCCGGTATCGACCGCCAGGATGGTGCTCGAGCAGATCGTCAAGAGCGGCAGCGTGACGCGCGGCTGGATCGGCGTCGAGGTGCAGGAAATCACCCTCGGCCTCGCCGAATCGTTCAAGCTCGGCGACACGCGCGGCGCGCTGGTGGCCGGCGTGCTGCGCGGCGGACCCGCCGACAAGGCCGGCTTCAAGCCCGGCGACGTGCTGGTCGACGTCGAGGGCAAGCCCGTGGCCAACCCGTCGGGCATGTTGAACCTGATTGCCGCCCTCAGTCCGGGAAGCGTCGCCAAGATGAAGGTCAAGCGCGGCAAGCAGGACCTGACGATGAACGTCACCGTCGGGCGGCGCCCGAAGCCGCCGTCGAGGCCCGCCGAATGAGCGCCGAATGAGCTCCGCGCCGGCCGGGCAGGCGAGCCCGCTGCCGCGCGACGCGGAGAGCATCCTCAAGCTCGCCGCACGCTCGATGTTCGACCTGTTCTCGAGCATGAGCCAGGGCATGATGCTGGTCGATCGCAGCGGGCGCGTGGTGTGGATCAGCGACAGCTACAAGCAGTTCCTGCCGGCGCTCGGCTTCGAGCGCGCCGAGGACTTCGTCGGCAAGCCGGTCGAGCAAGTGGTGCCCAACACGTTGATGCGCCACGTGCTCGAGACCGGCAAGCCGATCCTGGTCGACCTGCTGACCAACAAGGCCGGCACGTTCGTGGTGAGCCGCATCCCGCTGCGCGACGCTTCGGGCGAGGTGATCGGCGTGCTCGGCATGGTGTTGTTCGATCACCCCGAGGCCACGCTGCAGCCGCTGATCGCCAAGTTCGCCCGCCTGCAGAAGGACCTCGACGACGCGCGCCGCGAGCTCGCCGCGCAGCGCCGCCCCAAGTACACCTTCGCCAGCTTCATCGGCGCGAGCCCCGCGGCGCTCGAGGTGAAGCGCCAAGCGCGGCGCGCCGCGCAAAGCGACGGCAACGTGCTGCTGGTGGGCGAGACCGGCAGCGGCAAGGAGCTACTGGCGCACGCCATCCACGCCGCCTCGACGCGCGCCGGGCGGCCGTTCGTCGGCGTCAACCTCGCGGCGGTGCCCGAGACGCTGCTGGAGGCCGAGTTCTTCGGCGTCGCGCCCGGCGCCTACACCGGCGCCGAGAAGAAGGGCCGCGTCGGGCGCTTCGTGCTCGCCGACGGCGGCACGCTGTTCCTCGACGAGGTCGGCGACATGCCGCTCGCGCTGCAGGCGAAGCTGTTGCGCGCGCTGCAGGAGCAGGAAATCGAGCCGCTCGGCTCGAACCAGCTGCTCAAGGTCGACGTGCGCGTGTTCGCCGCCACGAGCCGCGACCTGAAAGCGCTCGTCGCCGAGGGACGCTTCCGCGAGGACCTCTATTACCGGCTCAACGTGCTGCCGATCCGCGTGCCGCCGCTGCGCGAGCGCCTGTCCGACCTCGAGGCGCTGTCGGAGAACCTGCTCGAGAGCATCGCCGCGCGCACCGGAATGCCGCAGCGCGAGCTCGCGCCTGGCGCGCTCGCCGCGCTCGCGGCGCACGAATGGCGCGGCAACGTGCGCGAACTGCGGAACGTGCTCGAGCAGGCGGCGATGCTCACCGACCGCGCGCGGCTCGACGCCGAGGACTTCGCCGCCATCCTGCCGCGCGCGACGGCCGCCGGGCCGGCGCCGCAGCTGCGCCCGCTGCCGCAGCTGATCGCCGAGCTCGAGCGCAGCTCGATCCGGTCGGCGCTCGAGGCCACCGGCGGCAACAAGCTGTCGGCGGCCAGGCTATTGGGGATATCGCGCGCCACGCTCTACGAGAAGCTCGCCGAGATGAAACGCCTGTCTGCCTAGCGGACAGTCTGTCTGATTTGCGGACATCGCAAATAGGAAGCATCCTCCTGATTTGAAACAGGTTCATCTAGGCGTAAGAGAATTGCGTCCGAACATCAGACATATACGCCTGGTTAGTAACCGCTTACACCATGGCACGAATGCCTACGAATCAAGAGGTTAGCCCCCTGGCACGTGCATTGCGAGATAGCAGCCGTAGTTCCTAACGAGGAGGAAGCATGAAACGCACGCTGATATGGGCGGCGGCCGTGTCGCTCGCGGTCGTCGCCGGCCTGGCATCGGCCCAGAACATCAAGATCGCGCATGTCTACGGCAAGACCGGGCCGCTCGAGGCCTACGCGAAGCAGAGCCACACGGGCCTGATGATGGGGCTGGAATACGCGACCGGCGGCACGATGATGGTCAATGGCCGCAAGATCGTGGTGATCGAGAAGGACACCCAGAACAAGCCCGACGTCGGCAAGGCGCAGCTCGCCGCGGCCTTCGGCGACGACAAGGCCGACATCGCCGTCGGACCGGTCAACTCCGGCATCGGCGTGGCGATGCTGCCGGTCGCCGAGGAGTACAAAAAGATCCTCCTGGTCGAGCCGGCAGTCGCCGATTCGATCACCGGCGCGAACTGGAACCGCTACATCTTCCGCACCGCGCGCAATTCCACCCAGGACGGGCTCGCGGCCGCCGCGACGCTCAAGGGCGACGTTTCAATCGCCACCCTGGCGCAGGACTACGCGTTCGGGCGCGACGGGGTGAAGGCGCTCAAGGCCGCGCTCGCGAGCGTCGGCTCGAAGGCGAACATCGTGCACGAGGAGTACGCGCCGCAGCAGACGACCGACTTTACCGCTCCGGCCGAGCGCATCTTCGCGGCGCTCAAGGACAAGCCCGGGCGCAAGGTGCTCGCCATCATCTGGGCCGGCCCGAACCCGGTGACCAAGATCGCGGCGCTCAAGCCCGAGCGCTACGGCATCGAGCTGGCGCCCGGCGGCAACATCCTGCCGGTGATGAAGGGCTGGAAGGGGCTCGCCGGCGTCCAGGGCGCGATCTACTACTACTACGGCTTCCCGAAGAACAAGATGAACGACTGGCTGGTGGCCGAGCACGAGAAGCGCTACGGCCAGCCGCCCGATTTCTTCACCTGCGGTGGCATGGCCGCGGCGGTGGCGATCGTCGACGCGATCAAGAAGGCCGGCGGCACCGACACCGAGAAGCTCATCGCGGCGATGGAAGGCATGTCGTTCGACACGCCGAAGGGGCAAATGACCTTCCGCAAGGAAGACCACCAGGCGATGCAGGACATGTTCGAGTTCCGCATCAAGAAGGAGCAGAAGAACGAGTGGGATCTGCTCGACCTGGTGCGCGTGATCACCGCCGCCGAGCTGCCGGTCCCGATCACGAACAAGCGCTGACGACGTAAGGCGCCAACGGAGAGGACCGTGGAGCACCCGGTCCTGGAGACGCACGGCCTGACGATCCACTTCGGCGGGCACGTGGCGGTGAACGCGGTGTCCTGCGCCTTCCGGCCGGGCACGCTCACCGCCATCGTCGGGCCGAATGGCGCTGGCAAGACCACCTACTTCAACCTGATCTCGGGGCAGCTCAAGGCCTCGAGCGGCAGGGTGTCGCTGTACGGCGAGGACATCAGCGCGCTCGCGGCGCCGGCGCGCGCCAAGCGCGGCATCGGGCGCGCGTTCCAGCTCACCAACTTGTTTCCGCGCCTCACCGTGCTGGAAAACGTGCGCCTCGCAGTACAGGCACGCGCCGGCCTCGGCAAGGACCTGTGGTCGATGTGGGGCCGCCATGTCGAGCTGGTCGAGAAAGCCGAGCATTATCTGCACCGCGTGGCGCTCGCCGACAAGCGCGAGCTCGCGGCTGCGACGCTGCCGCACGGCGACCAGAGGAAGCTCGAGGTCGCGATCCTGCTCGCGCTCGAGCCCGACGTGTTCATGTTCGACGAGCCCACCGCCGGCATGAGCGTCGACGAGGTGCCCGTGATCCTCGAGCTGATCGAGCACATCAAGGCGCAGGGCGACAAGACCGTGCTGCTGGTCGAGCACAAGATGGACGTGGTGAGGTCGCTGGCCGATCGCATCATCGTGCTGCACCAGGGCGAACTGGTCGCCGACGGCCCGCCGGCGGAAGTGATCGCCTCGCCGATCGTCCAGGAAGCCTATCTGGGGGTGGCGCGTGCCTGAAGCGATGCTTTCGCTCGCCGGGGTCAACACCCACATCGGCCAGTATCACATCCTGCAGGGGGTGGACTTCGAAGTGCCGCGCGGCGGCCTGACCATGCTGCTCGGCAGGAACGGCGCGGGCAAGACCACCTGCCTGCGCACCGTCATGGGGCTGTGGCGCGCCTCCGGCGGCACGATCCGCATCGGCGGGCACGACGTCACGCGCCTGCCCACGCCCGACCTGGCGCGCCTGGGCGTCGCCTACGTACCCGAGAACATGGGCATCTTCGCCGGGCTGACGGTGCGCGAGAACATGCTGCTCGCGGCACGCGGCGGGCCGCCGGACGCAAAGCGCTTGGCGTGGATCTTCGGCCTGTTCCCCGCGCTCGAGCGGTTCTGGAACGGGCTCGCCGGCAACCTCTCCGGCGGGCAGAAGCAGATGCTGGCGATCGCACGCGCCATCGTCGAGCCGCGCAAGCTCCTGCTGGTGGACGAGCCGACCAAGGGTCTCGCACCGGCGATCATCGGCAACATGATCGAGGCTTTCAGGGAGCTCAAGCGCACCGACACCACCATCCTGGTGGTCGAGCAGAACTTCCATTTCGCCAAGTCGCTCGGCGACGGCGTCGCGGTGATGGACTCGGGCAGGATCGTGCATACCGGGCGCATGGACGCGCTGGTGGCCGACGAGACGCTGCAGGCGAGGCTCCTCGGGCTGTCGCTGGAGACGCACCAATGAGGCGCGACTGGCTGCCGCTCGCGCTCGTCCCCGCCCTCGCGCTCGGCGCGCTGCCGCTGGTTGCGAGCCTGCCCACCTGGGTAACGCTCACGGTCGCCGGCCTGGCGATGGGCATGATGATCTTCATGATGGCCTCGGGCCTGACGCTCGTCTTCGGCCTGATGGACGTGATGAACTTCGCCCACGGCGTGTTCATCTCGGTGGGCGCCTACGCCGCCGCCTCGGTGCTCATCGCGATGAAGGCCGAGGTGCAGGCGCCGAGCCTCGCGTCCAACCTCGCGGCGATCGGTCCGGCGGTGCTCGCCGCGATCGCGCTCGCGGGCGTGCTCGGCTGGTTCTTCGAGCGCGTCGTGATCCGCCCGGTGTACGGCGATCACCTGAGGCAGATCCTGGTCACCATGGGCGGGCTGATCGTGGTCGAGCAGCTGATCATCGTGGTGTGGGGCCCCGACCTGATCCCGCTGCCGCGTCCCGCCGCGCTCGGCGGCGCGTTCATCTTCGGCGACGCGGCGATCGAGCGCTACCGCGTGCTCGCCGTGGTGGTGGGCCTGGCGGTGTTCGGCGCGATGTGGCTGGTGCTCAACCGCACGCGCATCGGCCTGCTGGTGCGCGCCGGGGTAGAGAACGCCGAGATGGTCGAGTCGCTCGGCTACCGCATCCGTCGCCTATTCGTCGGCGTGTTCGTCGCCGGCAGCGGCCTCGCGGGCCTGGGCGGCGTGATGTGGGCGATGTACCAGGAATCGTTCAGCGCGCAGATGGGCATGCAGGTGATGGTGCTGATCTTCATCGTGGTGATCATCGGCGGCCTCGGATCGGTCGGCGGCTGCTTCGCCGGCGCGCTGCTGGTGGGGCTGATGGCGAACTACACCGGTTTCCTCGCGCCCAAGCTCGCGCTCGGCTCGAACATCCTGCTGATGGTGCTGGTGCTGTTGTGGCGCCCGCGCGGCCTGTATCCGGTCGGCAAATGATCAGGCTCCTGCTCTCGGGCGACCTGCCGCGCAGCCGCGCGCTCGCGGCCGCGCTCGCGCTGGTGCTCGTCGGGCTCGCGCTGGCGCCGTTCCTGTTCCCCGGCACGCGCTCGCTCGACGTCGCGGCCAAGGTGTGCGTGTTCGTGCTGCTCGCAGCGAGCTACGACCTGCTGCTCGGCTACACCGGCATCGTGTCGTTCGCCCACACCATGTTCTTCGGCATCGGCGGCTATGGCATCGGCCTCGCGGCGGCGAACTGGGGCCCGGGCTGGGGCGGCCTCGCGGCCGGTGGCGCGCTCGCGCTGTTGCTGTCGGCGGCGCTGGCCTTCGCCGTCGGGCTGCTGTCCTTGCGCGTGCGGGCGATCTTCTTCGCCATGATCACGCTCGCGGTGGCCGCGTTCTTCCAGATTCTCGCCTCGCAGCTGTCGTGGCTCACCGGCGGCGAGGACGGCGTCAATTTCGGCCTGCCCCGGCTGCTGCATTCGCGCCTTGCGTCCTATTACCTGGTGTTCGCGGCCTCGCTCGCGCTGTTCCTCGCGCTGCTGCGCATCGTCAACTCGCCGTTCGGCCGCGTGCTGCTGTCGATCCGCGAGAACGAGTTCCGCGCCGAGGCGCTCGGCTATCGCGTCGTGGTCTACCGCACTGCCGCCAACTGCATCGGCGCGCTCGGCGCGACCTGCGCCGGGCTGCTGTACGCGGTCTGGCTGCGCTACACGGGGCCCGCCGCCACGCTGTCGTTCGATATCATGGTCGACATCCTGCTGATGGTGGTGATCGGCGGCATGGGCACCATGTACGGCGCGGTGCTCGGCGCGACGATTTTCGTGCTGGCGCAGACGTATTTGCGCGACCTGATGCGGCTCGCGAGCGGCGCCGTGCACGGCGTGCCGCTGCTGCCGGACCTGCTGCATCCCGACCGCTGGCTGCTGTGGCTGGGGATGCTGTTCATCCTGTGCGTGTACTACTTCCCGACCGGCATCGTCGGCCGGCTACGCCTGAAACGGACATGAGCCCAACTTCGAATTACCTGGTGTGCGAGAACCGCGAGATCCACTACACCGAGTGGGGCGCGGGAAACAGCGAAACGGTAATCGCCTGGCACGGCCTGGCGCGCACCGGGCGCGACATGGACGACATCGCCGCCCACCTCGCCTCGCGCTATCGCGTCATCTGCCCCGATACCATCGGCCGGGGGCTGTCGCAGTGGAGCCCCGATCCGCGCAAGGAATACAGCCTCGCGTTCTACGCCAGGCTCGCGGTGTCGCTCGTCGAGCAGTTCGGGCTCGAGCGCTTCCACTGGCTCGGCACTTCGATGGGCGGCGCGCTCGGCATCGCCCTCGCCGCGGGCGCGCTCCAGGGCCGCATCCGGCGCCTGGTGCTGAACGACATCGGCCCGCAGCTCGGCGCAGCCGCGGTCGAGCGCATCCGCGCCTACGCCGGCAACCCGCCGCAGTTCGAGCGCGTGAGCGAGCTCGAGCAGTACTTCAGGACCGTGTACAAGCCCTTCGGCTGGCTCTCGGAGGTGCAGTGGCGTCGCCTCGCCGAGACCTCGGTGCGCCGCACGGCCGAAGGCAAGATCACGCCGCACTACGATCCGAACATGGTGCTGCAGTTCGTGCACCACCCCGAGGACTACGATCAGTGGGACGCCTGGGACCGGATCGACGTCCCGACGCTGTGCCTGCGCGGTGAGGCATCGGACCTGCTGCTCGCCGAGACCGCCGACGAGATGAGAAAGCGCGGCCCGCGCGCGGTGGTGGTCACCATCGCCGGCTGCGGCCACGCGCCGGCGCTAAACGTCCCCGACCAGTTCGCGCTGGTCGAGCGCTTCCTCGGCGGCGGCAAATGAGCGGCGGCAGGCTTTAGCGCCGCTATTCGGGCCGGCGGCGTCGCCGCAGCGGCAGCGGCAGGTTGCCGTGCAACAGGATGTCGTTCCAGGTGACCACGCCGGTGACGTCGTCGGCGCTCTCGAGCTTGCCTTCGCGCGTCAGCAGCGCGATGTCCCCGCCGCTTTCGCGCAGACGCGCCAGCACGTCGAAGATCAGGTCCTGAGAGTGCACCACCGCGAAGCCGGGGCGCGCGTGCTCGCCGACCGTGCCGGCGCGATTGCCGCGCCTGAGCATGTGCACGATGCGGCGCGACGAGAGCACGCCGTGGACTTTCCCCTCGCGCGTCACCAGCACGTGCGGCACGAAGGTCTGGCGCTGCAGTCCATCGAACAGCGTCGCCAGCGGCAGGTCGGCGTCCGAAACCTGCATCGGCGTGCGGATGAAATCGGCCACCGAGCGCAGCATGTACAGGTTGGTATGGAACGCGTCCGGAATGACGTGGCCGCGGCGCGTCAGCTTCATGGTGTAGATGCTGTCGGTCATCAGCAGGCGGCGCGCGCCGTAGGCGATCGACACGGTGATCATGAGCGGCACGATGACGTTGTAGTCGCGCGTCATCTCGAAGATCATGACGATCGCGGTGACCACCGCCCCGGTCGCCGCGCCCACCAGCGAGGCCATGCCGATCACCGCGGTGCCGGCGACATCCAGGTGCATCCCCGGCCAAAGCGCGTTCACCACGAGCGCATAGCCGGCGCCGAAGGTGGCGCCCATGAACAGCGACGGCGAGAAGATGCCGCCCGAGCCGCCGGAGCCGAGCGTGAGCGAGGTGGCGAGCAGCTTGAGAAAGCACAGCAACACCAGCAGGTACGGGTCGGCGAGCGCGCGCGTGAGCGTGTCCTGCACCGTCGCGTAGCCGATGCCGGCGACGTAGTAGTGCCCCAGGTACCGCTGGCACAGGTAGAAGATCGTGCCGACCAGCGCCATGCCGAGCACGTGCTGGCCGTAGTAGCCGCCGGGCAGCTTTTCGAAGCCGTCCTCGAAGGCGTAGATCGAGCGGATGTAGACGAACGACATGGCGCCGAACAGCACGCCGAGCGCGACGTAGGCGGCGATCGGTGCGAACGACATCTGGTAGGACGCCGGCAGCGCGAGCGAAGGGATGTCGAACGCCGGGTAGTCGCCGAAGAACGCGCGCCCGACGAAGGTGGCGGCGCCTGCGGAGAGCGCCACCGGGATCACGGTGCGCGCGCTGATCTCGGGCAGGATGATCTCGATCGCGAACAGCAGGCCCCCGATCGGCGTGTTGAAGGTCGCGGCGATGCCCGCGGCGCCGCCGCAGGCCACCAGCGTGATCCGCTGCCACTCGGGCAGCCGCGCGAGCCGCGCCACCGTCGAGCCGAAGGCCGAGGCGATCTGTATGATCGGCCCCTCGCGCCCGACCGAGCCGCCGGTGCCGATCGATATGCCCGAGGCGAATGCCTTCACCAGCGTCACCACCGGCCGGATGATGCCGCCGCGGTAGTAGATCGCGTCGACCACCTCCGGCACGCCGTGGCCCTTCGCCTCGGGCGCGAAGTTCTTGACGATGAACGCGACCGCCAGCGCACCGATCACCGGCACCGCGATGATCCACGCGCCCCAGGGCGACGCGGGCGTGTGCAGGTTGGCGTCGTAGGTCACCGACCATCGCCCGAGGAACATCACGTTGTGCACCAGGCCGATCAGGTCGCGGAACAGCACCGCGCCGAATCCCCCGGCGATGCCGACCAGCACCGCCAGCACAATCAGGCGGCTGGGCGAATGCTCGCTCGGCCACACGCGCCGGATGCCGCGGCGGCGCACCAGCGCGCGCAGGCGCTCCGCAGTCTCGGACTCGAGTGACCAATCGGACAGTTCGCCGCCCGCCGGGCGCGTCATCGCGGACCTTTCGTCGAATGAAGACACGAAGGCCGGGACGCGGCGTGAACGGTCGGAGATGTGCCCCGCGTCGCGCTGCCCGCGTGCGCGCAGGTCTGGGCCTTCACCCCCGAGAATAACAAACTCCCCGCTGACGCCCGCCGTCAGCGAACAATCGTGGTCAGAGTCGATTAACGCTCCCGCCCGGCCTCCTGGAACGCCTTCTGCACCGGCGACAGTAGGTACTCGAGCACGCTGCGCGTGCCGAGATGGATCTCGGCGGCGACCTGCATGCCGGGGGCGAGCGCATAGCGCGCCTCCTCGGTCGCGAGCGCCTGCGACTCGAGCTTGACGAGCGTCCTGTAGGCGAGCGGCCCCATCGGCCGGTCGCGCCCGCCGAGCGTGTCCGAGCGCGTGTTGGCCGAAGGCGCCTCGGTCGCGTCCGCGCTCACGTGCTCGACCACGCCCTCGACCATGCCGTACTTCTGGAACTGGAACGGCGCGAGCTTCAACTTCACCTTCTGCCCGGGGCGCACGAAGCCGATGTCCTGGTTGCCGATCCACACCTCGGCCATCAGCCGCTCGTCGTGCGGCACGAGCGTCATGAGGATCGTGCCGGGCGCCGCCACCGTGCCCACGGTGTGGGTGGCGAGGTCCTTCACCGTGCCGTCGGCCGGGGCGCGCAGCTCAAGCAGCGCGCTGCGGTGCTGGTGCTTGGCGAGTTCCTGGCGCGCTCGTTCGAACTGCGACGCGGTCTCGACCCGCTCGGTGCGCAGCTGGCGCCGGTAGTCGGCGGTGATCTGGGCGATCTTGCGCTCGGACTGCTCGATCAGCGCCAGGTTTGCGCGGATCACGTACTCCTGCGCGCGCAGGTCCTGCTCCTTCTCGATCCGCTCGCGCGCCTTGTCGGTGGCGAGGATGCGGCCGGCGTAGCCGTCGCGCGCGAGCTGGTCGAACGCGCGCTCCTGCTCGACGTAGTGCGGCAGCACCTGCTCGAGCTTCGCCTTCGTCTGGCGCGCGGCGGCGAGATCGTTCTGCGCCTTGTCGAGCAGGCTCCTCTCCTGCGCGAGCGCGTTCTCGTAGGCCCTGACGTTCGCCCCGAACTGCGCCGCGACCTCCGCGTACAGGTCCTCCCGGTCGCCCTCCGCGCGCGCGAATTCGCCGCCCTGCAACTGCGCATCGATGCGCCGCAGCGCGAGGCGCTTCAGCTGGAAGTCGGTCTCCAGCGTTTTCAGGTCGGCACTCGTGAACGCCGGGTCCATCCTGATCAGCACCTGCCCGGACTTCGCCTGCTCGCCCTCGCGCACCAGGATCTCCTTCACGATGCCCTGCTCGGCCGGCTGCACGATCTTGAGGTAGCTCGAAGGCACGAGCTTGCCGTCCGCGACCGCCACGATGTCGAGCCGCCCGAGCGCCGCCCAGAGGAGCAGGCACACGAGCAGCGCGGCGAGCATGCGGAACATCGACCCCGCGAGCGGCGCGGGCGGCTTGTCCTGGATGCGCAGCAGCGGCGGCGCGAAATCGATTGGGTCAGCCATCAGCCCGGCCTCAGCTGTATTCCTCGTCCATCACTTTCATATGCGCCATCTTCTCCCCTAGCCTCACCACCTCGTCGACGTGCAACCCCTTCGGCACTTGGTGTGCAATGAAGAGCGTCGTGACGCGCCCCTTGAGCTGGTTCACGGTCTGCGCGAACTGCTCGGCGGTGGCTTGATCGAGGCTGCTGGTCGCTTCGTCGAATACGAGGATCTTCGGGCGCTTGAGGATGGCGCGGGCGATGGCGAGGCGCTGCTTCTGGCCGCCGGAGAGACCGACGCCGTGCTCGCCGATCTCGGTGTTGTAGCCCTTGGGGAGCTTCTCGATCACGTCGTGGATCTCGGCGATTTTCGCGGCCTGCACGACGTCTGGGAAGCCGGCATTGGGGTTGGCGGCGATGAGGTTCTCGTAGATGGTGCCCGAGAAGAGGTAGGTTTCCTGCGGTACGATGCCGAAGTACTGCCGCAACTCGTTGGCCGAAAGATGGCGCAGGTCTCGGCAGTCGACCTCGATCGATCCCTCCTCGGACTGGTAGAAACCTAGAAGGAGCTTCGCGAGGGTGCTCTTCCCGGAGCCCGAGGGGCCGGTGAGGACGGTGAGCTTGCCGGGGCTGAGGGAGAGGCTCAAGTCCTTGAAGAGCCACGGCTGCTCGGGCGCGTAGCGGAATCCCAGGTCGCGGATCGCGATCTCCCCCTTGCCGTCGGCGGCGCGCGACGGGGTGACGACATAGGGCTCGGCGGGGGCGTCCATGATGTCGCCCAGGCGCTTGACCGCGATGTTGGCCTGCTGGAACTCCTGCCACAGGCTCGCCAGGCGCAGCATCGGCTGGCTCATGCGCGCGGCGAACATCTGGAAGGCGACCAGCATGCCGATGGTGAAGCCGTCGTTGCGCATGACGAGCAGCGCGCCCACGCAGAGAATCCCCAGCGTCATGGTCTGCTCGAGGGCGTTCGCTGCGACGTTGTAGCTGTTGGAAAGCGTACGCGTCGAGAACCCCGCGGCGAGGTAGGAGGCGAGGTAGTCGTCGTAGCGCGACTCCAGGCGCGGCTCCATCTGCAGCGACTTCACCGTCTCGATGCCTGAGACGTACTCAGTGAGAAAGGCCTGGTTCCTCGCGCCGAGCAGGAACTGGCGGTTGAGCCGCGCGCGCAACACCGGCGTCACGCCGAGGCTGACGGCGACGATCAGCGCGAGAATCCCGGCCGCGATGAGCGTCAGCTGCCAGCTGTAGAAGAACATGACCGCGAGGAAGACGGCGAGGAACGGCAGGTCGAGGAGCAGCGACACGGCGGCGCCCGCCATGAACTCGCGGATGGTCTCGACCGCGTGCACGCGCGCGACGAGCACGCCGGTGGGGCGGTGCTCGAAGTACGAGAGGTTTAAGCGCAGCAGGTGGCGAAACACCTGGCTGCCGAGCACCGCGTCGACCCGGTTGCCGGTATGCAGCACCAGGTATTGCCTGAGCCAGCTCATGCCGGCGTTGAACAGCATGAACATCGCCAGGCCCACGGCGATGACGACCAGCGTGCTCGCGGTCTGATGCACGACCACCTTGTCGATAATCACCTGGGTGAAAAGCGGCGTGGTGAGGCCGATAAGCTGGATGAAGAGCGAGGCCGCGAGCACGTCGCGCCAGATCGAGCGGTGCTTGAGGAGCTCGGGCACGAACCAGCGAAAGCCGAACGCCCTCTTACTCTCTTCGACGCCCGCGAGCGCCTCCTCCGCGCCGCGCTCGTGAGACACCAGGATCGCCTCGGGCTCGAAAAACTCCTCGAAGTCGTGCACCAGGCGCGTACGCGGAAGCTCGCTCCCCGCCTCGACGTACAGGATGCGCTCGCCGTCGTGCCTGAGGATCAGCCCCGGCGTCGCCTGCGGCCGCAGGAACCCGATTGCAGGCAGGGGGGCGCGCGCGAGGCGCCCCTCGGCGAGGGAGGCGTGCCCGGCGCGAAAACCGAAGGCGCGCGCGGCTTCGATCAGCTGCGCGCGGTCGTGCGGCGGCGGGAACTGCTGCGTCAGGAGCGCCGCGTCGAACGGCAGCCGGTGAATGCTGCACAGGCTGCCGAGCAGCCAGACGAATTGCTCGGTGCTCAGCACGGAGCCGCGCGGCTCCGCCCCCGGCGGTGAAGCCGCGGCGGCCTGTCCCATGTGAACGTCCCCCCTAAAGGGAATCTACTCCGGCGTCAGGATTTTGTAATCAAGACAAAAGGATAAAAGTAGGCCTGTGGCCCACCTCGAATCACTTATAGTCGCGCCCTCATGCTCGCGATCTTTCAGGTCACCGCGCCGTTCTTCGCGCTCATCCTGTGCGGTTACCTCGCGGCGGGCTTCCGGCTGCTGCCGGAGAACGCGGTGCCGGCGCTGAACACGTTCGTGCTCTACTTCGCGCTGCCGTGCCTCTTATTCCGCTTCAGCGCGCACACGCCCTTCGACGAGCTCGTCGATCTGCCGGTGTTCTTCGCGTACCTGGTGACCGGGCTCGCGCTGTTCGCCGCATTCGCCGCGGCAGTGCGCGCGCTCGCGGGCGAGTCCTTGCGCGACGCGGCGTTCGCCGCGCTCGCCGCCTCGTGGTCGAACTGGGGTTACATGGGTTTTGCGCTCCTGCCGCCGATCCTCGGCAAGGCGGCGCTCGCGCCGCTCATCGCCGCGGGCATGGCCGACCTGCTGGTGTTGGTGTCGCTCGCGCTGGCGCTCTCCGCGCTGCAGGACCATCACGGCGCGGAATTCGGCGCCGCGCTCGCAGGCGTGCTGGCGCGGATCGCGCAGAACCCGATGATCTGGTCGGTGATCGCGGGCGGCGCATTCTCCGCCTGGCAGGTGACCCTGTGGCAGCCGGCGGATCACCTCACGCAGCTGCTCGGCGAGGCGGCGGTGCCGGTGGCGTTGTTCACCATCGGCGTGTCGCTCTACCGGCCGGGGACGCGCGTCGCGCGCGCCGACGTGTTCATGATCGCCGGCGCGAAGCTGCTCGCGCACCCCTATCTTGCGGCGCTGGTGGCCGTTTACCTCTTTCGCCTGCCGCAGCTCGAGGTGCGCACGCTGGTGCTCGCCGCGGCGCTGCCGGTGGCGGGCACCGTGTTCCTGTTCGCCGAGCGCCAGGGCGCCAACGCCGAGCGCATCGCGGCTTCGATCCTGGTGTCGACCGCGCTCGCCTTCTTCAGCTTCACCGCCCTGTGCTGGGCGTTCGGGCTGCGGGTCGGCGGCTAGCGCGACGGCTGCCGCTCGGGCACCGCGACGATCACTTCGGGCTCGAAGAATTCCTCGAAATTGCGCGTGAAGCGCGTGCGCGGCAGGTCGGTGCAGGCCTCCACGTGCAGCAGCCGCCCGGCGTCGCACCTGGCGATCAGGCCCGGGATCGGCTCCGGGCGGGGCGCCGGCAGGCTTTGCGTCATGTCGGGCCGCAGGAACGCGATCGCCGGCAGCGGCAGCTGTTCCAGCCTGACGTCGCGGGGCGACACCACCTCGCTGCGAAAGCCGTGCGCGCGCGCCGCCTCGACCAGCGCCGGGCGCAGGTGCGGCTGCGGAAAGCGCTGCACCATGCGCACGGCGTCGAAGGGCACGCCATGCGCGCGGCACAGGCTGCCGATCAGCCAGATGAACTGCTTGGTGGTGAGTCTCGGAGGCTGGCCCTGGTTGTAGGCCGAATGCCCCACGTTGGAAAGCGGCATGGTGATTGCTCCCGGGCGGGAGAATCTACCTCAGCGCGCGGATTCTGTAACCTAGACGAAAAGATAAGCCGCCGTTATTCCCTTGCGCGCTAACGATCGGCGCGGTCGAGCTCGCTCTCCATCTCCTCGTCGGTCATCGGCTTGTCGCCCTCGTCGCCTTGCCTGGCGCGCACCGCGACGAAGCGCGCGAAGAACAGCCCCGACTCGTACAGCAGGCACATCGGCAGCGCGAGCATGATCTGCGAGACGACGTCGGGCGGCGTGACGATCGCGGCGACGATGAAGGCGCCGACGATGACGTAGGGGCGCGCGGCGCGCAGCTTCTCGACCTCGACGATGCCCATTCTCACCAGCACGATGACGATGATCGGGATCTCGAAGGTGATGCCGAAAGCGAGGAACATGGTGATGACGAAGCTGAAATAGGCCTCGATGTCCGGCGCCGGGGTGATCGACTTGGGCGCGAACTGGTGGATGAAAGTGAACACCCGCACGAACACGAAGAAGTAGCAGAACGCCACGCCCAGGAAGAACAGCACCGTGCTGCCGATGATCAGCGGCAGCGCGAGTTTCCGTTCGTTCTCGTACAGGCCCGGCGCAACGAATGCCCAGGCCTGGTACAGCACGTAGGGCAGCGCGACGAACAGGGCGACCATCGCGGTCACCTTCATCGGCACCAGGAACGGCGTCACCACGCCGGTGGCGATCATCTTGGTGCCCTCGGGCAGCGCCCGCATCAGCGGCAGCGCGAGCCAGTCGTAGATCGGCCCGGAGCCAGGCCAGACGAACAGCGCCACGAACACCACCAGCACCGCGAGCACCGCGCGCACCAGCCGCTGGCGCAACTCGACCAGGTGCGAGATGAAGGTATCCTGGGTGCTCATCCGCGCGCCTCGGGCGACGCGCCCTTGTCGGGCAGCTCCTCGCGCGCCTCGGGGGGCGGCGCGGCGGCTTCGGAGACCGCCTTGTTGAGCTCCTGCTCGGTTTCGCTCATGTCCTTGCGCACCGAGCTCTCCATCTCGCTCGCGGCCTGCTGCATCTCGTCGCGCATCTTGCGCAGCTCGTCGAGCTCCATCTCGCGGTTGATGTCGGCCTTGACGTCGGCGACGTAGCGCTGCAGCCGGCCGGCCAAGTGGCCGACGGTGCGCGCCACGCGCGGCAGCCGTTCCGGCCCGATCACGATCAACGCGACCAGGCCGATGACCATCAACTCGGAGAAACCGATGTCGAACACGTCAGCTCGGGGAATCCGGAGATGAAAAGGGCGCCTGCAAGGCGCCCGTCAGATGGATCGGCAGCGAGTCGAGTCTCGGCCTAAGCCTTGGTCTCGGTCCTGCCCTTGACCTCGCCTTCGACCGTCTTGCCGGTGACCTGGGGCGCGGAGGCGCTCTCGCCGCCCTTGTCGCTCGCGCCCTCGCGCATGCCGTCCTTGAATCCGCGCACCGCGCCGCCAAGGTCCGCGCCCATGTTGCGCAGTTTCTTGGTGCCGAATATCAGCATCACGATGACGAGGACGATCAGCCAGTGCCAGATGCTGAACGAACCCATAAATTCCTCCTATTTCCTCTTCGAAATCATGGGGCCCAGCGTGTCCGGACCGCCGATGACGTGCATGTGCAGATGATACACCTCCTGGTGCCCCACCCGCCCGGTGTTGATGATGACGCGAAAGCCGTCGTTCGCGCCTTCCTTCCTCGCCAGCTCGCCGGCCAGCGCCAGCATCTTGCCGAGCGCCCTGTGCTGCTTCATGTCGGCCTCGTAGAGCGAATCGACATGCTCCTTGGGGATGATCATGAAGTGCACCGGCGCAAGCGGCCGGATGTCGTGAAACGCGAACAGGTCCTCGTCCTCGTAGACCTTCTTCGACGGGATCTCGCCGCGCACGATCTTGCAGAACAGGCAATCCTGCATGCTCACTTCCCCTCGTTGCCCTCGCCGTAGCGTGAAGCCTTCTCGTCGATGCCCGAGATGCCCTCGCGCCGGTGCAGCTCGGCGAGCACGTCGGCCGGTCCCAGGCCGTGCTGCGCCAGCGCGATCATGCAGTGGAACCACAGATCGGCCGTCTCGCGCACCAGCTGAAGGCGGTCGCCGCCCTTGGCGGCGAGCACCGTCTCGGTGGCTTCCTCGCCGATCTTCTTGAGCACCGCGTCCTCGCCCTTCGCGGTGAGCCGCGCGACGTAGGATTTCTCGGGATCCCCGCCCCGGTGCTCATCGATCACCGCGGCGATTCGCTCCAGCGCTTCGTACATTCCTGGCTTCATTTTTTCCCGTAGATGAGCGAAGGATCCTTTATCACCGGATCGGTCGTCACCCACCTCCCGTCTTCGAGTTTTTGGAAGAAGCAGCTCTCGCGCCCCGTGTGGCAGGCGATGCCGCCGACCTGCTCGACTTTCAGCAGCACCGCATCGGCGTCGCAGTCGATCCGCACTTCGAGCACCTTCTGCACGTGGCCCGACTCCTCGCCCTTGCGCCACAGCCTGCCGCGCGAGCGCGACCAGTACACCGCGCGGCCGGTCTTCGCCGTCTCGGCGAGCGACTCGCGGTTCATCCAGGCGAGCGTCAGCACCCGGCCGCTCGCGGCGTCCTGCGCGATCGCCGGCACGAGCCCATGCTCGTCCCAGCGCAGCTGCTCGAACCACTCGTTCATAGCCTGACCTCGATGCCCCGCTCGCGCATGAATTCCTTCGCCTGGCGCACGGTGTATTCGCCGAAGTGGAAGATGCTCGCCGCCAGCACGGCGTCCGCGCCGCCCGGCGAGCACGCCCTCGGCCAGGTGCTCGAGCGTGCCGACGCCGCCCGAGGCGATCACCGGCACGCGTACCGCGTCGCTTACCGCGCGCGTCAATGCCAGGTCGAAGCCCTTGCGCGTGCCGTCGCGATCCATGCTGGTGAGCAGGATCTCGCCCGCGCCCCGCGTCCTGCATGCGGCGCGCCCATTCTACGGCGTCGATGCCCGTGGGCCTTGCGCCCGCCGTGCGTGAACACCTCCCAGCCCTTGCCCTCCGCGCGTCTGCTTGGCGTCGATCGCCACCACGATGCACTGGTTGCCGACCCGGCCGGAGGCCTCGCGCACCAGCTCCGGGTTCTGCACGGCGGCCGTATTGATGGACACCTTGTCGGCGCCGGCGTTCAGCAGCCGGCGCACGTCCTCGACCCTGCGCACGCCGCCGCCGACGGTGAGCGGGATGAACACGCTGCTCGGCGACCGCTTCGATCACGTGCACGATGATGTCGCGGTCGTCGGAGCTGGCGGTGATGTCGAGAAAGCACAGCTCGTCGGCGCCTTCGGCGTCGTAGCGCGCGGCGATCTCCACCGGGTCGCCGGCGTCGCGCAGCGCGACGAAATTGATGCCCTTCACGACGCGCCCCGCCGTGACGTCGAGGCAGGGAATGACCCGCTTGGCGAGGCCCATGCCCTAGGCGTCCTTGCCGGCCGCCTTGTCCGCGGCCGCCTGCGCCTTCTTGAAGTCGAGCTTGCCCTCGTACAGCGCGCGCCCGGTGATCGCGCCGATGATGCCCTCGGGCTGCAGCTTCTCGCACAGCGTCTGCACGTCCTTCAGGCTGCTGATGCCGCCCGAGGCGATGACCGGCGTCTTGATCGCCTGCGCGAGCCTGAGCGTGGCCTCGATGTTGATGCCGCTCATCATGCCGTCGCGCCCGATATCGGTGTAGATCAGCGCCTCGACGCCGTACTCCTCGTATTTCTTCGCCAGGTCGACGACGTCATGACCCGTCATCTTCGACCAGCCCTCGACCGCCACCTTGCCGTCCTTGGCGTCGAGGCCGGCGATGATGTGCCCGGGAAAAGCGTAGCAGGCATCCGACAGGAATCCCGGATTCTTCACCGCCGCGGTGCCGATCACGACGTAGGCGACGCCGGCATCGATGTAGCTCTCGATGGTGTCGAGGTCGCGGATGCCGCCGCCGAGCTGGATCGGCAACTGCTCGCCGACCGCCTTGATCATCTCGCGGATCACCTTCTCGTTCTTCGGCCGCCCGGCGACCGCGCCGTTCAGGTCGACGATGTGCAGCCGGCGCGCGCCTTCGGCGGCCCAGTGGCGCGCCATCGCCACCGGATCGTCGGAGAACACGGTCGCGGTCTTCATGTCGCCCTGCTTGAGGCGCACGCAGCGCCCGTCCTTGAGGTCGATCGCGGGAATGATCAGCATGATTTGATTAGCGGATGGTGCGTGACCGGTACGCGAGGGCGCGTACGCGGCTGAAAGAGGACGGTCGGGGCTCGAATCCGGGGATGCGCGGGATGTGCGCGAGAATCAGGGTTGCCAGTGTACGAAGTTACGCAGCAACTGCAGTCCTGCGGCTTGGCTCTTTTCCGGATGGAACTGTACGGCAAAGATGTTATCGCGCGCAACCGCCGAGGTAAAGGCCACGCCGTAGCGCGTGCGCCCGCTGCGCACAGCGGGATCTGCCTCGTCGGCGTAGTAGCTGTGCACGAAATAGAAGCGCGCGCCGTCCGCGATTCCGCCCCAAAGCGCGTGAGACCGCGTCTGCGACACCTCGTTCCATCCCATGTGCGGCACTTTCAGCCGCGCGCCGCTCGCGGGTTCGCGTAAATCCTCGGCAAAGCGCCGCACCGCGCCCGCCAGCACGCCCAGGCCGCGCACGCCGCCCTCGTCGCTCCTCTCGAACAGCATCTGCAGCCCGATGCAGATGCCGAGGAAGGGCTTGTCGCGCGACGCCTCGATCACCGGCTCGGTCAGGCCGCGCGCGGCGAGCTCGCCCATGCAGTCGGGCATCGCGCCCTGCCCGGGCACGACCACGCGCGCGGCGGCGCGGATCGCCGCCGCGTCGTCGGTCACCAGCACCTCGGCTTCAGGCGCGACGTGCTCGAGCGCCTTCGACACGGAGCGCAGGTTGCCCATGCCGTAATCGACGACCGCGATTCTCAAATTAGAGGGAACCCTTGGTGGAGGGCACCGTGCCCGCGGCCCGCGGATCGGCCTCGGCCGCCATGCGCAGCGCGCGCGCGAATGCCTTGAACAGCGTTTCGCACTGGTGGTGCGCGTTGTCGCCGCGCAGGTTGTCGACGTGCAGCGTCGCAGCCGCGTGGTTGACGAAGCCCTGGAAGAACTCGTGCACCAGGTCGACGTCGAACTCGCCGATCAGCGCGCGCGTCCAGGCGACGTGGAACTCGAGCCCGGGCCGCCCCGAGAAGTCGATCACCACGCGCGACAGCGCCTCGTCGAGCGGCACGTAGGCATGACCGAAGCGGCGGATGCCACTCTTGTCGCCGAGCGCCTTGGCGACGGCCTGCCCGAGCGTAATGCCGATGTCCTCGACCGTGTGGTGCGCGTCGATGTGCAGGTCGCCCTTCGCCTCGATCTCCAGGTCGAGCGCGGCGTGGCGCGCCACCTGGTCGAGCATGTGCTCGAGGAACGGAATGCCAGTGGCGAGCTTCGCCGCGCCGCTGCCATCGAGGTTCAGCTTGACGCGGATCTGCGTTTCCTTGGTGTTGCGGACGATCTCGGCGGTACGCATGGAGGTTCTCACAGCGCTTCGCGCAGCGCAGTCAGCAGTATACGGTTTTCGTCGGGTGTTCCCACGGTGACGCGCAGGCAGCCGGGCAGCGCCGGGCTGTCGAGGTTCTTCACCAGCACGCCCTGGCGGCGCAGCGCCTCGTAGGTGCGGCCGGCGTCGCGCACGCGGATCATGAAGAAGTTCGCCTCGGACGGAAAAACCGTCAATCCCTCGAGCGCGGCGAGCGCCGCGCCCACCACCGCGCGCTCGGCGCGGATGCGCGCGGCCTGCTCCTCGAGCACGTCGATGTGCCCGAGCACGTAAAGCGCCGCCGCCTGCGTCAGCACATTGACGTTGTAGGCCTGGCGCACCTTGTTGAACTGCTCGACCCATTCCGGCCGCCCGGCGAGGTAGCCGAGCCTGATTCCCGCGAGCCCGAGCTTCGACACGGTGCGCATCACCACCAGGTTGGGAAACTCGGCGAGCCGCGGCATGAAGCTCTTCTGCGCGAACACGTGGTAGGCCTCGTCCAGCACCACCAGCCCCCGGGCCGCGCGCAAGATCGCGAGCACGTCGTCCTCGCGGTACAGCACGCCGGTGGGATTGTTCGGATAGGCGATGAACACCAATGCCGGGTCGTGCACCCTGAGTTGCGCGATGAACGCGTCGCGATCGAGCGTGAAGTCCCCGGCGCAGTGGCACGGCGACCGACTTCATGCCCGAGAAGGTCGCGTTCATGCCGTACATCACGAAGGTGGGCGCCGGGTACATCATCACCGCCCCGGGGCGTGCCAGCGCGAAAGTCACGATCTGGATCAGGTCGTCCGAGCCGTTGCCGAGCAGCAGCCCCATGCCGTCGGGCACCCGCATGACGCGCGCCAGCAGCTCGCGCAGACGGCGCCCCGAGGGATCCGGGTAGCGGTTGAGATCGACCGCCGCGAGCACCTGCGCCAGGTCGCGGCGCATCTCTGCCGGCAGCACGTAGGGGTTCTCCATGGCGTCGAGCTTGACCATGCCCTCGGAGTCGGGGACGTGGTAGGCCTTGAGCGCCAGGATCTCCGGCCGGACGAGCTCTTCCGGGGTCACTCGAACCTCATCTCCGCCGAGCGCGCGTGCGCGGCGAGACCCTCGCCCTCGGCGAGCGTCGCGGCGACGCGCCCGAGCGTGGCGGCGCCTTCGCGCGACACCGAGATCAGACTCGAGCGCTTCTGGAAGTCGTACACGCCGAGCGGCGAGGAAAAGCGCGCCGTGCCGGCGGTGGGCAGCACGTGGTTCGGGCCGGCGCAGTAATCGCCCACCGCCTCGGAGCTCCAGCGCCCGAGGAAGATCGCGCCCGCGTTGCGCAGCCTGGGGAGCCAAGCTTCGGGCTCGGCGACCGAGAGCTCGAGGTGCTCGGGCGCGACGCGGTTGGCGAGCGCGCAGGCCTCCTCGAGGTCGCGCGTCAGTACCAGCGCGCCGCGCGCGCCGAGCGATGCCTCGATCACCGCGCGCCGGGGCATCGCGGGTAGCAGCCTGTCGATCGCCTTCTCCACTTCTTCCAGATGCCGGGCGTCGGGCGAAAGGAGCAGCGCCTGCGCCACCTCGTCGTGCTCGGCCTGCGAGAAGAGGTCCATCGCCACCCAGTCGGCGCTGGTGGTGCCGTCGCTGATCACCAGGATCTCCGACGGCCCGGCGATCATGTCGATGCCGACCTGGCCGAACACCTGGCGCTTGGCCGCCGCGACGTAGGCGTTGCCGGGCCCGACGATCTTGTCGACGCGCGGCACGCTCGCGGTGCCGTAGGCGAGCGCGGCCACCGCCTGCGCGCCGCCTAGCGCGAAGGCGCGGTCGACGCCGGCGAGCGCGGCGGCGGCGAGCACCAGCGGGTTTCTCTCGCCGCCCGGGGTCGGGCTCGCCATGATGAGCTCCCCGACCCCCGCCACCTTGGCGGGAATCGCGTTCATCAGCACCGACGAGGGATACGCCGCCTTGCCGCCGGGGACGTAGAGGCCGACGCGCTCGAGCGCGCTGACGCGCTGGCCGAGCACAGTGCCATCGGCTTCGGCGTACTGCCATGACTGCCCCAGCTGGCGCTCGTGGAAGCGCCGCACGCGCGCCGCGGCCACGGCGAGCGCCTGCGCTTCGCGCGCCGGCAGCGCTGCGAGCGCCGCATCCATCTCGGCGCGCGGAATCTCGAGCTCGGCCGCCGAGCGCGCCTCGACGCGGTCGAGCCTGCGCGTGTAGTCGATGAGCGCCGCATCGCCGCGCGCGCGCACCTCGGCGATGATGGTGCGCACGGTGGCTTCGACCGCCTCGTCCTGCGCGGCCTCATAGCGCGTGAGCCGCGCGAGCTCGGCGTCGAATCCGGCCGCGCGCGAATCGAGCCGGCGCAGCTTCATCGCGCTTCCTGGGCCGCCGCCGCGAATGCGTCGATCAGCTCCCGCAGCCCGGCGCGCTTGGTCTTGAGCGCCGCCTGGTTGACCACCAGGCGCGCCGACACCTGCATGATCTCCTCGACCGGCACCAGCTTGTTGGCGCGCAGCGTGTTGCCGCTCGAGACCAGGTCGACGATCGCGTCGGCGAGGCCCACGATGGGCGCCAGCTCCATCGAGCCGTAGAGCTTGATCAGGTCGACGTGCACGCCCTTGGCGGCGAAGTGCTCGCGCGTCGCGCGCAGGTACTTGGTGGCCACGCGCAGCCGCGCGCCGCGGCGCACCGCGCCCTCGTAGTCGAAGCCCTCGGGGACGGCGACCATCATGCGGCAACGCGCGATGCCGAGGTCGACGGGCTGGTACAGGCCCTCGCCGCCGTGCTCGACCAGCACGTCCTTGCCCGCGATGCCGAGGTCGGCGCCGCCGTACTGAACGTAGGTCGGGGTGTCGGAAGCGCGCACAATGATCAATCGCACGCCCGCCCGGTTGGTGCCGATCACCAGCTTGCGGGAGGTCTCGGGGTCCTCCTTCGGCCGGATGCCGACACGCGCGAGCAGCGGCGCCGTCTCCTCGAAGATGCGCCCCTTGGAAAGGGCGATGCTGATGGTCATGGAAGTGAAACCCGCGAGGCCAAGCGCGGGATTTTACCGCACCGCGTCAACGAACCCGCTGGATGCGCGCGCCGAGGCCGGCGAGCTTGCTCTCGAGCGACTCGTAGCCGCGGTCGAGATGGTAGATGCGCTCGATCAGCGTATCGCCTTGCGCCACCAGCCCGGCGATCACAAGACTGGCGGACGCGCGCAGGTCGGTCGCCATGACGCTCGCGCCCTGCAACCGCTCGACGCCCTGGACCACGGCCGAGTTTCCCTGGATGGTGATGTCCGCGCCCAGGCGCTGCAGCTCTAGCGCGTGCATGAAGCGGTTCTCGAAGATCGTCTCGGTGATCACCGCGGTCCCCTCGGCGATCGCGTTTAGCGCCATGAACTGCGCCTGCATGTCGGTGGCGAATCCCGGGTAGGGCGCGGTGCGCAGGCCGACCGCGCGCGGCCGGCCCGACATCTCGATGTCGATCGTCGAGTCTCCAAGCTCGATCCTGGCTCCCGCTTCTCGCAGCTTCTCGAGCGTCGCCTCGAGCGTGCCCGGCGCCGCGCCGGTGAGGCGCACCCTGCCGCCTGCGGCCGCCGCCGCGGCGAGGTAGGTGCCGGTCTCGATGCGATCGGGCATCACGCGGTGCGTCGCGCCGCCGAGGGAGCGCACGCCCTCGATCGCGGATGACGTCGCTGCCCGCGCCCTCGATCTTAGCGCCCATCGCGGCGAGGCAGCGCGCCAGGTCCACCACCTCGGGCTCGCGCGCCGCGTTCTCGAGCACCGTCGTGCCCTCCGCCAGCGCCGCCGCCATCATCAGGTTCTCGGTGCCGGTCACAGTCACCAGGTCCATGACGATGCGCGCCCCGTGCAGGCGCTTGGCGCTGGCGTTCATGTAGCCGTGCTCGATCGAGATTTCGGCGCCCATCGCCTCGAGACCCTTGAGGTGCTGGTCGACCGGCCGCTGGCCGATGGCGCAGCCGCCGGGCAGCGACACGCGCGCGGCGCCGCAGCGCGCCAGCAGCGGCCCGAGCACCAGCACCGAGGCGCGCATGGTCTTCACCAGCTCGTAGGGCGCCAGCGGTTCGCCCAGCTGCGCGGCGCGCAGCACGACGCGCCCGCGCTCCCGTGCGTCGACCTCGACGCCCATCTGCGCCAATAGCTTGGCCATGGTCGAGACGTCCATCAGCCGCGGGACGTTCTCGAGCACGAGCGGAGCGTCGGTGAGCAGCGCGGCGCACATGATCGGCAGCGCGGCATTCTTCGCCCCGGAGATGCGCGCCTCGCCCTCGAGCGGCTTGCCGCCCGCAATGCGCAGCTTATCCACCGGCCTGCCACTCCTCCGGCGTCACGGTGCGCATCGACAGCGCGTGAATCTCCTCACGCATGCGATCGCCGAGCGCCGCGTACACCAGCTGGTGGCGCTGTACCCTGTTGCGGCCCTCGAACTCGCGCGACACGATCAGGGCCTGGAAATGCTCCCCGTCGCCGGCGACCTCGAGGTGCTCGCACGCCAGCCCGGCCGCGATTCCCTGCTTGACGCTCTCCACCGTCACCATGTCCCTATCCCCGCAGCTTGTAGCCGCTCCTCAGCATCGAGAGCGCGGCGGCCGTTACCAGCGCGAAGCTTATACCGACTACTGCGATGCTGATGAGCGGCGAAATGTCGGACACGCCGAAGAACCCGTAGCGAAAGCCGTCGATCATGTAGAAAAACGGGTTGGCGTGCGACAGCTTCTGCCACAACGCCGGCAGCGAATGGATCGAGTAGAACACGCCCGACAGGAAGGTGAGCGGCATGATGAGAAAATTCTGGAACCCCGCGAGCTGGTCGAAGCGGTCGGCCCATATGCCGGCGATCAGCCCCAGCGCGCCGAGCAGCCCGCTGCCGAGCAGCGCGAAGGCGAGCGCCCACAGCGGCGCGGCGAGCCGCAGGTCGACGAACCACACCGTGACCAGCAGCACGCCAAGCCCCACCACCATGGCGCGCACCATCGAGGCCAGCACGTAGCCGAGGAAGAACTCCACGTACGAGATCGGCGTGAGCAGGATGAACACCAGGCTGCCGGTGATTTTCGACTGGATCACGCTCGATGAGCTGTTGGCGAAGGAGTTCTGCAGCACGCTCATCATGATCAGGCCCGGCACCAGGAACGCGGTGTAGCGCACGTCCTCGTACACGCGCACGCGACCCTCGAGCGCGTGCGCGAAGATGAGCAGATAAAGCAGCGCGGTCAGCACCGGAGCCGCCACCGTCTGAAAGCTCACCTTCCAGAAGCGCACCAGCTCCTTGTAGAACAGCGTGGCGAAGCCCCCCATCAGTGCCGCCCCATCACGCTCACGAACACTTCTTCCAGGTCGGGCTGCTGCAACTCGAACTCCTTGATCGCGAGCCCGGCCTGCCGCAGCTGCGCCAGCACCGTCTCGAGCTCGGCGTAGCCCTCGAGCCGCAGCGTCACGCGGGCGCCGTCGCGCGCCACGACGCGCGAGGCGAAAGCCTCGGGCAGCCGCTCGCGGTCCATCCCGAGCCTCAGGTAGAGCCCCGAAAGACTCGCCAGCAGGTTGCGCGTCGAGTCGAGGGCCACCACGCGCCCAGCCTTGAGCATCGCGATGCGCGTGCACAGCGACTCAGCCTCCTCCAGGTAGTGCGTCGTCAGGACCACCGTATGGCCGTCGCGGTTCAGGCGCCGCACGAACGCCCACAGCCCCTGGCGCAGCTCGACATCGACGCCTGCGGTCGGCTCATCGAGCACGATCACCGGCGGCTTGTGCACCAGCGCCTGCGCGACCAGCACGCGGCGCTTCATGCCACCGGAGAGCGCACGCATGTTGACCTCGGCCTTCGAGTCGAGGTCCAGGTGGTGCATTACTTCGTCGATCCAGGGGTCGCTCGCGCGAATGCCGAAGTAGCCGGCCTGGAAGCGCAGCGTCTCGCGCACCGTGAAGAAGGGATCGAACACCAGCTCCTGCGGCACCACGCCCAGCATGCGGCGCGTGCGCCGGTAGTCGGCGACGACGTCGGCGCCCATCACCGACACCGAGCCGCTGTCGGCACGCACCAGGCCGGCGACCACGCTGATCAGCGTCGTCTTGCCGGCCCCGTTCGGCCCCAGCAGCCCGAAAAACTCGCCCTGCGGGATCGACAGGCTCACGCCGGCGAGCGCCTGCACCGCTCCGTAGCGCTTCTCGACCTCGCGAATCTCGATGGCGGAGGTCAGCGGCGCGCGCCCGAGCCGGGCAGCAGGCTGTCCACGCCGTACAGGCGCGCGATGGTGGCGAGGCCCTCGGGCAGGTTGGCAAACTCGATCTCAGCCTGCTGTCGACGCGCTTCGCGCATCCAGGACAGCATCGCGGCGAGCAGCGACGAATCGATCTCGGTCACCTCGCCGAGGTCGAAGGTGCGCGCGCCCTCGCGCAGCTGGTTGGCGCCCTCGGCGAGCACGGCTCCGACGTTGGCGAGCGTCACCGGGCCGCCGATCACCAGCCGCGCGCCGTCGCGCCGCATCACTTCTTCCCCGCAAGGGGCTCTTGCTCGAGCGACTTGTTCTTGGCGCCGAGGCTCTTCAGCAGGCCGTCGATCCCGCCCTGACGTACCTCCGCGTCGAATTCGGTGCGGTAGTTCGCCACCAGGCTGACGCCGGCCACGTACACGTTGTAGCACTTCCAGCCCTCGGGCGTCTTTTCCATGTCGTAGTCGATCGCCACCGGCTGCCTGCCGGACTGGATCACGCGCACGTTGACCGTGACGTCCGTGTCGCCCGGCCTGGCGCGCAGCGGCCGGAACTCGAACTTCTCGTCCTGGTAGGACGAAAGCGCGCTCGAGTACGTGCGCACCAGCAGCGTCTTGAACTCGGCGACGAGGCGCTCCTTCTGCTCGGGCGAGGCCTGCCGCCAGTTGCGGCCCATCGCGATGCGCGTCATGTAGGTGAAGTCGAAGTGCGGCACGACCTTCTCCTCGACCAGGGCCATGACCTTCTGGTGATTGCCGGCCTGGATCTCCCGGTCGCGCTTGACGATGTCTAGCACCTCGAGAGTGACCCGCTTCACCAGCGCGTCGGGCGAGACTTCGGCATCGGCGCCGAATGCCGGTACGGCGAGCGCCGCGCAGGCGATGCCGGCCACGAACCAATTGATGACGAGGCGCGACACGGCTCAATCCTCCGGCAGCCGCTCGCGCGGCGGGTTGCCGTCGTAGATCAGGCTCCTGCGCCGCTGCAGGTAGAAATCGCGCCGGAACGAGTACTCGTCGAGCGCCGCCTGCTCCACGATCTTGCCGGCCTCGAGCAGCTCGGAGCGCTCGCTCACGACACGCAGCCCGGCCATGGAATTGCGCACCGGGACATTGTGATAGCCGAGCAAGGGCGACATATACAGATCGAAGCCGAGCCCCACGCCGTCGCGCACGCCGCTCGGCCCGAAGAACGGCAGTACCAGGTAGGGGCCGCTGCCCACGCCCCAGACCGCGAAGGTCTGGCCGAAATCCTCGTTGTGCTTATCCAGTCCCATCTCGCTCGCCACGTCGTTGATGCCCGCCAGGCCGAACGTCGTGTTGAACAGGACCCGCGCCCAGTCATTGAACCCCTCGCCCGGCTTGCCCTGCAGCATGTTGTTGACGCCTATGAATACGTCGGAGATGTTGGAGAAGAAGTTTCGCACCATTACCCGCAGCGGTCCGGGGAGCACGTCGTGGTAGGCGGTCGCCACCGGCTTGAGCACGGCCTTGTCCAGCCCGTCGTTGAACGAGAACACGCTGCGATTGAAACTCTCGTAGGGGTCGCGCGGATCGGGGTTCTGCACGGTGGCGCAGCCCGAGGCGAGCGACACGGCGAGCGCAAGCGCCAGCATGCGCCCCGGGGCGAGCCCCCCGAGGAACCGATCGAGCGAGTTCACTTGCTGTTGTCCTTGCCTTCGGCCGCCTTGTTGAACATGAACTGGCTGATCAGGTTCTCCAGCACCACGGCCGACTGTGTGAGCCGCAGCCGGTCGCCGTTCGCCAGCATCTTGCTGTCGCCTCCGGCGTCGAGGCCGATGTACTGCTCACCGAGCAGCCCGGAGGTGAGGATCTTCGCGACCGTGTCGCGCGGAAACTTGTAGCGCGCGTCGACGCTCATGGTGACGATCGCCTCGTAGGTCTGGTCATCGAAACGTACGTCCGCAACCCGACCGACCACCACGCCGGCGCTCTTGATCGGGGCGCGGATTTTGAGCCCGCCGATGTTAGCAAAATTGGCCTGCATCTGATAAGTCGCGGAGGTCGAGAGCGCGGTGAGATTACCCACTTTCAGCGCAAGGAATAGCAGCGCGCCGAAGCCCGCGGCCACGAATATGCCGACCCAGAGATCGATGGTGGAGCGGTTCATCTTCCGTTTCCTCCGGTAAACATGAGCGCCGTGAGAATGAAGTCGAGCGCCAGGATAGCGAGCGAAGAGGTGACGACCGTGCGCGTGGTCGCGCCCGATACGCCTTCGGCCGTGGGCGGCGCGTCGTAACCCTCGAATACCGCGATCCACGACACCGCGATGCCGAACACGAAGCTCTTGATGACACCGTTCAGGATGTCCTCGCGCAAGTCGACTGCGGCCTGCATCTGCGACCAGAACGCCCCCTCGTCGACGCCGATCAGCTTCACCCCGACCAGGTAGCCGCCGAATACGCCCATCGCCGAGAACAGGCCCGCGAGCAGCGGCATCGAGATCACGCCGCCCCAGAAGCGCGGCGCCACGACGCGCGCGATCGGATCGACCGCCATCATCTCCATCGCCGAGATCTGCTCGGTCGCCTTCATCAGCCCGATTTCCGCGGTGATCGCCGACCCCGCGCGGCTGGCGAACAACAGGCCCGCCACCACCGGCCCGAGCTCGCGCACCAGCGACAGGGCCACCAGCACTCCGAGCGCCTCGGACGAGCCGTAGCGCTCGAGCGTGTTGTAGCCCTGCAAGCCGAGCACCATGCCAACGAACAGGCCCGAGACGAGGATGATGATCAGCGACAGCACCCCGGCGAAGTAGATCTCGCGGATCGTCAGCGGGAAGCGCCGCAGCGCGGTGCCCGAGTGCAGCACCATGTAACCGAGGAAGCGGCTGGCGAAGCCGAGCCGCCAGAGGCGCGACGTTACCTGGCTCCCCAGCCGCTCGAAGAATCCGCGCACCGCGCTGTTCGCCATCTCAGGCTCCGGCCAGATCGAGATCGGCATCGTACTGCGGCGCCGGGTAGTTGAACGGCACCGGGCCATCCGGCTTGCCGTGCACGAACTGGTCGACGAAGGGCTCGCTCGAGTCGCGCACCGACTGCGGCGTACCCTCCGAGACAACGCGGCCGTCGGCCATGAAGTAAAGGCGATCGACGATATCGAGGCATTCCTGGACGTCGTGGCTGACGATGATCGAGGTCGCGCCGAGCGAGTCGTTCAGGTCGCGGATGAGACGCGCGATCACGCCGAGCGAGATCGGATCGAGGCCGGCGAAGGGCTCGTCGTAGAGCATCAGTTGCGGGTCGAGCGCGCTGGCGCGCGCCAGCGCCGCACGCCGCGCCATGCCGCCGGAGAGCTCCGCGGGCATGAGCTGCGCCGCGCCGCGCAGGCCCACCGCCTGCAGCTTCATCATCACGAGGTCGTGGATCAGCTCCTCGGGCAGGTCGGTGTGCTCACGCATCTGGAACGCCACGTTGTCGTAGACCGACATGTCGGTGAACAGCGCGCCGAACTGAAACAGCATGCCCATCTTGCGGCGCATGGCATACAGCCCATCACGGTCGAGATCGCGCGTCACCGCCCCGAGCACGCGCGCGCTGCCGCGCGTCGGCATGCGCGCGCCGCCGATGATGCGCAGCAGCGTCGTCTTGCCGCAGCCCGACTGGCCCATGATGCCGACCACCTTGCCGCGCGGGATCGCTACGCTCACGTCGCGCAGCACCGGCCGCGCAGGATCGTAGCCGAACCAGACCTTCTCGACCTCTACGATGTTGGTTTCGGGCAAGGGGCGGCGGCGCGGAAAAAACGCGGATTTTACTCGTATCTATATATCATTGGCGTCATGCCGACCTCCGAAAGCGCCGCCTTGGTTCGCATCACGCGGCTCGAGAAGCGCTACGGCGAGCGCGCAGTGCTCGCCGGCGTCGACCTCGAGCTCGCCGCGGGCGAGGCACTCGGCCTGGTGGGGCTGAACGGCGCCGGCAAGACGACTCTCATCAAGTGCCTGCTCGACCTGTGCGGCCACGACGCCGGCGCCGTCGAGCTGTTCGGCCTGCCGGGCGGCGAAGCGCGGGCGCGGTACCGCCTGGCCTACGTGCCCGAGCGCTTCATGCCGCCGCACTACCTGCGATGCAGCGAGTTTCTCGAGATGATGCTGTCGCTCTCTGGCACGCGCTACGAGCGCGGCCGTGCCCTTGCGGCGCTCGCCGAGCTCGAGCTCGACGCGGCCGTGCTCGGGCAGCCGGTGCGCCAGCTTTCCAAGGGCATGACCCAGAAGCTCGGGCTCGCGGCCTGCTTTCTCCTGGAGCGCGACCTTTACGTGCTCGACGAGCCCATGAGCGGCCTTGACCCCGCGAGCCGGGTCGCGGTCAAATCGGTGCTCCGACGCCTCAAGGGCGAGGGTCGGGCGCTGCTCATCACCTCGCATGTGCTATCGGACGTCGAGGAGTTGTGCTCGTCGGTGGCGGTGCTCGATCGGGGGCGGATCAGGTTCCGCGGCGCGCCGGCCGAGCTATGCAGCCGCTATTCCGAGCCGCAGCTAGAGCGAGCCTTTCTGAGGTGCATACGCAGCAATGTCGACCAACCTGCAGGAAGCGCGTGAGGGCAAGCCCTCGCTGCTGATCGTCGACGACGACGCGCTGATCACCGATTCGCTCGCGTTCGCGCTCGGCGCCGACTTCGAGGTGTACACCTGTGACTCGCGCCCGAGCACGATCGAGCTGCTGCGCCAGCTGCCTCGCGCGCCGCAGCTCGCGCTCGTCGACCTCGGGCTGCCGCCGACGCCGCACGCCCCGGACGAGGGTTTCCAGCTGATCGGCGAGCTGCTCGCGCACTCGCGCAGCATGAAGATCTTCGTGCTGTCGGGCCAGAACGACGCAGCCAATGCCCGTCATGCGCGCGCGCTGGGGGCGGTCGAGTTCATCGCCAAACCCTGCGACCCGGCCGCGTTGAAGCGCACGCTGTCGCGTGCGCTCGAAATGCGCGCCGCCGAGATCGACGCGCGCCCGCACGAGGCGGCGGTCCTGATCGGCGAGAGCCCGGCGCTCGCCAAGCTGAAGAGCCAGCTCGCGCAATTCGCCGACTCGCCGTTCCCCGTCCTGATCGAGGGCGAGTCGGGCAGCGGCAAGGACGTGGTGGCCCAGAGCCTGCACCACCGTTCCGTGCGCGCGGCGAAGCCCTACCTGGCGCTCAACTGCGCGGCGATCTCGCCATCGCTGGTGGAGCCGACGCTGTTCGGTTACGTCAAGGGCGCCTTTACCGGCGCGGCAGCGAACAAGGCCGGCTATTTCGAGGACGCGCAGGACGGCACCCTGTTCCTGGACGAGATCGGCGAGCTGCCACTCGAGATGCAGGCCAAGCTACTGCGCGTGCTGGAGAACGGCGAGTTCCAGCGCGTGGGCGAGACCCAGCGACGCGTGTCGCGCGCACGCGTGGTCGCGGCCACCAACCGGGACTTGCGCCTGGAGGTGAAGCGCGGCACTTTCCGGGCCGACCTGTATCACCGCCTGTCGGTACTCACGCTGTCGGTGCCGCCGCTGCGCGAGCTCGACGCCGACAAGCTGCTGCTGCTCGAGCAGTTCCGCCGCATGTACGCCGAGAAATCGGGGGTGCAGCCGTTCTCGCTCGATGCCCACGCCGAGCGGCGCTGGCTCGACTACCAGTTTCCGGGCAACGTGCGCGAGCTGCGCAACATCGTCATCCGCCTCACCACCAAGCACGCCGGCCAGCGCCTGTCGGTCGCCGAGCTCGAGCAGGAGTTCGACCTCGAAGCGCCTCCGGCGACTCCAGCCGGCGCCGCCGACGGCGCCGATCTCGTGGAGCAGGCGCGCAGGCACCTCGAGCGCGATCGCGGCTTCAACCTGGACGAGACGCTGCGGCGCTGGGAGCGGTGCTACATCGACGCCGCGCTGAAGCTCAGTGGCGGCAACGTCAGCCAGGCCGCCAAGCTGCTCGGCATCAACCGCACCACCCTGTACAGCCGCATGTCCAGTGACGCAGGGGAACCTCAAGGCGGACCGCCGGCACCCCTTCCCCCGGCGAAAACCAGATAGCCGGGACCGCGCGCGCTCTATGTATCTGGAGCATTACGGGCTCAACGAGCCGCCCTTTCGCATCACGCCGCACACCGACTTCTTCTTCGATGGCGCGGACCGCGGCGCGACCCTTGAAGCGCTGATTTACGCCATCCTCAACGACGAGGGCATCGTGAAGGTCAGCGGCGAGGTCGGCAGCGGCAAGACCATGCTTTGCCGGGTGCTGATGGAGCGTCTGCCCGCGCACGTGGACACCATCTACCTCAGCACGCCCTCACTCGGGCGCGACGAGATCCTGTTCGCCATCGCCGACGAGTTGAAGCTCCAGTTCACGCAGACCCGCGTATCGGTGGCGCTGCGCGAGCTGCAGGAGCACCTGATCGGGCTGTACGCGGCCGGCCGCCGCGTGGTCATCCTGATCGACGAGGCGCACGCCATGCCAGAGGAAACGCTCGAGCAGGTGCGGCTGCTGTCGAACCTCGAGTCGAGCCGCCACAAGCTGCTGCAAATCGTGCTGTTCGGCCAGCCCGAGCTCGACGAGGCGCTTGCCAAGCCATCGCTGCGCCAGCTCAAGGACCGCATCACGCACAGCTTCCGCATGCGCCCCCTGTCGGAGTCCGAGGTCGGCATGTACCTCGCCTTCCGCATGCGCGCGGCCGGCTATCGCGGTCCGGACGTCTTCACGCCGCAGGCGGTGGCGCTGATCGCGCGCGCCGCCGGTGGCCTGACGCGGCGCATCAACATCCTCGCCGACAAGTCGCTGCTCTCGACGTTCACGGTCGACACCCATGCGGTCACTGCGCAGCATGCGCGCGCCGCAATCGCCGACTCCGATTTCACCCCCCTCAGGCGCGCGTGGCGCCCGGCGCTCTACGCCATAGCCGTGCTTGCCGTGGGGATCCTGATAGGAGTGACCGCTCACTGGCTTTTGTCCGGCGCTAGCCCGGTGGCGCAGCCGGTGCCGGCGCCCGCGGCGAAGCCGGCCGCGGCGACGCCGATGGCAAAGGCCGAACTGCCCCCTGCTCCGAAACCCCCTGCTCCCGAACCGCAGGCGCAAGCGGCCCCCGCGCCAGCGCCGAAAGCGGTCGCCGCAGAGGCGACGGCGCGCCCGGTCGAGGCGAAGCCGCCCCAACTCGAGCCGGCGGCCGTCCCCGCCCCGGCAAACGCGCCCGCGTCCCTGCTGTCCGAGGCCCAGCTGCAGCGCATCATGGGGCGCTACGCCGCCCGGGACCAGCCATTGCTCGCCGAGCGCCTAGCCGCGACCCGGGAGCTGCTCGCGCGCGCGCCCGATGCCACCTATGCGCTCGAGCTCTTTGTGACCGAAAATACCGACCAGGCACGCCTCGAGCGTTTCCTGACCCGGGCGCGTGATCTGGTCCCGCTGGCGCAGCTCTACGTCCTCCCCCTCCCAGGTGCTCCGGCCCGCCTGTGGGTGGTGTTCGGTACCTTCCCCACCCGCGAGGAGGCCCTCATGGCGCAAAAGCGCCTGCCACAGAAATACCAGCGTGAATTCAAGACGGTGCCGCGCAGCTTTGCCGAACTACGGCACGCGCTCTAACCATCCTTGACACTCTTTGGCAGAGAAAAACGCCGCAGTACAGAAGGTTAGCGTAGTTTTCTCAGGATTAGCGTGATATGCTTTTCGCAGATAGGGGGAAGGCACGCTAGCCATGAGCTTTAGCAAGCAGTTCATCGCCTTGGGTCTTGTCACCTTGCTTGCGGCTTGCGGGCAGGCACCGCTCAAGCCGACTGAGACTCATATACGCCCCGAGCTTCCGCGTACCGAGGGCGCCATTCCGCCGCCGGTGCAGGCCGCACCCGTGCTGCCCAAGCCGGAGCCGAGCACCCCGCCTGAAACCTACAGCGCGGTGGTCAACAAGGTGCCGGTCCACGATTTGCTGTTCGCGCTGGCGCGCGACGCGCGCATCAACATTGACATCGATCCCGGCGTCAGCGGGGTGGTGACGCTCAACGCCATCGACCAGACGCTGCCCCAGATGCTCACGCGCATCGCGCGCCAGGTCGACATGCGCTACGAGATTCGCGGCCAGGACCTGGTCGTGATGCGCGATACGCCCTACCTGCACCTGTACAAGATCGATTACGTCAACATGGCGCGCAACGCGACCATGCGCGTCTCGGTATCGAGCCAGCTCGCTGGCGGCTCGGCCGGAGGAGCGAGCGGTGGCGCGGCGGGCTCCTCGGGCACGTCGACCAACTCGTCGTCGGCGCTCGAAATGACCTCGAACAACAAGTTCTGGGACTCGCTGGTCGCGAACATCAAGGACATCCTGCGGGAGACTGACAAGATCATTCCGTCGACCGCCTCTGCGGGAGCCACGCAGGCCCCGGCCGGGCCGGCCGCGGCGGCCGCGGCCGGCGCCGCGCAGCAGGCGGCCGGAGCGCCGCCTGCCGAGGCTGCGGCCGCGCAACCGGTGACATATCGCGAGGCCGCCTCGGTGATCCCCAATCCAGAGACCGGCATCCTCACCATCCGCGCCACCTCGCGTCAGCACGCCAAGATCCAGGAGTTCCTCGACCACGTGATGGCGAGCGCCAAGCGCCAGGTTTTGATCGAGGCGACCATTGCCGAGGTGCAGCTCAACAACGACTACCAGCGCGGCATCGACTGGTCGCGTGCACTCTCGGCGGGCGGCACCGGCTTCTCATTCAGCCAGTCGTCGGCCGGCACACCCGCGAACATCACCACCAACGCGTTCACGGTCGGTTACTCGCTCGCGAGCATGAACTTCACCTCGGCGCTGAGGCTGCTCGAGTCCTTCGGCCAGGTGCGGGTGCTCTCCAGCCCGACGCTCACCGTGCTCAACAACCAGGCGGCGGTGATGCGCGTGACCGACGACCTGGTGTACTTCACCATGCAGCCCGGCACGACCACTGTTTCCAACGCGGGCGCCGGCACGGTCAATGCGCCCCCGACCTTCACCACCACGCCGAACGTCTCGCCTGTCGGCCTGATCATGAGCGTGGTGCCGCAGATCAGCGACTCCGACACGGTACTTGTGGACGTGCGTCCAACCATTCGCAGGAAGATCGGGGACGCCGCTGACCCGAATCCGGCGTTGGCCAATCCTTGCGGCGTCGGCATCGTTTGCAACACCCCACCGATCCAGAGCCTTATCCCCATCATCCAGACGCGCGAAATGGAATCGCTGCTGCGCATGCAGAGCGGCCAGATCGCGGTGCTTGGCGGATTGATGGAGGACACGAGGTCGTCCACCGAGGACACGATTCCCGGCGTCAACCAGATCCCGATCCTCGGAGATCTGTTCCAGCAACGCCACGACAAGAATCAGAAGACCGAGCTGGTGATCTTCCTCCGGGTGACCGTGATTCGTGACCCCAGCATCGACGGCGATTTTGCGGAGTTCCGCGATCAGCTGCCCGGTAAGGACTTCCTCGCCAAACCCAATCCCAGCCGCGGCGCGCCTCCAGTGCTGCCAACCAACAACTGAGATGAGCCTGCTGCTCGACGCGCTGAAGAGGGCCGAGAAAGCCAAGGAGGAGGCGCAGCGCCGCGCTCAATCGGATGCCGCGGGTGGCGCGCCGCAAGAAGCCGCGGCGGATGCCGAGCCGCCGCGCACCGTGGGGGCGTCCGACCGGCCACCGCATGTGCGCACGCGAGCCGAGCTGCCCGACATTTCGCAGTCGCTCGAGATCGCGACCGAAGATCTTTCGGCCCGGAGCAACCCGCAGGAAGGCAGCAGCGCACTGACGCTCGAAAGCATCGAAGCGCCGCCTCCGCCGCCCCCCGCCACGCGCCAACGCGCGGCTTCGGCATCGAGCGAGGGCGTGCGCGGCAGGTCGGCCGAGCGCGCGGCGGCCAGGAAGGTATTCGAGGCGAAAATGAGAGAACCGAACCCGCGCCTGCCGTTCTACATCGCGCTCGGCGTGCTCGGCGCCGTGGCGCTCGGCACGGTGATCTACTTCTGGTATCAGCTTCGCCCGCCGGCGCCGCTGGTGAACGCCAATCCTCCCCCGGCGTCCACCGAGCGCCCGGTCGCCGTCGCCCCGAGCGGCGGCGCCGCGCAAAACCCGGCGCCTTCGGGGGCCGCCGCGGCGTCGCAAGGCGAGATACCCGGACTGCCGGCTGTGCCGGTCGCGCCGGTTGCGCCGCGCGAGCCGCAGACGCAGGTGAAGGCGCCAGCGCTGCGCATGCCGACGCGCGCCGCACCGCAAGCCTTGCAGGCGCCGCCCGCAGCTCCGGCACCGCGCGTGGTGCTCGAGCCAAGGCGCAGCGCCGATCTGACGATCAAGCGCCCGACGCCGCGGCTCGACCCCGCGATAAGCGCCGGCTACGCGGCATACCAGGCCGGAGACCTGGCCGGCGCGCGCAGCCACTACGAGCAGGCGCTGCAACACGAGCCCGGCAACCGCGACGCCCTGCTCGGCATGGCTGCGCTCGAGATGCGCGCGCAGCGCTATGACTCCGCCGAGTCCTACTACCGGCGGCTCCTGCAAGCCGATCCGCGTGATTCGTACGCGCTCGCGGGCATTCTCGCGCTGCGCGGCCAGCAGGTCGATCCGGTGCTCGCGGAGAGCCGCGTCAAGACGATGCTCGCGGCCGACTCCGGGGCCGACGTGCTGTATTTCACGCTCGGCAATCAGTACGCGCGGCAGGGGCGCTGGGCCGAGGCGCAGCAGGCCTATTTCAAGGCCCTCGCCGCGGATCCTGGCAATCCCGACTTCGCCTACAACCTCGCGGTCAGCCTGGAGCATATCGGCAAGCCGAAGCTCGCGCTCGAGCAATACCACAACGCCCTCGCGCTGGCGCAGCATCGCAGCTTCAGCTTCGACCAGGCCGCGGCGCAGAAGCGCGTCCAGGAGCTGGGTCACTGACGAAATCTTAGGTCCGCCCGGCGCACTCGCCGGGTATTATTCTTCCCGGATGAACTCGCCCACCAATCCGCAGGCCAGACGCCACATCGGGCAGATCCTGATCGACCAGGGGATCCTCACGGAGGACCAGCTCAGGATCGCGCTGCTCGAGCAGATGAAGTCGCATCTGCCGGTGGGAAGGCTGCTGGTGCAGCTCGGCTTCGTGTCGGAAGCGACGCTGCGCGACGCCCTGTCGCAGAAACTCGGGCTGCAATCGGTCGATCTGGCGCACATCATCGTCGATCCTGCCGCCCTTAAGGCCCTGCCGCGGGAGCTGGCGCGCCGCTACCGCATATTCCCGATCGCGCTCGACCGGCAGTCGAACAAATTCATCGTGGCGCTCGCCGACACCAACAACATCGTCGCGATCGACCAGCTGCGCACGCACCTCAAGGGCGACTTCGAGATCGAGCTGCGGCTCGCCGGCGACTCCGAGATCGAGCGCGCGATCGAGCACTATTACGGGCACGAGTTCTCGATCGACGGCATCCTGCAGGAAATCGAGACCGGCGAGGTCGATTACACGTCCATCACCGAGGACGACGAGTACAGCCAGCCGGTGGTGCGGTTGATCTCGGCACTGCTTGCCGACGCCGTCGAGCACGGCGCGTCCGACATTCACTTCGAGCCCGAGCAGAGCTTCCTGCGCATCCGCTACCGCATCGACGGCGTGCTGCGACAGATCCGCTCGCTGCACAAGACCTACTGGCCGGCCATGGCGGTGCGCCTCAAGGTGATGTCCAAGATGAACATCGCCGAGACGCGCGCGCCGCAAGACGGTCGCATCTCGGCCACCATGTCGGGCAGGGTGATCGACTTCCGCGTCTCGAGCCTGCCGACGACCCACGGCGAGAACCTGGTGCTGCGCATCCTCGACCGGCAGAAAGGCATCGTGCCGCTCGACAAGCTCGGGCTCGAAGACGCGCAGCTCGAGCTGCTCAAGCGGATGATTGCCCGCCCGGAAGGCATTATCCTGGTCACTGGACCCACGGGTAGCGGCAAGACGACCACGCTGTACTCGATCCTGAACCACGTGAACTCGGACGCGGTCAACATCATGACGCTGGAAGACCCGGTCGAGTATCCGATGACGCTGATTCGGCAGACCTCGGTATCCGAGGCGGCCAAGCTCGATTTCGCCAACGGCGTGCGCGCGATGATGCGGCAGGACCCCGACAAGATCCTGGTGGGCGAGGTGCGCGACGCCGACACCGCGGAGATGGCGTTCCGCGCCGCCATGACCGGCCACCAGGTGTTTTCGACCTTGCACACCAACTCCGCGGTCGGCGCGATTCCCCGGCTGCTCGACATCGGCATCGTGCCCGATGTCATGACGGGCAACATCATCGGCGTGATTGCGCAGCGGCTGCTGCGCAAGCTCTGTCAAACCTGTCGTCAGTCGTATTCGCCGGATTCGAAGGAGCGGCACCTGCTCGGCTACAAGGCCGCCGAGAGCGCCACGCTCTACCGCGCGGTCGGCTGCGAGCAGTGCGACTACCAGGGCTACCGCGGACGCACCGCGATCCTGGAGATCCTGAAGATCGACGCCGGCATCGACGAGCTGATTGCGCGGCGCGCGACCACGCGCGAGATTCTCATGGCGGCACGCGAGAACGGATTCAGCACTCTGGCGGAAGACGGCGTGCGCCTGGTTCGCGGCGGCGTCACCGGCCTCGAGGAGCTGATGCGCGTCGTCGACCTGACCGATCGGATGGGCTGAGGGCCCGCCGCGCCGAGCGCAACGACAATGCCTCTATATACCTACAAGGCCGTCGACGAGGACGGAAAGAACGTGCTCGGCCGCATCGAGGCGGTGAATGTATTCGACCTCGAACAGCGCCTGGCGCGCATGGGCCTGGATCTCGTGAACGGCGCGCCCTCGAGCGGGCGCTCGCGATTGATCGGTGGGACCCGTGTCAGCCGCCAGGACCTGATCAATTTCTGCTTCCACCTCGAGCAGCTTTCTTCTGCCGGCGTGCCGCTCGTCGACGGCCTGATGGATCTGCGCGAGAGCATGGACAACCCGCGGTTTCGCGAGGTGGTTTCAGGGCTGATCGAGGCGATCGAGGGCGGCAGGAGCCTGTCGCAGGCGCTCGCCGAGTTCCCCGAGGTGTTCGGCAAAGTATTCGTCAGCCTGGTGCGCTCGGGAGAGCAGACGGGAAAGCTCTCCGACGTGCTCAAGAGCCTCACCGAGTCGCTGAAATGGGAAGACGAGCTCGCCGCGCAGACCAAGAAACTGATGATGTACCCGGCCTTCGTCGGATCGATCGTGGTGCTGGTCACGTTCTTCCTCATGATCTATCTCGTGCCGCAGATGACGGGGTTCATCCGCAACATGGGGCAGGAGATCCCGCTGCAGACGCGCATCCTGATCGAGGTATCGCATTTCTTCGTCAACTTCTGGTGGGCCGTGCTCGCCGCCCCGTTCGTCGTATGGTTCGGGCTCAGATTCGCCGCCAGGACCTACCCGGCGGTCGAGTACACCATCGATCGCTACAAGATCTCGATGCCGCTCGTCGGCCCGATCCTGCGCAAGATCATCCTGTCTCGCTTCGCCTCGAGCTTCGCGATGATGTACGCCTCCGGCATCACGGTCCTCGATGCGATCCGAAGTTCCGAGGAGATCGTCGGCAACAAGCCGCTCGAGAACGCGCTGCGCACCGCCGGTCAGCAGATCGCCGAGGGCAAGAATCTCACCGCGGCATTCCAGGACGCGGCGCTGTTTCCGCCATTGGTGATCCGCATGCTCAAGATCGGCGAGAATACGGGAGGCCTCGACACGGCGCTGCTCAACGTCAGCTACTTCTACAATCGTGAAGTCAGGGAAGGCATCGGCAGGCTGCAGGCGATGATCGAGCCGGCGCTCACGCTCGTGCTCGGCCTGATCCTCGGCTGGGTGATGCTGGCCGTGCTCGGGCCCGTGTACGACACGATTTCGAAAATGAAATACTAGACACGGCGCCGAACTGCGATGTCCGCGAAACGCGTCCTCTACTTCACCTCGAGCGAGCACTACGTGTACCGCTGGTCGAGGCGTGCGCTCGAGCTCGACGCACGCTTCGAGGCCGACGATGATGGGCTCGCCGAGTTCCGCGATTTCCTGCGCCGCCAGAAGGGCGCGCTATTTTACGTCGTCGCCGACCTCGCCGGCGAAGACTTCCACGAGGACCAGATTCCATACCTGCGCGGCGGCGACCGCGAGGCGGTGGTGCAGCGGCGCCTGGCGCAGCGCTACCGCGACACGCGGCTCGCCACCGCGCTGCCGCTCGGACAGATCACGGGCGAGCGGCGCAACGAGCGGCTGCTGCTCACTTCGTTCACCAACACCGAGCAGTTCACCCCGTGGCTCGACGCGCTGATGGATTCGGACGCCAAGCTGGCGGGCGTGTACTCGGTGCCGCTCATCGCGCCGGCCCTCGCCTCGCGTCTCGGGGCGCGCAGCGGGCCCGCCTTTGTCATCACGCATAACCGGGCCGGCCTGCGGCAGTGCTACATCGACAACGGCCGGCTGCGCTTCTCGCGTCTGGAGCGCATCGGCACCATGCCACCCGAGTCGCTGGCCGCCTTCGTGCGCTCCGAGACGATGCGCCTCGCGCAGTACCTCGGTGGCCTGCGCGCGCTGCCGCGCGAGGGGCCTCCGGTGCAGGTGCTGGTGGTGGCGCCGCCAGGGCAGCGGGCAGTATTCGAGCAGGCCTTGGTCTCCGACGCGCGGCTCACGTTCCGTGCGCTCGATGCGGACGAGGCGGCACGCGCAGTCGGCGTGCGGCGCACCTCGGGAACCTTCGCCGAGCAGCTCTACCTGCATCTTGTGGTCAGCAAGCCGCCGAAGCAGCAGTTCGCGCGCAGCGAGGAACGCCGCGGCTTCCGCATCTGGCAGCTGCAGCGCGGCATCGCCGCGGCCGGCGCGATCGGCTTCGCCGCCTGTGCGCTGTACGCGGGCGCAAACTGGCTCGAAGTGATGTCGGTGCGCGACAGCACCCGGTTCCAGCAGCGTCAGGCAAGCACAGCGGGCGAGGAGTACGCGCGCATTACTTCTACGTTTCCGGTCACCCAAACGACCACCGAAAACCTAAGGGCGACGGTGGTGGAGTTCCGCAAGATTGCGGCGCACAGCAGCACTCCCGAGGCTTCCCTCATGCACCTGTCCAAAGTGCTCGAGCAGTTCCCGCAGATCGAGCTCGACCGGCTGGGATGGCGGGTCGGGCTGCCCGTCGAGAGCGGGCGCGAAACGCCTCCGGGAGGCATTGCGGCGCCGGCCGCCGCCGGCTCCCGCCCGGACTCCGAAGTGCTCGAGATCGCAGGCCGCGTGAACGCCACCCAGCGTTCCGACTATCGCGGCATCACCGCGCAGGTGCAGCAATTCGCCGCGGCGCTTAGCGCGGGCTCGCCCTACCGGATCTTGCGCACCCAGCTGCCGTTCGACATCACGTCCCAGGGTACCCTGACCGGCGACATCGGAGCCTCAGACGCGAACGAGGCGCCGCGCTTCACCATCGTGCTGGCGAGGAGCCTCAAGTGAACCTGGCGCTGTCCGAAGTTCGCAAGCTCGCCCTGCCGATCGTCCTGTGCTTGTTGGCGGTGGCCGCTGGCGCCGCGTTGATCGCGTACGTGCATTCAGCCCTCGCGCGCGCCAACCAGGAGCTTGCCAATGCGCAGACGCAGCGCGGCGAGGCGAACCAGCGCCTCGCGCGCATCGCCGAGGAGGAGCGTGAAGTGCAGGAAAAGCTCGCGGTGTACCAGCGCCTCCAGGCGCTGCACATCATCGGGCCGGAGCTGCGCCTCGAATGGGCCGACACCATGTCGCGCATTCGCATCAGCCGCGAGCTGCTCGATCTCAGCTACCAGGTGCAGCGCCAGCAGTTGCTCGCTTCGGTGCCCGGCAAGCCCGGCAACGTGGAGATCTACTCGAGCACCATGAAAGTCAATCTCGCCTTGCTGCACGAGGGCGACCTGCTGGGCTTCCTCAGAGACCTGCGCCAATCGGGCAACGCGTACTACTCGATTCGGAGCTGCGATATCGCGCGCACCGGGCAGGCGCCGACCGGAACTTCGATCGTGCCCCGCCTGCGGGCCAACTGCGACATCGACCTGATCACGATCCGCGACCGGGCGGCAAAGACGTGACGCGCACCGCGAAGCTGCTGCTGGTAATCTCGCTCGGCGCTTGGGCGGCGGCCGCTCAAGCGCAAGAGCTCGGGCGGCTGTTCTTCACGCCCGAGCAGCGCGCCGCGCTCGACGAGCGGCGCAAGGCGCGCGTACCCGACAAGCCCGCGGCGGTGGTGGTCGAGTCGCCCAGCACGCGGCTCGACGGCTACGTCAAGCGCTCGAGCGGAAAGTCGACGCTGTTCGTGAACGGCGAAGCGATCCCGGAAGGCGCCCAGGCCGAGAGCACGGTGATCGTCCCCGACCGTACCCGGCCGGACCGTGCCTCGATCGTGGTCGGAGACAGCAAGCGGCGCATCCCCCTGAAGGTCGGCGAATCGCTCGATCGGGGCACGGGCGAGGTCCACGACGGCCTGGGCGGAGGCGAGCTTCGGGTCGAGCGTCCCGCGGCCGGCGCCGCCCGCTAAGCGCGGCACATTTGCGCCGATGCCGCTGCGATTCCGCCCGCGCAGCGCACAGCGAGGAGCCGCCCTGGTCGCGTTGATGGCGATCGTGCTGCTCGCGGTGTCTTGGCTCCTCCTGTCGAAACTGGACTCCGCGGACAACTTCACCGCGGCGGCGCGCGCTCGGAATGCAGCGGTGCTCAACCGCGCAAAGCTCGCGCTCGCGGGCTACGTCGCCAGACAGGCGGTGCTGGCCGCCGAGAGCAACCCGGGGCGACTGCCTTGCCCCGAAGCCCGTGGCTACGTCGGTACGGCGAACGAAGGCATCGCGGCGGGCAGCTGCGCGCTTCCGGCTCTCGGACGTCTGCCGTGGCGCACTCTTGGGCTGGACCGCGCGCGGGACGCCTACGGTGAGCCGCTGTGGTACGCCGTATCGCCTGGCTGGGCGCTGCCCAGGACGACCGCGCAGCTGACCATCAATTCGAATTCGCGCGGCCGGCTGGCGCTCGACGGACGCGAAGACGCCGCCGTGGCGCTGATCATCGCGCCGGGGCCTGCGCTGCAGGTCTCCGCAAGCACGGGCTGCACGCCGCGCACGCAGTCGCGTGCCATGTCCCCGCCGGACGCGCGCGACTACCTCGAGTGCGACAACGCCACGCTGCCCGCCGACGCGAGCTTTGCGAGCGCCGGACCGTTGGGGTCGTTCAATGATCAGGTCCTTCCGGTTACCACGGCAGACCTGCTTCCAGGCATCGAGGCCGCGATCAAGGTGCGCATCGAGCGCGACATCGTGCCGCCGCTCAGGGACGCCTACGCAGGCCCGGACTGGGGGCTGCCGGCCGGCCGCGCGGTGTTTCCCTATGCAGCGCCCTTCGCCGACCCCGGTGCGTCCGATTTTCTCGGCGCGGTCGGCAACGTCCAGGGGCTGCTGCCGTTCAGCGTCTCGCGCGGCTGCGACCCGGGCCGCGATCCGCGCTGCATCCCGTCGCTCATCGCGTGGAGCAGTCGGCGCGGCGTCAGCGTGGCGCAGGCAGGCGGCAGGGGACGGCTGCGCACGGCATCGTGCGGAATGGCCGAGGACTCCAGCGCCTGGTGCCGCGGCACCTACGAGGGGGCCGCGCGGCTGCGCCTGACGGCGACCCAGGACAATGTGGCACTGGCGCTGCGCAAAATCGACCCCGAACGGGCCATGGTCTATTACCATTCCGCGACCGGGTGGATGCCGGTCGCCAGCAGGGTGATCGGCAACCTTGCGGCGGACGGTTCCGCGCGGATCGACGTCGTCGGCGACCTGCCCGACCTAGGCCATGAGACTGACTACTACATGATGGTGGCGCAAGACGTGCTCGCCGACCACCCGCTGCTCGACCCGGACCATCCCTCGAGCGGCTGGTTCGTGCGCAACGAATGGTTCCGGCTGGTCTACTACGCGGTCGCGCCACCGTTCGCGCCGGGTGGCGCAGGACGCTGCAGCGACGCCGGGCCGCCGACCTGCCTGCAGGTGGCCAACCTTGAGCCGGCCAATGGGCAGCGTGCCCTCCTGGTGCTCGCCGGACGCAGCCTCAAGGGCGCCGTACGACCGAACGGCGAGCTCGCGGACTTTCTCGACAGCGAGGAAAACCGGGACGCCGACTCGCGCTTCGAGCAGCGCGCCGCGGGTGCAGCCTTCAACGACCGAGTCATCGTGGTGGACGCGAACCCGTGACGAGGCCGGTCAGCATCGCGACGACCCGCGCCTGGCGCGGGTTTTCGATTGTCGAGATCGCGGTGGTGCTGGCGATCGTCGCGCTGCTTCTGGGCAGCACGATGTACACGCTCTCGGCGCACGTCGAGCAGCGCGACGAGGCACGCACCCTGCAAAGGCTGGACGACGCGCGCGAACTGCTGCTCGCTTTCGCCATTGTCAACGGCAGGCTGCCCTGCCCGGCGCGCGAGACGAGCGGCGGGGACGAGCTGCGCGACGCCGCGGGCGCTTGCCGGGACACGGCGGGGAACGACGACTACTACCGAGGGCTGCTGCCGGCACGTGCGCTCGGCGTTCACCAGGTCGACGCGCAGGGCTTTGCGCGCGACGCCTGGGGCAACCGGATCCGCTACGCGGTGGCGAAATCGGTGATCGGCTGCGCCGGTGCGCCCACGCTGCCGCATTTCACATCGGCCGTGAACCTCAAGGCAAACGGCATCACCTGCCAGCCGGCGGACCTTTTGATATGCAGGTCCGCGGCAGGCATCAGCGCCTCGAGCTGCGGCGCGTCCGCCAATTCGCTTACCAACCAGAACCTCTTGGTGGCGGTGATTGTCTCGCCCGGGAAGAACGCGGCCTTCGCGCGCAGCGGCGGCGCCGACGAGGCCGCGAACAGCGACGGCGATGCGGTGTTCGTGGCGCATCCGCCGGCGCCGCCGGGAGCCGCAGGCGGCGAGTTCGACGACCGGCTCACGTGGGTTACCATTGGCGAGCTGTATGGCCGGCTAATCGCCGCGGGACTGCTCCCATGACCGAGCGTGTGACGCCGGGAATTCTACTGCGCCGCCTTGGCACGGCCGGCGTCTTGCCGACCGACACCGAGGAAATCCGGCTCAAGAAGCAGGTGCTGCTGTTCTCCTGCGGCTTGATGATCGGTGGCTCGGCGATCTGGCTTGGACTGTACCACCTGCTCGGCTTGCGGCTGTCGGCCACGCTGCCCTTCGGCGTCGAGTTGGCCGCCCTCGCGACGCTGCTGATCTACCTGTGGACGCTCAGCTTCAAATTCTTCCGCATCGCGCAGCTGACGTTGTGGCTGTTCGTGCCGTTCGTCGTGCAGTGGTCGATGGGCGATTTCGTGTCGGCGAGCGGAATGATCCTGTGGGGTCTGCTCGCGCCGGTGGGCGCGGCGCTGCTGTTCTCGGCGCGCGAGTCGCTGCCCTGGATGGTCGCCTACGTTATCCTGACGATCGCCACCGGCTACGTAGATCACGAACTTGCCGGCGCCTCGGGCACCGCCTTGCACGTGCCGGTAACGACCAGCGTCGTGTTCTTCGCGCTCAATTTTGCGACGGTGTGCGCAATGGTCTACTGGCTGTTGAGCTTCGCTTTCACCGAGCGCGAGCGCTCGCGCGCGCGCCTGCAGGACGCGCACGCGCGACTGCAGGAGGAGCAGGAGCGCTCGGAGCGTCTGCTTCTGAACATCCTGCCGGCGCCGATCGCCGAGCGCCTGAAGAAGTCCGACTCCGCGATCGCTGACGGTTATGCGGACGTGACCGTCATGTTCGCGGACATCGTGAACTTCACGCAGCTCGCCGAGAAGATGACCCCGCGGGATGTGTTCGCGCTGCTCAACCGGATGTTCTCCGAGTTCGATGCCCTCGCCGAGCGCTATGGCCTGGAGAAGATCAAGACCATCGGTGACGCGTACATGGTCGCCGGCGGCCTCAACCAGGGCAACAGCGAGTACAGCAGCGCAATCGCCGACCTGGCGCTCGAGATCCGCGACCTGGTGGCACGCGAGTACCAGGTCGACGGCAGGCCGCTCGCGCTGCGCATCGGCATCGGCACAGGGCCGGTGGTGGCGGGCGTCGTCGGCAAGAAGAAGTTCATCTACGACGTCTGGGGCGACACCGTGAACATCGCCAGCCGCATCACCACCGAGGGTGTGCCCGGAATGATCCAGGTGGACCAGGCGACCTACCGGCGGCTGCGCGACCGCTACGAGTTCCTTGAGCCGCAGGCCGTCTACCTCAAGGGCAAGGGAAACACCACCGTCTATCGACTGACCGGGCGGTGCGAGACCGTTCAGCGGGAGGCGGTCTAGGCGGAACCCGCCGGGCCGGACAGCGCGAAGCACACCGCGCCGTCCCGGTTGCTGCGCAGCGACAGGTCGAAACCCGCTGCTTCGGCTTGGCGCGCCGCCTGGTACAGGCCGATGCCCAGACCGGTGCGCGAGTCGACCGGAGCGCGCAACAGCTTGGAGGCGAGCTCCGCCGGCACTGCCCGTCCCGTGTCGCAAACGCGTAGCTCGATGCGACCGTCGCTGCACTCGAGCGCGACGCGTACGCGCAGCGCGCGTTCTTCGCGCTGTTTGACAAGCGCGTTCTGCAGCAAGTTGTCGGCCACGCTGCCGAACAGCACACCAGGCACCTGCAAGCCCTCGCGCAGCCCGCGCGCGGCAAACTCTACGCCTGCGCCGCGATACTGACTCGAAAGCGCGTCCCACCATGCCTTCGTGTCAGCAGGTTTCTCGGCGTCGGCCTGCGGCCGCTCGAGCTTCGCCAGTGTCTCGCCGAGACGCTGAGCGACCACAGGAAGCTGCCTGCGCACCAGTGCCTGCAACTCGGGCGAGTTCCCGTCCTGCTCGCGCGCCGCGACCGCGCACAGCACGTTGAGCGACTGCAGCAGGTTCTTCACGTCGTGCGTCATGCGGGCGCCGGTCTCGTACACCGCCTTGAGGTAGCTTTGCTCCTGCAGCTTCTCCTCCCGAAGCTTGCCCACGTAGAACTCGGCCAGCAGCTGGCCAAGCACGTGCAGGTGCCAGTGCAGCGCGGGCCCGGTGCGGTAGCGCGAGTAGATGGTAAGCGCCAGGTCGCGGTTCACGAACTCGACCGCGTACGGGCTCCTCGCGCCCGCCTCGCCCTGCCCGTGCGTGCCGCGCCAGGCGGCGCCCGCCACCCATTGCAGCCGCGCGAGCCCCGTCACGGCCTCGGCCAGGAAGCGCTCGGGGCGGGATTCGACCTGCGACAGCTCGGCAAGGAAGAACAGCCACTTCTCGATCGGCAAACCTATCGAGAACAAGTATCTGGAGAAAAGCACGCTCAGCCCGGCAAAACCGGCGCGCGGGTCCCAGGCCAGACCGATGACGAACACCATGGCCGCGATCAGGAACACGGTGTAGGTGAGCGCGGGCAGGTAGCCCATGCGGCCGAGCGTCATGAAGGTGAAGCTGCCGAGCGTCACGATGCTCAGCACCAGCATGACAAACAGGCTGTAGAAGAAGTCGACTACCTGCGGCGAGTCGGTTGCCTCGGGCTCCGTCGGGAACAGCGCCGCGACCAGCAGCAGCAGCGGCAGGCCGAACTCGAACGCCGCACGCACCTCCGGGGTGATCTCGCGCCGGGGCGCGACCTCCGGCAGGATGATTACCGCGAGCAGCGCGATCAGGTACACCAGCACCACCAGGTAGAAACGGCGCTGCCAGCGCGCATACTGCTGATAGACCTTGCCTGCGACGATGCCCGCGAGCACCACCACCCAGAAGGCGAGCAGCCACCAGCCCAGCGACAGCATCACCGCCACCGCGGCTGCGGCGATCAGGCCTGCCTGGAGCAGGGTGACCCGATTCTGGCCGCGCACGAACGGTTGCCACAGCAGCAGCAGCCCGAGGTGCGCCAGGAGCAGCGCGCGCGCCCAATCGTCGGCCACTCCGCGCACCGCCGCCACGTGCAACAGCAGCAGCATCGCCACCACCACGAAGCGCCAATAGTGCCGGCTGAAGCCGGATACCGCGTCCGCGACGCGCGTTACGGCGGGCGCGTTCAGACCGTCTGCTTGCATGGCCGGTGCCCGCCCGCTAGCCTTGCGCTTCGAATGTCCACAACGCAATTGTAGCCATGCCGGCAGCCGCCATCCTCGCTCGCTTCGTGCTGCTCGAGGCGCGCCGTAGCGGCCTGCCCTGGCTGGTCGGCGCGAGCCTCCTGGCGGCGCTCGGGCTGGCCGCGTTCCTCTCGCAGGTGGCGCTCACCGAAGGCGTCGCGCTGCAGGTGGTCTTCGCCGCGGCGCTGCTGCGCGGTTGCGCGGTGTTCCTCGTGGCTTCGCACGTCGCCGCGAGCACGTTGCGCGAGGTCGACGACAAAGGACTCGAGCTGATGCTCACGCTGCCGGTATCGCGCAGTGCCCAATACCTTGGCCGGCTCGGCGGTTATGTCGCCTTGGGCGCGGTGATCTCGTTGTGTTTCGCGCTGCCGCTGCTGCTGTGGAGTCCTCCGGCAACGGTCGCGCTGTGGGCGGTGTCGCTCGCTGCCGAAACCGCGCTGGTCGCCGCCGCGGCGCTGTTCTTCTCCATGGCGCTGGTGCAGCCGGTATCAGCGATCGCCGCCAGCGCAGGCCTTTACCTGCTGGCGCGCGCCGTCGGCGCCATCCAGTCGATCGCCGCAAGCCCGCTCGCCGAGCCGACGTTTGCCCACCGGCTGGCGCAATGGAGCATCGACGCGGTTGCGCTGCTGCTGCCGCGGCTCGACTCGGCAACACGCAGCGACTGGCTGATTTACGGCGCGCCCTCGGGCGCCGGGTACCCCACGGCACTTGCTGGATTGGTGCTGTATGCGCTGCTGCTGGTCGCCGCGGGGCTGTTCGACTTCCACCGCCGCAACCTGTGAGCCGCGACGAACGACCGCTGCGGGCGGTGCCGGGCTGGATCTGGCTGGCGCTCGCCGCCTGCCTCGGACTGCAAGTCGCGTGGGGCGCGATGCGCCCGAGGGCCACGAAGGTCGCCGAGGACCTGCCACCCGCGCCCGCGCCGGCGGCGCTGCGGCTGGCAAGCTTCGGTGAGCCGGCCCTGGTCGCGCGCCTCGCGATGCTCTACCTGCAGGGCTTCGACTTGCGCGGCACCAACGATGTCCCCTACCAGCGCCTGGACTACCGGCGGCTGGTCGCATGGCTGGACACGATCATCGAGCTTGATCCTAAAAGTGAGTACCCGCTGTTTTCTGCCGCCCGCGTTTATGCGGAGAATCAAGATCCGGCAAAGGTACGGATCATGCTCGAATTCATTTATCGCGAGTTCCTCAAGGATCCGAACCGTCGCTGGCGCTGGCTGGCACACGCGGCGCTCGTCGCCAAGCACCGCTTGCACGACCTGCCGCTCGCCCTGCGCTACGCCGACGCCGTCGACCGCCTCACCACCGCCAAGGACGTGCCGCTATGGGCGAAGCAGATGCGTATCTTCGTCCTCGAAGACATGAACGAGCTCGAAGCCGCCAAAGTGATTCTCGGCGGGCTCCTGGAAAGCGGTACGGTCAAGGACCCCGCGGAGATCAGATTCCTCAAGCGCCGCCTCGAGGAGCTCGAGGCGCGGAGCCCCCCGGCCCTCCGCCCCGCCCAGTAGCAGGGCGGGGAATGTCGCAGACATGTCAGACCTGTCGAAAAATCGACAACTTCCAGTCTCGTCTCCAAAGTTATGCCCTTGTATTCGTGGGCTTTCCAGGCAGGCATGGAGCTTGCTCGAGTATTGATCGCCCAGTCCGACTATTTGGGGGTAACGACATGAAATCCATGCAAAAAGGCTTCACTCTCGTAGAGATCGCGATCGTTCTCGTGATCATCGGGCTGCTGCTCGGCGGCATCCTGAAGGGTCAGGAAATGATCACCCAGGCCAAGATCAAGAACGTGATCAGCCGACTTCTCCGGCATCTCGGCGGCCTACCACGGCTACCAGGACCGCTACCGCGCCGATCCCGGGCGATGACCAGGCGCTGCGGCCGCTGGGCCGGGGCTGTACCGCGGGCGACGGCGACGGCCAGACATCGGCGGAGCCTACAACAGGCCACGCCACCGACGAGTCGCGCAAGTGGTGGGACCATCTGCGGCGCGCGGGATTCGTCTGCGGGCACCGGAACGCAACAGCCGTTCAATGCGGTCATCGGCATGGTCGGCGTGCAGAGCGGCAACGCCGCCGGCGCCGTCGCGGCGCTCGGCGGAGTCACCTCACTGATCATCTGCTCGGCCAACCTGCCGGACAAGATCGCGATCGCCGCCGACACACAGATGGACGACGGCCTGATCGAACGGCGGCACGGTGCGCGGGCAGATTGCAAGCCGGGGTCAATCCGGACGATCAATGACGGCCGCAGCCGCGGCCGCGTACGCCAGGAAAACGGCACCAACACCTACACGCTCTGCCGCACGCTGTAGCAGCGGGGCTCCAGGGGAGAGAGAGGCCGGCGCAAGCCGGCCTTTCTTTTTCCGCCGGCGCCGATCAGCCCTGCAGCAGGCGCGTCTCGGCGAGCGCGATCATCTCGGGCGCGCCTAGCAGCACGACGACATCGCCAGGCTCGAGACTGCCCGCGTCCTGGGGCGTGAGCTTCTCCCCCACGCCCGGACGGCGCACCGTCCTCACCTCAACCCCCGCGTCCTCCAGCTTGAGTTCCGCGAGTGCCCGGCCGACCGCATAGGCGCCGGCGCCGAGCGTCACCGCGTGCAGGCGCGGCGCGAGCTCCTCGCCCGTGTCGGGCTCGTCGCTTGCGCCGTGGAACAGCCCGCGCAACAAGCCGTATTGCTGGTCGCGCACCTGCCGCATGCGCCGCACCACCCGGTTGAGCGGTACGCCCACCCAGACCAAGGTATGCGAGGCGAGCATCAGCCCCGACTCGAAGGCTTCGGGCACCACCTCGGAGGCGCCCGCGGCGGTCAGCGTCTCGATGTCGCGCTCCTCGTGCGCGCGCACGATGACCGGCACCGACGGGTTCAGGTCGTGGATGTGCGCCAGCACGCGCACCGCGGCAGAGGCATCGGCGAACGTGATCACCACGGCAGCCGCGCGCGAGATGCCGGCGGCGACGAGCGACTCGCGCCGCGCGCAGTCGGCGAATACGACAGTGTCCCCCGCCAGCGCGGCGTCGCGCACCCGCTCGGGATCCAGGTCGAGCGCGACATAGCGCACCTTCTCGGCGTCGAGCATGCGCGCCAGCCGCTGCCCGTTCCTGCCGTAGCCGAGGATGATGACGTGACGCTCGGATTCGATCGACTGGACCGCGACGCGGTGCAGCTCGAGCGCGCGCATCATCCATTCCGAGCGCGCCAGGCGCATCACGACGCGGTTGCTCGCGCCGATCACGAACGGCGTCGCCAGCATCGACAGGATCATCGCCGCCAGCAGCGCCTGCATCACCGGCTCGGGCGCGACCTGGTGGACCTGCGCAAGCGCCAGCAGCACGAAGCCGAACTCGCCGCCCTGCGCCAGGCCGAGCGCGACGCGCAGCGCGGTCCCCGGCGCGCTGCCGAACGCACGCGACAGCAGCGCAATCAGCCCGAACTTCGCGCCCATCAGCAGGGCGAGCAGCAGCAGCACCAGCCCCGGGTGGCCGAGCACCAGCCGCGTGTCGAGCATCATGCCCACGGTGACGAAGAACAGGCCGAGCAGCACGTCGCGGAAGGGCTTGATGTCTTCCTCGACCTGGTAGCGGTACTCGGTCTCCGATATCAGCATCCCGGCGAGGAATGCGCCGAGCGCGAGCGACAGGCCCGCGAAACCGGTGATGAAAGCGAGCGCCAGGGTGATCAGCAGCACGTTGAGCACGAACAGCTCGGTCGAGCGGCGCCGCGCCACCACCCCGAGCCAGGCGCGCATCGCCTTCGGTCCGACCACCACCAGTACGCCGAGCGCGAGCGCCGCCTTGGCGAGCGCCAGCGCGATGGCGGTGCCGATCTCGCCCGCGGGCATGCCCAGCGCCGGGATCAGGATGAGCAGCGGCACCACCGCAAGATCCTGGAACAGCAGCACGCCGATGATCTCCCGACCGTGCGCCGTGTCGAGCTCCATGCGCTCCGCGAGCAGCTTGGAGACGATCGCGGTCGAGGACATCGCCGCCGCGCCTCCCAGCGCGAGGCCCGTCTGCCAGGATCCGCCGAGCGCAATCGCTGCGGCGACGCAAAGGCTGATGGTGGCGAGCACCTGCGCAAGCCCGAGCCCGAACACCACGCGCCGCATCACGATCAGCTTCGGCATGCTGAATTCAAGCCCGATGGAGAACATCAGGAACACGACGCCGAACTCGGCGAGGCGCCGGATCTCGGCGGCGTCCTCGATCAGGCCGAGCGCCTGCGGCCCAAGGATCACGCCGGTGACCAGATAGCCGACGATCGGCGGCAGCGACAGCCTGCGGCAGGCGGCCACCGCGAGCACGCTGCTCGCGAGCAGGACCAGAACCGGCTGCAGGGAAACGCCTACGTCTTCCATCGGATATCGGAGAGTCGAGGGGGGCTTGGGCTATACTTCTTGCCTATGATAAGCGCTGCCCCAACGCCGGGACAGGGCATGCCGGCGACCGAGGCCGCGTCGCCTCACGCCTTCGCTACTTCCGCGGCGCTGGAGCTGGCGCGTCGTGTGCTCGCGATCGAGGCCGACGCGGTACGCGCGCTGATCGATCGCCTCGACGAGCGTTTCCTCGCCGCGGTATCGCTGATCCTCGGCCGTCGAGGCCGCGTAGTGGTGAGCGGCATCGGCAAATCCGGTCACATTGCGCGCAAGGTCGCCTCCACGCTCGCCAGCACCGGCACCCCCGCGTACTTCGTGCATCCGGCCGAGGCGAGCCATGGCGACCTCGGCATGATCCAGGCCGAGGACATCTTTATCGGCATCTCGCACTCCGGCGAGAGCGAGGAGCTGCTCGCCATCATCCCGCTGATCAAGCGCCAGGGCGCCAAGCTGATCGCACTCACCGGAAACTCGCAGTCCACGCTCGCGCGCGAGGCGGACGTTCATCTCGACGCGGGCGTCGCGCAGGAGGCCTGCCCGCTCAACCTCGCGCCCACGGCGAGCACCACCGCTGCTCTCGCGCTGGGCGACGCGCTCGCCGTGGCGCTTCTCGATGCACGCGGGTTCTCCGCGGACGACTTCGCGCGCTCGCATCCAGGCGGCAGGCTCGGCCGGCGCTTGCTCACCCACGTGGCCGACGTCATGCGCCGCGGCGCCGAGGTGCCGAGCGTGGCGGACACCGCAACGCTGCGCCAGGCGGTGCTCGAGATGTCGCGCGGCCGGATGGGCATGACGGCGGTGGTCGATTCTGCAGACCGGCTGCGCGGGATATTCACCGATGGCGATCTGCGCCGTGCGCTCGACAGGGTGACCGACTTCTCCTCGGCGATGGTGGTCGACGTCATGACGCCGGCGCCGCGCGCCATCCGGCCGGAGGCGCTGGCGGTAGAGGCCGTGCAGCTGATGGAGCGCCACAAGGTCAACCAGCTGCTGGTCGTCGACGACCAGGAGCGGGTCATCGGCGCACTCAACATGCACGACCTGTTCCGCGCCAAAGTCATCTGATCCATGGCGGCGAATTCCAGCGACGCGCTCGAGCGCGCCCGGCGCGTGCGGCTGATGATCTTCGATGTCGACGGGGTGATGACCGACGGACGCCTCTGGTACGGGCCGGAAGGCGAGACGCTCAAGGTGTTTCATTCGCTCGACGGGCACGGCATGAAGATGCTCGCGGCGGGCGGCGTGCCGGGCGCGATCCTGAGCGGGCGCAAGTCGGATGCGGTCGAGCGTCGCGCCGCCGAGCTCGGCATCGGCCACGTGATGCAGGGCGTCGAGGACAAGCGCGCGGCCTATGCCGGCCTCCTGGCGCGGCTCGGTCTCGAGCCCGCCGCCACGGGCTACGTCGGCGACGACGTGGTCGACCTTCCCGTGCTGCTGCGTTGCGGCTTCGCCTGCGCACCGCGCGAGGCGCCGCTCGCGGTGCGCAAGCGCGTGCACTACGTGTGCGACGCGCCGGCAGGGGGCGGCGCGGTGCGCGAGCTGTGCGAGCTGCTGCTGCGCGCGCAGGGCACGCTCGATGCGGCCCTCGCAAAATACCTGGCGTGAGACTCTCGGCGACCCGTCTATTTCCGCTGCTGCTGATGCTCTCGCTTGCGCTGCTCACCTTCTGGCTGGAGCGCGCGGTCCGGGAGGAAGAGCCCCGCATCACGATCAGGCGGCACGATCCCGATTACATCGTCGACAAATTCGTGATCACCAGCTTCGACGCCAAGGGCGCGACGGACTCTACGCTCTCGGCGGCGAAGATGTTACATTACCCCGACGACGACTCGACCGACCTTGTCGCGCCGCGCATCGTGCAGACCAAACCAGGCGAGCCCCGCATGACGCTTACCGCCGACCGGGGAACGCTCGCGCAAAGCGGAGACGAGGTCTTTCTGTTCGGCAACGTCACGCTGGTGCGCGATGCGGACGCTGGGCGGGCTGCGATGCACCTGCGCACGAGCTTCCTGCACGTCGTGACCGCGAGATCGCTGGCGCTGACCGACCGGGAGGTGACGATCATGGAGGATCATCGCACGCTTAGCGGGCGCGGAATGGAATACAACAACGAGCTAGGTCTGCTGCAGTTGCGGCACGACGTGCGTGCGCACTTCGAATCCGGGAAAATCGGCCAGTGATCCGCAAGGGACTCCTAAGTGCCCCGCTCATCGCCGCGTGCACGGTCGTCGCGACGCTGGGCCTCGCGCTCCCGGCGCGCGCCGAGAGGGCCGATCGAAGCAAGCCGACGCAGATCGAGTCCGACCGCATGAACTCGGACGAGGCGCGCGGGCTGACGATCTTCGACGGCAACGTGGTCATCACGCAGGGGACCATCGCGGTGCGCGCGGACCGCATCGTGGTGCGCCAGGACGCCGACGGCCTGCGCCACATCACCGCCACCGGAAATCCCGTGCGCTTCAAGCAAAGGACCGATGCCAGCGGCGGCAAGCCCGGCGTGTGGATCGATGGCGAGGCGCGGCGCGTCGAGATCGACGAGCGCGACGAGAAGGTCGAGTTGTTCGAAGATGCGCGCCTGACGCGCGACCGGGACGAGGTGCGCGGCAATCATATTTCGCTCGATCAGCTTGCCGAGTCGTTCTCGGTGACCAGCGGAGCACGGACGCCCGAGGGAAGGGTGCGCGCGGTGATCCAGCCCAAGGCGCAGCCTCCCACGAAATGAGCCTGCTGCACGCCGACAGCCTGCGCAAGCGCTACAAGTCGCGCACCGTCGTGCACGACGTCTCGCTGGAGGTGTCGAGCGGCGAGGTCGTCGGCCTGCTCGGCCCGAACGGCGCAGGCAAGACCACGTGTTTCTACATGATCGTCGGGCTGACGGCCGCCGATGAGGGCCGCATCGAGCTCGATGGACGCGATCTCACCCACCTCCCCATCCACCGCCGCGCGCGCCTCGGCATTTCCTACCTGCCGCAGGAGAACTCCGTGTTCCGCAAGCTGACGGTCGAGGAAAACGTCCAGGCGATCCTCGAGCTGCAGGGGCTCGCGCCGGGCGAGCTCGAGCCGCGCCTGACCGACCTGCTCAAGGACCTCAACATCGCGCACCTGCGCAAGCACACCGCGCTGTCGCTCTCCGGGGGCGAGCGCCGCAGGCTGGAGATCGCGCGCGCGCTCGGGACGCGACCGGCCTTCATTCTTCTCGACGAGCCGTTCGCCGGCGTCGATCCGATCGCCGTGCTGGACATCCAGCGCATCATCCGCTTTCTCAAGGAGCGCGAGATCGGCGTGCTGATAACCGACCACAACGTGCGCGAGACGCTCGGCATCTGCGATCGCGCCTACATCATCAACGAGGGAGAGGTTCTGGCCTCCGGTCATCCGGAGGAAATTGTCTATAATGACAGCGTTCGCCGGGTCTATCTCGGCGAGAACTTCCGCATGTAGCGCGCATCGCGCCGCGCTCCGACTCATGAAGCCGACCCTGCAGTTCCGGCTGTCGCAGCACCTGACGCTCACGCCTCAGCTGCAGCAGTCCATCAGGCTGCTGCAGCTCTCGACGGTCGAGCTGAACCAGGAAATCGAGCGTCTCCTGGTGGAGAACCCGATCCTCGAGCGCGAAGACGGCGACACCGAAGCTGCTGCCGCGCCCATTGCGCCGTCCGGCACGACGGGCGAGGCGTCCGCGGACGCGCCGGCCGGCGAGGCGCCGCCGCCCGAGCCTAGCGACGATTGGGGCAGCGAGCTCGCCGCCGCGGGGCCGGGACGCGGGCCCGACGACGACGAGGACGGCGACCGCAGCTTCTCCGCCCCCGACACGCGGAGCCTGCGCGCCCACCTCATGGAGCAGCTTTCGCTCACCAATCTCGGGCCGCGCGACCGCGCCCTGGTAGAAGTCCTGATCGACGCGCTGGACGACGACGGCTACCTGACGCAAAGCCTCGAGGACATTGCGGCGCTGCTGCGGCCCGAGGACGAAGCCGGCGTCGAGGAGCTCGCGATCGCGCTCCGGCACCTGCAGAATTTCGAGCCCGTCGGCGTGGGCGCGCGCTCGCTCGCGGAGTGTCTCGCACTGCAGATCCGCGCCGCGGACACCGACGACGCGGCGCGGCGACTGGCGCTCGACATCTGCGAGCGGCATCTCGAGCTCCTCGCGAGCCGCGACTACGTCCGCCTGCGAGCCGCGACCGGCGCGAGCGACGACGAGTTGCGCGCGGCGCATCGCCTGATACTCGCCCTCAATCCGCGCCCCGGGGCCGAATTCGCTGACGTCGAGGCGCGCTATGTCGTCCCGGACGTCATCGTGCGCAAGGTCAGGAACATGTGGCGCGCGAGCCTGAACCAGGATGCGCTGCCCAGGCTGCGTATCAACCGCCTGTACGCCGAGCTCGCCGGCCGCCGCAATGCCGGCAGCGGGCTCGCCTCGCAACTGCAGGAGGCGCGCTGGCTGATCAAGAACGTGCAGCAGCGCTTCGAGACAATCCTGCGCGTGTCGCAGGCGATCGTCGAGCGGCAGCGCAATTTCTTCGAGCACGGCGAGATCGCGATGCGGCCGCTGGTGCTGCGAGAGATCGCCGAGACCCTGGGGCTGCACGAGAGCACCATCTCGCGCGTAACCACGCAAAAATACATGGCCACGCCGCGCGGTACCTACGAGCTGAAGTACTTTTTCGGCAGCCACGTGGCGACCGAGACCGGCGGCGCCGCGTCCTCGACCGCGATCCGTGCCGCGATCAAGCAACTGGTCGCGGGAGAGGATGCGAAGGCGCCCTTCTCGGACGCCCAGATCTCGCAAATTCTCAGGCAACAAGGTATCGTAGTGGCGCGACGCACAATCGCGAAATACCGGGAATCCCTGCAGATCCCTCCTGTCAATCAAAGAAAATCCCTCTAGGAGAAGAGAGAATGAATCTCAACGTGAGCGGCCACCAGCTCGAAGTGACCCCGGCGATCCGCGGCTACGTGCAGAGCAAGCTGGAGCGCATCAAACGGCACTTCGACCACGTGATCGATGCTCACGTGATCCTGTCGGCCCGCAAGCTGCGCCAGAAGGCGGAAATCACCCTCCACGTGCGGGGCAAGGATCTGCACTGCGAGTGCGAGGAAGACGACCTGTACGCCGCGATCGACCTGCTGATCGACAAGCTCGACCGCCAGGTCCTGAAACACAAGGGCAAGGCCTACGACAAGCCGCGCGACGCGCTCAAGCACCGCGAGGTGCGCTCCTAGGCCGGCCGGGGGGCACCACGGCCGCATCAAGGCGAGGGGTCCCGCAATGGGCTATAATCCGCGCCCTCTGAGGTCTCCGCCCGCCAAGGCATGAGCCTAGTCGCGAAACTTCTCCCGCCCGCGAACGTGGTGCTGGATCTTGCGGTTTCGAGCAAGAAGCGCCTGTTCGAGCAGATCGGCCTGCTGTTCGAGAACAACCACGGCATCGCCCGCAGCCTGATATTCGACAGCCTGTTCGCGCGCGAGCGGCTGGGCTCCACCGCGCTTGGCCAGGGCGTCGCCATTCCCCACGGCCGCATCAAGGGGCTCAAGGACGCGATCGGCGCCTTCATCAGGCTCGAGCAACCGGTTCCGTTCGATGCCCCGGACGGCAAGCCGGTCAGTCTGGTATTTGTCCTGCTGGTGCCCGAGCAGGCGACGGAAAAGCACTTGCAGATCCTGTCCGAGCTCGCGCAGATGTTCAGCGACAGAGCCTTGCGCGAATCGATGACCGGCGCCCCCGATGCGGGCGCGCTGCATCAGATCGTCGCCGCCTGGGAGCCGGATGTTTCAGGTCAACGTCGCGCAGTTGCATGAAGACAACCGCGACGCGCTTTCGCTCGCGTGGATCGCGGGACGCGACGGCAGCGGCGCGGTGCCGCGCGAAGCGGCCGCTTCCGCCGCGCTGATCGGCCACCTCAACCTCACCCACCCGAACAGCATCCAGGTTCTCGGCGCCTACGAGGCCGCGATGCTCGCAGGCGGCGATGCCGCCGCGCGCGAGCGCTTCGCGGCGCAGCTGTACGCGCCCTCCCCGACGGCGGTGATCGTCGCCGACGGCGTCGGCGCGACCGAGGAGCTGGTCGAAGGCGCGATCCGCGCACATATCCCGCTGCTCACCTCGCCGCTGCCGGCGGCGCGCGTGATCGAAAAGCTGGCGCGCTATCTCGCCAAGGCGCTCGCCGAAACCACGGAGCGGCACGGCGTGCTGATGGACGTGCTCGGGCTCGGCGTGCTGATCACCGGCGACTCGGGCGTCGGCAAGAGCGAGCTCGGGCTCGAGCTGATCAGCCGCGGCCACGGCCTGGTCGCCGACGACGTGGTCGAGATCTCGCGCATCGCCGCCAATACGCTCGAGGGACGCTGCCCCGCAGTGCTCAGGGACTTCATCGAGGTGCGCGGCCTTGGGCTGCTCGACGTGCGCACCATCTTCGGCGAGACCGCGGTGCGGCCCAAGATGAAGCTCAAGCTCATCGTGCACCTGGAAAAGCCGGCGCCCGGCGGCCGCGACACCGCCGAGCGGCTGCCGCTCGCTGAGCTGTCCGAGGAGATCCTTGGGGTCACGGTGCGCAAGGTGATCGTCCCGGTGGCCGCCGGCCGCAACCTGGCGGTGCTGCTCGAGGCCGCCGTGCGCAACTACATCCTGCAGCTCAGGGGAATCGACTCGATGGCGGCGTTTGTGAAGCGCCAGAAGAAGGAAATCGACAGCGGGCCCTGAGAGCGGCCCGCGTCCCACATGCAGCTCATCCTCGTCAGCGGCCTTTCGGGTTCGGGCAAGAGCATCGCGCTCAACGTGCTGGCGGACAGCGGCTACTACTGCGTCGACAACCTGCCGGCGACCTTGCTGCTCGACGTCGCCGACTTCCTCGCCGACGCCGGCCACGAGCGCGTCGCCGTAAGCGTCGACGCGCGCAGCGCCTCCCTGCCGGCGCTGCCCGAGAACCTCACGCAGCTAAAGGCGCGCGGCATCGACTGCCGCGTGCTGTTCCTGGAGGCATCGCCGCAGACGCTGCTCAGACGCTTTTCCGAGACGCGCCGTCGCCATCCGCTGACGCTCGGCGGCCTCTCGCTCGCCGAGGCGATCGAGCGCGAGCGCGGCCTGCTCGCCGGTGTCGCCGAGCTGGGACACCGCATCGATACCAGCGACATGCTGGCCCGCGTGCTGCAGAACTGGATCAAGGAGCTGCTCGGCCTGGGCGGTGGCGCGCTCGCGCTGCTGTTCGAGTCGTTCGCGTTCCGCGACGGCATTCCGCTGGACGCGGACTGGGTGATCGACGCGCGCATGCTGCCCAATCCGCACTACGTGGCCGAGCTGCGGCCGCTCACCGGCCGCGATGCTCCGGTGGCGTCCTACCTCGACGGCGAGCCGGCAGTGCAGCGCCTGCTCGTCGACGTACGGGAATTTTTCGAACGTTGGCTGCCCGAGATCGCGCGCGAGAACCGCAGCTACCTTACGGTGGCCATCGGCTGCACCGGCGGACGGCACCGCTCGGTGTACCTCGCCGAGCGGCTCGCGGCCGCGTTTCGCCCGCATTGGAGCGTGCTGGTGCGGCACCGGGGACTTGCGCGCTCGGAAGCGGGAGACGCGCCCTGAGCCGGGCGGGCGCGCGCGAAGTGGCGATCTTCCCGCTGCGGGCCGTGCTGTTCCCGGGCGGCCTGCTGCCGCTGCGCATCTTCGAGCAGCGCTACATGGACATGGCGAAGGACTGTCTGCGCGACGAGGCGCCTTTCGGCGTGTGCCTGATCCGCTCGGGCGAGGAAGTCGGCGCGCCGGCCACTCCGGAGGACGTCGGCTGCCTCGCGCGCATCGTGCAGTGGGACATGCAGCAGCTCGGCCTGCTGCAGGTCACGGCGCGCGGCGAGGCGCGGTTTCGCATCCTCGAGCGGCGGGCGCTCGCGAACGGCCTGACGCGCGCGCGAATCGAGCCGATTCCCGCCGACAGCGACGCGCCGCTGCCCGACGAGTTCCTCGCCTGCGCGCGCCTGCTGCGCCTGGTGATCGAGGAGCACGGCGCGCGCACCATCGAGGCGCCCTTCCGTTTCGACTCGAGCTCATGGGTGAGCGCGCGCCTGTGCGAGATCCTGCCAGTGCCGCTCGCCGCCAAGCAGAAGCTGATGGAGCTTGCCGACAGCCGTGAGCGGCTCGAGATCCTGCAGAAATTCCTGGCGCAGCACGGACTCATCAAGCCGACCTAGCGGCGAGCCGCGCGAGCAGCTTCCTGACCGGCACGGGCGCGGCCGCTTGCTGCGCCTCGGCTAGGTCGAGCCACAGCCTCCCGGGCTCCTCGGCGCGCGGCGCAGTCTTATTCACGCCGTACAGGATCGGGCGCGCGCACAGGCGAAAATGCGTGAAACCGTGCTCGAGCGGCTCGAGCCGCTCGAGCAGCCGCACCTCGCAGCCCAGCTGCCTGCGGCAGAACGCCGCCGGACTCCCCGCGCCCATCTCCGGAAAAGTCCATAGCCCGCCCCACAGCCCGGGCGCGGGACGGCGCTCGAGCAGCACGCGCCCGGCATCGAGCAGCACCAGCCAGGTGACCTCCCTGCGCGGATACGGCCGCCGCGGGCGCGCCGCGGGCAGCTCGGCGACGCGTCCCTCGCTGCGCGCGACGCAGCGCGGCGCGAGAGGGCAAGCGCCGCAGCGCGGCCGCGCGCGCGTGCACAGGGTCGCGCCGAGATCCATGAGCGCCTGCGTATAGCGTCCGATCGCGCGCCTGGGCAACTGCTCCTCGGCGAGCCGCCACAGGCGCGCCTCGACCGCGCGCTCTCCGGGAAAGCCCTCGATGCCGAAGGCGCGCGCCAGCACGCGCTTGACGTTGCCGTCCAGAATCGCGGCGCGCCGCCCGAAGGCGAAGGCGCCGATCGCCGCGGCGGTCGAGCGGCCCACGCCCGGCAAGGCCGCCAGGCCATCGACGGTGTCCGGAAACCGTCCGGCGTGCTCGCCGGCCACCTGACGCGCGGCGCGATGCAGGTTGCGCGCGCGCGCGTAGTAGCCGAGCCCGCTCCACATTCGCAGCACCTCGTCCTCGGAAGCGCGCGCGAGCGCGACCACGTCCGGAAAACGCTCGAGAAAGCGCTGGTAGTAGGGGATCACCGCCTCCACCTGCGTCTGCTGCAGCATCACCTCCGAGAGCCACACGCGGTAGGGATCGCGCGTCGCCTGCCACGGCAGGTCGTGGCGGCCGTGCACGCGCTGCCAGGCGATCAGCGATTTGGCGAAGTCGGACACGGCGCGATTCTAATCGGCCGCAGGCGGGCGGGGGGTTTGACGCTTAAGGGGGAACACGGCAACATTTGCCGGCCCCGATTCCAGGGACGCTTTCCCGGCAAACCTCATGCTCGCGTTCGTGCTTCGCCGTCTTGGACAGGCCGTGCTGGTGATGCTCGCGGTGGGTCTGATCGCGTTCGCGCTGTTCCACTTCGTTGGCGACCCGGTGGTCTTCATGCTCGGCCAGGACGCGACGCCCGAGCAGCGCGCCGAGATGTCGCGCGCGCTGGGCCTCGACCAGCCGTTCTGGATCCAGTACGCGCATTTCGTCGGGCGCGCGGTGCAGGGAGATTTCGGCCTGTCGCTGCACCAGCTGCGCCCCGTTTCGACGCTGTTCGTGGAGCGGCTGCCGGCCACGCTCGAGCTGTCTCTGGTGGCGGCGCTGTTCGCGCTGCTGGTCGGCATTCCGATGGGCGTGTACAGCGCGCTCAGGCGCGACTCGTGGCTTGCCCATGTGTTCCAGGCGGTGTCGCTGATCGGCGTGTCGCTGCCGACTTTCCTGATCGGCATCCTGCTGATACTGCTTTTCGCGGTGGTGCTGGGCTGGCTGCCGTCGTTCGGGCGCGGCGACACGGTGAACGTCGGCTGGTGGTCTACCGGGCTGCTCACCACCTCGGGGCTGAAGGCGCTGATCCTGCCCTCGGTGACGCTCGGGCTCTACCAGATGACGCTGATCCAGCGGCTGGTGCGCGCCGAGATGCTCGAAGTGCTGCGCACCGACTATATCAAGTTCGCCCGCGCGCGCGGCCTCACCGACCGCGCGGTGAATTTCGGCCATGCGCTGAAGAACACCCTGGTGCCCGTGATCACCATCACCGGGTTGCAGCTCGGCGCGATCATCGCCTTCGCGATCATCACCGAGACCGTTTTCCAGTGGCCCGGCATGGGCCTGCTGTTCATCCAGTCGGTCGCCTTCGCGGACATCCCGGTGATGGCCGCCTACCTGTGCCTGATCGCGCTGTTCTTCGTCATCATCAACCTGGCGGTCGATCTGCTCTATTACGCCGTCGATCCGCGCCTGCGGATCGAGCGTCTGACGACCGCGCACTGAGGCCCCACATGAGCTCACCGGTAGACAAGATCCGCAAGTACCACGCGGAGCTGCGCGAGATCCGCCACGACATCCACTCGCATCCGGAGCTCGGCTTCGAGGAGAAGCGCACCTCGGAAATCGTCGCCGGCAAGCTCGCCGCGTGGGGCATCGAGGTGCACCAGGGCATCGCCAGGACCGGCGTCGTGGGCGTGGTGCGCGGCCGAAAGACCGACAGCGGCCGCGCGATCGGCCTGCGCGCCGACATGGACTGCCTGCCGCTGCAAGAGACCGGCGACGTGCCCTACCGCTCGCGCCACGACGGCCGCATGCACGCCTGCGGCCACGACGGCCACACCACGATGCTGCTCGGCACGGCGCGCTACCTCGCCGAGACGCGGCATTTCGACGGCACCGCGTACCTGATCTTCCAGCCCGCGGAGGAAGGTGGCGGCGGCGGCCAGGTGATGGTGCAGGAAGGGCTGTTCGAGCGCTTCCCGGCCGACGAGGTCTACGCCCTGCACAACTGGCCGGGGCTGCCGCCGGGCAAGATCGCGGTGCGCCCCGGCGCGATGATGGCCGCGACCGACGAGATCCAGATCACGCTGCGCGGCAAGGGCGGCCATGCGGCGATGCCGCACCTGACGGTCGACCCGGTGCTGGTCGCGGCGCACGTCATCACCGCACTGCAAACGATCACCAGCCGCAACATCAACCCGGTGGACGCGCTGGTCATCAGCCTTTGCTCGATGCAAACCAGCCAGGTCGGCGCCTTCAACATCATCCCGGACTCGGTCAAGCTCGTCGGCACGGTGCGCAGCTTCAGGCCCGAGACGCGCGATCTGGCCGAAACGCGCATCAGGGAGATCGTGACAGGCGTGGCCGCGTCGCTTGGCGGCAGCGCCGAGATCGAGTACCGGCGCGGCTACCCGGCGACCATCAACACGGCGCGCGAGGCGGAGTTCGCGGCGATGGTCGGCGAGCGCATTTTCGGCAAGGACAACGTGGTGCGCGATGCCGATCCGACCATGGGCGGCGAGGACTTCTCCTACATGCTGCTCGCGCGGCCCGGCGCCTACGTCTGGCTGGGCCAGGGCGGCGGACCGACCGGCTGCTTCCTGCACAATCCGGGCTACGACTTCAACGACGACGTGATCCCGCTCGGCGCGGGCTATCTCGCGGCGCTGGTCGAGAGCTCGCTGCCGCTGAAATAACGCACCGAAAGGACCACACCATGCGAATCACCAGAATCGTTGCTGCTTCCGCGCTCGCGCTGGCGTTCGCCGCCGGCGCGCATGCCAAGCCGTTCAAGTACGCCGACCAGGGCGACGCCCTGTCGATGGATCCGTACATGCTGAACGAGTCGCTGCTGCTCAACTTCACCGGCAACATGTACGAGCCACTGGTCGAGCGCGGCAGGAAGCTCGAGCTGGTGCCCGGCCTCGCGACCGGCTGGAAGCAGACTTCGCCCACCGTGTGGCGCTTCGAGCTGCGCAAGGGGGTCAATTTCCACGACGGCGCGCCGTTCACCGCGGACGACGTGATCTTCTCCTACGAGCGCGCCAAGGGCGAAGGCTCCGACCTCAAGTCCTACGTGGGCTCGTTCAAGGAAGTGCGCAAGATCGACGCCCATACCGTCGAGATCGAGACCAACGCGCCGTTCCCGATCCTGCCGGACGTGATCAGCCAGTGGCGCATGATGTCGAAGTCATGGTGCGAGAAGCACAACGCGCTGCGCCCGGTCGACGTGAGGAAAGGCACCGAGAACTACGCCTCGACGCACGCCAACGGCACCGGCCCGTTCATGCTCAAGGAGCGCCAGCCCGGCGTGAAGACCGTGCTGGTGCCCAATCCGAACTGGTGGGGCAAGCCCGAGCACAACATCACCGAGGCGACTTTCACGCCCATCAGCAACAGCGCGACGCGCGTCGCGGCGCTCATCTCGGGCGAGATCGACATGATGGAGCCGGTGCCGCTGCAGGACGTGGCGCGCATATCCGCCAACCCGAACCTCAAGGTGATGCAGGGGCCGGAGCTGCGCACCATCTTCCTCGGCATGGACCAGAAGCGCGACGAGCTGCTGTTTTCCAGCGTCAAGGGCAAGAACCCGCTGAAGGACGTGCGCGTGCGGAAGGCCTTCTACCAGGCGATCGACATCGAGGCGATCAAGTCGCGCATCATGCGCGGCGCCGCGACGCCGACCGCCCTGATGGTCGCGCCCGGCATCAAGGGTTTCGACGCGTCGCTCAACACGCGCTACCCCTACGATCCGGGCGCCTCGAAAAAGCTGCTCGCCGAGGCCGGCTACCCGAACGGGTTCGAGATCGGCATGAACTGCCCCAACGACCGCTACGTCAACGACGCCGAGATCTGCCAGGCCGTGGCGGCGATGCTGGCGAAGGTGAGCATCAAGGTGAGCCTGGTCGCGGAGCCCAAGGCCACCTATTTCCCGAAGATCCTGCGGCGCGACACCTCGTTCTACCTGCTCGGCTGGACGCCCGGGACCTACGACTCGCACAACCCGCTGTTCGCGCTGATGGCGACGCCCGGTGAAGGCGGCCAGGGGCAGTTCAACCTCGGCTCGTACTCCAACAAGCGCGTCGACGAGCTGACCGCGGCGATTGCCTCGGAGACCGACCAGCACAAGCGCCAGGAAATGATCTCCGAGGCGTTCCGCATCCACAAGGAGGAATTCGGCCACATCCCGCTGCACCAGCAGGCGCTCGCATGGGGGCTCAAGAAGAACATCGAGCTGGTGCAGCTGCCCGACAACTTCAACTACCTGCGCTGGGTCAGGATCAAGTAGCGGTAGATGCGCGCAGCGCTCGCTCGCGCCTGGGACTCCGATCTCGCGTACAGCTTCCGCAGGTCCCCGGTCACCATCGCCGCCGCGCTCCTGACGCTGGTCTGCGTCGGGGGCGCGCTCGGCGCGCCCTGGCTCGCGCCGCACGACCCGTTCAACCTCGCCTCGCTCAACCTGCTCGACGCGTTCACGCCGCCGGCATGGACCGACAAGGGCAGCGCGACGTTCCTGCTCGGCACCGACGACCAGGGGCGCGACGTGCTCTCGACCATCATGTACGGCGCGCGCATCTCGCTTGCAGTCGGGGCCGCCTCGGTGCTGTTCGCGATGACGCTCGGGGTCACGCTTGGGCTCGTCGCCGGGTACCTGGGCGGCGGGCTGGACGCGTTCATCATGCGCGTGGCAGACGTGCAGCTGTCGTTCCCCGCGATCCTCATTGCATTGCTCATCGACGGCGTAGCGCGCGTGGCGCTGCCGCGCGACGCCCACGACGTCATCGCCATACCGGTGCTGATACTGGCGATCGGCATCTCCGGATGGGTGCAGTACGCGCGTACCGTGCGCGGCTCGACGCTGGTCGAGAAGAACAAGGAGTATGTGCAGGCGGCGCGCGTGATCGGCCGCCGACCCGGTGCGATCATGCTCGCTCACGTGCTGCCAAACGTCACCGGCCCGGTGCTGGTGATCGCCACCATCCACATTGCGACGGCGATCATCACCGAGGCTACGCTGTCGTTCCTCGGAGTTGGCGTGCCGCCGACCCGGCCCTCGCTCGGCACGCTGATCCGCATCGGCAACGACTACCTGTTCTCGGGAGAGTGGTGGATCACCGTGTTCCCGGGCCTTGCGCTGGTGATGCTGGTGCTGTCGGTGAACCTGCTGGGCGACTGGCTGCGCGACGCGCTCAATCCGAAGCTGCGATGAGCGTCCCGCTGCTGGAGGTACACGACCTGAGGGTCGAGTTCCCGACCCGGCGCGGCACGCTGGTGGCGGTGGACGGCGTGACGTTCTCGATCGCCCCGGGCGAGGTGCTGGGCGTGGTGGGCGAGTCGGGCGCCGGCAAGTCGCTCACCGGTATGGCGATCATCGGCCTGCTCGAGCCGCCGGGTCGCGTCGCGGCGGGCGAGGTCCGGCTCGAGGGCGAGCGCATCGACCGCCTTCCTCCCGAGCGCATGCGGCGCATCCGCGGCCGGCGCATTGGCGCCATCTTCCAGGATCCGCTCACTTCGCTCAATCCGCTCTATACGATCGGCGACCAGCTGGTCGAGACGATCCTCACGCATCTCGGTCTCGGCCGCGCGGGCGCGCGCCGGCGCGCGATCGAACTGCTCGCCGAGGTCGGCATCCCGGCGCCCGAGGCGCGCATCGACCACTACCCGCACCAGTTCTCCGGCGGCATGCGCCAGCGCGTGGTGATCGCGTTGGCGCTCGCCGCCGAGCCGCGCCTGGTGATCGCGGACGAGCCGACCACCGCGCTCGACGTTTCGATCCAGGCGCAGATCATCACGCTGCTCAAGCGCCTCGCGCGCGAGCATGGCACCGCGGTGATGCTGATCACCCACGACATGGGAGTCATCGCCGAGACCGCGGACCGCGTCGCGGTCATGTACGCGGGGCGCATCGCCGAGGTCGGATCGGTGCGCGAGGTGATCCACGCGCCGCGTCACCCCTACACCGCCGGATTGATGGGCTCGATCCCGCGTATCACCGCGGGCGCGGGCAAGCGCCGCGGGCCACTCGCGCAGATCGAGGGCTCGATGCCCCGCCTCAACGCGATACCGCGCGGCTGCGCCTTCAACCCGCGCTGCCCGCGCCGCTTCGGGCGCTGCCTCGCCGAGCGACCGGAGCCGCTGCGCCTCGAAACGGGCGAAGTGGCCTGCTGGCTGTACGCCGATGGGCGGCATTGACCGACCCTTGCTCCGGCTGGTCGCGGTGGGACGCGATTTCGACGTCTCGCGCCCGTGGCTCAATCGCGTGCTCGAGGGCGCCCCGCGCCAGCTGCTGCGGGCGGTGGACGAGACCTCGTTCGACGTGGAGCGCGGCGAGACGCTCGCGCTGGTGGGCGAGTCGGGATGCGGCAAGTCGACCTTGGCGCGCCTGATCGTCGGCCTGTACGCGCCCTCGCGCGGCAGGATCGAGTTCGACGGCCTGGAGCTGACCGATCCGGCGCGCGCCGCAGAGACGCAGCGCGCGCGACGGCGCATGCAGATGATATTCCAGGATCCGTACGCGAGCCTCAATCCGCGCTGGCGCGTGCGCGACATCGTCGCCGAGCCGATACGCGTGCTCGGGCTCGCTGCAACGCGCGACGATGCGCTTTCGCGAGTCGGCGAGCTGCTGCGCCAGGTCGGGCTCGCGCCCGAGGACAGCGAGAAATTTCCGCACGAGTTCTCGGGCGGACAGCGCCAGCGCATATCGATCGCGCGCGCCCTTTCGGGCAACCCGGAGTTTCTCGTTTGCGACGAGCCCACGTCGGCGCTCGACGTTTCGGTGCAGGCGCAGATCCTCAACCTGATGACCGAGCTGCAGCAGCGCCTCGGCCTCACGTATCTTTTCATTTCGCACAATCTGGCCGTGGTGTCGCACGTCGCCGACCGCGTCGGCGTCATGTATCTCGGGCGCCTCGTCGAGCTCGCAGACGCCGGCGAGATGTTCGCGCGCCCGCGCCACCCGTACACCCGCATGCTGCTCGACGCCGTTCCCGACCTCGACATGACTGGCAGACGCCGCACGCCGGTCGCGGGCGAAGTCCCCAACCCGCTCGCGCCGCCAGCGGGCTGCGCGTTCCACCCGCGCTGCCCGCACGCGAACGCGCGCTGCATGACCGAGCGCCCGGCGCTCGCGAGCGCCGGGCGCGCGCTGGTCGCCTGCCATGCCGTCGCCGAGGGCCGCATCGCGCCCTGAAGGGAAACTTTGCGCTTGCCCCACGGGCCTGCGCTGCGCAGAATGCCGGTTGCCCCATGGTGAAGAAGCAGATTTCCGTCGACGAGCTGCGCTACGGGATGTACGTCTCGGAGCTCGATCGCCCGTGGATCGACACGCCGTTCGTGTTCCAGGGATTCCTGCTGCGCACGCCCACGCAGCTCGAGACGCTGCGCAGGTATTGCAAGCACGTTTTCGTGGACGTCGAGCGCAGCGTCGGTCCCGACGACAAGCGTATCGCTGGCGCGGGGACGGCTCGAGTTGCGCACGAGCCGGTGCGCGGCACCGCTGACTACCCCGAGCTTGCGAGCCTCGAGTCCGAGTTCGAGCATGCGCGCAACGTCTATGCCGAGAGCCTCGCCCTGGTCGAGGACATCATCCGCAGCGCACATACGGGCGAAGTGCTCGATTCGCGGCGGGTGCGCGAGGCCGCATCGCGCATCACCGAAACGATCGTGCGCAATCCTGACGCGCTGATGCTGGTCTCCAAGTTGCGCGAAAAGGGACCGCTGACGCTGACGCGCGCGCTGGACGTTTCCATCTACATGGTGGTCTTCGGCCGCTTCCTGCAGCTGCCGCGCGACGATCTCGAGCTGCTCGGCATGCTCGGCCTGCTGCAGGACGTCGGCAAGGTCCGGTTGCCGAGCGAGCTGCTCGAGAAGAAGGGCCGTCTCACGCCCGAGGAAACGGCACTGGCACGCAAGCATGTCGAGTATTCGGTCGATATCCTGCGCGACACTCCTGGCATGCCGCCGCGTCTCGTCGAACTCGTGCCGCTGCATCACGAGCGCCAGGACGGCAGCGGCTATCCGCTCGGCCTCGCAGGACCCGAGATCGGCCTCTATGGGTCGCTCGCGGGTATCGTCGACACCTTCGATGCCCTGACCACGCTAAGGCCCTACGCCGAACAGATGTCCCCGTCCAACGCGCTCGGCCTGCTGTACAAGGAGCGCGGCAGCCATTTCCATTCGGCGCTGGTCGAGCAGTTCATCCAGTGCATCGGCATTTTCCCGGTGGGCAGCGTGGTCGAGTTGAACACCGGCGAGGTGGGCATCGTCATCGCCCAGAACCTGGTGCGGCGCCTGAAGCCGCGCGTCATGGTGGTGCTGGATGCCGAAGGCAGGCCGATGCGGCCGCACAAGATCCTCGACCTCGTCAAAGAGCCGAAGGCGAGCGCCGACGAGCCCTACCACATCCGTCGCACGCTCGAGCACGGCAAAGTGCAACTCGATCCACGTGAATTCTTCCTCTGACCCCGCAGCGCTGAGCCAGGCGAACGCGCCCGAGCAGCGCCTGCACATGCGCGACGAGGCGCTCGTCGGCGACGCCGCCGGCCGGCTGATGCGCGAGTACGGTATCGACGACGCGCGCGTCGCGCAGCTCGCCGAGCTCGGCCGCGCGGTTTGCGAAGGGGCTCCGGAGCTTGCGTCGCTCGCACGGCGTCAGGAGCTGCTGTCGCACGCGGTGGACACGTTCCAGCGCCCGCTGCTGAGTGCGGGCATGTCCGAGCCCCAGCGCCAACTGCTCGACGCGCTACTGCGCGGCGAGCTGGATCGCGATCGGCTGAAGACGCTGCTTGCGCGCTGGGCCGCGAGCATCAACCCGGAAGAGCTCGTCGATCGCGTGCGGCTGGATTGCCTGCGCCTGCACGAGCTGCTGCGGGTAGGCGCGCTGCGCGTGTACGGCTCCGATCCCTGGCGCTGCGAGATGATGCTCGAGGCGCTCGAGCGCCTGGCCTTCCTGCAACTCGCGACGCTCACCTGGATTGCCGAAGCCGAGGGTCGCAATCCCACGCCACAGGCGCTACCCGATTACGCGCCCTTCATGGAGAAGCTGCGCGAGCAGCTCGCGGCTCGCCAGACCGACGGCCACGGGCTCGCCGTGCTGATGGTCGACTGCGGCGTGGTCTCGCGCCTGGACGGCCTGTGGGGCTTCCACGTCGGCGACGAGGCGCGCGCGCGCATCGTGCAGCGCCTGCGCATGGGCGTGCTGCGTGCGCGCGACGTTCTCGGCGAGCTCGGGCGCGACGAGTTCGCGTGCGTGCTGTCGACGATCTCGGGAGCGGGAGTAGCGCTGCTGGCGGCGCAGAAGATCCTGCGCATGCTTTCCGCCCCGGTGATGCTGGGTGAGACCGAGATCTACGCGCGACCGGCGGTCGGAGTAGCGATCTATCCGGACAACGGCGGGGATGCCGCATCGCTGCTGCTGCGCTCCAAGATCGCGTGCCGGGCGGCGCGCGAAAGCGCGGATCGCATCGTCGTCTACCGGGAGCAGCAGGAAGCCCCCCAGCTGCAGCTCATGCTGTACGAGAGCAAGCTGCGCGCGGCGATAGACGAGGGACGGCTGGAGCTCGTGTACCAGCCGCAGTTCGAGCCGCGCAGCCTGCGCCTGCACGGAGTCGAGGCGCTGTTGCGCTGGGAGGACAGTGAATTCGGGGCGATCTCGCCGCACAAGGCGATCGCGGTGGCCGAGTCCGCGGGCCTGATCAACGAGATCACCTGGTGGGTGCTGAACAACGCCCTGCGCCAGTGCGCGGAGTTTCGCGCCCGAGGCATCGAGGTCACGGTAAGCGTGAACCTTTCGCCCAACAACCTGCGAGAGGCGGATCTGCCCGATTTCATCGACCGGGGTCTGCGCACATGGGACGTCCCGCCGCAGGCGCTGGTGATCGAGATCACGGAAACCGCGGTGCTGGCGGCGCCAGAGCTGGTGTCCGAGACGCTTGCGCGGCTCAAGAAGATCGGCGTGCGGCTGTCGATCGACGACTTCGGCATCGGTTACTCGTCGATGTACTACCTGGCGATCATGCCGCTCGACGAGATGAAGATCGACATCTCGTTCGTGCGCGACATGCTGACGGTGCCGCAGCACCAGCGCATCGTGCATTCGATGATCGAGCTCGGGCACAGCCTGGGGCTCGCGGTGGTGGCCGAGGGGGTCGAGAGCCAGGACATCGTGGCGCGGCTCGCCGAGCTGGGCTGCGACCGCGTCCAGGGATACTTCACCAGCCCGCCGCTCGCGCCCGACGAACTGCTGCGGCGCTATGCGTCGCCGCGCCAGGCTGATCCCGGCTAGCGCTTGAACAGTCCGCGCAGCTTGTCTTCGATGCCGCCGCCGGCCTTGCCGCCGAGCTGCTCCTCGAGCTTCTTCACCGCCTGCGACTTGGCCGCCTCGGCGGCAACCGCACCGTAGTCGACCTCGTAGCGCACGGCATCGAACGGCCCGGTGAGCCGCACCGGCACGGTGATGCCGCGCAGCTCGGAGCGCTCCCTGCCCCCCTGCCCCTTGGCGGTGCCGACCACGGAAGCCTTCGCACGGTACTCGATGCGCGAGTTGCCGATGTCGATGTCCCCCGCGCCGCTCACGCGGAACAGAGGCGCCTTCGCGCTCAGGTCGTCGTTGTGCGCCACGCCGTTGCGGATCACGAAGCTCGCGGTCATTTCGCTGAAATCGGTCTGCTGCGACTGGTCGGTCGCCTGGCTCTGCGCCGCCTTCGACCCGGTGAGCGACTCGGCCTTGCGCAGGGCTTCGCCGAGGTTGAAGCCCTTGATGGCCCCGTCGTGCAGCGCGACCTGCGCGTTGCCGGCGAGCGATTTCTTCATCGCATTGACGCGCGCACCGGCGGCCTGCACGTCGAGTGCGACATTGCCACGCCCTTCGATCACGTCGCGCTGCGCGAGATCTTTGATGAGCGGTCCGATCGACACGTCGGTCAGCTTGTCCTTGAACGAGACACCGTTCGTGTTGCCGTCGAGCGTCAGCGCGCCCGCGACCGAACCCTGGTACAGCTTCGCCGAGTGCGGGCCCAGCTCGGCGCGGCCGCGCGCCGCGCGCACCTCGGTCTTCACCTCGGCGAGCTTGAGGCGCTGCACCTGCAGCTGGCCGATGTGCACGCGACCGCGCGCATTCAGGCCCTTGAGCGCCGACAGGTCGACAGGCGCGTCGGCGGCGGCGGACGCGCCTGCGCGCGCCCCGCCCCCGCCGGCGGCGCCGCCCTTCGCCTCCTGCCGCGGCGGCAGGTATCTGTCTACGTCGAGTCGGTCGATGTCGGCATCGAAGCTGTAGGAAGCGGGCGTAAAGCTCTCCAGCCCGAGCTTCGCGCGGATGTTCGAGTCGTCCAGCTTGGCGGCGAGGTCGGCGTGCACTGTCTCCTTGCCGAAGTCGGCCTGCGCCGAGCCGCTGATTGGAACGGTAAGCGTCTTCTGCGGCAGCTCGGGGCTGCTCACCGTGATCTTGCTCTGCAGCCCGTCCAGCGCGGCGGTCTTGTGCTCCGTGTCGAAGCGGTAGCCGGTCGAAAGGCTGAATTTCGCGTCGATGTCGGGCTTGCTTCCCTTGATCGCCGCCGAGAGCTCGAGCTTGCCGGGCACGCCGCTCGTGATGCGCCCGGTGCGCAGCCCCAGGTCGCTGACCGCGATCTGCTGGCCGCTCTTCAGGTCCCGGTACGTGATGCTCGAGCGCTCGATGCGCACACCCGAGATGTCGAAACGCACCTGCGATGCGCCGCCCCCGCGGCCCTTTTCAACGCCCTCGGCGCGCTTTGCGGCGGGACGCGCGGCGCCCGCGCCCAGCAGATCGTCGATATTGAACTTGCCGTCGGCACGCTTGACGAGGTTCACCTTCAGGCCCGAGAGCTGCACCTGGTCGACGAGCGTCTCGCCGCGCAGCAGCGGCAGCAGCGCAACCGCCACGTGCGCCGAGTCGATCGAGGCGAAGGATGCGGTGCTCGCGCGCTCCGACAGGCTCGCCCGGTCCATCGACGCGCCGATGCTCGGCCAGAACGCGAGGCGCAGGTCGCCCTCGAGCTTGAGCGTACGCCCGGTCTCCTGGTTGACGACGCGCTCGATTTCGCCTTTCAGCTTGTTGGCGTCGAACAGTACCGCGACCGCGATCGCGACGACCACCGCCAGCACGGCCAGCGCGCCGACCGCGTAAAGGAGGTACTTGAGGGCTTTCATGACGCTTTTCGTCCAATGTTGGAGACGCCGGAAGGCACGTGCCCGGTGGCCACGTGCTTGCGCGCGGAATCGACGTGGCCGCGCTGGTCGTCGAAGAAGAAATCCGGCTCGAAGGCCCGCAGGAACTCGCTCTTGTCGAGCCCGCCGAGGAACATCGCCTCGTCGACGCCGATGTTCCACTGCATCAGCGTGCGCACCGCGCGCTCGTGCGCCGGCGCGCTGCGCGCCGTGACCAGCGCGGTGCGCAGCCGCATCGGCACGTCGGTTCCGGCCGCCCGCTGCAGGCGGTGCAGCGCCTCGAGCAGCGGCTTGAACGGCCCGGGCGGCAGCGGTCTTGCGGCGTGCTCGGTTTCGTGGCGCGTGAACGCGTCGAGCCCGTCGGACTGGAACACCCGCTCGGCCTCATCGGAGAACAGCACCGCGTCGCCGTCGAAGGCGATGCGCACTTCGTCGGTGTGGCGCTCGGCGGCCTGCGCGGAATCCGGGTACACGCGCGCCGCGGGCACCTTCGACTCGAGCGCGCTCATCACGTCGGCCTCGTTCGCCGAGAGGAACAGGTTCGCCCTGAGCGCGTCGAGATAGCGGTACGGCGTTCTGCCGCGCGTGAACACGCCGCGCTCGAGCCGCAGCCCGGCCCGACTCGCCGAGCGAAACACCCTGAGGCCGCTCACGGGATCGTTCTTCGAGAGGATCACCACCTCGACGCGCTGCGCGCCGGCAGTGTTGAACGCGAGCAACTTCTTGACCAGCGGAAAGGCGACACCTTCCTTCGCCGGCACGTCCACGCGGGAGAGCTGCAGCTCGACGTACTCGCGCTCGCCGCGGTGCTCGAACACCTCGTTCTCCTGCTCGAAGTCGAACAGCGCCCGCGAGGAGATCGCCACAACAAGCTTGCCTTCGAACGAAACAGGCATCGAATTGCAATTCTAGGCTCCCCGCAGGGCGGCGGCAACGCGCGATTGGCCTCGGCTGCGTTACGTGCGAGACTTGCGGACGGGAAAGCGATGACTCTCTGCCGACGCGAACTCGCCTGCTTTGCCGCCGTCTGCGCCGTCCTGACGTGGCAATCCCCTGCGCACGCGGTCACGCATCATCACGTCGACATCGTCTATCTCGCGCCGAAGGATCCGGAGCATCGAAAGATCTACGAGACCCTGAAGGAGCGACGCGTCCTCGAGAACTTCCAGGAGGTTCTCAGCCCCTTCGACCTGCCGCAAAGGCTGACGCTCACGCTGAAGGGCTGCGACGGCGTCGAGAACGCGTGGTACGACGACGAAGACCATTCGGTGAACGTGTGCTACGAGTACCTCGCGCGCGTCGCGCGCGACGCGCCGCGCGAGACCACACCGGCCGGCGTGACGCCCGAGGACGCCATCGTCGGCCCGACCGCGGAAGTCTTCCTGCACGAGTTCGCACACGTCTTGTTCGATCTGCTGAAGATCCCAGTGTTGGGGCGCGAAGAGGACGCCGCCGACATGGTCGCCGCCTACACGCTGCTGCAGTTCGGACCGAAATTCGCGCGCAGCGCGATCGGCGGCGTGGCCTACATGTATGCCCGGCAGGCGGGCGACAAACCGCTCACGACCGAGCTCGCGGCGGAGGTGCACCCGTTCACCCAGCAGCGCTTCTACAACCTGCTCTGCCTCGCCTATGGCGCCGACCCCAAGACCTTCGGCGACGTCGTGGCGAAAGGCTATCTGCCCGAGGATCGGGCGGAGAACTGCGTATATGAATACAAGCAGGTCGAATACGCCGTGAAGAAGCTGCTCCAGCCGCACATGGACATGGCGCAGCGCGACCGAGTCCGCGCCAGAATCATGCGCAAGCTCCCGGGGAGTGGCTCGCAGCCGTCGGTGAAATAGCTCCAATTCTGCCGTTCACCGTCGCCGCCGCGCGGCGAGCAATCGGCGGGGCGTCGCTCATGCACGCGCGCAAGGCCGAGGGCCAGAAGGTGACGTGCTGGAGCGGGTGAAGGGAATCGAACCCTCGTATGCAGCTTGGGAAGCTGCCGTTCTGCCATTGAACTACACCCGCGCGCCCCAATTCTAATCAATTGGCGCAATTCGAAGGAACCCATGAGCAAGTACGCATTCGGCAAGACGGTCGCCTTCGACCACGCCACCGCCGTGCAGAAGGTGAGCGAGGCCCGTTCCAAGGAAGGCTTCGGCGTGCTCACCGAGATCGGCGCGCTCCGGCCGTGCAACGTCGTGGTGCGCCAGGACGCCGATGGCTGGAGCGCGTGATGGCGGCGCTCTGATCCCCGCCGGGCCCCGGGGCCCGTTGTAGAATTTCACCCATGATCCAGGTGACCGTGAACGGCGCGCCACATCGCTTCGAGCAGTCGCTCGACGTGGCCGAGCTGCTTGCGCGGCTGCAGCTCGCCGGCAAGAAGCTCGCGGTCGAGCGCAACGGCGAGATCGTGCCGAAAAGCGCGCACGCCGCCACGCGGCTCGCCGACGGCGACGCGCTGGAGATCGTGGTAGCGGTGGGCGGAGGCTGAGCATGGCGGAACAAGACAAGCTGGTCGTCGCGGGACGGAGCTATGCCTCCCGCCTGCTGGTCGGCACCGGCAAATACAAGGACTTCGCCGACACGCGCGCCGCGATCGAGGCCTCGGGGGCGCAGATCGTCACGGTCGCCATCCGGCGCACGAACATCGGCCAGACCCGAGGCGAGCCTTCGCTGCTCGAGTTCCTGCCACCGTCGAGGTTCACCTATCTGCCCAATACCGCCGGCTGCTACAACGCGCAGGAGGCGGTCCGGACGCTGCGCCTGGCGCGCGAGCTGCTCGACGGCCACAAACTGGTCAAGCTCGAGGTTCTCGGCGACCCGCAGTCGCTTTACCCGAACATGCCCGAGACCCTGGAGGCGGCGAAACAGCTGGTAAAGGACGGCTTCGAGGTGATGGTGTACTGCTCCGACGATCCGATCCAGGCGAAGATGCTGGAAGACATCGGCTGCGTCGCGGTGATGCCGCTCGCTTCGCTGATCGGCTCGGGAATGGGAATCCTCAATCCCTGGAACCTGCAACTGGTGATCGAGCGCGTCGGCGTGCCGGTGCTGGTGGACGCTGGCGTGGGCACGGCCTCGGATGCCGCGATCGCGATGGAGCTCGGCTGCGACGGCGTGCTCATGAATACCGCGATTGCCGCCGCGAAGAATCCCGTGCTGATGGCGCAGGCGATGAAGAAAGCGGTCGAAGCGGGCAGGGAGGCGTTCCTCGCCGGCCGCATGCCGAAGAAGCTCTACGCCGCGGCGCCCTCCTCCCCGACCACAGGCACCATCGCGCCCTCGCAGCCCAAAGCCGCGTGACGCGGCCGATCCGCAGCTACGTGCTGCGCCAGGGCAGGATCTCGCCCGCACAGCAACGCGCGCTCGACGAGCTGCATGCGCGTTACGGCATCGAATTTCGCGACGCGCCGCTCGATCCGGAGGAAATCTTCGGGCGCCGCGCGCCGTTGGTCCTGGAAATCGGCTCCGGCATGGGCGAGACCACCGCGGCGATCGCCGAGGCGCACCCCGACACCGATTTCATCGCGGTCGAGGTGCATGCGCCCGGGGTGGGAAGCCTGTTGCGCAGAATCGAGTCGCTCGGGCTGAGCAACCTGCGCGTGGTGCGCCACGATGCGGTCGAGGTGCTCGCGCGCATGATCGCCGACGCGTCGCTCGCCGGGATCCACCTGTTCTTCCCCGATCCCTGGCCGAAGAAGCGCCACCACAAGCGCAGGCTGGTGCAGCCCGAGTTCGTGGCGCTCGCGGCGCGCAAGCTCGCGCCGGGCGGCACCCTGCACGCGGCGACCGACTGGCCCGACTACGCCGGGCAGATGCTCGCGGTGCTCTCGGCCGAGCCGCTGCTCGAGAACGCGGCCAAGGGCTATGCGGCGCGGCCGGCGCATCGGCCGCTCACCAAGTTCGAGCACCGTGGCCTGGCGCTCGGCCACCCGGTGCGCGACCTGGTATTCCGCCGCCGCACGCGCTAGGGCAGGAAAAGGCCGACGACCTCGTTGAGGAAGCGCTGGCCGCGCTCCGTGGGCCGCGCCCGCTGCCAGTCGCGCTCGATGTAGCCCCGCTCCTCGGCGAGCGACAGCGCGGGCTCGAGCGCCGCGAGCGGCAGGCCGGTTCGCTCGCAAAACAGCGCCAGCGGAAAGCCGCCGGTGAGCCTGAGCGCGTTGAGCATGAACTCGAACGGCAGCTCGGCCGCAGGAACTTCCTTCTGCTGCGTGATCGAGTTGCCCCTTGCCTGCAGGTATTCGCGCGGCTGCTTGATGCGCTCGTGGCGCGTGATGCGCTCGGCGAAGCTCAACTTGCCGTGCGCGCCGGCGCCCAGTCCCAGGTAATCGCCGAACTCCCAGTAGTTGAGGTTGTGGCGCGAGCGCCGGCCCGGAAGCGCGAACGCCGAGGTCTCGTAATGCTCGTAGCCGCGCGCCGCGAGCGCGGCTTCCGCCGCGAGCTGCATGTCGGCACATGCGTCGTGCGCGGGCAGCCGCGGGCGCGTGCTCCAGAACACCGTGTTCGGCTCGATCATCAGCTGATAGGCGGACACGTGCTGCACGCCGAAGGACACGACCTCCTCGATATCGGCGCGCGCCTGCTCGCGCGACTGCCCCGGCAGCCCGTACATGAGGTCGACGTTGACGTTGCCGAACTGCTCGAGCGCCAGTTGCACTGCGCGCCGCGCCTCGTCGGCGGAGTGGATGCGCCCGAGCGCCGCAAGCATGCCATCGTCCAGGCTTTGCACGCCGAGCGACAGCCGATTGACGCCCGCGTCGCGAAAGCCGCGAAAGCGCGCCGCCTCGACGGTGCCGGGGTTCGCCTCGAGCGTGATCTCGGCGTCGGGCTCGAGCGGCACTCGAGCGCGCAGCTCCGACAGCAGCCGGTCGATGGCATCGGGCGAAAACAGGCTCGGCGTGCCGCCGCCGATGAACACGCTCCCCGCCCGCCGCCCCCAGACCGAGGGCAGCAGCCCCTCCAGGTCGCTCACCAGAGCATCGACGTACTCGGTCTCGGGCAGCTCGCCCGCCCGCTCGTGGGAATTAAAATCGCAATAGGGACACTTGCGCACGCACCATGGAATGTGCACGTAGAGCGCGAGCGGCGGCAACGCCTCCAGTCGCACCCCGTCCTGTCGCTCAAGCTCGATCTTCATTACGCAGGCGGGCAGCGAGCGCCTCGAGCGCCCGCCCGCGATGGCTGATGCGGTTCTTCTCGGCGGCGTCGAGCTCGGCCGAGGTGCAGCCGCGCCCGGGCACGAGAAACAGCGGGTCGTAGCCGAAGCCGCCGCCGCCCCGCGGCGTGCGCGCGATCTCTCCGTGCCACACGCCTTCGGCGACGAGCGGTCGCGGGTCATCGGCATGCCGCACCAGCACCAGTACGCAGCAGTAGTGCGCCCGACGGTCGGCGACGCCCTCGAGCGCATCGAGCAGCCTGGCGTTGTTGCGCGCGTCGCGCTCTTCGCGTCCGCCTTCGCGACTCGCGTAGTACGCCGAATGCACGCCCGGCGCGCCACCGAGCGCGTCGACACAGATGCCCGAGTCGTCCGCAAGCGCGGGCAGGCCCGCCGCCGCGCTCGCATGGCGCGCCTTGGCGAGCGCGTTCTCGAGAAACGTCTGGTGCGGCTCCTCGGCCTCGCCGATGCCCAGTTCCGACTGCGCGATCACGTCGATCGCGAGCGGCGTCAGCAGCGCCCGGATCTCCTTGAGCTTGCCCGGGTTGTTGGAGGCGAGAACGAGCCTGTTCACAGCCCCAGCGCGGCGCGCTGGCGCGCGACCAGCTCGGCGATACCCCGCTCGGCGAGCCCGAGCAGCGCGTCGATCTCGGCGCGCGAGTAGGGCGCTCCCTCGGCGGTGCCCTGCACCTCGACGAAGCCGCCCGAGCCCGTCATCACCACGTTCATGTCGGTGTCACAGGCGGAGTCTTCCGCGTAATCCAGATCGAGCACCGCGACGCCCCCGTACACGCCGACCGATACCGCCGCCACGAAGTCCTTCGCCGGCAAAGCGTCGAGCATGCCGCGCGCCTTCATCCATGCGAGCGCGTCGTGCACCGCGACGAAGCCCCCGGTGATGGATGCGGTGCGCGTGCCACCGTCGGCCTGCAGCACGTCGCAGTCGACCTGGATGGTGCGCTCGCCGAGCGCCCCCAGATCGACCACCGCGCGCAATGCTCGGCCGATCAGGCGCTGTATCTCCAGCGTGCGCCCGGACTGCCTGCCGCGCGCAGCCTCGCGCTCCGAGCGCGTGTTCGTCGCGCGCGGCAGCATGCCGTACTCGGCGGTGAGCCAGCCACGGCCCTTGTCCCGCAGGAACGGCGGCACCCGCTCCTCGACGCTCGCCGTGCACAGCACGCGCGTATCGCCGAATTCGACCAGCACCGAGCCTTCGGCGTGGCGCGTCCAGCCGCGCGTCAGGCGCACGGTGCGCAGCTCCCCGGGCTTCCTGCCGCTCGGCCTCATCGCGGGCCCGAGTGCTTGCGCAGCGCGCTGCGGATCTCGGCGATCGCGCGCTCGATGTCCTCATCGGTCATTTTCATGAAGTCGGCATCGATTGCGGCAAGGTCCTGCACGTCGGTTGGCAGCTCGTGGAAGGGAAGCGTGTGGGGCTCGTCGGCAGGGGCGAGCTCGCCTTCGCCCCAGGCCATTGCCACCACCGAGACATTATCGCACTCCGGCCCCGCGCGGGTCTCGGCGAGTGCGACCAGTTCCGCGATGGCCGGCTCGAGGTCCTTCGCGATCAGCGAATGCAGCAGCTGGCGCTGCGTGAGCGGACCCCACAGGCCGTCGGAGCACAGCAGCAGGATGTCCCCCTTCACCAGGCGCGCGCTAGAAGCGGGCGCGAGCCTCGGCGGCTTGCTGCCGCCTAGGCACTGCAGCACCTTGTTGCGTTCCGGATGCGTGGCAAGCGCTTCCTCGCGAATGCGGCCGCGGTCGAGCAGCTGCTGCACGCGCGTGTGGTCTCTGGTGCGCGTCAGCACGCGGCCCTTGCGCACCAGATACAGCCGCGAATCGCCGATGTGCGACCAGTACGCGTAGCCGTTCTGCACCACGCAGGCCACGATCACGGTGCGCGGCGTCTCCGGCAACCGGAGCTTGCGCGCCTGCTGCTCGAGCATCACGTGAACCCGCCCGATGCTGCGGAACAGGAAAAGATCCGGGTTGACGAGCTTCGGCTTGGCGTCGCGCTTGAAGGATTCGGCGAGATGATCGAGCGCGAGCTGCGCCGCGATCTCGCCATGCTGATGTCCGCCCATGCCGTCGGCGACCACCATCAGCAGCGATTCACGCGTGGCCCAGTACCCGACCCGATCCTGATTGTACGGGCGCGCGCCGGCGCGGCTATCGTGGAAGATCGAGTACTTCATTTCCCCCGTACGTCGTCATGTCCGCCGCTTCGCCAGCCTCAGCAGCGCTCCTTTCAGCTGATCGATCACCTGCACCCCTGCCCTGGGCGCCGGCCCCCCTTTGCCGAGCAGCGCCTTCTGCAGCGCAAATACGCTCTGTGGTCGCTGCAGATGATCCAGCCGCAGGCACCAGTCGACGATGTCGAGCAGTTCGCCGGAATACTTGCCGGCCCAGCCCTTGCGCGCGGGCACGATCTGGTCCTTCTTCAAGCGCTGGTCGGCCGGCTGCGGCGCGCTCGCGCCGAGACAGGCGTAGATGCTCGCGCCCACCGAGTAAACGTCGCTCCACGGACCGAGGTGATCGCGGTTGCCGTGGTGCTCGGGCGACGCGAAGCCCGGCGTATACATCGGCGGCAACCTGGTGGCTTCTTCGGACAGCGTCTGGCGCGCCGCGCCGAAATCGAGCAGCAGCGGCGTGCCGTCGTTTCGAACGTAGACGTTGCCGGGCTTGATATCGAGATGCAGCAGCTTGTTGGAGTGCACCTCGCGCAGGCCGTTCAGCAGCTGCGCGAACGTGCGCCGCACCCACGACTCGCGCAGCGCCCCGCGGTGCGCATGGATGTGCTCCTGCAGCGTGCGCCCGCGCTCGTAGCGCATCACCATGTAGACGGTTTCGTTGGCGCGGAAGAAATTGAGCACGCGCACCACATTGGGATGATTCAGCTTGGCGAGCGCCTTGCCTTCCTCGAAGAAGCAGCGCATGCCGTAGCGAAACGCGGCCAGGTTGGCTTCGGATACGTCCGGCTCGGGTTCCTGGCCGACGCGCAGCGCGAGAGTCGAGGGAAGGAATTCCTTGATCGCCACCGGCGCCTCGTTCTCGTCGTGCGCGAGGTAGACGAACGAAAAGCCACCCGAAGCCAGCACCCTGAGCAAACGGTAATTCAGCAGCTGATACCCTTCAGGCAGCGGCTGGTTGGCTTGCGATGGCATCCACCTTATGATACGCGCTCCCCTGGACGAACCGCGGCGTGTCGTGGGCAGTTTTTCACGCCTCGCGCCGCACCCATGCGAGACATGATTCACAGCATGACCGGGTACGCGGTCGCAACGACCGACACGCCGCGCGGCGCGCTGGCCCTCGAGCTGCGCGCGGTGAATTCCCGCTATCTGGACCTGCAATTCCGGGTCGCCGACGAGCTGCGCGGTCTCGAGCCGACGCTGCGCGAGCTGCTTGCCGCGCGCGTGTCGCGCGGCAAGGTCGACTGCCGCCTGTTCTTCGCCGCAGGCAGCGCACGCCCGGAGGGCCAGTCGCTCAGCCCGAGCGCGCTGGAGGAGCTGCGCCGGCTCGCGCAGCAAGCCGAGCGCGCCTTTCCTGGCGCCGCTCCCCTGCGGCTCGCGGACGTACTGCGCTGGCCCGGCGTGCTCGCCGAGCGCTCGCTCGACGAGGAGCGCACGCGCGCCACGGTCGAGCAGCTGTGCCGCAAGGCGCTCGAGGAGTTCCTCGCCATGCGCGCGCGCGAGGGCGCGAAGCTGGCCGAGAGCGTCGGCGAGCGCATCGCCCAGATGCGCCGCAGGCTGGAGGAGGTTCGTCCGCTGATCCCCGAGGCGCTCGGCGCGTACCAGGAAAAGCTCGCCGCAAGGCTGCGCGAGGCGCTCGGCTCCGCCGACGACGAGCGTATCCGCGCCGAACTCGCCGTGTTCGCGATGAAAACCGACGTCGACGAGGAGCTCACGCGTTTGACGACCCACTTCGCCGAGGTCGAACGCACTCTCGCCAAGGGCGGCGCAGTCGGCAAGCGGCTCGATTTCCTCGCACAGGAGCTCAACCGCGAGGCCAATACGCTCGCCTCCAAGGCGGCAACGCAAAAGATTTCGGATTGCGCGCTCGAGATCAAGCTGCTCGTCGAGCAGATGCGCGAGCAGGTCCAGAACATGGAATAGGCAACATGAAGGGGCTTCTATTCGTGATCACCGCGCCTTCGGGCGCGGGCAAGAGCTCGCTCATCAATGCCGTGCTGGCCGAGGACGGCCGAGCCAGGCTTTCGATTTCGTACACCACCCGGGCACCGCGACCCGCCGAGCAGAATGCGCGCGAGTACCACTTCGTCGACGAGGCGACCTTCATGGCGATGCTCGAGCGCGGCGAGTTCCTCGAGAGCGCGCTGGTGCACGGCAATCGCTACGGCACCTCGCACAAGGCAATCGCCGCGACGCTCGAAGGCGGCTACGACCTGGTGCTGGAAATCGACTGGCAGGGCGCGCAGCAGGTGCGCCGGCTGCTGCCAGAGTGCACCGGGATCTTCATCCTGCCGCCGTCGCTCGAGGAGCTGGCGCGCCGCATGCGCGCGCGCGGGCAGGACTCCGAGGAAATCATCGCGCGCCGCATGGCCGCCGCGCGCGATGAGTTGTCGCACGCCCCCGAGGCGGATTATGTTATTATTAACAAAGACTTCGATTCCGCCAAGCGCGACCTGCTGGCGATCATGCGCGCCTCGCGCCTGGTCACCCGCCGACAGCTTGCGCGCCACCCTGAACTGTTCTGAACGGAAACGCACGCAATGGCCCGCATTACCGTAGACGATTGCCTGAAGAGAATTCCCAACCGCTTCCAGCTGACGCTCGCGGCGACCTACCGCGCGCGCCAGCTCACCGCCGGCGCCTCGCCGCTGCTCGAGCCGAACAAGGACAAGGCGACCGTGATCGCGCTGCGCGAGATCGCCGCCGGTAAGGTCGGCACCGAGGTGCTGAAGCGCAATGCCACCCCCCCGACGCCGGGCACGGTCTGATCGGCTGAGCAGCCCCGCTGCCCGGGGACGGGGTCCCGGGCAGGTGTTCGCAACGCCCGGCTCATCGGGTACGCTCCCCGGATGGCCGCCGTACCTACTCTCGACGAGACGCACTTCGCCTACCTGAAGGCGGCGGACGTGGCGCGCCTTGCCGATGCCTACCGCTTCTCGGAGGCCGCGCACGCCGGGCAGAAGCGCCAGTCGGGCGACCCCTACATCTCGCACCCGCTGGCGGTAGCCGACATCCTGGCGGGCTGGCGCCTGGACAGCCAGACGCTGATGGCCGCGCTGCTGCACGACACGCTGGAGGACGCCTCGGTCACCAAGACCGAGATCGCCGAAACCTTCGGCAAGCCCGTCGCCGAGCTGGTCGACGGGGTGTCCAAGCTCGACAAGATCGAGTTCCAGTCGGCGCAGGATGCACAGGCCGAAAATTTCCGCAAGATGCTGCTGGCGATGGCGCGCGACGTGCGCGTCATCCTCATCAAACTCGCCGACCGGCTGCACAACATGCGCACGCTGGGCGCAGTGCCGCCGGCCAAGCGCCGCCGCGTCGCGCGCGAGACGATGGAGATCTACGCGCCGATCGCCAACCGGCTCGGGCTGAACGCGCTGTACCACGAGCTGCAGGAGCTGGCGTTCTCGCACCTTTATCCGCTGCGCTACAAGGTGCTGTCGCTGGCGACCAGGGCGGCTCGCGGCAACCGGCGCGAGGTGATCGGCAAGACCGAGGCGGCGATCAAGGCAAAGCTCGCGGAAACCGGGATCCAGGCGACGGTGTCGGGGCGCGAAAAGCACCTGTACTCCACCTACAAGAAGATGGCCGAGAAGCATCTTTCGTTCTCCGAGGTGCACGACATCTACGGCTTTCGCGTGATCGTCAAGAGCGTTCCCGACTGCTATCTGGCGCTCGGCGCGCTGCACGCGCTGTACAAGCCGATCCCGGGCAAGTTCAAGGACTACGTCGCGATCCCCAAGGCAAACGGCTACCAGGCGCTGCACACGGCACTGATCGACCCGTATGGCCTGCCGGTCGAGGTGCAGATCCGCACCGAGCACATGCACCACATCGCCGAGTCCGGCGTCGCCTCGCACTGGATGTACAAAGACGAGGAAAGCTCGCTTTCGGACCTGCAAAAGCAGACCCATCTGTGGCTGCAGTCGCTGCTGGAGATCCAGAACCAGTCGGGCGACTCGGCGGAGTTCCTGGAGAACGTGAAGGTCGATCTGTTTCCCGATCAGGTCTACGTTTTCACTCCGCAGGGAAAGATACTGTCGCTGCCGCGCGGCGCGACCGGGGTGGACTTCGCGTACATGGTGCACACCGACATTGGAAATCGCTGCGTGGCCGCGAAGGTCAACGGTGAGCTTGTGCCGCTGCGCAGCGAGCTCAAGAACGGCGACCGCGTGGAGATCATCACCGCGAGCCACGCCAAGCCCAACCCGGCGTGGCTGCAATACGTGCGTACCGGCAAGGCGCGCTCGAACATCCGCCACTTCCTCAAGACCATGCGCTACGAGGAGTCGGCCAGCCTGGGCGAGCGGCTGCTCGAGCAGGCCTTGAAGGCCCTCGGCGCGACGCTCGCCATGATCGACGACGCAAGCTGGGAGCGCGTGATCCGCGACACCGTCGGCAATACCCGGCAGGAGCTGCTCGCCGACATCGGCCTGGGCAAGCAGCTTCCCGCGGTGATCGCGCGGCGGCTGCTGCTGCACGCGGGCGCCGTGCGCGAGGACGCCAAGGCCGCTGCCATGTCCGGCACGGCGGTGATGATTCGCGGCACCGAGGGCATGGCGGTGCAGCTCGCCAGCTGCTGCCGACCCATTCCGGGCGACGCCATCATAGGGTCGATCAAGAAGGGCCAGGGTCTCGTGGTGCACGCGGCGGACTGCTCGCAAATCGAGCGCTCGCGCCGCAACGAGCCCGAGCAGTGGATCGACGTGGAGTGGGATCCCGCCGCTACGCGGCTGTTCCTCACGGCGATCAAGGTGATGGTCGCCAACCAGCGCGGCGTGCTCGCCAAGGTCGCATCGGAGATCGCCGACGCGGGCTCGAACATCGATTCGATAAGCATGGAGGAGGACCGCGCGGTCTACGCCAACATGCTGTTCGTGCTCGAAGTCGCCAATCGCCAGCACCTCGCGCAGCTGATGCGCGCGCTGCGCCGCGTGCCCGAGGTCAAGAAGATCTCCCGCGTGCGCGAGTAGCGTGCGGCGCTCTACAGGCGGCTCGCCACGCTACGGAAGTGGTGGCCGATGATCCACAGCTCCATCGCCGCGCGGAACTTGCGCGGCTGCGCGATCAGCGTCGTCCAGAACAACGCCCAGTAATGGCGCCGGCCGGGGCTTCGCAGCCCGAGCAGCCACAGCGACTTGAGGAACGCCTTCAGGTCCGCGAGCGACAGGCGCGACGCCGGTCCGCGCGGTTGGTACATCGCAAGGAAAGTGCGGATCCGCCGGTAGTAGTTCGCCGGCTCGTACAGCCGCCGCATCAGCTCGCGGTAGCCCGATAGCAGGAACTCCCGGTCCAGCCGCGTGACGAAGTTGATCGCCGCGCCGGTGTTGTCGCCGCAGCTTTCGGCGAGGATGCGGCCTTCGCGCGCGAGGCGCTTGTACAACGCCGTCTCGGGCAGCGCGCTCAGCAGCCCCACCATCGCCGTCACGACGCCGGCTTTCTGGATGAACTCGAACTGCCGCCGGAAGATGTCCTGCGGATCGCTGTCGAAGCCGACGATGAACCCGCCCATAACCTCCATGCCCGCGCGCTGGATGGTGTTCACGGCGTCGCCGAGATCGCGCTTGCGGTTCTGCTGTTTGCGACATTCCTCGAGGCCCTCCGCAGACGGCGTCTCGATGCCGAGAAACACCTTCTTGAACCCCGCTTCGACCATAAGCTCGCACAGCTCCGGATCGTCGGCCAAATTGACCGACGCCTCGGTGAGAAATCCCATTGTCGGTGCAGTGCGCGCGCGCCACTCGACAATCTCGCGCAGCAACGCCCTGGTGCGCTTGCGATTGCCGATGAAGTTGTCGTCGACGATGAATACCATGTCGTTCCAGCCGCGCGTGCGCAGCATCTCGAGCTCGCGGATCACCTGCGCGGGCTCCTTGGTGCGCGGCACCCGCCCGTTCATCACCACGATGTCGCAGAACTCGCAGTCGAAGGGGCAGCCGCGCGAAAACTGGACGGGCATCGTCACGTAGTCGCGCATGCGCACCAGGTCCCAGCGCGGCACGGGCGTCGTGCGCACGTCGGGCCAGTGCGGCGAGCGATACTCCGATTGCACCGCGCCGGCCTCCATGTCCCGCACCAGATCCCCGACCACGCCCTCGGCCTCGCCCAGCACGAAATGCGGGATCTCGGGAAACGCGCGATGGCCAGTGGTGAACAGCGGTCCGCCGGCGACCACCGGCTTGCCGAGCGCGGCGCTGCGCGCGGCGACCTCGTGCGCCGATTGCCGGTGCACGATCATGCCGCTCAGGAACACGTAATCGGCCCAGCGCAGGTCCGCGTCCGCGAGCGGCCGCACGTTCAAGTCGACCAGCCGCAGGTTCCACTGATTCGGGAGCATCGCCGCGACCGTGAGCAGCCCAAGCGGCGGGAAAGCGGACCTCTTCGCGACGAATCCCAGCACGTGCTGGAAGCTCCAGAACGTGTCCGGCGTGCGCGGATAGACGAGCAGGACGTTCATTGCCAAAAAATGCTAGCTTGGCGCACGCCCCGGGGCGCGCACAACCGCGTCGTCAGCCGTCTTTGACGGTGGTCAATTCGGGGCGGCTTGGGAGATCGGATCCGTCGGCGGGAAGTCGCCGCGCAGCACGTCTAGCCAGACCTGTTTCGAACCGCGCAGCGCCGGCGTTCAGCGTCGGCGGTATTGGCCGGGCCGGCTTACCGGAGCCGGCGCCCGCTCGTCCTTGTGGCGGAAATTGATGCGGCCCTTGGATACGTCGTAGGGCGAGATCTCGAGCGTCACCTTGTCGCCGGCGAGGATCCGGATACGATGCTTGCGCACCTTGCCCGAAGCGTGGGCCAGCACCGTGGCGCCGTTATCCAGCGTCACGCGGAACTGCGTGTTCGGCAGCACCTCGTTCACGATCCCGTCCATCTCGATCAGTTCTTCCTTCGCCATAACTTATCCTCGCTTGCCGGCGCCCGCCTTGCGGGGGGCAGAGAAAAAAGGAAGGCCCCGGCTCACGCCAGGGCCTCTGTTGCCGTCAATTATACTCTAACCCGTTGATCTTTTGAGCGACGCCGGGGTGCGCGCCGATCCGCGTCCGGCGCTCAGGGATTAATGACCCCCGCCCCCAACGAGGGGCCTATGCCTTGCAGGGGCCCGAGGGGATTGGTGGTCGATTCGAACTGATGGATTGCCGGCTCACCGCCGGTTAGCTTGTAGATCACCAACCCGTCGTTTAGAAGTATTACCCCATTGAAGCGCCAACCGGCAATGTCGACCTTGCGCTGGAAATTTAGAAAATCCGCCCAGAAATTGCCGTACCGTTTGCGCTTCGTCAATTGCTGCAAGACCTCGTAGCCCTGGCAGCGGGTTTTTGCGGCGATGCACTCCTGCACCCCTACGTCCAGATCCGCGGCGTTGACCGATGGGCTCGGCAGGAAGCGCCGCAGCACATCCGAGTAATTCAGGATGGTGATGTTGGGATTCGCTTTCGGGTCGAGCCCGATTTTCTGCAGATCCTGCACGGTCGTTTGGTGGGGAACGATGCCGTCGAAAGTCTGCTGCGCCTCCTCGTAACTCTGCCACGGGCTGTAGGTGCGTGCCTCGTCGCGCGGCAGCAGGCTGCTGCATGCGCCAAGAAATACGACAAGAAGAGCGACCAGCGATCGCTCCGCACAGCGACCGAACTCACGCGCCTCCAAACCCGGCCTGCAGCCGTCCTTTCGCATGATGCAGGTTCCTTTCCAACCGCATCTGAAGCATAGGCGCGCTTGCCACCTCATCCTTGCGCCAGATCAAACTTTTCCGGTGAGGCGGCTTCCGATCGGGATGCCATTCTCCAAGGGACCCGCCTTCGCACCAGAGCCGTGCGCCATCGGGCCGCGGTCGCATATTCATGGAATAGCGAACCGAATCGTCCCTGGCATATAGTGCTCCCGCAGCGCATGGGCGCTCGGCCCGCAGACGATCAGCGCCTGGCGGTGGTGTTCGAGGATCAACTTCCAATTCCCGAACCGCGCGAGTGGCGGCTACTTCGTAACGGCGTCGACGATCATTTCGGCGGCGGGTGGTCGAGCTGCTACGCCCGACCCGGCCCGGGCTCAGTACGCAGGCTGCGGCCGGGCAAGGCGCTCGAGCGTCATCACGCTGGATTCGAGCTGCTCGCGCAGCGTGCGCTTGATCGCCCACGGCCCGATCAGCGGCGGAATCCAGAAGCCCGCGACGCGCGTGGCTTCGTAGTGCAGCCGTGTTCTGGCGCCTGCGTCGGTGACCCGCCAGAAGCCCGAGCCGCTTTCGAAATCGCCCAGTCCGGGCACGATTTGAGCGACGATCGTGCGCGCGTCCGGCTCGGTCACGTCCTCGACCTGGACGACTTGCGTGCAGAAGAACCATACACATGACTTGAGCACACTGCGCACGCGCGCGCCGCGCCCCGTCGGCGCGGCTTCGACGCTCATCGAGACTATGGCAGGATTCATCCTGGCGAAGCGCGCATAGTCGGAGAGCACTTCGTAGACTTGGCGCGCCGGCGCATCGACCACCGCGTCGAATGAGATCTTGAATCCGCCATCGCCGCGTGTAACGGTGATCGATTCCACTTGCGCGGCCACGGCAGTGTCCGCGCCGAGGCCCGTGAGCAGGACCCAGATGCAAGCTACCGCCATCCGCCTCGTGCGCCCGTATCGCATCTCGCAGCGCAAACGCACCTCGCCCTCTCGGTATTCCCACCTGGAAAGCGTCTTCTAGTTTACGCGCCGCGCCGTCAGATGAATGCGCACGTCGATCGCATCGCGCACCTGAAGCCCTCCGCCCAGCGCGGCGAAAGGGGTGATGCCGAAGTCGGACTGGCGGAAGCTGAAGCTCGCAATCACCGTGAGCCGGTCGCCATCCTGGATCACCGCGGCGGGAAACTGCAGATCGTGCGCGGCGCCGCGCAGCGTGGCTCGCGCGAGCACCGTCGGGTTCCAGCGGGGACCGCTCAGCGCGACCGACTCGATCCGTATGAGCGGATGATGCGCAGCGTCGAGCACCTCCCCGCCGAGCATGTTCGCGCGCGTGCCCTGGCGCGCCTCAGCGGATACTTCGGCAGCGAACTCCGTGCCCTCCTCCGTGCGCGCCGCAGGCGGGTCGACGTCGAGCGATTCCACCGGCACTTCCAGCCGGAAGCCGCTATCGGCCGCGCTGCTCCCGGCCCGGATTTCGCCGCGCACGCTACCGGCGATCACGTGGTTGTGGCCGAAGCGCGCGAGCGGCCCGGCGCGGTAGACGAGCAACCGGATTTCGGACGCGGCGGGATCCACGACAAAGCGCGGCGCCGCCGCGGGCAGCGCGACGCCGGAACTCGCCGGCGCGGCGAGCACCGCGGTATGCTCCGCTGGCGGCGCTGTCTGACACGCCGCAAGCAGCAGTAGCGGGAATAATGGTGCGAGGCGAAGTGTCCTATACCTTGGAGAGCGGCGGTCGGCCACGATGGTCCCTGGAGCGGTGCGCTTGCGAAATTCGGCGGAGTCCTACGGCATACTAGCGCAGGGGCTGCATTGGCTTGTCGCTGCGCTGGTGTTCGTGCAGCTGGGCCTGGGCCTGTACGCCAGCGGCCTGCCGCTGGGCATTGCCAGGCTGCAGTGGCTGTCGCGCCACAAGTCCCTCGGGCTCGCCGTCCTTGCGCTGGTGCTCCTGCGGCTGGCGTGGCGCTCGATCTGCGCGCCACCGGCCCTGTCGCCGGCCATGACACGTCTCGAGCGCACGGCGGCCTTGGCCATGCATCGCTTGCTCTACGCGCTGCTCCTTCTCGTGCCGCTTGCCGGCTGGCTGCACGCCTCGGCAGCGGGCCTTTCGACCAACTGGTTCGGCCTGTTTCAGGTGCCCGACCTGCTGCCGAAGAATCCTGCGTGGTCGGAGCTGTTCAAATGGGTCCACAGGGGCTCGGTCGGCCTGCTCGCATTGCTCGCGGCGGGGCACATCGGCGCCGCGCTGCGACACGCGCTGGTGCTTCGCGACGGCATCATGCACCGCATGCTGCCGTGGAGGCGGCGCTAGGCGACATGCTGGTCAGAGGCATCGTGCTCATCGCGGTGAGCGCCGCGCTGCCGGCTCTGGCAGACGAGTGCCATCCGGTCGACGCCTCGCAGGCGAGCGTGTCTTTCGAGCTCAAGCAGGCCGGCTCGCCCTTTCGCGGATCGTTTCGGCGCTTCGGCGGCGAAATCTGCCTGTCCGGAAGCCGGGCCACACGCCTCAACGTCTGGCTCGACCCCGCGTCGGTGGACGCCGGGCTGCCCGAGATCGACGCGGCGCTCAAGGGCGGCGACTTCTTTGCTGTCGATCAGTACCCGCGCATCGAGTATTCCAGCCGCTCGATCGAGGCGCACGGGAACGCACAGCTTGCACACGGCATGTTGCGCATGAAGGGAACGAGCCGCGCCCTCGACGCCCCTTTCAGCCTGCAACGCAAGGACCACAGCGTCGCCATCTCGGGCGCGTTGATCCTGAACCGCCTCGACTACAACATCGGCACAGGCGAGTGGTCCAATACCAAGTGGCTGGGCGGCGAAGTCAAGGTGAGCTTCACCGCCGCCCTCGGCACCGGCACATCAAGGAAAAATTGAGCCGTCACCTGACAGTCGATCCGCGAGCTTGACGCGCGTTCGCGCATGTTGCGCTGCACCGTTGCCCCGCTGACCTCCGCATCGTTCCGCTCCCCGCTTGACGTAACGCAAGATCGGTTTCGTCGAAGATGCTATACAGGGCACCGAGCCTGCGCCAAAGGAGGCGGACATGACACGACAATTCGACAATGCTGCAATCAAGGGTTGGCAAGAGCAGCTGGGCATCGCGCTGCGCGTGGTCGAGGCGATCACCGAAGGGGCTATGAAGATGCGCGAATCGCAGATCACAGCGGCTACCGAGACGCATGCGACCGCGGTGGCGACGCGCAAACTCCTCGAGAAGGCGAGTGACCCGCAGGAGCTGTTGCGAATCCAGAGCCAGTGGCTGACCGGTAGCTTCGCGAAATCCCTCGCTTACTGGCAGGCGCTCCATACGGCGGCGCTCGAAACCCAGTCCAGCATCGTAAAGTGCATCTCCGAGGGAGCGCAGGTCGTTGGCCCGTCGGCGCCAGCCGCGGCTCAGCAAGCGCAGTCCGTTGGCGAAGCACCTCTATGGCCGCTTCAGGAGATGATGGACTCGCTGTACAGGCCGTGGGTGGAGAAGACGCGCGAGCTCTTCATCCCCCCGCTCGTCTCGACTGCGCAGGCACGAAAGGAAAAAAGGCCCCAGCGAACGCTAGAGCCTTGACTATTTGGCAGGTCGTGGCGGATTCAACCCGCCGACCAGCGGATCAAAAGCGGACGGAAAGCTTATAACTGTTTGATCTTTGGCCCACCCTCACGCGCCAACGCTCGCCAAGAAGGTCACGTTTCAGTCACGTTTCTTACCAACGCATTCTCCCCCTTATTGGCTCCCCAATCGGCGCGCTTCTGGGCACTCTTGACCATTGTGGGTGCATTTCGGTTAACGTTTGAGTCGAGCCGCGGCCACCGGCTTGGCGGTGATCGTCGGCTCGAACGAAGGATTAGGCCTCGATAAACCTGACGCCGCGGATCTCAAGCGGCCACCCCAAAGAGCGCCCCAACTCCAGCTGTCAATGCCATCGCCAGGGCACCCCAAAAGGTGACGCGCGTGACAGACGTAAGCATGGGCGAGCCCCCTGCGCGTGCAGCCAGGAAGCCCAACAACGCGAGAAACACGAGTGAACTGCCGGCGACACCCCACATGAGTGCAAAAGCCGGAAACAAGAGAACCATCAGAAGAGGCAGTACCGCGCCTACGGCAAACGTGCCCGCCGAGGCTAGCGCGGCTTGCGCCGGTCGCGCGGCCAATGTGTCGGATATGCCCAGTTCATCTCGTCCATGTGCGCCAAGTGCGTCATGCCGCATCAATTGGGTAGCAACGTTCGAGGCCAGTGTCGCATCCAGTCCACGCTTGACGTAAATGGCCTTCAGCTCTGCCAGTTCTTGCTCGGGATTCGTAGCCAGCTCTTTACTCTCCCGAGCCAGATCTGCGCGTTCGGTATCGGCTTGCGAACTTACCGAGACATACTCGCCAGCAGCCATTGACATGGCACCAGCGACGAGGCCGGCAACGCCGGCAACCAGAATACTCTGAGTACTGGCGCCTGCTGCCGCGACGCCTAGAACAAGGCTAGCGGTAGAAACGATACCGTCGTTCGCCCCAAGAACAGCGGCACGAAGCCAGCCTGTCCGGTGCGTTCTGTGTCTTTCACTGTGTCTCATTGCGACTACTGACCTGAGTCGGTTTCTTGCAGCCATTCAGGCTGTGAGTCCGGGTTCCATTCTAAGCGCCTCTTGCCGTGCTTGAACGGGTGTCCCGTTTTGCCTTCGCTACCGGTTGCAGGGCGGGTGAAATTGAAGGGCTTGGAATGGAATCGGGCGGACCTCGAACGCCGGACCGCTTGGTTAAACCAGACCAAGAATGGAACACCGGGAGGCGTCCCGTTGAACGCGGATGCAGTGGCCGTGCTGTTGAGGGACAGCTCGGGAAGCATGAGCAGTTCTGCTTCACCTGCCAGGGGAAACCCATCCCGTGGGAAATGACGAACAATGCATGGCATACGGCATTGCAGAAGGCTGGCATGAAGGACTTCCGGTTTCATGACCTCCGGCATACCTGGGCGTCTTGGCATCGGCAGGCAGGAAGAAGCTGCGACGAGCTCAAGGACCTCGGCGGCTGGAAGTCCAGGGTGATGGTTGACCGCTATGCGACATACGCCACTGAACATCTGGCGGTTGCTGCGGCGAGGATCGAGAAACGTGGCGCGGAGTCATTCCTCTGGACACGTTTTCGTCACGGTCCCAAATGAAGAGGGCCTAGCGGTTCGCTAAGCCCTTGAGGTATTTGGTAGGTCGTGACGGATTCGAACCGCCGACCAACGGATTAAAAGTCGACGCTAAAGCCGCTCGTAGCGCTTGCCAGAAGTACTCTCGCCCGTGAAAACCAGTCCTATGCCTTGGTTTTCATGGTCGGTTTGGCACAAATTTGGCACACCAAGCCAAACGTCCCCTTTCGGCCAAGAGGGGATCTCGGTAGAACTTTCAGTCGCGGCCACATCGACCAGTATCTCTTCGACATCTTCGTGCGCAAGAGAATCTACCTGCGTTACGCCGAGACATTCTTCGAAAGGGAGCAGATCGACGTCCTGGATGACTCGCGCATCGCTTTCCACCAGGCGCTAGTGCTCTTTGCGTTGACAAAAAGTGACTACGAGAGACAGTGTTTGACAGTTGATCGCTAATCAGCGTGATTTTGTTCCTGTAACTACAGCGTTTTCGTCGCCTCCCCTTGGCACGAAGGTTGCGAGAACCCTGTCGTGTACGCTCAAAGAGCCCCGTGGGTGGCGGCGCCGGTAGCACAGTCCCGCCAAAGTATCTGGCCTCCAGCTGCCGCGGCTGATCGCGGCAGCCGATCCCAGTACCAGTCCGCCCATAGGGACAAAGCCAGCCCTCGATGCGGTTGGACTGCTTCGGGGTCTTCTCGGGAACAACCGCGCGCGAGACCGATGGCGACGGGATTCATAGAGCTCCATCCGTTTCCTAACGAGATAGCCGTCACCAAGGTCGGCGCTGTCGTTACTGATGGAGCGTTCTTTCTCGATTTCAGCCGCCCGCTGCAGTATGTGCGGTGGCTTGGCGTATTCAACCGATGGCTCGGCATTACGGTCAGTCTGTTCGTTCCAGTCGTTCACCAAGGCGAAGAGGTTGGGACCTTCGTAGTCAACGTCCAACGGAGCGATCCGCATTTCGCAGATCTGAGCGCGCTCTGGCGAGTGCATTACCCGTCGAAGAGACGCCCACCAGCCAACGTCGCGAACGGATTGAAGGTCATCGCGGACTTCCACAAGCAGTTCCCGGAAGACACTGCCTTCTACTCGTGACGGCGTTAGCGGGTCCGCTCGACGTCGGCAGAACGACTATTCGACGCGTCGCATCCTGCCTCGCGGGCCAAGCTGCCGTCGGATTAATAGTCGAAGGTAAAGCCGCTCGTAGCGCTTGCCAGTTGTCTTTCCTTCGACGGTAGACCAGTGCCAGACCGGGGCTTGAGCGGCTGCTCTGGCACAAATTTGGCACAGTCGCTCTGGCCTCCGCTTTCGGCCCAAAAGCGGACGTTCGCGAGGGTCAGCTCCGCGGTGCGTTGCGCACCAAAGCAAAGCGACCCCGCGTAGGGACCGCCTTGATGTGCTGTTGGAAACGAAGCTCAGTGCACTGCGAGCTTCTTCGCCGCCACCACGGCTTTCTTCAGCAGCGTGAGTTCCAGAACGCCGTCACTGTACTTGGCTTGGGCGGTCGCTTCGTCGACCTCCTGGCCCAGCGTAAACGCGCGCTGAATCTTGCCGTAATAGCGCTCCGAGCACAGGACCGTCTCGTCGTCCTTGACGTCTTTTTCATGCGTCACTTCCACGGCTATCGCAACTTTGTTGCCGTTGATCGTTACGCTGATGTCGTCCTTTTTGACGCCGGGTATTTCAGCCAGCACTTGGTACTGCCTATCGTTCTCGGTTACGTCCATGCGGAACTGCGCGGGCGTGCGCGTCTCAGGGTTAAGGGGCCGCACAAAGAAGCCGCGGAACAAGTCCTCGACCGAATCCGCGAACGGATCATAGCGTGTGATGTTTACCATATCGATCTCCTATGAGAATTCAAGCCAACGGTCGCGCAATTCGCGTACGCGTCGGATCGTTGAGCGGGGGCGGGAATTGATCCGCCCCAACTGAACGAAAGGACCTACGGTCTTAGGCCGCTACGGCAGCAGCGCGGATCTTGTGGAAAGTGGAGTTGGAAACCTCATAGGTATCAACCCGAGGAGTTCCTTCGACCAGATTCGCCAGGATCTTTGTCACTTCTTTGTAGTTCCCAACGTTGTAGGCTTCTGCGCTTTCTTTGCTGTCCCACAAGCTCACTCCGAACGCTTCCGTTTTGCCCGGAACAACAAACGTGATTTCGTCTTTGAACCCTTTTTGTTTTTGAAGCATGGGAATGACTTGCTTCTCCAGTCTCTGGGTAAACTCGATAGCGCTATTAGGCTTCAGATTCAGGGACACTTTGCGTGCATACATATAGTTCTCCTTGATTGCTAATGGCCAAGGGGGCAGATTCAGGTAACCCTTTACAGTTAATGCAACCCGAAGACTCTCTCGATCCATTAACCTTATACGGTTAATTCACTTGATCTGTCAAGCGCTATCTGAGATCATCCTTTGAACTTGAGCCGAATCAGTTAATTGCAAGGAGACCTCTTGTGGATGTTTGTTTAGTGATCAAGGAGCGGCTGGAAGAGTTGGGTTTAGAGCAGAGAGACTTGGCGGTAGCGGCCGAAGTTACGGAATCCTACGTTTCTCAGCTACTGACGCGGAAGAAATTGCCCCCCGCGCCCGACCGGACAGACATCTATGAAAAGATCGGAGCGTTTCTGAAGCTCTCGAGCGGCAAGCTCGCGAAGCTCGCCGACCTCCAACGCAGGGAAGCGTTTAAGAAAGATTTCGAGGACCCACCGGCGCCCTTGTTTGCAGAAGTTCGAGAGTTGATTCTGCGCAAGTGCACACCCGAAAAGCAGCAACAAATACGAGCGATTTTCGAGAAGCAGCCCTTTGGGGAACTAGAACGCCTCGTCACACAGAAGCTTCTCGACGTGTGCAAACGAGTCGCCAGGGCGGAACTGCAAAGTGAGAACTGGCTCCGGACGGTAGCTCGACGCGGCGGTCGGAGCTATAAGCAGATGCGAGTCGACATCCTCGAGTTTCTGGACACGGATGTCTTCCACGTATCAGCCGACAACTGCGTTTCCTTCCTGGAGCCGCTGATTGAATCCTGGGACATCGACCTCCCGAGTTTTAGCCTAGAAATTAGGCCAAACCCAAGCCTAGCTTCAGGTGACTCCAAAAAATTCGAGTTTGTTGAAAGGCAAGCAAATCAACCTTTCCAGGAGGAGCCAGGGTTCAACGAATTCGTTCAAGATGCTTCACTGAGCGGTCATGCCACCCAGGAGGAGATCGAATTTCTAAGAACGCTGAAGTTCAAGGGAAAACGGCCAACCCCACTCTACTATTACCGGGAACTGCAAAACCTCAAAGACCCGCTCCATTTCCGGACTTGAATAGATCGCTGTTTTGGATCTCGGCGCGCAGCACGCTCGGATTAAAAGTCGGAGCTAAAGCCGCTCGTAGCGCTTGCCAGTAGCGACGTGATCCCTATTTCAGTAGCAGTTTGATTTAGAGTCCGTCGTTGCAAACTGTACCTGATTCGATTGCGCCTGGTCAGGCGGTACGCTCACCTTGCGCCGGCGCATCTTGCCGAGCATGCGGAGCGGATTGCGGGACTAGTGGGCGGCACAAATTCGGCACACGCCGCCAAAGAAAAAGGCCCCAGCGAACGCTAGAGCCTTGAGTATTTGGTAGGTCGTGGCGGATTCGAACCGCCGACCAACGGATTAAAAGTCCGCTGCTCTACCAGCTGAGCTAACGACCCGAAAAGGCGGGGATTCTAATCGCCGGGCGGGGTTAGCGTCAACGAAATGCAGACTCAGCCTTCCTGCATGATGCGCCAATACTGGAATTTCATCGTCGCCGCGGCGCCCGCGACGATCGAGGCGAACGTGATGATCGAACCGAGCGCCAGCGTCGAAAATCCGGAGATGCCCTGCCCCACGGTGCAGCCGAGCGCGGTGATGCCGCCGAATCCCATCAGCACCCCGCCGATCATGTGGTTGCCGGTGTCGGCGGCGTCACGAAAGCCTTCCCAGCGAAACGTCTTGGTCGCGAGCGCGTACGCCGCGGATCCCGCGATCACGCCCGCAGCGGAGGCGATGCCGTAGGTGATGATGCGCGACGAGTCGGTCCACAGCATCAGGTACTCGAGCGTGAAAGCCATCGGCGAGACGAACGAGAACGACTCCATGCGCCCGGTGTTGGTGCCGACGAACGCTTCCTGCAGCGTGTTCGGGTCCTCGGCGAGATAGCCGATGTGCCCGCTCACGTACCAGCCGCCCACCACCACCAGCCCGGTGACCACGCCGCCGAGGGTGTAGTCGAAGCTCGAGCGGAATTCGCGGCTCGAATACACGAACACCAACAGGCCGCCGCCGACCAGCGCCGTGATGATCGCGATCCAGGCCTTCTTGGCCACGCCGGTGGCCGCGGCGAGCAGCGTCGGCAGGTCCTGGCCGCCGGCGAGCGTGACCGACGCCTTCTCCAGCACGTCCACGCGGAATGCGCCGAAAAGCCCGCGCAGCGTCATGTACGCGGCGATGCCGAGAAACACGAACACGATCACCGACTTGAGGTTGCCGGCGCCGATACGGATCAGCGTCTTGGAGCCGCAGCCCGAGCCGAGCGTCATGCCCACGCCGAACAGTACGCCGCCGACGATGTACGAAAGCCAGGTGAAGTTCGGCGTCTGGTAGATCGACTTGGACAGGTTGATCACGCCGGCGAGGTGCAGCGCGTTGGCGCCGATCACCGCCACCGCGATGGCGAGCAGCCACATGCGCATGCGGTTGAAATCGCCCATGTTCACCCAGTCCGACACCGCGCCCATGGTGCAGAAATTGGTCCTGTTGCCCACCGCACCGAATATGAACGCGAGGATGAACGCGCCCCACGTGACGTAGGGGACGATCTGGGCCGGATTGGCATCGGTCACGCGGGCCTCCTCCCTGCTCCGCACTCGAACGCGGCAATATAGCGCAGCGTCGCGCATCGCCGAATCGGAGGCGCGAAAGCGCCCATCAACACCGCTGATAGCGGGTGCTGTCGGTGGCGCCGGCGGCCTCGAAGCCGGCCCTGCGGATGCGGCAGGCGTCGCAAGCGCCGCAGGCGCGTCCCTCGGCGTCGGGCTGATAGCAGGTGACGGTCTCGGCGGGCTCGACGCCGAGCTCCAGCGCCAGCCTGACGATCTCGGCCTTCGGCAGGTCGATGAGGGGCGCGCGCACCGCGATGCGCCGTCCTTCCACCGCCGCCTTGGTGGCGAGGTTCGCCATCTTCTCGAATGCCTGCAGGTATTCTGGACGGCAGTCCGGGTAACCCGAATAGTCGACCGCGTTGGCGCCGATGAAAATGTGGCGCGCACCGAGCACCTCCGCCCAGGCGAGGGCGAGCGACAGCAGGATGGTATTGCGCGCCGGAACGTAGGTGACCGGAATGCCCGCCTCGACGCCCGCCACCGGGACTTCGATGCTGCGATCGGTGAGCGCCGATCCGCCGAAGGGCGTGAGATCGAGCTTCAGCGTGCGGTGCTCAGTGGCGCCGAGCCGCTCGGCAACGCGGCGCGCGGCGTCGAGCTCGGCCGCGTGTCGCTGGCCATAGTCGAGCGTCAGGCAGGAACAATCGTAGCCTTCGCGCAGCGCCCAGGCGAGCGTGGTGGCGGAATCGAGTCCGCCGGAAAGCAGTACGACAGCCTTCAGCGCCGCGATCCCTGCGCGAGCCGCTGCTTGGCGCTCGCCGCCGCCGAGCTGTCGGGATATTTCTGCAGCAGATCCTGGAGAGTCTTGCGCGCGCCGCTGCGGTCGCCCGAGGCTTCCTGCGAGCTTGCCTTGTTCAGCATGGCGTCGGGCGCCTTGCTGCTGTCGGGCCACGCGGCGAGAAGCTTGTCCTGCGTGGCAATGGCGTTCTTGTAATCGTGCTTCGCGTAATACGCGTTGCCGATCCAGTACTGCGCCGACGGGGCGAGCGGGCTCGACGGATAAGTCACCAGGAATCCCTGAAAAGCCGAAATCGCCATCGGGTAGTTGCCGAGCTTGAACTGGTTGAGCGCCGCCTCGTAGGCCTTGGTCTCGGTGGGCGAAGCCGTCGGCTCGGCGGCGGCGGCGGGCTGCTCCTTCGCCTGCTCGAGTTTGCGCAGGCGCGTGTCGATATCGAGGTAGAGATCCTTTTGCCGCTTCTCCGCGGTGTCGATCTGGTTGACCATCACCTCGACCTGGCCGCGCATGCGCGCGATGTCGGATCGCAGCTGATCGAGCTGGCCTGCGAGATCGAGTAACGCGCCACGGTCGGCGGAGTTCGCCTCGAGCTTGCCGATGCGCTCCTCCAGGGCTCTCTGGCTGGAGTCGACCTGACGGCGAAGCTGGTCCAGCTTCTCGTCGTCGCCGAACAGCGCGGCGTGGCTCGCCGGCGCCGCGAGCGCGGCGCACAGCCCGGCAAGCAACGTCAGACGGGCAAGCCGCGGCGGCATCAAGTCAATACTCCCCTTGGTACAGGATATCGCTACGCCGGTTCTGGGCGTACGCCTCCTCGCTGTTGCCCTGCGCCTTCGGCTTTTCCTCGCCCAGGCTCACCGCTTCGATCTGTTCTTCCCTGTCACCCAGCAGCTTCAGCATGTTCTTGACTCCATCGGAGCGCCGCTGGCCGAGCGCGACGTTGTATTCCCGGCTGCCGCGCTCGTCGGTATTGCCCTGGATCAGTATCTTCGCGTCCGGATGCTCGCGCAGATACTTGGCGTGCGCCTCGACGAGTGGCCTGTACTCGTCCTTGATGTCGTACTTGTCGAAATCGTAATAGATTGAGCGCTTGGAGAGAATATTGGACGGGTCCTTGAGCGGGCTCATCGCGCCTGCTTGCTTTCCTGTCAGGTCGACGCCGGTCACCCCCTTGCCCCCCACGCCCTGGCTTTCGACCCCGGGCTGGCCGCCCGGCGAGCGGTCCTCGACGCCCGCAGGGGATTGCTCGCTGGTGGTCCCCGCGCAGGCGGCAAGCAGAGCGGTGAGCACTACGATCCAGACTGCACGCATGGCAAATCTCCTCGTCATTTTAGGAATGGGCCCCAAGCCGGCTCCCGCACGTCTCCGGCGGTGACCGTCAGGCGCTGCTTCACGCGACCGTCGGCCGAAACCGCGGAAAGTACGCCACGTCCCCCTATGACGGTGGCGAACAGGATCATCCGGCCGTTGGGCGCGAAGCTTGGCGACTCGTCGCGGTCGCTATCGGTCAATATCTGCGTCTGCTGCGTCGTCAGATCGAGCAGCGTGACCTGGAACTTGCCCTCGTTGCGCGCGATGTAGGCGAGGCTCCTGCCGTCCGGACTGATGCGCGGCGAGACATTGTAGTTGCCGTCGAACGTAACGCGCTGCGCGGAGCCGCCGTCCGCAGGCATGCGGTAGACCTGCGGGCTGCCGCCGCGGTCCGAGGTGAAGTAGATCCACTGTCCGTCGGGCGAGAACCGGGGCTCGGTGTCGATCGCGCTCGAGCTCGTCAGGCGCCGCACGCCGCTGCCGTCCGGGTTGATGAGATAGAGCTGCGACCCTCCCTCGCGCGAAAGCGACACCGCGAGTTTGGAGCCGTCGGGCGACCATGCCGGCGCCGAGTTGGAGCCCTTGAAGTTCGCCACCACGCGGCGCTTGCCGTCGACCAGCGAGTGCACGTAGACCACCGGCTTCTTGTTCTCGAACGACACGTAAGCGAGCCGCTTGCCGTCCGGCGACCAGACCGGCGAAATGATCGGCTCGAACGAAGCGAGCGCCGTTTCCACTCCCGCGCCGTCAGCGTCGGCGATCTGCAGCTCGTAGCGCGAGCCGCGCTTCACCACGTAGGCGATGCGCGTCGAGAACACGCCGCGCTCGCCGGTGAGTTTCTCGTAGACGTAGTCCGCGATCCGGTGCGCCGTCGCGCGCACCTGATCCTTGGCGAGCGTGTACGCGACGCCGCCCAGCGATGTCTGCTTCACCACGTCGTACAGGCGAAACCGTACCTCGTAGCGCCCGTCGGGCCGCGCGGCCACGGACCCGAGCACCAGCGCGTCTGCGAGCCGCGACCGCCATTCGGCATAGTCGACGTTCGACGCTTCCGTCGGGTGCGGAATCAGCGTCGGCACCTCGAGCCCGCGGAACAGCCCGCTGCGCTCGAGGTCGGCGCGCACGATCGAAGACAGCGCCGGCGGCAATGCCGCCTCGCCCGCGAACGGTACGATCGCGATCGGAATGCGGTTCGCCCCCGCGCCGGTGATCTCGATCGAGAGCTGCGCGCGCGCAACCGGGGCCACGAACACAGCAACGGCGGCGATCAAAAACGTGACGAGGGAGTTCCAGCGCACGGACTTGCTCTGCATGGCGCCTCTTGTCTTGCTCGACGAGGGTCGATTATAGCGAACGATCATGTATCGACCGCTGTCGCCATGCGGCGACAACGATCCTCTCATCTGTTCTCGAAAGGCCGGTATGTGATCTCGATCCGCCGCTCGAACACTCTTGGATCGTCGGGCTTCGGCAATGGCGAAGATTTGCGGATCGCGCGATCGATCGCGTCGTCGAGCGCTGCGTGGCCGCTGGACTGTTTCTTGTTCACGTTGAGCACTTCGCCGGTAGGCAACAGCACGATCTCGAAGCGCGACTCGGGATTGCCGTTGATCACTGGCGGCAGCACGATATTGCCGCGGATCTTGGCCCTGATCTTGTCTACCCAGCTCGCCAGCGCCTTGCTGCGCTCGCTCGCGGCGTTGGCTGCGAGCAGCTGGCGCAGTTCCGCGTCCTGTCGTTGCGCGCTGATCGCCGCCTCCTCGCGCGCAAGCTGCGCCTGCAGCTGCTTGCGGAACTCGTCGTCCTTCGGCGGCGCAGGCTTTGGCTCGGGCTTGGCTACGGGCTTGGGCGGTGGTGGCTTGGGCTTAGGCTTCGGCGGCGCTTTGACGGCGATGTCGGGTTTCTCGATGCGCGGCTCGGGCTTGGGCTCGGGTTTCGGCGCGGGCTTCGGCGGCGGCGGGGGAACGACCTTGGGTACGGGCTTCGGCGGCGGCGGGGGCACGATCTTCGGTGCTGGCTTGGGCGGCAGCGCTTCCCACAGCTCGACGGTCATCGTCGCGGGCGCATGGCTTTGCCAGCGCACGCCGAGGAACAGGATCACGATCAGCACCAGGTGAACGCCGAACGCCAGGGCGATCGCGCGGCCCAGTCCCGGCTCGTCGCGCTCCTCGAATCCTCCGAACCGGGGCGCAGCGCTCATTTCGCCGGATGGACGAGCAGGCCGACCCTCTTGACGCTCTCGCGCTGCAGCTCGTCCATGACGTTGAGCACCGCCTCATAGCGCACGTTCTTGTCGGCAGCGATCAGTACAGGCGAATCAGGAGCGCGCGCCTGATGCGCGCGCACCAGCTGCGCGAGCTCGCCGCGCGCCACGTGCCGCTCCTGCTCGCGGCCCTGCGCATCATGGCTGCGCAGGATCACGCTCTGGTCCGCCTGGATCATCACTTCGAGCGGCGAGACGGGCGCGTTGGTGGCCTTCGAGACCGACGGCAGATCGATCACGCCCGGCGTGATCAGCGGCGCGGTCACCATGAAGATCACGAGCAGCACCAGCATCACGTCGACGTACGGCACGATGTTGATCTCGTGCATGGGACCGCGCTTGCGATGCAATGATGGCATGCGGCGCCCGGCCTAGCGCACCACCTGGCGGTGCAGGATGTTGGAGAACTCCTCCATGAAGCTCTCGAAGCGGATCGCTAGCCGGTCGATGTCGTGCGAGTAGCGGTTGTACGCCACTACCGCGGGAATCGCCGCGAACAGGCCGATCGCGGTGGCGACCAGCGCTTCCGCGATGCCCGGAGCCACTTGCGCGAGCGTCGCCTGCTGCACGTTCGCGAGGCTGCGGAACGCGTGCATGATGCCCCACACCGTGCCGAACAGGCCGACGTAGGGGCTCACCGATCCGGTCGAGGCGAGGAACGCGAGATGGCGCTCGAGGTGGTCCATCTCGCGCTGGAACGTGGCGCGCATCGCGCGGCGCGCGCCGTCCACCATGTCGGAAGCATCGGTCACGCGCTGACCTCGCAGCTTGGTGAACTCGCGGAAGCCCGCCTCGAAAATGCGCTCCAGGCTACCGATCGAGTGCCGGTTGTTGAGGGCGCCCTGGTACAGGGAATTGAGGTCGCTGCCGCTCCAGAACGTGCGCTCGAACTGATCGGTCTGCGCGCGAGCCCGGCGAATCGAGAACAGCTTGCGAAAAATGAACATCCACGACATGAACGACACCGCCAGCAGCAGCGCCAGCACTCCCTTGACCACCCAGCTCGCGTGCGCAATGAGCGTCCAGATTTCCAGGTCCTGCGTGACCGTCATATGGATTCCAGCACCTGTCTGAGTTCTTCGGGCATGCGCGCCGGCCGCATCCGGTCGCTGTCGACCATAGCAAGGGTGACCTCGGCTTCGACCAGCAATTCTTCGCCGCGTTCCACGCGCTGCCGGAACACGAGACTCGCGCGTCCCATTCTAACCACTTCGGCGCTCACCCAGACGAGCTCGTTTAGGCGCGCCGGCTGATGGTAGCGCACCGCCAGCTCGTGCACGAAGAAAATCACGCCCCGCTCTTGGGCAAGGCGCGAGAGATCGAGCCCGGCCGCGTTGAGCAGCTCGGTGCGCGCGCGCTCCATGAACGCGAGATACTGCGCGTGGAACACGACGCCCCCGGCATCGGTGTCCTGGTAGTAAACGCGCACCTGGATACGGAAAGGACGCCGCATCAGCCGCGCCTACCTTCGTTTCGCGCTCGCCTGCACGCGCTTGAGCTCGACGAGCAGCCGGCTGAGCTCGTCGGCGCGATCGTCCGCCTGCCGCAGCTTCGCGTCGTCACCGTCGCGCAGGCCGTCGGCGAACAGGGCGAACATGTCGCGCCGCGTCGCGGCGTAGCGCTTGAGCAGCGCGAGCTGCCGGCCGGCAGGGGCCGCCTCGGGCAGCTCGATCGCGGCAAGATCGCGGTAGGCCGCGTCCCAGGGCTTGACCAGCTGGCGATCGATACGCTCGGCGCCCAGGGCATTGTCCATCTCGCCCTTCTGCCAGGCCTCGAACAGCTTGCGCCCGCCTTCGTTGATTCGCTTCTCCTCTAGCGCGAACGCGTTGATCGACTTCTCGGCGGTCTGCTGCGCGCGGTACGAGTATGCCGCCGGGGGCACCGCCGCCCACAGCGCCGCGAGCAGCGCCGGCGCGGCGAGCGCGGCCCCGAGGCGGCGCACCCCGCCTAGCCGGGCGCCCGGCTCGAGCGGCCGCGACAGCGCGAATCCGGCGGCGAGTCCGCCCAGCAGCCCGCCGACGTGCGAGGCGTTGTCGACACCGGGCTGCACGGCACCGTAGAACAGCACGAAGCCGATGAACACCGCTGCGCTGCCGCCGACCCGTTTCAGCAGCGCCACCGGCACCGAGCCGCGCTCGGCGATAAGGTAGGCGAGCAGCCCCCCGTACACGCCGAATACCGCGCCGGAGGCACCTGCGCTGATGACCTTGTCGGCGTTCCACAACAAGCTCGCGAACGAGCCGGTCAGTCCTGCGAACAGGTACAGCGCGAGGAAGCTCGCGGCGCCGTAGAGCCGCTCCACCAGGCGCCCCGATTCGGCGAGCGCCCACATGTTGAACGCGAGATGCACGACGCCGAAATGCAGGAACATGGCGCTCCCCAGCCGCCACCACCCGTCTTCCTTGGTCGCGGGACCGAAGTTGGCGCCCCATTCGAGGTGCACGGCCGGATGCGGCGTGAGGAAGCCCGCCCCCGCCGCCAGCATCGCGAGAAACACTGCCACGTTGACAGCGATCAGCGCCTGCGTCACCCGCAGACGCGGCCGCATGCCGTAGAGCCGCGCGAGGACCTCGTCTGCCGACAAGTGCCTAGCCCGGCTCGCCCGCCGCGGGGCCGGACAGCAGGTCCTGCATGCCCGCCGGGGCGACGATGCCGAAATGGCGGTACGCGCTTAGCGTGGCCACGCGCCCGCGCGGCGTACGCTGCAGATAACCCTGCTGGATGAGGAATGGCTCGAGCACGTCCTCGATGGTGTCGCGCTCCTCGCCGATTGCGGCGGCGAGGTTGTCGACGCCTACCGGGCCGCCGGCGAATTTCTCGATCACCGCGAGCAGCAGCTTGCGATCCATCAGGTCGAGTCCCAGCACGTCGACGTCGAGCATCTTGAGCGCTGCGTCTGCGACGGGCCTGGACACCACGCCGTCGGCCTTCACCTGCGCGTAGTCGCGCACGCGGCGCAGCAGCCGATTCGCGATGCGCGGCGTGCCGCGCGAGCGGCGCGCGATCTCGAGCGCGCCTTCCTCGACGAGCTTCACTTCGAGCAGCCTCGCCGAGCGGTGGACGATGGTCGAGAGCTCGCCCTCAGTGTAGAACTCGAGCCGCGCTACGATGCCGAAGCGGTCCCGCAGCGGATTGGTGAGCATTCCGGCACGCGTGGTGGCGCCGACCAGCGTAAACGGCGGCAGATCGAGCTTGATCGAGCGCGCCGCCGGTCCTTCGCCGATCATGATGTCGATCTGGTAGTCCTCGAGCGCCGGGTAGAGGATCTCCTCGACCACTGGCGAGAGACGGTGGATCTCGTCGATGAACAGCACGTCGCGCGGCTCGAGATTGGTGAGGATCGCGGCAAGGTCGCCCGGTCGCTCGAGCACCGGCCCGGAGGTCTGGCGCAGGCTGACGCCCATCTCGCGCGCGATGATGTGCGCGAGCGTGGTCTTGCCCAGTCCCGGCGGGCCGAACAGAAGCACGTGATCGAGCGCCTCGTTCCGCTCGCGCGCCGCCTGGATGAAGATCTCGAACTGCCCGCGCACCTTCTCCTGCCCGACGTAGTCGGCAAGCGTGGTGGGCCGCAGCGAGCGCTCGAGCTGCTCCTCCTGCGGAGAGCCGGGCCGCGCCGAAATCAGTCGGTCGGTTTCGATGCTCACTTCACGATTTTGCCAGAGCCTTGAGCGCCGCGCGGATGCCCTCGGCCACGGACATGCCTGGCGCGACGCCCCTCACCGCCGCCGCGGCTTCCTTCTCGCTGTAGCCGAGCGCGACCAGCGCATTGAGGACATCGGCCGACGCGCTCGACGGCGCGGCGGCGCCGCCGCCGGGCAGCGGCTCGGCGAGCTTGCCCTTCAGCTCGAGCAGCAGGCGCTCGGCGGTCTTCTTGCCGATGCCCGGCACCTTGGTCAGGCGCGCGGTTTCCTGAGTGAGCACTGCGTGCGCCAGATCCGCCACCGACAGGCCCGAAAGCAGCGCGAGCGCGGTGCGCGCGCCGACGCCGGAAATGCGGATCAGCTGTCGGAACGCGCTGCGCTCCTCGAGGCTGCCGAAGCCGTACAGCGTGTGCGCGTCCTCGCGCACCACCAGGTGCGTGTGCAGGGTCACGCTCTCGCCGGTCGCCGGCAGGTTGTAGAACGTGCTCATCGGCACGTCGAGCTCGTAGCCCACGCCGCCCACGTCGATCATCACCTGCGGCGGGTGCTTGGAAGCGAGACGCCCGACGAGCCTGCCGATCATACGAGCCGGCCCTTCTTCATGCGCAGGCCGCGCATGGACAGGCCGCCGAGGCTGGCGCCATGAGCGTGGCAGATGGCGCAGGCGAGCGCGTCGGCCGCGTCCGGCCTGGGGTCGCCGGGCAAATCGAGCAGCCGCCTCACCATGTGCTGCACCTGCTCCTTGCCCGCGTGGCCGTTGCCGACGACCGCCTGTTTGACCTGCAGCGCAGTGTACTCCGCGACCGGGAGGCGGGCGAGCACCGCGGCGCAGATCGCCGTGCCGCGCGCCTGCCCGAGCGCCAGCGTCGACTGCGGATTGACGTTGACGAATACCTTCTCGATCGCGGCGACCTGGGGCGCATGCGCGGCGATGACCTCGGCGAGGCCCTCGAGAATCACCGTGAGCCGCGCGGCGAGCTCCCCCGCCGGGGTCCTGACGCAACCGCTGGTCACATAGGTGAGCTTGGCGCCGCGCTTGTCGATCACGCCGAACCCGGTGACCTGCAAACCCGGGTCGATGCCGAGGATGCGCACGGCTGCGCTCAGGCGTCTTCCAGCACCGCGGTGGTGTAGACCTGCTGGACGTCGTCCAGGGCCTCGAGCGCGTCGAGCAGGCGCCGCATTTTCGCAGCGTCGTCGCCCGCGAGCGCCGCCTCGGTGGTCGGCTTCATGGTGATCTCGGCCAGCTCGGGCTTGAGCCCGGCGTTCTCGAGCGCCGCCTTGACTGCCGCGAAGTCGCCCGGAGCGCACATCACCTCGATCGAGCCATCATCGTTGGCGATCACGTCGTCGGCGCCCGCCTCGAGCGCCACCTCCATCACCTTGTCCTCGCTCGCGCCCGGCGCGAGCACGAACTGCCCGCAATGCCTGAACAGGTACGCGACCGAGCCGTCCGAGCCCAGGTTGCCGCCGTTCTTGGTGAAGGCGTGGCGCACGTCGGCGACGGTGCGCGTGCGGTTGTCGGTCATGCAATCGACCATCACCGCGGCGCCGCCCACGCCGTAGCCCTCGTAGCGGATCTCCTCGTAGGCGACGCCCTCGAGCTCGCCGGTGCCACGCTGGATCGCGCGCTGGATGTTGTCCCCCGGCATGTTGCTCTCGCGCGCCTTGTCGATCGCCAGGCGCAGCCGCGGATTGGTCGCCGGATCGCCGCCGCCGAGGCGCGCCGATACGGTGACCTCCTTGATGAGGCGGGTGAAGATCTTGCCCCGCTTGGCGTCTTGGCGACCCTTGCGGTGCTGGATGTTCGCCCACTTGCTGTGGCCTGCCATGCGTTAGTATCTGCGCTGGAAAACACGCGATTTTAGCGCCATGGCCAAGCCCCTGCTCGTCGCGAAGAAGGAAAACACCGAGCTGCTGCTGCTGCCCGCGCTCGCTAACCGGCATGGTCTGATCGCCGGCGCCACCGGCACCGGCAAGACGGTCACGCTGCAAACCCTCGCGCAGGCCTTCAGCGGGATCGGCGTGCCGGTATTCCTGGCCGACGTGAAGGGCGACCTCGCGGGAATGGCCAAGCCCGGTGGCGGCAACGCCAAGATCGCCGAGCGCGCCAAGCTGCTCAAGCTCGATTTGAAGTACGAAGCCTGCCCGGTGGTGCTCTGGGACGTGTTCGGCGAGACCGGCCACCCGGTGCGCGCCACCGTTTCCGACATGGGGCCTCTGCTGCTGGCACGCATGCTCGGGCTGAACGACACGCAGGAGGGCGTGTTGAACCTCGTGTTCAAGATCGCCGACGACGCGGGGCTGCTGCTCCTCGATGCAAAGGACCTGCGTGCGATGCTGCAGTTCGTAGGTGAGAACGCCGGTCAGTTCACGACGGAGTACGGCAACGTGTCGGCCGCCTCGATCGGCGCCATCCAGCGCGGCCTGCTCGCGCTCGAGAGCCAGGGCGCGGACAAGTTCTTCGGCGAGCCGATGCTCGACATCGCCGATCTGATGCAGACCGGGGACGGTGGGCGCGGGGTGATCAACGTCCTCTCCGCCGAGCGCCTGATGAACGCGCCCAAGCTTTACGCGACGTTCCTGCTGTGGATGCTGGCGGAGCTGTTCGAGCACCTGCCGGAGGTCGGCGACCCGGAAGAGCCCAAGCTCGTGTTCTTCTTCGACGAGGCGCACCTGCTGTTCGAGGATGCCCCCAAGGCGCTGCTCGACAAGATCGAGCAGGTGGTGCGCCTGATCCGCTCCAAGGGCGTGGGCGTGTACTTCGCGACGCAGAACCCGCTCGACATCCCCGAGTCGGTGCTCGGCCAACTCGGCAATCGCGTGCAGCACGCGCTGCGCGCCTTCACCCCCAAGGACCAGAAGGCGGTCAGGGCGGCCGCCGAGACCCTGCGACCGAACCCCAGGCTCAAAGTCGCCGAAGTCATCACCGAGCTGGGCGTGGGCGAGGCGCTGGTGTCGCTGCTCGACGAGAAGGGCCGCCCGGGCGTGGTCGAGCGCGCGTTCGTCGTGCCGCCGGGCAGCCGGCTCGGGCCGCTCGATGCCGCCGAGCGCAAGGCGGTGATCGAGTCCTCCACCATCTACGGTCACTACGAGAAAGCCGTCGACCGCGAGTCCGCTTACGAGAAGCTCAAGGCGCGCGCCGCCGAGAAGCAGGCCGAGGCTCCGGCGAGCCAGAGCGCGGGCGCCGGCGGTATGCTCAACGACCTGCTGTTCGGCAAGACCGGACCGCGTGGCGGCAGGCAGTCGCAGGGCATCATCGAAGCGCTGGCCAAGAGCACGGCGCGCTCCATCGGCTCGGGTGTCGGGCGCGAGATCCTGCGCGGCGTGCTCGGCTCGATCCTCGGCAAGAAACGCTAGGACGTTGAGCTCCGCGGGCTACCGCGCCTGGGGCATCGCCTTCGCCCTAGCGGGCGTGATCGCGTTCTCGTTCCGCCCGATCCTGATCAAGCTCGCCTACGCCGCCTATCCGGTCGCGCCCGTGACGCTGCTCTTTCTGCGCATGGCGATCGCGCTGCCGTTCTTCGCCGCGATTGCGTGGTGGCTGCGGGCGCGCGAGCCGCGCCTCAACGCCCGCGACTGGGCGGGCATCGCCGGACTGGGATTCATCGGCTACTACATGGCGAGCTTCCTCGACTTCCTCGGCCTGCAGTGGGTCGGCGCGGGCCTCGGGCGGCTGATCCTGTTCCTCTATCCGACGCTGGTGGTGCTGCTGTCGCTCGCATTTCTCGACAAGCGCCCCACCGGGCGCCAGCTCGTCGCGCTCGCGATCAGCTACGCCGGCATCGCACTGGTGGTGTCGAACCGGCTCGGCGGCCATGGCGAGGGCGGGCTGTTCCTCCTCGGCGTGGCGTTGGTATTCGGCTCGAGCCTGTGCTACGCGATCTACCTCGTGGCCGGCAGCCAGATGGTGCAGCGCGTGGGCTCGATGCGCTTCACCGCCTACACCATGATCGTCGCCACGCTGCCCGCGGTCGCGCAGTTCTTCGTGCTCGAGCCGCTGTCGGCGCTCGAGCTGCCTGCGGAGGTCTGGTGGTACGCGATCGTCATGGCGACCTTCAGCACCGTCCTGCCGGTGTTCCTGGTCGCCGAGGCACTCAAGCGCATCGGCGCCAACCATTTTGCCTTGATCGGCGCTGTCGGACCGGTCACCACGGCGCTCGCCGGCGCGATCGGGCTGGAAGAGCCGCTCAACTGGCTGCAGGCAGCGGGCGGCGCGCTGGTAATCTTCGGGGTTCTGCTCGTTTCGATGAAGAGGAACTAGGCATGGATCTGGGAATCAAAGGCAGGACCGCACTGGTGTGCGCGGCCTCCAAGGGGCTGGGCAAGGGCTGCGCGATGTCGCTCGCGCGCGAGGGCGTCCACCTGGTGATCACAGCGCGCGGCAAGGAGGCGCTCGAGGGCACGGCCGAGGAGATCCGCAAGGCCACGGGCGCGAAGGTCACCGCGGTCGCCGGCGACATCACCACGCCCGAGGGGCGCGCCCTGGCTCTCAAGGCCTGCCCGCAGCCGGACATCCTGGTGAACAACGCCGGTGGGCCGCCGCCCGGAGACTTCCGCAGCTGGACGCGCGATGACTGGATCAAGGCGCTCGACGGCAACATGCTGACCCCGATCGAACTTATCAAGGCGACTGTCGATCACATGATGTCAAATCACTTCGGCCGGATCGTCAACATCACCTCGGGCGCAGTGAAGATGCCGATCATGCAGCTAGGTCTATCCAACGGCGCGCGTACCGGGCTGACCGGCTTCGTTGCAGGGCTTGCGCGTCAGACAGTGAAGCGCAACGTAACGATCAACAACCTCCTACCCGGCTTCTTCCTCACGGATCGCAGCCGTCGAACATGGGGCGATCGCGAAGCAGCAGGGCAATACGCCGGAAGAGTGCCATGGCGGAACGGATCAAGAGCATCCCGCCGGCCGCATCGGCGAACCGATCGAGAGTTCGGGGACGCGTGCGCCTATCTATGCAGCGCGCAGGCGGGATTTGTCACGGGGCAGAACTTCCTGATCGACGGAGGAGCGTACCCCGGGACATTCTAGGGTGCTCCGACAGGGCTAGCTCCACACCCGTCGTTCATGCCGCAAGCAGCTTGCGGACCGCGTCGGGCCTGGGAAGCGGCGCGACCGCGCCGAATCCCGTAGTTGCGAGGGCGGCAGCGGCGTTCGCATACCGCGCGGCGTCGAACACGGAGTCGCCTGCCGAGAGGCGCGCAAGGGCGGCGCCGCAGAAGCAATCGCCGGCGCCGGTCGCATCCACAGCTTGAACCTTGAGGCCCGCGATGCATTCACGCCGCGCGCCGTCACTCACGATTACGCCGTCGGGCCCGAGCTTCAGGAACACCGCCTTCGCGCCGAGCGCGTGCGCCCACTCGACGATCGCGTCGGGATCCTCCAGCCCAGACAGAGCCCGCGCGTCCTCGATGCTCGGAAAGAAGCAGTCGGCCAAGCCCGCCGCTGCGCAGATCATCGCTCTCGCGCGCGGGAGCGGCCACAATTTAAGGCGTAGATTGGAATCGAACGCAACCTTGGCACCACTTGCGCGCGCGACCTCGAACGCGGCAAGCACGGCGTCGCACGCGGTCGCGGAAATCGCCATGCTGATGCCGGAGGCATGGACGAACTTCGCGCGACGAACAAGTTCAAGGGGCAGATCGGCCGGACACATGCGACTTGCGGCGGACCCGGTCCGCAGGTAGCTGAAAACGTGTCCCTTCGGCCCATGCGTGACGAAGTAGACCCCGGTGTGGGCCTCGCGATCGATGCCGATGCCGGACGTGCCGACGCCTTCCGCCTTCCAAAGATCGAGGAACATGCGCCCGTAGTCGTCGTCCCCAATTCGGGTCACATACTCCGTGCTCGCTCCTGATCGCGCGGCGGCGATGATCATGTTCGACGTATCGCCACCGAAGCCCTGCAGGTAGCTCGGCTCTCCGGGCTTCGTCTGATTGAACTCGACCATCGGCTCGCCGATGGAAAGAATGTTTGTCGTCCTCATGTCCGCTCTGAAGCGTGGTTTACCGCGAAGGATTCACAACTCGGCGCGAGATTCTTCATTGACCGTGGTACAGATTCCCCTTCAATAGAGGCCGACCTCGATTGGCGACTCCTGACGTATCGCCTGCAGGCGGTCGGCATAGGCCATCAGGGCCTGTCGGCGCTGTTCGTCGGTCATGCGAGTCGGCCCGTAGACGATATGCGGCGCTAGGACGTCGAAGCCGACGAACTGCAAGACTCCCCGCTGAATCGGGCGCAGTATCGCCGCAATGTTACCGTTGAAACCGCCCTTGCGATAAGCGTCTTCCGGGCCGCCCGTCGTAAGGGACAGCATCGCCCGCTTTCCACGAAATACGCCTGATTGGTAGATCCGACCGCCGCCATACGTACGCCCCATTGCAAATACGCGATCAACCCACCCTTTGAGGACGGCCGGCAATCCGAACCACCATAGCGGAAATTGCCAGATCATCAGGTCGCACCACTCGATCTTCTTGATCTCGGACTCGATCTCCTCGGAAAACCCGTTGCTTTCGGTAGCGTACATTTCTTCGATCTGAAGTTTGAGGTAGTTTGGGTCCTTGACGGTCGTAAAGTTCTTGCGGCTGGAAGCCGGATCGAAGGCCATCTCGTGCAGATCGGAAGTTTTGATCTCGTACCCTCCAGCCGCAAACGTGTCGCTGGCCGCCCGGAACATTGCAGCGTTGAAGCTCCGTGGTTCTGGATGCCAATAGACGATGAATACTCTCATGCGTGCGCTAGTCCCTGCGGTGTCGTCCGCGCAACCCCGCGAGGCGCTTTCGCGCCGGGCGAACCCCGGCCCGTTCAGATCCGTCCGTACTTCGCCAGGCCTTCCTTCAGCGACTTCGCCTGCACGATCAGCCGCGCCTGTTCCAATTCGCGCTTGTCGATCTCCTGCGCCGTCTTCAGTACTTCGTCGGCCTTCCCCCGCGGCACGACGACCACGCCATCGGCATCGCCCACGATGATGTCGCCGGGATGGACCTCGATACCGCCGCAGACCACCGGAATATTGGCACCGAGGGTCTTGAATCGGCCAAGCGTCGTGCCCGGCGACACCGAGCGGGCGATCACCGGGAAATCGTAATCGCGGCGAATCTCGTAGATGTCACGCACGCCACCATCGAGGACAGCCCCGGCGAAACTGCGTGCATACGCGCCTGCCGTCATCAGGCCGCCCCAAATCGCGACATCGGCCTCGCCATTGATCGCGATCACCATTACGCTGCCCGCCGCTGCGGTGTCGATCAGGTCGAGCGCGTGCTGCGGCGGAACGAACTCAGTGGTCGGACCCTCCAGCACGGTGACGGCCGGTCCGACGATGCGCTTCTCGTTGATGCGCGGGCGTAGCTCACGGTCCATATAGCCGCGCTTACCGCAGATCTTGTCCACTGAATCCGCGACCGACGCGGTCGCGACACTGCGAAAGCCTTCGACAAGTTCCTTAAGGTCCATGTTTCCTCCGTTCAGGTTTGCAGGAATCGCGCGGCGTGAGCAACCACGGCCGCACGCTCGCCGCGTGCGAGAGCCTGCGCGTCGACGATGTTGTTGCCGACGCCCACGAGGGCCGCGCCGTTCTTGAAGTACTCGTTCATGTTGTTCGCCGTCACGCCCCCGGTCGGGCAGAGCCTGATGTGCGGGAAAACTGCGTGCAACGCGCCGAGGTGTGCAGGCCCGCCTGTCGAAGCCGGAAAGACCTTCACGATATCGGCGCCTTCACGATGCGCGGCGAGTACTTCGCTCGGCGTGAATCCGCCGACAAGCGCGGCGCTCCCGGCTGCGTGCGCGAGGACCGCGAGTCCCGCCACGATGCATGGCGCAACCAGGAACTGCGCACCCGCCTCGAGGCATCGCTTGCCCGCCTCGAGGTCGAGCACGGTCCCGGCGCCAATAATCGAATCGTCAAGCGACGCCGCGAGCTCCGCTATCACGTCCGTCGCGCCCGGTGTGGTCATCGTGATCTCGAACACGCGAAAGCCCGCTTCATGCAGACAACCGACCACCTCCCGGGTCTCGGCGGCAGAGGCGAGCCGCAACACGGGAATCACCCCCTGGGCAATTAGGCTGTCGCACACACGCACCGAGCTCACTCCGACCATCGGGTCACCCAATAACGCGGCCAGTCGCCGGACAGCGCCAGCGCGACCTCAGCCGGTTCGCCGACGGCCGCCGCCGATGACGACAGCCTTCCGAGGAAGCACCGGGGCACCTAGGCGGAGCCTCGCGTCCGCGCTCAGGCCTTGGTGGTCGCGATGGCGGCAAAGAGCTTGTCGACCCATTCCCTGCCAACCTCTTTTTCGACGAAATCGCGTACCGGCTTCTGCGATAGTCTGCGGAACGGCTCAATTCCCGCGGGGGTGAGCGGCGTCACTTCCATTCCCAACTTGGTAAGAATGGCCTTGGCCGACAGGTCTTGGTCGCGGGTCATCTTGCGGTGGATGTCCTTGGCGATGTCGATGCCCTTGGCCACCACCTGCTGCTGCTCTGGCGTCAAGCTCTTGAAGAACCGGTCGTTCATCATGTACGCGTGGATGCTGTACACGTGGCCGTCCAGCGTGATGTACTTCTGGTACTGATATAGGCTCGCAGCGAGAATGTTGGTGACCCCGTTCTCCTGGCCGTCAACCACCTTGCCTTGCAGGGCGGTAGGCAGCTCGGCCCACGGGATCGCCGACGGCGATGCGCCGAGCGATTCCACCAGGATCTTGTAAACGGGACTCGGCTGGATGCGGATCTTCATGCCCTTCATGTCGGTCGGCGAGTTAATCGGGCGCAGGCTGTTGGTGAAGTGGCGTATGCCGTTGTCCGCGATGGCGAACATGCGGATTCCGGTCTTGGAGAGCATTAGATCGGCGAATTGTTTGCCGAAAGCGCTGTCGTATACGCGCCATGCGTGCTCGTGGCTGTCGTAAAGGTAGGGGATGCCGAGCAGCGCAATCTGCTTAAACACTGTGGCGATGGCGCCATCGTGAGCAACGGCCAGCTCGAGGGTGCCGAGCTTGAGGCCCTCCATGGTGGCAGAGTCGTTGCCGAACTGCCCTGCCGGAAAGATTTCGACTTTGAGCGCACCGCTCGTGTTCTTCTCCACGTAGTCCTTGAACGCGAGAGCGGCCGCATGCTTCGGCTGGTCCGCCCTCGCCGGCTGAAAGTGGGCGTACTTGATCACCTTGGACTGCTGCGCAAGCGCCAGCGACGAGGAGCCCGCGATCGCCGTTGCACCCACCGCTTTAAGGAATTGTCTGCGTAACATGGTGTCTCCTCCTTGTGAATGATAATCAACGGGAATAGCCAAACCACTCAGGCACGGCAAGGCTAAGGAATGGGATAAAGAGGACCAGGGCAAGCACAATCAGCTCGGCAACCACCATAGGCACGATGGCGCGAACGATGCCTTCGAACCTCAGCCGGCTCACCGAAGTCATGATAAACAGGACGCCGCCCACCGGGGGGGTGATCAGGCCAATCGTCAGGTTCAGCACGATGGCAATCGCAAAGTGCAGCGGATTGATTCCGAACTGGTCGGCAAGGGGCGCTAGGACGGGCACCAGAATGATGACAGCCGGCAGCGTGTCAATGAAGAAGCCGCATATCAGTACGCATGCCGCCACCAGCAACATGACCAATTGAGGATTGGTCGTGATCCTGCCGATCGCGCCCGCCAAGTCCTGCGGGATTTGCAAGATGGTAAGGATCCAGGCGAACAGCGATGCCATCGCGACGATCAGAAGCGCCGCCGAGGTCACCAGCGAACTTTGAAGGAAGGCCTTGGCGATCAGGCGCGGCGTCAGCTTGCGCGTGACCAGCAGGCCAACGACCAGCGCATACATCACGGCAACGGCGGCCGATTCAGTGGCGGTGAACAGTCCGCTCAGGATGCCACCGATTATGATCACCGGCATCAGCAGGGCCGGCAGCGCCCGCCATAGGCTCCGCAGCCGATCGCCCCAGCTGGCCTTAAGGTGCCCGGCGCGGTAGCCGCGGCGGATGGCGATAAGGTGATTGGTAACGGCGAGTGCGAGGCCGAGCAATAGCCCTGGCACGACGCCGGCCAGGAAGAGGCCGGCCACGGTCACGCGGCTGTCGGTGATCGCGTAGATCACCATGATGATGCTTGGCGGGATGATGGGGCCGATTGTCGCCGTGGCGGCGCTGAGCGCGGCGGCGTAATAATGGTCGTACCCGGCGCGTTGCATCATTCGCATCATGATGGCGCCCGGGCCTGCGGCGTCCGCGAGCGCCGAGCCGCTGATGCCCGCGAACAGCATGTTGGTGAGGACGTTGACGTGCCCGAGCCCGCCGCGGATGTGGCCGACCAGGTTATTCGCAAAGCGCAGGATCGCGGTCGTGATCCCGCTCGCGGACATGAGATCGGCGGCGAGGATGAAGAACGGCACCGCCATCAGCGGAAAAGAATTGATGCCGTTAAAAAAGCGCTGCGGCACAGAGAGCAGCGAGAGTTTGCCGTCCACGACCAGCGCCAACAACCCTGCACCGCCCATGACGATGGCGATGGGCACGCCGATCGCCAATGCGATGACAAACACCACAAGCAGCGCAATCCCCATACTCAGAGCACCCCTTCGTCGGCACCGGCCTCAAGGCTTTCTGGGGCGACGAAGTGTTTATCCAGATAGTTGCGCCACATCAACAGCAGGTGCAGGGCGAAAATCAGTGCGCCGATCGGCACTGCAAGGTACGGAATGCCAAGCGAGATGGTCATCACCGGCGTCTCCTGATCCCGGGCGAACAGGGCGAACTGGGCGCCCAGGACGGTCAGTACGCCGAGAAAGGCGAGCACGGACCCGGCGACGACGATCCTGGCAATTCGCGCTGCCGGCTTGGGCAGGCGGTCCTGCACCAGTTCAACAGCGACGTGGCGGCCCTCGCGCAGCGCCAATCCGGCTCCGAGAAAGGTGATCCACACCATCAGGTACTGGGAGAGCTCCTCAGCCCAGATGATCGAGAAACCGAGGAGGTAGCGACAGACAACGTTGGTGAACACGAGTGCCACCATGGCGGCCATCATGGCGACGACGAGCGCCTGGTTGATCCTGACGAAAGCGAATTCCAGACGACCGAGCAAGGTCGGCGTGTCCCTTGAGGTGAGATCCGGTTCGCGAGCGGCCATCAGGTCCCTCCTCCTGTGGACATGCTATGTATTTGATTCTTAGCACGTGTTTCGGCAGAGCCGGTTCGGCGCTGATGCCACAGAAATCTAAGATATCAGATATCTAATGCTAGAGGCAAGCGACTCGGTTTATGATGAAGCCCTAGCAAGCGCGCCGGTCGTGACCGAGCAAAGCAACCAAGGACGCCAAGATGCCGTTCGATGCCAAGCTAGATCGCCCAAAGTCGTTGACGGAGCTTGCCGAAGCGCAGATTCGTTCGGCAATTATCGATGGTCGCCTGCGATTCGGCGAGCAGCTCTCGGAAATCGCCCTGGCGGCCAACCTAGGCATCAGCAAGACGCCGGTCCGCGAGGCGCTGCTGCGGCTCAAGCTGGAAGGGCTTGTAGATATCCAGCCCCAGCGCGGCAGTTTCGTGTTCAGCCTGACTGACGACGAGGTCCGTGAGATCTGCCGCTTTCGCGAGATTATCGAGATTGCGGCCCTCGGTCAGGCGATGGAACGTGATTGTGGCGAAATAGCGCTGAGGCTGAAGGCAGGCCTGGGCAGCAACCGCAAGGCGGGGCGCGAAGAGGCGGAGCTCCGTCGGCTTGATTCGGCGTTCCACGAAGCCATTCTGGATTGCTGCGGTAACGCCTACCTGCAAGCCGCGTACAAGCTGATTTCGTTTAAAGTCGACTCGTTGCGCGCGCGCCTGCCGAGCGAAGACGAGCATGTGGACGCATGCCGCGACAACCACGCGCTCATATGCTCGCTGGTGGACACCGGCGATGCGACCGCGGCTCAGGAGAGCTTGCGCCGCCACATCCGCAGCACCGAAGCTTCGTATCTTGCAGCCAACCGCAACCAAGAGGCAGCGCGCGTCGCGGCGATGGCGAAGTCCTGATCGGGTCGGCGATGCGGCGGGGTGTCCCCGAGCGCCCATTCCTGGATGACTATATCGCGTCCGATCGTCACGCACGCGCTGCGCGGGTTCCTGCCGCTCGACGGCAGCGCGTTCCCGGGGACCTTCTAGGAAGCGTGCGCGCCGAGGTGGGCCGCGCGCAGGTGCTCGGAGTCGAGCACCTTGCGCGCGCTGCCCTGCAGCATCACCCGGCCGCGCTCGATGACATAGGCGTGCTCGGCGATCGCCAGTGCCCGGGCGACGTTCTGCTCGACCAGCAGCACGCCCGTGCCCTCGTCGCTGATGCGGCGCACGATCGCGAGCAGCTCGTCGAGCATGCGCGGTGCGAGGCCGAGGGAGAGCTCGTCGAGCATCAGCAGCTTCGGGGTTTCCATCAGCGCGCGCCCGACCGCCAGCATCTGCTGCTCGCCGCCGGACATGGTGCTCCCGAGCTGATCGCGCCGCTCGGCGAGCTTGGGAAAGAACGCGAACGCGCGCTCGAAGCGCGCCTCGCGCGCGCGCCTGGGCACGAGGTAGGCTCCCAGCTCGAGGTTCTCGCGCACGGTCACCTGCGCGAACACCTGCCGCCCCTCGGGCACGTGCGCCAGGCGTTCTACATCCGCGCGGATTCCGGGTATCCCGCCGGAGGTCATGGCAGTAGAATTCCTGCTCAACCGCCCGTCCCAGGGCAATTCACCGTTCCGGAGGACCCATGAACGCTCCGTCCCGTGCCGGCCTGCCGGCTCTAAACCTGAAGGACCCCAAGCTGTTCCGCGAGCAGTGCTACCTCGACGGCGCCTGGTTCGCCGCCGACTCGAAGAAGACGTTCGCGGTCGACAACCCTGCCACGGGAGAGATTGTCGGCAGCGTGCCCGACATGGGCGTTGCCGAGACCAAGCGCGCGATCGAAGCCGCCGACAAGGCCTGGCCGGCGTGGCGCGCCAAGACCGCCAAGGAGCGCGCCGCGATCCTGCGCAAGTGGTTCGACCTGATGATGGCGAACCAGGACGACCTGGCGCTCATCCTCACCACCGAGCAGGGCAAGCCGCTGGCCGAGGCGAAGGGCGAGATCGCCTACGGCGCCTCGTTCGTCGAATGGTTCGCCGAGGAGGCGAAGCGCGTCTACGGCGACGTGATTCCGCAGCACCAGGCCGACAAGAGGATCCTCGTGCTGAAGCAGCCGATCGGCGTCTCGGCGATGATCACGCCCTGGAACTTCCCCAACGCCATGATCACGCGCAAGGCCGCGCCGGCGCTCGCCGCGGGCTGCACGGTGGTGATCAAGCCCGCCGAGCAGACGCCGTTCTCGGCGCTCGCGATGGCCGAGCTCGCCGAGCGCGCCGGTATCCCGAAGGGCGTATTCAACGTGATCACGGGCGACGCGCCGACCATCGGCAAGGAGATGTGCGCCAACCCCACCGTGCGCAAGGTCTCGTTCACCGGCTCGACCGAGGTCGGGCGCATCCTGATGCGCCAGTCGGCCGACACGATCAAGAAGCTCTCCCTCGAGCTCGGCGGCAACGCGCCGTTCATCGTGTTCGACGACGCCGATCTCGACGCCGCGGTCGAAGGCGCGATCGCGAGCAAATATCGTAACGCGGGCCAAACTTGCGTCTGCGCCAACCGCATCTACGTGCAGGACAAGGTCTACGACGCGTTCGCGGCGAAACTCGCCGAGAAGGTCAAGGCCTTCACGGTGGGCGCGGGCACCGAGGCGGGCGTGGTGATCGGCCCCTTGATCGACCAGCAGGGCATGAAGAAGGTCGAGGAGCACGTCGCCGATGCGACCGCCAAGGGAGCCAAGGTGATGCTCGGCGGCAAGCCGCACAGCCGCGGTGGGCTTTTCTTCCAGCCCACCATCCTCACCGGCGTGACGCAGGCGATGCGCGTGTCGAACGAGGAGACCTTCGGCCCGGTGGCGCCACTTTACCGCTTCAAGACCGACGCTGAGGCGATCGCCATGGCGAACGCGACCGAGTTCGGCCTCGCGGGCTACTTCTACAGCCGCGACATCGGCCGCATCTTCCGCGTCGCCGAGCAGATGGAGACCGGCATGGTGTGCGTCAACAGCGGGATCCTGTCCACCGAGGTCGCGCCCTTCGGCGGCGTCAAGCAGTCCGGGCTCGGCCGCGAAGGGTCGAAGTACGGCATCGAGGAGTACCTCGAGGTGAAGTACCTGCTGCTCGCAGGCATCTGACGGATGGAAGAGACCGCGCGCGGCGAGGAGTTCAGGGACGACTACCGCAAGGCGCTGCCCGCGGCGACGGTACAGCGCTTGGCGGCCATCTCGCCGCGGCCGCGTGCTGAAGCACCCGCCTAACGGTCTCACGCCCTACGCCTGGTCGCCCGATGCGCACATGGTCGCGCAGGCGAACGCGACCGCATTCATGCGCACGCTCGGCATCGCGCGCTACGAGGACCTGCTCGAGGTCGCGGATCGCGAGCCCGAGCGCTTCTATCGCGCGCTCCTGGGGAGCATCGGTTTTCGCTTCTATCGGCCTTACGAACGCGCGCTGGACGAGTCGCGCGGCATGGCCTGGCCGCGCTGGTGCACGGGCGGCACCACCAACGTGGTGCTGAACGCCCTCGATCGCTGGCGCGACACGCCCACCTGGGAAAAGAGCGCGCTCGTCTGGGAAGGCGAGGACGGCGCGCGCAGGGAGTTGAGCTACGCCGCGCTGGATTGCGAGGTGAGCCGCTTCGCCGGCGGCCTGCGCGCGCTCGGACTGGCGCGCGGCGACGTGATCGCGGTGTACATGCCGAACGTGCCCGAGGCCGTGGTGGCGATGCTCGCCATCGCCAAGGTCGGCGGCGTGGTGATGCCGCTGTTCTCCGGCTTCGGCGCCGACGCGATGGCCGCGCGGCTGCAATTCGGCGGCGCCAGGGCGCTGGTGACGGTGGACGGCAGCCCGCGGCGCGGCAAGCTGGTCGACGCCAAGGCGGTGGTGGACGAGGCCGCGAAGACGACGCCGTCCCTCGAGCACGTGATCGTGCTGCGCCGCGCGGGCAACGAGGTCGCCTGGCATGCGCCACGCGACCACTGGTGGCACGACGTGGTGCAGGGGCATCCCGATCGCGCGCCGACCGAGGAGATGGACGCCGACGCGCCATACCTGCTCATCTTCACCTCCGGCACCACCGGCAGGCCGAAGGGCGTCGTCCACACGCACGTCGGCTTCCCGATGAAGGTGGTGCTCGACCTGTGGCTCACCATGGATTTCAAGCCCGAGGACCGCATGCTGTGGATGAGCGACATGGGCTGGGTGGTGGGACCGCTCATCGTTTACGGCGTGCCGGTGATGGGCGGCACCCTGGTGCTCGTGGAGGGCGCGCCGAACTTTCCGGAGCCCGAGCGCATGTGGCGGCTGGTCGCGGCGCACCGCGTGAGCTATCTCGGCGTGGCACCCACCACGATCCGCACGTTCATGGCGCAAAAGAGCGAGCCCTGGAAGCAGCACGACCTGTCGTCGCTGCGCATCTTCATCTCGAGCGGCGAAGCGTGGACGCCGGATGCCTGGCACTGGCTGTTCGAGAAGGTCGGCCGGCGGCGCGTGCCGCTGCTCAATTTCTCCGGCGGCACCGAGATGATCGGCATCGTCGGCTGCACGGTGCTGCGGCCGCTCAAGCCCTGCGGCTTCAACACGCCGATACCCGGCACCGGGGCCGACGTGGTCGACGAGCAAGGCCAGTCGGTGTCCCCCGGCACGGTGGGCGAGCTGGTGATGCGCCGTCCTCCGATCGGCCTGACGCAGGGGATCTGGGGCGACGACGAGCGCTACATCGAGACCTACTGGAGCACGTGGCCCGATATCTGGCACCACGGCGACTTCGCCAGCCGCGACGCCGACGGCCACTGGTTCATCTGGGGGCGCTCTGACGACACGCTCAAGATCGCCGGCAAGCGCACCGGCCCGGCCGAGATCGAGGCGCTGCTGATGGGCACCGGCAAGCTCGCCGAGGCGGCGGCGATCGGTGTGCCCGACCCGGTGAAGGGATCGGCGCTGGTGCTGGTGTGCTCACCCAAGCCGGGAGTGCCGCCCTCATCCGGGCTCGAGCAGGAGCTGGCCCGCGCGGTGACGCACGGGCTTGGGACGCCGTTCAGCCCGAAGGCGGTGATACTGGTAGGCGATCTGCCGAAGACGCGCAACCTGAAAATCATGCGCCGCGTAATCCGCGCCGCCTATCTCGGCGAGGACCCGGGCGACCTGTCCGCGCTCGTCAACCCGGAGTCGATCGCAGAGCTGCGCGCGAAACGCTAGCCGCGGGGGTTGAGCCTACAAGGCGAGCCGCACGCGCGCCGCGCGATATTCGCGCTCCAAGCGCGTCACCACCTCTGCCGCCGGCGGCGCGTCGTCGATGCAACCCACGCCCTGCCCCGCGCCCCAGATGTCGCGCCAGGCCTTTTTCTCCACATTGCCCGCGGAGGCGAAGTTCATGCTGCTCTTGTCGGCCATCGGAAGATTCTCTGGATCGAGCCCCGAGGCGGCCACACTCTTTTTCAGGTAATTGCCGTGCACGCCCGTGAACAGCGGGGTGTACACGATGTCGCCGGCGGCCGAATCCACGATCATCTGCTTGTACTCGGGCTTGGCGTTGGCTTCCCGGGTCGCGATGAAACGGGTACCGATGTAGGCGAGATCGGCGCCGGCTGCCTGCGCCGCGAGCACCGCGTCGCCCGTGGCGATGGCCCCCGCAAGCAGGATCGTGCCCTGGAAGAAGCGCCGCACCTCGTGCACCAGCGCGAACGGGCTCAGCGCCCCGGCGTGCCCGCCGCCGCCCGCGCACACCAGTATCAGGCCGTCGACGCCGGCTTGCATCGCGCGGCGCGCGTGGCGCACGCTGATCACGTCGTGGAACACCACCCCGCCCCAAGCGTGCACGCGCGGCACGATCTCGTCGGGCGCGCGCAGCGAGGTGATGATGATCGGCACGCGAAAGCGCTCGCAGACGTCCATGTCGTGCGCCAGCCGCTCGTTGGAGCCGTGGATGATCTGATTTACGGCGTACGGAGCGACGACGCTTCCCGGATGGGCCTGTGCATGGGCGGCGAGCTCCGAGCCGATACGCTCAAGCCAGACTTGCAGCTGCTCCTTGGGGCGCGCGTTGAGCGCCGGAAACGAGCCCACGATGCCAGCCTTGCACTGCTCGATCACCAGTTCCGGATTGGAGACGATGAACATCGGTGCGCCGACGACTGGCAGCCGCAGGCGTCCCTGCAGAATTTCGGGTAGCGGCATGTAGTCCTTCTCCCCTGAATCATTATTACGGCGCGCTCGGTCAGCAGTATCGCACGGCTGTTAGAATGCAATTCTTTCGCGTCCCGTCCATGTCGCGCCCGATCCGCAACATCGCCATCATCGCTCACGTCGACCACGGCAAGACCACCCTGGTCGACAAGCTGCTGCACCAGGCAGGGGCCTTCGCCGCGCACGAGCGCATTGCCGAGCGCGTGATGGACTCCAACGACATCGAGCGCGAGCGCGGCATCACGATTTTCGCCAAGAACTGCGCCATCGACTACGCGGGGGTGCATATCAATATCGTCGACACGCCGGGGCATGCCGATTTCGGCGGCGAGGTCGAGCGCGTGCTCGGCATGGTCGACGGCGTGCTGCTGCTGGTCGACGCGGTCGAGGGGCCGATGCCGCAGACCCGGTTCGTCACCAAGAAGGCGCTCGCCCTCGGGCTCAATCCGATCGTCGTGGTCAACAAGGTGGACCGCGACGGGGCGCGCGCCGACTGGGTCGTGAACCACACCTTCGAGCTTTTCGACAAGCTCGGAGCGACCGAGGCGCAGCTCGACTTTCCGGTGGTCTACGCATCGGCGCTGCAGGGCTGGGCGAGCCTGACGCCGGGCGAGCGCGGCAAGGACATGCGGCCGCTGTTCGAAGCGATCCTCTCCAAGGTGCCCGCCCCCGCCGACGCCGGCGCGTACGGGCCGCTGCAGCTGCAGATCTCGGCGCTCGATTATTCGAGCTACGTCGGGCGCATCGGCATCGGGCGCATACGCCGCGGGCGCCTCAAGCCCGCGAGCGAGGTGGCGGTGCTGTTTCCGGGCAGGCCGCCCGTGCAGGCGAAAGTGGCGCAGGTGTTCGGCTTTCAAGGACTGGAGCGCGTGCCGCTCGCCGCGGCGCTCGCCGGCGACATCGTGCAGTTCACCGGCGTCGACGAATTGACGATCGGCTGCACACTGTGCGATCCCGAGCATCCCGACGCGCTGCCCGCGCCCAAGGTCGACGAGCCGACCATCACCATGAACTTCCAGGTGAACTCGTCGCCCTTCGCAGGGGGCGAGGGCCGCTTCATCACCAGCCGCCAGATCCGCGAGCGCTTGATGCGCGAGCTCTACACCAACGTGGCACTGCGCGTCGAGGACACGAGCGACGCGGATGTGTTCCTCGTCTCGGGGCGCGGTGAGCTGCATCTCACGATACTGATCGAGAACATGCGCCGCGAAGGCTACGAGGTCGCAGTGGGTCGTCCGCGCGTCATCACGCGCATGGTCGGGGGCGGGCTGCAGGAGCCCTATGAACTAGTCACCCTGGACGTCGAGGAGACGCACCAGGGATCGGTGATGGAGGCTCTCGCCGTGCGCCGAGGCGAGTTGCAGGACATGGTGCCGGACGGGCGCGGCCGCGTGCGCCTTGACTACCGCATCCCTGCGCGCGGGCTGATCGGATTCCAGGGCGAGTTCATGAATTTGACGCGCGGCAACGGCATCATGAGCCACGTGTTCGACGATTACGCCGCGTGGCGCGGCGACATTCCCGGGCGCAAGAACGGCGCCATGGTGTCTCAGGAGAACGGCGAGGCGGTGGCCTACGCGCTGTTCAACCTGCAGGAGCGCGGGCGCCTGTTCATCAGCCCCGGTGACAAGGTATACGAGGGCATGATCGTCGGCATCCACAGCCGCGACAACGATCTGGTGGTCAACCCGATCAAGAACAAGAAGCTCACCAACGTGCGCGCCTCGGGCAAGGACGAGAACGTGCTGCTCACCCCTCCGGTGAAGCTGACGCTCGAATTCGCCGTTGAGTTCATCGACGACGACGAGCTCGTCGAGGTGACGCCCAAGTCGATCCGCATCCGCAAGCGCCACCTCACCGAGAACGAGCGCCGGCGCGCGGTGCGTGCGGCCGCGAGCGCCGGCGCGCCCGCCGAACTCGCCGCGCCCTGAGCGCGGCCCGGGCTATTTGGGCGGCGCGGCGAACTGGACGTAGGGCTGCGACGGCTTGCCCTCCGGCGGCACATCGGCAGGCGCCGGCTATCCCGCGGCTCCGAGGTAGCGCACGTAGCGGTAGAGCGCGCGCAGGTCCCGGTCGCTCATCGCGCGCACGCTGAACCACGGCATCGGCGGGCGGAGCGTCGCTAAATGCTTGCTCGCCAAGTCCTAAGAAATCATTAGGCCCGGCCGGGCGATAATCGAGGTTCCGATGAGGCCCCTCATTCTTCTTGCGGCGCTCCTGGTCTCGGGCGCGGCCTGCGCCCAGCCGTGTCTCGAGCCGGGGGCCTGGTTTTCGACCACCGGCGGCGAGCCGCAACGCATCCCCGCGTCCGAGGTGGTCGCCGCGATGTCCGGGCGCGACATCGTGCTGCTGGGCGAGCGTCATGACGACGTCGACCATCATGTCTGGCAGCTGCAGACGCTCGCCGAGCTGCATGCGCTGCGACCGCGGATGGTGATCGGCTTCGAGCAGTTCCCGCGACGCGTGCAGCCGGCGCTCGACCAGTGGGTCGAAGGCACGCTCACGGAAAAGCAGTTTCTCGAGAGGAGCGAGTGGCGCAAGGTATGGAACTATCCGCCCGAGCTGTACTTGCCGCTGTTCCGCTTCGCGCGCATCAACCGCATACCAATGGTCGCGCTAAACATCGGCCAAGAGCTCACCCGGGCCCTGGCGGACAGGGGCTGGGACGGTGTGCCGACCACGCTCAAGGAAGGCGTCTCGCGCCCGGCGCCTGCGAGCGAGGCCTATCTGGACATGCTGTTCCGGATCTACAAGGAGCATCCTAAGCGCGGCAAGTCGGACGACGCGCGGCGCAGCGACGCCGAGTTCCTTCACTTCGTCGATTCGCAGCTCACCTGGGACCGCGCCATGGCCGAGGCTCTCGCGCGCAGCGCCGCATCCGCGCCTACGGGAGAGCGGCCGCTGGTGGTCGGCATCATGGGCGGCGGGCATCTGCGCCACGGCTACGGCGTGCCTCACCAGCTGCGCGCGCTCGGCGTGGAGAACGTGGGAACCTTGCTGCCGGTGGCCGCCGACAGCCTCTGCAACGAGCTCGGCAAGGGCGTCGCGGACGCCGTGTTCGCTATGCCGACGCTGCTCGCGCACGATGCGCCGCCGCGGCCGCGCCTCGGCGTGCGGCTCGAGCTTGCCGAAGCCACGGTCAGGATCGTCTCGGTGATGCCCGGCAGCCTAGCCGAAACGAACGGGCTCAAGGACGGCGATCGCATCGTGTCGATCGCCGGCGGTCCGGTCCGGGGCATGGACGCCGTGATCGCGGCAGTGCGCGGTCAGCCGCCGGGTACCTGGCTGCCGATGCAGGTGCGGCGCGGCAAGGACACGGTCGACTTGGTGATCAAATTCCCTCCGCACGAATGAGCGCGCCGCAGCGAGCCTGCGCGCTGGCGGCCGGCGTGCTGACGGCGGCCTCGGTGCTCGCCGCCACGCCGCGCCTGGAGCTCGAGGTCACGCTGGATCCGGGTACGCGCCGCATGGAGGCGGCGGCGCAGCTCGGCGCGCCGCGCGACGGGCGCTTCGCGCTGCACCGCTCGCTCGTCGTGACCGGCGCCTCGGTGCGCGGCAAGGCGGTGGGCTTCGAGATGACCGGGAGCGCGGGCGCGCTGCGGTTCTGGCGCGTGGCCGCCGCAGCGGGCGCGCCCTTGCGCATCGACTACAGCGGCGTGCTGCCAACGCTCGACCCGGCGCTCGACTACCGCCGGGTGCTGCAGGCGCTGCCGCCCATGGCATCGCCTGCGGGCAGCTTCCTGCACGCGGGCTCGGGCTGGTATCCGCAGCCGGCGCCGCTGTTCAGCTACCGCGTGAAGCTGTCGCTGCCCGGAGCACAGCGCGGTCTGGTTCCCGGACGCCTGGAGGAGGAACACCTGCCGGTGCGCCCGCAGGGGCGCTACCGCGCCGTGTTCGAATTCGAGCATGCCGCGGAGGGCATCGACCTGATGACCGGGCCCTACGAGGTGCGCGAGACGCGCGTGGCGCGTCCGCACGCGGAGCCGTTGCGGTTGAGGACTTATTTCTATCCCGATCTCGGGCCCCTCGCCGAAGGCTATCTCGAAGACAGCGCGCGCTACATCGCCCGCTACGAGAAGGAAATCGGCGCCTATCCCTTCTCCGGGTTTTCCGTGGTCGCGAGCCCGCTGCCCACGGGCTTCGGCATGCCCACGCTGACCTACCTCGGCGCGCAGGTTCTCAAGCTGCCGTTCATCCGCGCCACGTCGCTCGGGCACGAAGTGCTGCACAACTGGTGGGGCAACGGGGTTTACGTCGACTACGAGCGAGGCAACTGGTCGGAAGGCCTCACCACCTTCATGGCCGACTACGCCTACAAGGAAGATGCTTCCGCGCAGGACGCGCGCGCCATGCGCCTCGCATGGTTGCGCGACGATGCCGCAGTGCCCGCGGGCGAGCAGCAGTCGCTGGCGGTGTTTCGCTCGCGCGCGCATGGGGCCGCCGCCGCAGTCGGCTACGGCAAGTCGGCGATGGTGTTCTTCATGCTGCGCGACCGGATCGGCGCGGACGCCTTCGGGCGCGGCATACGTCGCTTCTGGAGCGCGCAGCGCTTCCGCGCCGCCTCGTGGGACGACTTGCGGCGCGCGTTCGAGCAAAGCTCGGGTCGCCCGCTCAATACGTTCTTCGCGCAATGGGTCGAGCGCGCGGGCGCGCCGGAGCTACGCGTCGAGTCGGCTCAGGCACGTCCCGGCGACGGCGAGCCCAAGCTGGAAGTGACGCTTACGCAGTCCGCGCCGCCCTACGAGCTCAGGGTCCCGATCGAGATCGAGGCTCCGGGGGGCGCGCAGACGCGCATCGTCGAGCTCGACCACCGTCGGCAGACGGTGGAGATGGCGCTCGCCGCCGTGCCCGAGGCCCTGCGGCTCGACCCCGAGTTGCGCCTGTGGCGCGTGCTCGAGCCGGCGGAGCTGCCGCCGATCCTGCGCCAGTGGATCCTCGCACCCGCGCCGCGCCTGGCGCTCGCCTCGCCGGCGCTGCGATCCGAGGCCATGACGCTCGCCGAGCGCATGTTCGAGAACGCGGCCAAGCCGATCGCGCTCGAGGAGGCGCGGCGCGGCGCGCAGCCCGTGCTGCTCGTCGGCCTGCACCCGGACATCGACCAGGCCCTTGTCGAGCTGGGCCTGCCGCCGCGCCCGGGGCAGCTCGCGGACCGGGGTTCGGCGCAGGTCTGGACCATCCGGCGCGAGGCGGTCGGTCCGCCGGTGGCGGTCGTGTCGGCACGCGACGCCGGGGCGCTGCTTGCCTTGCTGCGTCCCCTGCCGCACTACGGCGCCCAGAGCTACCTCGCCTTCGACGGCTCGCGTGCGATCGAGCGCGGTATATGGGCCGCGCCCGGCCGCCTGATCCCGGTGGCGCGCTGATTCGCGCGCGGCTATCGCAGGCGCAGCCGCATCGCACGCATCGGCGAGTGCGTGAACCCGAGCTTGCGGTACAGGGCGTGCGCGCGTTCGTTGTCGGCGTCCGACAGCAGCGTGATTCTGATTACCCCATCGGCGCGCGCCTGCCCGATCGCGTACCCGAGCAGCATCCTGCCGATGCCGCGGCCGCGGCATTCCGGGTGCACCACGAGGTCCTCGAACCAGGCGGCCTTGCCCCCCGCGGCCGTGCTCACCGTATACAGCAGGCTGCACATGCCGACGACGCGCCCAGCCTCGCGCGCGACGTAGACGCGGCCGATCGACTCGTCGGTAAGGATCTCCCTCAGCGCGCGGCGTTGCTTTTGCGCATCCGGGGCAAAATCGGCTTCCTGGGCGAACAGCACGCCGAGCAAGTCGACGAGCTCGCCGATGTCTTCGCTGCGCGCGGTGTCCGGACTGGCGCTCACATGTCGAAGCTTGTCGGATGGCGCTCGATCATGGCAAGGGCAGGCAATAAGTCCGCATGCTTGGTGCTGCGGCGCCGCAGAACGACATCTTTGCTGCCTGATGTCAACAAAAGTGAGAATTAAGGCGTATGACGCTGCGGCGCTATTCGGTAGTTTGTCTGCATGGACTCGTCCGTAAACGGATCTGCCGCTCTGATGCAGGTGGCGCTTGGTACGGCAGTCGTGTCGGGGTTCCTGCTTGCCGTCGGCGCCCTGACGGAGCACAGCGGCCTTGAGCTGGATCGATCAGGGCCCGTCGCAGCAGCGAGCGCAGGCGGGCAGTGCAACTACTGCGGCGTCGTCGAAAAAGTGCGGGAAATCGCGAACGCCGGACCGCGCTACGCGGTCAGTACGGTGGCCGGTGGCCGCGACCAAGTGATCGTGATGCTGCTGGGCGCGCTGAGCGGCACGCGTGGCGCGGCGGTTCGCGCGAAGATCTACGAAGTGAGCGTGCGGATGGACGACGGGTCGATTCGCGCCGTGCGGGACGCCGGCGTGCCGCAATGGAAGACGGGAGACCGGGTCAAGTTCGTCAAGGGCCGGGTCGAGTGGCCTTCGTGACGCCATCCGCAGGTTAGTCGACCGGCCCCGTCGCCGCGCTCGGGAAACTCACACGTTGAAGCGGAAGTGCATGACGTCGCCGTCGTGCACCACGTATTCCTTGCCCTCGACGCGCAGCTTGCCGGCCTCCTTGGCCCCCTGCTCTCCCTTGCAGGCGACGAAATCGTCGTATGACACCACCTCGGCGCGGATGAAGCCGCGCTCGAAGTCGGTGTGGATGACGCCCGCGGCCTGCGGCGCCGTGGCGCCGACCGGCACGGTCCAGGCGCGCACTTCCTTCGGTCCCGCGGTGAAATAAGTCTGCAGACCGAGGAGCTGGTAGCCCGCCCGTATCACGCGGTTCAGGCCGGCCTCGTCCATCCCCATGTCGGCGAGAAACACCTTCTTGTCCTCGTCGCTCATGTCGGCGATCTGCGCTTCGAGCGCCGCGCAGATCGCGACCACCGGAGCCCCTTCCTTCTTCGCGTAAGCCTCGACGCCCACGAGCAGCGGGTTGTCCACGAAGCCGTTCTCGTTGACGTTGGCAACGTACACCGTCGGCTTCATCGTGAGCAGGAACAGCGGCTTCAGCACCGCGAGCTCCTCCTTGGCGAGCGCCACCGTGCGCGCCGCGCGGCCGTCGTCGAGTGCCGCCTGGACCTTCTCGAGCACCGCCACCAGGCGCTGCGCCTCCTTGTCGCCTCCGGCCTTGGCCACCTTGGCGCTGCGGGCGAGCTGCTTTTCCACGGTTTGCATGTCGGCGAGCGCCAGTTCCGTGTTGATGGTTTCGATGTCCGACGCCGGATCCACCTTGCCCGCGACGTGCACGACGTTCGGATCCTCGAAGCAGCGCACCACGTGAGCGATGGCGTCGGTCTCGCGGATGTTGGCAAGAAACTGGTTGCCGAGCCCTTCGCCCTTCGAGGCGCCGGCAACCAGCCCGGCGATGTCGACGAATTCCACCACTGCAGGAATCACCTTCTGCGGACGGGCGATGGCCGCGAGCGCGGCTAGGCGCGCATCCGGCACCTCGACGATGCCGACGTTCGGCTCGATGGTGCAGAACGGGTAGTTCTCCGCCGATATTCCGGCTTTGGTCAGGGCGTTGAATAGCGTGGACTTGCCGACGTTCGGTAGCCCGACGATGCCGCACTTCAGGCTCAAGTCTTTTCCTTGGTGTGGAGTTTCAGCATCGCGCCCTGCAGGTCTCCGGTAATGCAGAGCGGTAGCACGTCGAGTGCCTTTTCGATGCACGCATCGATCGCTTCCCGGTCCTCCTGCGACGGTTTGCCTAGCACGTAGTCGGCGACCGCGCCGCGATCCCCTGGATGACCGATGCCGATACGCAGGCGCCAGAAATCAGGCGACCCGATGCGTGCCGCGATGTCCTTCAGGCCGTTGTGGCCCGCGACCCCGCCACCCTGCTTCATCTTGGCCACGCCGGGCGCGAAATCCAGCTCGTCGTGCGCCACCAGGATTTCCGATGCGGGGATCTTGAAGAACCCCGCAAGCAGCACGACCGACCTGCCGCTGAGATTCATGTAGGTGTGCGGCAGCATCAGCCACGAGCCGCTCGGCCCGTGGCGTCCGACGAAGGCGCCGTACTTCGCCTCTTTTCTCAGCGCAATGCCTTCGCGCGCGGCGAAGCGCTCGAGCAGCCAGAAGCCCGCGTTGTGGCGCGTGCGCTCGTAGTCTCTGCCCGGATTGCCCAGACCGACGATCAGACGGATGCCAGACATGTATGTGTGTAAACAAAAAGCGGCAAGGACCCGCAAGTCCCTGCCGCTCCTGCGCCCAGGAAGCGCTACTTCTTCTCTTTCTTCTCGGGCTTCTCGGATTTCTCCGGCGCTGCGGCCTCTGCGCCAGCCTCGGGCACCGCTTGAGCGGTCGTCGGCACTTCACCGGCCGCCGGCGTGACCTCGGCTGGCACGGCTTCCTCCTCGGTCACCAGCGCGGGCAGGATGACCGTTGCCACCACCGGATTCTCGGCCTTGTGCAGCACCGTCTCGACGCCTGTCGGCAACGTCAGCTCCCGGATGTGAATCGAGTTTCCGACCGAAAGATTGCCCAGGTCGACCTCGATGAATTCCGGCAGGTCGTCCGGGAAGCAGGTGATGTCGAGCTCGTTCAGCACGTGGCTCGCAACTCCGCCCTGCTCCTTGACGCCGGGGGATTTATCCGCGTTCACGAAGTGCAGCGGCACCTTCATGTGGATCTTCTTGTCCTTGGATACGCGCTGGAAATCCACGTGCTGGACCTGCGGCTTGAACGGATGCATGTTGAAGGTACGCAGCAGCACCTGCTCGGGCGCGCCGTCGTCGAGTTTCAGCGAGAGGATCGAAGCATGAAACGCCTCGGTATGAAGCTTGCGCAGCAGATCCTTTTGCTCGAGCTCGATATTGACGGGCTGCTTGTCGCCGCCGTACAGGATGCCCGGCACCTTGCCCATGCGGCGCAGACGGCGGCTCGCACCCGTTCCTTGCGCCTCGCGCTTGCGCGCAGTGATTTCGATTTTCATCGCGTTGCTCCTTGGTTGATCCGCCTGATCCGCGACCAGATGCCGGCGGCATTGGAAATGCTTACTCTATGAACAGCGAACTGACCGATTCTTCCGTGAAGATCCTGAGGATCGTCTCTGCGAGCAGCGCCGCAACGGAGAGCTGGCGGATCTTACCGCAGGCCCGCGCTTCCTCGCTCAAGGGAATGGTGTCGGTCACCACCAGTTCATCCATGTCCGAGCTGGCGATGCGCCCGACCGCGCCACCCGACAGTACCGCGTGCGTACAATAGGCGACGACCTTCGTCGCGCCCTCCTCCTTCAGCACCTGTGCCGCCTTGCACAGCGTGCCGGCGGTATCGACCATATCGTCCATGATCACGCAGGTGCGGCCGTAGACCTCGCCGATAACGTTCATCACTTCCGACACGTTGGCCTTCGGGCGCCGCTTGTCGATGATCGCCAGATCGGACTCGAGCCGCTTGGCAAGCGCCCGCGCGCGAACCACGCCGCCGACGTCGGGCGAGACCACTATCAGGTCTTCATAGCGCTGCTTCCAGACGTCGCCGAGCAGCATCGGCGCCGCGTAGATGTTGTCGACGGGGATGTCGAAAAAGCCCTGAATCTGATCGGCGTGCAGATCCATCGTGAGCACGCGCGCCACGCCGACCGCGTTCAGCATGTTCGCCACGACCTTCGCGCTGATCGCCACGCGCGCAGAGCGTGGCCGGCGATCCTGGCGCGCGTAGCCGAAGTACGGAATCGCGGCCGTGACGCGCGCGGCCGACGAGCGCTTGAGCGCGTCGACCATGATCAGCAGCTCCATCAGGTTGTCGTTCGTGGGGGTGCAGGTCGACTGCAGCACGAACACGTCCTTGCCGCGCACGTTCTCGAGCAATCTCGACCATCACTTCGCCGTCGGAGAACCTGTCGACGATCGCGCGGCCGAGCGAGATGTTCAGATGGCGCGTCACGTCCTGCGCAAGGCGCGGGTTGGCGTTGCCGGTGAACACCATCAGTCGCTCGAGCGGCGTGACTGCCATGGGGGCTAGGTCCAAGGTCGTGATAGAGAGGTGGCTGGGGAGCTAGGATTCGAACCTAGGAATGCCGGAATCAAAATCCGGTGCCTTAACCAACTTGGCGACTCCCCAATAAAGATCATTCTGCCCAGTCATGCAGGGGGTGGCGCTGCAAGGACCGCGTCACGAATCCCTGCATCGTTTCCGGCAATTGCGATTGCAGGGCGCGTGCCTCGGCTTCATGCGAGAACTCCGCAAACACGCACCCTCCGGAACCCGTCATGCGTGCCTCTGGGCGGCGCTGCTTCAGCCACGCCAGATGCGCCGCAACCTCGGGATAGCGGGCGGTGACGACCACCTCCAGATCGTTCTTCCCCTGCCCCGAGAAAAAGGGCGGTATTTTGAGCGGTTTCGAATTGCGTGTCAACGCGGCGTCGGCAAACATTTCCTTCGTAGAAACCGACACTTGAGGCACCAAAACGAGGTACCAGGCGGGCGCCAGCGGCAGTGCCGTGAGCCGCTCGCCGATGCCTTCGCCGAGGGCGCTTTCGCCAAACACGAACAGCGGCACGTCGGCACCCAGCCGGGCCCCCAGCGCTCGCAGCTCGTCGCGCCGCAGGTTGAGATCCCACAACCGGTTGAGCACCAGCAGTACGGTGGCCGCATCCGACGATCCGCCGCCCAGCCCGCCGCCGACGGGCAGCAGTTTCTGCAGGCCGATGTCTGCGCCGAGCAGGACGGCCGTCCGACCGAGGCGCGCCAGCGCGTAGTCCTTCAGCAAGCGCGCGGCGCGCAGGCACAGGTCGCGCTCGGCGTCGATGCGCGCATCGGCGTGCACGCGCCTGAGCTCGCCGTCGGCACGCAGCGCGACGCCGATGCGATCGCCGCGCTCGATCAAACGAAAGACCGTCTGTAGCAGGTGGTAGCCGTCCTGCCTGCGTCCGAGCACGTGCAGAAACAGGTTCAGCTTTCCCGGCGCCGGATACCATTTCATGGCCTCTGTCCCGGCGTGTAGCGCCACTCGCCTATCGCCAGGCGCAGCTCGATGCCGGGGTAGGTCAGGCGCAGCCGCGAGGGCAGCGCGCCATCGTCCGCATAGGCGAGGTAGTCGATGCGCCACCCGTTCTGCACCAGGCGGGTGAGGCGTCCCTGAGCATCGCGCGTTTGCTGCGCCGGCCCGGGGGCGTCGCGTCCGCGTATCCAGTCAGCCAGTCCCGCCAGCGGTACGCGGAAGCCCAGCACCGTCTCGGTGAGCGTTTCGGCATCGTGCGCATGGTAGACGCGCCCGTCCGAGGCCGTGAGCGTGACCGCGTCCCCCTGCCGCGTGATACGCGCGATGCCCTGCCCGAGCGGCGAGGTAATCAGCATTTCGTCGTCGTGGCTGGCGTGACGCCAGGCGATGCTTCCGCTCGAGCCCTCGTCGCCGTAGCGCACCGCGATCCGGCCCGTCAGCTCGAACTCGACGTCCTGGGCGCCCTGGCGCGGGGTCAACTCGGCGCACGCGGCGAGCGCCAGCATTACGGCGGCGGCGAGAGCGCGAATGGTGGATCTCACCACTCGTTCTCTAGGGAACGAAGCGCTTGACGGTTTTCTGCAGCGTTTCGTTGTCCGGGTGGCTCTTGAGCGCGTCGTTCCAGATGCGACGGGCCTCGTCGTGCTCGCCGCCCATCCACAGGACCTCGCCCAGGTGCGCGCCGATCTCGGCGTCCGGCTGCCCGTTGTAGGCGCGCCGCAGGTAGCGCGCGGCGCCCTTCAGGTCGCCCTCACGGTAGAGCACCCACCCCATGCTGTCGATGATGAAGCTGTCGTCGGGCGAGAGCTGGAGCGCCTTCTCGATCAGCTTGCGCGCCTCGGGCAGGCGCTCGTTGCGATCGGCGAGCGAATATCCCAGGGCGTTGTACGCATGTGCATAGTCCGGTTTCGCCTTGATGACCTTGCGCAGATTTTCCTCAAGAAGGTCGAAGCGGTCGAGCTTCTCGGCCGTGAGCGCCATGTCGTAGAGCAGCTCAGGCTGGTCGGGGCGCGCCTCGAGCGCCCCGCCGAGCACGGTGAGCGCCTCACCCGCCATGCCCGCGTCGCGCAGAATCTGGGCCTCGGCGGTGATCAGTTGCACCTTCTCCTGATCGCCGTTCAACTTGACCGCATGCAGATAGGCGCGCGCCTCTGCCACCTTGCCCTGCTTCGCGATCGCTTGCGCCGCCCGCACTCGGGAGGGGAGGTAATGCTCGCCGCGCTGGATCTTCTCGTACCAGCTGACCGCCTTGGGCCACTGCCTCTGCTCTTCGGCGATCTGCCCGAGCACGTAACGCACGCCGTCGGGATCGCGGTAACCGAGCTCGAGGAGGCGCCGCATGCTCGATTCAGCGGTGGCGTAGTCGCGCAACTGAAACGCCAGCAGGCCGACCGCGTAGATGACCTCACCGTTATCGGGGCTTTCGGCGAGCAGCTTCTCGAACTGCGTGCGCGCCTCGGCATAGCGCTTGTCGGCGACCAGCACGCGGGCGTAGTTGAGGCGCACGTCGTGCTTGTCCGGATACTTCTCGAGATAGCGCTGCAGGCGCCGGATCGCCTCTTCGGGGGACTTCTTTTGCAGAATCTGGGCCTCGAAAACCGCGGCGATGTCCCAATCGGGGCGCAATTCCGAGGCGCGGCGAATCTCTGACAGAGCCAGCGCCTCATCGTTCGCCAGCGACGCCGCCTGGGAGACCGCGAAATGCGCGTTCGGCAGATCAGGGTATTGCTCGGCGAGCTTGCGCACGACGCGCAAATTGGCTTTCTTGTCGGGATTTCCAGCGAGCAATCGGTTGAGCTGCATGAACCCGTTCTCGGGGCTCGCACCCTTCGAGGCGAGAAGCTTCTCGAGGTATGGCTCGGCTTCATCGACGCGCCGCGTGCTGACGAGGAACGCGGTCACCATCTGCAGCGCGGCAGCGGAGTCAGGATCAGTTGCATGCCAGAGCTTCGCCGCCTCGAGCGCGAGCTCAGGCATGCGGGCGAAGTTCGCCATTTCTACTGCGCGACGCGCGACGCGCGGATCGCGCGTGCGTTTTGCGAGATCGAGGTAGGTCTGCGCCGCAACTGCCTCTTGGCCGCGTTGCGCCGCGATCTCGCCCAGCAACAGCTCGTAGAGCACCTGCTCGCTCAGCGCCTGCCTGGGCAATCGGTCCTGATCGTCCGATCCTGCCGCACTGTTCGCCGGCCGATCGACAGCGGTGTCGCCCGCTTGCGCGAGCGCGTCCGGACCTGCTAGGGCGATCAGCGCCGCGAGGACAGCGCGTCGTGCAAAAGGGGACAATGCGACCATCTTCCTTTTCTTGGGCCTTGCAGCGGTACGAGCGCGCCGTCCGCTAAAACCCGCTTCGACCCCATCTTAGGTATATTTGGTGCCCCGCACAAGCCGCGCTCCCGACGTGGGACGCGGCCCTCAATGGACCCTTTCTTTCCGGTCAAGTTCACGTGCCCGAGTTGCCCGAAGTCGAGGTCACCTTGCGCGGCATCGCGCCGCGCGTCGTCGGCCGCATCATTTCCGGCGTCGCCACGCGCGAGCCCAGGCTGCGCTGGCGAATTCCGGAATCGCTTCGCAGCGACCTGCCCGGTCAGACCGTGCGCGGCGCACGGCGCCGAGGCAAGTATCTGCTGCTCGATTGCGGCGACGGCTACCTCATCTTCCACCTCGGCATGTCAGGCAGCCTGCGCTTGCTGCCGATCGATGCGCCGCCGCAGAAACACGACCACTTCGACCTGCTGCTGGGCGACATCCTGCTCAGGCTGCGTGACCCGCGCCGGTTCGGCGCAGTGCTGTGGGCCCAGGGAAGCGTCGACGCGCACCCGCTACTGCGCCACCTCGGCCTCGAGCCGCTGTCGCGCGCGCTCGACGGCAGGCGCCTGCACGCCCTTACGCGCGCACACCGCGCTCCGATCAAGCAATTCCTGATGGACGGGCGGCGCATCGTTGGCATAGGAAACATCTACGCCAACGAAATCCTGTTCTGCGCGGGGATCGATCCACGTACGCCCGCACGGCGCCTGTCGCTCGAGCGATGCCTGCGGCTTGCCGCAGCGATCAAACAGACGCTGCGCGCTGCGATCCGCGCCGGCGGCTCGAGCCTGCGCGACTTCGTAGGCAGCGACGGCCATCCGGGCGATTTCCAGCGGCGCTACTGGGCTTACGACCGCGCCGGGCGGCCCTGCCGGCGCTGCGGCGCGCCGATTCGGCGCATTCGGCAGGGGCAGCGCTCCACCTTCTACTGCCCGGCCTGCCAGCGCCAACGCGCCGTCAGCCGCCCAGCGACCTGACTTTCTCGGTGAGCTTGTTGCGCACTATCGGATGCACGAATTTCGACACGTCGCCGCCCATGACGGCGATTTCGCGCACCAGCGTCGCCGATATGAACATGTGCTGCTCAGACGGCGTGAGGAAGATCGTCTCCACATCGGGGTAGAGGTTGCGGTTCATGCCCGCAAGCTGGAATTCGTACTCGAAGTCGGACACTGCGCGCAGGCCGCGCAGGATCACGCGCGCGCCGTGCTCCCGTATGAAGTCGATCAGCAGCCCGGCGAAGCCGACCACCTCGACATTCTTCAGATCGGCGAGCACTTCGCGCGCCATATCGACACGCTCGTTACGCGTGAAAAACGGGTGCTTTGCGCGGCTGTCCGCCACGCCGACGATGAGCCCGCTGAACAGCGTGCTCGCACGGCGAATCAGGTCCTCGTGCCCGCGCGTGAACGGGTCAAACGTTCCCGGATAAACGGCTCGGATCATCGGCGCTCCATAGCAGCAACTGATAGCTTACCTGCCCCGCGCGCCGGCGCCGCAGCTCCCTCCATGGCGGTTGCGGCTGCAGTGGTCGCGCGGCCTCGACGTACACCCGCGCGCCCGGATTAAGATGCGGCGGGAGCGCCGCGAGCGCGGCCGGCAGAGCATTCTGCCTGAATGGCGGATCGAGGAAAACCACGTCGAAGCGCTGCCGCGCGTGCGCCAGATACTCGAACGCGTCTCCCGGCACGATCTCGACCTGGTCCGCGGCGAGCGCCGCGCGGCCCGCGCGCAAGCCCGCCAGCGCCTCGGGGTCGCGCTCCACCATCACTACGCGCGCCGCTCCGCGCGAAGCGGCCTCGAAGCCGAGCACGCCGCTGCCGGCGAACAGGTCGAGGCACGCGCGCCCGGACAGATCCTGGCCGAGCCAGTTGAACAGCGTCTCGCGCACGCGGTCGGGAGTCGGCCGCAAATCGGGGCTCGCGGGCACGCCGATCAGCCGGCTGCGCCAGGCGCCGCCCACGATGCGCACCCGGCCACCGGGCTTGCGGTTCGCGCTGCGCGACCCTGCAGGCACGGGAACCTCGTTTGATAGAATCGAGCGCCAATCTTAGCGGCATTTGCGCCGCCACCCGTGTGTTCGGCCTCGCGAAAAAATCCTCCGACGACTCCGCATCCTGGCGCGCCCGCCTCAAGGCTGGCCTGGCGCGCACCCGCGGCGCGATCGGCGGCGGCCTGGGCGCGCTGCTCGGGCGACGCAAGGTCGACGAGTCGCTGTTCGAGGAGCTCGAAACGGCGCTGCTGAGCGCGGATTGCGGCGTCGAGGCCACGCGCGCGCTGCTGGAGCGGCTGCGCGAGCGCGCGCGCAAGGAGCGCATCGAGGACGGCGTCGCACTCACTGCGGCGCTGAAGGAAGCACTGATGGAGCTGGTGGCGCCACTGGAGCGGGCGCTCGATGTCTCGAGCGCCCGGCCCTTCGTGATTATGATCGCGGGAGTAAACGGCTCGGGCAAGACGACCTCCATCGGCAAGCTGGCGAAATGGCTGCAAGGGCGGGGCAACAGCGTGCTGCTCGCGGCGGGCGATACCTATCGGGCGGCGGCGCGCGAGCAGTTGCAGGCCTGGGGCGATAGGAACGGCATCACCGTCATCGCCCAGCAGTCCGGCGACCCCGGCGCGGTGGTATTCGACGCCGTGAGCGCGGCTCGCGCGCGGGACATCGATGTGGTGCTCGCCGACACGGCTGGGCGGCTGCCGACGCAGCTTCACCTGATGGAGGAGATCCGCAAGGTCAAGCGCGTGCTCGCCAAGGCTCTCGAGGGCGCCCCGCACGAGGTACTGCTGGTGCTCGATGCCAACACCGGCCAGAACGCACTGGCACAGGTCAAGGCTTTCGACGACGCGCTCGGCCTCACCGGGCTGGTGCTGACCAAGCTCGACGGCTCCGCGAAGGGCGGCGTGGTCGCCGCGATCGCCAGACAGCGGCCGGTTCCGCTGCTGTTCATCGGCGTAGGCGAGGGGATCGACGATTTGCGGCCGTTCGTCGCGAGCGACTTCGTCGAGGCGCTGTTTGATTAGTTTTTCGCGCGTCTCGAAGCGCTACCCCGGCGGACAGGAAGTCTTGAAGGACGTCTCCTTCGTCATAAACGTCGGTGAGCTCGCCTTCCTCACAGGGCCTTCGGGCGCAGGCAAATCTACGCTGCTCAAGCTCATCCCGGCGATCGAACGCGCCAGCGCGGGCGCGGTGGTCGTCAACGGCCAGAATGTCGGCGCGCTCAAGCCCGCGGCGATTCCCTTTCTGAGGCGCCATCTGGGGCTCGTGTTCCAGGATCAGAAGCTGCTCTACGACCGCAGCGTGTACGACAACGTGATGCTACCGCTGTCGTTTTCCGGCCTCGCGCCGAGGGAAGCCGCCAAGCGCGTACGCGCGGCGCTCGACAAGGTGGGCCTGCTTGCACGCGAGAAGGCGAATCCCATCCAGCTCTCCGGCGGGGAGCAGCAGCGCGTGGCGATTGCGCGCGCGGTGGTCAACCGGCCCACGCTGCTGATCGCCGACGAGCCCACCGCCAATCTGGACGAGGATTCCGCGCTGCGCCTCCTCCAGATCTTCGTCGCGTTTCACCAGGTCGGCGTCACGGTGCTAATCGCGACGCACGATCAGCTCTTGGTGACGCGCTTCGGACAGCGCGTGCTGCGGCTCGCCGGCGGCCGCCTGGCCGATGCGGCGGTTGGCGCATGAGGACCTGGCTGCGCCAGCATCGCCAGGCCTTTGCGGCCGCGCTGGGCAAGCTCGCGGCGCAGAGGGCGACCGGCATGGTGAGCGCGCTGGTGATCGGCGTGGCGCTGGCGCTGCCAACCGGAGGCTACGCGCTCTTGGAAGGCGTGCGCGCATTGACCGGCCGCATGGCGCTGGATCCGCAGCTGTCGGTGTTCCTGCGCGGCGATTTGACGCGCGCCGACGCCGGCGCCCTCGCGGCCCGCATCAAGACGGACCCGCGCGTGGCGGCGCTGCGCTTCGTGCCGCGCGAGCTGGCGTTGAAGGAGCTGGCCGTAGTGGAAGGCCTGTCCGACGTGGTCGGCGCGCTGGAGCACAATCCGCTGCCCGACGCTTTAGTGCTGCGTTCGCGGGACCCGGACCCGCAGGCGATCGATGCGCTCGCCGCCGACCTGCGGCGCGAGCCCGCAGTCGAGCACGTGCAGGCCGACGCCGGTTGGGCGCGCAGGCTGGCGGCGCTGGCGCGCCTCGGGCGACTCGCGGTGCTGCTGCTGGCGGCGCTGCTCGCCTTCGGACTGGTGGCCGTGACCTTCAACACGATCAGACTGCAGATCCTCACCCAACGGGACGAAATCGAGGTGTCGAAGCTGATCGGCGCCACCGACGCCTTTATCCGCCGGCCGTTCTTCTACGTCGGCCTGCTACAGGGCTTGGGCGGCGGGCTGCTTGCGCTGGCCATCGTCTGGGCCGGCCTGGCGCTGCTCAACGTACAGGTGGTGGCGCTTGCCGCCACCTACGGAACGAACTTCAGTCTCGCGTTTCTCATCCGGAGCGACGCGCTGGCGGTCGTGCTGTTCGCCGCCGGCTTGGGGTGGCTGGGCGCATACTTGTCAGTAAGCAAATACTTACGCGAAATACAGCCCAAATAGATGTCTTTCGACTAGACCCCTGGGGAACTCAACGGACGCTTAGCACTCTAAAACGCTGAGTGCTAAGATTTGTGCAAGGAGGTATCAGCATGCAAGCGACAGCGACTTTGCCCGTAGCGGTCCCGATGCCGATGGCGGGCGGAAGTCTGGAGAGTTATATCCAGACGGTCAACCGTTTCCCGATCCTCAGCGTCGAGGAGGAGCAGTTGCTCGCACGCCGCTACCGCCAGCACGACGACCTCGAGGCGGCTCATGGTCTGGTGCTGTCCCACCTGCGCCTGGTGGTCGCGATCGCGCGCGGCTATCTCGGCTACGGCCTGCCCCATGCCGACCTCATCCAGGAGGGAAACGTCGGTCTGATGAAGGCAGTGAAGCGCTTCGACCCCTCGCGCGGCGTGCGCCTGGTGTCGTTCGCGATCCACTGGATTAAGGCGGAAATGCACGAATACATCCTGCGCAACTGGCGGTTGGTGAAAGTCGCGACCACGAAGGCACAACGTAAGCTGTTCTTCAATCTGCGCTCAATGAGGCCCGGGCTCGGGCCGCTGACCAGCGACGACGTCAAACGCGTGGCCACGGCGCTCAGGGTCAAGCCCGAGGAAGTGCTTGAGATGGAAACCCGGCTCGCGGGCCAGGAAATCGCCTTCGAGGCTGATGACGACGAGGATGCCTACGCGCCGGCGCAGTACCTGGCGGACCCGCAGGCCGAGCCGTCACAGCAACTCGAGCGGGACGAGAGCGCGCGGCTGCGCACGCAGGGCCTGGAGCAGGCTCTCGCCGCGCTCGATCCGCGCAGCCGACGCATCATCGAGACGCGCTGGCTGCGCGAGAAGGACGGCGCGACGCTGCACGACCTCGCGGCGGAGTACAAGGTCTCCGCCGAGCGCATCCGCCAGATCGAGGCCAAGGCGCTCGAGAAGATGCGCAAGGTGATGGAAAGGCAGGGCGCCGCCTTCGCACTTCCCGCGCCGGCGGCGTAAGCGTCAGCTTTTTTCCCGCAGCAAGGTGCGGATGTCGGCGGCGAGATCGTCGGCGCCGATGCGGCCGTAGCCGACGAACAGGCGCAGGCGGCCCTTGGTATCGATTACGTAGGTCCCGGCGCTGTGATCGACAGTGTACTCGCCCGGCGTAGCGCCCTTCTTGACGTCGTAGAACACCTTGAATTCCTTGGCCGCGCGCTGGGTCGCCTCGGCGTCCCCGTACAAACCCAGGAAGCGCGGGTCGAACGCAGGCACGTATTGCGCGAGCACCGCAGGCGTATCGCGCTCTGGGTCGACCGTCACGAACAGCACCTGCACGCGTTCGGCGTTCTCGCCGAGCGTCTTCATGACCTGCGCCAGCTCCGCCAGCGTCGTCGGACAGACGTCGGGGCAGTGCGTATAGCCGAAGAACAGCACCACCACCTTTCCGCGAAAGTCCGCTAGCGTGCGCTGTCTGCCGTTGTAATCGGTAAGCGAGAGCTCCTTGCCGTAGTCGACGCCGGAAATGTCGGTGCTCTTGAACTTTGGGCCGCTTGCGTCGCAAGCGGCCAGAAGCAGCGCACCGAGCAGCGCTGCGAGGCTAGAGCGCCAGGTAGTGGTCAACAAGCAGCGCCGCGAACAGCACGGCAAGGTAGACGATGGAGTAGCGGAACATGCTGCGCGCCAGGCGATCGCTGTAGGCGCGGTAAATTCTCGCCGCGTAGCCAAGGAAAACCGCACCGAGCGCGCACGCCGCCGCCAAGTACAGCACGCCGCTCATGCGCACCACGTACGGCAGCAGGCTCACGCCGAACAGTATGATGGTGTAGAGCAGCACCTGCAGCCGCGTGTACTCCTTGCCGTGCGTCACGGGCAGCATCGGCAGGCCGGCACGCGCGTAGTCCTCGGTGCGGTACAGCGCGAGCGACCAGAAATGCGGCGGCGTCCACGCGAATATGATCAGGAACAACAGCATTGCCTCGATCGTCACCTCCCCCGTGACCGCGGCCCAGCCGAGCACCGGGGGCATCGCGCCGGCAGCGCCCCCGATCACGATGTTCTGCGGCGTCGCGGGCTTGAGAATGACCGTGTAGACGATCGCGTAGCCGACGAACGTGGCGAGCGTAAGCCACATGGTCAGCGCGTTCACGAGATGGGCCAGGACCCACAGTCCCATGCCGCCCACCACGCCCGCGAACATCAGGGTCTGCAGGGCGCTGAGTTCGCCGCGCGGCAGCGGGCGCCAGCGGGTGCGCTGCATCAAAGCATCAATCCTCTGCTCGACCAGGCAGTTGACGGCCGCCGCCGCGCCCGCGACCAGCGCGATGCCCAGCGTTCCCGCAAGAAGAATCCGGGTTGGCACCATGCCGGGCGTCGCCAGCAGCATGCCGATGACCGCAGTGAATACGATCAGCGACACGACGCGCGGTTTGGTCAGCGCGTAAAAGGCCCGTGCGCGTTGCGCGAGGCTGCGTGCAGCACCGGCGGTGAGAACTTGCGCATTCACAGGGTCAGTCGCCGCTGACGAGCGTCGCGGGAAAAGTGAAATGTTAACATGGGGTCGGACACCGGAAGCCTTATCAACCGGCTTGCGAGTACTTCAACAGGCGCTGCAGGTCCTTGAGCATCCTGGAGGGATCGGGGTCACGCGGGAAACGCAGCATCAGATTGCCCATGGGGTCGACGAGGTATATGTGATCGGCCGGCGTGGCTTCCGCCGGGAACGCCGCCAAGAAACGCCCGTTCACGGTCCGGGCGACGCGCGTTCCCTCGGCGGCCGCAAGCAGTTTCGCGGACGGCAGCCCCTGGTCGGTCAGCACCCACAGGCGCTCGACGCGCTCCGCATCGCGGCCCAGTGCCTTGCGCACCTGGCGCATGAAGTAGAGCTTCCGTTCGCAATAGGCGTCGCAGCGGGACCCGTCGAATTGCAGCAGCACCCACTTGCCCCGCAGCCCTTCGAGCGGGAACGGACGGCCGTCCAGCGCGGTGAGCGCCGCATCGGGCAGCGCTGCGGGCTTGAGCAGCGCGCCATAGTTGCCCGTCGTGCCGGTTGCCCAGTCGAAGCGGTAGGCAAGCCACGCGAGCAGCACCGGCGCGGCGAAAAACGCCCCCATGAGAAGCAGCTTGAGGCGGCCGCGCTTCACCGTTGTGTCAGCTGGGGTCTGGCTGTTCACGCCGAAAAGACTGCAGCAGGAACAAGACGACCGCGAGCGTTGCGAACGAATACCACTGCAGCGCATAGCTTTCGTTCTTTGCAGCCCCCGTGTCGGGACGCTCTCTGTCGCGCATGAGCCCGTCGTCCGTGTCCGAAAGCTGCTCGATCACGAGCGGCTGCAACGCGAGCCCGGTTGCCTCGCTGTAATCCGCGAGCCGCAGGTTCTGCCAGACACGCCCCCGGGGCGGCCGTCGCAGCGGGTCGAAGGCCTGCGGCAGGCGCTCGACGGCGAATCCCTCGACGCGCAGCTCGCCGTGCGGCGTGCGGATCTCGGGCAACACGTCGCGCCGCGGGCCGGCCGCCACCCAGCCGCGGTCGATAAGCACGTGCAGTCGGCTCTCCGCCAGCTGCAGGGGCGTCACCACCTGGTAGCCGAGGCGCCCGTCGTGGATCTTGTTGTCGAGCAGCACCGTATGCGATGGCACAAACCGGCCGCGTGCGGCGACCCGATGCAACACATAATCGGCTGCAGTGACCGGCCACGCCGGCAGCTCGCGCGCGGGCCCGCGCAGTGCGGCATCGAGCCGGGCGGCAAGCGCCCGCTTCTCCTCGGCACGCCGCATCTGCCAGTTGCCGAGAGCGATAAAGGCGGCGCAGCCGGCGGCCGCAAGCGCGAATCCCCACCATTTCGGACGGAATCCTCTTCCTGAGATCGTGACCGGCATGCCTGTGCGTGGAAGCGGGCGCGCAGTTGCTTTACACTCCCCTTCCCCATGCGCTACTTCGTGCTCGTGGTTTTCCTGATGATCGTCGCCAGCCTCGGGTCGGCGCTGCTCTTCATGTACCGCGACCAGAGCGGCTCGAACCGCGCCGTCAAGGCACTGGCGATCCGCGTCGGCCTTTCGATCGCCCTGTTCCTGTTCCTGATGGCCGGCTTCTACTTCGGCTACATTCCCGGCCGCCTCGACTAGCGTCCGGCGCAAAAAAATACGCCGCACCGGGTGCGGCGTCGAAGCTTCTCCTCCGCAGCGCCTCGCGGGCGCCTTCCTCCTGTTGTTCGTTGCCGCGTGCCGCGGCTAGAACCAGTAAACGAAAATGAACAGGCCCAGCCACACCACGTCCACGAAGTGCCAGTACCACGCCACCGCCTCGAAGGCGAAATGGTGATCGGGCTTGAAATGACCGAGCAGGCTGCGCACCAGGATCACGGTCAGCATGATCGCACCCAGTGTCACGTGAAAGCCGTGAAAGCCGGTCAGCATGAAGAAGGTCGAGCCATAGACGCCCGTCGAGAGCTTGAGATTGAGCTCGGAATAGGCGTGTCCGTACTCGTACGCCTGAAACGAGAGGAACAGCGCGCCGAGCGCCACCGTAAAGAACAGGAACAAGCTCAGCATGACGCGCTTGTTCTCCTTCAGCGCCCAGTGCGCGATCGTCACCGTGACGCCAGAGGACAGCAGGAGCAGCGTATTGAGCGCGGGAATGCCCCACGCCGCCATCGGCGAGAACTTCTCGGCGAACGCCGGTCCGGCCGAGGGCCAGTGGCCGGAGAAATCGGGCCAGAGCAGGGCCTGGCTCTGCAGGCTCGCCAGGTCGGGAACCGAAATTTGCCGCGTGTAGAACAGCGCGCCGAAAAACGCGGCAAAGAACATCACTTCCGAAAAGATGAACCAGCTCATGCCCCAGCGGAAGGAAATGTCCTCCCAGCCGCCGTACTTGCCGCCCTCCGACTCGCGGATCACGGCGCCGAACCAGCGGAACAACATGTAGAGCAGGATCATGAAACCCAGTCCGATCGAGAACCAGCCCCCCGACGAACCGTTGAACACGAACACGGCGCCGAGCGCCATGAGGAACAGCGCCGTCGAGCCCATGATCGGCCACGGCATCGGCTGTGGCACGTAATAGTGCTGTCGGGTGGATGCGGTATGCGACATGCTGTGTTCCCCCTGCCTTCTATCCGCGGTTTGCGCTCAGCTCACCACGATGCGGACGATCATGATAAGCGTCAGTACGAACAGCGCCGCGAACACCAGGCCCGCGACGATCAGGTAAACGGGTTTTACGGGCTGCGTCTCGCGCTCGTGATCGGCCCTGCGGCGGATCCCCAGGGCACCGAAGAGCACCGTCTTCGCGACCTCGAGCAGGCTTGGCCGGCGGCGCTCGCCCATTCCCACCGCGCCCGCGCTCACGCGCGGCCTCCTGCGCCCGGAATCTCGAAAAAGGTGTAGGACAGCGTGATGGTGCTAATGTCGCGCGGCAACGAAGGATCGACCAGGAAAACGACCGGCATCCTGCGCGTTTCTCCCGCCGCGAGCGTCTGCTGCGTGAAGCAGAAACACTCGACCTTCCTGAAATACCGCCCCGCGAGCTCCGGGCCGAAGCTCGCCACCGCCTGGCCGGTGATCGGCGCCTGGCGCGCATTCACCACCTCGTACTCGACCGTGATCAGCTCGCCCGGGTGCACCGAAACATGCCGCACCAGCGGACGAAAGCGCCACGGCAGGTCGTGCGTGTTGGCGTCGAGCTCGATGGTGACGCTGCGCGACGCGTCGACCTGCGTGTTGAGCACGAGCTCGTCCGGCTTGTCGAAATAGTTCAGCCCGAATGCCTGGCAGATCTGCTGGTAGAAGGGCACCAGCGCGAAACCGAACCCGAACATGCCGACGGCCACGATCACCAGCCGCGTCCGCAGCCGGCGATTGTCCGCGCGGCGTTCCGCGTGCATGGCGCTCATCTGCCGAGCAGCCAGTACTTTGCGACGATGCCGAGGAAGGCTGCCAGCGCGATCGATGCCAGCACCAGCGCGGTTTTCGCGTTCTGCGACATGGTCCTCACCTGCCCGCTACTTGAGCACCGGCGGCGTTTCGAACGAGTGGTACGGCGGCGGCGTCGGCAGGTGGGTCCACTCGAGCGAGTCCGCTCCCTCCCACGGCTTCTCCGGCGCCTTCTCGCCGCTGGTGATGCACTTGACCACGATGTACAGGAACAGCAGCTGCGTCAGGCCGAAGCCGAACGCACCGATCGAGGAGATCTTGTTCCAGGTCTCGAAGATGAGCGGGTAGTCCGGGATGCGTCGCGGCATGCCTGCGAGTCCCAGGAAGTGCTGCACGAAGAAGATCATGTTGAAGAAGATCATCGACAGCCAGAAGTGCCACTTGCCGAGGGTTTCGTTGTACATGCGCCCGGTCCACTTCGGCAGCCAGAAGTAGATTCCGGCAAAAGCGGAGAACAGCGCGCCCGCCACCATCACGTAGTGGAAGTGTGCCACCACGTAGTAGGTATCGTGCAGCTGGATGTCGACCGCGGCGAGCGAAAGCACCAGCCCGGAGAACCCCCCCATGGTGAACAGGAACAGGAAGCCTATTGCGAACAGCATCGGCGTCTCGAAGCTGAGCGAGCCCTTCCACATGGTGGCCACCCAGTTGAATACCTTGACGCCGGTCGGCACCGCGATCAGCGTCGTCGCGTACATGAAAAACAGCTGCGCCGTGACCGGCATGCCGACCGTGTACATGTGGTGCGCCCACACGATGAAAGAGAGAATCGCGATGGCCGAGGTGGCGTAGACCATCGAGGCGTAGCCGAAAAGCGGCTTCCTCGAGAACGCCGGGATCACCTGCGAGATCACGCCGAACGCCGGCAGGGCGATGATGTAGACCTCGGGATGGCCGAAGAACCAGAAGATGTGCTGGTAAAGCACCGGGTCGCCGCCGCCCGCGGCATTGAAGAACGTGGTGCCGAAGTGGCGGTCAGTGAGCGTCATCGTCACCGCGCCGGCCAGCACCGGCATCGCGGCGATGAGCAGGTAGCCGGTGATCAGCCAGGTCCAGCAGAACAGCGGCATCCTCATCAGCGTCATGCCGGGAGCGCGCATGTTGAGGATCGTGGTCACGATGTTGATCGAGCCCATGATCGAGCTCATGCCCAGCAGGTGCACCGCGAAGATGGTGAGGTCCATTCCCATCCCCATCTGCACCGTGAGCGGGGCGTACATGGTCCAGCCCACCCCAGGAGCGCCGCCCGGAACGAAGAACGAGATGATGAGCAGCGAGCCGGCGAACGGCAGGATCCAGAACGACCAGTTGTTCATGCGCGCGAACGCCATGTCGGGTGCGCCGATCTGCATCGGGATCAGCCAGTTCGCGAAGCCGACGAACGCCGGCATGATCGCGCCAAACACCATGATCAGACCGTGCATGGTGGTCATCTGGTTGAAGAAATCTGGATCGACGATCTGCAGCCCCGGCTCGAACAGCTCGGCACGGATTACCATCGCCATCACGCCACCCACCATGAACATGGAGAAGCTGAACCACAGGTACATCGTGCCGATGTCCTTGTGGTTGGTGGTGGTGATCCAGCGCATGATGCCGCTGTAACCACCGTGGTGGTCGCCGTGCGCGTGGCCGTGGCTGTCGATAACTGCGCTCATCGTGACTCTCCTGATTCCCTGAATTCCGTCGGCGTTACTTGCTCGCCCTGACTTCGGCGGTCTGGACCGGGTTGCCGGCCGCGGCCTGGCGCTTCTTCTCCTGCGTGACCCAGGCGCTGTATTCCTGTTCCGGCACGACTCTCACCACGATCGGCATGAATCCGTGGTCCTTGCCGCACAGCTCGACGCACTGCCCGCGGTAGGTGCCCGGCTTGTCGGCCCTGAAATGCAGGTCGCGGATGATCCCGGGCATGGCATCCTGCTTGGCGCCGAACGCCGGCACCCACCAGGAATGGATCACGTCGTTGGCGGTGGTGAGAATTCGTACCTTCTTGCCAACCGGCACCACCAGAGGATGATCGACCTCGAGCAGGTAGTGCTCGTCCTTGGTGGCGCGCCCCTCGATCTGGTCGCGGGGCGTGGCAAGCTGTGATACGAAGCTGATGCCCTCGCCCTCGCCCTTGACGTAGTCGTAACCCCACTTCCACTGCATTCCGGTAGCCTTGATCGTCAGGTCGGGATTGGAAGTGTCCTTCTGCGCAATCACCGTCTTGGTCGCCGGCCAGGCGATGAAGATCAGGATGATCAGCGGAATCACCGTCCAGAGCATCTCGACCATCGTGTTCTCGTGGAACTGCGCCGCCTGGTGCCCCTTCGACTTGCGGTGTGCGTACACCGACCAGAACATGACGCCGAACACGCCGACGAAGATCACGATGACCAGCACCATCACGTAATCGTGCAGCCCGTGGATGTCGGCCGCGATACGGGTCGCGGGCGGCTGTAGGTTCCACTCTGCGGCCTGCGCGAGGCCGGAGAGCGCCGCCAGAAACGCGGCTGCCGCCCATCGCGCGGCACTCATTAGCGACTTGCTTGGCATCGTTGCCCCTTCCTGGATCAGATTCTCAATCTTTTCGTGAGCTCGGCCGCGAGCTCGACGCGACGCTCGGCGTCGAAATGCCGGCCGACCTCCAGATTTCCGCCCGCCCCGCGCAACCGCACGCGCGAGTCGAAATTCCCGCCTCCATCCACCGCCACCCGCACGTTCCGCGCGTCCATCGCGTAGCGCGCACGGCGCGCCCCTTCGACGACTTCTACTGTCAGCCGGCCGCCGGCGAGCGTGATGCGCTCGCAGTCCGCGGCATGGCGCCCGTTGATCAGGAACGCCAGCCCCAGCGCCACCACCTCCAGCCCCGCGAACGGCAACACCAGCCACGCGCCCGCCACCGCAAACCCCGCACCGATTCCGAGCGTCGCGAGCGCAAGCAGCGCAAATACGCGGAACAGGCCAGCAGGGGAGATCGAGCAGTTGCGCTTGATGAGCAGGCGGAAATCCTCCGACTGCCCCAGGAACGCCGACTCGTGCCGCGTGGTTATCGTGCTCGCCATGCTCGAGGAAGCGCTCTCGCGCCCTAGGGTGCCGCAGAAGCCGCGGTAAGTTACCACAGTCAAGCGCCTTGCATCAAGAAAAGGCGAGGCAAATCCATGATTTCTCGCTGCTGCGGGCTTCAAGTTTTCTTATGGCGCGGACGCTCCACGCGCACCACCGCGGGCGCACCCGGCGCGGCGCGCGGCGCGCCTTTCCACGCGTGCCCGTAGACCACTTCGAACGTCGCGGGCAGCCTCGAGTCGCGCATCTGCGCCGCGAGCGCGTCCCGCAGTTGCGCAAAAAAGCGTTTGCCCGACAGGCCCCGCGGCCGGTCGGCGCGCACGCTCGTCTGGCCCGTGGCCCGCAGCTCGGCGAGAAACGCATCCACGCCCGGGTACGTCACGGTGATCATCTCCATATCCATGACCGGCGCGGCGAAGCCTGCCGCGACCAGCCGGTCGCCGAGATCGTGCATGTCGAGGAAGCGGTGCATGCGTCCCGGCCCGGCGGCCGCGCGCAGTTCCTTCAGCGTGTCGGGTCCAAGGGTGCTCAGCATCAGCAGCCCGTCGGGCGCAAGCGCGCGTTGAAACTCGCGCAAAGCGTCGATCGGCTCGTCGAGCGCGTGCAGCGCCATGTTCGACCACACCAGCCCGACCGAGCCGGACGCAAGAGGCAGCCGCGTCAGATCGGCGCACACGGCGAGCGGCCGCCTGCCGGCGAACACGCGCGAGAGGAACCCGCCCGTGCGCCGCGCGCGGCGCAGCATGGCGAGGGAAAAATCGAGCGCGATGATCGTGGTCTCGGGGTAGCGCTCGGCGAGACGCCGTGCCTCGCGTGCGGTGCCCGCGCCCGCGTCCAGCACCCGGCGCGGCGCGATGCGCACGTAATCGAGCCGCTCCAGCATGCGCGCACCCACTTCGGCCTCGAGCCTTGCGGCATCGGCATAACTGGTCGCGGCACGCTCGAAACGCCGGCGCGCGGCGCGCGGCTCGAGCCTGTCGCTCGTGTCAGCCACGCGCGGCCGCGGCGCGCTTGGTAACCGGCTCGAGCGCTCGCTCCACGGCAGCGGCCACCGCGAGCAAGTGCCGGTCGGCGAGCGCCACGCCGCATACCGACAGGCCGACTGGCGCCGTGCCCGCCTCGTGGCAGGGCACCGAGACCGCGCAGCCGTCGAGGAAGTTGACGATGCCGACGTTGCGCAGGATGAGCATGTTCCAGCGGAAGTAGTCGTTGTCGCTGCGGTCGACGTCGGCGATCGCGGCTGCGACGCAGGGCGTGGTCGGCATGAGAAAGGCGTCGTAGGGCGCGAGCAATGCCTCGACTTCGCGCATGTAGGCGGTGCGCATGAGCCCGAGGTCGACGTAGTCCGCCGCCGAGACCTGCTTGCCGTACAAGATGCGCTTGGCGACGCGTGGATCGTACTCGTCCAGCCGATCCTCCCAACGGCGGTGGATGGCGTAGGCCTCGGCTCCGGCGAACCCGCCGTTGCGAAAGTACTCCGCCTGCCGGTCGAACGCCGGGACATCGCGCTCGGTGAGCGCCGCTCCGGCAGCCGAGAGGGCCTTGAGCGCCGCGGCGAACGCTTGCGCCACCGGCGCCTCGAGCTCCTCTAGCACGCTCGAGCGCGGCACCAGCAGCCGCAAGCCCTTTGCTGGAAGTTGCGGCAACCCCGCCGGCGGCTCTGCCGCAAGCACGGCGTCGTAGGCCGCGCAGCAATCGACCGTATTGGCCAGCGGCCCGACCGAATCGAGCGTATACGACAGCGGAAACGCCCCGTCGCGCGGCACGCGGCGCGCCGTGGGCTTGAACCCGACCACACCGCACAGCGCGGCCGGACCGCGGATCGAGCCGCGCGTGTCGCTGCCCAGCGCCATGACGCTCATGCCATCGGCCTGCCCCACGGCGGCGCCGGAAGACGAGCCGCCCGGAATGCGCCCCGTCTCCCGATCCCAGGGATTGCGGGGCGTGCCGTAATGCGGGTTGATCCCCGTCGTGCCGAAAGCGAATTCGACCATGTTGGTGCGGCCGACGATCACCGCCCCCGCAGCGCGCAGCCGCGCCACGGCCGGGGCGTCGCACTCGGCGGGCGCCGCGCCCGCAAGCAGCTTCGATCCGGCACGCGTGACGTCACCGCCGACGTCGAAAAGGTCCTTCACCGAAACCGGCAGCCCGTCGACCGGCGAGCGCACGATGCCCGCGGCGCGCAGCCGGTCTGCGAGCACCGCCTCGGCGCGCGCGGTCTCGGCGTAGGTCTTGAGAAAAGCTCGCGCGCCCTCGCCCGAAGACTCGGCGATGCGCGCCAGTGCCTGTTCCACGAGCTCTCGGCTGCTCAGCTTGCCCGCGGCGAGATCCGCCGCCAAACGCGCTACGGTCCACATCGTCGCTGTTTCCCCTGGTTAGTCCGCGCGTCGATTCTCGCGGTCGCCTTGCGCACGCGTCAAGGCGCCGCAGGCATAATGCGCTGCACCCGGTCGCACCATGCTCACGCGCACCGCCAGACGCATCGCCAATCTCGTGTTCGGCGGCACCTGCCTGCTCTGCCGCGGGGCCGCGGACTTGTCGCGCGGCGAAGGTCTGCTGTGCGCCGCATGTGACGCCGACCTGCCGCGCCTCGGCACTTCCCTGTGTCCGCGTTGCGCGCTCGCTTCGCCCGCTGGCGCGCTTTGCGGCCGCTGCCTTGCCCGGCCGCCGGGCTACGACGCGACTCTGGCCGCGCTCGAATACCGCTTTCCGGCCGACGTGCTGGTGCACTCGCTCAAGTTCCGCGGCGAGCTTTCGCTCGCCGCGCTGCTGGGGCGATTGCTCGCCGAGCGCGTAGCCGAGAGCGAGCGGGTCGATTGCGTACTGCCGGTACCGCTGTCCGCCGCGCGCCTGCGCGCGCGCGGCTACAACCAGGCGATGGAGGTCGCACGACGCGCCGCGCGCGCCGCCGGCGCTCCGCTCGATGCGCAGCTATGCGAGCGCAGCCGCGACACGCCGGCCCAGGCGGAGCTGCGCTGGGCCGAGCGCGAGAAGAACGTGCGCGGCGCGTTTCGCTGCACTGCCCGGCTGGGTGGCGCAGTCATCGCGGTCGTCGACGATGTCATGACCACCGGCGCCACGCTCGACGAGATCGCCGCCACGCTGAAGCGAGCGGGTGCCTCGCGCGTGGTGAACTGGGTGGTGGCCCGAACCTTTCCCTCATGAGCGCGCATGTTTGACATCGTGCTGTATCGCCCCGAGATACCGCCCAACGCCGGCAACGTGATCCGGCTCGCGGCGAACACCGGAGCGCGACTGCACCTTGTCGAGCCGCTCGGATTCTCGATGGACGACCGGCAACTGAAGCGCGCCGGCCTCGATTACCATGAGCTCGTGACGGTGCGCACGCACAGCGACTGGGCGAGTTGCCGCGGCGCGCTCCGCGGCCGGCGGATGTTCGCGATTTCGACTCGCGGCGAGTGCCACTATGCCCAGGCGTGCTACGCGACAGGCGACGTATTCGTGTTCGGCTCGGAAACGCGCGGCCTGCCGCAGGAGCTGCTCGAGCAATTCGAGCCCGCGCGCCGCCTGCGTCTGCCGATGCGCCCGGGCAACCGCAGCCTGAACCTGTCAAACGCGGTGGCGGTGCTCGTGTTCGAGGCCTGGCGCCAGCTCGGTTTCGTCGGTGCTAGTTGAACGCCTCGCGCTTCGGGTCGCGCGCGAGCAGCAGCTCGGCCGCCGCCGCCGGCTCGAGCTTGCCCTCGAGTACCGCGTTCACCGCCTCCGTGATCGGCATTTCAACAGCATGTCGCGACGCGAGCCGCGCCACCTCGTGCGCCGAGCGCGTGCCCTCGGCGACGTGCCCGAGGCCGGCGAGGATCTCGGCCAGCTTGCGTCCGCGCGCCAGCTCCAGTCCCACGCGACGGTTGCGCGACAGGTCGCCGGTCGCCGTGAGGATCAGGTCACCCGCGCCGGCGAGTCCCATGAAGGTCTCCGCGCTCCCGCCGAGGGCCACTCCCAGGCGCGAGATTTCGGCCAGGCCGCGCGTAATGAGCGCGGCGCGGGCATTCTGGCCGAGGCTGAGACCGTCGCAGATGCCGACCGCGATGGCCATCACGTTCTTGACCGCGCCCCCGATCTCGACGCCGATCAGATCGGCGCTGAAGTAGATGCGCAGCCGGCCCCCATGCAGGAGCGCCGCGGCGTGACGCGCGAATCCCGCGTCGCGCGACGCCAGCGTCAGCGCGCAGGGCAATCCCTGCGCCACCTCGAGTGCGAAGGACGGTCCCGACAGCGCGCCGCTCGCCGCTTGCGCCCCGAGCTCCTCTTCGACGATCTGGTGCGCGAGCCGCCCACTGCCCTGCTCGAAGCCCTTGCACAGCCAAACCAGCGGCGCTGCGGCGCGCTGCGCGCGCAGCCGCCCAAGAAGCTCTCTCAGACCGGCGACGGGCGTGGCGGCGAGCAGCAGCTCGGCCCCCTCGAGCGCGGCCGACAAGTCCGCGCTGACGGACAACCCCTCTGGCAGCTCCACCTCCGGCAGATAGCGCAGGTTGCGTCGCGCCCGCCCGATGGCGTCCGCCTGCGCGGCGTCGCGTGCCCACAGCGTCACGTGTCGACCGGAGCGCGCGAGCGCCACGCCAAGCGCCGTACCCCAGGCGCCCGCACCCAGCACCGCGATCGCGCTCATGCGCGCGAGGGCTTCAGGCGCCCCACACGACCGTCGGGCGCACGTAGCCGTTGGCGCCCTGCGGGTGTCTCACGCGCAGCCAGCCGCCGGGCACGACCTCAAGCAGATCGAGCACCACACTCTGCGCGGCACTGAAGGCGATCGGCGCGCTGTCGTCGGGCCGCACGCGGATCTGCGCCGCGGGCGCAGTGACGACCACGGTCCGCTTGTCGGTCAGGGCGCTCTTCTCGACCCAGGAAAGCGCACCGGTCTGGTCGCGCACCTTGACCCAGGCCTCGAGCTCGACGATCACCTCGAGCGGGTACTTGGGCGAGACGACGTACAGCGGCGTCGCCTGGTTGGACGGCGCATCGTAGAGTACGGCCGGCCGCTCGCCGACGCTGCGGTAATCGGCCGCGTGGGCGACGGCAGCTGCCACGAGCAAGATGGCGGCCAGCAGGGCGCGTCGCATACCCGTCAGGAAGCGATCTCGACGCGCGGATCGGTGCCGGCCTGCTGCTGGCGCTGCGCGTAGAGCGCCTCGAACGACACCGGCGCGAGCAGCACCGGCGGGAATCCGCCGCGCGTGATCAGATCCGAAACGGTCTCGCGCAGGTACGGATACAGGATCGTCGGGCAGGCGATGCCGAGCAGACCGTCGAGGTCCTCCGGCGGCACGCCGCGCACCGCGAAAATCCCCCCTTGCACGACCTCGGCGAGAAACACGGTCTTTTCGTTGGCGCGCGCAGTCACCGTGGCAGACACGGTGACGTCGAAGTAGCCCTCGGAGAACTGCGATGCGTCGGTGTTGATCTGCACCTCGAGCCGCGGCTGCTCGGCCTGCATGAATACCTGGGGCGCATGGGGAATCTCGAGAGAAAGATCCTTGACGTAGACCTTCTCGATCTGGAAAGTTGGCTGGCTATCGCTCATCGCGAATCGACCTCCGAAGGTTCGGGTTTGTCAGTTCAGGCGGCCTGCGCCTGCAACAGCTCGTCGAGCAGACCCTGGCGGTCCAGGGCGTAGAGATCGTCGCAACCCCCGACGTGGCGCTCGCCGATCCAGATCTGCGGCACCGTGCGTCGTCCGCTCTTCTTCATCATTTCCAGGCGCCGCTGCGGTTCCAGGTCGACGCGCACGATCTGCGGGTTCGTCACACCCTTTTTCTCGAGCAGCCGCTGTGCGGCCTGGCAATAGGGGCAGGTTGCAGTGCAGTACATCAGTACTGCCGCCATCTCACTTCTCCACCGGAAGACCCGCCTGCTGCCAGGCGGCGTATCCGCCGGAGAGGTTGAAGGCGTTCTCGAAGCCGTGCTTGCGGAGCGTCGATACCGCCCCGGCTGCGCGGCTGCCGTTGTCGCAGTACGCGATCAGCGGCTTGGACTTGTGCTTTTGCAGCTCGCCCGTGCGCGAGTCGAGCTGCGAGACCGGGATATGGCGCGCGCCGATGATGTGGCCCTTGCCGTACTCGGCGTCCTCGCGCACGTCGATCACCACTGCATCCTGGCGATTGATCATCTGCGTCGCCTGCAGCGTGGTGACCGAGGGGCCGCCGCCGCCGCGACGCAGCATCGGCCATAGCAGCATCGCCCCCGAAATGACCGCGACCGCGAAAAGAAGAAGATTGTCCCTGACGAATTGGATGAACATGATATGGAACGCCGGCGGCCGCGCCGCACGGCAGGCTCTCAGTCGTACGCCGCGCCGCAGAAGACTTCGCGCATCATGCCGATGAGCTGCAGCGTGCGCTCGTCGCTCACGCGGTAGAACACCCGGTTGGCGTCCTTACGCGCGCGCAACACACCCTTGTCCCGCAGTATCGCAAGGTGTTGGGAGATATTCGACTGCGAGGTACCCACCGCGTCGACGATGTTCTGCACGCTCAGCTCGCTTGAGCCGAGCACGCACAGGATCTTGAGCCGCAGCGGATGCGCCATTGCCTTCAGCGCGCGCGCTGCCTGCTCGATATGCTCCTGTGTTTCGATCAGATCGATATCGTCGCGCTTCATCTGCCTCCGGCCGCCGTAAACCGGCCACTAAGTGAGGGAACGGCATATTATAGAATAGCTGGAGTTGCCGAACCTACCGCGATGCAAGCTGCCGCCCACAAGCTGGTTCTCCTGCGCCATGGTGAGTCCGACTGGAACCGAGAGAACCGTTTTACCGGCTGGACCGACGTCGATTTGTCGCCGAAAGGCGTCGAGGAAGCGCGCGCAGCCGGCCGGCTGCTGCGCGAGCAGGGCTTTGAGTTCGACCTCGCGTTCACCTCGGTACTCAAGCGCGCCGTCCGCACGCTGTGGCTGGTGCTGGACGAGATGGACACCATGTGGATCCCGGTCGAAAAGAGCTGGCGCCTCAACGAGCGCCACTACGGCGCGCTTCAGGGGCTGAACAAGGCCGAGACGGCGGCCAAGTTCGGCGAGCAGCAAGTGTTGATGTGGCGACGCAGCTACGACACGCCGCCACCCGCGCTGGAGCCGGGCGACCCGCGCGGCGCCGGAGGCGACCCGCGCTACGCGGCCCTCGCGCCGGGCGAGTTGCCGCTCACCGAGTGTCTCAAGGACACGGTGGCGCGCGTGCTGCCGTACTGGGAAGCAGCGATCGCGCCCGCAATGCGTGCCGGCAAGCGCGTGCTGGTCGCTGCGCACGGCAATTCGATGCGCGCGCTGGTGAAGTACCTGGACGGCATTTCCGACATCGACATCGTTGGCCTCAACATCCCGACCGGCGTTCCGCTCGTCTACGAGCTCGACGACCGGCTGCGTCCGCTGCGGCATCACTACCTCGGCGATGCGGACGAGATCGCCCGTCGCATCTCCGCGGTCTCCACGCAGGGCAAGGCCAAGGCCTGAAGCCCGCGCCGCTTGCCGTATTCCTCTTCGTCGCGGGGCTGATCGCGGCGCCGGCGCACGCCGGCTCGCGCGAGCGCGATCTCGCCGAGCTTCGGGCTCGGATCGCCGCGCTCGACGCGGAACTGAACGAGAAGCAAGCCTCGCGGCGCGAAGCGCGCGATGCGCTGCGCGATTCGGAACGTGCGATTTCCGACGCCAACCGCGCGCTGGCGACGCTCGACGCCGAAAGCCGCGCGCTGGGGCGGCAAACGGAGACGCTCGCGGCGCGGCAGCGCCGCCTGGAGCAGAATCTCGCCGCACAGCAGGCGGCGCTCGGCCGGATCCTCGTCGCGCGCTACGAGGGCGGCGCGCCCGGCGCGCTGCGCCTCGTGCTTTCCGCAGAGGATCCCGCCGAGGTCGCGCGCAAGCTGTACTACGTGACGCGCGTCGCGCGCGCTTCGACGCAGCTGGTTGCCTCCCTGCGCGGCGGGCTGGCCGACCTCGAGGACGTGCGGCGGGAGATGGACGCGCGCGCCGTGCGCCTTGCGCAGGTCGGGCGCGAGCAGCGCGCGGACCGGGAGCGCATCCTCGCCGAGCGCCGCGAGCGTCGCCGCGTCCTGGCGAAGATCGCCGATGAGATCCGGCACGACCGGCGGCAGATCAAGGTATTGCGTGCCGACGAGGCGCGGCTCGCGCGCCTAGTCGAGGAAATCGGCCGCGTGCTTGCGAAGAAACCCGGCGCCGGCTACGCACGGATCGAGAAGGTGCCCGAGCTCGGAGCCGCAAGCGGCCCGTTCGACCAGCTGCGCGGCAAGCTGCGCCTGCCGGTGCGCGGGGAACTGACGGGGCGTTTCGGCGCTCCAAGAGGGGATACGGGAATGACCCTGAAGGGCGTGTTCATTCGCGCCGCGGAAGGCCAGCCCGTCAGGGCGATCGCGGCCGGGCAGGTAGTGTTTGCGGACTGGATGCGGGGCTTCGGCAACCTGCTCATCGTCGATCACGGTGAGAAATATTTATCGGTCTATGCCAACAACGAATCGCTGCTGAAGCAGGTAGGCGACGCAGTCGCGGCAGGAGAGCCGGTTGCCACGGTCGGCGCGACGGGTGGCATAGAGGAATCGGGTTTATACTTTGAGTTGCGGCATTTGGGCAAAGCATTCGATCCCTTGACATGGGTCGACCTCAGGTGAATCTGCGCGGGCAGCCAGCCGCGTAAGGACACAAAACTATGCGCAGTAAACTTCGCGGTTTCGGGCTCATCCTGGTCGGCGTGGTCGCCGGAGTCCTGATCAGCCTCAACCTCCAGGCCATCGCCGAGCGCGAGGCGGAAGCCCCGTTGCCGGTCACCGAGCTGCGCGCGTTTACCGACGTGTTCGGAACCATCAAGCAGAACTACGTAGAGCCGGTCACGGACAAGAAGCTGATCACGGGCGCGATCAACGGCATGCTTTCGGATCTCGACCCGCATTCGGCCTACCTCGACCAGGACGCCTACCGCGAGCTGCAGGTCGGCACGCAGGGCCAGTTCGGCGGGCTGGGCATCGAGGTCGGCATGGAGGACGGCTTCGTCAAAGTCGTCTCGCCAATCGAGGACACGCCCGCGTTCCACGCCGGCATCAAGCCGGGCGACCTGATCGTCAAGCTCGACGAGACGCCGGTGAAGGGCATGACGCTGAGCGAGGCGGTCAAGCGCATGCGCGGCAAGCCCGATACCAAGATCACGCTCACGATCTCGCGCAAGGGTGAGGCGCAGCCGATCATCGTGACGCTGACGCGCGCGGTCATTCACGTGCGCAGCGTGAAGTCGAAGCTGATCGAGCCGGGCTACGGCTGGGTGCGCATATCGCAGTTCCAGGAGGCCACCGCCGAGAACCTGGTCAAGCACCTGCAGGGCCTGTATCGCCAGGGCTCGCTCAAGGGCCTGGTGCTCGATTTGCGCAACGACCCCGGCGGCCTGCTCTACGGGGCGGTTGCGGTCTCCGCCGCGTTCCTGCCGTCGAACGCGCTCATCGTATCCACCGACGGACGAACCGAGGAAGCGAAAAAGCAGTACCACGCGGTGCCCGACGACTACGCGCGCGGCGAGAACGACGATTTCCTCGACAAGCTGCCCGCGGCGGTCAAGACGGTGCCGATCGTGGTGCTGGTAAACGGCGGCTCGGCGTCGGCATCCGAGATCGTCGCCGGGGCGCTGCAGGACCACAAGCGCGCCACGCTCATCGGCACGCAGACTTTCGGCAAAGGCTCGGTGCAGACCATCATGCCGCTCAACAACAACACGGCGATCAAGCTCACCACGGCGCGCTACTACACGCCGAGCGGGCGCTCGATCCAGGCAAAGGGCATCACCCCCGACCTGGTCGTCGAGGAGCCGGGCGATTTGCAGGCGCGGCTGCGCGAAGCGGACCTGCAGCGCCACCTGGACAACGACCAGGACAAGCCTGTGCCGGCGAAGCCCGAGCCGCAAGCGTCGACCGCGCCCAAGGCCCCCGCGGCCGCGGTGCAGCCGGCAAAGCCGATCGAGCTCGGCTCGAAGGACGACTTCCAACTCGCGCAGGCCCTCGCATTCCTCAAGGGCGAGCCGGTGCAGGGACAGCCCTCGAAGACGGTCGCGCAGAGCAAATCCGGCGGCTAGTCGGAACTTGAACGACGAACAGCTGCTGCGCTACAGCCGGCACATCCTGCTGCCGGAAATCGGTGTAGAGGGCCAGGAGCGGTTGCGCGCCGCGAGCGCGCTGGTGGTGGGCGCAGGAGGCTTGGGTTGCCCCGCCGCACTGTACCTCGCCTCGAGCGGCATCGGCAGGATCACGCTGGCCGATCCCGACAACGTCGACCTCACCAACTTGCAACGGCAGATCCTGTACCGCACCGACTCGATCGGTGCGCGCAAGGTCGAAGCGGCGGCCGCGACGCTGGCCGGGCTCAACCCGACGGTCGAGATCGTGCCGCTCGCCGAGCGCCTCGAGGGCGCAGCGCTCGGGCGACTGGTCGCCGCAGCCGACGTCGTGCTCGACTGCTCGGACAACTTCGCCACGCGCCACGCGGTGAACCGCGCCTGCGTGCGCCACGCCAAGCCGCTGGTCTCCGGCGCGGCGATCCGTTTCGACGGGCAGGTCGCGGTATTCGACCTGCGCAACCCCGCGGCGCCGTGCTACGCGTGCCTGTTTCCCGAGGGAGGCGAGACCGAGGAGTTGCGCTGCGCGGTGATGGGCGTGTTCGCTCCGCTCACCGGGATGATCGGCGCGATGCAGGCGATGGAAGCCATAAAGATCGTGTCCGGCGCGGGCGAGGCCCCGAGCGGCCGGTTGCTGATGCTCGACGCCAGGACCTCCGAGTGGCGCTCGGTGCGCGTGAGCAAGGATGCCGGCTGCGCGGTGTGCGCTGCGGCGACGGCTCAGGCGAGCAGATAGCGGCGCTGCGCGGCGAAGCTCTCGCCGGGCTTCTTCGTGAAGCCGCTGCGCGCGAACTGGTGCAGGCTCCCGATGGTGTAGCAAAGCAGCGCCCCCGCCCGCGTCGCGGCGTCGCCCTCGGGGCCTCCTTCCCGGCTCGCGGCGAGCCGCAGCGCCTGCTTGAGGGTCGCCTCAAAGCGGTCGAAGAACTGGTTCATGCGTGCCTGAAGCCGCTCGTGCTCGCCGACCAGCGCATCGCCCGTCATGACGCGCACCATCCCAGGGTTCTTCTCCGCGAAGGCAAGCAGCATTTCCACCAGCTTCGCGGCCTGCTCCGCGCCGTCGGTCTCATCCGCGGATATGCGGTTTGCCAGCGAGAACACCGAGCTCTCGATGAATTCGATCAACCCCTCGTACATCTGCGCCTTCGAGGCAAAGTGCCGGTACAGGGCGGCCTCCGAGACGTCGAGCTTGGCGGCAAGCGCCGCGGTCGTGACGCGCTCCCACCGGGGCGCCTCGAGCATCTGCGCTAGGGTCTTGAGGATCTCGAGCCGGCGTTCGCCTTTGGGGCGGGGCATAGGGTAAAGAGCGGGGGTCTGCGGGGATTCTAGCTCAAGCGTGACGGAACACGAGCCCGGGCAGCTCCAGCACCGACGCCACGCGCAAATCGACGAACGGCACGCGCCGGCGCTCGCGGCTCACCCAAACCGTGTTCATTCCGAGCCGCTTCGCGGTGCGCAGGTTCTCCAGCGTGTCGTCAACGAACGCGCAGCGGTGCGGATCCAGGTCGTGGTTGCGCAGCAGCACGTGAAAGCCCGCAAACGCGGGCTTGCCCCGGTAGCGGGCGTCCTCGATGGTGTAGACGGCGTCGAACCAGCGGGCCACGCCGATTGCGCGCAGCACCGCTTCTACGTAGTGCCGGGGGGCATTCGAGAAGACGAGCTTCTTGCCGGCGAGGCGGCCCAGCGCATGCCGCAGCGCGTTCTCGTGCACCACCATGTCGGCGAGCTCCGGAAAGCGGTGCGTCTCGGCGAGGAATCTGCGTGGATCGGTGCCGTAGTGGCGCATCAGGCCGTTCAGCGTCGTGCCGTACCGCTGCCAGAATCCGCGCCGCATCTCGTTGGCGCCAGCCTCGTCGACCCCGAAGTGGCGCATCAGATAGGCGTTGATCTGATCATGCATCGAGGGGAAGATGCGCGCGCCGGCGTCATGCAGGGTGTTGTCGAGATCGAAGATCCACACCCGCCGGGACGGCGGGAGGCGCGCGATGCGCATTACTTCGAGCGGATCAGGGTGCCGACGCCCTGGTCGGTCAGCACTTCCAGCAGCAAGGCATGCGGCACGCGTCCGTCGATGATGTGCACGCTCTTCACCCCCGAGCGCGCCGCCTCGAGCGCCGAGGCCATCTTGGGCAGCATGCCGCCCGAGAGCGTCCCGGCGGCCACCATTTCGTCGATCTGGCGCGGCGTAATTCCCGTAAGCAGCTTGCCCTGCTCGTCCAGCACCCCGCGCGTGTTGGTCATCATCACCAGCTTCTCTGCGTGCAGCACTTCGGCCAGCTTGCCGGCCACCAGGTCGGCATTGATGTTGTACGACAGGCCGTCGGTGCCCACGCCGATCGGCGCCACCACCGGGATGAAGCCGCCCTGCTCGAGCGAGTCGATCACGCCCGGGTCGATCGACTCGATCTCTCCCACCTGGCCGATGTCGAGCAGCTCGCTCGGCCGCTCGGGCGAAGACATCATCAGTTTGCGCGCCCGAATGAACGCCCCATCCTGCCCGGTGAGCCCGACGGCCTTGCCGCCCGCCTGGTTGATGAGCGTGACGATGTCCTTGTTTACCGCGCCGCCGAGCACCATCTCGACCACGTCCATGGTCGCGGCGTCGGTCACGCGCATGCCCTGCACGAACTCGCTCTTGATGCCGAGCCGCTTGAGCAGCTGCTCGATCTGCGGCCCGCCGCCATGCACCACGACGGGGTCCATGCCTACCAGCTTGAGCAGCACCACGTCGCGCGCGAAATCCGCCTGCAGCGACGCATCCACCATCGCGTTTCCGCCGAATTTCACCACGATGGTCTTGCCGTGGAAGCGGCGGATGTAGGGCAGCGCTTCCGCAAGGATGCGCGCCTTGACGGCAGCGTCGGTGGTCTGGCTCATGGCGTGCCGATTCTACAAAGAAAAAGGGCCGGCGGTTGCCGGCCCCTCAGCGGACTGCGCCGAAGCTCAGTTTATCGCGATCTGCTTGCGCGCCGCAGCCGCCTTCTTGGGCAACGTCAGCTCGAGTACGCCGTCGCGGAACTTCGCCTCCGCCTTGGCCTCGTCGACCTCCTGCGGAAGGGTGAAGCTGCGCGCGGCCTTGCCGAAGACGCGCTCGGCGTGCAGCACGCGCTGGTCCTGCGAGACTTCCTTTTCGCGCTTCATCTCTGCGCTCAGCGTGATCTGCGCGCCATCGATCGTCACCTGGATGTCTTCCTTCTTGACGCCCGGCAACTCGGCGCTCACCAGGTAGGCGCCGTCGGCCTCGGTGACGTCGACCTTCATGCGCAGCAACTCGCCCCGCGGCTCGTTGTACATCGGGCGCACGAGGAAGCCCTTGAAAAGATCGTCCACCAGATCGTTGAACGGATCGAAACGGGTAATGTTGGCCATATATCGCTCCTGTGCTCTCCTATGCTCGTAACAGGTCCTGCAGGCTTCAAGATGGGGCGCGGCGACGGAGTTTCAAGACCCACCGGCGCCGGTTGCCCGGGGTCGGCGCCCCCGGTAAAGTCCGCCGCCAGGCTCCCCCGATGAAATCCCGCGACGAATTCCGCCTCCGGGTCGAGCAGCAGCGGGCATACCTGCTGCGCTACGCCCGCCTGCAGCTGCGCGACCGCGACCTGGCCGAGGACGTGGTGCAGGACACCCTGCTCGCCGCGCTCGCCGGCGAAGCCGGCTTCGCCGGGCGCTCCAACCTGCGCACCTGGCTCACGGGCATCCTCAAGCACAAGATCGTCGACGCCATCCGGCGCGCGAGCCGCGATTCCGCGGTGCCGCTCGAAGCGGAGGACGAGGCGGGCGACTTCCACGAGCTGTTCGACGCGCGCGGTCACTGGGCGGACCGGCCAGCGTCCTGGGACCACCCCGATGCGGCGCTCGAGCAGGCGCAGTTCTTCGCCGTGCTCGAGACCTGCCTGGAGCAGCTGCCGCTCAAGACGGCCCGAGCCTTCATGATGCGCGAGCACATGGGCCTGGAAACTGAAGACATTTGTAAGGAGCTCGGCATTACGGCGACGAACTGCTGGGTGATGTTGTACCGCGCCCGGATGGCGCTGAGACTGTGCCTGGAGGGACGCTGGTTCGGCGCTCAGGAGCCGCCGCACAAATGAAGCCGATGCTGACGTGCAGGGAAGTGACGCACCTCGTGTCCGAGGGGCTGGACCGCAGGCTCGGCTTCGGCGAGAGGGTGGCGCTGCGCGTGCACTTCGCGGTATGCCGCGGTTGCGGCACGTTCAACCGGCAGATGACTTTCCTGCGCGAAGCGGTGAAGCGGCTTGGCGACCCCGAACACTCCCCCGAGCCCTGAGCGCTGCGCGCACTGCGGAGCGCCCTTCGTGTGCGGCATGCGCGCCGGCGAGCCCGAGTGCTGGTGCGCATCCCTGCCACCGCTCAGGCCCGTGCCCGGGCGCGGCTGCCTGTGCCGCGCCTGCCTCGAGGCCGATCTGCGCGCTCAGAGCACGTAGCGCGCCAGGTCCTCGTTCTTCGCCAGCTCGGCGAGCCGTGCGTCGACGTAGGCCGCGTCGATGGTCACCGACGCCGCGCCGCGCTTGCCGGCCTCGAAGGAAATCTCCTCGAGCAGCTTCTCCAGCACGGTGTACAGGCGTCGCGCGCCGATATTCTCGGTTTTCTCGTTGACCTGGAAGGCGATTTGCGCGAGCCGGCGCAGCGCCTCGGGACGGAAATCGAGCGTTACGGCCTCGGTCTCGAGTAGCGCCTGGTATTGCTTGATGAGGCTCGCGTCGGTCGAGGTCAGGATGCGCTCGAAGTCCAGGACCGACAGCGAGTCGAGCTCGACGCGTATCGGGAAACGCCCTTGCAGCTCGGGAATCAGATCCGAAGGCTTGGCGAGGTGGAACGCGCCCGAGGCGATGAACAGGACGTGATCGGTCTTCACCATGCCGTACTTGGTCGACACCGTGGTGCCCTCGACGAGCGGCAGCAGGTCGCGCTGCACGCCCTGGCGCGACACATCTGCGCCGGCCAGTTCGGTGCGGCTCGCGATCTTGTCGATCTCGTCGAGGAATACGATGCCGTTCTGCTCGGCGTTGGCGAGCGCCCTAGCCTTCAGGTCCTCGTCGTTGACCAGCCTCGAGGCCTCCTCGTCGGTGAGTAGCTGCAGCGCCTCGCGGACGCGCAGCTTCCTCAGCTTCCTGCGCCCGCCCGCGAGGTTCTGGAACATCCCCTGGATCTGCGACGTAAGGTCTTCCATGCCGGGCGGCGCGAGAATTTCCATTTGTTGCGGCGTGGCCATGACCTCGATCTCGATCTCCTTGTCGTCGAGCTCGCCCTCGCGCAACTTCTTCCTGAATTTCTGCCGCGTGGCGCTTTCCTCCGCCTCCACGCCTCGCGCGGCCGGCAGCAGCGCGTCGAGGATCCGCTCCTCCGCGGCGTCCTGGGCGCGCGTGCGCACCACGCGCATGGCGGCTTCGCGCGTCTGCTTGACGCTGATCTCGACGAGGTCGCGCACGATGGAATCGACGTCGCGCCCGACGTAGCCGACCTCGGTGAACTTGGTGGCCTCCACCTTTATGAAGGGCGCATCCGCCAGGCGCGCGAGGCGGCGCGCGATCTCCGTCTTGCCCACGCCCGTGGGGCCGATCATGAGGATGTTCTTGGGCGTGATCTCCTGGCGCAGCGGTTCGCGCACCTGCTGGCGCCGCCAGCGGTTGCGCAGCGCGATCGCGACCGCGCGCTTGGCGCGGTCCTGGCCGACGATGTGCTTGTCGAGCTCGTGAACGATCTCCTGCGGCGTCATCTGCGTCATTCGAGCACCTCGATGACGCGCTGCTGGTTGGTGTAGATGCACAGGTCGGCCGCGATGGCGAGCGATCGTTCGACGATCTCGCGCGCCGCCATCTCGGTGTTCTCGAGTAGCGCGCGCGCCGCGCTCTGCGCGTAAGGGCCGCCCGAGCCGATCGCCAGGATGCCCTGCTCGGGCTCGAGCACGTCGCCCACGCCGGTGATGATCAGCGAATGCTCGCGGTCGGCGACCGCCAGCATCGCCTCCAGGCGCCTCAGGATGCGGTCGGTGCGCCAGTCCTTCGCCAGCTCGACCGCCGAGCGCATGACGTTGCCCTGGTACTTCTCCAGCTTCCCCTCGAAGCGCTCGAACAGGGTGAACGCGTCGGCCGTGCCGCCAGCGAAGCCGGCGATGATGCGGTCGTTGTACAGCCGCCGCACCTTGCGCGCGCCGGCCTTGAGCACGATATTGCCGAGCGTCACCTGGCCGTCGCCGCCGAGCGCCACGGTCGCGCCGCGGCGTACCGATAGGATGGTGGTGCCGTGCAGCTGTTCCATGCGCGCGCCGGCTATTTCGCCAGGCACTGCTCCAGGCCCGCGACGAACAGGTCCTTGGGCAGCTTGCGGCCGATGAATACCATGATCGAATCCTTCTTCTCGCCCTTGCCCCATGCCTTGCCCAGGTCGCCGCCCATCATCATGTGCACGCCCTGGAACACTACGCGCCGCGGATTGCCCTTCATCCACAGCACGCCCTTGTAGCGCAGCAGGTCCGGGCCGTAGACCTGGATCATGCCGGACAGGAACTGCTCCAGCTTGTCGCCGTCGAAGGGCTTGTCCGAGCGGAATACGAATGACTCGACCTCGTCGTGATGCTCGTGGTGCGTGTCGGCGAGGAATTCCGGGTCGAGCTCCAGGATGGCGTTCAGGTTGAAGCCGCGGATGTCGAGCACCTCCGCGATCGGCGCGTTGCCGAAATTCACCGGCTTGATCGGCGCGCGTGGGTTCATGTGCTTGATGCGCTCGGCGAGCTTCATGACCTCCTCTTCGCTCACCAGGTCGGTCTTCGACATCAGGATCCGGTCGGCGAAGCCGACCTGCTCCTGCGCCTCGCGGAACTCGTCCAGCTGCTTCTCGGCGTGCTTGGCATCGACCAGGGTGATGATCGAGTCGAGCAGGTAGTAGTTGCCGATCTCCTCGTCGGTGAAGAAGGTCTGCGCCACGGGGCCGGGGTCGGCCATGCCGGTTGTCTCGATCACCACGCGGTCGAAGTCTAGCGCGCCCTGGCTGCGCTTGTCCTTCAGGTCGCCCAGGATGCGGATCAGGTCGCCGCGCACCGTGCAGCAGATGCAGCCGTTGTTCATCTCGACGATCTGCTCGCTGGTGCTTTCGATGATGTCGTTGTCGACCCCGACCTCGCCGAACTCGTTCTCGATCACCGCGATGCGATGGCCGTGCTCCTCCTTGAGGATGCGGTTCAAGAGCGTCGTCTTGCCGCTGCCGAGGAATCCCGTGAGGATGGTCACGGGAACCATGTTCTCCTGCTGCATGATGGCTCCTTGTGAAGGGCCGAATTCTACCGCCGCGCCGCCGTACCCTACGAACGCAGCAGCAGAAGCCCCTTCAGGTACTCGCCTTCGGGGAACTCGAGCGCCACGGGATGGTCTGAAGCGGCGCCGAAGCGCTCGATGATCTTCGCCTCCGCCCCGGCGTCGAGCGCGGCGCCCGCCACGATAGACTGAAACAGCTCGGCGGACACGCCGCCGGAGCACGAGAAGGTCGCCAGCAGCCCTCCGGGCGCCAGCAGCTTCAGCGCCAGGAGGTTGACGTCCTTGTAGGCGCGTGCGGCGTTCTTCGCCTGCGCGGCGGTCGGCGCGAACTTCGGCGGGTCGAGCACCACCAGGCCGAAGCGCGCGCCGCGGTCGCGCAGCTGCCGCAGGTGCGCGAAGACGTCGGTCTGGACGAACTCGACGCGCGACGCCTCGAGCCGGTTGGCGGCCAGGTTCTCGCGCGCCACCGCGAGCGCCGCAGCCGAGCTCTCCAGCGCCAGCACGCGGGTCGCGCCGCCGGCGAGCGCGGCTACGGAAAAGCCCCCCGTGTAACAGAAGCCGTCGAGCATCTCGCGCCCGGCGGCGAGCGCCCGCACGCGCTGCCGGTTCTCGCGCTGGTCGAGGAAGAACCCGGTTTTTTGCCCCTGCTCGACGTCGACGTGGAAGTCGAGCCCGTACTCGACGATCGCGCAGCGCGCCGCGGCGCGGTTGCCGCGCACGAAGCCGCTGCGCGGCTCGAGGCCCTCGAGCCTGCGCACCTCGGCGTCGGACCGCTCGTATACCGCTTCGCAGCCGGTGAGCTCGACCAGGGCGTCGAGGATCGCCTCGCACCAGCGCTCGGCGCCGGCCGACAGGAACTGCGCCACCAGCACGTCGGCGTAGCGGTCGACGACCAGCCCGGGCAGGCCGTCGGACTCGCCGTGCACCAGGCGCAGTGCGTTCGTATGGCGCGCGGCGGCGAGCTGCGCGCGCAGCCGCAGCGCACGCTCGAGGCGCGCGCGCAGGAACGCCTCGTCGACGGTGTCGGCGGGATCAAAGCTCCAGGCGCGCGCGCGGATCTGCGAGCTCGGGCTGTAGGCCGCGTGCGCCAGCATCTTGCCCGTGGCGGCGCGGATCTCGATCGTGTCGCCGCTTGCCGGATCGCCCTCGATGCGCGCCACGGCGCCCGAGAACACCCACGGGTGGTGGCGCCTGAGCGACTTCTCGCGCCCAGGCTTGAGCACCAGCGCGGCGCTCATTTCTTCCTCGCCCTGGGATGCGCCGCGTCGTAGACCCTGGCGAGGCTCTGAAAGTCGAGATGCGTGTACACCTGCGTGCTCGAGATGCTCGCGTGCCCGAGCATCTCCTGCACCGCGCGCAGGTCCTGCGAGGACTGCAGCACGTGCGTGGCGAAGGAGTGCCGCAACATGTGCGGGTGGAGCGGCGCGTCGAGCCCCTGGCGCCGCGCCCAGGCCGCGAGGCGCGCGCGCACCGTGCCGGGGGCGATGCGCGCGCCGCGCGCGCCGACGAACAGCGCGCGCTCGCCGGACCGGGCGAGCTGCGCGCGTGCGGCGAGCCATCGCGCGAGCGCCGCGCGCGCCTTGGCACCCACCGGAACGCTGCGCGTCTTGCTGCCCTTGCCGGTGACCGTGACCTCGCCCTGGGCAAGATCGAGCAGGCCGCTGTCGGCGTCGAGGCCGACCAGCTCCGCGAGCCGCAGGCCGGAGGAATACATCAGCTCGAACATCGCGCGATCGCGCAGCAGGGCGGGCGATGTCGCGTCCGGGACCTCGAGCAGCCGCTGCGCAGCTTCGACGCTGATCGCCTTGGGCAAGACCTTGGGCGATTTCGGGGCGCGCACGCCCTGGCAGGGATTGGCGGCAAAGCCGCGGTGGCGCGCAAGCCAGCGGTAAAGGCCGCGCCAGGCCGACAACGTCCCGGCGAGCGAGCGGCCCTTGCTGCCCATCGCGTGCAGCTGCGCGATGTAGCGGCGCACCTGCGCAGCGTCGATCGCTTCGAGCCGCGCGCCGCCGGCGAGGCGCAACAGCAACTCGAGGTCGCGCGTGTAGTTGCCCAGGGTGCCCATCGCGAGCCGCCGCTGGTGCGCGAGCGCCTCGAGATAGGCGCGCACCAGCGGCGCGTCGGGGTGCGTGGCGTGCGCCGCGTCAGCCACGCCGCCGCTCCGGCGCTACAGGCGCGCCGCGACGCCGCCGGCGCACAGCTCGCCGATGCGGCGCAGATAGAGCGTGCCCATTTCCGGGAAGAAGCGCTCGGGGTCCTCGCTGCCGAGCGCCAGCAGGCCGAACACCGACGTCTGCCCCAACGGCACGAGCGCCATCGAGCGCACGTGCTCGGCCGCCTCTCCGAACCAGGGCAGGTACGGATTGGCCGCGATCGCGGCGCATTGCGGCCCGCCCATGGTCTCGGCGTGCTGGCGCTGCGCCTCGGTGACTTGCCCGGCCTCGGCGAAATCGACCGGCACCGACTTGCCCCAGACGCGCAGCGCGACGTGCGGCACGGCGAAATCCTCGCGCAGATGGAAATACACCGCGTGCGTCAGCGCTGGAAAGTCCGGAGCGCCCGCGATTGCAACCGCCAGGCGGTGCACCTTCTCGCTGATGGCGTCGTTCTCCTCGCCGAACTGGATCAGCTCGGCGAGCTTGCCTTCGAGCAGCCGCACCTTTTCGCGCAAAGTGATGGTCTGGCGCTCCGCGAGCGGAATCGCTCGGCCGCCGTAGGGATGCGGCACGTAGATCGTCTCGAGGAGCTCGGGATGCAGGTCGAAGAACTGCGGGTGGGTCTTGAGGAACTGCGCGACTTCTTCAGCATTCATTTTTCATCCTCGAGCTCGATCACGCCTTCGAATACGCCGTGCGCAGGGCCTTTCATCCAGACGGCATTGTCGCCGCCCGCCCAACTCACGGTCAACGTTCCGCCACGCGCTTCGACGCGCACGGGCGAGTCGACCAGGCCGCGCAGCACGCCCGACACCGAAGCCGCGCAAGCGCCGGTGCCGCAGGCGAGCGTCTCGCCTGCGCCGCGCTCCCACACCCTCAGCCGGATGCGGTGCCGATCGAGCACTTGCATGTAGCCCGCATTGACGCGATTCGGGAAGCGCAGGTGATGCTCGATGAGCGGGCCCTGGGTGCATACGGGCGCTGCGTCCACGTCGGCGACCAGCTGCACCGCGTGCGGATTGCCCATCGACAGGAGCGCGAGCTCGACGCGCGCGCCGCCCACCTCCAGAGCCTGCAGCAGCGGCGTCTCGGGCGCCGGCGGTCCCATGTCGACGCTCACCTCGCCGTCGTCCTCGAGCCGCGGCACGATCAGCCCGCCAAGCGTCTCGACGCGGATCTCGCGCTTCGAGGTCAGGCCGCGCTGGTGCACGTAGCGCACAAAGCAGCGCGCGCCGTTGCCGCACTGCTCGACCTCGCCGCCATCGGCATTAAAAATCCGATAGCGGAAATCCGCGTCGCCGCGGCGGCTTTTCTCGACCACCAGGATCTGGTCGCAGCCCACCCCGAAGTGCCGGTCGGCCAGGCGCCGCAATTGCGCCGACGAGAGCGCGAAGGGCGAGCGCGTGGCATCGAGCACCACGAAGTCGTTGCCCGCGCCCTCCATCTTGGCGAAAGCGACGCGCATCAAACGGCGGCCATCAGCTTGCGGTACTCGACCGAGATGCAGCGATCCATGACCACGAACATGCCCGCGGCGCCCGCGCGCTCGGCGGCCTGCTCGTTGACGATGCCATGCTGGATCCAGATCGCCGGCAGGCCGAGCGCGATGCACTCGTCGACCACTTTACCGACCTGCCCAGCCGAGCGGAACACGTTGACGAGGTCGGGCTTTTGCGGCAGGTCGGCGAGCTTCGCGTAGGCCGTCTCGCCGAGCACCGCGGCAGGTCCCGGGCGCACGGGGATAACGCGATAGCCCCACTCCTGCAGGCGCCGCGCGATGCGGTGGCTCGGGCGCTCGGGTCTGGGCGACAGGCCGACCACCGCGATGGTCTTCACACGCGCGAGCAGCGCGCGGATCTGTTCTCCGGATGGATTGCTGAACACGCCGGTGATTCTATGCGTAAAACCCGGGCTCCCCCTCGGGGCGCGTCTTGAAGCGCCTGTGCACCCAGTAGTATTGCTCGGGCATTTCGAGCACCTTGCTCTCGATGTACGCGTTCATGCGGCGCGTGTCGGCCTCGACGTCTTCCGTCGGGAAGTCCTGCCACGGCGGCTCGATGGTGGCGACGTAGCCCGCGCCGCCCGGCAGCATGCGCGTCACGAACGGCAGCACCCTAGCGCCGGTGGCGGCGGCGATGCGCGACAGCCCCGGCATGGTCGCCGCCGCGACGCCGAAGAACGGCACGAACAACGCGCCGCGCGGCCCGTAGTCCATGTCGGGCAAGTAGTACAGCGGTCGCCCCTCGCGCACCGGGCGGATCACCGCGCGGATGCCTTCCTGGCGCGACACCAGCAGCTGGTCGCCGAAGCGCGAGCGGCCGTGATGCAGCAGGGCCTCGATGTAGGGATTCTTCTGCCGCGCGTACATGCTCACCGCATCGATCTCGCAGGCGAGGCGCGTGCCGCCGGCGTCGAGCCCGACGAAATGCGGCACCAGCAGGATGACCGGCGCGTTTCCGAGCGCGCGCAAATGCTCCAGGCCTTCGAGCCGTATCAGCCGCTCGACGCGGCTGCGCGGCGCCCACCAGAGTATGGCATGCTCGAGAAACCCGCGCGTGACCGATCTAAAATGCGCGCGCGCCAGCCGCTCGCGCTCGGCAGCGGACCATTGCGGAAAGCACTTGCCGAGATTGACCAGCGTCACTTGGCGGCGCTTGCGCGCCAGCCTGTAGGCAAGCGCGCCGAGCGTGTCGCCGAGCGCCGCCAGCGCGCCGAGCGGCAGGAAGTGCAGCAGCCACAGGAGCGCGAGCCCGATGCGGCTCATGGCGAGCGCTCCGGCGGCGGCGGCGCGCCCCGCGGCCGCTTGTAGCGGTTGTAGCCCCACAGGTACTGCGCGGGGCACTCGCGCAGCTGCTTCTCGAGCGCGCGGTTGAGCAGCCGTGTGTCGCTCTCGCCGGGCAGCGCTTCGGGCAGTCGTCGCACGAGGATCGCGTAGCCCTCGCCGCGCGGCAGCCGCTCGCCAAACACCAGCAGCACCGCGGTATCGGCACGCCGCGCGAGTTTCATCGCCAACGTCATGCTGTACGCAGGGCGGCCGAAGAACTCCGCCCACTCGCCCTCCCCGGCGCCGGGCACCTGATCCGGCAGAATACCCACCGTCTCGCCGCGCTTGAGCGCCCCGAGCACCTCGCGCACGCCGGACAGGTCGGCGCTGGCGAGGCGCACATTGCGCTTGGCCCGCCCCGCCGCGGCCAGCGGGCCGAGGAACGCGAGTTTCGGTGGCCGGTACATAACCGTGATCGGCACGTGCTCGGCGATCGCCTGCGCCGTAATCTCGAAACACCCCTGGTGCGGGGTGAGAAATACGATGCGCCGGCCGCGGGCGCGCTCCGCGGCGATGAGCCCCTGCTCGTCGAAGGACTTGACCAGCCGCATCACCTCGTCTCGCGAGCGCATCCACACCGCCGGCAGCTCGGCGATCATTTTTCCCGCCGACGCGATCACCGCGCGGCGCAGCGCCGGGTCGGTAAGTCCGGCTTGCGCTAAATTGCCGCGCACATGCCGCCGGTAAGTGGGCGAGGCGAGGTACATCAGCCAGCCGAGCATCGCGCCGAGCGCGTGCAGCACGCGCAGCGGCACGCCCGCGAGCAGGCGCATCACGAATCGCGCCATGGCCCCGTCCTGGGTTCCGGTTCGCTATGGGAAGCGTGCAATTTTTGGTATCCTTGCGGCCTTTTCGCAACCTGCCCGCCGCGTATTCAACGCGGCTGCTCAACCAAACGAGGCGCGAAGGACATGAGCGAATTCCTGTTCACCTCGGAATCGGTGTCCGAGGGGCACCCGGACAAGGTCGCCGACCAGATTTCGGATGCCGTACTCGACGCGATTCTAGCGAAAGACACCCGCGCCCGCGTTGCGGCGGAGACATTGGTCACGACCGGACTGGTGGTGATGGCCGGTGAGATCACCGCCAGCGCCACCGATATCGACTTCCAGCAGGTCGCCCGCGACACCATCAAGGGCATCGGCTACGACAACACCGAGTACGGCATCGATTACAAGGGCTGCGCCGTGATGGTGTGCTACGACAAGCAGTCGCCCGACATCGCCCAGGGGGTGGACGAAGGCAGGGGCATCGACCTCGACCAGGGCGCAGGCGACCAGGGCCTGATGTTCGGCTATGCCTGCGACGAGACCCCGCAGCTGATGCCGCTGCCGATTCACCTCTCGCACCGCCTGGTCGAGCGCCAAGCCGAGCTGCGCCGCGATGGGCGCCTGCCGTGGCTGCGTCCGGACGCCAAGTCGCAGGTGACGATCAGGTACGCCAACGGCAAGCCGCAGGCCATCGACACCGTGGTGCTGTCGACGCAGCACGCGCCCGACATCACCCACGAGCAGCTCTCCGAGGGGGTGATCGAGGAGATCATCAAGCCGGTGCTGCCCAAGGAGCTCGTCAAGGGCGCCGTGAAGTACCTCGTCAATCCGACCGGGCGCTTCGTCGTCGGCGGACCGCACGGCGATTGCGGCCTCACTGGGCGCAAGATCATCGTCGACACCTATGGCGGCGCGGCGCCGCATGGCGGCGGCGCATTCTCCGGTAAGGACCCCTCCAAGGTCGACCGCTCGGCCGCGTACGCCGCGCGCTACGTGGCGAAGAACGTCGTCGCCGCCGGCCTCGCGTCGAAGTGCCTGGTGCAGGTGGCCTATGCGATCGGCGTGGCGAAGCCCGTATCGGTCATGGTGACCACCAATGGCACGGGCAAGATGTCGGACGAAGCGCTCTCCAAGCTGGTCGCGGCCACCTTCGACCTGCGCCCCAAGGCGATCATCCAGACGCTCAACCTGTTGCGTCCGATCTACAAGAAAACAGCGGCCTACGGCCACTTCGGCCGCGAGGAGCCGGAGTTCACCTGGGAAGCGACCGACAAGGCGCTGGCCCTCGAGCAGGCTGCCTAGGTATAATTTCCCTGCTGAGGGGCGCTGCGATCCTCCGGAAGAGGACCAGGCTCAGCTAAATCCAACGGCGCTCGCATCGGAAACGATGCGGGCGCTTTGCTTTTCTGGAGACCGCAAATGAACGCACCCAACCCTAAATTCACCGACTACAAGGTCGCCGACCTGAAACTGGCGGACTGGGGCCGCAAGGAGATTGCGATCGCCGAGTCCGAGATGCCGGCGCTGATGGCGATCCGCAGGGAATACGCGAAGACGCAGCCCCTCAAGGGCGCGCGCATCGCCGGTTCGCTGCACATGACGATCCAGACGGCCGTGCTGATCGAAACGCTACGCGCGCTCGGCGCCGAGGTACGCTGGGCCTCGTGCAACATTTTCTCCACCCAGGACCACGCCGCGGCAGCGATCGCCGCCGGGGGCACCCCGGTGTTCGCCTACAAGGGCGAGTCGCTCGACGAGTACTGGGAATTTACCCACCGCATCTTCGAGTTCGGGGGCGGCAAGGGCCCGAACATGATCCTCGACGACGGCGGCGACGCCACGCTGCTCGTGCACCTGGGCAAGCGCGCCGAGAAGGACCCGTCGGTGCTCGCAAGGCCGACCAGCGACGAGGAAGTCTCGCTTTACAACGCGATCAAGAAGAGAAAGCCCGGCTGGTACTCGCAGATCGCGGCGGAGATCAAAGGCGTCACCGAGGAGACCACCACTGGCGTGCATCGCCTGTACCAGATGCACAAGCAAGGGCGGCTGCTGTTCCCGGCGATCAACGTCAACGACTCGGTGACCAAGTCCAAGTTCGACAACATCTACGGCTGCCGCGAGTCGCTGGTCGACGGCATCAAGCGCGCCACCGACGTCATGATCGCCGGCAAGATCGCTGTGGTCGCCGGCTACGGCGAGGTCGGCAAGGGCTCGGCGCAGGCCCTGCGGGGCCTGCAGGCCCAGGTCTGGGTCACCGAGATCGACCCGATCTGCGCGCTGCAGGCCGCGATGGAGGGTTATCGCGTGGTCACCATGGACTACGCCGCCGACAAGGCCGACATCTTCGTCACGGCGACCGGCAACCTGCACGTCATCACCCACGCGCACATGACGGCGATGAAGAACAACGCCATCGTGTGCAATATCGGCCACTTCGACAACGAGATCGAGGTTGCGGCGCTCAAGAACTGCAAGTGGGAGAACATCAAGCCGCAGGTCGACCACGTCATCTTCCCCGACGGCAAGCGCATCATCCTGCTCGCCGAAGGCCGCCTAGTGAACCTCGGCTGTGCCACCGGCCACCCGTCGTACGTGATGAGCTCGTCGTTCGCCAACCAAGTGCTGGCGCAGGTCGAGCTGTTCACGAAGACGAAGGACTATCCGGTGGGCGTGTACATCCTGCCCAAGGCGCTCGACGAGAAGGTCGCGCGCCTGCAGCTCTCGACGCTCAGCGCGCAGCTAAGCGAGCTGACCGACGAGCAGGCGGCGTACATCGGCGTGCCGAAGGCCGGACCGTACAAGACGGAGCACTATCGCTATTGAGGAGGTTCTCATGCGAATCGCCGTGATGGGCGCGGGCGGGGTCGGCGGCTATTTCGGCGGCCGCCTCGCGCAGGCGGGAAACGAGGTCGCCTTCATCGCGCGCGGGCGGCACCTGGAGGCTCTGCGCGCGAACGGGCTCACGCTGAAGAGCCCGCTGGGCGACGCGCAACTCAAGGTCAGCGTGGTCGAGAATCCCGCCGACGCGGGCAGCGCCGAAGTGGTGCTGTTCGCGGTGAAGCTCTGGGATACCGAGAGCGCCGCCGAGCGCATCCGGCCGCTGGTCGCCGGCGGCGGCGTGGTGATCCCCTTCCAGAACGGCGTCGAGTCGATCGAGCGCATCGGCCGCGTGCTCGGCAAGCAGCGCGTCATGGGCGGCGCGGCGTACATCGCTGCGCGCATCGGCGAGCCCGGCGTGATCGTTCAGACCGGCAAGATGGCGCGGCTGCGCTTCGGCGCGGTCGAGCCTTCGCAGCGCGCGGCGGCGCAGGCTTTCCACGCGGCCTGCGTCCAGGCGGGAATCGAGGCCGAGCTCACCGACGACATCGTGCGCGTGCTGTGGGAAAAGTTCGTGCTGCTGGTGGCGATCAGCGGCACCACGACCGTTTCGCGCTCGCGCATCGGCGTGGTGCGCGCCGACCCGGATCTAAGGTGGCTGCTCGAGACGGCGATGCGCGAGACCTGGCGGGTCGGAATGAAACGCGGCGTCGCGCTCGCCGACGACCTGGTCGCGGCGACGCTCAAGATGGTCGACAGCCTGCCTGCGGAAATGACCTCGTCGATGCATGGCGACCTGGACGCCGGCAACCGGCTCGAGGCGCCCTGGCTCGCGGGCGCGGTCGCGCGCATGGCGCAGGGGCTGGGGGTCGAGGCGCCCGCCAACCGCGCCATCTACGCCGCACTCAAGCCCTTCGTCGAAGGCGGGCGATGAGCAAAGCACCGAGCCTCGACTTCAGCTTCGAGTTCTTCCCGCCCAGGACGCCGCAGGGCAGAGACAAGCTGCGCGCGACCTGGCAGCAGCTGGCGCAGCTCAAGCCGCGTTTCTTTTCGGTCACCTTCGGCGCCGGCGGCTCGACCCGCGAGGGTACGCTGGACACCGTGCTCGAGATCCGCGCTGCCGGGCACGAAGCCGCGCCGCACATTTCCTGCGTCGCCTCGACCAGGGCCGACGTGGCGGGTCAGCTCGCGCTGTACCGCGACAACGGCATCCGCCACATCGTCGCGCTGCGCGGCGACTTGCCCTCGGGAATCGCCGCCTCGGGCGAGTTCCGCTACGCGAGCGAGCTGGTCGCGTTCATCCGCGAGACCACCGGTGACTGGTTCCACATCGAGGTCGCCTGCTATCCGGAGTACCACCCGCAGACGCGCAACGCCGCCGACGAGATTCGCAACTTCAAGAAGAAAGTCGACGCCGGCGCCAATGGCGCAATCACGCAGTACTTCTACAATCCCGACGCCTACTTCCGCTTCGTCGAGGACTGCCAAGCCGCGGGCATCAAGCTGCCGATCGTCCCCGGCGTGATGCCGATCGGCAATTTCTCCCAGCTCGCGCGGTTTTCGGATGCCTGCGGCGCCGAGATTCCGCGCTGGATGCGCTTCAAGCTCGAAAGCCTCCGTGACGATTCCGCCTCGATCCGCGCCTTCGGCCTCGACGTGGTCACCGAACTTTGCGACCGGCTGCTCTCCGGCGGCGCGCCGGGGCTGCACTTCTACACGCTCAACCAGGCGGGCCTGACGAGCACCATCTGGCAACGCCTCGGCCTGTAGGCCGGCGCGCGGCGCATATCAAGTCTTTGTTCCTGTTCGTTTCTTTCCTCCTAAGCGATCTGTAACAGATCCGTAAGCGGCTCGTGGGCCGGCCCCGCGCAGCATCGCCTGCACCAGGTCACGCGCTTCGCGTGCTCCCTGCAGACATGACTAGGAGGCGTTATGAAGATCCTGCGCAAGACTGCAATCGCATTGTCGATTCCCACGCTGCTGATGTCGGGCTGTTACGTCCTGCCCACTGGCCCGGACGGCGCGCCCTGGTACGTCTACCCGCCGGGCGTGCCGCCGACGGCGCGCGAGCTGAACGTTCCGAGCGGGCCGCTGCCCATGGTGCTCAATGCCCGGCTCTACCCGGAGAACGAAATCGCCACGCAAACGGGGATGCTCACCGGCACCGTGACGAACATGATGAACGGCAAGGGGCGCTTCCAGCTCAACTACCGCGGTGAAACGCTCATCGGCGAAGCGACGCGCGTGTCGAACGACGCGCGCCGCGGCGTGGCGAGCGCCTACAGCCGCAGCGGTGCGTTCATGAGCTGCGACTACCAGATGGCCAACCCGCGCCAGGGTGCCGGCACCTGCACGTTCTCCGACGGCGCGAAGTATCAGGTGCATCTGGGCAGCTGAGCCGTCCGGTGGGTATGATCGAAGCCGGGCGGGCCGCGGGCCCGCGCAGCGTGAGGCGATGGAACGTCACCGGAGGGGACCGCGTGGTTGAGGCCAGGCAGCGCACCGTCGCTTTCGCCAAGACCACGCGCCCGGCGATCGGCTCCATCGTCCCGAGGCAGCGGCTGTTCGCGCGGCTGGACGGGGCGGCCGGGCGCACGGTGGCGTGGATTTCCGGGCCGCCGGGCGCGGGCAAGACCACGCTGGCCGCGAGCTACGCCGAAGCGCGCGGCTACCGCTGCCTGTGGTACCAGGTCGATCCCGACGACGCGGACGTGGCGACGTTTTTCCACTATCTCGGGCACGCGGCGCGCAGGCTCGAGGGCGGCCAGGGGCGGGAGTTTCCCGCGTTCACGCCGCAATACCGGTCCGATGTCGCATCGTTCGCGCGCATGTTCTTCCGGCAGCTGTTCGCGCGCGCCAAACCGCCCTTTGCGCTGGTGCTCGACAGTCTGCACGAGGTGCCGCCCGAGAGCGCGCTGCACGCGGTGCTCGAGGTCGCATTTGCGCAGATTCCCAAGCATTGCACGGTGATCGTGACCAGCCGTAGCGACCCGCCGGCGACCCTGGCGCGCATGCGCGTGGCGGGCGAGATGGTGTGCGTCGGCTGGGAAGAGCTGCGCATCGCGCCGGAGGAGCTTGGCGCGATCGCCCAGTTGCGCGGACAGAAGCTGTCCGCAGAGGCCGCCTCGCAGCTGCACGAGCGCACGCAGGGTTGGGCGGCCGGCCTGGTGCTGATGCTCGAGCACACCAAGCTCTCCGGGCAGATCGCGGAGCTGCCCGAGGATGCCGCGCCCCAGGTGATCTTCGATTACCTCGCCGGTGAGATCTACGACCGCTTCGAGCCCGATACGAAGCGCTTTCTGGCGCGCGTCGCGTGCCTGCCGCGCATGACCGCGGGCGTGGCGCAGGCGCTCGCCGAGGAGCCGAAGGCCGAGCGGCTGCTGCTCAACCTGGCGCGCAACGACTACTTCGTGAGCGAGGCGCTGTCGGAGGAAGGCCGCATCTACCAGCTGCATCCGCTGCTGCGCGAGTTCTTGCGCAGCAGGGCCGCGCTCGAGCAGCCCGAATCGCTAGGCACCGCTCAGCTGCAGCGCGCGGCAGCGCTGCTGCACGAAGCGGGGCAGACCGAGGACGCGGTATCGCTGCTCGTAGAGTGCCGCGACTGGGCACAGGTCGCCCGCATCGCCGCCGACGAGGCGCAGCTGATGCTCGATCAGGGGCGCAGCGAGACGCTCGGCGGATGGCTGGAGCTGCTGCCACCGGCGCTGTTGCACGCCGATGCGGAGCTGTTGTACGCCTCCGGCGCCTGCCGCCTGCACTCGAGCCCCAGGGCGGCGCGACGATTCTTCGAGCAAGCCTACGAGAGCTTTCGCGATGCCGCCGACCGAAGCGGGATGATGCGCAGCTGTTGCGGCTTGATCAACGCCACGATCCTGGAGTTCGACGATCTGGCGCAGCTCGACCACTGGAGCGACGTGCTCGCCGGCCTGCTGCGCGAGGGCGGCAGCGGGGACCACGACGCCGCGGCGCGCGCGGTGCTGACGGGCGCGCTGCTGCTGCGCGATCCCGGCAACCAGGAGCTCGGTGCGTGGCTCGACGGAGTCGAGCTGGCCGTCGCGCGGGCGATGGTGGCGCTGCTGCAGGGCGATCTTGTCGCCGCCGACGCGGCGGCCGATTCCCTGCTCGCGGGGGCCCCCGGCCTGCCGGCGCTCGATTCGACCGCCAACGCTCTCGCTGCGGCGCTGCACTACCTGCTCACCGGCGCGCACCCGCGCGCGCGCGAGGTCGCGAGCAACGCGCTCGCCGCGGCCGAGCGCGAGGGCGTACACGTCTACGACGACTGGCTGCGCCTCATCTCGATGGCGGCATTGCTCGGCGCCGGCGACCGGGACGGGGCGCGGGGCGAGCTGCGCGTGCTCGAGGGCGGCGGCGCGCGCCTGCGGCGCGGCGACCGGGCGCTCGTGCATTACCTGCGCGGCTGGCTCGCGGCGCTCGAGGGCGACGTGGCAAGTGCGAGCCTCGACGCGAAGAGCGCGTTGCAGCTGGCCGTGGAAGCGGGGCTCCCCTGGCTAGAGTGCCTGACGCGCGCGGCGCTTGCCGAAATGCTCGCGCGCGCTGGCGACCGGCGCGGCGCAGAGGCACAGCTGAGAAGCGCACAGGCGCTCTCGGACCGGACGCGCAGCGTACTGCTGCGCTTCATCGTGCAGCTCGCAGCGGCCCAGGCGGCTGCCGCGATGAACGACGAGCGCGCCGCACTCGGACCGCTCGCGAGCGCCTTCGCGCTCGGACGCGAGCACGGCTTCCGGCATGCCCCGTGGTGGCGTTCGCAAGCCGTCGCCGACCTTTGCGCGCTTGCCCTGCGCCACGGGATCGAGACGGAGTATGCGCGCGCGCTGGTGCGCTCGCGCCGGCTGCTGCCGCAAGCTGCGCCGCTGCGCCTGCGCCAGTGGCCATGGCCATTCCACGTCCACCTGCTCGGGGGGTTTCAGCTCCTGCGCCAGACCGTGCCCGTCGAGTTCTCCGGGAAGGCGCCGGGCCGGCCCATGGAGCTGATGAAGGTGCTCGTCGCCCTGGGTGGACAGAACGTGCGCGCCGATCAGCTGGCCGACGCCTTGTGGCCGCACGTCGATGCGGACTACGCCCACAAGTCGCTCACCGCCACCCTGCACCGGCTGCGCCGGCTGCTCGGCGACGATGAGGCGCTCGTGCTGCGCGACGCGCGCCTGAGCCTCAACCCGGCGCTTATCTGGGTGGACGCCTGGGCGCTCGAATGCGTGCTGGGGGCGCTCGACGAGGCGCTGCGCGCGCCGGTCGCCGATGCGGGCTTGCCGGCCCTGCAAGCGCTGGCCGACGAGGCATTCGCGCTCTACCGCGGGCCGTTCCTGCCGGACGAGTCTGAGCAGCCGAGCTATATCGCCTGCCGCGAGCAGATCCGCTCGCGTCTGCTGCGCTGCCTCGGCCGCGTTGCCCGCCGCTACGAAGAGGCGGGGCAGCGCGAGGCGGCCGCCGACTGCCACCTGCGCATCATCGAGGCGGACGCGTTGTTCGAGGCGCCGTACCGAAGCCTCATGCAGTGCTACCAGCGCGGTGCGGACCCGTCCGAGGCGCGCGCCACTTACGAGCGGCTACGCACCGTGCTGTCGACGCGGCTGAAGATCATGCCCTCGCCCGAGACGCAGGCGGTGTACGCGAGCCTCGGGACACCCGCGCAGAGCTGAGCGCCGGCCGCATCAGGAGCGTCGGCGCGACGCAGGCGGAAGCTCCTGCTCCAGCGCGCCCCAGATCTTGCGCAGTCCCATGCGCACGGCGGTGGGCGGGGCGTACTCGCGACGCGGATAGCCCGACTTCGGCGGCGCGACTTCGCGCATGCGCATGGTGAGCGAGATGACCGTTCCGCCACGCACCGAGATCGTCGTCGCGTTGATCACGGTGTCGATACCCTGCGGCTCGAACGACACGAAATGGGCCGCAAACCCCAGGTGCTCCTCGAGTATTCCGCGAAATTTGGGCAGGTCCGCCTGTGCCGCCTGGTGCCACTCGTCGGAGGTGAGCGGGTCAGGCGCGGGCGCATACACGCTCAGATAGCCGAGATCGGGCGATTGGTCAGCAAGCCGCATGCCGAGACGGCCCAAAGCGACGCGCAACGCCTGGAACGCCTCGTCGCGCGGCACGTCGTAGGTGTGCGTTCCGTCCTCGGCCAGGACGCGCTCGTACTCCGTGCGAAACACGGCGTTCACATCCCGTGTCGCGTTGATCTTCTGCTGCTCGCTCACGCAGCCCGAGGCGAGCGCAAGGAGGATCATCGCGCACAGCTGCGCGACGAACGATTTGGACATTGCTCTTTCCACGCCTCGCCCCCTCGATTCGCTTGGCCGGAATATTACCGTCACTGGGCAGTGGCGGGGAGCGGCAGATTGGTCACCAGTTTGCCCGCTTGCTCGACTTCGACGGGTTGCAGCGACTTCGCGACGCGCGCCTGCTGCGCTTTGGCCGCTGCATTGCCGCCGCGCACCGCGGCGCTGAACCACACGTAAGCCTCGAAATCGTTTTGCGGCACGCCATGCCCGCTTGCGAACAGCTCGGCGAGCCGTAACTGCGCCTCCGCGTTGCCCTGCAGGGCGGCCTTGCGATACCAGATCGCCGCCTTCGCGTCGTCACGCGCAACGCCATGGCCCTCCGCGTAGGACTTGCCGAGCATGAGCTGGGCATCGGCGTTGCCGCCCTCGGCGAGCGGCTTGAATACTGCAAGTGCTTCGGCGAACTTGCCGGCTGCGTAGTCATGCCCCGCCTTCCGCAGCTGTTGTGCGGGGCTTGGCGGCGGCGCGGCGGGGGGCGTCGCGGCGGCCGGCGGCGGGCTGAGGCTGGCCTGCTGTTTAAGCGCGCCCTCCGCGGCGAGCTTCTTTTGCTCCTCCTCGTGCTGCTTGCGCGCGGCCGCGGCCTGCAGCGCGAGCTTGTGCCGGCGCTCCGCCGCAAGCTTCTTTTGCTCCTCTTCCCGCTTCTTCCGCTCCGCTTCGGCCTCCTGCGCGGCCTTGGCCTGGCGTTCGTCAGCGAGCTTCTTCGCCTCTGCCTCCTGCTTCTTGCGTGCCGCCTCGGCCTCGAGCAATCGCTGCTGCTCGTCCTTTTGCTGGCGCAGGCGCGCCTCCTCCCTCTTGTTGCGCTCCGCCAACTCCTCCTCGACCTTGGCGAGCCGCTCCTTGAGCTGCTTCTCGGCGTCGTCCTGGGGGGAAGCGACCGGCCGTGTCTTGCCGTCCCCGCCCGGGAGCGGGTAAAAGTGCAGCAGTACCGCGACTGCGGCGAGCGCGGCGGCGGCGCCCGCGACGGTGCGCAGCACGGGCCAGCTCGGGCCAGAGCCGGCGCGCCACGGCGCCGCTTCGCCCGGCTGCTGCACCGGCGGTTGCTGCGCGGCAGCGGTGCGCGGTGCAATGGCCGCCGGCGCGGCCTCCTGCCCCTTGCCGAGCAGCTCCTGACGCCACTCGGCGATGCTCTGCGGGCGGTCGCGCTCGGCGAATTCGAGCGCGTGATCAATCGCCTTGAGCAGGCGCTGCGAGTAGCGGCCTGCGCCGACCGTGGTCGCGGGCGCCAGCACGTCGCGCGCGCTGCCGAGAACGCCCTTGCTGCGGGCAATCGCGTCCATCGGCGGCGCGCCGGAAATGGCGCGGTAGCAGGTCGCGCCGAGCCCGTAGATGTCGCTCCACGGCCCCTGGCTCTCGCCGCTGCTGTAGTACTGCTCGAACGGCGCGTATCCGGGGGCGACCAGGATGGTCATGCTGGGCGCGTGGGCGACGGGTTGTCGCGCGGAGCCGAAATCGAGCAACACCGGGCTGCCGTCGGCGCGCACGTGGATGTTGTCTGGCTTGATGTCGCGGTGGATGAAGCCCGCGTCGTGCACCAGCTCCAGCCCGTCGAGAATCGGCAGCAGGATGCGCAGCAGCTCGCTTTCGGGCAGCGTGCCGCGCTGCTCGAGGATGGTGGCGAGGTTGCTGCCCTCCTCGAAGCGCATCACCATGTACGCGGTGTTGTTGAACTCGAACACCGAGAGCACGCGCACGATGTTGGGGTGGTCGAAGCGCGCCAGAGTGCGCGCCTCGCGGATGAACCTGTCGAGTCCCCAGTGGTAGCGCTCGTCGTGCTCCTCGGTGCGCGCGCGGACCGTAGCGTCGTTGCGGCGCGTGGCGACGTCGATCGGGAGGTATTCCTTGATCGCGACGCGCTGATCGAGGTTGGTGTCGCGGGCTAGATAGGTGATGCCAAAGCCGCCCTGCCCCAGCACCCGCTCGAGCAGGTACCAATGCAGGTGATACCCGCGCGGCAGCGCGTCAGGGTAGCCATCGTCGGTCATGCATCGTGGCCCTTGTTCGGCCTGATTTCTGTTCCGAGGCGTTAGACACTGTACTGCAATGCAGCGCACGACTCCAGCGCGCGCTCTTCAGTCCAGCGCGACGCGCCGCGTGTCGCCGATTCGGCGCTAGGGCCGCCACGGCGCGCCGGGCGCGTCGCGACAGGCGCCGAAGCGAAACGGCATCCAGCCGCGCCCCGGGCTGTCGAAGCGCAGATCGACGAACCACACGCAGGTCGAGCCCGGCGTGATGCCGTCGAACGCGGGCTTGTCGGCGAACCAGCGGAAGAACGCGAGCGCCGGCGAGCTCCAGGCGTCGCGCGCCAGCGCCTCGGTTTCGGCGTCGAAGCCGTAGCGCGGCCGCGATTCCCAGCGCGCATCGCCGGGCGGCCGGTACGCCTCGTCGAGCCGAGCGATCAGCCCGTCGTCGGGGCTCGCGGTCAGCGCCTGGTCGCGCAGCAGGTTGATGTGCGCATAGCGGTGCACGTCCGCGTCGCTCACGAAGACCGTCCAGTTGAAGGGCGACACCGGGCGCGGTTGCGCCTCGATGCTCGCGCCGACGAGATGCTGCGCAGCGGCGTAATCCTCGCCGAACTGCTCGGCCTGGTGCTTCAGCGCCGCCTGCATGCAGACATAGCCGACGAGCACGATCGTCGCTGCCACCGCGGGCAGGCGCGTGCGCGGCCAGAAATATGCCGCCGCGAGCCCGGCGACGATGATGCCGCTGAACCAGAGGTCGATGATGAACGTCGTGCCGAGCGCCGCGCGCCAGTCCGACAGCGGCGCAAGCACCATGGTGCCGAAGCTGGTGATCACGTCGCCCGCGATGTGCGTGTACAGGCCGAGCACGCACACGCCGAACCAGGGCTTCCAGCCGCGCGCATCGCGCGCCAGCTTCGAGAGCAGCCACGCGATCAGCAACGCCCAAAGGGGTGCCAGAAAGACGGAGTGGGTGACGCCGCGGTGGTGGAGCAGGTACTCGACCGGTCCGGCGACACCGACCACGAAATCCAGATCCGGAAATGCGCAACTGAGGAAACCCGCCGCAAGGCGCGCGCGCGGCGAGAGATCGTCGGGGCCCGGCGCGCGCGGCGCGGTGGCGCGCGCCAGGAGCGCGCCCGAGAGCGCGTGCGTGAGCGTGTCCATCAGCCGCTCATGCTACGCGCCCCGTGGCTAAGCCGCCTGCGCCACCCTCTTTTTGCGTTGCGCGTCCTTGGCGTGCATGCTGGCATAGGCGCCATGCGCGGCCGCTTCGGCGTCGCCGACGTGTACCGGCAGGCCCATGTCCTCGAGCACCGAGCCGAGCGCCGACAGGCACAGCATCACGTTGTCGGGACGGCAGGAATAGCCCATCAGGCCGAAGCGCCAGATCTTGCCTTTCAAGGGGCCGAGGCCGGCGCCGATCTCGATGCCGAATTCCCCCAGCAGGGTCTTGCGCACCTCCTCCTCGTTCACGCCCTCGGGGCACAGCACGGCGTTCATCTGCGGCAGCTGGTACTCTTCCTTCACCAGGAACTTCAGCCCCATCGCCTCCAGGCCGGCTTTCAGCGCGACGTGGTGGCGCTGGTGGCGCGCCCAGCTGTTTTCCAGCCCCTCCTCGCGGATCAGCAGCAGCGCCTCGTGCAGTGCGAACAGCGAGTTGGTCGGCGCAGTGTGGTGGTAGGTGCGCGTGCTCGCGCCCCAGTAGCCGAGCAGCAGGTTCATGTCCATGAACCAGCTGTGGATCTTGTCCTTCCGGTGCTTGACGTGCTCCACCACGCGCTCGGAGAACGACACCGGCGACAGGCCCGGCGTGCACGACAGGCACTTCTGACTCGCCGAGTAGATGGCGTCGATCTCCCACTCGTCCACCCTCACCGGCGTGCCGCCGAGCGAGGTTACGGCGTCGACGATCACCATCGCGCCGTGCTTGTGCGCGACGCGCGTGATCTCCTTGGCGTCCGACTGGCATCCGGTCGAGGTTTCGGCGTGCACGAAGGCAACGATCTTCGCGTCCTTGTTCTTCTTCAGCGCGTCCTCGACCTTGTGCGGATCGACCGGCTCGCCCCAGGCGTCCTCCACCACGACCGGCACGCCGCCGCAACGGATCACGTTCTCGAGCATGCGGCCGCCGAACACGCCGTTGATGCACACGATCACCTTGTCGCCAGGCGCCACCATGTTGACGAAGCAGTACTCCATGCCGACGGAGCCCGGACCCGAAATCGGGAAGGTGAGCGGGTTCTTGGTCTGGTAGACGTAGCGCAGCAGCGACTTCAGCTCCTCCATCATCTCGACGAAAATCGGATCGAGATAACCGATCGCCGGCTGGCTCATGGTGGTGAGCACCCGCGGATGGATCTCGGTCGGGCCGGGGCCCATGAGTGTCCTTTGCGGCGGGTGGAACGAATGGATGCGTTTCGACGGTGCGTACTGGTTCATGGGATCACTCTCCGACAGGATGCCGAACAGCGCATCGCCGGGGCGCGACTTCACGCGCACCGGCTTCTTGGCGCTGGCTTCGGTAAGGACGTCGACCGCGATGATGCGGCCCTGGGTGAGGCGCTCGACTTCAGTCGCCCAGCGCGCCGGGACATAGCCCGATTTCACCCAATTGTTGACCACTGCCCGGTCGAGCTGGAAGGCGCGCGCCACCTCGGCCTGGCTGCCGAACATCTCGACGAGTTTTTCCGCGCAGTTCATGGGTCGACCGTAGTCGAAACACTAGCATGTCAAGCGTAGCTTGACAACGTGGTCTGGCGGCTGTTACACGTTCGTATTATCTGGTACCATTTTTGTACACGTTACTACAGGACGATCCGCCATGAGCACCGCCCCGGATACCGCGCCGGCAGTCAATCTGCGGGACCGCGCCAGCCGCGAGAAGCTGGCGCGGCTGGTCGTCACGCTGCTCGACCATTGGGGCCTCACGCCCGCCGACGAGGCGGTGCTGCTCGGGTTGTCGCCGCAGTCGCGCTCGACCGTGGTGCGCTACCGGCGCGGCGAGCCGCTCGCCGACAACGCCGACCTGCTGGCGCGCGCCGGGCACCTGCTCGGCATCCACAAGGCGCTCAGGATCCTGTTCCCGCACGACCTCGATCTCGCCTACCGCTGGGTGAGCACGCCCAACCGCCGCTTCGGCGAGGCCGCGCCGCTCGATCTCATGAAGCGCCACGGCTACGAGGGCATCCTGGCGGTGCGCCGCTACCTCGACTTCGAGCGCGGCCGATAGCCCGTGTACCAGGCCTTGATCACGCAGGTCGTCGACTTCCACGGCGACCTGGTGCGCAACATCAAGGGCATACGCCGCTCGCAGGCGCTGTTCGACGATCTGTCGCGCGATCCCTCCGATCAGGCGGTGGCGATCGCCGCCGAGCTCGCCACGCGCATCCCGAGCGCCGCGCCCATGATCACGCGTCCATTCGACTACGGCACCGTGATCACCTTTCCCTTCGTGCCGCACAACTGGCATGCGACCCGCTATGCCGACGGTCTCGCGTACGGCGCCTGGTACGGCTCGCTCGAGCTCGAGACCACGGTCTACGAGACGGTGTATCACTGGCACCGCTTCGTGATGGACAGCTACGCTTCGGAGCAGCGCGAGATCGTCGGCGAGCGTCGCGTGCTCGAGGTGCGCTGCGACGCGATCCTCGTCGACCTGCGCGGCAAGGAGCGGGGCGAGCCGCGCCTCGTCGATCGGCGCCACTACGGCTTCACGCAGGGCCTGGGACGCTACTTGAAGCAGCAGTCGCAGAACGGGCTGCTGGCGCGCTCGGCGCGCTGCGCGGGTGTCAACGCGGTCCTGTTGCGCCCCGAGCCGCTCTCGCAGGTGCGTGACGCCTGCTTCCTCACCTACCGCATGCACCCCGCGAAAGACGATGTGACGGTGGAGCGCACTCCGGGTAGGCTGTGGCTGCAGATCGCGCCGAGCACCCTCGGCTGACGCCATGAAGACCGTGCACCCCGTCGAGTTCCAGCCCGAGACCGCGGCCGAGGCCTACCTCGGGCTGCTCGCCGCGCGCGGGGTCGAATACCTGTTCGCCAACGCCGGCACCGACTTCGCGCCGGTCGCGGAAGCCTTTGCGAGGGGACAGCAGCTCGGCTGGCGTCTGCCCGAGCCGGTGATCGTGCCTCACGAGAATCTGGGCGTGGCGATGGCGCACGGATACACCATGGTCACGGGCCGGGCGCAGGCGATGATGGTGCACGTAGGCGTCGGCACCGCCAACGCGCTCAACGGCCTGATCAACGCCTCGCGCCAGAATATTCCGCTGCTGTTCACCGCGGGGCGCACGCCGCTCACCGAGGGGCTGAGCGCGCTGGCCGGCAGCCGCAACAACTACATCAACTGGGCGCAGGAGCACTTCGACCAGGCCGGCATGCTGCGCGAGTTCGTGAAGTGGGACTACGAGCTGAAGCATGCCGAGCAGATCGAGACGGTGATCGACCGGGCGCTCGCGATCGCCAACAGCGAGCCTGCAGGCCCGGTGTATCTGACCTTGCCGCGCGAAGTGCTCGCCGCGCCGCTCGCCGGCACGCAGTTCGCCGCGAGCCCGACGCAGGTCGCAGCGAGTGCGCCGCGCGCCGATCCCGAGACGCTCGATGAGGTGGCGAAGCTGCTCGCCGCAGCGAGCGCGCCGCTCATCATCACCGCCAACGGCGGGCGCAGCGTCGAGTCGGCGCGCGCCATGCGGCGCCTCGCCGACGACTGCGCGATCCCGGTGATCCACTATCGGCCGCGCTACCTGGCGCTGCCCACCGAGCATCCGATGCAGGCGGGCTGGGATCCGCACGCGCTGCTCGCGGATGCCGACCTGGTGCTGGTCGTCGACTGCGACGTGCCGTGGATCCCGTCGCAGGGCGCGCCGCGGCCAGAGGCGAAGGTGGTGCACATCGGCGCCGACCCCCTGTTCGCGCGCTACCCGCTGCGCGGCTTTCGCGCCGACGTCGCGCTCACCGGTCTGGTCGCGCCGACGCTCGACGCGCTGCGCGAGCGCACCGCGAAGTTGGCGCCGTCCGCGGAAAAACTGGATCAACGAGCGAAGCTCGTCGGCGCACGCAGCGCCGCCGCCCGTGGCAAGGGGCGCGCCGGCGCCGATGCGGTGCCCGCGGGCATCACCTCGAAATGGGCCTCGGCCTGCCTCAACAAGCTGCTCGGCACGGACACGCTGCTGATCAACGAGTACCCGCTGGTGCTCGAGGAGCTCGAGATCGGCGAGCCGGGGCGCTACTGGTCGCTGCCGCCCTCGGGAGGCCTCGGCTGGGGCCTGGGCGCGGCGCTCGGCGCCAGGCTCGCGAGCCCCGACAAGACCGTCGTGTGCGCGGTGGGCGACGGCGCCTACATGTTCGGCAACCCGACGCCGGCGCATTTCGTCTCCGAGGCGATGCGCTTGCCCGTGCTGTGGCTGGTGTTCAACAACGCGCGCTGGGCGGCCGTGCACCGCGCCACGCTGTCACTCTACCCGAAAGGCCACGCCGCGGCGATGCAGCGGCCGCCTTTCGCCGTGCTCGAGCCTTCGCCGCGCTTCGAGAAGATCGTCGAGGCGAGCGGCGGCCACGGCGAGCGCGTCACTGAGCCAAAGGATCTGATGCCCGCGCTCGAGCGTGCGCTCCGGGTGGTGCGTCGTGAACAGCGGCAGGCCCTGGTGAACATTTGCCTCGAGGCAAGCTACGTGAAAACCAGCTGACAGCGGGAAACGAACCATGAAGCTGCGAGTCCTCGCCCACGCTTGGTGCCTCGTGCTGCTCGCCGCGGCCGTGCCGCCCGCGCGCGCCGGCGACTTGCCGCTGTGGGAAGCCGGCCTGGGCGCCTACGCGCTGAGATTGCCCGACTACCGCGGCTCGGACCAGTCGCGCGGCTACCTCTATCCCCTGCCTTACCTGCGCTATCGCGGCAAGCTGCTGCGCATGGACGACCGGCACGGCCTGGCTTCGTTGCTGCTACTCGAGAAGAACCGCGTCGAGTTCGACCTGTCGCTGAACGCGAGCCAGCCGGCACCGAGCGACCAGAGCGACGCGCGCCGCGGCATGCCGGACCTCGCACCGACGCTCGAGATCGGCCCGGTGCTGCGCATCAAGCTGTGGCAGGACTTCGCCGACACTCGCGAACTCACGCTGCAGCTGCCCGTGCGCGCGGCGTTCGCCTTCGACTCCCTGCGAGGGCGCGACATCGGGGTCGTGTTCAACCCGGTGATCGACTGGTTCATGCGCGACGCCGGGCCCGGGGGCGGCTGGCGCTTCGGCGTCCAGGGCGGGCCCTTGTTCAACGACCAGCGCAACAACGCGTATTACTACCAAGTCGATCCGCAGTATGCGGCGCCGGGCCGGCCGGCCTACGCGGCGCGCGCCGGTTACGGCGGCACGCAGTTCACGATGAGCCTGAACAAGCGCTTCGACTCGATTTGGGTGGGCGCGTTCGTGCGCGTCTATGACCTGCACGGTGCCGTGTTCGAGGACAGCCCGCTGGTCAAGCAGCGCTCGGCGGTGCTCGCAGGCATCGGGCTCGCCTACATCTTCGCGCAGTCGAAGACGCGGGTCGAGGCGGAAGACTAGCGTCCGGCTGGCTCAGCCGCTGCGCTCGATCTCCAGCCGGAACGCCTTCCTCCCCCGCGCGCGGTCTTCTCGAGCACCGGGCAGCTGGCGAGCATGATTTTCGACAACTCCACCGCCCGCGCGGCGAGCTCGCGCGCGCCCGCACGCAGCGGCGCGAGCGCCGCGGGCGACGGTGTTCCGAGTGCCGACCAGTCGAACGCCATGGACCGCTCCCCGGGCTCGTCGATTGCAGGTGAGGCCCAGCAGGTTGACCTCCACGCCCTCGACGCGCCCCAACATCACGCCGAGCACGCCGCCCAGCGAGAGCTGGTAGCCGGCGCCGCTCGGGGTCGCCGCGAATATGCGCTGCCCGAGGTAGTCCTTGCCGATCGCGGTGGGCGGCAGCTCGGCTTCCAGCTCCGGTACGGCACGCAGCACCCAGGCGGTGAAGGTGTTCGAGTTCGGCCCGGGCAAATCCGAGTATTCGCCCGCATAGCGGTATGCGCGCCCAGATAGCCGCGCCAGCCCCAGGTGCGCGCCCCGTAGACCTGGACCACCGCCTCGGGCGTGCCCGCCAATTCGGTTGCCGGGCGTGCCGCTGCGCTGCCGGCGACGAGCGCGAGACCCAGGCAAGCGACGATGCGGCGCCACGGGAGCATGGGCCGGAACATAGCCCGGGCCACGCCGCGCGGCAACGTCCTAGTGCAGCCCCGCCGGCGCCGCGTCCTCCAGCTGGTCCCAGAGCCCGAGCGTCCGTCCGTGCGCGAGCGACCGGCGCACGAACAGCGCCACGTCCGGGTCGAGGATGAAATCTGCGGAGGATTCGACGTTCAGGATCCGGGTCGGATCTACCGGCCGCGAAATGGCATAGCCCTGGACGTAGTCGACGCCGACCTGCGCCAGGGCCTCGATGGTGGCGCGGTCCTCGGCCCACTCGGCGATGCTCTTCATGCCGAGGTTGCGCGCCAGCTCGACGATCGTCCCGACGATCGCGAGGTTGGCGGGATGGGCGTTGACGCCGCTGATGAAACTGCCATCGATCTTCACCGCATCCGCGGGAAGCTCCTTCAGATAGGAGAACGACGTATAGCCCGCCCCGAAGTCGTCCAGCGCCACCTTGGCGCCGTAGCCGCGCACCTTGTCGATGAAGCGCCGCGTGTTCTCCATGTCGTGCAGCGCGACGCCCTCGGTGATCTCGATGCACAGTCGCTCGGCGGCGCGCCCGCTGCGCGCGAGCATCGAGAACGCGTCCTGGACGAACTTCTCGTCGTTCAGCGACGCGCCGCTCAGGTTCATGCACGCAAACCGGGTGTTCCGCAGCGCGCCATGGTGCCGCTCGAGCCACTCCAGGGCGCGCGCCAGCACCCACCGGTCGATTACCGCGGCCCGACCGTTGTTCTCCGCCGCCTCGATGATCTTGCCGGCCGGGGTGACGCTGCCGTCGGCCTCTCGCAGGCGCACCAGCATCTCGAAGTTGAGCGACTCGAACGGCGCCGCGAGCGACATGATCGGCTGCATGACGAGGAACAGCCCGTCGGGCGCCACGCCCGCGCCGAGATGCTCGACCATGCGCAACTCGCGCTCCCGGTCGCGGAACTCGGGCGCGCTGCGCTCGAATATCACCAGGCCGTCGCCGCTCGCCTTCTTCGCCGCGCGGCAGGCGCGGTCGGCCATCGCGATGGCGTCCTTCACGCGGCTGTCGGGCGCCAGCTCGATCAGGCCGATCGAGCCCTTCACCTGGAAGGCCTTGTCGCCCGTGAGGTAGTTGGCATTCTCGATGCGCTCGACGATTCCGCGGCAAATCCGCGCGGCCTCCGCGATCGGCGTGTTACGGAACACGATGACGAACTCGTCGCCGCCGATGCGTCCGACACCGTGGCCGTCGGCGAGCATCTCGCGCACGCGCTGACATACTTGCCGCAGCACCTCGTCCCCCGCCACGTGCCCGAACATGTCGTTGATCAGCTTGAAGCGATCGAGGTCGAGGTAGGCGAGCGCCAGGGGCCGCGTGCCGGAGGCGCCCGCGAAGGCGTGCTCGAGCAGCTTCTCGATGCCGCGCCGATTGAGGACGCCGGTCAGCGGATCGTGCTCGGCAAGGAAGCGCAGCTGCTCGGTCGCCTTGTATTTCTCGGTGATGTCCTGCAGCGAACCCTCGATTCTGTCCGCGTTCAGGGTCGCCTTGACGAGAAAGCGCTTCGAACCCTCGCCGTCGCGGCTGAAGCTGCGCACCTCCATTTCCCGCGCCGCGCCGCGCTGCGCCGCGTCCTGCAATGCCCGCCAGGCGCCCTGCTCGAAGTGATCGCTCCAATGCTCGCGTCGCTGGGCCTCGGCGTCGACCCCCAGCATCTGCACGAGCGCCGGGTTGACGCGCACGAAGAAGCCGTCGCGGTCCAGCGTAAAGAGCCCTATCGGGATCGCCTCGAACGTACCGCGCAGCTCGCTCTGCGCCTTGACCCGCCCGCGCCGCTCCTCGCTCATCTGCTCGGCGATGGCCAGCGCCGCCATGAGGCTGGAGGAGAAGGCGGCGGTAACGCTGTTGACCGCGCCGATGAGCTCCTTCATTCCCAGCGCGGCGGCGACGATCTCGTAGAGCCCCGAGAACAGCACGATGGCGAGCGAGGCGCTGTACCACATCGCCACCCTGGAGCGTGTCGCGAGCAGGATGCGCGCCAGCAGGAACACGATGATCGCGATGCCGACCGCGGCCGTGAGCCACATATAGGGCAGAAACTGCGCGAAGGGCAGCACCAGCGCGGCCGCCAGCAGCAGCACGCACGACCATTGCGCAATCTGGAGCAGGCGGCCATGGCCCACATGCCGCAGGTCTTCGCGGAACAGCCGGTTGAACAGCGTGTAGGTGAGGCAGTAATACAGCGCGATGGTGAGCTTCTTCATCGGCAGGCTCCAGGCCTGCGGCACCGCGCGCTCGAACCAGTGGGTGTCCCAGCCGGCCGAGATCGCCGCGAGCCGCAGGCTCGCCATCAGCCAGGCGGCGAACAGCACGTAGAGCCACTCCCGGTTGATGATTGCGGTCACCAGCACGAACGCGCTCAGCACGATCAGGCCCCCCTCGAGCAGGCCGGCATTGTGATGGAACTGACGGTTGGAGCTCTCCAGCTGGCCGGGCGGCCAGCGCACCACGGTGATGCGGCCCGGCCCGGCGAAGCTCGAGCGGCAGAGCACCGTCCCCCCGGAGCCGGCGCGCCCGAGCCGCAGCGCGAATCCGGCCTTGACCGCGGCCATGCGGCCGCTCGCGCCGGAGCGGCTCGCGCTTCCCAGCAAGGCGAGATCGCCCGCATCCCAGCAACTCGCATCCGCGGCGTGGCGCGACGGCAGCTCGATGTCGACGGCGTCTTCGCCGCCCGTTGCGGGCACCGTGAAGCTGAACCAGAACGGGCTCTCCGACAGTCGCGTGTCGCGGTATGGCACTTGCGGCGCGCGGCCAAGCCGCTGGAGCGCCTGCGCCGGAGTCCAAGTAGCGCCGCTGTCCTCAAGCACGCTGAACGCCACCGGGATCGCACCCCCGGCCGGGAACTCACTCTTCCAGGCGGTCAGCGCCAGGAGCGAGACCGCGGCGATCGCAAGCGGCACCCCGTAGACGCTCAGACGATAGAGGAAGGCATCGATTGCCGCGCGGAAACGGCCCGCCCCTCCCGCCTTCGTGCCGGGTGCCTTCCAGTCCATGCCGCAAGATAACGGGGAAGATTATCCCGTTGTTTTATCTTGCGATAACGAAGCGCGAATATTCCGGCGCGCCATCGCGCTTGCGCCCAGTCCGTCCTGCCGCACGTCGATGTCGGGATGCCGCGTGCGACAAAAGAGGTCGTACAGCGGGTGGCGCCCGGCGATCCAGCGCGCCTCCGCAGTCTCGATCTCGAACGCCATGACGCGATGCGGGATGTTGCCCGCGTGCCGCAGGGGCACGAATGCCCCCTTGGCGAACACGTCCTGGAACAGCAGCGCCGCGTATTGCCGGTCGAGCGGCGCGCGGGCACCGATCACCGCCCAATCGACGCCCGCGTCCACGCAGTACTGGAAGAACGCCTTGAAGAGCATCGTCTTCACCATGTGCCCGGCCCTTCCTTCCGCAATGCCGAGCCGCGTCGCCTCGGCCAGGCTGCGATCCTGCAGCCACTCCGGCAACTCGACCGACTGTTCGATGGCGAGCGGGCGATAGCGATTGGTCTGGATGCGCATCGTGCCAAGCGGCGCGCCGTCGAGCTTGGCTTCGGCGATCAGCACCACCGCGCCGGGATCATCGTCGTACGGCTCGGGGACCCGCAGCAGCTCCGCAAGCGCCGGCAGGTGCCGCGCGTACGCCCTGTGCCGCATGCTGACCGCCTTGCGCAATTGCTCCTCGCTGCACGCGATTCCGATGGTGAACGGCAAGCGCCGCGTCGCCATCGGCGCCACGTATTGCGGCGCGAAGCCTTCGAAGATCCCCGCCAGATGATCGCCCGGCGCAATCGACTCCACACTATCAAGCGCATCCATGTCCCGCCTCCCTGTCGATGTGATAGAAGGCCGGCGTCGGATGGCGCCGCTTGCTGAGGGTTCCGCTTCTTGCTCCGCGCCGGCTGCGTGAAATCTATAACGCCCGGCTAATTCGCCGAGCGCGAATTGCGCGGCGATTGTCAAAGATCAATTCTTGCGCGGCGTATGCCGGTACTCCGGATCCTTCTCGATGTCCTGGTTCAGGTGGCTGAGCAGGCCGGTCCCGGTGAGCGCCTTGCGCATCTTGTCCGGGATCACCGCCGAGTTGAGCGTGCCGTCCTCGTTGATGCGCGCATAGACGCGCGTCGCGGTGCCTTCCGTGACCAGCGTCCCGGTGACGGCGTTGATCGCCTTGCAGTTCCAGTGCAGCGTGCGCTCGCCGAGCTTCGCGAGGGTGACCGAGGTCGCGACGCGGTCGCCGTACGCCGCCGGGCCGATGAAGCGGAAATGGATATCGCCCATGACGAACGTGGTGCGGTCGTTCTTGATCATCTGGTCGATCGGGAAGCCGATGGTGCGGAAGAAATCGTGCTCGGTGTCGTTGAACCAGGCGACGATGCGCGGGTAATACACCAGGCCGAAGGGGTCGGACTCGCCCCAGTTGACCGTGATTTCCTTCCAGTACATTGCAGTGCTCACGAGTTTCTCCGATCGGTGGGCGCGGCGCGCTCAGCGCACCTCGTTGAAATTGCGATAGGCGTGGTCGAGCCGCGCCTGCGCCTGCGCGACATCGTTCTCGAGTTCGCGCACACGCTCAAAATATTGCGGACTGAGGCGCGCCCCGCCTCCTGCCTGACCCTGACGCTCCCCGGCCAGCGGCTCCTTGCCGGCTTCGAGCCGGCGCTTGGCCTGCTCCAGCGCCTGCGCGGCGGACACGATCTCTTCGTGCGCGCGGTCTATCTGTGCCATGCGCTCTCGCAGGCGCAGGGTCACTGCCTCGGCTTCGGCCGCGGAGGGCGCGGGCGCCGGAGTCGCCGCCGGAGCCTGCTTCACTTCGGCCTGGTCGAGGATCTTGCCTCCCTCTATGATCTCGTCGGAGTAGACGATTCGGCCGTCGGGCATCTGGATTTTGTAGATGGTCTTCGCCGGAGCAGGGGACGCGGCGCCAAGCAGAAACGCTGCCAGCACGCCTGCGCACGCACTCGCGCGCCTCGTCAATCTGTCACCTCGGCGAACCGCGGCTCGCCGAACTGCTGCGCATCGAACGCCGTATCGCCTTCGGCGTCCGCGACGCCTGTCGGCCGCAGGCCGGCGAAGTCGAACAGCTTGCGGTCCATCAGGTGTGAGGCCCGCACGTCCGATAGCGCGCGCAGGATCGACTGGACGCGCCCCGGGTGGCGCCTTTCCCAGTCGGCGAGCATCTGCCGCACCACCTTCCTCTGCAGGTTCTCCTGCGAGCCGCACAGCGTGCAGGGAATTATCGGAAAGCGCTTCGCTTCGGCGTACGCCGCGAGGTCGTCCTCTCTCACGTAGGCCAGCGGCCGGATGACCACGTGCCTGCCGTCGTCCGACACCAGCTTCGCAGGCATCGCCTTGAGCTTGCCGCCGTAGAACAGGTTGAGGAAGAACGTTGCCAGGATGTCGTCGCGGTGGTGGCCGAGCGCGATCTTGGTGGCGCCGAGCTCGCTCGCGATCCGGTACAGCACGCCGCGCCGCAGCCGCGCGCACAGCGAGCACATCGTCCGGCCCTCCGGGATCACGCGCTTGACCACCGAATAAGTGTCCTGCTCGACGATCCTGAACGGTACGCCGCGCGCTGCGAGGTACTCGGGCAGCACGCGCGCGGGAAAGCCCGGCTGCTTCTGGTCGAGGTTTACGGCGACGATCTCGAACGCGACCGGCGCCTTGTCGCGCAGCGCGAGCAGCACGTCGAGCATGCCGTAGCTGTCCTTGCCGCCCGAGAGGCACACCATCACGCGGTCACCGCGCTCGATGAGATTGAAGTCGGCGATCGCCTCGCCCGCCTGGCGGCGCAGGCGCTTGGCGAGCTTGTTGTCCTCGTATTGCCGGCGGCGCGGATCGGTCATGGCAGCGTGCCCGGGCTCAGATGAAGATCGAGCGCCCGCCGTCCACCGCGATGGTCTGACCGGTGACGAAAGGCGCCAAAACGAGAAAGTGTACCGCCTGCGCGATGTCGGCCGGGTCGCCGATGCGACCGAGCGGCGTGGTGGCGACGATGCGCTTGCGCTCCGCGTTCTCGAACTTTTCGTCCTCGGGCCAGGCGATCGCGCCCGGGGCCACCGCGTTCACGCGCACCTCGGGTGCAAGCTCGAGGGCGAGCGAGCGCGTCAGCGCCGCGAGACCCGCCTTGGCGACGCTGTACACCGGGTAGCCTTTGAGCGGACGGTCGGCGTGGATGTCGGTGATGTTGACGATCGCGCCGCGCGCCTCCCGCAACTGCGGTGCGGCGGCCTGTGCGAGGAACAGCGGCGCACGCAGATTCGAGCCGATGAGCTCTTCCCAGTGCCGCAGGTCGACGCGGCCGATCTTCTTCGGATAGAAAATCGATGCGTTGTTGACGAGCACGTCGAGCCGCCCGAAGGCCTCGAGCGCGGCCGACACCAGCGCCTCGGCCGCGCCGGGCGCCAGCAGGTCCTGGGCGATGCGCCGCGCACTGCCGGCGCGCGCGGCCTCGAGCTCGGCCTCCAGTCGCGCGGCGTCGCGCTCCGAGCCGCGGTAATGCAGCACCACGCGCGCACCCGCCGCGTGCAGCCGGCGCACGATCGCCGCGCCGACGCGCCGCGCACCGCCGGTCACCAGCGCCACTTTTCCCTCGAGGGATTCGCCCGTCACATTGCGAATTCTAGCGGACCGGGTACGCTAGCCCGGCAATGGATTCCGCCCTGCCCGAACCCGGCCCCGACGCCCTCGCCGCGAGCCGCGCGCTGCTCGGGCGCATCGGCGCCGAGCTGGCCTCGGGCGGCAACTGGATCAGCTTCGCGCGCTACATGGAGCTCGCCCTGTACGAGCCGGAGCTGGGCTATTACGCGGGCGGCTCGGCGAAGCTCGGCGCGCCGGGCGATTTCGTCACCGCGCCCGAGACGGGCACGCTGTTCGCGCGCACGCTCGCGCGCCAGGTGCGCGAGATCCTCGCCCCGGGCGAGGCGATCCTCGAATTCGGCGCCGGCAGCGGCGCGCTCGCGGCGGCGCTGCTCGACGCGCTGCCCGCGGGCACGCCCTACCTGATCCTCGAGCCGAGCGGCGAGCTCGCCGCGCGCCAGCGCGCGCGGCTGGGCGGGCGCGCCGGCTGGCTCGAGCGGCTGCCGCAGCGCTTTCGCGGCGTCATGCTGGCGAACGAAGCGATCGACGCCATGCCAGTGCACGCGCTCGCCTGGACGGCGAATGGCGTGATGGAGCGCGGCGTGTGCGCCGCGGAAGGCATGCTCGCCTGGTGCGAGCGGCCGGCGCAGGGCGAGCTGCTCGCCGCGGCGCGCGAGCTCGCGATCGAGCTTCCGCCCTCGGGTCGCTACGAGAGCGAGCTCGGGCTCGCGGCGCGCCGCTGGATGCGATCGGTCGGCGCGGTGCTCGAGCGCGGCGCGCTGCTGGCGATCGACTACGGCTTTCCGGCGCGCGAGTACTACCACCCGCAGCGCTCGATGGGCACGCTGATGTGCCACTACCGGCACCGCGCGCACGGCGATCCGTTCTACCTGCCGGGCCTGCAGGACATCACCGTGCACGTCGATTTCAGCGCGCTCGCGCAATGCGCGGTGGATGCGGGGCTCGAAGTGCTCGGCTACGCCTCGCAGGCGAGCTTCCTCATCGAGTGCGGCATCACCGAGCTGCTCGCCGAGACCGATCCCGACGATGTCTCGCGCTACGCGCCGCTCGCAGCGCAGGCCAACCGACTCGTGTCGCCCGCCGAGATGGGCGAGCTGTTCAAGGTGCTCGCCGTGGGCCGCGGCGTGGAGCGTCCGCTGGCCGGCTTTACGCGCGGCGATCGCTCGCATACGCTTTGACCATGGATCTGCGCCCGGCTCTGCGATGCGTCGCGCTGTTCGCGGCGCTCACCGCGCCCGCAGGGGCGACCGATCCGTCGTCCTACGATGCCGAGGTCGCCCAGGCGAAGCAGCGCTGGGAGACGAGCCCTTACGGACCGCTGCTCGAGCGCATCCTGCCGCCCGGATTCGAGCCGCGCATGCTTCCGGAGCCCGACGCTCCGGGCGCCGCGCTCGCGGTGCGCTACTGCGTGCAGTGCCACAACCTGCCGAATCCGGCGATGCACCAGCCCGCCAAGTGGCGCAAGGTGGTGGAGCGCATGGTGGCGCGCATGCGCGGTCACGGCAACATGGGCAGGCTCATGAAGGAGATGATGGGCGGGGTGGAGGCGCCGAGCGAGCGCCAGGCGCGCACGCTGCTAGCGTATCTGCAACGGCACGGCCAGCGGCCGCTCGACCCGGAGAAGTACCCGGACGTCTTCTCTCCGGAGAACGAGCCCTTCCGTGTCGCGTGCCGCCAATGCCACGTGCTGCCCGACCCGCAGCGGCACACCGCCGAGGAATGGCGCATCGTCGTTTCGCGCATGCAGCACAACATGGAATGGATGAACCGCGTGGTCGGCTCGAAGCCCGATCGCGACGAGCCGCAGCTGCGCGTCGAGGACATCAACGCGTTCCTCGCGCGCCATGCGCGGCGCTGACCGGACGGGGAGCCAGCACGTGTCGGAACGCAGAAAGGCGATCATCACCGGCTCGGCGACCGGGGTCGGCGCCGCGAGCGCACTCGCGCTCGCGCGCCGCGGCTACGACGTGCTGATCAACTACTCCAAAAGCGAAAAGGAGGCCGAGCAAAGCGAGCGCGCGTGCCGCGAGGCGGGCGCCGATACGCTGCTGGCGCGCGGCAACGTCGCCGAGAACGCCGCGTGCCGCGCGCTGGTCGAGGCCGCCGTCGCGCGCTGGGGAAGGCTCGACGCGTTGGTGAACAACGCCGGCGTCACCACCTTCAGCGGGCCGTCGAACTGGGATGTGCTCGACGCGGAGGTCTTCCAGCGCATCTACGGCGTCAACCTGGTCGGCGCGTTCCAGATGATCCGCGCCGCCGTGCCGCACTTGAAGACCGCGCGCGGCGCGATCGTCAACGTTTCATCGATGGCAGGCACGCTGGGCATCGGCTCCTCGGTACCCTATATCGCCTCCAAGGGGGCGCTCAACTCGCTCACGCTGCACCTCGCGCGCGCGCTGGCGCCGGAGGTGCGCGTCAACGCCGTGTGCCCCGGGCTGATCACCAGCCGCTGGTTCGTGGAAGGCGTGGGGCAGGAGAGCTACGAGAAGATCAAGGCCGGCTTCGAGCGGAATGCGCCGCTCGCGCGTGCCAGCACGCCGGAGGACGTCGCAGAGGCCGTGGTTTGGCTGGTCGATGGGGCGCGCAGCGTGACGGGCGAGCTGATCCAGCTCGACTCGGGCATGCACCTGGGCAGCATGACGGGGCGGCGCTGAGCCGCGCTACAGGCCCTGCTCGGCGAGCCAGCCCTCGATGGCTTGCGCGGCGGTGCGCCAGCCCGGGTCGAGCATCACCGCGTGACCCAGGCCCGGCAGCTCGCGGTACTGCGCGCTGAGCAGCTGGGCAGTGGCACGCGCGACCGATGCAGCGATGAGCGCGTCGCGCTCGGCGCCCAGCACCAGCGCCGGCGGCAAATCGAGGCGCCAGCACTGCGGCAGGCCCCACCATGTCATGTCGAGCAGCGCGCGGCGCGACTCGGGCTGCATGCGCGCGTAGTAGCGCTCGATACGCTCGCTGTCCACCACCGGCCCGGCGAACAGCGCTTCGTGCAGCGCACCGCGCGACACGCTGTGGCCGGCGGCGAGCGCGTTGATCTCGGCGAACAACGCCGGGCGCGTCCAGGCGAGCGTGAAGGTCGAGGGCAGCACGCCGAACGGCGGCACCGGGCAGACGAAGGCGACCGCCGCGGCGCGGCGCGCCGCGCGCCCCGCGCCGCGCTCCAGATATTTCTGCACCACCAGCGCGCCCATCGAGTGACCGATCAGCACCGGCGGCTGCTCCAGGCCCGTCAGCGCCGTCTCCAGATCGTCGGCAAAGTCCGCCAGCCCGAAGGAGTGCAGCCGCTCGCGTCCCGCGCTCTCGCCATGGCCGCGCAGCGACAGCGCATACACGGGGAAGCCGCGTGCCGCGAACCACGGCAGGAAATGCTCGGCCCAGCACCAGGCGCCGACGTAGGCGCCGTGCACGAACATCAGCGGCGCGCGCGCCGCGCCCGCCCCGGCCGGCAGCGCCAGCAGCTCCAGCATGCCGATCAGTTGAGGAACGGCACTTTCATGCCGCGCGCCACCGCGGGACGTCGGCCGATGGTGTCGAACCAGCGCTTCACGTCCGGAAACTCGGCGAGGTCGACGCGGTGCCATTCGTGGCGCGCCACCCACGGATAGGTGGCGATGTCGGCGATCGTGTACTCGCCGGCGGCGAGGAACGCCATGTTCTCGAGGTGCCGGTCCATTACCCCGTACAGGCGCTTGGCTTCCTTGCCGTAGCGCTCGGTGCCGTAGGGTATCTCGTCTTTCTTCGCACGCATGAAGTGGTGCGCCTGGCCGAACATCGGCCCGACGTGGCCCATCTGGAACATAAGCCACTGCAGCGCTTCGTACTTGTCGCGCACCGACTGCGGCAGGAAGCGCCCGGTCTTGCCGGAAAGATAGATCAGGATCGCGCCCGACTCCATCATGCCGATGGGCTTGCCGTCGGGACCCTCGGAGTCTACGATCACCGGGATCTTGCTGTTCGGACTGATGGCCACAAAATCGGGCGCGAATTGCTCGCCCTTGCCGATGTCGATCGGGTGGACGCGGTAGGCAAGGCCGCATTCCTCGAGCATGATGGACACCTTGCGGCCATTTGGCGTACCCCACGTGTACAGATCGATCATCGCCGCCCCCCTGGTTACACCGCCCCGCAGTTTATCGCCTGCACGGCTGCTGCAAGGAGTCATTTCGCCGTGCTGAAATGGCTGCTGACGCTGTTCGTGGCGCTGGTGGTGCTGGCCGCGGTGGCGCCGGGACTCGCGCGCCTGGGCCTGGGCCGGCTTCCCGGCGACCTGAAAATTCCGCTGCGCGGGCGCGTCTACTACGTGCCCTTCGCCACCACCGTGCTGTTGTCGCTTCTGGTGTACCTGCTCGGCCGGCTCATCTGAGCGCGGCCGCGATGGCCGCCTCGCGCGCCCGCTCGAGCCGGCCCGGGATGTCGGCCGGCGATGGCGCGCTCCCCGCGATCGCCGCGGCGTCGACCTGCTGTGCGGCGTCGAGCGCGCGCTCGAGCCGCCGTGCGCCCTGCGCGGCGCCCGCGTCGACGAAGCGCGCCGCCGTGAGCAGCTCGGCGAAGCGTTCCGGGCGGCGCAGCGCGTCGGCGCGCTTCAGCGTCTCGAGCAGCTCCGCCGGCGGCGCTGCCGCCGCCTGGCGCAGCAGCTCGCGGCAGCGGCAGTAGGCGAGGGCAAGCTCGCGCGCCTCGTTCGGCGCGCGCAGCCGCTCGGTGACGGCGCGCAGCTGCGCCTCGTCCAGCCGGGCGGTGAGCACCGTGAAGCGCACCGCGAGCGTCGCGGCGGCCGCCGCGGCGCGCGCCAGCGCCGCGCACAGCGCCGCGTCCGCATGCAGTTCGGGAATCACGCGCGCGAGCGCGCCGCAGCTCTCCAGCACCTCGAGCATGCGCTGCGGGTGCGCCTCGGCGAGACCGCGAGCGAGCTCCTGCCAGACGCGCTCCGGCACGAGATCTTCCACCTGCCCCGCTTCGACCATGCCGCGCATCAGTGCGGCGGTCTCCGCGGCGACGCGGAAGTCGAAGCGCGCCGCAAAGCGCGCCACGCGCAGGATGCGCACCGGATCCTCGCGGAACGCTTCGCCGACGTGGCGCAGTATTCCGGCCTTGAGGTCGCGCGCGCCGCCGAACGGATCGATCAGCGTGCCGTCCTCGGCGCGCGCCATCGCATTTATCGTCAGGTCGCGGCGCCGCAGATCCTCCTCAAGCGTCACGTCGGGCGCGGCATGCACCGTGAAGCCCTTGTAGCCGCGGCCGCTCTTTCGTTCGGTGCGCGCGAGCGCGTATTCCTCCTGCGTTCGGGGGTGGAGGAACACCGGGAAATCCTTGCCGACCCGGCGGAAGCCCTCGGCCGTCATGTCCTCGGGTGTCGCACCGACCACGACCCAGTCGCGGTCGGCGACCGGCAAGCCGAGCAGCTCGTCGCGCACCGCGCCCCCCACGACGTACGCTTTCATCGTCGCGCCAGGTAGCGCGCGTCATCGAAGGTCGCGACCCACTCGCGCCGGTACACGACGAACAGGGTCACCAGCGCGCCGGTGAGGAAGGCCTCGCCGAAGCCGAGCATCATGCCGAGCGCGACGAACGGCTCGACGCTCGCGCCGAGCAGCCGGTGCGCGGCGAGCGAGGCGACCATCGATATTCCTGCGCCCGCAAACGCCGCGCCGAAGACGTACACGAACAGGTTGGGCGGCGCAACACGCTCGATCGCTCGGTGCATGCCCCAGGCGCAGGCGACCGGCACCGCGCCGTCGGCGAACCACTGCGCCGGAAGCGCCGCCCAGTCGCCGCCACCGAGTACGCAGGCAAGGGTCGCGGCAAGCGCCATGCCGGCGAGCGCGAGCGGCGCGCCGAACATCAGGTAGAGCGTCGCGGCACCGAGGAAATGCAGCGCGAGGCCCGCCGGCATCTCGGCGCGCACGCCCCACAGCGCGGCGACCAGCGTGGCAGCGGCCAACAGCCTGTTCAGGCGCGCGCCGTCAGGCAGTTTCACGCCAGTCGCTCCTAGCCGTACTGCTCGAACTGCGGCAGCGACTCGGTTTCGCGCTCCGCCGCGGCGATCCACTCCCGCATCGCGGGCAGCGCGAGGATCGCGTCGGCATAGGCGCGGCAGACCGGCGGCAGCTCGACCTCGTAGGTGCGAAAGCGCAGCACCACCGGCGCGTACATCGCGTCGGCCGCGGAGAAGCGCCCGAACAGGAACGGCCCCGGGGCGCCGAAGCGCGCGCGGCAGTCGCTCCAAATATCGATCACACGCCGCGCCTCGACCTGAGACTCCGGCGTGCGCCCCTTGCCCGGGTGACGCTTGCGGATGTTCATGCTCATGTGATGCCGCAGATTGCGGAAGCCCGAGTGCATCTCCGCGCAGATCGAGCGCGCCAGGGCGCGTGCGGCGGGCGCTTCGGGCCATAGCTCGCGGTGCGTCTCGGCGAGGTACTCGAGGATGGCAAGCGAATCCCAGACGCGGATCGAGCCGTCGAGCAGGCATGGCACTTTGCCCGCGGGCGAGTAGCGCAGCAGCGCCATCTTCGACTCGGGCTGATACAGCGGGATGCGCACTTCCTCGAAGTCCACGCCCAGCACTTTCATCGCCAGCCAGGGCCGCAGCGACCACGAAGAGTAGTTCTTGTTGCCGACGACCAGCGTTGGCTTGCTCACCTGCGCGCCTTCCAGCGAAGCGTCGAGTAGCGCTGCCGCAGCGTCGCGGGCGTCAGCCACGTCGGCGCCAGCGCCTCGAGGGCCTGCGGCACGATGCCGAACGGCGGCTCGCAGTCGCACACGCTCGGCACGCGCATCGAGCGCACGTTGTCGCGCGACATGAGCGTCGGACCCGGCGCCCATTCCATCATCCACGCCTGCAGGTACGAAAGCGTTTCGGACAGCCCGAGCACCACGCGGCGGCGCCCGGTGATCGCGCACACGTACTCGACCAGCTCGCGCAGCGTATATACCGTCGGGCCGCACAGGTCGTAGGCCTTGCCGAACGACGCACGCTCCTCGAGCGCGGCGAGAAACGCCCGCGCCACATCGCCCACATATACCGGCTGGAAGCGCGCGCTCGGGCAGGCGAGCGCCAGGACCGGCAGCCACTTGGCCAGCGTGGCGAAAAGGTTGAGGAAGGCGTCGTCCGGGCCGAACACCACCGAGGGCCGGAATACGGTGACCTCGAGGTCCTGTGCGGCGAGCATGACCTGCTCGCCGACGCCCTTGGAGCGCAGGTATTCCGAGGGCGCGGAAGGCGACGCGCCGAGCGCGCTCATGTGCAGCAGCCGCCTTACGCCCGCCGCACGGCAGGCCGCAAGCACCGCCTGCGGCAGCTCGACGTGAGCGCGCGCGAAATCGGGGCCGTAGGCGTTCGGTCCACGCTCGCCTGCGCGTCCGCTCCGGCTGTGCAACACGCCGACCAGGTTCACCACGAGGTCGCGTCCCGCCGCCAGCCGCTCGAGCACGCCCGGCTGGTTCACGTCGCACGCGACCACGTCGACGGTGGGCAGCAGCAGCAAAGCTTTGGCGCGCTCGCGGCGGCGCGACGGCACCGTGACGTCGGCGCCGCGCCCGGCGAGCGCCGCGACCAGGTGGCGGCCCACGAAGCCGCCCCCGCCGACGACCAGGATGTTCTCGTATCGCACGGCCCGGAGCGCCTAGGGAAGCGTGTCGTCCTCGTTGCCGGCCGGATCGTTCGACGACACGGTGCCCAGCCGCGCCTTCAGCGACGAGGGTCCGTCGCCGTAAATCGTCGCGTAGAAGTTCGCGTTTGCCATCACCTTCTTCACGTAGCGCCGCGTCTCGTCGAACGGGATGGTCTCGGCGTAAATGGCCCCTTCGACAGGTTTGGCGTCGCGCCAGCGCCGCGCGCGTTGCGGCCCGGCGTTGTATGCCGCGGAGGCGAGCACCTCGTGACCGAGGTCGTCGAGCACCAGCTTCAGATACCCGGTACCCAGGGTGATATTGGTCTTCACCTCCGCCACATGGCTCGGGTGGTAGTCCTTCAGACCGATTTTGCGCGCCACCCAGCGCGCCGTGCGCGGCATGAGCTGCATCAGCCCGCGCGCTCCCGCCGCCGAATGGGCATCGACGATGAAATGGCTTTCCTGCCTGACCAGGCCGAGCACCCACGCCTCGTCCAGTCCGTGCTCGCGCGCGTATTCACCGAACACCTCACGGTACGGCGCCAGATAGCGCAACTTGAAGTTGTGCACGCGCTTGGTCATGTCCGCGGTTGTGATGGCGCGGTCGAACACCCCGGCGCGCCGCGCGACCTCGGCAGCCGCGAGCAGCAGGTTATCGTCCATGTCGCGCACCGCGAACGCCCACTCGCGCGCGCCCTCGGTGCGCAGGTCGAGCCGGTACAGTTCGAGGGCGCGCACGATGCCCGGACGCGTGCCTGCCGCGGCGACTTCGGCCTCGGTCGGCGTGTAGCCGCTGCTGGGCGCGGTGGCCAGAAACCCCAGTTCCTCTGCGGCGAGCACGCTGTAGAAGTCGGTTTCGCCTGCGATGCGCATGTAATAGGCGCGCGCAGCCTCGGTCTTGCCCTGCGCGGCGAGCGCCCGCGCGTACCAGTAGATCCAGGCGTTCAAGTGGCTTTCTTGCGCCGACATGCCGTCGATCGAGTCGCGCACCGCCTGCCAGTCGCCCACGCGCAGCGCCGCGCGCGCCTTCCACGACTCGAGCTTGTCGCCCAGCTCGTAATCGCCCGCCTTGGCGTACCAATCGAGCGCCTGGTCATCGTGGCGCAGCGCCGCCTCGTAGCCGAGTCGAGCCCAGAGATAGCCGCGGTCCTGCTGTTCGAGCTTCTCGCCGAGCGGCCCTTCGAGCGCGTCGGCCGCCGCCTGCGGGTCACTGCGCGCGAGGCGTAGCGTGGCAAGCACCAGAACCTCGCGATCCGCGCGTGTCTTCGCGGGCAACGGCACGTGCGACAGCAGGCGCTGCGGGTGCGTCGCGGCCTGCGCGAGGCGCCACTCGTCGGGCGATTGTCCCTTCGGCAGGTAGCCGAGCGTGCGCTTCGCCGCAGTGATCTGGCCGTTCTCGAACAGCACCCGCACGCGCTGCCAGATGTCCTCCGGCGTGATCGCGTCGCGCGCCGCGAGCGCGTCGACCAGCGTGTTGCAGCCCTCGGGAAGCTCGCCCGGCTCGAGCCAGACGGACTTCACCGCACGCAGCGCCACACGGTCGCCGTGCGCCATGCGCGCCAGCCAGCCGTAGCAGCGGATCTCGAGGTCGTCCCCCGACAGCGCGGCGTGTTCCTTGTCGAAGCGCGCCCAGTCCGCGCGCTTACCGAGCACCTTGACCCATGCGGCACGCAGCAGCTCGGCAACGTAGGTTCCGGAATACTTCTCGAGGAACGCGCGCACCTCGGCATCGCCGGCATCTTCGAGGCGCAGGCTGAGCGCCCAGTAATCGACGTAGGGCTCGAGCACATTGCCGTTCAGCAGCCGCGCGGCGTGAGCGAGCTTCATCGGATCGCCGGCATTGAACGCGTCGTACGCAGCGAGCAGCGCGGCGTCGGTATCGGGCGCGCGCGAGGCGGCGTGCGCGCCGGGCGCAAGCACGCAGAGCGCCAGTGTAAGATTACGGAAATGCTTCAAAATCATGGAGTAAGAGGATAGCACGAGCATGGAGCATAACGCACTGATGCATTGGCGCAAGGGCGAGCGCGCGCGCCTCATCGCGGCGCGCCTGGCGCTCGCGCCGGCGACGCTCGACGCGTGGCGCCATAGCATCGACACGGTGCTGGAGCGCGCGTTCCCGGGGCTCGCCGGCAAGACGCTGGCGTTGTGCTGGCCGATCAAGAACGAGTACGACGCGCGCCACCTGGCGAGCCGCCTGCGCGGCCGCGGCGCGCGCACCGCGCTGCCGGTGGTGGTGGCGCCCCGGACTCCGCTCGTGTTCCGCGAATGGCACCCGGGGGTCAAGCTCGCCGAGGGCGCGCTAGGCATTCCCTACCCCGCCGACACCGAGGCGCTCGTGCCCGAGGTGGTGCTGTTGCCGATGAACGGCTGGGACATGCAGGGCTACCGGCTCGGCTACGGCGGCGGGTTTTTCGACCGCACGCTGGCGGCGATGGCGGGGACGCCGGTCGTGATCGGCGTCGCCTACGAGATGGCACGTATCGACACGATCCACCCGCAGGCCTGGGACATCCCGGTCGACTACCTGGTCACCGAGCGCGGCCTGTACCGGCGCGACCCCGAGGGCCTGGTGTTCCTCGGCGTGCCCGAGCCGGGCGGCGCGGGCGTGCTCGCCTCGCCGGTGTGCTACGCCGACGAGCGTCACTTCGGCGGCGAGCCCTCCTAGCGCTTGAGCGCGAGCGTCAGGCCATCGCCGATCGGCAGCAAAGCGATCTCCACCCGCCGGTCGCGCAGCAGCTTGCGATTGAAGGCGCGCATGGCGCGCGTGTCGGCGTCGCGGGTGCGCGCATCGGCCACCGCTCCGCCCCAAAGCGTGTTGTCGGCGGCGATCAAGCCGCCCTTGCGCACGAGCTTGAGGCAGCGCTCGTAGTAGCCGGCGTAGTTTTGCTTGTCGGCATCTATGAACGCGAAGTCGTAGCGGCCGGCGCCGCCGCGCGCGAGCAGCGCATCGAGGGTCGCGAGCGCCGGCCCGAGCCGCAGGTCGATCTTCTGCGCCACGCGCGCGCGCTTCCAGTAGCGCCGCGCGATGGCGGTCCACTCCTCGCTCAGGTCGCAGCAGACGATCTTTCCCCGCGGCGGCAACGCCAGCGCTACGGCGAGCGCGCTGTAGCCGGTGAAGGTGCCGATCTCGACGCAGCGGCGCGCACCGGCGAGACGCACCAGCAGCTGCATCAACGCGCCTTGCTCGGCGCCGATCTGCATGCTCGCGCGCGGCATGCGCTGCGTAGCCCTGCGCAGCGCGCGCTGCACCGGCGTTTCGCGCGCCCCATGCGCGACAAGGTAGCGGCGCAGCCGCTCGGTGAGCTGCAGCGTGCGCGCGGTCATCCGAGAAACAGGCGGTAGGCCGGGTTCCTCGTCTCCTCGACGGAGGGATAGCCAAGCTCGTCGAGGAAGCGCTCGAACGCGCGCATTTCCTCGGGCGGAACCTGGATTCCGACCAGCACGCGCCCATAGTCGGCACCCTGATTGCGGTAGTGGAACAGGCTGATGTTCCAGTCGCTGCGCATGTTGTTGAGGAAGCGCATCAGCGCGCCGGGGCGCTCGGGAAATTCGAAGCGGTACAGGAGCTCGTTCGCGGCGCGCGTGGCGCGCCGGTCGCCGGACCAGGGTGCACGTCCGCCCACCATGTGGCGCAGGTGCGTCTTCGCCATCTCGTTGTCCGACAGATCGAGCGTCTTCAGACCGTGGCGCTCGAGGTTGCGCACGATCCTCAAAGTCTCGTTGCGGTTGGTTGTCTCGATGCCCACGAAGATGTGCGCTTCACGGGACTCGCCGATGCGGTAATTGAACTCGGTGATGTTCCTGGCGCCGAGCGTGGCGCAGAACTTCTTGAAGCTGCCCGGTCGCTCGGGGATGGTGACCGCGAGCAGCGCCTCGCGGTGCTCGCCAAGCTCCGCCTGCTCGGCGATGAAGCGCAGGCGGTCGAAGTTGGTGTTCGCGCCGCAGGCCACCGCCACCAGCGTCTTGTCGCGCGCGCCGTGCTTGGCGACCCAGGCCTTGGCGCCTGCGATCGCGAGGGCCCCCGCGGGCTCGAGCACCACGCGCGTGTCCTCGAACACGTCCTTGATCGCGGCGCAGATCTCGTCGGTGTCGACCAGCACCATCTCGTCGACCAGCTTGCGCGCCAGGGCGAAGGTTTCCTTGCCGACCTGCTTCACCGCGACGCCGTCGGCGAACAGGCCGACCTGCTCTAGCACCACGCGACGGCCGGCCTTGAGCGAGCGTGCCATGGCGTCGGCATCGACCGGCTCGACGCCGACGATGCGCACCCCGGGGCGCAGGCGCTTCACGTAGGCGGCGATGCCCGAGATGAGGCCGCCGCCGCCGACAGCGACGAAGATCGCATCGATCGGTCCCGCGTGCTGGTGCAGGATTTCCATGCCGATGGTGCCCTGCCCGGCGATCACGTCGGGATCGTCGTAGGGATGAACGAACGCGAGGCCGCGGCGGCGCTTCAGGCGCATGGCGTGCGCGTAGGCGTCGGCGTACGTGTCGCCATGCAGCACGACCTCGGCGCCGCGCGCGGCCACCGCGTCGACCTTGATGCGCGGCGTGGTCACCGGCATCACGATCACCGCGCGGCAGCCGAGCTTCTGCGCCGCGAGCGCCACGCCCTGCGCGTGGTTGCCGGCGCTCGCGGCGATCACGCCTTTCTTCAGCCTGGCCGGCGGCAGGTTCGCCATCTTGTTGTAGGCGCCGCGCAGCTTGAACGAGAATATCGGCTGCAGATCCTCGCGCTTGAGCAGCAGCCGGTTCCTGAGACGTTTCGACAGCCCCGGCGCGAGCTCGAGCGGCGACTCGATCGCCACGTCGTAGACTCGCGCCTTGAGGATGCGCTCGAGATAATCGTTGCGTTTCACGCAGAAAAGCCTAGCACACCCTGGACACGCTCCTCTCGCCTGAAGGCGGCCTCGCCGGCCTGTTCGTCGCCAGCTTCGTCGCCGCGACGCTCGTGCCGCTTTCCTCCGAAGCGGTGCTGTTCGGCTACCTCAAGCTCTATCCGGAGCACGCCGCGCTCGCGATCGCGCTGGCGACGCTCGGCAACACTGCGGGCGGCATGACCACCTACGCGCTCGGCCGCCTGGTGCCCGAGCGCACCCGAAAGAAGCTCGATCCGCGCGCGCTCGGCTGGCTCGAGCGCTACGGCAGTGCGGCGACCTTCTTCGCCTTCCTGCCGCTGGTGGGCGACGCGCTGTGCCTCGCCGCCGGCTGGCTGCGCGTCAACTGGCTCGCCGCGCTCGCCTTCATGGCGACCGGGCGGCTCGCGCGCTATGTGCTCGTCGCCCATTTTTCTTGATTTGCAGCAAAGCGGGCCCGCAGCGCGCCGCTAGCCTTGGGCCATGCATCCCCGCAATCGCCTGTTCGTTGCCCTTGCGCTGCTCTACGGCCTTGCCGGCGGGCTGCTCGCGCTGGCTCGGCTGGCCGCGCCGGAGCTCGTCCCGGGAGACGTGACGCGCGCGCATGCGCACCTGATGCTGCTCGGGCTGGTCCTGATGACCATCTACGGCGTCGGGCTGCACGTGCTGCCGCGCTTCGGCGGCTACCGACTGCGCTCGGAGCGGCTCGCCTGGGCGCAGTTCTGGCTCGCCAACGCCGGCCTTCCGCTGATGGTCGCGGGCTGGCTGGCGTCGCTGCACTGGCTGGTCACGCTCGGCGGTGCGCTGAGCGTCGCGGCGATGCTCGCCTTTGGCGTCAACTTGGTGTTCACGGTGCGGCTCGCGCCGCCCGCCGAGGCCGAATGAGCGAATACCGCGGGTGCGAGCTGCCCGAGGACCTGTGGTACGACCTGGACTACTGCTGGGTCAGGCCAGAATCCGACGGCACGTTCCGCGTCGGCATCACCGATCCGGCGCAGACCATGGCGGGGCGCGTGCAGTACGCGACCTTCCGGCCCGTCGGCTCGCGCCGCGCGAAGCGAAAGCCCGTGGCGCGCCTCGAATCCGGCAAGTGGGCGGGCGGCGTGCCTGCGCCTTTCGAAGGCACCATCGTCGAGGTGAACGAGCGCGTGGTGGCCGACCCCGGCCTGATCAACGTCGCGCCCTACACCGATGCGTGGCTGGTGCTGATGCGGCCCGACGACCCGCAGGGCGCGCTCGCCTCGCTCGCGCGCGGCGAGCCCGCGCAAGCCGGCCTGCGCGCGTGGATCGATCGCTACGACGTCGATTGCATGCGCTGCACAGAATGATCATGCGCGTCGAGCTGCTCGTTTCCGATTGGTGCCCGACCTGTCCCGCCGCGGAGGCCGTGTGGCGCCAGGTCGCGGCCGAGAAGGACATCGACTACGCGGTGCTCGACCTGGCGCAGCCCGAAGGCAAGCGCCTGGCGCGCGATCTGCGCGTGCGCACCATTCCTGCGCTGGCGATCGACGGCCATCTCAAGGCGGTCGGCGTCGTGCCGCTCGGCGAGGCGCGCAAGTTCGTGGCAGCTGCGCCCGACCGCGCGGCGCGCACGGCGCGCCACGTCGGCATGCTGCTCGGGCGCGACGAGCGCCTGTTCGCGCTCGCCGCGCTCGGCTGGCTCGTCGTCTCGGGACTCGCCATGCTCGTCGAAGGCTCGCTGCTCGCGCGCGCGCCCATGCACCTGTTCGGCGGCTTTGCGATATGCCTAATCTACGCGCTCGGCGCGCACATGCTGCCGCGCTTCACCGGGCGCCCGATCCGCGGCGGCGCCTGGTCGGGCACGCAGCTCGTCTGCGCCACCGCCGGCATCGTGCTGTTCACCTTCGGCCTGCCGTTCGCCGGCGGCGCGCTCCTGTGGCTGTCGCTCGCGCTGTTCACGTTCCGGTTGTGGCCCGTGCTGCGCCCGCTGGCCCGCAACTGAGGCGCGGCGCCCGCCGGCAATTCGCTAGCAGATGGTGCATCCGGCGCGATCCGGGTTCAAACTCAAACCCGGGAGGTGACCCCGCATGCTGAAATGGCTGTACGGCTTCTGGCTGTGGATCATCAAGTGGTTGGTCGTAACCCGGCCGGCCCGCCTCGCGTTGCTCATGGTGCTCGCGGTGCTCATCTTCCTCATCGTTTCCGCGCAGGGCCAGGACGTGGTGCGCGCGCTGGCGGAGCACGAGTCCGGCGCGCAGGGCGACTGGCAGAGGTTCTTCTTCTTCGCCGCCATGCTGGCCTGGTCGGTGTGCGCCTGGTACTGGGCACGCGTGATGCTGCGCCTCGCCTTCCCCGGCGTGCCGGGCAACGAGCCGGAGCTGCTGCGCTACCGCACCTGGATGCCGCGCGTGCTCGGCACGCTCGCGACGCTGGGCGTCTCGTTCGCGTTCTACCTGGCCTCGAAGGGCTACGCTGAAGACGGGCAGTCGCAGGTGCGCGAGATCCTGGTGGGCTACGCCTGGTGGTGCTTCGCCGGGGCGATCGCTTTCCTGGTGACGGTGACATTCCGAAGAAAGCTGCTGCGCGCCGTGCACGGCGGGTTGGCGGGCAAAGGAACGCCCGCGATGCAGGGCGCCGTGGACATGCTGCGGGTGAACGCCACCAAGGAGGAGGTATACGGCATCGCCGTCCCGCGCGGCCTCGGCAATGGCACGCTGCTCATGCTCGCGGCGGCGATCTTCGCCGCGCTGCTCCTGTTCCTCGTGTTCGTGTTGGCGCTGCAGGCGGCGGCGCCGGCGATCGGCACGGCTGCGATTCTGATTCTGGCCGCCACCGGCTGGATCGCAGCGGGCAGCGTCCTCGACATCTTCGGCATGCGCAAGCGCGTGCCGGCGTTCCTCGGGCTCTTCGTCCTCGCCGTGCTGTTCAGCCCGCTGAACGACAACCACGCGGTGCGCACGCTCTCCGACCCCCAGCCGCAGGAGCGACCGGACCTGCGCGCGATGCTTCGCGAGTGGCTGAAGAACCAGCCGCCACAGGCGGCGAAATATCCCCTGTTCCTGGTGAACGCCGAAGGCGGCGGCATCCGCGCCGCCTGGTGGACGGCGAGCGTGCTGGGCGAGATCCAGGGCACGCTGCCGCAGTTCGGCACGCAGTTGTTCTCGATGTCCGGGGTCTCGGGCGGCAGCCTCGGCGAGAGCGTGTTCGCCGCGCTCGTCGCCGAGCAGCGCGCAGGCCGCACCGTCATCGCCAAGCAGGCGGGGCAGAAAATCCTGAGCGAGGACTTCCTCTCGCCGGTGGTAGCGGCCATGCTCTACCCGGACTTGCTGCAGCGCCTGCTCCCCTTCCCCGTGGCGCGCTTCGACCGCGCGCTCGCGCTAGAGGAAGCCTGGGAGCGCGCCTGGCGCAAATCCATGCCCGGGCGCGACCGCTTCACCGAGCCGATGGACAAGCTGCGCGAAGGCGCGGGCTGGGCGCCGCTCCTGTTTCTCAACGCCACCTGGGTGCAGACCGGAAAGCGCATCATCGCGAGCCAGGCAAGTATCGTCGCCGCGGACGGCTCCACGGACTTCGTGGACACCGAGGACGCGCAGCGCTTCTTCGCACCGCGTAGCCTGCGCCTGTCGACCGCGGCGCACATGAGCGCGCGCTTCACGTATGTGAGCCCCGCGGGCACCCTGATGAAGGACGGAAAGGCCTATGGCAGAGTGGTCGACGGCGGCTACTTCGAGAACTCGGCCGCGACCACCACGCTCGAGATCGCGAAGACTATCGATGCCATGGCCAACGACGACCAGGAAGACCCGCGCTGGAAGAAAGTCGAGCCGATCGTCATCCACATCAGCAACGAGCCGGTGAACCCGCGCGATCCGCCTGAGACCCTGGAGAAGGCCGCCGGCCACCCCGCGATCGGCCCGGGGCGCTGGATGTCAGAGGCGCTCTCGCCGCTCTGGACGATGCTCAACACGCGCAAGGCGCGCGGCACCTACGCGCGCGAGACCCTGCGCCTGCACGTGGGGGAAGACCATTTCTTCCACTTCGGTCTGTGCCGCGAATCCACCAACCCGCCCCTCGGCTGGGCGCTCTCCAGCAACACGCGGCGCAGCATGGACAGCCAACTCGCCGGACTGCGCTGCGTGACGCAGGACACGATGCCGCGCGTGCTCTTCGACAACCGCGACAACCTGGAGCGGCTGCGCCGGCTTGGGCAGTGAGCGCGCCGCCCCCCTGCGCGCCTGATTTGGGCTGCGGGCTCAGAGCCGCTGAAGCTTGCGCGCCGCTCCCGCGTAAAGCACCTCGCGCATTGCGCCCGCGGCGCGCGCGTGGAACGCAACCGCCTCCGGATCGAAATCGCACGCCGGGATGGGCGTGTGCGTGAAATGTCGGAAGCGGTCGACGCCGCGCACCAGCGCGGCGCAGTCCCAGGTGCCGACGACCTGCTTCGTGTCGGGCGGCATGAAATGCATCGACACGCCAATCCGGCGATCGCCCGACAGGTTCGGCCCCGAGCCGTGCGCGAGGCAGTAGTTGTGCAGCGACATTTCGCCGGCGCGCAGCGGCATGTTTACGGCGCGCGCCTCGTCGAGACCGCGGATCGACTGCCCACGGGTCAGCATGTTGTCCGCGTCGTAGGTGTCCTCGTGCGCCAGCGTGTCGCCGGTGTGCGTGCCTGGCATGACCTTCATGCATCCGGCTTCGACGCTGGCGTCCGAGATCGCGAACCACGCCGTCACGACGTTGCGGCTCGAGAGACCCCAGTAGGTGTTGTCCTGGTGCCAGGAGACGAAGCTCTTCGCGCCTGCGTCCTTGATCCAGAAGATGGTGCTCCAACACAGGATGTCGTGACCGATCAGCTGCTCGATCGGGTCGAGCACGCGCGCATCGCGGATCAGGTCGTCGAGCCACTCGAACAGCAGGAACGCGCGGCTACGCTGGCCTGGTTCGAGCCTGCCGCCCTGCGTGGCCTCGAAGGCCTCGAGCTTCCTGCGCAGGCCGGCGGCCTCGTTCGCCGGCATCACCGGGACCGGGCATACATAGCCGTCGCGGCGGTACTGGGTGATCTGCTCGGCAGTCAGCGGCATGGGGGCCTCCTATCGGGCGTTGTTCACGATGCGCGGCGCTCTCAGAGCTCTCGGCGCAGATCTTGTAGATGTCCTCGGTGCCCGAGGGGCGCGCTCGAGCGCAGCGGGATCGATCAGGACATCGGCGGGCGCGGGCTTGCCCGCGAGCGGATGCAGCGCCACGTCAGGCCGCCTGCAGCCTGGCGACGCTCACCGCGAGCCACTTGACGCCCTGCGAGCCGAAATTCACCTGCACGCGCGCGTCGTTGCCCTGGCCCTCGGCGTCGACGATCACCCCGGTGCCGAATTTCGGGTGCATGACGTTCTGGCCGATGCTGAAGCCGCCGATGGTCTGCGGCGCGCGGAACACCGGTTCCTTCTTGCGCGGCGCGCTCCACGCGTGCGTGGCCTCGGCCCTCGCCTGGCGCGCGCGCTGCCCGGCGAAGCGCGGCGTCAGCCACTTGGTGAGGCCCTCGGGGATCTCGTCGAGGAAGCGCGAAGGCAGGTTGTAGCGCGTCTGGCCGTGCAGCATGCGCGTCTGCGCGAAGGACAGGTAAAGGCGCTTCTTCGCGCGCGTGATGGCGACGTAGGCGAGGCGCCGCTCCTCCTCCAGCCCGTCTTTCTCGACCACGCTCTGCTCGTGCGGAAACAGCCCCTCTTCCAGCCCCGAGAGGAACACCGCGTCGAACTCCAGGCCCTTTGCCGAGTGCACGGTCATCATCTGCAGCGCGTCCTGGCCTTCGCCCGCCTGGTGCTCGCCCGCCTCGAGCGCGGCGTGCGTGAGGAAGTCGACGAGCGGATCGCCCGTCTCCTCGAGCCCCGTCTCGCGCTCCTCCGAGTCGAACGCCGCCGCGGCGTTCACGAGCTCGCCCAGGTTGTCGATGCGGTCGGCACCCTCGCGCTCGCCCCTGTAGTGCTCGATCAGGCCGCTCTGCGCCACCACGTGCTCGACTTTCTCGGCTAGCGGCAGGTCTTTGCTTTCCTCGCGCAGCCGCTCGATCAGCGCCTTGAACTGCGCCGTCTTGCCCGGCAGCGCGTCGATCGCGCGGAACAGGGGTACGCCCTCGCGCGCCGCGGCGTCCTGCAGCTGCTCGAGCGTGCGCGCGCCGATGCCGCGCGGCGGGAAGTTCACCACGCGCAGGAGGGCGTTGTCGTCCTCCGGCGAGGCGAGGAGGCGCAGGTAGGCAAGCGCGTGCTTCACCTCGGCGCGCTCGAAGAAGCGCAGGCCGCCGTAAACCCGGTACGGGATCCCCGCGGAGAACAGCGCATGCTCGAGCACGCGCGACTGGGCGTTGGAGCGGTACAGCACCGCGATATCCGACAGCCGCGTGCCATCGCGCGCCAGCGCCTGCACCTCGTCAGCGATCCAGCGCGCCTCGAAAGCGTCGGACTCGCCCTCGAACACGCGCAGCCGGCTCGCCACCGCCCGCCGCGGTCCACAGGTTCTTGCCGAGACGCTTGCGGTTGTTGGCGATGAGCGCGTTGGCCGCGTCGAGGATGTTGCCGTGCGAGCGGTAGTTCTGCTCCAGGCGTATGACGTTGGCGACCTGGAAGTCGCGCTCGAACTCGGCCATGTTGCCGACGTTGGCGCCGCGGAACGCGTAGATCGACTGGTCGTCGTCGCCCACCGCGAACATGGTGCTCGAGCGGCCTACGAGCAGCTTGAGCCAGCGGTACTGCAGGCGGTTGGTGTCCTGGAATTCGTCCACCAGGAGGTGCCGGAAGCGCGCCGAGTAGTGCTCGCGCAGGATCTCGTTCCTCGCTAGCAGCTCGTAGCTGCGCAGCAGCAGCTCGGCGAAATCCACCACGCCCTCGCGCTGGCACTGCTCGTCGTAGGCCGCGTACAGTTCGAGCGAAGCGGCGCGTGCTCTCATCCGTGACCGCGACGTCGCGCGCGCGCAGGCCCTCTTCCTTGCGCGCGTTGATGAAATACTGCACATCGCGCGGCGGCGTGCGATCCTCGTCGACGTTCGAGCGCCTTCAGCAGGCGCTTGACGACCGCGAGCTGGTCCTGCGAGTCGAGAATCTGGAAGGTCTGCGGCAGGCCCGCGTCGCGATGGTGCGCGCGCAGCATGCGGTTGCACAGCCCGTGGAAAGTGCCGATCCACATGCCGCGCGGGTTCACCGGCAGCATGGCCGAAAGGCGCGTGAACATCTCGCTCGCGGCCTTGTTGGTGAAGGTCACCGCGAGCAGGCCGCCCGGCGAGACGCGCTCGCTCTTGACCAGCCAGGCGATGCGCGTGGTGAGCACGCGCGTCTTGCCGCTGCCCGCGCCGGCGAGGATCAGCGCGTGCTCGTCCGGCAGCGTGACCGCGGCAAGCTGTTCTGGATTGAGGTGTTCGAGGTGCAGCGACAAGCCGCGAATTATACGCGGCTAGTACTTTCGGGCGAGTCTGGACAGGCGGGCGGCGAGCGCCAGCGTCGTGGCGACCAAGAAAGGCATTCACCATTTTCATTGCGCCTCCGCTTGCCTGGCCATGGCCGCAGGCCCGTGCAGCACGCGCGGGGCGGATGCGCCGGAAAGCTATAATTCGCGGCTTCCTGCCAACCTCGTCACAACCGCCCGTCGGCATGCAAGACCGCTACGATCCGCAAAGCGTGGAGCGCGACGCCCAGGAGTTCTGGGACAGCCGCGGCTCGTTCCGCGTCGTGGAGGATCCCGCCAAGCCCAAGTTCTACTGCCTGTCCATGTTCCCCTATCCCTCGGGCAAGCTGCACATGGGGCATGTCAGAAACTATACGATCGGCGACGTCCTCACCCGGCACTACCGCATGCGCGGCATGAACGTGCTGCAGCCTATGGGATGGGACGCGTTCGGCCTGCCGGCCGAGAACGCCGCGATGGCGAACAAGGTGCCGCCCGCCAAGTGGACCTGGGACAACATCGCCTACATGAAGGGCCAGCTGAAGAGCCTCGGCTTCGCTCTAGACTGGTCGCGCGAGCTGGCCACCTGCCGGCCCGACTACTACAAGTGGAACCAGTGGCTGTTCACCCGGCTGTTCAAGAAGGGCCTGGCGTACAAGAAGACCGGCGTGGTCAACTGGGACCCGGTCGACCAGACGGTGCTTGCCAACGAGCAGGTGATCGACGGGCGCGGCTGGAGAACGGGAGCGCCGGTCGAGAAGCGCGAGATCCCGATGTACTTCCTCAGGATCACCGCCTACGCCGAGGAGCTGCTCGCGGCGCTCGATCACCTGCCCGGATGGCCCGAGCAGGTGAAGCTGATGCAGAAAAACTGGATCGGGCGCTCGGAAGGCGTACGGGTCGGCTTCGAATACGAGCTCGAGGGCGAGAAGCGGGTGCTGTGGGTATTCACCACGCGCGCCGACACCCTGATGGGCGCGACCTTCTGTGCCGTGGCCGCCGAACATCCCATCGCAGTTTTCGCTTCCAGATCGAATTGCGAGCTTGCGAAGTTCGTGGAGGAATGCAGACAAGGAGCGGTGATGGAGGCCGACCTCGCGCAGCTCGAGAAGAAAGGCATGCCCACGGGGCTTTACTGCACCCACCCGCTCTCGGGCGAGAAGATTCCGGTGTGGGTCGCGAACTACGTGCTGATGGGCTACGGCGAAGGCGCGGTGATGGCGGTGCCGGCGCACGACGAGCGCGACTACGCCTTCGCGCTCAAGTACGGCTTGCCGATCCAGCCCGTGATCCGCCATCCACTCGGCGACGAGGTGCCCGAGCCCTGGCAGCCGCAGTACGCCGACTACGGCGTGTGCATCAACTCCGGGAAGTACGACGGCCTCGCTTATCAAGCCGCCGTCGATGCCATCGCCGCCGACCTGAAGGCGAAAGGCCTGGGCGAGAAGCAGGTGCAATGGCGCCTGAGGGACTGGGGCATCTCGCGCCAGCGCTACTGGGGCTGTCCGGTCCCGATCGTGCACTGCCCGGATTGCGGCGACGTTCCGGTGAACGACGCGGACTTGCCGGTGGTGCTGCCCGAGGACCTGGTGCCCGACGGCACCGGCAATCCGCTCGCCAAGATGCCGCAGTTCCTCGACACCGCTTGCCCGTCCTGCGGCAAGCCCGCGCGGCGCGAGACCGACACCATGGATACCTTCGTCGACTCGTCCTGGTACTTCGCGCGCTTCGCCTGCCCGGGCAGCGACGACGCGATGATCGACGGGCGCGCGCGCTACTGGATGCCGGTCGACCAGTACATCGGCGGCATCGAGCACGCGATCCTGCACCTGCTGTATTCCCGCTTCGTCACGCGCGTCATGCGCGACGAGGGCCTGCTCGACGTCTCGGAGCCGTTCACCAACCTGCTCACGCAGGGCATGGTGCTCGCCGAGACCTATTACCGCGAAACGCCGCAGGGGCGCCGCGAGTGGGTAAACCCCTCCGAAGTCGAGGTGAGCCGCGACGCGAAGGGCAAGATCGTCACGGCGAAGCGAGCCGCAGACGGCACCGAGGTGACCTTCGCCGGCGTCGGCACCATGTCGAAATCGAAGAACAACGGCGTCGACCCTCAGGCGCTGATCGAGAAGTACGGCGCCGACACGGCGCGCTTTTTCATTATTTTCGCCTCGCCGCCGACCAACACGCTCGAGTGGTCCGACGAGGGCGTCGAAGGCTCGTACCGGTTCCTGAAGCGCCTGTGGGCCTATGGCGCGAAGTTCGACGCCGCCAAGGCCGCGCCCGCCAATGCCGCGGCCGACAAGGCGGCGCGCTTCGAGGTGCATTCGGTGCTCAGGCAGGCGAACTACGACCTCACCAAGCACCAGTTCAATACCGTTGCGTCGGCAGCCATGAAGATCCTCAATGCGATCGAGAAGCTGCCCGGGCGCGCGCCGGCCGCGGCGGAAGGGCTGTCGATCCTGCTGCGGCTCCTGTCGCCGATCACGCCGCACGTCTGCCACCATCTGTGGCGCACGCTCGACTTCGGCGAGGACATCATGACCGCCCCCTGGCCCGAGCCCGACGCGGCGGCGCTCGTGCAGGACGAAATCGAGTACGTGGTGCAGGTGAACGGCAAGAAGAAAGGGACGCTGCTTGCCCCGCATGGCCTGGACAACAAAGGGGTCGAAGCCCTCGCGCGCGCCAGCGAGCTCGTGCGAACGTGGATAGGGCCCAATCTGATACGGAAGGTCATCGTGGTGCCGGGGCGCCTGATCAACATCGTCGTATGAAGCGCGCGCTCGCATTGTTGCTCGTAGCGACGCTCGCCGGCTGCGGGTTCCAGTTACGCGGCAGCGCCAGCCTGCCCTTCGACACGGTGTACGTGCCGGGCGCCTCGGGCGGCATCGCGCTCGATCTCAAGCGCAACATCCAGGCCGGCACCAACGCCAAGGTCGTCGACGATCCGAAAAAAGCGCAGGCGGTGCTCGAGTTCACGAGGGAGGAGCGCCAGAAAGTGATTCTGTCGCTTACCGGCACGGGCGCGGTGAGCGAGTTCCAGCTGCGCTACCTGGTGAGCTTCCGGGTGCACGACAGCAAGGGCGAGGACTACGTTCCGGCGAGCACCATCCAGCTCACGCGCGACGTGACCTTCAATGACGCCCAAGTGCTCGCCAAGGAAACCGAGGAGCAGCTGCTGTACCGCGACATGCAAAGCGACATGGTGCAGCAGATCATGCGGCGCCTCGCTGCCGCTAGGCAACCGCGGGCCTGAGCGCGATGCAGCTGCGCGCCGAGCAGCTCGAAGCGCACCTGGCAAAGTCGCTCGCGGCGTGCTACGCCATCCACGGCGACGAGCCGCTGCTCGCGCTGGAAGCGGCCGACGCCTTGCGCGCGGCCGCGCGCAAGGCGGGCCACATCGAGCGCGAGGTGTTCTTCGCCGAGCGCGGCTTCGACTGGAGCGAGTTCAGACACGCCGGCGCGAGCCTGTCGCTGTTCGGCGGCAAGAAGATCGTCGAGCTGCGGGTCCCGGGCGGCAAGCCCGGCACGCAAGGGGCCGAGGCGATCTCCGCGTACTGCGCCGACCCGAACCCCGACACGCTGCTCCTGGTGTCGCTGCCGCGGCTGGATCGCGCGACGCAGAATTCGGGCTGGTTCACGGCGCTGGCCGCCGCCGGGGCGGTGATCGACGTGTATCCGGTCGAGCGCGCGCGCCTGCCCGCCTGGATCGGCGAGCGGCTCGCGCGCCAAGGACAGCGCGCCGGCCGCGAGGTGCTCGAATTGCTCGCCGACCGGGTCGAAGGCAACCTGCTCGCCGCGTTCCAGGAAGTGCAGAAGCTCGCGCTGCTCGCGCCGCGCGGCGAGCTCGGCCTGGAGCACGTGGAGCAGGCGGTCGCCAACGTCGCGCGCTACGACGCTTACGCGGCCTCGGCGGCGCTGCTCGCGGGCGACATGGCGCGCTACGCGCGCGTGATCGAGGGCCTGCGCGGCGAAGGCGAGGCGCCCACCTTCGTGCTGTGGGCGATTGCCGAGGACCTGCGCGCGCTGGCGCGCATCCAGCAGAGCGCCGGCAGCGGGCGTCCGCTCGACGCGCTGCTGCGCGAGCACCGCGTCTGGGGTCCGCGCCAGGCGCTCGTCAAGGGCGCGCTGCGGCGCTTCGCCCCCGCGGCGCTCGAGCGCGCGCTCGGCCAGGCAGCGCTCATCGACCGCGCGATCAAGGGCGTGGCGCGGCGCGAGCCCTGGGATGAGTTCCTCAAGCTGGGGTTAAGATTGCTACATGGATCAAAAGCTTGACGCCAAGGCGGTAGACGTCCGCGCCTACATGCGCGAGCTCGGAGCCGCGGCGCGCGCGGCCTCGCGCGAGCTGGCGCGCGCCGACACCGAGACCAAGAACCGCGCCCTGCGCGCGATGGCGGCCGAAATCCGCGCGCACGCCGCCGAGCTGCTCGAGGCGAACAGCGCCGACGTGGCTCAGGCGAACAAGGACGGCCGCGACTCCGCGTTCGTCGATCGCCTCACGCTCACGCCGGCGTCGATCGAGCAGATGGCGGAAGGCCTGGAGCAGGTCGCCGCGCTCGCCGACCCGGTGGGCGCGATCAGCGATCGTGTACGGCAGCCCAGCGGCATCGAGGTGGCGCGCATGCGCGTGCCGATCGGCGTGATTGGCATTATCTACGAGTCGCGCCCCAACGTGACGGCGGACGCCGCCGGCCTGTGCGTCAAGGCGGGCAATGCGTGCATCCTGCGCGGCGGCTCGGAAGCGCTGCACGCCAACCAGGCGATCGCAGCCTGCGTGCGAGCCGGGTTGAAGCGCGCCGGGCTGCCGGAGGCGGCGGTGCAGGTGGTGAGAATCGCCGACCGCGCGGCGGTAGGCGAGCTGATCACCATGACCGAGTACGTCGACGTCATCGTGCCGCGCGGCGGCAAGGAGCTGATCGCGCGGCTCGAGCGCGAGTCGCGCATTCCGATGATCAAGCACCTCGACGGCGTGTGCCACGTGTACATCGACGACAAGGCCGATCCGGCGATGGCCGTGAAGCTCGCCGACAATGCCAAGACCCAGCGTTACGGCACCTGCAACACCATGGAAACGCTGCTCGTGGCCGAAGCGATCGCGCCGCGCGTCCTGCCCGCGATCGCCGCGATCTTCCGCACCAAGGGCGTCGAGATGCGCGGCGACGAGGCGACGCGCAGGCTGGTGGCGGACGCGGCTCCAGCTACCGAGGAGGACTACTACACGGAGTGGCTCGCGCCGGTGGTATCGATCCGCGTCGTGGGCGGGCTCGACGACGCGATCGAGCACATCGCCAAGTATGGCTCGCAGCACACCGACGCCATCGTCACCGACGACCGGGCGCGGGCCGAGCGCTTCCTGCGCGAGGTCGACTCGAGCTCGGTGATGGTCAACGCATCGACCCGCTTCGCCGACGGATTCGAGTACGGTCTGGGCGCCGAGATCGGCATCTCCACCGACAAGCTGCACGCGCGCGGCCCGGTCGGGCTGGAGGGCCTCACCACGCAGAAGTACGTCGTATTCGGCCACGGCGAGATCCGGCAGTAGATGGCCGCGGGTCCAGTCGGCATCCTCGGCGGCACGTTCGATCCCGTCCACAACGCGCACCTGCGCATCGCGCAGCTGGCGCTCGACATGCTCGATCTCGCGCAGCTGCTGTGGATCCCGACCGGCGCCCCCGGCTACCGCAACGCGCCCGTGGCCCCCGCCGCGGACCGCGTCGCGATGCTCGAGCTCGCCCTGCGCGGCGAGCCGCGCTACGCCATCGACCGAGCGCGAGCTGGCGCCCGGGGCCTCGGGCTACACCGTGGACACGCTGCGCGCGCTGCGCGCCGAGCGCGGCCCGGAGGTGGCGCTCGTGCTGCTGATGGGCGGCGACCAGTTCGACAAGCTCGAGACCTGGCACCGCTGGCACGATCTGTTCGCGCTCGCGCGCATCGCCGTGTTCGCCCGCCCGGGCTGGTCTCCGGTAGTGAGCGATGCGGTGCGCGCCGCGGGGACGGTCGAGCGCATCGACATGCCGCCGCTCGACATCTCCGCGACCGCGATCCGCGAGCGCATCGCGCGCGGCGAAGATGTCTCCCTGCTCCTGCCGCCGGAAGTCCTCGACTATATTTCCTCGCACCACCTCTATACCTGATGGACATACGCAAGAAGCAACGCGCCGTGGTCGACGCGCTCGACGACGTCAAGGGCCGCGACATCGTCGTTTTCAACACCGCGCGGCACGCCTCGATGTTCGAGCGGGTGGTCATCGCCAGCGGAGATTCGACGCGCCAGGTGAAAGCGCTCGCCGACCGGGTCCAGGAGCGCGTGCGCGAGCTCGGCGGCCGGGTCTACGGCGTCGAGGGCGAGTCGAATGCCGAATGGGTGCTGGTCGACCTGGGCGACGTGGTGGTGCACATCATGCATCCCGCGGTACGCAGCTATTACAACCTGGAGGAGATCTGGGGCGGCAAGACCGTGCGGCTCAAGCCGGCCGCCACCGGAGCCGCGCGTGGCAAGGCTGCTCATCGTCGCGGTCGGCGCTAAGCCGCCCGCCTGGGCGCAGGCCGCCTGCGCCGAATACCTGAAGCGCATGCCGCGCCGCTGCGAGACCGAGCTCGTGCTGGTGAAGGCCGAGCCACGCGCATCGGGCAAGCCGCTGGCGAGGCTGCTGGCGGCCGAAGGCACGCGCATCCGCGAGCGACTGCCGCGCGGCGCACAGCTGGTGGCGCTCGATGAGCGCGGCCGCGAGCTCGACACGTTGCAGTTCGCGGCGCAGCTCGAGCGCTGGCTGGGAGCCGCCGTGCCGACCGCGTTCGTGATCGGCGGCGCCGACGGTCTCGACCCGGCGCTGAAACGGGATGCGTCGAGGCTCTTGCGCATCTCGGCATTCACGCTGCCCCACGCCCTGGTCCAGGTGGTGCTCTGTGAGCAGCTTTACCGGGCGGCGTCGCTGCTCGAAGGTCACCCCTACCACCGCGAATAAGCCGCAACCCGCTCTGTTACACTTTGCCGCTCCCCGCGACACGGTGCCGCATTGCTCACTTCGCTCGATCGCAGCCTTTACCTCGCGTCGCGCAGCCCGCGCCGGCGCGAGCTGCTGTCGCAAATCGGCGTGCGCTTTCATCTGCTGCTGTTTCGCATGCGGCCTGAATCCGAGCCGGAAGTAAACGAGGATGTGCTTCCCGGGGAGACCCCGGCCACCTACGTGGAGCGCGTCGCTCTCGCCAAAGCCGAGGTTGGCTGGAAACGCCTGATGCAGCGCAACCTGCCGCGCGCGCCCGTGCTCGCCGCCGATACCACGGTGGCGGTGGACGAGCACATCCTCGCCAAGCCCGCCGACCGGGGCGAGGCCGCGGGGATGCTTGCCGAGCTCTCGGGCAAGCGCCACGAGGTACTCACCGCGGTGGCGATAAAGTACGACGACCGGATCGAGTCCGCGATCTCGGTGACGCAGGTGCGCTTCCGCGCGCTCACGGAGGACGAGATCCGGCAGTACGTCGCCACCGGCGAAGCCGACGACAAGGCCGGCGCCTATGCGATCCAGGGGCGCGCGGCGCAGTTCGTGGCCGAGATCCACGGCAGCTATTCGGGCGTCATGGGGCTGCCGCTGTACGAAACCGCGCAGCTGATCGAGAGAATCGGCTCCCAGCGTGAACGAAGAAATCCTTATTAATGTCACGCCGCAGGAGACGCGCGTAGCGGTTCTGATGGCGGGCGTGGTGCAGGAGCTGCTCATCGAGCGCACCGCGAGCCGCGGCCTGGTCGGCAACATCTACATGGGGCGCGTGGTGCGCGTGCTGCCCGGCATGCAGTCGGCGTTCGTCGAGGTCGGCCTGGAGCGCGCGGCGTTCCTGCACGTGGCGGACATCTGGGAGCACCGGCGGCCGGGCCAGGCCAACGGCGGCGAGCCCACCAAACCGATCGAGAAGATTCTCGCCGAAGGCCAGCCGGTGATGGTGCAGGTTGTGAAGGACCCTATCGGCACCAAGGGCGCGCGCCTGTCGACACAGGTTTCGATCGCCGGGCGCATGCTGGTGTATCTGCCGCAGGATCCGCACATCGGCATCTCGCAGAGGATCGAGGACGAAACGGGCCGCAACCTGCTGCGCGAAAAGGTGCGCGAGCTGTTGCCCGCGGACGAGACGGGCGGCTTCATCATCCGCACGCTCGCCGAGGGCGCGAGCGACGAGGAGCTGCGCGTCGACATCGAGTACCTGCGCCACCTTTGGGCCGACATTCGCGAGCGCTCGCTCGGCGCCCAGCCCGCCAAGCTCCTTTACCAGGACCTGTCGCTCGCGCAGCGCGTGCTGCGCGACATCGTCACCGAGAGCACCGAGCACGTGGTCGTCGACTCGCGCGAGAATTACCAGAAGCTGGTCGCTTTCGCCGAGACCTATATGCCGAAGGTACGCGGCAAGATCGAGCACTACATCGGCGAGCGCCCGCTGTTCGACCTGCATAACGTCGAGCCCGAGATCGAGCGGGCCCTGTCGCGCCGCGTGGAGCTGAAATCCGGCGGCTACCTGATCATCGACCAGACCGAGGCGCTGACCACGATCGATGTCAATACCGGCGGCTTCGTCGGGCAGCGCAACTTCGATGACACCATTTTCAAGACCAACCTCGAGGCGGCGCAGTCGATCGCGAGGCAGCTGCGGCTGAGGAACCTCGGCGGCATCATCATCATCGACTTCATCGACATGGAGAGCCCCGAGCACCGCGCGGCCGTGCTCGAGGAATTCAGGAAGGCGCTCGCGCGCGACCGCACCAAGATGACCGTGAACGGATTCACCGCGCTCGGGCTGGTGGAAATGACGCGCAAGAGAACGCGCGAGTCGCTTGCTCACGTGCTGTGCGAGCCCTGCCCGGTATGCGGCGGTCGCGGCGAGGTGAAGACCGCGCGCACCGTGTGCTACGAGATCCTGCGCGAAATCCTGAGGGAAGCGCGCGCCTTCAATGCGCGCGAGTACCGCATCCTCGCTTCGCAGCATGTCAACGACCTGTTCGTCGAAGAGGAATCGGCGTCGCTCGCGATGTTGTCGGATTTCATCGGCAAGCCGATCTCGATGCAGGTCGAGACCAGCTACACGCAGGAGCAATTCGACATCGTTCTGATGTAAGGATGGAAATGGACTCGGAACTGTGCTTCGCCGGCGCGAGGAGGCTCGCGCAGATGATCCGGGCGCGCAAGGTCTCGGCCACCGACGTGGTGAAGGCTTTCATCGCGCAGATCGAGCGCGTGAACCCGAAGGTCAATGCGATCGTCACCTTCCTGCCCGAGCGCGCCCTGAAGGAGGCACGGTCGCTCGACCGGCGCCTTGCCAAGTCGCGCACCGCGGCGCTCGGGCCGCTTGCCGGGCTGCCGATCGCCTACAAGGACCTGGTTGCCACCAAGGGCATCCGCACCACCATGGGCTCGCTCGTTTACCGCGACAACGTTCCGACCGAGGACCATGCACTGGTCGAGCGGCTCGGTGCGGCGGGCGCGATCACCATCGGCAAGACCAACACCCCCGAGTTCGGCGCCGGCAGCCAGACCTTCAATGCGGTGTTCGGTGCGACGCGCAATCCCTACGACGTCGGCAAGACCTGCGGCGGTTCCTCCGGCGGCGCCGCTGCCGCGGTGGCGAGCGGCATGCTGCCCTTCGCCGACGGCTCGGACCTCGCCGCGAGCCTGCGCAACCCCGCCAACTACTGCAACGTGGTGGGCTTCCGGCCGACCTCCGGGCGCGTGCCCAACTATCCCGCGCCGAACGCCTGGGACACGCAGCCGGTGCTTGGGCCCGTGGCGCGCAGCGTCGCCGACGCCGCGTTCCTGCTCTCGGCGATGGCCGGGCCCGACCCGCGGGTGCCGATCTCGATCGACCAGCCGGGCAAGGCGTTCGCGCGGCCGCTCGCGCGCAGCTTCCGCGGCGCGCGCATCGCCTGGAGCGCCGACCTCGGCGGACTGCCGATGGACGAGCGCGTCAGCCGGGCGCTCGCCCCGCAGCGCAAGGTGCTTGCCGCGCTCGGTTGCCGGATCGAGGACGCCGAGCCCGATTTCGACGGCGCGACGGAGGCCTTCGAGACGCTGCGTGCGCTGTCATTCTCCGCACGCTACGCGCGATTGCTCGAGACGCATCGCGACCAGCTCAAGGACACGGTGGTCTGGAACATCGAGCAGGGGCTGGCGCTCGACGGCAGGCGCATCGCGCGCGCGGAGCTCCTGCGCACGGAGCTCTTTCACCGCATGCGCCGCTTCCTCGAGCGCTACGACTTCCTGGTCGCGCCGGTGAACCAGCTGCCGCCCTTCCCGGTCGAGCTCGACTACCCGCGCGAGATCGCCGGCAAGAAGATGGGCAACTACCTCGACTGGATGAAGAGCTGCTATTACGTCACCATCACCAGCCACCCGGCGATCTCGGTGCCGGCGGCGTTCACCGACGAGGGGCTTCCCGTCGGACTGCAGATCGTCGGACGTTACCGCGACGACATCGGCGTGCTGCAGCTCGCGCACGCGTTCGAACAGGAGACGCAGCTCTGGAAGCGCCGCCCCGCAGTCGCGGACTAGCGGGAGACGAGCTCCCAGACAGTCCACTCCTTTTCGACGCGCCCTTCCATCGCGCGTTCGTGCCGCTCGCGCCGGTGCTCGCGCCGCACCCAGCGCTTGACTTCGGGTACGTACCAGAAGATGTCGGACACCGACGTATTCCCCCAGACTGCGTCGCCGTCTCCCAGGTTCATCGAGCGCTCGACGCGCAAGGCCTCGAACTCGCCGGCGGGTGTCTTGACGCGCTCCCAGCGCACCGCCCGGCCGGATACGGCCCAGCGTTGCGTGCTACCGCGCTCGTCGGTCACGCGCACCTTTTCCTTCCAGCGCTGGCGCGGCGCCAGCGGGAACGGAATCGCCGTGAGGGCGGGATCGAACGAGCGTCGCGCGCTGCCGGTGCTTTCCGCGGAGATCTGCCAGGGTGCCGAGACGCTCTCGCTCAGGACCGGGTCCTCGCCGCGATCGCTGCGACCTACGAGGTCGAAGCCGCCTGCTCGCGCCGCCAGCGTGTAGGTGATCGTTCGAACCAGCGTGCGGTTACGCTTATACGGGTTGATCTGATCGTAGACCCAGCTCTCGCCGCCCTTCAACGCCGGCGCGGCGACGCTCGCTTCGGGGCTTTCCGCCGCTGAGTTGGTTGCATTGCCGGCGAATAGCGCCGCGGCCGCGACCCAAATCATCAAGAATTTGGCCGTGTTCATTTTTCCTTCGGGAGGCGTCCCATGAGATAGAACTCGTCGTTTGGACGCATATCGGTGAGGTTCGCCATGCGGTTGGAAAGCGCGAAGAATGCGGCGATCGCCCCGATGTCCCATATATCCTCGTCGGAAAAGCCGTGCGCGCGCAGCGCCGCGAAATCGGGCTCGCCCACGGTCGCCGCTTCGAGCGCCACCTTCATCGCGAAATCCAGCATGGCCCTCTGGCGCGGCGTGATGTCCGCCTTGCGGTAGTTGATCGCGAGCTGGTCGGCGAGGAGCGGGCTCTTGGCGCGGATGCGCAGGATCGCGCCGTGCGCCACCACGCAGTACTGGCAGTTGTTGGCGCCCGAGGTGGCGACCACGATCATCTCGCGCTCGGCCTTGCTCAAGCCCCCTTCCTTTTCCATCAGCGCGTCGTGGTAGGCGAAGAAGGCGCGGAACTCCTCGGGCCGGTGCGCGAGCGCGAGGAACACGTTGGGAACGAAGCCGGACTTCTCCTGCACGGCGAGCAGGCGCGCGCGGATGTCTTCCGGCAGCGCGCCGAGCGCGGGCACGGGGAAACGGCTGATCGGCTTGTCGGTCATGGCTTCGCATTCTAATCGGCTGCGCGACCGAAGCTGACAAATCCGTCAAATCGGTTAAGATTCCCGCGCCAACCTGGAGGAGGAATTGCTATGAATCTCAAGCTGAACGGGGCGCTTGCGCTCGTCGTCGCAGCGCTGGTCACGGGGCCGGCATCCGCGGATGTGAAGCTTCCCTCGACGCTCGCCTGGAGCGCCTACGACGTCGGCTCTGCCGGCTACAACCAGTCGGTCGGGATCGGCAACGCGCTCAAGCAAAAGTACAACGTCAGCCTGCGCGTGCTGCCGGGCAAGAACGATGTCTCGCGCAATCTGCCGCTGCGCAACGGACAGGTGCAGTTCTCCGCCAACGGCGTCGGCGGCGCATATCTGGCACAGGAAGGCATGTTCGACTTCGGCGCCAAGGAATGGGGGCCGCAGCCGGTACGCGGCCTGATGCTCAACACCTCGGACCAGCTTCTGACCATTCTCGCTGCCAAGGATAGCGGCGTGAAGACCATAGCCGACCTGAAAGGCAAGCGCGTTGCCTGGGTGATCGGTGCCCCGTCGCTCAACCAGAACATCACCGCGATCCTCGCATTCGCCAACCTCACGTGGGACGACGTGAAGAAGGTCGAGTTCGGCGGCTTCGGCGCGGCCATGGACGGCGTGGTCAACAACCAGGTCGATGCGGCGTTCAGCTCGTCGGTTTCGGGCAAGGCTTACCAGATCGCGAAATCGCCGCGCGGCCTGGTTTACCCGGTGATTTCGCACAAGGACAAGGAAGGCTGGAAACGGCTCAACGCGCTCGCGCCGTTCTTTAGACCGTTCATGGGCACCGAGGGCGCCGAGTTGTCCAAGGAACACCCGGCCGAGTCCTCGACCTACCCGTACCCGATCCTGATGACGTACGCGGCGCAGGACGCGGACCTGGTGTACAACATGACCAAGGCGATGGTCGAAACCTTCGACATGTACAAGGGCTCGGCGCCGGGCGCCAGCGGCTGGGCGGTCGATCGGCAGAATTTCGCCTGGGTGGTCCCCTACCACGACGGAGCGATCAAGTACTGGAAGGAAACCGGCCAATGGAAGCCGGAGCATCAGGCGCACAACGACAAGCTGATCGCGCGCCAGAAGGTGCTCGCGAGCGCCTGGGCCGAGGTGAATAAGGGCGGCTATGCCGACGACAAGGCCTTCGAGCAGGCATGGATGAAGGCACGCGCCGACGCGCTCGCCAAAGCCGGCATGTAGCCGGTGCTCCCGAGTTAGTGATTTGTCTGCGCGCGGCGGGCTTCGCCGCCGCGCGCAGCTCTGAAGCAGGTCGGCACCGGTGAGCGCAGCGGCGGAGGATAGAGGCGAGCCGACCGTCGAGTTGCGCTACCGCAAGCTCTCGCCTGCCTGGCGCGGGGTGCTGATCGCCGTCGCTTCGGCGGCAATCTTGCTTGCCCTGAACCAGATCCTCAATCTTGGCTTCTTTGTCGGCAAGGTGCTGCTCGACACGGCCTACCTCTACTGGCTGTGCGCGCTGCTCGCCGGCTGCGTGTTCGTCGTGATTCCCGCGACCAAGGGCGCGCGCCGCGACGGCGTGCCCTGGTACGACGCCGCGCTGTTCTTCATCAATGGTGCCGTGTTCGCCTTTTACGCGTTCAATGCGCATCGCATCATCACGGAAGGCTGGGAATTCGCCGCGCCGAGGGAGGCGATCTGGATCGCATACGTCGGCTGGCTGGTGATCCTCGAGGCCACGCGTCGCGCCGGCGGCACGGCTGTGTTCGCCGTGGTCGCCCTGATCTCGCTCTACCCGGTCTACGCGGGGCACATGCCCGGACCGATCTCGGGGCTGCCGCAGGACCTCTCCACTACCGCGGCCTATCACTTCGCCAGCTCGGAGAGCGTGCTTGGCATTCCGACCCGCGCCTTCGGCCAGCTGGTGATCGGTTTCGTGATGTTCGGCGCAGTGCTGCAGTACACCGGTGCCGCGCATTTCTTCAACAATCTCGCTTTCGCGCTGTTCGGCTCGGTGCGCGGCGGCCCCGCCAAGGTGGCGATATTCGCCAGCGGCTTGATGGGCTCGGTTTCGGGGAGCGTGGTGTCGAACGTGCTGACGACCGGCGTGGTGACGATCCCCGCGATGAAGCGCATCGGCTTCGCGCCCGCCTACGCAGGGGGGGTCGAAGCCTGCGCCTCGACCGGCGGCGTGCTGATGCCGCCGGTGATGGGCGCCACCGCCTTCGTCATGGCATCGTTCCTCGGCCTGCCGTACGCGCAGATCGCGATCGCGGCGCTCGTGCCCTCGCTGCTGTTCTATCTCGGGCTGTTCGTGCAAATCGACGGTTACGCCGCGCGCCGCGGCCTCAAAGGCCTGCCGCGCACCGAGCTGCCCTCCGTGCGGCGCACCTTTGCCGAGGGCTGGCAGTACGTCATCGTGTTCGTGCTGCTGGTGTGGATGCTGCTGGTGCTGCAGCAGGAAGCGGTCGCGCCGTTCTACGCGACGGCGTTGCTGCTGGTGATCAACCAGTTCTCGCGCCGTCATCGGCTCGACTGGAAGAAGCTCGGCTTGCTGGTCGAGGGCATCTGCGGCGCGCTGGGCGAGCTCTCGGCGCTACTCGCGGGTGTCGGCCTGATCATCGGCTCGCTCTCGGTCACCGGGCTCGCCGGCACGCTCGCCAACGACCTCGTCTACCTCGCCGGCAACAACGTCTACGTGCTGCTGGTGATGGGCGCGATCACCAGCTTCATTTTCGGCATGGGCATGACCATCACCGCCTGCTACATCTTCCTCGCCATCGTGCTGGCGCCGCCGCTGGTGGCCGCCGGCTTCGATCCGGTGGCGGTGCACCTGTTCATGATGTACTGGGGCATGGTGTCGTTCATCACGCCGCCGGTGGCGCTCGCCGCGTTCGTCGCTGCCGGCATCGCCAGGGCGCCGCCCATGCAGGTCGGCCTGCAGTCGGTGCGCCTGGGCGCCGCCATGTACTTCGTGCCGTTCTTCTTCGTGCTTAATCCGGCGCTCATCCTGCGCGGCACGCCATGGGAAATCGTGATCGTGGTGGCGACCGCGGTGCTCGGCATCTGCCTGATCGCCTCGGCGCTCGAGGGCTACCTGGTCGGCCTCGGCTCGCTGCGCGGCGGTTTCGCCCGCGCGGCGGCCCGCCTGCTGCTGTTCGCCGGCGGCATGGCGATGGCGCTGCCCGGCGGCGGCGAGCTCGAGCTGAGCCACCTGCAGTTGTCGCTGCTCGGCGTTGGTCTCGCCGGAGGCGGCCTCCTCGTGGCGTGGCTTGCACGAAACGCGCGACAGCCGCCAGCCTGAGGTTTGCGCAAGAGCAAGACCTGGCGCGCCCGGCGGGATTCGAAGTCGCCGCCGCTAAAACACCATGACCATGCTGAAGTTCGCGCGCCCCGCCTCGCTGTTGCCCGAGGTGCCTTTCGCAATCACGAAACCGTAGTCGAAGCGCAAGCTGAAGTCCGCCTTGTAGGCGATCCGGATGCCGGGTCCCACCGCGGCGACGCCGGTCACACGCTGCTCGAAGACCTGCGGGTTGTTCAGCCATGCGCGCCCGTAGTCGTAGAACGCGAGCAGCCGCATGCGAACGCCCGAAGCGGCGCTGCCGCCGAGGTCCGGCGAGTAGACCTCGAACGTCCCCGAGAAGCCCGTGTCGCCCGCGAACTGACGCTCGAAGAAACCGCGGACCGAATCCATACCACCGAGGCCGAACTGTTCCCCGGGAAGTAGCTCATCGCGCGTGTATTGCCCGGTGAATCGCACACGCGCCTGGAGATCGCGCGGGAAACTGTGCAGCCAGTTGCCGTTGAGCCGAGCGAGCGTGTATCTCGCGTCGGCTCCCGGGCGTACGACATCGAACTGTGCCTGGTCGCCATTCGGGCCGGAGGGGAAATTCCTGACGCCGGCTGCGGCAAAACTGAGCTCGTCTGCATCGCCCCGCCATACGCCCGAATAGGCGAGGCTCAGCGGGTGCAGCACGTAGTCTGGCACAACGGTGGTCGAGCCCCCGACCGGGACGACGCTGTTGTCGTAGTAGCGCACGTCGTACCCGAACGCGAGCTTTTGCTCGACCTGCCCGACCTGGGACAAGCCGAAATTGTAGCGGCCAGCGTAGACACGGCCACTGCCACTGATGTTATACAGGTTCTGCACCACGCCCGAGTCCACGTTCGCATAGCCGGCTACGACATCGAGCGAGTCGCCGAGCCGGTAGAGCGGCACGTGATACCCGGCGCCGAAGATGGTCACGTTCTTGTTCGGGGGCAGCGCGAACTGGCTCGGGTGATCTGCGTCCGTGGGCGAGGTGACGTACTGGAGGTTGAGCACGTGGTCGAGGTTCCACATGTTGGCCTCCTGGAACCCGACGCCGATCCGGTACTCGCCGGACTGTGACGTGCCGGTGTTGTCCAAGCCGAGGCTGAAGCGGTAGGGACGCTGGTCGGCGACCCGCGCCTGCGCGTCGACCACACCCTCGCCGTCGCCGCCCTTGAGTACGACGGTTGTCTGCTTCACCGGGCTTTCATTGGCGAGCCTCAGCTCCCGGGCCAGCCGCGCGGTGTCGAGGGGCTGGCCCGGCGCAAGCGTCGGCAGGCTTGCGCGGACGTTCGCCTCGTCGAAGAACTTGTTTCCTTCGATCGCGATGCGTCCGAGCCTTGCCTCGACGACGCGCAATTGCACGACGCCTTCCTTGATCTCCTGCTCCGGCAGCACGACCCGCGTCGCGCCGTAGCCGCGTTGGGCGTAGATCGACTCGAGCGCCGCGCGGGCCCGTTGCAGGTCTGCAAGGGTGCGATCCGGACCGACGAAGGGCGAGAGCGCGGAGTCGATTTCGTCGCGCGGCACAAGCGTGGCGCCCGCTACGTCGAAGCGCCGGACGTCGAACGCCGGCCCTGCGCTCGGCGCCTGCGCGAGGGCAGCGGCTTGCCACGCGAGCAAGTAGCAGACCAACAGGGCATGGGCCCACATCGCAAGAGGTGATTTGTTCTTATTGTCCAGAAATGGTCTCCGTCTCCGTCGGGCCATTGTTTACAGTATAGTTCTAAAATGCACAACAAAACAAACTCTTAAACACATTATTTAGAGTTGGCGGTAATCTGATGCGGCGAGGCTGGCCAAGGTGGTTACCGCCGCGCACCACATCATTGAGGGGTGGAAGTTCCGGCGCTCATGAGAAGGCGAAGTGAAACTGCATCGCGGCCATTCAGGCGAACGCTAATTCAGTTCGCCATCGCGTCGTGCTTCGCGTCAGGGGTGCACGCCAACCCCAGCGCACCGTCGGTCGTGAGCGGGGCGGCAACGTTCAATGCCGTCGGGAAGAGCCTGACGGTGACCAACACGCCCGGCGCAATCATCAATTGGCAGGGGTTCTCGATCCGAGCCGACGAGGTGACGCGCTTCGTTCAGTCCGGCGCAGCGAGCGCCGTGCTCAACCGGGTTACCGGGCCCGATCAATCCGCCCTGCTCGGGCAGCTGCTGTCGAACGGCCGGGTGTTCCTCATCAATCCGAACGGCGTGACCGTCGGCGCCGGCGCGCTGATCGACACCGCCGGGTTCGTCGCCTCGAGCCTGAATCTCTCGAATGAGGACTTTCTCGCCGGCAAGTTCCGGTTCACCGATCCGGGCAATGCCGGCAAGGTGGCGAACGCCGGGACGATCAACGCCGGCTCGGGCGGCGTGGTGTACCTCATCGCGCCGAGTGTCGAGAACGACGGCGTAATCACCGCGCCCGGCGGCGAGGTGATGCTTGCGGCGGGCAAGAGCGTGGAAATCGTATCGGCGGCGAACCCCGATCTGAGGGTCCAGGTTCAAGCCGGCGGCGAAGCGCTGAACCTCGGCAGGCTGGTGGCCGAGAGTGGACGCGTCGCGATCTATGGCGCGGCAATCCGGAACAGCGGGACAGTCAGCGCCGACAGCGCACAGTTGACTGCCGCCGGGACGGTCATGCTCAAGGCGTCGCGCGACGTGACGCTCGATGCGACGAGCTCGCTAACCGCGAACGGCGCACAGGGCGGCTCGATCACCGTCCAGGCGGAGGCCGGCACGCTGCTTGCCGACGGGAGGGTCGAGTCGAAGGGCAGCCAGTCGGGCGGCGGCGACGTGAAGCTGCTCGGTCAGCAGGTCGGTGTGGTGAACCAGGCGAGCGTCGACGCGTCGGGACGCACGGGCGGCGGCACGGTTCTCGTCGGCGGCGACTATCAAGGCAAGAACGCCGAGGTGCAGAACGCGCGCGTCACCTACGTGGCGCCCGATGCGAGAATCGCAGCCGACGCGGTCGACTCCGGCGACGGCGGAAAAGCGATCGTGTGGGCCGACGGCACTACACGCTTCGGCGGCTCGATCTCGGCCCAAGGCGGCGCGGCGGGCGGCAACGGCGGCTTCGCGGAGGTCTCGGGCAAGGAGACCCTTGAGTACACGGGCAACACCGACCTGCGCGCGAATGCCGGCGCAGCCGGAACACTGTTGCTCGATCCCAAGTTCATCCTGATCCAGGCGGGCGGCCCGGCACCGGTCGCTACCAACAATCAGTTCACCGAGAACCCGACCGGCACGTCGGTCATCAGCGGCGCGAACCTCGCGACCGCGATCAACGCGGCCAACGTGACGCTGCAGGCGAACACCGACATCACGGTCGACGACGACGTGACCGCAACGACGGCGAATCGGAGTCTCACGATGCAGGCGGGCCGGTCGATCGTGTTCAATGCCGGCCGCACCATCACCCTCAACGACGCGAATTTCACCGCCACCGTCAACGACGCTGCGGCGCAGGCAGTCAACCGCGACCCGGGCGCCGCGCAGTTCCTGATGAACGCCGGCTCCGTTATCGTGACCCAGGGCAGGGGCGGGGGGACGCGCGGCAACGTCAACGTCAACGTCGGCAACTTCGGCGGCAGCTCTGCCGGCACGAGCGTGACGATGCTCGGCGGGGCAGCGATCAATACGAGCGGCATCGCGAATCGACCGGCCGGCACGGTGACGATCAACGCCGCGAGCGGGACCGTCGACACTTCCGCGGGAACGATCAGCGCCAACGGGGGAACGAACAGCGTCAACGGTACCGGCCGCGCGGGCGGCGCGACCTCGATCACCGGCGCCTCGGTCACCGCCGGTGCGATCAGTACGCGCGGTAGCGACGGACTCGGCGCCAATAATGTGGGTGGCGCCGGCGGCGCGGTCACGCTTACTGCGGGCGCCGTGTCCGGCGCGCTGCAAGTTGATGGTGCAATCGACACGCGCGGCGGCAACAGCGTCGGCACTGGCAACGTCCGCTCCGGCGGTGCGGTGATCCTGCGAACCGCGAACAACGGGACGATTGCGAGCACAGCTGCCGGAACGATCACGACAACTGGTGGGCGCGGGCAGACGGGAGGAAACGTCACTGTCACCTCGGTCACGCCCGCAACCGACACGGTCGCGAGCGTCAATCTGGTCGGCGCGATCAACGCGGACGGCGGGGTTACCGCCGTGTCCGGCACGCTCGGCGGGAAAAACGCCGGGACCGTCAACATCGCAAATGCCACTGCTGTCACGGTGGGGCCGATCTCCGCACGCGGCAGCAACGCCGGCGGCGGCAATACGGTTGGTGGAAATGGTGGGGCGGTGACGATTAATCGCCGCGGGCCGGCGGCCGCCGTGGCGGTGACCGGCACCATCGACACGCGCGGCGGCGACAGCGCTGGGACCGGCAACACGGGCAACGGCGGTGCCGTTCTCATAGACGGCGGCGTCGCACCCGACCTCGGCACCCTCGTGCTGGCCGCCGGCGCGAATATCGACACGCGCGGTGGCCGCGGCCAGAATGGTGGTGCCGTGACGATTCGCGACTTCACGAACATCGACACGGCCGGCGCGGCGATCAACACGTCCGGCGGCGCGGCGCCGACGAATAGCGGCGCCACTGGCGCCGGAAAGAATGCGGCCGCAATCGCCATCACCGGCACGGGCACGGTGTCGGTCGGTTCACTCACCGCGCGGGGCAGCAATGCAATCGCAGGATCGGGCAAGGCCGGCGGCAACGGCGCGGCGGTGACAGTCAATGGCGGCGGTGGCGTCGCGCTGAACGGCTCGATCACGAGCGCCGGTGGCGGCGGCGACGGCGCCGGCGCGGCCGGCACGAGCGGCGCGGTCACACTGAACGGCGGCGTCCTCGGCGGCGTTACGCAGGCCGCCGCGAGCACCGTAAATGCCGGCTCGGCCGCGATCACCATCGATGGCAACGACGGCGCGATCGATCTCGCCGGTACGCTCACTACCACCAGCGTCGCTACTACGGCGGTGGTCATCCGAGACGCGACTACCACCGCGTTGGGCAACATCAACGCGGCGAGCGGCAGGGTGGTGCTCGGCCAGGGCGGCGTCAACGACCTGTCGGGCGCGGTGACCCAGAACGCCGGCACGACGATCGTGGCGTCCTCGCTCAGCACGGTTGGCGGGAGCGCGGTCACGCTGTCCGAAGCGAATCAGGTCGGCACGCTGGTCGCATCCACTCCGGCTGGCGGTCTCACGCTGAACAACGGCAACAATGCGCTGACGGTCGCCGGTAACGTGACGACGACCAACGGCGCGGTGGACATCAGCACGGGCACGGGGACTTACACGCAAAACAACAACGTCGACGTCAACGCGGGCAGTGGGAACATTTCCGTGACCGCGGATCAGGTCGTCCTCGGCACCAACGGCGGCAACAATGCGCTTCGCACGAGCGGAACGCTCGCGCTGAAGCCGGCATCACCGGGGCAACCCATGCGCATCGGGAGCGCGGCCGGCGCCGATACGCCGGGCACGTTCGAGTTGCGCGCCGCCGAGATTACGGCCTTCGCAACCGGTGCAACCGGGCCAATCGTGATCGGCGACGCGGCGGCGAGCACCGGGACCATGACGGTCGCCGGACCGGTGAATCTCGCGGGGAAGACGGTAACGCTGAACGCGGGCAGCCTCTCGGACGCGGGCATCCAGACAATCACGGCCCAGAATCTCAATCTCAATGCGCGTACCGGGGCCATCGGCGCGCCCGGAAATCCGATCGACGTGGCCGTGACCAACCTGACGGTGAACACGGTCAATCAGGACGCACATGTGAGCGAAGCCAATGCGGTGAACCTCGGGCCCGGCGCGTCGAACCTGGGCGCGGGCGGGCTTGACCTCGTCGCGAACGGAGCAATCACCCAGACCGGCGCCGTCACCGCGACCGGGAATTCGACCCTCGCCGCCGGCCCAGGCAACAACATCACCTTGACGAACGTCGCCAACGACTTCGGCACGGTCGCCCTCACGAGCGGAAACACGGTCGCGCTCAATGACGTCAATGCGCTCACGCTCGGCGCCTCGACCGTGGGCACGTTCACCGCGACTGCGGGCGGCGCGCTGACCGTCAATGGCGTGCAGACCGCGAGCGGCGCCGGAAACTCGATCGTCCTCGCGGGGTCGAGCTTCGTAAACAACGTCGGCGCCGGCGCGCTCGTCGTGCCTGGCGCCGGACGCTGGGTCGTCTACTCGACTGATCCTGCGGGCAATACTTTCAACAGCCTCGTGAGCGGGAATCAGGCGATCTGGAATGCGACCTACTCGGGCAATCCGCCGGGGACGATCCCGGCCGGCAATCGCTACGTCTTCAGCACGCCGGCGGCACTGACGTTCACGTCGACGGACGCAGCCAAGATCTACGGCGACGTCGCGAATGTCTCCGGCAACTACACGGTCAGCGGCTTCGTCGACGCCGCGATGTACGGCAACGTATTCACGCAGGATACGGCCGCGAACGCGTTCACCGGCGCGCCAAACGTCACGTCCGCGGGCGCGCCGGCCGTTGCGAATGCCGGACTCTATCCGATCGCCGTTACGGCAGGCTCGCTCGCCGCGACCACGGGCTACGCGCTCGCGTTCAACTCAGCAGGACAGCTTACCGTGAGTCAACGCCCGATCACGGTGCAGGCGAACGACCAGGCGCGCGCCTACGGCAACACCAACCCGGCGACCGGACCGTACACGATCACCACCGGGACGCTCGTCGGTGCCGATTCGATCACGAATGTGAATGTGACCAGTCCGGCGACAATGACCTCCGGTGTCGGGCCGTACGCGCTGACGCCGACGGCCGCGAACTTCGGCGCCGGCACGGCGACGAACTATATGATCACCTTCGCCGATGGCGTGCTCACGGTGACGCCGCTGCCGATCACGGTCACCGCGAACAACCAGGCGAAGGTCTACGGGCAACCGGACCCGACGCTCACGTTTACCGCGCCGACGGTCAACAGCGACGTGTTGAACGGCATGCCGGTCCGCACGCCGGGCGAGACTGTGGTCGGCGGCCCGTACGCGATCATGCAGGGCACGGTGACTAACGCGGTGAACCCGAACTACAACATCACTTTCGTGAACGGCCAGCTCGTCGTCACCCCCGCGAACCTCACGATCGCGGCCGACGACAAGGCGCGACTGGCCGGCCAGCCGAACCCGCCGTTCACCGCGACGGGCAGCGGTTTCAAACTCGGCCAGACGTTCACCGATCTGAACGGCAGCCTGGTCCTGACCACGCCAGCGACGACGGCCTCACCGGCGGGTGCCTACCCGATCGTGCCCGGCGGCGTATCGTCGACGAACTACATCATCGCTTTCGTCGACGGCCTCTTGCTCGTCGGACAAGCTGCGCCGCCGGCCGATAGCGCTCTGATCAGTGCAACCGGACGGAACTTGCTGATGGGGAGCGGCGCAGCGCAGCCGGGGGCGGTCACCAACGTGGACCCGTGTCAGCTTCCCGCGCCGTTGCCTGCGCAATCCGGCGCCCTGGCCGCGACCCAGCGCGCGCTGAACCTCGCCGCGACGGGCCGACCGTTCGGTGCACCGGTTTGCGAAGACGCGTCACAACATCGACGCGTGGAGTGATTGGTTCAACGGATCTGGCGCGCTCGGCGGGATGAATCTGGGCACTGGTGCGAGATTGTATCAGTCGAGTAGCCCATTGAAACGATAGGAAAACTCATGCGCCCCGCTCGCGTACGTGGCCGCCGTGCGCTGCGGGGCAGGCGCGCGAACACTCGGTTTGCGACGGGTTTGGCCGGTCATGAGTATTCCACCGGGGGATTCGAGCGTTGCGCAATCGACGTGATGACGCATCTTGCCCGCGCGGGAGCGGGCGGCGCACGCTCGAGCGCCTGCGGCTGCCAGAGCCCCAGGTGCGTGAGGATCGCTCGCACCACCGCGGGGTCCTCGATCAGCGCAATCACCCTCTTCGGGCCTTGGTACTTGGGGCACACGAGCGGGTCAGTTTCGTAGACTTTGCGGATCAGCCGCGCCCCGGGGAAGGGAGGGGCCCTGTGTTCCCTCCTGGCGCCAGCCGGGCATGCGGCCGCGGAGCTCGTCCGAAAGCGGGCCGGGAGGCCGCACCTTTGAGCGGCCCTACGGCTGGGCCTGGCTGCTCGAGCTGCAGGCCGAGGCGCTGCCGCTCGCCGGCGAACGGGCGCAGGCGCGCGGCTGGGCGCAGGCGCTCGCCCCCTGACTGCGGAGATCGCGACCCGCATGCGCGCGTCGCAGGCGACACGGCGCTTGCCGCCGCGATCGAGACTGTTGACGATTTCTCGCTGGTCTGCGCCGCCGTCGCCGAGCACTGGCTCGCCTCGTTCGCGGTACTCGCGCTGGGCGATGCGCCGTGACTAGGACTTTTCGGTAATCACGGCGGCGGCGCTCGCGTAGAGGGCTTCGACCAGCGCGGCGCTCGAGCACGGCATGCGGGCACGCTCGTTTACGTAGCCCTCGTCGCTTCAACGCGGGTGCCGCTCGTCGCGTTGACTGCGGGACCGCCATGTCATCCAAGCGCCACCTGGATACGCCCGGCGCGGCGAGGCTCGCGTTGTTCGGCGGATGGAAGCCGACCGCCCGGCGATCTATCGCGCCCGCCGGCCGCGCGCAAGCCCGCTGTGGCAGTGCGTGCGCCGGCACCTGCCGGAGCTGCGCGCCTCCGGCCGGGTGCGGCGCGCCGTCGAGAAGAACGTGCTCGAGCGCTTTCTCGATTGCGGCGACCCGCACCGGGGCTTCGCGCGCATCCGCTGCGCGGGGTGCGGTCACGACCTGCTGCTCGCTTTCTCCTGCAAGACGCGCTACTTCTGCCCCAGCTGCCACCAGAAGCGCGTCCTCGCCTGGCGTGACTGGGTCGAGCAGTTCGTGCTGCAGCCCGTGGCGCACCGGCAGTACGTCTTCACCGTGCCCAAGCTGATCCGGCCGTTCTTCGCCTACCGGCGGTCACTGCTTGGCGAACTCTGCCGCATCGTCGCGCGCTCGCTCACCGAGGCCTACCGTGTCGCCTATCCGCGCGGGTGCCCGGGATTCATCCTGTTCGTGCAGACCTTCGGCGACCTGGTCAACTTCAACCCCCACGTCCATGCGCTCGTCGCGGACGGCGTCTTTGAACCTTCCGGACGGTTCCTGCCGCTGCCGCCGGTGCCCGAGGCGCTGCTCGCCGAGCGGCTGCGCCGAGATGTGCTCGGCCTCCTCGTTCGACGGGAAGCGATTCCTCCGCCTCTCGCCGCGCAGATGCTCAACTGGCGCCACAGCGGCTTCAGCGTGCATAACCGCGTTCGCGTCGCCGCGGGCGACGCCGAGGGCCGAAAGAGCCTCGCGGGCTACATGCTTCGGGCGCCGTTCTCCCTGGAGAAGATGTCCTACGACGCGGCCAGGGGCGCCGTGATCTACCGCAGCCGGCTGCACGCGACCCTGAAACGCAACTTCCAGGCGATGCCCGGCGTGGAGTGGCTGGCGCTGCTCTGCAAGCATATCCCGGACAGGAACGAGCACATGGTGCGCTACTACGGGCGCTATTCCAGCCGCACGCGAGGCGCGGAGCGCGAGCCCCCCGAACTGGAGGCCTCCGACACTGAAGTTCAAAGCCCGGCGCGCCAGGCCGCCAAAGTCGCCTGGGCGAAGCTGATCCGCAAGGTCTACGAGGTCGACCCGCTCGAGTGCCCCAAGTGCGGCGCGCAGATGCGCGTGATCGCCCTCATCGAGGACCCGGCCGTCATCGAGCGCATCCTCTCCTGGGTCGGTCTGTGGGCGCCGCGACAGCCCGGCGGACCTTCACCGCCCGCCGACGGCCCGAGCCTTCCGCTCACCTACCATCCCGTCCCCGACATCGCCTGAGCCCGCTCCAAGCGGCGCTCGTTGTCTAAGCTTTCTCTGAATTTGCCGAAACGCGCCGAAGGGGCGCAGTATTTGCCATAACGCCGCTTTGCGCGAGCACCCTGGCGCCGAACGCATGACCGATTGTGGCACCAATCCACCGCTCAGCAGCCCAGATCCGGCCGGTGACGAGCATGACGCGGAACGGACGAAAAGGAAATTCCTATCCCTGAACGGACGTCCAAGCCTAGTCTCGAGTGCCTTCTTTACTGTTGAAAGTGACCCGCCGCGTTGGATGTCCTGCCAGTAGCCTCGATACCCCGACACAGGAATCCCCAATTCTTGAAAGACGTATGTGCTTACGGTTGGTCTGCAAGGTTGAAGCCGATTCCGATGCTTAACTTTGGGAAGGTACTCGTGTCGTAATAAAGCGGCTGGTCTCCTTCGAATTAAGGAGCAGTTCGTAACGCAAATCGACGTAGCGTTGCGACAGATTGTTAGGGTCAAACGGAAGCCCTGGCTGGAATTCCTCACGAAAGAAATTGTCACGAGTGCGGGCCACTCCTATCTGTAAACGGCTGTTGCTTGAGCATCGAAGCTGGTTTGCTCGGATCATTGAGTCAAAGCGGCAGCGACGGATTGGTCATGTAAATCGGGGCGCGCGGTAGTTGCTGCGTAAGATAAATTGCTCCTCCTGTGGGAACCGTGTTTACAAAATGGGGTGCCCTCTAAAGAAAAGTATTGCGCCGGCAAAATCGCTTCCGGCCCCTGCGGCATCTCGTTTAAGGAGTTCGTGGCCTCATCGTAGAAGAACCAACGGTATCCGGTGTTTTCGGATGCGCCGAACCGCTTGAAGTCGGCCTCGCAGCCGTCCGGATTCCGAGAATATGCAACCACGTCGACGGGGCTATCTTGACGAAATCGACTCGCGCGCGCTTCAGGCTCGGGTGATTGTGCTGGCCTTGACCTCTGCCTCGAAGGCTTGGCGCCATTGCTCGTATCGCGGCTGTCGCTCCGGATGGCCAAATATATTCCCCCGGTTATTTCCGCCTGATAAATTAGTTTGAGGTTTTGCTGCACATCCATCTGCTGCCAGGTCGGCTCGCTAAAGTTTTTGTTGCCTGGATGTGGGCGAGGGTTGCAAACCGGGTCGCGCTCACCTGGGCCGAATGCCCGAAGGTTCCTAAGGTACGCCTCGCAAACGGTATATCCCATTCCTTCGGTAAGGCGGTAGGCTGGCCTTTGATCGTCGGCCAGAGAGTTTGCGGCCCATGCGAACCAAACAGCGCCAAACAAGACAACGATAAATCGGCCGCCTCGAGCGTCTGTCGGCATTCGCTCGAGGAGAGAACGCGACTGGTAGTACGTTCGATGACCAGACCTTTGGAACCACGATCGATTCATTGAAAACGCCCTCTTCTATGACCCATGGGTTGCTTCCTCAACTACTCGCACGTGCGACGCCCTGTCGCTCAGCCTGACGACCTCATCGACTTGCAGCCCTTCGGAACCTGGTGCGCGATGAAGAGTGTCGTCACGCGCCCTTGAGCTGGTTGACGGTCTGCGCGAACTGCTCGGCGGTGGCCTGATCGAGGCTGCTGGTCGCCTCGTCGAAGACGAGGATCTTCGGGCGCTTGAGGATGGCGCGGGCGATCGCCAGGCGCTGCTTCTGGCCGCCCGAGAGGCCGACGCCGTGCTCGCCGATCTTCGGTGTTGTAACCCTTGGGAAGTTTCTCGATCACGTCGTGGATCTCGGCGATCTTGGCGGCTTGCACGACGTCGGGGAAGCCGGCGTTGGGGTTGGCGGCGACGAGGTTCTCGTAGATGGTGCCCGAGAAAAGGTACGTTTCCTGGGGCACAATTCCGAAATACTGCCGCAATTCGTTGGCGGAAAGATGGCGCAGGTCGTGGCCGTCGATCTCGATTTTCCCCTCCTCGGGCTGGTAGAAACCCAGGAGTAGCTTGGACAGGGTGCTCTTCCCGGAGCAGACGGCCCGGTAAGGACGGTGAGCTTGCCGGGCTTGAGGGTGAGGCTGAGGTTGTGAAAGAGCCAGGGCTGCTCGGCCGAGTAGCGAAAACCCAAGTCGCGGATTGCGACCTCGCCCTTTGCTTCAGTTGCCCGCGACGGGATGAGCGCGTAGGGCTCGATCGGCGCGTCCATAATGTCGCCCGAGCCGCTTCATGGCGATGTTCGCCTGCTGGAACTCCTGCCACAGGCCCGCGAGGCGCAGCATCGGCTGGCTACATGCGCGCAGCGAACAGCTGGAACGCGACGAGAATCCCGATGGTGAAGCAGTCGTTTAGCATGACGAGCAGCGGACCGACGCACAGGATCGAGAGCGTCATGATCTGCTCGAGCGCGTTGCCGCGACGATGTAGCTGTTGGAGAGCTTTCGCGTCGCAAAGCTCGAGGCGAGATAGTTGGCGAGAATCTCGTCGTAACGCTCTTCGAGCCGCGGCTCCATCTGGAGCGACTTCACCGTCTCGATGCCGGAGACGTACTCGGTGAGGAAAGCCTGATTGCGCGCACCGAGCAGGAACTGGCGGTTCAGGCGCGCACGGAAGGTGGGTGTCACCCCCAGGCTCAGCGCCGCGACGAGCCCAAGCATGCCGAGGGCAATGAGCGTCAGCTGCCAGCTATAGAAGAACATGACCGCGACGAAGATGAAGAGGAAGGGCAGGTCCAATAGGAGCGACACGGCCGCGCCGGCGAGGAAGTCGCGGATGGTTTCGACGGCGTGTACGCGCGCAACGAGCACCCCGGTCGGGCGGTGCTGGAAGTACGGCAGGTAAAGCCACCGGATATGCTTGAAGACCTGGCTGCCGAGCACCGCATCCACCGGTTCCCGGTATGGATCAAGAAGTACTGTCGAAACCAGGTAATCCCCGCGTTAACAGTGCGGACATGAGGAGACCAACAGAAACCGCCAAAGCGTCTCAGGGTCTCATGAACGACGACCATATCATCACGACCTGGGTCCCCAACGGGGTTGCGAAGCCGAAGCTGGATAAAAGGGAGCCAGCGAGCACATCTCGGCACACGCGCCGGAGCTTAGAAGCTGCGTCCAGAACCACGGAAGCCGAACTTCCCCGGGGCTTCGGCCCCGTCGCCCTTGGGGTCCGCCGCGTCCTCGTGGCGCACGAGGATCGCCGTCGGCTCGAAGGTCGCGCCCACCTCGGCGAGCGGCACGGTCGCCGGGGTCTGCGACCCGGCCGAGAAGTAGAGCACGCGCTCGGCGTCGCGCTTGACCAAGATCGCGGGCCGCGCGGTTTCCCCCTTCAGAAACGCGACGCAGGGAAAGCGGAGCGCCTGGGGTCGAAGGCCGATTCCCGGTGCGGAAGCAAGCGATTTCAGGACTCCGAGAAACTGCCGGAAGATATGCGGAGCCGGATAGCCTGGCGAAGCAGGTTCGTCGAAGGGGATGCGGTTGATTTGCGCGAGGCTTGACGAGCCACAGGAAATCGCCTTGCTCCAGCGCCGCTCGTGCAACACGCACGTCCCCGGTACGACCCGGATGCGTAAGGCGGTTTATTATTTGCCATAACGCCGCTTTGCGCGAGCACCCTGGCGCCGAACGCATGACCGATTGTGGCACCAATCCACCGCTCAGCAGCCCAGATCCGGCCGGTGACGAGCATGACGCGGAACGGACGAAAAGGAAATTCCTATCCCTACGATTTCATGATCCAAGGAATGGGTGGACTCATGAGCATCACCGGCGAGCGCGACGATGTGCCCGGCGGCGGGCCGCAGAAGGTCGGCGTGGCAATCGCCGACCTCATGACGGGCATGTACTCGACGGTCGCCATTCTCTCGGCGCTGCACGAGCGGCAGGCGAGCGGCAAGGGCCAGCACATCGACATGGCGTTGCTCGACACCCAGGTTGCGTGGCTCGCCAACCAGAACATGAATTACCTGATCGGCGGCGAACCGCCAAAGCGCATGGGCAATGCGCATCCCAACGTCGTGCCCTATCAGACCTTCCCGACCGGGGATGGCGATCTCATCCTCGCCATCGGCAACGACGGCCAGTTCGCCCGGTTCTGCGATGCCGCCGGCATTCCCGACTTGCCCAAGGACGCGCGCTTTGTGGACAACGTCGCGCGCATTGCCAACCGTGATGCGTGCGCTGCCGCCATCGCCCGTGCAATCAGGAAAAAATCCACTGCGGAGTGGGTGACGCTGCTGGAACCGCTCGGCGTGCCGTGCGGTCCGATCGACCGGCTGGACGAAGTGTTCGCGAATCCCCAGGTGCAGCACCGCAAACTCCGGGTCGACGTGCCGCATCCGCTGTCCGGATCGGTCCCGCAGGTCGGCAACCCGATCAAGTTCTCGCGCACACCGTTACGTTACGACATCCCGCCGCCGCTGCTCGGTCAGCATACCGATGAAATCCTGCGCGAACTGCTCGGGAAAGACCAGCGGGACATTGCCGCGCTGCGCAGCAAGGGCATAATCTAACGCTTCACATAATTCTGCCCGTGTAAATGCCACAGAACCCGATGGCGGGATTCGCAATCTAACCCATGGACTGCTCCACCGGTCATCCCGGCAAGTCATTCAAACCTCATCGCTCCACACTACCGCATCATGGACGAACAGGCCCTTCAACCCGAGCTATCCCCGTCGCCTCAACCTGTCGATAAGGCGACGCCGAGCGGTGCTGTCAAGGTGGCGCGGGACCCCAATGTCATCCTGAAGGGGCTCTTTCTGCTCGCGATTTTTTACACCTTCTACTTCGCCCGCGAAGTGCTGCTCCCCGTGGTGCTGGCGCTGTTATTGACGCTGATTCTCTCCCCGGCGGTGCGTGTGCTCAATAAACTGCGCCTTCCCGAACCGGTGGGTGCAGCCGTGGTCGTCGTCGCGCTCATCACTGCTCTCGGATTCGGCGTGTATTCGCTTATCGATCCTGCGACTGCGTGGATTGAAAAGATGCCCGAGACCCTGAAGCAGATCGAAGACAAGGTGCGCGGGATCAAGAAATCGGTGCAGGAGGTCACCAAGGCCGCGGACAAAGTCGAGGAAATCACCCGCGTCGAAGCAAAACCGCCGGCAAAAACCCAAGTGGTCCCGCAAAAACCCAGCCTTTTCAGCCGGTTTTTGATCGGCACTCAGAGCGTGCTGATATCCGCCGTATTCACGATCGTCCTGCTCTATTTTCTGCTGGCCTCGGGAGACATGTTTCTGCGCAAGCTCGTGCATGTGCTGCCCACGCTCGCCGACAAGAAACGGGTGGTCGAAGTCGCGCGCGCCATCCAGACCGACATGGCGCGCTATCTTTTCACGATCACCTGCATCAATTGCGGCTTGGGTATTGCCACGGGGCTCGCCATGCATTGGTTGGGCATGCCCAATCCTGTGCTGTGGGGAGCCATGGTTGCGGTTTTCAACTATGTTCCTTACGTCGGCGCCGGAAGCAGCCTGACGGTCCTGACCGCAGTCGCCTTCCTGACCTTTGATCAGATCGGCGAAGTCTTGCGCGTTCCGGCGGTTTTTTTCGCTCTCACGGTTCTGGAAGGTCAGATTCTGTTCCCCATCCTCACCGGCAAGAGGCTCACCTTGAATCCCGTCGTCATTTTTCTATCGATGCTGTTCTGGGGTTGGCTGTGGGGAATAATCGGTGCGTTGATGGCGGTACCGATTCTTATGATCTTCAAGATCTGCTGCGATCACATCGAAGCGCTCGCCGCGATCGGGGAGTTCCTGGGCGGCAAGCGCGCCGAGCCGATCGACAGTTGATTCAAACGGTGTTCTTCGAATCTCCGTGTTCGCCGTGCTCTCCGGGGCTGACGCCTTCTCGTTCGAACTTGCATGATTCGAGGCGGGTTCCGGTCAACTGAATGACGCGCTCCGCATCGCGTCGCTAGAGCCCCAGCGATTGGCTCTGGCTCAATGACAGCGCGCGTTCGTAGCAGCTCAAGTCGATGTAGCGCTCGGGCGACGGCGCTTTGCCGCCCCACTGCCCCTCGATCTCCGCGCGCAGCGCGAGCATGTTGTTGAAGCCCGCAAGATCGAACTGCGCGTCGGGCACGAGCCCGAAGCGCGGATCGGCGAGGAGCGCGTAAGTCGTCTCCGCCACCTTTTCCGGCAGCTTCAACCATTTCACCAGCAGTGCCGCGGCCGCTCCCCGGTTGGCGGGGGTAAGCGCCCATTGCAGCGCATCGAGGTACGCCGCAAGGTTATTTGCCATAACGCCGCTTGCGCGAGCACCCTGGCGCCGAACGCATTACCAATTGTGGCACCAATCCACCGCTCAGCAGCCCGGATCCGGCCGGTGACGAGCATGACGCGGAACGGACGAAAAGGAAATTCCTATCCCTATTGGGATCGAACCAACGGCCCCTGCCGTGTGAAGGCGCCAATGCCCTAGTGCCACGTCTCCACCCGTGGCCGAACCGGCGCTAAACGGCCTCTGCCATGGATCGCATCCTCTTTGCGTACTGACCCTCAATCAGTGGGCGCCCGTAAAACTGCCCAGCTAGCTCGCAGCACTACGTGCATTTCGATTCACCAGTAGGCAGGTAGTAGGCAATCGTCCACGTACCCCGGGCAGCAACCCCGACATGAAGTGCCAGGCACCCAGGCCAACGCGTTGAGAATCGCCTGACGCCTGTCACTGTCCCATCAGTACAGGCGGATCGCCATGTCGATGTACCAGGTTCGGCGGATCTCGATCACATCGTACTCGCTGGCCAGGCCCGGCGGGAACGCCTGGTAGGGCGTCTGGCTGTGCACGACGCGTCGTATCGCTTCGTCGAGGGCCGCCACGCCGCTGGATTGAACGAAGGTCACCGACTCTACCGAGCCGTCGCTACGAATGGCCACCGTCACGAGGGGATCGCTGTGAGGCTGCTTCGCCGCTTCGCGGACCATGTCGAACGTCATGTTCAGCTGGATCTTCCGGGCCCAGGCTTCCGCGTACAGGATGAGTTCCGCGTTGGGGTCAGTGCGACCGAGGAGCCAGTATCGACGTGCGCTGCTCCACGAGGGTGCCAGCGAGGGTGACGGTTGCGCTGCAGCCGTTGCAGCTTCACGCCGGGCGGCCTCCTCGTCCAGTTGTCGTCCTATCGCCCGAAGCGCCGCTTCCCGTCTTGCGGCCTCGATCCGTTCGGCCTCGACCCGTTCGGCCTCGACCCGTTCGGCCTCGACCCGTTCGGCCTCGAGCCGTGCGGCCTCGATCCGTTCGGCCTCAACCTGTGCGGCCTCGATCTGTTTCCGTTCGGCCTCGACCCGTGCGGCCTCGACCCGTTCGGCCTCGACCCGCTCGGCCTCTATCCGTTCGGCCTCGATCCGTTCGCCTGACCGTTCGGCCTCGACCCGTGCGGCCTCGACCCGCGCTGCCTCGACCCGTTCGGCCTCGATCCGTTCGGCCTCAACCTGTGCGGCCTCGATCTGTTTCCGTTCGGCCTCGACCCGTGCGGCCTCGATCCGCTCGACCTCGATCCGCTCGGCCTCGATCCGCTCGGCCTCGATCCGTTCGGCCTCGATCCGTTCGGCCTCGATCCGTTTCCGTTCGGCCTCGACCCGTGCGGCCTCGATCTGTTTCCGTTCGGCCTCGACCCGCTCGGCCTCGATCCGTTCGGCCTTGATCCGCTCGGCCTCTATCCGTTCGGCCTCGACCTGTGCGGCCTCGATCCGTTTCCGTTCGGCCTCGACCCGCTCGGCCTCGATCCGTTCGGCCTTGATCCGTTCGGCCTCGATCTGTTTCCGTTCGGCCTCGACCTGTGCGGCCTCGATCCGTTTCCGTTCGGCCTCGACCCGCGCGGCCTTGATCCGTTCGGCCTTGATCCGTTTTCGTTCGGCCTCGACCCGTTTTCGTTCGGCCTTGACCCGCGCGGCCTTGACCCGCGCGGCCTCGATCCGTTCGGCCTCGACCCGCGCAGCCTCCTCGGTCCGCGCCAAGGTGATCACGGCCGGCGCGGGGATCGGCGGGGGCGCCGTGTCACCGGGCCGATCGGCGCGCAAAGGTGTTTTCGCAGGGGCCGCACCGGTCGCAGCGTTTGTCCTTGTACTGGCCTCCGCACTCGGATCGGCCTCCGGCACGATCGCTGCTGCAGCCCGCCGCGAGGTCGGCGCACGGGACATGGATGGCGTCAGCGCCGGCCCACTGGCAACAGGCTGCTCGACCCATGCCTGCGGCAACGGCTTCGCGACCGGCGTGACCGCCGGCTCCGCGGCTGTGACCTGCGCCGGAAGGATTACGACGCGCAGATCGGCTACCTCGATCCTTCGATCCTGCCAGGGGAAGCCGAAGCCCGGAAGCCAGAGTCCCTGGCCACCGAAGGTCAGGCTCAACAGCAACGTGTGGATCAGCAGCGAGAGCAGCAGCGCAAACGTCAGTCGCGTGCGCTCAGGGCTCATATGTTGGCGGTCGGTGCGTCGCTGGAACGTGTGGACCTCAAGCGTGCTCCGCCGTCGCTGCTCGGGCACTGCTGCTGGCACGGGGCAGGATGGCACCATGTCCTGTGCGCCTGTCGACCTGACAGGACCACCCGTCATGACCTTGCCAATGCACCTCGGACAAGTTCGTGAATCGCATCCGGTCCACTGTCATATCCACAGCTGTCAGACCTGGGGGTCGATTCTCACATGTCCGAACGAACCGTCGATGCGGGGAGAGCCATTGCGCACTGAATCTACGCGCCAATAAACCGCTGGACCGAGTCTGACGCGCTCGACCCGATGTTCGAGAAACCGCAGAAGGCTCAGGTCGTGCGCATCAAGATCGAGGCGGTCTCGCTGGGCTCCACGAGCATGGCTCCCTCTCTTGATGGAACGCTTCTGGCCTATTCTGTTGAAAAACTCTTTTTCAGGCGACGTTGAAAAAATTCTAGCCGTTTTAGGAAACGATGCGCCCTTCAGGCTGGGGGGATACATGCGAGAGTCGATTTTGCGTCGTAGGACTTTCAAAGCGAACCGAGAGGCAAAACAATCGACAATTGTTGATTGCCTCAATATCAGCCTCGAATTTCTCGCATGGGTAATTTCGAGTTTTTCAACAGAATAGGCCGAAAGCGGACGACGGCACACCCTACCGTACAGTTATTGACAGGACTCCAAGAGACCCGCGAACTGGCGATGAACGTAGTCCTCGCGACTTGAAGCAATGGACGCCGCGACTTGGCGGCGCACTAGGATCCAGCGCTTTGCGCGCGTGGTAACCACGACATCCTTATGCCTCACTCCCATGATTCGAAGGCCCTTGGGTTCCTGGTAGCGATTTAAACTGCGGTCGCGGTGTTTTTCGAGTGACGCCGCTAACCTCGATCGGGGGCAATGGATTGCATCGAGCAGCTGGACAAAGCGCTGCCAATCCCCCGCGTCTGCTGCCTCGCGAGGCTGCTCGAGAAACGCTTCAGGAGCGCGCGTAATTCGGCGAAGCTCCCGATAGATGGTTACGGGCGGGCCGCCCAGCTATTTGCCATAACGCCGCTTTGCGCGAGCACCCTGGCGCCGAACGCATGACCGATTGTGGCACCAATCCACCGCTCAGCAGCCCAGATCCGGCCGGTGACAAGCATGACGCGGAACGGACGAAAAGGAAATTCCTATCCCTTATGAAGAGGAGTTGTACCAGCCCTCGATGAACTCGAACACTGCCATCCTCGCTTCGGCCTTGGTGGCAAAGCGCCGGCGATCGCGCAACTGGCATTCCAGCGTCGCGAAGAAGCTCTCGCACATGGCGTTGTCGTAGGCGTCGCCCACCGTTCCCATGGACGGACGGAGCTTCGCCTCCTTGCACCGAAGCCCGAAGGTGATCGAGGTGTACTGCGTACCGTGGTCGGAGTGGTGTACCACGCCCTTGGCGCGGCGCTGTCCGAGTGCCATGTTGGGCGCGGCCAGGACCAGCTCGGTTGGCAGATGCTCGACCATCGCCCAGCCGACGATCCTGCGGCTGAAGGCATCGAGCACCACCGCCAGATACAGGAACCCCGCCCAGGTCGGAATGTAGGTGATGTCGGCGACCGAGAGCCGATTCGGGGTATCGTGGACCTCCTTCAATTCCAACGTTGAAAAGTGTCCACGAAAGCGTGGTCAACTCCAATGCGGATGCTTGCGGTTAGATTGCGCGACGGGCGCATGGGTTGGCTGCGAGGCTTCCAATGCGCCTGTGTAGGGCCCCGGTATTAGTCCAGCGGGGCCCGCGCCCACGCAAGCACAGCTATTTGCATCCTCCGCGAGTAAGTAAGTCCGTAAGAGGCGGGCCGACAGCGGCCCGCAATACAGCGAGCTCTATCTCTGGTCTGGTCAATTGGGCCGATCGTGGTACGTGCGTGCTTGACTGAAGCTTACTCAGGGGGGGTGCGCCCGTTGGCGTGACCTCTACGTTGAGGGCAATCTTTTGGCTCATCAATTGTCGGGGTGTGCTGGCCGCTGCCTGCCGCGCCGAACTGCAGACTTGCTCATAGAACAAGCCCCGCTTGCCACAGGCCTTCAGTTGCAGCTGCACGCTGTCGAAGTCGGGATTCGGAACGCGGACTTGATCCCAGGATAGGACCTCTACCTTGACTGCGCAGGCGGCCTTCGATGTCACCCCCCCGGTACTGGACGCCGGAATCACGGCCCCCCCAATGTTTTCCGTAATCCAGGCCTTCACATACGCGCTCCAGGTCGGATTCTCGCGACCTCTCCACAGGACGCCAGCGTAGGCGATCACGCGGCCGCCGGAGTTGCGGAAGCGGTCGCCAATGAGCTGGTCAATCATGTCGAATCTCAGCACATTGACGCGATCAATACCGGTATCGACGCTTTGCACGATCCCGGCGGGTCGGCCGTCGAGCATGACGATGGCACCGCTGTCTGACTCGCGAACAGTAAGCTTGTCCACAGGCGCGAGCGCGAGCCGATCCTTTGTGCCGCCGGCGTACTTGAGGCGCACGATGGTCTCTTTTCCGCTTGGGTAATCCCGAAATACTTGAAATTCGTGCTCAGTCGAAAGATTTGCGCGCTGAAGCCATGCAACATCGGGCCAGATCGCGGTACAGGCCACCGTTGGCGGACTGTCGCGAAGCGTAATCAGCGCCAAGTCGTAGGGCTCATTGTCGTAGGTTCGGCTTGCCTCCGCTTTGGCACCGGTGCGGTCGAGCACCGTGACGGGCGTGCCGATCTCCGACACAACGTGACGCGCCGTGACTACGAGACATTCAGCGCCGCGGTGGAACGAGGCACCTGCACCGGTATAGTTACCTTGGCGTACTTCGACTGGCTCGGCGCGGACCGACGTGGGCGCACATTCGACCAGAAGGCCGCCGAGCAGCAGAGCGACCACTCCGGGGATGACGGGGGAGGAAGGGCCGCCTTTCTTGGTACTTTCGCCTGTCTTCCCCCCAATGACCTCGACCATATGGACTGTTTCTACCAAAGTACTGCTTCCGTCTGATGGGCGGTGCTCGCTTCCTTGAGCGTCTGTGCCCTTTCTCCGCGCTGTAAAGAGCTTGTCTATCCGCGGGAATTCTTTGACGAGTGCAAAAATAAGTAGCGCGAAGGCGCCCCAAATCTTAATCGGCTCGGAGCGCCACGTTGCAATGAAGTTTGGGATAGTGAGACGAAGCTTGCGCATTACTGCCGAACGCTTGCACACCTACCGGTCCGACCGCATAGATCTGAACCGATAACCCAGCGGCAGATCCCATGCGCAGGAATCCTTGAGCAGGCTTAGCCCCGCGCGAGGGACAGATATCCGCTGTATTTTCAGTAGCTTCAAGGCAGGCGTGAGTGTCTAGGAGACTGCCCGGGTCGAGCTGTTCGATATTTAGCGTCACACGTTCCTCGCTCGAGATCGGCACTGACGCGCAAGGTGACAGTACCTGACTGAAGAATTCCGGCTGCACTCGTTGACCAGCCAGCTCCCTGCTGGACTGCTTGGCCGACAAGAATGTGCCCGGAGAGAGGTAGTGCCAAGGTGTGTGGCGCTTGGCCGGCCTTTGGCGCATTCGAGGAGTAATTAAATCCCAGCGGATCGTCGGGGAGCGGTAGGTCATCTACACTTGCTTGATATGATGGCACCGATGCAGCGCCGCATTGGTGAGCCATCCCTTCGGCACGGTCGACCACGAGGCGCAAGACGCCAGGACTCGTGGATTGCACCCGCGCACGAGCCCCGGCCATTAGAGTCAAGGTGACGTTGCCAGAGCGAGCAGCACCTGCTCCAGGAAGGGCGCTGCGCGATCCGATGCGTCCCGGGGGTAGATCCCAAACGAGCCGTTCGCCACACAGAACCTCAAGCGTGAGCGCGCCGGTATGGGACCATATTGCGAACGAAGCGGTGGTCGCGGGCAACACTAGCCAGACCACAATCAGCGCGATGATCAGCCCGGTGGCTAGCAATATTAGCCGGTTGCGACTAGGGCTCCGACCCTCCTGAGAGATGTTCTCGGTGGAATTCACGGCAGGTACACCTTCAGCTTCCGCGTTTCCTCGTCGAACTGGTCGCGTCGAATGAGCAATAGGTTTCCGTCGCTTGGAACATCGACCATCGCGATATCGCAATAGCTATCGAAACGTAGGGGCTGCGGGGTAGGCGAGCGCGCGCACCGCAATACTGCTTCCCAGCGCGCACAAACATCTCTGCACGGCGACTGTTGACGTAGAGGCGGACTCGCTCCGACGAGCCCACTACTGGGGAATTGCCCCAGCGCACCAGATAGAGCGTTCCGGCGGGTCCACGGGCTGCGATCGCAAGCGTGAAGGGGTTCACGGGCCGAGCGGATGGCTCCGTGCTGTCAACCGAAGGCGATGCCAGAAGGGCAAGGCGAACCCATTCTTTCCCGTTGCTTGAACGAGAGTACGCGCCCTCGCCACGGAAGCGGCCATCGGCCGTTAACGTTTCGATGCGAATTTCGCCTGAAAATGGTTGCGGTAGGAATACTTGAACGACATCGGCTTTCCGGTCAGCTTCCGTCGGCGCGAGGGAAAGCCCAACCACTGCTTCGCCGCGAACGGGGTTTACCCGGTTGCTGAACTCGCGGTACTCGTGCCCCGCAACCGGCCGAAACTGTGCGGCGCAAGGATACGCAAGAAAAAGAAGCGCAAGCGTGACCAGGAATGTGGATCCGGGACGGCGGCCCCAAAATGAAACGGAAATTTGCATGGCGGTGCTTCCTCGCTTGTGGGAGACCAACGGAGCCCACTCGTTTGGTAAAGGAACAGGTCTGCTGCCCCCGGCAGCGCCGCGCAGCGGCTGCTCGGCTCTTGACAGCGATCCACAAATGACCTTGATCTTCTGACTAATAACCCCTCGCATGCAAGCAGTAGTGCCTCGCACGGCCGTCTTCGTCTTGAGCCTGAGTGCCGAAAGACACCAAATTTCGGACTCCATGATATTGCGGCGTGCAAAGTAGGTCGCGCAGATCGTTTGGCCCGTATTGGTGGTCTTGGTCACATGATGAGATCAATATTGGAATGATATGCCCATCTGTTGTGTCAGCGGGCCAAGCTGATCTTAGTGGTGCTATGTCGCAGTCGGGACGGAGCCCCCCTTGAGGTAACCCTCATAGGGAGCCGTTCTCCAGTTCTGAATGGTCCAAGAATCCCTGAGCAGGTCACCGAAGGTACTCTTTAAGCCTCGTCCCCCCAATTTACCCTCGACGAGACTACTATTGGCGATGATCTCGACTGGTATACCGTTGATGCCTGGCCCGTGGCTCCCGCTGGCCGAGAGTGAGGCAAGCGCATTTCTTGAGCGATTGAACTCGGCCCTGACGCGCTCGCATGGGCCAGCGGCGTTCACACAGCATCTGCCGATCTCGGGTCTTCGAGCTATGCCGCTGTCGTTCTATCCAGGCTGGCTGCTCGCGGAAGCGGAGGCACAGCTGACCCCTGAGGAAATCGGTACCTTCAATGTTCTCTACGGACCAGGCTTCATGTGGGTGATCGATGGTGAGAGTGAAGTTATTCACAATCTCAACACCGGTCGCATTCCCGCGATTGGGGCACCGGACGCGAAGGCAGCGGATGGCGGTATCGGCAGCCCGCCTTCGTTTCTGGAGATTCCGCTGGTCGAGCTAGAGCCGACGGTCACGGGACCGGACTATCTGCGGTTCTTCTGTGGCAGCGTGTGGGGTGAAGAAGGTCCATTCTGGCTGGTCGAGAGCCCGGACGCAGCAATTCTCCAAGGAGCGAAGTCTCCCGACGATACTTGGCGCGAGCAGATTAAGCCGATCACGATGACGCGTGTCGGCGATTTCCTGACCGGCGAGGCCGTAGTCTGTTACAGCGGCTGCCTGTTTGGCGCCAAGTTCAAGGTTGAGAAAGGCATGGTCTCGATGGAGGACGATCAGGTCCTTGCCGAAGACGTGATTCCGCAACACAATTACCGATCTCCGTTCCGCAACTTGCGACCGGGAACAGCAACAATCAATGACACGAGGAGTAGAGGCTGATGCATCGCGTGGTTGCCTCTACGAGCCTGCGCCAGCCGGAGAAACTACCTGAGCCGGGGCTGCTCGTCGGTTGGTCGCTTGAAAGCCGGCAACCTCGGCGTCCTATCGGCTTTACTTACGGCAACCCGCTGAAGATTCCAGCCACCGGGTACCTCGATCCCATTCTCCTGAATGGCGAAGGTCATTTGATGACAATCGCGCCAACGGGTGCCGGCAAAGGCACAGGCTGCATTATTCCTGCGCTGCTGCGTTATCCTGGTCCGGTAATCGTGATTGACCCCAAGGGGGAGAACGCCGCCATCACCGCGCGGCGTCGGCGCGAAATGGGGCAGCGCGTGGTCATCATCGATCCCATGGGAGTGACCGACCTACCGTCGGATACGCTGAATCCACTAGATGTGATCGACATTTCGCAGGCGAGCGCGGTTGACGAGGTTGCCGTTCTGGCGCAGACACTCAGTGACCCCTCGCCGGATGATCGTAATCGCTACTGGGCCAATCGGGGCATGCATCTCGCCATCGGGACGATGCTGGCGGTTCTGGTAGATGCAAAACCAGGTGGCGGCACCCTGCTGCAGGTGCGCGATTTGATCAATTCCGCGGCAGCCGATCCCGGAGTGTTGGCCAATCAGTTGCTGAATTCGCCGCACCCGGAGGTGCAGCGCATCGCGCGAATGCTAAACATCGGCGCTCCCGAAACGCTCGGCAGCATCATCTCCTTCAGCCAGGAAATGGTGGATTTCCTGCGTGGCGATCAGATCCAGGCTTGCCTGGCGAGCACTTCGTTCAACCTCGACGACGTTACCAGCGGGGCACTGCTGTCAATCTATCTCATCCTGCCGCCCCACATGCTGGAGTCACACAGTCGCCTGTTGCGGCTTTGGCTCGGAGCCCTGATCTCCTGCATTACGCGGCGTCGTGTACGGCCAAGTCAATCCACGCTATTTATTCTCGACGAAGCGGCCCAACTCGGCGAATTGCCACACCTTCGACAGGCCATCACGTTGTTGCGTGGCTATGGGCTACAGACCTGGAGCTTCTGGCAGGACGCCAGCCAATTGCAAATGCTGTACCCGCGCGATTGGAAGACCATGACGAACAACTGCCGGGTGCTGCAATGCTTCGGAGCGCTCAACCAGGTTGCCGCTAACGACATGGCGGAGATCACCGGATTCATTAGCGGCGAGGCGATGCTGGACCTAGGGCCGAACGAGATGGTTCTGCAACTCGCCGGCGATGAAGCTGTGGTCGCTCAACTACCGAATTACTTGCTCGACCCGGCGTTCAAGGACCTGTTCGACAGCAATCCGTACCACGATCCGAACCGCCCGATCTTACCGCGCAAGTCTGTCCCGCAACGCATGTACAACCGATCGCCCGAGGTCAGCGAGAAACCTTCGGTCGTTAGTGGAACGATCAATCAGAGTGATCGACTACTTGACCACTTGATGGACAAGTGGCGCAAGTCCTGATGGTTGAGAATACCTACGAAATTCAGAATCCAGGACCGGGTACGCATCGATCAGGAATCGTCGCTTGTAGCAACTGCCAACCTACAGGTCCCTGGTTAGCGCCCAGGGTTGAGACGCTACGCACTGTGCACAAGCGGGAGGTTTCTCCCGTCGCACATGACTTCAGTACTGCTGGACACACCAATTTTATGTGCGGCCAGAATACGTTCTGGCCTGCACAAAATGTCCATTTCTTGCCGAGAGCGGCGCTTGACGCGTGTCCAGTTCCGACCCAGAGTGGCCACTCGCCCAGCCGGGGAAGTCGGCCGTGCTCGCCCTATGTCCCCAGACTAGCTTATCGTGCGAAACGATTCCGATGCGACCGTAGGCCCCCGTGTTACTGAAATGGGTGCAGCCTCACGAGCCCGGCTTGTCTGGCTCCGAGGGGTGCTGCAACTGGCGCAGGCTTACAATAACCAGGCCTAACGTGCGATGGGCTCCCAGATCAAGCGTTTCTAAGAATGGTCATAGACAATTTCCTTGTCTGGCTAGTTGCCGGCTTCATCCTTATCATCGTCGAACTAGTGACGGGCACGTTCTATCTGCTCGTGCTTGGTATCGCCTGTTTCGCCGGCGCGGGCCTGGCGTACGCGGGCGGTGTGTTCGCCTGGCAGGCGCTCGTCGCGGCCGCGGTTGCGGTTGCCGGAGTAGTCTGGGTGCGACGATACAAGAAGACGATCGAACCCAAACGTATGCAGGGGCTGGATTTTGGCCAGCCGGCCGCCTTCGATTCCTGGGTGAACAAGGACGCCGGCCAGGCGCGCGTCAAATACCGCGACACGCTTTGGGACGCGCAGATCGCGGGCGATATCGCCGGCGAGCGCGGCGAAGTTCTCTACGTCAATTCAATCGATGGAAACTCCCTCAAAGCCTCCAAGACCCGGCCCGCCTGAACTGACGCGGGCGCTTAATAAGATCTCGCTTTCGCCGGGAGGTAGCATGTTTGCAAAAGTCGCCGCTGTCGTCATTGTTACCATCCTCATTGCCGTCATGCCGAATATTCGTCCGTTCGCAATCCCTTTCTTCATCGTCGCCCTGGTCGTGGTGTTTGTGATTGAGGGCGTACGCGTGGTGCCGCAGCAAAATGCCTGGATCGTCGAGCGGCTGGGCAAATTTCACCAGGTGCTCGAGCCGGGGCTCAATATCATCATCCCGTTCTTTGATCGCGTCGCCTACAAGCACTCACTGAAAGAGGTGCCAGATGACGTCGCCGAGCAGGTATGTATCACCAAGGACAACACCCAGCTCGCGGTGGACGGGCTCATCTATTACCAAGTCACCGACCCGCGCCTGGCCTCCTACGGTACCTCCGACTACGTCACGGCGATCGTGCAGCTCGCGCAGACCACGCTGCGCAGCGAGGTCGGCAAGATGGAGCTCGACCAATCGCTGCAGAGCCGCGACGTGATCAACCGCCAGATCGTCAACGTGCTCGACGAGGCCGGGCCGCTCCTGGGGCGTGAAGGTGCTGCGCTATGAAGTTAAGAATCTTACCCCGCCGGAGACGATCCTGCGCGCGATGCAGGCGCAGATCACCGCCGAGCGCGAGAAGCGCGCGCTGATCGCCAAGTCCGAGGGCGAGAAGCAGCAGGAGATCAACTTGGCGGAAGGCGAGAAGCAGGCGGCAATACTAAAATCCGAGGGCCAGAAGCAATCGGCGATCAACAAAGCGCAGGGCGAGGCGACCGCGCTGCGGGTCGTAGCGGAAGCGACCGCAGCGGCGGTAGAAGCGGTCGCAAACGCGATCGGCAAGGAAGGTGGGCTGCAAGCGGCGAACCTCAAGGTCGCGGAGCTCTATATCGGCGCGCTTGGCAACCTCGCCAGGACCAACAACACTATGATTGTGCCGACCAATCTGTCGGACGTCGCGAGCGTCGTCGCCTCGGCGATGACGGTGCTCGACAAGACGCGAGCGGGGGCGAAACCCGCCTGAGCATAGCTTAGCTTCCAAGAACGCAGTCAAGCTGCTTGAGACCGGCCGAATCGGGGGTGTCCGTACCCCGGTTGTGCAAGGTTATCCTAAGATCGCAGTGGCCTTAGAGTAATTCGCGGATCCTTGCCTAGTGCGCCCATTTCTCGCATTAGCGGATCAAGCCGAACCTCATGGCGCTGTATCGCATTCGCGGCTGAGGCTGCGGGAGGGTGACAACAGGGACTACGCGAATGGGTGTCGGGACTCGTAGGACATTCTTGGAATCCTTATTTGCCATAACGCCGCTTTGCGCGAGCACCCTGGCGCCGAACGCATGACCGATTGTGGCACCAATCCACCGCTCAGCAGCCCAGATCCGGCCGGTGACGAGCATGACGCGGAACGGACGAAAAGGAAATTCCTATCCCTCTTGGCGCAAAGCTTTAGCAGCTCAATCAAGCCGGAGCCGCTTCGCGCCCCGGCCAAGTTCGGTGCTGGGTCGCGAGCATGCGCCGCCCCGGAAGAGGACTAGAGCCTCAAACGATCCTTCACCTTCCATAACTGCCCAATGCGCAGTAGGAAGCCGCATGCGCGAACAAGTGCGAGTGATGGACCTTCGAACAGAGTTCCACGCCAACGAAGGCTGCTTCATTACCGAGCTCTCCAATATTCCCGAAGACGCCGATGCTTCGATTGCGCGGGCTCGTGTTGCACCGGGTGTAACGACTCGCTGGCATCGGCTTGCCGGAACAACTGAGCGATACGTGATCCTTTCGGGCAGCGGGCGGGTCGAGGTCGGGGAGTCGCCGGCGCAGGACGTGGCGCCGAACGACGTAGTGCTGATTCCTCCGGGGTGCCGGCAGAGGATTACTTGCACGAGTGCCGAGGACTTGGTGTTTCTGGCGATCTGCACGCCGCGCTTTCGGCCCGAGGCGTACGAGGACATCGATCCGGCGCCGCGCGGAGGGCGCTATCGTGCCGATGGTTTATGAGTGACGAATCCGCGCCTGATCAATCCCGATATGTCGGTTTGCGGCTTCAGGCCGACCGACTGACTTTCTTCGATTCGACGGCCGGCGACCGAGGTCAGCGCACTCTCGGCCCGCTTGCCGGCGTCAGAAGCGGTCTTGAGCGGGGACGTCTGACCGGAGCCGTGCTCGAGAGCGCAATCGCTCAAGTGGAGGAACTGATCATGCCGATGATTCGTAGCTTGCCCGGGAGCGCGGAGCTCGGGGTCTCCGGTTCGGAGTTGGCGGAGGTTCTTGCGCTGTTGTCGGCCGGCGATGGCGTCGCCGTTCCGATCGAGTCGGTGGAGAGCCTGTTCAATCAGCTTGCGGATTACGCCGCGGGTTCCGCGGTCGCCTGGCGCCACGCCGCGTCTCCGGGCCGGGTCGCGTTGGGTCTGGTCGTTTTGCGCGAGGTCATGCACCACGGCGGGTTCCGCTCCGTCTCGTTGTTGCGCGATTCCGCGTGATTGCAGCACCATGGCAAGCAGAAAGGGGGGAAGGCAAATGCCCAAGTCAGGTCCAGTGGTCGCTTCGGATGTTCCACCCAGAGCCAAGGCATCCAACTACCCGGAGCCGTTCGCCTCGCGCGTAGCCGGGCGGCAGAAGCAGGTGCTGGGGGATGTGTTCGGGCTGAAGAGCTTCGGGGTGAACCGCACCACGCTGAAGCCCGGCGCGATGTCGGCGCTGCGTCATTGGCACGGGGTGCAAGACGAGTTCGTTTACGTTCTGTCGGGTCATCCGACACTCATCACCGATGCCGGCGAAACGCCGCTTCATCCCGGTATGTGCATGGGGTTCAAGGGCGGAGACCCGGACGGGCATCACCTGGTGAACCGGTCGACGGAGGATGTGGTGTATCTGGAAATAGGCGATCGCCTGCCGGGCGATTCGGCAGAGTACCCGGACGAAGATCTCAGGGTGGTGATGGGGGCCGACGGCAAGTGGCAGTACCGGCACAAGGACGGGGCGCCCTATTGATTGATGGCCGGCGCGTCCGACGGGCAGCTTGATGGATAGCCCCCTTCCCGCTTCGACCAAGGCCGTCGGATTCTGGTCCGCGGTGCTCGCGACGGCGTTCAGCCTCGCTTACGTCGTCGCCCAGCTTTTCGAGTGGGCGGGGATGTTGGGCTCGCAGGGCGGGCCGGAGAGCAGCAGCACGGTGCTCGGGATCGTGCTGCTGCTCACGCCTTCGCTGTTTCTGGGCTCTTCGTTTCTGGTGCTGATGGTCGCGGTGCACCAGGCCGCGGCGCCGGAGAGGAAGGTCTGGAGCCACGCGGCGCTCGCGTTCGCCACCGCCTATTGCGTGCTGATCAGCGTCGTGTACTACGTTCAGCTCACGCTGGTGGCGCCGCGGCTGGCCGAGGGGCGCATATTTGCCATAACGCCGCTTTGCGCGAGCACCCTGGCGCCGAACGCATGACCGATTGTGGCACCAATCCACCGCTCAGCAGCCCAGATCCGGCCGGTGACGAGCATGACGCGGAACGGACAAAAAGAAATTCCTATCCCTTTGACGCGGAACGGACGAAAAAGAAATTCCTATCCCTACGCCATCGGCTTCATGGAGAAAAGAAAGCTGGGCGAAGTGCCCAGCTTCGTACATGATTGGCGCGCCCGGCGGGATTCGAACCCACGACCCTTGGCTTCGGAGGCCAATACTCTAATCCGCTGAGCTACGGGCGCCCGGGGAGGCGCGAAGAATAGCCCGTTTCGCTGCCAGCGTCCACGCTGCGCCTTTCTCGGCGCCGGAGTTTCACGCTAAAATCATCCTCTTACCCACACGCGAGCAGGGCGCAGGCATGAGCGAGCACGACGAGCATTCTTCCTTCATCAAGACCCCGCAGCAGCTCATCACCATCGTGCTGCTCGCGTTCATCGTGCCGATTATCGGTATCGTGTTGCTGGTCAAGCTGGTGATCGAGCGGCCGACCGCCGATCCCGCGGCGCTGACGCCGGCGGCGATCGCCGAGCGCATCCAGCCGGTGGGCCACGTTTCGTTCACCGCTCCCGCCGGCGGCGAGGCCGCGCCGGCGCCGGCGTCGCCCGCAGCAGCGGTGGCCAAGGCCGCCGGTCCGGTCGACGGCAAGAAGGTCTACGACGGCGTCTGCACGGCCTGCCACGCCATGGGGGTCGCCGGCGCGCCGAAGTTCGGCGACAAGGCCGCCTGGGCGCCGCGCATCGCGACCGGCATGGATACGCTGCTGAACGTCGCGCTGCACGGCAAGGGCGCCATGCCGCCCAAAGGCGGCAATCCCGCCCTGTCGGAGGCGGAGATCCGCGCCGCGGTCGAGTACATGGTGTCGCACAGCAAGTGATGCGGCGCGCGGGGGCGGGCACCCTGCGCCGGCAGCCATGCAGTTTCTGTTCATCATCGACCCGCTGGACGAGATCAAGGCCTACAAGGACACGACCGTCACGATGATGCGCGCCGCCCACGCGCGCGGCCACGGCATCTTCGTGTGCGGGCAGCCGGGTCTCGCCTGGCGCGCGGGCGGGGTCACCGCGGAAACAACGCGCATCGCCCTCGCGGACAACGACGAGGACTGGTATCGCGCCGACGGCCACGCGCGGCGGCGCCTGGCGGAGTTCGACGCGGTGCTGATGCGCAAGGATCCGCCCTTCGACCTCGAGTACGTGACCAGCACCTGGCTGCTGTCGGCGGCCGAGCGCGAGGGAGCGCGGGTGTTCAATTCCCCGGTCGCGATCCGCGACCACAACGAGAAGATCGCGATCACCGAGTTCCCGCAGTTCGTCGCGCCGACCCTGGTCACGCGCGATCCGCAGCAGATCCACGCCTTCATCGGCGAGCAGCGCGACGTGGTCGTCAAGCGCCTCGACGTGATGGGCGGCGAGAACATCTTCCGTGTTCGCAGCGACGATCCCAACCGCAACGTGATCGTCGAGATCATGGCGCAGGGAGGCGCGCGCAGCGTGATGGTGCAGCGCTATATTCCCGAGATCGTCGACGGCGACAAGCGGGTCATCATGATCGACGGAAAGGTGGTGCCGTACTGCCTGGCGCGCATCCCCAAAGCCGGCGAGTCGCGCGGCAACCTGGCGGCGGGGGCGCGCGGCGAAGCGCGCAAGCTGACGGCGCGCGACCGCGAGATCGCCGAAGCGCTCGGCCCGACGCTGGCAGCGCGTGGATTGCTGTTCGTCGGGCTCGACGTGATCGGCGACTGGGTCACCGAGGTGAACGTCACCAGCCCGACGTGCTTTCGGGAGATCCAGGACCAGACCGGCTTCGACGTGTCGGGCATGTACATCGAGGCGCTCGAGGCAAGGCTGCGCTCGTGATCGGCATCCTGATCATCTCGCACGGGGCGCTGGGCGACTCGCTCATCCATGCCGCGAGCCACGTGCTCGGGGCGCGCCCGCTCGCGGTGCGCCAGCTCGGCGTGGCGGTGCGCGACGACCCGGAGGTAGTGCTGCCGGTTGCGCGGGACCTCGTGCGCGAGCTCGACGCGGGCGCCGGGGTGCTGGTGCTGACCGATATCTACGGCGCCACGCCCGGCAACATCGCCATGCGGTTGCTCGACAAGGGGCGGGTCGAGGGCGTGTCCGGCGTCAACCTGCCGATGCTGGTGCGCGCCCTCACCTACCGCAATGAGCCGCTCGCCACAGTGGTCGAGAAGGCACTCTCGGGCGGCATGGAGGGCGTGCTGCACATGAACGCCGACCGCTGCCATGGCGAGCATTGAGGCGACCATCGTCAACAAGCTCGGCCTGCACGCGCGCGCCTCGGCCAAGCTGACGCAGGTCGCGACCGGATTTCAGAGCGAGGTCTGGCTGTCGCGCAACGGCCGGCGGGTGAACGCGAAGAGCATCATGGGGGTGATGATGCTGGCGGCAGGCAAGGGCAGCTCGATCACCATCGAAGCCGAGGGCGACGACGCCGAGGCGGCGCTGGCGGCCATCGGCAAGCTGATCGCAGACAAGTTCGGCGAGGGCGAATGAACTTCGTGCTGCACGGCTCGAGCGTCTCGGGCGGCATCACCATCGGACACGCGCACCTGGTTTCGAGCGCGCGGCTCGAGGTGGCGCACTACGAGATTTCCGAGGAGTCGATCGAAGCCGAAATCGCGCGCTTCGACGCCGCGATCGCGCACGTCAAGCACGAGCTCGCTGCGCTCGAGGCGCACATCCCGGTGGATTCACCGGCCGAGTTCGGCGCCTTCGTCAACCTTCACCGCATGATCCTCGAGGATTCGTCGCTGTCGCACGCGCCCCGCGAGCTGGTGCGCGAGCGCCGCAGCAACGCCGAATGGGCGCTGGTCCAGCAGATGGACAAGCTGGTGACGCAGTTCGAGGAGATCGAGGACCCTTACCTGCGCGAGCGCCAGGCCGACATACGCCAGGTAGTGGAACGTGTGCTGAAGGCCTTGATGGGCGGGCAGACGCTCACCGAGCCGCGCTCGGCCGAGGAGCGCAACCTGATCGTGGTGGCCCACGATCTCTCGCCCGCCGACATGATCCTGTTCAAGCGCCACCAGTTCGGCGGCTTCGTCACCGACCTCGGCGGGGTGACCTCGCACACCGCGATCCTGGCGCGCAGCCTGAATATCCCGGCCATCGTCGGCCTGCACCACGCGCGCCAGATGATCCGCGAAGGCGAGCTTCTGATCGTGGACGGCGCGCAGGGCGTGCTGGTGGTCGATCCCGATCCGATCGTGCTGGCGGAATACCAGCTACGCCAGTCGCAGATCGAGCTCGAGCGCAAGAAGCTGCGACGCCTGAAGACCACACCGGCGGCGACGCTGGACGCCGCGTCGGTCGAGCTGTACGCCAACATCGAGCTGCCGCAGGACGTGCCGCAGGCGCTCGAGGCGGGCGCCGAGGGCATCGGGCTGTTCCGTACCGAATTCCTGTTCATGAACCGCAAGGACCTGCCTTCCGAGGACGAGCAGTTCGAGGCCTATCGCGAGGTCGCCGAAGCGCTCGAGGGCCGTCCGGTGGTGCTGCGCACGCTGGACGTCGGCGCCGACAAGGCGCTCTCCGGAAACGGCAACGTAATGCCGAATCCGGCGATGGGCCTGCGCGCGATCCGCTTCTGCCTCGCCGAGCCGCAGATGTTCCTCGCCCAGCTGCGCGCCATCCTGCGCGCATCGCACTACGGGCGCGTCAGGATCCTGCTGCCGATGGTCGCGCACGGGCACGAAATCGAGCAAGCGCTCGCCTTCATCAGGCAGGCCAAGCAGCAGCTCGACGAGAAGAGCGTCCCCTACGACCGTGCGGTCGAGATCGGCGGCATGATCGAGATCCCCGCCGCGGCGCTCGCGCTGCCGATGTTCATGCGGCGGCTCAATTTCCTGTCGCTCGGCACCAACGACCTGATCCAGTACACGCTCGCGATCGATCGCACCGACGACGCGGTGGCGCACCTATACGACCCGCTGCATCCCGCCGTGCTGCACCTGGTGGCGCACACCATCCGCACGGCAACGCGCGCCGCGGTGCCGATCGCCGTGTGCGGAGAGATGGCGGGCGATCTGCAGCTCACGCGCCTGCTGCTGGGCCTCGGGCTGCGCAATTTCTCGATGCATCCGGCCCAGCTGCTCGCCATCAAGGAGCGCATCCTGCGGACCAACATCGGCGAGTTGCGTCCGCTGGTACAGCGCGTGCTGCGCAGCGGGGACGCCGCACGCACGCGCGCGCTGCTGGCGAAGCTCAACGCCTAGCCCCATGCCGGGACCGCTCGACGGCGTGCGCGTACTCGACCTCACCACCGTGGTGATGGGGCCGTATGCCACGCAGATCCTCGCGGACCTCGGCGCCGACGTGATCAAGGTCGAGCCGCCCGAGGGAGACGTCATGCGCCACGCCTGGCCCGCGCGGCACAACGGCATGGGCCACATCTTCCTGAACGCCAACCGCAACAAGCGCGCCATCGCGCTCGACCTGAAGCAGGATGCTGCGCGCGAGGCGCTTCTCGCGCTGGCAAAGGGCGCCGACGCGCTGGTGTACAACATCCGGCCGCAGGCGATGGCGCGACTCAAGCTCGCCTACGAGGACTTGCGCGCGGTCAATGCGCGCATAGTCTACGTCGGCGGCTTCGGCTACAGCCAGCGCGGTCCCTACGCCGCCAAGGCAGCCTACGACGACCTGATCCAGGGCGCCGCCGGCATCCCCTGGCTGCTGAAGAAGCAAGGGGCCGACGTGCCGCGTTACGCCCCGGTGATCATCGCCGACCGGACCGTCGGGCTGCACATCGCCAACGCCGTGTGCGCCGCGCTCTACGCGCGCGAAAAGACCGGCAAGGGCCAGCGAGTCGACGTGCCGATGTTCGAGAGCCTGCTGCAGACGGTGCTCGGCGAGCATCTCGGCGGCTACACCTTCGTGCCGCAGAGCGGCGAGCCGGGGTACGCGAGGATGCTGGCCAAGGACAGGCGCCCCTACCAGACCGCCGACGGCTACGTTTGCGCGCTGATCTACAACGACAAGCAGTGGCGGGCATTCTCGGAGCTCATCGGCAAGCCCGAGCTGATGAAGTCGGAGAAGTTCAGCAGCCAGGAGGCAAGAAGCCGCAACTACGACACCGCCTACGCGCTGGTCGACGAGGAAATGAGAAGGCGCACGACAGACCAATGGATCGCGGCGCTCGAAGCCGCGGACATCCCGGTGCAGCGCATGAACAGTCTGTCGGACATCGTGCACGACCCGCACCTGGCAGCGATCGACTACCTCGGCGTCGTCGAGCACCCGAGCGAGGGCACGATCCGGTCGATGGCCGTGCCCTCGGAGTGGTCCGAGACCGTGCCGCAGTACCGGCGCCACGCGCCGCGCTTCGGCGAGCACACGCGCGAAGTGCTGCGCGAGGCCGGGCTGTCGGAATCGGCGATCGAAGCCATGATCGCCAGCGGGGCGGCCAGGGCGGCGTGACCCGGTTTCAGGGCTTCACGAGTACCGACTGGCCCGTGGGCAGCGCGACGTAACCGATGCCTGCGCCGCCGCAGAATTGCTCCCATGCACGCCGCGCGCCGGGAAACGCCGGCGAGCCGAAATCGTCGCACGCGATGACGCCTCCGGAGGACATGCGCGGATAGAAGTACTCGAGGCAGGCGAGCGTCGGCTCGTGGAGGTCGACGTCGACGTGCACGAACGACCAGCGGTCCTCCGGCAGCTCGCCGAGCACCCGCGGAATCCAGCCCTTGTGCAGCCGAACGCCGCCGAATCCGGCCATCGCCTCGCGCACCAGCTCTATCGGCGCGGCGAAGTTCGACGACGAGCGCGGAGGCGGCACCGCCAGCGCCGAGCCGTCGGCGCGTCGCTCGGTGCGCATGTCGGCCTCGCGCAACTCGGACAGTCCTTCATAGCTGTCGACCAGATGCAGTCCGCTGCCGTCAAAGCGCGGATCCTCGGCGCGCGCCGCGAGGCACAGGGCGAGCGAGCTGGTGCCGGCGAACACGCCGCACTCGGCCCACCGGCCAGGAAGGGTCCTCGCGTGACGGAAGTAGCGCATCAGATTCAGCGTCGCCTCGCGCCGGCGAATCGCCTTGAGCGGCGGCACTCTGAGCGAGGTGGCCTCGATCGCCTGCGTCATGATGTCCTCGAAGCGCCGTGCCCCGATGAGCACCTCGCCGAACAGGATCGCGACGTGCAGATCGATCGGGGCGCGGGCGTGCGCCTCGAGCTCGGGAAAGATCGCACGGGGGTCGGGCGGCACGCCGGTCGGGGCGACCGCCCGCGGGTGCGCGCGCCACAGGTCGCTGAACAGTCGGCGCAATAGGCTCATGGCTGGGTCGCGCGGCAGTCTAACTTGGCCCTGGGCTATAATCCAGCCGCGCCGATTTGATGTTCAGATTGCGGGCGCACTACAAATACCGCTAAAGAGACGCTCTTGAACGCTCCACTCGATCCCTCTTCCGTGGGCCCGGTCACGGCGCAGAAGGTGCGCTTCGACGAGCCGATCCGCCTGCGCGGCGGCACCGAGCTGCCGGGCTTCGAGCTCGCCTACGAGACCTACGGCGAGCTGAACGCGGCCAAGAGTAACGCCGTGCTGGTGTGCCACGCGCTCAACGCGTCGCACCACGTCGCAGGCTACTACGCCGACCGGCCCGAGGAGATCGGCTGGTGGGACAACCTGGTCGGCCCGGGCAAGCCGCTCGACACGCGCAGGTTCTTCGTGATCGGCGTCAACAACCTCGGCGGCTGTCACGGCTCGACCGGGCCGATGAGCATCAACCCCGCCGCCGGCAAGCCCTGGGGGGGCGACTTCCCGGTGGTCACGGTCGAGGACTGGGTCGAGGCGCAGGTGCGGCTGGCCGATCGCCTCGGCATCGAGCGCTTCGCCGCCGTGATGGGAGGCAGTCTCGGGGCGATGCAGGCGCTGCAGTGGTCGCTCGCGCACCCTGCGCGCATCCGTCACGCTCTGGTGATCGCCGCCACGGCGAAGCTCTCGGCGCAGAACATCGCCTTCAACGAGGTCGCGCGCCAGGCGATCACCACCGACCCGGACTTCCACGGCGGGCACTACTACGAAAAGGGCGTGGTACCGGTGCGGGGGCTGCGCATCGCGCGCATGATCGGCCACATCACCTACCTGTCGGACGAAGCGATGATGGGCAAGTTCGGTCGCCAGCTGCGCCGCGCGGCGCTCGGCTTCGACTTCGACATCGATTTCGAGGTCGAGAGCTACCTGCGCCATCAGGGCGACAAGTTCTCGAGCTACTTCGACGCCAACACCTACTTGCGCATCACCAAGGCGCTCGACTATTTCGACCCCGCGGCGGACTACGGCGACGACCTCGCGGCGGCCGTGGCGCGCGCCGAGGCGGCGTTCCTCGTCGTCTCGTTCAAGTCCGACTGGCGCTTCGCGCCGTCGCGCTCGCGCGAGATGGTCAGGGCGCTGCTCGATGCGCGCAAGATCGTGTCCTACCTGGAGATCGACGCGCCGGGCGGGCACGACGCCTTCCTCATGGACGACGCGCGCTACTTCGGTGCGCTGCGCGCCTATTTCGGGAACATCGAGCTGTGACCGACGCCCCCCAGGCGCTGCTCGCCGCGCGTCCCGATTTCGCCGCCATTGCGCGCTGGGTGTCGCAAGGCGCGCGCGTGCTCGACCTCGGATGCGGCGACGGCGCGCTGCTCAAGTATCTCTGGGAGGCGCGCGAGGCGCCCGGCTACGGCGTCGAGATCGACGACGCCGAGGTCGTCGCCTGCGTCAGCAACGACATCAACGTGCTGCAGCTCGACCTGGAGAGCGGTTTGTTGCTGTTCCGCGACGGATCCTTCGACACCGTCATTCTCTCCGAGACGCTGCAGACCATCCACCGCATCGAGCAGCTGATGCGCGAGATGCTGCGCGTGGGGCGCGAGGCGATCGTGTCGTTTCCCAACTTCGGCCACTGGAGCGCGCGCATGCAGGTGCTGCTCGGGCGCATGCCGGTGTCCGAGGAGCTGCCCTTCGAGTGGTACGACACGCCGAACGTCCACCTGTGCACCACCCTGGACTTCGAAGACCTGTGCCGCAAGCTCGGCATCCGGATTCGCGAGCGCGTCGCGCTGCACCAGGGCCAGCAGGTCAGCTTCCTGCCGAACCTGTTCGGCAGCCTCGCGGTGTACCGCTGTGCAATGGTCTAGCCGCCCGCGCCCCGAACGCGCAACGCTCGAGGGACGCTACTGCCGCCTCGAGCCGCTCGAGCACCAGCGGCACGGCGACCAGTTGTTCGCGGCGTCGATGGCCCCGGGCGCCGATGACCGGTTCCGATACCTGTTCGAAGCGCCGCAAGGGCGCGCGGACTTCGACGGCTGGCTGGCTCGCTCGGCGGCATCCGAGGACCCGCTTTACTTCGCGGTGATCGATTCGGCGAGCGGACGCTGCGAGGGGCGCCAGGCCCTGATGCGCATCGTTCCCGAGCACGGCGTGATCGAGATCGGCAGCATCCTGTGGGGGCCGGCGATCGCGCGCACCCGCGTCGCCAGCGAAGCCCTGTTCCTTTTCGCCCGCTACGCGTTCGACCAGCTCGGTTACCGCCGCTTCGAGTGGAAGTGCAACGCGCTAAACGAACCCTCGCGGCACGCCGCGGAGCGGTTCGGCTTCACTTACGAGGGCTGCTTTCGGCAGCACATGGTAGTGAAGGGGCAGAGCCGCGACACGGCCTGGTTCGCCATCATCGACGGCGACTGGCCCGCGCTGCGCCGGGCATTCGAGCGCTGGCTCGATCCGGCGAACTTCGACGGCCACGGGCGGCAGGAGGTCCGCCTCGCCGACTTCAGGCAAGTCGGGTGAGGCGGACTCTCACCGCCGGCACGCTCTATTTCGCGCTCGTATTCGGCGCCGGCTTCGTGCTCGGGACCGTTCGCGTGCTGTGGCTCTTGCCGCGCCTCGGCGAGCGCATGGCCGAGCTGGCGGAAATGCCCGTCATGCTGGCGGTGATCATCGTCGCCGCGCGCTGGGTGGCGAAGCGCCTGGCGCTGCCCGCATCGGCGCGCGTGCGCTTCGGCGTCGGTGGGGTGGCGCTCGCCTTGCTGCTCGCTGCCGAGCTCACGCTGGTGCTCGGGCTGCGCGGCCTTCGCATCGGCGAATACCTGGCGAGCCGCGACCCGGTCGCCGGCACGGCATACGTAGCGATGCTCGCCGTGTACGCGCTGATGCCGCTTTTCGTGGCGCGGCGCTAGGGGAAGCCGTGTTCGTCGGCCACATCGGCGCCGGGCTCGCGGTAAAACGCCTCGAGCCGCGGCTCAACCTCGGCGCGCTGCTGCTCGCCGCGCTGTTCGCCGACGCGCTGCTGTGGCTGCTCGTGTTGCTGGGGATCGAATCCGTGGGGCCGACGATCGACACCGGCCGCGGCAAGTTCTTTACCTTCGTGTTTGCGTACTCGCACGGGCTCGCGGCGAACCTCGCCTGGGCGACCCTGGCGGCGCTCATCGGTTGGTTTGCGGTCGGCGACGGCTATCCGGGGCGCACGCGGCTGGCAGGCGCGCTGGGAACCGCGGTCCTTTCGCACTTCGTCCTCGACGTCATCGACCACGTTCCCGAAATGCCGGTGCTTGGCCAGCGCTCGCCCATGCTGGGACTCGGGTTATGGCAGCACATGCCAGTCGCCATCGCGCTCGAGCTCGGCATCGGCGCGGCAGTGCTCGCGCTCTATCTGTGGCAGGCACATCTCTCAGTGGGCCGCAAGATGCTCGTTGCCGGACTCGTGCTGGTGGCGTCCTTGATGACCGCTGCGGGGCCCTACGCGCCCGGCCCTCCTCCGCCACCCGCCATGCTCGCCGCAACGTCGCTCGTGATCGTGCTCGCGGTGGTGCTGGTCGGGTTCATCGTCGAGCGCCGCTTCGCCGTCACCGCGCGCCGCTAGTCGCGCGGCGCCGTGTCGATGGCCTCGATGCGGCGCCGCTGCCAGACGAGCATCGCCACGCCGGGCAGCGCAAAGAGGAACGTGAAGAAGAAGAATTCGGGCCAGCCGAGGCTGTTTGCCATCACGCCCGCGGCCGGTCCCACGTAGACGCGCCCCAGCGACGCGAGCGCCGAGAGCAGCGCGTACTGCGTGGCCGAGTAGCGCCGCTCGCACATCGCCATGAGGAGCGCGACGAAGGCGGCGGTGCCCATGCCGCCGCACAGGTTCTCGGCGGCCACCGCGGCGACCATCAGCGCGTAGCTCTTGCCCGACATGGCGAGCAGCATGTAGCCGAGATTGGTGACCGCCTGCAGCACGCCGAACAGCAGCAGCGACTTGTACAGCTTCAGCCGCGCCATCAGCGCACCGCCGGCGAGCGCTCCGAGGATGGTCGCGGCGACGCCGAGCCACTTGTTGACCAGGCCCACCTCGGTGAGCGAAAAGCCCGGGCCGCGAATCAGGAACGCGGTCGACAGCGTGCCCGCGAAGGCGTCGCCGAGCTTGTAGAGCACGATCACCAGCAGCAGGACCCAGGCGCCGTCGCGCTGGAAGAATTCCGCCAGCGGCTCGCGCACCGCCTCCTCGAGGGTGTGCGGGGCGCGCGGCGGCGCCGCGGGCTCTTCGGCCGCCCACACCGCGGCGACGCCGACCAGCATCAGCGCCGCCATCAGCCAGTAAGTTCCGGTCCACCCGAGCCAGCTGTCGGCCAGGATCAGCGCAAGGCCTCCGGAAACCAGCATCGCAATGCGATAGCCGAGCACTGATACCGCGGCGCCCGCGCCGCGCTCCTCGGCCTCGAGCACGTCGGTGCGGTAGGCGTCGAAAACGATGTCCTGCGAGGCCGACAGGAACGCTGTCGCGAGCGCCAGGCTCGCCAGCAGCCAGGGCGATTGCCCGGGCGCGAGCGTGCCCATCCAGGCGATGATCGCGAGCAGCGCGCCCTGCGTGACGACCAGCCAGCCGCGCCGCCGGCCGAGGAACGGGATGCTGAAGCGGTCCATGAGCGGCGCCCACAGGAATTTGTAGGTGTAGGGCTGCCCCACCAGGGCGAACATGCCGATGGTCGTGAGGTCGACGCCGCTCACCGTGAGCCAGGCCTGCAGCGTGGCGCCGGTCAGCGCGAGCGGCAGCCCCGAGGAGAAACCCAGCAGGAGCAGCAGGAAGATCTTCCTGCTGCGAAACACGCTCAGGAGTTCAGCGCTCGAGGCGCCACTCATAGTCGATGATGAGCGGCGCGTGGTCGGAGAAGCGGCGCCGCTTGTAGATCGCCTCCCGCGCGGCGGTCTTCGCCACGCCGGGCGTGGCGATCTGGTAGTCGATGCGCCAGCCGACGTTCTTCGCCCAGGCCTGGCCGCGGTTCGACCACCAGGTGTACTGATCGGGTTTCTGGTTGAGGCGCCGGAACACATCGACGAAGCCGATCTCGTCGAACACCTTCGTGAGCCAGGCGCGCTCCTCGGGCAGGAAGCCCGAGTTCTTCTGGTTCGAGCGCCAGTTCCTGAGGTCGATTTCCTTGTGCGCGATGTTCCAGTCGCCGCACAGGATTACTTCGCGCCGGCTGCGCTTGAGCTTCTTCAGGTACGGCATGAAAGCGTCGAGAAAGCGGAATTTCGACGCCTGGCGATGCGCTCCGCTGGAGCCCGAAGGCAGATACAGCGAGACCACCGAAAGACGGCCGAAGCGCGCCTCGAGGTAGCGCCCTTCGTCGTCGAACTCGCGCACGCCGAATCCCTCGCGCACCGAATCCGGCTGCACGCGGCTGTAGAGCGCGACACCCGCGTAGCCCTTCTTGTCGGCGTGCGAGAAGCAGCCAAGCAACCCGCGCGGCGCGCGCATGGTCGCGTCGAGGTCGGACTCGTGCGCTTTGATTTCTTGCAGACAGACGACGTCGGCGCGCTGCGCCCCTAGCCAGCGGTACAGCCCCTTGCGCGCGGCCGAGCGGATGCCGTTGACGTTGAGGGTAATGATCCTCACGCGGAGGGGAAGCTCGACACCCCGCCGTGCGCGGCCGACCATTGGGCGGGCGCATGGAGAAACTTCTCCACTTCATCGATCTGCGCCGCAGCCAGGTACCCGCCCCGCTTGACCACGGCGAGCACGTCCCACCACGTCGCCAGATAATGCAGTCGCACGTGAAGCTCGCTCAGGATCTTCTTCGACTCGGGGAAAATATCGTAATAGAAATTGACGAACACGTGCTCGACGACCGCTCCCGCATCGCGCAACGCCTTGCAAAAATTGATCTTCGAGCGACCGTCGGTCGTAAGGTCCTCGACCAGCAGCGTGCGGGCTCCTTCGCGGATGTCGCCCTCGATCTGCGCGTTGCGGCCGAAGCCCTTCGGCTTCTTGCGGATGTACTGCATCGGCAGGCCGAGCCGATCGGCGATCCAGGCGGCGTAGGGAATCCCGGCGGTCTCGCCCCCCGCGATCACGTCGAACTGCTCGAAGCCGGCGTCGCGCCCGAGCGTCGCCACCGCGAAGTCGATCAGCTGCGAGCGGATGCGCGGGTAGAAGATGAGCTTGCGGCAGTCGATGTAGACGGGGCTCGCCCAGCCGGAGGTAAACGTGAAAGGCTTATCCTCGGAAAACAGGACCGCCTTCACCTCGAGCAGCATTTTTGCGGTGGTCTCGGCGATGAAGCTTCGGTCGGCTGAGCGCATGGGCGGACGAGGCTCGGAGGGTGGCGCGGATTCTAGCAGGGTCAACGCAGCATCGCGTGACGCGTTAGAATCGCAGCAGTCCGATCGTACGAACAGGAGAGGCAATGTATCGGAGCATTACGCTCAGCGTGGCGGTCGCAGCCTTGGCGTCGGCCATCCTGCCGCTGGACGCGGCAGCGCAAACCTACCGCTGCACCAGCAAGGAGGGCAAGGTCTACTACGGCCAGACGATTCCCAGCCCTTGCATCGGCCAGGTCGTCGAGCAGCTCAACGCGCAGGGCCTGGTGATGAGGCGCATCATGCCGACCAACGCGCAGCCGGAAGAGGACCCGGCAGTGAAGGAAGCCGAAGAGAAGAAAAAGCGCGAGGAGGCCGCGCGCGCGAAGGAAGAGGCGCGCCGCAATCGCGCATTGCTCGCGACCTATACCAGCGTGCAGGAAATCGACGAGGCACGGGGGCGCGCGCTCGCCGAGCCCACGAGAAGGGTGGCGGAGATCGAAGCGCGCGTTGCGGAGCTCAAGAAGAAGCAGGCCGCGCTCGCCAAGGAAAAGGCGACCTATACCGGCGGCAAGAAGGCGCCCGCATCCCTCGGGGAACAGATCCACGACGTCGAGTCCGAGCTCAGCCTGCAGCTCGAGCTGCAGGCCAGCAAGCGCCGTGACATCGACGGCATCAACACCAAGTACGACGAGGACAAGAAGCGCTACGTCGAGCTGACGCAGCGCCGGTGACGCCGCGCTGCTAGGCGAGCTTGCGCCGCAGGATCTCGTTCACCTGCGCGGGGTTCGCCTTTCCCCTGGTGGCCTTCATCACCTGGCCGACCAGCGAATTGAATGCCTTCTCCTTGCCCGCGCGGTAGTCGTCGACCTGCTTGGGATTCGCCGCCAGCACCTCGTCGACCAGCTTCTCGATTGCCCCCGCGTCGCTGATCTGCTTCAGCCCGCGCGCCTCGATCACGGCGTCGGCTTCCCCCTCGCCGCGCCACATCGCCTCGAACACTTCCTTGGCCATCTTTCCCGACAGCGTGCCGTCGGCGACGCGCCTTAGCAGCGCGCCAAGCGATTCCGCGGAGATCGGGCTCTGGTGGATCGGCCGGTCGTCGCGGTTCAGCGCGGCGGCAAGCTCGCCCATGATCCAGTTGGCGCACAGCTTCGCCTCCGCGCCAGAGGCCTTGACCAGCGTTTCGAAGTAATCGGCGGTCGCGCGCGAGCCGGTGAGCAGCGCGGCATCCTGGATCGGCAAGGCGTACTGGACGGCAAAGCGCGCGCGACGCGCTTCCGGCAGCTCCGGCATCGACGCGCGGATGCGCTCGATTTCATCCTCGGCGAGCGCCAGCGGCAGCAGGTCGGGATCGGGAAAATAGCGGTAGTCCTGCGCATCCTCCTTGGTGCGCATCGGGCGCGTCTCGTCGCGCTCGGGATCGTAAAGACGCGTTTCCTGCGCCACCTTGCCTCCGTCCTCGAGCAGCGCGATCTGCCGGCTCGCCTCGTACTCGATGGCGCGCTCCATGAAACGAAACGAGTTGAGGTTCTTGATCTCGCAGCGCGTGCCCAGCTCGCTCTCGCCGTCGCGGCGCACCGACACGTTGGCATCGCAGCGAAAGGACCCCTCCTGCATGTTGCCGTCGCAGATGCCGATCCACATGACCAGGACGTGCAGCGCGCGCGCGTAGGCTACAGCCTCCTTGGCGCCCCGCAAGTCGGGCTCCGTGACGATCTCCAGCAGCGGCGTGCCGGCGCGGTTCAGATCGATACCCGACATGCCGTGGAAGTCCTCGTGCAACGACTTGCCGGCATCCTCTTCGAGGTGTGCCCTGGTAATGCGCACCGTCTTTTCGCCCCCGGGCAGGACGACCTTGAGCGAGCCGCCCCGCACGATCGGGATCTCGTACTGGCTGATCTGGTAGCCCTTCGGCAGGTCGGGGTAGAAGTAGTTCTTGCGCGCGAATACCGAGCGCCGGTTGAGCACCGCGCCGATCGCCAGGCCGAACCTGATGGCGTGCTCGACGGCGCCGCGGTTGAGCACCGGGAGCACACCGGGCAATGCGATGTCGACCGCGGACGCCTGGGTATTGGGCGCAGCGCCGAACGCGGTCGACGAGCCGGAGAAGATCTTGCTGCGCGTGAGCAGCTGCGTGTGCGTCTCGATGCCGACGACGATCTCCCAGCTCACAGCGACGCCTCCCCGGGCACACGCAGGTGCCAGTCGGTCGCCTGCTGATAGCGCTGCGCGACGCCGAGCAGGCGGGCCTCGGAAAAGTAGTTGCCCATCAGCTGCAGGCCGACCGGCAGGCCCTTGCCGTCGAAGCCGCAGGGTATCGACAGAGCGGGCAAGCCGGCGAGCGGCGCCGGAATGGTGAAGATGTCGTTCAGGTACATCTGCACGGGGTCGTCGATTTTGGCGCCGACCGGGAACGCCGTGGTGGGCGTGGTCGGCCCGAGGATCACGTCGCATTGCGTGAACGCCGCGGCGAAATCCTGTGCGATCAGGCGCCTGAGCTTCTGCGCCTGCAGGTAATAGGCGTCGTAATAGCCGTGCGACAGCACGTAGGTGCCGACCAGGATCCGGCGCTTGACCTCCGCGCCGAAACCCTCGGCGCGCGTTCGGCAGTACATGTCGATGAGATCTTCGTACTCGGCGGCGCGATGACCGTAGCGCACGCCGTCGAAGCGCGACAGATTGGACGAGGCTTCCGCCGGGGCGAGAACGTAGTACACGGGCACCGCGAGCCGGCTGTTGGGCAACCCGACCGGCACCGTTTTCGCGCCCTGCGACTCGAACCAACGCACCGCCTCGTCCACCGCGGCGCGCACGCCGGGCTCGACGCCGTCGCCGGCGAACTCCTTCGGCAGGCCGATGCGCAAGCCCCGCAGCGACAGTCCCAGGTCGCGCGCGTAGTCCTCCCCGGGACGCTCGAGGCTGGTCGAGTCCCGCGCGTCGAACCCGGCCATCGCGTTCAGCAACAGCGCCAGGTCGGCCGAGCTCTTGGCCATCGGCCCCGCCTGATCGAGCGACGAGGCGAACGCGATCATGCCGTAGCGCGAAACCACCCCGTAGGTCGGCTTCAGGCCGCAGACCCCGGTGAGCGCCGCGGGCTGGCGGATCGATCCGCCGGTGTCGGTGCCGGTCGCCGCAGGCGCCATGCGCGCGGCCACCGCCGCCGCCGAGCCGCCGGACGAACCGCCTGGCACCAGACGCTTGTCCCAGGGATTGCGCACCGGACCGAACCACGAGGTCTCGTTCGACGAGCCCATGGCGAACTCGTCCATGTTGGTCTTGCCGAGCATCACCGCCCCGGCATTGGTGACCTGCTCGATCACGTGCGCATCGTAGGGGCTGACGAAGTCCGCCAGCATTTTCGAGCCGCAGGTGGTAAGCATGCCCTGCGTGCAGAAGATGTCCTTGTGCGCAAGCGGGATTCCCGTGAGCGCCCCGCCGTGTCCCGCGGCCCGGCGCTCGTCGGCGCGGCGTGCCTCGTCCAGCGAGCGCGACTCGTCGACGGTGATGAAGGCGTTCAGCGCGCCGTTCAGCGCCCGGATGCGCCCGAGAAACATTTGCGTCAACTCGACGCTGGAGATGCGCCGTTCGGCCAGCGCCACGCTGATCTCGGTAAGGGTGGCGTTTAGCACCCGCTACTCGATGACTTTGGGAACCAGGTAAAGCCCCTCTTCCACGGCCGGAGCGACCGATTGGAAGAGCTCGTGCCGGTCGGTCTCGGTGACGGCGTCCGGACGCAGGCGCTGCACCACGTCGAGCGCGTGCGCCATCGGCTCGCTGCCGGCGGTGTCGACCGCCCGCATTTCGTCGATCAGACCGAGCACGCGGTTCAGCTGCGACATGACCGCCTCGCCCTCGGCGGGTTCGAGCGCGATTCGGGCAAGTCGCGCGAGGCGTCGGATCTGGTCGGGGGAGAGCGACATTGCAGTGCAATAATGCCCCCCGATGGGCCTTTCCCGGGGGTCGCATTAGAGTATCATAGCGGCGTCGGGGGAGAGGTGAATTAGGCTTCTGATCTCCAATCGCGACACACCCTTAGGGGACGAAGTTAAGGCTTAACGAAAACGGCTCACGACACGCGAAGCGTCACGCACATGCTCGGATTCTTGCGCAGCTACTTCTCCAACGATCTCGCCATCGACCTCGGCACCGCGAACACGCTGATTTATGTGCGCGGCAAAGGCATCGTGCTCGATGAGCCCTCTGTGGTCGCGATTCGCCAAGAAGGCGGTCCGAACGCCAAGAAGACTATTCAGGCCGTCGGCAAGGAAGCCAAGCAGATGCTCGGCAAGACGCCCGGCAACATCACCGCCATTCGCCCGATGAAGGACGGCGTCATCGCCGACTTCACCGTCACCGAGCAGATGCTCAAGCAGTTCATCAAGAAGGTGCACGACAACAAGCTGTTCTCGCCCTCGCCGCGCATCATCATCTGCGTGCCGTGCGGCTCGACGCAAGTCGAGCGCCGCGCGATCCGCGAGTCGGCGATCGGCGCGGGCGCCGGGCAGGTTTACCTGATCGAGGAGCCGATGGCGGCAGCGATCGGCGCCGATCTGCCGGTCGCCGAAGCGACGGGCTCGATGGTGGTCGACGTCGGGGGCGGCACGACGGAAGTGGGCGTGATCTCGCTGGGCGGCATGGTGTACTCGGGCTCGGTGCGCGTCGGCGGCGACAAGTTCGACGAGGCGATCATCAACTACATCCGCCGCAACTACGGCATGCTGATCGGCGAAACGACCGCGGAGATGATGAAGAAGGAAATCGGTTCCGCGTTCCCCGGCAGCGAAGTGCGCGAGATGGAAGTGAAGGGACGCAACCTTGCCGAGGGCATACCGCGCAGCTTCACCATCAGCTCGAACGAGATTCTCGAGGCACTCACCGAGCCGCTCAATCAGATCGTGTCGGCCGTGAAGTCCGCTCTGGAGCAAACGCCGCCCGAACTCGGTGCCGACATCGCCGAGAAAGGCATGGTGGTCACGGGCGGCGGCGCGCTGCTGCGCGACCTCGACCGCCTGCTGATGGAGGAGACCGGGCTGCCGGTCATCGTGGCCGACGACCCGCTCACCTGCGTGGTGCGCGGTTCGGGCAAGGCGCTCGAAAAGATGGAGCACTTCGGGCCGATTTTCACGAATGACTGAGTGAAGGGGGGATGGAGCACAGCCCCCCGCCGTTCTTCAGACGCGGCCCCGCTCCCGTCGTCCGGCTCGCGTTCTTTGCCTCGCTTTCGCTCGCGCTGCTGGTCCTCGACGCGCGCTTTCACTACACCGAGGGGCTGAGGCGCGTCCTCGCGATCGCCGCGTATCCCCTGCAACTCGCCGCAACCGCGCCGCTCGTGCTCGGCGAGCGCATTGTGGGCTACTTCTCGAGCCAGTCGGCGCTGCGCGCGGACAACGCGGAGTTGCGCGCGCGACTCTTGGCGACGGCGCAGGACGCACAACGCTACCAGGCCGCCGCCGCCGAGGCCGAGCGCCTGCGCCGGCTGATCGGCGCCGCCGAGCGCGTCGAGCGCCGCAGCATTCCGGCCGAGATCGTGTATGCGGGGCGCGATCCGTACAGCCTCAAGGTGATCCTCGGCAAAGGCACGCAGCAGGGCATTGCGCCCGGCAATCCGGTGGTCGACGATGCCGGCGTCGTCGGCCAGGTGACGCGCGCGTATCCGTACACGGCGGAAGTGACGCTGGTCACGGACAAGGATTATGCGATTCCCGTCCAGGTGGTCAGGAGCGGCTTGCGCGTCGTCGCGTTCGGCGGCGGCTCTTCCGGCATGCTCGAGCTGCGTTTCATCGCGCCGAACGCCGAGATACGCCCCGGCGACCTGCTGGTGACCTCGGGCATCGACGGGACCTATCCGGCGGGGCTGCCGGTGGCGACGGTGGCCCGCGTAGAGCGCGATGCGGCTCACTCGTTCGCCCGCATCCTGTGCCAGCCAGCGGCGGGCGTGAACCGCGGACACTACCTTCTGGTGCTCAGTGGCGAGCGCAAGCTGCCGCCCTACCCCGTCGAGACGACCTCACCCGGCGAGCGGCGCCGCGACAAGGCGCCGCGCAAGAAGGACCAGCGTGACGCCCGATAGGCCCCAGCACATCCTCCTTCCCGTGCGCCTGAAGACGATCGTGGCCTCGTTCGCGCTTGCGCTGGTGCTCGACTTCCTTCCCTGGCCGGACCTGCGGCTCGCGCCCGAGTTCGTGGCGCTGGTGCTCACCTTCTGGTGCGTGCGACAGCCGCGGCTGGTCGGACTGGGCGTAGGCTGGACGCTCGGGCTGCTGATCGACGCCGGCAACGGCGTGCTGCTCGGTCAGCATGCGCTCGCCTACTCGCTGCTCGCATTTCTCGCCATTTCGCTGTCGCGCCGCATCCTGTGGTTTGGGCCGCTCCAGCAGGCGCTGCACGTGGCGGCGCTGCTCCTGTTCGCGCAGGGAGTGACCGTCCTGGTGCGCCTAGCTGCGGGCGCCGAGCTTCCCGGCTGGTCGGTGCTGGTGGGCCCCGCGGTCGGCGCCGTGCTCTGGCCGTTGGTCAGCCACGTGCTGCTGATCCCCCAGCGACGCCCGGTCGAGCCCGAAGAGCCGAGAGTGATGTAGGGCAATGCGCCTCGCGGAGCTGAAGAACTACGAACGCGAGCTGCGCAGATTCCGCTTGCGCGTGGGCATCGCGGGTATCGCGGTGCTGGTCGCCTTCGGCCTGCTGCTCGCGCGCATGATCTACCTTCAGGTCCTGCAACACGATTACTACCAGACCAAGGCCGAGGACAACCGCATCACCATCGTTCCTATCCCTCCGAACCGGGGCCTGATCCTGGATCGCAACGGCGAGGTGCTGGCGCGCAACGACTCCGGCTATACGCTGGAGATCTCGCTAGCCAAGGTTCAGGACCTCGAGCGCACCATCGACCGCCTTTCCGAGCTCGTCGAGATCGGCCCTCGCGACCGCAGCCGCTTCAAGAAGCTGATGTCCGAGACGCGCCGCTCCGACAGCCTGCCGATCCGCACGCGCCTCACCGACGAGGAGGTGGCGCGCTTCGCCGCCAACCGCTTCCGCTTTCAGGGGGTCGAGATCAAGGCGCGGCTGTTTCGCTATTACCCGCGGGACGAAAGCGCCTCGCACGTCATTGGCTATATCGGCAGGATCAATGAGCAGGACCAGGAGCGGCTCGAGGAGCTCGGCGTCGAATCGAATTACCGCGGCACGGATACGATCGGCAGGAGAGGCATCGAAGCGAGCTACCAGCAGGACCTGCACGGGACCACGGGATTCGAGCAGCTCGAGATCGACGCCGCGGGACGCGGCATCCGCGTACTGTCGCGCACCGCGCCGCAGCCCGGCGACGACGTTACCCTTGCGCTCGACATCGGCCTGCAGCAGGTCGCGGAGCAGGCGTTCGGCGGCCGGCGCGGCGCACTGGTAGCGCTCGAGCCGAGCACCGGCGCAGTGCTCGCGCTCGTCTCTGAACCGGGCTTCGACCCGAACCTGTTCGTCGACGGCATCGATCCGCAAAGCTGGGACGCGCTAAACGACTCCCTCGACCGGCCCCTCAACGACCGCGCCATCGCCGGCCTGTACCCGCCGGGCTCGACCCTCAAGCCCTACCTTGCGCTGGCAGCGCTAGAGCTCGGCAAGCGGACGCCGAAGAGCTCGATCAAGGATCCGGGCTACTTCAATTTCGGCGATCGCCGCTTTCGCGACGACAAGGTCGGCGGCCACGGTGTGGTCGACCTGTACAAGTCGATCGTCGAGTCCTGCGACACCTACTATTACATGCTCGCCAACGACCTGGGCATCGATGCGATCGCGCGCTTCCTCGGGCCGTTCGGCTTCGGCTCGCGCACCGGCATCGACCTCGACGGGGAGGCGACGGGAGTGCTTCCCTCCCCAGAATGGAAGCGCAGGCGCTTTACGCGCAGGGACCAGCAGAAGTGGTATCCCGGCGAAACCATCTCGATCGGCATCGGCCAGGGCTACAACGCGTACACGCCGATGCAGCTCGCGCTCGCGGTCGCGACGCTCGCCAATGGCGGCGCGATGTATCGCCCGCATCTGGTGGACCATGTCGACAACCGGCGCACCGGCGAACGCCGCTACGTCGCGCCGCAGCTGGAGCGACGCCTGCCGCTGCACGAGGCGAATATCGAGTTCGTCAAGCGTGCGATGGCGGGCGTCAACCAGGAGAAGGAAGGCACCGGCGCGCGCGCCTTTGCCGGTGCCCAGTACACGAGCGCCGGAAAGACCGGCACTGCGCAGGTGGTCGCGATCAAGCAGAACGAAAAGTACGACGAGAAAAGCGTCGCCGAGCGGCACCGCGATCACTCGCTGTTCATCGCCTTCGCGCCGCTGGAGAACCCCAAGATCGCGCTGGCGGTGGTCGTGGAAAACGGCGGCTTCGGCTCGCGCGCCGCCGCTCCGATTGCGCGCACCGTGCTCGACTACTACCTCCTCGGCAAGCTTCCCGAGCAGCCGAGCACCCCCGCGCGCGAGGAAGACAGCGCGAAGGAAGGCGACTGATGGCGCGGGGGACGTTTTCGCCGCGCCGCATCGCCGCACGCCTGTTTGCGGGGCTCGATGCGCCGCTGCTCACGATCGTGCTGCTGCTCGCCGGCATCGGCCTGGCGACGCTGTACTCGGCGAGCTACGAGACGCCGTCCCGGCTCACCGGGCAGCTCGTGAATCTGGCCGTGGCGCTGGTGGCGATGTGGGTCGCGGCGCAAGTGCCCCCCCAGACCCTGATGCGCTACGCCGTGCCGGCGTACCTCGTCGGCTTGACGCTGCTGGTCGGGGTGGCGCTGTTCGGCGAAGTGGTGAACGGTGCACGCCGCTGGCTGCACATCGGCGTGACGCGGGTGCAGCCTTCGGAAATGATGAAGATCGCGATGCCGCTCATGCTGGCATGGTACTTCGATCGCTACGAGGCGACGCTCAGGCTGCGCGACTTTGCGCTCGCCGGATTGCTGCTCGTCGTGCCGGTGCTGTTGATCGCGCGCCAACCCGACCTCGGCACGGCGCTGCTGGTGGCGGCAGCCGGCTTCTACGTTATTTTCTTCGCCGGCATCGGCTGGAAGGTGCTCGCCACGCTCGCCATATTGGCGATCGGCAGCGCGCTGCCTCTTTGGGGAATGCTGCACGAATACCAGCGAAGGCGCATCCTGACGCTGCTCGACCCGACGCAAGACCCGCTCGGCGCCGGCTACCACATCATCCAGTCGACGATCGCGGTGGGCTCTGGCGGGATTGCGGGCAAGGGCTGGCTGCACGGCACCCAGGCCCACCTCGAGTTCATCCCGGAGCGCAGCACCGATTTCATTTTCGCGGTGTACTCGGAGGAGTTCGGCCTGATCGGGAACTGCGGGTTGCTGCTCCTGTACGCGCTGCTCATCACGCGCGGCCTGATGATCGCCGCCAAGGCGCCGACGTCCTTCTCCCGCCTGCTCGCGGGATCGATCACGCTCATCTACTTCACCTACGCCTTCGTCAACATGGGAATGGTGTCGGGCATCCTGCCGGTAGTGGGCGTGCCGCTGCCGTTTGTCTCCTACGGCGGCACCGCGCTCGCCACGCTGTTCATCGGCGTCGGCATCCTGATGAGCGTCCAGCGCCACCGCAAGCTGGTACAGACCTGAGCGGCAACGGCTATTGCATAGCAGCAACGACTTGAAACCGGCCACCGCATTGTGAAACGATGGTGTGCTAACTCATTGTAACTAACTGTTTCTTCCAAGTTTGCGCTAGGTCCCTCGCGTTATTGCTGCGCGCCATTGACCTGCGTTAAGGTCCCTATTAATCGCGATCCGGCGCGCGCGGTGCCGAGCCGCGAGCACTCCGAGAACCTGAACCAGATAGGGACCACGATGAATCAACGAGAGCAAGAGATCGCTGCACTGAAGAAAGACTGGGCCGAGAACCCGCGCTGGCAGGGCGTGAAGCGCGGCTACAGCGCCGAAGACGTGGTGCGCCTGCGCGGCAGCGTGCGCGTCGAGCACACGCTGGCGAAGAACGGCGCCGAGAAGCTGTGGAAGATGACCAAGGAGCGGCCGTTCGTCAACTCGCTCGGCGCGCTCACCGGCAACCAGGCGATGCAGCAGGTCAAGGCCGGCGTGCCGGCGATCTACCTCTCGGGCTGGCAGGTGGCAGCCGACGCGAACGACTCGCTCGCGATGTACCCGGATCAGTCGCTGTACGCGGTCTCGAGCGTGCCGAACGTGGTCAGGCGCATCAATAACGCGCTGCTGCGCGCCGACCAGATCCAGTGGATGGAGGGCCAGGGCGACGTCGACTACCTGGCGCCGATCGTGGCGGACGCGGAATCCGGCTTCGGCGGCGTGCTGAACGCGTTCGAACTGATGAAGGCGATGATCGACGCAGGCGCCGCCGGGGTGCACTACGAGGACCAGCTCGCCTCGGTCAAGAAGTGCGGCCACATGGGCGGCAAGGTGCTGGTGCCGACCCAGGAAGCGGTGCAGAAGCTGATCGCGGCGCGCCTCGCAGCGGACGTGATGGGCGTGCCGACCGTGCTGCTGGCGCGCACCGACGCCGAGGCGGCCGACATCGTCACCACCGACGTCGACGAAAACGACCGGCCGTTCCTCACCGGCGAGCGCACTTCCGAAGGGCTTCTACCGCACGAAGAAGGGCTTCGATCAGGCGTTGTCGCGCGGCCTGGCTTATGCCGAGTACGCGGACATGGTGTGGTGCGAGACCGGCACGCCGGACCTCGAGTTCGCGAAGCGCTTCGCCGAGGGCATCCGCAAGAAGTACCCGGGCAAGATGCTCGCCTACAACTGCTCGCCTTCGTTCAACTGGAAGAGGAACCTCGACGACTCGACGATCGCCAAGTTCCAGCGCGAGCTCGGCGCCATGGGCTACAAGTTCCAGTTCATCACGCTCGCGGGCTTCCACGCCCTGAACTACTCGATGTTCGAGCTTGCCTACGGCTACGCGCGCAACAACATGAGCGCCTTCGTCGAGCTGCAGCAGAAGGAATTCGCCGCGGCGGAGAAGGGCTTCAGCGCCGTCAAGCACCAGCGCGAAGTGGGCACCGGCTACTTCGACGACGTCACCCAGACGGTGACCGGCGGCAAGGCCTCGACCACGGCCCTGCACGGCTCGACCGAGGACGAGCAGTTCTTCGACGAGAAAGTGGCCAAGAAGAAGGTGGCCTGAGGCGAGCGTGAGCGCCGGAGCCAGCCTACTCCGGGTACACGAGGGGCGCGCCGATCTCTCGCAGGGTGTCGCGCGCGCCATTCTTGCGGGCTTCGACAAGCACTATCAACTGTTTCGCGAGGCGGCGCGCCAGGCGAAGCGGCACTTCGAGAACGCCGACTGGGCGGCGATGCGCGAGCTGTCACGCGAGCGCATCAAGATGTACGACCGTCGCGTGCAGGAAGCGGTGGAATCCGTGCTTTCCGCCTACCCGCAGGCGGCACACGAGGAGTCGCTATGGCCGGCGATCAAGCTCGCGTACATCGGCCTGCTGCACGAGCATCGTCAGCCCGAGTGCGCCGAGACCTTCTACAATTCGGTCGCCTGCCAGGTGCTGCATCGGCGCTATTACCGCAACGAGTTCATCTTCTGGCGTCCGGCGGTCGCAACCGAGCACCTCGAGGGCGAGGCGCCGACTTACCGTTGCTACTATCCTCGCGGCAAGGGCCTGCGCACGACGCTGCGCGTCATGCTCGCCGAGTTCGGGCTCGCCAATCCTTTCGAGGACCTGCGGCGCGACACGAAGAGCGTGTTGCGCGCGCTGCGCGCGCACTTTCCGCGCCCGACCAGAGCGTATCCCAGCCTGCAGGTGCAGGTGCTGGGGTCGCTTTTTTTCCGCAACAAGGCCGCTTATATCATCGGCAAGATCATCAACGGCCACCGCGAGTACCCCTTCGCGGTGCCGATCCTGCAGAACGAGAAGCGTGAGCTGTACCTCGACGCGCTGCTGCTCGACCCCGATCAGCTGCTGCTGCTGTTTTCGTTCGCGCGCGCGTATTTCCTGGTCGACATGGAGGTGCCCGCAGCCTACGTATCTTTCCTGCGTCAGCTGATGCCGAAGAAGCCGCGCGCCGAGATGTACATGGCGGTCGGCCTCCAGAAGCAGGGTAAGACGCTCTTCTACCGGGATTTGCACTATCACCTGAAGCACTCGACCGACAATTTCGTGGTCGCGCCGGGCATCAAGGGCATGGTGATGCTGGTGTTCACGCTGCCTTCGTTCCCCTACGTGTTCAAGATCATCAGGGACCACTTCGCGCCGCCGAAGGAGATGGACCGCCAGACGGTCAAGGACAAGTACCTGCTGGTGAAATACCACGATCGTGTCGGGCGCATGGCCGATACGCTCGAGTACTCGCTGGTGGCGCTGCCGCGAGATCGCTTTGCGCCCGAGCTCATCGCGGAGCTGAAGGCGCATGCGGCCTCGTCGATCGAGTTCGAAGGCGACCAGATCGTGATCAAGCACATGTACATCGAGCGCCGCATGGTGCCGCTCAACCTGTACGTGGAGGAGGCCGCGCGCGATGGCGACGAGCGGCGGCTGCAGCATGCGCTCGTCGAGTACGGCAACGCGATCAAGGAGCTCGCCAGCGCCAACATCTTTCCGGGCGACATGCTGCTCAAGAACTTCGGCGTGACGCGCCACAACCGCGTCGTGTTCTACGATTACGACGAGATCGCGTACATGACCGACTGCAACTTCCGTCGCATCCCGCCGCCGACGAGCTACGAGGACGAAATGGCCGCCGAGCCCTACTGGTCGGTCGGGCCGAACGACGTTTTCCCCGAGCAGTTCGAGCGCTTCCTGGTCGCCGACCCGCACTCGCGCGCCGTCTTCATGCAGTTCCACGGCGATCTCGTCGACCCCGCGTTCTGGCGCAGCAAGCAGGAGCGCGTGCGCAGCGGCGTCCAGGAGGACGTGTTTTCCTATCCGGAGTCGATGCGTTTCCGGCGCCGGCCTCAGCTTTCCGGGTAGAGCGCCTCCGGACCCCGCTTCGCACCGCGCACCGCGATGCGCTTGATGCGGGCGCCGGCACCGGCCTCGATGGAGACATCGCGCCGCGCGGCACCGAGCCGCTCGGCGATGAACGCGACCAGCGCGGCGTTCGCCTGCCCTTCGACGGCGCGTGCCGCCAGGCGCAGCTTCAGCCGCCCGCCGTGCAGCCCCGCCACCTCGGTGCGCGCAGCACCCGGTTGCACGTGGACTTCCAGCCACAGCGTCCCGGCATCGACGCGATGCCAGCTGCTCAGAATCCTCCCCCCGCCAGGGCGCGCAGGTGCCAGACCGGGATCAGCAGCACCTGGAGCACGATCAGCAGCAGCAATGGCGAAAGATCGATGTTGGCGATCGGCGGCAGCAGCCGGCGCACGGGCCGCAGGAACGGCCGGGTCAGCGCATCGAATACCGGCCCGACAGGCGTACGCGGATTCACCCACGAGAGCACGGCTTGCACGACGATCGCGAAGCTCAGGATGTAGATGCTGAAGCGCAGCAGGTCGATCAGCGCCACCAGCGCAAGGGCCGCAATGCCAGGCATTGCGCCCGGCCCGACCAGGGCACCGAGAGTAAGGAGCGCCGCGAACTGCAGCAGCCAGGCGGCGACCGCGGTCGCCAGATCCATGCCCGCAAGCGGCGGGATCACGCGCCTCGCGGGCTGGACGATCCAGTTTGTAGTAACGACGATGAACTCGCCAACCTGGTTGCGGAATGGAACGCGCAGCCACTGGAAGTAGAAACGCGCAAGCAGCAGGTAGACGAAGAACGCCGCAAGCGTCTCGATCAGGAAGTGCAGTATCTGCTGGAACATTTCAGGGGTCCTTGCCCAGTTGCTCGCCGAGCTCGGCCCCGCGACGGCTCGCGGCCTCGAGCGCGCGCATGAAGCGTTCGGCGAGCCGTTCTTGCGCGAACACGCCGAACGCCGCCTCGGTGGTTCCGCCCTTGGAGGTGACCTGCTCGCGCAGCGTCCCCGGCGCCTCGCCGCTCTGCGCGGCAAGCCGCGCCGCGCCGAGCACGGTGTGCACCGCGAGCTTGCGTGCGACCGCGGGCGCGAGCCCGAGCTTCTCGCCGGCGATCGCGAGATGCTCGATGAACCAGAATACGTAGGCAGGGCCGCTGCCGGAGATGGCGGTCACCGGGTCGAGCAGCGCCTCGTCCTCTACCCAGACCACCTCGCCCACCGCGCCGAGGATGCGCGCCGCACAGCTGCGCTCGTCTGCGCTCACCGCCGGCAGCGCGTACAGACAGGTGATGCCCGCGCCGATCAGCGCCGGCATGTTCGGCATGCAACGCACCAGGCGCGTGTATCCGCCGAGCCAGCGCGAAAGATCTGCGAGCCGCAGGCCCGCGGCGATGCTGATGACCAGCTTGGAGGCGACCTCGCCGCCGAGGGACGCAAGCGCGGCCTTCATGTCCTGCGGCTTCACGGCCAGCACCAGCGTGTCGGATTCCTGCGTTGCAGCGTCGGGCGCGGTGCTGACGCGCACCGGATGGCGCGCGGCGAGGCGCTCGCGCGCGCCGGCGCTCACCTCGATCACCGAGATCGACGCCGCGTCGAAGCCCTGCGCGATCAGCCCGCCGATCAGCGCGCCGGCCATGTTGCCTCCGCCGAGGAACGCGATCCTCACGCCGCACTCCTCGCGCTTTCCCGCGGACCGAAGATCGCGGTGCCGATGCGTACCATGGTCGCACCCTCGGCAATCGCCGCCTCCATGTCGTCGGACATCCCCATCGACAGCGTGTCCAGCGCGAGCCCGTCTTCGACCAGACGCCCGAACAGCTCGCGCACCGCGCGAAAGCTGGCGCGCTGTATCGCCGGATCGTCGCTCGGCTCGGGAATCGCCATCAGGCCGCGCAACCGCAGCCGCGACATCACCGCAACGGCGTGCGCCAGTGCCGCGACCTCGTGGGGCGCCACGCCGCTCTTGCTCGCCTCGCCGGAGACGTTTACCTGCACCAGCACCTGCAGCGGCGCCAGGCCCGCCGGACGCTGCTCGGACAGGCGATGCGCAATTTTTTCACGCTCGATGGTGTGCACCCAGGCGAAGTGCTCGGCCACGCTTCTGGTCTTGTTACTTTGCAGCGGGCCAATCAGGTGCCACTCCAGGGCGCGCGCGGCTTCGGCGCCGACAAGCCGGGAGAGCGCCTCCATCTTGGCGAGCGCCTCCTGCACGTAGTTCTCGCCGAAGGCCCTTTGCCCCGCCGCGCAGGCCTCGGCAACCAGCGGCGCGGGGTGCGTCTTCGACACCGCCAGCAGGCGCACCAACGCCGGATCGCGCCCCGCGGCGGCAGATGCGGCGGCAATGCGTGCCTTTATTGCTTGCAAATTACCTGCAATCGTTGCCATAATTTTCTGAATGTGCGCGGAATTTCGCCCCCGCGCGCGCCGCACCCTGATGGGAGGATTGTAATGGATATCACTGAACTGCTCGCCTTCGTCGTCAAGAACAAGGCTTCGGACCTGCACCTATCCGCAGGCCTGCCGCCGATGATCCGCGTGCACGGCGACATGCGGCGCATCAACCTGCCGCCGCTGGAGCACAAGGACGTCCACGCCATGATCTATGACATCATGAACGACGGACAGCGCAAGTTCTACGAGGAGAACCTCGAGTGCGACTTCTCGTTCGCCGTGCCGAACCTGGCGCGCTTCCGCGTCAACGCCTTCGTCCAGCAACGCGGCGCGGCCGCGGTGATGCGGACCATTCCCTCCAAGATTCTGTCGCTCGAAGACCTCAAGTGCCCGAAGATCTTCAAGGACATCTCCGAGTACCCGCGCGGCATCGTGCTGGTGACCGGGCCCGACCGGCTCGGGCAAGTCGACCACGCTGGCGGCGATGGTCAACCACATCAACGAGAACGAGTACGGGCCACATCCTGACCATCGAGGACCCGATCGAGTTCGTGCACGAGTCCAAGAAGTGCCTGATCAACCAGCGCGAAGTCGGACCGCACACGCTGTCGTTCGCCAACGCGCTGCGCAGCGCCCTGCGCGAAGACCCGGACGTGATCCTGGTGGGCGAAATGCGCGACCTGGAGACCATCCGCCTGGCGCTGACCGCCGCGGAAACCGGCCACCTGGTGTTCGGCACGCTGCACACCATCTTCGGCGGCCAAGACCATCGACCGTATCATCGACGTGTTCCCCGCGGCGGAAAAGGAGATGGTGCGCGCGATGCTGTCGGAATCGCTGCGCGCGGTGATCTCGCAGACCCTGCTCAAGACCAAGGACGGCGTCGGGCCGCGTGGCCGCGCACGAGATCATGATCGGCACCCCGGCGATCCGCAACCTGATCCGCGAGAACAAGATCGCGCAGATGTATTCCGCGATCCAGACCGGCGCGCAGCATCGGCATGCAGACGCTCGACCAGAACCTGCAAGATATGGTCAGGCGCAACGTGGTCTCGGTCGCCGAGGCGCGCAGCAAGGCCGCAGAACAAGGACATGTTCGGAGGCTAACGGCCGCCATCCAGGCGCCGGCAGCCCGTACAAATGGAGGAAACGCATGGAACGTGAACAGGCGACCAAATTCATGTACGACCTGCTTGCGCGCGCTGCTCGCGAAGAAAGGCTCCGACCTGTTCATCACCGCCGGCTTTCCGCCGGCGATGAAGATCGACGGCAAGATGACGCCGGTCTCGCAGCAGGCGCTCAGCGGCCAGCACACGGCGATGCTGGCGCGCAGCCATCATGAACGACAAGCAGGCCGCCGAATTCGAGGCCACGCAAGGAGTGCAACTTCGCCATCAGCCCGGCCGGCATCGGCCGCTTCCGCGTCAACTGCTTCATGCAGCAGGGGCGCGTCGGCATGGTGCTGCGCACGATCACCACCACGATCCCGAACTTCGAGGACCTTGGGCTGCCGCCGGTGCTCAAGGACGTCGTGATGACCAAGCGCGGCCTGGTGATCTTCGTCGGCGGCACCGGCTCCGGCAAGTCGACCTCGCTGGCGGCGATGGTCGGCTACCGCAACGAGAACAGCTACGGCCACATCATCACCATCGAGGACCCGGTCGAATACGTCCACCCGCACAAGAACTGCATCGTCACCCAGCGCGAAGTCGGCGTGGACACGGATTCATGGGAGGCGGCGCTGAAGAACACCCTGCGCCAGGCGCCCGACGTGATCCTGATCGGCGAGATCCGCGACCGCGAGACCATGGAGCATGCGATCGCCTTCGCCGAGACCGGCCACCTGTGCCTGGCCACGCTGCACGCCAACAACGCGAACCAGGCGATGGACCGCATCATCAACTTCTTCCCCGAGGACCGGCGCGCACAACTGCTGATGGACCTGTCGCTCAACCTCAAGGCCGTCGTCTCGCAGCGCCTGCTCCCGCTGAAGGAAGGCAAGGGGCGCGTCCGCGGCGGTCGAAATCATGCTCAATTCGCCGCTGATCTCGGACCTGATCTTCAAGGGCGAGGTGCACGAAATCAAGGAAGTCATGAAGAAGTCGCGCGAGCTCGGCATGCAGACCTTCGACCAGGCGCTGTTCGACCTGCACGAAGCCGGGCGCATCAGCTACGAGGACGCGCTGCGCTTCGCCGATTCGACCAACGAGGTGCGGCTAGCGATCAAGCTGCACGGCAAGGAAGCCAAGGACCGCGACCTCAGCAAGGGCATCGAGCACCTGGACATCGTCTAGCGGTGGATTCCCTGACGAGGGGATGAGCCAAGCGGACTTTCGCGGCGTTTTTCCGTACCTCGTTTCGCCGCTCGAGGCCTCGGGCGAGGTGAACGCCGGGGTGCTCAGGCGCCTGTGCGACGACCTGATCGGAGCCGGCGTGCACGGGCTGACGCCGCTCGGTTCGACGGGCGAATTCGCCTACCTGTCGTTCGCCCAGCGCCGCCGCATCGTCGAGATCGTGGTGCAGGCAGCAAGGAAAAGGGTACCCGTGGTTGCCGGCGTGGCCTCGACCACGATCGCCGACGCCGTGGCGCAGGCGCGCGAGTGGCAGCGCCTGGGCTGCGACGGCATCCTCGCCATACTGGAAGCCTACTTCCCCGTAACCGACGAGGGCGTATTCGAGTACTTCAAGGCGATCGCCGACGCGGTGTCGGTGCCCGTGGTGCTGTACACCAACCCCAACTTCCAGCGCTCGGACCTCACCCTGCCGGTGATTGAGCGCCTGAGCCACGTACCGAACATCGGCTACATCAAGGATGCCTCGGTGAACACCGGGCGGCTGCTTTCGATCATGAATCGCGTTGCGGGTCGCATGCAGGTGTTCGCGGCTTCCTCGCACATCCCGGCCTGCGTGATGCTGATAGGTGGCGTGGGGTGGATGGCGGGGCCCGCGTGCGTCGCGCCGCGCCAGAGCGTCGAACTGTACGAGCTGTGCCGCCGCGGCGAGTGGGACGCGGCGATGGCGCTGCAGCGCCGCCTGTGGAATCTCAACCAGGCGTTCGCCAGATACAACCTTGCCGCCTGCGTAAAGGGCGGCCTCGAGCTGCAGGGCTATGCGGTGGGCGCGCCGCTGCCGCCGCAGGCGCCCCTCGGCGCCGAAGGCATCGAAAAGGTGCGCCGCGCGCTGAGCGCCGTCGGAGCGCTCTGAAATGCTCGAGATCTCGCCACGGATCTCCATCCCGCTCGGCGAGATCGAGTTGAGCGCGGTACGCGCCCAGGGCGCGGGCGGGCAGAACGTCAACAAGGTATCCAATGCCGTGCACCTGCGCTTCGACGTGCGCGCCTCTTCGCTGCCCGAGGCGTGCAAGCAGCGGCTGCTGGCGATGCGCGATCAGCGCATCACGCGCGATGGCGTCGTGGTCATCAAGGCCCAGCGCCACCGCAGCCTCGAGCTGAACCGCCAGGAGGCACTCGAGCGGCTTCGGGAGCTGGTGCTGCGCGCCGTGCACGTGCCGCGACTGCGCCGGCCCACGCGGCCGACACGCAGCTCGCGGCTCAAGCGGCTCGAAGGCAAGGCGCGCCGCGCGCGCGTCAAGGCGCTGCGCGGCCCGGTGCGGGACTGAGCGCGCCGCGCCGGTGGCTGCCGGCGACGATGCGAAACTCGTACAACCTGCACTCCAGCGCCCCGTTGTACAGCGGCACGCGACGCGCGGGCTCGAGCCGGATCAGCTTGGGCAGCCTCAGGTCGGCGGTGAAAATGAAGCAGCGCCAGCCCGCAAAGCGGCGCTTGAGGGCATCGCCCAGCGCGGGATAGAAGCGCGCCAGCGCCTCCGGCGAGCCGATGCGCTCGCCGTAAGGCGGATTGGCTACCAGAACCCCGACGCCCGGCGGCGCCGGACGGTCAAGCACGTCGGCCTGCTCGAGCGTCACCCAGCGCTCGACCCCGGCGGCGGCCAGGTGCCTGCGCGCCGCAGCGAGGGCGCGCGGGTCGCTGTCGCTGCCGTAGATACGCGGCGAAGCAGCCGGCGCTTGCGCGGGCTCCTGCCTGACGCGCTCCCACGATGGCGCGTCGAAGCCGGCGAGCCTCTCGAACCCGAAGGCGCGCTTCGCGCCGGGCGCCCGGCCGCGCGCCATTGCCGCGGCCTCGACCAGCAGCGTACCGCCGCCGCACATCGGATCGAGCAGGGGCTCCCCGGGCCGCCATCCCGTCAGCATCAGGATCCCCGCAGCAAGGTTTTCGCGCAGCGGCGCCTCGACCACGTCGCCGCGCCAGCCGCGCTTGAACAGCGGCTCACCCGATGTATCGAGGTACAGCGCGCCGCGGCGCTCCTCGAGGAACGCGTGCACGCGCACGTCCGGGCGCGCACGCTCGATGCTCGGGCGGCGCCCGCACGCGTCGCGGAAGCGGTCGCAGACCGCGTCCTTGATGCGCAGTGTGATGAACTCGAGGCTCTTCAGCGGGCTTTTGTGCGCGGTCACTTTGACGCGCAACGTGCGCTCGACGGCAAACAGCCGTGGCCAGTCCACCCCGCGCGCCGCGCGATAGACGTCCTCCTCGCTGGCGTAGTCGAATTCCGCGATCCTCCACAGCACGCGCGAGGCGATGCGCGACCAGAGATTCGCGCGATAGCAGGCCGCCCAGTCGCCGGCGAAAGCGACCCCGCCGGCGACCGCCTGCGCGCCGCGCGCGCCGAGCTCGCCGAGCTCGGCCGCGAGCAGCGCTTCGAGGCCGCGCGGGCAGGGCGCGAAAAACCGCAGCTCAGAACGGCTTGAGGACAACCAGGATCACCACGCCGAAAAGGATCAGCGTCGGCAGCTCGTTGAACCAGCGAAACCAGACGTGGCTCTTGGTGTTTCGCTCGTTCCGAAAGTCGATCATCAGCTTGCCGCACCATACGTGGTAGGCGACGAGCAGCGCCACGAGGGCCAGCTTCGCGTGCAGCCAGCCGCCGCTGAATCCCCAGCCCAGCCACAGCCAGATGCCGAAGACGATGGTAAGGACCGCTCCGGGTGTCATGATGCCCCAGAAGAGCTTCCGCTCCATCATCTTGAAGCGCTCGATCGACGCTCGGTCGTCCGACATCGCGTGGTACACGTACAGGCGCGGAAGGTAGAACAGCCCCGCGAACCAAGTCACCATGAACACGATGTGCAGCGCTTTGAGCCAGAGCATCGGCGGACTATCTCAGCAGACGCCGGCGCGTGAGCACCACGGCGACATAGAAACCCACGATAGCATAGGCGGCGAGCACGGCCGCGTGCCCGAGCATCGCCCCGGACAAGTGTCCCCCGAGCAGCGGCCGCACGATCGCCACGCCGTGATACAGCGGCAGGATCGCCGCTATCGCCCGTATCACCTCGGGCAGCCGCTCGACCGGAAAGAACACCCCGGAAAGCATCATCATCGGCGTCAGGACCAGCGTCAGGTAGTAGCTGAAGAAATCGTAGCCGGTGGCGAGCGCGTTGATCGCTAGGCCGAGGGCAGCGAACGCGAGCCCGACCAGCAGCACCACCGGCACGGCCGCGAGCGCGAGCGGTATGCTGGCATAGCCGAACGCGGTGATCACCAGCAGCATGCAAACGCCCGCGGCGAGCGACTTTGTCGCGGCCCACACCCACTCTCCCGCAACCACGTCCTCGAGCGTCATTGGCGCGTTTAGGATCGCGTCCCAGGTTCTCTGCACGTGCATGCGGGAGAACGCGGAAAAAAGCGCCTCGAAAGTGGCCGCGTACATGCTCGCGGAGCCGACGAATCCCGCCGCGAGGAAAGCGAAATACGTGGTGCCCTGCATCTTGCCGAGCACCGCTCCCAAGCCGTAGCCGAGGCCGAACAGCATGATGAGCGGATCGGCGAGATTGCCGAGGATCGATGGCAGGGCGAGCTTTCTCCACACCAGCCAGTTGCGGCGCCACACTGCGACGAAGCGCAGGCTGAGCACGGGCGGGGCGAGCAGCTTGGCGTAGGACATGTCAGTCGCGCAGGTCACGCCCGGTCAGCTTGAGGAACACGTCCTCGAGGTTCGCCGGGCGGTGCAGATAAACGAGCTCGCTCTGCCCGCGCAGGCTCGCAATCACCGGCTCGACGTCCTCGGCGTAGCAGAACACGGTCTCGCCCGTGCGCTCGACGCGCGGCGCGAGCCGACGGGCGCCGTCCATCCACTGTTCCACCCCCGGCCCGTGCACCTCGACCACCTGCGCCTCGATATGTCCGCCGATCAGCGCGCGCGGGCTGCCTTCGGCGACGATGCGACCGCGATCCAGAATGACGAGCCGCGAGCACAGTCGCTCGGCCTCCTCCATAAAGTGCGTGGTCAGCACGAGCGTCTTGCCCTCCTGCGTCAGCTGCCGCAGGCGCTCCCAGATCAGGTGGCGCGCCTGCGGATCGAGGCCCGTGGTCGGCTCGTCCATGAACACCAGGCTCGGGTCGTTGACCAGCGCGCGCGCCAGCGTCAGACGTCGCTTCATGCCGCCCGAGAGCGTGTGGAGCTTTGCATCGGCGCGCCCCGCCAGGCCGGCGTACTCGAGTAGCGCGGGAATGCGCGCCTCGATGTCGCGCGGCCTGAGGCCGAAATAGCGGCCGAACACGACCAGATTCTCGGTCACCGTGAAGTCCGGGTCGAGGTTGTCGAACTGCGGCACCACGCCGACGCGCGCGCGCGCCTCGCGCGCGCGCCGCGGCACCGGCTCCCCGAGCAGCTCGATTTCTCCGCCGTCGGGGTCGATCAGCCCGAGGCAGAGCTTGAGGATGGTGGTCTTGCCGGCGCCATTGGGCCCCAGCAAGCCGAAGCACTCGCCCTGCGCGACCGTGATGTCGACCCCGCCAATCACCTCGAGCCCGGCGTAGGACTTGCGCAGCCCGCGCGTCGCGAGCACCGTAGCGCTCATCGGCCCCAGTTGCGCTGCACGATGGCGCGCAGCACTTGCAGCTTGCGATGGAAGAAATGGTCCGCACCGGGCACCACGACGACCGGCAGCTCCTGCGGCCGCGCCCAATCGAGCACGTCGGCGAGCGTCACCGTTTCGTCCTGCTCGCCGTGGATGACGAGCGTGTCGGAGGGTACCGGCAGTGCCTCGAACCGGCCGACCGCGACCCCCACCAGTACCAGACGCTGCGGCTTCACGCGCTGCGCGAGCTTGGTCTGCATCGCCGCGCCGAACGAGAATCCCGCGAGCACGAACGGCAGCTCGCCGAAGTCGCGCTGCGCCCAGTCGAGCACCGCGGCCAGGTCGTCGACCTCCCCGCGCCCTTCGTCGTAGCTGCCTTCGCTTGCGCCGACGCCGCGGAAATTCGGCCGCAGCGCCACGTAGCCCAGCTCGACGAAGGCGCGCGCCAGCGTCTGCACCACCTTGTTGTCGAGCGTGCCACCGAACTGAGGGTGTGGATGCGCGACCAGCGCGATGCCCGCCGGCGCACCGGCCGGAGCGTCGATCGCGCACTCGATGCGGCCGGAAGGACCGGCGACGAGCTCGCGCCGGGTGCTCGCTCGCATCAGATTCTGAGCCGCTCGACGGTGCGACCGTGGCGGACGTGCTCCTCGATGATTTCGTCGATGTCGTGGCGATCCACGTAGGTGTACCAGACCCCCTCTGGATAGATCACGACGCACGGACCTTCCTCGCAGCGATCGAGGCAGCCGGCCTGGTTGACGCGCACCTTGCCCTGGCCGGCCAGTCCCAGGTCCTTGACGCGCTGCTTCGCGTAATCGCGCATCTGCGAGGCGCCCTTGATGTTGCAACTGGTGCGCTCCGCAGGGTCGCGCTGGTTGCAGCAGAAGAACACGTGGCGGGCGTAATAGGACATGCGAGGCCGATTTTACCCGAGCGTGGCGCGCCGCGACGCGAGCCAGGTCAGATAGCCGAGCGCGGCGAACGGCCAGGCCGAGGACACCAGTCTCGTCAAGCCGTTGAAATTGAGGAAATGGCCCTGCTGCCACACCGTCAAGCTCACCGCAAGATAGGGGTTGGGCGGCGCGAGGTTGACCAGCACCGTGCCGGTCATCAGCAGCATCGCCGCCAGCGCCAGGCGGGCCGCTCGCGGCAATGCAACCGCGGCAAGCGCTGTAGCGAGGCCGACGGCCACTCCCTGCCACGCGCCCGGCGTGAGCCAGGCGAGCACATGCTCGGCGCGCAGCAATATGGCGAAGGCGACCGTCTTCACCGCGAGCGCGAGCAGCACCAGCGCCAAGACCATGACGCGCACTCGGCTGCCGGGCGCCACGATGGCCGAGAGCAGCATGGCCGCGGCGACCAGGTTTGCCGCCGCTGTCAGCGCCTCGACCGAGACGAACAGCTCCGGCGCGTACGGCGCTCCGCCGGGCGCCGCGAGCAGGTCCCGTAGATCGCCCGCGCCGAACAGCAGCATGGCGGGATTGAGCTGCGTGAACAACCATAGCGCGAGCAGCAGCAGCCCGACGTCCGCTGCGACGCCCGGCAGGAAGGCCATGGCGCGCAGCCGCTTGAGCGGTCCGGTGCCGAGCAGCCACGGCGCCAGGCGCGTGCCAAGCGCCGCGCCGGCGAGCGCGCCACCGAGATTGCACAGGACATCGAGGTTCGACGCAATGCGCGATGGCAGAAAGCTTTGCGCCGCTTCGAGACAGAGCGAGAGCAGCGCGCCGCTCGCGACCGCCGTGCCGAGCGCCGCGCGTCCCTGCAGGCGCGGTTGGACGGCCAGCACGCACAGGAAACCGTACGGCACATAGCCCGCGAAGTTGGCGACCACGTCGAAGACCGTGACGTATGGCGGGGGCGCCGCGAAGACGTAGGCAAACGCCGAAAGTCCCTGGTCGCGCCAGCCCGAGAGCGGGTAGAGCGAAGCGTACACCACCAGCAACAGGTAGACCGCGAACGTCGAACTGGCCAGAGGCGAGGCGCGCACGCGTGCTAGCGTACCTTGATCTCTACCCAGAGACGATTGAGCATGCGCCGCGTCCTGCGGTCGTAGTCGCGCAGCATCTCCAGGTGCCTGAAGTGCGCGGCGTCCGGAAAGATCGCCTCGTTATGGGCGATCTGAGGATCGATCAGCGGCAGCGCCGCCTGGTTGGGACTGCCGGCTCCGATCGTGTTGGTGAGCTCTGCCGAAGCGCGACCCTCGAGCCAGTAGTTCATGAACAACTGCGCCAGGTCCGGGCGCTTGCCCGACCCGTGCATCACCAGGTTGTCGAGCGCGAACACCGCTCCCTCCTTGGGAGTGGAGTAGCCGATGGTGAAGTGGCGTCCGGCCTTTTTCGCGTCCTGCTGCGCGGTGTACAGATCGTTGGAGTAGCCCTGTACCAGCCAGATGTTGCCGACGGTCAGCTCCTTGAAGTAGGAGGCGGCGTTGAATGCCGCCCAATACGGCTTCGCTCGCAGGATCAGGTCGCGCGCCTGCTTGAGCTTCGCCTCCCCGGTCTCGTTCACCGAGTAGCCCAGGTACTTGAGCGCAGCGGCGAACAGCTCGCGCTGCGAATCGAGCACCGTCACCTTGCCCTTCACCTTTTCGAGGTACCGCGGCTCGAATATCACTGCCCAGGTGTTCGTCGGCAGGCCGAGCTCGCGCATTCTTTCGACGTTGTAGCCGAGGATGGTGAGCGAGTAGGCGTACGGGACGGAATAACGGTTGCCCGGGTCGAACCAGGTGTCAAGGTACTGCGGCTTGATGTTGCCCAGGTTCGTGATCTTCGATTTGTCGATCGGCCGCAGCTGCCCGGACTTGATCAGCGCCTCGACCGCGTTACCCGTCGGCACGATCAGGTCGTAACCGGTCGCGCCGGCGGCCAGCTTGGCGAGCATCTCTTCGTTATCCGAGTAGTAGTCCTGGGCCAACCGGCAACTGCACAACGCCTCGAAGCGCGTGACCGCGTCCTCGGTCATGTAGTTGTTCCAGTTGAACATGCGCAGCATGTCCTGCGGCCCGGCTCGCGCCGCGGCGGCAATCAAGGCCAGCGCGACGGCGAGCGACGCGAAGAGCGCCCGACGCGGCATCAGGCCTTGGCCCGGATTAGATCGGGCGCCAGCTTGCCGGCGGTCACGATCATCGCAAGCGTCAGAACCATGAGAAGTGCAGACACCGCGTTGACCTCCGGCGTCACGGCGACTTTGATCATGGTGTAGATCTCCAGCGGCAGCGTCTTGGTCCCCACGCCCGACGTGAAGAAGGTGATGACGAAGTCGTCGATCGACAGGGTGAAGGCCATCAGCGCCCCGGCGATCACCCCGGGCAAGATGAGCGGCAGGGTCACTAGGCGGAACGTCTGCCAAGGGGTGGCGCCGAGGTCGCGTGCCGCCTCGAATATCGACTCATCCATGCCTGCGAGCCGGGCGCGTACGATGATCGCCACGAAGCCGATGCAGAACGTGATATGGGCGATCACCACCGTGGTGAGGCCGAGCCCCGCCTCGATCCCCAGCGCGCCGAGCATCGGCTTCGCCGTGTTGAGGAAGAAGATGAGCAGCGACACCCCGAGCAGTATCTCGGGCATCGCCACCGGCGTGAGAACCAGAAAGGGCAGCAGCTTTGGCTTGAAGCGGTGCATCGAGATGCCTGCCATGGTGCCAAGCACCGTGGCGATCAGCGACGCCACGCAGGCGATGGTTACCGAATTGAGCGCAGCGCGCAACATTTCGTCGTCGGCGAACAGCTTGGCGTACCAGCTGGTGGTGAAACCGACCCACTCGGCGTTCAGCTTGGAATCGTTGAACGAGAAGATCACCACGATGATCAGCGGGATGTACAGGAAGGCATACACCAGAAGGCTCGCGAACCACAGCCAGAAGTTCTCCAGCTCACGGCGCCTGCCGGCAAGCCCCAGCGCGAGCGCGACTGCAAGCAGCGCGAAGCCCGCGCCCACGAGCACCGTCTTGCCGCCGGAAGCGAGGAAGCTGCCGAACAGCACGGCGACGGCCAGGCCCTCGACCACGAGTGCAAGCTTACGCACCGGCGCGCCGTCGGGCTCTCATGCTCGCCTCACGCCGCGCGCGGCGAGCCAGGTTGCGCCGCCGGCCACGGCAAGCACCGCCACGGTCAGCATGAGCGAGAGCATGCTGCCGAAGGGCCAGTCTCGGGTGCCGAGGAAGGACTCCTTGATCATGTTGCCGACGATCCAGTCGTCCTTGCCGCCGAGAATTTCGGGAATCGCGAACATGCCGAGCACGGGTATGAACACGAGCGCCGAGCCGGAGAAGATGCCTGGAAGCGACAGCGGAAACGTCACGCGCCAGAATCGCTGCCAGGCGTTGGCACCGAGGTCCTGGGCCGCGTCGAGAAGAGCGGGGTCGTGCTTTTCGAGGTTCGTATACAGCGGCAGGATCATGAACGGCAGGTGGACATAAACCATGCCGCAGATCACCGCGAAGCGGTTGAACAGCAGGTCGAACGGTCCCAGGATGATCATCCAGGCGTAGACGCGCACCAGGAAGTTGGACGCGAACGGCAAGACCACGAGCAGCACCATCAGGTTGCGGTCGCCTTTCGGACGGCGCGCGATCAGCGCGGCCACGGGATAGGCCATGACGAGGCACACGAGCGTCGTCAGGGCCGCCACGCCGAAGGACTTGGCGAAGATCTCCAGGTAAACCAGGTCGCCGAAGAACACCGAGTAGCTCTCGGCGGTCAACCCGGCCTCCTCGCCCGGCTTGGTGGCGAAGAGCGGCGCGAGACCGCCGAACTCGCCCGGATACCGGAACGAGGCAACAACCATTATCAGCGCTGGCAACAGGAAGAATACGACCAGGAACACGAACGGCGGGCCGCCGACCAGCCACCTGAGCGCGCGCTGCGAGCGCATCTACTGCGTCAGCACGACGCCGGCTTCGGCCGGCCAGGCGATGGCGACGGCGTCGCCGACCTCGAAGAACTTGGCGCGCCCGGGTGACGAATTGGGCAACAGCGCCTGCAGCTGCTGGCCGTTGGGCAGGTCGACGATGTAGGTGGTGACGTCGCCCACATAGAGGAAATCGTGCACCTTGCCACGATAGCGGTTGGGCAGGTCGAGCGCCTCGTCCGGAGCCGCGATCCTCACCTGCTCGGGGCGCAGCGCCACCGCCGCCGAAATCCCGACGCGCAGGTCCGCGTCGCCGCGCGCCTCGATTTCGCCGAGGCCCCCAACGCGCAGCCTGATGCGCCCGTCCCTGGCCTCGGCCACCTCGCCCTCGAGCATGTTGATGTTGCCGATGAAGTCGGCCACGAAGCGGTTTCTCGGCACGCCGTAGATCTTCGAGGGCTCGTCGAGCTGCTCGATGCGCCCGGCGTTCATGACGGCAATGCGGTCCGACAAGGCGAGGGCCTCGGTCTGCGAATGCGTCACGAACACGAACGTGATGCCCACTTCCCGCTGCATCTCCAGCAGCTCGACCTGCATCTCTTCGCGCAGCTTCGCATCGAGCGCGCCAAGCGGCTCGTCGAGCAGCAGCAAGCGCGGCCGGTTGACAAGGCTACGGGCAAGCGCGACGCGCTGCTTCTGGCCTCCGGAGAGCTCGTGCGGGTACTGGTGTTCCTTTTCCTCGAGATGCACCAGCGCAAGCGCATCCCTTACCCTGGCCGCAATCTGCTCCCGCGCGACGCCCGCCATGCGCAGCGGGAAGGCGATGTTCTGCGACACGGTCATGTGCGGGAACAGCGCGTAGCTCTGGAACACGGTGTGGATCGGGCGCTGCTCGGGAGCCGTATCGGCCATATCGACGCCGTCGAGCACGATGGCGCCCGCGTCGGACTGGTCGAAGCCGGCGATCATGCGCAGCAGAGTCGTCTTGCCGCAGCCAGAGGGTCCGAGCAACGTGAAGAACTCGCCCGCCTGCACCGAAAAGCTGACGTCATCGACCGCGGTGAGCGAGCCGAAGCGCCTGGTGACGTTACGGATCTCGAGTAGCGCCATGCTGCCTGTCAGGTTGGACCGCCGAATACTAGCAAAGAATGCCGGAACCCTCGCCGATCCTCAGAAGAACATGAACAGCTGCGTCACGAGCAGCGCCACGAGCGCCACGACGAGCGCCGCCAGCAGTCTGTTGCGCCGCGCATTCTGCGCGGCGAGCCGTGCAAGCGCGCGCTCGACCTGTCCGAAGCGATCCTCGGCGAGGGCACGGTGCACCAAGCGCGGCAGCTGCGGCAGGTTCGCGGCCCAGTAGGGCGCTTCCTGCTTGAGTGACTTGATGACGCCGCGCCAGCCGACCTGCTCGCTCATCCAGCGCTCGAGAAAAGGCTTCGCGGTCTTCCACAGATCGAGCTCGGGGTCCAGCTCGCGGCCGAGCCCCTCGATGTTGAGTAGCGTCTTCTGCAACATCACCAGCTGCGGCTGGATCTCGACGTTGAAGCGGCGCGAGGTCTGGAACAACCTCAACAGGAGTTTGCCGAAATAGATCTCCTTCAGCGGCCGGTCGAAGATCGGCTCGCACACCGCGCGGATCGCCGCCTCGAACGCGTCGACGCGCGTGTCCTCGGGCACCCAGCCCGCGTCCAGATGCGCCTGGGCGACGCGCCGGTAATCGCGATTGAAGAACGCGATGAAGTTCTGCGCCAAGTAGTTCTTGTCGATCTCCGTGAGGGTGCCCATGATGCCGAAATCGAGGGCTACGTAGCGACCGTCGTCGGCGACGAATATGTTGCCCGGGTGCATGTCGGCGTGAAAGAAGCCGTCGCGAAAGACCTGGGTGAAGAAGATCTCGACGCCGGCGCGCGCCAGGCGCGGAATGTCGATCCCCCTGGCGCGCAGCGTGTCAGTCTGGGACACCGGCGTGCCGTGCATGCGCTCCATCACCATCACGCGCCGCGAGCACCAGTCCCAGTAGATTTCGGGCACCTGAAGCAGCGGTGAGCTGGCGAAGTTGCGCCTCAGCTGGCTTGCGTTGGCGGCTTCGCGCATCAGATCGAGCTCGTCTTCCAGGTGGCGCGAGAACTCGGCGACCACCTCGCGCGGCTTGAGACGGCGGCCGTCGGGCCACAGCCACTCGACCAGCCGCGCCCCTGTCTCGAGCAGCGCCACATCCTTGGCGACCGCTTCCTCGACGCCCGGCCGCAGCACCTTGACGGCGACCGCGCGGCCATCGGGCAAGGTTCCGAGATGCACCTGGGCGATCGAGGCGCTCGCCACAGGCTCGCGCTCGAAGGTCGAAAAAGCCGCGTCGATCGCATTTCCGAGCGAGCGCTCGATCTCGGCGATCGCGAGCGATGAGGCGAACGGCGGCACCCGGTCCTGCAACTTCGCCAGTTCATCCGCGATATCGCCGGGCAGCAGGTCGCGGCGAGTCGAGAGCACCTGGCCGAACTTTACAAAGATCGGACCGAGCGTCTCCAGCGCGCGCCGCAGCCGCTCAGCGCGGGGCGCACGGCGCCCGCCGGCGAACAGCGCCAGCACGCGGCTGTGCCCAAGACGCGGCACGAACTCGTACAAGCCAAAGCGCAGGCCGATCGACAGGATGCGCAGCAAGCGAAGGAGCGCCGAGAGCATCGGCCTCAGGAAAGGCGCTCGAGGCGCTTTTCCAGGCGCTCCAGCGCGTCGCGCAGTCGCGCGGTCTGCGTCGCCAGCGCGTCCAGCTCGGCACGCTCCACCAACACGCGCCGCTCTTTCAGCGCATATTCCATGACGCTGTCGGCCAGGCGTCGGACGGCATCGACCTGCCAGGCCGAGAAGTCCCTCGCCAGGCCGACGAGCCGGTGCGCCGCGACATCGCCGACCAGCTTCGACAGATCCTCCTCCGCGTCCCAGCGCAGCTGCCGCACCAGCAACAGCACCTCGCTCGCCAGGCGGGCGTTGCCCGTCACCTCTACCGAACGCATGAATTGCTCCTCGCCGCGCGCCAGCGCGGCGAGTGCATTGGGCTTGAGCGCCACGGTAAGCGACGGCTGCGCGCCCCGTGCGGCCGGCGCGACGCGTCCGTCATCGAGTATCGCGACGCGCAGCTCCGGCAGGGGCGGTGTGGCGAGCGCAACGGTCTCGCCGGCGAACGGCGCGAGGCGCTCGCGCGCCCAGGACTCGGTCTGGAGCAGGTGGTTGAGAGCGGCTACGAGCGGGGTTTCGAGCGCGATCATTCGGTAATTTCTAAAAACAAAGGCCACCTCGCGGTGGCCTGCGCTCGTCTCCGGCTTCTCAGTGCATTTGCTGGATGCCCGCGAGCAGCCAGCCGGAGGAACCGTCGACGGGTTTGGCGAGGTTCCATACTTCCGCGAATCCCACCGGCGCAGCGCCCGGCGTCTCGCGCATCATTCCCGAGAAGCGGACGCTCGCAGAATGCGCCTTGCTGTCGCTGGCCACTTCGAGCAGCTCGGCGTTGAGCGCCACCACGTCGGTCTGCTGCTTCGCGCCGACGCGTCCGGCGAAATCGCGGCTCAGTTCGTCGTACATCTGCGGCGTGGTGAATTCCCGGATCTGATCGAGATTGCCCACGTCGTTGGCGATCTGCAACTTGATGAAATTCAGCTTTGCCGCGCGCACGAAGCCCGCCACGTCGAATCCCGTCGGTGCCTTGGCGGCCGGTTGCGCCGGCGGCGGCGCGGCCACCGTTTCGCTGCCGAAACCCGCGTACTGCATCGGGCGCGCCGGCTCAGCCCGCGATCCTCCGAGCAGGCGGAACAGCGCGATCGCGGCGACCGTGAGTATCACCAGCAGGAACACGCCACCGAAGCCGCTGCCGCCGAACAGGCTGCCGAGCAATCCGCCCACGGCCAGAGCGCCCAGCGTCGGCAGCCAGCGGCTGGCGCCAGCGACCGGCGCCGGGCCTGGCTGCTGAGTGGTGGCGCCCGGCGGCGCCTGGCGCGCGGGGGTCGCAGGGGCGGCGGTCACATTGCGCTGGACGCCGATCGAGCGAGCGCCGCCCAGGCGCTTGGCCTGCGCGTCGGCTACGACAAGAGTCGCGCCGATCAGCGCCCAAGCCAATCCAGCCAGCAACCCGCCCCCTCCCAATATCCGCATGATTTCCTCGATGACTCGAATCCTACCGCAGCGGCAGCATGCGGAATAGGCGCCAAATTTTAGATTTTATAGCCTCTATGCACCGCGACGACGCCCGCGGCGAGATTGAAGTACTCGACCTCGGATAGGCCGGCCCGCTGCATCATGGCCGCGAGTGCCTGCTGGTCAGGGTGCATGCGAATCGACTCGGCTAGGTAGCGATACGCATCGGCGTCGCCCACGACGCGCTCCCCCAGCCACGGCAACAGCCTGAACGAATAGAGGTCGTAGGCGTGCTCGAGCGGCTTCGCCACGCGCGAGAACTCCAGCACCACCAGGCGGCCGCCTGCCTTGAGCACGCGCGTCATCTCGCCGAGGGCCGTATCCTTGCGCGTCATGTTGCGCAGACCGAAGCCGACGGTCACGCAGTCGAAGGTGCACTCGCGAAACGGCAGGCGCTCGGCGTCGCATTGCACGGCGGGCGCGAGGCAACCGGCATCGAGCAAGCGGTCCCGTCCCCGCTCGAGCATGCGAGCGTTGATGTCGCTGATCCAGACCTGCCCTGACGGGCCGACGCGCCGCGCAAGAGCGCGCGCCAGATCGCCGCTGCCCGACGCCACGTCGAGCACGCGCTCGCCGGGACGCACGCGCGCCACGTGGATGGCGAAGGCCTTCCACAGGCGGTGCATGCCGAGCGACATCAGGTCGTTCATCAGGTCGTAACGCGCGGCCACCCGATCGAACACGCCGGCCACTCGCGCCGCCTTGTCTTTCAGCGCGACCCGCTCGTACCCGAAATCCGCGTCCTGAGACATATGTGTGCGCTTACTTTCCTTCTCTGCTAGCGCCCGCGGCTCCGAGCCGGCTAAGGTACTGCGCCCAAAGCCGGTCCTGGTTCTCGCCCAGCTCGTAGAGATAGTCCCAGGTGTAGATGCCGGTGCTGTGCCCATCCGAGAACACCGGCTGCACGGCGTATGAGCCGACCGCCTCGAGCGTGCGGATGTCGACGTCGCGCTTGCCGGTCTGCAGCACCTCCTGCCCCGGCCCATGCCCGCGCACCTCGGCTGAAGGCGAGTACACGCGCAGGAACTCGAACGGCAGGCGAAAGCTGCGACCGTCGGCGAAAGCGATTTCGAGGACGCGCGACTTCTGATGCAGGCGGATTTCGGTCGGGGCGGGTGTTTCGACGGGCGGCATGGCGGCGGCGGCGTGCAGCGGCGATGATACCCCGGCCGGGGTGCAACATTACTGTCACGGAAAGTTCTTAAAATTGTCTCCTGGCGCACGACGGACGGGGCGATGGCGGTCAATATCTTGGTGGTGGAAGACGAGCAGGCGATCCAGGAGCTGATTGCCGTCAATCTGGAGCATGCCGGTCACCACGTGATCCGCGCGCGTGACGCCGAGGCGGCGCTCGGGATCGTGCGCAATGCGCTTCCCGATCTTCTGTTGATCGACTGGATGCTGCCGGGCATGTCGGGCGTGTCGCTCGCCAAGCAGCTGCGCCAGGCGGAGCGCACGCGCCAAATACCGATCATCATGCTCACGGCGCGCTCGGCCGAACACGACAAGATCATGGGACTCGAATCCGGCGCGGACGACTACGTCACCAAGCCCTTCTCGCCGAAGGAGCTGGTGGCGCGCATCAAGGCGGTGCTACGGCGGCGCGCACCGCAAATGACCGATGACCCGGTCGAGGCCACCGGCCTGCGGCTCGAGCCGGCAACGAGGCGCGTATTCGGCAACCAGCGGCCGCTCGAGCTCGGCCCCACCGAGTTCCGGCTGCTGCATTTCCTCATGACCCACCCCGAGCGCGTGCATTCACGCGCCCAGTTGCTCGACCAGGTGTGGGGCGACCACGTATTCATCGAGGAGCGCACCGTGGACGTGCATATCCGCAGGCTGCGCAAATCCCTCGAGCCGTCGGGGCACGACGGCCTGATCGAGACCGTGCGAGGCTCGGGCTACCGCTTCTGTGCCGCCGCGCTGTGAGACAATCGCCCCGGACGCGAACCCTGCGGTTCCGAGGCAATGAATCCGGTCTGGGCCAGTACCTTCGGCATCGTGCTCGCGGCCACCGCCGCAGGGCTCGTGGTCTGGCCGCTTGCCGGTGCGGGCTGGGCTTGGGCGGCGGTTGCCGCGGTGCTTGCGGCACGCCTGGCCTACCATGCGCGCCACCTGGCCTCGTTGCTGTCCTGGCTGGAGGCTCCCGGCACCGAGCCACTACCGGTCGGCGGCGGCGTCTGGGAAGAAGCCTTCGCGCGACTCCACCAGCGCCTCAAGCAGCGCGACGAAGAGCAGCAGGGCTTGCTGCGCGCGTTGTCGCGCTTCCGCGCCGCAGGTCGCGCGCTACCCGATGGCGTAGTGATCCTCGACGCGGACGATCACATCGAGTGGTCGAATCCCACCGCCGAGCAGCACTTTGGCATCGATGCACACCGTGATTTCGGACAGGCGATCAGCAATCTCGTGCGCCAGCCCGCGTTCGTCGCCTACCTAGAGGGGCGCCGCTACGACGAGCCTCTCACGCTGCGCTCGGCGCGCAGCGAGGCCGCGCTGTCGGTTCGCGTCATCCAGTTCGGCGCCGACCAAAAGCTACTGCTATCGCGCGACGTGACCGTCGAGCAACGGCTCGAGACGATGCGACGGGACTTCGTCGCCAACGTTTCCCATGAGCTGAAGACGCCCGTGACGGTGCTCTCGGGTTTCGTCGACACGCTCGCCGATCCGGCGATCGGCCTGAGCGATGCGCAGCGAAGCAAGTTTCTCGGCATGATGCGCGAGCAGGCCCAGCGCATGCGCCGGCTGATCGAGGACCTGCTGACCCTATCGGCACTCGAAGCGAGCGGCGCCCCGGACGACGAGCAGGAGATCGACGTGTTGCCCTTCATCGAGAAGCTGGCCGAGGAAGCGCGCGCGCTCTCCGGTGGCCGGCATCGCATCGTCACGGCGGTGCAGCACGCCAGCCGCCTCAAGGGGAGCCTCAAGGAGCTGACCAGCGCGTTTTCTAACCTGGTCTCGAACGCGGTGCGTTATACGCCCGAGGGCGGCTCGGTGCGCCTCGGCTGGCGCCTCGAGGCGGGCCGCGGCATATTCAGCGTCGAGGACGACGGCATCGGCATCGAGCCGCGGCACATCGCGCGGCTCACTGAGCGCTTTTACCGCGTCGACAACAGCCGCTCGAGAGAAACCGGCGGCACCGGCCTGGGACTGGCGATCGTGAAGCACGCTTTGACGCGCCATCAGGCGCTCCTCGAGGTGCACAGCGAGCCCGGTCGCGGCTCGACCTTCAGCGCCGTGTTCCCGGCCCGGCGCGTCGGCGCGCCGAGCGCGGCGCGCGCCGCCTAGCCGCTCTAGGGGAGGATTTCGTAGGCAACGCGCTCGAAGTCGACGCCGCGGTCGATGATTTCCGTCAGGCGCACGCGCACCGGCGTGTCGACGTACACCTCGATGACGCGCTTGGGCCTGTACCAGCCCGCCGGCAGCACCAGCGATGGCGGCGAATCGAGCGCGGGCACCCCGGTGAGTGACAGCGCTGGGACGTACTGCTCCTTTATCACGTTTATGCCGGTTGGCCGCACCGCGGTCGCGGCCGGCAGGCCGGGCAGCAGGCGCACGCCCGCGTAGAGATCCCCTTTTTCGTTGATCATCAGCCAGCGCACCTGACCGAGCATGAAATTCTTGCTGTCCCCGGGACGCACGCTGATCAACTGGCCGTGCGAGAAGCGCTTACCCGCGTTGCCGGCCGGCCGCAGCATTCTCAGCCCCTGCGCGCTTTCGTCCTCCAGCTTCCAGCGCTCCAGCGCGATGCCCGTCACCTCGCTGTATTCGTCCTCGTGCCGCGTGCTGATGCGGCCGAACGTGGCGATTTCCTCGCGCTCCTTTTTCGTCAGATCGGACTGCGTGCCCGGCTGCCGGAACACCTGTCCCGAAATGTGATAGTGAATAGCGGCCATGCCGTTGCAGACCGCAGCCTCGTGATTCGAGCTGCGCCGCTCGTGGCCGCGCGCGGGCCGCGGCTGGTACCACTGCCGGTACAGGAACACGAGCAGCTGCTCGCAGGAAGGCTGCACGCAATCTTCGCCCAGCGCGAGCTTGGCCGGCGATTCGCCCTTGCGCAGCAGCCCGATGCGGTTGCGCAGGGTCTTGGCGAGCCGGCGCGCATCGAGGTAGCGCGGCTCGCCGAAATTCGGGGCACGACCTTCGGTGCGGTTGATCCGCTCGACACATCGATCGCCGGCAAGGTCGATCACCAGCTCCGGCACATCGGCCTCGCCCACCGGCCGGTTCAGAATTTCGACTCGGTCGGCCCAGCGCTCGAGCAGGAACGCCACAAAGGTGAGCTGGCGCTGTCCGAGTTCGTTCGGGTTACACATCCCCATCAGCACCGCTCGCAGGTAGGCGATACGCGGTGAGGTGTCGTGCACGTCGCGGTTCATGTAGTCCTTCACCGCCTCGTCGACCACGCCGAGCGCGTCGGCCCTCGCGTACACCCGGTGCAAGGCAGCCCACTCGGGGGCGGGTACCTGCCGGTAGGCTCGATAGTGATGAAACATCTTGAGGCCCGCATAGGCGAGCGTGCGCTGGCACACCAGTCCCGCCTGCGAGCGAATGCTCGGCTCGCCCTCGGCAACCGAATCGATGCAGCGCAGGTAGCCGATGTGCATCTGCTCCCACAGGGCGATCGTGACGTCGAACACCTCGACCTCGTTCTCGGCCATGGGCAGGGCGCGATTGGTGAAGCGCTTGGCCTGCTCGAGCTGTGTGAAGTGCACGGGCTCGCGCAAGATCTCCATCACCGCGAGGCGGTTGACCGCCTTCGTCGGGAAGCGATTGAATTCCTCGATCTGTTCCAGCAGCTGGCGCTGCGCGGCCGGGATGTTGGCGAGCGGCACGTTCTCGAGCCAAGCCTTGCAGCCGGGGGCGTCGATGAAATCGGGCGACGCGTTGGGAGCGAGCTGTGGAAGGACGATGTCGTTCATGGCAGGCGCATCAGTGAGACGGTTGCGCGAGCAGCGCCGCGAGGCGCTCGCCGAGCTGCGCATCGGACACCGCGGGGCGTGTGTCGTCCCCGCTTGCCGCGCGTCGCGGAGCGGCCCAGATCGCGTCGGGAAAATGGCGGTCGCCCGCGTGCCGCGCGATGACGTGCCAGTGCAGGTGCGGGACCTGGTTGCCGAGGCTTGCGAGATTCATCTTGTCTGGGCGGAACAGCTCGCGCAGCGCCGCCTCGCACGCGAACACCGCGTGCATCAGGCGACTTCGCTCGGTGGCATCAAGATCGGTCATCTCGCGCACGTGCCGGTTGAGAATGACGCGGCAGAATCCGGAATAATCCTGCGAGGCCGCGCGCACGATGCGACAGAACCCATCGCGCCAAAGCACCGGGCCTCCGTCTCGCTCACAGAACTCGCAGTTCATGGGTGCGAACGCCTTCGTCTACCCGCGTTCCAGGCCCGGGCCAAGCCTTCCCCAATGCGTTATCGAAAGGTGCGTCCCGCGAGCTACAGCAACACCCGCTCGATGCCGCCGGCGTTGGCCTTTTCGACGAATTCGGGCAGCCAGTTTTCGCCGAGCAAGCGGCGCGCCATCTCGACCACAATATAGTCGGCCTGGGCACCAGTGTCATCAGAAAAGCGCGCCAGACCCTGCAGGCACGAGGGGCAGGATGTGAGAATTTTCACATTTTGGCGAGGGTCGCTCGCGCGTTGCGCGGCGACGCCCGCCCTGAGCTCCTCCTGCTTGCGAAAGCGCACCTGCGTGGCGATGTCAGGGCGCGTCAGCGCGAGCGTGCCCGCCTCGCCGCAGCAGCGCGGCGCGAGCGCTACCTGCGTGCCGGTCAGCGCGCGCGCCACTTCGAGCGGCTGGTGCTGCTTGATCGGACTGTGGCAGGGGTCGTGGTACAGGTAGCGCACTCCGGACAATCCATCGAGCTTCACACCCTTTTCGAGCAGGTATTCGTGAATGTCGAGCAGGCGGCTACCCGGGAAGATCCTGCCGAACTCGTACTGTTCGAGCTGGTCCATGCAGGTCCCGCAGGAAACGATGACGGTGCGGATATCGAGATAATTGAGCGTGGTCGCGAGGCGATGGAACAGCACGCGGTTCTGCGTGATGATGCGCTCGCCCCGCTCGGCCTCGCCCGCCGCGGTTTGCGGATAGCCGCAACACAGATAGCCGGGCGGCAGCACGCACTGCGCGCCGACCTGATAGAGCATTGCCTGCGTCGCCAGGCCGACCTGCGAGAACAGGCGCTCGGAGCCGCAACCTGGAAAATAGAACACCGTCTCGGAGTCGTCATTCACCCTGACGGGATCGCGCACGATCGGCACGATTTTCGGGTCCTCGATCTCGAGCAGGGCGCGCGCGGTCTTCTTCGGCAGCCCGCCGGGCATCGGCTTGTTCACGAGGTGGATGATCTGAACGCCGAGCGCCGGCCGTCCGGTGCTCGCCGGAGGATGCGCGGTCTGGGCGCGCGCGAGCCGAAGGGACTTCGCCACGCGATACGCCGCGCGCTGCAGACCGTATCCCCAGCCGATCATCACGGTGCGGGCCAGCTTGACGGTGCGCGGATCGGTGGCGTTCAGGAACAGCATCGATGCGTGCGTGCCGAGGTTCGTGCGGCGCTTGCCCGTGCGGCGCAGGAGGTTACGCATTGCGATCGACACATCGCCAAAGTCAATGTCCACCGGGCAGGGGCTCTCGCACTTGTGGCAAACGGTGCAGTGATCGGCGACGTCGCCGAACTCGTCGTAATGCGCGAGCGCCACCCCGTGGCGCGTCTGCTCCTCATACAGGATCGCCTCGATCAGCAGCGACGCGGCGAGGATCTTGTTGCGTGGCGAATACAGGAGATTGGCGCGCGGCACGTGCGTGGCGCAAACCGGCTTGCACTTGCCGCATCGCAGGCAATCCTTGATCGAGTCCGAAATGCCGCTGAGATCCGATTGCTCGAGAATCAGCGACTCCGCGCCGATCAGCGAAAAGCTCGGCGTATAAGCGTTGCGCAGATCGCCCCCGGCAAGCAGCTTCCCGCCGTTGAAATGCCCTCGCGGGTCGACGGCCTGCTTGTAGGCGCGAAAGGCCTCGAGCTCGCCGGGCTCCAGGAATTCGAGCTTGGTGATGCCGATACCGTGCTCGCCCGAGATGACTCCGCCGAGCGACTTTGCCAGTCGCATGATGCGCGCGACGGCCTGCGTCGCGCGCTGCAGCATCGCGTAGTCGTCCGAGTTGACCGGAATGTTGGTGTGCACGTTGCCGTCGCCGGCGTGCATGTGCAGGGCGACGAACACGCGCCCGCGCAGCACGCGCGCGTGCACGGCCTCCGCCCCCTCAAGCACATGCCGAAAGGCGATGCCGGAGAAGATGCGGCGCAGCTCGTCGCGCACCTCGATCTTCCACGAGAGCCGGATGCTGCGCGCTTGTAGCGCGTCGAAATGGGCGTCCACGTTCGCGCCGAGCTCCCGCCAGCGCCCCCGCACTGCGCGTATCAGCTCGAGTGCGCGCTGCGGCCGCTCGCCGAGCACGTCGGCCGCCGGCAGAGGCTCCTCGAACTGGTACAGCGGCAGCTCGCCGGAAAAGTACGCCTCCAGGGCGTCGAGCAGCTCGAGCTTGTTGGCGATCGAAAGTTCGATGTTGATGCGCTCGATACCGTCGGTGTACTCGGCGAGCCGCTCGAGCGGGATCACCACGTCCTCGTTGATCTTGAACGCATTGGTGTGCTTGGCGATCGCCGCCGTGCGCGCGCGGTCCAGCCAGAAGCGGCGCCTTGCCTCTGGCGAAACGGCGACGTACCCCTCGCCGCCGCGCGCGTTGGCGATGCGCACCGCCGCCGAGGCCGCGCTCGCCACCTCGTCGACGTTGTCGCCGACGATGTCGCCGATCAGGACCATGCGCGGGCGCTGATTGCGGCGCGACTTGGAGGCGTAACCGACCGCCTTCACGTAGCGCTCATCGAGATGCTCCAGGCCGGCCAGCCTGGCCTGCGGGTGCGCGTCGAGATGTCGTTTTACCTCGACAATGGCGGGCACCGCCTCCTTCGCCGTACCGAAGAACTCCAGGCACACGGTTCTGGTGTGCGCCGGAATCCTGTGCAGAATGAAGCGCGCCGAAACGATGATGCCGTCGGTGCCTTCCTTCTGCACCCCGGGCAGCCCGGCGAGGAACTTGTCGGTGACGTCCTTGCCCAGTCCGGCCTTCCTGAAGCGCGCCCCTTCGATCTGGAGCATGCGCTCCTCGAGCAGCCGCTTGCCGTCCGCGGCGTAGCGACACAGCCGGAAGCGCGCGCTTGCCGCATCGTGGATCTTGCCGAGGTTGTGACCGATGCGCTCAACCTCCAGCCACTCTGCATCGGGCGTTACCATGCGCCACGAGGCCAAGTTGTCGAGCGCCGTTCCCCACAGCACCGCCTTCTTGCCGCCCGCGTTCATCGCCACGTTGCCACCGATGCATGACGCGTCGGCCGAGGTCGGGTCGACGGCGAACGCGAGCCCTTGCGCTTCCGCCGCCTCCATCACCCGCCGCGTCACGACGCCCGCACCGCAGCGTATGGTGGGCACCCGCTGCGCCACGCCCGGCAGCTCGGTCCACTCGACCGCTTCGAGCGCCTCCAGCTTCTCGGTGTTGAGCACCGCGGAGCGGCGCGTGAGCGGCACCGCGCCCCCGGTATAGCCGGTGCCGCCACCCCGCGGAATGATGGTAAGGCCGAGCGCGATCAGGGTTTTAACCGCCGGCAGCACTTCGTTCTCCGTGTCCGGCGAGACAACGACGAACGGATACTCCACGCGCCAGTCGGTCGCGTCGGTCACGTGCGACACGCGTGCGAAGCCGTCGAAGCAGATATTGTCGCGGCGCGTGACGCGACCCAAACGGCGCCGTGCCGTCGCGCGCAAGACGCGCGTCTCCTCGAACGCCACCGTGAAGCGCCCGAGGGCCTCGCGCGCCGCGCCCAGCAGGCCCGCCACCTTGTCGTTGTCGCCGCGCCGCGCCTCGATCTCGTCTAGCCGCCGACGCATGCCGGCGAGCACTTGCGCGCGGCGCCTGGGATGCTCGATCAGATCGTCCTCGAGATAGGGATTGCGCAGCACGACCCACATCTCGCCCAGCACCTCGTAGAGCATGCGCGCCGAGCGGCCCGTGCGGCGCTCGGCGCGCAGCTCCGAGATCAGGTTCCAGGCCGGCTGCCCGAGCAGACGCAGCACGATCTCGCGGTCCGAGAACGACGTGTAGTTGTACGGAATCTCGCGCAGACGCAGTTGCATGAGGCCGATTCTAGCGGGCGGCGGCGGCACAACAACCGCGCCGGGCTGAGGGGCTTAGACGCCCTCCGGGGTACCGAACACGTCGCGGTAACTGACGTAGAAACTCGCGAGCAGCGTGGGCAGCATGACCAGGATCAGCGGAAACACGAGCGAAATCGCCTGCGCCCGCAGCGCCCCGCCCGAGGCATACAGCAGGGCGCTCAGCCCGAGCAACGGCGCCACCACCGTCATGAGCACCGCTACCGCGCCGTAGGCGAGGAACGCGCGCCAATTGATCAGGCACGCGACGAAGCTGAAGAACAGCGCCCTGGCGGCGCTCACGCCGTGCCAGGCGACCAGTACCGGAGCGAACCAGAACACCATCATGACCGGCAGGTAGAGCGCCGCCGCGGTCGCCATGGCGCGGAAGAAGGCACCCGACTCGAGCAATGCGGCCTCGGGGCGCTCGCCGGACAGCATCCAATGCGCCAGGGCGCCGCCGTCGGCAAGCGCCGTGGCCGCAAGCAGCAGCGCGAGGCACACCAGGTACGCGGCACCGAGCGAGAGCTGCGCGCCGAGGTGTACGCGAAAGCCCGCGAAGAGCAGCGGCAGCGTGACCGGCGCGCGCATCGCCGCGGCGCGGCTCACGGCCATGAAGCCGACAGCAAACGGCGGCACCAGCACCGACGCCGCGGCGATGCCAACGAGCGGCAGCACCGACACCACGGTCATCAGCACCCAGTAGGCCAGCACCAGCGCTATCCAGGTCAGTGGTGCGACGCGAAATAGCTGCCAGCCTTCACCTAGCCACTGCGCGCCGCGAAGCCAGGGAACGATGCGCGCCGTGGTCGCCATCAGGCCAGCCAGGGAAGCTCGGCCGCGCCGGCGCGTCGCGCCAGGATGTCGCGAAACTGCCCGGGGTCGTGCGCATGCACCAGCACACCGGGACGCGGCAGGTGCAGGTCGTAGAGCCGCGAGAGCCAGAAGCGCAGCGCCGCCGCGCGCAACAGTACGGGCCACGCACCGCGCTCGAGCGCGACGAACGGCCGCAGCGCCGTATACGCGCCGAGAAGGGCCCGCGTCTTCGTCTCGTCGAGCCCGCGGTCGCGCGCGGGGTCGACCAGGCACCAGTCGTTGGCGCACACGGCGAGATCGAGCAACAGGCAGTCGGTGCCGGCGAAATAGAAATCGATGACGCCGGAAATGCGCCCGTCATCGAACAGCGCGTTGTCCCGGAACAGGTCCGCGTGCACCGGCCCGCGCGGCAGGTCCGGAAACCGGTACAGCGACTGGAACCTCAGCTCCTCGTCGAGCAGCGCCAGATCCTCGGCGTCAAGGAACGTGCGCACCGCCCGCGCCGCGGCACGCCACCACTTCGGCCCGCGCGGGTTCTCCAGGTACGCGGCGTACGAGCGCCCGGCGAGGTGCATGCGCGCGAGCAGGGCGCCGAGCTCGGCGCATTCCTGTGCACGCGGTCGCTCCACAGACGTTCCCGCGAGGCGCGTGACCAGCGCAGCAGGCTTGCCGTTCAGCCGCGACAGGTATAAGTCCGAAAGGTCGGCGATCGGCGCCGGGCTGGGGATGCCGTGGCGCGCGAGATGCGCCATCAGGTTGAGGTAGAAGGGCAGCTCCTCCGCCGGAAGCCGCTCGAACAGGGTCAGCACGTAGCGGCCCTGCGTGGTGGTGACGAAATAGTTGGTGTTTTCGATGCCGGCTTCCACCGGCTCGAGTGCGCGCAGTGTGCCCACCGAGTAATTGCGCAACCACTCGGCGAGCTGTGATTCGGAAACCGGCGTGTAGACCGACATGGGCCGCTGGCGACGGGGTTTGGATCGGTCACGCGCCCGGCGCGCGCGGAAAAGGCAAGCTCAGTCCCAGGTCTTGATCGGCCACATCGGAACGCGCACCCCATCGTCCAGCGTGTCGCGGCGCATCCAATTGCCGTTGCCGGTGGTGTCGATGAGGTAGTACGTCGGGCCTTCCTTCGGCGTTACCTTGAGCATGACCACCTGGCCGCCCTGCCGGATCGCCTCGACCTTGTCGCCCTCTTGCACCGGGATCTGTACGCTCGGCTCTTGCACCGGATTGGTCGCGCCGGGCGGCGGCGGCGGCGGCCCGGGCAGAGGCTCGAGTTTGGGTGGCGCGTCCTGCTGCGCAAGCGCGCTCAGCGCGACGGCAGCAAGCGGGAGGATGAAGGAGCGGCGCATGGATGGCGGGGACGCGAAATTCTAGCAGAGCGGCGCCACTCACAGATTAAGCAGCATCTCGCGCTCTTCGGGCAGCGGCTCGAAACCACGCTTCTCGTAATAAGCGAATATCGCGTCGACCACCTGTTGCGGCTCCTCCAGCACCTGCAGTAGATCGAGATCGGCGGCGTCGATCATGCCTTCGGCCACCAGTCGTTCGCGGAACCAGTCGACCAGGCCCGCCCAGAAAGGGCGGCCCATCAGCAGGATCGGCATCCTGCGGGTCTTCTTGGTCTGCACCAGAGTCAGCGCTTCGAACAGCTCGTCGAGCGTGCCGAAGCCTCCGGGAAGCACCACGTAGGCGGTGGCGAACTTCACGAACATGACCTTGCGCGCGAAGAAGTGCCGGAACCGCAGGCTCACGTCCTGGTACGGATTGGCGCGCTGCTCGCGGGGCAGCTCGATGTTGAGCCCTACGGCGGGCGCGCGGCCGAAGAAGGCACCCTTGTTTGCAGCCTCCATCACGCCCGGGCCGCCACCCGAGATGACCGCGAAGCCCGCATCCGAGAGCAGCCGCGCGGTGCGCTCGCCCAGGGCGTAGTACGGGGACTCGGGCGCCGCGCGCGCGCTGCCGAACATGGAAACGGCGGGCCGAATGCCCGCCAGGCGCTCGGTGCCCTCGACGAACTCTGCCATAATCCCGAACAGCCTCCACGCCTCGCGCGCGGAGATCTCGTGGGGCGGGCTGGCAAGCTTCGGCAGCTTCTCGTTTTGCATCGTGTCCGGAAATAACCCTGATAAGTCGCTCCTGCTCGTGGACGGGTCGTCGTACCTGTACCGGGCCTTCCACGCGCTGCCGGAGCTGAAGAGCCCGCGCGGCGAGCCCACCGGCGCCATCTACGGCGTGCTGAACATGCTACGGCGGCTGGCCGCCGACTACAAGGCGCAGGCGCGCGCCTGCGTGTTCGACGCCAAGGGCAAGACCTTCCGCGACGAGGGGTATGCCGAGTACAAGGCGCACCGCCCGCCGATGCCCGATGACCTTGCATGCGCAGATCGAGCCGCTCAAGGAGGCGATCGAGGCGCTCGGCTGGCCGGTGCTCGCGGTCGAGGGCGTCGAGGCCGACGACGTCATCGCCACCCTCGCCGAGCAGTCGAAGCGGCGCGGCTGGCGCTGCGTCATCTCGACCGGCGACAAGGATCTCGCGCAGCTGGTCGACGAGCGCGTGACGCTGGTCAACACGATGTCCAACGAGACGCTCGACGTGAGCGGCGTGCAGGCGAAGTTCGGCGTGCCGCCGGAGCGCATCGTGGACTATCTCGCGCTGATCGGCGACGCCGTCGACAACGTCCCGGGGGTGCCGAAAGTCGGCCCAAAAACGGCGGCCAAATGGATCGCGCAGTACGGCTCGCTGGACGCGGTGATCGCGCATGCCGGTGAAATCGCCGGTGCGGTCGGCGAAAACCTGCGGAAAGCGCTCGACTGGCTGCCCAAGGGGCGCTCCCTGTTGACGGTGAAGCGCGACGTCGACTTGCCGCTCGCGCTCGACGACCTGATCGACGGCGAAGGCGACCGCGAGCGTCAGCGGGAGCTTTACCGGCGCTTCGGCTTTCGCAGCTGGCTGAGCGAGCTCGGCGACGCGGCTCCTGCCGCGCGTGCCGAATCGGGGCGAACGGCGCAGGTACGTCACGGTCGGCGACGAGCCCGCGCTGCGCGACCTGCTCGCGACACTCGAGCGCGCGGCGCTGGTCGGCTTCGACACCGAAACCACCGGCCTCGAGCCGATGGTCGCGCGCCTGGTTGGCATGTCCTTCGCCTGCGGCGACACCGCCGCCTACCTGCCGCTCGCGCATGAGTATCCCGGCGCGCCGGAGCAGCTCGGCGCCGAACGGGCGCTCGCGCTGCTCAAGGCCCTGGCTGAGGACGCGGCCCGCGCCAAAGTCGGCCAGAACCTGAAGTTCGATGCGCATATCCTCGCCAACCACGGTGTGCGCCTCGCGGGCATCGCGCACGATACGCTGCTCGAGTCCTACGTCTCGAGGTGCACGAGCGCCACGATCTCGATTCGCTGGCGCAGCGCCATCTCGGCTGGAAGACGATCTCGTACGACGACGTGACCGGCAAGGGCGCGTCGCGCATCCCGTTCTCGGCGGTAGATGTGCAGCGCGCCACCGAATACGCGGCCGAGGACGCCGACTGCGCGCTCGCGGTGCACGAGGCGATATTCCCGAGGATCGAGGCCGACGAGAAGCTGAAGTTCGTCTACGAGACAATCGAGATGCCGGTGCTGCCGGTGTTGCTGCGCATGGAACGCAACGGCGTGCTGCTCGACGGCGGCAAGCTCGAGCAGCAGAGCCATGAGCTCGGCAAGGAAATGCTCGAGCTCGAGCAGAAGGCCTACCAGGCCGCCGGCCAGCCTTTCAACCTGAATTCGCCGAAGCAGATCCAGGAGATCCTGTTCGAGCGCCAAGGCCTGCCGGTGAAGAAGAAGACGCCCTCGGGCGCCCCTTCGACCGACGAGGACGTGCTCGCAGAGCTGGCGCAGGACTATCCCGCTGCCGAAGATCCTGCTCGAGTACCGTGCGCTGGCGAAGCTCAAGTCGACTTACACCGACAAGCTGCCGCGCATGGTGAATCCGCAGACCGGGCGCGTGCACACCACCTACTCGCAGGCCGTCGCGGTCACCGGACGACTCGCCTCGAACGATCCCAACCTGCAGAACATCCCGATTCGCACCGCCGCGGGCCGCCGCATCCGCGAGGCCTTCATCGCGCCGCCGGGTTGGAAGATCGATTTCCGCCGACTACTCGCAAATCGAGCTGCGCATCATGGCGCACCTGTCCGGCGACGAGGGATTGCGGCATGCCTTCGCGCATGGTCACGACGTGCACCGCGCGACCGCCGCCGAGGTCTTCGGCCGGCCGCTCGAGGAAGTCACCGGCGATGAGCGGCGTACCGCCAAGGTGATCAACTTCGGCCTGATCTACGGCATGTCGTCGTTCGGCCTGGCGCAGAACCTCGGCATCGAGCGCGCGACGGCGCAGGCCTACATCGAGTCGTACTTCTCGCGCTATCCGGGCGTGAAGCGCTACATGGATGAGACGCGGGAGCGCGCCCGCAACCAGGGCTACGTCGAGACCGTGTTCGGTCGCCGCCTGTGGTTGCCCGAGATGAAGAGCGGCTCGCCGCAGCGGCGCCAGGCGGCCGAGCGCGCCGCCATCAACGCGCCGATGCAGGGCACCGCAGCCGATCTCATCAAGCTGGCGATGATCGCGGTGCAGAACTGGCTCGACGAGCGGCAGCTGTCTGCGAAGCTGATTATGCAGGTGCACGATGAGCTGGTGCTCGAAGCGCCGCCTCATGAGCTGGACGAGGTGAGCGAGGGCGTACGCGCCCGCATGCAGGACATCGCCAAGCTCGAAGTGCCGCTCATCGTCGAGCTGGGCGTGGGCGCGAATTGGGACGAAGCGCACTAGTGCGCAGGGGACGGGGCGCACTGACGCGTCGGGTTGTCGAGCTTGTCGGCCGTGTGCTAACGTCCCGCAGGACTGAAAGATCGACAGAGGGGAGCAAATCCCCCGTATCGCGACCATAGGAGGAGTCATCATGCGCTGGACCATGCACAAGGCCGCGGCTGCGGCGGTCGTTTCCCTGTTTACCGCATTCTCGGCGAGCGCTGCGGAGGTCGACGGGCCGAAAATCGAATGGAAGTTCTCGACCTGGGGCAACCCGCGCGCGTTCACCAAGGGCATCGAGGTGCTCGGCGACATCGTGTCGAAAAAGACCGGCGGTAACTTCACCATCCGGATCGGCTACGGCGAGTCCTTCTCCAAGGACCGCGAGAACCTCGACGGCATCAAGCTCGGCGCGCTCGACGGCGCGCATTTCTGCAACTTCTACCATCCGGGCAAGAACCCGGCATTCATGGTGTTCTCGTTGCCGTTCCTGCCGCTGGGCGACTGGAACGTGTCGCTGAAGACGCGCGAAGCCGTGTTCCGGCATCCGGCGCTGGTCGCCGATATGGACCGCTGGAATGCGATGGCCTATGCCTCGACCCTGCTGCCGCAGTACGAGTTTCTCGGCAAGGGGGCTCCACCGGTCAATCTCACGGCCTGGAAAGGAAAGCGCGTGCGCGCGGGCGGCGGCCTGGGTGACGCGATGGCCGTGCTGGGCGCAATCAAGACCACCACCACGGCCACCGAGGTCTATACCGCGATGCAGCGCGGCACCATGGATGCAGCGTCCTTTCCGTTCACCTACGCGCAGGTCGCATACAAGATCAACGAGGTGTCGGACTGGTACACGACGAACATGTCGCCTGGCACCTCCGAGTGCCCGATCGTGTTCAGCAAGGCGTCCTGGCAGAAGCTGCCCGAGCAGTACCGCAAACTCATCATGGACGCCAAGGACGCTGTGAACAAGGCGCAGATCGAGGCTTACGTCGCCATCGACAAGAAGAACTTGCCGATGCTGGCAAAGACTCTCACGCCGGTGACCTATTCCGAGGGCCAGCTGAACGAATTCCGCAGGGTGGCCGGCAAGCCGGTCTGGGACAAGTGGGTGGCCGAGAACAAGGGCAAGTTCGACGCGCAGGGCGTGCTGGATCTGCTGCTCAGTACGGCCGAAAAAGCAGCCAAGTAAACCGGCTAGCGCCGTGCCGCGCGACGCAGCTTCGACGCTAACCATGTTCGACGTGCGGCTGGGCCGCGTCGAGACCTTTTTCAATCTGGTCGCCGCGGCATGTATTTTCGTACTGATGTTCCTCGGCATGGCGCAGGTTCTGGGGCGCCAGCTGTTCAATCGTCCGATCAGCGGCTACATCGACTTCGTCGAGCTGTCGATGGCGACCTTCGCCTTCCTGGGAATCGCGTACTGCCAGCGTCTCGGCGGCCACGTGCGCATGGAGATGTTCCTCAAGATGGCAAAGGGGCGCGCGCACTGGGCGATGGAAGTGTTCGGCACGCTGATCGCGCTATTCGTGATCGCGGTCCTAGTCTGGTACGGCTTCGATCATTTTCTGCGCGCCTACCGGCTCGGCGACAGCACCATCGACGCCGAGCTGCCCGTGTGGCCGTCCAAGCTTCTGGTGCCGCTGTCGTTCGCCCTGCTGTGGCTGCGCCTGCTGCTGCAGCTGGTCGCGTACCTTCGCTTGGTGGCCAACCCCGCCGCGGCACCGATTGCGGTGCCGAAGACGATGACCGCCGAGGAGATGGCAGCGCAGGAAATCGAGGACGCCCGTTGACCTCGTTTGAGATCGGCATCGTCGGCGCCGTGGGGCTGATCGCGCTGGTGTTCCTCGGCGTGCGCGTGGTCTACGCCGCGGCGTTCGTCGGCATGGTCGGACTAATCGCCATGCTCGGCTGGGATGCCGGTGCCGGCATGGCGGGAACCATTCCGCATTCTAAGGCGGTGAGCTATACCCTGAGCGTGCTGCCGATGTTCATTCTCATCGGCTATCTGGCCTTCCATGCCGGGCTCACCGAGAGCCTGTTCGACGCGGCGCGCAAGTGGCTCGGCTGGGTGCCAGGCGGCCTTGCGGTGGCCACCGTCATCGCCGCCACGGGCTTCGCCGCGGTATCCGGCGCGAGCACCGCCACGGCCGCGGTGTTCAGCCGCGTTGCGATCCCGGACATGCTGAAGTACGGCTACGACCGCAAGCTTGCTGCGGGCGTGGTCGCCGCCGGCGGTACGCTCGCCTCGCTGATTCCGCCGAGCGCGCTGTTGGTGATCTACGCCATCATCGTCGAGCAGTCGGTCGGCGCGCTGCTGGTGGCGGGCTTCCTGCCCGGCATCGTATCGGCCATCGCCTACTCGATCATGATCGTCATCATGGCGACCCTGAAGCCGCACCTCGGCCGGCCGATCAGGGGCTTCACCTGGAGCCAGCGCTGGCGCTCGGTGCCGGGCACCCTGCCGATCATCGCGGTGGTGATCATCATTTTCACGGCGATGTACTACGGCTGGGCGACGCCCACTGAAGCGGGCGCGCTCGGCGCCTTCGTGGTGTTCGTGCTGGCGCTCGCGCACGGCATGCGCTGGAAGGGCTTGCGCGAAGCGCTGCTCGAGTCGGCGAAGCTCACGGTGATGATCTTCTCGATTATCTGGGGCGTGCTGATGTTCGTGCGCTTCCTCGGCTTCGCCGGCCTGCCCGACGCGTTCGCCAAGTGGGTCGTGACCCTGCCGCTGCCGCCTCTGGCGATCATGATCGGCATCCTGCTCTTCTACACGATTCTCGGCATGTTCATGGACGCGATCGGCATGCTGCTGCTCACGCTGCCGGTCATCTATCCTGCGGTCATCGCGCTCGGCTACGACCCGATCTGGTTCGGCATCGTGGTGGTCAAGATGTGCGAGATCTGCCTCATCACTCCCCCGATCGGCCTCAACTGCTTCGTGGTGAACGGCGTGCGCCCCGACATACCCTTGTCGGACGTATTCCGCGGCATCCTCCCGTTCTTCCTCGCAGACGTGGTGACGCTGGCGCTGTTCCTCGCATTTCCGGAGATCATTCTCTGGCTGCCGCGCACCATGCACATGACCTGAGGCGCACTGCTCTCGGCGTTCTCGCGCTGTGCACGGTGATGAACCTGCTCTCGCGCGGCATCGGCGAGAGCTACGCGGTGTTCCTGCTGCCGCTGACGCGCGAATTCGGCGCCGAGCGCGCGGCGCTCACCGGCGTTTACTCCACATACATGCTGGTCACCGGCATGATGTCGCCGCTCGCCGGCGTCGCCTTCGATCGCCTCGGGCCCCGTTTCTGCTATTGCGTCGGGCTGGTGCTGTTCGGCGCAGCCTACTTGCTGGCGGGCTCCCTCACGGCCTTGTGGCAGCTTTACTTCCTCGTCGGCATGATGGGCGGCGTCGGCGCGGCGCTGATCGGCATGGTGCCCGCCTCGGGTCTCGCCAACCGATGGTTCCGCGAGCGCCTCGCGAGCGCGATGGGCGTGCTCTACGCGGCGCTCGGCACAGGGCTGCTGATCATCGCGCCGACGACCCAGTGGCTGATCGAGCGTTTCGGCTGGCGCGGCGCGTACCACGCGCTGGGCGGCGTGCTCGTCGCGCTGCTCGTCCCGGTGCTGTTCCTGCCCTGGCGACGGATCGCCGCCGGGCCGAGCGCGGGGGCGGGTGCCGCGCGACCCGCCAGCGATGCCGCCTGGACGGTCACGCGGGCGTTGCATACCTCGGCGTTCTGGGCGCTGTTCGGCGTCATGTTCTTCACTTCGGTCACCACCTACGCGATCGGCGTTCAGGCGGTGGCCTACCTGGTCGAGATCGGCTTCGCGCCCCTCGGGGCGGCCTCCATCTACGGTCTGGTGGGCATGATTTCCATCGTCGGCATGCTCGGATCCGGCGTGCTGGCCGAGCGCTTCGGCGAGCGTCCGATCGCCACGTTTTCGTATTCGTCCACCATTGTCGGCATCGTCGTGCTCGCGCTCCTGGAATGGCGCCAGACTTACGTGCTGGTAGCGGCCTTCGTGCTGCTGTTCGGCACCATGCAGGGTTCGCGCGGGCCGCTGGTGGCGGTGCTGTCGGCGCGCAATTTCTCAGGCGGTGGCATGGGGACCATCTACGGCACCATCATGGTCGGCATGGGCCTGGGAGGCGCGGTCGGCTCGTGGGCGGCTGGCACCCTTCACGACCTGACGGGCAACTATCGCGCCGGCTTCCTGCTCGCCGCCGGCACCGCGGCCGGCGGCCTGGCGCTGTTCTGGACGGTGCGCGCGCTCTCCGGCCAGCCGCTCAGCGCAGCGCGCCGAACACCTTGGTGATGATGCTCGACGCCGAGCCCACCGGATCCTGGCGAATCTTCTTCTCCTCCTCGGCGATCATGAGGTAAAGGCCGTCGAGCGCTTTCTGCGTTACGTAGCCATCGAGGTTCGCGTCCTCCTTCTTGAGCAGCCCGAAGCGCGCCCCGGTCTCGGCATACTGGTTGTACTTTTCCGCGAGCTGCACCTTCCTCGTGGCGTTCCGCACGATCGGCAGGAACTTCGCGCGCAGCTGTTCCTGGGTCGTGCGCCTGAAATATTCCGTGCCGGCGGTGTCGCCGCCGGTGAGGATGCCCTTGGCGTCCTGCACGCTCATCTTCTTCACCGCATCGACTAGCAGCTTCCTCGCCTCCGGCACCGCGGCTTCCGCGGCGCGGTTCATGGTGAGCACCAGCTCGTCGGCATAACGACCCATGCCGAGCGTGCGCATCAGCCCTTCGGCTTGGCGCAGCGATTCGGGCAGCGGAATCTTGACGCGCGCGTCGCCGAAGAATCCGTCGGTGCGGCCGAGCGTCGCGACGGCCGCCTGCGAGCCCTTCTCCAGCGCGGCTTTCAGGCCGGCGACCGCATCCTTGTTGCTGATGCGCTCGAGCTGCGCCGCGGCGGGGCCGCTGAGCAGCGCGGTCACGGCAAACTGGAATAACACCAATGCAACAATCGACCCTCTCACGTTTCCCACAGACCCTCCGCGACTCCGATCACGCTGCCGCCGACGAAAACTTCGGTGCCCTGCGCGGCCTTTTTTGCTCGCAACGCGAGCGTCGAAGGCCGCCCCATTTCGTAGCCCTGCCCTGCGAGGACGTCGATCTCGCGTGCGCCGAGCACGGCGTGCTCGACCAGGTACGCGGCAAGACAGCCATTGGCGCTGCCCGTGGCCGGGTCCTCGGGTACCCCGTAGTACTCCGCGAATACTCTCACGCTAAGCGACTGGCCGGGTTCTCGGCCACCCTCGGCGAACACCAGGACGTTCTTCGCCCAAGCGTCGCGCACCAGGGCGAAATAGCGTTCGCGATCGATCTTCACGCGCCAGAGCGCGCCCGCGCTCGCGAGCGGCACGATCACGGTCGGCAAGCCCGTGGAAACTTCCGCCACCGGCCAGCGAGGGTCGATGTCCGCGCTCGCCATTCCCAGCATGTGCGCGACCTCGCCGGCATCGAGGGATTTGCCGAAGCTCGGCGCCATCTGCTTCATCCACAGGACCTGCCGGCCCTGCGTGCCTGAAAAGCGCACGGGGATCCTACCGACTCGCAGGTTGAGAACGATCTCCTCGGACGGGGCCGGGCGCAGCTTGTGGTGGATCACCCACGCCGTTCCGAGCGTGGGATGGCCGGCGAAATCGATCTCGGCGTTCGGGGTGAAGATCCTTACGTCCCAGGCGCCCGCACGCGGATCGCGTGAAACGATAAAGGTCGTTTCGGAGAAATTGATCTCGCGCGCGATCGACTGCATTTCCGCGTCCGAGAGCCCCTCGCAGTCGACGAACGTGGCGAGCGGGTTGCCGCCGTAGCGCGAGGCGGTAAACACATCGGTGTAATAGAACCTCGGCTTGCGCACCGCCCGCGCCGTGCATCCGCCGCCCGCAGACGATCAGCCCCGCTTGTAGACGATATTCTTCGTGCCGCCGTCGCAGCTGCCCACCACCTTGCCGTCGGCCGGCTGGTCCTTGGGCACGATCTCGAGCGTATAGACCTGCACGCCGTTTGCCTTGATCTTGGCGTCGATTTCCGACTTCAGCTCCTCGCAATCCTTTCGCGCCAGCGCGGGCGTCGCCGCAAGCGCCAGCACTGCCAGCACCACCAATCCCTTCATAGCACCCTCCCTTGGGTAAGGCTGCATCCTGCGGTTCACCCGACGCTCCGCCTAGGAATTATCTTACAAGGGCGACAAGCGCCGCGCACAGCGCGAAAACCGCGACCAGCAACGATGCGGCCGCGAGCAGTCGCAGGCGCCGCAGCGTCCGCTCGGCGTTGACGGCCCCCTGCTCGACCGCGGTTACCGTACGCTGAAGCTGCTCGGCCAGCACCTTCACCGATTCGGCGTTATGCGTCGCGGCGCTTTGCAGCTCGGCGATCTGCTGCGCCGTCACCTCGGCCGACCGGTCCTGTCCCTTGCGCGCGGTAAAAGCGGGGATTGCCGCCGTGACGATGTTGGTCACGTACGGCAGCACGGCTTTCAACGCTGGCAGCCAGGCAGGCATGCGCGTCTGACTCAGGCGACGCCGGCGCCGTGCGCCTGCTGGTCGGCGTGATACGAGGAGCGCACCATGGCACCGACCGCGGCGTGGCGAAAACCCATCGCCTCGGCCTCGCGCCCGAACATGGCGAATGTATCCGGATGGACGTAGCGCTCCACCGGCAGATGATGTCCCGATGGCTGCAGGTATTGGCCGATGGTGAGCATGTCGACGTCGTGCGCCCTGAGATCCCTCATCACCCGCAGTATTTCCTCGTCAGTTTCTCCCAGGCCGACCATGAGCCCGGACTTGGTCGGCACGTCCGGGTGACGTCGTTTGAACTCCTGCAGCAGCGCGAGCGAGTGACGATAGTCGCCGCCGGGTCGCGCCTTGCGGTAGAGCCGCGGCACGGTTTCGAGATTGTGGTTCATGACGTCGGGCGGCGCGGCGCCGAGGATCTCGATGGCGCGCTCGACCCGCCCGCGGAAATCGGGCACCAGCACCTCGATCCGGGTGCGCGGCGAGCGCTCGCGCACCGCGCGGATGCAGTCCACGAAGTGCCGTGCACCGCCGTCCTTCAGGTCGTCGCGATCGACGCTGGTGATCACCACGTAAGCGAGCTCCAGGCGCGCGATGGTCTCAGCGAGATGGCGCGGCTCGTCGGCGTCGGGCGCCAGCGGCCGGCCATGCGCGACGTCGCAGAACGGGCAGCGGCGCGTGCAGATGTCTCCCAGGATCATGAAAGTCGCGGTGCCCTTGCCGAAGCATTCGGCGATGTTCGGACACGAGGCTTCCTCGCACACCGTGTGAAGCTTCTGCTGGCGCAGGATGTTCTTGATCTCGTAGAAGCGCGATCCCGGGCCCGCCGCCTTGACGCGAATCCACGCGGGCTTCGCAAGCGCCTCGCGCGGCACGATCTTCACCGGGATCCGGGCGGTCTTGTTGCGGCCCTTTTCCTTGACGCCCGCTTCACGCATGTTCGAGCCTCGCGCGCAGGTTTTCTGCAAGCCGGTTCCCCGCTTGTTCGCAGGATTGCTCGACGCCCAGGTCGCGCAGCCGCGTGACCGGCAAGCCGGGATAGCCGCAGGGATCGATCGCCGCGAACGGGGCGAGGTCGAGATCGACGTTCATCGCGAGGCCGTGGAAAGTACGGCCGCGCGAAACGCGAATGCCGAGCGCCGCGATCTTCGCGCCCTGGACGTAGACGCCCGGCGCCCCGGGCACGCGCGCGGCGCGCAAGCCATGCTCCGCGAGCGTATCGATGACCGACTGCTCGAGCAGGGAAACGAACTCGCGCACCTTTAGCGAGCGCCGCGCAATGTCGATCAGCGTATAGAGCACCACCTGCCCTGGCCCATGATACGTCACCTTGCCGCCGCGCTCCACGCGCACCACGGGAATGCCCACGTCCGCCTTCGGGCCATGCGTCAGGTCGGCGCCCAGGCCGAGCGTGTACACCGGCGGATGCTGGAGCAGCCAGAGCTCATCCGGCGTATCCGCCCCGCGTCGCGCGGTGAATGCGCGCATCGCGTCCAGCGTCAGCGCGTACTCGGCGACCCCGAGTCGCACGACGCGGACCTGATGCACCACCGAGGCGAGCACCGCGGCCATTCAGAGCACCATGACCACCGCAGGATGGTCGCACAGGTCCCTGTACAGTGCGTCGAGCTGCTCGCGCGAGCGCGCCTGAACGATCACCGTCAGGCTGATGTACGTGCCCTGGCGGCTGGGGCGCATTTCCATGGTCGCAGGCTGGAAGTCCGGCGCGTGCTTGAGCACGATCTGCATCACGCTCTGGGCGAAGCCGGCCTCGCGGCGGCCCATCACCTTGATCGGGAAGTCGCACGGATAGGTGATAGGCGACTCGCGCACCTCGTTCATGCTCAGGCCGCCACGGTCTGCCGGCCCGCGCGCATCACGCGCTGCTTGAACTCCTGGTAGAGCTGGTACATGCGCTTGAACGCCGGACCGGGCTTGCCTTCGCCGATCGGCTTGCCGTCGAGCTCGACGATCGCCAACACCTCCTTGGACGAGGAGGTCACCCACACCTCGTCCGCGGCGCGCAACTCGCTCTCGGCCACCGCGTGGAACTCGAGCGGCAGGCCGGCGCTTTGCGCGAGCTCGACCACGACGTCATAGGTAATGCCGGGAAGGATCAGGTTCGACTTTGCCGGCGTCCGAATGACGCCGCCCTTGACGATGAACACGTTGGAAGCCGACGCCTCGGTCAGCATGCCGTCGCGCAACAGGATGGTTTCGGCGGCACCCGCGTCCGCGGAGAGCTGGCGCAGCAGGCAATTGCCGATGAGCGATATCGACTTGATGTCGCAGCGCAGCCAGCGGTAGTCGACCCCGGTCACGGCGCATGCGCCCCGCTCGACCTGCTCGGCGGGTGGGTTGACCAGCGGGTTCGACATGATGAACACCGTCGGCTCGACGCCCTTCGGGAACGCATGGTCGCGCTTCGCGACGCCGCGCGTCACCTGGAAGTACACGCCCTGGTCCTCGAATGGCTGCTGCGCGATCAGCTGCGTGATGATCTCCTCCCAGCGCTCGCGCGAGTAGGGATTCTTGATGCGCACTTCGGCCAGGCTCCGCTCCAGTCGGACCAGGTGCTCGCCGAGCCGAAACGGCACGCGCGAATAGACCGGCACCAGCTCGTACACGCCATCGCCGAAGATGAAGCCGCGGTCGAGGACCGGGACCATCGCCTCGTCGATGGGCATGAACCTGCCGTTGAGAAAGATCATGTCGCCCTCTTCACTTGAGCCACAGGCGCAGTGTATCCCAGGCCCTGCCCAAAATGCCTGCGGCGGCCACCGGCTCGAGCGCAACCAGCGGGTACTCGCCCACCTGGGTGCCTTCAAGCGTGACGCGCAGCATCCCGATGCGTTGCCCCTTTGCGATCGGCGCCGTCAGCGGCCGCTGCGACAGCAGCTCGGCGGTGAGCTTTCCGGACTCCCCCTTCGGCACGCTCACCATCAGCGACGTCTCGAAGCCCGCCTGGACCGTCGGCGAGGCGCCCTTCCATACCTGGATCTGCTTCACCGTCTGGCCACCGTCATACAGCTTGAAGCTGTCATAGAACTGGAATCCCCAGTTGAGCAGCTTCTGCGACTCGCGTGCGCGCGATTCCTCCGAGTGGGACCCGAGCAGCACCGATAGCAGGCGCCGCGGACCGTGCTTGGCGGACGCCACGAGGCAGTAGCCCGCGGCCTCCGTGTGGCCGGTCTTGACGCCGTCCACCGCCGGGTCGAGCCACAGCAGGCGATTGCGGTTGCGTTGCGTGATGTTGTTGTAGCGGAATTCCTTCTGCGAGTAGTACTTGGCATACTCGGCGGGGAAGTCGCGGATTAGGGCGGTCGCGAGCAGGTAGATGTCGTGCGCGGTGCTGTAGTGCTGAGCCTCAGGCAGCCCCGTGGCGTTGGCAAAATGCGTGTTCTTCATACCGAGGCGCCCGGCCTCGCGGTTCATCATCTGCGCGAAGACGTCCTCGGATCCGGCGACTGCTTCGGCCAGCGCAATGCATGCGTCGTTGCCCGATTGCACCTCCATGCCCTGGATCAGCTGCTCGATCGTGACCGGCATACCCGGCTGGATGAACATGCGCGAGCCAGGCGCCTTCCAGGCACGCTCCGACACCGGGACCTGCTGCTCGCGGGAAATGCGCTTCTCCCGCAGCGCATTGAACACCAAGTACGCGGTCATCAGCTTGGTGAGCGACGCGGGTTCGAAGCGCTCGTCGGCCTTGTTCGCGGCGAGAATCTGCCCGCTCGACAGGTCGCCCAGCAGCCAGGCGCTGCCGTCGACCGCGGGCGGCTGCGGCGTGATGGCGTTGGCGAAGGTCGCGAAAAGTGCAAATACGATGGTGATTAGGATTCGTGGCATGTTGATCATGGGAAAAGTGCCGCGGCTTGCGGGACGCCGCACGGCAGCAGACGGCTATCGGACAACGAACACGGGCTTGAGGTTCAGCTCGTTTTGAATGCGTGCTGCGACCACGCTCGCATCGGCCTCGCTGCCATAGGGCCCGAGGTGCAGCTTGAACAGGCTGCCGCTGGCGAGAACGTGAATCTGGTCGGACAGCCACGCCAGCTGCCGGTAGATGCTTGCCCGGAATTCAACGGCATTGTCGCGTGCCGAAAAGGCACCCAGCTGCAGGTAGACGCCGCTCGGCTCTTCGCTCGCGGGAGGCGGCTCGCGCGCCGGTGCCGGTGCCGGCGGGGCGGACGCGGCAAGCAGCCCGTCGCCGCCGGGAACGATGCTGTCAACTTCCACGGTGGCGCTGCCCGCAGCGACGTAGCCGAGCTTGTACGCCGCCGCGTACGACAGGTCGATGATCCGCTTGGAGTGGAACGGGCCGCGATCGTTGATGCGCACCACGACGCTCCTGCCGTTGGCCAGATTGGTGACGCGAGCGTAGCTCGGGATCGGCAAGAGGGGATGCGCCGCCGTCATTGCGTACATGTCGTAGGGCTCGCCGCTCGAGGTCTTCTGGCCGTGGAATCGCTTGCCATACCAGCTCGCCGTGCCGCGCTGCGTGAACGGACGCAATTCGGTGAACGGGACATATTGCTTGCCGAAGACCTCGTAGGGCCGATTGGCGGTGCGGCTGATCGGCTCGCGCCTGGGTTGCGCGTCTGCGACGGTGTCGAGATTCACCGGCGGCGGCCCGCCAGGACCGTCATCCTTGTAATAGCCGCCGACCTGCGTCGGACGGGTCGGAGCACTGCTGCAGGCAGCGAGCACCAGCAGCACAAGCAGTGCAATGGCAGGGCGCAGGCTCATGCGCGTTCGAACACCGGGTTACCCGCAACCAGGGTATAGCGTACCCGCCCCTCCAGCTCGTAGCCGAGGAACGGCGTGTTCTTCCCCTGGCTCTTGAGCGTATCCGCGCTCACCTTGAGCGGCGCGTGGGGGTCGAATATCACGACATCGGCCGGCGCGCCGGGCGCCAGGCGCCCCGATTGCACGCCGAGAATGCGCGCCGGCTCGCTGGTGATGCGCGCGAGCGTCTCGGCGAGCGTCAGCTTCCTTTGCGCGCCCCATTTGAGCGTCAGCGGCAGCAGCAGCTCGAGCCCGGTGGCGCCGGCCTCCGCTTCGGCGAAGGGCAGCTGCTTCTGATCCTCGTCCACCGGCGTGTGATCGGAGCACAGGCAGTCGATGGTACCGTCGGCAAGCGCGCTGGCGAGCGCGTCGCGGTCGCGCTGGCTGCGCAGCGGCGGCGTCAGCCGGCAGTGCGAATCGAAATATCCGAGATCCATGTCGGACAGGTGGACGTAGTGCACGCCGACATCGCAGCTGACCGGCAGCCCTTCGGCCTTCGCCTCGCGCATCATCTGCACCGCGCCGGCGCTCGACAGTCGGCACAGGTGCACGCGCGTGCCCGTCGCGCGCACCAGCTCGAGCAGCGTGCCGAGCGCGATCGTTTCGGCGAATGCGGGAATTCCTGGCAAACCCAGACGCGTCGCGACGTCGCCGTCGTGCGCCACGCCGCCGCGTGCCAGCCATTGGTCCTCGGCGCGCAGCCAGACGGGAAAGCCGAAGGTCGCCGCGTATTGCAGGGCGCGCCACAGCACCTGGGTGTCCGAAAGCGGCGCGTTGGCCTGCGAGAACGCGACGCACCCCGCCTCGGCGAGCTCCGCCATTTCGGTCAGGCGCTCGCCGGCCAACTTCACCGTGAGCGCACCCACGGGGTACACCCTGGCGCGCGACAGCGCCTTGGCGCGCCGGCGCAACATGTCCACGAGACCCGGCTCGTCCAGCGGCGGATCAGTATCTGGCGGGCAGGCGAGGCTCGTGACCCCGCCCGCGACTGCGGCGTCCATTTCCGACTCGAGCGTCGCCTTGTACTCGTAGCCGGGCTCGCGCAAGCGCGCCGACAGGTCGATCAGCCCCGGCGCAACGACCAGGCCCGTGGCGTCGATCACGCGCTCGGGCTTGCCCGCGAGCGACTCGCAGATGCGCCCGTCGGCGAGCGCCAGATCGCCGATCTCGTCGCGCCCGCTCGCAGGGTCGATCACGCGCGCGTTGCGGATCAGGATCTTCATCACCTGCCTGCCACCATGCTCATCACAGCCATGCGCACGGCGATGCCGAACGTGACCTGCGGCAGGATCACCGAGTGCGGGCCGTCGGCGACGGTCGAGTCGATCTCGACACCGCGGTTCATGGGCCCGGGGTGCATGACGATCGCGTCGGGCTTGGCAAGCGACAGCTTTTCGGCCGTGAGGCCGTAGTGCTTGAAGTACTCCTGTGCGCTGGGCAGCAGCGCGCCGCGCATGCGCTCGCTCTGCAGTCTGAGCATCACGACGACGTCGACGCCGCGCAGGCCCCTGCGCATGTCGTGAAACACGCGCACCCCGAGCGACTCCACGCCCGTCGGCATCAGCGTCTGCGGGCCAATGACGCGTACCTCGGGCGCGCCGAGCGTGGTGAGGCCGTGAATCAGCGATCGCGCCACCCGCGAATGCAGCACGTCGCCGACGATGGCGACGCTCAGGCGCGAGAAATCCTGCTTGTAGTGCCGGATGGTGTACAGGTCGAGCAGGCCCTGGGTCGGGTGAGCATGCCGGCCGTCGCCCGCATTGATCACGTGCTCGTGCGGCTTGACGTGCTGCGCGATCAGGTAGGGCGCCCCCGAAGAGCCGTGGCGCACCACGAACAGGTCGGCCTGCATGGCGGAGAGATTCGCCACGGTGTCGAGCAGCGACTCGCCCTTGCTCTGCGAGCTGACCGCGACGTTTAGGTTGATGACGTCCGCCGAGAGTCGCTTGGCGGCGATCTCGAAGGTTGTGCGCGTGCGGGTCGAGGGCTCGAAGAACAGATTGAACACGCTCTTGCCGCGCAGGATCGGCACCTTCTTCACCTCGCGCTCGGTCACCCCGACGAAGGAGGCCGCAGTGTCGAGTATGCTGCCGAGAACATCGCGTGGCAGCCCCTCGATCGACAGCAGGTGCCGCAGCTCGCCATTCTCGTTAAGTTGCGGGTTACTCTGCACGCTCCAGCTCGAGCTTGAGTTTCGCGTCGTCGCCACGGCGCAGGCGCAGGCGCATGTCGGCGTTCACGTCGACCTTGGCCCCGCAGTGCTGCGCGCAGATGGGCAACTCCCGGCCGCCGCGGTCGACGAGCACCACGAGCGAGATACGCGCCGGCCGGCCGTAGTCGAACAGCTCGTTCATCGCCGCGCGCACCGTGCGGCCGGTGTAGAGCACGTCGTCCACCAGCAGCAGATCCCGCCCCTCCACCGAGAACGGGATCTGCGTGCGCTTCGGGTCGCGCGCCAGCCCCTGCTTGTCGTAGTCGTCGCGATAGAAGGCGATGTCCATGGTGCCGAGCGGCTCGGCCAGGGCGAGCGCTGCATGCAGCCGTTCGGCCAGCCACACCCCGCCCGTGAACAGGCCGATCATCGCGGTATTCGGCCCGACGAGCGGTTTCAGCTCGGCAATGAGCTGCGCGCACAGCTGTTCCGCGTCAGGCAGGGCGTTCATCGAAATATTGCTCCAGGATCAGCTGCGCGGCGTACGAATCGAGCTCCCTTGCGCGCGAGGCCTTCGCCGCGCGCCGTGCGCCGGCTGCTTCGCGCACCCGGCTTTGCGCCTCTGCCGAAGTGTAGCGCTCGTCGACGCGTGCCACGGACAGCCCGAAGCGGCCTTCGAGCTGGCGGGCGAAGCGCTCGACGCGCGCCGCCAGCGGATGCTCCCCCCCGTCCGCGGCGACTGGCAGCCCCACCACCAATTGCTGCGGTCGCCACTCCTCGACCAGACTGGCGATCGCCGCGAGGCGCGCTGCCGCGGCCCCCGCGATAGGGGCGAGCGGGTGCGCGGTGCCCAGGCGCGCCTCGCCCACCGCCACCCCCGTGCGCCGCTCGCCGAAGTCGAAGGCGAGCACAGTGCCGGGCTCTGCGGAAGCGGAAAAGCGGCTGGGAGATGGCGGCAGGGAGCGAAGCGGGCGTGCCATCTGCCGCTCAGGCATGGCCCGCTTCGTCCTGCAGCCGGCCAAAGTCGATGCCGAGAAGCTCCAACGCCGCCGGCAGCCGTTCCTCGACCGGTGTGTCGAAGATGATCGCGTCCTGCGCCTCGACAGTGAGCCAGGCGTTTTGCGACAGCTCGTGCTCAAGCTGTCCCGCCGACCACCCCGCGTAGCCCAGCGTCACCAGGATCTTTGCGGGACCCTCGCCGCGACCGACCGCCTCGAGCACGTCCTTGGAGGTAGTCAGGCCGATGGCTTCGCGGACCCTGAGCGTGGATTGCCAGTTGCCGGCCGGAGCATGCAGCACGAAACCGCGGTCGGTTTGCACCGGGCCGCCAAAGAAGATCGGCGCGTCGGCCAGCTCGTTGTCGCGCAGCGTGAGCGAGAGGCGCTCGAAAAGCACCTGCAGGGTCATGTCGATCGGCCGGTTCACGACGACGCCGAGCGCACCCTGATCGTTGTGCTCGCAAACGTAGGTCAGTGTCCTCGCAAAATACGGATCGGCCATGTTAGGCATGGCGATCAGGAAGTGATGCGTCAGATTGATCGAGGACATGCTTGCCGCTATTTTACCGTATGACGTTCGACTCCGCCGCCCTGGTCTGGTTCCGCCGCGACCTGCGCAGCACCGACCACGCCGCGTTGCACGCCGCGTTGAGCGCGCATGGTGCAGTGCACTGCGCGTTCGTCTTCGACACCGAAATCCTCGATGAACTGCCCTCGCGCAGCGACCGTCGCGTCGAGTTCATCTGGGAAAGCGTGCGCGAGCTGAAGGCCGCGCTCGAGGCGCGCGGCGGCGGCCTGCACGTGTTGCACGGCCGCGCGCGTGCGTTGATCCCGCGCCTGGCGCAGGGCCTGGGCGCAGCCGCGGTTTACGCCAACCGCGACTACGAGCCGGCGGCCATCGCGCGCGACGAGCACGTCGCGCGCGAGCTCCAGTGCGCCGGCATCGCCTGGCGCACGCGCAAGGATCAGGTGATATTCGAGCGCGAAGAGGTGCGCACGCGCGCGGGCGGCGATTTCACCGTTTTCACGCCCTACAAGCGGGCGTGGCTGGCGAAGCTCGCGCCGTTCTACCTGAAGCCCTATCCGCTCGACCAGCATGCGACGCGGCTGGCGCGCACCGGCAGTGACCACCTGCCGCCGCTGGAGGCGATCGGCTTCACGCGCACCAACCTTGCCGAGCTCGCAATTCCCACCGGCATGACGGGCGGCGTGCGGCTGTTTACCGAGTTCAAGCGCCGCATCGACCGCTACCATGAGCGACGCGACTATCCGGCCCTGAACGGCCCCTCCTACCTGTCGCTGCACCTGCGCTTCGGCACCGTGTCGCTCCGCGAGCTCGCGGGCTACGCCTGGCGACGCGCCAGCCCCGGCGCACAGCTCCGGCTCTCGGAGCTCATCTGGCGCGATTTCTACTTCATGATCCTCGCGAGCCGCCCCGACGTCGTCGGAAATGCTTTCCGGCGCGAGTACGATGCGCTGCGCTTCGACGACGACGCGACGCATTGGCGCGCCTGGTGCGCCGGGCTCACCGGCTACCCGCTGGTCGATGCCGCCATGCGCCAGCTCGAGCGCACCGGCTACATGCACAACCGTCTGCGCATGGTGGCAGCGTCGTTCCTGGTCAAGGACCTGGGCATCGACTGGCGTCGCGGCGAGCGCTGGTTCGCGGTAAAGCTCAACGACTACGATCTTGCGGCGAACAACGGCGGCTGGCAGTGGGCAGCCTCGACGGGCTACGACGCGCAGCCCTGGTTTCGCGTATTCAATCCCGTGACGCAGTCGCTGAAATTCGACCCGCAGGGAAACTTCATTCGCCGCCACGTGACCGAGCTGGCGCGCGTGCCGCCGCGCTTTGTGCACGCGCCCTGGACCATGAAAATCGAGCAGCAGCGTGCGCTCGGCTGCGTGATCGGCAAAGACTACCCCGCGCCGATCGTCGATCATGCCGCTGGGCGCAAGCGCGCCCTGGAGCGCTTCGCGGCAGTCAGACCCGATTGATCGCTCAGCGGCCGACGAAGCCCGCGATGTGGCCGAGCAGCTCGTCTTCCTGGTAGGGCTTGCCGAGGAACACGTTGACGCCGAGCTCCTGCGCATAGGCGCGGTGCTTGTCCGCGGTGCGCGACGTGATCATGATCACGGGGATCTTGGCGAGCTTCGGATCGGCGCGCAGGTTGCGGGTGAGGTCGAAGCCGTCCATGCGCGGCATTTCGATGTCGATAAGCATGACGTCTGGTACTGACAGCGAGAGCTTTTCGAGCGCCTCGACGCCATCCTTGGCCGTCACCACCTGATAGCCTTCGCGCTCGAGGAGCCGACCGGTGATCTTTCGCACCGTGAGCGAATCGTCGACCACCATGACTTTGAGCCGCGCGACCTCGGCGGCGGGCAGCTGCGCGCTCCCGCGCGCCGGCGCCGGCCGCGGCCGCTTCACGAGCGGCACCGGATTGAGGATGAGGACGGTTTCGCCGCTGCCGAGTACGGTGATCGACGAGACCCCGGGCACGCGCGCGAGTTGCGGCCCTAGACTCTTCACCACCACTTCCTGGTTGCCGATCATCTCGTCGACCAGCAGTGCGACGGACTCGGCGCCCGAGCGAAGCAGCAGAACCGAAGCGTAGCGCCGCTCGACGTGATCCGGCACCCCGGGCTCACCGAGCAGCTCAGGCAGATAGGCGAACGGGTAGCGACGTCCCGCCCATTCGACATGCCCCGCGGCACGCAGCTTTGCGAGCTGCTCGGCGCGCAGCTGCTGCACCTGCTCCACCATCACGCCGGGCAGCGCGTAGGTGCGGGCCCCCGACTTGACCAGCACCGCCTGCGTGACCGCCGTCGTGAGCGGTAGGCGGATGACGAACCGCGTGCCCTGTCCCGGCGTCGATTCGAGCTCGATGCGCCCTCCCAGGACCCCGACCTCGTCCTTGACCACGTCCATGCCAACGCCGCGCCCGGCGATCTCGGTCACCTCGGCAACGGTGCTGAATCCCGGCACGAATATGAGGTCCGCGAGCTGCTGCTCGCTCACCGCCTCGGCCGCAGCGATGAGGCCCCGGGCCAGCGCCGTCGCGCGGATTTTCTCCAGATCGAGGCCGGCGCCGTCGTCAGCGAGCGCGAGCACCACCTCGTTGCCCTCCTGACGCACGTCGAGGCGAAGCTCGCCGCTTTCGGACTTGCTCCGCGCCGCGCGCTCGGCCGGCGCCTCGATGCCGTGTGTGAGCGCGTTGCGCAGCAGGTGCTCGAGCGGCCCGGTGATCCGCTCGAGCACCGAGCGGTCGAGCTCGACGCCGACGCCGCGCAGGTCAAGGCTGGCGCGCTTGCCGAGCTCCTTCGCCGTCTGGCGCACCAACCGGTGCAGACGCTGCGCCAGCGTGCCGAAGGGCACCATGCGCACGCGCATCAGGTCCTGCTGCAGCTCGCGATTGAGCCGCGCCTGCGCGGAGAGCGCGGAGTCGGTGTCGTCCACCACGCGCGTCAGGTTCTGCTGCACAGTGGCGACGTCGTTCACGCTCTCCGCCATCATGCGCGTCAATTCCTGGAAACGCGTGAAGCGATCGAACTCGAGCGGGTCGAATGCGCGCGCTGCCTCCTCGGCTTGACGCACGTGCGCCTGCATCTGCGATTCCGCCTGTATGTCGATCTCGCGCAGCTGGCTTCGCAAGCGCGCGACGTTCTCGGTAAGATCGGCAAGCGCCGTCTTGAGCGCGCGCATCTCGACTTCGATACGCGCACGCGTGATCGCCACTTCGCCCGCCTCGTTCACCAGCTTCTCGAGCATGTCGGCCCGTACGCGCAGCATGCCGCGCGACGGCGCGAGCGCCGGGGCCGGCGCCGGAGCGGCCGCCGGACCCGCGGCAACTGGGCGTGCTGCAGCAGACTCGTCGAACGGCTTGTGAAGGCGCTCCAGCAGTACTCCGATGCGATCGAAAGTAAGATCGAGATCGTCGAACAGCTGCGTCGGCGAGAGCTTGAGCGCGATCGCGTTCTCGACGCGCGTTTCCATGTGGTGCGTCAGCTCGCCGAGGCTCATGACCCCTGCCATGCGCGCGCTGCCCTTGAAGGTATGCAGAACCCGCTGCAGCGCCTTGGCGCGATCGAGGTCGGGCGGTTCGGCGCGCCACGCGCGCAGCATTTCGGCGGCCTGCGGCAGCAGCTCCGCGCCCTCCTCGAGAAACAGCGGCAGAAGCTGTGCGTCGATATCGTCATCGAGCCGCCGCTGGCGGCGTTCCGCGAGCGCCTGGCCGGCCTGCGACTCGGCCGGTGCCGGCGGCGGCGCCGGCTCGGAAGCAGCCACTTCGGGAGCCGCCGGCTCGGCGCGGCCGGGAACGGCCTCCAAGGTTTGTGCGAGGTCCTCGCGCGCCGCCGGCGCATGCCGCTCGGCAACCTGCAGGTACATGTCGCGCAGCGCCGCGACGCTGCGCGCCAGCAACGCCAGCTCCTCGGGGTCCGCTGGCGCGCCGCGGCTGCGCAGCCGCAGCAACGCGCCTTCCAGGGCGTGGCCCAGCGCGTGCATCGGCGCGATCTGCACCGTGCCGCAGATGCTCGCGAAGGTGTGCGCGGCGCGCACCAAGTCGTCGCGCAAGCTGCGCGCCATGGCGCTGGAGGCGATCTCGCGATCGAGCGTATCGAGGTGCTGGCGCGCCTCGTTCACGAACACCGCGTACAGCGAGGGCGAGACCGTCCTCCCGCCGATCAACACCTCCTCTTCCCGCTCGGCAGTCGCGGCGGGAGGCGGCGCGGCCTCGGGGACCTCGCCGCGTGCGACGCGCTCCGCGGCGGCCACCACGCCGGCGGCGTCGGGCTGCGGCTCGCCCTTTTGCAGGCGCGCGATCCAATCGGCAAACGCGTCGTGCGCCAGCTCGACCAGCGCGAGCAGCTCTGGCGTGGCGCTGCGCTCGTCCTGCAGCCACAGGTTGAGCACCTGCTCCACCGCCAGCGCCGCCTCGCCGAGCTGCGTGAGGCCCACCATGCGGCCGCTGCCCTTGAGCGTATGAAATCCGCGGCGAATGGTTACCAGGTGCTGGATCGACGCTGGCTGCACGCGGCTCTCGCGCAGGCTCTCGCCGATCGCCGCGAGCACGCTTTCGGCCTCCTCCAGGAAAATGGCGAGCAACTCCTGATCGATCGCCTGGTCGCTGGCGTCCTTGAGACGCTGCGCCTCGGCCGACGGCTCAGATGGGCGGGGCGCGAGCTCGGCCATCGAGATCGCCAGGCGCTGGCTACGATCCGCGCTGGCCGACTCAAGCTGCGACAGCGCCTCGCTGGCCTGGGTGCCGAGCGATGCGTCTGCGACGAGGTCGGCGTCGTCGCGGATCTCGGTCAGCCTGTCCTTCAGCGCCGCCTTGATGCGGTCGTCGTGGGGCGTTGCGCGCAGCGCCGCGTAAAGCGCCTGGGTGGCGCGCGTCTTCTTGCGCAGCTCGGATTCCAGGCTGCGCGCCGCCGTCTGGTCCGCCTCCGCGGGGGCGGGTTGCGCGCCCACGGGACGCATCGCGGCGGCAAAGTCCGCCTTGCCGTGGCGCAGCGCGTCGATGTAGAAGCCCAGACCCGACAGGATCTGCGCCACCTCCTCGAAGTCGGCGAGCTCCGGGCGCGTCGCCGCGGCAGCGAACGCGCGAACCCGCTCGGCGCAGTGCTCGAGCGCGTCGCGCGCCTGTTCCTCGCCGAGCAGATCCAGCGCACCGCTCACCTGGTGAATGAGCGGCTCGAGCGCCCCCAGCTCGCTGGCGCGCGCAGGATCGCGGAAATAGGCATCGAGAGCCTGCTCGATCTTGTGCAGGTTGCCGGTCATTTCCGCGAGCGCGCTGACCGTCGCCAGCCTTTCTTGCGCGCGCCTGGCCATCTCCTCGACCAGTCCCGCCGTGGGCAGCGCGCCGGTCGTCTCCGCGCCGAAGATCGCCACCGCGAGCCGCGCCAGCATTACCTTCACCTCGCGGTCGAAATCCGGCGGCAGGCTGCGGTAGTTCTCGGCGGCGTTCTCCGCCAGCAGCAAGGCGGCGGCCACCTCCATCGCGACCGCCTCCGAGACGGCGCTCCGGGGGCTTGCCTCCAGATGACTGGCGACGCGCGAGAGCTCGAGCGTCAGCGCGGCGAGATCGGCGTTGCCGAGGCGCCTGCCGCGCTCGGCGACCGTGCGCGCGTGCTGCGCGAACGCGGTGAGCGCACTCCCGACGCCCGCAGCGTACTTGCTCCACGCCTCCTTGGCATGGCCGATCGACTCGCGCAGCGCAAGCGACATCGACATGCGCTGCGAAATGTCGGGCTCGGGTCCTTCGTGCGGCAGCGAGCCGTCGAGGCGGTATGCCTGCCGCGCGGTAAGTGCCCGCAGGCTCGCGGCTTCGCGCGCCCCGGCGCCGCCGACGCCGCCGGCACGGGCGACCCAGTAGAGCACCTCGCGCAGCATGCGCTCGGCCACCGACGACGAGCCTTCGGTCAGACGCCTCAACTGCTGCTCGACGCGCGTGGCTACCTTGCGCACGCCGGGCTCGGGCGCGAGGTCGCCCTTGGCGAGCGCGTCGATCAGCGCACCCGACGCCCACCAGAACGCGCGCTGTGCCGGGATGGTCTGCGTCTGTTCCACGGCGTCGACCGCCGCCAGCATGTCCTCGAGCGCCGCGCGTTCGCTGGGTTCGCGCAGCCATTTGAGCAAGCCGCGCTGGAAGCGCGTGCTCTGTCCCCGCAGGTAACCGTCGGCCTCTTCACGCGAAAGGCGCATCGCCGGCCTTTCGCGCGGTGGTGGGGCAAGCGACAGGTCGGGGTAAAACAGATCAGCTTCGTTGGGGCGCGGCGCACCGCGCGCCTGGCATAGCGCACAGTAGGCGGGGAACAGCTTGAGCGGCTGGTCCGGCGCACCGTCTATCAGATCGGCCAGATAGGCGCCGATCGCCGCGATCGCGCGCTCGAGCACCTCGGTCGCACTCGCCTCGTTTGCGGCGCCGCCCGCCTCGAGTTCCGCAGCGAGCGCCTCGGCCTCCTCGAAGAATCGCGACACGCCTTCCAGGCCGACGATCTGCACCGCGCCCGCGGCCTGGTGCAGATGAGCGCGGCAGTTTTTCAGCTCGCCACGCGCTTCGGCCCGGCCGCCGTAGGCATGGAGCGCAGAGCGCGCCCGCTCGAGCGAGGAGTCGATCTCGCTCTTGACCCAACTGAGGGGCCCGATATCGAACGCGGCACTCATCGTTTGTCGGGCGCGGCAGCCATTCTGATCAGAGTTTGAAGTTCGCCACCGAGCCCCTCAGGTCCTGCGCCAACCCCGCGATCTGGAGCACGGATGCCGCTGTACGCTTGGTGCCGTCGGTGGTCTGCTCGGTGATGCCGAGGATGTTGCGCATGCTCACGGCCACCGCTCCTGCGGCCTTGGCCTGGTTCTGCGTGGTGCGGGAAATGTTCTCGATCAGCGTCGCGAGTCGGCGCGAAACTTCGCCGATCTCCGTGAGCGCCTGTCCGGCCGCATCCGAGAGCCTCGCTCCCTCGACCACGCCCTGCGTGCTCTTTTCCATGGCACTCACCGCATCCTGCGTGTCGGTTTGAATCGTGCGCACGATTGCGCCGATTTGCTTGGTCGCCTCGCCGGAGCGCTCCGCGAGGCGCTGCACCTCCTCGGCGACCACGGTGAAGCCGCGCCCTGCCTCGCCCGCCGAGGCGGCCTGGATCGCGGCATTCAGCGCGAGTACGTTGGTCTGCTCGGTGATGTCCGAGATCAGCTCGACGATCTCGCCGATTTCCTGCGACGACTCGCCGAGGCGCTTGATGCGCTTTGCCGTGTCCTGGATATGCTCGCGAATCTCGTTCATCCCCGAGATGGCGTTGTGCACGGCCTGCTGGCCCTTCTCGGCCGCCGCCAGCGAGGCGCGCGCCACGTCCGCCGACTCGGTTGCGCTCGCCGATACCTGATTGATCGCGCGCGCCATGCCGAGCACCTGAGAGCCCGTTGTTCTGATCTCCTGCGACTGCCGCTCCGCGGCGGCAAGCAGCTGGGTCGAGGTGTGCTGCGCGGACTCGGTGGCCGACGTCACCTGCTCGACCGCCGTATTGATGCGGCCGACCAGCGTTCTCAGTTCCTCGATGGCGAAATTCACCGAATCGGCGATCGCACCGGTGATGTCCTCCGTGACGGTTGCGCGCAACGTGAGATCGCCTTCCGCGAAAGTCTGCATTTCATTCATCAGCCGCAGAATCGCTTCCTGGTTCTGGTCATTCTGATGCTTGACCGATTGCTCCTGGTTTTCCGCCTGCTCGCGGCGGGCGCGCTCCTCGTTGACGAAGACATAGGCGATCAGCGCCAGCACGATCACCATGAGCACCACCAGCAGCACGATCACGTATGCCGTCTTGTCCTGCGCGAGATCCGCCTCGTACTCGCTGGCGAGCCGCTCGGCGGTGCCGAGCAGAGTCTCGGAATCGTTGAATACCGAGAACGCGGCGTGCTTGGCCGCGATCAGCCGCTGCATGTTGCCTAGGATCGAGGCGACGGAGTCCTGGTAGCCCTTGAACGCCTGCGCCAGCTCTTCGAGCTTTGCCGCCGTGGCAGGGTCGCGCGTTGCGCTGAGCCGAATCGACGTGCTGCCCTTTTGCATGGCGAGCAACGTGGCGCGGAACTCGTTGGTGTCCTTGCCGAGGAGGAACGCCACTTCCGGGTCGATGCTTTCGCCCACGAGCAGCGCGTTGGCGTTCTTTGCCAGGCGCTGGGTCAGCATCACCAGCTCCGCAGTCGCGGAGATGTCGCGCGTGGTCGCGCCCGATTGCAGTTTCAGCGTCTGTACCTGCTCGGCCAGGTCGAGCAGCCGCGGGTTGGCGCCGTTCAGTTGCGATACCGCGTTCCCCAGCCCCACCAGGACCTGCTGCTCCCTGAGCAGCGTGCTCGCGTTGCGTTCGGTGCGCCGCCACTCCTTCGCCAGGGCCTGCAACGCCGGCTGCACGCTCGCCGGACTGGCCGGTACCGCTTCGTCGGCCACCGTGCCGCCTTGCTGCAGCCGGTTGAGGATGGTCGCGAAGGCGTCGCGGCTCGTCTGCACCTGTCTGAACGCCGAAGGATTCCCCAGCAGTCCCTGCAGCGATGCCTTGGCCAGGCGCTGCGACATCATGCGCAGCTGGCCCGCGTCCGCAATGTACTGGGCGCCGTGCTTCGAGAATTGGTAGTTGTTCCAGACCAGCATCGCGGTAATGACCAGCAGCACCACGAATGCCGGCAGCAGCGCGGCGAGCGGCTTGCGTTGCGCGATGTCCGCGGCGCCCGGCAGGCGTTTCGCGAGGCGCGGAGACTTTTCCGTGAAGTCCGCGGCCGCGCGGCGTCCGAAGATGAAAGGCAACTTCAATTCCATGACTCCTCCCAGAATCTCAGGGCGCCGCGACGTCGAGAAAATCTCGGTGCCCAAGCAGCTTGGCAGCGTCGAGCTCGCGCCACAGACGGCCGTCCCGGTCGCGCCAGGCGCTGCCGGCCCATTGCGCGCCGGGACCACCTTCGTCCTCGGTCGACTCGAACTCGGTCAGGTTGCGTAGCCCGGTCAGCCGCGTCACCAGCAGCGCCGCGTTGATGCCCAGCGGCTGACCGATGAGCAACAGGCGATTGTCGGTGCCGCGCGCGGTCACCGCGCCGCCGAGGAACGCCGAGAAATCGGAGACGCCAAACAGCACGCCGCGAACGTTCGCCACGCCAAGGAACCATTCCCTCGTGAGCGGCACGGGGTCGATGTGCGGCACCGGCAGCAGTTCGCCGGAGCTTTCGAGGCGCAGCAGCCACAGGCTCCCGCCGGCCTCGAACGACAGGCGGGCGCTCGACACCGGCTCGCCGGCGGCAGCCTTGAGGCGGTGGGCCAGGCTTACCTGGAATTCCCTCAGGCTGATGCGCTTGGCCATGTGCTCAGTTCAGGGCCGCGATCTTCGCCGCAAGCTCTGCGATGTTGACCGGCTTGACGACATAGTCCTTGGCACCCTGGCGCAGGCCCCAGATGCGATCGGTCTCCTGCGACTTCGAGGTGCACATGATCACCGGGATGTGCTTGGTGGCCTCGTCGCGCGCGATCTGGCGCGTCGCCTGAAAACCGTTGGTGCCCGGCATGACCACGTCCATCAGGACCAGGTCCGGGATCTCGGACTTGGCCTTGGCAATCCCCTGCTCGCCGCTGTCGGCCAGCACCACCTGGTAGCCCAGCTTGGACAGGCCTTCGAGCAAGAACTGCCGGTCGGTCGGCGAATCGTCCACCACTAAAATCTTCTTGATTGCCATCGCGCAATTTCTCCGTCGATCAAGCGCCTTTCTCCGTGACGGCGCCTGCGCCCGCCGGCGCATGCGCCGCGACCGTCCTGATCAAGCTGTCCTTGGTGAACGGCTTGGTGAGGTACTCGTTTGACCCCACCATGCGCCCGCGAGCGCGATCGAACAGCCCGTCCTTCGAGGACAACATGATCACCGGCGTAGCGGCGAACTTGGGATTCTTCTTGATCAGCGCGCAGGTCTGGTAGCCGTCCAGCCGCGGCATCATGATGTCGACAAACACGACGTCGGGCTGGTGATCCGCAATCTTGGCGAGCGCATCGAAGCCGTCCTCGGCGAGAATCACGGCGCAGCCCGCCTGCAGGAGGAATATCTCGGCGCTGCGGCGAATGGTGTTCGAGTCATCGATGACCATGACCTTGATGCCCGCCAGTGCCGCCATGCCCGCCATGTGCTCCCCCACCCCAGACTTCAGAGTGTAGTTGAAGGAGCCGCGTGCGGAGCGTGAATTAATGCAGGTCTCAAATCTCGACCATCTCGAAGTCTTCCTTGCGCGCGCCGCACTCGGGGCAGGTCCAGTTTATCGGCACGTCCTCCCAGCGCGTCCCCGGCGCGATGCCCTCGTCGGGAAGCCCGGCGGCCTCGTCGTAGACGAATCCGCAGATCAGGCACATCCAGCTTCGGTAGCTTTGTTCTTTCTCCGCCATTGAGTCAATGCGAGGTGGGTTAAAATGGCCCGGCATCTTAGCGTATTCCGCCGCGCATCACGCTGCGGCGCGCGGCGCTCCCCATGCCTTCCCTTCCCCCGATCGTGCTCACGTTCGCAGCATCGGACCCCACCGGGGGCGCCGGGCTGCAGGCCGACCTGCTTACCCTGGCGAGCATGGGCTGCCATCCGCTGTCGGTGGTCACGGCGCTCACGGTCCAGGATACGCGCGGCGTCGAGGGCCTGCTCGCCATCGAGGCGGACTGGGTTGCCGACCAGGCCCGGCGCCTGCTCGAGGACATGGCGGTTGCCGCATTCAAGCTCGGCGTGCTGGGCTCGCCCGAGAACGTCACTGTGATCGCCGAGATCGTGTCCGACTATCCGGACGTGCCGCTGATCCTCGATCCGGTACTCGCTTCGGGACGGGGCGACCCTCTGGCGACCGACGAGATGGTTGACGCGCTGCGCGAGCTGCTGGTGCCGCAGTCGACTATCGTCACGCCCAACAGTCTGGAGCTGCGCCGGCTCGCCGAGGACGAGGGCGAGGCCGAAGACCCGAGCCTGGATGAATGCGCGCGCCGCCTGCTCGCGCTCGGCTGCGAATACCTGCTCGCCACCGGCACACACGAGGCGACCGCCGAAGTGGTCAACACGCTGTACGGGCAGGAAGGCGTGGTGCGCAGGGACAGCTGGCGGCGCCTCGCCGGCAGCTATCACGGCTCGGGCTGCACCCTCGCCTCGGCGATCGCCGCAGCCCTGGCCAACGGGCTCGACGTGCCCGATGCCGTGCGCGAAGCCCAGGAGTACACCTGGCAGGCGCTGGCGGGGGGGTTTCGACCCGGGATGGGCCAGCTCTTGCCGGACCGATTCTTCTGGGCACGCGAGGTCGAAAGCGAGCCGGGGGGAAGCGAAAAATGAGGCTCGCCGGCCTCTACGCCATTACGCCCGATTCGGCCGACAGCGACGCGTTGATCGGCAAAGTGCGCGCGGCGCTCGAGCACGCGCATCTGGGCGGCTGGGCGGCACTGCAATACCGCAACAAGTCCGCCGGCGCGGCGCAGCGCGCGGCAGAAGCACGCGCATTGCGCGAGCTTTGCCGGGCGGGTGGCGTGCCGCTCATCGTCAACGACGACCTCGAGCTCGCGCTGGCAAGCGACGCCGACGGCCTGCACCTCGGGCGCGACGACGGCGCCCTCGCCGCCGCGCGCCCGCGGCTCGGCGCGAGGCTGCTGGGCGCATCGTGCTACGACCGTATCGAACTGGCGCGCGCCGCGGTGGCCGCGGGCGCCGATTACGTCGCCTTCGGCAGCGTGTTCCGGTCCGCGACCAAGCCCGGCGCGGTGCGCGCGCCGCTCGCACTGTTCGGCGCCGCGCGCGCTCTCGGCGTGCCGCTGGTCGCCATCGGCGGCATCACCCTGGACAATGCCACCGCGGTGATTCGTGCCGGGGCCGACTGCGTCGCGGTGATTTCAGACCTGTTCGATGCGCCCGACATTGCCGCCCGGGCGCGCGCCTTTGCCAACCTGTTTGCCAGCCAAGCGAGCGTTTCCGCATGACCAGCCGCAACGAAGCTCTGTTCTCCCGCGCACAGCAACGCATCCCCGGCGGGGTCAACTCGCCGGTGCGCGCGTTTCGCGCCGTTGGCGGCACACCGCCGTTCCTCGAGCGCGCGGCGGGTGCGTACCTCTGGGACGTCGAAGGCCGGCGCTACATCGACTATGTAGGCTCCTGGGGTCCGATGGTGGCAGGCCACACCCACCCCGCGGTGGTTGCCGCGGTGCAGGCCGCCGCCTCGCGCGCACTGTCGTTCGGCGCTCCCACCGAGGCGGAGATCGAGCTTGCCGAGGCGATATGCCGCCTGGTCCCGTCGGTCGAGATGGTGCGGCTCGTGTCCTCCGGCACGGAAGCGACCATGAGCGCGATCCGGCTGGCGCGAGGCTTCACCGGACGCGACGCGATCGTGAAGTTCGAAGGCTGCTACCACGGCCATGCCGACAGCCTGCTGGTCAAGGCCGGCTCGGGGGCTTTGACGTTCGGCAATCCGAGCTCGGCGGGCGTGCCGGCGGCGACTGCCGCGCATACCATGGTGCTCGACTACAACGACGTCGCCGCAGTGCGGGCGCTGTTCGAGGCGCGTGGCGCCGAGATCGCCTGCGTGATCGTCGAGCCGGTGGCCGGCAACATGAACCTGGTGTTGCCTGCGCCGGGGTTTCTCGAGGCGCTGCGCGAGGCCTGTGCGCGCCATGGCGCCTTGCTGCTGTTCGACGAGGTAATGACGGGATTTCGGGTCGCGACGGGCGGCGCGCAGCAGCGCTTCGGCGTGTCGCCGGACCTGACCACGCTGGGCAAGGTGATCGGCGGCGGCATGCCGGTGGGCGCGTTCGGTGGCCGGCGCGACGTCATGCAGTGCATCGCGCCGCTCGGCCCGGTGTACCAGGCCGGCACGCTCTCGGGCAATCCAGTCGCGGTGGCGGCTGGCCTTGCCACCCTCGCTCTGGTCGAGGCGCCCGGCTTCCAGCAAGGCGTGGAAAGCGCCACGCGCGCGCTGGTCGACGGGTTCTCGGCGGAAGCCGCGAAAGCGGGCGTCACCTTTTCCGCACAGTCGATCGGCAGCATGTTCGGGATCTATTTCCGCGCCACGCCACCGGCGAGCTTTGCAGAAGTCATGCAATGCGACCGTGACCGCTTCAACCGTTTCTTTCACGAAATGCTCGCGCGCGGCGTGTACCTGGCGCCGTCGGCCTACGAGGCGGGATTCGTTTCCGCAGCGCACGGCCCGGCCGAAATCGACGCCACTCTCGCCGCCGCGCGCGCTGCGTTCACCGCCGTCGCCTGATGCTTCGGGCACGAACCTCGCGTGATTGTTGCTGTCTAATCGTGCGTTATGCATATCATCACGCGTGAGCTCTCCCGGCTCGAGCGAGCGGCGCTCGAGCGCCATCTGCTCGCCCTCGGCGACGAGGATCGGCGATTGCGCTTCGGGCTCGCGTTGCCCGACCAGGCGATGCGCGACTATGTCGGGCGCATCGACTTCGAGCGCGACGCGGTGTTCGGCGTGTTCGACGATGAGCTGCAACTGGTCGCCGTGGCGCACCTTGCGCGCGGCGAAGGCTACGCTGAGCTCGGCGTCTCGGTGCTGCCCGGCTGGCGCGGGCGCGGCGTCGGCGCCGCGCTGCTCGCCCGCAGCCACACCCACGTGCGCAATTGGGGCATCCGCAGGCTCTTCATGCATTGCCTGAGCGAGAACGCGGCGATGATGCATCTTGCGCGCGGCCAGGGCATGCGCATCTGCGCGTCGAGCGGCGAGGCGGACGCGTGGCTCGAGCTGCCGCCCGCCGATGCCTCCAGCTACGCCAGCCAGGTGCTCGCCGAGCGCGTCGGGGTGTTCGATTACGTGCTGAAGAGCCAGCGGCACGCCGTGCGTCGCATCGCCTCGGCCTTGCTGCTCAAACCAGGAACAGCGTAGCGAGCCCGAGGAAGATGAAGAACCCGCCGGAGTCGGTGCAGGCGGTGATCAGCACCGACGAGCCGACCGCGGGATCATTGCCGAGCCGCGCCCGCAGCCAGGGTATTGCGACGCCCATCAGCGCCGCGAGGATCAGATTCAGCAGCATCGCCAGGGCCATCACGCCACCCAGCGCGACGTTGCCGTATAGGACGAACGCGATCACGCCGAGCAGCGTGCCCCAGACGACGCCGTTGAGCAGCGCCACGCCGAGCTCCTTCAGCAGCAGCTTGCTCCAGTACTGCCGCTGTATCTGTCCCAGGGCCAGGGCGCGCACGATCATCGTGACGGTCTGATTGCCGGAATTGCCGCCGATGCCGGCAACGATCGGCATCAGCGCGGCAAGCGCTACCAGCTTGCCGATCGATCCCTCGAACGCGTCGATCACACGCGAGGCGATGAACGCGGTCACCAGGTTCACCGCGAGCCATGACCAGCGGTTCCTGAAGCTATTGAGCACGGGCGCGAACATGTCCTCTTCCTCGCGCAGCCCGGCTTCGGCAAGCTGGGAGTCGGCGCTCGCCTCGCGGATGTAGTCGACCACGGCGTCGACCGTGAGACGCGCCACAAGCCGTCCGCGCGCATCGACCACCGGCGCCGAGACCAGGTCGTAGCGCTCGAAGGCCTGCGCCGCATCCTCTGCCCGGTCCTCTGGATGCAGCGTCACGCGCTCGGGCACCATGACCGTCGCCACGTCGGCCTCCAGGTCGGACACGATCAGGCGGGGGAGGGGCAGCGTGCCGCGCAAGCGCCGCTCGCGATCGACAACGTACAGCTGGTCGGTGTGGTCGGGCAGCTCGTCCATGCGCCGCAGATAGCGCGTTACCGCCTCGAGCGTGACGTCTTCGCGCACCGTTACCATCTCGAAATCCATCAGCGCGCCTACGGTGCCCTCCGCGTAAGACAGCGCCGAGCGCAGCCGCTCGCGCTCCTCCACCGGCAGCGACTGCACGACCTCCTGGATGACCTCGGCGGGCAGGTCCGGCGCGAGGTCCGCCAGCTCATCGGCTTCCAGCGTTTCGGCGGCGGCGACCAGCTCGTCGGCATCCATGCTCGCGATGAGGGATTCGCGCACGGCGTCCGACACTTCGAGCAGGATCTCGCCGTCGCGGTCCGCCTTGACCAGATCCCAGACCACAAGCCGTTCCTCGGGCGGCAGTGCCTCGAGGATGAACGCGATGTCGGCCGGGTGAAGCTTATCGAGCTTGGCGCGCAGCTCGGCGAGGTGCTGCTTTTGCACCAGCTGCTCGACCAGCGCGTGCCGGGGCATTTCCTGCCGCCCGACGAGGTTCTCGACCAGCGCGTGGCGATGCAGGAGCTCCTGCACCTCGAGCAGGTTTTCCTTCAAATCCTCGATCTCGAGCCGAGTGAGCAGTTCGGACATGTCGCCTGCGCGTCGCGCCGGAAGTCCTCCGGCTGCGCCCCATTGTATTGAAAGGGCGCGGCGCGCGGAACCTGGAACGGGACGACGTCTGGGTCAGGGAATCTGCGCGGCCGGCATGCGTGCGACGATGGTACGCACGCGCCCGGCGAGGTAGTGCGTGCTATGGCCGCGATCGTAGCGCGTGGGACTGGGCAGGATGGCGGCAAGCCACGCCGCCTGCTCGGCATCGAGCGCGGAAGCGGATACGCCGAAGTGATGGCGCGCCGCTGCTTCGGCGCCGAAGATACCGTCGCCCCATTCGGCGAAGTTCAGATACAGCTCGAGTATGCGTCGCTTGGACATCGTCGCCTCGAGCATCCAGGTGATCATCGCTTCCTCGCCTTTCCTCATCCACGTGCGCTCGCCGGAGAGAAACAGGTTCTTGGCGAGCTGCTGGCTGATGGTCGATGCCCCTGCAACCACCCTGCCCTTGCGCTCGTTCTTCTCGATGGCCTTCTCGATCGCCTCCCAGTCGAAGCCCGCGTGATCGATGAATTTGGCGTCTTCCGCGGCAACCACCGCGCGCTTGAGATTCAGGGAAATGCGCGCGTAGGGCACCCAGCGATGCTGCAGGCGCGCCCTAGGGTTGACCTCCTGCATCTGCTCAAGGCGCGCTTGCATGAAGGCGCTCACCGCCGGGTTGTGCGTGTCCCACCACAGCACCTGGAGATAGAACCACGTCTGCACGCAGAGCAGCGCCAGCGCCGCGACGCCCGCCGCGTATCCCAGCAGCTTTAGCGCAAAACGCCGCGGGCGCCGAGCGCTCAATGCGCGCGCAGCGCGGCGAGCACGGCCTGCGTGTCCGGGCGCACCCCCCGCCAGATGCGAAAGGATTCGGCTGCCTGCTCCACCAGCATTCCCGCGCCGTCGCTCGCGCGCGCGCCGGCCCTCCGCGCGTAGGCGAGAAACGGCGTGTCGCGCCCGTACACCATATCGTAGGCGAGCGCTCCGTGCGCGAACACCGTGCTCGCCGCCCCGGACGGTAACGGCGGCATCTCTCCGCTCAGCCCCGCCGAGGTTGCATTGAGTATCAGGTCGAACGCGCGTGCATCGATGTCGGGATAGCCGCACGCCTCGACTCCCGGAAAGCGCGCCGCGAGAGAGCGCGCGCGGCCGACGCTGCGGTTGACCACGACGAGCTGAGCCACGCCCGCCGCCTGCAGTGGTTGCAGCACGCCCTGCGCAGCGCCCCCTGCGCCGAGCACCAGCACGCGCTTGCCGGCAAGTGTAACGCCGAGATTCACCTCCAGGTCGCGCACCAGTCCCAAGCCGTCGGTGTTGTCCCCCCAGGGCTCACCGCGGTCGAGTACCAGGGTGTTGACCGCCCGCGCTGCGCTCGCACGCTCGCTCGTGCCGCGGCAATAGAGGTACGCCTGCTCCTTGAACGGCAGCGTGACATTTGCGCCGCGCCCACCCGCTGCCCGGAACGCGTCGACCGTGCGCGCAAACCCGTCGAGCGGCGCCTCGATGGCTTCGTAGACCATGTCCTGCCCGGTGGCGCGGGCGAACTGCGCGTGAAGCCACGGCGATTTGGAGTGCGCGACCGGGTTGCCGATCACCGCGTAGCGCGCCGACATGCGCTACTCGGTCCACATCTTGTCGCCTTGCCCGAAAAACCAGGTGCGCGTGATCACGAGCAAGTCAGTATCCTTGCGGATGTCGGGCGGGAACGGCGCGAACGGCGACGCCATGCGCACGATCTTGAAGGCCGCCCGGTCGAGGACCTTGAGACCCGAGGAGCGATCGAGCTCGACCGAATCGACGCTGCCGTCGGGTCGGATCGTTACGGTGAGCCGCAGGTTGCCGTAGATCTTGCCGTGCGCCTCGGGCGGATAGTTGACCGTGCCGATTCGCTCGACCTTGAGGCGCCAATCCTCTTCGTACTGGGCGAACCGGTATTCCGCGGCGCGCGCGCCGATGAACTGCTTGCGCGGGCGCTTCTGGTAGTCCTCGACGCGCTTGTCGATCTGCGCCTGCAGCCTCATCGCTGCGAGCGAGAGGTCGGCGAGGTCGCGCCCAGAGCGCTCGGGCGTCGGCTCCTTGGCGGGCGCCAGGCGCTCGGTCTTCGGCGTTTCCGCGCGCTGCCGACGCGCTTCGGCGAGGAGGCGCCGCTGCTCCTCCTCGAGGCGGCGCTGACGACGCTGCGCCGCCGCGAGATCCTTGCCGGCGTGTTTCGGCGCGGTAACCGGCAGCGAGGTCTTCGCTTGCCGGTCCTGGTCGGTATTACCGCCCCGGTCCAGGTTGGTCTGGGCCAACGCATCGGCCTGCACCGGCTTCTCCTTGGTCTTCGCGTTGACTAGCACCACCTCGAGCGGCCGGTTGGCCGCGTTCCAGCGCAGCGCCTGCGGAAAACCGAAGTGCGTGACGAGCAGCATCAGGTGCAGAAGGAGCGACACCCCCACCGACGCGTAGAGCACGCGCGTCTGGCGGTCGGTCCGCGCCCAGAATTCCGGCGGGCGAAAAACGTTTGTCGCGATCGCTACCTGCAAAATCCCCTCACGCCGTCCGTTCCGGCCTATTTTAGGGCTTTTATTCCTCCACCGGCGCCGGCATATCGCCCGCCGTGGCGGCGCTTGGCAGCGTCTCGCGATAGACGCAGGCCACGCTGCGCTCGACCAGGTCGATCTCGCCCAGCTCGAGCCGCACCCGGGCTCCCGGCTCTAGATCCGGCAGCGACGGCACGCGCAGCGTGAGCGGCAGACCCTCAACGCGCACCACCCCTTCGCGCAATACCAGCGCCTCGGTGGAGGCCAGCTTTTTCTGCAGCAGCCAGCGCAAACACCAGTACGTTTCCATCGCGCGCTGGTGCTCGTCGTAGCGTGCGTGCGTCACCTCGTATGCCCGCATCGCCGTAAGCAGCGCTTCCGAATTGCGCACGAATGGCGGGCGGCGGCCGGCGAGCGAGGCGCCAAGCTGCCACTGGTTCATGAGGTCGACGTAGCGCCGCAGCGGCGAGGTCATCCAGGCATAGCACGCCACGCCCAGCCCATCGTGAGCCTCCGGGTAGGTGCTCATGCGGACCTTGCCGGAGGACTGCACGCGATAGATCGCGGCGATATCGCGCTCGGCGAGGAGCTCGCCCCAGGTGGTGTTGGCGACGATCATCAGCTCGGACACCAATTTGTCGAGCGGCGAGCCGCGGCGGCGCGGCTCGATGCGCACGCGACCGCCCTCGATCCGGAATACGTAGTCCACCATGCCCGCGTTGACGCTCGGCTTGCCGCGCCTTTCCTCGAGCGCCGACGCCAGGCGCCAAAGCGTGCGCAGTTCCTCCGCGAAGGGTTTCTCCGCGGGACTGCCGGACTCGAAGGTTTCATTGAGCGCCTGGTACTCGGAATGGCGCAGGTTGGCCGCGATGCGCACCCGCTCGATGCGGGAATGGTGGCCACGCAGGGAAAAGTCGTGGGCCGAGACGTTGAGGTAGAGCGAAAACGCAGGTCGCTCGCCTCCCGCGTCAAGCGAAAAGCTCGCGATCACGTCCTCGGGCAGCATGGTGAACTTGGTGCCTGGCATGTACGCTGTGGACAGGCGCTCGCGCGCGATCGCGTCGAGCGCCGATCCCGGCGCGAATCCGAGCGACGGGGCCGCGATGTGCACGCCGATGCGCAGCTCGTTCTCGGACACGCGGCTCACCGAGAACGCGTCGTCGATCTCGGTAGTACCTATGTCGTCCAGGCTGAACGCCTGGATCTCCGCAAGCGGCAGCTCATCGGGTGACCGCGGCACCTCGTGCGCGGGGAAGCGCGTGCCCCGGGGGAAGAACTCGAACAGGAAACGGTTGAGGTGAAAATCGTGACTGTCGGACAGCAGGCCGCAGCGCTCGAACAAGCGCGCCGGCGTAAGTCCGGTGTCCTCACAGGCCTGCTCGAAGGCCTTGCTTTCGGGCTTGTTGCGATCCGGCGCGTACAGCAACTCCTCGCGCAATGCCTCGATCTCGGGCGGGCACTCGAAACGTGCAAGGCGCGCCCGCCACTCGGCGATCTTCTCCTGCGTGCGCCGCTTCTTCTCCAGGCCGGCGAGCGCGCGCTCGAGCGTTTCGGCGCTCGCCGCCTGGAAGCGGCCTCGCCCGCGGCGATGGAAGTACACCGGCGCGGACTGGAGCTTGAGCAGGACGCCGGCCGCCTCGGCGGGCGTGGGCTCGCGGCCCACGTATTCATACGCGAGCTGGCGGAAGTCGAATTCTGAGGCCCCGCAGCATTGCCACAGAAACTCGGTGTCGAGCCCCTCGGCGAAAGCGTGCCCCTGCGCCAGCAGCTGCTCGCCGCCGGGACGCTCGAAGCTCATCAGGACATTGACGGCCTTGACCTTGGCGCGACGCCCGTGCGGACTTTCAACCTGGAAGGACGCCGGCGCCTGAGCGAGCACCGCGCCGACCTTGAATTCGCCGTCCTCTTCGTACAAAACGTGCATGGCAGCCGCATGTCAAACGCGAATTATATAGAGGCGGTAATGCGTGCTCAGCCCTTGCGGAGACCGGCAAAGCCGAGGATTCGATCGATGTGCTCCGGAAAACTCTGCATGGTGTGGTCGCCGCCGTCGCGGATCACGGTGCGGGCGCCTTCGTACCTGCGCGCGGCGTCTCGCCAGTCGAGCACCTCGTCACCGGTTTCCAGCAGTAACAGATAGCGCTCCGGGTCCACGCGCTCCACGCCGAGCGCGCGCCAGCCCTGCAGGTCGGCGCGCGTCAGCTCGTAGCGCTCGCCGGTATACGGATTCTGCTGAACGCCAAGGTACGCCTCGAGGCCGATGTGCGGCGTGATCGCCGGATTGATGAGGACCGCGCGCAGAGCGTCCCTTTCGGTGAAGTATGTCGCGTAGAAGCCGCCCAGCGAGCTGCCGACCAGCGTAATGCGGCGCGGCACGTGGCGCGCCAGCTCGGCCTCGATAACGCCGACCGCCGCCTGCGGGTTAGGCGGCAGCGCCGGGCAGGCGAACGATTGCCCCAGGCCGCGCGCCTGCATGGCGGCGGCCATGGTGCGTGCCTTGTGCGAGCCGGGCGAGCTGTTGAATCCGTGCAGGTAGATGATCATGTCAACCGCCCTGCCCCAGCTGCCCAAGCAGCTTGGCGTGCAGTCCACCAAAGCCGCCGTTGGACATGATGACGACGTGGTCGCCGACGCGGGCCTCCGCGGCCAGGACTGCCAGCAGCTGTTCCAGGTCGCCGATACAGCGCGCGCGCTCCCCGAGCGCCGCGAGCGCCCGCTGGGCGCTCCAGCCGAGCTGCGCGTCGTAGACATAGACGCGGTCGGCGCTGGCGAGGCTCGCAGCGAGCGCGTCCTTCATGACGCCCAGCTTCATGGTGTTCGAACGCGGCTCGAGCACCGCCAGGATGCGTGCCGTTCCAACGCGCTGGCGCAGGCCCTCCAGCGTCGCGCGTATCGCCGTCGGGTGGTGCGCGAAGTCATCGTATATCGTGACGCCGCGCGCGGTACCACGCAGTTCCATGCGCCGACGCACCCCCGAAAAGCTGCTCAGCGCGTCGATCGCCGTCCGTGGTTCGACGCCAGCGTGGCGCGCGGCAGCGAGTGCGGCAAGCGCATTGGAGCGGCTGTGTGCGCCGAGCTGACCCCAGTCGATGTGTCCGAGCCGCTCCCCGCGCCAAGCGACCTCGAACCCGCCCCGGACATCGGGCTCCCCGGCCTGCCAACCGGCGTCCACCCCGAAAGGTTCGATCGGAGTCCAGCACCCCATTGCCAGGACCCGCTGCAGGGCCTCGTCCCGGCCATTGGCGACGATCAAACCAGAACGAGGCACGATACGTACAAAATGGTGAAATTGTCGCTCGATGTCTGCAAGATCGCGAAAGATATCGGCATGATCGAACTCGAGATTGTTCAGGATTGCGGTTCGGGGACGGTAATGAACGAACTTGGAGCGCTTGTCGAAGAATGCCGTGTCGTACTCGTCTGCCTCGATGACGAAATGTTTTCCGTCGGTCAGCTTGGCCGAGACTGGAAAGTCCTGCGGCAGCCCGCCGATAAGAAATCCCGGGGCGCGTCCAGCACGCTCCAGGATCCATGCCAGCATCGACGCGACCGTTGTCTTTCCATGGGTTCCAGCAACAGCGAGTACCCACTTATCCAGCAAGATCTGCTCCGAGAGCCATTGTGGACCCGACATGTAGCGCTCTCCCCGATCGAGGATCGCCTCCATCAGCGGGTTGCCGCGGCGGACCACGTTGCCCACCAGCCAGAGGTCGGGGGCGAGCGCGATCTGCTCCGGCCCGAAACCCTCGATCAGCTCGATGCCGAGTGCGGCGAGCTGCTCGCTCATCGGCGGGTAGACATTGGCGTCGCAACCGGTAACCCGATAGCCGGCGCCCTTGGCGATCGCGGCAATGCCACCCATGAAGGTGCCGCAAACGCCGAGGATGTGGAGGTGAGCGGCCATGAACGTGCGACGAAAAGCCGCAGATTCTACGCGATCACGTGCTGCGCCCGGCCTGCGCTATGATTCGCGTGACCGGGACCCGTTGGTCTGCAATCCCGTACTGAGACGAGGCCCTGCAATGAGCCGCAAAGGACCGCGGCAGAATGGAACCCGCGCGCGAATCGCCGCTGCAGCGGCGCGCATCATGGCCGAGGATGGCGTCGACGACTTCGCGCTCGCCAAGCGCAAGGCCGCGAAACAGCTCGGCGCCGCAGACGGCCAGGCGCTGCCGACCAACGACGAGATCGAGGCCGAGTTGCGCGCCTATCGCGCGCTGTACCAGGCCGACGAACACCCGGAGCGCATCGCCGAGCTGCGGCGCGTGGCGCTCGACGCGATGCGCGCCCTGGAGCGCTTCAACCCGTATCTCACCGGTCCCGTGCTGCGAGGGATCGCGGGGCGCTACGCCGAGATCGACGTGCAGTTGTTCCCGGAAAGCGCAAAAGAGGTGGAGATTTTTCTGCTCGATCGCGGGATCCCCTACGATACCCACGAGGGGCGCCGCTACTCAGGCGACCGCGCGCACGCGGTGACCGTGCTGTCGCTCAGCTGGCAAGGTGCGTCGCTCAAGCTGTCGGTCTTCGACCCGCGGGACGAGCGCGTCGCCCTCAAGACGTCGCAGGCCGGCCGCGTCATGGAGCGCGCCGGCATCAGCGAGGTCGGCGCGCTGATCGCCGCCAACCCACCACGCCCCGATGGCGCTCAGCCGGCGTGACGCGCTGATCCTGGCCGGGATCGGCGTCGCCGCGGTGACGGCGGGAGCCCTCGTCGCCCCGCGCATGCTCCAGTCCCGGGCCGGGGCCGCCGCGCTCAGGGCCGCCCGCTTCCCCGGCCTCGACGGCAAGCTGCGCCGCATCGCCGAGTGGCAGGGCAAGGTACTGGTGTGCAACTTCTGGGCGACGTGGTGCCCGCCGTGCCGGGAAGAGATCCCTTTGCTGGTCTCCGAGCGCGACGCGCTCGCATCAAAAGGTCTCGAAATCGTAGGTATCGCCATCGATTCGGCGGCGAATGTCGTCGAATTTGTCAAAATGACGGAGATTAGCTACCCGATCCTGATCGCTGACGCGTCGGGGATCGAATTGATGCGCGAGCTGGGGAACCAGTCGGGGGCGCTGCCGTATACTGTCTTCTTGGACCGCGACGGGGCGATCGTCGCGCGCAAGCTCGGCGCCCTGCACCGGCCCGAACTCCAGCGCATCCTCCAGAAGCTCCTGAGGACGTAGCGCACGCCGCAGTCGGGCGCAAGCGATTGCGCAGCCAAAATGCGGTAACATGCGGCGTTCTGCCGCGAAAATGCCAGAAAAGCGCAAAACTCGGTCGCATGGTGTGTTGGTGTTGCACGGGCCCAACCTCAACCTGCTTGGGTCGCGCGAGCCGCACATCTACGGCCGCGAGGCGCTGGGCGACATCGATCGTCGCCTGAAGGCGTCGGCGCGCTCGGCAGGCATCGGCTTGCAGAGCTTTCAGAGCAACCACGAGGGCGCGCTGGTCGAGCGCATCCACCAGGCGAGGACCGACGGCGTTGCGTTCATCATCATCAATCCGGCAGCATTCACGCACACCAGCATCGCGCTGCGCGACGCGCTCTCGGCGGTAACGATTCCGTTCATCGAAGTGCATCTGTCCAACGTGCATGCGCGCGAGCCGTTCCGGCACCACTCGTATCTTTCCGACGTAGCGCTCGGGACGATCTGCGGGCTCGGCAGCCGGGGCTACGACCTCGCACTCAGCTATGCGCTCGGGCGTCTGTCAGGGGAGGGCGCAGCCTAGCGCCTGCATAACCGGTCCGCCTGACGGCGCTCCGTCCAGGAGGTGGGGGAGTCATATGGATTTACGCAAGCTGAAAAAGCTGATCGATCTCGTCGAGGAGTCGGGCATTGCCGAGCTCGAGATCACCGAAGGCGAAGAGAAGGTGAAGATCGTCAAGGGCGGGGGCCTCAGCGTGAGCCCGGCGGCCAGTGCGCCGCCGGCGGCCCCCGTCGCGGCCAGGGACGAACCCAAGCCCGCCGCACCGGCTGCGCCGACCGCGGAAACGCCGCCCGAAGGGCATGTGGTGAAGTCGCCCATGGTCGGCACCTTCTACCGCTCGCCGTCGCCCGACGCCAAGGCCTTCGTCGAAGTGGGTGAGGCGGTGAAGGAGGGCCAGACGATATGCATCGTCGAGGCGATGAAGCTGATGAACGAGATCGAGTGCGACGCCACGGGCACGGTAAAGGCGATCCTGGTCGAGAACGGACAGCCGGTGGAATACGGCCAGCCGCTTTTCATCATCGGATAAATGTTCGAGAAGATCCTCATCGCCAACCGCGGCGAGATCGCGCTGCGCATCCAGCGCGCCTGCCGCGAGCTAGGCATTCGGACCGTCGTGGTGCATTCCGAGGCCGATACCGAGGCGAAGTACGTCAAGCTCGCCGACGAATCGGTGTGCATCGGGCCGCCGCCCCGCCTCGCAGAGCTACCTCAACATTCCCGCCATCATCAGCGCGGCGGAGGTAACCGACGCCGAGGCGATCCATCCCGGCTACGGCTTTCTCTCCGAGAATGCCGACTTTGCGGACAAAGTGGAGCGCTCCGGGTTCGTCTTCATCGGGCCGCGCCCCGACAACATCCGCCTGATGGGCGACAAGGTGAGCGCCAAGCAGGCGATGCTCAAGGCAGGCGTTCCATGCGTGCCCGGGTCCGAGGGGTCGCTGCCCGAGGACCCCAAGGAGATCGTCCGCATCGCGCGCAAAGTCGGCTACCCGGTGATCATCAAGGCTGCGGGAGGCGGGGGCGGGCGGGGCATGCGGGTGGTGCACACCGAGGCGGCGCTGCTGAATGCCGTCACCATGACGCGCAGCGAGGCGCAGGCCGCGTTTTCCAATGCGACCGTGTACATGGAGAAATACCTGGAGAATCCCCGGCACATCGAGATCCAGGTGCTGGCCGACTCCCACAAGGGGGCCGTGTTCCTCGGCGAGCGCGACTGCTCGCTGCAGCGGCGCCACCAGAAAGTCATCGAGGAGGCGCCCGCGCCCGATCTGCCGGCGAAGCTGCGCGACAAGGTGGGCGAGCGCTGCGTCGAGGCGTGCCGCAAGATCGGCTATCGCGGCGCCGGGACATTCGAGTTCCTGTACGAGGACGGCGAGTTCTATTTCATCGAAATGAACACGCGCATCCAGGTCGAGCACCCGGTGACCGAAATGATCACCGGCATAGACATCGTTCAGACCCAAATCCGCATCGCGGCGGGCGAGAAGCTGCCATTCCGGCAGAAGGACATCCACGTGCGCGGCCACGCCATCGAATGCCGCATCAACGCCGAGGATCCCTATCGCTTCACGCCCTCGCCGGGACGCATCACCTCGTACCACGCGCCGGGCGGACCGGGAATTCGGGTCGACTCACATGTGTACCAGGGCTACACCGTGCCGCCTTACTACGATTCCATGGTCGGAAAGGTGATTGCCTATGGCGCGTCCCGCGAGCAGGCGATCCGGCGCATGCGCGTCGCGCTTTCCGAAATGGTTGTCGAGGGCATCCAGACGAACATCCCGCTGCAGCTCGAGCTGCTAAACGACATCCGCTTCGTGCGCGGTGCGGTCTCGATTCACTACCTCGAGCAAAAGCTCGCGCAGGAGCAAAAGCCGAAGGGCAAGTAAGCCGATGCCCTGGCTGTCGCTCACGCTGGAGGTCGAGGAAGCCGCGGCCGAAGCGTTGTCGGAAGCGCTGCTCGAGCTCGGCGCCCGGTCGGTCAGCATGGAGGATGCGGATGCCGGCACGGCGGGAGAAATCGCGCGCTATGCCGAACCATCATGGGATGCCCCGAGCCCGTGGCGCCGCAACCGGGTGTGCGCGCTGCTCGCTCCGGACGCCGACGTTCTGACACTGGTCGTCGAGTCAGCGCGCGCGGCAGGGCTCGCCTCGCCGCCGCAATTCAGCGTCGGACGGGTCGAAGACGATGATTGGGTGAGGCGCGCTCAAGCGCAGTTCACGCCGCTGTCCATCAGCGAACGGCTGTGGATCGTTCCGAGCTGGCGCGAGGCGCCCGATCCTCGCGCCGCGGTCGTGCGCCTCGACCCGGGCATGGCATTTGGTACCGGGACTCATCCAAGCACCCGGCTCGTGCTGCGCTTTCTCGCGCGCGTGCTCCGTGGCGGCGAGCGCGTGCTGGACTACGGGTGCGGTTCCGGTATATTGGCGATTGCCGCCGCGAAGCTCGGCGCCGCCGAGGTTGACGCTGTCGACCTCGATCCCCTGGCACTCAAGGCAGCCGGGGAAAATGCGCGTGCAAACGAGGTTATGGTGCGCGTCTCGACCCCGGAGGCGCTGCTGCCAGGCGACTACGACGTGGTGGTAGCCAACATTCTTGCCAATCCGCTCATGCTGCTCGCGCCCGTGCTGGCCGCTCGCGTCGGCGCGCACGGCAGGATCGCCCTGTCAGGCATCCTCGAGACCCAGGCGCAGGGCGTAGCCGCCGCCTACCCGAGCGCATTCGATCTGGAGGTCGGCGCGACCGAGGACGGCTGGGTCTTGCTCGAGGGGTTGCGGAAATGAGCCTCATCACGCGCTGCCCGACCTGCGGCACCGCGTTTCGGGTGCAGCCGGCGCAACTCGTGGCCCGCAGCGGCAGGGTGCGTTGCGGCAAGTGCTCCGCCGTGTTCGATGCGGTCTCCTGCCTGGTGGGCGAGCAGGGCGCACCGCTCACCGTCGAGCCGTCGCCACAATTCGGGCTGTTCGACCCGTCGCGCCGCAGCGCGGCTGCGGACACCACGCTGGCCCTGGACCTCAGCACTGCGGCGCCGGCGGCGAGCCGTCCTCCGCCCGCAGCGGCGCGACCGCCCGCGCCATCGCCTTCGCGGCCGTCGTCGACCCCGTCCCCATCGCGGCCGTCGGCGAAGCCCGCGTCAACCCCCTCGCCGTCACGCATCCGACGCGAAGAGCCCGAAGAAGTGCCAGAGTTTCTCGAGGACGACGCGCCGGTACGGCGGTTTACGGTCGTATGGGGCCTGCTAGCGCTGCTCGCGTTTCTGGCCCTCACCGGCCAGCTGGCGCTGTATTTCCGCAACGAACTCGCGTTCGTCTTGCCGGCCGCGAGACCGCCGCTCGCCGCGGCCTGCGACGTCATGGGCTGCACGCTGCGGCTGCCACACCGCTCCGATCTGATGAGCATCGAGTCTTCGGACCTGCAGGCGGAGCCGGGTCGCGAGAACGTCATCGTGCTGCACGCCCTGATCCGCAATCGCGCGGGATTTGCGCAGGAATACCCCGAGCTCGAGTTGACGCTGACGGACGAAACCGACCAGGCGGTGGTGCGCCGCGTGCTCAAGCCGGCGGATTATCTCGATCCCGCGCGCGCCGAGCAGTTGATCGCCCGCGGCATCGATCCGGGGAGCGAGTTGAACGTGCGCATGCGCTTCGATGCCGACCGCGTGCGTGCCACCGGATTCCGGCTGTTTCTTTTCTTTCCGTAATCACTGGAGATTCCTTGCCTACGCTCGTCACAGGTTCGATCGCCTATGACACCATCATGGTGTTCCCGGATCGCTTCAAGAACCATTTGCTGGCCGACCAGCTGCATATCCTCAATGTCTGCTTCCTCACGCCCGAGATGCGCCGAGAGTTCGGCGGCACCGCGGGCAACATCGGCTACAACCTGCGGCTTCTCGGCGGCGAGCCGCTGGTCATGGCCACCGTCGGCGAGGACATCCAGCCCTACCTTGGCCGCCTGGAAAAGCTCGGCATCTCCACGCAGCTGCTGAAGACCATCGGCGGTCAGTTCACCGCGCAGGCGTTCATCACCACCGATCTCGACGACAACCAGATCACCGCGTTTCATCCGGGGGCGATGAACCATTCGCATGAAAACAGCATCGACGCCAAGCTCGGCGCCACGCTTGCGATCATCGGCCCTGACGGCAAGGATGGCATGCAGCAGCACGCGCGTGAGTGCGCCCGGCACGGCATTCCGTTCGTGTTCGATCCTGGCCAGGGGCTGCCCATGTTCTCTGCGGCCGAGCTGGCGGAATTCGTCGAGCTGGCCGACTACGTCGCCGTCAACGATTACGAGGGCAAGCTGCTCCAGGAAAAGACCGGCCGCGCGCTGGAAGATCTGGCCAAGAGCGTCAAGGCGCTGGTGGTCACGCTCGGCGCCAAGGGCTCGCTGGTCTACGCGGCGGGCAGGCGCCACGAGATTCCCTGCGTCAAGGCGGACAGGCTCGTCGACCCGACAGGCTGCGGCGATGCGTATCGCGCAGGGCTACTTTACGGGCTTGCCAATGGCTGGGATTGGCCGAGCACGGCACGCCTGGGCGCGGTGATGGGCGCGGTCAAGATCGCCTATCGCGGCGCCCAGAACCACGCACCGTCGCGCGACGAGATCGAGGAGCGATTCAAAGGCGCGTTCGGCTTCAATCCCTGGAGCTAGGGCCCGATTCAGCGCAATGCGGCGCGAATTTTCGCGGCGTACTGTTCCAGCTTTTCGCGCGGCGGGTTCTTCACCGGCCAGGTGAGCTCCATGCCGTCGCCGTCATGGCGCGGCAGCAGGTGCACGTGGTAGTGGAACACGGTCTGTCCGGCGGGCTTGCCGTTGGCCTGATAGACCGAAAGGCCCGGCGGCGCGAAGGCTTCGCGGATGGCGCGCGCCACACGCGCGCATCCCCGCGAGACGGCCGCCACCTGCTCGTCGTCGAGCTCATAGAGGTTCTCGGCATGCGCCTTGACGGCAACCAGCACGTGGCCGGGATTCACCTGGCCGATGTCCATGAAAGCGAGGACTTGCGCGTCCTCGTAGACGCGCGTGGCGGGAATCTGCCCCGCTACGATCCTGCAAAAAATGCACTCGTTCATTGGTCCCCCAGTGTGCTGCTCTCCTCGAGCGGCCGATACGCGGCGCAAGGAACCTGGTATAGGTGGCGGTCTTCGAGACGCAGCGCGCTGAGCGGACCGCCCCACACGCAGCCCGTGTCGAGCGCCACGAGCCGGGCGCCGAGCTTCAGGCCGAGCGCCGACCAGTGTCCGCAAACGATCGCCGGCTCCGTGCGCCCGGCGCGCAGGTCGAACCACGGCGCGAATCCCGGCGGCGGCTCAACACCCTTGGCGCGGAATTCCATGACGCCGTCGGGCGTGCAAAAGCGCATGCGCGTCATGGCGTTGACGATGACGCGCAGACGCTCCCAGCCCGTGAGCGCATCATTCCATCGGTCGGGCTTGCTGCCGTACATGTGCGCGACAAAGTCGCGGTAGCTCGCTGCGCTCAGGCCCGCCTCGACCTCGCGCGCCAAGGTTAGGGCCTTGTCGACCGACCATTCCGGCAGCAGACCCGCATGCACCATGGCGTAAGCACCCTCGACGTGCATCATCCGGCGAGTGCGAAGCCAGCCGATCAGCTCGTGCGCGTCCGGGGCGGCGAGCAGCTCCTCGAAGGTGTCATCCGTGCGGCGCCTGGCGTAACCCTCGTGCAGGCAGACGAGGTGCAGATCGTGATTGCCGAGCACCACCACCGCTGCGTCGCCGAGATCGCGCACGAATCGCAGTACCTCGAGCGACATCGGTCCGCGATTGACCAGGTCGCCAACGAACCACAACCGGTCGCGGGCGCGATCGAAACCAATGCGCGCGAGCAGCGCTTGCAGCTCGTCGTGACAGCCCTGGACGTCGCCGATCGCGTAAGTCGCCATGTGCGGATAACTCTATTAGACGCCCCTCAGAAGGAAGCGTCGAGCCTGCGATACTGGATCGCCTCGGCGATGTGCTCCGCGGCAATGGTGCGGCATGCGGAAAGATCGGCGATCGAGCGCGCGACGCGCAATACGCGATGGTAGGCGCGCGCCGACAGCAGCAGCCGCGCCAGCGCGTGACGCAGCAGCTTGTCGCCGTCGCGATCGGTGCCGCAGTAGCGATCGATTTCGCGCGTCTCGAGCAGCGCATTGGGTTTGCCCTGGCGTGTCGCCTGCGCCTCACGCGCGCGCAGCACCCGCTCGCGGATAGCGCTCGTGGGCTCGCCGGGCTGTGGCGCCACCAGCTCGGCGTCGCGCGGCGCGGGCACTTCCAGCTTGATATCTATGCGGTCCGCAAGCGGCCCTGAAATCCGGCCGCGATAGCGCGCGATGCGCTCCGGCGTGCAGCGGCAGCGCCCCGCGGGGGACCCGCAGTGTCCGCAGGGGCACGGATTCATCGCCGCCACCAGCTGAAAGCGCGCCGGGAACTGAGCGTGGCGCGCCGCGCGCGCGATCGACACGCGTCCCGACTCCATCGGCTCGCGCAGCGCCTCGAGTACGTCGCGATCGAATTCCGGCAGCTCGTCGAGAAACAGCACGCCATGGTGGGCGAGCGAGATCTCGCCTGGGCGCGGCAGGTTCCCGCCGCCGACCAGCGCGGCGCTGGAGGCGCTGTGATGCGGCGCGCGGAACGGCCGTGCGCCCCAGCGCGCGGCGTCGAAGCCCGCGTTCGATACCGACTGGATCGCGGCCACTTCGAGCGCCTCGGACTCCGACAGCGGCGGCAGGATCCCGGGAAAGCGTGCCGCGAGCATCGACTTTCCGGTGCCCGGTGGCCCGACCATCAGCACGCTATGGCTGCCCGCGGCGGCGACCTCGAGCGCACGCTTGACCTGGTTCTGCCCCTTCACCTCGTCGAAGTCGGGATACGCGGGCGGCGCTGCCTGCGCATCGGCGATGAAGCGCGCGAGCGGCGCCTCACCGGTCAGGTGCGCGACGACCTCCAGCAGCGTGCGCACTGGCAGCACGCACGCGCCTTCGGCGAGCGCCGCTTGCGGCGCATTGTCCGGCAGGCAGGATGAACGCACGCCCGGCGCCTCGCGCCTGCAGCGCCATGGCGAGCGCACCCCTCACCGGACGCAACTCGCCCGTGAGCGACAGCTCTCCGGCGAACTCGTGGCCGGCGAGTGCTTCGGGCGCGAGCTGGCCGCTCGCCGCGAGCACCCCCAGCGCAATCGGCAGGTCGAAGCGGCTCGAGTCCTTGGGCAGATCCGCCGGTGCAAGGTTTACCGTGATGCGCCGTGCGGGAAACTCGAAGAGCGTGTGATTCAACGCCGCGCGCACCCGGTCCTTGGCCTCGCGCACCTCGGCATCGGGCAGCCCGACGATATGGAATGCCGGCAGCCCGGGGCCAAGGTGCACTTCGACCCTGACCTCGGGTGCCTCGATCCCCGCGAGCGCGCGGCTCGCCACCACCGCCAGCGGCATGGTCCTCCATGGGCGCCACTCGGGCGCCTTCCCAGGAAGACAAACGCAGCCCGACCGCCGTGGGTTTACCGTGCCGTCGGTTCGTTGCGGCGCGCCTCGAGCTCCGCCACCCGCGCTTCCAGGGCACCGAGCTTCGCCTGCGCGCGCTCGAGAAGCTTCTTCTGCACCTCGAAGTCCTCGCGCACCACGACATCGAAGCGGTCGAAAAACGAAGCCATAAGGGCGCGCAGGTTCTTCTCCAGGTCCTGCGCCGGTCCGTCGTGCACGGCCTGCGAGATGCGCTCGCCGAGCTCGTCTATCAGGTGTCGATCGATCATCTCTCGGGAATCCAATCGGGTCCGCCAGCTTATCGCACGGGTTGGCGCACTGCTTTCATGCATGCCCGCGACGCTTTGCACCGCGATGGTGCCGAATCTATGCGGCAGTGCAGCACATGAGGTGTAACGTACTGAAAATAAAGAACGAAAGTCCTGGCATGGGAGATGCTAACCACTGGTGGCTTCTTTTCATTCTACCTAGGGAGATGTTCAACATGCGCAAGACTCTTCTCGCCCTTTCCGCGGCCGCAGCCGTGGGCGCGCCGATTTTCGCCGCAGCCCAACAGTCGCCGCACACGGTGACGGGCAACATGACTATCGCCAGTGATTACCGCTTCCGCGGCATTTCGCAGACCTTCAATGGGCCGGCGATCCAGGGCGGGATCGATTATTCGCACTCCAGCGGTTTTTACCTCGGCAACTGGGATTCAAACGTTAGCGGCCTGTCCTTCGCAAATGGCGCAGGCATCGAGATGGACTTCTACGGTGGCTGGCGTGGCGAGATCGCTAAGGGCTTCACGCTGGATGCGGGCCTGCTGCAGTACTACTACCCAAGCGCGCGCATCGTAGGCGCTACGACCGAAACAAAGTACGACACGCTCGAAGCGTACCTCGCCGGAGGTTGGAAGTGGTTCACCCTCAAGTATTCGTACGCCACGACACCCCTGTTCGGCATCAAGACCGAGACCTTCGGCGGAGCCTGCAATAAGGACGGCGTCGACTGCTTCGCCGCGGATCCTGGCAGCTCGAAGGGCTCGGGCTATATCGATCTCACCGGCAGCTTCGAACTGATGCCGAAGCTCTCGCTGGTCGCGCACGTCGGCAACCAGAAGGTGAAGAACTACTCGAAGCTCGATTACACCGACTGGAAGCTTGGCGTCACCTACGACCTGAACGGCTGGATGCTGGGCGCCGCCTACGTCGACACCAATGCCGACGACAAGTGGTACTACCTCACCGACGGCGGCGGACGCACTAGGGAACTCGGTAAGTCCACGCTCGTGCTGTCTGTCAGCAAGTCGTTCTAATGGTACGTGGCGGGCGGCGCGAGCCGCCCGCCCGGCTAAGGAGCCAACATGAAATTAGTTACCGCAATTATCAAGCCATTCAAGCTCGACGAGGTGCGTGAGGCCCTCTCGGCGATCGGTGTGCAGGGCGTCACCGTGACCGAGGTCAAGGGCTTCGGGCGGCAGAAAGGCCATACGGAGCTGTACCGCGGCGCCGAGTACGTGGTCGACTTCCTGCCCAAGGTCAAGGTCGAGGCCGCGATCAAGACCGAGATCCTGGAACAGGTCATCGAAGCGATCGAAAAATCGGCCAACACCGGCAAGATCGGTGACGGCAAGATTTTCGTCTTCGACCTCGAAAAAGTCATTCGCATCCGCACGGGCGAGACCGATGCGGACGCGCTTTAGGGAGATCAAGATGAGAAAGCTCTTTGCAGCGCTGGCGCTGCTCGCCACGGTCGGCTTCTCCGGCCATGTGCTCGCAGGCGACAAGCCGACCATCGGAACGAGCGTCGACAAGCCGGCGACGCTGCTGGCACAGGCACAACCCGCGACGCCTTCAGCCCCGGCGGCCGCGCCGGCTCCGGCGGCAGCACCTGCTCCGGCAGCAGCGCCTCCGGCCCCGACAGAGCCTTATGTGACCACCGCGGATAAGGTCAGCTCGGGCGATACCGCGTGGATGCTCACCTCCACCGCCTTGGTGCTGATGATGACCATTCCCGGCCTGGCGCTGTTCTATGGCGGCATGGTGCGCAAGAAGAACGTGCTCGCGACGGTGATGCAAAGCTTCGCCATCACCTGCCTGGTGACCATTCTGTGGTGGTTCGTAGGCTACAGCATCGCCTTCACGCCGGGGCCGAACGCCTACATGGGAGGTCTGTCACGCGCGTTCATGAGTGGCATGACATTCATGAAGGACGCTGGAAAGGAAACCGTCTCGCATATTGCCCCGACCATCCCCGAGACGGTCTTCGCGATGTTCCAGCTCACCTTCGCGATCATCACGCCCGCGCTGATCTGCGGCGCCTTCGCGGATCGCATGAAGTTCTCCGCGATGCTAGTGTTCATGGGTGTCTGGTCGCTCGTCGTCTACAGCCCGATCGCCCACTGGGTGTGGGAGCCGACCGGCTGGCTGGCTTCCAAGGGCGTGCTGGACTTCGCGGGCGGAACCGTCGTGCACATCAACGCGGGAATCGCAGGGCTTGCGGCTGCGCTGGCCCTCGGCAAGCGACTTGGCTACAAGAAGGAGGTCATGGCGCCGCACAACCTCGTGCTGACCATTATCGGTGCCTCCTTGCTGTGGGTGGGCTGGTTCGGCTTCAACGCCGGGTCGGCCGTCGCTTCCGACGGACGCGCCGGCATGGCGATGGCGGTCACGCAGATCGCGACGGCGGCCGCCGCACTCGCGTGGATGTTCGCCGAGTGGATGGCCAAGGATAAGCCGAGCGTCCTGGGAATCGCCTCTGGCGCGGTGGCAGGCCTGGTCGCGATCACCCCGGCCTCTGGCTTCGTTGGCCCCTCTTCGGCGGTGATCATCGGCATCGCAGCCGGCGTGATCTGCTTCTGGGCGTCCGCCTACCTCAAGAACATGCTCGACTACGACGATTCGCTTGACGCGTTCGGCGTGCACTGCGTCGGCGGCATCGTCGGCGCCCTGCTTACCGGGGTCTTCGTGAGCAAGGAAATCTCGGGCGCCGAAGGATCGCTCGTGACCCAGCTCTGGGGCGTGGGCGCGACGTTGATTTACGGGTTCATCATGTCCTACGTCATCCTCAAAGTCATCGACATGACCATCGGTCTGCGCGTGACCGAAGACGAGGAGCGCGAAGGCCTGGACATCACTCTCCACGGCGAGCACGTCGCCTGACCGCGAACTGCGCGTCGCCGGAAATTTGCCGGCGGCGCGCAGCGCCGGAATTCGAGACGGACCCGAGGGTCCGTCTTTTTTTGCCCTGCGAGTCCTTCCAGCCTCGACCTGCCGGCAAAGCGCCGGTAGCTGGCAGAAAAGTCGCAACGCGCCCGAGCAGCACCCGTTGGTGCGCTAATTCGCGCTATCCTGCGGCGGTCGCTGGCCGCCCGGACGGGGCTACACCCTGGGGCAAACGGAGGAGACTTTTTGGGGGCACTGAACGCAGTCGACGTGCTGCTCGCGCGTGCGGGCGAGGCGTCACTGCGCGCGCAGCCCGCGATTCTGCAGGCGGGACGCGCGGTGAGCTACGCCGAGCTCGCCGAGCTCAGCGCGCGCGTCGCGACGGCATTGCGCGGCGCCGGGCTGCCTCCCGGCGCACGACTATGCATGCTGATGGACGACTCGCCAATGTTCTGTGCCACTTTCCTCGGCGCGCTCAAGGCGGGCGTTGTGGTTATCCCGCTCAACACGCGACTGCCGCCTGCCGACATCGGCTTCGTCCTGGCCGACAGCGAAGCCGCGCTGCTGCTCTACGACCCGGCCCATGAGTCGCGGGCGGGGCAGGCGGCAACGGCGAACCGCCGATCCCGGCTGCTGGCGGCGCGCGGCGGGGGCGGATCGCTCGAAGATCTGGCGCGCCGCGCTTCGCCGGCACAGGACTCGCATCCGACGCGCGCCAGGGATACCGCCTTTTGGCTCTACTCGTCAGGCACTACCGGCAAGCCGAAGGCGATCCTGCACAGCCACGCCAACGCCGCATGCGCGGGAAAGCTGCTGCGCGAGGTCGCGGGAGCGCATCCGGGGAGCGTGATCCTCGCGACCTCCAAGCTGTTCTTCGCCTTTGCGCTCGACAACGCCTTCACCGGCGCACTCGCTTGCGGCGCGACAACCATTCTCAACGAGGAATGGCCCGAGCCCGAAACGATCGCGTCGCAAGTCGAGCGCTATCGGCCAGACGTGTTCTTCACCGTGCCGACGTTCTTTCGCAGGCTGCTCACGCTGCCGAAGGAAAAGTTGGCGGCGTTCTCCGGCATCCGGCTCATCGCAACCGGCGGCGAGCGCCTGCCCGATGCGATCCTGCGACAATGGCGCGCGACGGTCGGCACCGAGATTCTCGTCTGCTACGGCATGTCGGAGACCTTCTGCAATGCCATCTCAAACCTGCCGTGGCACATGCGCGACGGCAGCACGGGGGTGCCGCTCGCGGGCGTGCAGACCCGTATCCTCGACGGCGCCGGCGACGAAGTCGGCCCCGGCGAGCCGGGCGTGCTCTGGCTGCGGCATCCGTCGCTCGCGCTGCGCTATAAGGACCCCGCAGCCACGGCGCGCGCCTTTCGCGACGGCTGGTTCTGCACCGGCGACCTGTTCACGCGCGACGCGGACGGCTTTTTCTATCACCAGGGCAGATCCGACGAGCTCTACAAGGTCGCAGGCCAGTGGGTCAGGCCCGCCGAGGTGGAGGAGGCGGTACTCGCCGACGAGCACGTGCGCGAGGCGGCGTGCGTAGTGGTGCCCGATCGGGACGGCTTCGATCGGCTGGCCCTGTTCGTCGTGCCAAGCGATGCACCCGGTGCGGCCGTTTCGGTGGCCGAGCGTTGCGCGCAATCGTTGCCGAAGCATAGCCAGCCGAAATGGATCCGCGAAGTTGCCGAACTGCCGCGCACCGCGACCGGCAAGATTCAGCGCTTCCGCCTGCGCGCGCAGCTGACGGCCGAGTTCATGCTACCGAATGACGATTATGCCGGCTGAGTGCGCATGAACGGCGCCGAGCACTTTCTCGGCGAAGCCGCGCTCGCGCGCCACGGCGAGCGCGTTGCGCTGCTATGCGGTGACGAGAAGATCACCTACGCCGAGCTCGCGCACCGCGTCAGGCAGGCGGCCGGCGCGCTCGGCGCGCTCGGGGTAGCCCCGGGCGATCGCGTCCTGCTGCTGATGCGCGATACGCCGGCGCTCGCTGCGGCGTGGCTCGGATGCTTGTGGCACGGGGCGGTCGCGATCGCATTGAACAGCCAGTTTTCGGAAGACGATCTGCGCTTCGTGCGCTCCGACAGCGGCGCGCGGCTCGTCCTCGTCGAGGACGTGTTTGCCGGCGCGTTCCCCGGATTCGCGGCGGCGCTTGCGCGGGAGGGACGCCTCGCCGTAGTCGGCGGTGCGCCCGCAGGCGCGCCCTCATGGGACGAAACGCTGACGCGCTCGGCCGCGGAGCGCTCGGGTTACGTGGCGCGATCGGACGATCCGGCGTTCTGGCTCTACTCCTCGGGGACCACGGGCAGACCGAAGGGCATCATTCATACCCACAAGGATGTGCTCCCGGCTGGGCAGGTGATGCGCGATGTGATCCGCGTGCTGCCCGGCGACAAGGTGCTCACTACCTCGCGGCTGTTCTTCGCGTACGGCCTGGAGCATGCGCTGCTCGGGACGCTGTCGGTCGGCGCGACGTCGGTGTTGCACACCGACTGGTCCGACGTCTTGCATGTGTGCGAGCTGGTCCGCGAGCACCGGCCAGTGGCGTTTTTCAGCGTGCCGTCGTTCTACCGGCGGCTGCTCGCGCTGGGGGCAGAGGCGCTTGCGCCCTTCGCCTGCGTGCGGCATTGCTTCGCCGCGGGAGAGAGGTTGCCTGAAGCGATGGTCACGCAGTGGCAGGCCGCCGTCGGGGTAGAAATCCTCTCCATCTACGGCATGTCCGAGACGTTTTGTGTCGTGATGGTGACGCCCGTCGGCACGTCGAACGGCCACCGCACGGGACGCCTGCTTCCCGGCGTCGAGGCGAGGCTCGTGGCGCTCGAAGGCCACGATGCGGCCGTCGGGGAACCTGGCGTTCTCTGGATTCGGCATCCCGCCCTGGCGCTCGGCTACGCAAACCGCAAGGAGCTGACGCGCGATCAGTTCCGCGACGGCTGGTTTTGCACCAAGGACGTCTTTGTGCGCGACGCCGAGGGTTTCTACGCGCACCAGGGCCGCGCCGACGAGCTGGTCAAGGTCGCCGGGCAATGGGTCAAGCCGAGCGAGCTGGAGGAGGCGGTGCTTGGGGAGGCATCCATTGCCGAGGCCGTCTGCGTGCTGGTACGCGACGCCGAGGGCTTCGACCGGCTGGCGCTGTTCGTAACGCCGAGCGCCGACGCGCAGGCGGCGGTCGCAGCGGCCAAAGAACTGTGCGAGGCCAAGCTGCCTCGTCACAAGAGACCGAAATGGATTCGCGCCGCGCCGGACTTGCCGCGCACGGCGACCGGCAAGATTCAGCGCTTCAAGCTTCGCGAAATCCTGCAACGCGAGCTCGGCACCAAGGCATAGAATCGCGTTTTTTCGAATTCAGTCATCTACTCAGAGGACCGCATGGCTTACGCAATTCCGCTTTGGACCCCCCCGTCGCTCCCGGTTGCCGGCTCGACCGACGCGTTTCCGGTGAGACGCATATTCTGCGTGGGCCGCAACTACGTCGAGCATCAGAAGGAAATGGGCGGCGACGGCCGCGAGGCGCCGTTCTTCTTCATCAAGTCCGCGCACTCGCTCGTGCCTCTGGGCGGCGACGTGCACTACCCGCCGAAAACCGCCAACTACCACTACGAGACCGAAATGGTGGTGGCGCTCGCCAAGGGCGGGCGCCGCATCGACCCGAAAAAGGCGAACGAGCACGTATTCGGCTACGGGGTGGGGCTCGACATGACGCGCCGCGACCTGCAGCAATGGGGCAAGGACCACGGCCGACCCTGGGACTTCGGCAAGGACTTCGACGAGGCCGCGCCTTGCGGCGCCCTCGCGCCGGCCTCCAGGATCGGCCACCCCTCGAGGGGCGCGATCGTGCTGCAGGTGAACGCCAAGGAGCGCCAGAATGCCGATCTTTCCGACATGATCTGGTCGGTGCCGGAACAAATCGCCTACCTTTCGGAGTACTACACGCTCGAGCCGGGCGACCTCATCTACTCCGGCACGCCGGCAGGCGTCGGGCCGGTGAAGCCGGGCGACGAGCTCGAGGCGCGCATCGACGGTGTCGGCGAACTGAGAGTGAAGATCGTACCGCCCCTATGAGGCTGTATACGTATTTCCGCAGCTCGGCGGCGTTCCGCGTGCGCATCGCGCTCAACCTGAAGGGGCTCGCATACGAGCCGCGCTTCGTGCACCTCGCCAAAGGAGAGCACCGCAAGGCGGACTACGGCGCCATGAATCCACAGGGATTGCTGCCCGCACTGATCGACGACGGGCACCTGCTGACGCAATCGCTCGCCATCATCGAGTACCTGGAGGAAACGCACTCCAGCCCGTCGCTGCTGCCCAAGGACCCGCTTGGGCGCGCGCGGGTGCGTTCACTGTCGCTGCTGGTGGCCTGCGAGATCCATCCGCTGAACAATCTTCGTGCGCTGCAATACCTCGTCAGGGAGCTCGGCCACAGCGAGGAAGACAAGAACAAGTGGTACCAGCACTGGATCCACGACGGCCTGGCGAAGTTCGAGGCCGACCTGATGCGCAGCAAGGGGACCGGGCGGTTCTGCCACGGCGAGGCGCCGACCATGGCGGACTGCTGCCTCGTGCCGCAGATCTTCAATGCGCAGCGCCTCGAGTGCGACCTGTCGCACGCGCCGACGGTGCTGCGCGTCTTCGATGAATGCATGAAGCTCGAGGCGTTCCAGCGCGCCCAGCCCGCCAGGCAGCCCGACGCGGAATAGAAAGCCGGAGGACAGCATGCCGAACCCGTACAAGCCCAGAGATTGGAGCGTCCACCCGCCCTACAAGCACGACGCCTACGCGTCGACCAGGCAGCGCGCGCCATTGAAGCCGCTCATCCCGCTCAAGCAGACGCTGTCCGAGCTCACCGGCCCGGTGTACGGACACGACGCCGTGACGCCGCTCGATGCCGACCTGACTGTCAATGCGCGCCGCAACGGCGAGCCCTTGGGCGAGCGGATCATCGTGTTCGGCCGCGTGCTCGATGACGATGGCCGACCGGTGCGCGACTCCCTGGTCGAGGTGTGGCAGGCGAACGCCGCGGGACGCTACATCCACCTGGTCGACCAGCATGACGCGCCGATCGACCCGAACTTCACCGGTGCGGGGCGCTGCATCACCGACAGCGAAGGGCGCTACCGCTTCGTCAGCGTGCGTCCGGGCGAGTATCCCTGGCGCAACCACCACAATGCCTGGCGTCCCGCGCATGTCCACTTCTCGCTGTTCGGGCCGAGTATCGCCACGCGCCTGGTGACGCAGATGTTCTTCCCCGGCGACCCGCTGCTGCCGCTCGATCCCATCTTCAACGGAGTGCCCGATCCCGAGGCGCGCCAGCGGCTGGTGTCGCGCTTCTCGATCGAGGAGACAAAGCCAGAGTGGGCGCTTGCTTACGAATTTGACATTGTATTACGGGGTCGCAGCGCGACCCCCATGGAGTAGGCCATGGCCAAGCAGACCGCCTCCCAGACCGTCGGACCGTACTTCGCGTACTGCCTGACCGAAGCCGAGCGCTACGGCGGCCGCGACATCGCATCCAACGTGCTGGTGGCCGAAGAGACGCTCGGCAGTCGCATCCGCATCGAAGGCCGTGTATTCGACGGTGCCGGCAAGCCGGTTCCCGACGCCATGATCGAGATCTGGCAGGCCAATGCGGCGGGACGCTATGCGCACCCCGAGGACATGCGGGCGCAGGCAGCCCTCGACCCCTCGTTCAAGGGCTTCGGCCGCGCGGGCACCGACGGCAACGGGCGCTTCTTTTTCGACACCATCAAGCCGGGTGCGCTGCCCGGCGCGCGCGGCGCCCAGCAGGCGCCGCACATCAACGTTATCGTGTTCGCACGCGGCATGCTGGTGCACGCCTACACCCGCCTGTACTTTTCGGACGAGCAGAAGGCGAACGCCGCGGACCCGGCTCTCGGCTTGGTCCACGAGGCGCGCCGCAAGACGCTGATCGCCGAGCGCCGCGAGAGCGACGGACGCATCGGGTACTGGCTCGACATCCGCCTGCAAGGCGAAGACGAAACGGTGTTCTTCGACGTCTGATGGCCGCGTCCCCCGGCTCGGCGCTGCTCGACCCGTTGTTCTCGGATCCCGAGGTAGCGCGCGAGCTTTCAGACGCCGAGTCGCTGCGCACGATGGCCACGGTCGAAGCCGCTCTGGCGCGCGCCGAGGCGAAGCTCGGTGTCATCCCTGCCGATGCCGTGGCGTCCATCGAGCGCGCCGTAAGCGCCTTCGAGCCCGACATGGCGCGCATCGCCGCCGGCGTCGAATCCGCCGGCATTCCCGTGGTCGCGCTAGTGCAGCAGCTGCGCGCGGCCGCCGGACCGGCGGGGCGCTACCTGCACTGGGGCGCGACGACGCAGGACATCATGGACACCGGTCTGGTGTTGCGCGCGCGCCGGGTCCTGGCGCACCTCGATGCCGGCCTGGTGCAGGTGATCGGCCACTGCTGCACGCTGGCGCAGGCGCATCGCGGCACGCTGATGGCGGCGCGAACGCGCTCGCAGCAGGCGCTGCCAACGACGTTCGGGCTGAAGGTCGCGGGCTGGTTGACGCCGCTCGTGCGGCATCGCGAACGGCTGGCGCAACTGCGCCCCCGGCTCATGGTGGTGCAGTTCGGCGGCGCGGCCGGCACGCTCGCCGCGCTCGGCGATCGCGGACCCGCCGTGGCACAGGCGCTCGCCGACGAGCTCGAGCTGGGCGCCCCGGTCGGTCCGTGGCACGCGCAGCGCGACGCATTCGTCGAACTCGCCGGCTGGCTGTCGCTGGTGACCGGCAGCCTGGGAAAGATCGGCCAGGACGTCGCCTTGCTCGCGCAATCGGAGGTGGCGGAGCTGCGTGAAGGCGGCGGGCGCGGCGGCTCGAGCACCATGCCGCAGAAAGCGAACCCGGTGTCGAGCGAGGTGCTGATTACGGCGGCACGCATGAACGCCGCGCTGCTTGCGAGCATGCACCAGGCACTGCTGCACGAGCACGAGCGCGGCGGGGCCGCCTGGCAACTGGAGTGGCTGGCCCTGCCGCAGATGGCGAGCCTGACGGGCGCCGCCCTCCGGCACGCCGCGAGCCTCCTCGCCGGGATCGAAGTGCGCGCCGAGCGCATGCGCGCCAACATCGACGCCTCGAACGGGCTGCTGCTGGCGGAGGCGGCCGCCTTCGCGCTCGCCCGCGTCATGCCGCTCGAGCAGGCCCAGGCACTGGTGAAGGAAGGCTGTCGCGCGGTCGAGGCGAGCGGTCGGCACCTCGTCGACGTGCTGCGCGAGCGCAGCGACGCTGCAATCGACTGGCGCGCGCTCAGGGACCCGGCCAACTACCTCGGCGCTACCGATACGCTCATCGACCGGGCGATCGCCGCTGCGGCTCCGCTCGCCAAACTCAGGTAGGCCTCGCGCCCTTTCGCCGTAAGGAAGGGTTCAACCAGCAGCGTGAGTCCCTCGGCAACGTAGCGCTCGAGCGTGTAGCGCTTGCCGAGCGCCCAATGCTTGAGCGCCCAGGCGTGGCAGAACATCACGTACGAGTAGGCGAGCAGGTGCTCGTTGACCGGCCGCACGTCCCCGCCCTCGACGCAGGCGCGTACGCACCCTTCGAGCAGGCGATTGGTGCGCGTCTCGCCCTCCATCAGCAGCGCGCGCCGCTCGGCGCGCAGCGACTTGCTCGAGCGGTAGGTGAGCACGGTGGCATCGCGCAGCCGGTCGACCACCGCGCAGTAGGTGCCGAGCGCGGTGCACAGGCGCGCCACCGGATGCTCGATGCCCTCGAGGTTGCGGGGGATTTCCTGCTCGTAGCTCTCGAGCACCTGCATCAGTGCGAGCAGCAGCAGGTCGTCCTTGTCGCGGAAGTACTGGTATACGAGCCCCGTGCTGATGCCCGCCTGCCGCGCGATCTGCTGGATGGTGGTGGTGTAGTATCCCTGCTCGGAGAAGAGCTTCACTGCCGCGCGCACGATCTGCCGGCGGCGCTCCTCGACGAGCCTGGGATCGGCGACCAGGCTTTCGACGTAGTCGGGGGCGCGGTTCACGCCCGCGCGCGAGCGCGCCGCGGCCGGGCGCCCGCGACCGGCGGCGCCGCTTCCGGCAGACATCAGTTGCCCTCGAACTTGGGCTTTTGCTTGTTGACGAAGGCGTTGTAGGCGCGCTCGAAATCCCCGGTCTGCATGCAGATCGCCTGAGCCTCGGCCTCGGTCTCGAGCGCCTGCTCGATCGACAGGTTCCATTCCTGGTGCAGGCACTTCTTGGTCATGGAATGCGCGAACGCCGGGCCGGTCGCGAGCGAATGCGCCATTTCCTGCGCCCGCGACAGCAGCTTGTCTTGGGCAACGATCTCGTTGTAGTAGCCCCAGGCGAGACCCTCATCGGCGCTCATGCTGCGGCCCGTGTAGAGCAGCTCGGCCGCACGCCCCTGGCCGATGATGCGCGGCAGGATAGCGCAGGCGCCCATATCGCAGCCGGCAAGGCCGACGCGCACGAAAAGAAACGCGGTCTTGCACTCGGGCGTGCCGTAGCGCAGATCGCTCGCCATGGTGATGATGGCGCCAGCGCCGGCACACACGCCGTCGACTGCGGCGATGATCGGTTGCGGGCAGGTGCGCATCTCCCTGACGAGGCTCCCGGTCATGCGCGTGAAGCTCATCAGGCCGGTCATGTCCATCTTGACCAGCGGCCCGATGATGTCGTGGACGTCCCCTCCCGAGCAGAAGTTGCCGCCCTCGCCGGTGAAGACCACGGCGCGCACGTCGTCCGCGTACTGCAGCTTGTGAAAGCTGTCGCGCAGCTCGGCATAGCTCTCGAACGTGAGCGGATTCTTGCGCTCGGGCCGGTTGAGCGTGACGGTCGCGACGCGGTCCTTGACCTGCCACTTGAAGTGCTGCGGCCGCCATTCGGCCGCTTTCAGCTTGTACATACGGTCCTCGTTCTCTGGATTGGGGGAATATTCAGCCGACCATGGTCAGCCCGCCGCTCACCGACAGCACTTGGCCGGTGATGAAGGCGGAGCGTGCGCTGGCGAAAAAGAGCACCGCGTCCGCGATCTCCGAGGGCTTGGCCAGGCGCTGCATCGGGGTGACGCGCACGAAGGCCTCACGGTGCTTCTCCGGCACGGCCGCGAGCAGCGGCGTGTCGGTCGGACCGGGGCAGACGCAGTTGACGTTGATGTTGAAGCGCGCCATCTCGCGCGCCAGCGACTTGGTGAAGGCGATCGCGCCGCCCTTGGCGCCGGCATAGACGCTTTCGCCGAGGCTGCCCACGCGCCCGGCATCGCTCGAAACGGTAACGACCTTGCCGGCCTTGCGCTCGATCATCGGGTCGAGAAAAGCACGCGTTACCGCGATCGGTCCGAGCAGGTTCAGGTCGATCACTTTGCGCCAGAAGTCGGGCGAGTTCTTGACGAAGGGCTCGATCTTGCCCCAGCCGGCCACGTTTACGACGATGCCCACCTGCTTGCCGCGTGCCGCGATGGCCGCGCGGAAGCTGTCGATGGAGGCGAGGTCGGTGACATCGAGCCGTTCGAACTCTGCAGCGCCGCCTGCCGCGCGAATCGCCGCCGCGGCCGCGTTGCCCTGTTCCTCGGCAATGTCGCCCAGCACGACCTGCGCGCCTGCCGCGGCGAGCGCTTCCGCGGTCGCCCGGCCGATGCCTGACGCCGCGCCCGTGATGACCGCTGTCTTTCCGTCGATTCGCATGTAGTCCCTCCTGGCGAAGTGACTGAATGATTGCTCATTCAATCAGTAGGGTCAAGCTCCCAACGATGCGTCGCGCATTAGCTAGGTCTGCCCGCGGCTGCGCAGCAGCGCCCCAAATGGACGGTCCACCTCGTCGATGTGCCTGAAAAGCCAGTCCTGAAGGAAATGTGAGCTCTCACTGACAGTTTCTGAGTCGAGCTTCACGGTGAAGCGCATGAGGCTCTCGAGCAAGCGCTGATGCTCGCCCCGATGCCGCTCGGCGCTAGCGCCGACCTCATCCATCAGCCGCTCCTCGGTGGCGAAATGATGCTCGGTGTAGCGCACCAACTCCCTGAGCGATTCGACCAGCAGCTCGAGATCGCTCCCCGAATCCAGCTCCTGCTGCAGGCGGTTGATGAGCTCGAGCAGATGCCGATGCTGCCCATCGATCACCTCGATGCCTACTTCGTAGCGCGCGCTCCACTGCACGCGGCGCGGCGCTGGCCCCACGCGCGGCGCGGCCCGCCGCTGCCCGTGCCCGGTGATATCGAATACTGCGGCCACCATCGCCGGGCCATCTGGCAGCGCGGCACGCGTGACCGACAGCTCGACATCGAAGCGGCTGCCGTCGCTGCGCAATGCCCGCAGACCGATCATGCCTTCGCTCGGCGTGGCGAGCGCCTGCGCGACGATCTCGCGGTCGCGCTCGTCGATCAGATCGACGAACCGTCTGGGCGGCACGTCGGGCGTCAGCCCGAATATGCGCGCGAGCGCAGGGCTCGCGTGCAGCAGCATGCCGTCTCGCACCACAGCGATCGCGAGCAGATTCGCGCCGATCAGTGCCTCCACGCAAGCGGTCTGAATCGCAGCTTGCGCAGACTCGGTTTCCAGCTGTTTGGAGTCGCCCACGAAGCTTGCCTAGGCGCCGGCGCGAAACAGCATCTTCAGATCCTCGCCGATCTGCTCTCCCTTCATCGGCCCGTCGGATCCGCCGACGCGGCGCGTCCAGACGCGCGTTTCGGACCCTTCGGCAAGCAGCGTGCCGTCATCGCGCATCACCCGGTGAGACAGCACGAAGGACTTGCCTCCCCAGCGCATCACGCGCGAAAGCACCTCGCAGCGATCGCCGTGCACGGGCGAGGCTCTGAACTCGCAATTCGCCGCAACCAGCGGCATCGCCAGGTGCTCGGCGCGCATGCGCTTTACGTCGTAGCCCACGTGCGCGAAAAAGTTCCAGGTCGCCGCGTCGAACCAGCGGAAATAGGTCGGGTAGAAGATGATGCCCGCGGGGTCGCAGTCACCCCAGTGCACTTCGCAAACGAACTTGCCGGTAATCGAGTTGAATTCGCTGTCCGCCATCGCGTCCATGATAAAGCGTCTCCCCGGCCCGGCGACGCCGCTCGCTCAGCACTGCTCCCAGGGCAGTCCGTCGAAGCGCCAGCCAGCGATCGAGTTACGCTGATGCCGGTCGTTCAGCTCGCCCTCGAAGCCGTGCACCACGTTGTAGATCCTGGTGAACCCGGCCATCTCGAGCGCTTCGCCGGCCTCCTGCGACCGGTTGCCGCTGCGACAGATGAGAACGATCGGCCGCATGGCGTGATTGGTGCCTGCCAACCTCTTGACCTGCCCGACGAAGTGCGGGTTGACGTCCCAGTCCGGACCGTCGTTCCATGCGACATGCAGCGCGCCCGCCGGATGGCCCACGAACAAGTACTCCATCTCGCTGCGACAGTCGATGAACAGCGCGTTCGGATTCTGGTGCAGGAACGCCTGCGCTTCCTTGGGCTCGAGGTGCTGCATGACGTATGCTCGGTGATGGAGACGAATTATACGCCTTCATCGCCAAGTGGTTGACACGACAGGGGTTCGGCGGCAGACTGTCGATGCGCCGATTTGATGTTCAGCTTGCGGGCGCCGACCTGCCGAACAGGCGGTGACAAAGAAATGCCGCTAAAGAGGCGCGTGCCGTAGCCACCGAAAAGGCCCGTTTCTAGCGACAGCTGAACGGGCTTTTTGTTTTGCGCACACCATGAACCAGCCCATCCACGCCGCCAAGCTCGAGTCACTGCTCGCCGAGCGTATTCTGGTGCTCGACGGCGCCATGGGCACCATGATCCAGGCAGAGCGCATGTCCGAGGCGCAGTACCGCGGTGAGCGCTTCCGCGACTGGCCGCGCGAACTGAAAGGCAACAACGACCTGCTGTGCCTCACGCGGCCCGAGCTGATTCGCCGCATCCACGAGCAGTACCTCGAGGCGGGCGCCGACCTCATCGAAACCAATACTTTCAACGCGACTGCGGTGTCGATGGCCGATTACGGCATGGAGTCGCTGGCCTACGAGTTGAACCTGGCCGCAGCAAGGCTCGCCAAGGAGACCGCAGCAAGCTTCGAGGCCGGGGATCCGGCCAGGCCGCGCTTCGTCGCCGGAGTGCTGGGGCCGACCAGCAAGACCGCCTCGATCTCGCCCGACGTGAACGACCCTGGCTACCGCAACATCAGCTTCGACCAGCTCGTGGATGCGTACGGGGAAGCGTTGCGCGGCTTGCTCGATGGGGGCGTCGACCTCGTTCTGGTCGAAACGGTGTTCGATACCCTGAACGCCAAGGCGGCTCTGTTCGCCATCGAGACGTCATTCGAGCAGCGCGCAGTGCGGCTGCCGGTAATCATCTCGGGCACCATCACCGACGCTTCCGGGCGGACGCTGTCGGGCCAGACCACAGAAGCGTTCTATAACGCGGTGCGACACGCACGACCGCTGGCCGTCGGGCTCAACTGCGCGCTCGGGGCCAAGGAGCTGCGCGCCTACGTCGAGGAGCTCTCGAGCGTCGCCGACGCCTACGTGTCCTGCCATCCCAACGCCGGCTTGCCGAACGCGTTCGGCGAATACGACGACACGCCCGAATCGATGGCGCGGCAGATGGGCGAATGGGCCCGCAGCGGCTGGCTGAACATCGCCGGCGGCTGCTGCGGCACCACACCGGCGCACATCAAGGCGATTGCAGAGGCGGTGCGCGGCATCGCGCCGCGCGTCGTCCCCGCGTTGCCGAAGAAGCTGCGCCTGTCGGGCCTCGAGCCCTTGAACATCGGCGACGACTCACTGTTCGTGAACGTCGGGGAGCGCACCAACGTCACCGGCTCGAAGGCCTTCGCGCGCCTGATCCTGGCCGGCGACTACGCGGCAGCGCTGTCGGTGGCGCGCCAGCAGGTCGAGAACGGCGCGCAGATCATCGACGTCAACATGGACGAGGCGATGCTCGACTCGGAGAAGGCGATGAGCACCTTCCTGAGCCTGATCGCCACCGAGCCCGACATCGCGCGCGTGCCGGTGATGATCGACTCGTCGAAGTGGAGCGTGATCGAAGCGGGCCTGAAGTGCGTGCAGGGCAAGGGCGTGGTCAACTCGATCAGCCTAAAGGAGGGCGAAGCCGAGTTCCTGCGCCAGGCGCGCCTGGTGCGCAAGTACGGCGCGGCGGCGATCGTGATGGCGTTCGACGAAAAGGGCCAGGCCGACACGCTCGAGCGCCGCACGGCGATCTGCCGGCGCTGCTACGAGCTGCTTACGCGCGAGGCGGATTTTCCGCCCGAGGACATCATCTTCGACCCGAACATCTTCGCCATCGCCACCGGCCTGGAAGAGCATGCGCGCTACGGCATCGACTACCTGGAAGCGGTGCGCTGGATCCGCAATAACCTGCCCTACGCGAAGGTGTCGGGCGGAGTCTCCAACCTGTCGTTCTCGTTCCGCGGCAACGACGCGGTGCGCGAGGCGATGCACACCGCATTCCTGTATCACGCGGTCCACGCCGGAATGTCGATGGGTATCGTCAACGCCGGGCAGCTCGGCGTCTACGAGGAGATCGAGCCGCAGCTTCGAGAGCACGTCGAGGACGTGATCTTCAGCCGGCGCGAGGACGCGACCGAGCGCATGATCGCGTTCGCCGGCTCGGTCAAGGCGGGGGCAAGGGAGGCCGTCAAGGACGAGGCCTGGCGCGGCGCCAGCGTCGAAGAGCGGCTGACGCATGCCCTGGTCAGCGGCATCGCGACGCACGTGGTCGAGGACACCGAGGAGGCGAGGCTCAAGTACGCGCACCCGATCGAGGTGATCGAGGGGCCGCTGATGGACGGCATGAACGTCGTTGGCGACCTGTTCGGCGCGGGCAAGATGTTCCTGCCGCAGGTCGTGAAATCGGCGCGCGTCATGAAGCTCGCCGTCGCGCACCTGGTGCCTTTCATCGAGGCGGAAAAGGCCAAGAGCGGTGAAGCGGGGCGCGCCAAGGGCAAGATCGTCATCGCCACGGTCAAAGGCGACGTGCATGACATCGGCAAGAACATCGTCGCCGTCGTGCTCCAGTGCAACAACTACGACGTCGTCAACCTCGGCGTGATGGTACCGGCGCAGACCATACTCGAGACCGCGCGGCGCGAAAACGCCGACGCGATCGGTCTCTCGGGCCTGATCACCCCGTCGCTCGAGGAGATGGCGCACATCGCACGCGAGATGGAGCGCGAGGGATTCAAGCTGCCGCTGCTGATCGGGGGCGCGACGACCTCGCGCGCGCATACCGCGGTGAAGATCGCGCCCGGCTTCTCCGGCCCGGTGGTCTACGTGCCGGACGCCTCGCGCAGCGTTACGGTCGTCAGCAGCCTGCTATCGGACGAGCAGCGCGAGCCCTTCGTCGCCGAGGTGCGCGCGGACTACGAGCGCATCCGCGCCCAGCACCGCGACAAGAAAGGGCCCGGGCCGCTGCACCCGATTGCCGAGGCGCGCAAGCTCGGCCTCAAGACCGACTGGGACAACTACCGGCCGCCGGTGCCGCGCAAGACGGGGGTCACCGTGTTGCGCGACTACCCGCTCGAGGAGTTGGTGCCCTACATCGACTGGACGCCGTTCTTCCAGACCTGGGAGCTCTCCGGTGCGTATCCGAAGATCCTGCAGGATCGCGTGGTCGGCGAAGCCGCGCGCAAGCTATTCGCCGACGCGCAGGCAACCCTGCGGCGCGTCATCGCAGAGAAGTGGATCACCGCCAATGCGGTGTTCGGCCTGTTCCCCGCCGCGCAGGTCGGTGACGATGACGTCGAGATCTACGCTGACGAGAACCGTGGCAAGCCGCTCGCCACCTGGCACAACCTGCGCCAGCAAAATCACAAACCAGCGGGTCGGCCCAACCTGTGCATCGCCGACTTCGTCGCGCCCAAGCACCTGGGGGTACCCGACTACATTGGCGTTTTCGCCGTCACGGCCGGGGGCGGAATAGAGGCGAAGCTCGCCGAGTTCGAGGCCGCGCATGACGACTACAGCTCGATCATGCTCAAGTCGCTCGCCGACCGCTTTGCCGAGGCGCTCGCCGAGCGTTTGCACGAGCGCGTGCGGCGCGAGTTCTGGGGCTACGCCGCCGACGAGCATCTCACTGGCGACCAACTGATTGCGGAGCAATACCGCGGCATCAGGCCGGCACCCGGCTATCCCGCCTGCCCCGATCACACTGAGAAGCGCATATTGTTCGGCCTGCTGGAGGCGCAGAAGAACGCCGACATGCAGCTCACCGAGTCCTTTGCGATGCTGCCGGCGGCATCGGTTTCAGGCTTCTACCTATCGCACCCCGAGTCAAGCTATTTCGCCGTCGGCAGGATCGGGCGCGACCAGCTCGAGGATTATGCCGGGCGCAAGGCGATGAGCGTCGCGGAGGCGGAAAGGTGGCTCGCGCCCTACCTTGCGTACGAGCCGCAACCTTCGGCCGCAACGAGCCCCGTGGCGTAGATATAATCCAGGCCTGCAATCACCTTCATCTCGGAGCATCGGCATGGGCAAGGGCGACAAGCGCACGCGGCGCGGCAAAATCTACAAGGGCAGCTACGGCAAGAAACGCCCGGGCCGCGCCAAGAAAAAGAAAGCCGCGTAGCTGCTTGATGCGCCGCAATGCCGGCTAGCGCCAGGCTCTTCATCGCCCTGGGCGCGTCGTTCGCGGCGCTCGGCGTCGTGCTCGGTGCGTTCGGGGCGCACGCGCTCAAAGCCCGACTCGCGCCCGATGCGCTCGCCGTTTACCACACGGCGGTGCAATACCATCTGTGGCACGCACTCGGGTTGCTCGCGGTAGGGCTCGCCTGCATTCAGTTTCCAACAAGCGGCTGGCTGAAGGCCTCCGGCTGGCTGCTGGCGGCGGGCATCGTGCTGTTCTCGGGCAGCCTGTATGTGTTGGCGATAACCGGAACCAGATGGCTCGGGGCCATTACGCCGCTCGGGGGCGGCGCTTGCATTCTGGGCTGGATCGCCCTGGTGCTCGCAGTGCTACGCGCCTAGCGCCTCGGGCGCCAGTTCCTCGTCCTGCGGCAGCCGGATCGTGCGCCCAGGTTCCACGTACTGCGACAGCGGCCATTCGGTCAGCGCTCGGTGCAATGCACTCAAATGCTGCTCGTCGGCGAGTTCGAGCAGCACGCGACGCGGCCGCTGCTCGCGCAGCATGCGCGTCAGCGCCACCTGCGTTTCTACGCGCGCGCTGCAGCACGGACAGCCGCGCGGCGCGATGCGCGCCCAATCCGGGCGCGCGGCGAGCATGCGCGCGACGAATCCGCTCGTGCCGGCGCCCTGCTCGCCCGTGACGACATGCACCGGCGTCCGGCTCACTTGCGCCAGAATTCGGGCGTGAACAGCACCATCACGGTGAGCAGCTCGAGCCGCCCGAGCAGCATGGCGGCGACGAGCAGCCAGGCCTGGAAGTCGCTCAATCCGGCGTAATTCGACGCCGGACCCACCTGGCCCAGTCCGGGCCCGAGATTGTTGACGCAGGCGATCACCGAGGAGAACGCGGTCACGAAATCGAGCCCGGTTATGGTGAGCAGCATGGTGATCGCCGTGATCGTCGCCCCGTACACGAGCATGAATGCAAGCACCGCAAAAATGATGTTGTTCTCGATCGGCTGCCCGCCAAGCTTGACCGGCATGTAGGCCCGCGGGTGCACGATGCGCGCAAGCTCGCGGAACGCCTGTTTGAACATCAATATTGCGCGCATCATCTTGATGCCACCGCCGGTCGAGCCCGAGCAGCTGGCAAAGGATACGAGCAACAGCATCCACAGCGGGGCAAACAGCGGCCAAGCGCCGAAGTCCGTGTTGGCATATCCGGTCGAGGTGGCGACCGACACAAGGTTGAATGCCGTATAGCGCAATGCGCTCCAGAAGTCCGGATACACGCCCTTGGCGAGCAGAAACAGGGTGATGCCGAGGATGCTCGCAGCGAGCACCGCAATGAATACCCCGGCCTCCACGTCCAAGCGATAGGGCGTGAAGCTGCGCTTACGCAGCGCCTGAAAGTGCGTCGCGAAGTTGATACCGGCGACCACCATGAATACGATGGTCACGGCTTCGATGGCTGGCGAGTTCCAGTGTCCGAAACTCGCATCATGGGACGAGAATCCACCCGTACTCATGGTCGTGAACGCGTGCATCACGGCGTCGAGCCACGTCATCCCGGCCCAGCGCATCGCAAGGACGCAGGCGACGGTGAGCAGCCCGTACACCAGCCACAGGCCTTTGGCGGTCTCGGTAATGCGCGGCGTGAGTTTGGTGTCCTTCATCGGCCCCGGCGTCTCCGCCCGCAGCACCTGCCGGCCACCGACGCCCAGCAGCGGCAGGATGGCCACCACCAGCACCAGGATTCCCATGCCACCGAGCCACTGCAACTGGCAGCGCCACATGTTGATCGATGGTGGCAACTGATCCAGCCCGACGAGCACCGTGGCCCCCGTCGTCGTCATCCCGGCCATTGCCTCGAAGTAGGCGTCGGCAAAAGAAATTCCCGGGATATAGGAGAGCAGCGGCAGCGTGCCGAATGCAGGCAATACCGTCCACGCGAGCGTCACCAGCAGGAAGCCGTCTCGCGACTGGAGCTCGCGTTTGGTGCTACGCGTCGTCATCCAGGCGACGCCACCGGCCAGCAGCGAAACGACGATCGCGGCGTCATACGCCCCCTCGGCGCCGTCAGAAAGATACAGCGATATACCGAGAGGCAGCAGCATGGTGAGCGCGAAGATCACCACCATTACGCCCAGGAGGTTTACGACGACCGCGAAGCGGTGCATCGGCGTGCGCCCGGAGTCTCAGAGAAAACGCGCGCCGACCTGGAAAAGGCGCTCGACCTTCGGCAACGTCTTCTTATCGGCGACGAACACGATGACGTGATCCTCAGCTTCGATCTTGGTGTCATGGTGTGCCATCACGACTTCGTGATCGCGCACCAGCGCGCCGATGGTGGTGCCCGCCGGAAGGTCAATCTCCTCGATGCGTCGCCCGGTGACGCGGCAGGACTCGCGATCTCCGTGGACCACCGCCTCGAGCGCCTCCGCGGCCCCTCGCCGCAGGCTGTGCACTGCGACCACGTCGCCGCGTCGCACGTGTGCGAGCAGTTTGCCGATAGTCGCCTGCGCCGGCGAGATGGCAATGTCGATCTCCCCGCTTTGCAGCAGGTCTACGTACGAACGGCGGTTGATGAGAGCAACTACCCGGCGCGCGCCCATCCGCTTGGCGAGCAGCGAACTCATGATGTTGTTTTCGTCGTTGTTCGTGACCGCGACGAAAAGATCCATTTCCGCGATGTTCTCCTGTTCCAGCAGCTCCTCGTCGGTCGCATCGCCATTTAGCACCAGCGCGTGATCGACCTTTGCCGCCAGCAGCTCGCAACGACGCTTGTTGTGCTCGACCACGCGCACCGAGTAGTCGTTCTCCAGGGCGCGGGCGAGGCGCAGGCCGATGTTGCCGCCGCCCGCGATCATGACCCGCTTGACCGGTCGGTCCATGCGCCGCAGCTCGCGCATCACCTGGCGGATGTGCTTCTCGGGCGCAAGGCAGAACACTTCGTCGCCCACCTCGATCACGGTGTCGCCGTCGGGCACGATGGGACGGTCCTGGCGGAATATGGCGACGACCCGTGTATCGACATTAGGAATGTGTCGGCGGATGTCTTTCAGCTGCTTGCCGACCAGCGGCCCGCCCTTGTAGGCGCGCACGGCGACCAGGCTGACCTGGCCATCGGCGAAATCGAGGACCTGCAGCGCCTCCGGAAACTCGACCAGCTTGACGATGTATTCGGTCAGCACCTGCTCGGGGCAGATGGACAAGTCGACGTCGAACCCGTCCGGCCCGAGAATCTTCTCGTCGTCGAGAAAGTCGGTGGCGCGAATACGCGCGATGCGTCGCGGCACGTTGAACATGCGCGCAGCCAGCTTGCAGGCAACGAGGTTGGTTTCGTCGGACTGAGTGACGGCGATCAGCAGATCGGCGTCTTCCGCACCCGCCTCGGCGAGCACCGAGGGATGCGACGCGCTGCCCAGGATGGTACGCAGGTCGAAGCGATCGTGCAGCGCGCGCAGGCGCGCGCCGTCGATATCGACGACCGTAATGTCGTTTTGCTCGGAGACTAGGCTTTCGGCGACGGAGACGCCGACTTGGCCGGCGCCGAGAATGATGATCTTCACGAGCTGCCGTTCCGCGGCGGGAAGGGCCGCATTCTAGTCCCATTCATCCTTCTTCGCGCCGGCCAACAGGCAACCCAAGCGCCTTGAGCTTCCTGTAAAGGTGCGTGCGCTCCAGGCCCGATCGCTCGGCCACGCGCGACATGCTGCCCTGCTCGCGCGCAAGAAGGTGCTCGAAGTACATTCGTTCGAACGCATCGCGTGCTTCCCGGTAAGGCCGGTCGAGGCCGAGCTCCGGCGCAGCGGGCGCCTCACGGCGCGCCGCCAGCACGCGCTCGACGTCCTCCAGGGCGATCTCGTCCTCGAGCGTGGTCAGCGCCAGGTCCTTGACCACGCTTTCGAGCTCGACGAGATTTCCCGGCCACGGATGGTGACGCAGCGCGTTGAGCGCCGCGATCGACAGACGCCGCGGCGGACACACGCGCGCCTCGACAAGCTGCGCCAGCATCAGCGCCGCGAGATCGGGCACGTCCTCGGCGACTTCGCGCAGCGCCGGCAGCTTGAGCGTGAGCTCGGCCAGCCGCGTCGCGAGCTCCGGATCGAATTCGTGCTTCTCCACCAGTGTCCTGGTATCGACTGGCGAGAACGAGACTACCCTCGCCTTGTGCTTGTCGAGCCGCGCCAGCAGGAACTCGAGGTTCTTCTGCTCGGCCCGGCCGAGCCGCGTCAAGTCGCTCAGGAACAGGATCCCGCCCGCCGCGCGCGCGAGCACGTCGGAGATCTGTTCCGAAAGCACTTCGGCCCCGGCCAGGAATGGCGCGCCGCGCGCAAGCAATAGCCGCGCGAACAGCTCCGATTGCATCCCTCGCTCGCCGCGCAACATGAGCGGTGCGGCCGCTTGCGCCACCTGCGACAGGCGCTTCTTGGCCTCGGCGAGCGCCGGCGATCGCCCCAGCGCCGCGAGCGACAATTCGCGCGGCATCGGCACCTCCTGATTGCGCAGCGCGCGCTTGACCGTCGTCAGCAGCCTTTGCAGCGCTATCGGCTTTTCCAGGAAGTCGAGCGCCCCGATGCGGGTCGCCTCGACGGCGGTCTCGATGGTTCCGTGTCCCGACATCATGATGACCGGCATCGTCAGCTGTCCGGAGGCCGACCATTCCTTGAGCAGCGTGATACCGTCGGTATCGGGCATCCATATGTCGAGCAGCACGAGGTCCGGCCGCTGCCGCTCGCGCAACTGGCGCGCAGCGGCGGCACTTTCTGCCACCAACACCTGGTGCCCTTCGTCAGCCAGGATTTCGGACAGCAGCTCACGGATGCCGACCTCGTCGTCTACAACCAGGATTTGCGCCATGGCTACGTGATGTCCTCGTCGTCCATCGCCGTCAGGCCGCCTTGATTACGGCGCCACTTTCGTCCAGCGACGGCAGCAGCACGCTTACGCATGCACCGCGCTCCGGGCGGTTCTCGATCACGATGCTGCCATGATGCTCGTCTACGATCTTCTTGACGATGGCCAAGCCGAGACCCGTGCCGCGCGGCTTGCTCGTGACGTAGGGCTCGAAAATCCGCGTCATCAATTCTTCCGGAAAACCCGGGCCGTTGTCGCTCACCGACAGACGCACCTGGTCGCCCTTCGCCTCGGTACGCACTTCGATCGAGGGTACGGCCCGGTTGCCCCTAGAATTCTCGAGCGCGTCCTGAGCGTTCTGCACCAGATTGTGGATCACCTGCCGGATCTGCGCGGAGTCCGCGCGCACCGGCGGCAGCGAAGGCGCCAGGCGCTTGACGATCGGCACTCTGGAATCCTCGTATAGCGCCAGCACTTCCGCTACCAGCGAATTCAGATCCATGCCCGCGAGTAACGGAGCCGGCATGCGTGCATAGTCTCGGAATGCATCGACCATCGAGTTGAGTGCGGTGACCTGATTGACGATGGTCTGGATGGCGCGCCGCAGCGTCTCCGCATCTTCGGCGGGAATTTTTCCCGCCAGCTTCATCTCAAGTCGTTCGGCCGAAAGCTGGATCGGCGTGAGCGGATTCTTTATCTCGTGAGCCAGGCGCCGCGCCACCTCGGCCCATGCCGTCGCGCGCTGAGCCTGGATCAGCTGCGTGATGTCGTCGAACACCAGCACGTAGCCACCGCCCGTCGCTTCGCGCAGCCCGGCTCCTCGCGCGAGCACCGTCGTGCCGGTTCCCCTGAGATCGAGCTCGCGCTGCCAAGTGCGCTCGCCATGCGTCAGAAAAGCCTCGCGCACCGGTCGCGCAAAGGCCTCGAGCGCGCCGCTCCAGCTCGCGAGAGGCTTGCCGGAAAGCGACACGAGCTCTCCGCCCAAGATCGCCGCAGCGCCGTGGTTGCTGATGGTCAGACAGAGGTCCCGGTCGAAGACCAGCACGCCCGCCGATAGATTGGCCAGAATGTTTTCGAGATTTCCCTTTGCGGTTTCCAGGGCGATGCGGTTCGTCTCGACCACCCTGCGCGCTTCGTCGAGCTGCCTGGTCATCGAATTGAACGATTCCGTCAGCACTCCCAGCTCGTCGCGGCTCGTCACCGGCGCTTGCCGAGAGAAGTCGCCACGCGCCACAGCCTGTGTGGCCTGGGCGAGGTTGGCGAGCGGCTGGGACAGACGATTTGAAAGAATCACGGCAAGAGCGATCGCGGCAAACAGCGCCATCAACAGGGCCAAGGTCAACGTGACGATATAGATCCGCTTGAGACCTTGTCGCGATAGGGCCAATTCACGGTAGTCGCGATACGCGGCCTCGACCGCCTCCGCGCTGTGCGTGAACGATGCCGGCACGGTCTGGCGCAACTGCAGGTAGCGCGCCTCGTCTGTAAGGGCGAGCGCATTGATCGGCACCAGCACACGCAATGCGAGAGGCCCGCCGGCCGGCGCATCGATCGCGGTATAGCCGCGGTTGGCACGCGCCTGGCGCAGTGCCTGTGCGCTTGGCAATTCCGGTAACAGCTTGGTGACGTCGTCGCTCGCGCTCGCGATCAGCCGGCCATTGCCCGTGATGATCACGGCTTCCTGGACTCCCGCCTGCTCGCGCAGCCGGTTTAGCATAGAGCCCTGTTCCGCTTGGGGACGGTCGGCGAGCTCAAGGGCCATCGCGCGGACCTTGACGTTCATCTCCGAGAGCATCTGGTCGATCGCGCCCTGCGCGAGCGTAAGACCGCCCTCCAGCGCGGCGTCGACCTTGACGTCAAACCAAGACTCGATGCTCTTGCTCAGGAATTGCACCGATACGGTGTACACGAGCAGTCCGGGCGCCAGCGCCATCATCGCGAACAGCACCAGAAAGCGCAGGGTCAGCCGCGAGCCGAATACCCTGCCTCGGTATCTCCGCGCAAGCGCCACCACCTGGTACGTCACCAAGCCCGCCAATAGGGCCGCGAGCGCCGCATTGAGCGCCAGAAGCAGCGGGTAATGCTTCTCGAACAAGGAGGTATTCGCGCTCGCAGTCGCGAGCAGGAACAGGAGCACGCCGGCGAGGGCGGCACCGATGGCGAGCAGCGCTTTCATCGCTCTGTGGCCTCGTTCGGCTTGCGGCTCTCGACGGGCGCGGGGGGCTGCTGCGGCGGACGGAACGTGAATACCTTCCAGGCCGATTCGAATTGCCAGTCGCGGCTGGTGAGCGCGCTAACCTGGAAAGGCTTCGGTAGAAGCGTGGTGTCCAAACGCATGCGCACCGCCGCCTCGTAGGTGCTGTCGGCGAGCGCGACCGTGCGATCCACGACCAGCCAGTTTTGCAGCCGTCGCAGCACGCTGAGCGCTTCCTCGAGCGTCGCAAAATTCTGTTGCAGCACGCCGGTCGATAGCCGGTAGTGCCGCGACAGCGCATGGTATGACAATTTGACCTGCATCTGCTTGGAGACGGGATGCTCGTTGAACCAGTACCAGCGTGGTCGGGTCAGGTCGAACTCGAACACGAAGTAAAGCGGCACCCCGTTAACGACCGCCTCCACGAGGGACGGCGGAAAGGCGAATTTGAACTCCGCGTTCAGCACCAGTCCCTCGTCGGTGGCGCGCAGGTTCGCCTCCTGCACCTCGATCTCGCCGGCATGCGCGTGGATCGCCGCGGCCGATGCAAGCGCCAGGAGGAGTCTGCCGATGAGGGCGATGCTTCGCATCGCTTGCGTCAGGGTCGCCTGGCTATGAGAGCAAAGTAAAAGCCGTCATGCTCGGCGTCGGGAAGGAGCTGCGCCGACGCGCCCTGGGGCAGCGGCAGACGTTGCGCTTGCGGGGTGCGCGTGCAGAACGCATCGACAACGGCTTCGTTCTCCTCGGTAAACACCGAACAGGTGACATACAGCAATTTACCACCCGGCGCGAGCAGGTGCCAAAGCGCTTCCAGAATTGCGGATTGGCGAGCGGCAAAGCCTGGCAGGTCCGACGCGCGGCGCAGCCACTTGATGTCCGGATGCCGGCGCACCACGCCCGAGGAAGAGCACGGCACGTCCGCGAGTATCCGTTCAAAGAGCGCGCCATCCCACCATATCCCCGGACTGGTGCAGTCGGCGACCTTTAGGAGAGCGCGGTGGCCGAGCCGCGCCAGGTTGCGGTCGATGCTCGCGCTGCGCAGCGCGTCGGCATCGAGGGCGGTAAGGGCCACCTCAGCCAGCTCGAGAATGTGGCCACTCTTGCCACCCGGAGCGGCGCATGCATCGAGAACGCGCTGGCCGACGGAAAGATCGAGGTACTCGGCAGCGCGCTGGGCGCCGGCGTCTTGCACCGACACGTCGCCTGCCCGCGAATCCCGGCACACGGTCGATCGGCACCGGCCGCTCGAGCAGCAGCGCCGCTTGGCCGATTTGGCGCGCCGCAATGCCCGCGGTCGCCAGTCGCGCGAGGTATTCGCGCACGGTCGTGCGGCGCAAGTTGACGCGCAGGCTCATCGGCGGATGGCCGTTCCCGGCCTCGAGGACCCGTTCCCACTCGTCGGGGTACGCCCGGCGCAGCTTCGCGATCCACCAAGCGGGATGTTTCCAGCGAGCTTCATCGTCGAGGGCGATGGACGCCTCGATTGCGGACTGGTTGCGCAACAGGTTGCGAAGTACCGCGTTGACGAAGCCCTTGGCCGGATGCTGGCTGAGTAGCGCGCAGGCCCGCACCGTCTGATCGACGACGGTGTAGGGCGCGTAGCGTCCCGAGTCGAGCGCATAGAACGCGCACCAGAGCAATGCGCTGACCAGCGGATCCGTGCCCCCGCGCTTCGCAAGACGTCGCTCGAGCGCTTGCACGCGACCGTAACAGCGAAGCGTGCCGTGCGTCAGGTCGATCAGCGCGGCGCGCGGAACGTCCCCCTCTTCGGCCGCGCGCTCAAGCTCCGCGGTCAGGCTGCGTCCTCCCGCAACGCCGGCGATCACCCGCGCCGCATCGCCGAGCGCGACGGCAAGCGCAGGTGTGCTCCATGCCCGTGCCCCGGGCGCCTCCTCGACCACGATTCAGGCTTCCGGCGGCGGCGCGCCGAAGCGCGCCCCACGCTCGAGCTGCTTTCCGCGCAGGAATTCCGCGGCAGTCAGGCGCTTGCCGCCCGCACGCTGCAACTCGGAAACCGCGAGCGAACCTTCGCCGCAGGCAACTACGATGCCGCGCGCGTCGGCGGCGAGGATCTCACCCGGTGCTCCGATGCCGTCGACAGGCCGCGCACGCCACACTTTGAATGTCTCGCCGGCGTAGGTCGTTGCCGCGCCGGGCACCGGCCTCATGGCACGTACCACGCGCGCGATCTCGGTTGCCGGCCGTGACCAGTCGAGTACCGACTCCCACTTTTCGATCTTTCTGGCGTACGTGACGCCTTCGGACGGCTGTGGCGCGAAGCATGCAACGCCCGCTGCTACCCCGGCCACGGCCGCCACGATCATTTCCGCGCCGAGTGCCGCCAGCTTGTCGTGCAACGTGCCGGCGTCATCTTGCTCACCGATCGGCAGCGTGCGTTGCGCGAGCATCGACCCGGTGTCCAGACCAGCGTCCATCTTCATGATCGTGATCCCGGTTTCGCGGTCTCCGGCCAGAATAGCGCGCTGAATCGGCGCCGCGCCGCGCCAGCGCGGCAGCAACGACGCGTGAATATTCAGGGCGCCGTGCGGCGCGCAGTCGAGCACTCCCTGCGGCAGGATGAGCCCGTAGGCGGCGACCACCAGCAGCTCGGGGCGCGCCGCGGCGAGCCGCGCAATATTCGCAGGGTCCCTGAGCGAATGGGGCTGGTACACGTCGAGCCCATGCCGTCGCGCAAGCCGCTTCACGGGGCTTTCTGCGGCGCGCATACCGCGACCAGCCGGGCGGTCCGGCTGGGTCACAACGAGCACGACTTGGTGGCCGGCCTGCACAAGCGCATCGAGGGCACGTTCGGCGAACTCGGGTGTGCCCGCGAAGACCAGACGCATCAGCGTGGTCTCCGATCGGCTGTGCTTGCGCGGCGCTGAGGATGACGGGGGGAAGGGCCGCTCACCCCCACCACCGGCTACGCGCTCTTCCGGAGCTGCTTGGCGAGCCGGGCGCGGATTCGCTGCTGTTTGAGCTGGGATAGATAATCGACGAACACCTTGCCCTCGAGATGATCCATCTCATGCTGGATGCACACCGAGAGCAGTCCTTGCGCTTCGAGGGTGAACGGCAGTCCGTTCTGGTCGTACGCGCGGACCTTCACGCGCTCGGCACGCGCCACCATCTCGTAGATTCCCGGGACCGACAAGCAGCCTTCCTCGATATCGGACACGCCCGTGGCGTCGAGGATCTCTGGATTTACCAGCACGATCAACGAATCGCGCCGCTCGGAGGCGTCGATCACGATGACCTGCTTATGGACGTCGACTTGGGTGGCCGCCAAGCCGATGCCCGGGGCCGCATACATGGTCTCCGTCATGTCCGCGACGAGCTTTTTCAGTCCATCGTCGAAAACCGTTACGGGCGCCGCCGATTTGTGCAGGCGGGCGTCGGGGTACCGAAGGATGTTCAGAAGCGCCATGGAATTAGAAAATCACTTGCTGTGTGAATTAATTACATGCACAATCTCAGGCAGCATGTAAGCTAATATCGTTGTATGCTACATTTGTGCGAGCAATCGGCCTTTCAAGCCGGCCCGGAGACCCAAGAAAAGATCGGGGGCCACATGTACCAGCAATGGCGTAAGTCTATCACAACGCTCGCTTTTGTCGTGGCGAGTCTGGCCCCAGCAGGGGTGGCTGCGCAGGCCCCAAAGCCCCCTCCGACAATCAATCCGACCGCGCCCGACCGTTATGTCGTCGTCCCCGGCGACACGCTGTGGGGCATCGCACAGCGTTTCACCAATTCGCCATGGCGCTGGCCAGAACTGTGGGGCCTGAACAGCGAGCAGATCAAGAACCCGCACCTCATATATCCCGGCGACGTAATCGTGCTCGACCGGGCAAGCGGCACCCTGTCGTTGGCATCCGGCACCGTCAGGCTCACGCCCAAGGTTCGCGTAGTAGGGTCGACGGACACGGCTATTCCGAGCATTCCGGCGTCCGTGATCGAACCCTTCCTGACACAGCCCTTGGTGATCGAGCCCGATGGTCTCGATAACGCGCCCACCATCGTCGCCACGCAGGAAGACCGCGTCGTGATCGAGGCCGGCAATCGGGCCTACGTGCGCGGGATGGGCGACTCGAAACAGGAAGACTGGAGCGTCTATCGACCGGGCAAGGCATTGATCGATCCCGACACCGACCGCACGCTCGGGTACGAGGCGATCTATCTGGGCAGGGCGCGCATGCTGGCAGGCGGCGAGCCGAGCACGGTGGAACTCACCAAGGTGACGCAAGAGGTCAGCAGGGGCGACAAGCTCGTTCCGGCAGGCCCCGCGCAACCGGTCGATTACGCGCCGCATGCGCCGAACGCGTCCATTAGAGGCCGGGTAATGACGATCTACGGCGGCGTGGGCAAAGCGGGAGAAAGCGGACCGTACTCGATCGTTACCATCAACCGCGGCCGCGCCGACGGCATAGAAATCGGGCATGTGATGGCGCTGTATCGCTACGGCGCGACGGTCACGGAACCGGCGAAGGAGAAGTACCAGCCCGCAACGATCATTCATCTGCCGGAGGAGCGTTACGGTCTCGTATTTGTATTCCGCGTATTCGACCGCGTATCCTACGCGCTAGTGATGAACATCACGAGACCCGTCCGCCCGCTGGATGTGGTGCAGAATCCGTAATTACCAGATCCGCTACCGGCGTCTTAGAGCAGGGGCGTCGGACTGCAGGGAACACTATCCCCGGTTCGCTCCACCGGCATGACGCTTGATCCGGGGCTCGCAAGCTGGCTTCAACTCACGCTAACGCCCGGCCTCGGCGCCGCCAGTATTCGCGAACTTCTGAACCAGTTCGGCCTTCCGGAGAGTGTCCTCGCCCGGCCTCGGGGAGAGCTCGCCCGCATCGTGCCACGCGCTGCGCTTGGCGCGCTCGATTCCGCGGAAGTTTCGCGCGCGGTCTCGCTCGCCCTCGATTGGGCGCAGCGTTCCGATCACGCAGTGGTAACGCTGGCCGACGACGCTTACCCGAGGCTATTGCTTGAGATCCCCGACCCGCCGCCCCTGCTGTATGCGAGCGGAAGATTGGAGCTGCTGCGCCGGCCGTCCCTTGCGATCGTAGGCAGTCGCAATGCGACCGCCCAGGGCGAGCGTAATGCCGAGGGCTTCGCCAAGGCGTTCAGCGAGGCCGGTCTTTGCATCGTATCGGGCCTTGCCTTAGGCATAGACTCCGCGGCGCATCGTGGCGGTCTCGCGGGCGTCGGCTCGACCATCGCTGTGTTGGGCACGGGCATCGACGTCGTCTACCCTTTGCGCAACGCCGCACTTGCAGCCGAGATCGCTAACAATGGGTTGCTGCTTTCGGAATTTCCACTCACCTCCAAGGCCGCTGCACATAACTTCCCGCGCAGGAACAGGCTCATCAGTGGGCTCGTGCAGGGTTGCCTGGTGGTCGAAGCCGCGCTCGCCTCGGGGTCGCTCATTACGGCGCGCGCGGCGGCCGAGCAGGGGCGCGAGGTTTTTGCCGTTCCGGGGTCGATTCACTCTCCCCTGTCAAAGGGCTGCCACGCGCTGATCAAGGCGGGCGCCAAGCTCGTCGAATCGGCCGATGACGTGCTGGCGGAGCTCTCCGGCTTCCGTCCCACGGCGTACGCCTCGACCACCTCCACGCAATCCCCAGCACCGTCGCCCGAACGCGAGGCACTTCTCGTGCATATGGGCTTCGATCCGGTAGACGTTGATTCGCTTTGCGCGCGCGCCGGGTTGACCGCCGATCAGGTGTCGTCCGAGCTGCTAAGGCTCGAACTTGCCGGGCGGGTCGCTGCCTTGCCCGGCGGGCTCTATCAACGTCTCAACTGAGGAGAAGAAAAACATGTACGACATCCTCGTTTACCTGTTCGAGAATTGCCGGCAGACCGACCTTGCGCACGACAGCGATCTCGTCGCGAAGAAGTTGTCCGCTGCCGGATTCGAGGATGACGACATCAGCGAGGCCTTGTCGTGGCTTGCAGGGGTGCTGCGTGTGCCGCACCGCGACCTTGCACCCCTGCCGGACTCGCGAGCTACGTTCCGCGCCTACGCCCCAAAGGAGCTAGCGAAACTGGACGTCGAGTGTCGCGGCTTTCTCCTCACCCTCGAGCAATCGGGAATCCTCGCTCCGCACACGCGCGAGCACGTGATCGAACGGGCGCTCGCCGCCACCGGCGATTCCCTTTCGCTGGAACAGCTGAAGCTGATCGTGCTGATGGTGCTGTGGAACCAGCAGACACCGACCAGTCGCTTGCTCGCCGAGGACCTGTTCGCGATTCAGGACGAGCGTCTCCCCAGCTGAGCTTGTCTTTCGCGCGCGCATGCGCGCGCGCGCTGAACCCCGTCTCTTGTACGCGGATCAGCCCGCGCGGTTGCCGTTGCGGTGCGTTTGCACTTATCATCTGCCGCCGTTCGGCGCTCCCGCAAGCCTTTCATGACCAAGAAACTGATTATCGCCGAAAAGCCTTCCGTCGCCGCTGACATCGCGCGCGCGCTCGGCGGTTTCGCGCGCAAAGGCGACTATTTCGAAAGCGACGAGTACGTTCTTTCTTCCGCCGTCGGACATTTGCTGGAGCTCGTCCTGCCGGAGGACCACGAAGTTAAAAAGGGAAAGTGGTCCTTCGCGAACCTGCCGGTGATCCCGCCACATTTTGATCTTGCACCGATCGAGCGAAGCGAGGATCGGCTGAATCTGCTGTTGCGCTTGATGAAGCGCAAGGACGTCGTCGGTCTGGTGAATGCCTGCGATGCGGGACGCGAGGGTGAGCTCATCTTTCGGTACATCGTTCAGCATGCGCGCTTGAGGAAGCCGATCGAGCGGCTCTGGCTGCAGTCGATGACGCCGCAGGCGATTCGCGAAGGCTTCGCCAGCTTGCGGAGGGACAAGGACATGCTGCCACTCGCGGACGCGGCCAAGTCCCGCTCGGAGGCTGACTGGCTGGTGGGCATCAATGGAACGCGGGCGATGACCGCGTTCAACTCCAAGGAGGGAGGCTTCTACCTCACCACCGTGGGGCGCGTTCAAACGCCAACGCTCGCGATTCTGGTGGAGCGCGAGGAACGCATCCGCAGCTTCCGGCCGCGCGACTACTGGGAAGTCCATGCGCGCTTCGGCGCCGCAGCGGGCGAGTATCCGGGCCGCTGGTTCGACCCCGAGTTCAAGAAGAATGAGGACGCCGAGCGCAAGGCCGAGCGACTGCTGAAGGCAGCCGATGCCGAGGCGATCGTGGCGGCCTGCCGCGGCAAAACGGGGACCGTTGCCGAGGAGAGCAAACCCTCGACGCAGCTCTCGCCGCTGCTGTTCGACCTGACCAGCCTACAGCGCGAGGCCAATGGACGCTTTGGGTTCTCGGCGAGAGCAACCCTGTCGCTTGCACAGGCGCTCTACGAGCGCCACAAGATGCTGACCTATCCGCGCACCGATGCGCGCGCGTTGCCCGAGGACTATGTCGGAACGGTGAAAAAGACGCTGGAAACCCTGGGCGGGGCTGGCGAGTACGCGCCTCTTGCCAAGACCATCCTCAAGCGGGGATGGGTCAAGCCGATGCGCCGCGTGTTCGACAATTCCAAGATATCGGACCATTTCGCGATCATCCCGACTCTTCAGGCCCCAAAGCACCTGAATGACGCCGAGCAGAAGATCTACGACATGGTGGTACGGCGTTTCCTGGCGGTATTCTATCCGGCAGCGGAGTATCTGCAGACCACGCGCACGACCACGGTACGCGAACACCAGTTCCGCACCGAGGGGCGCGTGCTTCGCAATCCCGGGTGGCTCGCGGTGTACGGCCGCGCGGCCCAGAGTGAAAAGGATAACCTGCCGGCCGTTGCGCCCGACGAAAGGGTCCGGGTGGTGGAAATTGAAGCGCAGGCCAACCAGACCAAGCCACCACCGCGTTATACCGAAGCGACGCTGCTCTCGGCTATGGAGGGCGCGGGAAAGCTGGTCGAGGACGATGAGCTGCGCGCCGCTATGGAGGCCAAGGGTCTGGGTACACCCGCCACGCGCGCCGCGGTCATTGAGGGACTTATCCACGAGGAGTACATACATCGCAACGGCAAGGAGCTCGTGCCTACGCCCAAGGCTTTTTCGCTGTTTTTCGCGCTACGCCACTTCGGCGTCAGCGAAATCACCTCGCCTGAGCTCACTGGGGACTGGGAGTTCAAGCTGAAGATGATGGAAGCAGGCAAGCTGCCGCGAGAGGAATTCATGGAGCACATTGAGCAGGTCACGCGCGATCTGGTCGAGCGCATCAAGACCGGAGACATTCCCGACACCGCATTCGCCACCGTGCCGGCGCCGTGCCCGAAGTGCGGGGGCACGGTGCAGGAGAACTATCGCAAGTTCCAGTGCCAGAAGTGTGATTTCTCTCTGTGGAAGGTCATCTCTGGCAGGGAATGGGCGCCCGAAGAGGTGGCAGAGTTGATCGCCAAGCGCTTCGTCGGTCCGCTTACGGGGTTTCGTAGCCGCATGGGCAAGCCGTTTGCCGCGGGAATTCGTCTAAATGACGAATTTCGCATCGAATTCGACTTCGGGCAGGGCACCGCATCTTCTGAGGAGAAACCGGACTTCACCAGCCAGGAAAGCCTCGGCACGTGCCCGAAGTGCGGAGCTCGTGTCTTCGAGCACGGCGCCGCCTATGTATGCGAAAAAGCCGTCGGGGCGGCGCGCAGCTGCGACTTCCGCTCGGGGAAGGTGATCCTTCAGCAGCCCGTCGAGCGCGCCCAGATGGTGAAGCTCCTCGCGACCGGCAAGACCGAACTGTTACCGCGATTCATTTCGAAAAAGGGACGCCCGTTCAAGGCGTACCTGATAAAGGGCCCGGATGGCCGCGTCAGCTTTGAGTTCGAGCCGCGCAAACCGAAGGCCGCAAAGGCAGAAAAGCCCGCAGTGACGGGGACAGAGGTGAAGATGCTGCGTGAGCCTGCCGCAAAAGCGACGAAGAAGCCCGCTAGGCCCGCGGCTAAGCCGGCCGCCCGGAAAAGAAAGCGCGCCTAGACGTCGAGGTTGCGAACGCCGAGCGCGTTCGATTCGATGAACGCGCGCCGCGGTTCGACTTCGTCTCCCATCAGCTTGGTGAATATCTCGTCGGCGGCGATGCTGTCTTCGATCTGCACCTTGAGTAGCCGGCGGGTCGCGGGGTCCATGGTGGTCTCCCAGAGCTGGCCTGGATTCATCTCACCCAAGCCCTTGTAGCGCTGCAGGCTCATCGCCTTCTGCACTTCGGCGAGCAGCCATCGCATCGCCTCCGGGAAGTCGCCGACCGGATGCTTCTTCTCGCCGCGCTGGACGTAAGCGCCAACGCCTACCAGGCCCCGCAGCAACTCCGCAGTCTGCCGGATCTGCAAATAGTCCCCGGACAGCACGAACTCCGAGTCGATATGCGTAACGCGCACGTTTCCATGTCGCGTGCGCTCGACGCGTATCTTGTAGCGCTCGGTCTTGGCGTCGAACTGGGCGCTGATACGAACGCCATTGCCCGGAATGGCCGCCATCAACGCCGCGGCAGAGGCTTCCGCGGCGTCGCGCCTCGACAGATCGATCTGTACGCCGCGCAACATGGCCGCCAGGACCTCCCGGTCGAGCCCGTGAGATACGCGCTCAATCACCGCCTCGGAAACCAGGTAAGACTTGGCCAATTCGGCCAGCGCGTCCCCCACGATCGGTTCGCGGTGCGCGGTCGGGTACAGTGCCGCGTCGATCAGTGCCTGCCTGAGCATGAACTCGTTCAACTCGTGCTCGTCCTTCAAGTAACGCTCTTCCTTGCCGAGTTTCGCCCTGTAAAGCGGAGGCTGCGCGATATAGATATGACCACGCTCTACGAGCTCTGGCATTTGCCGGTAGAAGAGCGTCAGCAACAGCGTGCGGATGTGTGAGCCATCGACGTCGGCATCGGTCATGATGATGATGCGGTGGTAACGGAGCTTGTCGGGGTTGTACTCTTCCTTCCCAATGCCGCAGCCCAGGGCCGTGATCAGCGTCGCAATCTCCGTTGAAGTAAGAAGCTTGTCAAAACGTGCCTTCTCGACGTTGAGAATCTTGCCTTTCAGAGGCAGGATTGCTTGGAACTTGCGGTCGCGGCCTTGCTTCGCCGAGCCGCCCGCCGAGTCGCCCTCCACGAGGTATAACTCGCACTGAGCGGGATCGCGCTCCTGACAGTCGGCCAGTTTGCCCGGCAACCCCATGCCGTCCAGCACCCCTTTTCTGCGCGTCATCTCGCGCGCTCGGCGCGCCGCTTCTCTCGCGCGCGCCGCATCGAGGATCTTCCCTGTGATAACCCGCGCATCGGCCGGCCGCTCGTCGAGATACTGGCGCAGCTTCTCGGCGACCACCTCCTCGACCACCGGCCGGACCTCCGAGGACACCAGCTTTTCCTTGGTCTGGGACGAGAACTTCGGCTCCGGCACCTTCACTGACAGCACGCAGGCAAGCCCCTCGCGCATGTCGTCGCCCATAGTCTCCACCTTGGCGCGCTTCGCCAGCTCGTTTTCTTCGATGTACTTGTTGAGCACGCGCGTCATGGCCGCACGCAATCCGGTCAGATGCGTGCCGCCGTCCTTTTGCGGGATGTTGTTCGTGAAGCACAGTACCGACTCCTGGTAGGAGTCGTTCCATTGCATGGCCACTTCGATCGTGATCCCGTCCTTCTCACCGTGACCCGTAAAAACGTTCGGATGAAGTACCGTCTTGGAACGGTTCATGTACTCGACGAAGCCCTTCACGCCTCCAGAGAACTCGAAGTTTTCCTCCTTGCCGGCGCGCTGATCGACAAGCAATATCCTCACGCCGTTGTTCAGGAACGAAAGCTCCCGCAGCCGGCGCGCAAGGATGTCGTAGTGGTAATCTATGTTTCCGAACACTTCCTTTGAGGCAAGGAAGTGGACCTCGGTACCGCGCTTTTCGGTTGCGCCGGTCACCTTGAGCGGCTCGCCGGGCACGCCGCCGCGAAACTCCATTTCGTGGACTTTTCCGTCACGCCAGATGGTGAGCCGCAACCATTCCGACAGCGCATTCACCACCGACACGCCGACCCCGTGCAGACCCCCCGAAACCTTGTAGGTATTGTTGTCGAACTTCCCCCCGGCGTGCAGCTCGGTCATCACGATTTCCGCCGCAGAACGCTTCAACTCGTCGTCTTCCTTGACCCCCGTCGGGATGCCGCGGCCATTGTCGAGAACGGAGACCGAGTTGTCAGTATGGATGGTCACTACGATTTCGTCGCAGTAGCCCGCCAAGGCCTCATCGACTGCATTATCGACGACCTCGAACACCAAGTGATGCAGGCCCGTGCCGTCGGAGGTGTCGCCGATGTACATACCCGGCCGTTTGCGCACTGCTTCCAGCCCCTTCAGCACCTTGATGCTGTCGGAACCGTAGTCGCTCGCGTCCGCTAGTTGTCTTTCTGGCTCACCCACTGGCACGTTTCCTTTTCGTTGTATGCGCTCAGATGCGCATGGGCATGACGACGTACTTGAACTCCGGCTCGGAACCAAAAGTCAGCAACGCGCTCGATGAGGAATCGCCGAAAGCGCACTCAACCTTCGGTCCCGCGACATTGTTCAATACGTCGAGCAGATAGTTGACGTTGAAGCCTATGTCGATCGGTTCTCCGGTGTAAGTCACTTCGAGCTCCTCCTGCGCCTCTTCCTGCTCGGCGTTCGACGATACGATCTTGAGACTGCCCTGGGTGAGGACCCAGCGCACGCCACGGAATTTTTCGTTCGACAGTATGGCCGCGCGCAGCAGCGCCTGCCGCAGCACTTCGCGATCGACGTCCAGCTTGTTCTTGTGCTGCGTCGGAATGACCCTCGTATAGTCCGGAAACTTCCCGTCCACGAGCTTTGATACGAGCTCGACCTGGCCAAAATTAAAAGCAGCCTGGGTGGATGAAATATCGACCTTCACGTCGTCGTCGACATCTCCCAGAAGCTTGCTCAGCTCGATGACGGTCTTGCGCGGAACAATGACCTCCTGTCGCGGTAGCTGGGCATCGAGCGCCATCGACGCGTAGGCCAGTCGATGGCCATCCGTGGCGACGAGCCGCAGCTGCTTATCCTCGACCAGCATCAGAAGGCCGTTGAGGTAGTAGCGGATGTCCTGCTGAGCCATCGCATATTGCACCAAGCCGAGGAGCCTGCGCAGCGCCTTCTGTGGCACCGAAAAGCGCGCCGCCTCGCCCACAGGCTTCGCTAAGCGCGGGAAGTCCTCGGCCGGCAGAGTCTGCAGCGTAAACCGGCTCTTTCCGGCCTTGACTAGCAGCCGCTTATCCTGCTGTTGCAGCGTCACCTCCGCGGACTCGGGCAAAGCACGCAGGATGTCGACGAGCTTGCGCGCCCCCACCGTTAGGGCATGCGCGTTTCCCGACTGCTCCAGCGATGACCGGGCGGTAATCTGGATCTCGATATCCGTCGCGAGGAACGACAGCCCATGGTCCGCCCGGTCGATCAGGACGTTCGAGAGAATCGGCAGCGTATGGCGTCGCTCGATGATCCCGCTGACCGAAGATAGGGGTCCGAGTAGTTCATCGCGCTTTGCTTTAACTAGAACCATTCTTTTACCTTAGTAATAGTTAATAGAGCGGCAACCACTCCGGTATAAACCGAAAATGCCTGTTCGCGCCGGTAGTTGCTGAATGTAGCGGGCGTGGAGAAGCTGTGGAGAGCGTGTGCATCAGTGTGGATATTTATTGCGGTCTCTTGCCGGAACGCGGGTTATGCACAAACGACTCCATGGTCCCGCACAGTTTGTTCATTCGTCGGCGGCTCCGTTATCCCTTTAGCACCTGCTCGAGAACCAGATAGTCGCGGTTGATCGCGGTGTCCTTCTTGCGCAGCGTCGCGATGGTTCGACACGCATGCAGCACCGTGGTGTGATCGCGGTTGCCAAACGCCTCGCCGATCTCGGGCAGGCTCATCTGTGTGAGGTCCTTGGCGAGCGCCATGGCCACCTGACGCGGCCGCGCCACGTTGCGGTTGCGCTTCTTCGAATGCATGTCGGAGATTCTGATTTTGAAATACTCGGCTACCGTCTTCTGGATGCCGTCTACGGTGATTTGCCGGTTGGCGACGTTCAGGATGTCGCGCAGGGCTTCTTTGGCGAGATCGAGCGACAGCTCGCGTGAGGTAAAGCGCGAAAAAGCAAGCACTTTCTTCAGCGCCCCCTCGAGTTCGCGGACATTCGAACGAATGTGCTTGGCAATGAAGAACGCGATCTCCTCGGAAAGATTTACCGACTCGGCCTCCGCTTTTTTCAGCACGATCGCCACGCGCATCTCCAGTTCGGGCGGCTCGATCGCGACCGTTAGCCCCCAACCGAAACGCGATATGAGCCGCTCCTCCATGCCCGCGATCTCCTTCGGATAGGTATCGCAGGTAATGACGATCTGCTTGTGAGCCTCGACCAAGGCGTTGAAGGCATAGAAAAACTCCTCCTGCGTACGGCCCTTGTTCGAAAAGAACTGAATATCGTCGATCAACAGCAGATCGAGCGAATGGTAATAGCGCTTAAATTCGTCGAAGGAGCGCTGCTGGTAGGCGCGTACCACATCCGTGACGTACTGCTCGGCATGGGTATAGCGGATGCGCGCCTGGGCACGCTGCTCGGCAAGGTGATTGCCGATGGCCTGCAGCAGGTGAGTTTTGCCCAGGCCGACGCCGCCATAGATGAACAGCGGGTTGTACGAAATGCCGGGGTTTTCGGCGACCTGTATCGCGGCGGCGCGCGCAAGTTGGTTAGCCTTGCCGGTTACGAAATTCTCGAACGTGAAGCTTCGGTTGAGGCGCGCCCGCTCGAGGATCCCGGGCGTCTCGCCGTTGCCGCGCGCCGGCGCAGGCGCCGCGCGCGGCGAAATTTCAGCGCCGCGCGCGAGTACCAGCTTCAGGCCCAGTTCGCGCCCGCTCGTCTCGGCGGCCAGCTTTTCGATGCGGGCGGCAAATCGCTCGCGCACAAGCTCGAGCACGAACCGGTTCGGCGCCGCCAGAGTCAGGGTCTCGGAGTCTGCGGGCCCCTCGGGCGCGAGCGGGCGGATCCATGTATTGAATTGCTGCGCGGGGAGCTCCTGCTCAAGGCGGCGCAGGCAGGCGTCCCACAGGTTCTGCATTGTGTCTCTTGCCTCGCTATTGCGCTCGTCACGGAGGATTGGCAAACGGACGCGGCGGGTCCGCTGCGGAAGCCACAATCTTACCTTCTTCGCGACTAGTTATCCACAGGCGCTTCGCACCATATATGCCGAGTTGACAATGCCGCTAGCGGCACGCTTTAATACCGCCCTTTTTCGGATCGGGACAGCGATGAAGCGCACTTATCAGCCATCGAAGACGCGGCGTGCGCGTCGCCACGGGTTTCTGGTCCGCAGCCGAACTCCGGGCGGCCGGGCGGTATTGCGAGCGCGCCGGGCACGAGGCCGCAAGCGCCTGGGTCTCTAGGCCCAGGCGGGGCGTGCTCGAACGAACCAAGCGGGCACGGTACGGACTCGGCGCCGAGCGACGCCTCACGCAAAGCGTCGTGTTCGAGCGACTGCTGAAGCAGGGCGCCCGCAAGAGCGTCGCCGGATTCACGTTTTATCTCGGGCGGCGTGACGAAGGGCTGCCGCGTCTAGGAATCCTGGTCTCTCGCAAGCACTCGGCGAGGGCGACGGACCGTAATCGAATCAAGCGCTGCATTCGAGAGGCTTTCCGCCTGGAGCAGGAATCGCTCGGATCTCTCGACGTGCTGGTGCGCCCGCCTTTCGGAATCAAGCCGTCTGCCGATATGATCGTGCGACTGCGAGAACTGTTGAGCAGGTTGAATCGATGATCTCCAAGCTCTTGCGCCTCGCCGTGCGAGGCTATCGTTTTTTCCTCAGTCCGCTGCTGCCGCCGTCCTGCCGCTTTCATCCCAGTTGTTCGGAGTACGCCGAACAGGCGCTGGCGCGTCACGGCGCGCTGCGCGGCGGCTGGCTGATGGCGCGCCGCATTTGCCGCTGCGGGCCTTGGCATAGCGGCGGCTACGATCCAGTACCCGGTCCGCGGCGCTAAGCCGCCGGTCTCAAGAATATGGATACGCAAAGACTCATACTGCTGGTGATATTTAGCTTTTCCGTAGTCATGCTCTGGGAGTCGTGGCAGAAGACCCAGCGACCGCCGACTCCGGTTACGGCGCCCGCGAGCCAACAGCAGGGCGTACCCGTGCCTAGCCGGCTGCCGGAGCAGGCGAGCCCGGCGCCCCAGCCACGCGCCGCGGGCGTGCCGGGCGCCCGCGAAGCCGCGGCGGGGGGCGAGCTCGTGCGCGTGCGTACCGACCTGCTGGCGGCGGACATCGACACGCTCGGCGGCACGCTGCAGCGCCTGGAGCTGCTCAAACACAAAGCGCAGGCGGACGAAAACAAGGATTTCGTCCTGCTGGGGCCGAACCACGCTTATAGCGCGCAGAGCGGACTGATCGGGGAAGGGTTTCCGAACCATCGCACGGTCTGGAAGGTATTGCCCGGGCCGCGCGAACTGGCACCCGGGTCCGACAAGCTCGAGCTGCGGCTTGCGGCCGAAGGACCGAACGGGCTGGAAGTGCAGAAGGTGTACACCTTCCACCGGGACCGTTACTTGATCGATGTGGCGTTCGAGCTGAAGAACCAGGGGTCCGCGCCTGTTTCGACGGATGCTTACTTCCAGCTGGTGCGCGACGACAAGGACCCGCCAGGCCAAACGGCGATGATGAAGACGTATTTTGGCCCGGTGTACTACACCGAGGAGACGAAGTACCACAAAGAGAGCTTCTCGGACATCGAGAAGGGCAAGGTCGAATTGCCGACGCATGTGAAAGACGGCTGGATCGGCATCGTGCAGCATTATTTCGTTTCGGCCTGGGTGCCACCCGACGGTGTGTCGCGCGAGTTCTATGTCAAGAAGCTGCCCGATGGGCTGTTTGCCTCGGGCGTCATCGTCCCGGCGCCGCAGATTGCCCCGGGAGGGACCGCCCGGGTCGACGTGCCGCTGTTCGCCGGTCCGCAGGAGCAGCGTCGCCTTAAGGCCGTAGCCCCGGGTTTCGACCTGGTGGTCGACTACGGCTGGCTCACGATCATCGCCTGGCCTCTCTTCTGGTTGCTGCAGAAGTACCACAGCCTGTCTGGCAACTGGGGCGTCGCCATCATCTTGCTGACGATCACGGTCAAGCTCGTTTTCTTCCCGCTGTCCGCGGCAAGTTACAAGTCGATGGCAAAAATGAAGCTCGTCACGCCGCGGCTCACCAAGCTGCGCGAGATGTACGCCAACGATCGCGCGAAGATGAACCAGGCGATGATGGAGCTCTACAAGACGGAGAAGATCAACCCGCTTGGCGGATGCTTCCCGATCGTGGTCCAGATCCCGGTGTTCATCGCACTCTATTGGGTGTTGCTCGCCGCGATCGAGCTGCGCCATGCGCCGTTCATCCTCTGGATCAAGGATCTCTCAGCGCTCGACCCGTATTACGTGCTGCCGATCCTGATGACCGTGAGCATGGTCATCCAGACGCGCATGAATCCGAAGCCGCCGGATCCGGTGCAGGCGAAGGTCATGACCTTCATGCCTTTTGTCTTCAGCGTATTCTTTTTCTTCTTCCCGGCTGGCTTGGTGCTTTACTGGCTGGTGAACAATATCCTTTCCATACTCCAGCAGTGGCAGATCCAGCGGATATTCAACCGCGACAAACCTGCCCATGCCAAGCGCTGAGGATGCAGCCGGCTCCGCGCCGCACGCCCTGCGCGACACGATAGCGGCGATCGCCACGCCGCCCGGGCGCGGCGGCATCGGTGTGATACGGATTTCGGGTCGCGCCACCGTCGACGTGGCGCGGGTGCTGCTGGGTAAGCTGCCCCCGCCGCGGCGCGCGACCTATTGCGAATTTCGCGGTGCGCAGGGCGAGATGATCGATCAGGGCATCGCGTTATATTTCCCGGCACCGCGCTCGTACACCGGAGAACCAGTGCTGGAACTGCAGGGTCATGGCGGCCCGGCCGTGATGCACGCGCTGCTTGCGGCGTGCCTGGATGCCGGCGTCAGGCTGGCCGAGCCCGGCGAATTCACGCGACGGGCGTTTCTCGATGGTAAGCTCGATCTTGCCCAGGCCGAAGCGGTGGCGGACCTGATCGACGCCGCGAGCCGCGAGGCCGCGCGCTCGGCGCTGCGCTCGCTAAGCGGCGAATTCTCGGGTGCGATCGACGCGTTGATCGCGCAGCTCACCGAGCTGCGCGCGCTTACCGAGGCGATCCTCGATTTTCCGGAAGAAGAAGTCGATGCCTTACACCGCGAAGATGCCCGCAGCCGGCTCGATCGTGTGCGTGCGGCGCTCGCGGATGTGATCGGCAAGAGTCAGCAGGGCAGCCTGCTGCGCGCCGGAATCCACGTCGTGCTCGCCGGCCGCCCGAACGTGGGCAAGTCGAGTTTGCTGAACCGTCTCGCGGGCGAGGAGCGTGCCATCGTGACCGCCGTGCCCGGAACGACGCGCGATGCATTGCGCGAAACAATCCTGATCGAGGGTGTACCGATCGTGATCGTCGACACCGCCGGCCTGCGCGAGTCGCGCGACGAGGTCGAGCGCTTGGGCATCGAGCGCACGCGGCACGAAATGGCCCGTGCAGACGTCCTGCTAGCCGTGGTCGAGGCTCCGGGGGGCATCGGGGAGCAAGACCGCGCGCTGCTAGCGCAGCTCCCCGAGGAGGGGGTGCGCATTTATGTCTTCAACAAGGTCGATTTGACTCCAGACGTGGCGCCCGGCCGGAGGGCGGGAAGGCCGGATGAGGTGTGGGTTTCAGCAAAGACCGGCGCCGGGCTCGATACCTTGCGTCACGCCCTGCTCGAAGCCGCGGGGTGGACAGGCACGGGCGAACCTGTATATCTGGCGCGCGAGCGGCACCTTCGGGCACTGGCGCTCGCTCGGGCGCATCTCGACGCCGCGGCCGCGCAACTCCAGCAATGGGAGTTCTTCGCCGAGGAGCTGCGCCTAGCGCAGGGGGCGCTGGGCGAGATTACCGGAGAGATATCGGCCGACGATCTACTGGGCGAGATCTTCGCGCGCTTTTGCATCGGCAAGTAGGAGCTCTTGAGCATGCCGTGGGATCCACAGCGTTACGAAGCCTTCGCCGATGCCCGCCTGCGCCCGCTGCTGGATCTGCTGGCACGTGTCCCGTGTCCCGAGTCGGGCTGGACCCCGCGCCGCATCGCGGACCTGGGCTGCGGCAGCGGCAACGGCACGCGGCTGCTCGCGGAGCGCTGGCCCGGCGCAAGCGTCGTCGGGGTCGACAACTCGCCGGAGATGCTCCAGACGGCGCGCAGTCGCGGGGGATCGATCGAATGGCAGCAGGCTGAGCTTGGCGCCTGGCGCGCGCAGCAGAAGTTCGACCTGCTATTCTCCAACGCCGCGCTGCACTGGCTCGATCACCACGAGACGCTGTTTCCCCGGCTGCTGCAGATGCTCGCTCCCGGCGGCATGCTCGCGGTACAGATGCCGCGCAACTTCGGCGCGGCGTCGCACCGGGCGGCGCTCGAGCTCGCGCAGGAACTACCGTACCGCGAGCACCTCGCCGCGGGCCTGCGCACGCGGCCGGTGCTCGAGCCGCGAGAGTATTACCTGCTCCATGCGCCGCACAGCGCTCATATCGACATCTGGGAGACCGAGTACCTGCATGTATTGAGCGGCGACAACCCGGTGGCCGACTGGACGCGCTCGACGCTGATGGTGCCCTTGCTCGATGCCCTGCCGCCGGTGCTGCGCCCGCCGTTCGAGGCCGAGTACGGGCGCAGGATCGCCGCGGCCTACGCCAGGTCGCCGGACGGCACGACGCTTTACCCCTTTAGAAGGTTGTTCATGACGGTACGGGTGCCCTAGGGGCCGGTGCTACAATTAGTTCGACCCCTCATTCCATATATCCGGCCCGGCACTCGCAGGGCCGTTTTGCTTTTCTGGAGTTCCCGCGATGAACCATCCACAAGCAGCTCAAACCGACCTCGCCGCGGCACCAAGCTGGGTGCGCCACGCCGGACTGCGCCAATGGGCGTCCGACATGGTGCGCCTCGCGAAGCCCGAGCGTGTCGTGTGGTGCGACGGCTCGCAGGCCGAGTACGACCGCCTTTGCGCGGAGCTGGTCAGTGCTGGCACCTTCATCAAGCTGAACGAAAAGCTGCGGCCGGGAAGCTACCTGGCGCGCTCGCATCCCAACGACGTGGCGCGCATGGAAGATCGCACCTTCATCTGCAGCGCGAAGCAGGAGGACGCCGGGCCGACGAACAACTGGGTCGATCCGCGCGAGATGCGAACCACGCTCAACCGGCTGTTCGACGGCTGCATGCGCGGGCGCACCATGTACGTGATGCCGTTCTCGATGGGCCCGATCGGCTCGCATATCGCGCAGATCGGCGCCCAGATAAGCGACTCGGCGTACGTCGTGGTCAACATGCAGTTGATGACCCGCATGGGCCGCCCGGTAGCCGACTGGCTGGGCGAGGATGGGGATTTCGTGCCATGCATGCATTCGGTGGGGGCGCCGCTGGCGAAGGAGGCGCAGGACGTTCCGTGGCCATGCAACGACAAGGAGAAGTGGATCGTGCACTTCCCGGAGGCTCGCGAAATCTGGTCCTACGGCTCCGGCTACGGCGGCAATGCTCTGCTCGGCAAGAAGTGCCTGGCGCTGCGCATCGCCTCAGTGATGGCACGCGACGAGGGGTGGCTTGCCGAGCACATGCTGGTCCTCGGCGTGGAGGCGCCGAGCGGCGAAAAGTCCTACATCACGGCGGCGTTTCCGAGTGCCTGCGGCAAGACCAACCTTGCGATGCTGATTCCCCCCGCCGCGTTCAAGGGGTGGAAGGTCACCACCATCGGCGAGGACATCGCCTGGATCAAGCCCGGGCACGACGGCCGCTTTTACGCGATCAATCCAGAAGCGGGGTTTTTCGGGGTCGCTCCCGGAACCTCGCAGGCGACCAACCCAAATGCCATGAAGATGCTCGAGTCCAACGTCATCTTCACCAACGTTGCGCTGACGCCCGAAGGCGACGTCTGGTGGGAGGGTATGAGCGAACAGCCGCCCGCAAGGCTGATCGACTGGCAGGGTAAGGAATGGACACCGGGCGGCGGCCGGCTTGCGGCGCATCCGAACGCGCGCTTCACGGTAGCGGCATCGCAGTGTCCGTCGATGGATTCCAAGTGGGAGGACCCCGGCGGCGTGCCGATTTCGGCGTTCATTTTCGGCGGCCGGCGCTCAAGCACGGTGCCGCTGGTGGTGGAGGCGCCGAGTTGGGAAGAGGGCGTTTACATGGGTGCGACGCTCGGTTCGGAAACCACCGCCGCCATTACCGGAAAGGTCGGCGTGGTGCGTCGGGACCCGATGGCAATGCTGGCGTTCTGCGGCTACAACATGGGCGACTATTTTGCGCACTGGCTGAAAATGGGCAAGGTCGTGCACCATCCGCCGAAGATCTTTCGGGTGAACTGGTTCCGGCGGGACGCGAACGGCAAGTTCATCTGGCCCGGCTTTTCTGAAAACATGCGCGTGCTCGCGTGGATCGTCGACCGCTGCCACGGGCGCGCGCAAGGCGTCGACACGCCGCTCGGCGTCATGCCGCGCTTCGAGGATCTCTCGTGGACGGGGCTCGACAAGTTCCCGGCGGAACAATACCGCGAGCTGTCGCGCGTGGAGCAAGGCCCCTGGAAGGAGGAGCTGGCATCGCACGACGACCTGCTGGGCAAGCTGGGTGCCCACCTGCCGCGCGAACTTGAGATCGGGCGCAAGGCGCTGCACCAGAGGCTGGCGGCCTAACACGGGGCAGCGCCCCATGACTCGCGTCTTTCACCGAAGCCCGCGCGATGCCTATCCCATCGCGGTGCGTGGGCAAGGTGTCTATTTGTTCGACCGCGACGGCAGGCGCTACCTCGATGCCTCGGGCGGCGCCGCGGTGTCCTGCCTCGGGCATTCCGATCGCGCGGTCATCGAGGCCGTCAAGAAGCAGCTCGACGCGCTCCCCTTCGCGCACACTTCCTTTTTCAGCAACGAACCGATGGAGCGGCTCGCCGATGCGCTGATCGCGCGTGCGCCGCATGCCTTCGACAAGGTCTACTTCGTGTCCGGCGGCTCGGAGGCCATCGAGGCCGCGCTCAAGCTGGCGCGGCAGTATTTCGTCGAGATCGGCCAGCCGCAGCGCAGGCACCTCATCGCCCGTCGACAGAGTTATCACGGCAATACGCTGGGAGCGCTGGCCGTCGGCGGCAATGTGTGGCGGCGCAAGCAGTTCGAGCCGTTGCTGATCGATGTCAGCCACGTGTCCCCCTGCTACGCCTACCGCGACCGTGCACCACAAGAGTCCGATGCGGATTACGCCGCGCGGCTGGCGGCGGAGCTGGAGGCGGAGATCAAGCGTCTGGGTGAGGACAGCGTGATCGCCTTCGTGGCGGAAACCGTGGTGGGCGCGACCCTCGGCGCCGTACCCCCGGTCGCTGACTACTTCAGGCGGGTGCGCGAGGTGTGCGACCGGTATGGCGTGCTGCTGATCCTCGACGAGGTGATGTGTGGCATGGGGCGCTGCGGCACGCTCTGGGCATTCGAGCAGGAAGGCATCGTTCCCGACCTCGTCACCATCGCCAAGGGGCTCGGCGCGGGGTATCAGCCGATCGGCGCGGTGCTCGCGACGCGCGAGCTGGTCGAGGCGATCGTCGGCGGCACGGGCTTCTTCCAGCACGGCCATACCTACCTCGGGCACGCTGCGGCATGCGCGGGCGCCCTGGAGGTGCAACGGCGGTTGCTCGAGGATGGATTGCTTGCTCGCGTGAGGCCGATGGGCGAGCTGCTCGAGACGAAGCTGCGCACGGCGTTTGCGTGCCATGCGCACGTAGGCGATATCCGGGGACGGGGTCTGTTCCGCGGTATCGAGCTGGTTGCGGACCGCGCGTCAAAGGCGACGTTCGATCCGCGCCTGCGCGTGCACGCGCGGGTAAAGAAGGAAGCGATGAAAGCCGGGCTGATGTGCTATCCCATGGGCGGCACCATCGACGGAGTGCGCGGCGACCACGTGCTGCTCGCGCCGCCGTTCATCGTCGAGGAGGCGCAGCTCGATGAATTGGTCGAGAAGCTGGGACGAGCGTTCGAGGCCGCGCTTGCCGCAGACGTGGTCCTTGATTAAGCTTTCCTGACGAGTTCTTCAGGGAGACGGCCATGCACAAGCTCACTGCCTTTGTCGCGACGCTCGTCGCTTCGTTCGTCTTCGCGGCATCCGCGGCGCAGGCGCAGCAGCGATACATCACGATCGGCACCGGCGGCGTCACGGGAGTCTACTACGCCGCGGGTGGTGCCATTTGCCGTCTCGTCAACAAGGACAGGAAGGCGCACGGTATCCGCTGTTCGGTCGAATCGACCGGCGGTTCGGTATTCAACATCAACACCATCAAGGCCGGCGAGCTCGACATCGGCGTCGCCCAGTCCGACGTGCACTACAACGCCTACAAGGGCCTGAAGCAATTCAAGGAGCCGTTCACCGAGCTGCGATCGGTGTTCTCGCTGCATCCCGAGCCGTTCACGGTGGTGGCGCGCAAGGAAGCGAACATCAAGAGCTTCCTCGACTTCAAGGGCAAGAAATTCAACGTCGGCAATCCCGGCTCGGGCACGCGTGCTTCGATGGAGGAGTTGCTCTCAACGATGGGTTGGACCATGTCGGACTTCAGTTTGGCATCGGAGCTGAAGGCCGACGAGCACGGACCGGCGCTGTGCGACGGCAAGATCGACGGCTTCTTCTATGGCGTCGGGCATCCGTCGGCGAATATCCAGGATCCGACCACGACCTGCGGCGCGAAGCTGATCCCGCTCACCGGGCCCGCGATCGACAAGCTGGTGCGGGCTCACTCATACTACGCGTACGCGACGATTCCCGGCGGCCTCTACCCTGGCAACCCGGACCCGACCAGGACCTACGGCGTGCTGGCGACCCTGGTGTCCTCCTCCAAGGTGCCGGCCGACACGATCTATGCGGTGGTGCGCGCGGTCTTCGAGAACTTCGACGAATTCAAGAAGCTCCACCCCGCGCTGGCCATGCTCAAACCCGAGCAGATGATCAAGGACGGTCTGAGCGCGCCGCTGCACGACGGGGCGGTCAAGTACTACAAGGAAAAGGGCTGGATGTAGTAAGGCCCGGTCGATCCGAGCAGCGACCTGCGGCAGATTGTGGCCGAGGCCGACACCGGCGGACGCGCGGCCGGCGGCTTCGTCGGCAAGCTGGTCTTCGGCGTGGCGCTCGCTTGGTCGCTGTTCCAGCTCTGGTATGCCTCGCCATTGCCGTTCACGTTCGCCTGGGGCGTGCTCAACGACACCGAGGCGCGCTCGCTGCACTTGGGCGTAGCGCTGTTCCTCGCATATCTGGCCCACCCCGCGTTTCGCCGCTCTTCGCGCCAGCGCATCCCCCCACTCGACTGGCTGCTGGCATTAGCAGGGGCCTTCGCGGGCTCCTACTTCCTGCTCTTCTATGCCGATCTGGCGACAAGGCCGGGGCAGCCGAGCATGATGGACATCGTCACAGGGTCGGTAGGCCTCGTGCTGCTGCTCGAGGCCACGCGGCGCGCGGTCGGCGTGCCGATGACGGTGCTCGCAATCGTATTCCTCGGCTACATCATGCTCGGGCAGCACCTGCCCGACGTCATCGCACACAAGGGCGCCTCCTGGCAGCGCATGCTGTCGCATCTGTGGCTGACGACCGAGGGTGTGTTTGGGGTGGCGCTCGGAGTGTCGGCCAGCTACATCTTCATCTTCGTGCTGTTCGGCTCGCTGCTCGATCGGGCGGGAGCCGGCAATTACATGATGCAGGTGTCGTTCGCGATGCTCGGTCACCTGCGCGGCGGGCCGGCGAAAGTTGCGGTAGTGTCTTCGGCGCTGAACGGCCTCATATCGGGATCCTCGGTGTCCAACGTCGTCTCCGGCGGCATATTCACCATTCCGTTGATGGCCAAGGCCGGCTATGGCGGCGTCAAGGCGGGCGCCATCGAAACCGCCTCGTCGGTGAACGGCCAGATCATGCCGCCGGTCATGGGGGCGGCAGCGTTCCTGATGGTCGAGTACGTTGGCATCCCGTATGCCGACGTCGTCAAACACGCCTTCCTGCCGGCGATCATTTCCTACATTGCGCTGTTCTACATCGTTCACCTCGAAGCCCTGAAGCTCGGCCTGGAACCCATGGCACGCGCGCGTGAGCGTAGCGTGGGACAAAAACTGCTCGCTTGGTGCCTGGGGCTTTCCGGCTCGATGGCGGTGTGCGGCGCGATTTATTTCGTCGCCGAGGCGGTCAAAGGTCTGCTCGGTCCTGCAGCGCCATGGGTGTTGGGGCTGCTGCTTGCGGCGCTGTACGTTTACTCGCTGCGCGTGGCGTCGCGCTACCCGGACCTGCCTTCGGACATCGATGTCGACAATCCTTTGCTGCCCGACACCTGGCCGACGGTCAAGGCAGGTCTGCATTTCCTGATACCGATCGGCGTCCTGATCTGGTGCCTGATGATCGAGGAACTGTCGCCCGCGCTGTCGGCGTTCTGGGCCACCGTCTCGCTCATGGCGCTGATGGCGACGCAGCGTCCGCTTACCGCGCTGTTCAGGGGAACGCGCGCCTTTGCGCTGGAAGGCAGGCGGGGCGCCCGCGAAATCGTCGATGGGCTGAATGACGGCGCGCGCAGCATGATCGGCATCGCGATCGCCACCGGCACCGCCGGCATCATCGTCGGCGGGATCACGCTCACCGGCCTGGGGCTGCGCATGACCGACTTCGTCGAGGTCGTGTCGCAGGGCAACGTGGTGCTGATGCTGCTTTTCACGGCCTTCGTGTGCCTGGTGCTCGGCATGGGAGTGCCGACCACGGCGAACTACATCCTGGTGGCGACGCTGATGGCGCCGGTGATCGTCGAGCTTGGCGCGCAATCGGGTCTGGTCATTCCGCTTATCGCAGTGCACCTGTTCGTTTTTTACTACGGAATCATGGGTGACATCACTCCGCCGGTTGGACTGGCGACGTTCGCGGCCGCTGCGATCTCCGGGGAGGACGCAATCCAGACCGGAATCCAGGGCACGTTGTACGCGCTACGCACGGTCGTGCTGCCGTTCGTATTCGTATTCAATCCGACGCTGCTTTTGATCGACGTCAGCGGCTGGGGCGAGCTGCTCCTCGTCGCGTTCGCGGCGATCCTCGCTTCGCTGGTGTTCGCCGCGGCCACGCTCGGCTGGTTCCATACGCGCTGCAAGTGGTGGGAAATCGCCGTGCTGCTGGTTGCCACCTTTGCATTGTTCAGGCCGGATTACTTTATGGACAAGCTCTACGCCCCCTACACCGAGGTGCCCGCGAAGCAGATCTATGCGGTAGCCACGGCGCTTGACGCGAACCAGCGCCTGGTGCTGGTGATCGAGGGCACTAACGTGGAAGGGGAGGACGTCCGCAAGACCGTGGCCGTGTTGCTGCGCAAGCCGGGCGAAGGCCGTAGCCGGCTCGCGGACGCGGGATTAACGGCCGCGGTGCTCGGTGACCACGTGCGCATTCTCAGCGTGCGCTTCGGCAGTCGGGCGAAGAAATCAGGCTTCGAGCGGGGCTGGAAGGTGGCGGCGGTCAAGGTGCCGACCGACCGGCCGTCGCAGTATTGGGTGTTGGTGCCAGGACTACTGCTGGTTGCATTCGTGTATGGGGTGCAGCGCGCTCGCGTCGGCCGTGCGCTACGTAGTATAGCCTAAGTACTTGAAATATCAGATGTTACGCCGAAGCCGCAGACGGGCGACGAGAGCGGCCACAAGGGCAATCCCCGATGCCGCCGCAAGCACTGCGGCGGCGCTCGCGGCCTCGAGCAGCTGCCCGCCAGCCGCCAACCCGAGGCCGACACCAGCGAGAAGTCCGGTCGCAGACCAAGTGAAGGCTTCCGTCGAGTGCTCCGGGCGAGTGGTTCGTGCCACCAGCATCGACTGAATGGTGAGCGCGGGTGCCATGACCACCCCGGCCAGCACCGAAAGCACCGCGAACAACGATGGACTGGCGAGCATTGCAAGTGGCGCGATCCCGGCGCCCATCACTGCGAGCGTGATCGCGAATTGGCGGTCGAGAGGTAGATGCCATTCCCGGCTACCATAAATGACGCCGCCCGCAACGCTACCGATACTCATCAGCCCCAATATCACGCCTGCGAGCGCGGGCGCGCCGGCTTCGGCGGCGAAGGCGGTGACGCCGATCTCAACGAGTCCAAATGCCATTGAATAGCAAAGGATTACTCCGAGCAGATGAAGGAATCCCGGCTCAGCAAGCGGGCCGAAGAGGCCTGCCCCACGGAGCGGCTCGACGCGCCAGTCCCTGAGCGGCGGCGAGCGCAGAAAGAGGATCGTTCCAAGCGCGCCGCATGCCGCAGCGAACACCACCGCCCACACCGGGGAGGCAGCGGCAACGAAGCCCGCAACCAGCAGGGGTCCGACGATGAATATAGTTTCGATCAGGACGGATTCGAGCGAGTAGGCCGTGGCGACGAGGGGGTCCTCGCCCAGACGGCGCTTCAGAAATGTTCGCATGCACACCGTAATGGGGGGAAAACTGGCGCCCGCCGCGGCGGCAACGGGCAGCGAGATCCAGGCAGGAGCCGAAGCAAGAAGCGAGGCTGCGAGCGCAAGCAGCGCCGCAGGATATAAGCCTCCGCAGACCAGAAGTACCGATCGTGGTCCGCGCCGATCGATAAGCCTTCCGAGGAGTGGCGCGACGCTCGCCAATCCGGCCACGTAGCACGCGGTGGTTGCGCCAGCTCGGGCGAACGAGCCGCTGGCGGACTGGGCAAGTAACAAGATGGCGAGTCCAGCGATACCGATCGGCAGCCGACCGATCACGGACGCGATGATCGTTACCTTCAGGTGGGGCAGCGCGAGCAGCGCGGCATAACGTGCGAACGAAATCATCAGGGTACGTGGCTGCGGATTGTCTCATGGGCGTGGGACGTTTCTTGATGCGCGAGTGTTCCACGTGAAACCGCCACGGATTCAAGGTTTCACGTGGAACGAGGGAGCGCGGTCTGGTTTCACATAGACCATTCACGTATCATTGCGCGTCCCACGCAATTGCCGGGATACGAACCCCCCGCACTCACTCCGCGTCATGCAGTATCCAACTGATTTCGACGTCATCGTGGTAGGTGGCGGCCACGCCGGCACCGAGGCCGCGCTTGCGGCTGCGCGCATGGGTTGCCGCACCTTGCTGCTGACGCACAGCATCGAGACGCTCGGTCAGATGTCGTGCAATCCGTCGATCGGAGGCATCGGCAAGGGCCATTTGGTGCGGGAGATCGATGCTTTAGGCGGCGCGATGGCGTTGGCCGCCGACCAGGCCGGCATCCAGTTCCGAACCCTCAATTCGTCAAAAGGGCCCGCCGTACGCGCCACCCGTGCGCAAGCTGACCGGATCCTGTACCGGCAAGCGATTCGTGCGCGCCTGGAAAATCAGCCGAATCTGACGCTGCTGCAGCAGGCGGTGGACGACATCCTGCTCGAAGGCGAGCGTGCCACGGGTGTCGTCACGCAACTCGGCATCCGCATCCGCGCCCAGGCCGTGGTGCTGACCGCCGGCACGTTCCTGTCCGGCCTGGTACACGTCGGCATGGAGCGTTACCAGGCCGGTCGCGCCGGCGACCCGGCGTCGATCACGCTCGCCGCCCGGCTGCGCGAAATGCACCTGCCGGTCGGGCGCCTCAAGACGGGCACGCCCCCGCGCCTGGATGGCCGCAGCATCGATTTTTCGGTGATGGCGCTGCAACCCGGCGATGTGCCCGAACCCGTGTTCTCGTTCCTTGGCGCACGCAGCATGCATCCGCGACAGCTTCCATGCTGGATCACGCACACCAACGCGCGTACGCACGAGATCATTCGAGGAGGCCTGGACCGTTCGCCGATGTTCACCGGCGTCATCCAGGGCGTCGGGCCGCGCTATTGTCCCTCGATCGAGGACAAGATCCACCGTTTTTCCTCAAAGACGAGCCACCAGATCTTCCTTGAGCCGGAAGGCCTGTCGACACACGAGATCTATCCGAACGGCATCTCGACCAGCCTGCCGTTCGACGTGCAGCTCGAATTGGTGCGCTCGATCCGCGGCCTGGAGAACGCGCATATCGTTCGCCCAGGCTATGCCATTGAGTACGACTATTTCGATCCGCGCAATCTGAAGTTCTCGCTCGAGACGAAGACGCTCGCCGGTCTGTTCTTCGCCGGTCAGATCAACGGCACCACGGGCTACGAGGAAGCGGCCGCGCAGGGCCTGCTCGCCGGGATCAACGCCGCGCTACGGGTCAGAGGGCGGGAAGCATGGTGTCCGCGGCGCGATGAGGCCTATCTCGGCGTACTGGTCGACGATCTGATCACGCGCGGCGTTTCCGAGCCATATCGCATGTTCACTAGCCGTGCCGAGTACCGGCTGATGCTGCGCGAGGACAATGCGGACCTACGCCTGACCGAAATCGGCCGCCAGCTCGGTGTAGTCGATGACTTTCGCTGGGCGGCGTTTGGCCGCAAGCGCGATGCCATTGCGACCGAACAGCAGCGTCTGGCAAGCACATGGCTCAATACGCGCGACCTCCCCGCCGCGGACGCCATCCGGGTCTTGGGCCAAGTGATCGAGCGTGAGTACTCACTTATAGATTTACTGAGACGCCCCAATGTGACCTATGCGTCGCTCATGTCATTGCCGGGTGCAGGCGAAGGCACCGCGGATGCGGTGGTTGCGGAGCAAGTGGAGATCCAGGCGAAGTACCAGGGTTACATCGAGCGCCAGCGCGAGCAAGTGGCCCGCGGCGAGCAGTACGACGCCCTGCGCCTGCCACCCGGATTCGACTATGCCCAGGTGCGCGGCCTGTCCGTGGAGGCGCGGCAGAAGCTCAGCCACCATCGTCCGGAAACCATCGGCCAGGCGTCGCGCGTCTCTGGCGTGACGCCCGCGGCGATATCGTTGCTGCTGGTCCATTTGAAACGAGGTTCCGCGCACCCACCGCACAAGAAGAGCGCATGACACCAGAGGCTGCGCTCGACCGCGGGCTCGCGGGGATGGCGCTGCCGTTGCCGGACGGCGCGCGCGACAGACTGCTCGCGTTCGTCGCGCTGCTCGCCAAGTGGAATCGCACTTATAACCTGACCGCGATCCGTGATCCGCTAAAGATGGTAACCCACCACCTGCTCGACTCGCTGGCTGTTGCGCCGCATCTGCCCCTGCGCGGCGACGCGGATGCGCTCGCCGACGTCGGCTCGGGCGGCGGTCTACCGGGAATTCCCCTGGCGATCGCACGCCCCGAGTGGCGCGTCACGCTCAACGACAGCAATCACAAGAAGGCCACCTTCCTGCGCCAGGCGGCGATCGAACTGGCGTTGTCGAACGTCACCGTGCACACGGGGCGTGTCGAGCAATGGCGACCGGCAAAGCGGTTCGCGGTCGTGATCTCGCGCGGCTTTGCGGAACTCGCCGATTTTGTCGCCGCGTGCCGCCACCTCGTCGCGCCGGGCGGGACGCTCGCCGCGATGAAGGGCATCTATCCGCACGAGGAACTGGCGCGTGTGCCCGCGGCGGCCGGTTGCGGCGACGTGTTGCGCCTGGAGGTACCGCTGCTCGAGGCCGAGCGCCACCTCGTGTTGTGCCGTGCCGGGGAATGAACATGGCGCGCATTCTCGCGGTGACCAACCAGAAGGGTGGGGTCGGCAAGACGACCACCAGCATCAACCTCGCCGCGGGCCTCGCGCAGGCGGGGCAGCGCGTGCTGCTGGTCGACCTCGATCCGCAGGGGAACGCGACGATGGGAAGCGGCGTCGACAAGCGCGGCGCGCTACGCACTGTCTACCACCTGCTGCTCGGGCTGAGCCATCTTTCCGACATCCGCGTACGCTCCGAGAGCGGCGGTTACGACCTGCTGCCGGCGAATCGCGAGCTTGCAGGCGCGGAGGTCGAGCTGGTCGAGCTGCACCATCGCGAAGCGCGTCTCAAGGAAGCGCTCGCCGGCGTCGAAGCGGAGTACGACTACATCCTGATCGATTGCCCTCCGTCGCTGTCGCTGCTGACGATCAACGGACTGGTCGCGGCGCAGGCGGTCCTGATACCAATGCAATGCGAGTACTACGCGCTCGAGGGGCTTTCGGATCTCGTCGGCACGATCAAGCGGGTGCGCGCTCACATGAATCCACAGCTGGAAATCGCCGGCCTGGTGCGCACCATGTACGACCCCCGCAACACGCTGTCGCAGCAAGTCTCTGAGCAACTGGAATCGCACTTTGGAGACAAGGTTTACCAGACCCTCGTGCCGCGCAATGTGCGCCTCGCCGAAGCGCCGAGCTACGGCACGCCGGCGGTGGTGTGGGACAGGACCTCCAAGGGCGCGCAGGCCTATCTCGCGCTCACCGAAGAAATTCTCTCGCGCAACAAGGGCGCATTGCCCGCGGCGGCATAGCGCAATACGGGAACGTCATGATCAAGCAAAAAGGACTCGGACGCGGCCTCGACGCACTGCTCGGTGGAGACGAGGTGCGGCGTGATGCGCTCGCGACCCTGCCGGTGGGCAGGATACGGCCCGGCAGGTATCAGCCGCGCACCAAGATGGACCCCGAGGCGCTCGCCGAACTCGCGGCATCGATCAAATCACAAGGGCTGATGCAGCCCCTGCTGGTGCGGCGCGTCGAGCACGATCGCTACGAGCTGATCGCCGGCGAGCGCCGCTGGCGGGCGGCGCAAATGGCGGGCCTGGAGGAGGTGCCGGCGCTGGTGCGAGACGTTCCGGACGAGGCGGCCCTTGCCATGTCGCTGATCGAGAACATCCAGCGCGAGAACCTCAATCCGATGGAGGAGGCCTCGGGCCTGCAGCGGCTGATCGACGAGTTCAAGATGACCCACGAGCAGGCGGCCGATGCCGTCGGGCGCTCGCGCAGCGCCACCACCAACCTGCTGCGGCTGCTGAAGCTCTCCAAGCCTGTGCAGGCAATGGTCATGGAGGGCGTGCTCGAGATGGGGCATGCGCGCGCGATCCTCGCTCTCGAAGGCGCACGCCAGGTCGAGGCAGCGAAACGGGTCGCCGGGCGTGGGCTCTCGGTGCGCGAAACCGAGGCGCTGGTGGCAAAGTTGCTGCGCGGCAACTCTGGTCGCCAGCGGCGCAAACCGAACCGCGACCTCGCGCGGCTCGAGGAGGAGACTTCGGAACAGCTCGGCACCACGGTCGAGATCCGCCCGGGCCGCAAGGGCAGCGGCAAGCTGATCCTCCACTACGCCGGGCTCGACCATTTGGAGCAGCTGCTGCGCAAGCTGCGGTAACGGCCTGCCCGCTGCCCTGCTGCAGCGCAACGCGTTGACCATGCAACCCCTTGAACGCTATACTCCGCCGGCTTTGCTGGGCGCGGGGAATACGGATGCCATGCTTCGCACCCTGAGCAAGCCGATTCGCACGGTCCTGCGTTGGCAATTGATCGCCACGCTGGTCCTGACGCTCATCGCTGCTGCGGCGGTCGGTGTTCACGGCGCCCTGTCGGCCGTCCTTGGCGGCATGGTCAGCGTGTGTGCCGGGCTTGTGTCGGGGTTTGTTGCATCGTTGGGGAAGGCAGAGTCGGCAGGGGGGGTCCTGATCGGGGCGTTGAGAGCGGAAGGCATCAAGGTCGGCCTCATCGTCATCCTGCTGTGGCTCGTGCTGGTGACATACAAGGATGTCGTGACGCTCGCCTTCCTCGGGACGTTCATGTTGACGGCCCTGATTTTCTCCGTGGCATTTGTAGTTCGCGACCGTTAAGTCGCGCTGATTGGAAAGTCGATTACGGTTAAGTCATGGCCGCCGGCGCCGAACTCACTCCCTCCGAGTACATCAGCCACCACCTGACCTTCTTCGCCAAGCCGGTCGGCGAAGGCGCGTTCTGGACAGTGCACGTCGATTCGCTCGTGACGTCGGTAATCCTCGGCGTGCTGGGTGTGTGGTTTTTCTGGTGGGTGGTGCGCGGCGCGACCTCCGGAGTGCCGAACAAGCGACAGGCGTTCGTCGAGCTTGCGTTCGAGTTCATCGACGGGCAGGTGAAAGGCATGTTCACGCACGGCGACCGCAACAAGTTCGTCGCGCCGGCTGCGCTAACGGTGTTCGTCTGGGTGCTGCTGATGAATGCCATGGATTGGCTACCCGTCGATTTCATTTCCAAGGGTTTGGGCGCAATTGGCCTGCACGAATGGCGCCCGGTACCGACCGCCGACGTGAACACCACGTTCGCCCTGGCGCTCTCGGTGTGGGTGCTGATGATCTACTTCTCGATCAAGTCGAAGGGCCTGGGCGGCTGGATCCACGAATTGTTCTGCGCGCCGTTCGGCTCGAACCCGCTGCTATGGCTCCCGAACCTGGCGTTCAACATCGTCGAGTACGTTTCGAAGCCGCTGTCGCACTCCCTGCGGCTGTACGGCAACATGTTCGCTGGCGAGATCATCTTCCTGCTGCTCTGGGTCTGGGCCGCCACCGGACTGGCGGGCACCTTCTTTGGCACGGTGCTCGGGCTCGGGTGGGCGATCTTCCACATCCTGATCGTAGTGATACAGGCGTTCATCTTCATGATGCTTACCGTTGCGTACATCTCGATGGCGCACGAGCATCACTGATTTTCATCGTTACCGCGATTTCGCTCTGAAAGGAAACCAAAATGGAAAAACTTCAAATGCTGGCGATGATCCAGGCCTACACCGGGATCGGCATCGGCCTCATGATCGGGCTCGGCGCTGCCGGTGCCTGTATCGGCATCGGCATCATGTGCAGCCGCTTTCTCGAAGCCGCGGCACGACAGCCCGAGCTGACCGCCTCGCTGCAGGCGAAGGTGTTCCTGCTGCTCGGCCTGATCGATGCGTCGTTCATCATCGGCGTCGGTCTGGCGATGCTGTTCGCCTTCGGCAACCCGCTGCTCAGCGTCATTCCCAAGTAGCGCACGCGCGACGCGACTTTTTCATCCGGAAGTAAGGGGCAGGCATGAACATCAATCTGAGCTTGTTTACGCAGGCTGCCGCCTTTGCGCTGTTCATCTGGTTCACCGTCAAGTTCGTATGGCCGCCGCTGCTGCGCGCCATCGAGAACCGGCAGAAGCAGATCGCCGACGGCCTCGCGGCCGGCGAAGAGGGCCGGAGATCGCTCGAAATCTCGACGCGGGAGGCCGGCCAGATGATCGAGGAAGCGCGCGGCCGCGCGGCCGACATCGTTGCGCAGGCGGAGAAGCGGGGCGCCCAGCTGATCGAGGAGGCGAAGCTCGCGGCCAGGGAAGAGGGCGAGCGCGAGAAGAGCGCCGCCAAGGCCGATATCCAGCAGGAACTCTCGCGCGCCCGCGAGCAGCTGCGCGAGCAGGTCGCCTCGCTGGCGGTCGCCGGCGCGGAGAAAATCCTGCGCCGCGAGGTCGATGCCAAGGCGCATGCGCAGTTCCTCGATTCGATCAAGGCCCAACTCTGATCCATGGCTGAACCACGCACCATCGCGCGGCCTTACGCGGAAGCGGTCTTCCGGCTGGCCGACGGCTCGGGCAAGCTCGCCGAGTGGCTGGCGATGCTCGCCGCGCTGGCGCAGGTCGCCGGCAACGAGCGCGTGCGCGCGGCGATCAACGACCCGAACGTGTCTGCGGCAAAGATCGCCGGGCTGTTCATCTCGATCCTGAGCGGCAAGTTGAGCGGCGAGGCGGAGAACCTGGTGCGCGTCCTGGCCGAGAATCATCGCCTCGAGTTGCTGCCCGAAATCCGCGCCCAGTTCGAGGTGCTGAAGAACGATCGCGAGGGCGTGGTCGAGGCGCAGATCTTTTCCGCATTCGAGCTCGAGCCGGCGCAGCTCGCCGCGCTCAACGGGATGCTCGAGAAGCACACCGCGCGCAAGGTCCGCAGCAGCGTCGTCGTGGACGGCGAGCTGATCGGCGGGGTGCGGATCGTGATCGGCGACAAGGTTATCGACGCCTCCGCGCGCGCGCAGCTCGCCGCGCTGGAGAGCGCATTGAAGGGCTAAATACCAAGGAATCGACATGCAACTCAATCCGTCCGAAATTTCGGAACTGATCAAGAGCCGGATCCAGAATCTCGATGCCGGCGCCGAGATGCGCACGCAGGGCACCGTCGTTTCGGTGAGCGACGGCATCTGCCGCGTCCACGGCCTGTCCGACGTGATGCAGGGCGAGATGCTCGAGTTCCCGAGGAACACCTTCGGTCTCGCGCTCAACCTGGAACGCGACTCGGTCGGCGCGGTGATTCTCGGCGAGTATGAGCACATTACCGAGGGCGACACGGTCAAGTGCACAAGTAACATTCTTTCCGTGCCGGTCGGTCCAGAGCTGCTCGGACGGGTGGTGAACTCGCTCGGGCAGCCGATCGACGGCAAGGGCCCGGTCAATGCCAAGGAGAACGACGTCATCGAGAAGGTGGCGCCCGGCGTGATTTGGCGCAAGTCGGTGTCGCAACCGGTGCAGACCGGCCTCAAGGCGATCGACGCCATGGTCCCGATCGGCCGCGGGCAACGCGAGTTGATCATCGGCGATCGCCAGACCGGCAAGACCGCGGTCGCGGTCGACACCATCATCAACCAGAAAGGCAAGGACCTGATCTGCGTGTACGTGGCGATCGGCCAGAAGGCCTCGACCATCGCCAACGTAGTGAGGAAGCTCGAGGAGCACGGCGCGATGGAATACACCATCGTGGTCGCGGCCCCTGCCTCGGAATCGGCAGCGATGCAGTATATTGCGCCCTACTCGGGCTGCACCATGGGGGAATACTTCCGCGATCGCGGACAGGACGCCCTCATCATCTACGACGACCTGACCAAGCAGGCCTGGGCGTATCGCCAGGTGTCGCTGCTGTTGCGCCGCCCGCCGGGACGCGAGGCCTACCCCGGTGACGTGTTCTACCTGCACAGTCGCCTCCTCGAGCGCGCCGCGCGCGTAAGCGAGGCCTGGGTCGAACGATTTACCAACGGCAAGGTCAAGGGCAAAACCGGCTCGCTCACCGCGCTGCCGGTCATCGAGACACAGGCGGGCGACGTGACGGCGTTCGTGCCGACGAACGTCATCTCGATCACGGATGGCCAGATCTTCCTCGAGTCGGACCTGTTCAACGCCGGCATCCGGCCGGCGATCAACGCCGGGATCTCGGTGTCGCGGGTGGGCGGCGCGGCGCAGACCAAGATCATGAAGCGCCGCGACACCGGCGGCGGCGTGCGACTGGCACTCGCCCAGTACCGCGAGCTCGCGGCGTTCGCGCAGTTCGCTTCGGACCTGGACGAAGCCACGCGCAAGCAGCTCGAACGCGGGCGCATGGTCACCGAGCTCATGAAGCAGCCGCAATATTCGCCGCTGCAGGTCTGGGAGATGGCGCTGACGCTGTTCGCCGTGAACAACGCCTACTTCGACGACATCGACGTGAAGAAGGCGCTGGCGGCGGAGAAGTCGATGCGCGACTACATTAAGGGTAAGTACGCCGAGCTCGTGAATCACATGGAAGAGAAGAAGGACCTCTCGGCGGACGACGAGAAGGCCCTCAAGGCGGCGATCGAGGACTGGAAGAAGAACGGCTCGTTCTGAGTCAGGACAAGCGCCATGCCGGGCACCAAAGAGATCCGCAACAAGATCAAGAGTGTGCAGAACACTCGCAAGATCACCAAGGCGATGGAGATGGTTTCCGCCTCGAAGATGCGCAAGGCGCAGGAGCGCATGCGCGCGACGCGACCCTATGGCGAGAAGATCCGCAATGTGGCGGCGCATATCAGCCATGCCAATCCGGAATACCGTCACCCGTTCGTGGTGGCCCGCGACACGGTCAACGGTGTCGGCTTGATCCTGATCACCACCGACAAGGGGCTGTGCGGGGGCCTCAACACCAACGCGCTGCGCATGGCGCTCAATCACTACAAGGAGTGGCAGGCGCAGGGTGAACAAATCGAGGTGTGCTGCATCGGCAACAGGGGCCTGGGATTCATGCAGCGCCTGGGCGCGAACATCGTCTCGGAGGCGGTGCAGCTCGGGGACCGGCCGCAACTCGACAAGCTGATCGGCGCGGTGAAGGTGATGCTCGAAGGCTATGTCGAGGACCGCTTCGACCGGGTGATGATCGTCTACACGCGCTTCATCAACACCATGAAGCAGGAGCCGGTCATGGAGCAGCTGCTGCCGCTCACCGGCGAGCGCATGGGCGCGCCCGAGGGCACCTGGGACTACCTTTACGAGCCCGAGGCGAAGACCGTGCTCGACCAGGTGCTGACGCGCTACATCGAGGCAATCATCGTCCAGGCACTCGCCGAGAACATGGCTTCCGAGCAATCGGCACGCATGGTGGCCATGAAGGCCGCCTCCGACAACGCCGACACGCTGATCGACGAGCTCACGCTGATCTACAACAAGAACCGGCAGGCGGGGATCACCAAGGAACTCTCGGAAATCGTCGGCGGCGCGGCCGCCGTGTAACGGAATCTAGCTCTAGGAAAAAGTCATGTCACAAACACAAGGCACCATCGTACAGTGCATCGGCGCGGTTACCGACATTGAATTCCCGCGCGACGCAATGCCCAAGGTCTACGACGCGCTGACCCTCGCTGACACCGGCGAGAAGGGGCTCGCCGAACAGGGCCTGACCTTCGAGGTCGAGCAGCAGCTCGGCGACGGCGTGGTGCGCTGCATCGCCATGGGCTCGGCCGACGGCCTGCGCCGCGGCATGAAGGTCGACAATACCGGTGCGCCGATCTCGGTGCCGGTTGGAAAAGGGACGCTCGGGCGCATCATGGACGTGCTCGGGCGCCCGATCGACGAAGGTGGTCCGATCCAGACGCAAGAGCGCCGTTCGATCCACCAGTCCGCGCCCAAGTTCGACGAGCTTTCCCCGTCCGTCGAGCTGCTCGAAACCGGCATCAAGGTGATCGATCTCATCTGCCCATTCGCGAAGGGCGGCAAGATCGGACTGTTCGGCGGTGCCGGCGTCGGCAAGACCGTGACGATGCTCGAGCTCATCAATAACATCGCCACGAAGCACAGCGGACTGTCGGTGTTTGCCGGCGTGGGCGAGCGGACGCGCGAAGGCAATGACTTCTACCACGAGATGATCGAAGCCGAGGTCATCAAGCTCGACAATCTCCAGGAGTCGAAGGTCGCGATGGTGTTCGGCCAGATGAACGAGCCGCCGGGCAACCGGCTGCGCGTGGGGTTGACCGGCCTCACGATGGCGGAATCATTCCGCGACGAAGGGCGCGACATCCTGCTGTTCATCGACAACATCTACCGCTTCACGCTCGCGGGCACCGAAGTTAGCGCACTTCTCGGGCGCATGCCTTCGGCGGTCGGCTATCAGCCGACGCTCGCGGAGGAGATGGGCCGGCTGCAGGAGCGCATCACCTCGACAAAAACCGGCTCCATCACCTCGATCCAGGCGGTGTACGTGCCCGCCGACGACCTGACCGACCCCTCGCCGGCGACCACCTTCGGCCACCTCGACGCGACGGTGGTGCTGTCGCGCGATATCGCTTCGCTCGGTATCTATCCCGCGGTCGATCCGCTCGATTCGACCTCGCGCCAGGTCGATCCGAACACCATCGGCGAGGAGCACTACAACACCACCCGCGCGGTGCAGGCGACGCTGCAGCGCTACAAGGAGCTGCGCGACATCATCGCCATTCTCGGCATGGACGAGCTCTCGCCGGAGGACAAGCTGGCGGTAGCGCGCGCGCGCAAGATACAGCGCTTCCTGTCTCAGCCCTTCACCGTGGCGCAGAACTTCACCGGTACGCCGGGCCAGTACGTGACGCTCAAGGACTCGATCAAGGGCTTCAACATGATCGTCAACGGTGAGTGCGACAGCCTGCCCGAACAGGCCTTCTACATGGTCGGCCCGATCGAGGAAGCGTTCGAGAAGGCGAAGACCCTCCAGTAAGGCGAGCCCATATGGCAACCACCATGCACGTCGACGTGGTCAGCGCGGAAGAGTCGATCTTCTCGGGCGAGGCGGAGTTCGTCGTGCTCCCTGGCGAGGCCGGCGAGCTCGGCGTTTACCCGCGGCACACGCCGCTCATCACCCGCATTCGGCCCGGCACCGTGCGCATTGTCCCGGCGGGCGGTGGTGAGGAGCAGCTCATCTTCGTCGCCGGCGGGATCCTGGAGATCCAGCCGCAGGTGGTGACGGTGCTCGCCGACACGGCCATTCGCGGCCACGACCTCGACGAGGCAAAGGCGCTCGAGGCGCAGAAGCGCGCCGAGGAGTCCCGCCGCAACGCCAAGGACAAGCAGGAAGTTGCGACCGTCGAAGCCGAGCTGTCGATGCTCGCGGCGCAGCTCGCGGCGATCCGCCGCCTGCGCAAGAGGTAGCACCTCGGGTCAGCAGGTGCGTCCCGAACGGCGCCGGGAGTCATTGCGCGCCTCATAGTCGCTATCGCCAACGCCATCGGCTTGAGCAAGTCAGGAGCTCTTGGTGCGGTGTTGCTGGATATGCTGGTTAAGACTGCGAAGCGAGCCCAATATGCGCCGATTGTTCTCGTCGTCGGAACGCAGCTGGATGCCGTAGTGTTTCGACAGCGCCAAGGCGATCTCAAGGATATCGATCGAGTCCAGCCCCAGACCGTCGCCGTACAGAGGCGCATCCGGGTCGATTTCCGTCGCCTTCACTTCCAGATTTAGCGTGGTGACGATGAGCTCGGCCAGCTCCAGCTCGGCGGCGGTCAGGGCGGCGTTCTCGCGCAGCATTTACGTGGCGATCTTGTTCATGCGATTTCGGGGACGTGCGTCATGCGGTTGGCAGGTTGGTCGAACGCTACAATGTACATGGGGTGCTTGAGACAAAGCGTACTATGACGAAGTCGGCGAAGAAAGTGCGGTCACCGGCGGAAATGGTGAATACGGTATGCGAGCACCGCATATGCTTGACCTTCCCCTGATACGCGACTACCGCGCGGGCGCCGCATTGGCGTATGGCTACGGACGGTCGATCGGCGTAGATCAGTTCCTGCGGGATGTCAGGCAGCTGGCCGGCCTGCTCCCGGACCGGCGGCACATCCTCAACCTGTTGACGGATCGCTATCGATTCCTGGTCGGATTCAGCGCTGCGTTGCTGCGCCAGCAGGTCAGCCTGCTGCCACCGAACCAAACGCCCAAGCTGCTCGAGCAGTTGAGCGACCGGTATCCGGACATGTATTGCCTGAGCGACGATGCGGGCGAGCAGCTCGGGTTCGATACCGTCCCTTATCCCACGACGTCCGACGCTGAGTCGCCGGTGCCTCAGGTACCCGCAATCCCTGCGGCGCAGATCGCCGCCTTGGTGTTCACCTCGGGCACCACCGGAGAGCCTTTGCCGCATCAGAAGTCTTGGGGGGGGCTGGTCAGCAGCGCCCGTGCGGAGGCGCAACGGCTGGGATTGAACGGGCAGTCGGGCATGGTGATTTTGGGCACCGTGCTGCCGCGCCACATGTACGGTCTAGAATCCACCGTCCTTATGGTCACGCAGAACGGCTTGGCGCTGTATGCAGGGCGACCGTTCTATCCGGCCGACATCCGCGCCGAGCTCGAAGCGCTGCCGCGACCGCGCGGACTGGTGACCACGCCGCTGCACCTGCGGGCGCTGCTCGCCGAACCGGCCCGGCTGCCGCAGGCCGATTTCCTGCTCTGCGCGACGACACCCCTGTCTCCGCAACTGGCGGCCGAGGCGGAGGCGCGCTTAGCCACGCCGCTTTACGAGATCTATGGTTGCACCGAGGCGGGCCAGGTGGCCACGCGTCGCACCGTGGAGACCGCCACGTGGCGCCCCTTACCCGGCATCACGCTGCGCCAAGATGAGAAGGGAACCTGGGTCGGCGGCGGACACGTGGAGACCGAGGTGCTGCTCGCCGATGTGATCGAGCTCTGCGACCGTGGTACGTTCCTGTTGCATGGACGGACGGCCGATCTTGTCGATATCGCGGGCAAGCGCACCTCGCTCGCCAACCTCGACTATCACCTCAATTCCATCGCGGGCGTCGTCGATGGTGCCTTTGTCGTGCCAGACCAGGACGGCGTGGAAATCACCCGGTTGACGGCATTCGTGGTGGCGCCGGGGGTCACCAGCGAGGCGGTCATGCGCGCCTTGCGCGAACGCATCGACGCCGCCTTCTTGCCCCGGCCGCTATGCGTGGTGGACGTTCTACCGCGCAACGCCACAGGCAAATTGCCGCGCGAGGCGCTGAATAGGCTCATAAACGAGCGTGCGCTCAAGGCGGAGTGAATTTGGCCACGCTCGAGCGGGTGTTTCCTCCGCGTCACCCGGCCTCGGAGGGGCACTTTCCCGGCAATCCCATTATCCCGGGGGCGGTATTGTTGAGCGAAACGCTACGCGCGATCGAATCGCAGCTCGGTGTCCCGTTGGTGCCATGCGATATCCGGTCAGCCAAGTTCTTCCATCCGACGCGGCCCGGTGATCGGGTGCAAATCGAGTTTTCCGATGCTGCGCGAAACTCAATCGAATTTACCTGCAAGGTCGGCGGGAGGCCGGTGCTGACCGGCGTGGTGAAATGCGCAGGCACTTCGACGGCGGGCTAGAGGGTCGACCGGCGCCGGAATGGCTCGGACGGCCGGAGCGCGGCAGCGCATGCGCCATCCGTTTCACTGTGTGGGTCGCGCTGCGTCTAGGTCGGCCCGCGGCGCGACTCCTGCTTTACCCTATCTGCCTGTACTTTCTCGTGTCGTCGGGCGTAGCCCGAGCGGCTTCGCGAAAATACCTCGGCAAGGTGCTCGGACGAGCGCCAGGCCTCGGCGACCTGTTTAGCCACTACCACGCCTTCGCGGCCACCATACTGGACCGCGTATATCTGCTCAATGAGCAGTACGCCCGCTTCGACGTGCGCGTGTACGGAGTCGACATCGTTGACGGCGTGCTCGCGTGCGGCGACGGTTGCCTTCTGCTCGGGGCGCACCTAGGCAGCTTCGAGATCATTCGAGCCCTTGGCCGGGAAGCCCGGGGGCTGCGCGTGAGCATGGTGATGTACGAGGAGAACGCCCGCAAGCTCAATTCGGTGCTCGAGGCGATCAATCCGAACCTGTCTGCGCAGGTGATTCCCCTGGGCAAGTTTGACTCGATGCTGAGGGTGGAGGAAGCGCTCCAGTCGGGCGCCTGCGTCGGCATGCTGGGCGATAGAACGATCGAGGCCGAAGGAACGATGGCGTGCCCGTTTCTCGGCGAGCCGGCCAAATTCGCCCTCGGGCCGCTGCGCGTCGCGGCCATGCTGAAGCGGCCGGTCGTGCTGATGTTCGGGCTATATCGCGGGGGCAACCGCTACGACGTGCACTTTGAGCGGCTTGCCGACTTCAGCGTTACCGGCCGCAAAGATCGCGGTGTCGCGATCGAGCGGGCCTTGCGCCAGTACGCCGAACGGATCGAACACTACTGCCGCCTTGCGCCGTACAACTGGTTCAACTTCTATGATTTCTGGAAGTAGCGTGCGTCGTCCGCTGCGCGCGATGTTGTGCATGCTGGCAGCCATTGCTTTCGTGGGCGGCGCCGTCCGGGCCGAGACGCCCGCGGCCGCCTGGGACGTGAAGCAGCTCATGCAGAGCATGAGCCAGGTGAAGACGGCCAGAGCCACGTTCGTCGAGCGCAAGTACCTGAGCATCGTCAGCGGCCCGCTCGAATCATCCGGCACGCTGCTATACAACGCGCCCGACCGCCTCGAGAAGCATACGCGGCTGCCTGCACCGGAAAGTCTCGTTCTGGCCGGAGACGAGCTCACCATCACGAACGAGATCAAGCACGAGCGCCGCACACTGGCGCTGCAAGCCTATCCGACCGTGTGGGCCTTCGTGGAAAGCATCCGCGCGACGCTCGCCGGCGATTTGCCGACCCTGCGCCGCTTCTACAGCGTCGATCTCGAAGGCGACGCCGCCCAGTGGCGACTGGTCCTTACGCCCAGCGATCCGAGCATGCGGGCCGCCGTGAGCGAAATTCGCATCGTCGGCAGCAACACCCGGGTGGCGACCATCGAGATCATCGAGCCCGAAGGCGACCGCTCGGTCATGACGATCGCAGAGGAAGGCCGATGAGTTGGTTATCGCGTGGCCTGATCGGCGCCTGGATCGCTTTCGTCCTGGCATGCGTCGCGGTCATCAGCCAAACCGAGTTCAGCACCGACCTGTCGGCGTTTCTGCCCCGGTCGCCGACGCCTGCGCAGCAGCTGTTGGTGGAACAGTTGCGTGAAGGCGTGGTCTCGCGGCAGATTCTGATCGGCATCGAGGGTGGCACACCCGATGCGCTCGCCGAGATCAGCAGGCGGATGGCGGCCAAGCTGCGCCACGACGAGAGCTTCGTCGCCGTAAACAATGGCGAAAATGTGGGGGTAGAGAAAGACCGGGATTACCTGTGGCGCAACCGCTACCTGCTCAGCCCGGCCGTCGATCGCGAACACTTCACGGCGGCGGCCCTGCGCCGTGCACTCGAAGACGACCTGCAACTGCTCGGCTCGTCCGTGGGCATCTTGCTGCGCAAGATTTTGCCGCAGGATCCCGGCGGCGAATTGTTGCGCCTCCTCGATCAGCTCGAAGGGCAGGTAAAACCTGCAATGCAGCACGGTGTGTGGTTTTCGAACGACAACAAACGGGCCTTATTGGTTGTGCAGACCAGGAGCGCCGGTTACGACATCGATGCGCAACAAGCGGCCCTGGCGCGAATCCGCGCTACCTTCGCCGTTGCGGCGGGCACGGCCGCGGCACGCCTCCTGGTAAGCGGACCCGCGGTATTCTCGGTGAGCGCCCGCGAGACGATCAAAGGCGACGTGCTGCGCTTCTCGCTCATTGCCACGACCCTGATCTCGGTGCTGCTGGTGCTGCTATATCGATCGGCGAGAATGCTGGGGCTCGCATTGCTGCCGGTCGCCAGTGGAGCGCTTGCCGGCGTGGCAGCAGTGAGCCTAGGCTTCGGCTCCGTGCACGGCATCACTCTGGGATTCGGCGTGACCCTGATCGGCGAAGGGGTGGACTACGCAATCTACCTGTTTACCCAGATGGCGCCGGGGACGGCGGCGCGCAACACGCTCGACCGAATCTGGCCCACGCTGCGCCTGGGCGTACTGACCTCCGTGTGCGGCTTCAGCGCCATGCTGTTCTCGGGGTTCACGGGGCTCGCGCAATTGGGTCTGTTTTCGATCGCCGGGCTCATCGTCGCGGTCGCGGTTACGCGCTGGGTCTTGCCTGCCCTGCTGCGGCCTGGATTCTCGGCGCGGGCGGTGACGGCGCTCGCGCCGAAAGCGGCCTTCCTGGCGCGACGCGCGCCCGCCCTGCGCTATGCCCTATTGTTAGGCGTTGCGCTCGTGGCGCTGTTCCTGTTGCTGCAGCGCGGACCTCCATGGAGCGACGATCTGGCGCGCCTGAGCCCGATCCCCATGCACGACCAGATTCTGGATGCCCAGCTGCGACGCGATATCGGCGCTCCTGACTTGCGTTACCTAGTCGTGATCAGCGCCCGCGACCAGGAAGCGGCATTGCAGGCGAGCGAGAACGTGGGTGCGATGCTGCGACGGCTGACCGGGGCCGGGATGCTCGAAGGCTTCGATTCGCCGGCGACGTATCTGCCGAGCCGCAAAATGCAGCGCGCCCGTCAGGCCGCGTTGCCGTCAGCGGAGGAATTGCGAGAAGACCTGCAACGCGCGCAAAGCGGCCTGCCATTTCGTCCCGGGCTGTTCGAGCCATTCTTGGAAGACGTATCGGCGGCCAAGCGTCAGCCGCTGCTGGGTCGGACCGACCTGCAAGGCACCATTCTCGCAACCAAGGTGGATTCACTGCTCGTCCGGCGACCGCCCGGCTGGGCAGCGATGATACCGTTGCGCGGCGTCGCGGATGCGCCGAGTATCGCCCGGGAGCTGGGCACGGTGCCCGACGCGCAAGCGGTTCTTCTCGATCTCCGGCACGACGCCGATCAGCTTTACCAGTCCTATCGACGCGAGGTGCTCAAGTATTCGTTGTTGGGTGCCGCGGCGATCGTCGTGCTCCTGTTCGTCAGCCTGCGCTCGGCACGCCGCGTGTTCGATGTCGTGGCGCCGCTGGTGGCAGCCGTCATTGTGACGAGCGGCGTGCTGATTCTAAGGGGTCACGGCCTGTCGATCTTCAACTTGGTGGGTCTGCTGCTGGTGGTGGCGGTCGGGTCCAACTATTCGCTGTTCTTCGATCGGCGAGTCGATTCAGGACCAGACCGTGAGCGCACCATCGTTTCGCTGCTGTTCGCGAACCTGTCCACGGTGATCGGATTCGGCGTGCTTAGTTTTTCCAACGTGCCGGTATTGAACGCCATCGGATCGACGGTGGGGACAGGGGCGATACTGAGCCTCGTGTTCTCGGCCATCCTCGCTCGGCCGGAGGACCGCCCGGCGGGCAGCAACAGCTCGTGAGGCGGGAATACGCTCGTTCCGGTCTTCGTGCCTCGAATTTGACGACATGGACGCCATCTACGACCTAGCGCCAGGCCGCGGCGCTGACCGGGTGCTGCTCGTCATGTTGCCCGGCGCCATGGACCGAGCGCAGGATCTGCTGGAGCAAGGCTTCAGCGTGGCGCTGCGGGAGCGTGGCCTGCCCGTCGACATCGTCGCGGCCGATGCGCATGTCGACTATTACCTCGAGCGCAATCTCATCGAGCGTCTGGCGACTGAAATCATTGCACCGGCACGCAGCGTGGGTTACAAGCGGATCTGGCTGATGGGCATATCGATCGGGGGCATGGGATCGATGGCCTATGTCCGCGAGCATGCGGCGGACATCGAAGGAGTGGTGCTGCTTGCCCCCTTTCTGGGCACGCGCGGACTGATCGCGGAGGTCATGCGCGCCGGCGGCCTGATTCATTGGACGCCGGGCGAAATCCCGCCGGGGGACGATGAGCGCATGCTTGTCGCGTGGCTCAGAACATATCGGGCGGAAGATCCGGCCTGGCCCGCGATTTTCCTCGGCTACGGAAAGGGCGACCGCTTCGCGCCGGCGAGTACGATGCTGGCAGCGCAGCTGCCGGCCTCGCGGGTGGTGGCCGTCGAGGGCGGCCATGATTGGCAAACCTGGAAGGCGCTGTGGCAGCAACTGTTGGACAGGGGTCTATTTTCGGACTGAATGACTAACGGCTAATATGCAATCCGCCACCGGCACCCGGCCTTGGCGCCCGACGCCCGCCGTTCGGCTGTCGACATGGCTGCATGTCGTCGGCGCGGCCGTGCTGGCCGCGCGGCCCGAGTCGTGGCCCCTGGTGCTCGGCGCGTTGCTCGGCAACCATCTGGTGCTGAGCGGCGCGGTCTTATTCCCGCGCAGTGGTTTGCTTGGGCGCAACCTGGTTCGCTTACCCAGCTCGGCGGCTCGGCGCGGGGAGATCGCGCTGACTTTCGACGACGGTCCGGATCCGGCGGCGACACCAGAAGTGCTCAATCTGCTGGACCGACATGGCGCGAAAGCCAGCTTCTTCTGCATCGGCGAAAGGGCCGCGGCGTTTCCGGAATTGGTCCGGGAAATCGCACGTCGAGGGCATAGCGTGGAAAACCATAGCCATACGCATTCGCACGCGTTCGCCTTCTATGGCGTCTCCCGATTGCGGCGCGAGGTGGAGGTCGGGCAGGCCACGATCGCCAAGGTAACCGGCCGGCCGCCGCGATTTTTCCGGGCGCCTATGGGGTATCGAAACCCTTTCCTCGACCCCGTGCTCGCCAAGCTGGGACTAGATTACGTGTCATGGACCCGGCGGGGCTTCGATGCGGTTTCGGGCGATCCGGATAAAGTGCTCAAGCGCCTGGCTACTGGACTTACCGCTGGCGACATTCTCTTGCTGCACGACGGTGTTTCCTCGCGAACCGATCGTCGCGAACCAATGGTGCTGGTCGTCCTCACGGAGTTGCTGGATGTGATCGCGGCCAAGGGTCTGACGTCGGTCGCCTTGCCGACCGCGTTCGAAGATGGATCCGAGGCTTAGACCGCTCTTCGAGGCGGCTACGCGCCCCTTCGCGGGCGCCGGCAAACCCGCCTGGTACTTCTCGCGCGGCAAGCTGCGCCACGATCCGGTGTATTTCGCTTTGCTCGAGCACGGCCTGCTGCCCGACGAGGGCCGCCTCTTCGATCTTGGCTGTGGAGCGGGGATTCTGCTGGCCCTGCTCAATGCAGCTAGGACGGAGTATCGGTCCGGGCGCTGGCCGGCGGACTTGCCCGCACCGCCGTTGCAGCTCGAGATGCACGGGATCGAGTTGCGCGCAGATCGCGTAAGCACCGCACGCACGGTGCTCGGGGATGCCGCCAATGTGATTTCCGGCGATATCTGCGATGTTGCGCTTTCCGCTTGCTCGGCGGTGGTCGCCGTGGATGTGTTGTTCTACCTGCCCGAGGCTGCGCAGCGCCAAGTACTGGAAGGCGTTGCCGCTGCGTTGCGCTGCGGCGGCGTGTTGTTGTTGCGCGAGGCCGATGCCGCCGCCGGCGTCGCGTTCAGGATGACGAAATCGGCGGAGCGCGTCGCCAATGCGTGGCGCGGAAATCCCTGGAAGCGGCTGTACTATCGAAGCGCGGCCCAGTGGGTTCGCCTGCTCGAGGAGCTTGGTTTCGGGGTGAACACGCAACCCATGAGCGAAGGAACACCGTTTTCCAACATGCTGTTCGTGGCACAGCGCCTTTCCGGCTAATTTGTCATGCGCTTGCGACCTCTCGTCATCAGCCGTCTCGCGATCGTGAATTGCCTGGGCCGCGGGCTGCGGGCGGTCGCGAACGCCCTGCGCGAGCGCCGTTCCGGATTGGCGCCCTGTGCGTTCGACGCCGTGGCGCTCGACACCTACGTAGGCCAAGTCGAGGGCCTGGACGAATACCGCGTCGACGCCGGCCTTGCCGCCTACGACTGCCGCAACAATCGCCTCGCCCAGCTCGCCCTCGAGCAGGACGGATTCCCCGAGGCGGTCGCCCGGGCGCGAGACGCATACGGCGCCCGGCGGATCGGCGTCTTTCTGGGAACGAGCACCTCGGGCATGCTGGAGACCGAGCTGGCCTACCGCCGGCGCGACCCGCAGACCGGCGCGCTGCCTGCCGACTACCGCTACGCCGAAACCCACAATACTTTTTCGCTGGCGGATTTCGTGCAGCGCTACCTGCAGCTGCAGGGCCCGGCGTTCGTGGTTTCCACGGCCTGTTCGTCGACCGCCAAGGTCTTCGGCAGCGCCGCGCGCATGATGGCCGCGGGCATCATTGATGCCGCCGTCGTCGGCGGTGCGGATTCGCTTTGCCTGACCACGCTTTACGGCTTCCATTCGCTTGGGTTGGTGTCAAGCGCGCCGTGCCGCCCCTTCGACGCGGCTCGTGACGGGATTTCCATCGGCGAAGGTGCCGGCTTCGCCCTCCTCGAGCGCGCTGAGGGCAGTCCAGCCCGCGGGGCGTTCATGCTTCTAGGCGTTGGCGAAAGTTGCGACGCTTACCATATGTCCGCGCCGCACCCGGATGGCGCCGGGGCAAGGCTGGCGATGCAGCGCGCGCTCGAATCCGCGGGCCTCGCGCCCGTGGACATCGCCTACATCAATCTCCACGGCACGGCCACCCGGAGCAACGACGCGAGCGAGGACAAGGCCGTGGTTGACGTTTTCGGCCCCGCCACGCCATGCAGCTCGACCAAGGGCTGGACAGGGCACTTGCTGGGCGCGGCCGGCGTCACCGAAGCGATCATATCCATCCTCGCCATGGAAGGTGACCTGCTTCCCGGCAGCCTACAGACGAAGGAGCTGGACCCCGCCCTGCGGTGCGACTACCAGCTTGAGAATCGCGAGGCGCGGCTCGCACGCGTGGTCTCGAACTCATTTGGCTTCGGCGGCAGCAACTGCAGCCTCGTCCTGGGGCGGGCCGCATGATGCGACTGTTCGTCGAGGGCGTCGGCGTGCTGGGCCCGGGGCTGAACGGCTGGTGCGCCGATCGCGCCGTGCTGGCCGAAAGCAAGCCCTACGTCAGCGCACCGACAGTGCTGGCGCCCAGCGACATGCTGCCCCCGGCGGAGCGTCGTCGCGCAGGCGTCCCGGTCAAGCTGGCGCTTGCGGTCGGACGCGAAGCGTTCATCAATGCCGGACGCGATGCCAGCGCGATGGCGACAGTTTTCACTTCCTCCGGCGGCGACGCCGACACGGTGCACGAGATGTGCGAGACGCTGGCGTCGCCGCAGCGCGAAGTTTCGCCGACGCGATTCCACAACTCCGTGCATAATGCGGCGGCAGGGTATTGGAGCATCGCGAATCGATCGCAGGAACCGTCGACCAGCCTGAGCTGCTACGACGCCAGTTTCGCCGCCGGCATGCTCGAGACCGCGGTCCAGATCACGGTGGAGGACAAGGCGGTTGCGCTGATCGCCTATGATCAGCCGTATCCCGACCCCTTGGGAGCGGTGCGACACATCGGCTCGAATTTCGGCGTCGCGCTGGTGCTCGCGCCGCAGCGTACCCGCGGCGCGTTTGCCAGCGTCGAGGTGCACCTCGTCGTCGCCGAGGCGCCCCCGTCCACGATGGCGAACCCCGGTCTGGAGGCCCTGCGAGCTGGCACGCCCGCAGCCCGTTCGCTACCGCTGCTCGGCGCCCTGGCGCGGGGCGACACGGGGGTGGTCGTCCTCGAATACGTCGGCGGAAATCAGCTGCGCCTGGTCGTGGCACCGTGCTAGTGTCCAAGGAGGAGATTGCGGGCATGATTCCCCACGCGGGGATCATGTGCCTGCTGGAGGGCGTGGTCTTCTGGGACGCGAACAAGATCCGCTGTATCAGCGCCACGCACCGCGACCCGCATAACCCCATGCGCGCGGGCGGCGAATTGCCCGCCCTGTGCGGCATCGAGTACGCGGCCCAGGCGATGGCGGTGCACGGCGGGCTCGGCGGGGCGGTGGGCGCGCGGCCAAAGGCTGGCTACCTCGCCAGCCTGCGCGACGTAATCTGCAGGCGCGGCCGGCTGGATGATCTGGCTGGGGATCTGATTGTCGACGCGGAGCGCCTGGCGGGCGACGGGAGTCGCGTCATGTATCGCTTCAATTTGCGCGTCGGAGATGTCGGCGTGCTGCGCGGAAGGGCGACTGTGATCCTCGATGCGGGAACTGCAGGCTCGTGAGACGGGCCTTGGTGACCGGAGGCAGCGGAATGATCGGTGCGGCCATCTGCAGGCGGCTGGCCGCCGACGGCTGCCACGTCTACGTGCATGCGCACAGCCATCCGTCACAGGCGCACAGCCTGGTCGCCGATATCGCTGCGTCCGGCGGCTCCGCTGCGCCAGCGACCTTCGACGTTACGGACCATGACCAGACCGGAGCCGCGCTGGAGCGCATACTCGCCGACGGCCCGATCCAGATCATCGTCAACAACGCCGGCATTCACGACGACGCGGTCATGCCCGGAATGCGACCCGCGCAATGGACACGCGTTATCGACGTTTCGTTGAACGGCTTCTTCAACGTCACGCAGCCGCTGCTGCTGCCGATGATCGGCACCCGCTGGGGGCGGATCGTGAGCGTTTCCTCGGCGGCCGCGGTGTTCGGCAATCGGGGACAGACAAACTACGCCGCTGCCAAGGCGGGGCTGCACGGGGCGACCAAGTCGCTGGCGCTGGAGCTCGCCAGCCGCGGCATCACGGTGAACGTCGTCGCGCCCGGCATCATCGCCTCGCCCATGACCGATCGCGTCTTCAACAAGCAGATGATCGACGCACTGGTGCCCATGAAGCGCGCAGGCCGGCCCGACGAGGTCGCCGACCTGGTGGGTTTCCTCGCATCCGATCGCGCGGGCTACATATCGGGGCAGGTCGTTTCCATCAACGGTTGCATGGTGTAGCAGGTTCGCCGGCGCATCCTCGCGTCACGGCTCGTCCCCCGGGGTCGCTCCGCCCTCGTGGTCCCGGATCGCCCGTCTGCGTTTCTTCCACGCCATCATGCTCCTCGTTGGATGAGCCAGACTGTTGACGTAGTAGATCGCTTTGAACAACAGCAGCGTCAGGCGGACGTGCGTGCCGCGGAAGATGTCGCCTGCGAGTATCGAAAGAACCGTGGCCCGCAGTCGGAAACGGTTGCTCGGGCCCATGAACAGGTCGCGCAAGCTCGGGGTCGTGATCCGATAGATGAACCAGGAAAACACCCTCGGGCCGCGGCGCATCACGGCATCGAATTTCTTCAATGCACGCGCCGCATGTCGCGCATCGTCGAGGCAGGTTTCGATCGTGTCCGCACCGACGAAGGCGCCATACATGGCCAGGAACACGCCGGTGGAAAACACCGGATCGATGAATGCGAACGCGTCGCCCAGCATGAGGTAGTTCGGGCCGGCGGTGCGCTCGCCGCTGTACGAGTAATTCCCCGTGGCGGTAACGGGGGACACTGGTCGCGCGTCCCGCAGCCGTTCCGCCAGGGCCGGACAAAGCGCGATGGTGTTCTGCAGAAATTGCGCGGTATCGGTCTTGCGCGACTTCAGGTAGTAGGGCCAGCACACCGCACCGATGCTGGTGGTGCCGTCTGAAAGCGGAATGAACCAGAACCAGCCGTGATCGAACCAAAAGATGCTTATATTGCCCTCGCACTCGCCAGACAGCCGCTTTGCGCCGGCAAAGTGGCCGAAGATTGCCGCGCTGTTGTGCTTTCGGTTGCGGTGCTTGGTTCCGAGCCGGCTGGCGAGAAAGGTATCGCGGCCGGACGCATCGACAACGAATTTCGCCCGCCAGTGCCGCTCGCGGCTGCCTTCCTCGCGCGCGCTGACCAGCGCCCCGCCTGAGTGGAATTCGACGCCGGTGACCCGGCATCCCTCGATCGCCGTCGCACCCTTGCGCACGGCGTTGCGAAACAGGATCTCGTCGAACTCCGAGCGGCGCACCTGATAGGCGAGAGGAAACGACTTGTCGAGCGCGTCGGCAAAGCTCAGCGTGACCGGGCTGCCATGCCAGGGCGAGACGAACTCGACGCCGTGCTTCGGCATGCCGATGCGCTTGATTTCCTCACCCACGCCGAGCCGGTCGAACAGTGGCAGGTTGAACGGCAGCAGGGATTCCCCGATATGGAATCGCGGATGGCGCGATTTCTCTACCATGACGACATCCCTGCCGCGCTCCGCGAGCAGGGCGGATACCGTGGCGCCGGCCGGACCGCCGCCGATCACCAGCACGTCGCAACGCGGCATGGCCTCGGGCATCAGACGTCCCCCACCGCCGACGCGTTGCGGTAGCGCTCCCGCAATACGCGCTTGTAGAGCTTGCCGGTCGGATGGCGAGGCAGCTGCCGATCGAAATCGATCGATCGCGGGCACTTGATGTGCGAGAGATTTTCGCGGCAGTAGGCGATCAGCTCCTCCGCCAGCGCGGGGCCCGCGCCGCTCCATTCGATCGGTTGCACCACCGCCTTCACTTCCTCGCCCAGGTCCTCGTTCGGCACGCCGATCACCGCCACGTCGGCGACCCTGGGATGGGTCACCAGAAGGTTCTCGACCTCCTGCGGGTAGATGTTAACGCCACCGCTGATGATCATGAAGTCCTTCCGGTCGGTGAGGTAGAGGTAGCCCTCGGCGTCGAGATGGCCTACGTCGCCGAGCGTCGACCAGCCCTCGCGGCTGCGCGAGGCCGCGGTCTTTTTCGGATCATTGTGATATTCGAACACGGGGCCGTTGGCGAAGTAGATGGTGCCCGTCTCGCCCGCGGGCAGCAGCCTGCCGTCGTCGCCGAGGATGCGGACTTCACCGAGCAGCGCACGACCGACCGTGCCCGGATGCGCCAGCCACTCCGCGGAGGCGCAGGCCACGTAACCGTTGCCCTCGGTGCCGGCGTAGTACTCGTACAGGACCGGTCCCCACCAGCGGATCATTGCCTCCTTAACCGGCACCGGACAGGGCGCCGCGGCGTGAATCGCCACCTTGAGCGAGGCGTGGTCGTAGCGCGCGCGCACATCGGCCGGCAGCTTGAGCATGCGCACGAACATGGTCGGCACCCACTGGCTGTGGGTGACGCGATGCTGCTCGATCAGCGCCAGCGCGTCCTCCGGGTCGAAGTGCTCCATCAGCACCGAGGTGCCGCCGCAGCGCATCACGCTCATGTTGAAGCGCAGCGGCGCCGCGTGATAAAGCGGCGCCGGCGAAAGGTAGATCGTATCCGGGCCGATGCCGTACAGTTGCCTGGCAAGCTTGATGAGCGGCGTAGGCGCGTCGATCGCCTCGTCGAGAAGCTCGGTCTTGATGCCCTTCGGCCGACCGGTGGTGCCCGAGGAATAGAGCATGTCGCGCCCGGCGCTTTCGTCGGCGATGCGCACCGACGGCTGCTCGCGCGTCGCGGGTTCCCATGGCCGGTATCCGGGGACGGCGCCGCCCACCGAAAAGCGTGCCGCGAGCGAAGGCGAGCGCTCGGCGAGCGCCGCGGCCTGCCCGGCGAGGCTCGCGGAGACGATGAAAGCCCTGGCGCCGCAGTCGCGCAGAACATACTCCGCCTCCTGCACGGACAGGCGCGTGCTCATGGGGGTGAACAAGAGCCCCGCGCGCTGCGCGGCGAAGCAGATCTCGAAGAACCGCACGTTGTTGTCCAGCATCAAGGCGATGGCGTCGCCTCGCGCGAGCCCCAGGCGGCGCAGCAGGTGCGCGCCCTGGTTGGAGCGCTCCTCGAGCTGGCGATAGGTGACCACTTCGCCGGAGTGAGCCATGATGCAGGCGGCCTTGTCGGGCGTGCGTACTGAATGATGACAGGGGTGGAGCACTTCGCTGTACCGGGACTGGCGCTCGATCAAGGGGCGCAGCGAGTGTTCCGCTCGCACCGCGCGAAGTCAAGCGCCGCTGCGGCATAATTGGGTCCAGGCCTCGCGGCATCCTTTCCACGACCAGGCGACTCCATGACGAACGATTTCGGCATCCTCTCCTATGGCGCCTACCTGCCACGGCGCCGGCTGCAGCGCAAGGTCATCGCCGCGGCGAATGCCTGGTTCAATCCCGGCTTGCGCGCGCTTGCCAAAGGCGAGCGCACGATGGCCAACTGGGACGAGGACGCGGTCACCATGGCGGTCGAGGCGGCGCGCGACTGCCTGGCCGGCCTCGCGCCTGCGGCGATCGGGCAGCTCATGCTCGCCTCGACGACCCACCCCTACGACGACCGCCAGAACGCCGGGATCGTGGCGAACGCGCTGCACCTGGGATCGGCTTTGCGCGTGCTCGACGTCACCGGCAGCCAGCGCGCCGGCACCTCGGCGCTCGCCACGGCGCTTGCCGCAGGAGGCACCGCGCTGGTTGCCGCCGGCGAGCACCGTCTCGCCAAGGCGGCGAGCGCCCAGGAAATGCATTATGGCGACGGCGCGGCGGCGCTGCTGGTGGGCCGCGGCGCGCCGATCGCGCGCCTGATCGCCGCGCACAGCGAGAGCGTGGACTTCGTGCACCAGTTTCGCGGCCACGACCGCGCCCACGACTACGCTTGGGAGGAGCGCTGGATCCGCGACGAGGGCTACATGAAGATCGTTCCCGCGGCGCTTGCCGCGCTGTTCAAGGCCTCCGGTAGCGCGCCCGGCGCCGTGACGCACTTCTGCATGCCATGCACGCTGCCGCGCGTCGCGGCGGGTATTGCCAAGCGCGTCGGCCTGACTGAAAGCGCCTTGCGCGACAATCTCGCAGCGGTGTGCGGCGACACCGGCGCCGCGCATCCGCTGCTGATGCTGGCGCATGCGCTCGAGGAGTCGAAGCCTGGAGACCAGATCCTCGTTGCCGCGTTCGGGCAGGGCTGCGACGCGTTGCTGTTCGAAGTCGGCGTCGCGATCTCGCAGCTGCCGCCACGCGGCGGGGTCAAGGGCGCGCTCGCGCGCCGCACGGAAGAGACGAATTACGAGCGGTTCCTGGCCTTCAACGACCACATCGCGCTCGAGCGCGGCATGCGCGCCGAAGCGGATCACGGCACGCCGCTGTCGACGCTTTACCGCAACCGCGACATGGTGACCGGCTTGGTGGGCGGGCGCTGCCGCAACTGCGGCACGCTGCAGTTCCCGCGCGGACGCTACTGCGTCAACCCGAAATGCAATGCGCTCGATTCGCAGGACGACCAACCGTTCTCCGATTTGAGCGCAAAAGTGATGTCATACACTGCCGACGTGCTGACCTACAGTCCCGATCCGCCCGCCTATTACGGCATGATCCAGTTCGACGGCGGCGGCCGCATGATGGCCGACTTCGCCGACGTCGACGACGGCAAGGTCGAGGTCGGCATGCCTATGCGCATGATGTTCCGCATCAAGGAGAACGACGCCGCCCGGGGCTTCGTGCGATACTTTTGGAAGGCTGCACCCTCAGGAAAACAGTAGGAGGTCCGACATGGCAACCGGAATCCGCGACAAGGTGGTGATTCTCGGCATGGGCTGCTCGAAGTTCGGCGAGCGCTGGGACAGGAACGCCGAAGACCTGATGGTCGAGGCGTTCGAGGAGGGCCTGAAGGACGCCGGCATCGAGCGCAATCAGATCGAGGCGGCGTGGTTCGGCACCGCGATCGAGGAGCAGCACGTCGGCAAGTCGGGCGTGCCGCTGGCGATGACGCTGCGCCTGCCCTACATCCCGGTGACGCGTGTGGAGAACTACTGCGCCACCGGCACCGAGGCGTTCCGCGGCGCGGTCTACGCGGTGGCTTCGGGCGCGGTCGACATCGCGCTCGCGCTCGGGGTGGAGAAGCTCAAGGACACGGGCTACGGCGGGCTGCCGCAGCGCGGCCGCGGGGGCTTGAACAACTTCTTCTGGGCCAACATCTCGGCCCCCGGCTCGTTCGCGCAGCTTGCGGCGGCCTATCGCGCCAAGCACCGGGTCGACGCCAAGGACCTGAAGCGCGCCATGGCGCACATCTCGGTGAAGAGCCACGACAACGGCGCCAAGAACCCGAAGGCGCACCTCAGGAACCGCATCACCGAGGAAGACGTGATGAATGCGCCGATGATCGCCGATCCGCTCGGGCTGTACGACTGCTGCGGCGTGTCCGACGGCTCGGCCTGCGCCATCGTCACCACGCCGGACATCGCGCGCGGGCTGGGCAAGAAAGACCTGGTCGCGGTGAAGGCGTTGCAGCTCGCGGTATCCAACGGCCAGGAGGTGCAGTTCGGCGAGTGGGACGGGTCGTACTTCGCCACCACGCGGGTCGCCGCCAAGCGCGCCTACCGCGAGGCCGACATCGACGATCCGAGAAAGCGCATTTCCATGTTCGACGTGCACGACTGCTTCTCGGTGACCGAGCTGGTCACCATGGAGGACCTCGGCATCTCCGAAGAAGGCAAGGCGATTGGCGACGTGTTGGACGGCTTCTACGACGCCGCGGGCAGGATTCCCTGCCAGATCGACGGTGGCCTCAAGTGCTTCGGCCATCCGATCGGCGCCTCCGGGCTGCGCATGCTCTACGAGATGTACCTGCAGCTCTCGGGCCGCGCCGGCGAGCGCCAGCGTCCCGACCCGGTGCTCGGCATGACGCACAACCTCGGCGGCTTCCCGAGCCAGAACGTTTCGTCGGTGACGATCGTCGGCAGCTACGGCGCCTGAGCATCTGCCGAAGCGCACGAGCGGGGATCGGCCCCAGAGGAGGTGGCTAGTCCGATCCGCGCGCTCGCGGCCGCGGTTCTTGGGTTCATCGACGGCATAGGCCCGCACGACGTAGCGCTGTGCGCCGCCCGCGCGCAGCGCCTCGAACGGAAAACAGGTCACCAGCGTCAGGCGCGCGGGGCCTTCCTGCTTCGTCACCCAGACGTCGCGGCGGTCGAGTACCTGCGTGTCGCGCACCGCGTAATGCAGGCGGCTGCCCGAGCGCGTTTCGACCACGATCCGGGCGCCGGGCGCGAGCTGGCGCAGGAAGGCGAGATGGGTGTCGCGGTGGCCGCCGATCACGCTGTTGCCGGCATCCCCCGGCAGCGCGGTGCCGCGCAGGTGACCCGGCCCGAAGGCCAGCGCGGCGCCGTCCGCGCCCTCGAGCACGTAGCGCTCGATGCCCAGCGAAGGCACCGACAGGCGCGCCACGGGCCAGGTGTCGGCCCAGGGCCAGGGCTTGGCGCACGCCTCGCCGGCAAGCGTGCGCTGCCAGGCTTGCGCGATCAGCACCTGCGCGAGCCACGCCTTGGCCTGGATCCAGGCGCCGCGGCCGAACTGCAAGCCACCCAGCGCGAACAGCGCCATCGCGAGGGCAAGGCGCAACCGGCGCCCCGCGCGCGGCGGCCGGCGCACCACTGGCGGCGGCGCCGGCGGCCACGCGCATTCGACCCCGAGACACAGCTCGTACTCGCGCCTCATGCCGCGCTCCGCCGGAACCACAGTATCGAGATCGCCAGCAGCAGGCACAGCAATCCCGTGAGCAGCGCGAAGCGGCTGTCGGTGGCGCCCTGCGGCAGCTCCCCGAATACCTTGTCGTACTCCCAGCCCTCGGGCAGGTTGGTCGGCAGTTCGGCGAGCGCGAGCTGCGCATCGGCCGAGCGCGCCGGCGTGCGGTCGACCGCCACGAAGCTGGTGTAGTTGGTCATCAGCCGATGCGCGATCGCCAGCGCGATGACCTGCTCGCGCACCGTCTCCGGCGGCGCGCCCGCGCGCATCGAGTCCATGAGCGCGGCCACCTTGGCGCGTGCCCAGAGCGAGCCCATGCCGGCACTGCCCTCGCCGGCCGATAACGGCGCATGCGCTTCCCACACCTCCCCGGCGCGCACGCCGCTCACGCGCAGCTCGCCTTCGAGATGCTCGAGCGCGGCGCTGACCACCAGCGGCTCGCCGGCGTACAGATCGGGAATGCTGGCCGGCCAGGCCTCGACACGGGCCGCCTCGGGCCAATGCAGCGTGATGCCCTTGAGCACCGGCGTTTCGAGCTTTGCGAACAGCGCCGCCATCTTCTCGCCGACCTCGTCGATGCGGCCGATGTAGGTGAAGGTGCCCCGGCCGAGCTCGGCGGCCCTGCGCATGAAATGGCTGTTCGGCGCCGAGCCGATTCCCACCGTGAACAGGCGCGATGCGCCGAGCCGCGCGTCGATCAGGCGAAACAGCTGTTCTTCGTTGCCGATGGCACCGTCGGTGAGGAAGATCACCTGCCGCACGCGATCGCCGGCGTCGCCGCCGTCGAGCGCGACATGCAGCGCCCCCGCCATCTCGGTCCCGCCGCGCGCCTGCAGGCTACGCACCCATGCGATTGCCCGCTCAAGCTGCGCCGCACTCGCCTCTCGCGCCTGCGGAAACAGCGCGTGCGAGGTGGAATTGAATTCGATGACGTTGAAGCGGTCCTCGGGCGCCAGCCGTGCGAGGGCGAGCTCGAGCGCCTCGCGTGCCTGGCGGATGGACGCTCCGGCCATCGAACCCGAAGTGTCGAGCACGAATACCACCTCGCGCGGCAGGCGTTGCTCGACGGCTGCCGCAGGCGGCATCAGCATCAGAAGCGCGTAGTAGCGCTCGCCCTTCTTCTCGGTGAACCAGGCGAGCCGGGGCGCGGATTCGCGGCGCGGGGCCCAGCGCAGCAGGAAATCACGGTTGGCCGGCGTGCTCCCCTCGGCAAGCGTGATCTCGCGCCGCATGTCGCCCAGCACTCGCACGTCGACCCGATGGTACGGGCTGGAGACCTCCGCAAGCGGCATGCCGGCGTCGAGCTCGACGCGGATCGACACGGGATTGACGGACGCGCGCCCTTCCTGCGGACGCAGCACCGCCGGCGTGATGCGCACTGCATCCGCCACGCCGCGCGGGATGTAGCGCGGTCCGACCACCATCGGGAAGCGCAGCGAGAAGCGGCCGTCCGCGTAGCGCAGCGTTTCCTGGTACTCGAGCTCGACGACGATCGTTTCCTGCGGCCCGATATTGGCGACCCGGGTGGTGAAGATGTTGGGTCGCTCCTGGTCCATCAGTGCGGCGCGCTGACCCTGCGCGCTCGCGGCAGCGTAGGTGCGCTGCGCGGCCGCGCGCTCCTGTATCTCACCCTCGATCACGCGCTCGCCAACGCGCAGGCGCAGGCGATCGACCGCCGCGTTCTCGGGCAACGGGAACACGTAGACGCCTTCGTACCAGTTGCCGCTCGGGTTGCGAAAGGTCTGCACCACGCGCGCGCGCGCCACCAATCCGGAGACGCGGAATGCGACCGCGGTCGAAAGGAGGGGCGCGCTGAGCGGCTCGCCGGCGGTGCGCGGGTGCAGCAACAGCGTGCCTTGTTGCGGCTTCTCGGCGGCCGCGGCCTGGCTGGCGAACAGCAGTGTCACGCCGGCCAGCGCAACGCCGGCGACGACCCCCATCGCCGCCGCGAGCATCACGGAGACGATCAGATCGAGCGCGATCTTTCCGGCCAGGCTCTTCTCTTCCAGGTACTTCACGGCGCCTCCGTCGTTCGACGATCCCGTGGGATCCTGGAGGCCGATTTCACGCGATCCATGGGGCTGCCGTGCGGCGCGATGCTGGCGGGCCGATGGACAATTGTGGCAAACCGGTGGCAGGCGGGCGCGCGCCGACGGCGATCGGCTATATTCGTCCCATGTCGCGCCGCATCGCCATCGTCGAGGACGATCCCGCCATCCGGGCCAACTACGCCGATGCGCTGCGCAGGCACGGCTTCGAGATCGCCGCCTACGGTGGACGCGCCGAAGCGCTCGCCGCAATGAAGGCGCGGCTGCCCGACCTTGCGATCATCGACATTGGCTTGGGCGACGATGCCGATGGCGGGTTCGCGCTGTGCCGCGACCTGCGCGCCCTGTCGGCCGCGCTGCCGATCATCTTCCTGACCGCGCGCGACAGCGATTTCGACGTGGTCGCCGGGCTGCGCCTCGGTGCCGACGACTACCTGACCAAGGACGTGAGCCTGCCGCACCTCGTCGCGCGCATCGCGGCGCTGTTTCGCCGCGCGGAGCTGGCGCGCGAGCCGCAGGCGAGCGAGGAGCGCCTTGAGCGCGGCGCGCTGGCGCTCGATTTGAAGCGCTTCAGCGTGAGCTGGAACGCTCAGCCGGTGACCCTGACGCTGACCGAGTTCTGGATGGTGCATGCGCTGGCCAGGATTCCCGGGCACGTCAAGAATCGCGATCAGCTCATGCGCGAGGCGAATCTGGTGGTCGACGACACCACGGTCACCTCGCACGTGAAGCGCATCCGGCGCAAGTTCCTCGCCGTGGATCCGGCGTTCGACCAGATCGACACCGTCTACGGCATGGGCTATCGCTGGAAGGCCTAGGCGGCGATGCGCCTCAGATTCAGCTTGCGCGCCAAGCTCGCGTTGGTGTCGCTCACGCTGCTGGCGCTGCCGTGGGCAGGATGGCTCTACGTCGGCGAGATGGAGCGCTTCCTGTTCGAGGGGCAGGAGCGAGCTCTGCTGGCGACGGCGCGCGCGGTGGCGACGGCGCTGCACGACCGGCCCCAGCTGCTGGCGGCGGTACCGGAGCCTGACGACGCATTGCGGCGTCAAGCCGAGGAAGAACTGCGCCGCCTGGCGGAGCGCGAAGGCCGCGCCACCGGAGACGATGCGGGCATGGCGCTGGCGCGGGAGGCGGCGATCGACGCGCAACCGGCGCGCGAGGAGATCGCGGCCATCCTGCGCGGCGTGCAGCGCTCGAGCTCGCGCATCTGGGTGGTGAACCGGCGCTACCAGGTGCTAGCGCTCGCTGGCAGCTTGAGGCAGCCCGCGCCACCCGAGGACGGCGCCGCGCTGCTGACATGGTGGCGGCGCGCGATCGGCTGGCTGATTCCCCGTGCCTCGGAGGATTTCGCCGAGGCGCTGCCGGACGATGTGCTCGCCACCAGCCGTGATATCACTGCGGCGTTGCAGGGCACGCCGGGCACGCGCATGCGGCGCACCCCAGACGGTCGCGCCGTAGTGCTGTCGGCGGCGTACCCGATCTGGAGCGGCGACGAGGTGGCCGGCGCGGTGGTGGTGGAGGAGACGACCAATCCGATCGTGTCGCTGCGCAGCGCGGCGCTCGAGCGGCTGCTGGTGCTGACCCTGGCTGCGTTCGCCGGTGTCGGCGCCTTGTTGATCGCCTACGCGACGAGGCTTTCGCACCGCATCCGGCGCTTGCGCGACGAAGCCGAATCGGCCATCGATGCGCGCGGCCGCATCACGCACCTTGCCGCCGGGTCCGACGCCGGGGACGAGATCGGCGATTTGTCACGCAGCTTCTCGGCCATGCTCTCGAGGCTGGCGCAGCACCATGCGTACCTCGAGAGCATGGCCGACCGGCTGTCGCACGAGCTGCGCACGCCGATCGCGGTGGTGCGCTCGTCGCTCGAGAATCTCGAGCTCGCCGCGGAGCCGGCCGAAGCGCGGCGCTACATCGCCCGCGCCGAGGAAGGGCTGGCGCGGCTCAACACCATCCTGCAGCGCATGATGGAGGCTTCGCGTCTGGAGCACAGCCTGCGCGCCGCCGAGCGCGAGCGCTACGACCTGGTACCCGTAGTGCGCGGCTGCGTCGAGGGCTATCGGCTCGCCTATCGGCAGGCGCGCTTCGCGCTGCGGCTCCCGGAGCGGCGCATAAATGTCGACGGCTCGCCGGATCTCGCGGCCCAGCTGCTCGACAAGCTGGTCGAAAACGCCGTGGACTTCAGCCTTCCGGACACCCCGGTACGCGTGACGCTGGAGGAGAGTAACGGCACCGCCGTGCTCACCGTGGCAAACAGCGGACCGCTGCTGCCGCAGGAGATGCAGGGACGGCTGTTCGAGTCGATGGTCTCGGTGCGCGGCGAGCGCCGCCCCGGGGCGCCGCACCTCGGGCTCGGGCTTTACGTGGCGCGGCTGATTGCCGAGTTCCACGGCGGGTCCATCGCGGCCGAGAACCTGCCCACGGGCGACGGCGTCGCCATCAGCGCGCGATTGCCGATCGCCTGGCGCTAGAATCCGCCGTTTTGCCGATCTCGCCGATGAAACCGCTCAGCGCGCTTCGCCATCCCGGCCGCATCCGCGGCCTGCTGTTCGATATCGACGACACGCTCACCACGCAAGGACGGCTGACGGCCGAGGCCTACAGCGCGATGCAGAGCCTGCAGCGCGCCGGCAGGCTCGTGGTGCCGATCACCGGTCGCCCGGCAGGCTGGTGCGACCACATGGCGCGCATGTGGCCGGTGGACGCGGTGGTCGGCGAGAACGGCGCGTTTTATTTCTGGCACGATGCGGCCGCTGGCAAGCTGCGCAGGCGCTACCGGGACGAGGAGGCGGTGCGCGCGGACAACCGGGCGAAATTCGACGCCATCGCGCGCAGCATCCGCGCCGCCGTTCCGGGTTGCGCACCCGCGGCCGACCAAGCCTACCGCGAGACCGACCTGGCGATCGATTTCTGCGAGGACGTGCCGCCTCTGCCGCTGGAGGCCGCCGAGCGCATCGCCGCGCTGATGCGCCAAGAGGGGCTGAGCGCGAAGATCAGCTCGATCCACGTCAACGGCTGGTTCGGCAATTACGACAAACTGGCGACCACACGGCTGCTGTTCGCTGAGCGCTTCGCGATCGATCTCGAGATCCGGCAGCGCGAGTTCGCGTTCGCCGGCGACTCTCCCAACGACGCGCCGATGTTCGCGTTCTTCGACAACTCGGTCGGCGTCGCGAACGTGGCGCGCTTCGAGGGACGCCTGCCGGCGCAGCCGAAATACGTGACGCGTGCCGCGGCCGGAGCGGGCTTCGTCGAGCTAGTCGCGTACCTGCTGGAGCGCGCGTGACGGAATGGTGGCCGGCGTATTTGGCGATCGGGGCCGCGGTGGGCTTCCTTGCGGGGCTGCTTGGTGTCGGCGGCGGCATGATCACCGTGCCGATGCTGGTGTTCGTGTTCACGGCGAAGGGCTTTCCCGCACATCACCTGATGCACCTGTCGCTTGCCACCGCCATGGCGACCATTCCGTTCACTTCGGCTTCGAGCGTACGGGCGCACCATGTGCGCGGCGGCGTGGACTGGCGCGTCGTGCGCGGCATGCTGCCGGGCCTCGCCGCCGGCGCGCTGCTTGGCGCGCTGGTCGCGGGCGCCGTGCCGTCGCGCCCGCTCGCCATCTTCTTCACCGCGTTCATCTTCTACGCGGCCAGCAACATGTTCTTCGACGTGCGCACCAAGCCGACCCGCCAGCTGCCGCGCGATCTCGGCCTGGGAATCGCCGGCGCGGTGGTGAGCTTTCTTGCCAGCTTCCTCGCCGCGGGCGCCGCCTTCATGACCATCCCCTTCATGACCTGGTGCAACGTGTCGCTCAAGCGCGCCATTGGCACTGCTGCGGCGATCGGTTTTCCCCTCTCGCTCGCCTCCAGCCTCGGCTACGTCTTCGCCGGCTGGCGCGTGCCGGGCCTGCCGCCGGGCAGCTTCGGCTTCATCTACCTCCCGGCGCTCGGACTGATCGTGGCGACGAGCATCCTTACCGCGCCCTGGGGCGCACGCGTCTCGCATCGGCTGCCGGTGCGCAGGCTGCGCATGGTCTTCGGGCTGCTGCTGTTTGCCCTGGCGCTGCGCATGCTCGCCAGCCTCTGGTAGGCCGGCGTTTCCGCTGCACGACGCCCGTGCCGCGCGTGCGATTGTTCCGCGCGCCGCGCCGCGTCCCTGGGCTAGACTTTTGTGGCCCGCGAAAGGAGGTATGTCATGCGCAGTTTGATCCCCCTCGTTCTCGCTACCGCGATGCTGTCCTCGTGCGCGCAAAGCCCGGATACCGACGAGCGTTCGCCGTCCGGCCGCTTCGACCAATACGACAAGAGCGCGGACGGCTACGTGAGCCGCGAGGAAGCCGCACACGACAAGGAGCTCAGCAAGCGCTTCCAGCGCTTCGACGAGAATCACGACGGCAGGTTTTCGGAAAAGGAGTTCCTGGCTGCGAAGCAGGACCAGGAAAGTCAATACATGGCCGACAGCGCGATCACGACGAAGGTCAAGGCGGCGCTGCTCACGGCGAAGGGCATTCCGTCCTTTTCGATCTCGGTGAAGACCTACGAAGGCCGCGTGCAGCTAACGGGATCCGTCGAGCATCGCGACCAGATCGCGCAGGCGGGAAAGGTCGCGGCCGGCGTCACCGGAGTGCGCTCGGTGAGCAATCACCTCGCGGTGAAGTGAGCTAGCGCGCCTCAGGCGCGCCCGAAGCTCTCGCGCAGCACGTTCTTCTGCACCTTTCCCATGGTGTTGCGCGGCAGCGCATCGACGATGTGCACCTGCTTGGGCACCTTGAAGTTGGCGAGCCTGTCCTTCACGTAGGCGATCACCGCGACCACTGCCTCGCCGAAGTCCGGATGCGGCACACCGATGACCGCCGACTCTTCCACGCCCGGCAGTTCGTCGAGCAGCAACTCGATCTCCTTCGGATACACGTTGTATGTAGCCGCCCGAGATCACCAGGTCCTTGGAGCGGCCGACGATGCTCAGATAGCCGTCGGCGTCGTACTGCCCCAGGGCCCCTGGCCGTGCGCAGGCTGCGGGTGGTATTCGGTTTGCTGCGGCGGGTCATCGCCCTGCGCACGCTGTCCGCTCTGTGGTAATAAGGTTCCTGCTTCCGTTTGAGGACAGATGAATGGCAGGCCCTCTATCGCATATCCGTGTTCTCGACCTCTCGCGCGTGCTCGCGGCGCCGTGGACCGGACAGAACCTCGCCGACCTTGGCGCCGAAGTCATCAAGGTCGAACGTCCGCGCAAAGGCGATGATTCCCGTGCTTTCGGTCCGCCGTGGCTGAAGGACGCCGCGGGCAAGGACACCGGGGAATCCGCGTACTTCGCCTGCGCCAACCGCGGCAAGAAGTCGATTACCGTCAACCTCGCTGCTGCGGACGGTCAGCGCATCGTGCGCGAGCTGGCGGCGAAGTGCGACGTGCTGCTGGAGAACTACAAGCCCGGCGACCTGGGGCGCTACGCTCTGGGCTACGACGATTTGAAGCAGGTGAATCCGCGGCTGGTGTACTGCTCGGTTACCGGCTTCGGTCACACCGGCCCCTATCGGGATCGACCGGGCTACGACTTCATGATCCAGGGCATGGGCGGGCTGATGAGCGTCACCGGCGAGCGCGACGAGCTACCCGGCGGCGGGCCACAAAAAGCGGGCATCCCGATCGCCGACATCATGACCGGGATGTATGCGACGGTCGCCGTGTGCGCGGCGCTGGCGCACCGAGCGGAGACCGGCGTTGGCCAGCATCTCGACCTGGCCCTGCTCGACTCGCAGGTGGCGGTACTGGCGAACCAGGGCGCGAACTACCTCGCGACCGGAATCTCACCGCGGCGGCTGGGCAATGCGCACCCGAATATCGTGCCCTACCAGACCTTCAAGACCGCCGACGGCGACGTGATCCTCGCCTGCGGGAACGATAATCTGTACCGCAAGTTCTGCGAGGTGGCGCAGTGCCAGCACCTCGTCACTGATGAGCGCTTCGCGACCAATGGCAAGCGGGTCGAGAACCGTGCCGAGTTGACGGAGATCCTGAACGAAGTGTTTCGCGGGCGTACGACCCGTGACTGGACCGAGGCGCTGGAAATGGCAGGCGTGCCGAACGGCCCGATCAATACGCTCGAGCAGGTATTCCGCGAGCCGCAAGCCGTCGCGCGCGGTCTGAGGATCGAGATTCCGCACCCACTTGCCGGTAAGGTGGCACTAGTGCGAAGCCCGATGCGTTTCTCGGAAACACCGCTCGAGCACAATGTCCCCCCGCCCCTTCTGGGGCAGCACACCGACGAAATCCTGCGCGGACTGCTCGGCAGGAGCGACGCCGACATCGACAAGCTGCGCGCCGACGGCGCAGTTTGAGGTGCTGTCGGAGGGTTACGCGGCCGCGCCGAAGCACGCCGCCTGAATCGAATACAGGCTCTCGTTCATTCGGCCAGGAGCTGCGCGGGGACTTCGACCGGGAACTCGAGCAGGATCTGGGCGTAGGACTTGCCGAGCGGATCGGACGACAGCGATGCGCTGCCGCCGCCGCCCAGCGCCTCGTAGAGCATGAAATTGAGCGCGCCGAGCCCGGGCAGTTCGTAGCGCTCGACGCGCCGGCCGCGCATCAGGTGCGCGAACCAGCCGGCGACCGCGTCGGGGGTGAGCGCGCGGCGGATCCACGGCAGGAACTCCGCCCGGCGCGCGATGACGCCGATGTTGGAGATGTCGCCCTTGTCGCCGCTGCGCGCCCACGCGAGCTCGATCAGCGGCACGCGCACCGCGTCGCCGCCGGGCGCCGGCGCGCTCTCGCCAGCGGGATCCGGCTGGCTCGTGAGCGGCGCGGTCGGGATTTCGGCGGCCTCGACCGGCTCCTCGTGCCCGTCGAGATGGATCCTGAGGGGAACCCTTTCGCGCGCGATGAACGCCGCGTGGTGCCGGATGCACGGCCGGATCTCGGGGCGGCCGCCGAAGTGCCCGCGCGTACCCGGCGCCATCGACACGCCCGCCGAGGCGACCTCCTTGCGCAGGAACTCGAGCGCCGCGCGCGAGCCGTGGCGTGCCGCGATGCGCAGCACCACCTCGCGGGTGTCGGCGCCGCGCGCGCGCGGACCGTACAGGCTGTCGGCGCCCAGGAATTCGACGCGCGTCTCGGCATAGTCGCCGAGCCCCTTTTCCCGCATCATCCTGCGCGTACGCGCAAGGAAGGCCTCGGCCGTCTTTTTCGCCTTGTCGAGCGCCCGCATGCCGCGGATCACCGAGAGTGCCTCGAGCTGGAAGTCGCGCTCGTAGGTGACGCTCACCTTGAGCTCGGGGGTCGGCGCGCGGCCGCGCGCCCCGCTCACGCGCACGCGCTGCTCGCCTGCCGGCTCGACGCGCACGTCGCGAAAGTCGCACACCACGTCGGCGAGCACGTAGGCCGAAGGGTCGCCCAGCTCGTAGAGGATCTGCTCGGCGACGGTCTCGGGCCGCACCAGCCCGCCGGTGGCCGCAGGCTTGGTGACCACGAAGCTGCCGTCGGGCGCGCACTCGAGCACCGGGTAGCCGATGTTTTCCCAGCCTGGCACTTGCTCCCAGTCGCTGAACAATCCGCCGGTGGCTTGGGCGCCGCACTCGATGATGTGCCCCGCCAGCGAGCCCTGCGCAAGGCGATCCCAGTCGTTCCAGCGCCAGCCGAACTCGTGCACCAGCGGTCCGAGCACCAGCGCGCTGTCGACGCAGCGCCCGGTCACCACCACCTGCGCGCCGCGCTCGAGCGCGTGCGCGATGCCGGCGGCGCCTGTGTAGGCGTTGGCCGACAGCATGCCCTGCGGCACGCCGGCAAGGCGCGAGGCTTCGCTCATCACGTCGTCACCGGTCACGGCCGCCACCTTGAGCGGCACGCCGCGCTCGCGCGCCAGCGCCTCGATCGCCTGCGCGCAGCCGAGCGGATTGAGCCCGCCGGCGTTGGCCACCAGCTTGACGCCGCGCGCGGCGATCGTCTCGAGGTGCTCGCCCACCACGCCGCTGACGAAGTCGTGGGCGTAACCCAGCCGCGGGTTCTTCTGCCGCTGGCGGGCAAGGATCGCCATCGTCAGCTCGGCGAGATAGTCGTAAATCAGGTAATCGAGCTGCGGCACCGCGAGCAGCTGCGGCGTTGCCATGAGCGAATCGCCCCACGCCGCGCTCGCGCCGCCGATGCGCACGCTGCGATCTTGTGCCATGGGCGCCATCCTAATCTCGGCGCCACAAGACAAGCAAGCAGTTGCTTGGTTAACGGACGGCGGTTACAGTAGGCGCATGGCCGCCACGCCGCGCACCGAAGGCAATCGACGCGAGCCGCTGCTGCGCGCCGCGGCGCGGCTGTTCCGCGACCGTGGCTACCGCGGCACCACCATCCGCGACATCGCGGGGGCGGTGGGCATGCGCTCGGGCAGCCCGCATTACCATTTCGCCACCAAGCAAGAGATGCTGCGCGCCGTGATCCTCGAGGGTATGCGCGCGGCGCTCGCCGATCTCGAGGCGATCGAAGCGCGCGGCTTGGGGCCGCGCGAGGCGCTCGGCGCGCTGGTGCGCGCGCACCTCGGCGTGATCCACGACAAGGGACGGGACTTCGTGCCGGTGATGCTGTCGGAATTCCGCGAGCTCGATCCGGCGACGCGGCGCGAGATCATCGCGCTGCGCGATCGCTACGAGCGCATCTGGCAGCGTGCGCTCGAGCGCCTGGGCGCCGCAGGCCAGGTGCGGCGCGCCGACCGTTACGCGCGGCTCTTCGTCCTCGGGGCGCTCAACTGGAGCAGCCGCTGGTATCGCGCGCGGGGCGAGCTCAGCCTCGACCGACTGGCGGAGGAGTTCACCGATTTCGTCTGCGGGGGGCGACGCTGACCATGGCGAGCTTCGAGTCGCGTGCCCCGCTGCACGGCGCCGACGCTGAGGCCAATCGCGCGCAGTGGATGGCGCGCATCGGCGCCTGGCGCGAGCTCGAGCAGCGCGCGGCCGACGCGGCGCGCCGCGCCGAGGCGCGGTTCCGCGCGCGCGGCCAGCTGCTGCCGCAGGAGCGCGTCGCGCTGCTGCTCGACGCCGGCTCGGCCTGGCTCGAGCTCGCGCCGCTCGCCGGCTACGCGCAGGAGACGGACGACCCGGGCACATCGGTGCCGGGGGGCGGCGTGATCGCGGGCATCGGCGTGGTCAGCGGCGTGCGTTGCGTGGTGGCGGCCACCAACAGCGCGATCGCCGCCGGTGCGCGCCAGCCGATGGGGCTGGAGAAGCAACTTCGCGTGATGGACATCGCGCTCGAGCAGAAGCTGCCGTTCGTGCACCTGGTGGAAAGCGCCGGCGCCAACCTGCTCACGTACCGCGTCGAGCATTTCATCCACGGCGGCGGGCTGTATTACCGCCTGGCGCGCCTGTCGGCGGCGGGCAACCCGGTGATCACCGTGGTGCATGGCGCCTCCACCGCGGGCGGCGCCTACATGCCGGGCATGTCGGACTACGTCGTGATGGTGCGCGGCCGCTCGCGCGCATTCCTCGCCGGGCCTGCCCTGCTGCGCGCGGCCACCGGCGAGCAGGCCGGGGAAGAAGAGCTCGGCGGCGCCGAGATGCACAGCACGGTCTCCGGCCTGGGCGAGTACCTGGCCGAGGACGACCGCGACGCGATCCGCGTGACGCGCGAGCTGATGGCGATGCTCGAGTGGCCGCGGGTGCTCCCGGCCACGCCGGCGGAGCCGCCGCGCTATGATGCCGAGGAGCTGCTCGCCATCGTGCCGCTCGATGCGCGCAAGGCCTACGACGTGCGCGAGGTGATGGCGCGCATTGTCGACGGCTCGCAGTTGCTCGAGTTCAAGGCCCTGTACGGCCCGGCGACGGTGTGCGCGCACGCGCGCCTCGGCGGCGGCGCGCTGGGATTGATCGGCAACAACGGCCCGCTCGACCCGGCCGGCGCCGCCAAGGCGACGCATTTCATCCAGGCCTGCTGCCAGTCGGGCACCCCGCTCTTGTTCCTGCACAACACCACCGGATACATCGTCGGCGTTGACTCCGAGCGCGCGGGCATGATCAAGCACGGCTCTAAAATGATCCAGACCGTGGCGAACGCCAACGTGCCGCGCATCGCGCTGCATATCGGCGCCTCGGTGGGCGCGGGCAATTACGGCATGTGCGGGCGCGCCTTCGGCCCCGATTTCGCGTTTTCCTGGCCCAACGCCCGCACCATGGTGATGGGCGGCGAGCAGGCCGCGCTCACCATGGAGCTGGTCGCGCGTGCCGGCGCCGAGCGGCGCGGCGAGTCGCCCGACGAAGTGCGGCTCGCCGGGCAGCGCCGCCGCATCGTCGAGAGCTTCGAAGGTCAGGCCGACGCCTTCTACACCTCGGGACTGCTGCTCGATGACGGCATCATCGACCCGCGCCATACGCGCGCCGTGCTTGCGCTCGCGCTCGAGCTATGCGCCGAGGCGCGCGCCCGCAACCTGCGCCCGGTGCAATTCGGGGTCGCGCGCCCTTAGGAGAGCACATGTTCGGACCAGAGCACGAGGAGCTGAAGCGCAACGCCAAGCGCTTCATCGAAGCCGAGATCAATCCGCAAGTCGATGCCTGGGAGGAGGCCGGCATCTTTCCGGCGCACCAGGTATTCCGCGGCTTGGGCAAGCTCGGGCTGCTCGGCATCGACAAGCCGGCCGAGTACGGGGGGCTGGCGCTCGACTACAGCTATGCGCTGGCGTTCGCCGAGGCGCTTGCCGACATCGATTGCGGCGGCGTGCCGATGGCGATCGGCGTGCAGACCGACATGGCGACCCCCGCGCTCGCGCGCTGGGGCTCGGACGAGCTGCGGCGCGAGTTCCTCGCGCCGTCGATCTCCGGCGAGGTCGTGGCCTGCATCGGCGTGTCGGAAACCGGCGCCGGCTCGGACGTCGCGTCGATCAAGACCACCGCGCGCGCCGACGGCGACGATTACGTGATCAACGGCGGCAAGATGTGGACCACCAACGGAACCCAGGCCGACTGGATGTGCCTGCTCGCCAACACCTCCGCGGAAAGAGGACCGCACCACAACAAGACGCTCATCTGCCTGCCGCTCAAGACGAAGGGCGTCACGGTGGCGCGCAAGCTGAAGAAGCTCGGCATGTGGTCTTCCGATACCGCGCAGATCTTCTTCGACGACGTGCGCGTGCCCAAGCGCTTGCGCATCGGCGAGGAGGGCAAGGGCTTCATCTACCAGATGCAGCAGTTCCAGTACGAGCGCCTGTGGGCCGCCGCCACCAAGGCGCCGGCGCTCGAGCGCCTGATCGCCCAGACGATCGAATACACGCGTGAACGACAGGCGTTCGGCCGCTCGATCCTCGACAACCAGTACGTGCACTTCAGGCTCGCGGAGCTGCAGACCGAGGTGGAGGCGTTGCGCGCGCTCACCTACCGTGCAGCGCAAAAGCTGCTCGCCGGAGAGGACGTCACGCTGCTTGCATCGATGGCCAAGCTCAAGACGGGGCGCCTGCTGCGCGAGGTGAACGACTGGTGCTTGCAGTTCTGGGGTGGCATGGGCTACATGTGGGAATCGCCCGTGGCGCGCGCTTACCGCGACGGGCGCCTGGCCGCCATCGGCGGCGGCGCCGACGAGGTGATGCTGTCGATCATCTGCAAGCACATGGGCACGCTGCCGCGCGAATGACCGTCCTCGCTCGCCCGTTCGACACGCTGCTGGTCGCCAACCGCGGCGAGATCGCGCTGCGCATCATCGCCGCCGCGCGCAAGCTAAGCATGCGCGCGGTCGCGGTGTACTCGGAGGCCGAGCGCGACGCGCTGCACGTGCGCGCTGCCGATGCCGCGGTGTGCATTGGCGGTCCTGCGCCGGCGCAGTCCTATCTGTCGATCGAGCGCGTCCTCGATGCCTGCCGCCGCACCGGGGCCGAGGCCGTCCATCCGGGCTACGGCTTCCTCTCCGAGAATGCGTCCTTCGCGCGCGCCTGCGCCGCCGCCGGGCTGGTGTTCGTCGGCCCGCCGGCCGAAGCGATCGAAGCGATGGGCGACAAGGCGGCGGCCAAGCGGCGCATGCTGGCGGCGGGCGTGCCGTGCATCCCCGGCTATTCGGGCGAGGAGCAGTCCGATGCGTGCCTGGCGCAGGAAGCGGAACGCATTGGCTTCCCCCTGGTTGTCAAGGCGGCGGCGGGCGGCGGCGGCCGCGGCATGCGCCGGGTCGAGCGCCCGAAGCAGCTCGCGGCGGCGCTCGCCGCGGCGCGAGCTGAAGCCGAGCAGGCGTTCGGCTCCGGCGCGCTGCTGCTCGAGCGCCTGCTCGAGCGCGCGCGCCATGTCGAAATGCAGGTGATGGCGGACGCGCACGGAGCGGTCGTGCACTTGGGCGAGCGCGACTGCTCGCTGCAGCGCCGCTACCAGAAAGTAATCGAGGAAGCGCCGTCTCCCGCGCTTACGCCGCCGCTGCGCGAGCGCATGGGAGCGATGGCGGTGGCCGCGGCGCGCGCCATCGGCTACGTCGGCGCCGGCACCGTCGAATGCCTGGTCGAGGAGTCGGGCGAGTTCTGGTTCATGGAGATGAATACCAGGCTGCAGGTCGAGCACCCGGTGACCGAGATGGTCACCGGACTCGATCTGGTCGAGCTGCAGCTGCGCGTGGCGCGCGGGGAGCACCTGCCGTTTGCGCAGGCGGACGTGCGCATCGCGGGGCACGCAATCGAAGCGCGCCTGTACGCAGAGGATCCGGCACGGGGTTTCGTGCCGCAGACCGGCCGCGTGCTGCATTGGGAAGCCCCCGCCATGCACGGCGTGCGCGTCGACGCCGGCATGGAGCGTGGGTCACAGGTCACGCCGCACTACGATCCGCTGCTGGCGAAGATCGTGGCGTACGGAGCCGATCGCAACGAGGCGCGGCGGCGCCTGATCGGCGCGCTGCGGGCGAGCTGCGTACTCGGCGTCGCCACCAATCGGGACTTTCTCATCGCCTGCCTGTCGCATGCGCGCTTTGCCGCGGGCAGCGCCACCACCGCATTCGTCGACGAGCACCTGGCCGCGGTCGCCGCGGGCGCACCGTTCGAGAGCGATTTCGTGCGAGCGGCGCTCGTTTGCTACGCCTTCGGCCCGCGCGCGGCGCCCGCCGTCCCGGGCGTCGGCCGCCTGACGCAGGATTTCGACCTCGAGTGCCAGGGCTCGCGACGCTGCGTGGCGCTCGCGCGCGACGGCGAGACGCTATACGTAATGGACGAGAACGGCGCGCCGCTCCCCGCTCGTGCGAGCGCTCGCGACGGTCGCGCGCAACTCGAGATCGGCGGCGTGCGCCTCGAGGTGCGCTTCGCCTTCGACGACGGGCGGCTCTGGATGCAGGGCGGCGGCGCGGCCTTGGCGTTCACCGACCACACGCTCGAGGCGCGCGCGAGCAGCGGGGGCGGGGAGACGCTGCTGCGCTCGCCGCTTGCCGGGCGCGTGGCGGCGGTGCTCGCGGCGCCGGGCGATGCGGTCGAGCGCGGACAGTCCGTCATCGTCATCGAGTCGATGAAGATGGAGAACCACGTCGCCGCGGGCATAACCGGCGTAGTGAGCGAGATCCTGGTGCAGGTCGGCGTGCAGGTGGCGCCCGGCGCCCGTCTGGCGCGCATCGCGCCGCACGGCGTGCAGGTGGCCCAATGAGCGAAGTGTTGCTCGTATCGCGCGACGCGCGCGGCGTCGCGATGCTCACCCTCAACCGGCCCGCCGCGCTGAATGCGCTCAGCCCCGAGCTGAGCGCAGCGCTCGAGCGCGCGGTCGGCACGCTCGCCGCGGACCGGCAGTTGCGCGCGGTGGTCCTCACGGGCGCGGGCGAGGCGTTCTGCGTCGGCGGCGACGTCAAGTTTATGCGCGACGCCATCGAAGGCGACCGCCGGGCGCGCATCGCGCGCAGCCGCGGCTTCGCCGGCCTGCTCGCCGCGCTGCGCGCGCTGCCCGTGCCGGTGCTCGCGCGGGTCAACGGACCGGCATTCGGCGGCGGCGCGGGCCTGGTGTCGGTGGCCGACATCGCGATCGCCGCGGATACGGCGGCCTTCGGATTCACCGAGCCACGCATCGGCATCGCGCCGGCGACCATCTCGCCCTACGTGCTGGAGAGGATCGGCACGGCGGCGGCGCGCCGCCTGTTCCTCACCGCGCGGCGCTGCGATGCCGCGGAGGGCTTGCGGCTCGGGCTGTATCACCGGGTCGTGGCCATCGGCACGCTCGACTTTGCGCTCGAGGAGGAGATCCAGGCGATCCTGAGGTGCTCGCCGAGCGCGCTCGCTGCATGCAAGCGACTGGTTGCGGACGTTCCGGCGATGCCGCGCGCGCAGGCCATCGCGCATACCGCCGAGGTGCTCGCCGACCTGTGGGAAAGCGAAGACGCGCGCGAGGGCATCGCGAGCTTCGCCGAAAAGCGCGCGCCGCGCTGGTCGCGCTAGGCAAAGCCCAACGCAAGCCGCGCGGCTCAATGCGGGCCGAGAACCCCCTCTGCCGCCGTCCAGTGATCGGGGTGGGTCCAGGTCTCGACCATGCGCTCGATTTCGAGGCGCTTGCGGGCTGCGCGCGGCTCGCGCGCGGCGAGCGTTAGCGCCTTGAAGGTGCGCAGCACCTGCGGGCGCTGGGCGAGGAACGGGGCGCTGAAGCGCGCCAGCGCCGGCTCGAGCGATTCACCTTCCTTGGCGACCGCGTCGACCAGACCGAATTGCAGCGCCTTGCGCGCACCGAGCAGGTCCACCAGCAGCGTGCCGCTGCCTAACGCGGTGCCGATGTTGAAACGGCCCTGCACGAAGCCGATCTCTGCGTGCCGCTCCGAGCACCGCGAGCTTGATCGCGCGATCCCTGGCGTGCCGCGTAAAGGCCTTAGGCAACGCCGCCAGCATGGCGCGCGACCAGGACCTCGTCCATCGCGTCAGCCCGCGGCGGCACCCGAGGCGATCAGCGCCTCGATTTCCGCTTTGGAAAGGCCGAACTCGCCCAGCACCTCGCGCGTGTGCTGGCCGTAGGTCGGCGCCGCGCGGGCCACGCGCCCGGGCGTGGCAGAGAGCTTGATCGGCAGGCCGAGCGCACGCGTCCTGCCGGCCCTGGAGTGCTCGAGCTCGACCACCATTTCGCGCGCCTTGGTCTGCGGGTCGGCGAGCATCTGGGCGATCGAGTTGATCGGGCCGCAGGGCACGCCTTCAGACTCGAGCAGCGCGATCCACTCGCGCACCGTTCTGTGCTCGAGCCTGGCATTCATCAGCGGCACCAGCGCATCGAGGTGCTTCATGCGATCGCCGTTGGTGCGAAAGCGCTTGTCGGCGAGCCACTCGGGCGCGCCGAGCACGCGCGCCAGACGCTCCCAGTTCGACTGGTTGGCGCCGCCGATGGTGAGCCAGCCGTCCTTGGCGTGAAACGCCTGGTACGGCGCCGAGAGGATATGCGCCGAGCCGCTCGGCCCGGGCGAGGCCCCGGTGGCGAAAAAGATCGCCGCCTGCCAGTAGGTCTGCTGGATGCCGGCCTCGAAAAGCGAGGTATCGACGAGCTGGCCCTCGCCCGTCTTCAGGCGGTGCACGTAGGCGGAGACGACGCCGAGCGCCGCGAGGATGCCGCCGTTGATGTCGCAGATCGGGTTGCCCGACTTGACCGGCGGGCGTCCCGGCTCGCCGGTGATCGCCATCAGCCCCGACATGCCCTGCGCGACGAGGTCGAAGCCGCCCTTGTCGGCGTAGGGCCCGCTGCGCCCGTAGCCGGAAATCGAGCAATAGATGAGCGCGGGATTGAGCGCCCTGAGCGCCTCGTAGCCCAGGCCGAGCTTCTCCATCGTGCCCATGCGGTAGTTCTCGGTGAGCACGTCTACCTGCGCCGCCATGCGCTTGAGCGCCGACTGCGCGGCGGGCAGCTTCAGGTTGAGCGCCATGCCGCGCTTGTTGCGGTTCATCGCCATGAACGCCGCCGACTCGCCGTTCACCGACGGCCGATCCATGGTGCGAGTGTCGTCGCCCCCCGGCATCTTTTCCACCTTGATGACATCGGCGCCGAGGTCGGCGAGCAACATGCCGCAGGTCGGCCCGGCCATGATCTGCGCGAGCTCCAGCACCTTCACGCCCGCCAGGGGCCCCATCTCAGCGCCCCTTGAACACGGGCTTGCGCTTGGCGACGAATGCGGCCGAGCCCTCGCGGAAATCCTCGGTGTCGAAGCAGGCGTAGCTCTCGTCGTACTCCTGCTCGCTGAGCGGCCGCGGATCGGCGAGGCGCCGCGCGAACTTCTTGTGCCAGCGCGCCACGAGCGGCGCGCCTTCGGCGATGCGGCGCGCCGTCGCGTAGGCCTCCTCGTCCACCTTGTCATCGGGCACGACACGGTTGACGAGGCCCTTGGCGAAGGCCTCGTCAGCGCCGAACACGCGCCCCTCTAGCAGGATCTCGAGCGCAACCGCACGCCCCGCGACCGACATGAGGCCCGCCAATTCGTCGTAGGCCACCACCAGGCCGAGATTCTTGATCGGCACGCCGAAGCGCGAGGAGTTGCCCGCGATACGCATGTCGCATTGCGAAGCGACCTCGAGCCCGCCGCCGACGCAAGCACCGTGGATCAGCGCCACCGTGGGATGGCGGCTGCGCGCGATCGCGTGCATCGTTCCGGCGATGCGCTGGCCGTACTCCTTGGCCTGTGCGGCATTGGCGCGCGCTTGCGCGAACTCCGCGATATCGGCACCGGCGGCGAAGGCCTTGTCGCCGGCGCCGCGCAGCACGATGCAGCGTACCGAGTCATCGGCCTCGAGTTCGCGCATGGCATCGCCGAGCCGCAGCCACATGTCGAGCGTCAGGGCATTCAGCTTCTCGGGGCGGTTGAGGACGACGGTGGCGATCGCACCCTCGCGCCGCACGAGTATCGTGGTGCCGTTCATGGTTACGCCGCAGCGCGCTCCGTGGCCCGATGCGCCGCCGCAAGAAATTCCATCGCCGCCTGTACGCCCTCCTTTTTCACCGGATAGCCGGCCAGCGCAAGCCCCATTTCGACCCCTGCCAGCGTACCCATCAGCATGAGATCGTTGAAGTCGCCCAGGTGGCCGATGCGGAACACCTTGCCGGCGAGCTTGCCGAGGCCGGTTCCGAGCGACATGTCGAAGCGCTCGAGGATCACCTTGCGCACCCGATCGGCGTCCTGCCCAGGGGGCATGAGGACCGCGGTGAGCGAGGCCGAGTATTCCGCGGGCTCGAGCGCCAGCACCTCGAGCCCCCACGCGCGCACCGCGCGGCGCGTCGCCTCGGCATGGCGCTGATGACGCGCCAACACGTTCGTAAGACCCTCCTCTTCGAGCATCGCGATCGCTTCACGCAGCCCATAGAGCAGGTTGGTCGCCGGCGTGTAGGGGAAGAAGCCGCTCTGGCCGCTGGCAAGCATCTCGTCCCAGGACCAGTAGCTGCGCGGCAGCGCCGCGCTCTTGGATGCCGCGAGCGCTCTTGTCGAAATGGCGTTGAATGACAGCCCCGGGGGCAGCATCAGTCCCTTCTGCGACCCGGCCACGGTGACGTCGACGCCCCACTCGTCGTGGCGGTAGTCGATCGAGGCGAGCGAAGAAATCGTGTCCACCATGAACAGCGCGGGGTGCCGCGCGCCGTCGATCGCCCGGCGTACCTCGGCGATGCGCGAGGCGACCCCGGTCGAAGTCTCGTTGTGCACGACGCACACCGCCTTGATGCGCTTTTCGGTGTCGGCGCGCAGCCGCTTCTCGACGGCAGCCGGATCGGCGCCGCGGCGCCAGTCGCCGGGCAGGAACTCGGCCTGCAGCCCGAGCCGCGTAGCGAGCTTCTGCCATAGCACGGCGAACTGTCCGGTCTCGGCCATCAGCACCTGATCGCCGGGCGAAAGCGTGTTCACGAGCGCTGCCTCCCAGGCGCCGGTGCCCGAGGCCGGGTAGATCACGACTTCGCCCGCCTGCGTCCTGAAGATGCGCTTCATGCCCGCCAGCACCGCCTTGCCGAGCGCAGCGAACTCGGGGCCGCGATGGTCGATCGTCGGCATGTCGATCGCGCGCAACACGCGCTCCGGAACGTTCGTGGGTCCGGGAATCTGCAGGAAATGGCGGCCCGCGCACCTTGCCATATTGCCTCCAATATTTGCATGCAAAAGCCGAAACGTCAGCGGATGCCCTAACCTTTGCTTGCGTGATACAGCATTTTTTTGTATTCTGCATGCAAATATTATGGAACGCAAGCCATGGGATCGATCCAGGAATTGGCCACTCCGCGCATCAGCCGGCGTCCGTTGCACGAAGAGGCGGTCGATCAGCTGCGCGATCTGATCGTGCAGGGCCAGCTCGCGCCGGGTACGCGCCTGAACGAGCGCTTGCTGACCGGCCAGCTGGGTATCTCGCGCACGCCGCTGCGCGAGGCGATCAAGCTGCTCGCCACCGAGGGCCTGGTCGATCTGCTGCCGAACCGCGGTGCGATCGTCGCGCCGATCGAGCCGGCACGCGTCGCCGAGACGCTACAGGTGATGGGCGCGCTCGAGAGCCTCGCCGGCGAGCTCGCCTGCGCCCACGCGAGCGACGAGCGGCTGGCGGAGATCCGCGCCCTGCACTACGAAATGCTGGCGATGCACGCGCGCCGCGATCTGGCCGGGTACTTCAAGTTCAACCAGGCGATCCATATGAAGATCGTCGAGGCGGCGGGCAATGCGGTGCTCGCCAGTACCTACCGTCAGCTCAACGCCTACGCGCGTCGCGTGCGCTATATGGCGAATCTATCCAAGGAGCGCTGGGACGAGGCGGTGCGCGAGCACGAGGAGATCCTGCGAGCTTTGGCCGCGCGCGACGCGCCGAAGCTCACGGGCCTGCTGCGCGACCATCTCGCGGCCAAGCTCGCGGCGGTGCTCGCGGCGCTCGGCGCGCGACAGGCGGCATGAGCTCTCCCGCGCTTGCCGCGCGGCTCGCAAGCGAGGTCGACGGCGAGGTGCTGTTCGATCGCGCGAGCCGCGGCCGCTATTCGACCGACGCTTCGATCTATCAGATCGAGCCGATCGGCGTGGTGATCCCGCGCAGCGAAGAGGCCGCGCGCACGGCCCTGCAAGTCGCGCTCGACGCGGGCATCCCGGTGCTGCCGAGAGGAGCCGGGAGTTCGCAATGCGGCCAGACGGTGGGCGCTGCGCTGGTGATCGATCATTCGAAATACCTGAACGGACTCCTCGAGCTCGACCTCGAGAATCGCACGGCGCTGGTACAGCCCGGAATGGTGCTCGACCAGTTGAACGCTCTGCTGCGCAAGCACGGCCTGTGGTACCCCGTGGACGTCTCGACCAGCGCGCAGGCGACGCTTGGCGGCATGGCGGGAAACAACTCCTGCGGCTCGCGCTCGATCGCCTACGGCAACATGGTGCACAACGTGCTCGCCATCGACGCCGCGACGGCGACCGGTGAGCACTGGCGCTTCGGCCCGATGGGCGATGCGTCCGGGCCCGCGGGGTATGTGCAGTTCGTTGGCAAGCTGCGTGCGCTCTACGAGCGCGAGAAGGACGAGATCGCGGCGCGCTTTCCCAAGGTGCTGCGCAAGGTCGCGGGCTATAACCTCGACCATCTCGGTCCGCCGCACGCAAATGCGGCGCACCTGCTGGTGGGCTCGGAAGGGACGCTCGCTTTCTTCGAGCGGCTGCTGCTCAGGCTCTCGCCGCTGCCGCCCGCGCGCACCCTCGGCGTGGTGCATTTCCCGAGGTTCTATACGGCGATGGACCTTGCCCAGCACATCGTCAAGCTCGGCCCCTCTGCGGTGGAGCTCGTCGACCGCACCATGATCGAGCTGGCGCGCGACATCGGCGCGTTCAAGGCCACCGTGGAGGCCGTCATCCGCGGCGAGCCCGAAGCGATCCTGCTGGTCGAGTTCTCCGGCGACGACGAGGGTGCGCAGCGCGTGAAGCTCGCGCAGCTGGTGGAGCTGATGGGCGACCTGGGGCTTCCGGGCAGCGTCGTCGAGGTGACTGACGCGCGGCGGCAAAAGGACATCTGGGAGGTGAGAAAGGCCGGCCTGAACATCATGATGTCGATGAAAGGCGACGGCAAGCCGGTATCGTTCATCGAGGACTGCGCCGTGCCGCTCGAGCACCTCGCCGAGTACACCGACCGGCTGACGCAGGTGTTCGCCAGGCACGGCACGCGCGGCACCTGGTATGCGCACGCGTCGGTAGGTACGTTGCATGTCCGACCCGTGCTCGACATGCGGCGCGACGGCGCCGAGAAGATGCGCGCCATCGCCGAGGAGGCCTGTGCGCTGGTCAAGCAGTACAAGGGCGCGTACTCGGGCGAGCACGGCGACGGTCTGGTGCGCTCGGAGTGGATCGCGCCGTTCTTCGGCCCGCGCCTCACGGCCTGTCTCGGCGAGATCAAGTCCTGGCTCGATCCCAAGGGACTCATGAACCCCGGCAAGATCGTCGAGCCGTCGAAAATGGACGACAAGCGCCTGTTCCGCTACCCGCCCGGCTACGCGCCGCAGGTACCGGTCGCCGCGCTCGACTGGCTCGAATGGGGCGGCTGGGACAAGGCGGTCGAGATGTGCAACAACAACGGCCACTGCCGCAAGTTCGACGCCGGCACCATGTGCCCCTCGTACCGCGTCACGCGCGACGAAGCGCATCTGACTCGCGGGCGCGCCAACACGCTGCGACTCGCGCTCGCCGGCCAGCTGCCGTTCGACGACGTGAAGGACGCGCTCGACCTGTGCGTGTCGTGCAAGGGCTGCAAGCGGGAATGCCCGACCGGTGTCGACATGGCGCGCATGAAGATCGAGTTCCTCGCCCAGTACCGGAAGCGCCACGGCCTTGCGCTGCGCGAGCGGCTGGTGGCCTATTTGCCGCGCTATGCGCCCTGGGCGGCGCGCTTCGCGCCGCTCGCCAATTTCCTCCAGTCGCTGCCCGGGCGCGAAAGTATCTCGGGGATCTCGGCGAAGCGCACGCTGCCGCGCTGGCGGCGAGGCCGTTTCGTCGACCGCGTGCGCACGCTCTCCGGACGGCGCGAGGTGGTGCTGTTCGTCGACACCTTCAACCGCTGGTTCGAGCCGGAAAACGCGCGCGCCGCGCTGCGCGTGCTCGACGCCGCGGGTTACCGCACGCATGTTGCGCAGGCGCCCCAGGGCGAGCGGCCGCTATGCTGCGGACGAACCTTCCTTTCCGCCGGGCTGGTCGACGAGGCGAAAGAGGAGGCGCGCCGCATGCTCGATGCGCTTGCGCCCTGGCGCGAGCGCCGCGTGCCGATCATCGGCCTGGAGCCATCGTGCCTCTACACCTTGCGCGACGAGTTCAAGGCGCTGATCCCGGGACAGGAGACGAGCGAGCTTGCCGGGCAGGCGATGCTGTTCGAGGAATTCATTGCGCGCGAAGCCGATGCCGGGAGGCTCAACCTCCGGCTGCAGCGCGTGGCGCGCGAGGCGCTGCTGCATGGCCATTGCCACCAGAAAGCCTTCGGCGCGATGCCCGCGATCGAGCGCGCGCTCGGCCTGGTGCCCGACCTGAAACTCACCACCGTGGAGTCGAGCTGCTGCGGCATGGCGGGCGCCTTCGGCTACGAGGCCGAGCACTACGATATCTCGATGAAGATGGCCGAAGCGAGCCTGCTGCCGGCGATGCGCGCCGCGCCCGCGGACGCCTTGCTGGTCGCCGACGGCACGAGCTGCCGCCATCAGATCGCCGACGGGGCGCGACGCAGGGCAGTGCACGTCGCACGCGTGCTGGCAGCCGCCCTTGCCTAGCTGTGCCGAGCGCTGCGGGCGAACAGCCACACGCCCGCGACGACCATCGGCAGGCTGAGCCACTGGCCCATGCTCAAGTGCAGCGCGAGGTAGCCGAGGAAATCGTCTGGTTCGCGCGCGAACTCGGCGATGAAACGGAACACGCCGTAGCCGATCAGGAACAGCGCCGAAACCTGGCCGCGCGGGCGGGGCTTCGCCGAGAACCACCACAGCAGCACGAATAGCGCGACGCCCTCGAGCGCGAACTCGTAGAGCTGCGAGGGATGGCGCGGCAGCGGGCCCGCCCCCGGGCCCTGGAACACCATGCCCCAAGGCAAATCCGTGACCCGGCCCCACAACTCGCCGTTGATGAAATTGCCGAGCCGTCCGGCCGCGAGTCCGATCGGACAGAGCGGCGCGAGGAAGTCCATCAGCGCGAGCCAATGCACCTGGTACCTGCGCGCAGCGAACGCCATGGCGAAGAGCACCCCGAGGAAACCGCCGTGAAACGACATCCCGCCGTGCCAGACGGCGAAGATCTCGAGGGGGTGCGCGAAGTAGTAAGCCGGCTTGTAGAACAGCACGTAGCCGAGGCGCCCGCCCAGAATCACCCCCAGCACGGCGTAGAACAGCAGGTCGTCGAGCTGCTCGCGCGTGATCGGCGCCCTGCCGGCCTCGATGCGTCGCGAGCCCAGCCACCAGCCGGCGGCGAAGCCGGCGAGGTACATGAGGCCGTACCAGCGCACGGCCAGAGGGCCGATGGAGATCGCGACCGGGTCGAAGTTGGGATGGATCAGCACGGTAGAATTCCATTCTATCTTCAGGAGGAAAGCCATGGCTGACAACCGCAGGAGCCGGCTCATTACGCAAGGCGTCGCACGCTCGCCGAATCGCGCCATGTTGCGCGCCGTCGGATTCAAAAACGGCGATTTCGACAAGCCGATCATCGGCGTCGCGAACGGCCATTCGACGCTCAATCCCTGCAACGCCGGCATCCAGCCGCTCGTCGATCGCGTTATGGCGGCGCTCGAAACGGCGGGCGGCAAGCCGCAGGTGTTCGGCTTTCCCACCGTCACCGACGGCATCGGCATGGGCACCGAGGCGATGAAGTACTCGCTCGTGTCGCGCGAGGTGATCGCCGACGCGATCGAGACCTCGGTCAATGGACAGGCGATGGACGGCGCACTGGTCGTCGGCGGCTGCGACAAGAACATGCCGGGCGGGATGATGGCGCTCGCGCGCATGAACGTGCCCGGCATCTTCGTCTACGCCGGCACCATCAAGCCCGGCAAGTGGAAGGGCCAGGATCTGACCATCGTGTCGGCCTTCGAGGCGGTGGGCGCCTACGGGGCGGGCAAGATGAGCGAGGAGGACTTCATCGGCATCGAGAGGAACGCCTGCCCTTCGGTAGGCGCCTGCGGCGGGCAGTTCACCGCGAACACCATGAGCTCGTCGTTCGAAGCGCTCGGCATGAGCCTGCTCGGCTCCTCGCAGATGGCTTCGCCCGACCAAGAAAAGGCCGATTCGGCCGCCGAATCGGCGCGCGTACTGCTGCAGGCGGTGCACGCCAACCTGAAGCCGCGCGACATCATCACGCGCAAGTCGATCGAGAACGCCGTTGCGCTGGTGATGGCGACCGGTGGTTCGACCAACGCGGTGCTGCACTACCTGGCGATCGCCAGCGCGGCGGGCGTGAAGTGGACCATCGACGACTTCGAGCGCGTCAGGCGAAAAGTGCCCGTGCTGTGCGATCTGAAGCCCTCGGGGCGCTTCGTCGCGGTGGACTTCCACCGCGCGGGCGGCGTGCCGCAGGTACTGAAGATCCTGCTCAACAACGGCGTGCTGCATGGCGCGTGCATGACCATCCACGGCAAGACGATGGCCGAGATGCTCAAGGACGTACCCGACGAGCCGCGCGCCGACCAGCAGGTGATTCGTCCCTGGTCCGACCCGATGTACAAGCAGGGCCACCTGGCAATCCTCAAGGGCAACCTGGCCACCGAGGGCTGCGTGGCGAAGATCACCGGCCTAAAGAAGACTTCGATCACAGGGCCGGCGCGCGTGTTCGATTCCGAGCCCGCGTGCATGAAGGCCATCATGGCGAAGCGAATCAAGCCCGGCGACGTCATCGTCATCCGCTACGAGGGGCCAAAGGGCGGTCCGGGAATGCAGGAGATGCTGGCGCCGACCTCGGCGCTCATCGGCCAGGGTCTCGGCGAATCGGTGGGACTGCTGACCGACGGGCGCTTCTCGGGCGGCACCTGGGGAATGGTGGTCGGCCACGTCGCGCCGGAGGCCTACGTCGGCGGCGCGATCGCGCTGGTGAAGGAAGGCGACTCGATCACCATCGACGCCAAGAAGCGCCTGCTGCAGCTGAACGTCTCGACCAAGGAGCTCGCCGTACGCCGTAGGAAATGGAAGGCGCCCAAGCCGCGCTACACGCGCGGGCTGCTCGCCAAGTACATGAGGCTGGTGTCGACCGCGTCGAAGGGCGCGGTCACCGACGACCCCTCAGCCTAACGCCCGTGTCTTGACCCGATAAGCGTCGCGCAGCTCCCGTTTCAGCACTTTGCCGATGGGGCTGCGCGGCAGCTCGGCGGCAAGCTCGAGGTTGGCCAGGCGCTGCGTCTTGCCGAGCCGTGCGTTGGCCCAGGCGAGCAGCTCCGGCGCACTCGCCCGCGCGCCAGCCTTGAGCACCGCGAAGCCGACCGGCGTTTCACCCCAGCGCTCCGAAGGCACGCCGACCACGGCGCAATCCGCCACCTCGGGGTGCTCGCGCAGCACCGCTTCCAGGTCGCTCGGGTAGACGTTGAATCCGCCCGAGATGATCATGTCTTTCTTTCGGTCGAGCAGCGTGAGAAACCCGTCCGCGTCGAACCGCCCCAGGTCTCCGGTGCGGATGAAACGCTTGCCGCTCGCGTCGCGCCACTCGGCCTCGGCGGACTTGTGTGGCTGGTTGTGATAGCCGTTCATCATCATCGCCGAGTGGCCGACGACTTCGCCCGCCTCGCCGGGCGCCACCTCGCGACCGTGCTCGTCGATCAGGCGGATGTCGTGGCCTTCGGCGGGCCGCCCCACCGTGTGCAGCTTGTTAGGATGCTCGTGCGCCGCCAGGATGCAGGTGCCGCCGCCCTCGGTCATGCCGTAGACCTCGGTCAACCCACCCGGCCAGCGCGCGAGGACGTCGGCTTTCAGGGCGGCCGAGAACGGCGCGCTGGTGCTGAACTTCATGCGGAACGACGACAGATCGTAGCGGCCGAAGTCGGGGTGAGCCATGATCCGTTGGTACTGCACCGGTACCAGCATGGTGTGGGTGACACGATGCTTCGCGGCGAGCGCAAGGTATTCGGCGACCTCGAACTTGGTCATCAGCACCACGCTGCCGCCGAGCGCGAGCGTCGGAAAGAAGCTCACCAGCGTGGTGTTGGAGTAAAGCGGCGTCGAAATCAGCGTCACCGCGTCGGGCCCGTAACCGTAGCCCCTGCCGCGCCGCACGTGGCCCCAGCGCATCAGGTGCGATTGCACGATGCCCTTGGGCGCCCCGGTGGTGCCGGACGAATAGATGATGTTGAATGGCCAGTGCGGCTCGACCGCGATTGGCTCCGGTCTCGCGTTCGCTGGTGCCAGCCAACGTTCAAACTCACTGCGTTCGAGGCCGACGCGCCCGCTCACACGCTCGAGCGCCTGCGCGACAGTGCGATCGGTGAACAACAGCTTCGCGCCGCAATCGGCGACCATGCCCGCGAGGCTCTCGGCGGTTGACGATGGCGCAAGCGGCGCGACCGCCACGCCCGCGCGCAGTGCGCCGAGGAACAGCGCCGCGTACTCGATCGAGCTCGCGGCGCAGATCGCGATCGCTTCGCGAGGCGGCACGCAGTCGCGCTGCAGCGCCGCGGCCACGCGGTCCATGAGCGCGTCGAGCGCCGCATAGTCGAGCGCGCGCTCGCCGTGCACCAGCGCCGCATGCCGCGGCTGGCGTGCCGCGTGCGCGCCGATCAGTTCGGCGAGCGTAACAAAGTCCTGCTCGAAGGCGTGCTCGATATCCATGCGGCGCGAAATTGTAGCAACGGGAGCCTTCTGGCGGCGCCGCGTGCGTGCCAGAATCGCACCATGAATCCCATCCTCTTCACACCGATCAGCTTGCGCGGCGTCACCGCGCGCAACCGCGTCGTCATCTCGCCGATGTGCACCTACTCAGCGGTCGACGGCATGGCGCAGGACTGGCACCTCGTGCACCTGGGCAAGTTCGCGCTCGGCGGCGCCGGCATCGTGTTCGTCGAGGCGAGCGCCGTAGAGGCGCGCGGACGCATCACGCACGGCTGCGTCGGCATCTGGTCCGACGCGCATGCGGCGGCCCTCGGCCGCGTCGCGCCGTGGTTGAAGGCCCACGGCGCCGTGCCGGGTATCCAGCTGGCGCACGCCGGCCGCAAGGCGAGCATGCAGCGGCCCTGGTTCGGCAACGGTCCACTCGGCGCCGAGGACCAGGCGCGTGGCGACCTGCCTTGGCCGATCGTTGGCCCAACCGGCGAGCCGACGGCCGAAGGCTGGCTCGCGCCGCGCGCCATGTCGCGCGCCGACATCGATGTCGTCGTCGCCGCGTTTGCCGCGGCCGCGCGGCGCGCCGACGCCGCGGGCTTCGAGATCGCCGAAATCCACGGCGCGCACGGCTATCTGATCCACAGCTTCCTCTCGCCGCTGTCCAATACCCGGGCCGATGGCTACGGTGGCGATCTGGCCGCGCGCATGCGCTTCGCGCTCGAGGTCGTCGAGGCGGTGCGCGCCGCGTGGCCTGCGGGCAAGCCGCTGTTCTTCCGCATCTCCTCGGTCGACAACGTCGGCGGAGACGGCTGGCGCCTCGAGGACTCGGTCGAGCTTGCGCGCGCGCTCAAGGCGCGCGGCATCGACGTCGTCGACTGCTCTTCGGGCGGCATCTCGGGCCCCGTCACATCGGCCATGGTGCCGCGCGAGCTGGGATTCCAGGTGCCATTCGCCGCCGCCGTGCGGCGCGAGGCGGGCATTGCGACCCAGGCGGTCGGCCTGATCCTCGACGGCGCGCAGGCCGAGGCGATCCTGCATTCGGGCGCGGCCGACCTTGTCGCGGTGGCGCGCGAAGCATTGTTCGACCCGTTCTGGGCGCACCATGCGGCGCGCGCGCTGGGGCTTGAGGCCGGGTTCGAGGCCTGGCCCGAGCCCTACGGCTGGTGGCTCAAGCGTCGCGCCAAGCTGCTCGAGGCGATCGGCCGCTGACTAGAAGGCCGAGCCCGGCTGCGCGAGGAATTCGTTTTCCTCGGCCGTGCTCGGGCGTCCAAGCACCGCGTTGCGATGGGGAAAGCGGCCGAAGCGCGCGACGATATCGCGGTGGCGCTCCGCGTAGCGGTACACGTCGTGCGTCTCTTCGAACATTTCGAGGGGTCGCGTCAGCTCGCAGGCGAGCAGCTGGTGCTCGAGCGCCTCGCTGTGCTCGAACGGCAGGTACGCGAACATGCGCTCTACCGGCAGCATTTCGCGATCGTAGCCGCGTGCGAGCGCATGGCGCGCCGCATCGAGCGCGAGCGCGTCCGAGGCGAAGGCGCGCGCCGTGCCGCGGAACATGTTGCGCGGAAACTGATCAAGCAGCACGATCAAAGCGAGGCAGTCGGCAAGGTCGTCCTTCCAGTGCGACAGCCTGCGCTCCGCGCCTTCCTCGTGCAGCGCGAGAAACCGCGCCTGGATCTCCGTGTCGAACGCGGCGTTCTTCTGGAACCATTCCTTGCGGCGCTTGCCGTACTCGCTGTCGGCGACAAACCAGAAGCGCAAGACCTGCCCGGCGCGAGGGTCTTTCGTAGGTCGCATCGCTGGATGCTGCAATAATCGGCCGCTCGGAGCTTACGCCATGCCGAACCGCCTCGCACACGAGACATCGCCCTATCTGCAGCAGCACGCCGGCAATCCGGTGGATTGGTATCCCTGGGGTCCCGAAGCGCTGCAGCGCGCGCGCGCACAGAACAAGCCCGTGCTGCTTTCGGTCGGCTATTCCGCCTGCCATTGGTGCCATGTGATGGCGCACGAGAGCTTCGAGGACGGGGAGATCGCGGCGCTGATGAACCGGCTGTTTGTCAACGTCAAGGTCGATCGCGAGGAGCGTCCCGATCTCGATCAGATCTACCAGACGGCACACCAGATGCTCGCGCAGCGCCCCGGTGGCTGGCCGCTCACCATGTTCCTGTCGCCCGACGGCACGCCGTTCTACGGCGGGACGTATTTTCCCAAGACGGCGCGCTACGGCATGCCCGGGTTCCCCGAGCTGCTGGAGCGCATCGCGGCGATATGGCGCGAAAAGCAGATCGAGATCACCCAGCAGAACGAGCAGGTCATCGCCGCCTTTTCCCGCATGCTGCCTCGCGCAGAGGCGCATCGCTCGGAGCTTGACGATGCGCCAGTACGCGCCGCGCTCGACGGTCTGCGCGCGAGCTTCGATGCGCGACTGGGCGGCTTCGGCGATGCGCCCAAGTTTCCGCATCCGACGGATCTCGAGCTGTGCCTGCGCGCCTTCGCGCACGGCGGCGATCGGGCGGCGCTCGAAATGGCACGCACGACGCTCGCGCGCATGTGCGATGGCGGCATCTGCGACCAGCTTGGCGGCGGCTTTTGCCGCTACAGCGTCGATGCGCAGTGGATGATTCCGCACTTCGAGAAGATGCTTTACGACAACGGGCCGCTGCTCGGGCTGCTGACCGACGCCTGGCTCGCCACGGGCGAGGCGCGCTTCGCGCAATGCGCCGAGGAGACCGCGGGCTGGATCATGCGCGAGATGCAATCGCCCGAGGGCGGCTACTATTCTTCGCTCGACGCCGACTCGGAGCACGTGGAGGGCAAGTTCTACGTCTGGACGCGAGAACAGGCCCAGACGCTGCTGAGCCCGGAGGAATACGCGGTCGTTTCGGCGCACTACGGGCTGGACCGCACGCCGAACTTCGAGGAAAGTCACTGGCATCTATACGTGGCGAAACCCCTCGCCCAGGGCGACGAGCCGCTGCTGGCGTCGGCACGCGCGAAGCTCCTCGCGGCGCGCGAGGCGCGCGTGCGCCCGGGGCGCGACGAGAAGGTGCTCGTTTCATGGAATGCGCTCGCGATGCGCGGCATGGCGCACGCCGGGCGCGTCCTCGGGCGCGACGACTGGATCGAGTCCGCGCGGCGCGCACGCGACTTCATTCGCGCGCGGATGTGGAAGGACGGGCGGCTCCTGGCGACATACAAGGACGACAGGGCTCACCTGAACGCGTACCTGGACGACTACGCCTTCCTGCTCGCGGCCCTGCTCGAGCTCCTGCAGGCGCGTTTTTCGGTCGCCGATCTCGAGTTCGCGGAGGAGCTCGCCGAGGTGATGCTCGAACAGTTCGAGGACACGGAGGCCGGCGGTTTTTTCTTCACCGCGCGAGACCATGAAACGCTGATCCACCGCCCCAAGCCCGGCCACGACAACGCGACGCCCTCGGGCAATGCCGTGGCCGCCTGGGCGCTGGGCCGGCTGGCCGCGCTTACCGGCGACGACCGCTACGCGCGCGCCGCAGAGCGTACGGTGGCGCTGTTCTATTCGACGATGCGGCAGTACCCGGCGGGCTTCGGCGCCATGGCGATCGCGCTCGAGGAGACGGTCGCACCGCCGGCGGTGCTCGTGCTGCGCGGCGAGCCCGGCGCGCTCGGGAAATGGGCGGGCGAACTGGCGCGCGAGCTGCTTCCCGACACCATGGCGCTCGCGATCCCCGACGGCGCTGCGGGGCTGCCGCCGGTGCTCGACAAGCCGCAGCGGCCCGGGTCGGTCAACGGCTGGCTGTGCCGGGGCGTTACTTGTCTTGAGCCTGTCACGAATCTCGCGGAGCTGAAGCTCGCTTGCAAAGAGCGCGCATTGAGTTAGCATGGCGGCCGTTTCGCGGCCTCGCGCCGCAAGGATTTTTCATTCTTTCCATAGGAGCTGTTGATGAAACGCGTCGTACTCCCCCTCGTGCTCGCCGGGCTCGCGGTTGCGCTGCCCGCCAAGGCGGACGAAGCGATGGCCCGCAAGTACAACTGCCTGGCGTGCCACGCTGTCGACAAGAAGATTGTCGGCCCGGCCTACAAGGACGTCGCCAAGAAGTACGCCGGCCAGAAGGATGCCGAGGCCAAGCTGGTGCAGAAGGTGGAAAAGGGCGGCTCGGGCGTATGGGGCAACATCCCGATGCCACCCAACTCGAACGTCCCCGACGCCGACGTGAAGGCGCTGGTGAAATGGATCCTGTCGCTCAAGTAGCCTAGCGGCGGGTGCGCCGCGATACGAGAGGCCGGGCTCGCCCGGCCTTTTGCATTCTATTCCCTCGAAAGGCGGTGCTATCATAAATGCGCCGTTTGCTCCCCGTTTCCCCCCAATTCGTTCGGAGGCCGTATGCAGCACCCCAAGCTTCGTATTTCGTTGCTCGCCGCGCTAACCGCGTTGGCCCTCGCGGGTTGCGGCGAGGAGAAAAAGCCCGAGGCTGCAAAGACGCAGGCTGAGGCGCCGTCGGTGCCGACGATCGAGATCAAGATCGGGCACGTCGCGCCGCTCACCGGCGGCATCGCGCACCTTGGCAAGGACAACGAGAACGGCGCGCGTCTGGCGATCGATCAGGCCAACGCCGCGAAAATCATGATCGGCGGCAAGCTCGCACACTTCGAGCTGCTTGCCGAGGACGACCAGGCGGATCCGAAGGTCGGCACGACCGTGGCGCAAAAGCTGGTCGATGCGAAAGTCGCCGGCGTCGACGGACACCTTAACTCGGGCACCACCATCCCGGCGTCGGCGATCTATCACCAGGCCGGCATTCCGATGATCACCGGCTCGGCGACCAACCCCAAGCTCACCGAGCAGGGTTTCGACAACGTATTCCGCGTGGTCGGGCGCGACGATCAGCAGGGCCCCGCGATCGCCAACTACCTCGCCTCGACCGACAAGCCGAAGGTCGTCGCCGTGATCGATGACGCCACGGCCTATGGCGAAGGTCTCGCCAACGAGGTCGAGAAAACGCTGAAGGGCGCCGGGGTGAAGGTGCTGGCGCGCGAGAAGGGTACCGACAAGACGACCGACTGGAAGGCGGTGCTGACCAAAATCAAGGGCGAGAAGCCGGATGCGGTGTTCTACGGCGGCATGGACGCCACCGGCGGGCCGCTGATCAAGCAGGGCAAAGAGCTCGGCCTGAGCGCGGTGTTCGCGTTCGGCGACGGCGCCTGCACCGACAAGATGGCGGAGCTCGCCGGCCCCGCCGCGGAGGGCCTGCTTTGCTCGCAGGCGGGCATCCCGCCGCAGGCGGCGTCGAAGACGTTCCTCGAGGCGTACAAGGCGAAGTTCAACACCGACCCGATCCTTTACGCGCCGTTCACTTACGACGCGGCGAATTTGCTGATCGAGGCGATGCGCAAGGCAGGTTCCGCCGAACCGGCGAAGTACCTGCCGGAGCTGCACAAGATCAGCTACATGGGAGCTACCGGCAGGATCGAGTTCGACGCCAAGGGCGACCGCAAGGATGCCGAGATCACGATCTTCAGCATGAAGAACGGCAAGATCGCGCCGATCGCGGTGGTCAAGGGCGGCAAGACCCTTGCCTACGACGATTTCCTGAAGACCATGGGCAGCGCAGGCAAGTAGCGTTCGGGCCGATCATGCGGCGACGAAACGGCACCTTCGGGTGCCGTTTTCGTTTTGGCGGCCGGCGCGGTGTTTTGCTAGGCTTCCGGCGGGCATGGACATCTTCCTGCAGCAGATTGTCAACGGGCTGACGCTCGGTGCGGTGTACGCCGTCGTCGCGCTCGGCTACACCATGGTGTACGGGATCATCCAGCTCATCAACTTCGCTCACGGCGAGCTGGTGATGATCGGCGCCATGGTGGCGCTGACCGTGATCGGCCTGCTCGCGAGCGCGGGATTGCCCCCGTTCGTGGTCGTGCTGATCGGCGCATGCTGCGCCATCCCCGTGTGCATGCTGGTGGGCTACGCCATGGAGCGGCTGGCGTACCGGCCGCTGCGGCGCGCGCCGAGGCTTGCGCCCCTGATCACAGCGATCGGCGTCTCGATCATCCTGCAGCACCTGGCGTTGCTAGTATGGAGCCGCAACGTGCTCGCCTTCCCGCAAATCATCCAGACGCGCGTCTACACGGTGGCCGGCGCGGCGATCACCAACGTGCAGATCGCGATCCTCGTGACTTGTGTCGCGATCATGGTGGGACTCGCTGCGCTGGTGTATCGCACGCGCCTCGGCACAGCGATGCGGGCGACAGCGCAAAACCCGCAGGTGGCGGCACTCATGGGCATCGACGTCAATCGCGTGATCGCGGCGACCTTCGTCATCGGCGCCGGCCTCGCCGCGATCGCGGGCGTGATGGTCGGCACGTACTACGGCGTTGCGCAATACACCATGGGCTCGATCCTCGGCCTCAAAGCGTTCTCCGCGGCGGTGCTCGGGGGCATCGGCAACGTCCCGGGCGCGATGCTCGGCGGCGTGCTGATGGGGGTGGTGGAGGCACTCGGCGCGGGCTATATCGGCACCTTCACCGATCTGTGCAGCATCGCCGGCATCGCTGATTGGCTCACGCAGCGCTGCGCGGGCGGCGGACATTTCGTGCTGTTCGGCTCCAACTATCAGGACGTGTTCGCCTTCGTGGTGCTGATCCTGGTGCTCGTGTTCCGCCCTTCCGGCCTGCTCGGCGAGCGGGTCGGCGACAGGGCGTGACGGACGCTCGATGAAGCTGCGAGGCAAGAACCACCCTGTAGTGTTCTGGTCCGCCGTGGCACTGATCGCACTGGTGCTCGTGGCGCTGCCCTTCGCCCTCACCCAGGTCGGCACCACCTGGGTGCGTATCACCAATCTCGCAATCCTCTACGTCTTGCTCGCGCTCGGCCTGAACATCGTGGTCGGGTTCGCCGGCCTGCTCGACCTGGGCTATATCGCCTTCTACGCGGTCGGCGCCTACACCTACGCGCTGCTCGCAAGCCCGCATTTTGGGCTGCACCTGCCGTTCTGGGTCATCCTGCCGATCGGCGCCGGCATCGCGGCGCTGTTCGGCGTGCTGCTCGGCGCACCGACGCTCAAGTTGCGCGGGGATTACCTGGCGATCGTCACCCTCGGCTTCGGCGAGATCATCCGCATCTTCCTGAACAACCTGTCGCGACCCGTGAACATCACCAACGGCCCCCAAGGCGTGACCGGCATCGATCCGTTCCGCATCGACGGCCTGAATTTCGCTTCCACCAGCAGGCTCCTCGGCCTGCAATTCAGCGAACCGACGAAGTACTACTACCTGCTCGTGCTGGTTGTGGTTGTCGTCGTGGTGATCAACCTGCGGCTGCAGAACTCCCGTATCGGGCGCGCCTGGGAGGCGATCCGAGAGGACGAGACCGCGGCCCGCGCCATGGGCATCAACACCACCAGACTGAAGCTGCTGGCGTATGCCATGGGCGCGACCTTTGGCGGCGTGGCGGGCGGCTTCTTCTCGGCCACGCAGCATTTCATCTCGCCGGAGAGCTTTGTTCTGGTCGAGTCGATTATGGTGGTGTCGATGGTGGTGCTGGGCGGCATGGGCAACGTCTGGGGTGTGGTGCTGGGGGCGATCTTGCTGTCGTTCGTTCCGGAGATCCTGCGCTGGACCGTCGCGCCGGTGCAGATGGCGCTTTTCGGCCGCACCTGGATCGAGCCCGAAGTGATACGCATGCTGCTGTTCGGCCTCGCGCTCGTGCTGGTGATGCTGTTTCGGCCGGCCGGCCTGTTGCCGTCCGCAGTGCGAAAGCGCGAGCTGGCGGAGCGCACATGAGCGAGCTGCTCGTGGTGAACGGCGTGGGCAAGCGCTTCGTCGGCGTGCAGGCGCTGTCGGACGTGTCCTTCGCCATCCGCCGAGGCGAGATCTACGGCCTGATCGGGCCGAACGGCGCCGGCAAGACGACGTTTTTCAATGTGCTCACCGGCATCTACGCCTCCGATAGCGGCGCGATATCTTTCGACGGAGCACCGCTCGCCGGCCTCGAGGCGCACCAGGTCGCCGCGCGCGGGATCGCGCGCACCTTCCAGAACATCCGCCTGTTCACCAACCTGTCGGCGCTGGAGAACGTGATGATCGGTCGTCACGTGCGCACGCACGCCGGCGTGCTCGGCGCCCTCCTGCGCGACCCCGGCACGCTCTCTGAGGAGCGCGCCATCGAGAAGCGCGCCTTCGAGCTGCTCGCGTACGTCGGCATCCGCGAGCGCGCCAACGATCCCGCGGGCAGCTTGCCATACGGCGACCAGCGGCGTCTGGAGATCGCGCGTGCCCTCGCCACCGATCCCAAGCTGCTGGCGCTCGACGAGCCGGCCGCGGGAATGAACCCCTCGGAACGGCTCGCGCTCGGCCGTCTGATCGGGAAGATCCGTGACGACGGCTTCACCGTGCTGCTCATCGAGCACGACATGCGGCTGGTGATGAAGGTCTGCGACCGCGTGCTGGTGCTCGACTACGGCGAGCGCATCGCGGAGGGCGTTCCGGCCGAGGTGCAGCGCGATCCCAAGGTGGTCGAAGCCTATCTCGGGACGCCCGCCACGACATGAGCCTGCTCGAAGTCAACGACCTGGAAGTGCATTACGGCGGCATTCGCGCCGTAAAAGGCATCGACCTCGAGGTGAACGAGGGCGAGCTGGTGTGTCTCATCGGCGCCAACGGTGCGGGCAAATCCTCGACGCTCAAGGCGATCTGCGGGCTGGTGCCGACGCGGATCGGGCGCGTGCGCTACGCGGGCGAGGATCTTTCCGGACTGCCGGTCCATGAGCTGCCGCGCCGCGGGCTGGTGCTGGTGCCCGAAGGCCGCGGCATCTTCCCGCAGCTGACGGTGGCGGAGAACCTCGCCATGGGCGCTTACGCGCGCCGCGATGGCGAAGTGGCGGCCGACCTCGACCGCATGCACCAGATATTCCCCCGCCTGCTCGAGCGGCGCACGCAGACGGCGGGTACGCTCTCGGGCGGCGAGCAGCAGATGCTCGCCATCGCGCGCGCGCTGATGAGCCGGCCGAAGCTGCTGCTGCTCGACGAGCCCTCGATGGGACTTGCGCCGATGCTGGTCGCCAAGATCCTGGAGATCGTGCGCGAGGTCGCCCGCCAGGGCGTCACGACTCTCCTCGTCGAGCAAAATGCCAAGCTCGCGCTCGAAATCGCGGGCCGCGGCTACGTTATGGAGTCAGGCGCGATCGCGCTCGCCGCCGACGCGAGAAGCCTGCTCGACGATCCCAGGGTGCGCGAGGCCTACTTAGGCGAAGGCGCGGGCTGAGCCAGATCGGCCTGCGTGGTGAACGAGTCCGCGTAGAACTCTTCCTCGGGCAGGCCGCACTGCGCGACGAAATCGCGCCTGGCCGAATCGACCATTATTGGCACGCCGCAGGCATAGACCTGATGACCCGACAGGTCGGGGAAATCCTGCATCACGGCACGGTGCACGAAGCCGCTGCGCCCGCTCCAGCCGTCCTCGGGCAGCGCATCGGAGATCACTGGCACGTACTCGAAGCCTGCGTGCTCGGCGGCCCACCTCTGCGGCAATTCGTTCATGTAGAGGTCCTTCGGCCGACGCCCGCCCCAGTAAAGCGTCATCGGCCGCTCGATGCCCTCGTAGAACGCGTGCTCGATCACCGCCTTGATCGGCGCAAAGCCCGTGCCCGAGGCCACGAATACGATCGGTTTGGTCGAATCTTCGCGCAGGAAGAAAGTCCCGTGTGGTCCCTCGAAACGCAGGATGTCGCGCTCTTTCATCTTGCCGAAGACGTGGTCGGTGAACTGTCCGCCGACGACATGCCGCACGTGCAGCTGTATCAGCTCGTCGTCGTGCGGCGCGTTGCCCATGGAAAAGCTGCGCCGCGAGCCGTCGCGCAGCAGGAACTCGATGTACTGTCCGGCAAGGAACTGCAGCCGCTCGTTGGCGGGCAGCTTTAGGTACAGCAGCATCACGTCGTCGGCGAGCCGCTCCATTTTCTGCACGCGGCACGGCAGGGTCTTGATCGGGATGTCCTTGATCGCACCGACGGTGCGCGCCTCGATGACGAGATCGGAGAGCGGCCTGGCCTGACAGAAGAGCGCCTTGCCGTCCCTCTTTTCCATCTCGGGCAGGGCCTTCTGCTGATAAGTGCCGTAATCGACGCTGCCCGAGAGGATCCTGCCCTTGCAGCTGCCGCAGGCGCCGTTGCGGCAGCCGTAGGGCAGGACGAATCCCTGGCGCATCGCGGCGGTAAGGACCGACTCGCCCTCCGCGACCTCGAATTCGTGGCCGCTCGGCTGCAGGGTGACTTTGAAGTTGCCCACTCGGTACGCTGGTTAAAATGCTTGCATGAAGCGCTTGCTGATCACGGGTTTCGGAGACGTGGCGCGCCGGCTGGTGCCGCTGCTGCCGCCCGGCGTCGAGCTGTGCCGGGCATCGCGCGCCGCCGGATACGACCTGGACCGACCGGATACGCTGTCCGACCTCGCAGGCTGGGCCGATGCGGTTCTGCACTGCGCGCCACCCCCCGATGCCGGCGATGGCGATCCAAGAACCGCGCATCTGCTCGCGACCCTGGAGCGCGGCATTCTACCAGCGCGCATCGTTTACATCAGCACCAGCGGGGTTTACGGCGACTGCGGCGGCGCGCTGGTGGACGAGAGCCATGCACCCAATCCGCAGACGGCGCGCGCCCGGCGCCGCGTCGCCGCCGAAACGATGCTGCGGCAGTGGTGCGCCGCGCGGGGCGTGGCACTGGTCATCGTGCGCGTGCCGGGGATCTACGCTGCGGACCGCCTGCCGCTAGCGCGTCTGCGCGCGGGCACGCCGGCGCTGCGCGACGAAGACGACGTGTATACGAACCATATCCATGCCGACGATCTCGCAGCGATCGCGCTGCGCGCGCTGCGGTGCGAAGCGCCCGAGGGCGTATATAACGCCTCGGACGACAGCCGGCTGAAGATGGGCCAGTGGCTCGACTTGGTGGCTGACCGTCACGGGTTGCCGCGAGCGCCGCGCATCGCGCGCCGCGACGCCGAGGGTAGAATTCCGGCTGCGCTGCTCTCGTTCATGAGCGAGTCGCGGCGTCTAGACAACCGCAAGATGAAGGAGCTGCTGGGCGTGCGCTTGCGCTATCCGACGGTGTACGAAGGGGTGTGCACCGCCAAGGAGCCTGTATGAGCGCGTTGCTGGTGCTTACCAACCTGCCGGACCGGGACGCGGCCGAGCGGCTCGCCGAGCGGCTCGTCGCGCAGCGGGTCGCGGCGTGCGTCAACATCCTCGCGCCTTGCCGCTCCGTATATCGCTGGCAAGGCGCGCTGCAGCGCGACGAGGAGCATCCGATGCTCATCAAGACGTCCGGCGAGCGCTACGCTGCGCTCGAGCAGGCGATCCGCGACGCCCACCCCTACGAACTTCCCGAAATCGTGGCGGTCCCAATCGAGCGCGGACTGCCCGCGTACCTGAGCTGGATCGCCGAGGAGACGAGCGCCGCATGAAGCCCTGCATCCGACTGCTCGCCGTCGTCCTGTCGCTGGTGGCGGCGCCCGCGTTCGCTCAGCTCAAGCTGGGAGCCTCGGCGGACGAGCTGCTCGAGCCCGAGAAAGCGTTCCAGTTCTCCGCGCGCGCGCTCGACGCGACGGCTATCCAGGTCAACTTCGCGATCGCCGATGGCTACTACATGTACCGCGACAAGTTCCGCTTCACGCTCGACGGCCCTCCGGGGGTGAAACTGGGCGTGCCCGAGATGCCGGCCGGCATCCGCAAGAAGGACGAGTTCTTCGGCGAGATCGAGACTTACCGCAAGCAGGTGAGCATCCGCATCCCGGTGGAGCCTGGCGCAGCGCGCACGCTACGGCTCACGGTCCGGTCGCAGGGCTGCGCCGACGTCGGCGTGTGCTACGTGCCGATGGACTCGAAAGCGACGATTCGGCTCGCCGCGCTGGCTGGCGGATCGGCCGGCGGCGACGGCGGGGCGCCCGGAATGAGCGAGGCGCCGCGTTCCGTGCAGCCCGCGCCGCGCTTTTCTCTTTTTGCCAGCGATCGCGACATCGCGGCCCTGTTCGAGGGCAGCCTGTGGCGGGTGATCGTGATCTTCGTGGGTTTCGGACTGCTGCTCACCTTCACACCGTGTGTGCTGCCGATGGTGCCGATCCTCTCGGGCATTATCGCCGGCGAGGGCAAGAATCTAAACAAGCTGCGGGCATTGGCGCTGTCGCTCGCCTACGTGCTCGGGATGGCGGTGGCCTACGCGGCCGCAGGCGTTGCGGCGGCATACTCTGGCTCGCTGCTCGCCGCGGCGCTGCAGAATCCATGGGTGCTCGGCGCCTTCGCGCTGGTGTTCGTGTGGCTTGCGCTGTCCATGTTCGGCTTCCACGACCTGCAGTTGCCGGCGTTCCTGCATCATCACGTCGCCAAGGCGCACCAGCGCCTGCAAGGCGGGCGGATCGCCTCGGTGGCGGCCATGGGCGTGCTGTCCGCGGTGATCGTCAGCCCCTGCGTGGCGGCGCCGCTCGCGGGCGCGCTGCTGTACATCTCCCAGACGAAAGACGTTGCGCTCGGCGGCACGGCCCTGTTCGCCATGGCGCTCGGCATGGGCGTGCCGCTGGTGGCAGTTGGCGTTTCTGAGGGAGCGCTGCTTCCGAAGTCCGGGCCGTGGATGAACGGGGTGAAAAAATTCTTTGGCGTACTGCTGCTCGCGGTCGCCATCTGGATCGTTTCGCCGGTCATCCCGGTTGCCGTGCAGATGTTGCTGTGGGCGGCGCTGCTGGTCGGTTCGTCGATGTTCCTGCGCGCCATCGACCCGCTGCCCGCCAACGCGTCGGGCTACGCGCGGCTGTGGAAGGGCGCCGGCGTGATCGCCCTGGTCGCGGGCGTCGCGTTGCTGGTCGGTGCGCTCGCCGGCAACCGCGATCCGCTGCGTCCGCTCGCCGGACTCACCGCCGGGGCCGCCCCGGCCACGCAGCCTTCCAAGTGGGTGCCGGTCGCTTCGCTCACCGAGCTGGACCAGGCGCTGCTCGCTCCGGGCAGGCCGGTAATGCTCGACTTCTATGCGGATTGGTGCGTGTCGTGCAAGGAGATGGAGGCATTCACGTTCAGTGACCCGCGTGTGCGCGCAAGGATGAACGGCATGCTGCTGCTGCGGGCCGACGTCACGGCCAATGACGAGCGTCACAAGCTGCTGCTCAAGCGCTTCTCGCTGTTCGGCCCGCCGGGCATCATTTTCTTCGATGCGCAGGGACGCGAAATCCAGGGCCTGCGCGTGGTCGGCTACCAGGACGCCGAGCGTTTCCTGAAGACTCTGGATCTCGCGGCGCGCTGACATGCGGCGTGCGATACGTGGCATCGATCACGTCGTCATTGCGGTGCGTGATCTTGACCGTGCGCAGCGGACCTACGAGCGGCTCGGTTTCACTTTGACGCCGCGGGGCTTTCACTCGCTCGGCTCCGCCAACCATTGCATCATGTTCGGCTCGGATTACATCGAGCTTCTCGCGCTTCCACAGCCGCATCCGGCCCTTGCCCATTACGCGGAGTTCCTGTCGAAGGGCGAGGGGCTTGCGGCCGTGGCCCTTGCGACCGGCAATGCAGATGCCGCGTACGCGGAGCTCGGCGCGGCGGGCATCGCTGCGGACGCGCCGCTCGATTTTTCGCGCCCGGTACGGCTCGCCGACGGCGAGCGCGACGCCGCGTTCCGCATTGTCCAGCTGCCGCCGGCGCTCACGCCGGGTTGCCGCAGCTTCCTGTGCCAGCATTACACGAGGGATCTGGTGTGGCGCCCGGAGTATCAGTCGCACGCACTCGGGGTCACCGGACTGGCTGCCATAGCCGTCGTCGCCGAGGACGCGGTATCGGCGGCGCGGGATTACGCGAGGCTGTTCGACGTGGCGCCACAGAAGATCGACGAGGGGCTGCTGGTGGCGACCGGCAGCGCGCCGATTGCCGTCGCGGCGCGCTGGAAGCTGGGTCGCAGGCTGCAGGACGTCGATCTGCCGTTGCGCGCGCGGCCGATGGTGGCAGCGCTGTTCATGCGAGTGGCGAATCGCGCCGTTGCGGCGGCGGCGTTGCGCCGCGGTGAGGTCAAGCCGGTGGCGCTGCCCGATGGCTCCTGGGCCGTCGGCGCCGGAGAGGCGCATGGCGTGGCGCTGGTGTTCGGCTAGCCTTTCAGCGCCTTGGCGGCATCCATGGCGAAGTAGGTCAGAATGCCGTCGGCCCCGGCGCGCTTGAACGCGAGCAGCGCCTCCATGACGCAGGACTCCGGCAACCAGCCCTTGGCGATGGCCGCGCGCAGCATCGAGTACTCACCGCTCACCTGGTAGACGAAAGTCGGCGCCTGGAATTGGTCCTTCACGCGCCTCAGTACGTCGAGATAGGGAAGCCCGGGTTTGACCATCACCATGTCAGCGCCTTCGGCGAGGTCGAGACCGACTTCCCACAGCGCTTCGTCGGAATTCGCCGGGTCCATCTGGTAGGTCTTCTTGTCGCCTTTGCCGAGATTCTTCGCCGAGCCCACGGCATCGCGGAACGGTCCGTAGAAGCCCGACGCGTACTTTGCGGAATACGCCATGATCTTGGTGTGAATGTGCCCCGCTTGCTCCAGCGCGGTGCGGATGCGGCCGATGCGGCCGTCCATCATGTCCGAGGGCGCGACGATATCGACGCCGGCCGCGGCTTGCGTCAGCGCCTGTTTGACCAGCACCTCGAGCGTCACGTCGTTCACGATGTAGCCGGCCTTGTCGACCACGCCGTCCTGACCATGGGAGGTATACGGGTCGAGCGCGACGTCGGTCATGATGCCGAGCTCCGGAAAGCGCTTCTTGAGCTGCGTCACCGCACGCGGCACCAGCCCTTTGGGATTGAAGGCCTCGCGCCCGTCGAGCGTCTTCAGGCGCTGGTCGATCACGGGGAACAGGGCGAGCACCGGGATGCGCAGCTTCAGGCACCTCTCGGCGACCGGCAGCAACCGGTCGATGGTCATGCGCTCGATCCCCGGCATGGAGGCGACTTCTTCGGCGCGGCGCGTGCCCCCCATCAGGAATACGGGGTAAATCAAGTCATCTGCCGTGAGCACGCTCTCGCGCATCAGGCGGCGAGAAAATTCGTCGCGGCGCATGCGCCGCATGCGCACCGCAGGGAAGCTACCGTACACGTTCATCGCTGCACCACCTCGTGAAATGCCCTTAAGCAGGCCGCGGGCATGCGCCGGAGCTATTGATTCGGCGACAGAAAGCTCGATGGGAACTTTTCCCAATCCTGTTCATCTTACCTTCAGACGATGTTGATCGTCTCCCGCTTCTCCTCCCTGAGCGGGTGCCTTAATCCCAATTAAGGCGTTTTTGCCCCCGGTTTATATCCCCTTTACCGGGGGCCTTTTATTTCCGGCTGCGCGACCCGCGTCGCGCAGCCAGCTGTCCAGGAGGTCGCGCGCCTCGTCGACGCCCTCCCCGGAGAGGCTCGAGAACAACATGACCTCTCCGCCGAGCCCGCAGGCGACCAGCCCGCGGCGCGCCGCTGCAAGCGCGGCGCCGCGCTCCGCGCGCGACAGCTTGTCGCACTTCGACAGCAATACCAGCAGCCGGACGCCGAGTGGCGCCAGCCATTCGACCAAGGCGACGTCCTGGGGCGTGAACGGTCGGCGCGCGTCCATGAGCACCACCGCCGCGGCCAGCGAAGCGCGCGCCTTCAGGTAGCCGCCAATCAGCGCGTCCCACTGGCTGCGCACCGCCTGCGGCACGCGCGCATACCCGTATCCCGGCAGATCCACCAGGCGGCCGCGCTCGCCGAGGTCATAGAAGTTGATGGTCTGCGTGCGGCCCGGCGTCTTGCTGACGAATGCCAGTCGCCTGCGATTTGCGAGGGCATTGATGGCGCTCGATTTGCCCACGTTGGAGCGGCCCGCAAACACGAGTTCGGGCACGCCTTCCGCCGGCAGCTGGTCCAGCCTGCCGACCGAGGTGACGAAGGTGGCCTGTAAAAACGCGCTCATGTGTCGGCGTAAATAGCGGGAATTGTAATAAAATTACGGGCTTTGACCGGAAACCTGGGGAGTAGCCTAATGAATCGAGTACTGGCGGTCAGTGCCGGCGTGGTTTTGCTGTGGGCCGGCGCCGCGCTCGCTCAGGGCGCCGCGCCGCCCGATGCCGCGAAAGGCAAGCAAATCGCCGGGCAGGTGTGCGTCGCGTGCCACGGGCCGGACGGCAACAGCGTTGCGCCCGCCAATCCCAAGATCGCGGGACAGTTCCCGGAATATCTCTACAGGCAATTGTCGAATTTCAAGGCGCAGGACGGCAAGAAGGCCGAGCGCGAGAATCCGATCATGGCGGGCATGGTGGCCAATCTTTCGGAGGCCGACATGCACAGCCTGGCGGCGTTCTTTTCCAGCCAGACGCTGCGCCCCGACTGGGCGCGTGACAAGAACCTCGCGGCGCGCGGGCAGAAGTTCTACCGCGGCGGCAATCTGGAAACCGGCGTGCCGGCCTGCGCAGGCTGCCACGGACCCACCGGCACCGGGATACCGGGCCAGTACCCGCGCATTGCCGGACAGTACGTCGAGTACGTCGAGGCTCAACTCAAGGCGTTCAGGTCTGGCACGCGCGCCAATGATCCCAATGGCATGATGCGCGGGGTCACCGCGCGCATGACCGACCAGGAGATCAGCGCGGTCGCGCAGTACGTCGCCGGGCTGCGCTAGGCGCGCGGCGGCACCCGGAGACAGGGCGAGCGAGGCCTCGCTCTTTCCGGTCCATGTTCGATCTGCTCGTCATCGGCTCCGGCCCAGGCGGTTATCGTGCGGCGGTGCTTGCCGCGCAGCGCGGACTATCGGTCGCCATCATTGAACGGGACGAGTGGGGCGGCGCTTGCCTGAATCGCGGCTGCGTGCCGAAAAAGGACTGGTACCACACCGCGCGCATCGCGCGCGCGGCCGAGGCGTACGCGGCGCGCGGCCTTCGTGGAACGCTGAAGCCGGATCCGGTGGCAGCATGGCAGCATCAGCGCGCAGTCGTCCAGACGGTGCGTGCGAGCTACGTCGAGTACCTTGGGCGCCTTGGCGTAAAGACCCTCCAGGGGACAGCGCGCTTCGTCCACAGACAGAGCGTGGCGGTCGGTGAACAGGTGCTTACGGCAGGGAGCTTCGTGATCGCCACGGGCTCGCGCCCTTACCTGCCTGAGTGCCTTCGCGGCTCGCCCCGGGTACTCACGACCGACGATTTGTTCGAGAAGCCGTTGCACTCCGGCAGGCGCGTTGCGTTGCTCGGCAGCGGGACCGTCGGCACGGAGATGGCGTTCATTCTGCCGAAGCTCGGTTTCGATATTCTCTGGCTCACCGGCAGCGAGCCGTTGTCGCGCTCGCGTTTCAGCGCCAGCGCGCGCAAGCGCCTGCTCGAGGCGCTCGCCGCGCAAGGCGTGACCGCGCGTGCGCGTAGCCGGCCGCAGGGCGCCGAGGCCGAGGGCGACGGGGTCGCGCTACATCTTCCGGGCGGTGCACGGGAGCGGGTCGACTGGGTGCTCGCCGGGACCGGGCGCCGCCCTAACACGGACGCTCTCGGGCTCGACGCTGCGGGCGTGCGCACATCTCCCGATGGCTTCGTCGTCGTCGACGAGGCGCAGCGCAGCTCGGTGCCCAACATCCTCGCGATCGGTGATTGCGCGAATCCCGCGATGACCGCGAACCATGCGCTCGCCGAGGCGACGGTGGCCGTGGCGAACATCGTCTCATCGGGCTCGCGGCGCTCTCAGCGCGAATGGGTCCCGGAGGTGGTCTATTCGGCGCTCGAGCTCGCGCGTGCAGGCGCAAGCGAGGACGAGCTAGATGATGCAGACGCGGAGTATGCCGTCGGCTTTTCCGCTTTCGCCGTCAATCCCGCGGCGCTGGGCGAGGATTCGGCGGAGGGCTACGTGCGGCTGCTCGTCGATCGCGACGATGGACTATTGCTCGGCTGCGAGATCACCGGCGACGAAGCGGGCGAGTTGATCCATCTCGCCGCGCCGGGAGCGTCGCGCGGTCCATTGCTCGAGAGTCTGTCTCGAGCCTGTTTCAACCACCCGAGCCGCAGCGAGGAATTCCTGAACGCGGCCGAGGCGCTGGTCGCGTCCTGGGGGCTCGCCGCGCCGCGCTGACCGCAGCGGAATAGTTCGCACGATCGGGTTGTTCACGGGGTAGTTACCCCATCCCGAGAGGTTAGTTCGATGATGAACAGATTGACGACGCTTATCGCAGCTGCATGGTTGGTCGTCGCAGCGGGTTGCGCAAACATGGGTTCGCCGGCTGGCGTTAAGATGTCCAATGGCATGCTGACCGACAAAGCGGGCATGACGCTCTACACGTTCGACAACGATCCGGCTGGCGGCGGCAAGAGCGTGTGCAACGCTGGTTGCGCCAAGAACTGGCCGCCACTGATGGCGAGCAGCGGCGCCGCCGCGAGCGGCGACTGGAGCGTCGTGACGCGCGATGATGGAACGAAGCAATGGGCCTACCAGGGTAAGCCGCTTTATATCTGGATCAAGGACCAGAAGCCGGGCGACAAGACCGGCGACGGCTTCCGCGGCGTGTGGCACGTGGCGCGTCGGTAGGGTAGGGCGCGCAGGCGGGATAATGCCTGCATGGACGAGCGGCGCGCCATCGTAGATCTGATCCCGCGGCTACGACGCTATGCGCGCGCGCTGGTGCGCGACCGCGCCGCGGCCGACGATCTGGTGCAGGACACGCTGGAGCGCGCATGGACCAAGTTCCACCTCTATCGGGATGGCACGGACCTGCGCGCTTGGTTGTTCACGGTAATGCATAACGTGCACGTGAACCGCATGCGCGCCACGCGCGCCACGGATGTGCTGGATGATGAAATGCCGGAGATGGCGCAGCGCGCGGCGCAAGGCGATGCACTCCTGGTGCGAGACCTGGATCGCGCGATCGTGCGTCTGCCCGAAGAGCAGCGCGAAGTGCTGCTGCTCGTCGCGCTGGAGGACATGAGCTACGACGAGGTCGCGCGCGCGCTCGGCATCCCGATAGGCACCGTCATGTCGCGCCTGTCGCGTGCGCGCGAGAAGTTGCGGGCGATGATGCTCGGACTGCCGGAAGCCGCGAAGCTGAAGATAGTGAAGTGAATTGAGCCGATGCGATGAATACGGACCTGCCCGTCACTGAAACCGACCTGCACGCGTACGCGGACGGCCGGCTTGCCGAAGGCCGTCGGGCGGAGGTCGATGCCTGGCTGGCGACGCGACCCGAGGAGGCCGAGCGCGTGGCGCAGTACCGCAGCCAGGGCGAGCTGCTGCACGCGCTCTATGACCCGGTGCTCGACGAGCCCGTACCTCAACGGCTGCGCGCAATCGCGCGACGCGGGCCGCGGCTTTGGAGTTACGCGCGCGTGGCAGGCTGGGTGGCGCTCGGCGCGGCGCTGGGTCTGATCGCCGGCTGGCAGCTGCACACCTGGCAGACCAGCACGCCCACCGGACTGGCCGAGGGCTCGTCGATCGCGCGCAGCGCCGCGGTGGCGCACGTGACCTACTCACCGGAGGTCCGTCATCCGGTCGAAGTAGGTGCCGACCAGGAGGCGCACCTCGTCGCTTGGCTATCCAAGCGGCTCGGTGCCCCGGTGCGCGCACCGGCGCTCGATGTCGTCGGTTTCAGTCTGATCGGCGGACGGCTGCTGCCAGGGGAAGCCGACCCGACGACGGGCGTCAATCCCGCGCCCGTGGCGCAGTTCATGTATCAGAGCGCGAAGGGGCAGCGCATCACGCTCTACGTCCGAACCGAAGCGGGCGATCACGGCGAGACCGCATTTCGTTTCGCGCGCGAGGGCAGCGTGCGCGTGTTCTATTGGATCGACCGCAACTTCGGTTACGCGCTGTCGACGGCGGACATGGACCGCCGCGAGCTGTTGCGCGTCGCGAACCTCGTCTACAAGCAGCTCAATCCCTGACCCGCGCGCGCCGCGAATCCGGTTTCGGGTGCTACGCGTATCTCCGGAGTCAGTGCCGCGAAAGGAGGCGATCCATGCTGATACGCAAGCCGTCCGATATTCCATCCTCGGAGATCACGCCGCGGTCCGTCTATACGCGAAGGCGCGAGTTCGTCAAACGGGCCGTGGCGCTCGGCTTGCTGGCGCCGGCGCTGCCCGGGTATGCGCGATCGGTCCCCGTGCAGAAGCTGGCTGGCGCGCCGAGCGCGTTGAGCACCACGGAGAAGTTGACGAAATACGACGATGTGACCGGCTATTGCAACTACTACGAGTTCGGCACGAGCAAGACCGACCCCGCGGTCTACGCTCCACGCATGAAGGTCCGGCCGTGGAGCGTGGCCGTTGACGGCGCCGTCCGGAGCAAGCGCGAATTCGGCATCGAGGATCTGCTCAAGCTCGCGCCGATGGAGGAACGCATCTACCGGCACCGCTGCGTCGAGGCATGGTCGATGGTGGTGCCGTGGCTGGGGTTCCCGCTGGCCGAGCTGATCAAGCGCGTCGAGCCGAGCGCCGGCGCGAAGTACGTAGCGTTTACGACGCGCGTGGACCCGGACACCATGGTCGGCACGCGCCTGCCGGTGCTCGACTGGCCGTATGTCGAGGGTCTGCGCATTGACGAAGCGATGCATCCGCTCGCCTTGCTGACTTTCGGTCTGTACGGCGAAGTGCTGCCGAATCAGAATGGCGCGCCGGTGCGCATGGTCGTGCCGTGGAAGTACGGCTTCAAGAGCGCGAAGTCGATCGTCAGGATCACTTTCATGGAGAAGCAGCCGCGCACCGCTTGGAATACCGCCGCGCCGAGCGAGTACGGCTTTTACTCTAACGTGAACCCCGAGGTCGATCATCCGCGCTGGAGCCAGGCGCGCGAGCGCCGTATCGGCGAGGACGGCTTCTTCGCGCCCAAGCGCAAGACGCTCGTGTTCAACGGTTACGCCGACCAGGTGGCCGGCCTTTACCGGGGCATGGACCTGAAGAAGTTCTTCTGAGCATCGCGCGATGTGGCAGCCGGGCCGGGCGCAGCTCGCGGCGATCAAGATCGCGCTGTTCGTTCTGTGCCTCGCGCCCTTCGCCCATCTTGTCTGGGGCGTGGCATACGACGCACTCGGCGCCAATCCTGTCGAGGCGGTCACGCATTCGACCGGCTGGTGGACGCTGTTCCTGCTTTGCGCCACGCTTGCGGTGACGCCGCTGCGGCGCGCGACCGGCGCCAACTGGTTGCTCAGGCTGCGGCGCATGCTCGGCCTGTTCGCCTTCTTCTACGTGGTGCTGCATTTCCTGACCTACATCTGGCTCGACCAGTGGTTCGACGTGATGGCGATGGCCATGGACGTGCTCAAGCGCCCGTACATCACCGTCGGCTTCACCGCCTTCTTGCTGCTCATCCCACTCGCGGCCACGTCGACCGACGCGATGCGGCGCCGGCTCGGACGCAACTGGCAGCGCATGCACCGCTTCGTCTACGTGATCACGGTCTTCGGGGTGCTGCACTTCTGGTGGCTGGTGAAGCGCGACGTCACCGAACCAGCGCTCTTCGCGCTGGCGGTGGCGGGTCTGCTAGGGGTGCGGCTGTTCTCGCGGTTGCGCCAGCGCGCACGGCTGGGCCGTCCGGCCGGGGGCGCGCTGCGCGCGCTTACCCCCGGCGAATGACGTAGCCGCCCGACTTGTCGTCGCGCTCGAGCGACAGGAGCTTGCGCTTCTCGGCTTCTTCGAGCAGATCGGAAAAGGCGCGAAAGCCGTAGTACGACTCGTTGAACTCGGGCTTGCGGCGCTTGAGCGCCTGCTTGACCATCGAACCCCAGACGCGCTCCCCTTCGCCGCGCTCGGCGAGCAGCGCCTCGACCGTTTCGAGAATCAGGTCGAGCGCCTCCTGCTTCTTCTCTTCGCCCTTGCCCGCTTCCTTGGCGGCGCCCGTGGCGCGTCCCTCCTTGCGTTTCTTCGCCGCGCGGCGCTTGGCCTCGTCCTCGCGCACCAGGTCGTCGTAGTAGATGAACTCGTCGCAATTCGCTATCAGCAGGTCAGAGGTGGAGTTCTTCACTCCAACGCCGATCACCACCTTGGCGTTCTCGCGCAGTTTGGATACCAGGGGCGAGAAATCTGAATCGCCGCTGATGATTACGAAGGTGTCGACATGCGACTTGGTGTAGCAGAGATCCAGGGCATCGACCACCATGCGAATGTCTGCCGAGTTCTTTCCGGATTGGCGCACGTGCGGGATTTCAATCAGCTCGAATGAAGCGCCGTGCATCGCCGCCTTGAATTCCTTGTAGCGGTCCCAATCGCAATAGGCCTTCTTGACGACGATGCTGCCCTTGAGCAGCAGTCGCTCGAGCACGCGGTTGATGTCGAATTGCGCGTAGCTGGCGTCCCGGACGCCGAGCGCGATGTTCTCGAAGTCGCAGAACAGCGCCATGTTGCGAGTTTCCTGTACCGCAGCCATTCAGTTCGAGTCCCTCGGAGCCTGCAATCCGGTCAGGGCGGGCGCGCCCGGCTGAGCGGGGATCGCGGCGCCGCCCCGTGGCGCGTGCAGCCAATCCTGCAGCCGCTCGAAATAGATGTAGATCACCGGCGTTATGTACAGTGTGAGCACCTGCGATAGTAGCAGGCCGCCGACCACCGCCAGCCCCAGTGGCTGGCGGGCGTCGCCGCCGACACCGAACGCAAGCGCGATCGGCAGGCTGCCCATGAGGGCGGCCATCGTCGTCATCATGATCGGACGGAAGCGGACCATGCAGGCTTCGAAGATCGCATCGTGCGGCGCCTTGCCTTCCTTGCGCCGGGCCTCGATCGCGAAGTCGATCATTATGATTGCGTTCTTCTTCACGATGCCGACGAGCATGATGATCCCGACGAAGGCGTACATGTTCAGGTCGAGGCCGAATAATTTCAGCGTCAGCAGGGCGCCAAGTCCCGCCGTGGGCAACCCGGACAGGATCGTCAGCGGGTGGATGAAGCTCTCGTACAGGATGCCAAGCACGAGGTAGATGACGACGATCGCAAGCACCAGCAAGATACCCATGCCTTGCAACGAGTCCTCGAACGCCTGCGCCGTGCCCGAGAAGCTCGCGGTAAGAGTGGCCGGTACCTGCAATTCGCGCATTGCGCTGCGGATCGTGTCGATTGCCTGCGACAGCGAAACGCCGGGCCTTAGGTCGAACGAGAACGTCACCGAGGGCAACTGCCCCTGGTGGCTCACCGTCAGCGGGCCAAGCCCGTAGGAAAGCTTCGCCACCGCGTCCAGCGGCACCAGGGCGCCGCTCGAGGATCGGATGTACAGCGAGGGTAGCGCGGCCGGACCGCGCTGGAAGCGCGGCTCGACCTCCAGGATCACCGCGTACTGGTTGGTCGCGGTATAGATCGTGGACACCTGCTGCGAGCCGTAGGCCGCGCCGAGCGCGACCTCCAGTTGCTGCGCGCTGACGCCGAGCGTCGACGCCTTGCCGCGATCGATGTCCACCCTGACCTGCGGCTGGTGGATCTGCAGGTCGCTCGCCACGTCCACCAGCGTGGGTATCGACTTGAGCTTGTCCTCGATGATCGGCACCCAGTGGTAGAGGTCGTCGGTGCTCGCACCGCGCAGGGTGTACTGGTAGGGACTCTTCGTGAGCAGGCCAATGCGAATGGTCGCAATGTTCTGGATGAAGGCCTTGATGCCGACCAGGCCCTGGAGCTTCGGCCGCAATTGCCGGATCACCTCGTCCGCCGATACCCTTTCCGAGCGTGGCTTCAACGTGATGAACATGCGGCCGCGATTGAGCGACGGATTGAAGCCGCTCGCCCCAATGAACGACATCACGCCTTCCACGTTCGGGTTACGGCGCACGATGTCCGCTACCTCTTGCTGCAGCTTCGCCATCGCGTCGTAGGAGATGTCCTGCGGCGCTTCGGTGAAACAGAAGATCTGTCCCGTATCTTCGGTGGGCAGGAAGCCCTTCGGCATGCGCGCGAACAGGTAACCGGTGGCTACCGTGATGGCGAGGAACACGAGAATGACGAAGCGGCCGTGCGCGAGAGACCACTCCAGCGTCACGCGATAGGCGTCGCGCACCGCGTCGAAGCCGCGCTCGGACAGCTGGTACATCCGCCCGTGCGCGACGCCGTGCTGGGGCTGAAGGAGCCGGCTCGACATCATCGGCGTGAGCGTTAGCGACACGAAGCCCGAAATCAGAACCGCGGTGATGATCGTCACCGAGAATTCGTGCAGCAGGCGCCCGACGATGCCACCCATGAAGAATACTGGGATGAACACCGCCGCAAGCGAAATGGTCATTGAAAGGATGGTGAACGAGATCTCTCTCGATGCATCAAGCGTCGCCTGGAAGCGGGTCTTGCCGCTTTCCATGTGGCGCGAGATGTTCTCCAGCATCACGATCGCGTCGTCGACCACGAAGCCGACGCAGAGCGTCAGCGCCATGAGAGAAATGTTGTCCAGACTGTATCCCAGCGTGTACATCACGCCGAAGGTGCCGACGATCGACATCGGCAGCGCGATGCTGGGAATCAAGGTCGCCGAAAGATTGCGCAGGAACAGGAAGATCACCATGACCACCAGCGCGAGCGCAAGCAGCAGCGTGAACTCCACTTCCTCGACCGACTGGCGGATGGTGACCGAGCGGTCGAACAGCACCTCCATCGTGACGCCTGCCGGGACTTCGGCGCGGAAAGTGGGCAGGAGCTTCTTCACCGCGTCGACCACCTGGATCGTGTTGGTGCCCGGCTGGCGGTAGATCCCGAGCACGATTCCTCGCTTGTCCTTGAACCAGGCGGCGACCTTGTCGTTTTCGACGCCGTCGACGACGCGCCCCAGCTGCCCGAGATGGACCGGAGAACCGTTGCGGTAGGTGACGATTACCGGCCGAAAGGCGGCGGCATCGAACAGTTGACCGTTCGCCTGAACCGCGAACAGGCGGTCTTTGCCATACAGCGTTCCCGTCGGTAGGTTGACATTGGCCTGGGCGATGGCCTGCTGCACCTCGTTGATGCCGACGCCGCGCGAGGCAAGCGCGCCCGGATCGACCTGCGCACGGACCGCGTATTTCTGCTGCCCGTAAACCTGAACCTGCGCTACGCCGCTGATGATGGATATGCGCTGCGCAAGGAACGTCTCGGCGTATTCGTCCACCGTCGAGAGCGGCAGGGTATCCGAGGTGAGGGCGAGGTAGAACACCGCGAAGTCGCCGGGGTTCACTTTGCGAAAAGACGGCGGCGCCGGCATCGCCGAGGGGAGCTGGCGCGCGGTCGCCGCGATGGCGGAATTCACGTCCTGCGCGGCGGCGTCGATGTCGCGATCGAGAGCGAACTGCAGCGTGATCTGGGTTACGCCCTGGCCGCTCACGGAGTACATCGAGTCGATCCCGGCGATGGTCGAGAACTGTTTCTCGAGCGGGGTCGCGACCGCCGAGGCCATGGTTTCCGGGCTGGCGCCCGGCAACTCGCCCCGGACCTGGATGGTCGGGAAGTCCACGTTCGGCAACGAGCTCACCGGCAGAAGCCGATAGCCGACGCTGCCGAACATGAGGATCCCGACCATGACCAGAACGGTCATGACGGGACGCCGGATGAACAGCTCGGAAAGGTTCACGATGCGTCCGGACGGACCACGACCTTGACTCCTGGCGCCAGCCGCAGCTGGCCGTGCGTGACCACCCGCTCCCCCTTGGCCAGGCCTTCGGCAATGACCGTCAGATCGTCCTCGGTACGCGCCACGGCGATTTTGCGCACTTCAGCGGTCGCGTCGGACTTGAGCACGAACACGAATTCTCCCTGTGGGCCGGTCTGCACCGCGACCGACGGCACCACGATCGCGTCGGTCTGATCGTAGAGCTTGAGGCCTACGTTCACGAACTGGCCCGGCCAGAGCGCGAGGTCGCGGTTGTCGAACTCGGCGCGCAGCTTGATGGTTCCGGTGCTGACGTCGACCGTGTTGTCGACGAATACCAGGCGGCCGGTCGCGAGCGGTGCGTGGTGCGCGTCGGCGCTGCTCACCGTAACCTCGAGCGGGCCGTCGGCCATGTGGCGCCGGATCTCGCCCAGGCGCTGCTCGGGAACCGCGAATGTCGCATAGATCGGCTTGACCTGGTTGATGACCACGAGCGCGTTGGTGTCGTTCGCCTTCACCAGGTTGCCCAGCTGCAGCATGACGCGGCCGACGTAGCCGTCGATTGGCGAGCGAATGGTGCAGTATTCAAGGTTGAGGCGCGCGGTTTCCAGTGCCGCCTGACTCGCCTTGAGCTGCGCCTCCGCGGTCTCGGCATTGGTGCGAAACTGGGCGTAGGCTTCCTTGGAGACGAAGTTCTTTTCGAGCAGATCGAGGTAGCGCCGCTCCTGCGAGCGCGCCTGGTCGCGGCTCGCGGTGTCGCGCGCCAGATTGGCCTCGGCCTGGCGCAGCGCGGCCTGGAGGGGCCTTGCATCGAGCCGGAACAGCACCTCGCCCCCGCGCACGGCCTGCCCCTGGCCGAAGTTCACCTCGACGATCTGGCCGTCGACGCGCGCCTTGACCGCCACCGACGAGTACGGGTCGACGTTGCCGATGGCGCGCAACATGACCGGCACGGTGCGCTGCGTCGCGGCGGCCACGGCAACGGGCACGGGAGGCGGGCCGTCCGCGCGCTTCTTCTCCTTGGCGCGGATATCGCCGCCGAGGTATACGAGGGTCGTTACGGCCGCGGCGCCGACGAGCAAAATGCCCCCCAGCAGCAGCGGCGTTCGGCGCCGCAGGTCCAGGGTCATTTAGGGCGCCGGAGAGGGGCCGGCGGTTTCATGGTCGCGACTCTATCCGGTCGTCCTGTCCGCAGGGCGGTCAATCTACGGCAAAGTCCGCTCGGAGGCAAAGAGATCCTCGACCCGCTCGCGGCCGCGCACCAGGTGCGCCCGATCGCCCTCGACCAGCACTTCCGCGGCGCGCGGTCGCGAGTTGTAATTCGAGCTCATGGTCATGCCGTAGGCGCCCGCCGACATTACGGCGAGCAGATCGCCGCTTCCGGCTTGCAGCGCACGCTCCTTGGCGAGGAAGTCGCCGCTTTCGCACACCGGCCCCACGACGTCATAGACTGCGGACGCGACTCCCGCGCGCGGCTCGCGAACCGGTCGCACCTCGTGCCAAGCGTCGTACAAAGCCGGTCGCAGCAGATCGTTCATCGCGGCGTCGACCACCAGGAAGTTCTTGGCCGTCCCGGGCTTGACGTATTCAACGCGCGTCAGGAGCACGCCCGCGTTACCGACGATCGACCGGCCCGGATCGAGAATCAGCGTTTCGCGCCGCGTTGCCAGCGCCGCGAGCGTTCCCGCGACGAACTGCGCGATCGGCTGCGGATCCTCGTCCCGGTAGCGGATGCCGATGCCCCCGCCGACGTCGATGTGCGCGAGCCGCACGCCGGCGGCCTCGATACGCCCGGCGAGCTTGACCAGGCGCTCGACGGCCGCAACGAACGGCGCCCGGACCATCAGCTGCGATCCGACATGGCAGCCGATGCCACGCACCTCGACCGCCGGAAGGCGGGCGGCGACGGCGTAGAGTCGCTCGGCCTGCTCGTGCGGGACGCCGAACTTGTTCTGTCGCAAGCCGGTAGAAATATACGGGTGCGTCCTCGCGTCCACGTCCGGATTGACGCGAAAAGCGACCGGCGCCCGCTTGCCGAGGCGTTGCGCAACTGCGTTCACGCGCTCGAGCTCGGCTTCGGACTCCAGATTCAGGCATAGCACATCAACCAGCAGCGCCTGCTCGATCTCGCGCTCGCTCTTGCCCACACCCGAAAACACCGTTTTGCGCGGATCACCGCCCGCGGCCAGCACGCGCGCCAGCTCGCCGCCCGAGACGATGTCGAAACCCGCTCCGAGGCGCGCCATGAGCGCGAGTACCGCAAGGTTGGAGTTGGCTTTGACGGAGTAGCAGATGAGGGCATCGCGCCCGGTGAGCGCGCGCGCGAATTCGCCGTAGGCGCGCTCTATCGCGGCGCGCGAGTAGACGTAGCAGGGCGTGCCGAAGCGCTGCGCGATGCTCTCGAGCGGGACCTGCTCGGCGCATAAGGCGCCGTCCCGGTAGCTGAACGCCATGACGCGACTAGCGCTGATCGGATGCGCCGCCCGAGGGCGCCGCATCCTTGGGATAGGGAACGGGCTGGTAGGGCTCTGCCTTCTTCGGCTTGACGCCGGGCGGCGGGCTGTCGCGCAGATACAGCGGGCCCCTTTGTCCGCAGCCGGCGACCGCGAACACAGCGCTCACGGCGAGGAGAAAGGCGGTACGCATCGCGACGCAACGGCTAAAATTATCATGTTATCACGCACAGTTATCGTGACATGACCGATTCCGAGTTCGAAGATCTCACCCAGTCAGCACTCGAGCGGATCGAACAGGCACTGGAGGGCAGCGGCGTGGACGCCGACCTGCGGAGCAAGGCGGAAGGCGTGCTCGAGATCGAGTTCGAAAACGGCACCAAGATGGTGATCAACCGGCATGCCGCAGCGCGCGAGTTGTGGGTCGCCGCGAAGAGTGGCGGCTTCCACTATCGCTGGGACGGCTCAGTGTGGCGCGACACGCGCGACGGGGGCGAGCTGTTCGCTGCGCTGTCGAAGCTGGTATCGGCGCAGAGCGGCCAAGGCGTGGTCCTGCGCGGCTGACGCCGCGTCGCCGCTAATTGGCCGGCTGAACGAAGTTGTCCATCGGAGTGAACGTCGGCGTCGGCTCCCGCGGAACGTTCTCCTCGTAGAAATATTCCGGTATCGGACCGGCGTCGTCCGGGATGGTCGGATCCGGCCCGGTTTCCACCCGCACTACGCCGGGCGGCCTCACGCGCGGCATTTCGGGCACGCCCTTGAGCGCCTCTTCCATGAATCCCATCCAAATGGGCAGCGCGACCGAAGCACCGGTCTGATTGCGTCCCAGCGTCTTGGGCTGGTCGTAACCCACCCAGGCAACGCCGACCACCGTCGGCTGATAGCCGCAGAACCAGGCGTCGATGAATTCGTTCGTGGTCCCGGTTTTGCCGGCGATGTCGTGCCGGCCCAGACGCGCGGCGCGTGCGGCCGTGCCGTAGGTCGCCACGTCCTGGAGCATGCTGTCGATGATGAAATCGTTGCGCACATCGATCACGCGCAATGCCCCGTCACCGGGGCGCTGCGGATGCGCCGTGCCCAGCGGCTCGCCGTGGTCGTCGACGACCTTCTGGATGTAGTAAGGCTGAATGAGATAGCCGCCGTTGGCGAATACCGAGTAGGCGCGTGCCATCTGCAGTGGCGTCGCAGACCCCGCGCCGAGGGCCATGGTCAGATAAGGCGGGTGCTTGTCGGCGTCAAAGCCGAAGCGCGTGACGTAGTCCTGGGCGTACTTCGGGCCGATCGCCTGGAGGATGCGTATCGAGACCATGTTCTTCGATTTCGCGAGGGCGGTGCGCAGGCGCATCGGACCCTCGAACTTGCCGTCGTAGTTACTCGGCTCCCAGAGCTGACCTCCGGTGACCTCTGGCTCGATCACGATCGGTTCATCGGGTATCACCGTCGCCGGCGTAAAGCCCTTCTCCAGGGCGGCGGAATAGATAAATGGCTTGAACGATGATCCTGGCTGGCGCCAGGCCTGTATCACGTGGTTGTACTTGTTGCGGTTGAAATCGAATCCGCCTACCAGCGCACGTATGGCCCCATCCTGCGGATCCACGGCGACGAAGGCGGCCTCCGCGTCTGGCAACTGCACGATTTGCCAGCGCTTTCTGTTGTTCTGCTGCACGCGCACGATCGCGTCGCGCCGGATGCGCTTCTGTGGCGCCGCCCTCGGATTGAGGGAAGGCGCTGCAAACGCGAGGCCGTCCCCCGTGATTGTGATCACCTCACCGGTATGCAGCACCGCGGACACCGCCTTCGGGCTTGCCGACAGCACCACTGCCGCAAGCAAGTCGTCGCTGTCGGCGTAATCGGCCAGTGCTTCGTCATAGTCATCGTCGTGCGCATCGTCGGGCAGCTTGGCGAACCCTTCGGGCCCGCGGTATCCGCGCCGCCGGTCATAGTCCATCACGCCCTTACGCAGCGATTCGTAGGCGGCCTCCTGATCGGCCTTGCGGATCGTGGTGTAGACGCGAAATCCTCTCGTATAGGCGTCCTGCGGGTATTGCTCATAGATCGCCTGTCGCACCATCTCCGCCACGTAATCGGCGTGCACCGCGTACTCACTGGTGGCGCGGTGCGCGCGTCGCAGCGGTGCCTTGAGCGCCTCGTCCTGTTCGGCGTCCGTGATGTAGCCCAGCTGCCGCATGCGGCGCAGGACGTAGCGTTGACGCTGCCTTGCGCGCTCCGGACTTGCGATCGGATTGTAGGTCGAGGGGGCCTTGGGCAGCCCGGCGAGCATCGCTGCCTCGCCAAGCGTCAGCTTGTCGAGCGACTTTCCGAAGTACGTTTGGGCAGCGGCAACAAAGCCGTAAGCGCGCTGTCCCAGGTAAATTTGATTGATGTAGAGCTCGAGAATCTGGTCCTTGGTGAGGCTGTGCTCGATCTTGAACGCGAGCAGCGCTTCATAGACCTTGCGCGTCAGCGTCTTCTCGGAGGACAGGAAGAAGTTGCGCGCCACCTGCATGGTGATCGTGCTCGCGCCCTGCCGGCGCCCGCCCGCGATCAGGTTCGAGTACGCTGCGCGCAGTACGCCGACGTAGTCGATTCCCTGGTGCTGATAAAAACGCTCGTCCTCGGCCGCGATGATCGCGCTCTTCAGTTGCTGCGGGACTTCGCCGATCGCGATAACCGAGCGCCGCTCCTCGCCGAATACTCCCATCAGCTCGCCGTCCGACGTATACACGCGCAGGGGCACTTTGGGCTGGTAATCGGTCAGCGCGTCGAGCGACGGCAGGTTCGGGTAGGCGAGCAGCAGCATGAGTCCGGCGACGCCTGCGCCGACCACCATCAAGCCCGCGAGCAACGCCAGCGGGAACGACAAAAAACGATGCCACATCAAGGGAGTTAGGGGGGACCGAGGCTCTGCGTTGCCGGCTGCGGGAAGGGGGCATTATAGGGGTTCTCCCTCTGTGGAAAATTCACTAGACACTGGCTAGGCTTGTTGCTAGCATTTAACGCAATTTCTACGTATTGCGCCTAACAGGCCGGTGCGCAAGGGAAAATAACGATGGAACTGGACATTTTCAAGCCGAAGACGCCGCCGCTGTTTGGGCTGGACATCAGCTCGTCGTCGGTGAAGATGTTGGAGATCGTCGAGGCCGGCAAGGGCGCGTACCGCGTCGAGCGCTACGCCATCGAGCCGCTGCCGCGCGAAGCTGTCGTGGACGGCAATATCAATAACCTTGAGGCGGTGGCCGAGGCGGTCAAGCGGGCTCACAAGCGCCTCGCCACGCGTACCAAACACGTCGCCATGGCGGTCCCCTCCGGCGCCGTAATTACCAAGAAAATCATCGTCCAAGCCGGGCTGCGCGAGGATGAGCTTGAAGTGCAGGTCGAGACCGAGGCGAACCAATACATTCCCTTTGCGCTGGATGAGGTGAACCTCGATTTCCAGCCGATCGGGGCCGCGCCCTCCAGTCCGGAGGAGGAAGAGGTGTTGATCGCGGCGACCCGCAAGGAAAAGGTCGAGGACCGGGTCGCCGTGGCCGAGTCCGCCGGCCTCAAGGCGCTGGTCATGGACGTCGAGTCCTACGCACAGCAAAGCGCCCTGTCCCTGGTGGTGCAACAGCTCCCGGGCGGCGGCAAGGACCAGAACATCGCCGTGGTCGACATCGGCGCCAACGTCATGAACGTCACCGTATTGCGCAACGAGCAGTCGGTATACACGAGGGAGCAGGCGTTCGGCGGCAATCAGCTCACGCAGGACATCGTCAGCCGCTACGGTATGAGCGTCGATGAGGCCGAGAATGCAAAGCGCTCCGGCGGGCTGCCCGATGATTTCGAGGCCGAAGTGCTGCGTCCGTTCATGGAAAACCTCTCCGTGGAGGTTCAGCGGGCGCTGCAGTTCTTCTTCACTTCGACGCAGTACAACAGTGTCGACCAGATCCTGCTCGCCGGTGGCTCGGCAGTAATTGCCGGCCTGGACGAGGCGGTACACACGCGCACCCAGGTCCCTTGCATGGTTGCCAATCCTTTCGCGGCCATGCAAACCTCGTCTCGCATCCAGTTGAAGCGCCTGATCGTCGATGCGCCGTCGCTGATCATCGCCTGCGGGCTCGCGATGCGGAGGTTCGACCCGCTATGACCACCATTCGCATCAACCTGCTCCCGCACCGCGAGGAGCGACGCAAGCGCGCGCGCGCCCATTTCGCGGTACTCGGCGCAATGACCGTCGTGCTCGGTCTGGTAATCGTCGGTGCTGTCCACGTGGTCAATGCCCAGCGCGTCGCGGCACAGCAGGACCGAAATACGTTCCTCAAGAACGAGAATTCGAAACTGGACAAGCAAATCGCCGATATCAAGAAGCTCAAGGATGAAATCCAGGCGCTGCTAGCGCGCAAGCAGGTAATCGAAACACTGCAGGCCGACCGCGCGCAAACCGTGCACCTGCTGGATCAACTCGTGCGACAGATGCCCGACGGCGTGTATCTCAAGTCCGTCAAGCAAAAGGGGCTCGCTGTAAATTTGGTTGGCTACGCGCAATCCAACGCCCGTGTGTCGAGTCTGATGCGCAACATCGAGTCCTCCGCCTGGCTCGAGAAGCCCGAATTGGTCGAGATCAAGGCCACTACGGTCGACAAGAAGCGTGTCTCGGAGTTCAACTTGAATGTTTCGCTCAAGCGTTTGCAGCCGGTAGAGGAAAAGGACGGCACGAAAGGCGCCAAGGCGCCAGGGAAGAAGGGGTAAGTCATGGCGATCAATTTCAAGGGGATCGTCGAGGACTTCAAGCACCTCAATCCACGCGACCCGGGCACCTGGCCGGCGCTGCCAAAGCTTGCGGCGCTGTTGGCCGTCCTCATCGTGATCCCCGTGGCAGCTTATTTCCTCGACTGGCAGGCACAGCTCGATGAGCTCGAAGCTGGCCAGCTCCAGGAAAAGAAGCTTAAGGACGATTATCTCAACAAGAAGCGCCAGGCGATCAACCTCGACTTGTACCGGCAACAGCTGCGCGAGATCGATACGCAGTTCGGCGCCTTGCTCCGGCAGCTGCCGAACAAGTCGCAGATGGACGCGCTGCTCGTCGACATCAACCAAGCGGGGCTAGGGCGCGGGCTGCAGTTCGAGCTGTTCAAGCCTGACAAGTCCGAGAGCGTCAGAGAGTTCTATGCCGAGCTGCCCATCAAGGTGAAGGTCATGGGCACCTACCACGACATGGGCGCATTTGCGAGCGATGTCGGTCAGTTGTCGCGTATCGTGACCCTTAACGACGTGTCAATTGACGCGGCCAAGGACGGCAACCTGCAGATGGAGGCGACGGCGCGCACCTTCCGCTACCTCGACGAGGAGGAAATTGCCGCCCAGCGCAAGGCACAGCAGGCCGCCAAGAAGGGCCGGCGATGAAAAAGATCATTGTTCTGGCAAGCGTCGCATTGCTCGCGGCCTGCGGCAGCGACGAGCACAGCGACCTGAAACAGGAGCTCAACACGCTGACCAAGGATCTGCGCGGGCACGTCGATCCCTTGCCGCAGGTAAAGCCCTACGAGCCCGTGCCCTACACCGCCGAGGCGCTGGTCGATCCGTTCCTGCCGGACCGAATCATTGTTGCGCAATCGGGCCCAGGGACGCGCGGCATCGGAAAGCGCGCGCCTGATCCGAACCGACCCAAGGAACCGCTCGAAGCGTTTCCGCTCGAGTCGATCCACATGGTCGGCACCATCACGCAGGGCAAGGAGACCTTCGGCTTGGTTCAGGCCGGGTCGAACCTTTATCGCGTCAAGAAAGGCAACTACATGGGCCAGAACTTCGGCGTCATTACGTCGATCGCAGAAGGCCAAATCGATCTCAAGGAGCTGGTCCAGGACAGTAGCGGCGAGTGGGTGGAACGTGCCAGCGCGCTGCAATTGCAGGAGGTGAGCAAACGATGAAAACACTAACCGCTTTCTATGCACTCTTGCTGTGGCTCGCCGGGGTGGGCGTCGCCCTTGCCCAGGCGAACAGCATCGAGGCATTCGAAGTTACGCAGCAAGGCGGAAAGGTGGTCGTGCGCGTCACCACTAAGGAGCCCCTCGCGAGCGTTCCACCGAATTTCGCCATAACGACGCCCGCGCGCATCGCCTTCGATTTCGCGAACACGGCGAACGCTCTGGGACGAACCAGCCAGGATGTTGGTCAGGGCGACCTTCGCAGCATGAACCTCGTGCAGGGCGCGGGCCGGACGCGGCTGGTGCTCAACCTGCGTCGTCCGGTGCCGCACGAGGCGAGCATCGACGGGCGCAACCTGCTCATCACCCTGTCCGAACCCGCGGCAACGGCGGCCGGACCCGTGTCGCATTTCGCGGAGGGCAAGGCCGACGCGAAGCACACGGTGCGCGGCATCGACTTCCGCCGCGGTAATGCGGGCGAAGGCCGTGTCGTGATCGACTTGTCCGATCCTTCGACGGGCATCGACATCAGGCAGCAAGGCCAGAACATCGTCGTGGACTTCCTCAAGACTTCGCTGCCGGAGAACCTCCGCCGCCGGCTCGATGTGGTGGACTTCGCCACTCCGGTGCAGCTCGTGAGCGCGTTCCAGCAAGGCGAGAACACGCGCGTGGTGATCGAGCCCAAGGGGCAGTGGGAGCACAACGCCTACCAGTCGGACAACCAGTTCGTGGTCGAGGTGAAGCCTGCCTCGCCGGACAAGGGCCCGTTCACCCAGGCAGGAAAATTCACCGGCGAAAAGCTGTCGCTCAACTTCCAGAACGTCGAGGTGCGCGCGGTTCTGAATGTGATCGCGGACTTCACCGACCTAAACATCATTACCAGCGACACGGTGACCGGCAACATCACGCTTCGTCTCAAGGAAGTTCCCTGGGACCAGGCGCTAGACATCATCCTCAAGACGCGCGGTCTCGACATGCGCAAGAACGGCAACGTGATCTGGATCGCGCCGCGCGACGAGCTCGCCACGCGCGAGAAGCTGGCACTGGAAGCGCAGCAGCAGATCAATGACCTCGAGCAGACGCGCACCGAATCGTTCCAGATGAACTACCAGAAAGCGTCCGATGTGCAGAAGCTGCTTTCGGATCCGACGCAAAGGATGCTTTCCAAGCGCGGCAGCGCGGTCGTCGATGCGCGCACCAATACGCTGTTCGTGCAGGACACGCCGAGCCGGCTCGATGAGGTGCGCAAACTGATCGCCAAGATCGACGTCGCCGTCCGACAGGTCATGATCGAGGCGCGCATCGTCGAAGCGAACGATACCTTCAGCAGGAACTTGGGCGTGCGCCTCGGTTACCACGACACCGGCTCCGGCGGTCATGGCGTTCTCGGCAGCAATCAGGCGCGCTTCAACGTGGGTGGCGGCATAGCGGACACCGGATTCCATACGGGCCAGACCGTGACCGCGCCGGATTTCATCGGCGACTCGCTCAGCGTCAACTTGCCGGCTGCAGGCCTGAACGCGTTCAGCGCCGGTCAGTTCTCGTTCATCCTGTTCAACAGCGCGATGACCCAGTTCCTCAACCTGGAAATCAACGCGCTCGAGGCGGACGGCAAGGGCAAGGTGATATCGAGCCCGCGCGTGCTGACCGCGGACCAGGTGGAGGCGGTGATCGAGCAGGGTACGGAGATCCCGTATCAGCAGGCAACGTCGTCCGGCGCCACCAGCGTGTCGTTCCGCAAGGCCAACCTTTCGCTCAAGGTGAAGCCGCAAATCACGCCCGATGGCAACATCATCATGACGCTGGACGTGAACAAGGACCAGCCCGGGGTGACCACGCCGGCCGGCGTGCAGATCAATACCAAGCACGTCAAGACCGAAGTGCTGGTCGAGAACGGCGGCACGGTCGTGATCGGCGGAATCTACGAGCAGAGCGACCGCACCGACATTACCCAGGTTCCGGTGCTGGGCGATCTGCCCGTCCTTGGCTTCCTGTTCAAGAACAGGCAGACGGCGACCAGCAAGACCGAGCTGCTGGTATTCATCACGCCGAAGATCGTGAACGACCGCCTAACTGCCCGCTGATTTGCCGCGTCTCCTCTGGACGGTACGGCCGGGTCTTCCCGGCCGTTTTCTTTTGCGTGCGTCGTGCGCCGCTACAATAGGAGGGTGAAAGGCGGCGGCAACATCTACCTGGTGGGCATGATGGGGGCGGGGAAGACGACCGTCGGGAAGCTGCTTGCGCGTCGTCTCAAGCGTCGCTTCATCGACGCCGATCAGGAAATCGAGCGCCGCTGCGGCGTGCGCATCCCGGTGATTTTCGATATCGAAGGCGAGGCAGGATTTCGCGGCCGCGAGGCGCAGATCATCGCCGAACTGACCGCCCTCGATGGCGTTGTGCTCGCGACCGGCGGCGGCGCGATTCTGGCGGCGGAGAACCGGCGCTTGCTCGCGTCGCGCGGCACCGTGGTGTACCTGCGCGCGAAACCCGCGGACCTTTTTGCGCGCGTACGCCAGGACAAGAACCGGCCCTTGCTCGCCAAGGGCGATCCGCGCGCGCGCCTGGAGGAGCTCTTCGCACAGCGCGATCAGCTTTATCGGGAAGTGGCGGACCTGGTGGTCGAAACCGGCACGCAGAACGTCCAGGCCCTGGCGCGCGAGCTGCTCGCCAAGCTCGAGGAACGATGGAAAATATCCGCGTAGAGCTCGGCGCGCGCGCCTACCCGATCTACATCGGCGAGGGCATTCTGGACGACGCGTCGCTCTATGCCGGCCATCTCGTCGCCGGGCGGGCGGCGATCGTGACCAATGCCGTGGTGGCGCCGCTCTACCTGGATCGCGTGCGACGCACGCTTGCGGCCGGCGGGGCGCAAACGATCGACATCGTGGTCGAGGATGGGGAGCAAGCCAAAGACTGGCGCACGCTCGAGCGGGTGTTCGATGCGCTGCTCGGCGCGCGCTGCGATCGCGAGACGGTGATCGTCGCGCTCGGCGGCGGGGTGGTCGGCGACCTGGCGGGCTTCGCCGCTGCGGTCTACCAGCGGGGCGTGCCCTTCATCCAGGTGCCGACGACGCTGCTCGCGCAGGTCGATTCGTCAGTGGGCGGCAAGACCGCCATCAACCATCCGCGCGGCAAGAACATGATCGGAGCGTTCCACCAGCCGCTCGCCGTGATTTCGGACGTGGCGACGCTCGACACTCTGCCCGATCGCGAGTTGCGCGCGGGCCTTGCCGAAGTCATCAAGCACGGATTCGCGCTCGATGCGCGTTTCACCGAATGGCTGGAAGCCAACGTCGAGCGGCTGCTGGCGCGCGATCCCGCGGCGTTGACGCACGCGGTGCGGCGCTCCTGCGAGCTCAAGGCCCAGGTCGTCGCCGCCGACGAACGCGAGAGCGGTCGGCGGGCGCTGCTCAACTTCGGCCACACCTTCGGTCACGCGATTGAGGCCGGTCTGGGATACGGCAGGTGGCTGCACGGCGAAGCGGTGGCGGCCGGGATGGTCATGGCGGCGGAGCTCTCGGCGCGCAGCGGCATGATCTGCCAAGCCGACGTGGACCGCGTGCGCGCGCTGCTCGCGCGCGCCGGCCTGCCCGCCGCCGCGCCGGACCTGACGCCCGATCGCTACCTCGAGCTAATGGCCGTCGACAAGAAGGCGGCAAAGGGCCGCACGAGATTCGTCGTGCTGGAGGCCATCGGGCGCAGCACGCTGCGCGCCGATCTGGAGGAGCGGCACGTGCGCGAGGCCATCGCCGCCGCGTCGGGCTCGGCTGTTGCGCCGCACTAGGCGGCTACGCAGCGGCCAAACCCTTGAACCACCGAATCTAAGCGGGTATATTTCCAAGTTCGCCCATCGTTTTTGTGCACAGCGACGAAAGGGGCGTAAGCTTTTTTATTTCAGGGGCTTAGCCGTGAACCAGGGATTCCTGCCGTCCGCACAGGGTCTGTACGACCCGCGCTACGAGCGCGACGCCTGCGGCGTCGGCTTCGTGGCGCACATCAAAGGCAAGAAATCGCATGTGGTGATCGAGCAGGGACTGACCGTCCTGCGCAACCTGACGCACCGGGGGGCAGTGGGCGCCGACCCGAAGGCCTCGGATGGTGCGGGAATCCTGATCCAGGTCCCGGACAAGCTGTTTCGCGAGGAAATGGGCAAGCAGGGGGTCAAGCTTCCCGCCGTCGGCCAGTACGGTGTGGGCATGGTCTTCCTGCCGCGTGAGCCCGCAAGCCGCATCGCCTGCGAGTACGAGATGGAGCGCGCCATCAAGGACGAGGGCCAGGTGCTGCTCGGCTGGCGCGACGTTCCGGTGCGACGGTGCCGATCTCGGCGAGTCGGTGAAGCAGGTCGAGCCGGTGATCAGGCAGGTGTTCATCGGACGCGAGCAAGGGCGTCACCGTCACCGACGCGCTGGAGCGCAAGCTCTACATCATCAGGAAGAGCGCTGCACATGCGATCCGCGCGCTCAATCTCGCGCACGGCAAGGAATACTACGTGCCGTCGATGTCGGCGCGCACCATCGTCTACAAGGGCATGCTGCTGGCGCATCAGGTCGGCGAGTATTACCGCGACCTGCAGGGACTCGCGCGTGGAATCCGCGCTTGCGCTGGTGCACCAGCGCTTTTCGACCAACACCTTCCCCAGCTGGGATCTATCGCACCCCTTCCGCATGATCGCCCACAACGGCGAGATCAATACTCTGCGCGGCAACGTCAACTGGATCCGCGCGCGCCAGGGCGCGATCTCCAGTCCGGTGCTCGGGCGCGACCTGGACAAGATCTGGCCCCTGATCTATGACGGTCAGTCGGACTCGGCGTCGTTCGACAACGCGCTCGAGCTGCTCGTGATGAGCGGCTATTCGGTCGCGCACGCGATGATGATGATGATCCCCGAGGCGTGGGAAAACCACGCGCTGATGGACCCGAGCCGTCGCGCGTTCTACGAGTACCACGCGGCGATGATGGAACCGTGGGACGGACCGGCCTCGATCGCCTTCACCGACGGGCGGCAGATCGGCGCCACGCTCGACCGCAATGGCCTGCGCCCGTCGCGCTACATCGTCACCGACGACGAGCTGGTGATCATGGCTTCGGAGGTTGGCGTGCTGCCGGTGCCCGAGGAACGCATCGTCAAGAAGTGGCGCCTGCAGCCGGGCAAGATGTTCCTCGTCGACCTCGAAAAGGGTCGCATCATCGACGACAAGGAGCTGAAGGACTCGCTAGCCTCGGCCAGGCCCTATGCCGAGTGGATCGACCGCATCCGCATCAAGCTCGACGCCCTGCCGGCGCCAAAGGAAAAGCGTGAGCGCCCGCGCGAGAGGCTGCTCGACCGCCAGCAGGCGTTCGGCTATACCCAGGAGGACGTCAAGTTCCTGATGGTGCCCATGGCCGAAAACGGGCGAAGAACCGGTAGGCTCGATGGGCAACGATTCGCCCCTGGCGGTGCTGTCGAACAAGAACAAGACGCTGTACCACTACTTCAAGCAGCTTTTCGCGCAGGTGACGAATCCCCCGATCGATCCGATCCGCGAGGAGCTGGTGATGTCGCTGGTGTCGTTCATCGGCCCCAAGCCGAATCTGCTCGGCATCGACGAGATGAATCCGCCGCTCAGGCTCGAGGTCTCCCAGCCGGTGCTTGATTTCGAGCAGATGGAGACCATCCGGCACATCGAGAATTACACCGACGGCAAGTTCAAGTCCTGCGAGTTCGACATCATTTATCCTCTCGCCTGGGGCAAGGAAGCGATCGAGGCGCGGCTCGCCTCGTTGTGCGCACAGGCCGAGGACGCGGTACGCGCGGGCACGTCCATCATCATCATCTCGGACCGCAAGATCGACCGCGACCATGTGGCGATTCCTGCGCTGCTCGCGCTGTCCGCCATTCACCAGCATCTCGTAGGCAAGGGGCTGCGGACGTCGACCGGACTGGTGGTCGAGACCGGTTCGGCGCGCGAGGTGCACCATTTCGCGCTGCTGGGCGGCTACGGCGCCGAGGCGGTGCATCCGTACCTCGCGCTCGAGACGCTGCACGACCTGGCCGGCGAAGGGGTGCTCTCCAAGGGCCTCGACGGCGACAAGGCATGCAAGCATTTCATCAAGGCGATCGGCAAGGGCCTTGCCAAGGTGATGTCCAAGATGGGCATCTCCACCTACATGTCCTATACGGGAGCGCAGATCTTCGAGGCGGTTGGTCTGTCGCGCGCGCTCGTCGACAAGTACTTCAATGGCACGACGTCTTCGGTGGAGGGGATCGGCGTATTCGAGGTGGCCGAAGAGGCGATCCGCGTCCATCGCGCGGCGTTCGATGAGGACGACCCCGTGCTGAAGCTCGCGCTCGACGCGGGTGGCGAATACGCCTGGCGGGTACGCGGCGAAGAGCACATGTGGACGCCGGATGCGATCGCCAAGCTGCAGCAGGCGACGCGCACCCAGTCGGCGTCGACCTACAAGGAGTACGCGCAGATCATCGATGACCAGTCGAAGCGTCACATGACGTTCCGCGGACTGTTCGAGTTTCGCTTCGATCGGGTCAAGCCGGTTCCGATCGAGGAAGTCGAGCCCGTCACCGAGATCGTGAAGCGCTTCTCCACCGGCGCCATGTCGCTCGGTTCGATCTCGACCGAGGCGCACACCACGCTCGCCGTGGCGATGAACCGTATCGGCGGCAAATCGAACACCGGCGAAGGCGGCGAGGACCGCCGTCGCTACGCCCCCGTCAAGAAGGGCGAGACGCTGGCTTCGCGCATCGGCAGGGCTCGCATCGAAAGGGACATCGAGCTGAAGCAGGGCGATTCGCTCAAGTCGAAGATCAAGCAGGTTGCTTCCGGGCGCTTCGGTGTGACGGCGGAGTACCTCGCGTCGGCCGAGCAGATTCAGATCAAGATGGCGCAGGGCGCGAAACCCGGCGAGGGCGGGCAGCTGCCGGGGCGCAAGGTATCCGAGTACATCGCCGAGCTGCGATTTTCGACCCCCGGCGTCGAGCTCATATCGCCGCCACCGCACCACGATATCTACTCGATCGAGGATCTGGCGCAGCTGATCCACGACCTGAAGAACTCGAACCCGCGCGCCTCAATCTCCGTGAAGCTCGTGTCCGAAGTGGGCGTCGGCACGGTGGCGGCGGGCGTGGCGAAGGCCAAGTCCGACCACGTCACGATCTCCGGCCACGACGGCGGCACGGGAGCCTCGCCCTGGAGCTCGATCAAGCACGCCGGCACGCCATGGGAGCTGGGCCTGGCCGAGACCCAGCAGACGCTGGTGCTGAACCGCCTTCGCGGCCGGATTGCCGTTCAGGTCGACGGCCAGATCAAGACGGGGCGCGACGTGGTGATCGGCGCGATCCTCGGCGCCGACGAATTCGGCTTCGCCACCGCGCCGCTGGTGGTCGAAGGCTGCATCATGATGCGCAAGTGCCACCTGAACACATGCCCGGTGGGCGTGGCGACGCAGGACCCGGTGCTGCGCCGGAAATTCTCGGGCAAGCCCGAGTACGTGGTGAACTACTTCTTCTTCGTTGCCGAGGAGGTGCGCCAGCTGATGGCGAGCCTCGGTGTGCGTAAGTTCGACGAGCTGATCGGCCATACCGAGCTGCTCGACATGAGAAAAGGCATCGAGCACTGGAAGGCCCGCGGGCTCGACTTCTCGAGGGTGTTCCAGATGCCGAGGATGCCGGCCGAGGTCGCGCGCTTCCATTGCGAGGACCAGGATCACGGCCTCGCCAAGGCGCTCGACAATCGCCTGGTCGAGCTGGCGGCGGCGGCGATCGAGCGCGGCGAGAAGGTGAAGATCGACATGCCGATCCGCAACATCAATCGCACGGTCGGCACCATGCTTTCGTGGGAAGTCGCCAGCCGCTACGGCCACGACGGCCTGCCGGAGGACACGATCCACGTGCGTCTCGCGGGCTCGGCCGGGCAGAGCTTCGGCGCTTTCCTCGCCAGGGGCGTGACGCTCGACCTTACCGGCGACACCAACGACTATTGCGGCAAGGGCCTGTCTGGCGGTCGCATCTCGGTGCAGCCCTCGTCCAAGTTCCGCGGCGAGCCCACGGAAAACATCATTACGGGCAATGTCGTGCTCTACGGCGCGATCGCCGGGGAGGCGTATTTCCGAGGCGTCGCCGGCGAGCGCTTTGCCGTGCGCAACTCGGGCGCGCGTGCGGTGGTGGAAGGCGTCGGCGATCACGGCTGCGAATACATGACGGGCGGTACCGTCGCGGTGCTCGGCGGAACGGGTCGCAACTTCGCTGCCGGGATGTCGGGGGGTATCGCCTACGTGCTCGATGCTGACGGCGAGTTCATCAATCACTGCAACACTGCGATGGTCGACCTGGAGCCGGTGCTTTCCGATTCCGAGCAGACGGCCAAGATGTCGGCCGCCCTGTGGCATCTCGGCGAGTCCGATGAAACGATCCTCAGGCGGCTGATCGAGAACCACGCGCGCTACACCGACAGCCACCGCGCGCGGGTGATCCTCGACAAGTGGACCGAGTATCGCCCGCGCTTCGTGAAGGTCTTCCCCAGGGAGTACCGGCGCGCGCTCGCCGAGCTCGCCGCGGCGCAGAAGAAGGCCGCGGCCTGACCATGGGAAAGATCACGGGGTTCCTCGAGTTCAAGCGGCTCGAGGAGGCGCACGAGGCGCCCGAACAGCGGAAGAAGCATTACCGCGAGTTCTACGCACGCCTGTCGGACGACGAGGCGAAGATCCAGGGTGCGCGCTGCATGGACTGCGGCATCCCGTTCTGCATGCAGGGCTGTCCGGTCAACAACATCATTCCGGACTTCAACGACCTGGTGTACCACCAGGACTGGAAGACGGCGATCGAGACGCTGCACTCGACGAACAACTTTCCCGAGTTCACCGGCCGCATCTGCCCTGCGCCGTGCGAAGAGGCCTGCGTGCTGCGCATCAACGAGGACCCGGTCGGCATCAAGTCGATCGAGCACGCGATCATCGACAAGGCGTGGGACGAGGGTTGGGTCAGGCCGCAGCCGCCGACGCACAGGACCGGCAAGAAAGTCGCGGTGATCGGCTCCGGGCCGGCGGGGCTCGCCTGCGCGCAGCAGCTGGCGCGTGTCGGCCACGCGGTGGTGGTATTCGAGAAGAACGACCGAGCCGGCGGGCTGCTGCGCTACGGGATCCCCGATTTCAAGATGGAAAAGTGGCTCGTCGACCGCCGCCTCGCGCAGATGGAGGCTGAGGGGGTGGAGTTTCGCGTCAACCACGTGCTTGGTCATGCGTCGGTCGGTGCCGGCAACAAGCAGGCGAGGCCCGTGGACCCGAAGAAGCTGCTCGCCGAATACGATGCCGTGGTGCTGGCGGGTGGCGCGGAGCAAGCGCGCGATCTGCCGGTCCCCGGGCGCGAGCTCGACGGTATCTACTTCGCCATGGATTTCCTGCCGCTGCAGAACCGGCGCGTCGCGGGCGACAAGAACGTCAAGGACCTGTGGGCGACCGGCAAGCATGTCGTCGTAATCGGCGGCGGGGATACGGGATCGGATTGCGTCGGTACCAGCAATCGCCATGGCGCCGCATCGATCACGCAATTCGAGCTGCTGCCGATGCCGCCGGACCTCGACAGCAACCCGGTTTGGCCCTATTGGCCGCAGCGGCTGCGCACCTCGTCCTCGCACGAGGAGGGCGCGCAGCGGGACTGGTCGATCGCGACAAAGGAATTCGTCGGCGAGCATGGCAAGGTCAAGGCGCTCAAGGCCGTCCGCCTCGAGTGGAAGAACGGGAAGATGAGTGAAGTGCCGGGCTCCGAGTTCACCCTGCCAGCCGATCTGGTGCTGCTGGCGATGGGATTCGTCTCTCCGGTGCAGTCGGTGCTGGAAGCCCTCGGCGTTGAACAGGATGCACGCGGCAACGCCAAGGCGAGCACTGACGGCCCAGGATGCTATGCGACCAGCGTTGCCAAGGTATTTGCGGCGGGCGACATGCGCCGCGGCCAATCGCTCGTCGTGTGGGCGATCCGCGAGGGCAGGCAGTGCGCTCGTGCGGTGGACGAGTTTCTCATGGGCCTCTCCGAGCTGCCGAGATGACACACGTCGTCCTCGCTCGCCGACGCAATCGACGACGAAGCGCGGTCTTCGAGGGCGAGTAACGTTCATTCAGCATGCAATGCCACGGACCGCGAGGTTCGTGGCTTTTTCATTTTGGGAGACGGCACATGAAGGCAGCCGATTCACTGATGTTCATCACGCAGCGCCCCGAGGTCACGTTCGTGCGCGGAGAGGGCTCGTGGTTGTATGACCGCGAGGGCGCGGCGTACCTCGATTTCGTGCAGGGCTGGGCAGTCAATTCCCTGGGCCATTGCTCGTCGCTGATGCGCGAGGCTCTTGCGACGCAGGCTGCCCAGGTAATCAATGTCAGCCCCGCGTACTACAACGAGCCCATGCGCCGGCTCGCCGCGCGCCTTGCTGTGCTTAGCGGCCTGGAACGCGTGTTTTTCGCCAATAGCGGCGCCGAGGCGAACGAGGGCGCCATCAAGCTGGCGCGCAAATGGGGCATACGCGAGCGCGGCGGGGCCCACGAGATCGTGGTGTTCGAGGACGCGTTCCACGGGCGCACGCTCGCGACCATGTCGGCCTCGGGCAAGCCCGGGTGGGACCGGCTGTTCGAACCGAAGGTCCCGGGCTTCGTGCGCGTGCCACGGAACGATCTCGACGCCGTAGGGCGCGCCATCGGTCCCAAAACCTGCGCCGTGATGCTCGAGCCGATCCAGGGCGAATCGGGTGTGGTGCCCTTCTCCACGTCATTCATGCGGCAGCTGCGCGAGCTGGCCGATGAGCGTGGCGTGCTCCTGGTGCTCGACGAGATACAGACCGGAATAGGCCGCACTGGCCGCATGTTCTGCTACGAGCATCTGGGCATTCGCCCGGACATCCTCACGCTGGGCAAGGGGATCGGCGGCGGCGTGCCGCTCGCGGCTCTGCTGGCGCGCGAGCAGGCGAGCGTGTTCGAAGCCGGCGACCAGGGAGGGACGTTCAACGGCAATCCGCTGATGACGGCGGTTGGCGACGCGGTGGTGGCCGAAGTTTCGCGTCCCGAATTCCTCGCGCGCGTCAGCGACAACGGCGCCTACCTGGTCGAGCGGCTGCGTGCGCTCTCGGCCGAGCTTGGCTTGGGCGAGGTGCGTGGACGTGGCCTGCTGGTCGCGCTCGATCTCGGTCGCCCGGCCGGCGCCGAAGTGGTGGCGCGCGCGCTGCAGGGCGGGCTTCTGATCAACTCGCCGCGCGCGACGTCGTTGCGCTTCATGCCGGCGCTTAACGTGACGCGCGCCGAGATCGACGAGATGCTTGCGCGCCTGCGGCCCGCCCTTTAGCATTTCGTACCCATGCCTTTATACGTCATCGTGCTCGCCGCAGGTCAGGGCAAGCGCATGCACTCCTCGCTGCCGAAAGTATTGCATCGGCTTGCCGGCCGGCCGCTGCTGGCGTACGTGCTGGATACGGCGCGCACGCTCGGCGCGCGGGGGATCGTCGTGGTGCACGGCCATGGCGGCGCCGAGGTCAAGGCGGCGCTCGGCGGGCAAGACCTGCTCTGGATCGAGCAGTCCGAGCAGCTCGGCACCGGGCACGCGGTGGGTTGTGCGTTGCCGGCCGTGCCCGACGATGCGGACGTGCTGGTGTTGAACGGCGATGTGCCGTTGGTAAGCGGCGAATTATTGCGCCGCCTGGTCGCGGCGGCGAACGGCGGTTTGGCGATCGCGACTTCCGAGCTCGGCGATGCATCCGGTTACGGAAGGGTCGTGCGCGATGCCGGGGGCAAAGTGCGACGGATCGTCGAGCACAAGGACGCTACGGCGCAGGAGCAGGCAATACGCGAGTGGTACGCGGGCTTCCTTGCGGCGCCCGCCAAGCGCCTTGCGGGGTGGGTCTCGCGCCTCAAGGGCGACAACGCGCAGAAGGAGTACTACCTCACGGACGTGATCGGCCTTGCGGCGTCCGAAGGCGTCCAAGTCGAGGCGATCAAGGCGGGCGATCTCTGGGAGGTGGCGGGCGTCAACTCCAAGAGCGAGCTCGCGGCGCTGGAGCGCGAGCTGCAGCGCCGCGCAGCCGAGCGGTTGCTGGGCGGCGGAGTGACGCTTGCCGATCCCGGACGCATCGACGTGCGCGGCAGCCTCGAATGCGGCCGCGACGTGTCGATAGACGTCAATTGCGTGTTCGAGGGTTCGGTCAGGCTGGATGACCGGGTGCGCATCGGGCCGCATTGCGTGCTCAGGAACACCACCGTCGCCGCGGACACGGAAGTGCAGGCGTTCTCGCTGCTCGACGAAGCCGAGATCGGCGCGCGCTGCCGCATCGGGCCATACGCACGGCTGCGCCCCGGCGCCAGCCTCGCCGAGGACGTGCACATCGGCAATTTCGTCGAGATCAAGGCGAGTCGCATCGGCGCCGGGTCGAAAGCGAACCATCTTTCCTACATCGGCGACGCGCAGGTTGGCGCACGCGTCAACGTGGGGGCCGGGACGATCACCTGCAATTACGATGGAGCGAGCAAGCACCGCACCGTGATCGAGGACGACTGCTTTATCGGCTCGGATGCCACGCTCGTCGCGCCGGTGAAGATCGCGAGGGGTTCCTACGTCGGCGCCGGATCGACCATCAGCAAGGACACGCCGCCGGACCAGTTGACGGTGGCCCGTGCCAGGCAGGTATCGCTGCCGGCCTGGAAGCCGCCGAAGAAGAAGGGGTGATGGCATGTGCGGCATAGTGGGCGCGGCCTCGCGGCGCGACATCGTTCCCGTTTTGATCGAAGGACTGCGGCGGCTCGAATACCGGGGCTACGACTCCGCCGGCATCGCCGTGCTCAATGGCGAAGGCAAGCAGCTCAGACCGCAGCTCAAACCGCAGCTCAAACGACTACGTGCGGCCGGTCGCGTGGCTGAGCTTGCGACGCAGGTCGACGCGCAGAAGCTCGGCAGCCCGACCGGCATCGCGCACACGCGCTGGGCCACTCACGGCGCCCCGAGCGAGAAGAACGCGCATCCGCACGTCTCCGGCGGCCTCGCGGTGGTGCATAACGGCATCATCGAGAACCACGAGGCGATACGCGAGCGCTTGAAGCGCGAGGGTTTCAGCTTCGCGTCGGACACCGACAGCGAAGTCATTGCGCACCTCATCGCACATCACCGCAAGCGAGAGTCCAATCTGCTCGCCGCCACCGGCCGCGCCATCGCGGAGCTGAAGGGCGCTTTTGCCATCGCCGTGGTGTCCGACCAGGACCCGGGCGCGGTGGTCGTCGCGCGCCAGGGAGCGCCTCTGCTGCTCGGCCTGGGCAAGGGCGAGAACTTCGCCGCTTCCGATGTCTCGGCGCTGGTGCAGGTGACGCAGCGCGTGATCTACCTCGAAGACGGGGACTGCGCCGAGGTGCGGCCGGAGGGCGTGCGCATCGTCGACGCCGGCGCCAGACCCGTCGAGCGCGCGGTGCACGTCTCGGAGCTGACCGCACAGGCGGTGGACCTCGGCCCCTACCGGCACTACATGCAAAAGGAAATTTTCGAGCAACCCGGGGCGCTCGCCAACACGCTCGAGATCGTTACCGGCGCGAGCTCGGTGCAGCCTGGCCTGTTCGGCGCCGAAGCCGAGGCCCTGCTGCAAGAAGCCACGTCGGTCCAGATGGTCGCTTGCGGCACCAGCTATCACGCAGCCATGGTGGCGCGCTACTGGATCGAGTCGCTCGCGCGCATACCGGTGCAGGTCGACATCGCGAGCGAATACCGTTACCGCGACGTGGTGCCGGACCGGGAGGCGCTGTTCGTCACCATCTCGCAGTCGGGCGAGACCGCCGACACCATCGGCGCGCTGGAGCATGCGAAATCCCTGGGCATCGCTCGAACCCTCTCGATCTGCAACGTGCCGGAAAGCTCGCTGATCCGCGCCTCACGGCTGCGCTTCCTGACCCGCGCCGGGCCGGAAATCGGCGTCGCCTCCACCAAGGCCTTCACTACGCAGCTCGGCGCCCTGTTCCTGCTGGCGCTGGTCATCGCGAAACGCAAGGGCAATCTTGCCCCCGCCCTGGAGGCATCCCTGCTCGGGGCGTTGCGCCATGTGCCCGCCGCCCTCGCGCACGTGCTGGCGGTCGAGCCGCAGGTGGAGACATGGGCGCAGCGCTTTGCGGTGAAGCACCATGCATTGTTCCTCGGCCGCGGCATCCATTGGCCGATCGCCATGGAAGGCGCGCTCAAGCTGAAGGAGATCTCCTACATCCATGCCGAGGCCTACGCTGCGGGCGAGCTCAAACACGGCCCGCTCGCGCTGGTCGACCGCGACATGCCGGTGGTGGCGGTGGCCCCGGGCGATGCCCTGGTCGAGAAGCTGAAGTCGAACCTCCAGGAAGTACGCGCGCGCGGCGGGGAGCTCTACGTTTTCGCCGACCGCGAGACGCAGATCGAGGAGAGCGATACAGTGCACGTCATCCGGCTCGTCGACCATGCGGGCCCGCTGTCGCCAATCCTGCACGTCGTGCCGCTGCAGCTGCTCGCCTACCATGCGGCGCTCGCGCGCGGCACCGACGTCGACAAGCCGCGCAACCTGGCGAAATCCGTTACCGTGGAGTAGGGCACGATGAACGTTTCCGCGTTGCTTGCCGTGACCTTCGCGCTCGCCGCGGGGGCAGCGCATGCCGGATCGGACATGTTTGCGTTCGGTGACCCCGAGCAGGGCAAGAAGCTGTACGAAGAGAAGTGCGCTTCCTGCCATGTGGCGCAGTTCGGCGGCGACGGCTCGAGCGTGTTCACCCGCCCGAACCACCGCATTCATACCGCCCCGGCGCTGCTCGCGCAGGTACAGGGCTGCAATGCCAGGACCCGGGCCGGCCTTTTGGCCGAGGACGAGCAAAGCATCGCCGCCTGGCTCAACCAGCGGTACTACAAGCTGAAGTAGTTCGCGGAATCCTCAATCCGAGTAGACGGGCGGATCGGGGTCGCGGTCCCAGCCGGGCTCGGGCTTGGGTACGCGCTTCATCCAGTCCAGGATCAGGCGCACGTGCTCGCGCTCTTCTTCGGCCATCTCGGCGGCGACCTTCTTCACTGCTGCGGGGATGCTCGCGGAGCGCACTAGGCGCTCGAAAAACTTCTGCGCACGGCGCTCGTTCTTCAAGCCGATCTCGAGGGCGTGCCAGGGCTGCATGAGGTAATGCAGGTCGGTGACCGCCGCGGTCTCCGGCGGCTCGGCGTCGTCCCAGCGCCACGCGAGCAAGGCCCGCGGGGGCTGCTTCCAGCCCATTTCCTCCAGGATGCGCTTGGCATGCAGGCCCTCGATATGCGAGAGCTTGCGGAACAGCTGCGCAACTTCGAGGTTGTTGTGCACCTCCATCTGGTCCGCGAAATCGGCGTAGCGCTCGGATGCGTCGACCTCCATCACGTAGGCGCGCGCCATGAATTCCGCATACCTGGCATCGGGCTTTTTCTTTGCAGCGGCCTTTGGCGATTTTCTTCGCGTGCTCATAGCGCGAACTCCTTTTCCAGCTCGGCAACCTCAAGCGACGCGCGCTTGGCCGTCGCGTAGGGGTTGCGCTTGCCCTTGTAGAGGACGCCGACGTTGAAGCCGTCGTCGGTCATCAGGCGACGCGCCGCCCGCGCCGGGTCGTCGGTCGGCTCGACCGGCGCCGGGTGCACCGCCTCCTTCCAGGCGCGCTGTTCCGGACGGAAGGTCACGCACGGCGAAAGCACCTCGATGAACGAGAAGCCGGGATGCCGGACCGCCTCGGCGATCAGGCTCGCGGTGCCGCTCGGGTCCCCCGAAAACGCGCGTGCGATGAAGTTCGCGCCCGAGGCGAGCGCGATCACGAGCGGGTGGAATTCGCGCAGACCGGTGCCGCCCGGGGAGAGCTTGCTGTTCCAGTCCGGCTCGGTGGTCGGCGAAGGCTGCCCCTTCGTCATGCCGTAAACGTGGTTGTCCATCACGATGTAGGTGAGGTCGACGTTGCGGCGGCAGGCGTGCAGGAAGTGATTGCCGCCGATCGAGTAACCGTCGCCGTCGCCACCCGCGACCAGCACGGTGAGGTCGGGGCGCGCCACCTTGAGGCCGGTTCCCGCGGCGAGCGCGCGCCCGTGAACGCCGTGGAAACCGTAGCAAGTGGTGTAGGCGGGGATGCGCGACGAGCAGCCGATGCCCGAAACGACAGCCACGTTTTCGGGACGCAAGCTGAGCGCTGCGAGCGCCCGCGTGATCGCGGCGAGCACCGTGTAGTCGCCGCAGCCCGGGCACCAGACCGGTTTGTAATCGGACTTGAAATCCTTCGCGGTAAGCGTCGCGACGGTCGCGGGAGCGTTCATGTGCGGCTCCATTTCAGAAGCAACTGGTGGATTTCATCCGGGCGGAAGGGCAGCGGCCCCGGGCGACGCAGGCTGTGCACCTCGCCCGGCAGCTCGTACTCGGCTCTCAGGTAACGGTAGAACTGGCCGCTGAAGCTCTGCTCGACGATCAGCACGCGCTTGACGCCCTCGAGCGCCTTCTTCAGGCGCTCGGGCTGCGTTGGCGACAGGAGCCGCAGCGACACGAGCCGCGCCTGGATGCCATCGGCGCGTGCGCGCGCGAAGGCTTCGCGCACGGGCGCGGTACATGAACCCCAGGTGAGCACCGCGATGTCGCCTTCGCCCTCGATGTTCGCCCAGTTCCCGTCGCAATCGAGATTGGCGAGCTTGCGCTGGCGCTTCTCGAGCTGCGCCAGGTGGTCCGCAGGCTGCGACGAGGGCGTGCCGCGCTCGTTGTGCTCGAGTCCGTCGGCGGTGTAGGTGATGCCCGGCGTACCGGGGATCGCCATCGGCGATACGCCCGATTCGGTGAGCGCGTAGCGTTTGTATCCCGCCGCGTTCTCGGGCGCGCGCAGCCGCTCGCCCCGGTACGAGGCATCGGCTGGGCGCTCGACGATGGCACGTGCCTGACCGAAATACTGGTCGGAAAGCACGATGGCCGGTGCCTGCACGCTCTCGGCGAGGCTCACCGCCCACTGCGTCGCGGCGAGGCAATCCGCCACCGAATTGGGCGCGACCACGATGTGCGGCGCGTCGCCGTGCATGCCGTACATCGCGATGTTGAGGTCGGCCTGCTCGGTCTTGGTGGCGATGCCGGTCGAAGGGCCGGTGCGCATGACGTCGACCACGACGATCGGGATTTCCGCGGTCACGCCGAGGCCGAGCGCCTCGATCATCAGCGCGAGGCCGGGGCCCGAGGTCGCGGTGAGCGCCGGCACCCCGCCGTAGGACGCTCCGAGGATCATGTTGATCGACGCCAGCTCGTCCTCGGCCTGCACCAGCGTGCCCCCCACCTTGGCGAGCGCCGGCGACATCCATTCGAGCAGCTCAGTCGCCGGCGTGATCGGGTAGGCGGCGACGAAACGTACGCCGCCGCGCAGCGCGCCGTAGCCCGCTGCCTCGTTGCCGCTGATGAGCCAGCGCCTGCCGGACGGCCGCGAGGCGGCAAGGATGAGGGGGCGCTCGATGCGCGCCGCCTCCGCGACGCCGAGCTTCACCGCGGCCAGGCTCGCGGCGAGCGCGTCACCGCCTTTTTTCGTCGCCTTGGTCACGGCATGCGTCAGCGACGCCTCGGTCAGCCCCATCAGCCCGCCGAGCAGGCCGAGCGCCACCATGTTCGGCCAGCCTCCCGGGATCTTCTTCGCCAGCGCTTTCAGCTCGAGCGGAACGTAACGCGCCCCCATGCGCGTGAAGCTCTCCGGCGGCTGGCCCTGCGCTGGATCGCCGATCAGCAGGCTGTGTGCGCCAAGCGGGATCTCGGACGCGAATCGGTCGACGTTCTGCCAGTCGATCGCCACGAGCGCGTCGAAACCGTCGTCCTGGCTGTCGGAGGCAAAGGTCGACACGCGCACCATGGCGGCGGCTTCGCCGCCGCGGATCTGCGGCCCGCTGGTGCGCGTCATGAGGCCGTAGTAGCCCGCGTGCGCAGCGGCCTCGAGCAACATGTTGCCGGCGGTCATGACGCCGGCGCCGCCCGAGCCCGCGAGCGCCACCGAGACGCTGTCGCGCGGGCCGGCGCTTTCGGTTCGATTGTTCACGCAGTACCTCCTGGTTCGGCATGCTCGCGCATCGAAGCGCGAATTCCTTGCTCTGGATCAAATCGTGGTTGCATGCGGGGCGTAAAAAGGGGGCTCATCTGCAGATCCGGGGCGTTGACGCCGTGCGATTCCTCGGCTAAATTGGTAATGTGGTACTTGAATACCACAATAGGTGAAAACGCGGCGCAGATCAAGCGGAGAAGTAGAGATGGCGGCAGCAATCCACGCGCAACGCTGGCTGATGACGGCGCCCAAGGCGCCGCTCGTCCTCGAGGCCTTCGACGCCGCCCCCGGACCCGGGGAGGTGGCGGTAAGCGTCGCCGGCTGCGGCGTTTGCCATACCGACCTCGGCTACTACTACGACGGGGTGCGGACCAATCACCCGTTGCCGCTCGCGCTTGGGCACGAAGTTTCCGGCCGCGTGGTGGCCGCAGGGGCCGGCGCCGAAAGCTGGCTCGGCAAGGCGGTCATCGTTCCGGCGGTCCTGCCCTGCGGCGAGTGCGACCTGTGCAAGCGCGGCCTGGGCACCATCTGCCGCAAGCAGAAAATGCCCGGCAACGACATCCAGGGCGGGTTTGCCTCGCACATCGTGGTGCCGGCGCGCGGCCTGTGCGACGTCGACGAGCAGCGGCTCGCGGCGGCGGGCCTCGAGTTGGGCGAGGTCTCGGTGGTGGCCGACGCGCTCACCACGCCCTATCAGGCGGTGCGCCGCGCCGGCGTGGCGCCGGGCGCGCTCGCCGTCGTGGTCGGCGCAGGCGGCGTCGGCGGCTATTGCGTGCAGGTGGCGAGCGCCTTTGGCGCCAAGGTCGTCGCGATCGACGTCGACGACATCAAGCTCGCGGCAATGAAGCCCTACGGCGCCGCATTGACGCTGAACGCCAGGACCATGGATCACAAGGCGCTCAAGGCGGCGATTGCCGACTTCGCCAAGCGGAACGGTCTGCGCCCTACCGAGTGGTTCATTTTCGAATGTTCCGGAACCGCCGCCGGCCAGACGACCGCGTGGGGGCTGCTGGTGCATGGCGCCACGCTCAGCGTGGTCGGCTTCACCATGGACAAGGTCGAGGTGCGCCTTTCCAACCTAATGGCGTTCGATGCGCGCGCCATCGGCAACTGGGGCTGTCCGCCGGAGCAATATCCCGCGGCGCTGCAGCTCGTGCTCGAGGGCAAGGTGAAGGTCAAGCCGTTCGTCGAGCCGCTGCCGCTCAAGGACATCAACCGCGTGTTCCAGGCGGTGCACCACCGCGAAATCTCGAAACGCGCCGTGCTCGTTCCCTAGGAGATCTGCCATGGAGGCGAAGGTGCAGTCACTGAAAAATCACGATCTCGCCGAGATCGCCGTGCAGGGCGTGAAGGTCGAGAAGCGTCCGGCCCGGACCCTGGAGGGCAAAGAAGTGCCGGGCCTGTACAACGCCTGGATCTGGCTCGACAACCCGCAGCAGTTCAACTCCTACACCACCGATATGGTGAAGGGCGTGATCCTCGCCTTTCGCGCCGCGTCCAACGCGCGCGACGTCAGCTCCGTCGTCTTCACCGGGGTAGGCGACAGGGCCTTCTGCACCGGCGGCAACACCAAGGAGTATGCGGAGTACTACGCCGGGCATCCCCAGGAATACCGCCAGTACATGCGGCTGTTCAACGACATGGTATCGTCGATCCTGGCGTGCGACAAGCCGGTCATCTGCCGCGTGAACGGCATCCGCGTCGGCGGCGGCCAGGAGATCGGCATGGCCTGCGACTTCTCGATCGCGCAGGACCTGGCGCGCTTCGGGCAGGCGGGGCCCAAGCACGGCTCGGCGCCCATCGGCGGCGCGACCGACTTCCTGCCGGTGGTGATCGGCGCCGAGCGCTCGATGGCCGCCTGCGTGCTGTGCGAGCCGTTCTCGGCGCACAAGGCCTACTACTGGGGCATCCTCAGCGACATCGTCCCGGCGCTCAAGGTGGACGGCAAATTCGTCGCCAACCCGCTGGTCGAGACCGCGCGCGTGTTCGACGAGTTCGGGCGCCTCGCGTTCGGCGAGCCGAAGACCGGCGACGTCCTCAAGGAGGGCAAGGCGCAGATGGCGAAGGGCGCGGTCGACCTGTCGCTGCTCGACGCCAAGATCGAGGAGCTGTGTGCCAAGATCCTGCTCACCTTCCCCGATTGCACCACCAAGACGCTCGAGGAGCTGAGAAAGCCCAAGCTCGAGGCCTGGAACCGCAACAAGGAGGATTCGCGCGCCTGGCTTGCGCTCAACATGATGACCGAAGGGCGCGCCGGATTCACCGCATTCAACGAGGGCACCAAGGACGACCGCGAGGTCGATTTCGTGGCGCTGAGGCAGGCGCTTGCGCGCAACGAGAGCTGGGTGGGTCCGCTGCACGACCGGATCCAGCCGAAGGCCAAGCGCAAGGCTTGAGCATGGCCGAGACGCCGCTCAAGGTCTGGATCGAGCGCGAGGGTGCGCTGCTCAGGCTGCGCCTCGCGCGTCCCAAGGCGAACATCCTCGACGCGGCAATGATCGCGGCGCTCGACCGCGCCTTCGCCCAGCACGCGGGAAATTCCGCGCTGCGCGGCGTGCTGATCGATCACGAGGGCCCGCACTTTTCCTTCGGCGCGAGCGTCGAGGAGCACTTGCCGGGGCAGTGCGCGGCGATGCTGAAGGGCCTGCATGCGCTGCTGCTGCGCATGCTCGGCTGGCCCGCGCCGATCTTGCTGGCGATCCGCGGGCAATGTCTTGGCGGGGGGCTCGAGTTCGCATGCGGCGGTCACCTGCTGTTCGCGGCGCACGATGCGCAGCTGGGTCAGCCCGAGATGAAGCTCGCGGTATTCGCGCCCGCGGCGTCGATCCTGCTGCCACCGCGCATCGGACAATCGCGCGCCGAAGACTTGCTGCTCTCGGGCCGCTCGATCGACGCCCCGACAGCGCTGGCGTGGGGCCTGGCGAACGAGGTGGCCGAGGACCCGGCCGCCGCGGCACTGGCGTACTTCGACGCGCACCTCGCCGTGAAGAGCGCCAGCTCGCTCGGCTACGCGCTGCGGGCCGCGCGCGCGCCGCTGCTCGAGCAGGTGCGGCGCCGCCTCGCGGAGGTCGAGGCGCTGTATCTCGACGGGTTGATGGGCACGCGCGACGCCTTGGAAGGGCTGCAGGCGTTCATTGAGAAGCGCACACCAAAGTGGGAGCACAGATGAACGTTCAAGATATCGTCGGACGCTGCGAAGCGCTGTTCGAGGACCTGCATTTCAACGCGGTCAAGGAGTGGAAAGCGGCGGCGCCCGGGCGCAAGGCGATCGGCTACATGCCGATCTACGTGCCGCGCGAGATCGTGCACGCCGCCGGCATGCTCCCCGTGGGGATCTTCGGCGGCGGCGACCAGATGGAGGTGATCCAGGGCGACGCCTACTACCAGAGCTACATCTGCCGCATCCCACGCTCGACGCTCGAGCTCGGCCTCACCGGTCGCCTCGACGTGCTCGACGGCATGCTGTTCCCGTCGATCTGCGACGTCATCCGCAACCTCTCGGGCATGTGGCAAATCCTGTTCAAGGACAAATACGTCAAGTACTTCGACGTGCCGCAGAACTACGACGACTCGATCGGCGGCGAATTCTACGTGCGCGAGATGCAGGTGATGCGCGAGGACCTCGGCAAGCTGCGCGGCAAGCCGATCACCGACGACGAGCTGCGCGCTTCCATCGCGGTGTACAACGAGAATCGGCGCGCGCTGCGCGACCTGTACGCCTACCGGTCGCAAAAACCCTGGCAGGCACCGACCTCCGAGGTCTACCTGGTGCTGCGGGCCGGCTGCGTGCTGCCGCCTGAGGCGCACACCAGGCTGGTGCGCGAATACATCGCGGCGGCCGATGCCGAGAAGCGCGCGCTGCGCGACAATGCGCGCGTCGTTCTCACCGGCGCGTTCTGCGAGCAGCCGCCGCTCAGCCTGATCAAGTCGATCGAGATGGCCGGCTGCTACATCGTCGACGACGACTTCATGCTGGTCATGCGCTGGCTGCTCGACGACGTGCCCGCCACGGGCGATCCGCTCGACGAGCTTTCCAAGGCGTTCCTGCACCGCTCCGCCTCGACCGCATCGAAGTACGACGACAAGAAGGCTGACAAGGGCCAGTTCCTGCTCAAGCAGGTCAAGACGAACGCGGGCGAAGGGGTGATTTTCGCCGCGCCGTCGTTCTGCGACCCGGCGCTGCTCGAACGCCCGATGCTGCAGGAGGTGCTCGCCAAGTACAAGGTCCCCTACACCGCCTTCAAGTACGCGGAGAACACCGGCCAGATGGCGCCGATCCGCGAGCAGGCCGGCACTTTCGCCGATTCGATCAAACTGTGGAGCGCCGCCTAATGACTACGCCAGCGATGCAACCCCAAGTCAGTCCCAAGGCCAAGCCTGCCGTCCAGAAAGAGGACGCGATGTGGCTGCAGAAGGAGCTGATCAACGGCAACTACCACGAGCTCGCGAATTCGCGCCAGCTCGGCAAGAAGGTGTCCGCCACGTTCGTGCCGGGCAACCTGAACGAGCTGCTGATGTGCTTCGACTTCGCGCGCAGCCTGCCGGAGACCAACGCGCTGCAGAGCGGCATGCGCAAGAAATCCGGCAAGTTCATCATGGACGCCGAGCGGGACGGCCATTCCGAGGACGTGTGCACCTATGTGAAGACCGATCTCGGCATGATGCTGCAGGGACAGATCGGGCCGACCGGCGAGCCCCTGCCGACGCCCGACGTGCTGCTGCTTTCCTACACCGGCTGCTTCACCTTCATGAAGTGGTTCGAGCTGGTGCGCCAGAAATACGACTGCGAAACGGTGATGCTGCACGTGCCCTACCAGGGCGACGGCCACATCTCGGCGAGCATGCGCGACTACGTGGTCAAGCAGCTCAAGGAAAAGGTCATCCCGACGCTGGAGAAGGTTTCGGGCGTCAAGTTCGACATCGACCGGCTGCGCCAATACATGAGGGAGTCGGCCAAGGCGGAGGAGGATCTGGTCTGGACGCTGCAGTCGGCCAAGCACAAACCCTCGCCGATCGACGGCTACTTCGGCGCCGTGTATTACATTGGTCCAATTTTTACCGCGTTCCGCGGCACGCCCGAGGCGACGCAGTTCTACCGCGTGCTGCGCGGCGAGATCGAGCAGCGCATCCGCGAGGGCAAGGGCCCGATTACTCCGGAGGGCGAAATGGCGGAAGAGAAGTACCGCCTGGTGGTCGAAGGTCCGCCCAACTGGACCAGCTTCCGCGATTTCTGGAAGATGTTCTACGACGAGGGTGCGGTGGTGGTGGCCTCGACCTACGCGAAAGTCGGCGGGGTGTACGACTTCGGCTTTCGCCACGACCCCGACCACCCGCTCGAGTCGCTCGCCGAGTACTGCCTGGGCTGCTATACCAACCTTAATTTCCCGCAGCGCATCGACATGATCTGCAAGTATATGGACGAGTACCAGGCCGACGGCCTGCTGATCAACTCGATCAAGAGCTGCAACAGCTTCTCCGCCGGGCAGCTGCTGATTCTGCGCGAGGTCGAGAAGCGCACCGGTAAGCCGGCGGCGTTTATCGAATCGGACCTGGTGGACCCGCGCTACTTCTCGGCGGCGAATATCAAGAACCGCCTCGAGAGCTACTTCCAGATGATCAAACAAAAGCGCGCAGCGGCGCTGCACTGACCATGAGATGCTTTATCGGAATAGATCTCGGATCGACCACCACCAAGGCGGTGGTGATGGACGAGCAGAAGAACGTCCTCGGGCGCGGCATTACGAACTCGCGCTCGAACTACGACACGGCGGCGGCGATCGCCAAGCAGGAAGCACTCGTCAACGCGCGCTTCCACCTGTTTCGCGAGGCGCTGTCGCGATCGGGTGCGCTCGATGGCCGGCTGGAGGACTTCCTCGGGCAGCTCGAACGCGACTTCCGGCTCGAGCAGTTCCTCGAGCAGCTGGACGATCTCGAGGCCACCTGCCGGCGCAACGCCGAGGGCACCCGTTTCGGCGATGCCGAGAAAGGGGTCGCCCTCGCCCTTGATAGGACTTTTTCTCTCCTGAAGACCGAAGCCCCGGAACTGTTCGCGCCGGGCGCGAAGCGCAAGTCGGACTTCTTCCGCGACATCGCCGGCAGCCGCTACCTTGCCGTGGGCGAGGCGGTCGCCAAGGAGGCGGGCGTGCGCTACGACATGCTGCTCAACGTCTTCGACCGCTCGATCATCGAGGTCGAGAACCGCGTCTACGGGGACTCGATCAAGCGCCACCTGCTTGCTGCCCTGGACCGGACCTTTTCGATTCTTACAAACGATTCGAAAACGCAGGATGCGGTGCGCGCCCCGATAAAGGGCGTGCTCGATACGGCGCTCGAGGAGGCCTACGTGGTGGGCACCGGCTACGGCCGCGCCCGGCTGCCCTTCTCGAAGGAGCACATCCGCTCGGAGATCCTGTGCCATGGCCTGGGCGCGCACGTGATGTACCCGCACACCGCCACGGTGCTCGACATCGGGGGCCAGGACACCAAAGCGATCCAGGTCGACACGCACGGCATCGTCGAGAGCTTCCAGATGAACGACCGCTGCGCCGCGGGCTGCGGGCGCTATCTCGGCTACATCGCGGACGAGATGAACATGGGCCTGCACGAGCTCGGGCCCCTGGCGATGAAGTCCACCAAGACGGTGCGCATCAATTCGACCTGCACGGTGTTCGCCGGCGCCGAGCTGCGCGACCGCCTGTCGCTCGGCGAGAAGCGCGAGGACATCATGGCGGGGCTGCATCGCGCCATCATCCTGCGCGCCATGTCGATCCTGGCGCGCTCCGGCGGCATCCGCGACCAATTCACCTTCACCGGCGGCGTGGCGAAGAACGAGGCCGCGGTGAAAGCGCTCATGGAGCTCGTCAAGGAGAACTACGGCGACGTGACGCTCAACATCAACCCCGACTCGATCTACACCGGCGCGCTCGGCGGTGCGACCTTCGCCTGGCGCGCGGTGATCGAGGAGGGCAAGACCGTGGAGGCGCGGCAATGATCCACACCATCGGCATCGATATCGGCTCCGGGGTCGTCAAGACGACCTTGTTCAGGACCGACGGATCGGGCGCGAACGCCAGGAGCGAATGGCTCGCCAGGCGCTGCGAGCGCATCCGCCGGCGCGACAACATGCAGCTCGCGAAAGCCGGCTACGACGAGGTGCTCGAAGAAGCCGGACTAAAGCCCGGCGACGTCGACTACGTGGCCACCACGGGCGAGGGCGAGAACGTGAAATTCGCCACCGGGCACTTCTACTCGATGACCACGCACGCGCGCGGCGGCATCTTCCTGCGGCCCGATGCGCGCGCGGTGGTCGACATCGGCGCGCTGAACGGCCGCGCCATCTACATCGACGAACGCGGCAAGGTGCTGTCCTACAAGATGACCAGCCAGTGCGCCTCGGGCTCGGGCCAGTTCCTGGAGAACATCGCGCGCTATCTCGGCGTCGCGGTCGAGGAGATCGGCCCGCTGTCGAAGGCCGCCAAGACGCCCGAGAAGATCAGCTCGATCTGCGCGGTGCTCGCCGAGACCGACGTCATCAACATGGTCTCGCGCGGCATTCCCACGCCGGACATCCTGAAGGGGATCCACATCTCGATGGCCTCCCGCCTGGTGAAGCTGCTCAAGGTCACCGGCATCAAGAGCGGCACGGTGCTGCTCACCGGCGGCCTGGCGCTCGACGCCGGTCTGCTCGCCGCGCTGCGCGAAGAGCTGGTCAACGAGAAGATCACGGGACTCGACACCGTCAACCATCCCGACTCGATCTACGCCGGCGCGATTGGCGCCGCGCTGTGGGGCGCGTTCCGCCACGACAAGCTCAAGGCGCTGCAGGAGAAGGCGGCCGCATGAAACCGTACGGAGATTCGAAATGGCACTGTTGATCAACGACAACTGCACCGCCTGCGATGCCTGCAAGCCGGTGTGTCCCAATGAGGCGATCAGCGTCGGCGACCCGATCTACGTCATCGACCCGCTGAAATGCACCGAGTGCGTCGGTGCCGAGGACGAGCCGCAGTGCAAGCTCGTCTGCCCGGCGGATTGCATCGTCACCAATCCCGATTTCGAGGAAACGCCCGAGCAGCTGATGGAGAAGTACCACAGCCTGCACGGCTGAGCGCTGAATCATATGAAGATCAAGACAAGGCCGCTTGCCGCGGCTGACCTCGATGCGGTGGTCGCGATCGACGCCTCGATCAGCGGGCGTACGCGCCGCAACTACTTCGAGCGGCGGCTGGCATTGGCGCTGCGCGACCCGCAGCTGCATGCCCAGTACGCGGCCGAGGACCAGGGCGCGCTCGCCGGCTACGTGCTCGGCCGGGTACTCGAGGGAGAGTTCGGCCGCATCGAGCCCGCGATGCGGCTCGAGGTAGTGGGCGTTAAGCACGAGGCGCGCGGCCGCGGCATCGGGCTGGCGCTCGAGCAGGCGATCGAGGACGAATCGAGGCGCCGCGGCCTGAAGGAGATGCGCACTGGCGCGAGCTGGCGCGACCACCAGATGCTGCGCTTCCTCGACGCAGCCGGCTACCGGCTGGGGCGCAACCACGTCGTCGACTGCGCGATCGCCGAGGCGAAGCTCGGATCGAGCGAGGAGGAAGCAGTCGTGGTCGAGGAGCGCGACCGGCCGGCCGACCACAACGACTACGGGACCGCGGCCCCCAACGATTTCGAGCACCTGGCGCGCGACCTCGCCGAAGTTCATTCGCTCGGAGAAGCCGACCTGGACGCGGTGATACGAATCGACCGCCGCCTGACGGGCCACGACCGCGGCGAGTACATGCGCCACAAGTTCGCGGAGGCCCTCAACGAGTCGGCGCTCCGCATTTCATTGGTCGCGCACAAGGACGGCACCACCGCCGGCTACCTGATGGCCGCCGCGGACTACGGTGATTTCGGCCGTGCCGAGCCGGTGGCGATCATCGATACCATCGGCGTCGACCCCGGCTTCTCGCACGCCGGCATCGGCCGCGCGCTGCTGTCGCAGCTGTTCATCAACCTCGGCGCCCTGCGCGTCGAGCGCATCGAGTCGGTGGTGGCGAAAGAACACTTCGACCTGCTCGGCTTCTTCTATCACGCGGGCTTTGGCCCGTCGCAACGGCTGGCGTTCGTCAAGAACCTCGCCACTCAGCCGGCATAGGCGAGCGCGAGTTCGGCGTCGGTTGCCTCGTCGAGCAGATCGTCGAGCGCCGGCAGCAGGGACATTTCCTCCTTCTGCACGTGCGACACCAGCCGCTCGGTGAGCTCGAGTGCGGTGATGCGCAGCTGCTGCCAGCCCTGCGCGTCGAGGCTGCCGGCGCGCAGCGCACGGCACAGTTCGCCGAACTGCGTCGCCGCGCCGCGGATCACGTCGTGCTCCTCGGCGAGCAGCTCGGCGATGTCGCCTTCGCCCGCCTCGGCGAGACGCGGAAAGAGCTCGCTTTCCTCGAACTCGAAGTGCCGAGCCACCTCGTCGGCGAGCGCGGCGGCGCAGCGGCCGAGCAGCGCCTCCAGTGCGGCATCGCGCGTGCCGATCGTCTGCTCGACGCGGTTCCACAGCTCCAGCGTCGCGAGGTGCTCTTCGTGCAGCCGCCTGGCGATTTGCCGGTTGAAGTGCATGTCATTCACTCCTTCAGGCGCGCGAGCACCTTGACGAAGAATGCGCCGTAGGCGAGTGCGCCGGCAACGCCGGCGGCTGCCGCAATGCGCACCAGCCAGTCCGCGCCGGTTGCGGCGGCGACGAGCAGCAGGGCCAGCGCGCCCAGATGTAGATTGCGGTGCACGGCGAGCGGCCGCGCGGGCGTGAAGGAAGACACCAAGGGCGCGCCGCGCCCCTGGCCGCCGGCATGCACGGTGGCGAGAAACGGCACGATGCGCTGCAACACCGCGAGCAGGAAGGTGAGCAGCCACCCGGGCACGAGCAGCACCCCGAACAGCGCCGCGGCGCGCGGCGGCGTCCATTGCAGCGCGATGAGCGGCACGAGTACGAGGCTGGCGAGCAGGCAGGCCCATGCAACGCGCACCAGCAGGAATGCCGGGCCGAGCTGCGGGCGCAGGCGCTTGCGCAGCGCCCCTTCCATCGCCGCGACGTGCGCCGCGGCTGCGGCGAAGCCGAGTACCGCCGCGAAAGCCAGCAATACGCGACTGCCGACTGCCAGGGCGCCGAGCGCCAGCAGGATCGCGCCTGCCGCCGCGCCCAGCGCGGCGAGCGCCGCGCGCGCCGAGGGCGCCGGCGATACGGCGAACATCGGCAGCAGGAACTGGGACAGTCCGAGCGCCAGCAGTCCCATGAAGCCATAGGCCGCGAGCACCAGGTGCGCCGCGGCGAAAGCACCGCGGTCGAGCGCCAGGCCATGCTCGTAGTGCGCCGCGAGCGCGAGGCCGCTCGCGGCGAGCAGCACGAGCGAGGCGAGCGCGCCCCATCCATGCGCCACCACCGCGCGCATGCCGCGCGCGCGCTTGAGGTTTTCGTAGAGCAGCCAGGCGTAGACGGCCAGCGCCAGCACCACGGTCGCGGCGCCCGCGCCGAGAAGCTCCGGGCGGTAGGCGGCGGCGCCGGCGGCGAACAGGGCGACGCCGGGGACGAGCAGCCACCAGACGAGCTTCGCGGCGGCGACCGAGCGCACGGCCTGGCGCGTGGCGATCGGAAACAGCTGCAGCGTGGCCCCGACCGCCGTCATCAACAACACCCCGAGCGTGATCAGGTGCAATGCGGCGAGCGCCGGCCCGAGCCCGCCAAACGCCGCGAAGCGCGCGAGCTCGTCCGGGTAGGCGAGCAGCACGGCCCAGGCGAGCGCGTGGAACAGGATCGCCGCGCCGAAGTAGCGCATCGGCACCGAGGCGGGCAGCAACCGGCTGCGCGCGCCCGCGGTGAACGCCCCGGCCGCGGGAATCATGCGAGCTTCGGTCGCAGATCCCTCACGCGCACGGCCTTGCCCTGCGAGCGTGGCACCTCGCCGGGCTTCTTCACCGTCACCTCGGTCGTGACCCCGATCAGCGACTTGATCTGGTAACGCACCTGCTCGGCGATTCTCCGATAGGCCTCGGCCGAGTCCGGCGGCACCGTCGGCGCCGCCTCGACCTCGACGCCGAGCGTGTCGAGGTTGCCGTGCCGCTCGACGACCAGCTGGTAATGCGGCGCAAGGTCGGGTAGTCCGACCAACACCGCCTCGATCTGCGACGGATACACGTTTACGCCGCGGATAATCAGCATGTCGTCGTTGCGGCCCGTGATGCGCTTGAGCCGCAGATGCGTGCGGCCGCAGCTGCAACGGTCGGTGCTGACGCGCGTGATGTCGCGCGTGCGATAGCGGATCATCGGCAGCGCTTCCTTGGTGAGCGTGGTGATCACCAGCTCTCCCGCGTGTCCCTCGGGCACCGGCCTGCCGGTATCGGGATCGATCACCTCGAACAGGAAGTGGTCCTCCCAGCCGTGCAGCCCGTCCTGGGCCTCGCATTCGATCGCTACGCCCGGGCCCATGATTTCCGACAGGCCGTACACGTCGATCGCCTTGATGCCCAGACGGATCTGGATTTCGCGGCGCATCGCCTCGCTCCAGGGCTCGGCGCCGAACAGCCCGATTTCGAGACGGCTGCGGCGCAGATCGACCCCATCGCGCTCGGCGACTTCGGCGATGTTGAGCGCATACGAAGGCGTCGAGCACAGCACGCGCGCGCCGAAGTCCTTGATCAGCACCACCTGGCGCTCGGTGGCGCCGCCCGACATGGGCACGACCGTCGCCCCGAGCCGCTCGGCGCCGTAGTGCGCGCCCAGTCCCCCGGTGAACAGGCCATAGCCGTAGGCGTTGTGCACCACGTCGCCCGGGCGCGCGCCGCCGCAGGCCATGGAACGCGCCATCAGGTCGGACCAGGTGTCGATGTCTTTCTTTGTGTAGCCGACCACGGTCGGCTTGCCCGTGGTGCCCGACGAGGCATGCAAGCGCACCAGCTCCTCGCGCGGGCGCGCGAACATGCCGAAGGGGTAGTGGTCGCGCAGGTCGGTCTTGACCGTGAAGGGCAGGCGTTGCAGGTCCTCGAGCGTGCGCAGGTCCTGCGGCTTGATGCGCGCCGCGCTCATGCGCTGACGATGCAGCGCCACGTTCTCACAGGCGTTCTTCAGCATGGCGCGCAGCCGGCGCAGCTGCAGCCGAACGAGCTCGTCGCGCGACATGGTCTCGGCCTGCCGCTGGAAGTAGAAGGTCGCGGCCTTCGTTTGGCGCTTGGCGCCGCTGCGGTGATGAACCTTGGCGTAACGCGGTTGCAACATGGCGTTCATGGTCGAGGCTCCTGTCTAGCGGCTCCCGCGTACCGGCAGGCGCGGCAGCGCGAACCCCTGGTTGTGCGCCGCGCGCGTGACGAGCGTGAGCTTGAAGTGCCAGCCCGCCGCAAGCGCCGCGGCGCCGGCGAGCATGGTGACCGCGGGCGCCAGTTGCGGCGCCAGGAAGCGCGCCAGCAGCAATACGAGCGGCGCCACGGTGCCGGCATTGAGCAGCCACTTCGCGCTCGGCTCGAGCGCACTGAGCGGCCGGCCGCTGCCGAGGTTTCCCCGGTAACTGCGCCAGGCAAACGCGCGCGCGACGAGCGCCAGCGCGAACAGCGCGAGCGGCGCTCGCATCCCGCCGCCGCCCGCGGTGATCAGCAGGTACAGGCCGCTGCCTTCGGCCAGCCCGGTGGCGACGATGAGCGGCGTGATGCCCGCAGTGCGCCAGGCGGGAATTCCCTTCGAGGCGCGCAGGATGCGCCCCTGGCAGTAGACGAACCCCAGGGCGGCGAGGCCGGTTGCCTGCGCCGTCCATGGACGGCCGAGCGCGAGCGCAGTCGCGCCGAGCGCGAACACCAGCAACGCGGCGAACGACTCGCGGGTCATCCACGAAGTCCAGGGGTTGAAGAACACGTGCAGCGCGCGCAGCTTGCGGCCGATCTCGAGCCACACCGCGCCGAGCCCGGCGGCGATCAGCGCCAGTCCGAGCGCCAGCATCGGTTTCCAGCCTGGCGCAGCGTGCGCGGCGAGCGCGATCGCGGCGAGCAGCCCGGCGCCGGTGCCGCCGAGAACGAAATTGGTCGCCGCGCGGATGTCCCAGTGGCGCTGCAGCCACGGCTTCGGGCCATAGGTCATGGCGCCTTGTCCCAAAGGTAGTAGAAGCCCGGTTCGGTGCCGAGCTCCTCGTGCATGCGGAAGAACTGGTTCTCCGCCAGCAGCTGCGAGACGTTGCTGCCCGCGTCCTCGACATCGCCGAAATGCAGCGCCTTGGCGATGCACGAGTTGACGCACGCCGGCGTCGCGTCGGGGTCGACTCCGGGCTTGAGGCCCTGGGCGAGCCCCGCATCGATGCGATCCGAACAGAAGGTGCACTTGGTGGCGACGCCGAACTTGCCCGGGTCGAAGCGCTGCGATTCGGAGGGCATCGGCTCGCCGTAGGCGAATGTCGGCTCGTCGGTCTTGTAGCGCGCCTGGTAGGGACAGGCGACCGCGCAGTAGGCGCAGCCGATGCACAGGTCGTAATCGATGGTCACGATGCCGTCGGCGCGCTGGCGCGTCGCGGTCGAAGGACAGACGTGCATGCACGGCGGATCGGCGCAATGCATGCAGCCCACCGGCACGAAAGCGCGCTTGACCTGCGGGTACTCGCCGACCTCCATGTCCAGCACGCGCCGCCATTGCACCTCCGGCGGCGTGGCGTTGGTGTGCTTGCACGCCGCGGTGCAGGTCTGGCAGCCGACGCAGCGGCGCAGATCGGCGATCATGACCCAGCGGGTCATCCTAAATCCTCCCAACGGGTCATGATGTTCTCCGCAGCGAGACGCGCACCACGTCGGCGCCCGACCCGGTAGCGTCGGTGAGCGCGAGCGACATCGGCACCAGCTTGTTCATGCTCGGCATGTCGAAGTCCTTGGCGAACGGCGTCTCCCAGTGGTCGAACTGCCCGAGCAGGAGCAACGTATCGGGCCGGATGCCCTGGCGCAGCACGGCGTGCGCGCGCACGCTTGCCTTGGGCGTGGCGATCTCGACCAGGTCGCCCTCGGCGAGGCCGAGCCGCTCGGCGGTCTGCGCGTTCAGGATCACGCCCTTGTGGCCGGCGATGTTGTCGGCGACCTCCTTGATGAGCTGCATGCCGACGTTGCCGCCCCAGGCGTACTGCATGCTGCGCGAGGTGATCAGCCAGTAGGGATAGTCGTCCGGCTGACCGCCCATGCTGCGCAGGGACGTTTCCCACAGGCCCGGGAAGTCCTTCCACGCGGGCAGTGCCTGGTACTCGGTGAGCTGCGTGTCCCACCAGTGCATGTCGTGCTCGTGCAGCCGGCGCTCGAGCTCCTTGCCGATGCGCAGCAGGCGCTCCTGGTAGGGCAGCTCGAAGCGCAGGCCGAGCTCGACGAACGTCGGGTACAGGTACCAGTCGCGGCGCGAGAAGGCCTTGGTGCGCAGGCCATGCTCGCGCCACCAATCCAGACCCTGCGACTCGGCGCCGGCGGTGAGCTCCGCGCTCGCCGCGCGGCACACCGCATCCCAGATTTCCTCGCAGCTATGGGATTTGGACGTTTCGAGCGAGTGATCCCACTTGTCCGTTTTCAGCGCCACGCCGGCGACGCCGCGGTTGATCGCCGCGTTGTACTTCTCCAGCAGGCCGACGCGGCGCGCGAGCTCGGTGGCGATGTCGCTGAAGTCGCGCGCTTCGCCCTGCGGCGCGACTGCCGGCTGTCGCAGCGCGAAGCCTTCGTGGTCCCAGAACTGCTCGATGAACTTCGAGCCGCCGATGCGGATCAGCTGCAGGCTCTCCAGGTCCACCGCGTCGGGCAGCAGGATGTCGGCGAAATGGTTGGTCTCGTCGCGCGTATAGGCGAACGCGACGGTGAACGGGAACCGCGCCATCTGCTCGCCCACACGGTCGGTGTCCCAGAACGAGATCGCCGGGTTGGTGCGATAAAGAATCCAGACTTCGGGCAGCGTCACGCGCGGCAGACCGGGAGGCGTTTCGTCGAGGAACATCCAGGAAAAATGCGTGGGCCCCAGCGCCTGGCTCCAGGGCCCGTCGGCCGCCAGCGGCACCATGCTGCGGTAGGCGTTGCGGATGTTGGGCCGCGCGCTCCAGTGCTCGCGGTCGGTGGGATTGAACGGATAGGCCATGAAGCCATCGGTCCCGGGGCGCACGCTCTTCAGGCGCTCGCCGAGCGGCTTGTTCAGGCGCACCGTGGTGCCGAGGATGCCGCCGGGTACCTCGAGGGCCCCGACCAGCGACGCGAGCACGGTGCGCGCCCAGCAGCATTCGAAGCCGCCCCAGCCGTTGGTCACGGTCTTGCCGAGCGTTACCGCCACCGGGCGCAGCGGCAGGATCTCGCCATCGATCTCCACCGTGGCGCCGACCTGCGCGTGCGACAGATACTCGTCGGCGATGCGCCGCATGGTGGCCGCGGGCACATCGCAGATGTCCTGCGCCCACTCGGGCGTGTACGGCCGCACGTGCGCGACGAGCTTGCTGAACGCGGTCGCGCCCGCGAGCTCGCCCTGCGCCAGCACTTCCTGGTCCGCGCCGATCTCCATCGCCGCGGCCACGTAAGAACCGCCTTCCAGCGCCGGCGCCGCCTGCGGCGTGTCGAAGGGCACGGCCGCGTTGCGGCGCGTGTCCCACAGCAGCGGCTTCTTCGTCGCCGGGTCGCGCAGGTAGTAGCCGCTGCGGTCCCACGAGGTAGGGCGCCGAGGTGCGTTCGGTGAGGAACCCGAGGTCGAGCCGTTCGCGCGGCTGTTCGTGCAGCATCGCGTGCACCAGCGCGAACAGAAATGCGGGATCGGTCTTGGGCTTGATCGGCACCCATTCGGCGGAGCACGCGCCGGTCACCGACAGATGCGGCTCGACTTGCACGCGCTTCATGCCGCGCTCGCGCGCATTGGCGTGGCGCCAGACGCCCACGACGCCGCCCGAGGCCTCGATGTTGGCGCCGCAGGAGATGATGTAGTTGCAGGACGGCGTGTCGGCCGAGACCGTGAAGCCGCGATGCCAGAACTCGCCGTACAGGTGCTCGGAGTGATAGCACTTGACGCCCTGTCCCGAGCCGAAGCCCATGTCCATGGGCCCCCACGCCGCGAGAAACGCCGGGAAGGTGCCCATGTAGGACTGCGGCGTGCCGCCGCCGCCGAAGCTCGCCGCCACGCGCGGGTAGCCCGAGTCGTCGAGCAGGCCGCGCGCGCGAGTCTCCATCAGCTTGGCGGCGATGGTGTCGAGCGCCTCGTCCCACGAGATCGGCACGAAGCGCGGATCCTCGTTGCGCCCCTTTTTCGGGTTGCTGCGCTTCATCGGCGAGAGCACGCGATGCGGGTTATAGAGCTTTTGCACCAGGCCATAGGCCTTGACGCACACCTTGCCGCCTCCCGGGTGCACGGGCTCCGCGGCGAAGTTGGGCTCGACCTCCGTCGCCACACCGTCCTCCACCTTGACCGTGAGCAGGTCGGGTCCCGCGACGCACTGATAGCAGTACGTCTTGATCTTCATTTGATGCCGGCCTTCTGCGCCTTGGCGGCGAGGCGCTGCTCGGTCTGCTTGACGTCGACCACGAAGCGCATGTGCCGGCCGCGGCAGATGGTGTCGACGCCGTCGGAGCCGGTCAGCTCGAAGGTCACCGCGCGACCCTTGAGCTCGGCGACGCTCGCCTCGATGCGCACCGTCATGCCGAGCAGCGTCGGGGCGGTATGGTCGAGCTCGATGCGCGTGCCGACCGAATCCTCGCCGGGGTCGAGGTGCCCGAGCAGGAACTCGCGGCACGCCACCTCGATGTCGCGCACCAGCATCGGCGTCGCGTACACGCGCGCCGCCTCGCCCATGAATCCGATGGTGCGCTCGCGATCCACGGTGAAGGTGCGGGTCGTGGACAGCCCCGCGACGAGCGTCTGCTTCATGTCTCTTTCTCCCTCTGACCCAGACACGCATACGAGCACGCCGCGCCCGGTAGCGGTTTGATCCATGTCAAGCGGTCCATCCCCTCGTCACAACCCGAGGTAGGCGGCCTGCACGCGCTCATTGGCGAGCAGCTCCGCGCCACTGCCCGAGAGGACGATGCGGCCGGTTTCCAGCACGTAGCCGCGGTCGGCGATCTTCAGCGCGGCGCGGGCGTTCTGGTCCACGAGGAAGATCGCGGTGTCAGCGGCGCGCAAGTCCTGCACGCGCGCGAAGATCTCTTCCACCAGCCTCGGCGCGAGCCCCATGCTCGGCTCGTCGAGCAGCAGCAGCCGCGGGCGCGCCATCAACGCGCGCCCAATGGCGAGCATCTGCTGCTGTCCGCCGGAGAGCGTGCCGGCGGGCGCTTGGCGCCGCTCGCGCAGCACCGGGAACATGGCGTACACGCGCTCGAGCATCTGCGCCGACTCTGCGGCGCTGCGCGTGTAGCCGCCGAGACGCAGGTTGTCCTCGACCGCGAGCGGACCGAACACCTGCCGGCCTTCGGGAACCTGCGCGATGCCGAGCCGCACGCGGCGCTCGGGCGCCGTCGTGGTGATGTCGGTGCCATCGAAGCGCACGCGGCCGCCGCTCACCGGCTGCACGCCCGAGAGCGCGCGCAGCAGCGTCGTCTTGCCGGCGCCGTTGGCGCCCACCAGCGCGACGAGCTCGCCCGCCCTGACCGCGAGATCGATTCCCTTGAGCGCAGGGATGCGCCCGTAGCGGCTCTCGAGGGCGCTGACTTCAAGCATGCGCCTGCGCCTCGGTGCCGAGATAGGCCTCGATCACCTTCGGATCGCTTCGCACCGTTTCGGCGTCGCCTTCCGCGAGCTTGCGACCGTAGTCGAGCACCAGCACGCGGTCGGAAACGCCCATCACCAGCTTCATGTTGTGCTCGACCAGCACCACGGTGATCTCCCGCGCGCCGATGCGCTGGATCAGGCGCACGATCTCCTGCGTCTCGGTCGGGTTGAGGCCCGCCGCCGGCTCGTCGAGCAGCAGCAACCGCGGCCGCGCGGCGAGCGCGCGCGCGATCTCCAGCCGCTTGAGCGCGCCATAGGGCATGCTGTCGGAGCCCGCGTGCGCGTAGCCGCCCAGGCCAACGAATTCGAGCAGCTCGAGCGCCTCCGCCCGGCAGGCGCGCTCGGCGCGCGCCAGGCTCGGAAAGCGCAGCAGCGCGGCGCCGAGGCCGCAGCGCTCGTGCAGGTAGCGCCCGACCATGACGTTCTCGAGCGCGCTCATGTTGAAGAAGATCTGCAGGTTCTGGAACGTGCGGCCGATCCCGGCCGCCGCGTAGTGATGCGGTGCGCGCCCCGTCAGCTCCCGGCCGTCAAACCAGATGCGGCCGGCGCTCGGCCGGTACACGCCGGTGAGCAGGTTGAGCAGCGTCGTCTTGCCGGCGCCGTTCGGGCCGATGATCGAATACACGCCCTGCGCCGCGATTTCGAACTCGAGCGCCTGTACCGCGTGCACGCCGCCGAACTCCTTCGACAGGGCTTCCACGCGCAACAGGCTCACTTGCGCTCCCCGGGCGCGAAGCGCGCCGCGAGCGTCGGCACCAGGCCCTTCGGCATGAAGATCATGGTGAGCATCATCACCGCGCCGAACACCACCATCTCGTAGTCTTTCAGCAGCGCGAGCAGCTGCGGCAGCGTGGTGAGCACGGCCGCGCCGACCACTGCGCCGAAGATCGACGCCATGCCGCCGAACACCACCATCGTGACCAGCTCGATCGAGTGCAGGAAGGTCGCACGTCCCGGGGTGATGAAGCCCGAATAATGCGCGGTCAGGCCGCCGGCGAACGCGGCGAACACCGCCGACAGGACGAACACCATCAACTTCTGGCGCACGCTGTCTATGCCGACGACCTCGGCGGCGGTCTCGGAGCCGTGCAGCGCGCGCAGCGCGCGTCCGCCGGGCGATTCGACCAGATTGAGCGCAAGCCAGACGGCGAGCAGCACCAGCCCGCCGACCACCCAGTACCAGGCCTTCTCGCCCGTCAGCGCGTGGCCGAGCAGCGCGAGCGGCGGCACGCTCATCCCGTCGGGACCCCCGGTGTAGCGGTCCTCGTTGGAGATGACGATCGAGATGATCACGCCAAGGCCGAGCGTCGCCATCGCCAGGTAGTGACCGCGCAGGCGCAGGATCGGCCGGCCGACCAGGTAGGCGAGCAGCGCCACGCCCGCGGTCGCGGCGGCGAGCGCGGCGAGCGGCGGCCAGCCGTAACGCGCCGCGAGGATCGCCGAGCCGTAGGCGCCGAGGCCGAAGAAACCGGCGTGGCCGAGACTGATCTGTCCCGCGTAGCCGATCAGCAGGTTCAGCCCGATGCACACGATGGCATTCAGCCCGACCAGGATCGCGACGTCGTAGAAGTAGTTGTTGGCGAGCGCGAGCGGCAGCAGTGCGATCACCACCGCAAGCGCGAGAAGCCCTCCAGTGCGTGCCCTGCGGAGACCTGCCCACATGCCTCGTTCATGTCCTTATACGCGCTCGGTGGAGCGGCGGCCGAGCAGCCCGCCCGGCATCAGCACCAGCACCGCGAGCATGATGCCGAACGCGATCACGTCCTTGTAGGCGGAAGACACGTAGCCCGCCGAAAGCGCTTCGAGCAGGCCGAGCGCGAGCCCGCCGAGCACCGCGCCCGGTCCGCTGCCGAGGCCACCGAGGATCGCCGCGGCGAAGCCCTTCAGGCCGAGCATCACGCCCACGTCCCAGGCGGTGAAGGTGATCGGCGCGATCAGGATGCCGGCGAGCGCGCCGAGCGCGGCGGACAGACCGAAGGAAACCAGCAGCACGCGCCGCACGCTGATGCCGACCAGCTGCGCGGCAAGCCTGTTGTGCGAGGTGGCGAGCATCGCCTTGCCGTGCAAAGTGCGGTTGAAGAACCACCATAGCGCCGCGACTACGGCGAGCGTCACCCCGACCACCCACAGGCTCTGGGGCAGGATGGTGGCACCGCCGACCGCGATCGGCCGGACGCCGCTGAACGCGGGCAGCGGGTGGAGGTTCTTGTCCCATACCAGGCCTGCCAGGCCGCGCAGCAGGATCGAAGCGCCGATGGTGATGATGATCAGGGTCACCACCGACTCGCCGCGTACCCGCTCGACCGCGAACTTCTCCAACGCGAGCCCGACCAGCGTGGTCGCGGCCACCGCCAGCAGCGCCGCCAGCGGCAGCGGCAGGCCGGTCGCGATCAGCGACACCGTGGCCATGCCGCCGATCATCACGAACTCGCCCTGGGCGAAATTGATGACCTGGCTGGCGTTGTAGATGATCGAGAACCCGAGCGCCACCAGCGCGTAGATCGCCCCGACGGTCAGCCCGCTGAGCAGGTACTGCAGCAGCTGCGCGCTCATCGCCGGGGCGCGCGACTCACTTCGCCAGGGTCCAGTCGCCGTTCTTGATCTCCAGCATGCGGAACGCCGACAGGTCGAGGCCCATGTGGTCCGTGGGCGAGAGGTTGAACTCGCCGTCGACGCCCATCCAGCCGCGGGTCGACTCGATCGCGTCGCGCACCTTGGCCTTGTCGGTGCTGCGTGCCTTTTTCATCGCATCGACCACCAGATACAGGCCGTCGTAGGCGTGGCCGCCGAAGGTCGACACGTCCTGATGGTAGCGCCCCTCGAAGTCGTGCTCGTAGGCGACGACCACCTTCTTCTGCGGGTCGTCGAACGGCAGCGACTTGGCGACCAGCAGCGCAGCGGCCGGCAGGCGCACGCCGTTCGCGGCGTCGCCGGCGAGCTTGATGAATTCCTTCGAGGCCACGCCGTGCGACTGGTAAAGCGGCACGGTCATGCCGATCTGGCGGAAGTTCTTGGTCACGATCGCCGGCCCCGCGCCGAAGCCGGCGTTGAGCACCGCCTGGATTTGCGCGTTCTGCCGCATCTTGGTGAGCTGCGCCGTCATGTCGGTGTCCTTGGCGCCGTAGGTCTCGTCGGCGACGATGTCGATGCCGTACTTGCCTGCCACCTGCATGCATTGCGCGCGCATCGACTTGTCGAAGCCGCCCGAGCCGGAGATCAGCCCGATCTTGGTGATGTTGCGCGACTTCATGTCGACGAATATCTTCTCGCAGGCCATGCGGTCGGTGTGCGGGGTCTTGAACACCCACTTCTTCACCGGCTCGACGATCACCACTGCGCCGGCGAGCGAGATGAAGGGCACTTCGGCCTGCTCGACCAGAGGGATTACGGCCATCGTCTCGCCGGTCGTCGAGCCGCCGACGATCGCGTCGACCTTGTCTTCCTCGATCAGGCGCTTGACGAAGGTACGCGCCTTATCGGCGTCGCCCGCCGAGTCGTAGGCTATGAGCTGCAGCTTGCGTCCCAGCACGCCGCCCGCTGCGTTGATCTTCTCGACGTACAGCTCCAGGGTCTTCTGCTCCGGGTCGCCCAGGAACGCCGCCGGTCCGGTGACCGACAGGAACGAGCCGATCTTGATCGGTTGCTGCGCATGCGCGGCGAACGCGAGCGTGGCGCCGACGGCGAATGCCAGCAATGACCGCCCGACGGCGGCGAAACGCCTCATGATGCTCATTACGATCCTCCTCTCACAAGCTTGCGTACAATAGAATCAACTCGCAATCCGGTACTGGAAAGCGTATTTGGACCCTAGCTCCGGCGCACACGACGCATCTTGATCTGGCTCAAGAAAACGACGACCCCCGATGCGCCGCCGCTGCGCGTGCGCGGCGCGCAGCAAGCCGACCTCGAGCAGGTGATCGAGATCGACGCGGGCATTACCGGGCTGCGCAAGCCTGCGTACTGGGGCGAGATCCTGCAGCGCTACGGCAGCGGCCGCCGGCAGCGCTTCTTCCTGGTGGCCGAGTCGGGCGGGCGCATCGAAGGCTTCGTCATCGGCGAAGTGCGCGACTGGGAGTTCGGCTCGCCGCCCTGCGGCTGGGTATTCGCCATCAGCGTGCGCCCCGACGCGCGCCTCGGCGGCATCGGCGCCCGGCTGCTCGAGGCGATTTCCGCGGGTTTCCGCAAGCTGGGGGTCAGGAAGCTGCGCACCATGCTGTCGCGCGACAACCAGCTGATCCTGTCGTTCTTTCGCAGCCAGGGAATGATGGCCGCGCCGTTCATCCCGCTCGAGAAGGACCTCGATTGAGGACGACCGGTTGAAGCTGCAGAAGAACACCCTGCTTGCGCTGTACAGCGTGCTCGAGTTCGCCGCCAACCCCGGGCGCCAGCTTTCGGCGGCCGAAGTGGCGGCCAAGTACCGCATCTCGCCGCACCACCTGGCGAAGGTGCTGCGCACCCTCGGCCGCGCCCGACTGGTCGCGGCGGTGCGCGGGGTGGGCGGCGGCTACCGCTTCGCCGGCAACGCCAAGCGGCTGACCTTGATGGACGTGATCGAGCTGTTCGAGGACATCAGCGCGCCGCGACGCGCGCCGGCAAAGGGCGCACGCCGGCGGCGCGCGGCGGCGGACGGCATCGCCGCGCCGCACGAGGTCGAGGACGCGCTCGGCGTGGTGCTCGCCGAAATCGACGAGATCGCCAAGGCGACGTTCCGCTCGATCACGCTGGACACGATGCTGAAGCTCGTCGAGCGGCGCCGCGCGCGAGAGGAATGACCCCCTACGATGCCCTGGTCATCGGCGCGGGGCACAACGGCCTGGTTTGCGCGTGCTACCTCGCCAAGGCGGGCCTGAACGTCAAAGTGCTCGAGCGCCGGTCGGTCGTCGGCGGCGCCGCGGTCACCGAAGAGTTCCATCCCGGGTTTCGCAACTCGGTCGCCGCCTACACCGTGAGCCTGTTGCAGCCGAAGGTGGTGCGCGAGCTGCGCCTCGCAGAGCACGGGCTGAGGATCGTCGAGCGGCCGCTCGCCAACTTCCTGCCGCTGTCGCCGGGCGAATACCTGAAGCTCGGTGGCGGAATGGAGGCGGCCCAACAGGAGCTGGCGAGGTTCTCGCCGCGCGACGCGGCGCGATTGCCGGCCTACACCGCGATGCTCGAGCGGGTGACCGATGTGCTGCGTGAACTGGTGCTCGAATGCCCGCCGAACGCGAGAGGCGGGATCGTCGACTGGTGGCGCGCGCTGGGCGCCGTGCGGCTCGCGCGACGGCTCGACATGGAGGCGCGCCGTGACCTGCTGGCGCTCCTTACGCGCAGCGCCGCGGACATCCTCGATGGCTGGTTCGAGTCGGACGGCATCAAGGCGGCCCTCGGCTTCGACGCGGTGGTCGGCCACTACGCCAGCCCGTTGCATCCCGGCAGCGCCTACGTCCTGCTGCACCACGCGTTCGGCGAAGTGAACGGCAAGCGCGGCGCCTGGGGCCATGCGATCGGCGGCATGGGCGCGATCAGCGAGGCGCTCGCCGCCGAGGCGAGGCGCCTGGGAGTCGAGATCGAATGCGACGCGCCGGTGGCGCGCGTCGGGCGCCGGAAGCTCGCGCTCAAGGACGGAACCGAGCTCGCCGCGCGCGCGATCGTGGCCAACGTCGACCCCCGGCGGCTGTATCTCGGCCTGGTCGAGCCCGGCCTGCTGCCGCCCGAATTCGTCGCCCGCATCGAGCGCTACAAGTGCGGCTCGGCGAGCTTTCGCATGAACGTGGCGCTGTCCCGGCTGCCGCGCTTTTCCTGCCTGCCCGAGCCCGGTCCGCACCTTTCGTCCGGCATCATTCTCGCGCCTTCGCTCGCATACATGGACCGCGCCTACCGCGACGCGCGCGACGGGGGCATGGCGCGCGCGCCGATCGTCGAGATGGTGATCGCCAGCACGCTCGACGGCACGCTCGCGCCGCCGGGGGCGCACGTGGCGAGCCTCTTTTGCCAGCACTTCGCGCCGGACGCCGACTGGGGCGCGCGCAAGGGCGAAGCGATCGAGCGCATCTTCGAGGTCATCGAAAGCCAGGCGCCGGGATTCACGGAAAGCGTCATCGCACACAGCGCGCTGTCGCCAGCGGACCTGGAGCGCGTCTTCGGTCTCACCGCGGGGGACATCTTCCACGGCGCGCTGTCGCTCGACCAGCTGTGGTCGGCGCGCCCGTTGCTCGGTTACGCCGACTACCGCGCGCCGCTCGCCGGCCTGTACCTGTGCGGCTCCGGCGCGCATCCGGGCGGCGGCGTGACCGGAGCGCCCGGGCACAACTGCGCCCGCGAGGTGCTGCGGGACTTGAGGCGCCGGTGAACCTCGTGTTGATGCTTTCTCGGCTTCAGCGCGGCGCGGCGAGACCGTCGAGGATCGGGCACTCGGGGCGATCGTCGCCATGGCAGTGCACGGCGAGCTCCAGCAGCGTGCGCTTCATGGCCTCGAGCTCGGCGATGCGCGCGTCGAGCTCCGCGATGTGCTCCTGCGCCAGGGCCTTCACCTTGCTGCTCGGGCGGCGCTGATTGCGCCACAAGCCCAGAAGCTGCTCGATCTGCTTGATCGAGAACCCCAGGTTGCGTGCCTGGCGGATGAAGCGCAGGGTATGCACGTCGCTGGCGGCGTAGGTTCGATAGCCGGAATAGCTGCGCACCGCCCTGGGAATCAACCCGATCCCTTCGTAGTGGCGGATCATTTTTGCCGACACGCCGGAATGCCTGGCCGTTTCGCCGATATTCATCTGCATGGTATTCATGGCTTGTCTCCGTATGGCCGCCAGCGCCGCAGCATCAGCGCATTCGTGACCACGCTCACGCTGCTGAAAGCCATCGCCGCGCCCGCGATGATCGGGTTGAGGAACCCGAAGGCGGCGAGCGGAATGCCGACCACATTGTAGAAAAACGCCCAGAACAGGTTCTGGCGGATCTTGCTGTAGGTTCGGCGCGAGATGCTGATCGCATCGGCCACCAGCCGCGGGTCGCCGCGCATCAGCGTGATGCCCGCGGTGTGCATCGCCACGTCGGTTCCGGTGGCCATGGCGATGCCGACGTCGGCCGCGGCGAGCGCGGGCGCATCGTTGATGCCGTCGCCCACCATCGCGATCACCTTGTTCTTGCCGCGCAGCCCGGCCACGGCCTGCGCCTTGTCGGCGGGCAGCACTTCCGCCCGCACCTCGTCGATGCCCAGGGCGCGCGCCGCGGCCTCCGCGCTGCCGCGGTTGTCGCCGCTCAGCATCACGGTCTTCACGCCCTGCGCGTGCAGGGCCGCGATCGCCTCGCGCGCCCCGGCCTTCACCGCGTCGCCGAACGCGAGCAGCCCACAGAGGCTGCGCGCGCCGCCGGTCTCCGCGGCGAGCCACGAGATCGACCGTCCTTCGCGCGCCAGCGCCTGCGCGCGCGCGTCGAGCGCCGACGTGTCGACGCCGAGCTCCTGCATCAGGCGCGAGCTGCCGAGGTAAAGCATGCGCCCTTCCACCACCGCCTGTACCCCGCGCCCGGGCAGTGCCTTGGCTTCGCTCGCCGCGGGCGGGGAAACGCCTTCGGCTGCGGCCTGTTCCGTCACCGCGCGCGCCAGCGGATGCTGGCTGCCCTGCTGCAGCGCGGCCGCGAGCCGCAGGAGTTCCGCCCGCTCGCCGCCGAGCGGCTCCGCGGCGAGGAGCTGGGGCCGGCCCTCGGTCAGCGTGCCGGTCTTGTCGAACGCCACGGTGGTGATGGCGTGCGCGATCTCCAGCGCCTCGGCGTCCTTGATCAGGACGCCGTGGCGCGCCGCTACGCCGGTGCCCGCCATGATTGCGGTGGGGGTCGCGAGTCCCAGCGCGCAGGGGCAGGCAATCACCATGACCGCGACCGAGTAGAGCACCGCCGAGGTCCAGTTTCCCGTCGCAAGACCCCAGGCGAGCAGGGTGGCGAGCGCGATCAGCAGCACGATCGGCACGAATACTGCGCTGACTTTGTCGACGATGCGCTGGATCGGCGCTTTTCCCGCCTGCGCGTTCTCTACCAGCCGGATGATGCGCGCGAGCGTCGATTCCGCACCGATGGCGCGCGTCTCCACTAGCAGCAGCCCGTCGGCGTTGATCGCGCCGCCGGTTACCCGATCGCCCACGCCCTTGGCGACTGGCAGGCTCTCGCCGGTGATGAGCGACTCGTCGACGTGGCTGCGGCCTTCGCGGATTTCGCCGTCCACCGGCACGCGCTCGCCTGCGCGCACCACGACCAGATCGCCCACCGCGACCGAGGCGAGCGGCACCTCGACATCTTTCCCGTCGCGACGCACCAGCGCCCGGTCCGGCCGCAGCGCGTTGAGCGCGCGGATCGCTTCGGTGGTCTGGCGCTTGGCGCGTGCCTCGAGCCACTTGCCGAGCAGAATGAACGTGATCAACGCCGCCGAGGTCTCGAAGTACAGGTTGTGCACCCCGGCGGCGCCGCGCAGCAACTCGTATACCGACAGCCCGTAGGCGGCGCTGGTGCCGAGCGCGACCAGCAGGTCCATGTTGCCGGTGAACGCCCTGACCGCCTTCCATCCCGCGCGGTAGAAGCGCGCGCCGAGCCAGAACTGCACCGGCGTCGCCAGCGCGAGCTGCAGCCAGCCGGGCAGTGTCCAGTGCACGCCGAGCGCAAGCCCGACCATCGGCACGAGAAGCGGCAGGGTGAGCAGCGCCGAAACGGCGACCGGCCACCAATCGGGTAGGCCGCGCGCGGCTGGGGCCGCGCCGGTCTTCTCAAGATCGACTGGATCCGCTTCGTAGCCGGCTGCTTCGATTGCCGCGCGAAGGGAATCGATTCCGGTGCCACCGACGGCAACCACGTGGGCGCGCTCGGTCGCGAGGTTGACCGACGCCGACAGCACCCCGGGCGCCTTGGCGAGCGCCTTTTCGACCCGCCCAACGCAGCTTGCGCAGGTCATGCCGCGGATCGCGAGGTCGAGCTCCTCATGCGCGACGTCGTAACCAGCCCGTTCGACCGCCTTTGCGAGCGCGTCGATCGTTACCGACGGGGCGACCTGGATCGTCGCCGCCTCGGTGGCGAGGTTGACCGACGCCGCGCGCACGCCGGGGACGCTCTCCAGTGCGCGTTCGACCCGCGCCACGCAGGAGGCGCAGGTCATGCCCGTAATGGGCAGGCGAAGATCGTGGGTTCCCGGTTCCGGGGCGGCGTTGGCCGCCGCCGCCGCAATTGAGGCAGACATGGACAGGCTCCTTGTTACTTGAGACCCAGGCCCCAGCCTGAAGGTTCCCATCGTAGGAAGGTCAAGCCCGCCGTCCGCTCCCAAGACGGGGCTTGACTTTGCCATCACGGGAAGGCGCACCGTGTCTCTGAGTCTATTCCTTTACCGTTAGGAGCACTTCATGATCGAACTGCGTGTAGACGGCATGACCTGCGGCCACTGCGTGAGCGCGGTGACGGGGGCGGTCAAATCGGTCGACCCGGAGGCGAATGTCTAGGTCGACCTTGAGGGCAAGCGGGTCCGCGTCGCCGGAGGGCGGGCTCCGGCGGCGGCCCGAAAAAGCGGCTGCTGCTGCGGCGCGTGACTGTTCCGCGATGACGGCTGTATTTGACGTGAGTCGAAAGATCGAATTCGAGAGGAGAGCGAGGTCGTGGTCCATCGTGTGTATATGGGGACGCAAATTGCCCTGCGTATGTACGACACCGCACCGAATCTCTTGCGGCGGAAGGCGACACTGGAATGCTTGGAGAGGGCCAAGGTCAAAGAGCTCGCGCTGCCGGAAAGGAATCCATGACCTACCACTTCACGAAGATGTCCAAACTTTCGTTCGACGCGACCGTGCAAAAATTGACCGAGGACCTGAAGAAGGAGGGCTTCGGCGTGCTCACCGAAATCGACGTCGGCGAGACGCTGAAGAAGAAGTTGAACGTCGATTTCCGCAAGTACCGCATCCTCGGAGCCTGCAACCCGCAATTTGCCTACCAGGCGCTGCAGGCCGAAGACAAGATCGGCACCATGCTTCCTTGCAATGTCATCGTCCAGGAAACCGGCGACGGCAAGGTGGAGATCTCGGCGGTTGATCCAGTGGCGTCGATGGCGGCGATCGAAAATCCCAAGCTCGCCGCCATTGCCGAGCAGGTGCGGAGCAAGTTGAAGGGCGTCGTCGAGCGCTTCTAGCGGGCCACGCAAACTGACCTTGACCTGGGTCAAATTCCCGCGCGTATGAAGTCCGATCATTACGGCAATGGCCGCAACGTGCAGCAAGCGGCCCTCTTAATATGGCGTCTACCCTGACCTTGCGTCGAGTTCGCTCCAGTCGTTCGCGCAGCGTGGTGCGCTCGGCGAGCATGCTGCTCGCCTTGCTGTTCGTGTTGCTGCGGCCCGTGTGCGATTCGCTCGCGGCGTCCGGCGAAGTTCATGCGGCTGCGGCAGCGCAGCAGGGTTACGTCCAGCTGTCCGACGCCTCCGCAGGCGGTCATGCGGACGACGAGATATGCTGCTCGAGCATCGACGGCCAGGCGCTGACGGTGGCGGCGATTCTGCCGCTGCCCGCCGTCTTCACGGACGACCTCGCTGCGCCGTCCGGCGCGATTCTTCAGGTTTCCACCTCCGTCGCGCAGTCGTCGAAAGTCATCGCGCGACGCGATCCCGCGCCTCCGCGGTCGTACCACGCTCGCTCCCTGCGCCGGCTCGATTGAGCCGGTGAAGCTGCCGCACGCGACGCGCGGCCAAGTTCATCCGATTGAGAGTTCGTGTTCGGCCGTTCCGCGTGCACGCGCCGCACCGCCATTCGACAAGGAGCTGCAAATGTGGGGCGATATGGGAAGCATGGGTTGGGGCTACGGCTGGGGACTCCTCGGCGTGGCCCATATGGTGCTTTGGTGGATCCTGCTGCTGCTTGGCATCGTGGTGCTGGCGAAATGGCTATTGGGGCGAGGATCGGACCAGAAGGTGTCTCCCCATCAACGCGCGCTGGAAATCCTGGCCGAACGCTACGCGCGCGGCGAAATCAACAAGGACGAGTTCGAAGCCAAGAGGCGCGACCTGAATGGCTGAACCGCGCATCGTCGTGCCGCAGCAGCCGCGTCCGGCGTGGTACGCGCGGCTGATCCTCGCGCTGCAAAGGCGAAAGTACGGCAGCGAGCTCGAGCCCGCACGGCTGTGGAGCCGGATTCCGCGCGCGCCGAGATTGCGCGCATGGGCGGGACGCAGTTCGATCCGCTCGCCGTCGAAGCCTTCCTCGCCGAGGAGGCCTCCTTGCGGCAGATGGTGGCGCTCAAATGCATGACGGCGGAAGACGGTCCTCGTCTGACCTCATTAACGTAGTCACATTGCAAAGGAGATTGACCATGAAGATTCAAAGCACAAATGCTCGCAGGGCGCTGGTTGCCATGATCGCGAGCGTCGGTATGGCGGTCGCCGCGGCGCCGAGCTTCGCCGATACCGCCACCGACAATCCGTCGATGATGGGAGGCTACGGCCCGGGCTACGGCATGGGCCCCGGAATGATGGGCGGTTACGGCCCGGGCTACGGTATGGGGCCGGGGATGATGGGAGGCTACGGCCCCGGCTACGGCATGGGCCCCGGGATGATGGGAGGCTACGGCCCGGGCTACGGCATGGGGCCGGGAATGATGGGAGGTTACGGTCCTGGCTACGGCATGGGCCCGGGAATGATGGGCGGGTACGGCATGGGGCCGGGAATGATGGGCGGCTGCGGTGGCGGCTACGGCTACAACGCGCTCAACCTGACCGACGCGCAGCGCGACCAGATCGCCAAGATCCAGGAAGAAGCCCAGCGCTCGCAGTGGGAGACCATGAGCAAGATGCGCGAGGTAATGATCCAGGGCTGGGCCGAGGCGCGCAAGAAGATGGATGCCGTGCTCACCAAGGAGCAGCGCGAGCAGTTGAACCGCGGCTGGCGCGGCCGCTAAGGAGAAAAACATGGCACATGAGCGCGTGTACCGCGGCCGTCAGGGCTGAGGCCGTTATGTGCCACCTCCTGCTCGTTGGCCTGCCGCTGCTGGCAATGTCGACGTTCTGGTTCCTGCCGTTGACGCTCGCCGTGCCTACGTCTATCGCGCTCATCGTCGCCGCGGTCCTTTTCTACGCCTACCTGGTCAAGGGGATGCGCCGCCCGGTGATGACCGGTCTCGAGGCCATGCAGCACGCGCTGGGCCGCGTGCGCAGCGTGCAAGGCGAGACCGCCGCCATCTGGGTGAACAGCGAGTTATGGTCGGCGCAAGCAGGGGAAGAGCTACACGAAGGCGACCAGGTCGAGGTTGCGGGTGTCGACGGGTTGCGGCTCCGCGTCCGCAAGGTCATCCCCGGTACCAACAAGGAACGAAATGGGAATTGCCACAGGTGAATACCGTTACATCGGAGGCTTATCGTGACCTTTCGTCGATCACGATTCATCGCAGAGCTGGCACTCGCACTTGGCATTGGTCTTGGACTCGCAATGTCGATGCCGGCGCAGTCTCAGGGTATGGGTCGGGGGGCTCGGGCGGCTATGGTCCGGGAATGATGGGTGGTGGGATGATGGGTGGTGGCATGATGGGTGGCTACGGTCCAGGCAACGAAGCACCTACCCAGGGCAGCGTGTCCAATCCGGACTGGGGCAAATTCACTTCCTATGTCCAATCCAACGGCCTGCCGTGCATGAGTTGCCACGCCTTATCGGGGAGAGGCACAGGCCCGGCCTATATGGATATCGCGCACCGATTCGCCGGGCAAGCGAATGACGCAACCGAACTCACCCGCGCGATCAGCAATGGAGTGTCGGGGCAATGGCCCGGCTATCCGCCGATGCCAGGTGGACTAGCGACGCCAAAGCAGGCCAAGAAGTTGGCCGACCTCATCCTTCACTTGGCGCGCTGAAACGAGAGCGGAGGCGTTCAGTGCTGGGACGTGCACTGCATGTGCTTCGCGCCCTGGCAGTTGGCCACGATGAAGGGGGTCCAGAGGCTCTTCATGTAGGCGACGATGTCGATCGCGTCGTCGCGGCTGAGCACACCGCGCCACGGCGGCATGCGCGAGTCGGGCATGGGTTTGTCCAGAATCATGCTCACGAGTTGCGCGTCTTCGTGATGCCAGGCGTGCCCGCTGCTGTCGAGGGCCGGAGCGCCGCGCTCGCGGTACATCCAGTTGAACTCGCCGTGCCCGCTGGCGCCGTGGCAGCTGGCGCAGTATTGCTTGTACAGGGCTTTCCCGTGCTCGGGCTTGGCCGATGCGGTCAGGCTGCCCGACGAGGCGCCGGGCCAGCTGAACAGCGCAATCACCAACCCGACGACCGCGACGCCCCCGATGGCGAACGCGATTGAGCCCTTCTTCATCGTGCGGCGCTTCTCGGGGGCCGGAGCGTCCGCCGAGTGGTTGCGATGCCGCTTGCGTTTTGTCATGCCCGGTATCTGGCCACATTGCGGCGGGCCTGCGCTTGACTTAAGTCAAGCGGCCCGGCGCTCGCGCCGGTACATCGCGAGCTTGACCTTACCATAGCAGGAAGGTTTAGCGTGGTGGCTGTTTCCGACCCGTCGTGGGAGAACTGCCATGATCGAACTGACCGTCAAGGACATGACCTGCAATCATTGCGTGGGCGTCGTCACGAAAGCTGTGAAATCGGTCGACCCGAACGCCACTGTAAGCGTGGACCTGCCGAGCAAGCGCGTGCAGGTGGACAGCGCAAGCAGCGTCGGCGCCTTCGCCAAGGCGCTGGAGGATGCCGGCTATCCGTCCAGCCCAGCGGGCGCTTGACGCGCATCAAGTATGCGTATCGCGGCCCGCGTAGCATCCGATCCGTGTGAGTGTTGAATGAGGAAGATCGTTAATGTGGATGGACTACGGACATATGGGCTGGGGTTCGGGCTCCGGCGGAATGCTGGGCTTCGCGCCGATGGCGCTGTGGGGAGTACTTCTGATCGTCGGCATCGCGCTCCTCGTCAGGTGGCTGTTCGGCGGGGCGACAGGCGGCCGGCGCGCCGGTGCTGCTCGGGGGATTCTTGCCGAGCGCTATGCGCGCGGCGAGATCGACCGGGAGGAATTCCAGAAGAGACAGCGTGACCTGAGCGTCTAGCGACGCGTGCGCGAACCGCGTTCGACGCCAATGCGCTTTATTGCTGCTGTAGCGCTGCTCGCGCTCGTCGCCGGAGCGCACGCCGACGAGGCCGCCGTGCGGCGAATGATCGCCGCCCAGCTCGACTCGGGGCAGGAAATCGCGGGCGTGCGCAGACTGCCCTTCGCGGACCTGTACGAAGTGGCGATCCGCACTGCGGACGGCCCCTCCGTCTACTACATGGACGGCGACGCGTCGGTCATCATCGCCGGCCAGATCCGCGACACGAAGAACGGCCGCAACCTGACCGAGGAGCGGTTACGCAAGCTTTCGGCCACCGCCTAGGCGCGACATCGACGCCGACCTGGTTCCTGCAGAATGGCGAGCGCTACAGCGGCGCGATGCCGCTGGAACAGGTCCGGAAGCTGCTCGACCAGACCTCACGCTGAAATTGCGAGCTGACGCATGACCACCGGGAACCAGATCGCGCAGGGCAACAGAGGCGGGCGCCCGGCGTTCCTCATCCCGCTGCTGGTGTTCGTCGCGATGGCGGTGCTGTTTGCGATTGGGCTCGGCCTCGACCCCAGACAGGTTCCCTCACCGCTCATCGGCAAGGCGGTGCCGGAGTTCAATCTGCCCCCGGTCAAAGGACGCACGCTCGGGCTCGCGAGCGGCGACCTCAAGGGCGAGGTATCGCTGGTGAACGTGTTCGCCTCGTGGTGCACGACGTGCCGCGAAGAGCATCCGCTGCTCATGCGCATGTCGCGCGATAAGGTGGTCGCGATTCACGGGCTCAACTACAAGGATCGGCCGCAGGATGTCGAGCGCTGGCTCGCGGAGCTTGGTGATCCCTATACCCGCACCGGCGCGGACGTGAACGGCCGGGTCGGAATCGACTGGGGCGTATACGGCGTACCCGAGACCTTCGTCGTCGACCGCGACGGACGCATTGCCTACAAGCACATCGGCGTGCTGACGCCGAAGGCGCTCGAGGAAACCATCTTGCCGTTGCTGGAAAAGCTGCGCAAGTGAGCGACCTTGCTACCGTCGGTGCGCTCACCGCCTTCGCGGCGGGGCTAATCTCGTTCATGTCGCCGTGCGTGTTGCCTCTGGTGCCGGCCTACCTCTCCTACGTCGCCGGCCAATCGCTGCAGCGCCATGTGCGTGACGCACCGACGGATGCGCGCTCGCGCGCCTCGGCGGCGCTCCTGAGCGGCTGCTTCATCCTCGGCTTTTCCGCGGTCTTCATCGCGCTGGGTGCGAGCGCGTCGGCGCTGGGCAGGATGCTGCTGCAGTACCGTTACGAGGCGGGCATCGCCGGGGGCGCGCTGGTCACGCTGTTCGGGCTGCTGATGCTGGTGGGCATGGGGCGCGTGCCGTTCCTGCAGCGCGGGGTCCACTTTCACGTCGGCGGAGTGGCGGGGCGGCCGCTTTCGGCCTTCGCGCTCGGGCTCGCCTTCGCGTTCGGGTGGAGCCCGTGCATCGGCCCGATCCTCGGTGCGATCCTCACCGTCGCTGCGGTCGATGATTCCAGTGCAACGGGAATCAGGTTGCTCGGGGCCTATTCTCTGGGGCTCGGGGTGCCGTTCCTGTTCTCGGCGCTGTTCCTGCACGAGATGACCGGGCGCTGGAAGCGATTGCGCCTGGCGGGACGCTCGCTGCAGACCGTCGCCGCGGCGGTGATGGTGGTCGTAGGCGTCGCGATCATGACCGGCGAGCTCACCACGTTCAGCTACTGGCTGCTCGAAGCCTTTCCGGCGCTGGGCAAGATCGGCTGACGGCGTGCTTCGGGGTCGCGCGCGCCCGCTCGGATTTGACCTAAATCAAGCACTTCGGTCCCATTCGACGTAGCGTGTGGGCGAGGGAGCGGATCCCGAGGGAGACCACATGTTGGCAAAGGACGTGATGACGGCGCGGTGCTGACCGCGCTGCCGGGCACCGACGTGCGCGAGATCGCGAGCATGCTGCTCGAGCACCGCATCAGCGCGGTGCCGATCGTCGATGAGAGGGGCAAGCTGCGCGGCATCGTCAGCGAAGGCGATTTGATCAACCGGCCCGAATCGGAGACGCAGCACCGGCGGTCGTGGTGGCTGCGCCTGGTGTCGGCGCCCGACGAACAGGCGCGCGATTACCTGCGCGCCCACGGCACGCGCGCCGAGGACGTGATGACGGAGAACGTGATCACCGTGTCCGAGGACACGCCGCTTTCCGAGATCGCGGCGCTTCTCGAAAAGCACCGCATCAAGCGCGTGCCGGTGGTACGCGAAGGCAAGCTCGTCGGCATCGTCAGCCGCGCAAATCTGCTGCAGGGACTGGCGGCGTCGCGTCCGGCCGCCGCCGCCAAGCGCGAGGATCAGGAAATCCGCGATGCGCTGCTGGCGGCGCTCGACGAAGCCGGGCTGCCGATGCACCTGGTGAACGTGATCGTGTCCGACGGCGTGGTCCAGCTCTGGGGGGCGGTCGATTCATCCGTCCAGCACGAGGCTGCGCGCGCCGCGGTGGAGAGCACGCCGGGCGTCAAGCGCCTGGAGGACCACGTCGGCATCGTGCCGACCATGGTGCGTGTCGCGCACGGCGGCGTGTAGCGCGCTGCTCGCCGGCGCAATCGTCGGATCCTAAGGAGGGGCGCGGGCGCTTCGCGCCGAGCACGGCTGAGCAAACCTGGTCGGCTTGACATTCGCCAAACGTTTCCATATTGTTGGAAACATGGAAACGAAGCAGGTCGTCGAAGCACTGAGCGCGCTCGCCCAGGAAACGCGGTTGGCCGTGTACCGCATGCTGGTCCAGGCGGGGCCGTCGGGGCTTCCTGCGGGCGAGATCAGCGCGCGGCTCGGATTGCCACCGGCAACGGCGTCGTTCCATCTCGCGCAGCTGAGCCGCGCCGGGCTGCTCGCCTCGCGCAGCCAGGGTCGCTTCGTCATCTACTCGGCGGATTTCGGGCGCATGAACGAGCTGCTCGCTTTCCTCACCGAGAACTGCTGCGGCGGCGAATCCTGCGCCCCAACCCCGCAACCCGTGAAAGTCCTGAAAAGGAAGACCCCATGAAACGCCTGCACGTGCATCTCGCGGTCGCCGACCTCGAAAGCAGCATCCGCTTTTATTCCGCGCTGTTCGCCGCCCAGCCGAGCGTGCGCCATGACGACTACGCCAAGTGGCAGCTCGACGATCCGCGCGTCAATTTCGCCATCTCGACGCGCGGCAAGAAGGCCGGCCTCGACCACCTCGGCATCCAGGCGGAAAACGACGCCGAGCTCGAGGAACTCGGAGCGCGGCTCGCGCAAGCCGACGTGGCCGTGTTGCCGCAGAAAAACGCCGCGTGCTGCTACGCCAAGAGCGACAAGTACTGGACCCTCGACCCGCAGGGCGTCGCGTGGGAGTCGTTCCACACGCTCGATTCGATTCCGGTGTTCGGCGCCGACACCGCGTCGCAGGCGCAAGCGAAGACCACGAACGCATGCTGCGCGCCGTCCCTGAGGGAGCTGACGTGAAGCGGTACAACGTTCTGTTCCTGTGTACCGGCAACTCGGCGCGCTCGATCCTTGCCGAAGCCTTGTTGAACCACTACGGCGCCGCGCGCTTTCGCGCCTACAGTGCGGGCAGCCATCCAGCGGGCAAGGTCAATCCCTTCGCGCTCGAGCTGCTGCGGAAGAACAACCTTCCCGCCGACGGCCTGCGCAGCAAGAGCTGGGACGAGTTCGCGGCGCCCGGCGCTCCGGCGATGGATTTCGTGTTCACCGTCTGCGACCAGGCGGCCGGCGAAGCCTGTCCCTTCTGGCCCGGCCAGCCGATGACCGCGCACTGGGGCGTCGAGGATCCCGCCGCCGTGCAGGGCACTGACGAAGACAAGCACCGCGCGTTCCTCAACGCCTTCCGCACGCTCGGCACCCGCGTGCGGCTGTTCGCGAGCCTGCGGCCCGAGCTGCTCGAGCGAACCGCGCTGCAGGCCAAGGTCAAGGAAATCGGCAAGGCCGGCACCGAGGCCAAGGCCGAATAGCGATGGGTTTTTTCGAACGCTGGCTCACGCTGTGGGTGGCGCTGTGCATCGTCGCCGGCGTCATCGTCGGCCAGTGGCTGCCGGGCCCGGTGCAGATGCTCGGGCGCCTGGAGGTCGCGCGCGTCAATATCCCGGTAGGGCTCCTCATCTGGGTGATGATCGTGCCAATGCTGCTCAGAATCGACTTCGCCGCGATCGGGCAGGTGAAGCAGCACTGGCGCGGCATCGCCGTCACCGTCGGGGTGAACTGGCTGGTGAAGCCGTTCTCGATGGCGCTGCTCGGCTGGATTTTCCTGCGCCATGTGTTCGCCGGGCTGCTGCCGGCAGATCAGATCGACGGCTACATCGCCGGCCTGATTCTGCTCGCCGCGGCACCATGCACGGCGATGGTGTTCGTTTGGAGCCAGCTATCGCGCGGTGATCCGTACTTCACGCTCAGCCAGGTCGCGCTCAACGACGCCATCATGGTGGTGGCGTTCGCTCCGATCGTCGGCCTGCTGCTCGGTCTCTCGGCGATCATCGTGCCCTGGGATACGCTGTTCACCTCGGTGGTGCTGTACATCGTGGTGCCGGTCATTCTGGCGCAGGCCTGGCGCGCCGCACTGCTGCGTCGCGGCGACGCGTCGCTCGCGGCAGCGCTGAAGCGCGTGCAGCCGTGGTCGACGGTCGCCCTGCTCGCGACGCTGGTGCTGCTTTTCGCATTCCAGGGCGAGCGCATCATCGAGCAGCCGCTGGTGATCGCTCTGCTCGCGGTACCGATCGTGATCCAGGTGTATTTCAATTCGGGGCTGGCCTATCTGCTGAATCGGCGCCTCGGTGTTCAGCATTGCATCGCCGGACCCTCGGCGCTGATCGGCGCGAGCAACTTCTTCGAGCTGGCGGTCGCCGCGGCGATCAGCCTGTTCGGCTTCGACTCGGGGGCGGCGCTCGCCACCGTGGTCGGTGTGCTGGTCGAGGTGCCGGTGATGCTCTCGGTGGTGAAAATCGTAAATGCCAGCGAGCACTGGTACACCCGCGGAGCTTCCCAGCCCCGGGTTTGACGAGGGTCAAAACCGCGCACCTGGCTCGGGGCCAGACTGACCGCAATGTCGCATCCCGAAGCGAAGCCTCTCACCTACGCGGTGCGTACGCGCCGGTTGGACGCGTTCGGCAGCGAGGCAGCGTGCAAGGAAGCGCGCGTCACGCTCGACACGGGACTTGCCGGCCGCAGCAGCGCCTTCAACCCCGCCGAGCTGCTACACGAGAACGTGCGGCGGTACGGAACCGTCTTCAACACCGTGGCGCCGGGAACTGCGCTCGCCGGGATGCTACGCCGGCGCACGCAAGGAGATTGACATGGCTGGTCCGGAAGTAGTCCTTTGCAACCCCGTTCGCACGGCGATCGGAACCTATGGCGGCGCGCTGAAGGACTCGCCCGCACCGGCGCTCGGCGCCGCGGCGATCCGCGAAGTGCTGAAGCGCTCGCGGCTCGCGCCCGACAAGATCGACACGGTGGTGATGGGGAACGTCATCCAGGCCGGGGTCAAGATGAACCCGGCGCGCCAGGCGGCGATTGGCGGTGGGCTGCCGGTGAAGGTCCCGGCGCTCACCGTGAACCGCGTGTGCGGCTCCGGCGCCCAGGGCATCGCCAGCGCCGGCCTCGAGCTTCTCTCCGGGATGATCCGTTGCGCGATCGCCGGCGGCATGGAGAACATGGACCAGGCGCCGTACCTGATGTACGGCGGGCGCTGGGGCTACCGCATGGGCAACGCCCAGATCTACGACGCGATGCTGCACGACGGGCTGAATGACGCCTTCAGCGGCGAGCATTCAGGCTGGCACACCGAGGATCTCGCGTCGAAGTACAAGGTGTCGCGCGCCGACCAGGACCGCTGGGCGCTGCGCTCGCAGAGCCGCTTCAGCGCGGCGCAGGCCGCCGGCAAGTTCGCCGCCGAGATCGTCGGCGTGGAAGTGAAGGGGAAGAAGGGACCGGTGACGTTCGACAAGGACGAGCACAACCGCCCGGATACCACGGCCGAGACGCTGGCCAAGCTCAGGCCCGCGTTCCGCAAGGACGGCACCATCACCGCGGGCAACGCGCCGGGACTGAACAGCGGCGCGGCGGCGATGATCGTCGCCGAACGCGGCTGGGCGGAGAAGAACGGCCTCGTGCCGATGGCGCGGCTCGTGTCGTACGGCGTCGCGGCAGTCGAGCCGGGAATGTTCGGCATCGGCCCGGTGCCGGCGGTGCGCCAGTCGCTCGAGCGCGCCGGCTGGAAGATCGGCCAAGTCGAGCGCGTGGAGATCAACGAGGCGTTCGCCGCGATCGCGCTCGCCTGCCTGCGTGAGCTCGGGCTCGCCGAGGACGTGGTCAACGTCGAGGGCGGGGCGATCGCGCACGGCCATCCGATCGGCGCTTCCGGCGCCGTCCTCGCGACCCGGCTCATGCACTCGATGAAGCGCGACGGCCTGAAACGCGGCGTAGTCACGCTATGTATCGGCGGCGGGCAAGGCATCGCGCTGGCGCTGGAAATGCTCTGACGGAACACGACGCCATGGCACGTCCATCCACACAGGCCGCGGACGCGGTGGTGGCCCGCATTCGACGAGTTCGCCGCGCCCGCCGCTGCATGAAGGGTCCCGCGCCGTCAACTCATCCCTGGCCCCGGCCGAAGCGCCCGGGCCCGAAGTGCCCCGGACCGAATCCGCGTCCCGGCCCGAAGCCCGCGCCGGCCTGGTCGAAGGCGGCCTTCTGCTCGGGCGTGAGCACCGCGTAGAGCTGCTTCGCGGCGTTGTCGACGGCTTCCATGTTGCTGAGGCCGAGCTTCATGAAGGCGATGCGCTGGTCCATGCGTTCCGTGACTGTGCTCGCCGTGGATTGCATCGACGCATGCATGGCAACCATGCCCTGAGCCCGCTGCTTGACCGCATCCGCGAAGCCCTGCCACGTGCCTTCTTGCGCGGGCGTGATGTTGAGCTGCCCTTTGAGGTATGTCAGGTGCTGCTCGGCACGCGCCGACGGGTCGCCGAACATCGGGCCGCCGTGCATGGCGCCCATTCCACCGTGGAAGCCCGGTCCCTGGAACGGGGCTTGGGCATAGGCGGTCGCGACGAGGCCGGCTGCGGCGGCGAGGCCGAGGGTGATTTTGAATGAACGTTTCATGATTTTCTCCTGGTTGAAGGGGTGGGACTGAAGCGCTTTCCAGCTGACTCCATTGAACCACCCGCGCGTAACCGGGTGATGGCAGGAAAGCGGTTTGTTGTGGCAAATCGTGGCGGCGCTCCTGCCGGTAACATTTCGTGACGATTTTTCCGCCGGCTGCGGGTATAACGCGTCCATGGCTGCCGAAGACCACATCCTCATCGTCGACGACGAGCTGGAGATGCGCCGCCTGCTCTCGGACTACCTGAAAAAAAACGGCTACCGGGTGAGCAACGCCGCCGACGGCAGGGCGATGCGTGCAACGCTCGACCGGGGGCGCGTCGATCTGATCGTGCTCGACCTGATGCTGCCCGGCGAAGACGGCCTGACCCTGTGCCGCGACCTGCGGGCGCGGTCGCAGGTCCCGGTCATCATGCTGACCGCGCGCGGCGAGCAGACCGACCGCATCGTCGGGCTCGAGATGGGCGCGGACGACTACGTGGCGAAGCCCTTCAGCCCGAGGGAGCTGCTGGCGAGGATCAAGGCGGTCCTGCGGCGCACGCGCGCGCTGCCGGAAAATCTCGAGCCCGACGAGGTGAGGCTTTTCCGCTTCGGGGGCTGGCAGCTCGACACGAACACGCGCTATCTCACGGCGCCCGACGGCGTCGTGATCCCGCTGAGCGGCGCGGAGTACGGCCTGCTAAGGGTGTTCGTCGAGCACGCCAACCGCGTGCTGAGCCGCGATCAGCTGATCGATTTCGCCTTCGGGCGCGACGCCGAGCGCACCGACCGCAGCGTCGACTCGCAGGTGAGCCGCCTGCGGCATCGCCTGCGCGACGACGCGAAGGAGCCGGCGCTGATCAAGACGGTGCGCGCGCAGGGCTACGTGCTGGCGGTTCCGGTCGAGGCGGCCAAATAATGCGCCTGTTGCCCGGATCGCTGTTCGGCCGCCTGGTGGCGGTGCTGGTCGTGGGTCTCGTGCTCGCTCTCGCGATCGGCGTCGCCCTTCACCTGCGCGAGCGCAGCGACCTGCTACAGCAGGCAGGCGCGCTCGGCATCGCGCGGCAGGTCGCAGACGCGGTCCGCGTGCTCGACGCGCAGGGCCCGGCCGCGCGTCGCGGAACCGCGCAGAACCTCAGCTCCCAGTCGCTACGAGTTACGCTCGATGCGGCGCCCGGCGAGCTCGCGGGTCCGGCGCGCGGTCCGTTCGCCGGGCAGATCGCGGCGCTCCTGGAAAACTACGTCGGCGAGCACAGGGAGATCCGAATCGGACCGGGTGGCGCCATGCCGCTGATGCACAGGGACCCCGGATTCGCGCCGCAGATGCCTATCGGCGCCACGCCGATGCGGCATGCCATGCCGTCCATGCGGGCGGCCACCATCCAGGTGCGCCTGCACGACGGGGCCTGGGCGAGCTTTGCCTATAGCAATCCGCCGCCCCATTACTCCTGGCCCTACCATATCCTCGTCGAGGCGTTTGCCCTGCTGGTCGCAGTGGTCGCAATGTCGATCGTGGCCGTGCGTCGTGCGACGCGACCGCTCGCCGTGCTCGCGAGCGCCGCCGACGAGCTCGGCGCGAACATCAACCGCGCGCCCCTGCCGGAGGAGGGGCCGGACGAGGTGCGCCGGGCGGCGCGCGCCTTTAACACCATGCAAGCGCGTCTCAAGGGATACATTGAGGACCGGGGCCGGATCCTGGCGGCGATTGCGCACGATCTGAAAACGCCGCTCGCGCTTCTGCGCTTGCGCACGGAGGCGCTGTCGAACGACGGCGAGCTGAAAGCGAAGTTCGAGGGCGACCTGCAGAGAATGGAGCGGCTCGTCGCAGAGACGCTCGACTTCGTGCGCACGCTCGACAGCCCCGAGGCCGCACAGCCGGTCGACGTTGTGGCGCTGCTCGAAAGCCTAAAGGACGATACCGCGGCCCTCGGGTGGGACGTGGAGATCCGCGGTACCGCGCGCCCCTATCCCGCGAAGGCGCAGGCGCTGCAGCGCTGCATCACGAATCTGATCGAGAACGCGGTCCGCTACGGCAAACGGGCGCGCATCGCGCTCGAGGACCGCGCGGAGGCGCTGCGCATCCGCATCCGCGACGATGGGCCCGGGATTCCGGAGCCGGAGCTCGAGCGCGTATTCGAGCCCTTCTACCGCCTCGAAGCCTCGCGCAACCGCGCGACCGGCGGCAGCGGACTCGGCCTCGCCATCGCGCGCACCATCGCGCGCGCGCACGGGGGCGACGTGATCCTGCGCAACGCCGACGGCGGCGGGCTGGAGGCGCTCCTGACCCTGCCGCGGCGCGCCGAAGCTTAGGTCGCGCAGCAGCCGCGCTGCTGCTGCACCGGCGGGCAGGGCACGCTGCCGTAGCTGCAGAACACGCAGCAGTCGCCTTCTTTCGGCTTGACGCGAACCCCGCAGGCCGGGCAATTCCAGAAGTACAGGCACGCGTCGGTCGGCATGCGCTCGGCGCTGGCGTGGCCGCATGCCGGGCAGGAAAGGACGCTGTCGAGGATCGGCGCGGTGCTCACAGCCGCGATTGTCGCGCAACCAGGATGTGAAGGCATCGTGGCTCGCCACCTGGCGCGAAAGCCTCCTGGGGCGTGGAGAGCAGCACCTGCCAGCCGGAAAACGCGTGCAACAGCTCGTCGCGCCCGGGGTCGGCATCGGCAGGAACGCTCAGCGCGGCGATGCCGCCGGGACGTACCGCTTCGCGCAGCCGCGCGAGCAGGCCGCGCGCGTCGCTGCAGGGAAGCGCGCTCAGCAGGCCGAGCGCGACGACGCAGTCGTAGCGCGCGCCCGGAACGTAGTGGCGCAGATCGGCGGTATGCGCTTCGATCGCGAGCCCGCGCTCGCGCGCGCGGCGCGCGAGGTCGGCGATGGCGGTGGGGCTCGCGTCGAGCGCGACGACGCGGCAGCCGCGCTCGGCGGCGGCGAGCGCGAGAATGCCCAGGCCGCAGCCGAGATCGAGCACGTCGCCCGCCAGGTACGGCAGGATCGCTTGCTCGAAGGCGCTCGGCGCGTAGTCCGCGGTCGCGATCCGGTCGCGGAACTCCCGTTCGAAAATTTCAAGCGCGTTGCGCTGCGGCGGCTCGGTGGGTGTGCTCATGCCGGCGAACTGTAACCGGATTTGACCTCGATCAAGTCCGCGCCGGCCGCGCGGACGAGCATATCAGCGTCTGCTTCTAGAGGCTCCCCATGACCCTGCTCGAATTTGCCCGCGGCCCGGCGCTCACGGTCGCGCTGACGGTTTTCGTCGCCGGCACGCTATGGCGCATCGTGCGGCTTGCGAGCCGGCCGGCGCCGCGCGACCTGTCGGCGCCGCGCGTCGACGCGGCGGCCGCCGGCGCGATGCGCGGCATCCTGCGGCGCTTTTGGCCGCACCCGCGCTTCGGCGCGAAGATCGGCTTCTCGGTGTTCATCGGCTACCTGTATCACATCGGCCTGGCGGTGATCGTGTTCGCCTACTTGCCGCACATCGCGTTCATCCGCAAGCTGATCGGCATCGGCTGGCCCGCGTTGCCGGCGCCGGTGACGTACTTCGCGGGCGGCGTGACCATGTTCGCGCTGATCATTGCGCTCATGCTGCGGCTCACCGACCCGGTGAAGCGCCTGCTGTCGCGCTTCGACGATTACTTCAGCTGGGTCGTGACCTTCCTGCCGGTGGCGACGGGCATGGCCGCGTTCGACGCGGCGACCGGCTTCAGCCAGGGTTACATCGCCGTGCACCTGCTGACGGTGGAGCTGTTCCTCGTCTGGTTCCCGTTCGGCAAGCTGATGCACGCGGGCCTCGCCTTCTGGTCGCGGGGCATCACGGGCGCGAAATATGCGCGCCGGGGAGCGCTGCCGTGAGCCTCGAGAGCGACCGCCCGGGGCCCGAGCGGGCCGCTGCGGCCATGCAGGCCTTCGTGCGCGACTTCACGCGCGAGGCCGCCGTTCACATGGACGCCTGCATTCGCTGCGGGCACTGCGCCGAGGCCTGTCATTTCTACACCTCGACGCTCGATCCGAAATACACGCCGATCAACAAGCTCGAGCCGTTCCTGCACGCCTACCGCCGCACCGCCGCGCCGTGGGCGCCGCTCGCGCGGCTGCTGGGAACCGAGCAGCCGGTGACCATCGCGGAGCTCGAATCCTGGCAGGAGCTGGTGTACGACGCCTGCACCATGTGCGGGCGCTGCACCCTGGTGTGCCCGATGGGCATCGACATCGCCGCGCTCATCGGGCGCGCGCGCCACGGCATGTTCGCCGCCGGGCTGGTGCCGGAGGACCTCCGCGCCGCGGCGGAGCGCGCCGAGAACGAGATGAGCCCGCTCGGGGCGACGCCCAAGGTGCTCAAGGAGCGCATCGACTGGCTTGAGGACGAGCACGACATCAAGATCCCGATCGATTTGCCGCAGGCCGACGTGCTCATGACGTTTTCGTCGATCGAGATCATGAAATACCCCGGGTCGCTGGTCGCGGTCGCGAAGGTGCTCAAGCACGCGGGCGAGAACTGGACCGTCTCCACGAACGGCTACGAAGCGACCAACTTCGGCATGCTCTCGGGCAACCGCGACTGGCAGCGCGACATGAGCGAGCGCGTCATCGGCGCGGCGATCGCCTGCAAGGCGAAGGCCGTCGTGTTGCCCGAATGCGGACACGCCTACGGCGCGCTGCGCTGGGAGGGCGCCAACGTGCACGGCGCGCCGCTGCCCTTCAAGGTGCTGCATATTTCCGAATACCTCGCCTCGCTCGTCGAGGCGGGCCGGCTACGGCTCAAGCCGCTCGACAAATCGCTCAGCTTCCACGATCCCTGCCAGGTCTCGCGCCGCGGCGGCGCGTCGCGGGCGCCGCGCAAGGTGCTCGCGGCGCTCGGCGTCGAGCTGCGCGAGCTGGGCGATCATGCGGACGCCGCGTGGTGCTGCGGCGGCGGCGGCGGTGTGGTGGCGGTGCAGCGCGCCGACCGGCTGCGCCGCGGCGCGTTCCGCATCAAGATGGAGGAAATCGATGCCGCCGGTGCCGAGCTGCTCGCCACCAGCTGCGCGAACTGCCGCCTGACCTTCGACGACGGCCAGCAGTTCTACAAGTGGGACAAGTCGATGGGCAGCCTGCTCGAGCTGGTGGCCGATCGGCTGGAGAGCTAGGCGCCGCAGCAAAGAAAAAGGGGCTTGCTTTCGCAAGCCCCTCAATAGTCACGGCCAGGGAACGCATTTTGGCCGCAGCTGTCGTCGCCGTCCGCAGTCCTCCTGGCATCCGCGGCGGGGCGCCGAGGCGCCGCCGGCCCGCTTCTGCACCCGTTCAACCGAGGACGGGCAACGAGGCGATACTATGGCACAAACATATTTTGCGCAAATCGAATCGCGCCCGGCTTTCGGGCGCGGAGTAGACTCGGCGCGGACCACGATGAAGTACAACGGTTCTCCCAGGAAGCGCGCTGCCGCCCGCGCCAGGCGGTCCGACGGCAACGCCGAGCGGATGCTCGACGTGCTGCGCCAGTTCCGCGTCGTGATCCGCTCCATCAAGCAGCATTATCAGTGGGTCGAGCAGCGCTGCGGCGTGACCGGCGCGCAACTCTGGGCCATGGAACGCATCGCCGCCACCCAGGGCCTCACGCCCGGGGACCTGGCGCGCGAGCTGGCGATCCACCCCTCCACCGCCAGCAACCTGCTCGCGCGGCTGGAGGAATTGAAGCTGGTCGAGCGACGCAGGCGGCACGCCGACCAGCGCCGGGTGCAGCTCTACCTCACCGCCAGGGCGCAGGCAGTGCTGGCGAGGGCGCCGCGTCCGCTCAAGGGTGTGCTGCAGCAGGCGCTCGCCGACCTGCCGCCGTCGCATCTCGCGACGCTGCACAAGGGGCTCGAGGAGCTGCTCGCGCTGATGCGCAATCGCGACGAGGCGGCGCAACGTAAACTGCTCGGGGAGCTCTGAGGGCGGCCATGACCATCTATTGGCAAAACGCGGCGCACGCGGCGCGGGAGCTGCCGATGTCTGAGGCCGAGCGCGCGGCGCGCGTGCAGCTGGCCGCCGCCTACCGGGTTTTCGACCATCTCGGCTGGACCGAGATGATCTTCAATCACATCACCGTACGGGTCCCGGTGCAGGGCAGGGAAGACGAGCGCTATTTCCTCATCAATCCGTTCGGCCTGCACTACCGCGAGATCACCGCCTCGAGCCTGGTGTTGATCGACATCCACGGCAACCCGGTGCGCGAGACGCCATGGCCCGTGAACCGCGCGGGCTTCGTCATCCACTCGGCGATCCACGGCGCGCTGGCGGCGGCGCACTGCGTCATGCACACCCATACCACCACCGGCATGGCGGTTGCGTGCCTCAAGGACGGCCTTTCGCCGACCAACTTCTATGCCGCCCAGCTGCACGGGCAGGTGGCCTATCACGAGTTCGAGGGCGTGACCGTCGACCCCGAGGAGCAGGGGCGGCTGCTCGCCGACGTGGGCGACCGGCGCGCCGTGATCCTGCGCAACCACGGCTTGCTCGCCTGGGGACCGTCGCTGCCGGAGGCGTTCATGCTACTTTGGACGCTGCAGCGAGCCTGCGACGTGCAGGTCGCGGCGAGCAGCGCCGGCCCGCTCAACCCGATCCGGCCCGAAGTGTTCGAGCAGGCGGTGCGCGAGTCCGGGCCGGGCGAGAAACGCGTGTGCGACGATGTGTTTGCGGCGCTGCAGCGCATGGTCGATGCCAAGGATCCGTCTTATCGCAGTTGACGTTAACGTAAACGTAAAGTAGTCTGGCCCGTCCTCCGGAGGCCCCATGACCGACCTCTCCGACTCGAAGAACCTGGTCTACAAGGCCAAGCACAAGATCCGCTTCGTCACCGCCGCGAGCCTGTTCGACGGGCACGACGCGTCGATCAACATCATGCGGCGCATCCTGCAGGCCTCCGGCGCCGAGGTGATCCACCTCGGGCACAACCGCTCGGTCGAGGACGTGGTGAGTGCCGCGCTCGAGGAGGACGTGCAGGGCGTCGCGGTGTCCTCCTACCAGGGCGGGCACCTTGAGTATTTCAAGTACATGATCGACCTGCTCAAGTCCCGCGGCGGCGAGCACATCCGCGTATTCGGCGGTGGCGGCGGCGTGATTGTTGCCGACGAGATCAACACGCTGCACGACTACGGCGTGGCGCGCATCTACTCGCCCGAGGACGGCCAAAAGATGGGCCTGCAGGGCATGATCAACGACATGCTGGCGCGCTGCGACTTCGACCCGTCGCGGTACGCGCCGCGCGACGCCAAGGCGCTCGAGGCGGGCGATCGCAGGGCGCTGGCCCAGCTGATCACCGCTTTCGAGCTCGGTTCCATGGATCCCGGCCTGCGCAAGCAGATCCTCGAGAAATCGAAATCCAGGCCCGCGCCCGCTCTGGGTGTGACCGGAACCGGCGGCGCCGGAAAGAGCTCGCTTACCGACGAGCTGGTCAGGCGCTTCCGGCTCGACCAGGACGACCGTCTGAAGCTCGCCGTCATCGCGGTCGATCCCTCGCGCCGCAAGACCGGCGGCGCGCTGCTCGGCGACCGCATCCGCATGAACGCGATCCACGGCGGCAAGGTGTTCATGCGCTCGCTCGCCACGCGCGGCTCGGGCGCCGAGATCGCCGAATGCCTGCCCGACGTGCTGGCAGCGTGCCGCGTGGCGGGTTTCGATCTCATCGTGGTGGAGACTTCGGGCATCGGACAGGGCAACGCGGCGATCGTGCCGCACGTCGACGCGACGCTCTACGTCATGACGCCCGAGTTCGGCGCCGCGAGCCAGCTGGAGAAGATCGACATGCTCGACTTCGCCGACTTCGTCGCGATCAACAAGTTCGACCGGAAGGGCGCCGAGGACGCGCTGCGCGACGTCAGGAAGCAGGTGCAGAGGAACCGCGAGGCGTTCAAGCAGTCCCCCGAGGAGATGCCGGTCTACGGCACCGTCGCCTCGCGCTTCAACGACGACGGTGTCACGGCGCTTTACCAGGCGATCGCGGCGCGGCTCGCGAGCAAGGGCCTCGCGCTAAAGGCGGGCAAGCTGCCCAGGCCGGAATCGAAGACCTCCTCGAGCGTGAGCGTGATCATCCCGCCCAAGCGCCAGCGCTACCTCGCCGAGATTGCCGAGTGCGTGAGGGGTTATCACCAGCATGCGCGCCAGCAGAGCGCGCTGGCGCGCGAGCGGCAGCAGCTCATCGCGGCGAAGGCGATGCTGCTCAAGGCGGGCAGGGAGGCGCGCGAGCTCGATCCGTTGATCGACGAGAAGAACGCGCAGCTCGACGCGCGCACGAAGAAGCTTCTCGAAATGTGGCCCGAGACGCAGAAAGCCTACGCGGGCGACGAGTACGTGGTGAAGATCCGCGGCAAGGAGCTGCGCACGCGGCTCACGCATACCACGCTCTCGGGCACCAAGATTCCCAAGGTGGCGCTGCCGAAGTTCGAGGACCACGGCGAGATTTTGCGCTGGCAGATGCGCGAGAACGTCCCCGGCTCGTTTCCGTTCTCCGCCGGCGTGTTCGCCTTCAAGCGCGAGAACGAGGACCCGACGCGCATGTTCGCGGGCGAGGGCGATGCCTTCCGCACCAACAAGCGCTTCCACCTGCTGTCTAAGGACATGCCCGCCAAGCGCCTGTCGACGGCCTTCGACTCGGTGACGCTGTACGGCTTCGAGCCCGACGAGCGGCCCGACATCTACGGCAAGGTGGGCAATTCGGGCGTGTCGATCGCGACGCTCGACGACATGAAGGTGCTGTACTCCGGCTTCGATCTGTGCGCGCCGAATACCTCGGTGTCGATGACCATCAACGGCCCGGCGCCGACCATTCTGGCGATGTTCTTCAATACCGCGATCGACCAGCAGATCGAGACATTCACCAAGGAGAACCGCCGCGAGCCCACCGAGGACGAGGCCGAGAAGATCCGCGAGTGGACCCTGGCGACGGCGCGCGGCACCGTTCAGGCCGACATCCTCAAGGAGGACCAGGGACAGAACACCTGCATCTTCTCCACCGAGTTCTCGCTCAAGGTGATGGGCGACATCCAGGAATACTTCATCCACAACCAGGTGAGGAATTTCTACTCGGTGTCGATCTCGGGCTACCACATCGCCGAGGCCGGGGCGAATCCGATCTCGCAGCTCGCTTTCACGCTCGCCAACGGCTTCACCTTCGTCGAGGCCTACCTCGCGCGCGGCATGCACATCGACGACTTCGCGCCCAACCTGAGCTTCTTCTTCAGCTACGGCATGGACCCGGAGTACGCGGTACTGGGACGCGTCGCGCGCCGCATCTGGGCGGTGGCGATGCGCCAGCGCTACGGCGCCAACGAGCGCGCGCAGAAGCTGAAGTTCCACTCGCAGACCTCGGGTCGCTCGCTGCACGCGCAGGAGATCGCGTTCAACGACATCCGCACCACGCTGCAGGCGCTGATCTCGACCTACGACAACACCAATTCGCTGCACACCAACGCGTACGACGAGGCGATCACCACGCCCACCGAGGAATCGGTGCGCCGCGCGCTGGCGATCCAGCTGATCCTCAACAAGGAATGGGGCCTGGCGAAGAACGAGAACCCGAACCAGGGCTCGTTCATCATCGAGGAGCTGACCGACCTGGTCGAGGAGGCGGTGCTGAAGGAATTCGAGGCCCTCAGCGCGCGCGGCGGGGTCCTCGGCGCGATGGAGACCGGCTACCAGCGCGGCAAGATCCAGGAGGAGTCGCTCACCTACGAGCACAAGAAGCACGATGGCTCCTACCCGATCGTCGGCGTGAACACCTTCCGCAATCCGCACGGGGACGAGGCGCCGCACAAGCTCGAACTGATCCGCTCGACCGAAGAGGAAAAGCAATCGCAGCTCAAGCGCCTGCGGGATTTCCATCGCAAGCACGCGAAGGACGCGCCCGCCATGCTCGAACGCCTGCGCCGGGCGGTGATCGACGGCGAAAACGTGTTCGCGGTGCTGATGGACGCAGTGCGCGTGTGCTCGCTCGGGCAGATCACCCACGCGCTGTTCGACGTGGGCGGTCAGTACCGACGCAGCATGTAGTCATGGAGCGCGCTGCCGGTGCGAATCGACCGCGTGGTAAGCGCGGAAGGCGGCGGCGCCGCGCTTCCCCATGTAGCGCGCAAGCACCGTCGGCTCGATTTGGCGCAGATCCACCATGATGAGCCCGTCGAGCGTGTTGCCGAATTCCCGGTCGAAGCTGAATCCGAGCAGCCGGCCGCCGAGTCGCAGGTATTGCTTGAGCAGCACCGGTACACCCTTGTGGTCATGCTCGATTTGCGCCACCAGGCGCGACAGTTCGTCAAGGTTCCCGGGAGCGGAACTGTCAGCGTCCGACGCCGATGTTCGCGTTCGGTCACGATACGGCCGCCGCGGCCTGACCTGATTGGCCAGCCGGGCCTCGGCGCGGTAGGCGGATAGATAGTCGACCATCAGCCGGCGGGACGCCGGCGCATAGTTGCTGCTGATGCTGACCGCCCCGAACAGGACCGCGTACCGCGGAGAGCGCTCGACAAATCGGGCAATGCCGGTCCAGAGCAGCAGCAGCGGGGGGAAGCTGCGCTGATATTCGGCACGGACGAACGAGCGGCCAAGCTCGATCGCCGGGTTCAGCGAGTCGAGCACGCTGGTCCGGTATTTGAACAATGAATCGGTATACAGGCCACGCTTGCCGTGGCGTGGGAGGATTTCGTCGACGAGTCCGAGTCGGTAAGCACCGGCAATCGCCTCCGCCTGGGCGTCCCAGACGAACATGTGCAAGTAGTAGGCGTCGAACAAGTCGATGTCGGCGCACTTGCCCGTTCCCTCGCCGACGGCACGGAACGTCAATTCGCGCAACCGGCCGATTTCCTGTAGTACCCAGGGAATCTGCGCGGCGCGCGCGTAGTAGACCTGGAAACTGCCGCTGTCGACCAGCCGCTGCCGCGAGGGCAGGGCGTCGATTTCCGCCTTGAGCGCCGCGCGCGGGGCTTCATCAATTACCGAAGCCGCGCGGCCTGCTGGTGCCGATGCCGCGCGGTATGGTCGCGATACGATTCCTGCGATCAGACCCTTGAGATCTGTCTCGAGGAATCCGGCAAGTCGCGGGTACCACGTCGACGCCGTTTCACGCATCGTTGCGATGGGACGGATCGCCATGGAAGCGCCGCTCCCATCGGCGCAGGTTGTCGCCGCCTTCCCGAAGGAAGGGGGTGAAAAGGGCCAGACCGAGCAGCAATCGGTTCAGCACATTGGCCGGAAAGCGCAGCGGCTTCGCGAAGTCGACAAAAAGCACCACGCGCACGCCGCCGGTCTCGTTCCAGGCCTCGTGCTCGTAGGCGTCGTCGAAAATCAGCACGCGGCCCTCCTGCCAGTCGCGCTGCTCATGGCCGACGCGCAGCCCCAGCCGCCCGCGCGGTTCCGGGATGAGCAGACCGAGATGCAGGCGCAGTACGCCGTTGTACGGCCCGCGATGCGGAAGTATGCGCTTGCCGGGCTCCAATATGGAGAACATGGCGGTCTTCAGCCCCGGGATGCCCTGGACGATCCGCCACGTCTGCGGACAGAGGTCGATGTTCGGCTGCGACCGGATCCCGTATGCGATCAAGGGAAAAATCTTCCAGCCCGCGTCGCGCGAGATGGCGGACGCGTCGATCGTGATGTCCTGCACGTTCGGCAAGTCGGCCTTGCGCACGAGGACGCGGTCGAGCTCTTCGCGAACGGCGCGCCACTCGCGTTCGATGCCGGTCGCCCACGGAAACGCCGCGTTGTCGTACACGCAGGGATTTCCCAGCTTCGCGCACTTGAGGTTCAGCCGCTCGGCGAACGCCACGATCGCCATGAACACGCGCGCCACCGCGCCCGGCCGCTGCATCGGCGCGATGCCTTCGGTCTCCCAGGCTTGGACTGGCACCTCCGTGGGGCGCACCGATTCGTTGCTCATTTCTTGCGGGACTTGCTCCGCGGACGCCGCGCCGCCGTCTTGGCCGCCTTCTTACGCGGCGCCGCGGCCTTTGGCTTGCCGCCGCGCGGCGTCCGTGCCTTACGCGGCGCGGGGCCTCGCACGATATCCATTAGGAAGCGGCGCGCAATCGGTCCGAGCCTCTTCTTGAATCGGGCCGGGACTTGTTTGACCAGCGTCTCGCGGTCAATGCGTCTCGGCAATTTCAAGCGATTGCTCGCCAGCCAACTTAGAAAGTCGATGACCTCCTGCGCCGACGCCGGCGCGGGCTGAGGTGTGACAGGTGCACTCATGGCTGCTCCCGGTGCGCACAGGATCGTCCCAATTGCATCCAGCGTCCTATGATGGCTCATCAGGAACACGTGATTAAGGTCGCTTGCCTTGACCGTAATGCAGCGGGCCGGATTATTCGTCGCAAGGCGAGCCGACCAGGCCGGCTGCGTGTCGTCGCCGGCCACCCAGCCGCTGTCGGCGATCGGCGAAGGATCGAACCTCGAGTCGAAATTCGGCTGTATCCAGTCGCAGGTCGCACTGCCGGCGGTGTCATTGATCTCAGTCTGTTCATCGGCTTCAGTCTGCACGCCGCGAATGTTGTAGAACTTCTGCAATAGGTCCGGGCCCATCGGCCCGGCCAATTGCTGGAACTGGCCCTTGGCGCGGGCGAGTTCCGCGAGATCGAAGCCCGTATTGCTGGGGTAGCGAACGAGGCCGCCGTTGGTCAGCGGATTGTACGGGTCGGCGCGCAGCGTGGCGGCCGTCTTGTCCATGCTCGGATAGCTGTTGAGCGGAAATTCCGGATCCTGCGTCAGGCCCTGGTGGGTGGCGTTGTCGTCGAAAGTGACCTCGTCGAGAAAGTGCAAAACGTACAAGCCTGGAAGCGACGAGATGACTTCGATCAAATCCTGCTTTATGAGAGATCCAAAGGGTCCCCAAAGGCTGAGCAGCGATTCGTCACCCTCAAACCAGCGGTGAACTTGTCCCGGGTAGCCATAAAAGGGCGTTGCGACCGTGATCGCGCACTTTACGTTCGACACCAAGTTCGCATTGGCGAGAACGTTGTCGCGCAGAATCAGATTGACGATCATGCCGCCGAAGCTGTGCCCGACCAAAGAAAACTTGGCCAGCGCATTCGGACAGCCGGCATTGGTCACGCGAGTACTGAAGAACGGCAGGAACTTGTCGAGGAAAAACCTGACTGTCTCGTCCAGCCTGCGTCGCCAGTCCCAGTTGAACACGAACAGATCGACGTTGTTCTTCGCGCACCAGTCGATAAGGCCGTCGTGAGGCGTGCATCCGAGAAGGTTGACGGAACCGTCCGCGACGATGAGGTGATTTCCCTTGTCCCTGAAGCCCCCCGTGCTGTCGCGATGCATCTCTAGGTATCGCCACTCATAGAGGGGTGTATTCCAATCGAGCCAGACGACGTCGTAGTTGAATATTTGGGGCGTCGCGATGCCGTCCTGGAATTTTTGCGTGGCGCGCTTCAGCTGGCTGGCCATTCCGCCCGGGAAGAAGAAGACTGTCTGGCGCGGGCACGTCGAGGACGAAGGGGGGGGATTCTGGTACCGATTGATGAAATCATCGATCGCCGGGGTGAGCAGGCGCAGCTGCTCGTTGTCCCGGGTTTCGTCGTAGGTGTAGGTCATGGCTGGTACTCCCGTGCGAGGTCATGCTGGGGGGAGAATGACACTTTGCGGCGGGCCGGCGCCGCCGGCGCCGGCACGTACGGCGCGAGCCACTCGGCCGGCTGCCCGCCGGCGTCGGTCAACGTAATCGGATCGAAATAGCGGATCCGGTCCGCTTCCGACAGGTCGTCCGGTCGCTCGAAATACTGCGGGTCGAGCGTGTCGCTGCCGGCCACGTACGTGCGTGCCTGCGAAGGCGTTGCGCTCGACCAGATGAAGCAATGGAAATTTGCCGACGCGATGACGTACCAGCGTATCGGATTGAGGCTGCGCGCGCGCACGATGCGGCGCAGCGTCTTGACCAGGATGCCGAGCCGCGCGACCACCGTCCAGGGCCGCCGGAACATCCGTTCGATGAAGTCGACGATCACTTCGCGGCGGTCGGCGAGCTTCGCGTGGCAGATGGTCTCGCCGTCGAGATCGCGCAGGCGCAGGTTCGGCGCCAGCTGACCCTGGCGCAAATCCTCCCAGAAGCCGACCGTGCCCGCCAGGGGGGCCACCACGCTCAGATAGACCGGCATCGGCATCAGCGGGTTGCGCGCGATCGCGAGGATCTGCCGCTCCATCTCCGCCGCAGTCTGGTGACGATAATCGAAAAGATAGCCGTAGCACATGGCGATGCCCTGCGATTCGGCGAACGCGACGTCGTCGATGACATTGTGGCGCCGGCTCATGTTCTGGGTCTTGTTGTACCGGCGCAGCATCGCTTGATCGAGTGACTCGAGTCCGACGAACAGCACCATGCACTTGAGCCGCGCCAGGGTCCTGACCAATTCGCGGTCATGCAGGACGTTCTGCGTGACCAGAGCGCTCCAGCCGCGCACTTTGGGATGCGCAGCAAACATCCCGGCAACCGCGAGCATGTGCGCGCGGTCGTCGGAGAAATTGTTGTCCAGCAGGTTGATCATCGGATACCAGCGGCGGAAGCTGAATGCCGGGCTGGAGGAAATCGCATTGTCGATTCCGGCGGCGAGGGTCGCGAGGTCGTAGCGCGCGTGGGTGCCGAATTCGGCCGGTATGACGCAGAAGCTGCACTTGAAACTGCAGCCGCGCGAAGTCTCCATCAAATGGAAGAGCGGGTTGATTCCGCTTTTCGCGAGCAGGCTGTGGTCGATCGGATACGCCGAGATCTGGTCGGCCGGCGATCGATAGATGGGCTTGAGAGAGCCCAGCAGGTAATCGGCCACGACCTGCCTGACGCTGTCGACGCCGCCGGCGCAGACCACATCGAAGAACCGGGTGGCGAATTCGGGGAACGCGGTGCAGATGCTTCCCCCCGCGACCACCGTCGCGCCGCTGCGCCGGAAGAAGTAGGAGAGCTGCCGCATGCGGTCGAAATCCGGCTGCAGGCCGGAGAGGAACACCAGGTCGTAACCGGCGCAGCGCGCCGGATCGAAGGGCCCGTGCCAGTCCTCGTGGTGCAGGCGCACTTCGAAGTGCCGCGGGTCGATCAGGGAACCGACATGCAGGCCGGAGATCGGCTGCATGAAGTAGCGCGACCGCCGCTTGTCGCGGCCGGGGCGCAGGTGCGCGCAGACGACCAGCGCGCGTCTTCGCGGCGGCGCCGAGCGCGCATCGCGCGCCGAGCGGCTCGTTCCGTGCCCGATCCGTGGCAGCATCGCGTCCACGCCCTCCCCAGGCAGAGCATTGAAGCATCTACATGGACACCTGCGGACAAGTGTACACAACTGCCGATGTCGAACACCACCTTTCGTGAAGCTGGACTAGAATAAACGGACTTCAGATCGGACCGCGGGATAACCGCGATGGCACGCAGGATCGAAGCGAGCGCCGATCGTGTGCTCGCGGACAGGGATCTGCGCCGGCAGAACAAGCCCGAGGGGGACGCGATGAGTGAATTCGGGACCTCTGGATCGCGCCAGGAGGCCCCCGAGCGCCGCTTTCTCACGATCGAGTTCATCGACCTGGTCGGTTTTACCGACCTGGGCGAACGACTTGATCCGGAAGATCTCGGGCTGCTTTTGCGCCGCTACCAGCGACTTGCCCTGACGATCATGGAACGCTTCGGGGGCTTCGTCGCGCAGGCCTTCGGCGACGGCCTCCTCGTCTATTTCGGCTACCCCGCAGCGCACGAGAACGATGCCGAGCGTGCGCTTCGCGCGGCTCTTGCATTGCTGCAGGGCCTGCGCAATCTCGATACGAACGTTCGCGGCCGGACCATGCCGAAGCTCGAGGCGCGAATCGGGGTTCATTCCGGCCTGGTGCTGATCGCTCAGGAGCTGCTGATTAGCGCTGGCATTACTCGGCATGGCGTCGTGGGCGAGGCGGTCAATCTTGCGGCTAGGCTGCAGGCCGAGGTGTCTCCCGGCGGAATTGCGATCAGCCAGGAAACCCTGGAGCTTGTGGAGGGGATGTTCGACTGCAAGTCGCTGGGCGTGAAGACCATCAAGGGCTTGTCGCGCAAGGTCGAGGTCTACGAGGTCATGCGCGCATTGCCCGGCATCACGCGGACCGAGTCCCGCCTGCGGCGCGGCGCAGCGCGCATGGTGGGGCGGGAGGCTGCTATCGAGCGCATCGTCTCCCGCTGGAAAGTCGCCAGGGACGAGTCGCGCTGCCAAACGGTGGCGGTCGTTGCCGATGCCGGCATTGGCAAGACGCGCCTGGTGCTGGAGCTTTCGGGCCGGCCCGAGTTCGTCGATGCGACGCTGCTGCAAGCGCAATGCCACGAAATTTTCGCCAGCACGCCACTCTATCCGGTCGCGGCCTTGGTTCGGGCCCGAGCCGGGCTGACCGCCGACGACGAGGAGTCGGTACGCCATGACAAGATCACAGCCTATCTCGACGAGCTGGGCCGCAACACGCCGGAAAACCGCGAGCTTGTCGCCGGTCTGCTCGGCATGGCCGCCCCCGTCGCCGGCGAAGCGGTCGCCGCGCCGCCGCAACTGCAAAAGCGCAGACAATATGAATTCAGCGTCTCGATCATAGCGGGGGCCGCGCGCACGCGACCGGTGTTTCTCTGGATCGAAGACGCGCACTGGCTGGACCCTTCATCGGCCGAACTGCTGCGTGACATCGTCACCGCCTCGGCTAACTTGCCCGTTCTGGTGGTGTTGACCAAGCGGCCATTCCCCAAGGGCCCTGCCCTTCCGGAAATTGACGAAACGGTTCGCCTGGAGCCTCTGGGGCTGCAAGACTGCTTCGAGCTCGCGCGATCTGTTCCAGGCGCAGGTGAGCTGTCCGACGAGATGGTTTCGAAGGCGGTCGACGCGGCCGAGGGCGTGCCGTTCTTTCTCGAACAACTCGTCATTTCTTTGCTCGAGGAGAAATCTCGAGGGCCCGCGCCGCACCGCGGACTGGGTGGCATGCCGCTCATGCTTGCCGAGTTGATGTCGGAACGTCTCGACCGGCGGCCGGGGGCGCGGCGCATCGCGCAGGCGGCGGCGTGCATCGGCCGCTCTTTCACACGGGATTTTCTGCGTGCCGTGCTCAGGGACGAGGCGGAACAGGTTCACGAACGGCTGGAATCGCTGGTCGAGGCGGAGATTCTGCTGCCGCGGCGATACGGTGCGGAAATTCGCTACGAATTCAGGCACGCCTTGCTGCAGCGGATGGCGCACGAATCGATGGTCCAGACGGAGCGACGGATCATGCACGGTCGCATCGTGGAGGTTCTGCGGGACGCTGAAGGGGGCGAGCCGACCATCCCGGAAGTGCTTGCATATCACCTCACCGAAGCGGGTGCGTTTCCCGAAGCGATCGGTGCTTGGCTACAGGCAGGGGTGAGCGCCGCCAGACGTTCCGCGCACGTCGAGGCGATCGAGCATATCCGCAAAGGCCTCGGCCTGCTCGACAGGATCGCCGATGCGGTCTCGCGCCGGCAATTCGAACTCAAGCTCCAGGTTTCGCTGATGGGCTCGCTCCTGGCGACGCAAAGCGCCACGTCCTTGGAGCTGGCCGCCTGTTGCGAGCGTGGCCTCCAGCTGTGCGAAGAAAGCGCCGAGACGGCCATGGTCTTCCCGTTCGCCTTCGGGCAGTTCACGTTCGTCAACTGCCGGGGTCGCAGCAGCGAGGCGATTTCACTTGCGAACCTATTCGTCTCGCGCGCCGAGCGCGATGGATTCGACTCCGAACGGGTCATCGGGCATCGCATGCTGGGCCAGGCGCTGCTCGCCCAGGGCGACGCCGCAGCGGCGAAAATGGAACTCGAGCGGTCGCTGACGCTGTATGTGCCCGAGCGGGACGCCGCGACGACCCACATGTACGGGCAGAACACCGAGGTCCACGCGAAGTCCCTGCTCAGCCTCACGCATTGGTGCCTGGGAGACGTGGATGCCGCACTTGAAGTCGGTCTCGACGCGCTGCGCACGGCCGACGCGATCCGGCATCCGCACTCGACTGCGATCCCGATGGTCTACGTCGGCGGCTGGGTGTTCGGGCTGTGCGACGCAAGCGAGCAGATGATGATGGAGGCGAAGAACCTTCTCGCGCTGGCGGAACAGCATCGACTTTACGGATTCCGCGCGCATGCCGCGGCTTTCGTGGGATGGGCGCTGTGCCAAGGCGGTAATCCGGCGCAGGGCATCCCCATGATCGTCAAGGCGATCGCCGCATTTGATTCGGTCGAGTTCCGCCTGGGCGAGGCCGGTCACCTGGCGAATCTGGCCGACGCCCAGCGCCGCGTCGGCCGGCTCACCGACGCGGCTGCGACATGCGAACGTGCCATACAGTTGATGTCCCAAGGCAGCAGATGGCTCGAACCGGAGCTGCGTCGCGTGCAGGCGCTGGTGGCGGCAGATCTCGCGCAGCCGGGGTCTGAGCGCGCCGAAGCCCTGTTTCGAGGCGCCATCGAGTGTGCCCGCGAACTCCGGTTTCCGATATTCGAGAGGCGATGCCTGGTCAGCTTCGAGCAGTTTCTTAAGTCGTCAGGACGTCGCGATGCGACGGTCGCATCCCGGCTTGGCGAGTTGTCGCACCTCGACAATCTCGGCCGCCGTGTTGCCAACGCGATGCAGGCAATCCCGCATGTTTGACGCTTGCACGTTCCGCCTCTGAGCGGCCGAGGGGTGACCAAGTTGGCTGCGTGCTGGATGGCGTGGCGTGTGTGGTCGCACGTGCTCGGCGGCGTGGCGCAGATCAGGCTGCTGTTTCCCCGCCTATCCAAGCAGCAGCGCGACATGCGGGTTCAGGCCTGGGCCCGCGATATGCTCAAGCGACTTGGCGTCGAACTGGCAGTCGTCGGCACTCCGGCGCCGACCGGACCAATGCTGCTGGTGTCGAACCATATCTCCTGGCTCGACATCGTGGCATTGCACGCGGCGTGCCATTGCCGTTTCGTGTCCAAGGCAGACGTCAAGCGCTGGCCGCTGTTCGGGACCCTCGCTTCGGGCGGAGGTACGCTGTACGTAGAGCGCGCGTCACGGCGCGACGCTATGCGCGTGGTGCACCATATGGCACAGGCACTGAAGGACGGAGACGTGCTTGCCGTGTTTCCGGAAGGAACCACCGGCGACGGCGGCTCGGTATTGCCGTTTCATGCCAATCTGATCCAGGCAGCGATATCCGCCGATGCGCCGGTGCAACCGGTGGCGCTGCAATATGTCGATGGCCGGTCCAGGAAGCCCACCGAGGCGGTGAGTTACATGGGTGACGAGTCGCTCCTGGGATCGATCTGGCGCACGCTTCGCGCGCGAGACTTGCGCGCCGTGGTGACGTTTGGCAAGCCGCAATTTGCAGGCGGCCGTGATCGCCGCGCTTGGGCGCAGGATCTGCGTAGGGAGATTGCCGCGATGCGGCAGCCCTGAAAGAAGTACCTCTCAGCGTGATCGGGGGATGCATGCGGCCTCCTTATGCAAGCGGAACGCTGACCGCCACGCGTGACGACTTCGCCAAGGCCATCGGCCAGTCTCGCTGGGCCAGATCACCCACGCCCTGTTCGAGGTCGGGGGTCGGTGCCGGCGCAGCATGTAGTAGGCCCCACCACCGAATGAGCATGCGCAATGGGACGGATCGATTTTCCGATCCCTTTATACCGGTGGCAGTCCTTGCAGGATGTTTCCTCTGACTGGAGCGGAAAGGAAGGTTCGCTTGAGAAAATCGAATGAGAATGCTTCCTTGCGGTTCCATGGCAGAAGCGACACCGTCCTGGCCATTGCGCAGTAGCCAAACAGAACCTGTGCCCAGGTTCCAATCGTTGGGATCCAGTAAATCCACTGAAGTTTTTCGGGCATCGCGATAAGGAGCAGCAACAGGTATCCAAATCGCACCTGGATCGGGAACGCGGTAATGCTGCGTTCACGAATCATGAAGTGTATGAGCTGAAATACGGTGAGACAGATGGCGAGCAGAAATGCCTCAGGCCGCCCGGACAACCCGGCGGTCAGAAGGACAACGGTCACCAACCAGTACCACCAGCTCAAGGCGCGGGTCTCAAGCATGAACACGTGTCACGTCCTTCAATCTTGGAACGTGGGACACAATTTCAGAAACTCAGCGTCGCCGCGCCCGCCTTGATGAGTTCGTGCATTTTGCTCGCGCCGGTAATGACGACGCCGTCCACCAGATCTTGCTCGCTGTAACCGCGGCTTTTCACGCACGGAGTGCACGCCCACAAATTCCCGCCACGTGCCATGAAGTCCCGGATCAAATCCGACAACGGATCGAGCGGTTTCACGTGTGTCATGTCGGCCGCCCGCTTACGCGCGATATCAACCCCCGAACTGGTAAGGAATATCGATACTTGGAGCCCGGCGGAAATCCCGCCGCAGGCGATGGTCAGGCCCGCCGAGGACAGCTCATGATCTATTCCGTGCGTCACGACGACCACCAGATTGCGTATGTTCTCCGCCATAAATACACTCCCTATCGATTGCTATTGGGCAGTCTGCGCTTGGGCCGGTCGCGGACCGGCACAGCGGAAGCCACCATACAAGATCGCTAAGACGACGGCGATGACTGAAACTCCGAGACTCTTGCCCGGAACCCCGCCCGGCGACTTATCCTCCAGCTCGGCAGGCCTCGCCGATCTGCTCTCGGATATTTTGCGCACCGTGCATCTGTCGGGGGTGGTCCTGTTCCGCGCCGAATTCCACGAGCCTTGGTCGGTCACAACGCCGGAGTCCTGCCAGCTGGCGCGCACCCTGCCCTTCCGAACCGAACGCATCATTCAGTTTCATGTGGTTGCTGCGGGAAACTGCTGGCTCGAGGTAAAGGGTGAGGAGCGCCTGTGGCTGACCGCCGGCGACGCAGTGCTGCTGCCTTACGGGAATGAGCACAGGTTGGGAGGAAGACACGATGCCGCAACGGTGCCGATCGCGACGCTGTTTCCACCGACCCCGTGGAATGACATGCCCGCCATCCAACACGGCGGGACCGGCGCGGGCACGCAACTGATCTGCGGGTTCCTGCACTGCGACGAACTGTTGTTCAACCCGCTGCAACGCAGTTTGCCGACCCTGATGCACGCGCGGCCACGCGCCGAACCCGACGACGCCTGGCTGGAAACGAGCATACGTTATATTACCCACGAGGCGAGCCATCCGCGCCCGGGCGGTCAGTGCATTCTTGCCCGACTCACCGAGCTGATGTTCATGGAAGTCCTGCGGCGCCACATTCAAACCTTGCCGGCCGGCGAGATCGGCTGGCTGGCCGCGCTCAACGACCCGATCGTGGGTAGCGCCCTGAAGTGGTTGCACACGATGCCGGATGAGAAGTGGACGGTCACGCGGTTGGCGCGACGTGTAGGAACATCACGGTCGGTGCTGGCGGATCGGTTCAAGCACCTGCTCGATCAGCCACCCATGCAGTATCTCGCACACTGGCGCTTGGTGATTGCTGCGCAACTTCTCAAAACCGGCAACACGAATTTGAAAGATATCGTGGCGCGCGTCGGCTACGAATCCGAACCGGCCTTCAACCGCGCCTTCAAGCGCCTGTTCGGCGCACCACCGGCCAGCTGGCGCAAGCAGCAAACACCTGTGAGCCCCGGCCCGACATATAAGTCGTCGTCGTGACCCTTTCCGGCGGCCGGGCAGCCGCTAGCTTTTCGCGAAGATGGTGTCCAGCCGCTCGATGTTGTTGATCACCTTCCATTCGGAAGCGCCGGCCGCCTCGACCCGCTTTTGCCACACCTCGAGCCGCCCGAGATAACGCCGCGGATCGATGTTGTCCGTGTTGAGCTTGGTCACGTTCACCGCGATCACTCGAATATTGCTCAAGTTGATCCGGAAGTTGCGGATCGTCACTTTGTCGAGCTCTTCCTGCATGTCGGAAAAGATGATGATCGTCTTGGTGCCGGCTCCGGTCTCGTTGAGGAACTCGGCGCCTTGGATCAGACCGCCGGTGATGTCCGTATAGGCCGAGCCTCGCTCGTTCTTCAGAGAGGCGTCGATCTTGTCGCGGAACGCCCGCTTCTGGCTGTTGGCCTGGCTCGGGCGCACGTCGAACGTTGCCTTCGCGATGATGTCCTTCTCGCTGAAGCTGCGGCTTTGCACCTTGGCGACCGCAAGGGTGTCCCCGGGCTGAAGAGTACCGAGAAGGTAGTTGACGACCAGCCGGGCCTTCCCGACCTCGCGGGCGTAGGTACCGGAGTCGTCCACCAGCATATAGACAGCATTGGTATGGCTGCGTGGGTCGACGCAGCCGACGGCGCTCACCGCCAATCCGGCGATCGCCAGGACCGCCATTCGCGCACGATTGATCATGGCCAGTCTCCCCTCGCTCAGATGGTGGTTACGGTCTTTTCCGGAGCATCCATTGGACGCGGCGCCGGCTCGCGTCCGCGCTGGGAGCGCACCAGATGCTCGGCGAGCAGGGGCAGCACGATCAGCAGATCGTAGGCGTGCAGCAGCACGCGGGCCCCCTGCCGCGCCACGTTGCCGAGTACGCGCATCAGGAACCCTACCGAACGGATGAGGTTTACCAGCAGTGCGCCGCCGACAGTGCGGGCCGAATGGATGAAGGACTCGAGCGGCACCGCGACGAAGGCGAGCGCCAGCGGCAGGATGAATCCAAGGATCATCTGGCCGGCGGTCGGGATGCGCCCGAGCAGGCCCTCGTTGACCACCGCAGGCACGGTCGCCAGCGATTGCAGCAGGGCCTGCTTGTCCGCGATCAGCGTGTCGCGCATCAGCGCGAGCGCCGCCTCGACGCAGCCGAGCGTCACCAGGAGCGCGAGCGAGATCCACACCATGCGCCGGCGCATGCGGTCTTCGAGGTTCGCGATGCGCGGGAACAGGTGGGTGATGCGCAGCGATTCCATCAGGAACAGGCCCATCGACGCCTCGACGAGGATGATGACCAGTGCGGCCACTTCCGAAGTACGCAGGGAGGCGGTGAGGTAATCACCCGCACCGACCATCTCCGACATTGGCAGGGCGATCAGCTTGAAATTGACGAACGCGCCGCCCAGCGCCACGGCCATGACCAGAGCGGCGCTCACGAACTGCGTAAACGCGGAATTGGTCAGCGTGGACTCGGCCTTGTCGCTTGCGGCGACGATCTCCCTGTAATTTTCCATGTGCGCGTCGATGGTCGAAGCGCTTTGCTGCAGGCCGGCCATGCTCTTTTCGACCTGTTTCACGGTCTTGTCGAGCGAGCGCCAGTAGGGCATGAAACCTTCCAGGATGCTGTGCCGCATCTGGTAGGCGCGGCGGTACTCGGCGAGCGCTTTCTCGTGGATGCCCGCGACCGACTTGCGGATGTCTTCCAGGATCTTCTGCACCACCTCTCCGCCGCCGGTCTTGATCTTGGCAACCGCGGCGACCGCCTCGACCCAGTCGGGCGGCGGCGGTGGCACCTCGCCGCACTTCTTGTAGTCCTCCTCGACGCGCGTGATCTCCTCCAGCAGCCGGCGCTGCAGGGTCGGGTAGCCCTGCAGGTCGCGCGCGACGAGGATTCCGAGGCGCTCGAATTCGCGCTCGATGCGCTGGCCGGCCTCGCGGCGACCCTGCGCGAGCAGGACCGCCTTGTTGCGCGTTTTCATCTCCTCGGCCACCGCGAACAGCCAGCGCGCGCCGAGGCGCAGCGGGCCGCTGAGCGCGAGCGCGGCGGAGCGGATCAGGCCGTGCATCGGCATGCGCGCCGCGTAGAGACCGAGCATCGCGATCAGCAGCAGAACCAGAGCGGACAGCAAGGCGTTGTCCGGCCAGACCATCCAGTTGCGCAGCTCCATCATGGGAACCTCCCGGATTCACCGGAGAAGCGACCAAGATAGATCAGACGCGCGCGCCGTGTTAGGGAATATGGCGCGCTTCAGGACCTAGTTCTCGAATTGAACGGCCGCGAACAGGACCGTTGCCGGCGGACGACAATCGACAGCGGAACTATTCCGCAACGGCAAGAGGCTGGCGCGCGGGTGCGCACCGCCGGCCCGGAGGTCACTCCGGGATGTAGCCGATCAGGTAGAGCGCGCGCAGTAGCGGAGTCGGTTCGGCGTCGCGGCCGAAAGCGCGCGCGAATATGTCCTTGATCGCGACAGTGCTGAACACCTGCGATAGGCCCCGGTTGACCTCGAGACGCAGCGCAGAATCGTCGCGCGGCAGCACGATCGCGTAGGGCTCGAACGACAAGTTGTCCGGCAGCAGGGCGTACTTGCTGGTGTCCTTCACCTTCCCTGCAATGCCCTCGAGCAGGATCTTGTCGCTCGCGAACGCGTCGACCTCTTCCGCCTCGAGCGCGGCAACCGCCGCCTCGCGGTTCGGATAGGCGACGACCTTGGCGTCGACCAACCTGTCCTTGAGCGCGGTCTTGAGTGCCTGCTCGTTGGTCGTGCCGGCGATCACCGCGACGCGCTTGCCGGCAAGGTCGGAGAACGACCGGGTGCCGGAGGCGCCCCGAGCGAGCACGCCGGTGCTGTCGACGAACACGTAGTTCGAGAAATCCACTCGCTCCATGCGCTTGAGGGTGGCGGTGGTCGCGCCGCATTCCATATCCGCGTCGCGCTTTTCGACGAGCTCGAAGCGGTTCTGGCTCGTTGCCTCGACCCACCGGATCTTCAGCTGCGGGATGTTCAGGTTCGACCGCATGCTTGCGGCGATACGCTTGCATAGCTCGACCGTATAGCCCGCAGGCTGTCCGTTCGAGTCCTTGAACGAGAACGGCACCGCGTTCGTGCGATAGGCCATCGTCACGACCTTGGTGCTGCGGATCTTTTCGATTGCGGAGGATTGCGCGGCTGACAACGCAGGAAACGCCAGCGCAAACGCGACGATGAGAGCGCGGTGCATAGGGAGACTCTTAGTTGCGAGAACGATCAGACTAGCAACCGCCAAGCGGGCGCGCAAGCGGCCGCGCCGACATCACGTGCCCAAGCTGCCACGGCCGCGGCAGCGCGCCGTGCGCGGCCTTGACTGCCACGAGCCGCTCGAGCAGTTCCTGCGGCAGGCCGAGAAGCTCGAAGAACGGCTCGGCCGCGGCGTCGAACGCGACGTGGTAATAGCCCACGTTCATGTGGCCGTTGTAGTCGATCCATTCGGGCCGCACGACGGCACGCGCGCCGACGTAAGGCGTGGCAATGGCGGGGGCGCGGGTCATGGCCTTGAAATTATGCAAGAATACATAAGTCACTCAGGAGGAGAGGGGCTATGGGGGAGAATCTTTCCGGCCTGGATACGTTTCCCAAGCTGCTGCTGCACCACGCCAAGGTGCGCGGGGAGCGTCCCGCGATCCGCGAGAAGGATCTCGGCATCTGGCAGACCTGGTCGTGGAAGCGGTTTGCCGACGAGGTGCGCGCGCTCGCCTGCGGGCTCGCCGAGCAGGGGCTCAAGCGCGGCGATCACATCGCGCTGGTCGGCGACAACCGCCCGCGGATCTACTCGGCGATGTGCGCCGCACAGTGCCTCGGCGCGGTGCCTGTGCCGCTGTACCAGGACGCGGTGGCCGCCGAGATGGCGTTCCCCATCCAGAATGCCGAAATCGCCCATGCGGTTGCCGAGGACCAGGAGCAGGTCGACAAGCTGCTCGAGATCCTGCCGCAGTGCCCGAGCCTCGGGCACATCTACTACGACGAGCCGCGCGGCATGCGGCACTACGAGCAGCGGCAGCTGATGGCCTACGACAAGCTGCTCGAGATCGGCGCCGCGTTCCTTGAGCGCAACCCCGCGTTTCTCGATTCCGAGATCGCCAAGGGCTCGGGTGAAGACCCGGCGGCGATGTTCTTCACTTCGGGGACCACCGCGAACCCGAAGGGCGTGGTGCTGACGCACCACGCGCTGATCGACCGCGCCAGGGCCGCGGCGGAGATGGAAGGCCTCGGCGATCACGATGTGGTGCTCGCCTACCTGCCGCCGGCGTGGATCGGCCAGAACATCTTCTCCTACGCGCAGCCTTTCGTCACCGGCTACTGCATCTGCTGCCCGGAATCGGCCGAGACCATGATGACCGACATGCGCGAGATCGGGCCCACGTATTACTTCGCGCCGCCGCGCGTGCTCGAGGCGCTGCTTACGCAGGTGTCGATCAGGATGGAGGATGCCGGCAGCGTGAAGCGCGCGATGTACCGCTATTTCATGGGCGTGGCGCACGCGCGTCGGCGGCGCCATCCTCGACGGCAAGTCCGTCGGGCCGATCGACCGGCTGCTCTACGCACTGGGCAATTTCTTCGTCTACGGACCCCTCAGGAACGTGCTCGGCATGAGCCGCGTGCGCGTCGCGTACACGGCGGGCGAGGCAATCGGGCCGGACCTGTTCAGGTTCTACCGCTCGATCGGCATCAACCTGAAGCAGCTCTACGGCTCGACCGAGACTTCGGTGTTCGTATGCGTGCAGCCCGATGGCCAGGTCAAGGCCGACACCGTCGGCCCGGCGGTCGAGGGTGTCGAGCTGAAGTTCACGCCGCAGAGGGAGCTGTTGATCCGCTCGCCGGGCCTGTTCAAGGAGTACTACAAGAACCCGCAGGCGACCGCCGAGGCGAAAGACGCCGATGGCTGGTTCCACACCGGCGACGCCGGTTACTTCGACTTAGACGGCCACGTCAAGATCATCGACCGGGTGAAGGACGTCGGCAAGCTCACCGACGGCACGCTGTTCGCGCCGAAGTACCTGGAGAACAAGCTCAAGTTCTTCCCCTACATCAAGGAAGCGGTGACCTTCGGCGACCAGCGCGACCGAGTGTGCGCGTTCATCAACTTCGACATGGATGCGGTCGCCAACTGGGCCGAGAAGCGCAACATGCCCTACGCGGGCTACGTCGACCTGGCCTCGCGCGACGAGGTCTACGACCTGATCGGCGAGTGCGTCGAGAAGGTCAACGCCGATCTGACGCAGGATCCCGAGCTCGCGGGCGACCAGATCCACCGTTTCCTGATCCTGCACAAGGAGCTCGAGGCCGACGACGGCGAGCTGACGCGCACGCGCAAGGTGCGGCGCGGCTACATCGCGGACAAGTATGCGCCGCTGATCGCCGCGCTGTACGGCGGCGAGCACAGCGTGCACGTCGAGGCGCAGGTCAAGTACGAGGACGGGCGCAGCGGCAGCATCAGCGCCGACCTCAAGATCCGCGACGTCAAGACCTTCGCGCCCGACGCGGCGAAGAAAGCGGCATGAGCGCGCCGCCGCAGGCGCAGGAAATGGCTGTGCGCGGCCGCCAAGTCGGTGAAATCGTGCTTTCGGTGGACGACGTCTCGCTGTCCTTCGGCGGCGTCAACGCGCTGACCGACGTGTCGTTCGACGTGCGCAAGCACGAGATCCGGGCGATCATCGGGCCGAACGGCGCCGGCAAGAGCTCCATGCTGAACGTGATCAACGGCGTCTACCACCCGCAAAAAGGCACCATCCGGCTGCGCGGCAAGGCCTTCCACGACATGGTGTCGCACGAGGCGGCGGCGATGGGTATCGCGCGCACGTTCCAGAACATCGCGCTGTTCCGCGGCATGACGGTGCTCGACAACATCCTCACCGGCCGCAACCTGAAGATGCGCTGCAATTTCCTGCAGCAGGCGCTGTGGCTCGGGGCGGCGCGCAGGGAGGAGCTGGCGCATCGCCGCGCGGTCGAGGAGGTGATCGACTTCCTCGAGATCCAGCACATCAGGAAGACGCCGGTCGGGCGGCTGCCCTACGGCCTGCAGAAGCGAGTCGAGCTGGGTCGCGCGCTCGCCGCGGAGCCGACGCTGCTGCTGCTCGACGAGCCGATGGCGGGTATGAACCTCGAGGAAAAGCAGGACATGTCGCGCTTTATCCTCGACGTGAACGACCATTTCGGCACCACGATCGTGCTGATCGAGCACGACATGGGCGTGGTGATGGACATCTCGGATCGCGTCGTGGTGCTCGACTACGGGCGCAAGATCGGCGACGGTACCCCGGACCAGATCCGCGGCAACCAGTCCGTCATCGACGCCTACCTGGGCGTCGCGCATTGAGGCGGACGCAGCGATGAATTTCTTCATCGAGGTGCTCGCCGGGGGACTGCTGGCAGGGGTCATGTACTCGCTCGTGGCGCTGGGCTTCGTGCTGATCTACAAGGCCTCCGGCGTGTTCAACTACGCCCAGGGCTCGCTGGTGTTCGTGGCCGCACTGACCTTCGTTTCCTTGCTCGAGCGCAATGTCAACTTCTGGCTGGCGCTCGGCATCACGCTCGCGGTGATGATGGTGGTGGCGGTCGTCACCGAGCGCGTGGTGCTCAGGCCGCTGATCAACCAACCGCCGATTACGCTGTTCATGGCGACTATCGGCCTGAGCTTCGTGCTCGAAGGGCTGTCGCAGATGGCGTGGGGCTCGCAGCCGCACGGTCTCGAGCTCGGCATCCCCGACGTGCCGATCGAATGGTTGTCGCAGAAGGCCAACATCAACATCAGCCAGCTCGACCTGTTCGCGGCGCTGGTCGCCGGCGTGCTGGTCGCGGGGCTCGCCCTGTTCTTCCAGAAGACCCGGATCGGCCGCGCGCTGCGTGCGGTGGCCGACGACCACCAGGCTGCGCTGGCGGTCGGCATCCCGCTGCAGCACATCTGGGCGATCGTGTGGGCGGTGGCCGGCTTCGTCGCGCTGGTCGCGGGGCTGATGTGGGGCGCGCGCAACGGCGTGCAGTATGCGCTGACGTTCGTCGCGCTCAAGGCGCTGCCGGTGCTGATCCTCGGCGGCTTCGAGTCGATTCCCGGCGCCATCGTCGGCGGCCTGATAATCGGCGCGAGCGAGAAGGTCGCCGAGGTCTACCTCGGCCCCTACGTCGGAGGCGGCATCGAGTCGTGGTTCCCCTACGTGCTCGCACTCGCGTTCCTGCTGGTGCGGCCGCAGGGGCTGTTCGGCGAGAAAATCATCGACAGGGTCTAACAATGCTCTACCGCGAAGCGGGCCAGTTCAAGTCGACCTACGCCGACGACCAGCAGATCTTCCCGATCCTGCAGGACCGAATCGGCATTGCGGTGATTCTCGCTTTTGCCTTCCTGGTGGTGCCGGCGATCGCCACCCAGTACTGGTTCTCGGCGCTCCTCACGCCGTTCCTGATCCTGTCGCTTGCCGCGCTGGGTCTGAACATCCTCACCGGCTACGCCGGGCAGCTGTCGCTCGGCACCGCGGCGTTCATGGCGGTGGGCGCGTTCATGGCCTACAACGCGGAGCTGCGCATCCCGCACATTCCGATCCTCGCCTCGTTCGCGATCGGCGGGCTGTGCGCGGCGGCGGTCGGCATCGTGTTCGGCTTGCCGAGCCTTCGCATCAAGGGCTTCTACCTCGCGGTGGCAACGCTCGCCTGTCAATTCTTCGTGCTGTGGGCGATCAACCGCATCGGCTGGATCACCAACTACAGCTCGTCCGGGGTGATCTCGGCGCAGAAGATCGTGCTCTTCGGCTATCCGATCACGACCTCGGTAGAGAAGTATCTGCTCACCCTGTCCATCGTGACGCTGCTGGCACTGTTGGCGAAGAACCTCATGCGCAGCGAAACCGGGCGCGCATTCATGGCGGTGCGCGACATGGACGTCGCGGCCTCGGTGATCGGCATCCCGATGATGAAAACCAAGCTGCTCGCGTTCGCCATCAGCTCGTTTTATTGCGGCGTCGCCGGTGCGCTGTACGCCTATACCTACCTGGGCACGGTGGAGCCCGAGGCGTTCAACCTCGACCTGTCGTTCCGGGTCCTGTTCATGGTCATCATAGGGGGGGTCGGCTCGATCATGGGGTCGTTCCTCGGCGCCGGCTTCATCACCCTGGTGCCGATCTTCCTAAATCTGTCGACCGACTGGATTTCGAACACCTTCAACATCGAAATCTCGCACACGGTGGTGTCCAACGGCGAGGCCATCATCTTCGGCGGGCTGATCATCTTCTTCCTGATCGTCGAGCCGCAGGGACTGGCGCGCCTGTGGCAGATCGCCAAGGAGAAGCTGCGTCTTTGGCCGTTCCCGCACTGAGCATGGCGGGCTTGTCAGCGTGGACGAAAAGACTATACTGCCCGTTCCATTATTCGAAACAGGCTCTTAGGGTCGGGATGCCATCCCGCGCTCAATAGGGCCGCCAAAGAGAGGAGGAGGAAACCCCATGAAGCGGACCATTCTCGCGGCCGCGGCGCTCGCGGTTGCGACGGCCGGATTCTCTGGGCCGGCAGCGGCGCAGGCCGAGCAGTTCATCCCTGCGAACTTCTACTGGGTCGGGCCCTACGCCCCGGGCGGATCCGGGTTCGGCGGCGGCATGATCGATTATTTCAACATGCTCAATGAGCGCGACGGCGGCATCAACGGCGTCAAGCTGACCACCGAGAAATGCGAGACCGAGTACAACAATGCGCGCGGTGTGGAATGCTACGAGCGCAGCAAGAAGCACCCGCCCACCGGCGCCACGGTCATCCACCCACTGTCGACGGGGATCACCTACTCGCTCATCGACAAGGCCACCGCCGACCATATTCCCATCATCTCGATGGGCTACGGCCGCGCCGACGCCGCCGACGGGCGCGTGTTCCCGTACATCTTCCCGCTAGTCACGACCTACTGGTCGCAGGCCGACGCCATGATCAAGTTCATCGGCCAGCGGGAAGGCGGCATGAACAAGCTGAAGGGCAAGAAGATCGTGCTCCTCTACCACGACTCGGCCTACGGCAAGGAGCCACACGCGGTGCTCCAGAGGCTCGCCGCTCAGCTCGGCTACGAGCTCACCCTGATCGCGGTGCCGCATCCGGGCAACGAGCAACAGTCGCAATGGTTGCAGATCCGCCAGATCAAGCCCGACTGGGTGATCCTGTGGGGTTGGGGGGTGATGAACCCGACCGCGATCAAGGCCGCCGCCAAGATCGGCTTTGCGCGCAACAAGATGCTTGGCGTGTGGTGGTCCGGCGCGGAGGAAGACGTGATCCCGGCCGGTAGTGCGGCCAAGGGCTACATCTCGTCCGGCTTCAACCTGCCCGGCACCAGCTTTCCGGTGATGAAGGACGTGATCAAGTACGTCTACGACAAGGGCAAGGGCGACCTCGACGACAAGTCGCGCATCGGCTCGATCTACCATACGCGCGGCATCGTCGCGGGCATCATCACGGCGGAGGCCATCCGCAATGCGCAGGCGCACTTCAACAAGAAGGGCAAGTCGATCACCGGCGAGGAGATGCGCTGGGGCATCGAGAACCTGAACATCACCGAGGCGCGCTTGAAGGAGCTGGGCGCGGTCGGCCTGATGCCGCCGCTGCACGTTTCCTGCATGGACCACGAAGGCTCGGGCCTGGTTAAGTTCCAGCAATGGGACGGCACCAAGTGGAAGCCGATTTCTGACTGGATCGCGGCCGACAAGTCGCTGATTCGGCCGATGATGGAGGCATCCGCAGCGGCCTACGCCAAGGAAAAGGGCATCACGCCGCGCGACTGCTCGAAAGAGATGTAAGCGCGCACGGCACCCGGCAAGCGAGCGGAGGGGGCGATCGCCCCCTTCGCTTTTTTCGACTACGGTTTCCCGTCTCTCGACGACAGATCCAATGTCCGCCGTACCCAAGCCGACGGCCGCGCCGCAGGCCTATCTCGCGGTCAACAACATCGAGGTCATCTACGATCACGTGATCCTGGTGCTGAAGGGCGTGTCCCTGCAGGTCCAGGAAGGGCAGATCGTCGCGCTGCTGGGCGCCAACGGCGCCGGCAAGACGACCACGCTGAAAGCGATTTCCAACCTGCTGCGCGCCGAGCGCGGCGACGTCACCAAAGGCCAGATCGTCTTCCGCGGCGATCGCATCGACCAGCTCAATCCCTCGGAGCTGGTGCGTCGCGGCATCTGCCAGGTAATGGAAGGCCGGCACTGCTTCCAGCACCTGACGGTGGAGGAGAACCTGCTTACCGGCGCCTATACGCGTGGGGCGCTGGGTTCGGGCATCGACGACGATCTGGAGAAAGTCTACAGGTATTTCCCGCGCCTCAAGGAGCGCCGTCATTCGCAGTCGGGATACACCTCCGGCGGCGAGCAGCAGATGACGGCGATCGGGCGCGCGCTGATGGCGCGACCGAAAATGATCCTCCTCGACGAGCCCTCCATGGGCCTCGCGCCGCAGCTGGTCGAGGAGATCTTCGAGATCGTCAAGGACCTCAACCGCAAGGAAGGCGTGAGCTTCCTGCTCGCCGAGCAGAACACCAACATCGCGCTCAGGTACGCCGACTACGGCTACATCCTCGAGAACGGGCGCGTGGTGATGGACGGCGAGGGCAATTCGCTGGCAGACAACGAGGACGTGAAGGAGTTCTACCTCGGTTTCTCCTCGGGCGGGCGCAAGAGCTTCCGCGACGTCAAGTCGTACCGCCGGCGCAAGCGCTGGCTCTGATGGAATACTACGACGCCCTCGAAACGCGGTCTCCCGAAGAGCGCGAGGCGGCGCTGCTCGCCGCGTTGCCGCAGCAGATCGCGCACGCGAAGCGTCATGCGCCCGGCTTTGCACGCATCCTCGCCGACGTCGACGCGTCGAAGGTCACCTCCCGCGCGCAGCTCGCAAAGCTGCCGGTGACGCGCAAATCGGATCTCGGCGAGCTGCAGAAGAGCATACCGCCGCTCGGCGGGCTGAATGCCACGCCGCGCGAGAAGCTGGCCAAGATTTTCGTCTCGCCGGGGCCGATCTACGACCCGGAAGGGCGGGCCGCGGACTGGTGGCGCACCGCGCGCGGCCTGTACGCAGGCGGCTTTCGCGCCGGCGACCTGGTGATCAACACCTTCGCCTACCACTTCACGCCCGCAGGCTCGATGCTCGAGTCCGGGGCGCTGGCGCTCGGCTGCACGGTGGTGCCGACGGGCGTCGGACAGACGGAGATGCAGGTCGCGGCGATCCGCGACCTCGGCATCAACGCGTTCATCGGCACGCCGTCGTTTCTCAAGCTGATCGTCGAGAAGGCGGACGAGCTCAAGTGCGACATTTCGTGCCTGAAGAAGGCCATGGTTGGGGCCGAGTACCTGCCGCCGGTGCTGAGGAAGACGATGCGCGAGCGCGGCATCCAGGTGATGCAGCTCTACGCCACCGCGGACCTCGGCCATATCGCCTACGAGAGCGCCAGCGCGGACGGCAGCGTCAACGAAGGTATGGTGCTCGACGAGGGCGTGCTGCTCGAGATCGTGCGTCCGGGCACCGGCGACCCGGTGCCCGCGGGCGAGGTCGGCGAGGTGGTGATCACCAGCTTCAACCGCGATTACCCGCTGGTGCGCTTCGGTACCGGCGACCTGTCGGCGGTCATGGCGCAGCCGAGCCCCTGCGGGCGCACCAACGCGCGCATCAGGGGCTGGATGGGCCGCGCCGACCAGAGCACCAAGGTGCGCGCCATGTTCGTCACCCCCAAGCAGGTTGCCGAAGTGATGCGCCGCCACCCCGAGGTGCGCAAGGCCCGCCTGGTGGTCGAAGGCGAGGTCGGCACGGATCGCATGACGCTGAAGTGCGAGGTGGCAAGCCCCCCGGGGGAGCTGGCGGGGGCGATCGTGGCGTCCATTCGCGACGTCACCAAGCTGCGCGGCGAGGTGGAGCTCGTCGCGCCCGGGAGCCTGCCGAACGACGGCAAGGTGATCGATGACCTGAGAAAGTATTCTTAGCCGCGGCGCTGCGCGCCGACCGGCAGCGCAGCGAGACGCCGCATCTCTTCGCCTGCGAGCAGCGACGGATCGGCGAGGAAGGCCTTGAGGAAGTCGACCGAGTCGACGCCCCAGAACAGCTCGCCCTCGGCGAGGAACGTCGGCACGCCGAACACGCCCGCGGCCGCGGCCTCTTCGGTGTTGCGCCTGAGCCGCTCCTTGACCTCCGCGTCCGCCAGGCGCGCCGGATCGACGCCAAGCTCGCCGCACAGCGCGGCGAAGCGCGCGGCGTCCGACGGATCGGCGCCGCTCGTCCACAGCGCCTCGAATACGGCGCGCACCGCGTGCGGCGTCGAGCCCGCCGCCAGCGCGAGGCGCAGGTGATGCAGTGGATTGAACGGGTGCACGGCGGGAAAGCGAAACGGCACCCCCAGCCGGTCCGCCGACCACTGGCACCAGCGGTAGGTCCAGCGTCGCTTGGTATCGATCTCGGCAGGGCCCTTCTGCCCGAAATGCTGCAGCAATCCCGCGAACAGCACCGGCCGGAATTCGAACTCCACATCGCGCGGCAGCTCGCCGAGCCGCGCCAGGCACAGGTAGGAGAACGGCGATACGAAATCGAAGTACCAGAGCACGCGGCGCATGGGCGAATGTAACATCGCGCAAGGTGCGCGATCCATGGAGGAGACATGCGATTCTCGACGCTGAAATACGCCGTGCGCGGGCGCATCTGCCGCATCACGCTCAACCGCCCGCGCCGGCTGAACGCCATCAACCGCGACATGCCTGGGGAGATCCGCCGCGCCGTCGAGGCCGCCAACGCCGACGACCGGGTGCACGTGATCGTGCTCGCCGGCGCGGGCCGCGCCTTCTGCGCGGGCTACGACCTGAAGGCTTTCGCGGAGGCCGACAACGAGATCATCCAGGACATGCCCTGGGATCCGATGCTCGACTACCGCATCATGAAGGGCTGGACCGAGGATTTCTTCTCCATCTGGCGCAGCTACAAGCCGGTGATCTGCAAGGTGCACGGCTACGCGGTGGCGGGCGGCTCGGACATCGCGCTGTGCGCGGACCTTGTGCTCATGGCCGAGGACGCGAGGATCGGCTACATGCCGAGCCGTGTGTGGGGCTGTCCGACGACCGCTATGTGGGTATACCGCCTGGGCGCCGAAAAGGCGAAGAGGATGCTCCTCACCGGCGACACCATCGACGGGCGCACGGCGCGGGACTGGGGCCTGGTATACGACGCGGTGCCCGCGAAGAAGCTGGACGCCGCCGTGGAGCAGCTCGCCGGGCGCATGGCGGGCGTGCCGCAGAATCAGCTCATGATGCAGAAGCTGATGATCAACCAGGCCTACGAGAACATGGGCCTCGCCAACACCCAGATGATCGCCACCCTGTTCGACGGCATCACGCGCCATACGCCCGAGGGCGTGTGGTTCAAGGAGTACGCCGAGCGCCACGGTTTTCACGCAGCCGTGAAATGGCGCGACAGCGGCAAGCCGATTCCCGGAGGAAGGAGAAAGTCATGACCGTTCGTGTGGAAAGGAAGGGCAAGATCTGGACCGTGATCCATTCGCGCCCCGAGGCGCGCAACGCGATGGACCCGCATAGCGCCGATGCGCTGGTCGAAACCTTCAACGCGTTCAATGGCGACCCCGACGCCGCGGTCGCGGTGCTGTGGGGCGAGGGCGGCGCGTTCTGCGCCGGCTGGGACCTGAAATACGGCTCGAGCCTGGTCGGCAACGCGCGTCCGCTCGAGGAAATCGCCTACCCGCTGGACGACCGCCCGCTTCCCAGGGGCCCGCTGGGGCCCACGCGCATGGAGCTCGACAAGCCGGTGATCGCCGCGGTCGCCGGGCCGGCCGTGGCCGGCGGCTTCGAGCTCGCGCTGTGGTGCGATGTGCGCGTGATGGAGCGCTCGGCCTATTTCGGCGTGTATTGCCGGCGCTGGGGCGTGCCGCTGATCGACGGCGGCACCGTACGCTTGCCGCGCCTGGTGGGCACCGGACGCGCCATGGAGATCATCCTCACGGGCCGCAAGCTGCCGGCCGACGAGGCGTATCGCATCGGCGCCTGCGAGCAGGTGGTGCCCGACGGCAAGTCGCGCGAGTTCGCCGAGGCCATGGCGCACGAGATCGCGCGCTTTCCGCAGGTCTGCACGCGCGCCGACCGGCGCTCGGTGTACATGCAGCAAGGGCTGTCGGTGCGCGAAGCGATGAGGAAGGAGTGGTACAACGGCATTCCGGCGGTGGTCGCGGAAGGTGCCGCGGGCGCGGCGCGCTTCGCTTCGGGCAAGGGGCGGCACGGCGATTTCGGTAAAATCTGACGCAGGGCTGTCGCGTCAGCCGCCATCGCCGTGGATCGCTCCATGTGCTCGACGCCGAAACCCGTGCGACAATCTGCGGCGCAATAGGCCCACAGGGGAAGGGAGACCGCAAACATGACGAAAGCGCCCGCAATCTTGATTACATCCGCGCTGTTTCTGCTGCTCGGCGCCTGCGCCAGCCAGCAAGCGGCGCAAGCGCCGCAGAGTTCGCCTGCGCCGCAGTCCACTGCGCAGTCGCCCGCAACGCAAACGCAGCCGGTGACGCCGCAATCCGTGGCGATGAACCCGCTGCACGACCCGAACAGCACCCTCGCCAAGCGCAGCGTCTACTACGACTTCGACAAGTCCGACCTCAAGCCCGAGTACCGGCCGTTGGTCGAGGCTCACTCCGGGTACATGCGCGAGCACGCCGCCGCGACGGTGCGGATCGAGGGAAATTGCGACGAGCGCGGCAGCCGCGAGTACAACCTGGCGCTCGGTCAGCGCCGGGCCGACGGCGTGAAGAAGGCGCTCGAGCTCCTCGGCGTGCCCGACCAGCGCATCGAGACCACCAGCTGGGGCGAGGAGAAGCCGAAGGCCGCCGGGCACGACGAGGCCGCCTGGGCGCAGAACCGCCGCAGCGACATCATCTACACGCACGAGTAGCGGCGGTCGCGGCGATTCAATTCAGCTTCAAGGCAATCCCGCCGACGAACTTCCCGTCGCTGCGCCTGAACGCAAGCAACGCGCGGCCGTAGCGCGCATTCAGCGGCACGAACGCATAATCATCGAAATTGCCCCCGTTGCGCTCGATGAATTTCTCCACGGCGGGCATGTTGCCGGGAAAGACCGCTTCGATGCGCTTGCGCGTGCGGCCCGCATCGAGCACCTCCTTGAGCTGTTTGCCGGCAGCTGGCCGTTCCGGCGACAGCGCGAGGAGTTCCGCGAGCGGCCGCGGGCTGTCACTGATCAAGCCCTTGGTGACCGGGAAGAACTCGTGACGCGGATAGCCGACGAACGCCGCGAACAGCGGGCGTTGCTCATACATCAGATGCACGCCCCAGCCGAGGGCCGCCACCTGCGCGAGCGCGATCGCGGGTAATACGAAGCGATTGGATCGGCGCCCCGGCGCGTACAGCACGAGCGTACACGACGGGCCGAGGGCGACGTCCACGCCCGCAGCGACGGTCAGCACGAACATGCCGCCATCGATCCAGAAATATAGTGGCGGATAGAACAGCCACACCGACAGTGCTATGACTGTCGCGAAAACGGTGGCGCTGATCGCAAGGTGCGTTCCGAACGCGATCAGCTTCGCGCGCCAGACTGCGGGTAATTGCCGGCCCACGGCGGCGCTATTCTACCCGGGCGCCGTCCTTTTTCATCTCGCTGCGTCGCGCTGACAGATCCGCAAGCACGCGCTCGCGATCCGCATCGCTCATCTCGGCCCAGCGCGCGATCTCGTCGAGCGTGCGGTAGCAGCCCGCGCACACGCGGCGCTGCGGATCCATCTGGCAGACGTCGACGCAGGGCGACTCGCTCACGCCGCCTTCCTGCGCTTGGCGGCAATCGCCTTGCCGGCCTTGGACGAAGGCTCGCGCCCGAGCACGCCGCAGATCCACTGACCGATATCGACCAGCCGCTCGAGGTCGACGCCGGTCTCGATGCCCAGGCCGTGCAGCATGTAGACCACGTCCTCGGTGGCGACGTTGCCCGAGGCGCCGGCGGCGTAGGGACAGCCGCCCAGCCCCGCGACCGACGCGTCGAAGCTCGCCACGCCCGCTTCGAGCGACGCATAGATGTTGGCGAGCGCCTGGCCGTAGGTGTCGTGGTAGTGCCCCGCGAGTCGCTCGACCGGCACGCGCGCGGCGACCGCCTCGATCATGGCCCGCGTCTTGCCGGGCGTGCCCACGCCGATGGTGTCGCCAAGCGACACCTCGTAGCAGCCCATGCCGGCGAGCGCCGCTGCGACCTCGGCGACCTTGGCCGGCGCGACCTCGCCCTCGTAGGGGCAGCCGAGCACGCACGAGATGTAGCCGCGCAGCTTGATGTTCGCGGCGCGCGCGGCCTCGGCCACCGGCCGAAATCGCTCCAGGCTCTCGGCGATGGAGCAGTTGATGTTCTTCCTCGAGAACGCCTCCGACGCCGCGCCGAAGATCGCCACCTCGGTGGCGCCCGCGGCGCGCGCCGCCTCGAAGCCCTTCAGGTTCGGCGTCAGCACCGGGTAGGCGACGCCGGGCTTTCTGCGGATGCGCTCGAGCACTTCGGTGTGATCCGCCATCTGCGGAATCCACTTCGGCGACACGAACGCGGTGGCCTCGATCGCTGGCAGGCCCGCATCGGCGAGCCGTTCGATCAGCTCGAGCTTGATCTTGGTCGGCACCTCGCCCTTCTCGTTCTGCAGGCCGTCGCGCGGACCGACCTCGACCATGCGTACGCGTAACGGAAGTGTCATACGATCACCAATAGTTTCATTTTAGCGCCTCGAACGCGATGAGCTCGGCGCCCTCGAGCACCTGCTCGCCGGCCGCGTAGTGCACTTCCTTCACCACGCCGTGCGCGGGAGCGGCGATGGTGTGCTCCATCTTCATCGCCTCGAGGATCACCAGCGGCGCGCCTTTCTCGACCCGGTCCCCGGCCTTGACCATGACGGCGATGACCTTGCCCGGCATCGGCGCGGCGAGCGAGCCGCCGCCGGCGTCTACGTCGAGGCCGTGGAGCTCGTCGCGCAGCGCGAGGCGCCGGTAGCCGCCGGGGGTGAACACGTGCCAGTCGCCCGCGTCGCACAGGGCGCGCGCCTTGTAGGCACGGCCGTCGAGGCGCACGAGCAGCGTGCCGTCGGCCAAGCGCTCGCCGGCCAGCGCGTACTCGCGTGCGCCGATGGCGATGCGCTGCCCTGCAGCAAGAAATCGCACCGTGACGGGGTAGGTCGACTCGCCCTCGCCGAACACGAAATCGTGATGCGATTCCTCGTTCAACCGCCAGCCGTCGACCTCGTGCCACGGCGAGTGCGGCTCGCCCGCCGCGCGCGCCAGCGCATGCGTGCTGTCCTGCTCGAGCAGCAGCTCGGCGAGCGCGACCGCCGCGAGCGCCTCGTCGGGGGCGGGCACCCTGGGCGCGAACAGCTCGTCGCGGCAGCGCTCGATCAGGCCGGTGTCGAGGTCGCCGCTGGCGAAAGCCTCGCTCGCGGCCACGCGCGCGAGGAACTCGACGTTGGTCGTCACCCCGGCGATCTCGCAGCCGGCGAGCGCTGCGCCGAGGCGCGCCAGGGCCGCGCCCCGGTCCTCGCCCCAGACGATGAGCTTGGCGATCATGGGGTCGTAGTGCGGCGTGATCGACGCGCCCGCCTCGACCCCGGTATCGACGCGCAGCGCGGCGGACTGGGCGGGGAAGGCGAGATGCGCGATCCGCCCGGTCGAGGGCAGGAAGCCGCGTTGCGGGTCCTCGGCGTAGATGCGTGCCTCGATGGCGTGACCGTGGATCGCGAGCTCGCCCTGCTTCCTCGGCAGCGGCTCGCCGGCCGCCACGCGCAGCTGCCACTCGACCAGGTCGAGCCCCGTGATCATCTCGGTCACCGGGTGCTCGACCTGCAGGCGCGTATTCATCTCCATGAAATAGAAGCGCCCATCCTGCTCGGCGATGAACTCGACCGTTCCGGCGCCGGTGTAACGGATGGCCCTGGCGGCGGCGACCGCGGCCTCGCCCATCTCGCGGCGGCGCTTTTCGGTCATGCCGGGCGCGGGCGCCTCTTCGAGGACTTTCTGGTGGCGGCGCTGCACCGAGCAGTCGCGCTCGAACAGGTAAACCACGTCTCCCTGGGTATCGCCGAACACCTGCACCTCGATGTGGCGCGGGCGCCCGAGGTAGCGCTCGATGAGCACGCGATCGTCGCCGAACGACGATTTCGCTTCCCTGTGACACGAGGCCAGGGCGTCGGCGAACTCGGCGCCGCGGCGCACGATGCGCATGCCCTTGCCGCCGCCGCCCGCCGAGGCCTTGATGAGCACCGGGAAGCCGATCTTGTCGGCCTCCTTGGCGAGGAATTTGGCGTCCTGCCTTTCGCCGTGATAGCCGGGCACCAGCGGTACGCCCGCCTTTTCCATCAACGTCTTGGCGGCCGACTTGTCCCCCATCGCGGCGATCGCCTCGGGCGCAGGGCCGATGAAGGTGATGCCCGCCGCGGCGCAGGCGCGCGCGAAAGCTTGGTTCTCGGAAAGAAAACCGTAGCCGGGATGGATCGCTTCGGCACCCGCGTCGCGCGCGGCCTCGATGATCGCCTCGATATTGAGGTAGCTCTCGCGCGGCGCGGGCGGGCCGATGCGCCGCGCTTCGTCGGCGAGCCTGACGTGCAGCGCGTCGCGGTCGGCATCCGAGTACACGGCCACGGTGCGGATGCCCAGGCGGCGCGCGGTGCGCATCACGCGGCAGGCGATTTCGCCGCGATTGGCGATCAGGATCTTGCGGAACACGTCACTTCTTCTCCCCGGCCCAGGCGGGCTTGCGCTTCTCGAGGAACGAAGCAATGCCCTCCTTGCCCTCGGGCGAAACCCGGATCTCGGCGATGCGCCTGGCGGTTTCGGCGATCAGGTCGTCGTCGACACGTGCGGAGGCGACCGTGCGGATCAGGTCCTTGATCTTCGCCAGCGCGTCGCGGCCGCCGGCGAGCAGGTGGGCGAGCAGGCCGTCGATGGCGGCGTCGAGCCGGTCGGCGGGCACCAGGCCGGAGAGCATGCCGATGCGGTACGCCTCCTCGGCGTCGAACACCTCCGCGCTGAGGAAGTAGCGACGCGCCGCGCGCTCGCCCATGGCGCGCAGCACGTACGGGCTGATGGTGGCCGGCGACAGGCCGAGCTTCGCCTCCGACAGGCAGAACTTCGCCTCCGGCGTGCCGATGGCGATGTCGCACGCCGCGACCAGCCCGGTGCCGCCGGCGAAGGCCGGGCCGTGCACGCGTGCGATGGTCGGCTTCTTCATGCGGTCGATGGTCTGCAGCATCAGCGCGAGCCCCATGGCGTCGTGCAGGTTCTGCTCGTAGCTGTAGCCCGCCATGCGCTTCATCCAGTTGAGGTCGGCTCCGGCGCAGAACGCCGGGCCGTTGCCGGCGAGCACCACCGCATGCACCTCGTCGTCGTCATCGAGCACCTTGAACGTGGTGGCAAGCTCGACGATCAGCGCGTCGTCGAAGGCGTTGCGCACTTCGGGGCGATTGAGCGTGACGGTGGCGACGCGCGCGCGCTTGTGTACCAGGAGCCGTTCGGCCACGGTCACATCCTGAAGATGCCGAACTTGGTCGGCTCGATCGGCGCGTTGAGCGAGGCCGAGATGGCGAGCCCGAGCAGCCGGCGGCAGTCGGCCGGGTCGATCACGCCGTCGTCCCAGAGCCGCGCGCTGGCGTAGTAGGGGTGGCCCTGCCGTTCGTACTGCTCGCGGATCGGTGACTTGAAGGCTTCTTCCTCCTTTTCCGACTTGAAGTTGCCCCGCACCACCGCGAGCACGCTCGCCGCCTGCTCGCCGCCCATGACGGATATGCGCGCGTTGGGCCACATCCAGAGGAACCTCGGCGAGTAAGCGCGGCCGCACATGCCGTAGTTGCCCGCGCCGTAGGAGCCGCCGAGGATCATGGTGAACTTGGGCACGCGCGCGGTGGCCACCGCGGTCACCATCTTGGCGCCGTCCTTGGCGATCCCTGCGGCCTCGTACTTCTTGCCCACCATGTAGCCGGTGATGTTCTGCAGGAAAAGGAGCGGGATGCCCCTCTGGCAGGCGAGCTCGATGAAATGCGTCGCCTTGAGCGAGGATTCCGAGAACAGGATGCCGTTGTTGGCGAGGATCGCGATCGGATAGCCGTGCACGTGGGCGAAGCCGGTGATCAGCGTAGTGCCGTAATTGGCCTTGAATTCGTCCAGTTCCGAGCCGTCGACCACACGCGCGATCACTTCACGCACGTCGTAGGGCTTGCGCGCATCCGCGGGGATCACGCCGTAGAGCTCCTCTGCGGAATAGAGCGGCTCGCGCGGCTCGCGCAGCTGCAGGCCTACCGGCTTCGCGCCGTTCAGGTTGGACACGATGCGCCGCGCGATGGCGAGCGCGTGCGCGTCGCTCAGCGCGTAATGGTCGGCCACGCCGGAGACGCGCGTGTGCACCTCGGCGCCGCCGAGCTCCTCGGGGGTCACGATCTCGCCGATCGCGGCCTTCACCAGCGGCGGGCCGCCGAGGAAGATGGTGCCCTGTCCCTTGACGATGATCGATTCGTCGGACATCGCCGGCACGTAGGCGCCGCCGGCGGTGCACGAGCCCATCACCACGGCGATCTGCGCGATGCCGGCCGCGGACATGTTGGCGATGTTGAAGAAGATGCGCCCGAAGTGCTCGCGATCGGGAAACACCTCGTCCTGGTTGGGCAGGTTCGCCCCGCCCGAGTCGACCAGGTAGATGCACGGCAGGCGGTTCTGCGCCGCGATCTCCTGCGCGCGCAGGTGCTTTTTCACCGTCAGCGGGAAATAGGTGCCGCCCTTGACTGTGGCGTCGTTGGCGACGATCACGCATTCGCGCCCCGAGACGCGCCCGATGCCGGTGATGATGCCCGCGCTGGGCGCCTCGTCGCCGTACATGCCGTGCGCGGCGAGCTGCCCGACCTCGAGGAACGGCGAACCCGGGTCGAGCAGCGTCCTGACGCGCTCGCGCGGCAGCAGCTTGCCGCGCGCGACGTGCTTGGCGCGCGCCTGCTCCTCGCCCCCGAGCGTCGCGCGCGCGACCTGCTGGCGCAGATCCTCGACCAGGGCGCGCATGCGCTCGTAGTTCGCCCGATACTCGGCCGAGCGCGTGTTGAGCTGCGACTTGATGGCAGGCATCTGGACTCGAGTCTCGCGCTTTCGCTCACCAGCCGCCGGTGGCGAGCCACTTGTCGAGCTGATCGAAGCGGTCGACGCCCCAGAATGGCTCGCCGTCGACGATCACGTAGGGCGAGCCGAACACGCCCTTGGCGATCGCCGTATCGACCTCCGTCTTGCTCCGGTCCTTGACCGCCTGGTCGGCGAGCGCGGCGCGCACCTCGTCGGCGCCGCAGCCGACCGCGGCGGCGATCTTCACCACGTTCTCGGCGCTGGAGATGTCGACGTCGTCGGCGAAGTACGCCTTGTATAGCGCCTTCGCGAGCGCGACCGCCTGCTGCGGCTGCTTGTCGTGCAGCCACCAGAACGCGCGCACCGCGGCCACCGTCGACACCGGAAACTGCGAGGGCATGCGAAACGGCACCCCGTGGAACTTGGCCGAGCGCTGGAAGTCGCGCTTCGCGTAGTCGCCCTTCAGGGGCATCTCCGGCAGGGGCTTGCCGCCGGTCACCTTGAATGCCGCGCCGAGCAGCGTCGCGCGCCAACTGACCGCGCGGCCATGCTTTGCCCCCAGCGCCTCGATCTTGTGCGAGCCGATGTAGCCGTAGGGCGAGGAGAAGTCGAAGTAGAAATCAAGCGCTGCCGCCATGCCTCCTCCGTCCCGGTCGCTAGCCGTTCGTGCCCGTGCGGCGGGCGATCACTTCCATGCCGCATTTGTAGCGGTTGCTTACGCCGTACCAGATCGGCTCGAAGCCGCTTTGCCGCAACAGTGCCTGCAGCCGCTCGCGGTTGAAGTTGTGATAGTGCTCGATCTCGATCCAGTAGGGATTGCTCTGCTCGCGATCGAGCGAGCGCCAGCTCGCAGTGTCCGAGTTGGGCATCGAGACATAGACTATCCCGCGCTCGACGAGAAGTCGATGGACCTGCGCCAGCGCCGGCAGGGGAAACGGCATGTGCTCCAGCACGTCGGCCATGGAGATCACGTCGAACGCGCCCGGCGCGTCGAGCTGCTCCAGCGCCACGCAGCGGGCGGGGACGCCGAGCGCGTTGAGCGCCGCGACGCTTTCCTGGCGCAAGTCGATGCCGAGCGCGTCGAAGCCCCACTCCTGCGCCGTCAGGATCAGCGCGCCGTCGCCGAAGCCGACGTCCAGCCACCGGCCGGGCGCCGCGGGCGTCTCGAGGCCGCGCTGCGGCGCGCCGGGCGCCATCGCCGCAATGCGCTCGACGACGCGCGCCCACAGGTTGCGTCCGTGCTCGGCGTCGGTGCCGGGCTGCTGGCTCGCGTGCGCATCCGAGAACAGCACGGCGAGCGCCGCGTCGTCGAAGAAGCCGTCGGTGAACACGTGGCTGCAGGCGGGGCATCGGCACCACTGCATGATCGCCGGCAGCGGTGCCTTGTATAGCGGATGGTTGCTGCAGTCGTAGCGGCCGAGCCGCTCGATCGCCTTCCCGCCGCACAGCGGACACGCTTCGTACGGGACCCGTCGAAGCGTCATCCGCCCTCCGACGCGATGGCCCGGCCGATGACCAGGCGCTGGATGTCGCTTGTGCCCTCGTAGATCTTGCAAACGCGGACGTCGCGCCACAGGCGCTCGACGGGGAAATCGGCCACGTAGCCGTAGCCGCCGTGGATCTGGATCGCGTCCGAGCACACTTTTTCGGCCATCTCGGAGGCGAACAGCTTCGCCATCGAGGCCTCCTTGAGGCACGGCGCTCCGGCGTCGCGCAGCGCGGCCGCATGCAGGTAGAGCCGGCGCGCGGCCTCGATCTGCGTGGCCATGTCGGCCAGGCGGAAGTTCACCGCCTGGTGCTCGATGATGGCCTTGCCCATGCTCTTGCGCTCGCCGGCGTAGGCGAGCGCCGCTTCGAGCGCGGCGCGCGCGATCCCGGTGGCCTGCGCCGCGATGTTGATGCGCCCGGACTCGAGGTTGGCGAGCGCGATGCGGTAGCCCATGCCTTCCTGCGCAAGGAGGTTTTCGGCCGGCACGGTGCAGTCCTCGAGCGCGATCTGCGCGGTGTCGGAGGCGCGCTGCCCCAGCTTGTCCTCGACTCGCGCCACGCGCCAGCCGGGCGCCGAGGTCGGCACCACGAAGGCGCTGATGCCCTTCTTGCCGGCGCCCTTGTCGCTCACCGCGAACACTACCGCGACGTCGGCATTCTTGCCCGAGGTGATGAACTGCTTGGTGCCGTTCAGCACCCAGTGAGCGCCGCGGCGCTCGGCGCGCGTGGCGATAGCGCCGGCGTCGGAGCCCACCTGCGGCTCGGTCAGGCAGAACGCGCCGATGCTGCGCCCCTCGGCCAGCGGTCGCAGGTACTTTTCCTTCTGCGCGTCGCTGCCGTAGCCGTGCAGGATGCCGGCGATCAGGTTGTTGACCGAGAGCACCGTGCCGCTCGCCGCATGGCCCGCGGAGACCTCCTCGAAGGCGATGGCGAGCGCCGTGTAATCCATTCCCGCGCCGCCCCATTCCTCGGGGATGGCGACCGCGTTGAGCCCCATTTGCGCGAGCTGCCGCAGCTGCTCGCGCGGGAAATGCTTGTCCCGTTCCCAGCGCGCGGCGTTCGGCCAGAGCTCTTCGCGCGCGAAACGGCGCACCGCATCGCGCATCATCTGGTGCTGGGCGGACAGGAGCACTTCAGCCTCCGGGCACGCGCACGTAGGTGACGCTGTGGTGGGTGAATAGCCTGCCGGCGCGGCTGTGGCACTCGGCGACGCCGAAGATGCTGCGCTTGCCGAGCTTGAGGATGCGTGCCGTGCAGCGCACCGGCTCGTTGACCGCGGGCGCGAGGAACGCGGTGTTCAGCTCGGAGGTGAGCGCGTCGCGCTCCATGCCGATCACCGCCTTGATCGCGACCCACATGGCGCAGTCGGCCGCCGCCATCAGGGCCGGGCCGTTGACGATGCCCCCCGGGCGCTCGAGCGCGCGCTTGAACGGCATCTCGATGGTGCTCGCTTCGGGGCCGACGGAGACCACGCGAAAGCCGTAGCTGCGCACGAAGCGCGAGCGGTCGAGCAGCGCCTGCAGCTGCTTCCTGGTGGCCGCGAGCTTGGGCCCCGCCATCTACACGAGCTCGAGTGCCACGGCGGTGGCCTCGCCGCCGCCGATGCACAGGCTCGCCACGCCGCGCTTGCCGCCGTACTTCCGCAGCGCGCCGATCAGCGTCACCATGAGGCGCGCGCCGGAGGCGCCGATCGGGTGCCCGAGGGCGCAGGCGCCGCCGTGCACGTTCACCTTGTCGTGCGGCAGCTTGTGCTCCTTCATGGCGGCCATCGCCACCACCGCGAAAGCCTCGTTGATCTCGAACAGGTCGACCTTGTCCGAGCTCCAGCCCGTGCGCTCGTAGAGCTTGCGGATCGCGCCCACCGGCGCCGTGGTGAACCAGCCTGGCTCCTGCGCGTGCGTGGCGTGGCCCACCAGCACGGCGAGCGGCGCAAGCCCCAGGCGCTCGGCGCTCGAGCGGCGCATCATGACGAGCGCCGCGGCGCCGTCGGAAATCGAGCTCGAATTGGCCGCCGTCACGGTGCCGTCCTTGCGAAACGCCGGCTTGAGCGTCGGGATCTTGGCGATGTTCGCCTTGAACGGCTGCTCGTCGGTCTCGACGAAGCGCTCTTCCTTGCCGGCCTTGATCGCCAGCGGCGTGGTTTCCCAAGCGAACCAGCCCTCCTTGTTCGCCTTCTGCGCGCGCTCGAGGGAGGCGATCGCGAACTGGTCCTGCGCTTCCCTGGAAAAGGCGTACTTCTGCGCGCAATCCTCGGCGAAGCTGCCCATCAGGCGACCCTTGTCATAGGCGTCCTCGAGGCCGTCGTAGAACATGTGGTCGAGCACCTGCTGGTGGCCCATGCGGTAGCCGGCGCGCGCCTTGGGCATCAGGTAGGGCGCGTTGGTCATGGACTCCATGCCGCCCGCGACCACCACGTCCATGCTGCCCGCGCTGAGCAGGTCGTGCGCGAGCATCGCGGCCTTCATGCCGGAGCCGCACATCTTGTTCACCGTGGTGCAGCCGGCGGCGAGCGGCAGCCCCGCGCCGAGGCTCGCCTGGCGCGCGGGCGCCTGGCCCTGTCCGGCGGGCAGCACGCAGCCCATGATCACTTCCTGCACGTCTTCGGGCTTGATCCTGGCGCGCTCGACCGCGGCGCGGATCGCGGCGGCGCCGAGCTCGGGCGCGGCGAAGCTCTTCAGCTCGCCCTGGAACCCGCCCATCGGCGTGCGGGCGGCGGAAACGATGACGATCGGGTCGGTTTGCATAGGTCGATCTCCTTTCTAGATGGCTTGCGGCTCGTGACGGCCCAGCATCTGCTGCGCGCGCGCCGCGACCTGTTCGGGGAACGGGCGCGACTTGCGCGCGCGCGCATCGATGTGCACGCCGACCAGGCGGCTGGTGGCGCAAAGCTCACCGGTCGCGGCGTTCTTCATCGCGTGGAAGAAGTGTATGGACTTTTCGTGCATCTCGAGCACGCCCGAGCCGATCTGTACGACGTCGCCGGCAAACAGCTCCTTCTTGTACTGCAGGTGCTGTTCCACCGCAACCATGGCCGAGCCCTGCTCGCGCAGCGCGCTTGTGCTCAAGCCCATGAGCGCTAAGAGGTTCCAGCTGGCTTCGTCGAACTTGCCCGTGTACCACATGACGTTCATGTGGCCCATATGGTCGCACTGCCACGGATACACCGTGCCGCGGTAGGTCTCGAGAAATCCCTCAGGCGCCGGCTTCATGCCGTCTCCGCGAACAGCTCGCGCCCGATCAGCCAGCGGCGGATCTCCGAGGTGCCGGCGCCGATCTCGTACAGCTTGGCGTCGCGCCACAGCCGGCCGGTGGGCATTTCGTTGATGTAACCCATGCCGCCCAGCGCCTGGATCGCCTCGCCTGCCATCCAGGTCGCCTTCTCGGCGGCGTACAGGATCGCGCCGGCGGCGTCCTTCCTGGTCGTCTCGCCGCGGTCGAGCGCCTGCCCCACCGCGTAGACGTAGGCGCGGCAGGCCGAATAGGTGGCGTACATGTCGGCGAGCTTGCCCTGCATCAGCTGGAATTCGCCGATCGGCTGGCCGAACTGCTTGCGCTCGTGCACGTAGGGCAGCACGACATCCAGGCAGGCGCCCATCATGCCGAGCGGCCCGCCGGCGAGCACCGCGCGCTCGTAGTCGAGACCCGACATCAGCACGTTGACGCCCTCGCCCGGCTTGCGCAGGACGTTTTCGACGGGCACCTCGCAGTCGCGGAACACCAGCTCGCAGGTGTTCGAGCCGCGCATGCCGAGCTTGTCGAGCTTTTGCGCCGTCGAGAAACCCTTCATGCCGCGCTCGACGAGGAACGCGGTGATGCCGCGCGGCCCGGCATTGCCGTCCGTCTTGGCGTACACGACCAGCACATCGGCGTCCGGGCCGTTGGTGATCCACATTTTGTTGCCGTTCAGCACGTAGCGCTCGCCGCGCAACTCGGCGCGCAGGCGCATGCCGACCACGTCCGAGCCCGCCCCCGGCTCGCTCATGGCGAGCGCTCCGACGTGCTCGCCGGAGACGAGCTTCGGCAGGTATCGCTGCCTCTGCGCGTCGGAGCCGTTTCTGCGGATCTGGTTGACGCACAGGTTCGAGTGCGCGCCGTAGGAAAGCCCCACCGAGGCCGAGGCGCGGCTGATTTCCTCGACCGCGACGATGTGCGCGAGGTAGCCGAGGGCGCTGCCGCCGTACTGCTCTTCGACGGTGATGCCGAGCAGGCCGAGGGCGCCGAGCTTTCGCCACAGGTCCTGCGGAAACTCGTTCTGCGCGTCGATCTCGGCGGCGCGCGGCGCGATCTCCTTGGCGGCGAAATCGCGCACCGTGGCGCGCAGCATGTCGATCGTTTCGCCGTGCTCGAACCTGAGGAAGGGATATTCCATGCCGCGGCGCCCTATTCCGGGGTGTCTGGCGTATCGGGCAGCATCATGAGCGTCTGCTGCATGGCCGCGCACAGCAGCTGCTTGCCGTCGCGCTCGGCGTAGACCTCGCCGCGCGTGATCGAGAGCCTGCGGCCCGGCCGCATGACTTCGGCGCGCGCCAGCAGGCGGGTGCCCGTGCCCGGCGCGACGATGTTGATCTTGTATTCGACGGTCACCAGCGAGCTCGTGGCCGGCATCAGGCTGTAGGCGGCGTAGCCGCAGGCGGTGTCGGCGATCATGCCGATGACGCCGCCGTGGATGTAGCCCTTTTGCTGGGTCAGGTCCTCGCGATAGGGGAGCTCGATCTCGCAGCGCCCGGGCTCGATGCGCGTCAGGCGCGCACCGATCAGCGCCATCGCCCTTTGCCGCGCGAAGCTCGCGCGCACGCGCGTGGCGAAGTCCGGATCGGCGGGCTGGAAGTCGGGCTGCAACGGCGGCGTGGCGGGGGCGTTCATGTGCACGAGGCTACTTGACGTTTACGTAAACGTCAACCTCGGCGCCCGCTTCTTGCGGGCTGCCGGCCGCGTGCCCCGCCCAGGCGCGTACGGATGCGCTTCTCGAAGGCGGCGATCTCCGAGAGCTGCGCCTCGATATCGGCGCGCTGTTGCTCGAGGCTCGCCTTGTGGTTTTCCAGCACCGCCAGGAAGCGCGCCAGCTGCGGGCGCTCGTCCCGACCCGGCTCGTACATGTCGATCAGCTCGCGGATCTCCGAGAGGGTCAGGCCCAGGCGCTTGCCGCGCAGCGTCAGCTTGAGCCGCGTGCGGTCGCGCAGGGTGTAGACGCGGCGCTGGCCGTCGCGCCGCGGTGCGAGCAGTCCCTGATCCTCGTAGAAGCGGATGGCGCGCGGCGTGACGTCGAATTCGCGCGCCAGGTCGCCGATCGAATACTCGGCGCGCTCCTTGGGCTCGGGCGAGGGAGGGTCTGCGGTCATGTGACGGGGAAACTACTACAATGATGCTTGCTGCGCGGCCTGGGTCGCGCCGAATTCTAGCCCATCCATCGTGGACCGCACCTCCAGCCTCCAGTTTCCATTCGCCGAACCGCCCGCGCCGGGATGCGTCACCGAGGTGGCGCCCGGCGTATTCTGGCTGCGCATGGCGCTGCCGTTCCAGCTCAACCACATCAACCTGTGGTTGCTGCGCGACGAGGTCGGCGGCGAGGCGGGTTGGACCATCGTCGATACCGGCATCGGCAACGCCGCGACGCGCGCCCTCTGGGAGCAGCTGTTCGCCTCTACGATCGGCTCGCAGCCCGTGCGCCGCGTCATCGTCACGCACTATCACCCCGACCATGCCGGCAACGCGGCCTGGCTGTGCGAGCGCTTCGGCGCCGGGCTGTGGATGACCCAGGGCGAGTACCTGACGGCGCACGCGGTGCGCGCGGGCGGCGCGGGCTATACGACCGGGGCGGTGCTGAAGGTGTTCGGCCAGAACGGCCTGGAGCACGCGCTCGCCGCGAAGATGGCAACGCGCGGCAACCCCTACCGCCAGCTGGTGCCCGAGTTCCCGCTGACCTACCGGCGCTTCATCGACGGTGAGCGTCTCCTGATCGACGCGCAGGCACTGGCGCACCATCGTGGGCTACGGCCACGCCCCCGAGCACGCCTCGCTGTATTGCGAGGAGCTGAAGCTGCTGATCGCCGGCGACATGCTGCTCTCGACCATCTCGACCAACGTCAGCGTGTGGTCGATCGATCCGGAGGGCAATCCGCTCAAGCTGTTCCTCGACTCCATCGCGCGCTATCGCGAGCTCGCCCCCGACGTGCTGGTGCTGCCCTCGCACGGCATGCCGTTTCGCGGCGCGCACGAGCGCGTGGCCGAGCTCGAGGCGCACCACGAGGAGCGCTTCGCCGAGCTGCTCGCCGCCTGCGAGGAAGGCGCGCGTAGCGCCTACGACCTGATCGACGTGCTGTTTCGCCGCAAGCTCGACAACCACCAGATGTTCTTCGCCATGGGCGAGGCGATCGCGCACCTGCACTATCTTTACTACGCGGGACGCCTGTCCCGCGCGGCCGGGGCCGATGGCGTGATGCGCTACGCCACGGCGGCGGTGCCCGCCCACGCATAGGAGAGCCACCGATGGATCGCAGCGCGCAGCCCGCCAAGCCCGAGGAGCTGGCCAAGGTCTACCACGAAGTCGCCGAGCGCGCCGCCAAGGTGTTGGGCGAGTTCGCGAAGAAGCATCCGCAACTGGTGGCGGGGAGCGACGAGCTGGGCATCGCCAAGGCGTACATGGATCTCTACGGCCGCATGCTCGCCGATCCGATGGCGCTCGCCGCGGCCTCGATGAGCATGTGGTTCGATTACGCGCAGCTCTGGCAGTCGAGCTGGATGAAGCTGCTCGGCCAGGACGTGAAGCCCGTGGCGACGCCTGCCAAGGGAGACTCGCGCTTCAGGGACGACGAGTGGTCCAACAACTTCCTGTTCGATTTCATCAAGCAGTCCTACCTGATCGCGTCGCGCCATATCCAGCACGCGGTATCCAACGTCGAGGGGCTGCCGGAGGAGTCCGAAAAGAAGGTCGCCTTCTTCACGCGCCAGTACGTCGACGCGCTTGGCGCCTTCGAATTTCGTCATGACCAATCCGCAGGTGCTGCGCGAGACGCTTTCCAGCGGCGGGCAGAACCTGGTCAAGGGCCTAAACAACCTGCTCGCGGACATCGAGAAGGGCGACGGGCAGCTGCGCATCAGCATGACGGACGAAACGGCGTTCAAGCTGGGCAAGAACGTCGCCACGACGCCGGGCAAGGTCGTGTTCCAGACCGACCTGATGCAGCTGGTCCAGTTCGAGCCCAGCACCGAGCAGGTCTACCGGCGGCCGCTGCTGATCATCCCGCCGTGGATCAACAAGTACTACATCCTCGACCTGCGCGAGAAGAACAGCTTCATCAAGTGGGCCGTCGACCAGGGCCACACCGTGTTCGTCGTCTCCTGGGTCAACCCGGACCGGCGCCTCGCGGCGAAGGGCTTCGACGACTACATGCGCGAAGGCTCGCTCGCCGCGATCGACGCCATCGAGCGGGCGACCGGCGAGTCGAAAATCAACGTCATCGGCTACTGCCTCGGCGGCACGCTGCTCGGCTGCACGCTCGCGTACTTCGCGGCGAGGGGCGAGGACCGGGTCGCCTGCGCGACCTTCTTCGTCAGCCTGCTCGATTTCTCGCAGCCCGGCGAGCTCGGCGTGTTCATCGACGAAGGGCAGGTGGCCAACCTCGAGAAGAAGATGAACGAGCGCGGCTTCCTCGAGGGCTCGGAGATGGCGCTCGACCTTCAACCTGCTGCGCGCCAACGACCTGGTGTGGTCGTTCGTCATCAACAACTACCTGCTCGGCAAGGACCCGTTTCCGTTCGACCTGTTGTACTGGAACTCGGATTCGACGCGCATGCCGGCGAAGATGCACAGCTTCTACCTGCGCAACATGTACATGAAGAACCTGCTCGGCGTGCCCGGCGGCATCGAGCTGGCGGGGGTGCCGATCGACCTATCGCAGGTGAAGCTGCCGGCGTACTTCATCTCGACGGTCGAGGATCACATCGCGCCGTGGAAGACGACCTACAAGGGCGCGAAGTACCTCGGCGGGCCGGTGCGCTTCGTGCTCGGCGGCTCGGGCCACATCGCGGGCATCGTCAATCCGCCGGCGGCGAAGAAGTACCACTACTGGACCAACGAGACCACGCCCGGGTCGCCGGAGGACTGGTTCGCGAGCGCCGCGCAGCATGCGGGCTCGTGGTGGGAGGACTGGCAGGCGTGGATGGACGCGCAGAACGCCGGCGACAAGGTGCCGGCGCGCAAGCCGGGCGATCGCGGGCTAAAGGCGCTGGAGGATGCGCCGGGCAGCTACGCCATGCTGCGCCTGGGAAAGAAATAGGGTCCGTCCCCGTTCATGGGCGCGCTGAGGGACTATTTCGAGAAGAACACCGGCCGCGAAATCCACAAATGGCTGCACTATTTCGAGATCTACGAGCGCCATTTCGAGCGCTTCCGCGGCCGCGACATCAACCTGCTGGAAATCGGCGTGTATCGCGGCGGCTCGCTGCAGATGTGGAAGCATTACTTCGGCCCGAAGGCGACGATCTACGGCGTCGACGTCGATCCCGCGTGCCGCGAGCTGGAGGAAGAGCGGGTACGCATCCTGATCGGCGACCAGGCGGACCGGGGATTCCTGCGCCAGCTAAGGGACAGCGTTCCCAGGATCGACATCCTGATCGACGATGGCGGCCACACCATGTCGCAGCAGATCACGACCTTCAAGGAGCTTTATAGTCACGTCGCGGACGACGGCGTCTATCTGTGCGAAGACCTGCACACCAGCTACTGGCCGAAGTACGGCGGTGGGCTGCAGCGCCCTGGCACCTTCATCGAATACGCCAAGCGCCTGATCGACCAGCTCAATGCCTGGCACACGCTCGATCCCGAGCGGTTCGTGGTTGACGATTTCACGCTCGCCACGCACGGTATGCACTTCTACGACAGCATATTGGTGATCGAAAAGCGCCGCATGGAGCTGCCGCGCAAGCGTTCTACCGGAACCTAGAGCGGCAGGTCGCGCGGCTTGCGCGGGGCGCGCGCGGCGAGCCGGTCGTAGATCGGCGCCGGCAGCATGCGCAGCAGCCGTCCAATCAGCGCCATCTGCCATGGAATCACGGCGAAGCGCCGCCTGGCAGCGATCGCCCGGACGATCTGGCGCGCGGCATCGTCCGGCCTCAGCAGGAACGGCATGCGGTACGGATTGACGCGCGTGAGCGGCGTGTCGACGTAGCCCGGGCAGATCGTTACCACCGCGACGCCGCTCCCGGCGAGCTCGGTGCGCAGGCTCTCGAGCCAGGCGATGGCGGCCGCCTTCGATGCGCTGTAGGCGCCGGCGCCCGGTATGCCGCGCAAGCCCGCGACGCTGGCGATCCCGACCAGCGTACCCGCGCCGGCGGCGCGCATCGCGGGCGCGAATGCGGCGAGCGCCGCGGCGAGCCCGGTGGTATTGACCTCCAGCACACGGCGCAGCTTCGCGACGTCGGCAAGCTTGTCGCCGTGCGTGCCGACCGAAACGCCGGCGGCGGCGATCACCACGTCGGGCGCACCGAAGCGCGCCACGAAGTCCTGCGCCGCGCGCTCCAACGCCGCCGTATCCGCGACGTCCAGCGGGTAGGTCACGGTGGTGCCGGCCAGGCTGCCGGCCAGCCGCGCGAGCTCGTCCGCGCGCCGCGCGATCAGCGCCAACGTGGTTTGCGCGCCGGCGTAACGCCGCGCCAGCGCGGCGCCGATGCCCGATGACGCTCCGGTGATCACCACCCGCATCGCGTGCGGCTTAGCGGCAGGATCAGCTCTTGGCGGCCATGCCCTTGCGCACCACTGCGATCAGGTAATCGGCGGTCTTGAGCATCGCGGCGAACGTGGGCACGTCGTCGCCGAGGTTGATCGTGTAGCGGCCCTGGACCGCCATCGCGGGCGTGCCGGTAATGCGATAGGCGAGCGAGAGCTGCGCCGAGCGGCGCGTCTTGCTCTGCACGGTGAAGGACTTCATCACCTCGTCGAACTTCTTCGGGTCGACATCGTGCTTGCGCAGCCACTCGCCCATTGGCGCGGACATCTGCAGCTGCGGTCCGCTTTCGGCGTTCGTGGTGCGCAGGCGGTCGCGGTGGATCGCGTCGAACAGCGGACGGTGCAGCTTCTCGACCAGCCCGAGCGCCTCGAACGCGTAGAAGATCCGCGCGTCGAACATCCATTGGGGATTGTTGAACACCGCCGGGATGCGGCGGAATTGCACGTCGGAGGAAAGCTTGCCCGCCCAGGGCTCGATCAGCGGCTCGAAATCGTAGCAGTGCGGGCAGCCGTACCAGAAGAACTCGATCACCTCGATCTTGCCGCGTGTCTCGACTGGGAGCGGCGGATTGAGCTCGAGGTATCCGCCCGGCGCCGCCTGGGCGAAGACTGCCGTCGGGGCGGCGAAGGGCGCGAGACCGAGCGCGAGCAGCATACGGCGGCGGTGCCTGTCCATCTCAGTTGGCCTTTGTGGTAGGTGAGTCTTTCAGTTTGACCAGGCTCGCGTTGATTCCGTTCTGCGCCAGGGTCTGGCGCACGCGATTGATCTCGTCAAGTTTTGTGTAAGGACCGATGCGCACGCGGTACCAGGTGCCCTTGTCCGGAAGCGCGGCGGGCTCGACGCTCGATTCGACGCCCAGGATCGCCAGCTTGGCTTTCTGGTTGTCGGCCTCGGCCGGGTCCTGGAACGACCCGGCCTGGATGTAATAAACGTCCTTGCTGGCACCGGGTTGACTCTTGGCGGTGCGCATGCGCTCCCTGAGCTCCTTGTCGGTGACGGGCTCCTCGCCGCGCGGCAGGATCTTGTAGAAATCGAACTTCGGCTTGTCGGTCGTGCCCGAGGCGCTCGCTCCGCCCTCCGGCATGCCGGCGATGGTCGGCGGTTTCCCGTCCGGCGAGCCGTCGCTGCCTGGGGCGCGCGATCTGGCGGTGAAGGGCAGCGGCGTCTTGTTGATGTAGAACGCCACGCCGATCGCGATTCCCAGACCGATCACCAGGCCGATGAACACCCCGAGCAGAAACCCCCCGCCGGACTTGTTGCGGGTGGCGTGCTGGGATCGGTGCTTGAGCATTACATTTTCTCCGGGGCACTGACGCCGAGAAGCGACAGTCCGTTCGCGAGCACCTGGCGCGTCGCGGCGCACAGAGCGAGGCGCGCCGCGCACAATGCCTCGTCCTCGACGAGGATACGCTCGGCATTATAGTAGCTGTGGAACTCGCCCGCGAGCTCGCGCAGGTAGAACGCGATCGCGTGCGGTGCGAGCTCGCGCGCGGCCGTCTGAACGAGCTCCGGGAACTCGCCCAGCCGTTGCATGAGAGACAGCTCGCGCGGATGGTCGAGCGGCTCGAGCGCGGCGCGCTCGAGCCGCGCGGGGTCTCCGCCCCACTGGGCGAACACGCTGCACACGCGCGCGTGCGCGTACTGCACGTAGTAGACCGGATTGTCCTGCGACTCGCTCTTGGCGAGGTCGAGGTCGAAATCGAGGTGCTGGTCGGACTTGCGCATCACATAGAAGAAACGCGCCGCGTCGTTGCCGACTTCGTCGCGCAGCTCGCGCAGCGTGACGAACTCGCCCGAGCGCTTGCCCATCGCCACCTTCTCGCCGCCGCGGTACAGCACCGCGAACTGCACCAGCGCCACCGTCAGCTGCTCCGCAGGCCACCCGAGCGCCTGCAGCGCGCCCTTGACGCGCGGGATGTAGCCGTGGTGATCCGCCCCCCACACGTCGATCAGGCGCACGAAGCCGCGCTCGAACTTGTCGGCGTGATAGGCGATGTCGGAGGCGAAGTAGGTGTACTGGCCGTTCTCGCGACGCAGCACGCGGTCTTTCTCGTCGCCGAAGGCGCTCGAGCGAAACCACAGCGCGCCGTCCCTTTCGTACAGCTGCCCGGCGGCGGCGAGCCGCTCCACCGTGTGCGCCACCGCGCCGGAGTCGTACAGCGACTGCTCGGAAAACCAGCCGTCGAACTCGACGCGGAACTGCGCCAGGTCGTCCCTCTGGTCGGCGAGCATCTCGTCGAGCGCGAAGCGGTGCAGCAGCCGCCAGTCCTCGCCCAGCAGCCGCTTGGCCGCGGCGATCAGCTCGTCGAGCGCCGCGTCCGCATCCGCGCCCGCGGCGGCCTGCGGCAGCGCGCCGGCGTCGCGCACCAAGCGCGTGACGTGCGCGTCGCCCAGCCGCGCGGCGATCTCGAGCACGTAGTCGCCGCGGTAGCCGTCCTCGGGAAACGGCACCACGCTGCCGTGCGCCTGCAGGTAGCGCAGCCACACCGACAGCGCGAGGATGTCCATCTGCCGGCCGGCGTCGTTGACGTAGAACTCGCGCGTCACCTCGTGGCCGGCGAACTCGAGCAGCGCGGCGAGGCTCGCCCCGTAGGCCGCGCCGCGGCCATGGCCGACGTGCAGCGGCCCCGTGGGGTTGGCCGACACGAACTCGACCTGCACCTTCTCCGGTGCCGGGGGGCGCGCGCTGCCGTACTGCGCGCCCTGCTCGAGCACCTGGTGCACCACTCTCAGCTTGGCGCCGCTCTTGAGGCGCGTATTGAGGAATCCCGCGCCCGCGATGGTGAGCGGCTCGAACATCTCGTTAGCGCGCAAGGCTGCCGCGGTGGCCTCGAGCAGCCGCTCGGCGATGTCGCGCGGCTTGCGCTTGAGCTGCTTGGACAGCTGCAGCGCGACGTTGCTGGCGAGATCGCCGTGCTCCGGGTTCTTGGGGCGCTCGAGATGAATCTCGACCCCGGTCGCCTCGGGCGCGACCTGGCGCACGCCGTCCGCGAGGATGCGCCTGAGGATGTCCTTGGGGTCGTCCATGGGAAAAGGCGCGAATTATACCGGGGCGTGCTAGTCGAACTCGATCGGATCGATGTCCAGGTGCCAGCGCAGGCCCTTCGGTGCCAGGTCCTCGAGCGCTTCGCGCCAGGCGGCGAGAAAGGCCTGCAGCGCGGGGCGCGAGCGCGACTGCAGCAGCAGCCGCGCGCGCTCGAAGTCGGCGCGGCGCGTGATCACGTTCGGCACGGGATCGTAGATGCGCACCTCCTCGGGCACGGGCAGCAGGCGCGCAGCCTGTCGCAGGAACGCCATCGCCGTCTCGAGCTGGCGCGCCTCGGCGCGCAACGCCGCCTCGAACAGGAACGGCGGGAAGCCCGCCGCCTCGCGCTCGGCGAGCTGCGAGGCGGCGAATCCGGCGTAGTCGTGGCGCACCAGCGCCGCGAACAGCGGATGCTCCGGGTAGCGCGTCTGCACCAGCACCTCGCCCGGCCGCTCGCGGCGGCCGGCGCGTCCCGCCACCTGCTCGAGCGTGGCGAACAGGCGCTCGGCGGCGCGGTAGTCGGTGGACAGGAGCGCGCTGTCGGCGTTCAGCACGCCGACCAGCGTGAGCTGCGGGAAATCGTGTCCCTTGGCGAGCAGCTGCGTGCCGACCAGGATGTCGCCCTCGCCGCCGCGGATGCCCGCGAGGGTGCGCGACAGCTCGCTGCGGCGCCGCGCGCTGTCGCGATCGATGCGCACGATGCGCGCCTCGGGGAACCGTGCGGCAAGCGTCTCCTCGACGCGCTGCGTGCCGCGTCCCACGGCGCGCAGGTCGGCATTGCCGCAAGTCGGGCAGGCGCGCGGGATGGATTGCTCGGCGCCGCAGTGGTGGCAATGCAGCCGGTGATCGGCGCTGTGCAGCACCATGCGCGCGCTGCAGCGCGCGCAGCCCGCCGCCCAGCCGCAAGCTTCGCAGGCGAGCACCGGGGCATAGCCGCGGCGGTTGATGAACACCAGGCTCTGCTCGCCGCGCGCCAGGCGCGCGCCGATCGCCGCCGTGAGGCTCGGGGTGAGGCCCTGCTCGGCGGCCTCGCGCCGCAGATCGACGATGCGCACGGCCGGCATCAGCGCGCCGGGCGAGGCGCGCTGCTTGAGCTCGAGCAGCTCGTAGCGCCCCGCGCGGCAATTGAACCAGGTCTCGAGCGAAGGCGTCGCGGTGCCGAGCACCACCGGGCAGCCGGCCAGCTTGGCGCGCACCACGGCGGCATCGCGTCCCGAATAGCGCAGGCCTTCCTGCTGCTTGAACGACGTGTCGTGCTCCTCGTCGACCACCACCAGCCCGAGGCGCGGCAGCGGCGCGAGCACCGCCAGCCGGGTACCGAGCACCACGCCGGCTTCGCCGCGCGCGCCGGCGAGCCACGCCGCGGTGCGCGCGGCGTCCTCCAGCGCGCTGTGCATCACGGCGATGCGTGCGTCCGGGAAGGCGTGGCGAAAGCGCGCCTCGAGCTGCGGCGTCAGGCCGATCTCGGGCACCAGGACGAGGGCCTGCGCACCGCGCGCCAGCACGCGCGCGACCAGATGCAGATAGACCTCGGTCTTGCCGCTGCCCGTCACGCCGTGCAGCAGGTACGGACGGAACCCGTCCTGCGCCGCGTCGATGCGCGCGAACGCCGCCTGCTGCTCGCGGCTCAGCGCGTGGCCGACGACGAAGCGCGCGCCGCTGGCCGGCGCGCAGGTCTCGACCCGGCGGGCGCGCAGCAGCTCGCGCAGCGCGGCGCGCGCCGCGCCGCGCTTGCCGCCGAGCGCGTCGAGCAGCGCCTCGGCGGAGCGCGGACCGTCGCGCAGCGCCTCGAGCAGCGCGCGCTTGCGCCCGGCGCGCAGCGCGGTGGGCTGCGCGGCCGCAGCGCCGAGGCGGTAGAACGGCTCGGGATCGCGCGGCAGAGGCTGCAACGAGCGCAGCCGCGGCGGCAGCGACGAGATCACCGTTTCGCCGAGCGGCCGCTGGTAGTAGCCGGCGAGAAATCGCATCAGCTCGAGCCAGTGGGCCGACAGGCGCGGCGCATCGTCGCGCACGCCGACGATCGGCTTGAGCCGGGCCGCGGGAACGTCGCTACCCGCGGCGCGCTCCAGCACCACGCCGACGCGCTGACGGCTGCCTAACGGCACCACCACGCGGTCGCCGACGTCGGCCGATACCCCTTCCGGCATCGCGTAGTCGAAGAGCCGCGCGAGCGGCACGTCGAGCGCGACGCGCAGCACGCCTCTCATCGCCACTGGGGACAGATCGCGCGCAGCGCGGAAAGTCGCTGTGATGGCAAAGGATTACGCCGTGCAGTTGATTCCCAAGCTCGCGATTCTGCACGTACCCATTGCGACAGAAAGGCAAAATTCTCGGTTCAAAATCCGCTGTGGATAAATATGTGGGTAAGGCTGTCGCCGCCCTGTAACTTGGCGGCTGCGCACAGGGTTAGCGCGCCGAGCGCTCCCTCGACCATCTAAAAAAGACATATAGATCAATAAATTGGAAGCTCTCTGAGAGGGGAAGCCGGAAACCGCGCTGTTTTCAGAGGGGAATCTCAAGTTTGTGAATAAGTCAAGGCCGACGCGCGACCCAAGGTCAAAGGGGAACTGCGCCCCGCGCCATCTCCGCGCCACGATTTACGCGGTCCGCGTGCGCTGGGATCGGCTGTAAGTGAGCACTTCATCCACCAGCGCTGCGACCGACTCGACGGGGGTGTGCTGGGAAATTCCGTGACCCAGATTGAACACGTGGCCCGGCGCGGCGCCGAACGCATCGAGCACGCGGCGCGCCTCGCGCCGCACGGCCTCGGGCGGCGCGAACAGCGCGCTCGGATCGAGGTTGCCCTGCAAGGCGACGCGCGCGCCGACCAGCCGCCGCGCGCGCGCGGCGTCGACGGTCCAGTCGAGGCCCACCGCGTCGCAGCCGCTCGCGGCGATCGCCTCGAGCCATTGGCCGCCGCCCTTGGTGAACAGAATCGAAGGCACGCGGCGTCCGTCGCGCTCCTTGGTCAGCGCGGTGAGCACGCGGCGCGAGTAGGCGAGCGAGAATTCCTCGTACCCGGCGTGACTCAGGTTGCCGCCCCACGTGTCGAACAGCATGACGGCCTGCGCGCCGGCCTCGATCTGCGCGTTGAGGTAATCGGTCACGGCGCGTGCGTTGATTTCCAGGATGCGGTGCAGCAGCTCCGGCCGCGCGTAGAGCAGCCGCTTCAGCGCCGGAAAGTCGTTGCCGCCCGAGCCCTCGACCATGTAGCAGGCGAGCGTGTAGGGACTGCCGGAGAAGCCGATGAGGGGCACGCGCCCGGCGAGCGCCTTGCGGATCTCGCGCACCGCGTCGAGCACGTAGCGCAACTTGGCCGCCGGGTCGGGCGCCGACAGCGCGGCGATCGCGGTCTCGTCGCGCAGCGGCCGCTCGAAGCGCGGACCCTCGCCCTCGGCGAAGTGAAGCCCCAGCCCCATCGCGTCCGGCACGGTGAGAATGTCGGAGAACAGGATCGCCGCATCGAGCGGGAAGCGCTCGAGCGGCTGCAGCGTCACCTCCGTGGCGAGCGCCGGATTCTTGGCGAGCGCGAGGAAGCTCCCGGCCCGGGCGCGCGTGGCGGTGTACTCGGGCAGGTAGCGCCCGGCCTGGCGCATCAGCCAGATGGGTGCGTGATCGGTCGGTTCGCGCGCCAGCGCGCGCAGCAGGGTGTCGTTTTGCAGCGCGCTCAAAGCAGCTTTGCCTCGATGTAACGCCACTCGGCCGCGGTCACCGGCGTGATCGAGAGCCGGTTTCCGGGGCGCAGGATCCACATTCCGGCGAGCGCCTTGTGCCGGCGCAGCTCGGCAAGCGGCACCAGGCGCGTCTTGCGCCGCGCGCGCACGTCGACGCTGACCCAGCGCGGGGCGTCCTTCTTCGCCTTGGGATCGTAGTAGTCGCTGGCGCGCCGAAACTGGGTCGGATCGGGGTACGCGGTCGAGGCGACCTCCGCCAGGCCCGCGATGCCCGGCTCGGCGCAGCTCGAGTGATAGAACAGCACGCCGTCGCCCGGGCGCATGCGGTCGCGCATGAAATTGCGTGCCTGGTAGTTGCGCACGCCGGTCCAGGGCGTCGCGCTGCGCGGGGCAGCGAGCACGTCGTCGATCGAGCACTCGTCCGGCTCCGATTTCATCAGCCAGTACGCCATGACCGTGGCTTTGCTTTTCCTGAACGTAGCGCGGGCGGCGCGCAAGCGCCGCCCGCATTGTAGTTCTACGATGGTGCCCCCCGCACATGCCGGTGGGCTCGGCTCCCGAACCCTGCTAATCAGGGTGGTTGCTTACCGGCCACATCAGGTTCGTCCGGCACGCAAGCGTGGGACGATCACAACAGTGACACTAGGGGCCGCAACCTAAGGAAGCTATCGGTTCGGAAAATAAGAGCCCGGTCGAGCACAGCAGGGGGCGTAGGACTAGAACAGCTTTTCCTGCTTGGCGAGCGCTGAATCCAGCTGCGCCTCGATCGAGGAGATTCTACGCTTGGCCTGACCGATGTCAAAACCGTTGCCAAGCTTGGTCGATAGCAGCTCGTGCGCGATGTTGAGCGCCGCCATCACGGCGATGCGCTCGCTGCCGGCGACTTTTCCCGCCGACTTGATCTCGTTCATCTTGCCGTCGAGGTAGGCGACCGCCTGCAGCAGCGCCTCGCGCTCGCTGTCCTCGCAAGCGACGCGGTAGCTGCGCCCGAGAAGGGTGACTTCGAGGGTCTTAGCGCCGTCCGCCATGCGCTTGTTCACCTTCCATCAACCTGGCAGCCGCGACAACAGGTTCTCCAGCTTCAGCTTCGCACCGTCGATTTTCTCGCTCAGGTGCTTGGCGTCGTTCTGCGCCGACACCAGCTCCTGGCGCAACTGGTTGTTCTCGGCGCGCAAGCGCTCGCAAAGCGACACGAACTGCGCAACCTTGGCCTCGAGCGAGTTGAACTCCTCTTCCACGCGTAAACTATGTTTCAATTTTCATGCTGCGTCAAGAAATAAGGGCTGGTTCTGCATGTGTTTCCTGATCATTACCCGCAGCCGCTCGGGGGCCAGAAGTCCCGCTTTTTCAAGGTCTCAGCCGTGAGCGCAGGGAATAATCCGCAGCCGCCGGCGCCCGGGTCGAGGGTCGCCGGACGCACCGCCCGCGGGCGCGATTGCGAGCTGCTGGACTGCTCCGGGGACGGTTTGCCGCGGCCGGAGCTCGAGCGCCTGCTCGCGGAGCTGATCGCGGCCGAGGCGTTCGGCTTTCGCGCCCGCGGCGGCGCCGACGCGGTGCCTATCGGGCAGCCCGAATATGCCCACGTGCAGATCGGCGAGCGCCTCTACCGCCTCATCGTCGACCGTCATACGGCGCGTCTCGAGCGCTTCTAGCCGGCGCGCGCTGCGCTATCATACGGCTCGCTGAAAGGTGTCCGCGTCGGCCCTCGCCGCCGCGGATGAAACGGGAAACAGGTGCGCGGCCCCGGCGCGACCGGCGCCGCAAAGCCTGTACTGCCCCCGCAACGGTAAGCGAGTGCGGGCCGTCCCAGCAGGCCACTGCGCGAGTTCGACGCGCGCGGGAAGGCGGGATGCCCTTAGGGCTCGGGAGACGAGTCTCCCGAATCCGACCACTTGCGAGTCCGGAGACCGGCCTTGGCAGCGATTTCTCAACCAGCTTGGTGGCGTCGGGGTTGACGCCTGGGAGGGTCGCCGTGCGCCGGCTCGCTTTCGGTCTTTCCCTCATGCTTTCAATCCTTGCCCTATCGGCGCGGGCGCAGCCCGAGGATGCGGTGGTGGTCACCGCGCCGCGCTTTCCCGAGGAGGTGCGCCGCCTGCCGGCGAGCGTCACGGTGCTCGGCGCCGCGGACATCGCGCAAAGCTCGGCGCGCACGCTGCCCGAGCTGCTCGGCGAGCAGGTCGGCATCAACATGCGCGATTTGTACGGCAACAACGCCGCAGCCGCCGGCGTCGACCTGCGCGGTTACGGGGCCACCGGTGCGCAGAACACGCTCATCCTGCTAGACGGGCGCCGCCTCAACGACATCGACCTCTCGGGCGTGCAATGGTCGGCGATCCCGCTCAGCTCCATCGAGCGCATCGAGATCCTGCGCGGCAGCGGCGCCGTCCTGTACGGCGACGGCGCCTCGGCCGGCGTGATCAACATCGTGACCCGCTCGCCGCTCACGCGCGGCAAGCGCCTGGAGGCGTTCGCGCGCGCGGCGAGCTACAACACGCAGGAAGGGCAGCTCTACGGCAGCGTCGCGGGCGAAACGCTCGGCATCAACGCCACGCTTTACGGCTACGGCTCCGACGGCTACCGCGCCAACAACCGCAACGAGCAGCGCAACGACACGCTCAACCTGCGCTGGGCGCTGGGCGAAGGGGCGCTCGACCTGAACTTCGCCACCGACCGCCAGGATCTGCGCTTGCCGGGCGGGCGGCTGGTGCAGCCTTCGATCGGGCTGGATCAGTACGCCACCGATCCGCGCGGCGCGCAGACGCCGCTCGACTACGCCAGCCGCGACGGCGCGCGCGCCGGCGCGAACTTCATGCAGCGCTTCGGCGATACGGAATTCACCGTCGGCCTGCATTGGCGCGACAAGGACCAGCGCTCGTACTTCGACCAGATGGGTTTTCCCACCTACCGCGCCGACGCGCTCGACGTCACTTCGCTCACGCCGCGCCTGCGCGTGCCCTTCGCGCTGGGGGACACCGGGCATCGCCTGGTGATCGGCGCCGACTGGTACGCGTGGCGCTATCGCTCGCGCCGCAGCAACGTCCCCGAGAACGTCGCGCAGCCGATCAACCGCGTGACCGTCACCCAGGACACCCAGGCGTTCTACCTGCAGGACACGATCGACATCACGCGCGCGACGCTGCTGACGCTCGGCTGGCGCGACGAGCGCGTCGCATACGCCGGCGACGACGTGCTCGACCCGGGCGCGCCGGGGTTCTTTTTCAACACCGCCGCGCCGCCCGCGCGCGCGACGCAACACCAGAATGCCTGGGAGATCGGCCTGCGCCATCAGGTGGCGGGCGCCTGGGTGCTCTTTGCGCGCGCGGGCCGCAGCTTTCGCTTCGTCAACGCCGAGGAGATCTACGAGAACGACGCGTTCTTCAACGCGCAATTCCAGATCCTGCGGCCGCAGCACGCGCGCAGCTACGAAACCGGCGCCGAGTGGCGCTCCGGGCCCTGGCGCCTGCGCGGCACGCTGTTCCGCTCCGACGTGGCCGACGAGATTCACCTCGATCCGTTCACCACCGGCGTGGGCAACACCAACCTGCCGCCCTCGCGCCGCCAGGGCCTCGAGCTCGACGCGCACTGGCAGGCGACGCGCGCGCTGCGCCTTGCGGCCGCCTACGCGTACACCGACGCCAGGTTCCTCGAGGGCGTGCTGCCCGGATCGGCGTTCGCCATCGGCACCGACCTCGATATCGCCGGCAGGCGCGTGCCGCTGGTGCCCGAGCACAAGCTGAACCTGGCGCTCGCCTGGGACCTGGCAGCGCGCGTGCAGCTCGCCGGGGCCCTCAGCGCGCTCTCCAGCCAGTACATGGACAACGACGAGCCCAACACCCTGGGCAGCAAGATCCCTGGTTACGCGCTGCTGGATCTCAGGCTCGTGCGTGCCTTCGGCTGGGGCCGGGTCGCGCTGACGGTGAATAACGCATTCGACCGGCGTTACTACAGCTACGCGGCGCGCAGCGCCTTCGTGGCCGACCGCTACGCGGTCTATCCCCTGGCCGGCCGGACCCTCGGCCTGAGCGCCGAGCTGGCGCTCGACTAGCGCGCCCCGCAGGCGGGGGCAGGGGGTGGTATCTTCAGCGCATGCTCAAGGACGCCGTCCCGCTCGCCGACTGCCGGCGAGCCCTGGTGATCAAGCTGCGTCATCACGGCGACGTGCTGCTCGCCTCGCCCGTGTTCGCGGCGCTGGGCAACCACGCGCCGCGCATGGCGATCGACGCGCTGGTCTACGACGACACCGCGCCGATGCTCGACGGCCTGCCCGGGCTCGCCGAGCTGCACGTCGTGGGACGCGGCTGGCGCAAGCTCGACGCGATGCAGCGCCTGTTCCTCGAATGGCGGCTGTTCTCCGAGCTGCAGGAGCGCCGCTACGACCTGATCGTGCACCTGTGCGAGCACCCGCGCGGCGCGTGGCTGGCGCGCGCGTTGCGCGCGCGCTACAGCGTGGCGCCGGCGCTGCCCGGCCGGGGGCGCTTCTGGTCGCGCAGCTTCAGCCATCTGTATGCGCTGCCGCGCAACGGCCGCCGTCACCAGGTCGAGCTGAATCTCGACGCCCTGCGCCGCATCGGCGTGCAGCCGGAACACGACGAGCGTCGCGTGCAGTTCGTGCCGGGCGCCGAGGCCGAGGCGCGCGTGCACGCGTTGCTGGCCGAGCACGAGCTTGCCCCGGGCGGCTTCATTCACCTCCACCCCGCGTCGCGCTGGCGCTTCAAGTGCTGGCCGGCGGACCATAACGCGCAGTTGATCTGGCGCTTGGTCGGCGAGGGGCATCGCGTCGTGCTCACCTCGGCGCCGGACGCCGAAGAGCTCTCGCTCATCGGGGAGATCGTCGAGCGTGCCCAGGGTAAAACCGTGAACCTCGCGGGCAAGCTCTCGGTGAAGGAGCTCGGCGCGCTGACCGCGCGCGCACGCCTGTTCGTCGGCGTCGATTCGATGCCGATGCATCTCGCGGCGGCCATGGGAACGCCCAGCGTGGCGCTGTTCGGACCGAGCGGCGAGCTCGACTGGGGACCCTGGAACGTCGCGCACCGGGTCGTTGCCAGCAGCCATAGCTGCCGTCCCTGCGGCAACGACGGCTGCGGTGGCGGCAAGCTGAGCGAATGCCTGACGACGCTGCCCGTGGACAGGGTGCATGCCGCCGTCGAGGCCGTGCTGAGCGGGATGCCCTCATGAGCCGCAAGATCAGCCTGGCGATCGTGCGCCAGCGCTACAACGCCTACGGCGGCGCCGAGCGTTTCGTCGCCAGCGCGCTGCCTGCGCTCGAGCGCGCGGGCATCGAGGTGACGCTGATCGCGCGCCGCTGGGAAGGCTGGGGCGCCAGGCGCGTGCTGAGCGTCGATCCGCCCTACCTCGGCAGCCTGTGGCGCGACTGGTCCTTCGCGCGCGCCGCGCGCGCGGCCTGGCTGCGCCGGGGCTTCGACATCGTGCAGTCGCACGAGCGCATTCCAGGCTGCGGCGTGTACCGCGCGGGCGACGGCGTGCACCGGCGCTGGCTCGAAATCAGGCGGGCGAGCGCGAGTCCGGCCGAGCGGCTCGGCATCGCGCTCAACCCCTACCATCGCTACGTCTGCGCCGCCGAGAAGCGCATGTTCGAGCACCCGCGGCTGCGCGCTGTGATCTGCAACTCGCGCATGGTGCGCGACGAGATCCAGCAGGCGTTCCGCATCGACCCGGAGAAGCTGCACGTGATCTACAACGGGGTCGATACCGAGCATTTCCACCCGCGCGAGCGCGAGGCTCTGCGCGGCCCGATGCGCGCCGAGCTCGGGGCGCATGCGCGCCATACCGTGTTCCTGTTCGTCGGCTCGGGCTACGCGAGAAAGGGGCTGGCGGCGGCGATCGACGCGCTCGCCGCGACCGGCAACAAGCACCTGTGGCTGGCGGTCGTGGGGCGCGACCGCGAGGCCGGGCGCTTTCTCGCGCGTGCGGCGCGCGCGGGCGTCGGCGACAGGGTGCGCTTCCTCGGTGCGCGCGAGGACGTGCGTCCGCTCTACGCGGCCGCCGATTGCTTTATGCTTCCCACCCGCTATGACCCCTTTCCCAATGCGGTGCTCGAAGCGCTGGCGATGGGCCTGCCGGCGATCGTCGGCAGGCGCTGCGGCGCGGCCGAAATCGTGCGCCCGGGCGAGAACGGCTGGATCTGCGAGCCCGACGACGCCATCGGCCTGGCGCGCCTGATGAGCGAGGCCGACCGCGAGCTGCGCGACGACCGCCTGCCGGCGGCCGCGCGTGCCACCGCGGAGCGCTTCTCGCTCGAGGTCATGGCGAAGCAGCTCACCGAGCTCTACGCGTCGCTCGCCGAGCGCGCGCCATGAGCCGCCGCCTGATGCTCGCGCTGTGCCTTGCGCTCGGCAGCGCGGCGGCGTTCGCCGCCCCGTTGACCGAGAAGCAGGCCGATTCGCTGGCGGGCAAGGCGGTGAAGGGAGACGTCAAGGCCGGCGACGAGCTCGAGCGCCTGGCGAAGGATGGCGACCCGATGGCGCAGCGCTTCATGGGCGCGATGTACAGCCTGGGCCGCGGCGTGCCGCGCAACGACGAGTACGCGATCGAGTGGTTCAGGAAAGCCGCCGAGCAGGGCGATGTGCCCTCGATGCACAACCTCGCGGTCGTGTACGCGCGCGCGCCGGGGAAGCTCAAGGACACCGCCGCGGCGCTCAAGTGGTTCCGCGCGGCGGCCGACAAGGGCTACGCGCGCTCGCAATCCAATCTCGCGTACATGCTGATCGAGGGCGAGGGCACGGCGCAGGACCTGCCGGAAGCGAAAGCGTGGCTCGACAAGGCGGTGGCCCAGCATGAGCCGTTTGGCGAATTTCTTCTCGGCAAGATGTACCTCCAGGGACGCGGCGTGGACAAGGACGCCGCCGAGGGCCTGCGGCTCATCAAGCTCGCGGCCGAGTCGGGCGTACGCGAGGCGCAGTTCGAGCTCGGGCTCAGATACCGCGACGGCGCGGGAGTCGAGAAGAGCGACGAGAAGGCGCTCGAATGGCTGCGCAAGTCCGCCGAACAGCGGTATCGCAACGCGCAATACGTGCTGGCGCTGGTGTACTGGCAGGGTGCTCTGGGGGTAGAGCGCGATACCGCCAAGGCGCTCACCTGGCTGCAGCGCAGCGCGAACCAGGATTTCGCGCCCGCGCAATTCCAGCTCGGCCTGCTGTACGCCAACGGCGATGGCGTGGCAAAGGACGACCGGCAGGCCTACGCATGGATGGTCGAGGCGGCGAAGAACGGCAGCCCCGAGGCGGCCGAGTTCGTGAAGCGCATCGAGCCGAAGCCGAAGTCCGAAGACGGCAAATGAGCAAGCCGCTGCACGCGAGCCGCGACCTCTACTTCAGGCTGCTGTCCTACGTGCGTCCGCACGCCAAGGTGTTCGCGCTGGCGGTGCTCGGCATGATGTTCGCGGCGGCGACCGAGCCGCTCTTTCCGGCGCTCATGAAGCCGCTGCTCGACGGCGGCTTCGCCGCGACCGGCGGCAAGCCGACCTTCTCGCCGCTCGCGTTCGCGGGCGCGCTGATCGGCATCTTCCTGCTGCGCGGCGTGTTCTCGTTCACTTCGTCCTACGCCATGGCCTGGGTCGCGAACCGCGTGGTGCTCGACCTGCGCGCGGCGATGTTTGCGCGCCTGGTGCGCTTCCCGACCAAGTTCTACGACGACAACAGCTCCGGCGCGCTGCTCTCGAAGGTGGCCTACGACGTCGCCGGGGTGACCGGCGCGGCGACCAGCGTGCTGACGGTCACCGTGAAGGACTCGATCGCGGTCATCGGGCTGCTCGGCTGGTTGTTCTACCTCAACTGGAAGCTGACGCTGATCGCGCTCGCGGTCGGGCCGCTGGTGGCGCTGGTGGTGAAGCTGTTCTCCAAGCGCCTGCGCGGCATGGCGCGCGGCGCGCAATTCGCCATGGGCAACCTCGCGCACGTGCTCGAGGAGACGATCGAATGCCACAAGGTGGTCAAGGTGTTCGGCGGCCAGGACTACGAGATGCGGCGCTTCGAGAAGGCGAACCAGCTGCTGCGCGGCTACAACATGCGCCAGACGGTGCCGGCGGCCGCCACGGTGCCCATCACCCAGATCCTCGCCTCGGTCGCGATCTCAATCATCGTTTACGTGGCGCTGCGCGAATCGCTCGAGTCGCGCACCACGGTGGGCGAGTTCACCTCGTTCATCACCGCGGTGCTGATGCTGCTCGCGCCTTTGAAGCGCCTCACCGACATCAACGCGCCGCTGCAGCGCGGACTGGCCGCCGCGGAGAGCGTGTTCGGCATGATCGACGCGCCGATCGAGGAGGACCAGGGCACTATCGTGCTGCAGCGCGCGAAGGGCGAGATCGCCTACGATAAGCGTGAGCTTCGTCTACCCGACGCGCACCGAGCCGGCGCTCGTCGACATCGACCTGCGCGTGCGGCCGGGCGAGACGGTGGCGCTGGTGGGCGGCTCGGGCGGCGGCAAGACCACGCTCGTCAACCTGCTGCCGCGCTTCTACAGCCCGAGCTTGGGCCGCATCCTGCTCGACGGCCACGACATCCAGAGCCTGACGCTCGACAGCCTGCGCGCCAACATCGCGCTGGTGAGCCAGGACGTGGTGCTGTTCAACGACAGCATCTACGCCAACATCGCCTACGGCAAGCTCGGCGGCGCGAGCGAGAAGGAGGTGATCGCCGCGGCCGAGGCGGCGCATGCCATGTACTACATCCGCGAGACCCCCGCGGGCCTGAATACGCTCATCGGCGAGAACGGGCTGCGGCTCTCGGGCGGCCAGCGTCAGCGGCTGGCGATCGCGCGCGCGCTGCTCAAGGACGCCCCGGTGCTGATCCTCGACGAGGCCACCTCGGCGCTCGACTCCGAGTCCGAGCGCCACGTGCAGGCGGCGCTCGAGACGCTGATGCGCGGGCGCACCACCATCGTCATCGCGCACCGCCTGTCGACCATCGAGCACGCCGACCGCATCGTGGTGCTCGAGCGCGGCCGCATCGTCGAAGCCGGCCGCCACGCCGAGCTGCTGGCGCGCGACGGCACCTACGCCCGGCTCTACCGCATCCAGTACGCCGCCGAGCGCGCCGCCGCATGAGGCGGCTGGCGATCGTGCACACCGAGGCCTCCCTCGGCTGGGGCGGCCAGGAAATCCGGATTCTTTCAGAGTCGCAGGGGCTGATGCGCCGCGGCCACGACGTGAAGCTGCTGTGCCCGCGCGAGGCACGCATCCACGACGAAGCCCCCAACTGGGGCGTGCCCGCCGTCGCGCTGCCGATCGGCAAGAAGCGCGTCAAGGGCGTGCGCGCCCTCATCGACTGGTTCCGCGACGAGCGCTGCGACGTGGTCAACACGCACAGCTCGACCGACTCGTGGCTGGTGGGGCTCGCGCTCACCACGCTCGGCCGCCCGTTCCCGGTGGTGCGCACGCGCCACATCTCGGCGCCGCGTGCCGAAGAATCCCGCCACGCGCTGGCTCTACGAGCGCGTGGCGAGCCGCATCGTCACCACCGGCGAGGCGCTCAAGCGCCAGCTGGTCGAAGTGAACGGCTTTGACGGCACGAAGATCGACTCGGTGCCGACCGGCGTCGACCCCGGGCGCTTTCGCCCGGGCGACCGCGCCGCGGCGCGCGCCGCGCTCGGCCTGCCTGCCGACAAGACGCTCGTCGGCATCGTCGCCACGCTGCGCAGCTGGAAGGGACACCGCTTCCTCGTCGAAGCGGTGGCCAAGCTCCCCGAGAGCGTCGGCCTGGTGATCGTCGGCGACGGGCCGCAGCGCGAGACGCTCGATGCGCAGGTCGCGAAGCTCGGCCTGGGGAGCCGCACCTGGTTCGCGGGCAACCAGGCCGATGTGGTGCCCTGGCTGCAGGCGTTGGACATCTTCGCGCTGCCCTCGTACGCCAACGAGGGCGTGCCGCAGGCGCTGGTGCAGGCGATGCTCGTCGGCCTCGCCTGCGTCACCACTACCGCGGGCAGCATCTCCGAGCTCGCCGCGCACGAGGCCACCGCGCTCGTCGTGCCGCAGCAGAACGCGCACGCGCTCGGCACCGCGCTCGAGCGCCTGATCGGCGACCCCGAGCTGCGCCGGCGGCTGGGCGAAGCGGCGCGCGCGCATTGCGTCGGACGATTCTCCGAAAAGGCGATGCTCGACCGCATGGAAAGTATCTACGTGAACGTCGCCGCGAGAATCTGAGCGCACAGCGTTTGCTTGCCTTTTCTGGCAATTTTCCGACAATGCGAACATGCGTTCTTGCAATAACTGGCTCCGTCGAATCTGGCGCGCCGCGGTCCGCATCGTGTGAGGCGTTTCGGCATCTGAGCTCGCAGAGCTACGGGGTGCGGTAAGATTCTTCCGGTGCCGGACTCCAATCATGACCAATCGCGCGCAAGACTGGTTTACGCAGGCCGAACGCGACCTCGAACAGGCGCGCGATTCGCGCGCGGCGAATCGCCACGAGTGGGCGTGCTTCGCTGCGCAGCAGGCCGCGGAAAAGGCGCTCAAGGCGCTGCACCTTGCGCTCAACCAGGAAGCCTGGGGGCATGTGGTCGCCCGCCTGCTCGAGGAGCTGTCGGGCGGCGCGCCGGCCGAGCTGGTCGACAAGGCGAAGGTGCTCGACAACTTCTACGTCGCCACGAGGTATGCGAACGGTCACCCCGAAGGGGCCCCGTTCGAGCACTACGGGCGCATCCAGAGCGATCAGGCGATCCAGTATGCCGGTGAGATCATTGAGTTCGCCCGTGCTGAAATGGCCCGGGCGCGCGGAAGTTGACGCTGCGGCGCGTGCGCTCGCCGCAAGGCTCTCCGCCACCCACCCGGAGCTCGCGCGGCTGGGCTATTTCGGCTCGTACGCGCGCGGCGATTTCGGCCCCGGAAGCGATCTCGACCTGGTTGCGATCGTCGAGCGCTCGGCGCGCCCGTTCACGGACCGAGCGCTCGATTTTGACCTGCGCGGACTTCCGGTGCCGGCGCAGCTCGTCGTGTACACGGAGGACGAATGGAGTGCCGCGCGCGAGCGGGGCGGGCGGTTTTTCGAGGCGCTGCGCTCCGAGACCGTCTGGCTAATACCGTAGCAAGTTCGCACCGAGACCGACTCATGCTTCTCGTCACCGGCGGCGCCGGATTCATCGGCTCGAACTTCGTCCTCTCCAGCGATCGCGGAGACCGGCGAGGCGATCGTCAACCTCGACAAGCTGACCTACGCCGGCAACCTGCGCAACCTCGCCTCGCTCGAGGGCGATGCGCGCCACGTGTTCGTGCGGGGCGACATCGGCGACCGCGAACTGCTGCGGCGGCTGCTCGGCGAGCACCGCCCGCGCGCCGTGGTGCACTTCGCCGCCGAGAGCCACGTCGACCGCTCGATCCACGGTCCGGCCGAGTTCGTGCAGACCAACGTGGTGGGCAGCTTCAGCCTGCTCGAGGAAGCGCGCGCCTACTGGCAGGCGCTTACGGGCAAGGAAAGGGATGCGTTTCGCTTCCTGCACGTCTCGACCGACGAGGTGTACGGCTCGCTCGGGGCCGGCGACCCCGCGTTCACCGAGCGGACGCCGTACGCGCCGAACAGCCCCTACGCGGCCTCGAAGGCGGCCTCGGACCACCTGGTGCGCGCGTATCACCACACCTACGGCCTGCCGACGCTGACCACCAACTGCTCGAACAACTACGGGCCGTACCAGTTCCCGGAGAAGCTGATCCCGCTCATGATCCACAACGCGCTCGCCGGCAAGCCGCTCCCGGTGTACGGCGACGGCACGAACGTGCGCGACTGGCTCTACGTCCTGGACCACTGCGCCGCGGTGCGCCTGGCGCTGGACAAGGGCCGCCCGGGCGAGACCTACAATATCGGCGGCAGCAGCGAGCGCGCCAACATCGGAGTCGTGCAACAGATTTGCGGCATGCTCGACCGCTTGCAGCCGCGCAGCGAGGGGCGCTACGGCGACCTGATCGAGTTCGTCAAGGACCGCCCCGGCCACGACCGCCGCTACGCGATCGACAGCGCGAAGATCCGCGCGGAGCTCGGCTGGCGGCCGCAGGAGAGCTTCGAGTCCGGACTTGAGAAGACTGTGCGCTGGTACCTCGCCAACCGGGCCTGGGTCGAAAACGTGACGAGCGGCGCCTACCGCGACTGGATCGCGCGGCACTATGTCGCGGGTTGAGCGGGCCCGCACTGGACGGTTTCTGAAAATTTTCAGATAATGCCGCCATGCGACCCGATGACAGCATTCCGGTCTCCGACCTGGCGCGGCGCACGCGGACGGTCGTCGAGCGCCTCGAACGCGAGCCGCGGGCGCGCCTCACCGTGCTCAAGAACAGCCGGCCGGTCGCGGTGATTTCCGGCATCGAAGCCGGCGGCGCGGCGTCGTCCGCGGGCGGCCGCGTGCGGGACGACCTCGCGCGCAAGAGGCACTTGATCGAGACCCTCGCGCGCGCGCACGGTGCGTGTTCGGTCCGGCTGTTCGGTTCCGCCGCGCGGGGCGAGGAGCGGGTCGACAGCGACGTCGATTTCCTGGTCGAGTTCGAGGCCGGCCGCAGTCTGCTCGATCTCATCGGGCTGCAGAACGATCTTGCCGACGCGCTTGGCAGAAAAGTCGACGTCGTCACGCCCAAAGGTGCCGGGCCGCGCGTCCTGAAAGAGGCGCTAAAGGGTTCCCTGCGGCTCGTTTGACGCATGGCGCGCGCCGCTTTCGAATTTCTCTCCGACGTGCTCGAGGCGATCGCGAAGATCAGGGAGTACACTGCCGGGGGCGAAGCCGCCTTTCGCGGGAATTCCATGGCGCGCGACGCGGTGATCGCGCGCCTGATCCAGATCGGTCAGGCGGTCAAGAATGCGCAGGCAAAAGGCCTCGACCTGTCGGCGCTGGATCCGGGGGTGCGCTGGCGCGACGTGGCGGGCATGCGCGACCGGCTCGCGCACAGATATTGGGATGCGGATTTGAACATGATCTGGAAGGTTGTCGCCTCCGATCTGGAACCGCTGGAGCGCGCGGTGCGAGGCGTCCGGGCGCGGCAGAGAAAGGCCGCAGGATCCGCGGCGAGGCGGCGTAAGGACAAGCGCAGGTGAAGGGCATCATCCTCGCCGGCGGCTCGGGCACGCGGCTCTACCCGGTGACGCAGGTCGTCTCCAAGCAGCTCCTGCCGGTGTACGACAAGCCGATGGTGTACTACCCGCTCTCCACCCTGATGCTCGCCGGCATCCGCGACATCCTCGTCATCTCCACGCCGCAGGACACGCCGCGCTTCCGAGACCTGCTCGGCGACGGCGCGCAGTGGGGCATTCGCCTCGCCTACGCGGTGCAGGCGAAGCCCGAAGGGATCGCGCAGGCCTTCCTCGTCGGGCGCGAGTTCATCGGCCAGGACTCGGTGGCGCTGGTGCTGGGCGACAACATCTTCTACGGCAACGATCTCGCCAGCCTGCTGCAGCGCGCGACCGCGCGCGGCCGCGGCGCCACGGTGTTCGCCTACCCGGTGAAGGACCCGCAGCGCTACGGCGTGGTCGAGTTCGACGAGCGCGGCAAGGCGGTGAGCATCGAGGAAAAGCCGCGCCACCCGAAATCGCGCTACGCGGTGGTGGGACTGTATTTCTACGACAACCGCGTGGTGGACATCGCATCGAAGCTCAAGCCCTCGGCGCGCGGCGAGCTGGAGATCACCGACGTCAACCGCGCGTACATGCGGGACAACGAGCTCGAGGTGATGCCGATGAGCCGCGGCTTCGCCTGGCTCGATACCGGCACGCACGAATCGCTGCTCGAGGCTTCCGCGTTCATCGAGACCATCGAGCGCCGCCAGGGCCTGAAGATCGCCTGCCCCGAGGAGATCGCCTACCGCATGGGCTACATCGACGCGCGGCAGCTCGAGGCGCTGGCGAAGCCGCTGGAGAACAGCGGCTACGGGCAGTACCTGCGCAGCGTGCTGTCGGAGAAGGTGTTCTAGTAAGGCCGGTTGCGCGCTCGCTGCGCCCTGGTCGACGGACGGTGCTCGGTGCCGCGTTTCTCCCGGGCCGGCAGGTCACGGCGTGCCGCTGCTCGCCTCGGCGAACCCGATCCGCGCGATGCCCGGCGCGAGCAGTTCCGTGCCCGGCGCTTGGTCGACGATCCAGGCGCGTTCCGCCCGCACGTCCGGCAGCGCCTCGCGCAGGGAGCGCACGGCGCGCGGCGCGTCGCCGCGGCCAGCCTTGATCTCGATGGCGACGCGCGCGTCGCCGCGGTCGAGCAGCAGGTCGATCTCGGCGCCGGCCAGGGTGCGCCAGAAACAGCCGTGCGAGCCGGGGCGGGCGACGCGCTCGCGCCGCAGGATGTCCTCGGCGACGAATCCTTCCCAGCTCGCGCCGCGCGCGGGATGCGCGTCCAGTTCCTCGGCCGAACCGATATTGAGGAGATGGTGCAGCAAGCCCGTGTCGCGCAGGAAGAGCTTCGGCGCCTTGGTCAGCCGCTTGCCGACATTGCGGAAGTACGGCGGCAGCCGGCGCACCAGGAACACCGATTCGAGCACATCCACCTGGCGCTGCACGGTGTGATAGGAGACGCCGAGCGATGCGCCCAGCGCAGAAGCGTTGAACAGTCCGCCGTGCTGGTGCGCGAGCATGGTCAGCAGGCGCCGCATGAACAGCGGATCGGCGGCGACCCCGTACTGGGGGAGGTCGCGTTCCAGCAGGGTGCGCAGGTAGGCTTCCCACCATTCGCGAAAATCGCCGCCGAGCGCGTCGGGAAACCCGCCCTTCAGCCAGAGCGCGCGCCAGCCGGCGGGAAGCGCCCCGGTCGCCGCCTCGCAGGCCGCGAGGGGATCGAGTTCGACGATCGCGACGCGGCCGCCGAGTGACTCGGAGATTCCGCGCACCAGGGCCGGCTGGGCGGAGCCGAGCACGATGAAGCGGCCGGCGCGGCGGCGGTCGGCGTCGATCGCGCCGCGCAGCGCGGCGAACAGCTCGGGGACGGCTTGCGCCTCGTCGAGTACCGCGCCGTCGGGCAGCGCGTCCAGCGCGAGGCGCGCGTCGTCGCGAAAGCGCTGCGCCGTGCGGGGATCCTCGAGGTCCAGGTAGCGCAGGCCGCCGAACACCTTGCGCGCCAGCGTGGTCTTGCCGACCTGGCGCGCGCCCAGGATGGCGACCGCGGGGAAGCGCCGCGCCAGTTCGAGCAGGCGGGCGGCGCAGAGCCGTTCATACATGCCTTGCATATTAGAATCATCACATCTAATTTGCAAGGCTGAATCGGGGGCCGCCCGTCCCGGTGGTGGTATCGGCCCCGATGCGCGTCCGCAGAAGAGCGGCTACGGCGAGTACCCGCGCCGGGTGCGGTCGGAGAAGGTGTTCTGGTGAAGCGCAATCGCCACGCGTGCAAGGGACGCTACAATGGCCTTTCGCCGCACAACGGCGTGACGATTGACGAATTCAAGGCGCTTGTCCAATTGCACCGCATGAGCAGCGCAGGGAATACTCTCGTGAAAATAACCAGGACCGAGATCCCGGAGGTGCTCATCCTCGAGCCGAAGGTGTTCAGCGACGCGCGCGGGCATTTCTTCGAGAGCTACAACCGCCGCAGCTTCCGCGAAGCCACCGGCCTCGACGTGGAGTTCGTGCAGGACAACGAATCGCTCTCGGCGCGCAACGTGCTGCGCGGCCTGCACTACCAGATCCGGCAGCCGCAGGGAAAGCTGGTGCGCGTCGTGGTGGGAGAGATCTACGACGTCGCAGTCGACCTGCGCCGCAGCTCGCCCACGTTCGGCAAGTGGACCGGCGCCATCCTTTCCCCCGGCGCCAAGCCCATGATCTGGATCCCGCAGGGCTTCGCGCATGGGTTCCTCGCGCTCTCCGAGCAGGCGATCGTCAGCTACAAGACGACCGACTACTACGCGCCCGAGCACGAGCGCACGCTCGCCTGGAACGACCGGAGCGTGGATGTCCTCTGGCCGCTCGAGGGCGCTCCGCTGCTGAGCGACAAGGACCAGCGCGGCACGCCGTTCGCCGAGGCCGAGACGTTCGATTGAGAATCCTCCTCACGGGCCGCAACGGCCAGGTCGGCTGGGAGCTGGAAAGAAAGCTCGCGCCGCTCGGCGAAGTGATCGCCACCGACCGTGCGACGCTCGACCTCGCCGACCCCGACGCCATCCGGCGCGTGGTGCGCGAGGTGAAGCCGCAGATCATCGTCAACGCCGCCGCCTACACCGCGGTGGACAAGGCCGAGTCCGAGCCCGAGCTGGCGATGCAGAATCAACGGCTATCGCGCCCGGCGTGCTCGCCGAAGAGGCGAAGCGCCTCGGTGCGCTGCTGGTGCACTACTCGACCGACTACGTGTTCGACGGCGAGAAGCCGACGCCGTACGTCGAAGAGGACACCCCCAATCCCATCAACGTCTACGGCAGGACCAAGCTGGAAGGTGAGCGGGCGATTCAGGCGGTCGGGGTGCAGGCACCTCATTCTGCGCACGAGCTGGGTGTACGGGGCGCGCGGCAGGAATTTCCTCCTGACGATATTGCGGCTGGCGAGGGAGCGGAACGCCGGAACTGCGCATCGTGGACTGATCAGGTGGGTGCGCCCACTTGGTGCCGTGCCCTTGCGGAAGCCACGACAAGAATTATTCCGAGGGCGCTCGACGATTCATCTACGCACGGGCTCTACCATGCGACCAACGGGGGCGAAACCTCATGGTTTGGATTCGCGGTCGAGATCCTGCGTATGGCCTCAATCGGCACACCCGTTCTGCCTATCACGACGGCCGAATACCCGACTCCCGCCGTCCGACCGGCGAACTCTCGACTGGACAATACGAAGCTGCGCAGCGTCTTTGGCCTCTCGCTGCCGGATTGGCGCTCAAGCTTGGCAGAGTGCATGAAGGACATTCGTAGGGCGTAGACCCAATTCGCAGCGAATTTTCCTGCGCTGAAAGCCGTAATTTCCACGCGGTCCATTGAACGCAACCAAATGGGCGGGCGCGCGGGCTGCACGCGGGTGCTTACGTGGTTCAGATTGGCGCGGCTCAACAATCTGTTGCCCGAGGAGCATGAAAGGAATGTCACCTAGCGCTCGGCATGCACGGCCCGATGGAGAGTTGCGGAGCAGCTAGAATGCGCGGCATGCTCTGGCAGCCGGCGCTCGTTGCGTTCGTGATCACGCTCATTTGCCTGCGCCTGCTCGTCTCGGATCTTGGTCGGCAAATGGTTCTCGACCGCCCGAACGAGCGCTCGCTGCACGAGCATCCGGTGCCGCGCACCGGCGGGCTGGCGATCATCGCCGGCGTGGCGGCGGGCTGCCTGGTCGGGGAGCCGGGCTTCGGCGTGACGTTGGGCTTGGCCGGCGCGCTTGCCGCGGTGTCGTTTCTCGACGATATTTTCGGCCTGCGGACGCTGGTTCGGCTCGCGCTGCATCTCGCCGCGGCTTCGGCGATGCTGCTCGTCGAGCTGCGCTTTCCGGGCTGGGTATTGTTCGTCGTGTTCGCGCTCGCGGTCGCCTGGTACGCGAACCTGTACAACTTCATGGACGGTTCCGACGGCCTTGCGGGCGGGATGGCGTTGATCGGCTTCGGCGCCTATGCGGCGGCGGCCGCGCTCTCGGGCGTTCATCCGCTCGCCGAGCTGTGCGGTCGTGCTCGCCGCGGCGTCCGGCGCGTTCCTCACGCAGGAACTTTCATCCGGCGAGCATCTTCATGGGCGACGTCGGCTCGGTGCCGCTCGGATTTCTGGCCGGCGCGCTCGGCCTGATCGGCTGGAACGACGGCGTCTGGCCGATCTGGTTCCCGATTCTCGTCTTCGCGCCGTTCGTGTGCGACGCGACGCTGACGCTGATCAAGCGCCTGCTGCGCGCGCGAGCGGGTATGGCAGGCGCACCGGGACCACTATTACCAGCGGCTGGTGCGCATGGGATTCGGCCATCGGGGCACGGCCGCCATCGAGTATGCGGCCATGCTCGCGTGCGCGGCGACCGCATTGTTCGCGCGCGACGCCGCGGTCCCGGTGCAGGTGGCCGCGCTCGCCGCGGCGACGGCCGCATTGGTCGCCATCGCGGTGTGGGTCGACATTCGTTGGGCCCGCTTCGAGGTCGGCCGAGCGGAGCCCGGCCTTGAACCCCCGCCAGCAGTTCGTCGTCCGCGCCTCGCTGGCATTCACGCACGACGTCGTGGCGGCTGCGGTGGCGTGGATCGTGGCGTTCTGGCTGCGCTTCAATCTCGAAATACCGCCCGTCTATTCGCAGCTGATGCTCGCGCGGCTGCCGTGGGTCATCGTGATCAACGCCGCGGTGTTCTTGGCCTTCGGCCTGTACCGCGGCTTGTGGCGCTACGCGAGCCTGCCCGACCTGCAGCGCATTCTGGTCGCGGTGGGGGTCGGCGGCGCTGGCGGTGCCGGCGATGTTCAGCTTCTTTCGCGTCGGTTATCCGGTGCCGCGCTCGGTGTACCTGATCGCGCCGGTGCTGCTGGTCGGCGCGATGAGCGGCAGCCGGCTGCTGTATCGCGCCTGGAAGGAGGGGCGGCTGCTCGGCCTGGTGCGCCACCCCGAGGCGGCCCCGGTGCTGGTGCTCGGCGCGGGCAGCGCGGCGTCGGCGCTGCTGCGCGACCTGGCGAACAGCGCGCAGTGGCGCGTGGTGGCGCTGCTCGATGACAACGCGCGTCGGCACGGGGCTGCCATTCAGGGCGTGAAGGTGGTTGGACCGTTGAGCAGCGTCGGCGACGCCGCGCAAAGGTTCGGCGCGACCCAGGCAGTGATCGCCATGCCCGGAGCGAGCCATGCCGCGAGGAAACGCGCCGTGGAGCTGTGCGTCGCCGCGGGCCTTTCGGTGATGACGGTGCCGGCCTACTCCGACATCGTCTCGGGCAAGGTGAGCGTCTCGGCGCTACGCAACGTCGAGCTCGACGACTTGCTTGGACGCGACCCGGTGCAGCTCGACGACGCGGGGCTGCACGCGCTGCTCGCGGGCAAGCGAGTGCTGGTGACCGGCGCGGGCGGTTCCATCGGCTCCGAGCTCTGCCGCCAGATCGCGCGCTTCGCGCCGGCGAAGCTCGTCCTGTTCGAGATCTCGGAGTTCGCGTTGTACGCGATCGAGCAGGAGTTCCGCGACCGCTTTCCGAAGGTGCCGATCGTTGCGGCGATCGGCGACGCGAAGTCGGAGTCGCGCATCAAGAGCATGTTCGATGTCCATGCCCCGCAGGTCGTATTCCATGCGGCGGCGTACAAGCACGTGCCGCTGATGGAGGACGAGAACGCCTACGAGGCGGTGGCCAACAATGTCCGGTCGACGGCGGTCGTCGCGGCCGCAGCGGAGCGCGCGGGCGCGGAGAAGTTCGTGCTGGTATCGACCGACAAGGCGGTCAATCCGACCAACGTCATGGGTGCCTCGAAGCGCCTGGCGGAGCTGATTTGCCAGGCGCAGCAGGTCGCCAGCCGCACGCAGTTCGTGATCGTGCGCTTCGGCAACGTGCTGGGCTCGACCGGCAGCGTGATCCCGCGCTTTCGCGAGCAGATCGCGCGCGGTGGGCCGGTGACCGTGACGCATCCCGAGATCCAGCGCTACTTCATGTCGATCCCGGAGGCCGCGCAGCTTGTGCTGCAGGCGGCATCCATGGGCAAGAGCGGCGAGATCTTCGTACTCGACATGGGCGAGCCGGTGCGCATCGTCGACCTGGCGCGGCAGCTCATCCGCCTGTCCGGATTTGCGGAAGACGACATCAAGATCGTATTCACCGGTCTGCGGCCGGGGGAGAAGCTCTACGAGGAGCTGCTCGCCGACGCCGAGCGCACCATGCCGACGCGCCACCCCAAGCTGCGCATCGCGAGATCGGTCGCTGCGCCGCAGCCCGGCCTGGCGCAGGAGGTATTGGGGTGGCTCGACGGTGGCAACCATCGGGGAGCCGAAGTGCGCGCGCAGCTCGCGCGCTGGGTGCCGGAATACCGGGCGTCGGACGCCTAGCCGCGCCGGCTCGCGGCGGCGCCCAAGCCGAGCAGCAGGGCCGCAATGCCCCAGTAGAGCAGCGCGTTCTGGCGCACGAGCAGCGTGTCGGTCATGTTGCGCACGAACATGCCCGCCACGACCGCGACGAGCGCGGCGCCGTACGTCGCCACCGCACTATTCGGGTTGCGCGCCAGCCCCCAGCCTTTGTAAGCGGTCGCCCCGATCAGCAGTAGCAGCAGCACGGCGCCGAGCACGACCGACCCCGACCGCGGTTTCGAGAATCAGGTTGTGCGCGTGCCAAAGGAGCGGATTACCGAATTCCTCGTGCAATGATTGGCGATCAATTCCTCGGCCGAATCCAAGTCCGGTGATCGGATGCTCTTTGATCGTATCGACCGCGGCAGCCCAAACCTCCATCCGGGGATCCTTTGCGATTGCCGCGCCGGAGATTCCCCGCGATCCGCTTTCCTGGACCTGAAGCGCGACCAGCACGACGCCGCCCACGAACGCCGCCGCGAGCAACCCGGCGAGGAGCCGGGCGCGACCAGACTTGAGCAGCGACGCGAATTCCGACCGCGGTAGCCACCAACGCTGCCATGACCGCGATCTCCACCGCGAAGCCGAGCCACACGGTGCGGTTGAGCGTCGCGTAGGCGGCCGCGAGGATGAGCGGCGGCAGCGCCCAGAGGGCGACTTGCAGCGGCGCGCGGCGCGTTGTCCTCGCGCGCGAGCCAGATGGCGATGAGCGCGCAGGGCATGAGCGTCAGCAGGGCGCTCGACTGGTCGCCCGGGCCGCTCGCCATCCGCAGGAGCCACGGGTGGCTCGCCGGCACGAGGTAGACGTACAGCCCGACCACGCAAGTGAGCGTCGCGCCGGCGCCGAGGACTACGACGAAGGCGCGCCGCGCGCCGGGGGCCTGCGCCGCGACCCAGCACAGCCAGTAGCCGAGGAACACGTACCCCACCTCGTTCTTGAATTCCTTGATCGAGCGCTCCGGCTCGACCGACCACGTGACCGAGAGCGCGGCCCATGCGGCCCACAGCAGGATCGGCACGAGGAGCGGCGGCAGGGACTGCACGCCCGCGGGCCGTCCTGCGAGCCTGGCGCGCGCCAGTTCGAACACGACCAGCGCCAGCCCGAGCGCGAGCAGCGTGAGCCGCAGCGCGACGCTGTGCGGGAAGAGATTCGCAGCGAGGAACAGCGCGGCGCACCACGCCGCGAGGTTGAGCGGATTCATCGGGCGAGGCCGATCATAGCCGACGCTCCGGCAGGCGCTGCGCGAGCCGGCTCCAGGCTTCGGCCACCTGGTCGACCGCGATGTCGGCGATGTCGCGCGTGGCGGGCGCCACCAGCTCGTAGGGCACGCGCCAGGGGTGCCAGTGGCGCTTCTTGTGCTCGAGGTTCTCGAACAGCGCGACGATCGGCAGGCCGAGCGCCGCGGCGAGGTGCAGCGCGCCGCCGTCGGCGCCGATGAACGCGTCGCATAGCGACAGCACCGCGGTGAGGTCGGCCAAGCGCGCGGTCGGCGCGGCGAGCAGGGGCGCGCCCGCGGGCGCGCCGTGCTGGATGGCCTGCGCCTTGTCGTCGTCGCCCGGATGGCGCGGATCGTCGGCCGCGCCGGGCGCCCAGAGAAGCACGAAACCGACCCCGCCAGCGGCGCCGAGCTTTTCCATCAGTGCGACGACTTTTTCCGCCGGCCAGTGCCGGCCGGGCTCGCGCGCGCTGACGTGGAGCGCGATCCAGGTGCGCTCGCGCTCTTCGGCAAGGGCGGGCAGGCGCGCGCGCCACTCGGCCACGCGCGCGGCCGACGGGTAGGCGTGCAGGGGGCCGAGCGCGTCGTCGATGCCGAGCGCGGTGCCGAGCCGCGCCAGCACCTCGACCTCGTGCAGCTCGGCCGCGTGCGCCGGCGGCACGGGGTGCGTCAGGCCGGCGGCGCGGCGCCCGTCGGGCGGGGCGAACCCGACGACGTGACGCGGGCCGATCCAGCGCGCGAGCGCCAGTCCCTGCCGGTCGAAGCCCGATTTCGCCAGCAGCACGCAATCGAAGCGCTGGCGGCGCAGCGCCATCAGCAGCCGCAGTCGCGCGCTGAACAGGTCGAGCCAGGATTCGCCCGCCGCGCGGTGCTTGAGCTTGGTGTAGACGTGCACCGCGTCGAGCGCGGGATTGCCCTCGAGCACGTCGGCGTTGTACGAGTTGACCAGCGCGGCGATGTGGGCCCGCGGATAGCGCGCGCGCAGCGCACTGATGAGCGGCGTGGTGCACACCAGGTCGCCGATGTTGTCGCGGCGGATCACCAGGATGCGCGCTTGCGCGTCGAGCGTCAGCTTCATGCTTCGAGCGCGGACAGGAATTCGATCAGCGCCCGGGCACGCTCCACGAACGCGGCGTCGCTGAACTGCGCCAGGTGCGCGCCGGCCGCCTCCGCATCGAAGCGAAACCGGCCCGCGAGGATCACGCGCAGCGTGCGCTCGAAATCCTCGCCGGCGTCCTCGCGCGGATCGCGGTAGCGTAGCCCCGTGACGCCGTGCTGGACGGTCTCGTCGAACGGCGGCGCGTCGGGCGCGAGCACCGGCGTGCCGCAGGCCTGCGCCTCGATGACGTTCAGGCCGAGCGCCTCCTTCTCCGGCAGCCCGGTCAGCAGGAAGTCGATGCTGCGGTACGCGGCCGCGACGTCGCTCTGCTGGCCCCAGAAGCGCACGCGCGCGCCGATCGGCTCCAGCGCGAGCACCAGGTCGCGCACCGAGGCGTAGCCGCCGCTGCCGAAGATCTCCAGGTTCACCTGCGGCAGGCGCGCCAGCACCGGGGCGAGCAGCGCGAAGAGCTGCGGGAACTGCTTGATCGGCGTCAGGCGCGACACCACCCCGAGCGTGAGCCCGGGCCGGCGCTCGTAGGGCGGCCGTGAGCGCAACGGCTCGGCAAGCGGCTCGAGCAGGCCGAGCAGCCGGTCGCGCAGCTTCCTTCGGTCCCAGTCGTAGCGCGAGCGCGCGCGCAGCGGCTCGCCGCCCGCGCCGCGCGGCGCCAGGTCGGCGACGCCGTACAGCGGCTCGGGGTACACCTGCCCGATGCCCGCGGCGCGCGCGCTGGCGATCACGTGGCGCGACACCGCCAGGATGACCTCGAACGGCTGCAGCGGGGCGGGATCGCGGCCGTAGAGCGGCATATGCGCGAACGCGGTGGGGAGGTGCCCCTGCGCGCGCAGCGCCTCGACGATTTCGGCGGGGGCGAAAGTGTGGAACGCGAGCCAGCGCGGCGGCTCGTCCCTCAGCCGATCGACGATGTTCTCGATGCGCGCCAGCGGCTCGATGCGCGCCTGCGGCATCGACAGCGCGCCCCAGCCCTGCGCCAGCGGGTCGATGAACAGCTGCGTCGCCACGCCGGCGCCCTGCAGCGCGCGCGCGAAGGCCGCGGTATACACCTCCCCGCCGCCGAAGCTGCGCTGCAGATTGACCTGGACGCAGGTGTCGAACATGCGAGCGCCTCAGCTCAGGCGATGCCGCTCGAGCCACAAGCAGCAGCACGATGAAGGTATAGGCGAGGCGGCGCGAAGCGCGCCCGGCGCGCGCGCTGCGCCACAGCGCCTCGACCGCGCCGGCATCGAGGAACGGCGCGAGCTCGCGCGTGCGCGACACCGCGTGCTCGCACAGCTCGCGCCAGGGTCCGTTGAACCCGGCGAGCAGCGGCACCGAGAAGCCGTGCTTCGGCCGGGCCCAGACTTCCTGCGGCAGCTTGTCGCGCGCGAGTGCTCCGCAGCAGCGCCTTGGGCTCCGGCCGCAAGTGGCTCGTAGCGGGTTGGGACAGGGCGAAATCGGCCAGCGCGTTGCCGAGCAGCGGCACGCGCACTTCCAGCCCGTGCGCCATGCTGGCGCGATCGGTCTTCAGCAAGCAGTTCTCGCTCAGGTAGGTCCACAGGTCGGCGCGCATCAGCGCGGCGCTGTCCATGCGCCCGCCGTGGGCGCGGGCGAGCTCGAGCCAGCGCCCGAGCGTCGCCTCGGGCCGGCTGCGCGCCAGCGCCTCGGGGGTCAGGTAGCGCGCGAGACTCTTCCTCGACACCGGCCACGGCCCCAATTCGACTTTCCGGTAGAGCAGCAGCTCCTGCCCGGCGAGGCCGCGGCGCAGCAGCGCGCCGGGGGCGAGCCGCGCACGCACGAGCGCGCGCAGCAGGCGCTTGCCGGGGCCGTCCGGATGCAGGTCCTCGGTGTCGAGGAAGCGCGCATAGCCGCCGAACAGCTCGTCGCCGCCGTCGCCCGAGAGCGCCACCGTGACGTGGCGGCGGGTGAGCTCGGCGAGCGCGTAGGTGGGCACGTAGGCGGGATCGGCGAGCGGCTGGTCGAGCGCGCCGAGCGCGCGCTCGAGCTCGGCGGCGCCGATGCGGGGCGCATCGAGCACGTGGTGCTCGGTGCCGTAGCGGCGCGCCACCGCGAGCGCGGCTTCGGACTCGTCGAAGCCCGCCTCGGGGAAGCGCACGCTGAAGGTGAGCGGCGCGCGCGCGCCCGCCTCGGCCATGTAGTGCACGATCAGGCTGCTGTCGATGCCACCCGAGAGAAACGCGCCGAGCGGCACGTCGGAGACCAGCTGCTCTTTCACCGTGCGGCGCAGAATCGCGTCCAGCTCGGCGATGGTTTGGGCCGTAACGGAAGTGGTTTTCGAAGGCTCGGGAATGGTCCAGTACGCGCCGCTGCGCACTTCACCGCCGTCGGCCTGCCATTCGAGCCAGTGCGCGGGCGGCAGCTGGCGCACTTCGCGCAGGAAGCTCGCCGGCGCGAGCGGCGTCTGGAACGCGAGATAGTCGCGCAGCGCCTCGTAGTCGAGCGCGCGCGGGAAGCCCTCGAGCGCGAGGAACGGCGCCAGGGTGGACGCGAGCGCGAGGCCGCGATGCGTGGAGTAGAACAGCGGCTTGATGCCGAGCCGGTCGCGCGCGGCGAACAGGCGTCGCTCGCGCGCATCCCACAGCGCGAACGCGAACATGCCGTCCAGGCGCCCGAGCACGCCGCGGCCCCACTCGACGAAGCCGCGCAGCAGCACCTCGGTGTCGGAGCGCGTGACGAAGCGGTGCCCGCGCGCCTCCAGCTCGTCGCGCAGGGCGCGGAAGTTGTACAGCTCGCCGTTGTAGGCGAGCACGTAGCGGCCGTCGTCGCTCGCCATCGGCTGCGATCCGGTCTCCAGATCGATGACCGAAAGCCGCGTGTGACCGAGAACCGCATCCTCGCTGCGCCAGAAAGCCCTCGCATCCGGACCGCGCGGCTCAAGAGGACGGAGCGCCGCTTCCGCAGCTTGCTGCCATGGTGTTCCAACGAGGGCGAGGATGCCGCACACCGCCTAGCCTGCCGCCGCCAGCGCCTCGTAGGCGCCTGCCATATGCGCGGCGGTGAATTCCGGCGGCACGGCGTCGGGCCCTGGGCGCGGCGCCGCGAGCGCCGCGCGCATGGCGTCGGCCAGCGCCTGCGCGTTGCCGCAGGGCACCAGCCAGCGCGCGAGGGCGCCGCGCAGCACCTCGCGCGGCCCCGAGGGGCAGTCGGTGCTCACCACGCGCGTGCCGCAGGCGAGCGCTTCCACCAGCACGTTGGGCATGCCCTCGCGGTCGGAGCTGAGCACCAGCAGATCAGCGGCGCGCATCCAGGGGTACGGGTTGGGACGAAAGCCGGCGACAAAGACCCTTTCCTTCAGTCCCCGCTCGGAGATCAATGCGTCGAGTTCACGGGAAGCCTGCGTCAGGAGCACGAGGCGATGCGGGAGCCGGGCGGCCAGCCAGGCATCGAGCAGCAGGTCGTGACGTTTCTGCGGCATGAAGCGGCCCGCATGCAGCACGAAAGGCTCGCGCGGCAGGTCCGCCTCGGGCAGCCGCGCCGCGCGGCGAATTTCCTCGAGATCGAAGCCGCCGTAGATGCGCACGATGCGCGCGCGCCGCAGTCCAATCGCGCCGCGCAGGTCCTCGGCCACGCCGTCGGACACCGCGATGAGGTTGCGTCCCTCGTACAGGCGCCGGTAGCGCGCCAGCCGGCGCGTGCGCTTGCGCGTCCCGAGCCGCTCGATCTCGGCCGAGAGCGTGTTGGCGATGCGAAACCACACGTTCGGCAGGCGCGCCGCGGCCACGACGCGGTCGGCGAACGGCAGCGTGGACACGGTCAGGCAGTCGGCGCCCAGGCCGAGCCGGCGGGCGAGGGCGCGCAAGCGCGCCGCCGCGGCGAGCCGGCCGAAGAACCCCTTGCCGATCGTTTGCCCCGGCGCGGTGAGCGCGTGCAGCTCGATCTGCTCCGGCACTTCGTGCTCGACGAAATGCTCGAGCAGGATCAGGCGCACGCGGTGACGGCGCGCGGCGAGCGCGGCGGCGACCCGCAGCATCGATTTCTCGGCGCCGCCGCCGCGCAGGTTGGTGATGACCAGCGCGACATTCATGCGCCCGCTCGGGGTGCCAGCGCCTCGAGCACCTTTTCCCACACGGTGTCGACCGCGATATCGGCCATCGGCGTTTCGGGGGTGCAATACTCGCGGGCGCACGGGTGGTCGACGACGTAGCATGCCGGGCGCTCGAGCGGCGCGAGCAGCCAGCTCGGCGAGTAGCAGTGATACAGCGCGATCATCGGCGGCTCGAGCGCGCCCATGATGTGGGTCGGCCCGGTGTCGACGCCGATGTACAGATCGAGCCGACTCATCACGGCGGCGCTCTGGCGCAGCGTGAGCTTGCCGGCGAACGAGGTCGCTCGGGCGCCGAGGTGGCGTGCAAGCTGGTCGATGCGCTCGCGCTCGAGCTTGCCGCCGAACAAGACGAAGTGGGCCCGCGGCCAGTGCCCGGCGATACGCTCGCACAGCTCTGCAAAGTGCTCGAGCGGCCAGTCCCGGTAGCCCTTGGTCGGAAAGCTCGCCACCTGCAGCCCGATCACCGGCTTGGCGCCGACCGGCGTCGTGCGCCCCAGCATCGCGCGCGCCCACTCCTGCTCGTCGTGCGTGACCACGTAGGCGAGCCGGCCGCCGGCGTCGGGCACCTCGATCGACCGCGTGAGGAGCAGCGGACCGAGCGCCGAGTGCACGCTCTGGAACGGCGGCGATTCGACGCAGCGGTACAGCCGGTCGTCGAGGTAGGCGTCGCCTTGCCGGAAAGCAACCACGTGATCGGCTACGCGCTGCGCATAAGCCACCAGCGCCCGGTCGAAGCCGAGCACCAGCGCCAAATCCCAGCGCCGCCCGCGCAGCCGGCCGCGCCACAGCGAGCGGTACTTGGTGACGGTGCCGACCTCGGCGACAAAGGGGATGTGGTGCATGATCTCGGCGCGCTTGGGGTGGCCGAGAAAGGTGATCCGCGCCTTGGGCCAGGCGTTCGCAAGCGCGCGCAATGCAGGGGTCGCGAGCAGCGTATCGCCGATGCGCGAGACGTTGATGACGAGGATGCTGGCCGGCGCGGCGAGCTCAGCGGGCATGTTCGACGTCCCGCCTGACGAACAGGTAGTTGCGGTTCTCGGTGTGGGCGAGCCTGAAGCCGGCGGCATCGATTCTCGCGGCGAGTTGCAGGGTGTGCTCGAGCGGATGCTCGGTCCAGCCGTGGTGGAATTCGGCAAGCACCTGGCGTGCACACCGGATTTCGCCGGTTGCACATAGTGCAGCGAGGACGTCGTATTCGGCGCCTTCGATGTCGAGCTTCAGGACGTCGCACTCCGAACGCCCGGCGGCGGCGAGCAGCTCGGCGAGCGACGTGGTGGGTACCGCAAGCTGCGCGCCGCCGGCGTAGGTATGGCTGGCCAGCAGGCTGCCCGACACGGCGTCGGCCCCCGGCGGCAGCTCCTCGGCGCGGCGCGGCATGTGGAAGGTGAGCGTCCGGCCCGCCTCGCGCCACAGCGCCGCCGCGCGCACCTCCATGCCGGCGGGGCAATGCGCTCTGGCGTACTCCAGCGCCTGCGGATTCGGATCGACGCCGATCACGCGCCCGCCGAAGCGCCGCAGGAAGGCCGCCGGAAAGCTGATGTCGAAGCCCAGGCCGCAATCGATGAGCAGCGGGTCGCGCGCCACGGCCGGCGCGTAGACCCACCAGCCGCCGTATTTCGTGCCGAGGCGCTCGAAGCCCGGGGGCAAGCGCCATTCGCGCCACCGCCGGCCGAGGCTGCGCTGGAGCCGCCACCATTGCAGCGCCAGGGCGCCGCGCGGCTTTGCGCGCGCCTCGCCCATCAGGCGTAGCCGTAGTAGCGCTTGAACCACTCGGCGAAGCGCGCGAGGCCCTCCTCGAGCGGGGTGGCAGGGGAGAAGCCGACGGCGCCCGCCAGCAGCCGGGTGTCGGCGTAGGTGCTGCGCACGTCGCCGGGCTGGATCGGCTTCAGCTCCTTCACCGCCTGCTTGCCGAGCGCGCGCTCGAGCATGGCGATGTAGTCGAGCAGCCCCACGGGCTGGTGGTTGCCGATGTTGTACACGCGCCACGGCGCCCAGCTGGTCGCCGGGTTGGGGGCGGAGGCGTCGAACGCCGCGTCCGGCGTCGCCGGGTCGTCGAGCACGCGCAGCGTGCCCTCGACCACGTCGTCGACGTAGGTGAAATCGCGCTGCATGTCGCCATGGTTGAACACCTGGAGCGGCTTGCCTTCCATGATGGCGCGCGCGAACAGCACGGGCGACATGTCGGGCCGGCCCCAGGGCCCGTACACCGTGAAGTAGCGCAGCCCCGAGACCGGGACCTGGAACAGGTGGCTGTAGACGTGCGCCATCAGCTCGTTCGACTTCTTGGTCGCGGCGTAAAGGCTCACCGGGTGGTCGACGTTGTCGCTTTCCGACCACGGCAGCTTGGCGTTGCCGCCGTAAATGCTCGAGCTCGACGCGTACACCAGGTGCTTGGGCGGGTGCCGGCGCACCGCCTCGAGCAGGTTGGCGAAGCCGACGATATTCGACTGCACATACGAGCCCGGATTCTCGAGCGCGTAGCGCACCCCGGGCTGCGCCGCGAGGTGCAGCACGCCCTCGGGCTTGAGGCGGGCGAAGAGCCTGCCGAGCGCGGCGGCGTCGGTGAGGTCGAGCTGCTCGAAGCGGAAGTCCTTGCGGCCCTCGAGCTGCCCGAGGCGGTCGCGCTTGAGCTCGACCGCGTAGTAGGGCGACAGATTGTCGATCCCGGTCACCTCGTCGCCGCGCTCGAGCAGGCGCTTGGCGCAGTGCATGCCGATGAAGCCGGCGCAGCCCGTGACCAGCACGTTCATGCCGGGCGCTTCCGGTTCTGCAGCTCGATCAGCTTGGCGTACTTGAGGTAGCTGTTCATGCAGCCGATCGAGATGTGCACCAGCCCGGGCACGCCGTCCAGGAAGCCCAGGCGCAGCAGGTAGAACTTGAAGAAGCGCACCAGCGGCGAGAACAGCAGCTCGGCCACGCCGGCTTCGCGCCCGCGCGCCAGCAGCAGCTCGGCGGCGAGCGTCGTGTAGCGGTTCTGCTTCGCCAGGTAGGCTGCAAGGTCCTCGGCCGAGTCGTGCAGCAGGTCGCCCAAGAGCGATCCGGGGGTCACGGCGTACAGCAGCTTCTCGTGCACCGGATCGTCGCTCCAGCGCGCCTCGCGGCGGTCGAACAGCCGCGAGCTCCAGTCGGGGTAGCCCTCGCCGTGCGCGAGCCAGCGTCCGAGGAAGCGGTTCCTGCGCGCCATGCGGTAGACCGGGGCCTGAGGCGCGCCGAGCGCGCCGACGACGCTCCGGGCGAGCGGCGGCGACACGCGCTCGTCGGCGTCCAGGCACAGCACCCAGTCGTGCTTCGCCTGCTCGACGGCGAATTGCTTCTGGCGGCCGAAGCCCATCCATTCCTTCTGCACCACGCGCGCGCCATGGCGCTCGGCGATCTCGCAGGTCGCATCGTCGCTGCCGGAGTCGACCACCACGGTCTCGTCGGCGAACGGCACGCTCTCGAGGCAGGCGTCGAGCTGCGCGGCCGCATTGTGCGTGATGAGGACGGCGGAAACAGGAGCGCGGGACCCGGTAGTCAAGTGATATCCCGTAGAATCGGCGGGCCTTATTCTAGCCGACCATGCCCCGCATCCTGTTCGTGAAGACCTCTTCGCTCGGCGATGTTGTGCACCACTGCCCGGCGGTAAGCGACGCCGCCCGCAGCCTGCCCGACGCCACCATCGACTGGGTGGTCGAGGAGTCCTTCGCCGCGATCGCCGCCATGCACCGTTCCGTGCGGCGCGTGATCCCGGTGGCGCTGCGCCGCTGGCGCGCGAGTCTCTGGCGCCCGGCGGTGTGGCGCGAGCTCGCGGCGCTGCGGCGCAAGCTGGCCGAGGAGCGCTACGATTACGTGGTGGACACCCAGGGACTGCATCAAGAGCGCCGTGATCTCGAGGCTCGCCACGGGGGAACGGCACGGCCTGGATCGCGACAGCGCGCGCGAGCCGCTCGCGGCGCGCTTCTACGACAGGCGCCACCGCGTGCCGCGCGCGCTGCACGCGGTGGAGCGCAACCGGCGTCTTACCGCCGCCGCGCTCGGCTACGTGCCGCAGGGTGAGTGCGATTACGGCCTCGTCGCGGAGAGTGCGTCGACCCGGGCGAGTCACGAGCCCTACGCGGTGCTGCTCACCATGACCAGCCGCGCGGACAAGCTCTGGGCCGAGGAGCGCTGGCGCGAGCTCGGCCGGCTGCTTGCCGCGCGCGGCCTGCGCGCGGTGCTGCCCTGGGGCAGCGACGCCGAGCGTGCGCGCTGCGAGCGCATCGCGGGCGCGGTGCAAGGTGCGAAGGTCCCGGCGCGCATGCCGCTCGAAGAGCTCGCGCGGCTGCTGCACGGGGCGCGCTGCGCGGCGGGCGTCGATACCGGGCTTTCCCATCTCGCCGTGGCGCTCGGCGTTCCCGCCGCCGGCATCTACTGCGGCTCGGACCCCGCGCTGACGGGCCTGTACGGCGCGCGCGCGAGGAACCTGGGCGCGCCCGGCGCGCCGCCGGCCGCGGCCGAGGTGCTCGCGGCGCTGGAGGCGCTGTGCTGAGCTGGCGCGGCCTGTATACGCTGATGCTGAGACTGGCGCTGCCGGTGGTGCTGCTCAGGCTATGGTGGCGCGGCCTGCGCGAGCCGGGCTACCGGGCGCACGTTGCCGAGCGTTTCGGCCGTTACGCGGAGCGCCCGAGCCGCCGGGTCATCTGGGTGCACGCGGTATCGGTGGGCGAGGTGCGCGCGGCGGCGCCGCTGGTGCAGGCGCTGCAGACGCGCTACCCCGATCACGGCGTGCTCATGACCTGCATGACGGCCGCCGGCCGCGACACGTTGGCGCAGGTTTACGGCGGCTCGGTACTGTGCGCGTTCCTGCCCTACGACCTGCCGGGCGCAATGCGCCGCTTCCTGAAGCACTTCCGACCAAGCCTCGGCATCATGATGGAAACCGAGGTGTGGCCGAACATGCTCGCCGCTTGCCGCGAGCAGGGCGTGCCGGTGATGCTCGCCAACGCGCGCATGTCGCAGCAGTCGGCGCGCGGCTACCGGCGCTTCGCGGCGCTGACTCGCCCCGCCTTTGGCAGCTTCTCGTCCGTTTGCGCACAGGACCGGAATTCTGCCCGGCGCCTGCGGGCACTCGGTGCGAAGCGCATGATCCTTTGCGGGAACCTGAAGTTCGACGTGCAACCGGACGCTGCGAAAAGCGAGGAAGGCCGCGCCCTCATGGCGGCGCTGCGCGGACGTCCCGTGTTGCTGCTTGCCAGTACCCGCGAGGGCGAGGAAAAGCTGCTGCTCGACGCGCTCGGCGACAAGGACGACGGATTGCTGATCGTTGTCGTTCCAAGACATCAGCAGCGCTTTGACGACGTTGCCGCCCTGCTTGCGGAACGCGGCCTGACGGTCGCGCGCCGCAGCCTGGGCGAGGCGCCGCACGAAGGTCGGCGCATATTGCTGGGCGATACCATGGGTGAGATGTCCTTTTACTACGCGCTCGCGACCATCGCGATCATCGGCGGCTCGTTCAGGCCGCTTGGCGGGCAAAATCTGATAGAGGCCTGTGCGGCAGGCGTCCCGACCGTAGTCGGGCCGCATATGTTCAACTTTGCGGACGCGACGCGGCTGGCGGTCAAAGCGGGAGCGGCAATCCAGGTGGCCGATGCGGCCGAGGGAATTCGCGTTGCACGGGACCTGTTCGCCTCCGCCGATCGGCGGTCGCGCATGGCGCTGGCGGGGCTGAAGCTCTGCGCCGCGCACCGCGGCGCCACCGAACGTCACCTCACGGTGGTACGCATCCTGCTCAGGGCCCCAGCGCCCGGTTGACCGTCTCGAGGTCCTCTTCGGTCAGGGTGCCCGCGGCGGCGCTGCAGCTTGAGCCGGTTGGTGATCAGGTTGTAGCGCGCGAGCGCCAGGTCGCGGCGCGTCTGGAACAGCTGCTGCTGCGCGTTCAGCACGTCGATGTTGATGCGCACGCCGACCTCGTAGCCGAGCTTGTTCGAATCGAGCGCGCTCTGCGAGGACACCAGCGCCTGGTCAAGGGCGTTCACCTGCGCCACGCCGTTGACCGAGGCGAGGAACGCCTGTTGCGCGGAGAGCGCCGCGCTGCGGCGCGCGTTTTCCAGGTCCTGCTTCGCCTTGTCGTAGTTGAACGCCGCTTCGCGCGCGCGCGAGCTGATCGCGCCGCCCTGATAGATCGGCACCCCGAGCTGCAGCCCCACCTGCCCGTTCGTGACGTTGCTGCCGATCGGCGTGAACAGGGTGCCCGACTGGTTGAGGTAGCCGTAGCTTGCGACGAGGTCGAGCGTCGGATAGTGGCCGGCCTGGTTGCGATCGGCCTCGAGCCTGGCGATCTCCGTAAGCGCGTCCTGCACCAGCACCGTGTAGCTCTGCTTTTGCGCCAGATCGACCCAGGCCTGCATGTCGTTCGGCGTGGGCATCGTCAGCTTCGACGTCGTGGCGCAGCGGCTTGAGCGCGCCGTATTCCTTGCCCGTGATCTGCTGCAGCGTGCGCTTCTTCACGTCGAGGTCGTTCTGCGCCAGGATCTCCTGCGCCACGCTCAGGTCGTAGCGCGCCTGCGCCTCGTGCGTGTCGGTGATGGTCGCGGTGCCCACTTCGAAGTTGCGCTTGGCCTGCGCCAGCTGCTCCGAGATCGCCGCCTTCTGCGCGCCCACCAGCTCGAGCGTGTCCTGCGCGGCGAGCACGTCGAAGTAGGCCTGCGCCACGCGCACGATGAGATCCTGACTGGCCTGCGAGAAGCTCGCCTCGGCCTGCTTCACCTGGTACCCGGCCTGGTCGTACTGGATGAAGTTCTGCTTGCGGTAGATCGGCTGCGAGAAGTTGATTGTGCCGTTGTAGGCGCGCACGTCCCGCGTTGAAGCTCGGGTTGGCGGCCGGGTTGTCCGATTCGAAGTCGGTCCGGGTGTCGGTCGCGCTGCCCGAGAGATTGAGCGTTGGCAGCAGCAGCGCCCTGCCCTGGGGCAGCTTCTCGCGCCCCGCCTCGAGGGCATAGCGCGCCGCGGCATATTGCGCGTCGTAGCCGCGCGCGTCGCGGTATACCTGGAGCAGGTCTTCCGCGTGCGCGCCGAGCGGCAGGGCAGCGGTGAGTGCGATGGCGACGAGCGTATGTCTCATCTGATTGGCCTGGTATCCGGATCCTAGTAAACCGTCATGGCTGGATCGACCGTGCGCGCCCATGCATCCACGCCGCCGGCCAGATTGTGAACGCGGGCGAAGCCCTGACGATGCAGGAAGTACGCCACCTGCATGCTGCGCATGCCGTGGTGGCAGATGACGACCGTGTCGGCCTCCAGGTCCAGCTCGCTCATACGGACCGGAATCTCGCGCATCGGGATCAGCAGCGATTCCTCGAGGCGGCAGGTCTGGAACTCCCAGGGCTCGCGCACGTCGAGCAGCACGGGCTTCGCCTTGCCGTCATCGGCGAGCCACGCGCGCAGCTCTGAAGGGGTGATTTGCTTCATCTAGAAGCGAAAGCGCTGCGGCTGCTCTGCGTTGACCAGCGGGGCGAGCACCGTTTCGAAGAGTTCGGCCGTGCGGTAGGCGCCGGGCGCGACGCAGGTGACCACCCTGGCGGTCATGATCGGGCGGTCGCCGACCACGGCGAACAGCCGCCCGCCGGGAGCGAGCTGCTCGAGCAGACCCTTCGGCAGCACGGGCGTCGAGCCGGTCAGCACGATCACGTCGTACGGCGCGTGCGGCAGCCAGCCGTGCGCGGCGTCGCCCTGTTCCAGCGTCACGTTGTCGACGCCGTGGCGCTCCAGGTTGCGCCTGCCGAAGGCGGCGAGCGCGGGCTTGATCTCGACCGAGTACACGTGCCCCGCACGATGCGCAAGCAACGCCGTGAAGTAGCCGCTGCCGGTACCCGCTTCCAGCACGCGGTCGGCCTTGCGCACCGCCAGCTCCTGCAGCACGCGCGCCTCGATCTTGGGCGCCCACATCGTTTCCCCTTCGCCGATGGGGATTTCCATGTCGGAGAAAGCGAGCGTGCGGCACGCTTCGGGCACGAATTCCTCGCGCGGCACGACGTAGAGCAGGTCGAGCACGTCCTGGTCGAGAACTTCCCATGGGCGGATCTGCTGCTCGACCATGTTGAAGCGGGCTTGCTCGATGTTCATGGGGCCACCGCGGGTTTCGCGCGAGACGGGGGCCTAGTTTACCAAAGCAGGCCGGTCGCCGCGGGTAAGCAGCCGCCGCAGCCAGGCGGCGAGGTCGTCGAGGTAGGTGTAGATCACCGGCACCACGACCAGCGTGAGCAGGCTCGAGGTGATCACGCCGCCGATCACCGCCTGGCCCATGGGGGCGCGCTGTTCGCCGCCCTCGCCCAGGCCGAGCGCGAGGGGAATCATGCCGAAGATCATGGCGAGCGTGGTCATGAGGATCGGTCGCAGCCGCACGGCACCCGCGCGCACCACCGCGGCGGCGCGCTCCAGGCCTTCGCGCCGCCCCTGGTTGACGAAGTCGACCAGCAGGATCGCGTTCTTGGTCACGAGACCCATCAGCATGATGAAGCCGATGATGGAGAAGATGTTGAGCGTCGAGCGCGCCACGATCAGCGCGAGCACCACGCCGATCAGCGACAGCGGCAACGACACCATGATCGCCACCGGCTGCGCGAAGCTCGCGAACTGCGACGCGAGGATCAGGTAGATGAAGATCACCGCCAGGGCGAGCGCCTGGCTGGCGTAGGACATCGATTCCCCGATGTCCTTCGACGAGCCGGCCATCGAGAAGCGGTAGCCCGGCGGCAGCGGGATGCGGTCGATCCTGGTCTTCAGGTCCTTCGCGACATCGCCCGCCGGCCGGTTGAACACGTTCGCGGTCACCAGCACTTCGCGCAGCTGCTCCTTGCGGTTGATCTGCTGCGCGCCGGCGCTCTCGCGCACGCTGGCGATCTCCCGCAGGGTGACCATCTTCGGATTGCCGTCGGCATCCAGGCGGCCGGAGGCGAGCGGCACGCGTGCCAGGTCGGCCACCTGGGCGCGCTCGCCGCGGCCGAGGCGCACCTGGACGTCGTAGTACTGGTCGTCGGGCGCGCGCCAGTTGCCGACCGCCTGGCCGGCGAGCAGCGGCCGCAGGGTGGAGGCGACCTGGCCGACCCCGACCCCGAGGTCGCTGGCGAGCTCGCGCTTCACCTCGACCGAGAGCTCGGGCTTGGCCGCCTCGTCGCTCGACTCGATGTCGACCGCGCCGGGCACCGCCCGCATCTCCGTCATCACCCGGCGGGCGAGGCTTGCGATCACCGCCTTGTCCTGCCCGAGGATCGACACCTGCAGCGGCTTGCCGCTCGATACGGACTTGTAGGCGCCGATCTGGGTGAGCTCGATGCCGGCGATGCGCGCCAGGCGCTCGCGCATCGGTCGCGTGAGCGCTTCCTGCGAGCGCTTGCGCTCGCTGCGCGGCACCAGCTGCACGAACACATTGACCCGGTTCTTGCCCTGGACGATGCCGGTGTTGATCGTGGTGTAGGTGTAGCGCACCTCGGGAAACTCGCGCAGCGCGGCTTCCGCCTGCTGCGCCTTGGCCTGGGTCAGCTCGAGCGAAGAGCCCACGGGGGTCTTGAATTGCACCTGCAGCTCCGACAGGTCGGGCTCGGGCACGAACTCGGTGCCGACGAACTTCATCAGCGGAAAGCTGGCGAGGAAGCTCGCCGCGGCGATCGCCAGCACGGTCTTGCGGTGCGCGAGGCTCCAGCCGAGCAGCCGCCGGTAGCCTTCCGAGAGGCGCTCCATCAGCCGGTGGAACCACCCGAGCACCCGGCCCAGCGGTCCGCTGCCGTAGCGGCCTTCTGCCTGCGGGTCGTGCCAGATCGAGGACAACATCGGGTCGAGGGTGAACGACACGAACATCGAGATCAGCACCGCCGCCACCACGGTGAGCCCGAACTGGTGGAAGAAGCGCCCGATGATGCCGCCCATGAAGCCGACCGGCAGGAACACCGCGACGATGGAAGACGTCGTGGCGAGCACCGCGAGGCCGATCTCGCGCGTGCCCTCGAGCGCCGCGCGGTGATGGTCGGACCCGAGGGCGACGTGGCGCACGATATTTTCGCGCACCACGATGGCGTCGTCGATCAGCAGGCCCACGGAGAGCGACAGCGCCATCAGCGTGAGCACGTTCAGCGTGAAGCCGAACGCGTAGATGAACAGGAACGTGCCGATCAGCGCGATCGGCAGCGTCAGGCCGGTGATGATCGTGCTGCGCCACGAGGCGAGGAACAGGAACACGATCGCGATCGTGAGCAGCGCGCCTTCGAGGAGCGTCTTCTTCACGTCGGCCACCGAGTTGCGGATGCCGGTCGAGGCGTCGCGCACGATCTCGACCTTGACGTCGGGCGGCAGGAAGCCTCGCATGTCGCGCACCGCGGCGCGCACGCCGTCGACCACCGCGATGGTGTTCTCGCCCTGCGCCTTGACGACGTCGATCGAGATCGCGCGCCGGCCGTTGATCAGCGCGGCGCTTTCCTCGTCCTGCTGGCCGTCCTCGACGTCGGCGAGCTGACCGAGGGTCACCGCGCTGCCGCCGCGCCGCGCGACGATCAGGTTGCGGAAGTCCTGCGGGGTATCGAGGCGCGCCTTGATCTGCACCACCTTTTCCTGGCTCGGGCTGAGCAGCGTGCCGGCGGGAAGCTCCTGGTTCTCGGTGCGCAGCGCCTGGATCACCTGGTCGGCGCCCACCTTCTGCGCCTCAAGGTCATCGAGCCGCATCGATACGCGGATCTCGCGCTGCAGCCCGCCGACCAGCGTCGCCTGGCCGACTCCGGCGACGTTCTCGAGGCGCTTCTTGACGACCTGGTCGGCGACCGTGGTCAGGTCGCGCAGGCTGCGCTTGGCGGAGGTCACCGCCACCGAGACGATCGGGAAATCGTCCGGATTGAAGCGGCTGACCTTGGGCTCCTTGATCTCGTCGCGGAAGCCCGAGCGGATGAGGGCGATCTTCTCGCGCACGTCCTGCGCGGCGAGCTTCGGATCGATGTCGAGGTCGAATTCGACGATCACCACCGAGCGGCCCTCGTAGGAGCGCGACGAGAGCGTCTTGATGCCGCTGATGGTATTGACCGATTCCTCGATCTTGCGGGTGACCTCCTCCTCGACGTTCTCGGGCGAGGCCCCAGGATAGAGCGTCTCGATCACCACCACCGGAAAGCTGACGTCGGGAAACTGCTCGACCGGCAGCCGCGAGTACGAGAACAGCCCCAGCACCAGCAGCGCGGCCATCATCATGGTCGCGAAGACCGGATTGGCGATGCTGACGCGTGTGAACCACATGCGGCGCTAGTCCCGGCGCTGCGTTTCGACGAGGCGCGCCGGGGCGCCCTCGCGCAGCGTCCCGAGGTCGCGCGTCACCACGCGGTCGCCGGGTGCGAGGCCCGCCAGCACCTGCACGCGGCCGGCGCTGTCGGCGGTGCCGGTCTTCACCTGTCTTTTCCGCACCACGCCGTCGGCCAGCAGGTACACGAAGCGCTCGCCCAGCTCCTCGCGCAGCGCGGCGGCGGGGACCACCAGCGCGCCGTCGACGCGCTCGAGCGTCAGGCCGCCCTGGGCGAACAGCCCGCCGCGCAGCGTGCCCTCGGGGTTCTCGATCACGGCGTAGACGTTGATCGAGCGCGAACCCGCGATGGTCGACGGGTTGATGCGCTCGATGTGGCCGGCGAACTCGCGCGCCCCGAAGCCGTCGACGCGCAGCGCCACCGGCTGCCCCACCTTCACGCGGCCGATCTCGCTCGCCGGCACCGCCGCTTCGAGCTGCAGGCGCGACAGGTCGACGATCGTCAGGATCCTCGCGTCGACCGCGACCCGCTCGCCGGGCTGCGCCAGGCGCTGGGACACGATTCCCGAGATCGGCGCGCTGAGCACTGCGTCGCCGAGCGTCTTGTGCGCTACCGCGAGATCGGCCTCGGCGGCACGCAGGCGCGCAACCGCCACCTCGTACGCCGACTGCGTCGAGTCGAACGCGTTTTGCGAAATGAAATTCTTCTCGAGCAGCGTCTTTTGCGTGGCCCGGTTCTTCCCGGCGAGCACGAGCTGGGCGCGCGCCGCCTCGACGTCGGCGCGCTTGGCGGCGGCACGCGCCTCGAGCTCGGTGGTATCGACGCGCGCCAGCACCTGGCCGCGCCGCACGTTCTCGCCTTCGCGCACCGCCACTTCGACCAGCTCGCCCGCGACTTTGGCCTTTACCGTTGCCTCGTTGAGCGGCGTCAGCGTTCCGGTGAGCGGCAGGCTGCGCTCGAGCGTCTGCGGCGCAACAACCAGGATGTCGGAGGGCAGGAATTCGAGCGCCTGCTCGCGGTCGCGCGGCTCGGCGGCCTGGTTGTTGCGCACGGTCGCGAGTCCCGCGACGGCGGCGGCGCCGATCAGCGCCGCCGCGCCGGCGAGCAGCAGATATCTCCTGGGGGTCAGCGAGCTCATGGGCTATCTATCGAGGATCCGGTTGTCGGCGGAAGCGGCGCCAGGGTCCTTCAGCAGCGCCCGGCGCAGCATGTCCAGGTGCGCCTCGAGGAACCCGACCTCGTCGATCGGCGCGCCGGTGAACGGCGCGAGCGAGTTGCGCCACAGCGCCGTGAGGAGCATCGGCGCCGCGATCAGGAGCGCGGTGTCGCGCGCATCGACGTCGCGGAACTCGCCGCGCGTCATGCCGCGCCGCACGATGTCGACGATGGCCGCCTGCCCCGGCTCGACCACCTCGGTCACGTAGAAGCGCGCGATCTCGGGAAAGTTTCCGGCTTCCGCGATGATCAGCTTCGGGATCCCGGAAAGCGGCTTCGAGCCGATGCGCTCCCACCAGCCGCGCAACATGAGGCGCAGCAGCTCGAACGAGCTGCCCTCGAAGTGCTGCGCCAGCGTGCGCATCTCGGCGATCGGCGAGACGATGCCTTCGCGCACCACCGCCTTGAACAGCTCGGCCTTGTTGGCGAAATACAGGTACAGCGTGCCCTTCGAGACGCCGGCGCGCGCCGCCACATCCTCGAGGCGCGTCGCGGCATAGCCGCGCTCGACGAACAGCTCGAGCGCCGCGCCGGTGATTTCCTCCGGGCGCGCTTCCTTGCGCCGCGTCCAGCGTGGTTCACTTCGTGCCGGGAGTGGGGTGCTCATCACTATATTTGTAACTGACCGGTCAGTAATATACTGTTGCGGCGCACAAGTGTCAACCGGACCAAGCGCTTGCTTGTGCTCGGGCGGGGTTTGCAGTAGTTTGGGCCCACACACGCAGGGGTCCTGGCGGCAATGGGCTGCCGGGTGAGACATACCCTCGGAACCTGATGCGGGTAATGCCGCCGTAGGGAAGCGTGACGTCCCCGCGCTTCTTCTCGCAGCTTCGCCCGCAGGAGAGAAGCGACATGAACGCAAACCCGAAATTCATTGCCGCGACGGCGCAGGTAGACGCCGACGCCGTCAAAGCGCTGCCGAATTCGAGCAAGGTATACGTCGAAGGCTCGCGCCCCGACCTGCGCGTGCCGATGCGGGCCATCTCGCAAACCGAGGGCAACCCCACCATCCTGGTGTACGACACCTCCGGCCCGTACACCGACCCGCAGGCGAAGATCGACATCCGCAAGGGGCTCGGCGCGCTGCGCGAGCGCTGGATCGAGGAGCGCGGCGATAGCGAGCTGCTGCAGGGCCCCTCGTCCGCGTACGGCCGCAGGCGGCTGGACGATCCGAAGCTGGCCGAGTTGCGTTTCGATCTCAAGCGCAAACCGCGCCGCGGCCGCTGCGTGACGCAGATGCATTACGCGCGCAAGGGCATCGTCACGCCGGAGATGGAGTTCATCGCGCTGCGCGAGAACCAGAAGCTCGTTTCCGGCCTCGAGATGCAGCACGCCGGGCAATCGTTCGGAGCGAGCCTGCCCAAGGTCATCACGCCGGAATTCGTGAGGGACGAAGTGGCGCGCGGGCGCGCCATCATCCCGGCCAACATCAACCATCCGGAAAGCGAGCCGATGATCATCGGCCGCAACTTCCTGGTGAAGATCAACGCCAACATCGGCAACTCGGCGCTCGGCTCCTCGATCGCCGAGGAGGTCGAGAAGATGACCTGGGCGATCCGCTGGGGCGGCGACACGGTGATGGACCTGTCCACCGGCAAGCACATCCACGAGACGCGCGAGTGGATCATCCGCAATTCACCGGTCCCGATCGGCACCGTGCCGATCTACCAGGCGCTGGAGAAAGTCGACGGCAAGGCCGAAGAGCTCACCTGGGAGATCTTCAGGGACACGCTGATCGAGCAGGCCGAGCAGGGCGTGGACTACTTCACCATTCACGCCGGCGTGCGCCTGCCGTTCATCCCGCTGACCGCGAAGCGCATGACGGGCATCGTTTCGCGCGGCGGCTCGATCATGGCGAAGTGGTGCCTGGCGCACCACCAGGAGAGCTTCCTCTACACGCACTTCGAGGACATCTGCGAGATCATGGCCGCCTACGACGTATCGTTTTCGCTCGGCGACGGCTTGCGCCCGGGGTCGATCTACGACGCCAACGACGAGGCGCAGCTCGCCGAGCTCAGGACGCTGGGCGAGCTCACCAAGATCGCCTGGAAGCACGACTGCCAGGTGATGATCGAAGGGCCCGGGCACGTGCCGATGCAGCTCATCAAGGAGAACATGGAGCTGCAGCTCAAGTACTGCGACGAGGCGCCGTTCTACACCCTCGGGCCGCTCACCACCGACATCGCGCCGGGCTACGACCACATCACCAGCGCGATCGGCGCGGCGATGATCGGCTGGTACGGCACCGCGATGCTGTGCTACGTCACGCCCAAGGAGCACCTCGGGCTGCCGAACAAGAAGGACGTCAAGGACGGCATCATCGCCTACAAGATCGCGGCGCACGCCGCGGACCTCGCCAAGGGGCATCCGGGCGCGCAGCTGCGCGACAACGCGCTGTCGAAAGCGAGGTTCGAGTTCCGCTGGGCCGACCAGTTCAACCTCGGCCTGGATCCCGACACGGCGAAGGACTTCCACGACGAGACCCTGCCGCAGGAGGGCGCCAAGCTGGCGCACTTCTGCTCCATGTGCGGGCCGCACTTTTGCTCCATGAAGATCACGCAGGACGTGCGCGACTACGTCGAGAAGGGCCTGGAGGCAAAATCCATCGAGTTCGTCCGCAAGGGCGCCGAGCTATACCACAAGAGCTGATCGCGTCGATCTTCAAGGTCGTCGTCGCGGTCGCGGTCGGCGTGCCGCTCGTCCTGTTTCTTCTGCAGGACCGCCTGATCTTCACCCCGCAGCGCATCGGCGATGCGCGCCGCGCCGAGATTGCGGCGCAGGTTTCCCGCCGTGAAGGAAATCTTCATCGACGCGGCCGACGGCACGCGGCTGCATGCGTGGTACCTGAAATCCGGCCCCGACCTGGTGCTCTATTTCGGCGGCAACGCGGAAGACGTGTCGTGGATGCTCGATGCAGCCGCGGCCGAAGCCCCGAATACCTCCTGGCTGCTGACCGACTACCGCGGCTACGGCGCGAGCGGCGGCTCCCCGTCGCAAGCCGCGCTGATCTCGGACGCGGTTCTCTGGCATGACCATGCCGTGAACCACCTGCACCCCAAGCAAGTGTTCGCGTTCGGGCGCAGCCTCGGCGGCGGCGTCGCGGTGCCGCTCGCTGCCGAACGGCGCCTCGCCGGCGTGATCCTCGCCACGCCCTTCGACAGCCTCGCCGCCGTGGCGCAGCACTATTACCCCTACCTGCCGGTAAAGTGGATGCTGCGCCACCGCTTCGACTCGATCGCGCTGGCGCCGCGGCTGCAGGTGCGCATGTTGTGCCTGATCGCCGAGCGCGACGAGGTGATCCCGCCGGTCCACGCCGAACGCCTGTACGACGCCTGGCGCGGTCCGAAGCGCAAGCTGGTGCTCGCCGGCGCGCAGCACAACGACACCGACTCAGATCCCGCCTTCTGGCGCGCGATCAGGAGCTTCCTGTCAGGCTGAGCGCGCCTCGACCCGGCGCCGGATCCAGTGATCGAGCGACAGCTTGCCCGGCCCGTGCAGCAGCGTGACCGCGAGCAAGACGCCCCAGTAGAAATGCGACGCGAGCGCCGCCTCGTTCTTGCCGAGCACGTGCCAGTAGGAAACGACGGCGACGATGTTCACGAAGGACAGTGACAGTGCGGCGAAGCGGCTCGCGAGCCCCAGCAAGAGCAGTGGCGGAAATACGAGCTCGCCGAAGGTGCCGAAGAACGCGGCCACCTCCGGCGGCAGCAGCGGCACGTGGTACTCCTCCTGGAACAGGAATACCGTCTTGTCCCAGCTTTCGATCTTGGTGAGCCCCGACTTGAAGAAGGCGCTGGCGACGTCGTAGCGGATCAACAGGTCGACGAGCGGCGTCAGCACGCCGAGCCATGCGCGCAGCTTTTCCCAGTCGGCGTTCGCGCGGCCAAGCGCGTTCATGCGTCGGTTTCGATGCGCGCATCGGCAATCACGCCCGCTTCGATCCAGGCCGCGAGCGCGGCGCCGAGTTCGAAGGCCGGCTCGGCGGCGAGCGCCGCGTCCAGCGCGCCGGCGAGCGGGGCGCCGCCCGCCACGGCTTGCAGGAACCGGTAACCGCCCTCGGACAGCGCGCCGACGAGGACGCGAAACTGCGGCCGGCAGATCAGGATGCGCTGCGGCCCGGAATCGAGATCGACGGAAAACTCATCCTCGAAATCGTCCTGGTGAACTTCCCAGATGCGCGCCAGCGGCCAGCGCGACTCCATGAGCGCGCAGGCCGGTGCGAGCGTAAGCCGCAGGCGCCCATAGTCCTTTTCGGAAACCGCGCCGAGGCGCCCGAGGTCGAGCGCCGCGGCGTCGGCGGCGTAATGAGCGCGGTGCGCGAGCCATTCCATGCGTGCCACGTCCGGCAGGTACGGCAGGTCCTGCGTGTGCGGGAACGCCGCCACGAACTCGGCGAACGATTCACCGAACTCGTTCAGGTCCCCGCCCGCCGACGGATGACGTCGCAGGTATTCGCGTGCCAGGCCCTCGAAGAATTCGTCGCCCACGATCTTGGCGACGATCGGATAGGCGCCCGCCAGCGCCTTGCCGCTCGCCCCCACTACGTTGCCGCGGTATACCGCGAGGCGCGCGAGCACCAGCTCGGGAGCGCCGCGGAATAGCGACGCATTGCGGCGCGCACCGTCGACGCTCGCGAGCGCCGCGCCGAAGGCGTGCTGCAGGGCGCCGAGCTCAGACACAGCAGGCCTCCTCCTGCGCGCTGCGCGCGCGCCGCGCTTCGTCGAGCAGCACGTCGAGCGGCGGAATATCGGTGTCCCATTCGATGAGCGTCGCGACCGCGCCGAAACGCTCGAGCGCCGCCTGATAGAGCCGCCACACCGGCTCGGCGACGCGGTCGCCGTGCGTATCGATCACGCAGGCGTCCGTCACCAGGTGTCCGGCGAGATGAATTTCGGCCACGGCATCGACCGGGATCGAGCGCATGGCGACGAGCGCGTCGCTGCCGTGGTTGAGCTGGTTGACGTACAGGTTGTTCACGTCGAGCAGCACGCCGCAGCCGCTGCGTCGCGCGAGCTCGGCGACGAACTCGCCCTCGGGAATCGCGCTCGCGTGGAACTCCACGTAGCTGGAGACGTTCTCGATGAGGATGCGCCGGCCGAGCGCCTCCTGCAGCTGCGACACGCGGCCGGCCATCAGCGCCAGCGCCTCCTCGGTGTAGGGCAGCGGCAGCAGGTCGTTGAAATGCCGCCCGAGCGCCCGCCCCCAGCACAGGTGCTCGGAAACGAGCGCGGGCTCGATCGCCTCGACCAGGCGCTTGAGCTTCGCGACGTGGCCGCTCGCCTCCGGCGCCGCCGAGCCGAGCGCGAGCCCGACCCCGTGCACGCTGACCGGATAGTCAGAACGCAGGCGCCGCAGCACGTGCAGGTCGTGGCCGCCGGCGCCGAAGTAATTCTCGCTGTGCACTTCGAGCCAGCCGACGTCCGGCCGGCGCTCGAGGAAATCCTGGTAATGCTTGGCGCGCAGTCCGACGCCGACACCGAGCGGGGATGCGGCCCGGGGAGCGGCGTGGACCGGATTCATGCGCTTACGGGCTCAGCTGCCGGGCTGCGTCTTCCCGCCCATGCTGGCGCAGGTGCCCGTCTTCACGTATTTGAAGTCCTTGGGATCGTTGTCCATCTTCGATTGCCCGGCGCAGGAGTGCGCCGTCGCATTGCTGCCGCAGTCGTTCTTGCCGGCCTTCGCGATGCCGAAGCACTTTTCCATGCCGGCGGGATCCGCGGCATGTGCGACAGTGGCGCCCAGGGTGCCGAGCGCGAAGAGACCTGCCATGGCGGTGCGGATGATGGTCTGCTGATTCATTGATTCCTCCAAATATCTCCGGGGTGGGTGGGCGGAGACGCTCGTCCCCGCAGCCTTGGTCGCGCTGCCGCGACGCCCCTTACATACGCGGCACCGTAGTGGCCGGATGCGGTAGCATCGGCGTTTTTCCGAAGGATCAGAGCTGAACGCGCTTCCCGAGACCATCGGCAGGTACGCCGTGACGGGCGAGCTGGGCCGAGGCGCGACCGCGACCGTGTACCTCGCGCGCGACCCCTTTGCCGGGCGCGAAGTGGCCATCAAGGTGTTCCGGCATGGCGGCGACGACGTCGATCTGCTTGCCGGAAAGCATCGCACGACGTTCCTGAACGAAGCCGCGCTGGTCGGCAAGCTGCAGCATCCGCACATCGTGTCGCTGCTGGACGCGGCGGTCGAGCGGGACTACAGCTACATCGTCATGGAGTACGTGCCGGGCGGCACCCTCACGCAGTACACCACGTCCGATGCGCTGCTGCCGCTGGAAAAGGTGGTGGAGGTCGTTTTCAAGGTGAGCCGCGCGCTGGAATACGCGCACCGCCACGGCGTGATCCACCGCGACATCAAGCCGGCCAACATCCTGGTGCCGCCGGCCTTCGACGTGAAGCTGTCGGACTTCGGCGTGGCGATGCTCGAGGGCTCAACGCATACCGACCTGCGCAACGTCGGCTCCCCGGCCTACATGTCGCCCGAACAGCTGACCGACTTGCCGCTTACCCACCAGACCGACATCTACTCGCTCGGCGTGGTCATGTTCCAGCTGCTCACCGGACGCCTGCCGTTCAGCGCGTCGTCGCACGCGGGCCTCATGTACCAGATCGTCAATCACCCGGCGCCCGCGCTGCGCGCGGTGCGCAGGGACCTGCCGGAAGCGGCCGAGGCGATCGTGGCACGCGCGCTGCAGAAGGACCTCGCGGTGCGCTACCAGAGCTGGATCGATTTCGGCAAGGATCTGACGAGCCTCGTGCGCCACCTCGAGGCGCCGCGCGAAGGGCTCTCCGATACGCGCAAGTTCCACACGCTCAGGAATCTGTCGTTTTTCCGGGATTTCCGCGAGGTGGAGATCTGGGAGGTGCTGCGCAACTCGAGCTGGCAGCGGCTGCCCGCGGATACGGTGCTGATCGAGGAAGGCGAGCGCGGCGACAGCTTCTACATCCTGGTCGACGGCGAGGTCGACGTGACGCGCGGCGGGCACCCGCTCAATACGCTCGTGCCCGGCGACTGCTTCGGCGAGATGCTCTACTTCTCCGGGGAGATGAGCCTGCGCAACACGACCATCCGCTCGCGCAGCGCGGTGCTGGTGCTCGAGGTCAAGGCCGAGGCGCTGAGGTCGGCGACCGACGCCTGTCAGGTGCAGTTCAACAAGGCCTTCATGCGCATCCTCATCGATCGGCTCACTGCGGCCAACCAGAAGCTCGCCGAGCGCTAGCCGAAATGCACGACGCGACGCTGGTGAACGCGTTCCTGCTCGGGATCGTCGAGGGACTGACCGAGTTCCTGCCGATCTCCAGCACGGGCCACCTGATCCTCGCCGGCGACTTGCTCGGCTTCAACGACGACCGCGCCAAGGTGTTCGAAGTGGTGATTCAGACCGGCGCCATGCTGGCCGTGCTGTGGCAGTACCGCGCGCGCTTTTTCCGCATCGACCCGCGGCTTTACCGCAACCTCGCGGTCGCCTTCATGCCCGCCGCGCTGCTCGGACTTGTGTTCGCCTCCGCCATCAAGGCGCTGCTGTTCAAGCCGGTGCCGGTGGCGCTGGCATTCATCGTCGGCGGCCTGATCATCATGTGGGCGGAGCGCAAAAATCACAGGGTGCGCGTCGAGCGCGTTGAGGACATGACCTGGCGCGACGCGCTCAAGGTCGGCATCGCGCAGGCGTTCGCTTTGATTCCCGGCACGTCGCGCTCCGGCGCGACCATCATCGGCGGCATGCTGTTCGGCCTGTCGCGGCGCGCGGCGACCGAGTTCTCGTTCTTTCTTGCCGTGCCGACGCTGGTGGCCGCGGGGGCGTACGATTTCTACAAGCACCGCGCCCTGTTCAACCCGGCGGACCTGGGGATGTTCGCGGTCGGCTCGGTGACCGCATTCGTTTCCGCGTTTCTCTGCGTGCGCTGGCTGCTGCGCTACATCGCGAGCCACGATTTCCGGCCGTTCGCCTGGTACCGCATCGCCTTTGGCATCGTCGTGCTCGCCACCGCCTACAGCGGCGTCGTGGACTGGAGCGGCGGCTAACTCTGCAGCCAGGGCAGGCCCGCGACGCGCCAGCCGCCGATACGGTTGCGCTGCTGGTTGGGGTCCTTGTCGCCTTCGAATCCCTCGAGCACGTTGTAGCATTCGCCATACCCGGCTTCGGTGGCGGCGACGGCGGCGTGATGCGAGCGTCCGCCCGAGCGGCAAATGAACATCACCGGCTCGTCGGGATCGACCAGCTCGGCCAGCTGGGGCAGGAACTCCGGATTCAGTTTACCTCCCGGGTAGCTGTTCCATTCCACCGGCAGGGCCCCGGGGATGCGCCCGACCCAGTGCAGCTCGGCGTGGGTGCGAACGTCCACCAGGCGTGCGTCGCCCGCCTGCATCAGGGCGTGCGCCTCGCTGGGCAGCAAAGCGCCGGCGTAGGGCAGCTTCAGGACCCCGCCCCGTTCGCGGGCCCTTGCCTTGATCGCCTTGATGTCATTCATTGTTGCCGCGCATTATAGGGTCCCGGGGTCTCGACCCCGGGTTCAAGCTTGGGCATCGTTGGCACCACTTAAGGGCATGAAATTCGAATTTGCACGCATATGGTGCGCGCCGATTCGGTAGAATCCGCGCAACTCGGCGCCCGCAAATGGGGAACGCCAACAAGCGGCATTTGGCACGGAAACTGCTCATTCCGACGCGTTTGGCCGGCGCATCCGGCCCGCAATCATTTCAGACATCCACTCAGGAGACCCCAAGATGGCGATGACGGCCGATGACGTCTTGAAAACGCTCAAGGACAAGGAGGTGAAGTTCGTCGACCTCCGTTTCACCGATACGAAGGGCAAGGAGCAGCACGTTTCGGTGCCGTCGAAATATTTCGACAAGGACAAGTTCGAGAGCGGCCATGCTTTCGACGGATCGTCGATCGCCGGCTGGAAAGGCATCCAGGCGTCCGACATGCTGTTGCTGCCCGATCCGAGCAGCGCGCGCCTCGACCCTTTTACCGACGAGGCGGTGTTGAATATCAGCTGCGACGTCATCGAGCCCTCGGACGGCAAGCCCTACAGCCGCTGCCCGCGCGGCGTGGCGAAGCGGGCGGAGGCGTACCTCAAATCCACCGGCCTGGGCGATACCGCGTTCTTCGGGCCGGAACCCGAGTTCTTCATTTTCGACGGCGTGACCTGGTCCGTCGACATGTCCGGCTCGTTCGTGAAGATCAAGTCGGAGGAGGCTCCGTGGTCGACGGGCACGGATTATGAATCGGGCAACATGGGCCACCGCGCGCCGGTGAAGGGCGGCTATTTCCCGGTGGCCCCGGTCGATTCGATGCAGGACATCCGCAACGCGATATGCCTGGCGCTCGAGCAGCAGGGCGTCGAAGTGGAGGTGCATCACCACGAGGTGGCGGCGGCGGGACAGAACGAGATCGGCACGCGCTTCGCGCCGCTGGTGCAGCGCGCCGACTGGATGCAGATCCTCAAGTACACCGTGTGGAACGTCGCGCATTCGTACGGCAAGACTGCGACCTTCATGCCCAAGCCCGTGGTCGGCGACAACGGATCGGGCATGCACGTGCACCAGTCGGTGTGGAAGGGTGGCCAGAACCTGTTTGCGGGCAACGGCTACGCCGGCCTGTCGGAATTCGCGCTGTACTACATCGGCGGCATCATCAAGCACGCCCGCGCGCTGAATGCCATCACCAACCCCGGGACCAACTCGTACAAGCGCCTGGTGCCGGGTTTCGAGGCGCCGATCAACCTGGCCTACTCGGCGCGCAACCGCTCGGCGGCCTGCCGCATCCCGCACGTGCCCAATCCCAAGGGCCGGCGCGTCGAAGTGCGCTTCCCGGACCCGACCACGAATGCGTATCTCGCTTTCGCGGCGATGCTGATGGCGGGCCTGGACGGGGTGCAGAGCAAGATCCACCCCGGCGACCCGATCGACAAGAACCTGTACGACCTGCCTCCGGAGGAGCGCAAGAAGGTGCCCAATGTGTGCGCCTCGCTTGACGAGGCGCTCGCGCATCTCGACAAGGACCGCGCGTTCCTGACCAAGGGCGGTGTGTTCGACGACGACCTGATCGACGCTTACATGGAGCTGAAAAAGGAAGAGGTACAGCGCTTTCGCATGACCACGCATCCGGTCGAATTCGACATGTACTACAGCTCGTAATTCGGGCTGCGGCATCTGGCGTCAAGGGAAGGATGGGCCAGCCCATCCTTCCCCGCTTCGGGAGGTTTGCAAATACTCTCTTTGGTGGCATAGACTTAGAGGGTCGATTTAAGGCGGCTTCTCTACCATGTCCCGGAACCCGTTGTTTGCGGCGCCGATCCTGTTTTTGATGGCGGCTGCGGTGCATGCGCAGGATACGTCGATCTACAAATGCATCGACAGCAGCGGCCGCCCGCTCTATACGAGCGAGAAGTCCGACATGGTCGGCAAGAAATGCGAGTCCATATCGAAGGACGTGAACGTGGTGCCGGCGCAAAAGCCGCGAAGCTCGAGCGCGACGCCACCCGGCTATCCGCGAGAGACCGCGGCGCAGCGCTCGGCGGCCAAGGAAAAGCAGCGCGAGACCCTGGAGCGCGAGCTGGCGAAGGAGCAGGAGCTGCTGGTGGAGGCGAAGAAGGCGCTTGCCGAGCAGGAGGCGGTACGTTCCGGGAACGAGAGGAACTACGCGCGCGTGCTCGAGCGGCTGCGCCCCTACCAGGAGAGCGTGGAGCTGCACGAGAAGAACATCGAGGCGCTGCAGCGCGAGCTCGCCAACCTGTACAAGTGACCCGCGCCGCGGGGCGGTCGTGACCGCCTCATTCTCCGGCCTCGAGCTGCTCGCCACCGCGGTCGTGGCGCTCGATGACGCGCTGTGCGTACGCTACGCCAACCCGGCCGCCGAAAGCCTGCTCGAGACCAGCGCCAGGAGCCTCGTCGGCCAGCCGTTCCTCGACCTTTTTACCGACAGCCCCGAGCTGCGCACCAGGCTAGCCGAGGCCCTCACCACGCACTGGGACTACTCTGCGCAAGTCGTGAGCTTCCTGCGGCCCGGGCGTGATGCGCTGGCATTGTCGTGCATCGTGACGCGCGCGGACGCGGGCGCTGCGCTGCTGCTGGTCGAGCTGCGGCCGATCGAGCAGCAGCTGCGCGTCGCGCGCGAAGAGCGGCTGCTCTCGGAGCAGCAGGCCAATCGCGAGCTCATCCGCAACCTCGCGCACGAGATCAAGAATCCCCTGGGTGGCTTGCGCGGCTCGGCGCAGCTGCTCGAGCGCGAGCTCGACAAGCCGCAGCTCAAGGAGTACACGCAGGTGATCATCAAGGAGGCCGACCGGCTGCAAAGCCTGCTCGACCGGCTGCTCACGCCGCACCGCGCGCCGCGCGTCGGGCCGGTAAACATCCATGAAGTGCTGGAACGGGTGCGCAGCCTGCTGCTCGCCGAGTTCATGAGCGGCGTTAGCGTGCACCGGGACTACGACCCGAGCGTGCCTGAAATCATGGGCGACAAGGAGCAGCTTATACAGGTCGTCCTGAATATCGCCCGCAATTCAGCGCAAGCGCTTACTTCGGATGCCAATCGTGCGCGGCAGGGAGGCAACATCACATTCCGGACCCGCGTGGTGCGCCAGCCGACCATCGCCAGGCATCGCTACCGGCTGGCACTAGAATTGCAAGTGATCGACGACGGGCCCGGCATTCCGGAGGACATACGCGAGCGCATATTCAACCCGCTGGTGTCCGGGCGCGAAGGTGGCAGTGGACTCGGGCTGTCACTCGCCCAGACCTATGTGCAGTACCACCACGGCGTGATCGAGTGCGACAGCCGGCCCGGGCAAACGGTGTTCCGCGTACTGCTGCCGGTTCCATGATCAATTGATGAGCCACTGATGAAGCCAGTCTGGATCGTCGACGATGACCGCTCCATCCGCTGGGTGTTCGAGAAAGCACTCACGCGGGAGGGAATCGATTACACCTCGTTCGCTTCCGCGCAGGAGGCGCTCGACGCCCTGCCCGGCGGGCCGCCGCAGGTGCTGGTGTCCGACATCCGCATGCCGGGGCCCTCGGGGCTGGAATTGCTGAAGACCATCAAGCAGCGCCACCCGGCCGTGCCGGTGATCGTCATGACGGCCTATTCGGACCTGGATTCAGCGGTGGCTGCGTTCCAGGGTGGCGCCTACGAGTACCTTCCCAAGCCCTTCGACGTCGACCAGGCCGTCGACCTCATCCGCCGCGCGCTGGACGAAAGCCAGCGCGAGGCGGCGGCCGCCGAGCCCGCGGTCCAGGCGCCGGAAATCCTGGGCCAGGCACCGGCGATGCAGGAGGTGTTTCGCGCCATCGGGCGCCTTTCGCAGTCCAGCGCGACAGTCCTGATCACCGGCGAATCCGGAAGCGGCAAGGAGCTCGTCGCCCGGGCGCTGCACCGTCATAGTGCGCGCGCGGCCAAGCCCTTCATCGCCATCAATACCGCGGCGATGCCGAAGGACCTGCTGGAGTCCGAGCTCTTTGGGCACGAGCGAGGGTCATTTACCGGCGCGCAGCAGCAGCGCCGCGGCCGCTTCGAGCAGGCCGAGGGCGGCACGCTATTTCTCGACGAGATCGGCGACATGCCCGCCGAGCTGCAGACGCGGCTGCTGCGCGTTCTTTCCGAGGGCAGCTACTACCGCGTCGGCGGCCACCAGCAGATCAAGGCCAACGTGCGCGTGATCGCCGCCACGCACCAGAATCTCGAAGCGCGTGTGCGCGAGGGCTCGTTCCGCGAGGACCTGTACCACCGCCTGAACGTGATCCGCGTACGCATGCCCGCGCTCAAGGAGCGGCGCGAGGACATCCCGCTGCTGGCGCGACACTTCCTCGCGCGCAGCGCGCGGCAGCTCGGCGTGGAGGCCAAGCGGCTGTCCGAGGACGCGATGGCGCAGCTCGCGCGGCTCGATTTTCCGGGGAACGTGCGGCAGCTGGAGAACCTGTGCCATTGGCTCACGGTGATGGCGCCGGGCCAGGTGGTCGACGTCCAGGACTTGCCGGCCGATTTTCGCGATCAACAGGCGTCGCGGGCGATGGAGGCGGACTGGCTCGCCGCGCTCGAAGGCGAGGTCGAGCGGCGCCTCGCGCGCGGCGAAACCGCAATACTCGACGTCCTGGAGCGGCAGTTCGAGCGCTCGCTGATCGTCAAGGCGCTGGCACGCACGGGCGGACGGCGCATCGAGGCGGCCACCCTGCTCGGTATGGGCCGCAACACCATCACCCGCAAGATCCAGGAGCTCGGCATAGAGGGCCACGCCGAGGGCGAGAAGTAGGGCCTAGGCCGACTTTCTGGCGGCTCGCCGGTTTGCCTCGAGCTGCGCATCGACCAGCGCCACGACCTCGTCGACGGCGCCGTTACGCATACCCTTCTGCGCGGCGATCGTCTGCACCAGCCGGTCCACGCGCTCGATGTTGGCCGCCCCGCCGTACAAGGCGCGCGCGGCGGAGGACGCGCCGGTGAGCCCCTGCGCCGCGGCGGCGTATTTCTCGAACGGCACGAGATCCTTCTGCGCGGCGCCAAGGGACTTGCATAGCTCGACCACCCACTCGTACACCGTTCTGGATGTCTGGATGTCGCCGTGCACCGTGTCCTTGATGGACCGCATGCCGTCCTTCGTGATGCAGCGATAGTTGCCTGCCATCAGCATGGCCCATTTCGCGAGCGGCACGAAAACCGAGTCGTGCACCTTGAGCTTCACCGGCAACTCGATCTTGGCGGTTCCGGTGTCGAAACGGGCAGCCTCGATGTCCGACTCGAGCCGGCGCAGGATCGCGGTGTGGGCGTCCGACTCGAATCGCGCTGCCTTGAAGTTGGTGGGCAGCCTGACCTGCAGCACGTTGACCTTTTCCTCGGGCGGCCGGGAAGCTTGTGGGTCCGGGCTGCATAACGTCACCAGCGCGGGATCGAAGCCCGCCCACACGGCCGGCTCGGTGTAGCAGGCCCTGCAAGGCTCGACCGAAATCCCGGGAACGCGCGCCAGGTAGGGCAGCGGCGGCATGTTCATAATCGACATGCAGGGAACCCTGGCCTTGGCCGTTGCGCCGAGCAGTTGACGCACGCCGGGCGCACTGTATTGCGGCTCCTGCATCGCCAGCGCGACGAGATCGAAGTCGGCGGGGCGAATCGCGTCAGGGCCACCGGCGGACAGCTTGCCGGGCAGCGTGCGCGAGTCGACCTCGACCGGCGCATCCATTCCTTTGACAGGAATGCGAACCCGCGTGCCTTCCTTGTTGATCAGCTCGGCTTCGGCGGGCAGGCATACCAGCTTCACCGTGTGACCCGCGAGCAGCAGCTTGGTCGCCAACAGGGAGCCATAGGAAGCTCCCAGGATGAGAATGCTATAAGTGGTTCGCATGACAGAACCTCCGGCATCGGTCGCATCGGCCACAATTCCACAATGTGAAATCGGACCCCGCAGATCGAAAAGCCTACTCCTTTGCTCCAGCTTTTTCATGTTGCGGCGCCACATTTCAGTGCATAGAATTCAATTCATATGTCCATCCCACCTGCCCAGAGCCTTCCCCAAGGCGTTTCCATCTCCGGCCGCATCACGCCCGAGTTCTCGCAAATCCTGACGCCTGAAGCGCTTGGCTTCGTGGCGAAGCTACATCGCGCGTTCGAGCCGCGCCGTCAGGAACTGCTCGCCAGGCGCGCGGCCCGCCAAAAGGAGTTCGACGGCGGCAAGCTGCCGGATTTCCTCGCCGAGACGAAGCAGGTCCGCGATGCGGAGTGGACCATTGCGCCGCAGCCGAAGGACATGCTCGACCGGCGCGTCGAAATCACCGGGCCGACCGACCGCAAGATGGTGATCAACGCCCTCAATTCGGGTGCCTCCACCTTCATGGCGGACTTCGAGGACGCCAACTGCCCAACCTGGTTGAACATGATCGACGGGCAGGTCAACATCCGCGACGCGGTGCGCCGCACGATCACCTTCGAGCAGGCCGGCAAGCGCTACAAGCTGAATGACCCGAGCGCGGTACTGATCCCGCGCCCGCGCGGCTGGCACCTCGACGAGAAGCACGTGCAGATCGACGGCAAGCCCGTTTCGGGCGCGATATTCGATTTCGCGCTGCTGTTCTTCCACAATGCCAAGGAGCTGCTTGCGCGCGGCTCCGGCCCCTACTTCTATCTGCCGAAGATGGAGTCGCACCTGGAGGCGCGGCTGTGGAACGACGTCTTCGGCATGGCGCAAAAGGAGCTTGGCGTGCCGCATGGCTCGATCAAGGCCACGGTGCTGATCGAAACGGTGCTCGCCGCGTTCGAGATGGACGAGATCCTCTGGGAGCTGAAGGACCACTCGGCCGGCCTGAACATCGGGCGCTGGGACTACATTTTTTCGTGCATCAAGAAGTTCCGCGCCAACAAGGATTTCTGCCTGGCCGACCGCGCGCAAGTGACGATGACGGCACCGTTCCTGCGTGCCTATGCGCTGTCGCTGGTCAAGACCTGCCATCGGCGCGGGGCACCCGCGATGGGCGGCATGGCGGCTCAGATTCCGATCAAGAACGACCCCGCGGCGAACGAGGCCGCGCTCGAGAAAGTGCGCCAGGACAAGCTGCGCGAAGTGACCGATGGCTGCGACGGCACCTGGGTGGCGCACCCCGGGCTGGTGCCGGTGGCGAAAGAAGTTTTCGACAAGCACATGCCGAAGCCGAACCAGTACGACAAGCAGCGCCCCGACGTGAAGGTCAGCGCGAAGGACTTGCTCGATTTCCGGCCGGAGACGCCGATCACCGAGGCGGGCCTGCGCAACAACATCTCGGTGGGCATCCAGTACCTCGGCGCCTGGCTGGCGGGCAACGGCTGCGTGCCGGTTTTCAATTTGATGGAGGACGCGGCGACGGCCGAGATCTCGCGCTCGCAGATCTGGCAGTGGATCCGCAGCGAGAAGGGCAAGCTCGACGATGGCCGCAAGGTGAGCGTGGAGCTGTTCCGCAAGCTGCTTGCCGAGGAGCTGCCAAAGGTCAGGATCACCCTCGGCGAAGAAGGCTGGAAAGCCGGCAAGTACGAGCAGGCTGCGAAGCTGTTCGACGAGATCACCACCGGCGATTACGTCGAGTTCCTCACGCTTCCCGCGTACCAGCGAATCGACTGAGCGCTGCGCTGCGGGTAGCATCCTGCAAGCATGGACCCGCAGCCCACTGCCAGGCTTACGCAGGATCTCGCCCGCACGGTGCTCGCCGTGCTGTCGATCGGCGGGCTGATCGGCGTTTCGGTCTGGATCCTGAAACCGTTCCTGCCCTCGCTGATCTGGGCGGTGATGATCGTGGTCGCGACCTGGCCGCTGATGCTGAAGGCGCAGCGCTACCTCGGCGGGCGCAGGGCGCTCGCGGTGATCGCCATGACGCTCGCGCTGCTCCTGGTATTCATCGTGCCGATCCTGCTGGCGGTCGTGACGATCGCCGAAAACGCCGACCGGATCACCAGCTGGCTCAAGACGCTCGCCTCGATGCAGCTACCGCCTCCTCCCGACTGGGTCGCCAGTCTGCCGCTGGTGGGCGAGCGCATCGCCGCGCTCTGGCAGCAGGTCGCGGTCGAGGGCTACAGCGAGCTCTCGGCACGCCTCGCGCCCTACGTTAAGGACGTCGGCCGCTGGATCGTCGGCCACGCCGGCAGCGCGGGCGCAGTGTTCATCCAGCTGCTGCTGACGCTGATCATCTCCGCGATCCTGTACTCGGCGGGGGAGTACGCCGCCGGGCGAGCGCTGCGCTTCGGCCGCCGGCTCGCCGGAGCGAGCGGTGAGGAGTCGGTGATCCTGGCGGGACAGGCGATCCGCGGCGTCGCGCTCGGCGTCGTCGTGACGGCGCTGGTGCAATCGGTGCTCGGTGGGATCGGCGTGGCGATCGCCGGCGTGCCGTTCGCGGCGGTGCTGACCGCCCTGATGTTCATGCTCGCGATCGCGCAGATCGGCCCGGTGCCGGTGCTGGCGCTATCGGTGGGCTGGCTGTACTGGCAGGGCCATACCAGCTGGGCCGTCGCTCTGCTGGTGTGGACCGTCGTGGTCGGCAGCCTCGACAACGTCCTGCGCCCGCTCCTCATCCGGCGCGGCGCGGACCTGCCGCTGCTGCTGATCTTCGCGGGCGTGATCGGCGGGCTGCTCGCCTACGGCGTGGTCGGCATATTCATCGGCCCCGTCGTCCTCGCCGTGGCCTACAAGCTGCTCGAAGCCTGGGTCAATGAAGCGCCCGAGTAGAAGCGTTCCGGGTCCTCAGCGCACGATCCAGCCGTGGCCGCATTTGCTGCAGCGCACGCCGAGCGGCGTGCGGACGGGCGCCACGACTTCGAACTGACCCTCGGCGCCGCACGCGCTGCAGGTCGAAGCTTCGGCGACGCGCTGCGCTTCGGCCATGATGGCGCGGTAGCGCTGCATGGCATGCCAGCAGATCAGCCCGGCGACGTAGATCGCCCCCAGCGTCAGCAGCAGCTCGGGTCCCGGCTTGCGAAAACTGACGTATCCCTCCAGCAGCGCCGCGGCACCCAGCGCGCACAGGATGCACGTCACGAGCCAGACATGGCTCTCGATGAGCTGGCGCTCGTACCAGCGCCTGAAGCTCTGCTTGTCGATCCTGCGCGAGGTATCCATGGCGGCCTGCAAAGCATTGTACGCGGCGCAAAGTGCGGTGGATGCGACAATGCCGTTCGTACCGGGACCGCAAACCTACTCACGGAGACGCGCAATGATGGAACTGTACATGTGGGGCACCGCGAACGGCCTGCGCGCGAGCGTCGCGCTGGCCGAGGCCGGGCTCGAGCACCGCATCCACAAAGTGGACCTCGCCAAGGGCGAGCAGAAAAAGCCCGAGTTCCTGAAGATGAACCCCGCCGGGCAGATCCCGGTGCTGGTCGACCCGGACGGCCCCGGGGGCAAGCCGCTGACGCTCGCGCAATCGGGCGCGATCCTGCTGTACGCGGGCGAAAAGTCGGGCAAGTTGATCCCCAAGGACGCCAGCCGGCGCGCCATCGCCTACCAGTGGCTGATGCACGCCATGAGCGACGTGGCGGCGACCAGCGGAACCATCTTCCAGCTCGAGAACGCCGTGCCCGAGAAGATTCCCGCTAACGTCGATTTCTTCAAGAAGCGGCTGGTGGCGTTCTTTCGCAACGTCGACCAGCGCCTCGCCGAGCGCGACTTCCTGGCCGACGAGGTCTCGGTCGCCGATCTCGCCCTCTATCCGAACTACGCGCTGCGCAAGGCGATGCTCGAGGAGGCGGGCGGCATGCAAGCGCTCAGGCGCTGGGGCGAGCGCATGGCCGCCCGCCCGGGCGTCAAGAAGGGCATGCAGCCCTAGGCGATGTCCGCGACCACCGGCGCGTGGTCGGAGGGGCGCTCCAGCTTGCGCGGCGCCTTGTCGATGGTGCACGCAGTGCAGCGCGCGGCGAGCGCGCCGGAAAGCAGGATGTGGTCGATGCGCAGCCCGGCATTGCGCCGGAACGCCATCATGCGGTAGTCCCACCAGGAGAACGTCCTCTCCGGCTGCTCGAACAGGCGAAAGCCGTCCTTCAGCCCGAGCCCCAGCAGCGCGCGAAACGCCGCGCGTTCGGGCTCGGACACGTGCACCTGGCCCTCCCAGGCCTTCGGGTCGTGCACGTCGCGATCCTCGGGGGCGACGTTCAGATCGCCGAGGACCGCAAGGCGCGCATGGCGGCCGAGCTCGTCGGCGAGCCACGCGCGCAGCGCGCCGTACCAGCGCAGCTTGTAGTCGTACTTGTCCGAGCCCACCGCCTGGCCGTTGGGCGCATACAGGCAGACCACGCGCGTGTCGCCCACATTGGCCGCAAGCACGCGCTTTTGCTCGTCGTCATGCCCCGGGATGCCGACCGCGACATCGGTGAGCGGTTGTGCGGCCAGGATCGCCACGCCGTTGTAGGTCTTCTGCCCCGCGTAAGCCGCGCGGTAGCCCGCGGCTTCGAGCTCGGCGAGGGGAAACTTCGCGTCCTCGGATTTCGTTTCCTGCAGGCACACGACGTCCGGCTTCGCCTGCGCGAGCCATACGGTGAGGTGCGGCAGCCTGACCTTGAGCGAATTGACGTTCCAGGTCGCGAGGCGCATCGCTCGCGCGCTGTCTACTTTTTCGGTTCGGAGCTGAAGCGGGGTGCGTAGGGTCCGAGCTTTTTGGGCTCTTCCCCGGCGGCGCCCGCCGGCTCGCCGCCTGCCTCTTGCTTGGGGGTGACGTAGGCCTCCGGTGCTTGCGGCTGCGACTGCGTGCGTGCCGGCAGCACGCCGGCCGCCGGGTAGCCGGCGATGTCGAGCGCGTCGTCGAACGCGCTCTGCGCGAAGCCGACCTGCTTCAGCCTGCCGACGATGAGCACCGGCACCTGGCTGCCGCCGGAGACGCGCTTGAGCTCCTGGTTCGTCTCGTCGTTCCACACCTGGACTTCCTTGAACGGCACGCCGCGGCGGTTGAGCGCGGCGCGCGCCTGCTCGCAGGCTTCCTTGCACGAGGGCGCCGTGTACAGCGTCACGGGCGATTCCTTCATCGCCTTCTGCAGGGCGTAGGGCGTGGAACTGGTTTCGGTCACGCCGCCCTGGACGGGCGGCTTGGCGACGCTGGTGGCCGATGGCGGAGGCGGGGTATCGGTGTAGTGCGTGCGGCCCTCGGCGTCGGTCCAGCGGTACGGCTGTGCCTGCGCAACGCCGCAACCGAGCGACAACATGAAAGCCAGTGCGCCGACGCCAAGCTTCATGCGGAAATCATACCATTGTGACGCAGCAGCGCGTCGACCTTCGGCTCGCGCCCGCGGAAGGCGCGGAACGACTCGGCCGCCGGACGGCTGCCGCCGACGGCGAGAATTTCGTCACGGAACCGGGCGCCGGTCGCGGGATCGAGCACGCCGTTCTCCTCGAACAGGCTGTAAGCGTCCGCGGAAAGCACCTCGGCCCACTTGTAGCTGTAGTAGCCCGCCGCGTAGCCGCCGCCGAATATGTGCGAGAAGTTGTTGGGAAAGCGGTTGTACGGCGGCGGCACGAGAACCGCGACGCGCGCGCGCACTTCGTCGAGCAGCTCGAGCGCGCTGCGCCCGGCGCCGGGATCGAATTCCGCATGCAGGCGCATGTCGAACACCGCGAACTCGATCTGCCGCAGCATCATCAGGCCGGCGTGGAAGTTCTTCGCGGCGAGCATCTTGTCGAACAGCGCGCGCGGCAGCGGCGCGCCGCTGCCGACGTGCCGCGTCATGCGCGAGAGCACGTCCCACTCCCAGCAGAAATTCTCCATGAACTGGCTGGGCAGCTCGACCGCGTCCCATTCCACGCCGCCGATGCCGGCGACGCTCAGGTCATCCACCTGCGTGAGCAGGTGGTGCAGCCCGTGGCCGAACTCGTGGAACAGGGTGATCACCTCGTCGTGGGTGAACAGTGCCGGCCTGCCACCGACCGGGCGCGAGAAGTTGCAGTTCAGGTAGGCGACCGGCGTCTGGATCTGCCCGTGCCTGCGCCGGCGCGTGATCGCGTCGTCCATCCACGCGCCCCCTCGCTTCGTGTCGCGCGCGTAGAGGTCCATGTAGAACTGGCCGACGAGCGTCCCGAGCGCGTCGCGGATTGCGAAGAAGCGCACGTCCTCGTGCCATACCGGCGCCGTGGCCGCGGCGATGCGCACGCCGTAGAGCGTCTCCACCAACCCGAACAGACCGGCGAGGACCGCGTCTTCGGGAAAGTACTGCTTCACCTCGTTGTCCGAAAAGTCGTAGCGCCTGGCGCGCAGCTTCTCCGACGCGTAGGCGAGGTCCCAGGCTTCGAGCTGGTCTATGCCCAGCTCACGGCGCGCGAACTCGCGCAGCTCGGCGACGTCGCGCTCGGCGGAGGGACGCGCACGCGCTGCGAGATCGTCGAGGAACGCCAGCACCTGCGCAGGCGACTCGGCCATCTTCGGCTCCAGCGAGACGTCGGCGAAGCTGGCAAAGCCGAGCAGCCGCGCCTCTTCCTTGCGCAGCTCGAGGATGCGCGCGATGAGCGGCGTGTTGTCCCATTGCGGCTTGCCGAATTCCGATGCCCGGGTGACGCTTTCGCGGTACATGGTCTCGCGCAACCGGCGCTCGTCTGCGTACTGCATCACCGGCAGGTAGGACGGCGCGTGCAGGGAGAACTTCCACCCCTTGCGGCCGTCCTTTTCCGCTGCATGGCGCGCGGCTTCGAGCGTGTCGTCGTGCAATCCGGACAGGCGCGCCGGGTCCTCGATGACGAGCGTGAATGCGTTGGTGGCGTCGAGCACGTTCTCGGAGAATTTCGCGCCGAGCTGCGCGAGGTCCTCCTGGATCGCCGCGAAGCGCGCCTTCTGCTCGGGCTGCAGCTCGGCGCCGCCGAGCCGGAAGTCGCGCAGCGCGTCGTCGATCTGCTTGCGGCGCGCCGGCGGCAGCTCGACGTACGCGGGCGATGCGCGCAGCCTGCGGTACTTCTCGAACAGCGGCGCGTTGTGGCCGAGCTCGGTCCAGTACTGCGTGAGCTTGGGCAGGTTCGCGTTGTAGCATTCGCGCAGCGCCGGACTGTCGAGCACGGCGTGCAAGTGCGCCACCTGGCCCCAGGCGCGCGACAAGCGCTCGTTGGCATCCTCGAGCGGGACGATGAACGCATCCCAGGTGTCAGGAACGTCCGCGCCGGTCACTCGGGCGAGCGCCGCGCGCCCTTCGTCGAGCAAGCGGTCGACCGCAGGCGTAACGTGTTCCGGCCTGATGTCCGCGAAGCGCGGCAGGCCCGAGAAATCCAGCAACGGGTTCATGGTGCTTCGTTCAATTGCAGTGCAGCGTGCACGGTGTTGGACATGAGCATTGCGACGGTCATCGGCCCGACGCCGCCCGGGACCGGCGTGAGCCAGCCGGCGATGTTCTTCACGCGGTCGAAGTCGACGTCGCCGCAGAGCTTGCCGTCGGGGAGCCGGATGGTGCCGACGTCGATCACGCAAGCGCCGGGCTTCACCATTTCCGCAGTGATCAGTCGCGCGCGACCGGCTGCGGCAATGAGCACGTCGGCCTGTCGTGTAATCCCGCCCAGATCGGCCGTCTTCGAGTGGCAGATGGTGACGGTGGCGTCCTTTTGCAAGAGCAGCAGCGCGACCGGCTTGCCGACGATGTTGGAGCGCCCCACCACCACGGCGCGACGGCCCGCGAGCGGCACGCGTTCGGCTTCGAGCATGCGCATCACGCCGGCGGGCGTGCAGGGCAGGAAGCCTGGCCTGCCGGCGAGCAGCGAGCCGAGATTTTGCACATGAAAGCCGTCGACGTCCTTCGCCGGCGACACCGCGGACAGCAAGCGTCGCTCGTCGATGTGCGCCGGCAGCGGCAGCTGCACCAGAATGCCGTGCACTCGGGGGTCGCGATCGAGCTCGGTGAGGCGCGCGAGCAAGGTCGCTTCATCGACGCTGGCCGGATATTCGTGCAGCTCCCAGCGCAAGCCGGTCTCGTCGCAGGCGCGCACCTTGTTCCTGACATAGACGCGCGAGGCGGGATCGTCGCCCACCAGCATCACGGCGAGCCCCGGGCGCCGGCCGCGCGCCGCGAGCTGCTCGACCGCCGGGCGCAGCGAGGCGCGCACCGCGGCCGCGAGCGATTTTCCGTCGATGATCTTGGCGGTCATGTGGCGGCGGGAAAGGGGCCGCAGTCTAACACCGGCGCAAAACCGGTCGTTTGCACGATACAGGATGAGATTTTATAATGCGAAACACCGGTTTGAGCGGCCCAGTCGCTCGTATTAAGCTTCTTCGCATCCGCCCGCGCCCAAAAAGCGCGTCCGAAGCAAAAAGCCACAAGCTTGGAGGAAGACATGTCCGCCGTTCCGCAGCAGCCCGCGGCAAACGATCCAGACGCGCTCGAAACCAAGGAGTGGCTCGATGCCCTCGAGGCGGTGCTCGAGCGCGAAGGGCCCGAGCGCGCGCACTACCTGCTCGAGAAGCTCGTCGACAAGGCGCGGCGCTCGGGTGCCTACATCCCGTTCTCGGCCACCACGGCCTACATCAACACCATCCCGCCGCACATGGAGGAGCGCTCGCCGGGCGACCATGCGCTCGAGGAGCGCATCCGCTCGTACTGCCGCTGGAATGCCATGGTGACGGTGGCGCGCGCCAACAAGAACGACGACGAGCTCGGCGGCCACATCGCCAGCTTCGCGTCGGTGGGAACGCTGTTCGGACAGGGGTTCAACCATTTCTGGCACGCGCCCTCCGAGAACCACGGCGGCGACCTGATCTATTTCCAGGGCCATTCCTCGCCCGGGATCTACGCGCGCGCATTCATGGAAGGGCGGCTCACCGAGGAGCAGATGCTCAACTTCCGGCGCGAAGTCGAGGGCAAGGGCATCTCGTCGTATCCGCACCCGTGGCTGATGCCGGATTTCTGGCAGTTCCCCACCGTGTCGATGGGCCTGGGCCCGATCCAGGCGATCTACATGGCGAGGTTCCTCAAGTACCTGCACGCGCGCGGCCTGGCCGATACCGCCAACCGCAAGGTGTGGTGCTTCTGCGGCGACGGCGAGATGGACGAGCCGGAGTCGCTCGGCGCGATCGGCATGGCGGTGCGCGAGAAGCTCGACAACCTCATTTTCATCATCAACTGCAACCTGCAGCGGCTCGACGGCCCGGTGCGCGGCAACGGCAAGATCATCCAGGAGCTCGAATCCGACTTCCGCGGCGCCGGCTGGAACGTGATCAAGCTCGTGTGGGGCTCCTACTGGGACCCGCTGCTCGCGCGCGACAAGGACGGGCTGCTGCTGCGCCTGATGCAGGAAACAATCGACGGCGAGTACCAGAACTACAAGGCCAACGACGGCGCCTTCGTGCGCAAGCACTTCTTCGGCAAGTATCCGAAGCTGCTCGAGATGGTGTCGCGCATGACCGACGAGGACATCTGGCGCCTGAATCGCGGCGGGCACGATCCGCACAAGATCTACGCCGCCTACGCGGCTGCGGTGAAGCACAAGGACCAGCCCACGGTGATCCTCGCCAAGACCATCAAGGGCTACGGGCTGGGCAAGCAGGGCCAGGCAAAGAACCCGACGCACCAGCTGAAGAAGGTCGATGTCGAGACGATCCGCGGGATGCGCGACCGGATGAACATCCCGATCCCGGACGACCAGCTGGGGCAGCTGCCGTTCTACGTCCCGGCGCCGGACTCGCCCGAGATGAAGTACCTGCACGAGCGCCGCCAGGCGCTCGGCGGCTACCTGCCGCAGCGGCGCCGCAAGGCCGACGCGCCGCCGCCGGTGCCGCCGCTCGCGGTGTTCGAGCCGCTGCTCAAGGGCTCGGAGGGACGCGAGATCTCCACCACCATGGCGTTCGTGCGCGCGCTCACCGCGCTGATTCGCGACAAGGGCCTGGGCAAGCACGTGGTGCCGATCGTGCCCGACGAGGCGCGCACCTTCGGCATGGAAGGCATGTTCCGGCAGCTCGGCATCTATGCCGCCGAGGGCCAGAAGTACGAGCCGGTGGACCGCGACCAGGTGATGTACTACCGCGAGGACAAGCAGGGCCAGATCATCGAGGAAGGCATCAACGAGGCGGGCGCCTTCTCGTCGTGGATCGCCGCGGCGACCTCGTACAGCCATTCGAACCTGGCGATGGTCCCGTTCTACATCTACTACTCGATGTTCGGATTCCAGCGCGTGGGCGACCTCGCCTGGGCGGCAGGCGATCAGCGCTGCCGCGGCTTCCTGCTCGGCGGCACCGCGGGGCGCACCACGCTAAACGGCGAAGGCCTGCAGCACGAGGACGGGCATTCGCACCTGCTGTCGTCGGTGATCCCAAACTGCATTTCCTACGACCCGACCTACGGCTACGAGCTTGCGGTGATCGTCCACGACGGAATGCGCCGCATGCTCGCGGACCAGGAGGACGTGTTCTACTACATCACCCTGATGAACGAGAACTACGAGCATCCGGCGATGCCCGAAGGCGTCGAGGAAGGCATCCTCAGGGGCATGTACCTGCTGCGCGAGTCCGGCGCGAACGGCAAGTTGCGCGTGCAGCTGATGGGCTCGGGCACCATCCTGCGCGAGGTGCTGGCGGGCGCCGAGCTGCTCGAGAAGGACTGGGGCGTCGCCGCTGACGTGTGGAGTGCGACCAGCTTCACCGAGTTGCGGCGCGAGGGCCTCGCGGCGGATCGCTGGAACATGCTGCATGCGGCCGACACGCCGCGCGTGCCGTACGTGACGCAGTGCCTCGAGAAGCACGCCGGACCGGTCGTCGCGGCGAGCGATTACATGAAGACCTTCGCCGACCAGATCCGCCCGTTCATCCCGAACGAGCGCGTCTACCGCGTGCTCGGCACGGACGGCTTCGGGCGCTCGGATTCGCGCGCCAAGCTGCGGCACTTCTTCGAGGTGGACCGCAGCTTCATCGCCGTGGCGGCGCTCAAGGCGCTCGCCGATCAGGGCGAGGGCAAGGCCAAGACCGTGGCCGAAGCAGTCAGGAAGTACAAGCTCGATCCGGATAAACCGGATCCGACCACCGTATGAAGGAGGTCCTGGTACCGGACATCGGCGATTTCAAGGAAGTCGAGGTCATCGAGATTCTCGTCAAGCCCGGCGACACGATCGCCGCGGAGCAGTCGCTCGTGACCCTCGAGTCGGACAAGGCGACGATGGAGATACCGTCGCCCGGCAACGGCGTGGTGATGGAGCTGAAGGTCAAGGTCGGCGACAAGGTCTCCCAGGGCTCGCCGATCCTGATCGTCGAGGTGCAGCAGGCGGCCGCCGCGCCGAAGGCCGATCCGAAGCCGGAGCCCAAGCGGGAAGCGAAACCGGAATCCAGGGCCGAAGCGGCCGGCGGCGCGCGCACGGTGAAGGTGCCGGACATCGGCGACTTCAAGGAGGTCGAGGTAATCGAGCTGCTGGTCAAGCCCGGCGACTCGGTCAGCGCCGAGCAGTCGCTCATTACGCTCGAATCGGACAAGGCGACGATGGAGATACCTTCGCCGCAGGCGGGCGTGGTCAAGGAGCTGCTGGTCAAGCTTGGCGACAAGGTTTCCGAAGGCTCGCCGGTCGTGGTGCTCGAATCCGACGCCGGCGCGCCCGCCGCGCCCGCCGCGGCCAAGGCTCCGGCGACGCCGCCCGCGCAGGCGCCGGCGCCCGCACCGCGGCAGATGAAGATCCCGCGGCCCGAGCCGGTACCGGTCGAGCCACACGAGGCGACCACCTCCAAGGCGCACGCCAGCCCCTCGGTGCGCAAGTTCGCGCGCGAGCTCGGCGTCGACCTCGGCAAAGTGCGCGGCAGCGGTCCGAAGGGGCGCGTGCTGCACGAGGACGTGCAGGGCTTCGTCAAGGGCGTCATGGCGCAGGGCGCCGCTGCGCCGCAGCCGGCGGCACGCGGCGGCGCGCTGCCGTTCAACCTGCCTGCCTGGCCCGAGATCGATTTCGCAAAATTCGGACCGACCGAGTCGAAGCCGCTGTCGCGCATCCAGAAGCTTTCGGGAGCCAACCTGCATCGCAACTGGGTCTCGATCCCGCACGTGACGCAGTTCGACGAGGCCGACATCACCGACCTCGAGGCGTTCCGCAAGTCGAACGCCGGCGTGACCGAGAAGCAGGGCTTCAAGCTGACGATGCTCGCCTTCCTGATCAAGGCTTCGGTCACGGCGCTGCGCCAGTATCCGCAGTTCAATTCCTCGCTCGACGCGAAGGGCGAGAACCTGGTGCTGAAGAAGTACTACCACATCGGCGTCGCGGTCGATACGCCCGACGGACTGGTGGTGCCCGTGGTCAAGGACGCCGACCGCAAGGGCGTGTTCGATCTGGCGCGCGAGCTGGCGGAGGTCTCGAAGCTGGCGCGCGACAAGAAGCTCAAGCCCGGCGACATGCAGGGCGGAACGTTCTCGATCTCGAGCCTCGGCGGTATCGGCGGGACGGCTTTCACGCCGATCATCAATGCACCGGAAGTCGCGATACTGGGTGTGTCGCGCTCGTTGATGCGCCCGGTATGGGACGGCAAGGAGTTCGCGGCGCGGTTGATGCTGCCGCTGTCGCTGTCCTACGACCACCGCGTCATCGACGGCGCCGCCGCGGCGCGCTTCACCAGCTACCTCGCTTCGGTGCTGTCGGACATCCGCAGGTCGCTGCTCTGAGATGGCCAACACGATCGAGGTGAAGGTTCCGGACATCGGCGATTTCAAGGACGTCGAGGTCATCGAGATACTGGTCAAGCCGGGCGACGCGGTCACCAAGGAGCAGTCGCTGATCACGCTCGAATCCGACAAGGCGACCATGGAGATCCCCTCGCCCGAGGCGGGCGTGGTGAAGTCGATGGCGGTGAAGCTCGGCGACAAGGTCTCGCAGGGCTCGCCCGTTCTCGCGCTCGAAGCTGCCGCGGCTGAAGCGGCTCGCACGGAAGCCCCGTCGGCGCCGTCCCCGGCGGCTGCGGAGGACATCGGCTGCGACCTGGTGGTACTCGGCTCCGGCCCCGGCGGCTACTCGGCCGCGTTCCGCGCCGCCGACCTCGGCATGAATACGGTGCTCGTCGAGCGCTACGCCGTGCTCGGCGGCGTGTGCCTGAACGTGGGCTGCATTCCGTCGAAGGCGCTGTTGCATACCGCTGCGGCGATGGATGCGGCGCGCGCCATGGCGGCGCACGGCATCGTGTTCGGCGAGCCGAAGGTCGATCTGGACAAGCTGCGCGCGTTCAAGGACAAGGTGGTGAGCAGGCTCACCGGCGGCCTGGCGAGCATGGCCAAGGCGCGCAAGGTGACGGTGGTGCAGGGCGTAGGGAAGTTCGCAGACCCGAATCGATTGAGAATCGAAACCCGTGAAGGGCCGAAAACCGTCCGTTTCAAGAGCGCGATCGTCGCCGCCGGCTCCCAGTCGGCGAAGCTGCCCTTCCTGCCGGATGATCCGCGCATCGTCGACTCGACCGGCGCGCTCGAGCTGCGCGCGGTGCCGAAGAAGATGCTGGTGATCGGCGGCGGCATCATCGGCCTGGAGATGGGCACGGTGTACTCGACGCTCGGCACGCGCCTCGACGTGGTCGAGATGCTCGACGGACTGATGCTCGGCGCGGACCGGGACCTGGTGGCGGTGTGGCAGAAGTTCAATGCCAGGCGGTTCGACGCACTGATGCTGAAGACCAGGACCGTGAAGGCCGAGGCGCAGAAGGACGGCATCAATGTCTGGTTCGAGGGCGAGAACGCGCCCAAGGAACCGCAGCTCTACGATCTGGTGCTGGTCTCCGTGGGCCGCGCGCCGAACGGCAAGCACATCGGCGCAGCGGCGGCGGGTATCGCGGTGACCGAGCGCGGCTTCATCGAGGTCGACTCGCAGATGCGCACCAACGTGCCGCACATCTTCGCCATTGGCGATATCGCGCGCCAGCCGATGCTCGCCCACAAGGCGGTGCACGAGGGCCACGTGGCGGCCGAGGCCGCCGCGGGACAGAAGTCGCATTTCGACGCGCGCGTCATCCCTTCGGTCGCCTACACCGATCCCGAGGTCGCCTGGGTCGGGCTGACCGAGGACGAGGCGAAGAAGGCCGGCGCCAAGATCGGGGTCGCCAAGTTTCCCTGGGCCGCGTCGGGCCGGGCGATCGCCAATGCGCGCGACGAGGGCTTCACCAAGCTGATCTTCGATGCCGAGACGCATCGCATCGTCGGCGGCGGCATCGTCGGCACGGGCGCGGGCGACCTGATCAGCGAGCTGGCGCTCGCGATCGAGATGGGGGCCGACGCGACCGACATCGGCAAGACCATCCATCCGCACCCGACGCTCAGCGAATCGGTCGGCATGGCGGCCGAGCTGTACGAGGGCGTGTGCACCGACCTGCCTCCGCAGAGGAAGAAATGAATCAGGACCAGCTCAAGCAGGCCGTCGCGCGCGAAGCGCTCAAGCATGTGGTCGAGGACGCGGTGGTAGGCGTGGGCTCGGGCTCGACGGTGAACTTCTTCATCGACGCGCTCGCCGCCATCAAGGGGCGCATCGAGGGCGCGGTGGCCGCCTCGGAGGCGAGCGCCGAGCGCCTCAAGCGCCACGGCATCCGCGTGTTCGACCTGAACAGCGTGAACGAGCTGCCGGTCTACGTGGACGGCGCCGACGAGGTAAACGAGCACCTGTACATGATCAAGGGCGGTGGCGGGGCGCTGACGCGGGAGAAGATCATCGCCGCGGTGGCCAGGCGCTTCGTGTGCATCTGCGACGCCTCGAAGCTCGTGCCGGTGCTCGGGAAGTTCCCGCTGCCGCTCGAAGTGATACCGATGGCGCGCAGCTACGTCGGGCGCCAGCTGCTCGCGCTCGGCGGCCAGCCCGAGCTGCGCGAGAACGTCCGCACCGACAACGGCAACCTGATCATCGACTGCCACGGCCTCGCCATCGTCGATCCGCCGAAGCTCGAGGCCGAGCTCAACAACATCGCCGGCGTGGTCGCGAACGGCATTTTCGCGCGACGCCCGGCCGACCTGCTGCTGCTGGGAAATGCGCAGGGCGTGCGCGCGATGCGCGCGGCGGGCTTGTAGAGGGCGTCACATTTATGTAACGTGGGACGTGCTAAGCTGCTGTCCCCGCTAGGAAAACGCCCAGATGACCGAGCACACCTCAAAGCAATTCGATGCCGAGCTCGAAAGAGTCCGCTCGCGCGTGCTGCACATGGGCGGGCTGGTCGAAGAGCAGATCGTGCGCGCCATGGAAGCGCTGCGCTCGGGGGACATGGAGCTGATCGAGAAGGTGATCGCCGACGATCACCGTGTCAACGCGCTCGAAGTGGAGCTGGACGAAGCCTGCAGCCACATCATCGCCCGCCGCCAGCCGGCGGCCGTCGACCTGCGCCTGCTGATCACGGTGATCAAGACGATCACCGACCTCGAGCGCATCGGCGACGAGGCCGAGAAGATCGGCCGCATGGCCAAGCTGATTCACGGCGCCGGGCGCCAGCACATGCCGCGCATGGACATGTCGCACGTCGCCGACCGCGCGCTCGCGATGCTGCGGCAGTCGCTCGACGCCTTCGCGCGACTCGACGTCGGCGAAGCCATGCGGGTGGTGAAGCAGGATGAGGAGGTGGACGACCAGTTCCGCGCCATCATGCGCCAGCTCATCACTTTCATGATGGAGGATCCGCGCACCATCACGCGCTCGCTCGAGATCCTGTTCATCGCCAAGGCGGTCGAGCGCATCGGCGACCATGCGAAGAACATGGCCGAATACGTGATCTACATGGTGAAAGGCCGCGATGTACGGCACGTTTCCATCGACGAGATGGAAAAGGAAATCCTGGAGTAGCGGCCCTCAGCTCTGCGGCGGCACGTAGCCCTGCGCGACGTCGGCGCCCTCGCCGAAGAAATGCTTTTCCATCTGCTCCGCGAGATACTTGCGCGCGCGCGGGTCGGCCAGATTCAGGCGGTTCTCGTTGACCAGCATGGTCTGATGGCGCAGCCACTGCTGCCACGCTTCCTTGGATACGTTCTCGTAGAGCCGCTTGCCGAGCTCTCCCGGGTAGGGCGGGAAATCGAGCCCTTCGGCTTCGCGCCCCAGCTTGACGCATTTGACCATTCTTGCCATGGGGATTCCGTTCGGTTGGGTAGCGCCGATTATATTCGCTTGAGGAAGACCTTCGAGCCGCGCTTCCAGTTGTACAGGGCCCGGCGCTCGACCGGCAGCGCCGCCACGTCGGCCGCGACGAAGCCTTGCGACAGGAACCAGTGTGCGGCGCGCGTGGTCAGGGCGAAGAGCCTGCGCAGGCGAAGCGCCCCGGCGCGCTCCTCGCAGGCCTGCAGCAGCAGCTCGCCGAAGCCCGCGTCGCGGTAGTCCGGCGCCACCGCCAAGCAGGCAAATTCGGCGCTTTTCGCCTCGGGATAGGGGTACAGCGCCGCGCAGCCGAGCAGCACGCCGTCGTGCTCGATCACCTGGAAATTTCCGATCTCGCGCTCGAGCAGCTCGCGGCTGCGCTTGACCAGGGTGCCGTCGGCTTCCAGCGGCTCGATCAGCGTGATGATTGCGGCGATGTCCTCGACGCGCGCCGGCCGCAGCTTCTGCACCGGGTCGGCCGTGATCATGGTGCCGACCCCGGAATGCGTGAACAGCTCGAGCAGCATCGCGCCCTGCGCGCGGCGCGTAATCAGGTGCGCGCGCGCGACGCCGGCCGCGAGGGCGCGCAGCGCGTGCTCGAGTGCGCGGCTCGCCTGAGTGCCGAGGTCGCGCTTCTTGAGCACGGCATGCGCCTCGCGCGCGGTGAGCTCGGCCAGCACCTCGCCCTTGCGATCGGTGGGCAGCCGGTCGGTGAACATGAGCAGCTTGTCGGCCTTGAGCGCCACGGCGACGCTCTCGGCGACGTCCTCCCAGGCGAGGTTGAACACTTCGCCGGTGGGCGAGTAGCCGATGTTGGGCACCAGCACCAGGTCGCCGTCATCTAGGTGCCGCGCCATCGCCGCGGCCTCGACCTTGCGCACCATCCCCGTGAACTGAAAGTCCGTACCCTCGACGACGCCGATCGGCCGCGCGGTGATGAAGTTGCCGGACGTGGCGCGGATGCGGGCGCCCGCCATCGGCGAATTGGGCAGGCCCTGGGACAGCAACGCCTCCAGTTCGACGCGCAGCACCCCCGCCGCGTGCTTCACGGCGACCAGCGCGGCCTCGTCGGTGACGCGCAGGCCCTTCGCGTAGCGCGAACGCAGCCCCTTGGCCTTGAGCTCGGCCTCGATCTGCGGGCGCGCGCCGTGCACCAGTACCAGGCGTATGCCGAGCGCCGCCAGCAGGTTGACGTCGTGCACGAATTGCACGAAGCGCGCGCGCTCGGCGACCAGCTCGCCGCCGAAGGCGATCACGAACGTGCGCCCGCGGAACGCGTGCACGTAGGGCGCGGCCTGACGGAACCAGCGCACGAAGGCTTCGGTGTTGGGCGGCGTGAGCATACGATTCCCGGGGATTTGCTGTTTTTCCAAATTCTATTCCAGTTCAGTCGCTTGCACGCGCACGGGGGCGGCTAGAACTCGCCGGCGAGCGCGGCGAGCGCGGCGAGCGCCGCGGGCGCGACGGTCTCGGTGCGCAGCACGCGCGGCCCGAGCCTCACCGGAACGAATCCCGCCGTCACCAGCATGGCCTCCTCGGCCGCGCTGAATCCAGCCTCCGGCCCCGCGGCGAGGGTCACGGGAGCGTCGACGCGGGCAGCGGCCGAGGCCAGGCCGCTTTGCGCGTCGGGCGACAGCAGCAGGCGCAGTCCCTGCGGCGCCGCGCGGCAGTAATCGTCGAGGGAAACCACCGGATGAATTTGCGGCGCTCGATTGCGGCCGCACTGCTCGCAGGCCGCGATCGCCACGCGCCGCCAGTGCGCCACGCGCGCCGCCGCGCGCTCCGCGGCAAGCCTCACCACCGACTTCTGCGTGAGCACCGGCTGGATGGCCGCGACGCCCAGCTCGGTCGCCTTTTGCACCGTGGCATCCATGCGCTCGCCCGAGGAAACGCCCTGCACCAGCGTAACGCGCAGCGGCGACTCGCGCTCGACGTCGTGCCAGGCGTCGATCGCCACCGCGAGCCGGCCGCCCGCGGCGCTCGCCACGCTCGCGCTCCACTCGCCGCCGCGGCCGTCGAACAGCGTCAACGCGTCGCCTGCGCGCAGCCGCAGCACGCGCAGCGCGTGGTGCGCGGCCGTCCCGGGCAGCTCGAGCCGCGCGCCCGCACGCAGCCCCTGCTCGACGTAGATGCGCGGCACGCGGGACGCTTTGTCTTTCATGTTAGGATTTTCGCATGGTGAGCACCGAGACTTCGGTCTGCAATTTCGGCTGGAAGGCGGTCGATTTCGACCTTCCCGGGGTCGACGGCAAGCGCCACACGCTCGCCTCGGCGCGCGGCCCGAACGGGCTGCTGGTGATGTTCATCTGCAATCACTGCCCGTACGTCAAGGCGGTGATCGAGCGCATCGTGCGCGAGGCGAAGGATCTCGGCGCGCAGGGCATCGGCTCGATCGCGATCATGTCGAACGACCCATCGGACTATCCCGAGGATTCGTTCGACAACATGAAGCGCGTCGCGCGCGACAAGGGCTTTCCGTTTCCGTACGTTCTCGACGAGACGCAGGCGGTCGCCAAGGCCTACGGCGCCGCGTGCACGCCCGACTTCTTCGGCTTCAACGCGCGGCTCGAGCTGCAGTACCGCGGCCGGCTCGATGCCTCGCGCCGCGAGGCCGTTCCTGGCGCGCGCCGCGAGCTCTACGAGGCGATGCTGCAGGTCGCGCGCACCGGCGAGGGGCCGCGCCATCAGACGCCCTCGATCGGCTGCTCGATCAAATGGCGCCACGCGGCGTGAAGCCGGGCTGGCGGGCGACGCCCGCCGAGGCGAAGCGCGCGCCGATTCCGGACGGGCGACGCTCGGCCGAGATCCTGCGCCACGGCAGCCTCGAGCTGCGCTACTACGCCCCCCAGGGAACGGATCCGCAGACGCCGCACGATCGCGACGAGCTCTATCTGGTGCTGAGCGGCAAGGGCAGTTTCGTGCGCGGCGCCGAGCGCGTATCTTTCGGACCGGGCGACGCGCTGTTCGTGCCGGCGAAAATGGAACATCGCTTCGAGAATTTCAGCGCGGACTTCGCCACCTGGGTCGTGTTCTTCGGCCCGCAGGGCGGCGAGCGCGAAAACCCGTTCGGCTGATTCGCGGCGGCGCTACATCGTCGCGCCAAGCACCCAGGGCGCGAATTCGTCCTCGCCGTAACCCCACTGCTCGGACTTCGACCTCGCCCCCGAGGCGGTGCGCAGAATCAACTCGAAGAAGCGCTCGCCCGCAGCCTGGATGGTCTCGGTGCCGTCTACCACGGTGCCGCAGTTGAAGTCCATGTCCTCTTCCTGGTGCACGTAGAGCGGCGTATTGGTCGCGAGCTTGAGCGAAGGCGCGGGCTTGCAGCCGTAGGCCGAGCCGCGGCCGGTGGTGAAACAGATCATGTTGGCGCCGCCCGCGACCTGTCCGGTGGCCGAGACGGGATCGTAGCCCGGCGTGTCCATGTAGACGAAGCCCTTCGCGGTCGCCGGTTCGGCGTACTCGTAGACGTCGACCAGGTTGGTGGTGCCGCCCTTCGCCACTGCGCCGAGCGACTTCTCCAGGATGGTGGTGAGGCCGCCCGCCTTGTTGCCGGGCGAGGGGTTGTTGTTCATTTCGTTGCCGTTGCGGCGGGTGTAGTCCTCCCACCACTTGATGCGCCGGATCAGCTTCTCGCCCACCTCGCGCGTCACCGCGCGGCGCGTCAACAGGTGCTCCGCGCCGTAGATCTCGGGCGTCTCCGAAAGGATCGCGGTGCCGCCGTGGCGCACCAGCAGGTCGACCGCGGCGCCGAGCGCGGGATTCGCGCTGATTCCCGAATAGCCGTCCGACCCGCCGCACTGCAGGCCGAGCACCAGCTTCGAAGCCGGCACGCGCTGGCGCACGACCCTGTTCGCCGCCGGCAATAGCGCCTCGATGCGCGAGATACCTTCGCGCACCGCCTTCATGGTGCCGCCCTTCTCCTGGATAGTGTAGGCGGCAAGCTTGTCCGAACGCTTGAGCTGATGCACCGAAAGCAGGTTGTTGAGCTGGTTCGCTTCGCAGCCCAGGCCGACCACCTGCACGGCAAAAAAATTGGGATGGCGCGCGTAGCCCGCCATCGTGCGGCGCAACACGTCGATCGGCTCGCCCTCGCTCGCCATGCCGCAACCCGACTTGTGCGTGAGCGCGACGACGCCGTCGACGTTGGGATAGGCGTCCAGGCGGTTGCGGAAATGGTCCGCGATCATGCGCGCGACCGTCGCCGAGCAGTTCACGCTCGTCAGGATGCCGATGTAGTTGCGCGTCGCCACGCGGCCGTCGTCCCTGACGATTCCTTCGAAGGTCGCGGGCTCGGCCACGTAATCCACGGGCTTCACCTCCGCGCAGTAGGCGTAGTCCCGCTCGAAATCGCCCATCGCCAGGTTGTGCACGTGCACGTGCTCGCCGGCCCTGATGGCGCGCGTGGCGAACCCGATGATCTGGTCGTAGCGCTTCACCGGCCGACCCTCTGCGATGTCGCGCGCGGCGAGCTTGTGGCCGGCGGGGATTCTTTCCGCGGCGCGCAGGTTTTCCCTCGTCACCGTGGTGCCGCCGGGAATCTCGACGCGCGCGATGACGACGTCGTCGTTGGGGTGCAGGCGGATGGTCAGGTCGGCTGCTTGCAGCATGGCGTGGCTCCTCAGTGGTTGTCGCGCGGGACGATGGGGCCGCTGCCGCCGACGAGAAAATCCAGGTCGGCGCCTTCGCTCGCCTGCAGGACGTGGTCGAAGTAAAGCTTCCAGTAGCCGCGCGCGAGCGGCGGCTTGGGTCTTTTCCACCTTGCCTTGCGCTTTTTCAGCTCCTTGTCCGACACCAGAAGCCGCAGCTTCCTCTTGGCGACGTCGAGCTCGATCAGGTCGCCGTTCTCGACCAGCGCCAGCACCCCGCCCGCCGCAGCCTCCGGGGCGACGTGCAGCACCACCGTGCCGTAGGCCGTGCCGCTCATGCGCGCGTCCGAGATGCGCACCATGTCGGTGATGCCTTTCTTCAGGATCTTGGGCGGCAGCGGCATGTTGCCGACCTCGGCCATGCCCGGGTAGCCTTTCGGGCCGCAATTCTTCAGCACCATGACGCAGTGCTCGTCGATGTCGAGCCCGGGGTCGTCGATGCGCTTGTGCAGGTCCTCGATGTTCTCGAACACCACGGCGCGGCCGCGATGCTTCATCAGCTTCGGCGTCGCCGCCGACGGCTTGATGATGGCGCCGTCGGGGCACAGGTTGCCGCCGAGCACCGCAATGCCGGTGTTCTTCTTGAACGGCTTCTTGAAGCTGTGCACGACGTCCCGGTTCCAGCAGGACGCGTCCTTGTTGTTGGCCCAGATCGTCTCGCCGTTGACCGTCAGCGCATCCTTGTGCAGCATGCCGGCCTCGCCCAACTCGCGAATTACCGCGGGCAGGCCTCCCGCGTAGTAGAAATCCTCCATCAGGTACTTGCCCGAGGGCATGAGGTTGACCAGCGTGTGCACGCCGCGCCCGCAGCGGTCCCAGTCCGCCAGCTTCAGGTCGACGCCGATGCGGCGTGCAATGGCGATCAGGTGGATGACCGCGTTGGTCGAGCCGCCGATCGCGGCGTTCACGCGGATCGCGTTTTCGAACGCCTTCCTGGTCAGGATCTTCGAAAGCGAGAGGTTTTCCTTCACCATCTGCACGATGCGCCGCCCCGCGGCGCGCGCGAGGACGTTCCTGCGCGCGTCGACCGCGGGGATCGCCGCGTTGCCGGGCATGCCCACGCCCAGGGCTTCGACCATCGATGCCATGGTGGAGGCCGTGCCCATGGTCATGCAGTGGCCGTGCGAGCGGTGCATGCACGATTCGGCCTCGTGGAACTCGTCGAGCGTGATCTTGCCCGCGCGCAGGTCCTCGGACATCGACCACACATTGGTGCCCGAGCCGATGTCGGTGCCGCGATACTTGCCCGACAGCATGGGTCCACCCGAGACGGCGACCGCCGGCAGGTCGACGCTCGCAGCGCCCATGAGCAGCGAAGGCGTGGTCTTGTCGCAGCCGACCAGCAATACCGTGCCGTCCAGGGGATTGCCGCGGATCGATTCTTCGACGTCCATGCTGGCGAGGTTGCGGTAAAGCATCGCCGTCGGCCTGAGCAGCGTTTCGCCGAGCGACATCACGGGGAACTCGAGCGGAAAGCCGCCCGCCTCGAGCACGCCCGCCTTGACGTGCTCTGCGATGGTGCGGAAGTGCGAGTTGCACGGCGTGAGCTCGGAGTACGTGTTGCAGATGCCGATGACGGGCCGGCCGTCGAACTGGTCCTGCGGCACGCCGCGGTTCTTCACCCAGCTGCGGTAGATGAAGCCGTAGATGTCCTCGCGCCCGAACCACTGGATGCTGCGTTGCGTAGGAGTCTTCTTCGCCATGGGTGAGTACCTAAAGAAGCCTTTCCTGAAAGTTATGTATTGCTGCGCAGGTAGTTCCTGCGCTGCAATACAGCGTTGTTCTTAGTAGGTCGCCCTGCCGCCGGAGATGTCGAAAACGGCGCCGGTCGAGAATGAGCAGTCCTCCGACGCCAGCCAGCCGACGAGCGCCGCGATCTCCTCGACCTGTACGAAGCGCCCCATCGGGATCTTGGACAGCATGTAATTGATGTGCTGCTCGGTCATCTGATCGAAGATCGCGGTCTTGGCCGCGGCGGGCGTTACGCAGTTGACCAGCACCCCGGTCTGCGCCAGCTCCTTGCCGAGCGACTTGGTGAGCGAGATGACCCCCGCCTTGGAGGCGCTGTAGGCGACCGCGTTGGGATTGCCTTCCTTGCCTGCCACCGAGGCGATATTGACGATGCGGCCGTATTTCTGCCGCACCATGTGCGGCGCGACGGCGCGGCAGGTGAGGAACTGGCTCGTCAGGTTGACCGCAAGCACCTTGAGCCACTCCTCGACCGGATATTCCACAGTGGGCTTGTTCATGCCGGCGATCCCGGCGTTGTTCACCAGCACGTCTATCTTGCCGAACACCTCAAGCGCGCTTTTCGTCGCGCGCTCGACCGCTGCCGGATCCGTGATGTCGATCGCGTCGCCGCTCGCCGGCGAGCCGAGCGAGGCGAGCGCCGCGGCGAGCATCCTGTCGTCGCGATCCCAGATGCGCACCTTCGCGCCCGAGCCGGCCAGCCGCCTGACGATGGCAAGGCCGATGCCCTGCGCGCCGCCGGTGACGACCGCAGTGCGGCCCGTGAAATCGAGCTTGTTCATCTTGTTCCCTGGTAAGCGCGGACTCGAAAGTGTACCGCTTCGCGCGGGCGGCGAACCGCTATAATCGTTGCCCCGTCATCGAGGAGGACCTCAGTGTCTGAAAGGCTTGCCGGCAAGACGGCGTTCATCACCGCAGCAGGGCAGGGGATCGGGCGCGCCGCTGCGCTCGCATTCGCACGCGAGGGGGCGAAGGTCTGGGCGACCGACATCAACCCCAAGGCGCTCGCCGAGATCGAAGGCAAGGACGGCATCCGCACGCGCGCGCTCGACGTCACCGACGAGGCAGCGGTCGCCAGGATCGCGTCAGAGGTCGGGCAGGTCGACGTGCTGTTCAACTGCGCGGGATTCGTGCACCACGGCACGATCCTCGATTGCACGCCCAAGGACTGGGATTTCAGTTTCAACCTCAACGTCAAGTCCATGTACCTGGTGACGCGCGCCCTGCTGCCCGGCATGCTGAAGAAGGGCGCGGGCTCGATCATCAACATGTCATCGATCGCTTCCAGCGTGAAGGGCCTGCCGAACCGCTTCGTTTACGGCGCCACCAAGGCCGCCGTGATCGGTCTCACCAAGGCGATAGCCGCCGACTACGTCAAGCAGGGCATCCGCTGCAATTGCATTGGCCCAGGCACGGTCGACACGCCCTCGCTGCACGAGCGCATCAAGGCATTTCCGGATCCGGTGCAGGCGAAGAAGGACTTCATCGCGCGCCAGCCGATGGGACGCCTCGGCACGGTGGACGACATCACGGGGATCCTGGTGTTCCTCGCCTCGGATGAGTCGCTTTTCGCGACGGGGAACATGTACTCGATTGACGGCGGCATGACCATATAAACAGGTAACAGAACCTACTGGCGGTCTTTCAGGGGGACACATGAAGCTTTGTCGTTATGGCAAAAGTGGATACGAGAAGCCCGGCGTGATCGATGCCGAAGGGCGAGTGCGCGACCTGTCCAAAGTGATCGGCAACATCGGCCCGAACGAGCTCTCGCCGCGCGGGCTGAAGATGTTGTCGAAGGTCAAGCCGGAATCGCTCGCGCTGGTGAACGGCACTCCGCGCCTCGGCGTGCCCTACGTCGGCATCGGCAAGTTCGTGGCGATCGGCCTCAACTACTCGGATCACGCCAAGGAAGCGAACATGCCGATTCCGACGGAACCGGTGGTGTTCATGAAAGCGACGACCTGCATCAGCGGCCCGTACGACGACGTGATCCAGCCCAGGGGCTCGACCAAGCTCGACTGGGAAGTGGAGCTGGGCATCGTGATCGGCAGCAAGGCGCAGTACGTGCCCGAGGACAGGGCGCTCGATTACGTCGCCGGCTACTGCGTGGTGAACGACGTTTCGGAGCGCGCCTTCCAGCTTCAGTCCTCGCAATGGGACAAGGGCAAGGGCTGCGACTCCTTCGGCCCGATCGGGCCGTGGCTGGTCACCACCGACGAGATCACCGATCCGCAGACGCTCGACATGTGGCTCGACGTGAACGGCAATCGCATGCAGACCGGCAACACCCGCACCATGATCTTCGGCGCGGCAAACCTCGTGTCCTACGTGAGCCGGTACATGACGCTGCTGCCGGGCGACGTCATCACCACTGGCACGCCGCCGGGGGTCGGTATGGGCATGAAGCCGGCGCCGGTGTTCCTCAAGCCGGGCGACGTGATGACTCTCGGCATCAAGGGACTCGGCGAGCAGCGCCAGAAGGTGGTCGCCTACGCAGGCTGAGATGCGGCAACTGCGCATCAACGGCGATCGTCTGTGGCAGTCGTTGATGGAACTGGCGCGCATCGGCGCCACGCCCAAGGGCGGCGTGCGCCGCCTCACGCTCACCGACGTCGACCGTGAGGCGAGGGATCTGTTCGCGCGCTGGGCGCGCGATGCGGGGCTCGCGCTCGAGGTGGACGCGGTGGGCAACATGTTCGCGCGCCGCGCGGGCAACGATCCCGCGGCCGCGCCGGTGGCGATGGGCAGCCACCTCGACAGCCAGCCTTCGGGGGGCAAGTTCGACGGCGCCTACGGCGTGATGGCCGGGCTCGAGGTGCTGCGCACGCTGAACGACGCCGGCATCGAGACCCGCGCGCCGCTCGAAGTGGTGTCGTGGACCAACGAGGAGGGTTCGCGCTTTACGCCGGTGATGATGGGCTCGGGCGTGTTCGCCGGGGTGTTTCCGCTCGCGCACGTGCTCGGGCAGAAGGACGTCGACAGCATCGCGGTGGGCGAGGCGCTGAAGGCGATCGGCTATGCGGGCAGCGCGTCCCCGCGCCCGCTGGGCGCGTACTTCGAGGCGCACATCGAGCAGGGCCCGGTGCTCGAGGACACGAAGACGACCATCGGCGTGGTGCAGGGGGCGCTCGGCCAGCGCTGGTTCGACGCGGTCATCACGGGCCAGGACGCTCACGCCGGCCCGACGCCGATGAATCTCAGGAAGGATGCGCTGATCGCCGCCAGCCGGCTGGTGCTGGAGGTGAACCGCATCGCGCTGGCGTTCCCCGACTATGCCCGGGGTACGGTGGGCTTCATGCAGGTGAAGCCGAATTCGCGCAACGTGGTGCCGGGCGAGGTGCGCATGTCGGTCGAGTTCCGCAACCAGAAGGACGACACGCTGTCGGAGATGGTGGCCGCATTGCGCGGCGGCCTGAAGTCGATCGAGGCCGAGTGCCGCGTCGCGATCGAACTCACCGAGGTCACCTATTTCCCGCCGTGCCATTTCGATGCGTCGATGGTGGGCAGCGTGCGCGACGCGGCGCGCGCACTCGGCTACAGCAACCGCGACATCGTCTCCGGTGCCGGCCACGACGCGGTGTACGTGGCGCGCGTGGCGCCGACCGCCATGATCTTCGTGCCCTGCGAGGGCGGCATCAGCCACAACGAGACCGAGAGCGCCACCCCCCAGGACCTGGCCGCCGGGTGTAACGTATTGCTGCACGCGGTGCTGGCGCGTGCGGCTTAGGACCATCACGGAGGAACGACCATGAACGAACGTGCGCGCGCCGAAGCCGTCGGCCATTCGCTGGAGAACTCGGCGTTTTTCATGCCGTTCTCGGCCAACCGCCAGTTCAAGAAGGCGCCGCGCCTGCTGGCGCGCGCCGAGGGCATCTACTACTACACGCCCGAGGGCCGTCAGGTGATCGACGGCACTTCCGGGCTGTGGTGCGTGAACGCCGGCCACTGCCGCAAGAAGATCGTCGAAGCGGTGCAGAAGCAGGTGGCGACCATGGAATTCGCGCCGCCGTTCCAGATGGGCCATCCGCTCGCTTTCGAGTTCGCCGACCGCCTGGCCGAGCTCGCGCCCAAGGGGCTGTCGCGCGTGTTCTTCACCAACTCCGGCTCGGAGTCGGTCGACACGGCGTTGAAGCTCGCACTCGCCTACCACCGCGTGCGCGGCGAGGGCCACCGCGTGCGCCTGATCGGGCGCGAGCGCGGCTACCACGGCGTCAATTTCGGCGGCACTGCGGTGGGCGGCATCGTGGGCAACCGCAAGATCTTCGGCGCGCTGGTGGCGGGCGTCGACCACATCCGCCACACGCACGATATTGCGAAGAACGCCTTTTCGCGTGGCCAGCCGAAGCACGGCGCCGAGCTCGCCGACGACCTCGAGCGGCTGTGCCAGCTGCACGATCCGTCGACCATCGCCGCGCTGATCGTCGAGCCGGTGGCCTGCTCGACCGGCGTGCTGGTGCCGCCGCTGGGTTACCTCGAGCGGCTGCGCGAGATCTGCGACCGGCACGGCATCCTGCTCATCTTCGACGAGGTGATCACCGCCTGGGGGCGCCTAGGCAAACCGTTCGGGTCGCAGTATTTCGGCGTTACGCCGGATCTGATCACGACCGCGAAAGGCATCACCAACGCCACCGTGCCCATGGGCGCGGTGTTCATGAAGGAAGACATCTACCAGGCTTTCATGAGCGGGCCCGAGGGCGCGATCGAAATGCCGCACGGCTACACCTACTCATCGCACCCGCTCGCCTGCGCCGCGGGCCTGGCGACGCTCGACGTGTACGCCGAGGAAGGATTGTTGACGCGCGCGGGCGAGCTCGCCGCCTATTGGGAGGGCCAGGCGCATGCGCTCAAGGGGCTGCCCAACGTGATCGACATCCGCAACATCGGCCTGATCGCCGCCTTCGAGCTGGCGCCGCGTCCCGGAGCGGTCGGCGCGAGAGGCTTCGAGGTGCACACGCGCGCCTTCGAGAAGGGCGCCTACGTGCGCATGGCCGGCGACATCATCGCGCTCGCGCCGCCGCTCGTCATCCAGAAAGCGGAGATCGACCAGCTATTCGGGATCGTGCGCGAGGTGCTCGGCACGATCGCCTGATCGCAACGGGACGCCGAGAGCGGCAGCCCACTTGCGGCCGATGTTCTCGGGCGAAAAGCGCGCCTCGACATGGGCTTGCCCGCCACGGACGCGCGCTGCCGCTTCCTCGGGGTGGGAGCGCGCCCAACGCAGGCCGGCGGCGAGGTCTGCGCCGATCCACGCGTACTCGGCGAGCTCCTGGTAGGCGGGGATCGGCGACGCGATGGCAAAACGCCCGCCGCGGATCGCCGTGACCAGGCGATTATGCGACTTCCCCCTGCTCCAGTCCTTGCGGAAATCCTGCGGAATGAGGACGAAGTCGCAGCGCTCGAGCGCGTCCTCGGTCGCCTGCTGGGACCACGCGGTGACGCGCAGCTCGCATTCCGGATGCGCAGCGCGCAGGTGCCGGCCGATGCCATCCAGCTCGTCGCGGGCGTCCACGCGCGTCACCAGCTCGAAGCGCAACGGCGTGTCGCGAAACGCCCGGGCGATGCCCGCCAGCGCATTTTCCAGCAGCGATCGATTGATCTGTCCCAGGTTGCCGAACCACATCAGGCGCAACGGCGACGAAGGCGCGACGCGTACGGGCCGCGCGCGGTTCTCGTACGGATCCTCGATGATCACCACGCCTCGCTTGGCATCGCGCGCGAGCCCCTCGCCAAGCGCCCGGCACGGAACGATGTAGGTGCACGAGGCGCCCAGCCCCCTCTGATAGCGGGCGAGGTAGGGCTCGCCTACCGCCCTGCCCAGCGCCGCCAGGTCGTCGGGCATATCGGCGTACAGCGGCACACGGCTGCGCTCCGAGGCGGCGTGCGCCAGCAGCTCCGAAAGCATCGCCTGGCGCTTGAGGATGCCGGGTGCCGGAATCTTGCCGATCACCACCGCGCCCGCGGTGCCGAACTTGGAAAGACCGGGGTCGCGCAAGAAGTCGTCCAGCGACACGAACCAGACCGGGACACGCTCGGCCAGTCGGCGTGCCGGGATCGCCGCGCGCAGCCGCATCGAGGCGATCTCGGTAACGTAGCGATCGGTCTGATTGACCCGGGCCGACGCGTCCACCGGCAGCACGAATGCCACGAATGCGCCCTCCGGGAACGGGCGTGCCGGCGGCGGCGCCGGCAGCGTCCGCGGTCCGCGCAGCCAGGCCTCGGCGCGCGCAGCGATCGATCGGAGCATTGTCATCCCCTTGACTGCCGCATTATGCCCGGGCGCGCCGCGGCGCCCTGACATAATGGCGGTCATGAAGCTCAACCTCGGTTGCGGCGACAAGATCCTGCCGGGCTACGTCAATGTCGACGTGGCCGAGACCCGCGCCGGTAAGCGCCCCGACGTGCTGTGCGATCTGCACGCACTCGAGCCTTTCGAGAGCGACTCGACCGAGGAGATCCTCGCCGTGCACGTCGTCGAGCACTTCTGGCGCTGGGAAGTCGTCGATGTCCTCAGGGAGTGGCTGCGCGTGTTGCGGCCGGGAGGCCGCATGGTGCTCGAGTGCCCGAACCTGGCCTCGGCGTGCGAGGCCTTCCTCGCCAATCCGAATGCCGGCGCGGGACCGGGCCAGGAGGGGCAGCGCACGATGTGGGTGTTCTACGGCGATCCGCGCTGGCGCGACCCGCTGATGGTGCATCGCTGGGGCTACACGCCCAGGAGCCTCGCGGCGCTGATGCAGGAGGTGGGCCTGATCAACATTCGCCAGGAGCCCGCGCAGTTCAAACTGCGCGAGCCTCGCGACATGAGGATCGTTGGCGAGAAGCCGAAGGGCGCCGCTTCGTGATTACTTCGCTGCTGCGGCGCGCACCACGCCCAGCCGGCGGCCGCGCATCGCCTGCTTCAGGCGCGGCGGCGCCACCAGGTCGCGCACGAAGTTCGGCAGCGCGAACACGCCCTCGTGCGTCTCGCCGTTGTAGAAGCGCAGCTCCTGGAGCTTGCGCTGCTCGATGCGCCGGTCGATTTCGTCGGCGGTGAACGCCTTGGGATCGAGCTTGTCCGAGCACACCGCCATCGCCCACAGCGAGCCGTAGAGCGGAATGAACACGGTGTAAGGACGCACGATGCGGAACACGCCGTTCAGTCGCTGCGCAAGCTCCGCGACGCGCGCAGGCTGCGCCACCGGCGAGCCGATGTGCAACGCGAGCGCACCGCCCGGTGCGAGCGCGTGGCGCAGTTGCTGGTAGAACTCGGTCGAGTAGAGCGCTTCGGCCGGCCCCATCGGATCGTTCAGATCGAGCGCGATGAGGTCGAACTTCTCGTTCGACTCGCGCACGAACTTCATGCCGTCCGCGATCAGCACGCGCAGCTTCGGATTGTCGAAGACTCCGTTGTGCACGGTGCCGAAATGCTCCTTCGCGACCCGGATGACGTCCTCGTCGATCTCGACCATGGTGACCTGCTCGACGGAAGGGTGCTTGAGCGCCTCCTCGGAGGAGCCAGCCGTCGCCACCGCCGATGATCAGCACCTTCCTGGGCGAATTGTGAGCCGTGAGCGCCGGGTGGATGAGGTTTTCGTGGTAAACGAACTCCTCGCGCTCGGAGGTCATGTTGAAGCCGTCCAGGCGGAACAGTTTGCCGTACTGCGGAGTGTCGTAGATCGCCATCCTCTGGAAGCGGGTCTGCCATTCGCCCAGCTGCCGATTCGCCCGGATGTAGAAGCCGGTCGAGTCGTTGAGCGGTTCCATCAGCAAGTGCTCGCCGCGGTCGATCTCGTGGCGCGCGGCCTCGGTCGGCTGGAAGTAGCCGATGATCGCCTCGAACACCTGCCGCGCCTTGGCCGAGTTGTCCCCGCTGTAGTTGCAGACGTAGACGTCGAGCGTGAGGCCGTTCTGCTCCGGCCAGGTGTGGATGGCGAGGTGCGATTCGGCCAGCACCACGGTGCCGGTGAACCCGGATCCCTCGAACTGATGGAAGCTCACGTCCATGATCGTGAGACCGGAGTCTTTCACGAACTCGACGCATTTCTCGCGGAAGCGTTCGCAGTCGAGCAGGAGCTGCGGATCGCAGCGGCAGCCGCTCAGGTCACCGATGAGATGCAGACCGTTCATTTTCGTCCTCCCCAAGAAACGCGAAGGCGCAACCCCGCGCTCTCGCCAGGCTGCGCCCTTCCGTTACGCCTTGCGGCGCAAAAACGAAAAGCGTGCGACTCGTTCAATTCGTGCAGAGCCCCTCTTGGGCCGCCCCGCCAGCCGTCACGTGCCGGACTGCGCGAGGCTAGGCGCCCGTTTCAAATTCGCCCCGGATCTTGGCGGCAACTGCGTCGATCAGCCGGCGAGCGATCGAGATTTTACTTGGAAGTCTAGGCAATTGGAATACATCGAACCAGTCCGCGGCCTCGATTTCAGCCGGTTGGGGCCGCGGCTCGCCAGCAGTCCAGTCGCAGGTGAAGGCGATCATCAGCGAGTGCGGGAACGGCCAGGGCTGGCTCGCGAAATAGGCGATGTTCGCCACCTCGACGCCGACCTCCTCGGCCACCTCGCGGCGCAGGCATTGCTCGAGAGACTCGCCCGGCTCGACGAAGCCCGCCAGCGCGCTGTACATGTCCGGCGGGAAATGCGGGCTGCGCCCGAGCAGCAGCTCGCGCCCGCGTCTCACGAGCGCCATCACGGCGGGGGCCACGCGCGGATACGCTGACAACTTGCACGCCGGGCATACCCTGACGCGCTCGCCAGGCCGCGTCTCGGTGCGCGCGCCGCAGCGGCCGCAGAACTGGTGCGTACGGTCCCAGTCGATCAGCTGCAACGCCCGCCCCGCGAGCGCGAAGTGGGCATCATCGAGCACCGAAAACAGCACCCTCAGTCCCTCCCAGCTCGTCCCGGCCGGCGCGGCGCTCTCGGCGGGCGCCTCGGCGGCGAACAAGTGCCTGCCCGCCAGCTGCCCAAGGTACAGCGTACGCAACGGCTGCTCGGCGATCGGGCCGGGGGGCGCGCCATACGGGATGCGCGCCCAGCTCGGGCGGACCGGCACGCGCGCGTCGTCCGACGGCTTCGGGCTCGGTGGACCGACCTCGACCAGCAACTGGTCGCGGCGAAACACGAACCAGTGCCCTTCGGCGACCGACTCGATCTCGGTCAGATGCAGGTAGCCCTGCGGGCTGCTGAACGGAAGCTCGATCACCCGGCTAGTCTAACGGCAGCCGCTCGCGCGTGCCGATCACCCGTTCGATGAGGGCCGCGCCGCGCCGCGTGAGGAACTCCTTGAAGCCGGCGGCGGCCGCCGACAGGCGCTTTCTCTCGCGGTGGATCACGAACCACTCGCGCATCACCGGCGTGCCGGCCACGCGCAGCACGACCAGCCGCCGCGCGGCGAGCTCCAGGCCCACGGTGTGCAGGGACAGGAAGCTCACGCCCATGCCCGCCATCACCGCCTGCTTGATGGTCTCGTTCGAGCTCATCTCGATGGTCTCGGCGGGGTGAAAGCCATGCGACGCGAACACGCGTTCCATGGCGCCGCGCGTGCCGGAGCCGCGCTCGCGTATCAGGAAGGTGTCCTTGGCGAGGTCCTCGAGCGCGACGCGGCGCCGCCGGGCGAGGCGGTGCTCGGGCGCCGCGATGATGGCCAGCGGGTGCTTGGCGAAGGACGCCGCCGCCGTGTCGAGCCCGCGCGGCGCGCGCCCCATCACCACCAGGTCGACGGTGTTGTCGGCGAGCTGCTGCACCACGGCTTCGCGGTTGCTGACCGCGAGCCGCACCTTGACCTCGGGGTGCATGCGCCGGAACTCCGCGAGCAGTTTGGGCGCGAAGTACTTCGCGGTGCTGGTGACCGCGATGTGCAGCTCGCCGCCGCCCGTACCCTTCAGGGCGTTGATCGCCTCCTCGGCTTCGCGCAACTGCTGCAGCACGATGCGGCTGTGGCGCAGCAGCTCCTCGCCGGCGTGCGTCAGGTGCATGCGGCGTCCCATCTGCTCGAACAGCGGCAGCCCGACGTGCTCTTCGAGCTGCTTGAGCTGGATCGACACCGCGGGCTGAGTGAGATGCATTTCGCGCGCGGCGCGTCCGAAATGCAGGTGCCGCGCGGCGGCCTCGAAGCTGCGCAGCTGCTTGAGCGTAAGGTGGCGCACGATATTTCGAATCCCTTATTGATTCTATTAGAACATTTAAGTAGTGCTTATCACAACGGCGCGCTACCGTAGCTCCCACGGACCATGGAGGGCAAGCCGATGGGCGAGAGGGATCAAGCGACCGGCGGAGCGGGCGAGCGCTACCGCGCCGGCGTCATGAAATACGCGCAGATGGGCTACTGGGACGCCGACTACGCGCCGAAGGAAACCGACGTGATCGCGCTGTTCCGCATCACGCCGCAGGAAGGCGTTGATCCCGAGGAGGCCGCTGCCGCCGTGGCGGGCGAATCCTCGACCGCCACCTGGACGGTGGTGTGGACCGACCGGCTCACCGCGTGCGACCGCTACCGCGCCAAGGCCTACCGCGTCGACCCGGTGCCCGGCACGCCGGGGCAGTACTTCGCCTACATCGCCTACGACCTGGAGCTGTTCGAGCCGGGCTCGATCGCCAACCTGACCGCGTCGATCATCGGCAACGTGTTCGGCTTCAAGCCGCTCAAGGCCCTGCGCCTGGAGGACATGCGCCTGCCGGTGGCTTACGTGAAGACCTTCGACGGGCCGCCGACCGGCATCGTGGTCGAGCGCGAGCGGCTGGACAAGTTCGGCCGCCCGCTGCTGGGCGCGACCGTCAAGCCGAAGCTCGGGCTCTCGGGCAAGAACTACGGCCGCGTGGTCTACGAGGCGCTGAAAGGGGGGCTCGATTTCACCAAAGACGACGAGAACATCAATTCGCAGTCGTTCATGCACTGGCGCGACCGGTTCCTATATTGCATGGAGGCGGTCAGCCGCGCCGAGGCAGCGAGCGGCGAGCTGAAGGGTCACTACCTCAATGTCACCGCCGCGACCATGGAGGACATGTACGAGCGCGCCGAGTTCGCCAAGGATCTCGGCTCGAACATTGTCATGATCGACCTGGTGATCGGCTACACCGCGATCCAGTCGATGTCCAAGTGGGCGCGCAGGAACGACATGATCCTGCACCTGCACCGCGCCGGACATTCGACCTATACCCGGCAGAAGAGCCACGGCGTGTCGTTCCGCGTGATCTCCAAGTGGATGCGCCTCGCCGGCGTCGACCACATCCACGCCGGCACCGTGGTCGGCAAGCTCGAGGGCGACCCGAACTCGGTGCAGGGCTACTACAACGTGCTGCGCGAGGAACACAACCCCGTCGATTTGCAGCGCGGCCTGTTCTTCGAGCAGCACTGGGCGGGTCTCAGGAAGGTGATGCCGGTGGCCTCGGGCGGCATCCACGCCGGCCAGATGCACCAGCTGCTCCACTACCTGGGCGAAGACGTGGTGCTGCAGTTCGGCGGCGGCACCATCGGCCACCCGATGGGCATCGCCGCCGGCGCCACCGCCAACCGCGTGGCGCTCGAGGCCATGGTGCTGGCGAGGAACGAAGGCCGCGACATCTGGAACGAGGGGCCGCAGATCCTCGAGCAGGCGGCGCGCCATTGCACGCCGCTCAAAGCCGCGCTCGAAACCTGGAAGGACGTGACCTTCGACTACGCCTCGACCGACACCCCAGATTTCGTGCCCACCGCGACCCCCGCCTGACCCCGGAGACCCGCCATGAGATTGACCCAAGGCACCTTTTCCTACCTTCCGGACCTGAGCGATGCGCAGATTCGCGACCAGATCGAGTACTGTCTCGGGCGCGGCTGGGCGGTGTCCGTGGAATACACCGACGACCCGCACCCGCGCAACGCCTACTGGGAGATGTACGGCATGCCGATGTTCGACCTCAAGGATGCCGCCGGCGTGATGGCGGAGGTCGATGCCTGCCGCAAGACCTTCCCGCGCCACTACGTGAAGGTGAACGCGTTCGATGCGACGCCCGGCTGGGAGGCGCTGCGCCTGTCGTTCATCGTCAACCGCCCGCCGAGCGAGCCCGGCTTCGGCCTCGAGCGCGAGGAATCGGCCGGCCGCATGCAGCGCTACACGCTGCGCGCCTACGCGGCCGAGCGCCCGGAGGGAGAACGCTACTGATGTCGGCGCCCGAGAGCCTGTCGCTCGACCTGGAGACGCTGTACCGCGACTCGAACGTCGCGGCCGCGCTCGAGGCGCTCGAGCGCGAGCTTATCGGGCTCGTGCCGGTGAAGACGCGCGTGCGCGAGATCGCCGCGCTGCTGCTGGTCGAGAAGCTGCGCCGCTCGGTCGGACTGGAGGCGGGTGCGCCGTCGCTGCACATGAGCTTCACCGGCAACCCAGGCACCGGCAAGACCACGGTGGCCATGCGCATGGCGGAGATCCTGCACGCGCTCGGCTATTCGCGCAAAGGGCACCTGGTGGCGGTGACGCGCGACGACCTGGTCGGGCAGTACATCGGCCACACGGCCCCCAAGACCAAGGAAGTGCTCAAGCGGGCGATGGGCGGGGTGCTGTTCATCGACGAGGCGTACTACCTGTATCGCCCCGAGAACGAACGCGATTACGGCCAGGAGGCGATCGAGATCCTGCTGCAGGTGATGGAGAGCCAGCGCGAGGACCTGGTGGTGATCCTCGCCGGCTACAAGGACCGCATGGAAAGGTTCTTCTCATCAAATCCCGGCATGGCCTCGCGCATTGCGCACCACATCGACTTCCCGGACTACGACGACGGCGAGCTGTTCGGCATCGCCCAGCTGATGCTCGCCAACATGAAGTACCGCCTGGATGCCGGCGCCGAAGCAGCGTTGCGCGAGTACATCGGGCTCAGGAAGACGCAACCGCACTTCGCCAACGCGCGCTCGATCCGCAACGCGCTCGACCGCGCGCGATTGCGCCAGGCGAAGCGCCTGTTCGAGCAGCGCGGCGCGCGCCTCACGCGCGAGGCGCTGATGACGATCACCGCGGCGGACATCCGCGCCAGCCGCGTGTTCGAGGACAAAGGGGGAGCACCATGACGCTGCAAGCGCTGATCTTCGACGTCGACGGAACCATCGCGGACACCGAGGAAGTCCATCGCCAGGCGTTCAACGCAGCGTTCCTCGCCATGGACCTGTGGTGGAACTGGGGCGCGGGCGAGTACGTGGAGCTGCTCAAGGTCTCGGGCGGTCCCGAGCGCATCGCGCACTACATCTCCCGGATCGACGTGCCGGCGCAGGAACGGAGCCGCCTCGCCGGGCTGGTGCCCGCGATCCACAGGGAGAAGACGCGGCTGTATCACGAGCTGATCTCCGGCGGGCGCGCGCCGCTGCGCACGGGCGTGCTGCGCCTGTTGAACGAGGCGCGCGCAGCGGGAATCAGGCTGGCGCTCGCTGCCACCAGTACGACGGCCAACGTCGAGGCGCTGGTCGCGGCAACGCTCGGCCCGAAGGCGCTCGGCTGGTTCAGCGCCGTCGCCAGCGCCGACAACGTGGCCAACAAGAAGCCCGCTCCCGACCTCTATCAGCGGATCCTCGGCACCCTGCGCCTGGCCGCTTCCGCGTGCGTCGCGATCGAGGATTCGGAGAACGGCGTGCGCTCGGCCAAGGCGGCGGGGCTGTACACCATCGCGACGCCGTCGCGCTGGACAACGACCCAGAACTTCTCCGAGGCGGACCTGGTGCTCTACAGCCTCGGCGATCCCGAGGCGCCGCTCGACCCGGTGACAGCGAAAGCGATCGGCGCGCCGCAGCTCGGCCTCGGGCAGATCACGGCTCTGCACGCCGCGCGCGCGGCGCGCGCGGCGTAGGGGGGACCATGCGGCAGGAAAAGACCATCACCGAGTTCATCATCGAGGAGCAGCGCAAGGCGCCCGGCGCCTCGGGCGGCTTCACCGCGTTGCTGAACGACATCCGCCTGGCGTGCAAGCGCATCGCGTACATGGTCGGCAAGGGTGCGCTCGCCGACGTTCCGCCCGGCGCGCTGCGCAGCGTGGCGAACGAGACCTTCGTGCGCACCAACGAGTGGGGCGGACACCTGGCGGCCATGGCCTCGGAAGCCGACGCCGACCTGCACCGCATTCCCGCCCCCTATCCACGCGGACGTTACCTGCTCGCATTCGATCCCCTTTGCGGCGCGCCGAGCCTCGAAGTGAACGCGGTGGCGGGAAGCCTGTTCTCGGTACTGCGCGCTCCGCAGAACATTGATGAGCCGCGGGAAGCCGACTTCCTGCAGGCTGGCGCGGCGCAGGTTTGCGCGGGCTACGCCATCTACGGCCCCACCACCATGCTGGTGCTGGCGCTGGAGAGCGGCGTCAACGGCTTCACGCTCGATCGCGAGATCGGCGAGTTCATGCTCACGCACCCGGCGCTGCATATCCCCGAGGACAGCAGCGAGTTCGCCGTCAACACGGCGAACGCCCGCCATTGGCAGCCGGCGGTGAAGCGCTATGTGGAGGAGTGCCTCGCGGGCCTGGCCGGACCGCGGGGCAGGGACTTCTACATGCGCTGGGCCGCGTCGCTGGTGGCCGATACGCACCGCATCCTGATGCAGGGCGGCGTCTTCCTGCATCCCTACGACGAGCGCCAGCAGGAGAGCGCAGCCGGCCACGAGCTGTTGTTCGAGGCCAACCCGGTCGGCTACCTGATCGAGCGCGCGGGCGGGCGCGCGAGCGTCGGCAGCGGCCCGCTGCTCGAGCTCGTGCCCAGGCTCGCTGCACCAGCGCAGCTCGCTCATCTTCGGTTCGCGGCGCGAGGTCGAGCGCCTCGAGCAATACCACCGCGACCACAACCAGCGCGATTACGACGCGCCGCTGTTCGGCACGCGCGGCCTGTTCCGCGCCTCCGCCGAGCTCTGACCGAGACGGGCATGTCGGCCAAGCATCCGATCATCGCCATTACCGGCTCCTCGGGCGCCGGCACGACCTCCGTGTCGAAGACCTTCGAGCAGATCTTCTACCGCGAGAGCGTGAAAGCGGCATTCATCGAGGGCGACGCCTTCCATCGCTACGACCGCGAGCAGATGAAGGCCAAGATGGCGGAGGAGCTCTCGCGCGGCAACGAACACTTCAGCCACTTCGGCCCCGAGGCGAACCTGTTCGCGGAGCTCGAGCAGCTGTTCCGCGACTACGCGGGCGGCGGGACCGGGCGCACGCGCAAGTACCTGCATAACGACGCCGAGGCGGCGCCTTACAAGCAGAAGCCGGGCACCTTCACGGCATGGGAGGATCTGCCGCAGGGCACCGACATGCTGTTCTACGAGGGCCTGCACGGCGGCGTGGCGCACGACGGCGTCGACGTCGCGTCGCACGTCGACCTGCTGATCGGCGTGGTGCCCGTGATGAACCTCGAGTGGATCCAGAAGCTGCACCGCGACCGTGCTACCCGCGGCTACTCGACCGAGGCGGTCACCGATACCATCCTGCGGCGCATGGACGACTACGTGCATTTCATCATCCCGCAGTTCGCGCGCACGCACATCAATTTCCAGCGCGTTCCGGTGGTCGACACCTCGAACCCGTTCATCGCGCGCCACATACCGAACGCGGACGAGAGCCTGCTGGTGATCCGCTTCGCCAATCCGCGCGGCATCGACTTTCCGTACCTGCTCTCGATGCTGCACGACTCGTTCATGTCGCGATCCAACACCATCGTCTGCCCGGGCGGCAAGATCGACCTCGCCATGCAGCTCATCTTCACGCCGATGATCTGGCGGTTGATGGACCGGCGCAAACAGGCGCTGGAGCGCTAGCACACCGACTACCACGCATCCGAGGGGGGAACATGGCATTGATATCGCTCAGGCAGTTGCTGGATCACGCGGCCGAGCACGGCTACGGCGTGCCCGCGTTCAACATCAACAACCTGGAGCAGATCCAGGCGATCATGCAGGCCGCCGACGAGACTTCGAGCCCGGTGATCCTGCAGGCCTCCGCGGGCGCCCGCAAGTACGCGGGGGAGGCGTTTCTGCGCCACCTGGTCGAGGCGGCGGTCGAATCCTATCCGCAGATTCCGGTCGTGCTGCACCAGGACCACGGCGCGAGCGCCGCGGTGTGCCAGGCGGCGATACGCTCGGGCTTCACCAGCGTGATGATGGACGGCTCGCTGCTCGAGGACATGAAGACGCCGGCGAGCTACGCCTACAACGTCGACGTCACGCGCCGCGTGGTCGAGATGGCTCACGCTGTGGGTGTGTCGGTGGAAGGCGAGCTCGGCTGCCTCGGCTCGCTCGAGACCGGCACCGCGGGCAAGGAGGACGGCGTCGGCGCCGAGGGAACCCTGTCGCGCGAGCAGCTGCTTACGGACCCGGAGCAGGCGGCCGATTTCGTGCACCTGACGGGCGTCGACGCGCTCGCAGTGGCGATCGGCACCTCGCACGGAGCCTACAAATTCACCCGCAAGCCGACCGGAGACGTGCTCGCGATCGAGCGTATCGGCGAGATCCACGCGCGCATTCCCGAGACGCATCTGGTAATGCACGGCTCCTCCAGCGTGCCGCAGGAGTGGCTGGAGGTGATCCGCCAGCACGGCGGCGCGATCGCCGAGACCTACGGCGTTCCGGTCGAGGCGATCCAGCAGGGCATCCGCCACGGCGTGCGCAAGATCAACATCGACACCGACATCCGTCTGGCGATGACCGGCGCGATGCGCCGCGCGATGACGCAGCATCCGGGGGAGTTCGATCCGCGCAAGTTCCTCAAGGATGCGATGCTCGCGGCGCGCGCCCTGTGCAAGGAGCGCTTCGAAGCCTTCGGCTGCGCGGGGCATGCGGCGCGCATTCGCCCCGAGCCGCTCGAGCGCATGGCCGCTCGCTATCCGAAACCGGCTGCGCTGACGCGCGCCGCCTGAGGCATAATTACAGCTTCCCCATGAACACACCGACCACGGCGGCCGTGGCCGCATCCGGCATTTCCTCCCACGAGACGATCGAGCGCGACATGGCCAATGCCTTGCGCGCGCTCGCGATGGATGCGGTGCAGGCGGCGAACTCCGGCCATCCGGGGATGCCGATGGGCATGGCCGAAATCGCCGTCGCGCTTTGGGGGCGGCACCTGCGCCACAATCCTGGCAACCCCCACTGGGCGAACCGCGACCGTTTCCTGCTCTCCAACGGCCACGGCTCGATGCTGCAGTATGGGCTATTGCACCTGACCGGCTACGACCTGCCGATGGACGAGCTGCGGCGCTTCCGGCAGCTTGGCTCGAAGACGCCGGGCCATCCCGAGCTAGGCTGCGCGCCGGGGGTGGAGACCACCACCGGGCCGCTCGGCCAGGGCATCGCCAACGGCGATCGGCATGGCGCTCGCGGAGAAGCTCCTCGCGGCGCATTTCAACCGTCCCGGATTCGACGTCGTCGACCACCATACCTACGTCTTCATGGGCGACGGCTGCATGATGGAAGGCGTGTCGCACGAGGCCTGCTCGCTCGCCGGGACGCTCGGTCTGGGCAAGCTGATCGCGTTCTACGACGACAACGGCATCTCGATCGACTCCGAGAAGGGTCACATCGAGCAGTGGTACACCGACGACGTGCCGAAGCGCTTCGCCGCCTATGGCTGGCAGGTGATCCCGAACGTCGACGGGCACGACGTCGCCGCGGTGGACAAGGCGATCCGCAAGGCGAAGCGCGAGCGCTCGCGGCCGACGCTGATCTGCTGCAAGACCACCATCGCCAAGGGCGCGCCGCACAAGGCGAACACGGGGGCAGCGCATGGCGCGCCGCTCGGCGCGGAGGAAGTCGCGGCGACGCGCGCCGCAATCGGCTGGCCCTATCCGCCGTTCGAGATCCCGCAGCACGTCTATGCGGCCTGGGACGCGCGCGCGAGCGGCAAGCGCGCCGAGCGCCGCTGGGCGAAGATGTTCGCAGCGTACGAAAATGCGCATCCCGAGCTCGCGAGCGACTTCCGGCGCCGCATGGCGGGCGAGCTGCCGCAGGACTTCGGCGCGCGCGTCGAGGCCATGGTGCGCGAGACCGACGCCAAGGGCGAGACGGTCGCCACGCGCAAGGCCTCGCAGAACGTGCTCGAGTTCCTCAAGCCGGCGCTGCCGGAGCTGCTGGCGGGCTCGGCCGACCTCACGGGGTCGAACCTCACCATGGTCAAGGCTTCGCGCGTCATCGGCCGCGAGGACGGCGGCAATTACCTTTTCTACGGCGTGCGCGAGTTCGGCATGTGCGCGGTGATGAATGGCGTCGCGCTGCACGGCGGGTTCATTCCCTACGGCGGCACCTTTCTCGTCTTCTCGGACTACGCGCGCAACGCGTTGCGCATGGCGGCGCTGATGGGCATCCGCGTGATCTACGTGTTCACGCACGATTCCATCGGCCTGGGGGAGGACGGCCCGACGCACCAGCCGATCGAGCACGCCTCGACGCTGCGCCTGATCCCCAACATGGATGTCTGGCGGCCCTGCGACACGGTCGAGAGCGCGATCGCCTGGAGCGCGGGCCTGCAGCGCACCAATGGGCCCTCGGCGCTGCTGTTTTCGCGCCAGAACGTGGCTTTTGCGAAGCGCGATGCCGCCGCGCTCGCCAACGTGCCGCGCGGCGGCTACGTGCTTGCCGAGTCGGAAGGCCTGCCGCGCGCGGTGATCCTCGCCACGGGATCAGAAGTGCCGCTCGCCCTCGGCGCGCAACGGCTGCTCGCGGCGGAGGGTCTGGCGGTGCGCGTGGTGTCCATGCCCTCGACCACGGTGTTCGACCGGCAGGAGCCCGCCTATCGCGAGACCGTGCTGCCGCGCGGCGTGCCGCGCGTGGCGGTAGAGGCCGGCGTAACCGCGTTCTGGCGCAAGTATGTCGGGCTCGAGGGAGCGGTGGTCGGCATCGACCGCTTCGGCGAATCGGCGCCCGCCGGGGAGCTGTTCAAGCATTTCGGATTCACACCGGAGAAGGTGGTTCAGGCAGTGAAGTCCGTAATCTAGGAGTCGTCATGGCAATCAAGATCGCGATCAACGGTTTCGGCCGCATCGGGCGCAACATCCTGCGCGCCCACTACGAATCGGGCAAGAAGCACGGGTTGCAGTTCGTCGCGCTCAACGATCTGGGCGACGCCAAGACCAACGCACACCTGCTCAAGTACGACACGACGCACGGCCGCTTCGCCGGCAGCGTGCAGGTCGACGGCGATGCGCTGGTGGTGAACGGCGACCGGCTCAAGGTGCTCGCCGAGCGCGATCCGGCCAAGCTGCCGTGGAAAGACCTGGGCGTCGACGTGGTGCTCGAATGCACCGGCCTGTTCACCAGCAAGGCGAAGACTTCGCGCGCATCTGCAGGCCGGCGCCAAGAAGGTGATCATCTCCGCACCGGGTGACAAGGACGTGGACCGCACCATCGTGATCGGCGTCAACGACAAGACGCTCAAGGCCTCCGATACCGTGATCTCGAACGCCTCGTGCACCACCAACTGCCTGGCGCCGCTGGTCAAGGCGCTCGACGACCGCATCGGCGTGGTCTCCGGCCTCATGACCACGATTCATGCCTATACCAACGACCAGGTGCTCACCGACGTCTATCACAAGGACCTGCGTCGCGCGCGCTCGGCGTCGCAGAACATGATTCCGACCAAGACCGGCGCTGCCGCCGCCGTGGGCCTGGTGCTGCCGCACCTCAACGGCAAGCTCGACGGCTTCGCGATCCGCGTCCCGACCATCAACGTGTCGATCGTCGACCTGACATTCGTGGCGAAGAAGGCGGCCAGCGTCGACGAGGTCAACGATGCGGTCAGGCAGGCGTCGCAGGGCGACCTCAAGGGCATCCTCGAGTACAACACCGAGCTCCTGGTGTCCTCGGACTTCAACCACAACCCGGCCAGCTCGATCTTCGATGCGACGCTCACCAAGGTGACCGGCGGCACGCTGGTCAAGGTGACGTCGTGGTACGACAACGAGTGGGGCTTCAGCAACCGGATGCTCGACGCGGCCGTGGCGTTGATGAACGCGAAGTAGAGACCATGCGCTTCAAGCGCATGACCGAGCTGGATCTGCGCGGGAAGCGCGTGCTGATCCGTGCCGATCTGAACGTGCCGCTGGACGACTCCGGAGAGGTGTCGGACGACACGCGCATCCGCGCCTCGCTGCCCGGCATCCGGCGCGCGCTCGAGCAGGGCGCCGCAGTCATGGTGACCTCCCACCTCGGCCGGCCGAAGGAGGGCGAGCTCAGGCCAGAGGATTCTCTTGCGCCGGTTGTGAAACGTCTCGGGGAACTCTTGAATCTCGAAATTCGACTTGAAACCGATTGGGTGGACGGAGTATCGGTGCGGCCCGGCGAGCTCGTGGTCCTGGAGAACTGCCGCGTCAACAAGGGGGAGAAGAAGGACGACGAGACGCTGGCGCGCAAGATCGCCGCGCTGTGCGACGTCTACGTCAACGACGCCTTCGGCACGGCCCATCGCGCCGAGGCGACCACGCACGGCGTGGCGCGCTTCGCGCCGGTCGCCTGCGCCGGCCCGCTGATGGCCTCCGAGCTCGATGCGCTCGGCAAGGCGCTCGCCCGGCCGGCGCGGCCGCTGGTGGCGATCGTCGCCGGCTCCAAGGTCTCGACCAAGCTGACGATTCTCGGCGCGCTGGCGGCGAAGGTCGACCAGCTGATCGTCGGCGGCGGCATCGCCAACACCTTCCTGCTGGCCGCGGGTTTGCCGATCGGCAAGTCGCTTGCCGAGCCGGACCTGGTCGCCGAAGCGAAGAGAATCATGGACGCCACCAAGGTGCCGCTGCCGGTCGACGTCGTGGTCGCAACAGAGCTCGCAGCGTCTGCAAGGGCGACGGTGAAGGCGGTCAAGGACGTCGCCGCGGACGAGATGATCCTCGACATCGGGCCGAAGAGCGCCGCGGCGCTCGCGGCGGCCCTGGGGCAGGCGGGCACCATCGTGTGGAACGGTCCGGTCGGCGTGTTCGAGATCGAGCAGTTCGCCAAGGGCACCGAGACCATCGCGCGCGCGATCGCCGCATCCAAGGCCTATTCGATCGCCGGCGGCGGCGACACCGTGGCCGCGATCAACAAGTTCGGCATCGCCGACCGCATCGGCTACATCTCGACGGCCGGCGGCGCGTTCCTCGAATTCCTCGAGGGCAAGACCCTGCCCGCGGTGGCGGCCCTCGAGGCGCGCGCCTGAAGGGCGCAAGTATTTCGGGCGGCACCATTGGCGCGGCCACAGGCCCGCTGGCGTGCCCGCTCGACGCGCGCTGGCTGATGGCCTACAGCGCGGCGCTCGGCGAGCGCGCCATCGCGCGCGGCACAATCGATCTGGTATAACGGCGACAGCCGAAAAGGAACGACGCGAATGCTGCGCAGCACGAAGATCGTCGCCACCCTGGGTCCCGCCTCGAGCGACCCGGCAGTGTTGGAGAAGATGTTGCGCGCCGGCGTCGACGTGGCGCGGCTCAATTTCTCGCACGGCACCGCCGAGGACCATCTCAAGCGTGCCGACCTGGTGAAGAACATCGCGCGCAAGGTCGGGCGCACGGTGGCGATCATGGCGGACCTCCAGGGACCGAAGATCCGCATCGGCAAGTTCAAGGACGGCCGCACCACGCTCGAGCCCGGCAGCCGCTTCGTGCTCGACGCAAACTGCGAGATGGGCGACTCGGAGCGCGTCGGGCTGGACTACAAGGCGCTGCCGCGCGACGTCGAACCCGGCGCCGTGCTGCTGCTAGACGACGGCAAGATCGTGCTCGAGGTGACCGACGTGCGCGGGTCCGAGGTGCAGACGCTGGTGCGCCACGGCGGCGTGCTCAGCAACAACAAGGGCATCAACCGCCAGGGTGGCGGCCTGACCGCGCCCGCGCTCACGCCCAAGGATATGGAGGACGTGCGTACCGCGGCCAGACTGCAGGCCGACTATCTCGCGGTGTCGTTCCCCAAGTCCGGGGCGGACATGCACATGGCCGGCGAGTTGATGCGCGCCGCGGGCGGCAAGGCGATGCTGATCGCCAAGATCGAGCGCGCGGAGGCCGTCACCGAGGCCGCGCTCGTCGACATCATGCGCGCCTGCGACGGCATCATGGTGGCGCGCGGCGACCTGGCGGTGGAAGTCGGGGACGCCTCCGTGCCGGCACTGCAGAAGAAGATGATCCGCCTGGCGCGCGAGCACAACAAGCTCACCATCACCGCGACGCAGATGATGGAATCGATGATCGACAGCCCGGTGCCCACGCGCGCGGAGGTGTCGGATGTCGCCAACGCGGTGCTCGACGGCACCGACGCGGTGATGCTCTCGGCCGAGTCGGCGAGCGGCAAGTACCCCGTGCAAACGATCGAGGCGATGCACCGCATCTGCTTCGAGGCCGAGCAGACGCAGCCGGTGAATCTCGACCAGGATTTCTTCAACCGCGTGTTCACCCGAGTTGACCAGTCGATCGCCATGGCGGCGCTGTTCACCGCCTTCCACCTCAAGGTGAAGGCCATCGCGTCGCTCACCGAGTCGGGCTCGACGGCGCTGTGGATGTCGCGCCTGAACTGCGGCGTGCCGATCTACGCGCTCACCTCGCAGACGTCGACGCGCTACCGCTGCGCTCTGTTCCGCGACGTCTACCCGCTGATCGTGGAGTACGCCGGCCACGACCGCGAGGAGCTGCTGGCGGAGGCGGAGAAGGTGCTGGTGGATCAGGGCGTGGTGAAGCACGGCGACCTGATCGTGCTCACTATCGGCGAGCCGATCGGCAAGTCGGGCGGAACGAATACAATGAAGATCGTGCGGGTGGGCGATCATCTGAAGGCATAAGGAGGAGCGATCATGGGTGCGATTACGCCGAACGTAGCCGAGCACGCCAAGCTGCCGCCGCTGGCATCGCGTTTCGTGGATGTTGCGGCGCTGCCCTGGCAAAGGACGATCTACCCGGGCGTCGAGGCGAAGACGCTGCTGCTCGAGCGGTCCACCGGGCTGCTCACGGTGCTGCTGAAGATGGCGCCGGGCGCCAAGCTGCCCGACCACGAGCACGTGCTGATCGAGCAGACCTGGATGCTCGAGGGCAGGCTGGTGTGTGGCGAGGGCGAATGCACGCCGGGAAATTTTGTCTGGCGGCCGGCGGGCAGCCGACACGAGGCCTGGACCCCGGAGGGCGGCCTGATGCTGGCGATGTTCCAGATCCCGAACCGCTTCTACGAGAAGGACGGACACGAGATCGACTTCCTCGGCAACGACTGGAAGAAGTCCTGGGGCGAGGCCTACGAGCGCCTCGAGCAGTCGAGCGTCTAGGCGGCGCGCCGCGCGCCGCGACCTTCATACAGGTCGCGGCCCGCAACCAGCGCGCGCATCTTGCCGTCGGCCATGTTGCGCTTGAGCATCCAGAATCCGCAGTCGGGGTGCACGTAGCGCACGCGTCCGGCACCGAGCGTCTTCTCGGCGCGCTCGATGGCGCGCGCCACGTCCTCGGCGCTCTCGATCTCGGTTCGCTTGATGTCGATGACGCCGACGCCCATGCCGATCTCCGGGCGCAGGCCGGTGAATACCGCCAGCTCTTCGACGGGGCGGTGCGCGCACTCCATCACGATATGGTCGGCGTGCAGGGCATTGAGGTAGTCCATGAGCTTGCCCCAGGTGCCTTTCTGCACCGATTGGCCGCCGTAGTTGCCGAAGCACAGGTGCACCGCCCCCTTGGCGCGCCCGGGCACCGCATCGAGCACGCGGTTGATCGCCGAGGCGGCCCATTGCCAGTCGTCGGGGTTGCCCGGCAGATTGGCCTCGTCCACCTGCACCACGTCGGCCTCCAGGTGCCGCACCTGCGCCGCGAGCGCGCCCGCGATGGCGTACGACAGCTCGCCGGTGTCCCGGTAGTGCCGGTTGATGAGCGTCTTGGCGAGCATGTGGGGACCGGTGAGCGTGAACTTGAATGGCCGCGTCGCGAGCGCTCGCGCCCTGCCACAGGCCTGCGGCAGATCGAGCGTACCCGGCCCAACCGGCCCCTCGACCACGCCGGGCGGCCGCGTGCGAAAGCGCATGCCGCGCTGCTCGCGGAAGCCCATCAGCTCGTCGAACCCGATCCGCGTGCGCACCCCGTCGAGCGGCTGCACGAAGTACTCGATCATGCCGTTGGTCTCGGGATGGTTGACGTCGAAGCGGTACAGCTCGCCGTCGCACACCACGTCGAGGCCCGCCTGCTCCTGCGTGTGGATAACGACGCGCGTGGCGTCTAGCAGCGCCTGCTCCGAGGGCAGCGCGGCCAGCCAGTCGGGGATCGGATACGATCCGACCACCGTGGTCTTGATGCGCGGTTCAGCCATTGAGCGCCTCCTCGCCCGATTATAATCTCCGTTCACCAGATGGTTAATTCGCTCCCGGACCGGTTCGCCGACGTCGCCGCGCTCGAAGACTTCATGAGCGAGCCCTCGCCGGCGCTCGTCTCGGACCTGGCGCGCGTCGCGGGCGACGTCATGGTGCTGGGCGTCGGCGGCAAGATGGGACCGACGCTCGCGCGCATGGCGAAACGCGCCGCGCCCGCCAGGCGCGTGATCGGCGTGGCGCGCTTCTCGGAGCGGGGCCTGCGCGCCAAGCTCGAGGGCCAGGGCGTCGAGTGCATCGCCTGCGACTTGCTCGATCGCGCGGCGCTGGAGAGTCTGCCGCGCGCGCCGAACGTGGTCTTCATGGCCGGCCACAAGTTCGGCGCCGCGGGCAACGCCGCGTTCACCTGGGCGATGAATGTCGCAGTGCCGTTCATGGTGGCCGAGGCTTTCCGCGACGCGCGCATCGTGGCGTTCTCCACCGCTTGCGTGTATCCCTATGTCGACGTGCGCGGCGGCGGCGCCACCGAGCGTATCCCTGCCACGCCGCCCGCCGGCGATTACGCCGTCTCGTGTCTCGGGCGCGAGCGCGCCTTCGAGTACGGGTCGCAGAAATACGGCACGCAGGGGCGCCTGGTGCGGCTGGAATATGCGATCGACATGCGCTACGGCGTGCTCTACGACGTCGCCTCGAAGGTCTTTGCCGGACTGACCATCGACCTGTCGATGGGGCACGTCAACGTCATCTGGCAGGGCGATGCGAACGAGCAGGCGCTGCGCCTGCTGGCGCACTGCACGGTGCCCACTTCGCCGCTCAACGTGACCGGCCCCGAAACCGTGAGCGTGCGCTGGCTCGCGCAGGAGTTCGGCCGGAGGCTCGGCCGGGCGCCGGTGCTGCAGGGAAACGAGGCGTCGACGGCCTGGCTGCTCGACACGCACGAAGCGCAGCGCCTGCTGGGGACGCCGCGCGTGCCGCTCGCGCGCATGATTGACTGGGTCGCCGACTGGGTGGCGCGCGGCATGCCGAGCCTCGGCAAGGACACGCACTTCTCGACGCGTGATGGAAATTACTGAGCGCCGGCTGCGCGTCGAGGACCTCGCCGGCTGCATCGCGCTCTCAGAGTCCGCCAACTGGAATCAGAGCGAAGCGGACTGGCGCCTGATGCTCGAGATCGGGCACGGCTGGGGCGTATTCGCGCCCGACGGCACGCTCGCCGCGTCCACGCTCGTGCTGCCCTACGGCGCGCGCTTCGCATGGGTGAGCATGGTGCTGGTGCTGCCCGCGCAGCGGCGCAAGGGCTATGCGACGAGGCTGCTGCGCGTGGCGCTCGGCGACCTGCGGCGGCGCGGGCTGACGCCGCTCCTGGATGCGACGCCGGCGGGGCGCGAGGTGTACGTGCAGCAGGGCTTTCGCGACACATGGGGCTTTGCGCGCTTGCAGGCCGGCGCCGCGCCGCCTGCCGAGGCGGCACCCGGAGTCAGGCCGCTCGGCGCTGCCGACTGGCCGTCGGTTCTCGCACTCGACGCGCCCGCGTTCGGCGCGAGCCGCGAGCGGCTGCTGCGCGCGCTCGCCGCCCGCTTGCCGGCGGGCGCACTGGTGGCCGAGCGGGACGGCCGCATGGTCGGTTTCCTGCTCGGTCGCGACGGGCGCGAGGCGCGCCAGCTCGGCCCGCTGGTCGCCGAAGACACAGGGACCGCCCGCGCCCTGTTGGCGGCGGCGCTGGGACGCGTCGCGCCGCCGCTGTACCTCGACGTTGTCGACCATGCGCCGGAGCTGCGGCGCTGGCTTGAAGCGCGGGGCTTCGTCTTTCAGCGTCCGTTTACCCGCATGGTGCATGGCGCGCACGCGGCGCCCGGAGACGAGCGCAGGCTGTTCCTGGTCGCCGGGCCTGAGCTCGGCTGACAGGAAGGAACTCGCGCTGCGGGCGCGCGTCTCTAGTCTGTAGAATGAACGATGGCAGAGAAAAAGCTCCCGCCTGAGCGCCCTGCCCGCGAGCACAGCGTTCCCTGGTTCTGGCCGTTCGCCGCCGCGATCGAGCTGGAAGAAGAGGGCATGCGGCTATATCGGCAGAACCTTGATTTCCTCGCCGAGGCCGGAGAGCTGGCCGCGCCACCCGAGGCGCATTGGGCGACGCCCAACCGCGTCGTGCTCGATCTGGACAGCATGCGTCTGCGCGAATTCAGTGCGACCGGCGGCGAGCCGGTGCTGGTCGACGCGCCCTACGCCGGCCACAGCTCGACGATCGCCGATTACGCCAAGGGCCAGAGCCTGGTCGGGACCTTGCTCGCCGCGGGCGTCGGGCGCGTGCTGGCTACCGACTGGAAGCCCGCCACGCCCGCGATGCGCGACTTCGACATCGACAAGTACCTCGCCGAGATCAACGTCGTCGTCGACGAGCTGGGCGGTGGCGCGCATCTTGTCGGCCTTTGCCAGGGAGGCTGGATGAGCGCGATGTACGCAGCGCGTTTCCCGCACAAGGTGCGCAGCCTGGTGCTCGCCGGCGCGCCGATCGACACCGATGCGGGCAACGGGCCGATCAAGAAGATCGCGCACACACTGCCGATGAGCTTCTACGAGGAGCTGGTGCAGGCGGGCGGCGGGCGCATGCTCGGCAGGTACATGCTTGCGGGATGGAAAAGCATGCATCCCGAGCAGCAGTACGTCGACAAGTACCTCGATCTCTACCGGCACATCGAGGACAAGTGCTATGTCAAGCGCACCGAGCAGTTCGAGCGTTGGTACGAAAATCCGATCGATCTGCCGGGTCGCTACTACCTGCAGGCGATCCGCTTGCTGTTCAAGGAGAACCGGCTGGCGAAGGGCGAGTTCGTCGCGCTCGGGCACAAGCTCGACCTCAAAGCCATCCGCGCTCCGCTCTACCTGCTCGCCGGAGACGAGGACGACATCACCACCAAGGAGCAGGTGTTCAACGCAGCCGCACTTGTTAGCACGCCCGCAGGCGAGGTCGTGAAGAAGCTGGTGCCGGGCGGGCACATCGGCCTGTTCATGGGCACGCGCACCCTCACGGAGGCGTGGCCGGACATCGGCCGCTGGATCGCCGGCCGCGCTCGATGAGCATGAAAACCGACGGCTAGGCGCGAGCGCATGACCAGTCTCAAGATCACGCGCGAAAGCATCCTGAGCGGCGAGCTGCTGGCCTCGGCGCGCGAGCTGCTCGGCGCGCACACGCGCTTCATGACGCCCGAGGAGCGCGCGCAGCAGCTGCGGGAGATCGTCGCCCAGGCGCCGCGCCGCGGCCGCGTCTGGATATTCGGCTACGGATCGCTAATGTGGAACCCGGCGTTCCATTTTGCCGAGCGCCGCGCCGCCCTGGTGCACGGCTACCACCGGCAGTTCTGCCTTTGGGCGAGGGCGGGGCGCGGCAGCCCGTCGCGCCCCGGGCTGATGCTGGCGCTGGAGCGCGGCGGAAGCTGCCATGGCGTCGCGTTCCGCCTGCACCGCGACAAGGTGCTGTCCGAGCTCGACGTCGTGTGGCGCCGGGAGATGCTCACCATGGCCTACCGGCCGGTCTGGGTCACCGCGCGCACGGCCAAGGGCGCCGAGCGCGCGATCGCGTTCGCGGCGAACCACGACCACGAGCGCTATGTGCGTGGCCTGCAACCCGGCGAGATCGTCCGCTACCTCGCAAGCGGCGCGGGGCCGCTCGGGCGCTGCCGCGATTACCTGTTCGACACGGTGCTGCACCTGCGCGACCTCGGCATCCGCGACCGGCGGCTCGAAGCGCTGGCGCACGCCGTTCAGGCGCACGAGGCAGACGTCGTCGCGGCCTAGCGCCGCCCTACTTGGTCATCTTGATCGAGCGATCGAGGAACTCGTTGGTGTAGGCCGTCTTCACGTCGTAGGGCTTGTCGACACCGATGTATTCCTTGACCAGCGCGTAGTCCGACTGCATGCGCGCGGGGTCGTGGTAGCCGAGGGCCACCTGGCGCGAGAACTTGTCGCTCATCAGCACCTCGACCAGGCCCCAGTTGGTGAGCTCGTTGTCGAACTTGAGCGCGCCGTTGGCGTCGATCAGCGCCTGTACGCAGGGCTTCGGGTCCGCGACACAGGCGGCAAAGGCCTTCTGGGTCACACTTACGAAATTCGCGATAACCTCTTTGTGCTTCTTCAGGTAGGCGCCGTTGACGATCACCGAGTTGCCGTAGGGGTTGAGCCCGACGTCGCGCCAGGCGAGGAAGCCCATGTCGTCGCCCAGCTCGCGCTTGAAGATGTGGTGGATGTTGTAGAAAGAGGTGGTGATGTCGATCGAATGGGCCTTGAGCGCGGCAAGCTTGGCGTTGGCGTCGATGTTCACCCAGGTCACCGACTTGGGATCGATGCCGTTCGCCTTGGCGAGTGCAGGCCACATGGTGCGCGCGCCGTCAGCGGCCGGATTGCCGATCTTCTTGCCGGGGAAGTCCTTGATGCCCCTGATGCCGGAGCTCTTCAGCCAGTACAGACCCTGCGGCGAATTGGCGTAGACGTTGTAGACGGCGACCACGTCCGCCCCCTTGCTCTTGGCCACCAGCACGCCGCCCATGTCGGCGAGGCCGATCGGGTTCGCGCCCGCGCCCACCTTCTGCGTCGCCAGCGCCGAGCCCTTGCCCGGCTCGATGTTGAGCTCGATGCCCGCCTTCTCGTACCAGCCCAGCTTCTGGGCGTAGTAATACGGCGCGTGGTCGCCGCCCGGCACCCAGTTCAGGATGAAATCGAGTTTTTCGGCGGCCGGCGCGGGAGACGCGACGAGGCCGAGCGCCGCGAGCGCGGCGACAAGCGTGGTGCGGGAAACCATGGCATCCTCCTCCTGTTGACCTTCGCCGTCGATGGTATCGGCACCCGCCGCGCAGTGTCAACGAGCGCGCGTTGACGCTGCCGTGCGCCTGGGCTAAGTTAACCAGCCGGTTACTTCCTGGCTTGCATGTCCCTGCACTGGTCCGAACTGCCCGACGAGATCGTGTCGCTGCTGCGCCGCGGCACCGTGATTCCCGCGCACCCGCTGGCGCTCGATGCGGCTCGCAGGCTCGATTCGCGGCGTCAGCGCGCCTTGACCCGCTATTACCTGGACGCGGGCTCGGGCGGTCTGGCGGTAGGCGTGCACGCCACCCAGTTCGCGATCCGCGACGTCGGCCTGTACGAGCCGGTGCTCGCGCTGGCGGCGGAAAGCGCCCGCGCCTGGACCGAGCGAGCGGTCATCATGATCGCGGGGCTCTCGGGCCTGACCGAGCAGGCGTGTCGCGAGGCCGAGGTCGCGCTCGCGCACGGCTACCACGCGGGGCTGCTGTCTCTCGCGCCGATGAAAGGCGCCTCGATCGACGAACTGGTCGCGCATTGCGCGCAGGTGGCGTCGCACATCCCGCTGGTCGGGTTCTACCTGCAGACTGCCGTCGGCGGCATCGCATTGCCGGCCGAGTTCTGGCGACGCTTCGCGCAGATCGAGAACGTGATCGCCATAAAGGTCGCGCCGTTCAATCGCTACCGCACGCTCGATGTCGCCAGGGGCGTGGTCGCGGCGGGCGCCGAGGAGCGGATCACGCTCTATACCGGCAACGACGACCACATCGTTCTCGATCTAGCTGCGCCGCTCGCCGTGCGGCGCGGCGCCGCGGAGGTGCGCCTACGCATCAAAGGCGGCCTGCTGGGGCACTGGAGCGTGTGGACCAAGAAGGCGGTGGAGCTGCTCGAGCGCATTCACCGCGGCCCGCTCGACGAGGAGCTGCTCGCGCTCGACGCGCGCGTTACCGACTGCAACAGCGCGTTTTTCGACGTGGCGCATGACTTCGCCGGCTGCATCCCGGGCTGCCACGAGGTGCTCCGGCGCCAGGGGCTGCTCGAGGGGATCTGGTGCCTGGATCCCGATGAGACGCTGTCGCCGGGGCAGACGCAGGAGATCGACCGGGTGTACCGTGAGCACCCGGATCTCGCAGACGACGATTTCGTGCGTGCGAATCTTTCCCGCTGGCTGAGGTGATCATGAATCGTTCCGACAATACGACGCAGCGCTACGTGCTCGCCGTCCTCGCCCATGTCGCGCTTCTCGCCGCGTGGTACCTGTTCGTCAAGATCGGCAACGTGCCGAAGTTCGTCATGCCCTCGCCGCGGGACACGTTTGCCGCGGCGTTCGCCGGCAATTACAGCTGGTGGACCAACGTCGCGGTGACCGGCACGGAGATCTACGCCGGCTATTTTCTCGCCCTGGTGGTGGGCGTGGCGCTGGCGCTGGCGTTCACCTGGTCGAAGACGCTGGAGGCGTTCTTCATGCCGCTGCTGGTGTCGCTCAACATGATTCCCAAGGTGGCGCTCGGCCCGCTGATCATCGTCTGGTTCAAATACGGCATCCTGCCCAACTCGATCATGGCGTTCTCGATCTGCGTGTTCCCGATCCTGCTCACCACCGCCCGAGGCCTGCGCGAGATCGAGCCAGAGCTGCTCGACCTGGTGAGGTCGCTGAAGGGCTCGCGCTGGCAGCTGTTCACCAAGATCCAGCTGCCCGGCGCGCTGCCGTACATCTTCTCGGGCATGAAAGTGGGCGCGATCCTCGCCGTGGCGGGAGCGATCGTGGGCGAGTTCCTGGGCTCCGACAAGGGGCTCGGCTACCTCATGCTGCAGGTGCAGGTGACCCTCGATACGCCAGCCATGTTCATGGCGGTGATCATGATCACGCTGCTCGGCATGCTGCTCTACGGCCTGGTGCTGCTGCTCGAGCGCCTGCTGGTCGTGAAGGACGCGCGCGTGGTCTGATGGAGCAGCCGTTCATCCACCTGTCGGGAGTGCGCAAGGTCTACCGGCGCGGGCGCGACGAGCACCTGGCGATCTCGGATGCGACCTTCGACGTGATGCCGGGCGAGCTGGTGTCGCTGGTCGGGCCCTCCGGTTGCGGCAAGTCCACGCTGCTGAAGATCCTCGCGGGCCTGCACGGCCACGACGGCGGCGAGGTGAAGATCGGCACGCCCGAGCACCCGTTCGACCCGGCGCGCGACGTGGGCATGGTGTTCCAGGCGCCGCTGCTGCTGAAGTGGCGCCGCGTGCTGGCCAACGTGCTGCTGCCGGCGGAGATCCTCGGGCTGCCCGCCGCCGAGAGTCGCGAGCGGGCGAAGGGGCTCCTCGCGCTGGTGGGGCTTTCGGGCTACGAGGACAAGTATCCCTACGAGCTCTCCGGCGGGATGCAGCAGCGCGCGGCGATCGCGCGCGCGCTGGTGCACGACCCGAAGCTGATCCTGATGGACGAGCCCTTCGGCGCGCTCGATGCGCTCACGCGCGAGAAGATGAACCTCGAGCTGCTCAGGATCTGGAAGGAGTCCGGCAAGACCATCGTGTTCGTCACGCACGGCATCTCGGAGGCCGTGTTCCTGGGCACGCGCGTGGTGGTGCTGACCGCCGGACCGGCGCGCATGGCCGACAACTTCGTGGTCGAGCTGCCGCGTCCCAGGACGCTCGACTTGAAGACCCACGAGCGCTTCGGTGAATACACCCGGCGTATCTACCGCTTGCTGGGGATGGAATGAGCGCGCCGCGCGCAAAAGGTGGGCGCGACGCAGAACGCACCCGGCAGCGCATTCTCGAGTCGGCGACCGCCGACTTCGCCCGCTATGGGCTCGGCGGGGCGCGTGTGGACCGCATCGCGCGGCGCGCGGGGGCCAACAAGCGCATGCTGTATTACTACTTTGGCGACAAGGAGCGCCTGTTCCTCGCGGCGCTCGAGGAGCGTTATGCGCACATCCGCAACGCCGAGCGCGGGCTCGACCTCGAGCATCGCGACCCCCGCGAGGCGCTGCGCCGCCTGGTCGCATTCACGTGGAACTACTACCTGGAGCATCCGGAGTTCCTCACCTTCCTCAACAGCGAGAACCTGCACAAAGGCAGGCACGTGCGGAAATCGAGACGCGTGCGCGAGATGCATTCGCCGCTGATCGAGACGCTGCGCGGCATCCTGCGCCGCGGAGAGCGCCAGGGGCTGTTCCGGCGCGGCGTCGACCCGGTGCAGCTCTACATCTCGATCGCCGGCGAAGGCTATTTCTACCTGTCGAACCGGTATACGCTGTCACGCATATTCGACCTCAACCTCATGGCGCCGAAAGCGCTCGCCGAGCGCGCGCGCCACATGACCGACATGATCCTCAACGCGCTCAGGCGCTAGCTCGATGCGCATAACGCTTTGCAACGAAGTCATCGCGCCGATGCCGTTTCCGGCGCAGTGCGAATACGCCGCGAAGCTCGGCTACGACGGCCTCGAGGTGGCGCCCTATACGCTGTCCGATGAGCCGCAGCGCCTCGGCTCGGCGCAGATCGCCGCGGCGCGCGCGGCGGCGGGAGACGCCGGCATCGCGGTCACCGGGCTGCACTGGCTGCTGGTCAAGCCCGCGGGCCTGTCCATCACCGCGCGCGACGCCGCCGTGCGGCGGCGCACGGTCGATGCGATGCTCGGGCTCATCGATCTGTGCGCCGAGCTCGGGGGCAGGTATCTCGTGCACGGCTCGCCGCAGCAGCGGCGCATCGAAGCGGGCGACACGCGCGAGGCCGCGCTGGCGCGCGCCACGGAGTGCTTCGCCGCCGTCGCCGGCCGCGCCGCGCAGGCCGGCGTGGTGTACTGCATCGAGCCGCTGGCTGCCGACGCGACGCCGCTCATCAACACCCTCGCCGAGGCCGCGGCGCTGGTCAAGGCGATCGGCAACCCGGCGCTGCGCTCGATGCTCGACTGCAGCGCGGCCGGGCGCAGCGAGAGCGAGCCGCTCGCGGCGCTCGTCGACCGCTGGCTGCCCGAGGGGGTCATCGCCCACGTGCAGGTGAACGACCGCAACCGGCGCGGCCCGGGGCAGGGCGAGCAACGCTTCGCGCCGCTGTTCGCGGCGCTGTTGCGCAACCGATACGCGGGCGACGTCGCCGTCGAGCCGTTCGACTACGTGCCCGACGGGCCGGGCGCCGCGGCGCGCGCCGTCGGCTACGTGCGCGGCATTCTCGAGGCGCTCGAGGCGCGCTGAACGGCGCCCTAATTGCCCGGCTTGATCCTGCTGTTGTAGAGGTTGGTGAAGACTTCGGCCGCCTTGAGGGGCTTGTCCATCTTGCCGCCCGCGTAGGTGATGTCGATGGTCTTCTGCATCAGCTCGGGCTCGATCCAACCGAGGCCGTACTTGCGCGAGCGCTCGGTGACGCATAGATCCAGTATCTGGGGCATCGTCGCGAGCAGGGTCTTGCCGTCGAGCCCGGGCACGACTTCGACCATGGCGGCGATCGACGCCGCCGGATCCTTGGCCGCGTCACGCCAGCCCTTGTGCGTGGCGCGCAGGAAGCGCTCTATCAGCTTCGGATTCTTCGCCTCCAGCTCCGTGTTGACGAAATAGGTGTGGCCGTAGATAGGCAGGCCGTAATCGGCCCAGAGCAGGTTGCCGACGTTCCCCTTGCCGAGGACCTTCTCCCAGATCGCGTAGCTCGTGTAGAGGTCGAACGAAGCATCGACGTCGCCACCGGCCACAATAGCCTGCTTGCCTTCCGGCTTGACATTGACGAGCGTCACCGCGTCGGGATCGAGGCCGTTCGCCTTGGCGAATGCGGGCCACAGCACGCGGTGCGAATCGCCCGGGGGCGCGGCAATCTTCTTGCCGATCAGGTCTTTGGGCGAGTGAATGCCCGCGCTCTTCTTGAAGAACACGTTGTTGCCGGCCTTGTCGAACACTACCGCAACGATCTTCAGGTTGGCGCCCTTGCTGATCGCCGTGATCACCGTTGGGGCGTCTGATATCCCGACGTCGGCCTGCTTCAGGTCGATCTTCTTCGCGCTGTCCGCCGATCCGGCGCCGCGCACCACTTCGAGATCGATGTTTTCCTCCTTGTAGTACCCCCTTTTCATTGCGAGGTAGATGGGCGAGTGATCGGCGAGGTGGAACCAGTTGAGTTGCAGCTTCACCTTGTCCGCTGCTTGCGCCTCGAGCGCAAGGAGAAACGCCGCGATCGCGGCTATCGCGGCGATGGTCACTGTGCGTGCACGCATGGTCTGTCTCCCTCCGGGTAAAGGATTGCGGGACGGCTCAGTTCGCGGGATCTTCGCGGTGTGCCCACGGCGCGACGATTCCCTCGACCGCCACCACGACGCCGTAAAGCAGCAGCCCGAGCGCCGAGATGAGGATCAGCGAGGCGAAGATCGAAGGCGTCTCGAGCGTGACGCCGCCAGTAATGATGAGCGCGCCCAGTCCGCGCTCGGAAGCGACGAACTCGCCGACGATCGCGCCGATAACGGACATGGTGGCATTCAGCTTCAGCCCGGTGAAGATGTAAGGCACCGCGTTCGGAAAGCGGATCTTCATGAAAACCTGCCATCGTCCGGCGCGCAGCGTTCGCACCAGGTCGAGCATTTCAGGCTCGGCGGACGCGAGCCCCACTGCCGTGTTGACGACCATCGGAAAGAACGCGATGGTGGTTCCGATGACGATGTTCGGCCAGATGCCGTAGCCGAGCCAAAGCACGAACAGAGGCGCAAGCGCGACCTTGGGCAGCGTATTGAACAGGACCAGCACCGGCATGATGGTTCGCAGGAGCAGATCGTTCCATACGATCGCGATCGCGAGCGCCACGCCGAGCACCGTGGAAAGCGCGAACGCCCCGATCACCGCGTAGAAGGTGGCCAGAAAGTTCGCGGTCCACTGGTAGTTCGGCCGGGCGTAGGCCTTCAGCGCGGCCCACGGCGAGGGCAGGATGTATTCCTTGATACCCCACAGATCGACCGCGATCTGCCACAACAGAAGCAGGCCGAGGATCACGATCGCACTCGGCAGGTAATAGGCGGCTGCTGCGGCGAGGCGGTGTGTGGGGCGCGGCGCGGCGCCGCCGCTGTCTTGACTCGGCATGGAATGTCGGTCGACAATTAACCGAACGGTTACATCATGCGGCGTACGTATGTCGACGTCAAGGGGCGCTGCGAACTGATAGACGATGCAATGACGGCGCCGCGTTTTTCCGTGACGGAGATCGAGCTGTTCGAGCGCGACGTGCACCTGCGCATGCCGTTTCGCTTCGGCGTGGTGACGCTCACCGAGGCGCCGCAGGCGTTTGCGCGGGCGCGCATCCGCACGGCCGACGGGCGGGAGGCGCGGGGCGCGGCGGCCGAGCTGCTGGCGCCGAAATGGTTCGACAAGGACCCGGCCCTCACGAACGAGGACAATTTCGAGCAGCTGCGCACTGCGGTGCATCTCGCGCGCGACGCCTACCTCGCCGGCGGCGCGGCCACCGCGTTCGGGCACTGGCGCAGGCATTACGCGGAGCAGATCGCGGCCGGGGCGCGGCGCGGATTGAACAGCCTGGTGGCGTGCTACGGGCCGGCGCTCATCGACCGGGCATTGCTCGACGCGCTGTGCCGCGCGCTCGGCGCGTCGTTCTACGAGGCGATGCACCGCAACGCGGCGGGCATCGAGCTCGAGGGCTGCGATGCGGGCGCCTTTCTCGGCAAGCTCGTCCCGGCGCCCACCCTCGCCGCGCGCCACACCGTCGGCCTGGTCGACCCGATCGTGGCGGCGGACCTGCGCGAGCGCGTCAGCGATGGCCTGCCAGAGACGCTCGAGGAGGTCGTCGCACGGTACGGACATCGCTACTTCAAGCTCAAGGTGAGCGGGGAGATTCGCGCTGACCTGGCGCGGCTCGTGGCGATCGCCGCAGTGCTGGATCGTATCGACGAGCCGTATTACGCCTCGCTCGACGGCAACGAGCAATACGACGACGTGGAGGGCATCACGCAGCTGTGGCGCCGGATAAGCTCCGATTCCCGGCTGGCGCGGCTCGCGCAGAGTGTGATGTTCATCGAGCAGCCGATCAAGCGCCAGAACGCGCTCGCGCGCGACATCGGGTCGCTCGCCGCCGAGAAGCCGGTGATCATCGACGAGTCCGACGACTCGCTCGAGGCGTTTCCCAGGGCGCGCGCGCTCGGCTATACGGGCGTGTCGTCCAAGACCTGCAAGGGGCTGTACAAGTCGATCATCAACCGGGCGCGCTGCGACATCTGGAACCGAGAGGCGGGCCGCGAACGCTATTTCATGAGCGCCGAGGACCTCACGATCCAGGCGGGTCTCGCGCTGCAGCAGGACCTCGCACTGGTCAATTTCCTCGGCATCACGCACGTCGAACGCAACGGCCATCACTACGTCAACGGCATGGCCGACCTCGGCGAGGCCGAGCAGGACGCGTTCCTCGCGGCGCATCCGGACCTGTACGAACGCAGCCACGGTGCCGTGCGCGTGCGCATCCGCGACGGCAGGCTCGCGATCGGCTCGCTCGCCTGCACCGGATTCGCGTCCGGCGCCGAACCCGACTGGAAAACGATGAGGACCGTCATATGAGCTTCCGCTTGCTGGGCACCAACCACACGAGCTTCACCGTCTCGAGCCTCGATCGCGCGATCGGGTTCTTCCGCGATTGCCTCGGGTTCCAGGTAGTGAGCCGCGCGCCGCGCGACCCCGCGATCGTCTCGCGCATCACCGGCGTCGAGGGTGCGGACATGGAGATCGCATTCCTGCGCGGCCCGGGCTGCACGGTGGAGCTGATCGAGTACAGGGCGCCGGCCTCGCGCGGCCGGGTCAGCGCTCGCCCGTGCGACGCGGGGTTCGCGCACATGGCCTTCGACGTGGACGACGTGGACGCGGCGATCGCGGCTGCGCAAGCGCACCAGCTGAAGCCGATATCGCCACCGGTGCCGATCAACGACGGGCCGAACAAGGGGCGGCGCGTCGTCTACCTGCGCGATCCGGACGGCGTCACCATCGAGTTCATCGAGATTCCTGGAGCCAAGCGGTGAAGACGAAACGCATCGGCATCATCATGAACGGCGTCACGGGACGCATGGGGACCAATCAGCACCTGGTGCGCTCGATCCTCGAGATCCGCAAGCAGGGCGGCGTACCGCTCGCCGACGGCACGCGCCTGATGCCCGACCCGATCCTCGTCGGGCGCAACGCCGACAAGCTCGAGGCGCTCGCCAAGGCGCACGGCCTGAAGCGCTGGAGCATAAGTCTCGATGCGGCGCTCAAGGACCGCAACGACACCGTGTTCTTCGACGCCGCTTCCACCCAGCTGCGACCCAGGCTGCTCAAGCGCGCGATCGCGGCAGGCAAGCACGTGTACTGCGAAAAGCCGGTGGCCACCACTCTCGCCGAAGCGCTCGACCTGTACAAGGCGGCGAAAAAGGCCGGCATCAAGCACGGCGTGGTGCAGGACAAGCTGTGGCTGCCGGGCCTGCTCAAGCTCAGGATGCTGCGCGACACGGGATTCTTCGGCAAGATCCTCTCGGTGCGCGGCGAGTTCGGCTACTGGGTGTTCGAGGGCGACTGGCAGCCGGCGCAGCGCCCGTCGTGGAACTACAGGAAGGAAGAGGGCGGCGGGATCATCCTCGACATGCTGTGCCACTGGCGCTACGTGCTCGATCACCTGTTCGGCGCGGTCAAGGCGGTGTCGTGCCTCGGCGCGACCCACGTCCCGCAGCGCTGGGACGAGAACGGCAGGAAGTACAAGGCGACCGCGGACGACGCGGCCTATGCCACCTTCGAGCTCGAGGGCGGTGTGATCGCGCAGTTCAACAGCTCGTGGTGCGTACGCGTGCGGCGCGACGACCTGCTCACGCTGCAGGTCGACGGCACCCACGGCTCGGCGGTGGCCGGGCTGCGGCGCTGCTTCACGCAGGCGCGCGTCAATACGCCGAAGCCCGTGTGGAATCCCGACATCCCCCAGCCGATCGACTTCTATCAGGGCTGGCAGGAAGTGCCCGACAACATCGCCTTCGACAACGCGTTCAAGGCGCAATGGGAGCTGTTCCTCAGGCACGTCGCAGGCGAAGGCGATTTCCGCTGGGGCCTGCTCGAGGGCGCGAAGGGCGTGCAGCTCGCCGAGCTGGGCGTGAAGAGCTGGAAGAGCCGCAGGTGGCTCGACGTCGCGGAGCTCAAGCCATGAAGAGAGACACCATCCTGACGATCAAGCTTCCTGCGGCGAGCGGCAGGCTGGAGGGCTGCACGGTGCGCGAGCCGCGCCGCTTCACGCGTCCCGCGCGGCCGTTTACGCGCCGGGCGCTGGCGGCGGCCCACGTGGTGGCCGACCCCTTGTCGCTGCGCGAGCCGTGGCTCGAGGCGGCGCTCGACTGGGACGCGACCATTGCCTATCGCCGGCACCTCTGGTCCTGGGGCTTCGGCATCGCCGAAGCAATGGACACCGCGCAGCGCGGCATGGGGCTCGACTGGGGCAACTCGCTCGAGCTGATTCGCCGCTCGGTCGACGCGGCGCGGGACGTGCCCGGCGCCTTCGTGGCCTCGGGCGCGGGAACCGACCATCTGTCGCGGGCCGGCTGGGGTCGACGAGGTGATCGCCGCCTACGAGGAGCAATGCTCAGCGATCGAGCGGCTCGGCGGCCGCATCATCCTCATGGCGAGCCGCGCCCTTGCAGCCTGCGCACGCTCGCCGGAGGACTACGCCAGGGTTTATGACCGGATCCTGTCGCAGGTCAAGGAGCCGGTGATCATCCACTGGCTGGGCGAGATGTTCGACCCGGCGCTCGAAGGCTACTGGGGGAAGAAGGATCACCACGCGGCCATGGAGGTGTGCCTGGACGTTCTGTCCAGAAACGCCGCGCGGGTGGACGGTATCAAGATCTCGCTGCTCGACAAGGACAAGGAAATCGCGATGCGCCGCAGGCTGCCCGCCGGCGTGCGCATGTACACGGGCGACGACTTCAATTTCGCCGAACTGATCGAAGGCGACGCCCAGGGGCATTCCGACGCGCTGCTCGGCATCTTCGACGCCATTGCGCCGGCGGCCTCCTCGGCGCTCGGCGCGCTCGCGCGGGACGAGCGGGAGACCTATCACGAGCTGCTCGCGCCCACGGTGCCGCTGTCGCGCCACATCTTCTGCGCGCCGACGCGCTTCTATAAGACAGGGGTGGTGTTCATGGCGTGGCTCAACGGCCATCAGGATCACTTCGTCATGCTCGGCGGGCAGCAGAGCGCGCGCCACATCGTGCACCTCGCCGAGCTGTTCCGGCTGGCCGACGCGGCGGGCCTGCTCGCCGACCCGGAGCTGGCCTGTCGTCGCATGAAGCAGCTGCTCGCGGTGCACGGCATTGCCTAGCCCGTCCCTGCTCTCCCTCAACACCGCCACCACGCGCGGCAAGTGGCGCCTCGCGCAGGCGATCGAGGGCTGCGCGCGCCACGGCATTCGCGGCATCGCGCCCTGGCGGGACCTGCTGCACGACATGGGCTTGGCGAGGGCCGCGCGCGCGATTCGCGCGCACGGCCTCACGGTGACCGGCCTGTGCCGCGGCGGCATGTTTCCCGCGCGCACGGCGAAGCAAAGGAAGGCGAACATCGCCGACAATCTACGCGCCGTCGACGAGGCGCAGGCGCTCGGCGCCCGCTGCCTGATCCTGGTCGTTGGCGGCTTGCCCGAGGGCTCGAAGGACATGGCGGGCGCGCGCCGGCAGGTGAAAGAGGGCATCGCGGCGATCCTGCCGTATGCGCGCAAGGCCGGCGTGCCGCTCGCCATCGAGCCCTTGCATCCGATGCAGGCGGCGGACCGCGCCTGCGTGAATACCCTGGAGCAGGCGCTGGACCTGTGCGATGCGCTCGATCCGCGCGCGAGCGCAGCGCTCGGCGTGGCGGTGGACGTGTATCACGTCTGGTGGGACCCGAAGCTCGAAGCGCAAATCCACCGCGCCGGCCGCAAGCGCATCCTCGCGCACCACGTCTGCGACTGGCTGGTGCCCACCCGCGACCTGCTGCTCGATCGCGGCATGATGGGCGACGGCGTCATCGAGCTGAGAAAGATCCGCGGCTGGCTCGAGCGCGCCGGCTACCGGGGATTCCAGGAAGTGGAGATCTTTTCGTCCGCGAACTGGTGGCAGCGCGATCCGGACGAGGTGCTGCGGATCTGCAAGGAGCGTTACCGGCGCTGCTGCTGAGCGAAATCGGCGATCAGGTGGTTGACGGCTTCCGGGGCCTCGAGCTGCGGGAAATGCCCGACGCCCGGCACGATCTCGACGCGCGCCGCGGGCGCCTGGCGCCTGACCAGGTCGAGCCACGGCGTCGATTCGCCCGGGGCGAGCGGCACGCGCAGGCGCAGCGCGTTGACGTAGGTGCTCTGGATGACGAGCAGCGGCACGCGCACGCCGGCGAGCGCGCTTTCCATGTTGGCCGCGTCCCAGGCGACCATGCGCGGAAACAGCGCGCTGCCGACCGTGGCGGGCAGCTCGAGCGCGCGATCGACGATCGACGCCTTCAGGCGCACGCCGCTCGCAGGGATGAACATCTCCTCGAACAGCCGTCGTGCGAACGCACCGTAGCCGGTGGCGCGTATCTGCTCGCGCATGACGCGCCCGGCGGTCTCGGGGTCCCCCATGCCGATGCGGCTGCCGTCGATCAGCACCAGACCAGCGACGCGCTCGCCGTGCTCGAGCGCTGCCTGCAGCACCACGCGGCAGCCGAGACTGTGGCCCACCAGGATCGCGCCGCGCAGCTCGAGCTCGGCGAGCAGCGCCGAGACGTCGGCGCCGTAGGTCTCGATCGAGCAATCCGCCGGGTCGCCCGGCGATGCGCCATGGCCCCGCAGATCGCAGGCGACGACGGTATGGGTGGCCGCAAGCTCGTCGATCTGGGGCTGCCAGTCGGCGTGGCTGCACGCGAATCCGTGCACGAAAACGAGCGGCGGCGCGCCGCGTCCTTTATGCACGCGAAATAGCGGCGAAGGCGCGTCGCTCAAGGCTCGTCCGCTGCCGGCTTGTGCTGCGCGACCAGCTTTTGCTGCAGCGGCGCGGGCGCCGGCTCGTAGTGGCTGAATTCGAGCGTGTAGGAACCCTGGCCCGCGGTGAGCGCCTTGAGGCGCGTAGGAAAATTCTCCAGCTCCGAGAGCGGCGCCTGCGCCGCGATGCGCAGCGACCCGGGGCGCGGCGCCTCCGAGCCCTTGATGTGCCCGCGGCGCGCCGACAGGTCGCCGGCGATGTCGCCCATGTTCGACTCCGGCATCGCGACCGAGATGTCGACGATCGGCTCGAGCACGATCGGGCGCGCCTTGGAAAGCGCGTCGAGAAATGCCTTGCGGCCCGCGGCGATGAACGCGACCTCCTTGGAATCGACCGGATGGCTCTTGCCGTCGTGCACCACCACGCGCAGGTCCTGAATCGGGAAGCCCGCGATAAAGCCCGTTTCGAGCACCGCGCGCACGCCCTTCTCGACTGCCGGAAGGTAGACCGACGGGATCACGCCGCCCTTCACCGCGTCGACGAACTCGAAGCCGGCGCCGCGCGGCAAAGGCTCGACGCGCAGGAACACCTCGCCGAACTGGCCAGCGCCGCCGGTCTGCTTCTTGTGCCGACTGTGGCCCTCCGCTTTCGCCGAGATCGTCTCGCGGAACGGCACCGAGGGCGGCCGCGTGTCGAGCTCGAGCTTGTACTGGCCGGCGATCTTGTCGAGCACGGTCTTCAGGTGCATCTCGCCGAGACCGCGAATCACCGTTTCGTTGGCCTGGGCGTTGTGCTCGATGCGAAAGCAGGGATCCTCGGCGACCAGCCGGTGCAAGACGTCCGAGACCTTCTGCTCGTCACCGCGCTTCTTGGACTGCACCGCCAGGCCGAAGATCGATTGCGGCAGCTCGAGCGGGCGCGCGTGGATGTGCGCGTCCTCCGGCGAATCGTGCAGGATGTGATCGAAGCGGATTTCGTCGACCTTGGCGACGGCGCAGATGTCCCCGGGAAGCGCCTCCGCGATCTCGGTCTGCTGCTTGCCGCGCAGCATGTAGAGGTGACCGGGCTTGATCGGCTTGCGGCCCTCGCCGATGAACAGCTGCGTGCCCGGCGTGATGCGCCCCTGATGAACGCGAAATACCGCCAGGCGCCCGATGTACGGATCGATCTCGACCTTGAATACGTGCGCGAGCACGTGCTTGCCGGGGTCGGGCTCGGCGCGAATCTCGGTGGGCGCGCCGCCGTCGATCGGCGTATTGACGTACACGGGCGGGTTGCCTTCCGCGGGGTTTGGCATCAGCTTGACGATGACCTCGAGCAGCTCGGCGATGCCGGCGCCTGTCTTGGCGGAGGCGAACACCACGGGGATAAGGTGTCCCTCGCGCATCGCGCGCTCGAGCGGCGCGTGCAGCTGATCCGGCGCGATGCTGCCCTGCTCGAGGTAAAGCTCCATCAGCTTCTCGTCGACCTCCACCACCTGATCGACGAGCTGCCTGTGCATCTCCTCGACCGAGGAGAAGTCCGACTCGCCCGACGGCGCGAAGAAGCAATCCGACACCCGCGTCGCGCCGCCCGCGGGCAGGTTGAGCGGCAGGCATTCCTTGCCGAAGGCCTGCCGGATGCTCTCGAGCAGCGCCTCCAGATCGACCCCGGCGTCGATTTTGTTGACCACGATCAACCGGTCGAGGCCGCGCCTGGCGGCCCACTGCATGAAGCGGCCGGTCATCATCTCCAGGCCGTTCTGCGCGTTCACCACGATCGCCGCGGTCTCGACCGCGGCGAGCGCGGGCAGCGAGTGGCCCAGAAAATCGGGATAGCCCGGGGTGTCGAGCAGATGGATGCGCGTGTCCTGCGCCTCGAAGCTCGCCACCGCGAGCTTCAGCGAATGCTGCAACGATTTCTCGAGCGGCGTGTAGTCGCATACCGTCGCGCCGCGCTCCACGCTGCCCGGCGCGCTGATCGCGCCGGCCTGCGCCAGCAGGGCCTCTGCGAGCGTGGTCTTGCCGCAGCCCGCCTGACCTACCAGGGCGATGGTGCGAATGCCGTCGATTGGGTTCTTGTCCACGGTACACCTCCCGGTAATCGCTGCGCGGAAAGGGCCGCGGCGTCTTGGCGCGCCTTACGCCGATTTATAGCAGCATTCGGGTGGGCAGGGGAAGCCTGGCGTCTAGCGCGGCGCGTGGCGCGGCGTGGTGACGGCAAGGAAAATCTCGCGCAGGAACAGCAGCAGGCAGACGATCAGCGCCAGCATCGCCAGCACGAACAGCGCCCCGATCATGCGCGACAGGTTCGCCGCTACGAACGCGCCGATGAACGCTCCGGCGATCAGCAGGCAAACGAACAGTCCCGCGAGAACCGCGAACAGGATCGCGAAGTACACCGTGCGGATGCGGCTGGCGATTTGCAGCAGCTCTGCGCGCGCGACTTGCGCGTCGAGCTCCCCGAGCTCGCCGAGCCGCTCCTCGAGCACCCGTCGCCGGTCGACCGCGCGACCGAGCCGGATGTTGAGCGCGGCGATGATGGTGCCCACCGCGGTGAGCATGAATACCGGCGCCACCGCGAGCTGGATGACATGCGCGATGTCCGATATCTGTAGCCCGCCCATGACCGAGGAGCCGCGCAGCGCGCGCCGGCGAGTGACGTCAGTTGGACGGCGAAACGACCACGATATGGTCGCGGCTGACGTTGATGAAGTGCGCGGTGAATACCTGCCGGCCCTCGCGCTCCCAGACCTCGGCGTCGGTCACCGCGATGAAGCCCCTCGCATCGAGCATGTAATCGGTCAGCCGCGCGCCCGGCACCAGCTCGATGTAGCCCTTGATGCGGTAGGTGTTCGTCAGGATGACCACCTTGGTCCTGCTATCCGGTGTCGCCATATGCCCCGCTCCCTGGTCAACTAACGGTCATGATAGCCGGTCCTCGGCGCGGGGCGTTGCTACTTCTTTCTTTCGAGCAGGTCAGCGCGCTTCTTCAGCACGTCCTCGAACTTCGCCTTGTCGATGAGCAGCGTGTGCCGCGCGAGCTCCTTTTCGCGCGCCGTCGCCTGCGCCCCGTCGACCGTGAACTTGACGTAGTAGTTCGCCCCTTGGAGCTTGCCGAGCGTGAAGTGGTAGCCGAGCCCGTTCAGCGTGGTCGCGCTGATCGTCGCGCTGGGCTTGTCGAAGCCGGCCTCCTGCGCCGTCGTCGATTCGGGCGCCACGTCCGCGAGCTCGAGCAGAGAGAGCGAGTAGGAAGCGGCGTTCGCCCTGGTGACCTCGAGCTTCTCGTCCGGTCGTGCGCCCTCGAGCTTCCAGTCGGCGTTGTCGCCCGAGCGCTCGATTTTCCAGTGTATGCCTCCGGCGGAGCGCACCGCCATCGTCTTCACCTTTTCGGCCTTGATTCCCGTGGTGTCGATCCATGCCGCGCTCGCGGTAGTGGCCTGCGAAAGCGGATCGGAAACGATATAGACGCTCCCGGGCGTGTCCGGCAGCATGACGAAGCGCCCGTCGCCCGGCGCCTTGTCGGGGTTGTCGGGTTCCTGCTTGAAGTATTTCTTGCCGATCAGCAGCCGCGCGAGCGGCTTGCCGTCGGCCGACAGGAACTCGAGCAGTGTGCCCGCGCCATCGCCCTTGCCGGGCGCGAGAAGCTCGAGCCGGCCGCGGTCCTGGTCGCCGATCTGCTCGCTCTGGCCGATCTTCAACTCGATCGCCTTCAGCAGGAACGCGCGCACCTTGCCGAAATCCGCCGCAAAGCCCGCGCGCTCGGTGATCGTCCAGCCCTGGTCGTGGCGCTGCAGGGTGAGCGTGGCCTTCGGTGCGGAGATGCGGATGCCCGCGACGTCGGCCACGGTGAGGCCCTTGAGCAGCGGCTGACCCAGGGTGGCGACGTTCGACGCCTGGCGCGAGCGCTCCTGCTGGTGGTACATGAGCGCACCGCCGCCCAGCACCGCGAGCAGCACGAGCAGCGTGGCGGCGAAGCGCAGGTTCATGCCGCGCGGCGGCGCCGCACAAGCGCCACGATCAGGCCGAACAGCGCCACCAGCAGCGGCATCAGCGCGATGTTCGCGACCTTGGTCCAGAACACCAGGGCCTCGGAATCACGGCGCAGGTTCTTGCGCACCTCCTTGAGCTGAAGCTTGGTCCGGGCGACCGTCTTGCGGAATTTCTCCAGCTCGGCCTGCTGCTCGGCGGTCAGGATCTGCGACGATTTCGCGCCAGGTCCCTGGGCCTTCTGCAGCTCCTGCAGCTTGTCGGTGGTCTTCGTCAGCTCATCCTCGAGCGCCCGGATCTTGCCGAAATACTGCTTCTGCGCGTTGGCCTCCAGCTCACGCACCACGGTGAGCGGTCGGAACGAAGAAGCGCGGCTGCGCAGCGAGATCAATTCGTCGCCTGCGGCGAACTGCTCGACCATGCCCAGCGCGAAGGCGAGGTTGCCGTTCGACGGCACGACGACCTTGCGGCCCAGCACTTCCTGCACGTCGACCGCGGCGGGGTCCTGCAGCATGTCGGTGTCGGCGACCAGGATTACGGCGTTGTCCTTGGCCGATTCCCGCAGCTGGGGCTCGGCTGCCTTCTTGGGCGCGTCCTGCTTCTCGCCGGGCGCGGCGGGGCGGCCGTCGGGGAAAGCGGTCTTGAACTTGCCCGAGAGCCGCAGCGCGAGCGCAAACGGGGTGCCGCCCGGCTTGAAGTCCCTGGTCGCCGCATCGCCAGCCGCGGTCGCGTTGGCGTCGTCCACAAGCATCGAGTTGGGCGAGCTGGTCACCAGATCGGTGACCTTCAGTCCGTCGACCGGCTTCGCGCGGAACGTGCCACCGAAGGCATACAGCAACGTCTCGATCTGGCTGGTGACGACGTCGTCGCGATTGAACGCGGTGCGATTGAGGCTCAGCACGGTGGGCGTGTAGCGCTGGCCGCTGCCCGAGGCGTAGACCACGTCGGCGATCACCTTGTCCGGGTTCATCTCGAGGCCCCAGGCCTTGAACAGCGTGGGCAGCGTCGAGCGGGTGCCTCCCTGCGGCGGCACGCCCGGCGGGGTGGGCAGCTGGTCGAAATACGCGTAGGGGTCGACGAAGGCGATCAGCTTGCCGCCGCGCAGCACGAACTGGTCGAGCGCGTATTCGCCTTGCGGCGTGATGTCCCGCGGGTGGATCAGCAGCAGGACGTTGATGTCCGTCGGGATCTCGGACGCCGTCATGTTCACCTGCTCGACGTCGAACTCACGCTTGAGCTCGTTCGCGAGCACCCATGGATCGGAGCTCGAGCGCGTCATCGGATTGAACTTCTCGCCCAACACCGGCAGGGTGCTCATCAAACCCACCTTCGCCTGCCGCGGCGAGGCGATGCGCGAGATGGCGCGCGCCAGGTCGTATTCGAGCAGACGCTCGCGTTGCGGCGTGATCGTCGGGATCGAGTCCTTGCGATCGAGCCGGCTCACCGCGACGCCGAGATAGAAGTTGTCGCCGCTCACCAGCTGCTGCGGCTCGATGCCGTCGAGCTGGGCGGCGTCCTCTTCCTCCGAGTCGGGCTGTGGGTGGTAGATCTCCACCTGCAGCTTCGGCCCGGCAACGGCCTTGAACTCCTGCACCATGTCCTCGACGCGCTGCGCGAAGCTGCGCAGCTGAACTGGGACGCTCTCGCCACGCGAGATGTAGAGCTTGAGCTTCACCGGCGATTTCAGGCCGTGCAGGATCTTGCGCGTGCCGTCCGACAGCGTGTAGAGCTTGCCCTCGGTGAGATCCGCGCGCACCGCCGTTGCCGAGGTGAGGTAGTTGAACGCGACCAGAATGAGGAACAGCGCCGCCAGGCCGACCGCGGAGTAAACGAGGGTGTCGTACTTGCGCACGGCGCTACCCTGCCCGATGATTGCGGATGATCACGCTGGTTGCGAACAGCGCGAAGCCGATCACCGACAGGAAGAAGAACAGGTCGCGCGTGTCGATCACGCCCTTCTGGAAGCCGTCGAAATGGGTGATCACCGAGAACGCGGCCACCGTGTCGACGAATGCCGGGCTCGCCCAGCGCGTGAGCAGGTCGGTCACCGGATTGAAGCCGCACAGGATGAGGAACAGGCACACCACCACCGCAAGGATGAACGCCACCACCTGGTTGCGCGTCATCGCCGAGGTCATGCACGTGATCGCGAGGTAGGCTCCCGCGAGCAGCAGGCTGCCGAGGTAGCCGGCGGCGATGACGCCGTTGTCGGGGTCGCCGAGGACGTTCACCGTAATGACTACAGGAAAGGTGAGCGCGAGCGCGATGGCAAGGAACGCCCACGAGGCGAGAAACTTGCCGAGTATCGCCTGCCAGGTCGTCACCGGCATGGTGAGCAGCAGCTCGAGCGTCCCCGCGCGCCGCTCTTCCGCCCATAGTCGCATGCCGACCGCCGGCACCAGCACCAGAAATAGCCACGGATGCCAGACGAAGAACGCTGCGAGGCTCGCTTCGCCGCGTTCGAAGAAATTGCCCACCGTGAAGGTGAAGAAGCCCGTCAGCAGCAGGAAGATGACGAGGAATACGTAGGCTACGGGCGAGACGAAGTAGCTCACCAGCTCGCGCCGGGCGATAGTGCGGATCGTCTTCCAGGCGGAGTTCATTTCCGGACCGTGTCGGGAAGCGTGATGCGGCGGAACACCTCGTCGAGCTGTCCCTCCTCGGTGCGCAGCGCTTCGAGCCGCCAGCCTTCGCGCGCCGCGAGCTCGACCACCGCGCGCACCAGCTCGCCGGGCGCATGCCGGCCGCCGGGGTAGACGCGCCAGGCGCCGTCCGCCTGCTCGACGCGCCCCAGCACCGCCAGCCCGTCTCCGCTCACGCCTTGCCCCGCAACGGTCACGGCGCCGGCCACCAGCGACATGCCGCGCAGCTCCTGCGGGGTGCCGTTGGCGACGATGCGGCCGCGGTCGATGATGACGGCGCGCGTGCAGGCCGCGTCGACCTCCTCCAGGATGTGCGTCGAGAACACGAGCGCCTTGCTCTTGCCGAGCTCGCGGATGAGGTTTCTCACTTCGTGCTTCTGGTTCGGATCGAGTCCGTCGGTCGGCTCGTCGAGCACCAGCACGTCGGGATCGTGTATCAGCGCCTGCGCCAGGCAGGTGCGGTGCTTGTAGCCCTTGGACAGCGTGTCGATGCCCTGGTGGAGCACGGACGATAGGAAGCACAGGTCGACGACCCGGCCGATAGCCTTCTTCTTCGCCTCGCCCACCAGGCCGCGCATGTCCGCGGCGAACGCGAGAAAGCCGTGCACCGTCATGTCCGGATAGCTGGGCGCCGCCTCGGGCAGATAGCCGATCAGGCGCTTCGCCTCGAGCGGCGATTCGGCCACGTCGTAGGCGCCGATCGTCACCCGGCCCTCGGTCGGCGGAATGAAGCCGGTGATCATGCGCATGGTGGTGGACTTTCCGGCGCCGTTCGGCCCCAGGAAGCCCAGCACTTCGCCCCGCTCCACGCTGAACGTGAGGCCGTCGACCACGCGCTTCGGGCCGAACGACTTCACGAGGTTTTCGATTCGTATCATGGCGCTTGCTTATTGGCCGGGGGGCCGCATTATCGCCGAAATCGCGCGGCGTCCGAGATTTACGCGCCGGCCTTAAGTGAAGCTTAAACAGGCCGCCGAACAACGGTAAAATCGACGTTCGTCACACCGGCAACGTCCCACCACCGAGGATCAGCATGGACAAGTCACTGCTTTCCAAGACCGCGGCCGCGATGGTCGCGAAGGGCAAGGGTCTCCTTGCCGCCGACGAATCGAGCGGCACCTGCGAGAAGCGCTTCAAGTCGGTCGGCGTGGAGTCCACCGAGGAAAATCGCCGCGCCTATCGCGGGCTGCTGTTCGCCACGCCCGGCATCGAGCAGTTCGTCTCGGGCGTGATCCTGTTCGACGAAACGATCCGCCAGAAGACCAGCGACGGCATCCCGTTCGCGGATTTCCTCGCGAAGAAGGGCATCATCCCCGGGATCAAGGTCGACAAGGGCGCCAAGGACCTGGCGCTGTGTCCGGGCGAAAAGGTCACCGAAGGGCTCGATGGCCTGCGCGAACGCCTCGCCGAGTACTTCAAGCTCGGCGCGCGCTTCGCCAAATGGCGCGCCGTGATCACCATCGGCGACGGCATCCCCACGCACAGCTGCCTGTACGCGAACGCGCACGCGCTGGCGCGCTACGCCGCGCTCTGCCAGGAGGCCTCGATCGTGCCCATCATCGAGCCCGAGGTGCTGCTCGACGGCGACCACACGATCGAGCGCTGCGAGGAAGTCACGGAGGCGACGCTGCGCGCGACCTACGCGGCGCTCGCGGCGCACAACGTATCGTTCGAGCACATCATCCTGAAGGCGAGCATGGTGCTCTCGGGCAAGGAGAACGCCCGCCAGGCCGGCGTCGGCGAGGTCGCCGAGCGCAGCGTGCGCGTGCTCAAGCGCACCGTTCCCGCGGCGCAGCCGGGCGTGGTGTTCCTCTCCGGCGGCCAGTCGGACGTGGACGCCACGGCGCATCTCAACGCCATGGCGGCGATGAAGGGGCTGCCCTGGCCGCTCACGTTCTCGTACTCGCGCGCGCTGCAGAACCCGGCGCTCAAGGCATGGCGCGGCAGCCTGCAGAACGTCGCCGCGGCGCAGAAGGCGTTCCATCATCGCGCCCACATGAACGGCCTCGCCTGCCAGGGCAAGTGGAAGCCCGAGCTCGAGAAGCAGGCAGCGTGAGCGCCGCCCTGTTCGAATCGGGCGTCGCCAGCCTGCCGCGCATCGGGCGCGGCAAGGTGCGCGACATCTACGCGGTGGGCGAGGACAAGTTGCTGATCGTGGTGAGCGACCGGCTGTCCGCCTTCGACGTGGTGCTGCCCGATCCGATCCCCGACAAGGGGGCGGTGCTCACGCAGATGTCGAATTTCTGGTTCGAGAAGCTGGCCCACGTGGTGCCCAACCACCTCACGGGAATCGATCCCGAGTCGGTGGTCGAGGGCGAGGACGAAAAGGCGCAGGTGCGCGGCCGGGCGGTGGTGGTGAAGAAGCTCAAGCCGCTGCCCATCGAGGCGGTGGTGCGCGGCTACCTCATCGGCTCGGGCTGGAAGGACTACCAGAAGACCGGCATGGTCTGCGGCATCGAGTTGCCGAAGGGCTTGCGCCAGGCGCAGAAGCTTCCCGAGCCGATATTCACTCCCGCGACCAAGGCCACCGACGGCCACGACGAGAACATCTCGTTCGACGAGGTCGTCAGGCTGATCGGCAGGCCGCTCGCCGAGCAGGTGCGCGAGGTGGCGATTCGCCTCTACCGGGAGGCCTCCGACTACGCGGCGCAGCGGGGCATCATCATCGCCGACACCAAGTTCGAGTTCGGTACCGACGCGGCGGGCAAGCTGGTACTGATCGACGAGGCGCTGACCGCGGACTCGTCGCGCTTCTGGCCGGCGGATTCCTACCAGGTCGGCATCAGCCCGCCGTCGTTCGACAAGCAGTACGTGCGCGACTACCTGGAGACGCTCGACTGGGACAAGACGCCGCCGGCGCCGAGGCTGCCCGCCGCAGTGATCGCCAAGACCGCGGAAAAATATCGCGAGGCGCTCGAGCGCCTTACCGGGAGAAAGCTTTCATGATCGGCATCGTCATGGGGTCGACTTCGGACTGGGACAGCATGAAGGCGGCCGCCAAAATGCTCGAGGAGTTCGGCGTGCCCTACGAGGCCAAGGCGATGTCTGCGCACCGCACCCCCGACCTGGTCTCGGAGTGGGCGGGGGGCGCGGCCAAGCGCGGCATGAAGTGCATCATCGCCGGCGCCGGCGGCGCGGCGCACCTCGCGGGCGTGGTGGCGGCGCACACCACGCTGCCGGTGCTCGGCGTGCCGATGCCCTCCAAGCACCTGCAGGGCCTGGATTCGCTGCTCTCGACGGTGCAGATGCCCAAGGGCATTCCGGTCGCCACCTTTGCCATCGGCGAGGCGGGCGCGGCGAACGCGGCGCTGTTCGCGGTGGCGATGCTCGCGCTTTCGGACGCGGGGCTGGCGAAAAAGCTCGCCGAGTTTCGCGCCAGGCAGGCGGAATCCGTGCGCAAGGCGGAACTGCCCAAGCCGTGAACGCCGATGTCCGGCGCGCCGCCGAGATCCTGCGCGCCGGCGGCCTGGTCGCGTTTCCCACCGAGACCGTATACGGGCTGGGGGCGGACGCTTCGAGCGAAGCCGCGCTTAGAAAACTCTATGCGGTCAAGCGCCGTCCGGCGGATCATCCAGTGATCGTGCACTTCGCCTCGGCCGAAGACGCCTTCGGCTGGGCGCGCGAAGTACCCGAGGCGGCGCGCAAGCTCGCGGCGCGCTTCTGGCCCGGGCCGCTCACGCTGATCCTGAAGCGCGCGCCGCAGGCGGGCGATTTCGTCACCGGCGGCCAGGACACCATCGGCCTGCGCGTGCCGGCGCATCCGGTGGCGCAGGCGCTGCTGGACGAATTTGGCGGACCCATCGCCGCGCCCTCGGCGAATCGCTTCGGCCGCGTCTCGCCCACCTGCGCCGAGCACGTGCGGCGCGACCTGGGCGACGCAGTCGACCTGGTTCTCGAGGGGGGCGCGAGCGAGGTCGGCATCGAGTCGACGATCGTCGATCTGTCGCGCGGCCGCGCCGTGCTGTTGCGTCCCGGGGCGATCTCGCGGGCCGACCTGGAGCGCGCGCTCGACGAGCCGGTAGCGGCGCCAGACGCCGGCGCGCCGCGCGCTTCGGGCACGCTCGAGCGGCACTACGCGCCGCAGACCCCGCTGCGTCTGGTGCCCGCGCACGCGCTCGACGCCGAAATCGCGCACGCCGGCGAGCGGGTCGCGGTGCTCGCGTTCTCGCGCCCGGACGAGCGCGCCGCACGCTGGCTGCGCATGCCGCGCGACGCGGCATCGTACGCGCGGCGCCTCTACGCCGCGCTGCGCGAGCTCGATCAGTCGGGCTGCGCGCAGATCCTCGTCGAGCAGCCGCCGGACGAGGCCGAGTGGCTGGCGGTGCGCGACCGGCTGCAGCGCGCCGCGACGCCCGCCTGAGCTGCGCGCCTCAGTGCGACATCAGCACCGGGACGGTCATCGACTCGAGGATGGTGCGCGTGGCGCCGCCCAGCACCAGCTCGGAGAAGCGTGAGCGGCCGTATGCGCCCATCACGATCAGGTCCGCGTCCAGGTCGGCCACCCGCGACAGCAGCTGGTTGCCGACGTCGATGTCGTCGGCCTGGTACTGCGAGACCGTCACTCGCACGCCGTGGCGCGACAGGTATAGCCCGATGTCCGCGCCGGGGACCTCGCCGTGCGGGCCGCCCGGGCGCCCGGGATTGAACGCCGCGACGCTCACCTGCTTGGCGCCCTGCAGCAGCGGCAGCGCGTCGGTGACCGCGCGCGTCGCTTCGCGGCTCGCGTTCCACGCAATCAGGATATTTTCGCCGATGGGCCGCTTCTCGCGCGCGTAGGGCACGACCAGCACGGGTCGCCCGGCAGAGAGCAGCAGGCGCTGCGCGAACAGGTCCGACACGCCGCTGGTTCCGCTGCCGTCGTCCTGCGCGACGACGACCAGATCGGCGTAGCGCGCGTGCAAGGTCACCGCGTCGAGCGCGTCGACCGCCGAGCTGCGCCATTCGCATTTCGAGCAATTGGCGCGCTGCACCGCCGCCTCCCAGACGCCGCGCACGCGCCTGGCGATCTCCGCCAGCGCCTTGTTGTGGCTTGCCTCGATGGCAGGTCCGGCCTCGGCCATCGCCCAGGCGGGCGCCGGCGCGACGCTTAGCGCGTGCAGGCCGACCACGTGCGCGTCGGACTTCTGCGCCAGCGAGAATCCGATGTCGAGGCACGCGTCAGCGCCCTTGCCGGCATCGAGATGAACCAGGATCGTCTTGTAGGCCATGGCTTTCCTTTCTTGGCGAAAAATCACGCGCGAATCATCTTGAACCGCTCCGGGACCCCGCCATTGACATGGATCAAGAAGGCGGGAGTCGCGACGCGGCGCTAGAATTTAACCCATGCGAACGATCGTTGCCGCGCTGGCCCTGTCGGCCTGCGCGGCGAACACGCAGATTGCGAGCAACACGGCGGCGAGCGTCGGCTCTCCGGCAGCGGGCACGACGGTCGTGTCAGGCGGCGTGAGCGTGAGCATCGCCGGCGGATCCGCAGCCGCCGCGCTCGGCGCCGCCGCCATCCTCGGGACGATGTTCTACTATGACGAGGCGCCGCGCGACCGGACCCCACCGCCCTTGCTCGAGGGCCGCAGCGTCAACGAGCACGACTGCACCACGCCGCTCGTCGATTACTCGGCCAACCTGCGCTGCCGCTAGCGCGGCTCAGGCACGCTGCGGTCCGGGCTTGCCGTCTTCGACCACGAACGACGCGAGCGTCGAGCAGCCGGCCTCGCGCGCCTGCACCGAGTCCATGGCGCGCAGATCGGCGCGCAAGCGCCGCGCGTCGAGCTGGACGCGCACGTAGCCGCGGTAGCGCCCGTCGGCGAGCTTCACGTGCGGGTTCTCCCCGCGCGTCGCGTCGAGCTCCTTCTGTGCGCGCGATTGCGAAGTGATCGAGGTGCCGCAGAACTCGCTCGCCACCACGGGCGACCGAGGGTCGTCGAAATCGAGCTTCAGGTCGGCCACCGCGTGGTGGTGCACGTCGCCGCCGATGATCACCGGATTGGCGAGACGCTGCGCCGCGACGCTCTCGAGCAGCTTGCGGCGCGCGGCGGGATAACCGTCCCAGCCGTCGGTCCAGAAGCGCCGCGCGTCGCCCGAGCCGCGTACGAACTGCGCCATCAGGGTCTGCTGCGCGACGATGTTCCATCCGGCGCGCGACTCGGCGAAGGCGCGCTCGAGCCAAGCCTCCTGCGCGCGCGCCGAGCATGCTGCGGCCGGGATCGGTGCGCGAGGCGCATTCGCGCTCGCCCACCACGTTGCCGCCGCCGGGCTTGCGCGGACACACCTGGTAGGCGCGGTACTGCCTGTCATCGAGCATGAAGAAGCGCGCCAGCGATCCCCAGCCGAACTGCGTATGGATCCGCATGTGCGGCCCGTGCGGGCGCATGCGCGCGGGCAGCGGCATGTGCTCGTAGTAGGCCCGGTAAGCGGCGGCGCGGCGCGCGAGGAATCGCTCGGGCGGCATGCCGTCCTCGGGCCGATCGCCGGCGTAGTCGTTGTCGACCTCGTGGTCGTCCCAGGTGAGCGAGCCACGCACAGGCCGCGTGCGCCGCCTGCAGGTCGGGGTCGCTCTTGTAGCAGGCGTAGCGCATGCGGTATTCGGCGAGCGTGTAAGGCTCGCCCGGGTCGTGCTTGCGCACGTGGTTGCGGCCCCAGGACGACTCGTAGATATAGTCGCCGAGAAACACGATCAGGTCCGGCGTCGTCGGCGACCACGTGCCGGTAGGCGCCGTAGTAGCCCTGCTCGTACTGCTGGCAGGAGGCGAACGCGAAACGCAGCCGGTCGGCCGGCGCGTCGCGCCGGGGCGTGGTGCGCAGCCGTCCCACGGGGCTCACTGCGTCGCCGGCCGTGAAGCGGTACCAGTAAGGGCGTGCGGGCTCGAGCCCTTTCACCTCGACGTGGACCGAGTGCGCCCATTGCGGCGTCGCGGTTTCCACGCCGGAAGCGACGATCGATCGCAGCGCGTCGTCCGCCGCGATCTCCCAGCGAACGGGAATCGGCACCGGATCGAGCTCGCCCAGCAGAGCGCGTCCACAGCACCGCGCCGCCGGCGCTGGGGTAGCCGCTGGCGACGCCGAGCGCGAACGGGTCGGTCGCGAAGCGCGGGGCGGCGAGCGCGCCGAGCGGCGCGTTCGCGGCGAGGCCGAGCGCGGCGAGCGCCTCGAGGAACTCGCGCCGCGACGTCATTTGCCGCTCATTTTCCGCTCATCTTCCGATATCCGAGAAGTACTCGTGCCCGGTGGTGTCGACCAGGCTGCGCCGCAGCTCAACCGGTGCGCTGTGGTAGGTGAAGGCGACGCGGTTGATCTCGAGCAGCGGCGCGCCTTTCCTCAGATTGAGCAGCTTCGCCGTTTCGGCATCGGCCAGCGCCGCGCTCAGGCGCTCGCTGGTGCGCAGCACGTTGATGCCGTAGCGCGTCTGGTACAGGTGGTAGATGGTGTTGTCGCGCGTGGTGAGGATCTTCTCCGTCAGGTCCGGGAACAGGCGCTGCGGCAGCACCAGGTCATCTAGCACTACCGGCCTGCCGCCGAGCGCGAGCAGGTTGCGCACGCGCAGCACCGGATCTCCGGGAGCGAGCTGCAGCTTGGCGGCCTCCACCGCTTCGGCTCGGCCGCGCCGGAACGCGAGCGTGGTGGTGTCCGGATACTGCTTTTCGCCGCCGCGCGGTACGACGTGGAAGAAATGGAACAGCAGCCGGTTCGCGCTGTGCGTGGCGACGAAGGTGCCGCGCCCCTGGTGGCGCACCACGATGCGCTCGGCCACCAGCTCGTCGATCGCCTTGCGCAGCGTGCCGATCGACACGTTGAAACGCTGCGCGAGCCGCGTCTCCGAGGGTAGCGCCTCGCCCGGACGCCACTCGCCGGCGGCGATGCTGCCGGTGAGTCGGCGCTTGACCTCCTTGTACAGGGGCGAGAAGGCCGCCGTGTCGATCACCTGGTTCATGGCGGGAGGCAGTCTAGCACGCAAGTCATACAACTCATATAGTTGACTCTACGCGAACGACGGGCTTAGACTGCGCCTTCCCCTGCAGCAGCATTCCATCTCAAGCGGAGAGGGCGATGATTCATTTCGTGGTGCACGAGGAAGGCGACGGCGTCGGCGTGGTCGTCGTCGAGGGCGTGAAGGCCGGTCAGGAGCTCTCCGGCTGGATCATGGAGGACGACAAGGACGTCAAGGTGGTCGCCAAGAGCGACATCCCGATCGGCCACAAGGTGGCGCTCAGGGACTACAAGCCGGGCGACACGGTGATCAAGTACGGCGTCGACATCGGCAAGGTCGTGGCGCCGATCAAGCAGGGCGAGCACGCCCACGTTCAGAACATCAAGACCAAGCGGTGGTAACGATGGATCTCTCGAAAGCGACTTTCTGGGGCTACAGGCGCGAGAACGGCCGCGTCGGCGTGCGCAACCACGTCATCATCCTGCCGGTGGACGACATTTCCAACGCCGCTGCCGAAGCGGTGGCCAACAACATCAAGGGCGACGATGGCGCTGCCGCACCCCTACGGGCGACTGCAGTTCGGCGCCGACCTCGACCTGCACTTCCGCACCCTGATCGGCACCGGGTCGAACCCGAACGTCGCCGCGGTGGTGGTGATCTGCATCGAGGAACGGCTGGGGCAAGAAGGTCGCCGACGGCATCGCCGCGACCGGCAAGCCGGTGGCGTACTTCGGCATCGAGCAGCACGGCGACCACGACACGATCATGCGCGCCTCCAAGGCGGCCAAGGAATTCGTGCAGTGGGCCGGCGAGCAGCGCCGCGAGGAGCGTCCGCTGAAGGAACTTTGGGTCTCGACCAAGTGCGGCGAGTCCGATACCACCTCCGGCTGCGGCTCGAACCCGACGGTGGGCAATGCCTTCGACAAGCTCTACCCGCATGGCACGACGCTGGTGTTCGGCGAGACCACCGAGCTCACCGGCGGCGAGCACCTGGTCGCGGCGCGCTGCCGCAACGACGAGGTGCGCAAGAAGTTCCAGTTCATGTTCGACCGCTACCAGGAAGTGGTCGAGCGGCACAAGACGAGCGACCTGATCGGACTCGCAGCCGACCAAGGGCAACATCGAGGGCGGCCTGACCACGATCGAGGAAAAGGCGCTCGGCAACATCCAGAAGATCGGCCGGAAGTGCGTGGTCGACGGCGTGCTCGACAAGGCCGAGGCGCCGACCGGGCCGGGGTTGTGGTTCATGGACTCGTCGTCGGCGGCGGCCGAGATGGTGACGCTGTGCGCGGCGGCGGGCTTCGTGGTGCACTTGTTTCCCACCGGGCAGGGCAACGTCATCGGCAACCCGATCCTGCCGGTGATCAAGCTGTGCGCCAACCCGCGCACCGTGCGCACCATGGGCGAGCACATCGACGTCGACGTGTCGGGGCTGCTCAGAAGGGAGCTCAGCCCGGACGCGGCCGGCGACAAGCTGCTCGAGTACATGTTCCGCACGGCCAACGGCCGGCTCACCGCCGCCGAGGCGCTGGGTCATCGCGAGTTCGTCCTCACCAGGCTCTACGAGAGCGCGTGAGCGTATTGACTGTCCGGGTCTGGCGCGGCGCCGAGGCGGGCGCCTACCAGTCGTTCGACGTACCGCGCCACGCGAGCCAGACCGTGCTCGACGTCGTCACGCACATCCAGCGCGCGCTCGACCCGACGCTCGCCTACCGCTTCGCCTGCCGCGTCGGCATGTGCGGCTCGTGCGCCATGACGGTGAACGGCGTCGCGCGCTGGACCTGCCGCACGCACGTCGACAAGGTCGCGGCCGACGGCGTGCTCGAAATCGCGCCGCTCGCCAATCTGCCGGTGATCCGCGACCTGGTGACCGACATGCGCGAGTTCTTCGACAAGTGGGCGCGCGCGAAGGGGCGCTTCAGCGGCACGCGCACGCGCGACGAGGATTTCGCGCGCGTGGCGCCGCAATCGGCCGCGCGCCGGGACGCGGATGCGGCGATCGAGTGCATCGGCTGCGGCGTGTGCTACAGCTCCTGCGACGTGGTGGCGTGGAACCCGGACTACCTCGGGCCGGCGGCGCTCAACCGGGCCTGGACGCTGCTGCGCGACGAGCGCGATCGGGCGCGCGCGGAGCGCCTGCGCGCGGTCGCGGGAGACGCCGGCTGCCAAGCCTGCCATACGCACATGAGCTGCACCGAGCGCTGCCCCAAGCACATCGCGCCGACCGCGGGCATCGCCGGACTGAAACGCGAACTCGCGCGCGCCGCGCTGCGCGGAGAGCTGTGAGCGCGCGCGGCGAAACGCTGCTCTGGGTCGCGCAGCGCGCGAGCGCGGCGCTGCTTGCACTTATGCGTCACGGTGCATCTCGCAACCATGATCTATGCGGTGCATAGCGGCCTCGGCGCGGCCGAGATCCTCGCGCGCACGCAGGGCAGCGTCCCGTGGCTCGCCTTCTACGGCCTGTTCCTGCTGGCGGTGGTGGTGCACGTGCCGATCGGGTTGCGCGCGGTGCTCGCCGGAATGGCTCGGCTGGCGCGGCCGCTCGCGCGATGCCGCGCTCGCCGCGTTCGCCCTGGCACTCGCCGGGCTCGGCGTGCGCGCGATCCTCGGAGTGTTCGGATGAGAAGCGGCGTGCGCGCGCGCAATCATCCCGCGTTCTGGGCCTTCCTTGTGCACCGGCTCTCGGGGATCATGCTTGCGGTGTACCTGCCGGTGCACTTCTGGGTGCTCGGCCTGGCGCTGCACGATGCCGCGCGGCTCGACGCGTTCCTGCGCTGGACCGACCAGCCCCTGGTGAAGCTCGGCGAGTGGGCACTGGTGCTGCTGCTCGCCGCGCACCTGGCGGGCGGGCTGCGCCTGCTGGCGCTCGAATTCCTGCCCTGGCGCAACTGGCAGAAAAGCCTTGCCGCGGCGGCCGCAGGCGTCGCGCTGGTCGTGAGCCTCGCGTTCGCTCTGGCGCTGTGAGCGCGATTAGAATGTCGTCGCAACACCACAAAACTACCTGAGGGGAACGCAATGAAGCTCGCAACATGGACGTCCCTGCTCGCAGGTCTGATGCTGTCTGCGGCGGCGGCCGCGCAGACCTGGCCCGCCAAGCCGGTGAAATTCATCGTGCCGTTCCCGCCGGGCGGCGCAACCGACATTTCCGCGCGCATGATCGGACAGAAGCTATCGGCGATGTGGGGCCAGTCGGTGCTCATCGAGAACCGCGGCGGCGCCGGCGGCGGCGTAGGGGCGGCCGAAGCGGCCAAGGCGACGCCAGACGGCTACACGCTGTTCTTCCCCTCGGGCTCGGTGATGACCGCCAACCAGCACATCTATGCCAAGCTCAACTACAACCCCGAGCGCGACTTCGTGCCGGTCACGAACGTGGTGACCGGACCCCAGGTGGTGGTGGTGCCGGCGAGCTCGCCCTTCAAGTCGATCAAGGAGCTGATCGCCGCGGCGAGAAGCGAGCCCGGCAAGCTGACCTTCGGGCACGCCGGCATCGGCTCGCAGATCCACCTGGCGGCGGAGAACTTCGTCAATGCTGCGAAGATCGACGCGCTTTCCGTGCCCTACAAGGGCGAAGGCCCTGCGCTCGCCGCGCTGGTCGGCGGCGAAACCAGCTTCATGGTGCCCAATCTCGCGGCGGCCATCGGGCACGTGAACGCCGGCCGTCTGCGTGCGCTCGCCGTGACGAGCCGCGCGCGCGCGCCGCAGCTGCCGAACATACCGACGGTGTCGGAGGCGGGGTTGCCCGGATTCGAGAATTACGGCTGGTTCGGCATCGTCGCCCCGAAGGGCACGCCGCAGGAAATCATCGATAAGGTGCATCGCGACGCGAAGATCGCGCTCGAAGACACGCAGATGAAGGCGCGCTTCTACGCTCAGGGCATGGCGACGGTGGGCAACAGTCCGCAGGAATTCGGCAAGGCGATGCAGGAAGAAACCAAGCTGTGGGCCAAGGTGGTGCGCGAGCGTAATATCCACGTGAGGTAGGCGATGAAAATCGATCCCCGACAGGTGGAGGAGGCGGCCAAGGAGCTCTACATCCGCGCCCTGAAGCTGCTGCCGCCCGACATCAAGCGGGGATTCGACGCGCTTGCACGAGGAGAGACGGACGCCACGGCGAAGAGCGTGCTGGGCACCATGATCACCAACATCAAGATCGCCGAGAACACCGACAATCTGCTGTGCCAGGACACGGGCATCCCGATCTACAACGTGTCGATCGGCCGCGGCGTGGAGCTCGACGGCGCGCGCATGAAGGAGGCAATCCGCAAGGGATGCGAGCGTGCCACCCGCGAGTATCCGCTGCGCTCCTCGGTGGTGCACCCGGTGACGCGCAACAACGAGCACAGCTCATGCGGCCGGGGCGTCCCGGTGATCAACATCGACTTCAGCGACGAGCCGGAGGCGCTCGCCATCGAGATGGTGCCCAAGGGTTCCGGCTCGGAGAACAACTCGTTCCTGCGCATGGCGATCCCGGCCGAAGGCGTCGATGCGATCAAGACCTTCGTCATCGATTGCGTGCTGCAGGCCGGCGGCAAGACCTGCCCGCCGACCATCGTCGGCGTGGGCGTCGGCGGCACGGCCGACCTGTGCATGCACCTCGCCAAGGTCGCGGCCACGCGCCCGCTCGGCACCGCGTCCGAGGATCCAGAGGGCGCGAGGCTCGAGGCGCAGCTCACCCAGGCGGTGAACCAGCTCGGCGTCGGGCCGCAGGGGCTGGGCGGCGATTCGACCGCGTTCGCGGTGCACGTCGAGACCGCCGCCACGCACATCACCATGAATCCCGTGGCGGTGAACATGCAATGCCACTCCGCGCGCCGTGCGCGGGCAACTTTTCGTCCGTCGGGAATCGAGTATGGCTACTAGCATGCGAGCCGCATTGGCGATTTCACTGGCAATGTGCGCGTCGGCGTCATTTGCAGCGGACGTGGCCGGTGTCACGCTCGAGCCCAGCGTCCAGCTCTCGGGCACGCCGCTCGAGCTGAACGGCGCCGGGCTGCGCAAGAAGGTGTTCTTCAAGGTCTACGTCATGGGGCTGTACGTCCCCCACAGGACCTCCGACGCGAGCGAGCTGATCGCCGAGCCGGGGCCGAAGCGCGTGGCGATCCACATGCTGCGCGATGTCGGCGCGGACACGTTCACCGACGCGCTGCGCGAGGGCATCCGCGACAACCACACTGAAGCCGAGGCGGCGGCGCTCGAGCCCCGCGTCAGGCAGCTCGCCGCGGTGATGAGCGCGGTCGGCGAAGCCAAGGACGGCATGAACATCTCGCTCGACTGGATCCCTGGCAGCGGCACCGCGATCGTCGTCAACGGCACTGCGCGCGGTGCGCCGATCGCGGGCGAGGACTTCTACCGCGCGCTGCTGCGCATCTGGCTGGGCGAGCATCCGGTGCAGGATGACCTGAAGAAAGCGGTGCTCGGCGCAAAGGGCTGACGTGGCGCATCACGACTTCGACATGCCCGTGAGCGAGCAGCAGGTGCGCGCGCTGCGGGTGAACGACACCGTGACGCTGAACGGCACGCTGTTCGGCATCCGCGACGCGACCCAGATCCACATGTTCGACCGCGGCCGCAAGACGCGCTTCGACCTGTCGGGCCACGCGGTGATCCACACCGCGCCGAACGTCAAGCAGGTGGCGAAGAGCGCCGCGCATCCCACCGGTTACGCGCCCGTGTGCATCGGCACGACCACCAGCGATCGCATGGAGCGCTTCACGCGGCCGCTAATGCAGGACTACGGCGTGCGCCTGATCATCGGCAAGGGCGGGCTGCGCGAGGACTCGCTCGGCGCGTTCGGCGAACTCGGGGGAGCTTACCTGGCGATCATCGGCGGCACCGCGGCGCTCGAGACCACCTGGGTCGAGGCGATCGAGGACGTCGACATGGACGACCTCAATCCCGAGTCGCTGTGGAAGTTCCGCGTCAAAGGCTTCGGCCCGCTGCTGGTGGCCATGGACAGCCACGGCGGGAGCCTGTACGCGGCGGTGCAACAGGTCGCGCAGTCGCGGCGGGCGGCGGCGCTCGCCAGCCTGGGCGTCAAATAGAAGAGTGCGCGAGCTCTCCACCGATATCCTGATTCTCGGCTCGGGCGGCGCAGGCTTGTTCGCCGCGCTGCACGCGCATCGTGCCGCGCCGGAGCTCGCGATCACGGTGGCGGTGAAGGGTCTGCTCGGCAAGTGCGGCTGCACGCGCATGGTGCAGGGCGGCTACAACGTGGCGCTCGCCGCGGGCGACTCGGTCGAGCGCCATTTCATGGACACCATCGAGGGCGGCAAGTGGCTGCCGCAGCAGGAGCTCGCCTGGAAGCTGGTGACGCTGGCGGTGGAGCGCATCCGCGAGCTGGAGAACGAGCTCGGCTGCTTCTTCGACCGCAATCCCGACGGCACCGTCCACCAGAAGGCGTTCGCCGGGCAGAGCTTCGACCGCACCGTGCACAAGGGCGACCTCACCGGCATCGAGATCATCAATCGGCTCGCGGAGCAGGTCTGGGCGCGCAACATCGGCCGTCTCGAGGAACACCGCGCCGTCGAGCTGGTAAAGACGAAATCGGGCGATGCGCTCGCCGGCGTGCTGATGATCGACATGCGCAGCGGCGAATACGTGATGGTGCGCGCCAAGGCAGTGCTGCTCGCCACCGGCGGCGGGCCGACCATGTATCGCTACCACACGCCCTCGGGCGACAAGAGCTGCGACGGGCTGGCGATGGCGCTGCGCGCGGGCCTGCCTTTGCGCGACATGGAGATGGTGCAGTTCCACCCCACGGGCCTGCTGGCGGGGGCGCACACGCGCATGACAGGGACGGTGCTCGAAGAGGGCTTGCGCGGCGCCGGCGGCTTCCTGCTGAACGACGCCAAGGAGCGCTTCATGCCGGGCTACGACCCGAAAGCGGAGCGCGCCACCCGGGACCTGGTGTCGCGCGCCATGTTCGCGGAGATGCGAAAGGGCAACACCACCCCGAACGGCGGGCTGTACATCTCGATGGCGCACCTCGGCCCGGAACGGGTCGCCAGGGACTTCAAGGGCATGGTCGAGCGCTGCGCCGACTGCGGCTTCGACCTTGCCGGCGGCCTGGTGGAGGTGGTGCCAACAGCGCATTACATGATGGGCGGCGTCGAGTTCGAAGCCGATTGCACGACGCAGCTCGCGGGGCTGTTCGTCGCCGGCGAGGACTCCGGCGGCGTGCACGGCGCGAACCGGCTGGGCGGCAACGGCGTGGCGAACTCCACCGTGTTCGGCGGCGTGGCGGGCGACGCCATGGCCGCGTGGGTGGCCGCCGAAGGCGCGCTGCGCGAGCCCGACCGCGCGCACATCGATGCGGCGGTGGCGCGCTGCGAGCGGCCGTTCGCCGGGAAGGCCGCGCGGCATGGCGGGCTGGAAGAGGTGCGCGAGGCGCTCCACGACCTGATGTGGGACAAGGTCGGCATCATGCGCGACGCGGCGGGGCTCGGCGCCGCGCTCGCCGGGCTAGACGCCATCGAAACGGATCTCGACGCCGGAGCGCTGGCCGACCACAATCGCGCCTTCAATCTCTCCTGGCACGACTGGTTGAACCTGAAGAGCCTGATCGAGGTGAGCCGCGTGATCGCGCGCGCGGCGGCGGCGCGCGAGGATTCGCGCGGCGCACACTTCCGCGAGGATTTTCCCGACACCGGGCCGCTCGAGGCTTCGGCGCATACTCGCGCACGCCTCGTCGCGGGGCGTCTCGAGATCACCATGCAGCCGGTCGCCTTCACGCGCGTGCGCCCCGGCCAGACGCTCCTCAGGGACGCGGCCTGAGCATGGCGGCCGATCCGCAAGCGGCGTACGACTGGCCGCTCGAGGTGCACCGCCTGCTCGCGGCGTCGCGCGTGCGGCAGGTCGGCTACGTGCCCGATGCGGGGCACAAGCGGCTGATCGAGCTGTGCCACGCCGATCGCTCGATGCGCGCCGTGCCGCTCACCACGGAGGAGGAGGGTATCGGCCTCGCGGTGGGCGCATGGCTGGGCGGCGAGCGCTGCGCGCTGCTGATGCAATCGAGCGGCGTCGGCAACATCATCAACGCGCTCGGCACCATCAAGGAGTGCCGCATTCCGCTACCGATGCTCGTCACCATGCGCGGCGAGTACGGCGAGTTTAATCCCTGGCAGGTGCCCATGGGCCAGGCCACGCGGGCGGTGCTCGAGGCGATGGGCGTGGTGGTGCAGCCGGTGCGCGAGGCAGCGGAGATTCCGGAGGCGCTCGATGCGGCGCTGCGTCTCGCCTACAACAGCTACGTCGCCGTTGCGCTGCTGATTTCGCAGCGCGTGATCGGCATCAAGAGCTTCCAGGAGCAGGCGGACCGATGAGCGCGCGACTTAAGCGGCGCGAGGTCGTGGCGCAGTTGCTCGAGGGGCGTGGCGAGCTGCTGGTGGTGGCTGGGCTGGGCTCGACCGCCTGGGATTGCACGGCGGCGGGCGATCACCCGCTCACCTTTCCACTATGGGGAGCGATGGGCCAGGCGGCGATGATGGGGCTGGGCCTCGCCCTCGCGCAGCCGAAGCGCCGCGTGCTGGTGATCACCGGCGACGGCGAGATGCTGATGGGCATGGGCACGCTCGCCACCATCGGCGTGCAGCAACCCGCGAATCTGAGCGTGGTGGTGATCGACAACGAGCGCTACGGCGAGACCGGCATGCAGGCCACGCACACCGCGTCGGGTGTCGACCTCGCGGCGGTGGCGCGCGCCTGCGGCCTGCGCAACGCGAGCACGCTCGCCCGGCCCGACGAGATCGCCGCCCTGCGCACGGCGATCCACGCCGTGCCGGGCCCGAACTTCGCGACGGTGAAGGTCGCCGCGGAAAAGATTCCGATCATCCTCCCGCCGCGCGACGGCGGGCTGCTCAAGGCGCGTTTCCGCCGCGCGCTGCTCGGCGAGGTAGCCGACGCGCAGTAGCCGCTAGCCGACGTGCTTGCGGAAGAACTCGAGCGTGCGGCTGCGCGCCAGCTTCGCGCTCTCGGCGTGGTACGAGCCGCGCTGGTCGCAGTTGAAGCCGTGCGGAGCCGCGTACAGGTGCACCGTCACCGATGGATGCACGGCGGCGAGCTTCTTCACGCTTTGCACCGAGATGTGCTCGTCTTTCTCGCCGTAATGCGCCATCACCGGGCACTTCGGTTTTTCAGCGATCGCCTCGTCGGTCGTGCTGCCGCCGCCGTAGTAGGGCGCCGCGCAGGCGAGCCCCGGCACGCGGGCGGCCGCCATCCAGGTGATATACCCGCCCCAGCAGTAGCCGACAATGCCGACTTTGCCGGCGGCCGAGGCCGCCTTCACCGTCGCCTCGACGTCGCGCAGTGCCGCGTCGAGCCCTGCCTTGTCCTTCAGCGCACGACCCTTGGCGATGTCCTCCGGGGTATAGCCGACCTCGAAGTTGCGCTCGACCCTGTCGTACATCGCCGGCGCGATGGCGAGATAGCCGTCGGAGGCGTAGCCGTCGGCGACCGAACGGATATGGCTGTTGACGCCGAAGATCTCCTGGATGACGACGATGGCGCCGCGCGGCTTGCCCGCAGGCTCGGCGCGGTATGCGCCGAGCTTGTGGCCGTCGGCGGCCGTCAGTTCGATCATCTTTCCCATTCTCTCCTCCTGTGCGGGTTTGGCCGGCCATTCTAGCGGCAGCCGGTAGAATTCGGTCCATGAAAAAGACCTCCGACGAGCTGCTGAACCTCGCGCGCGCGGCACTGGAGCGCGCCGGCGCGCGCTCGGCGATGGCCGAAGCCGCGGCGCGTCACCTGGTACGGGCGGAGGAGCAAGGCCTGCCGACGCACGGCATGTCGCGCGTGCCGTTCTATTGCGCGATGCTCAGGAACGGGCGCGCCGACGGCGCGGCGCGGCCCGTGCTCGCTTCGGATCGCGCCGCGGTGTGCCTGCTCGACAACCGCGACGCACTGCCCTACGAATCCTGCGAGTGGGCGATCGCCGAGGTGACCGGTCGCGCGCGCCGCAACGGCATCGGCTTCGCCGGCATCACCAATAGCGGCCACGTCGGCGTGCTCGGCATCCATCTGCTGCAGGTGGCGCAGGCGGGCATGGTCGGCTTCGCGTTCACCAACTCGCCGGCCGCGATACCCGCGTGGGGAGGGCGCAAGGCGCTGTTCGGCACCGACCCCGTGGCCGCCGTGTTTCCGCGCTCTGGTGCCGAGCCGCTGGTGATCGACCTCGCGCTCACCACGGTGATCCGCGGCAAGATCATGCTCGCGGCGCAGAAGGGCGAGCGCATTCCCGAGGGCTGGGCGCTCGACCGGCACGGAAGGCCGACCTCCGACCCGCAGGAGGCGATCGAGCACGGCAGCATGTTCCCGATCGGGGGCATGAAGGGCGCGATGCTGGCGCTAATGTTCGAGCTGATCTGCGCGGCGCTTACCGGCGCCGCGATCGGCCCGGAGGCGGATTCGTTCTTCGCCGAGCAGGGCAATCGCCCGCGCGTCGGGCAGGCGTTCGTCGCCATCGACCCGGGCGCGCTGGCGGGGCGCGAGCGCTATTTCGAGCGCGTCGAGGCCGTGGTCGCCCGGATGCTGGCCGACCCCGAGGTGCGCCTGCCGGGCGCGCGGCGCTTCGCGGCCCGGGAGCGCGCGCAGGCGCAGGGTCTCGAGGTGCCGGACGAGCTGCTGGCGAAGATCGAGAAGCTGGCGGGAGCCTGAGGCGATGGCGCCGGCCGGGGACTCCGACGCCGCGCTGGTGGACGCGTTTTGCGACGCGCTGTGGCTCGAGGACGGGCTGGCGCGCAACACCATCGAGTCGTACCAGCGCGACCTTGCGCAGCTCGCGGCCTGGCTGGCGCGCAAAGGCGTCGCGCTGGTCGCCGCGCAGGAAGGCGATCTGCACGCCTATTTCGCCTCGCGCCACCAGGGCGGCGCGCGGCACCGCGCCTCCTCGGACGCGCGCATGCTCTCGACGCTGAAGCGCTTCTACGGCTACTGCCTGCGCGAGCGCCGCGTGCGCGCGGATCCGACGCTCAAGCTGGACGCGCCGAAGCGCGTGCCGCGCTTTCCGAAGACGCTCTCCGAGGCGGACGTCGAGGCGCTGCTCGCCGCGCCGGAGGTGGCGACGTCCCTCGGTCTGCGCGACCGGGCGATGCTCGAAGTGCTCTACGCCTCGGGCCTGCGCGTATCGGAGCTCGTCTCGCTCAGGACCTTCGAGGTCAACCTCGAGGCCGGGGTGCTGCGCGTGCTGGGCAAAGGCTCGAAGGAACGGCTGGTGCCGCTGGGAGAGGAGGCAGTGCACTGGCTGCAGAAGTATCTGCGCGAGGCGCGCCCCGAGCTTCTGCGCCGCACGGGGAGCGAAGCGCTGTTCGTGACGGCGCGCGGCGCGGCCATGACACGGCAGGCGTTCTGGTACAACTTGAAGCGCCACGGCGCGCGCTCGATTCCGGGCAAGAGCCTGTCGCCGCACGTGCTGCGCCACGCCTTTGCGACGCATCTGATCAACCACGGCGCCGATCTGCGCGTGGTGCAGATGCTGCTCGGGCATGCCGACATCTCGACCACGCAGATCTACACGCACGTGGCGCGTGAGCGCCTGAAACAGCTGCACGCCAAGCACCACCCGCGCGGATGAAGCGGCCCAGCCACACCGAAACCCCCGCCACGCAGTTCCTGAAAAAGCACGGCGTCGCGTACAGCGAGCACTACTACGAGTACCTCGAGCACGGCGGCGCCGAGCGCGGCGCCGAGGAGCTCGGGGTCGCGGCAAGCGAGGTGGTCAAGACGCTCGTGATGGAGGACGAGAACGCGAAGCCGCTGCTGGTGCTGATGCACGGCGATCGCAAGGTCTCCACCAAGAATCTCGCGCGTCAGACCGGGCGCAAGCGCGTCGAGCCGTGCAAGCCGGAAGTCGCGCAGCGCCATTCGGGCTACCAGGTCGGGGGAACCTCGCCTTTCGGCACGCGCAAGGCGATGCCGGTCTACATGGAGCGCAGCATCCAGGACATGGCCCGCGTCTACATCAACGGCGGGCGGCGCGGCTTCCTGCTCGGCGTCGCGCCGGCGGACATCGTGCGCACGCTCTCGCCGCAGCTGGTGGAGGCAGCGCTCGCCGATTAGTCCTTGCGGCGCTCGATCGCGACACCGACGAATTTCGCGTTGCCGAGGATGCCGATCTTGGCCGCGCTGACCTTGACCCACGGTGCGCCGAAGTCATCCAGGATCAGGCGCGCGACGCGCTCCGCGAACGTCTCTACGAGGCGAAAATGACCGCTCGCGGCGATTTGTCCGATGCCGAGCGCGACCTGTTCGTAGTCGATGGTGTCGGACACCTTGTCGCTCCTGAACACCGCGGTGCCCGGCAAGCCGATGTCCAAATCGAGCGACACGGTTTGCGGCACGTGCCGCTCGCGCTTGTGAATGCCGATAAGCACACTGAAGCGCAAATCGCGGATGATGATGCTGTCCATGGACGTCGGCGATTATAGGGGCCGCGAGGGTAAAATGCCCGGCCGATGCAGACCGCACTGATCGTCGCCGCCGCGTATATCCTGGGCTCGATTTCGTTCGCGATCGTGGTGAGCCGCGTGCTCGCGCTGCCCGATCCGCGCAGCTATGGTTCGAAGAATCCGGGCGCGACCAACGTGTTGCGCACTGGCAGCCGGCTCGCCGCCGTGCTCACGCTCGTCGGCGACGCGGGCAAGGGCTGGCTCGCGGTGTGGCTCGCCGGGCTGCTCGCGGACGGGCCCGCGGCCACGGGCCTGGTCGCGCCGCTCGCGGGGCTCGCCGCCTTCGCCGGCCACCTGTTCCCGGTGTTCCATCGCTTCCGGGGTGGCAAGGGCGTGGCGACCGCCGCGGGCGTCCTCGTCGGCCTAAATGCCTGGCTCGGCCTCGCGACCCTCGCGACCTGGATCGCGTTCGTGGTCTTTTTTCGCATCTCGTCGCTTGCCGCCCTCGCCGCGGCGCTGTTCGCGCCGATTTACGCCTGGTGGCTGTTCGGTTCGCGTCCGGTGCTGCCGGTGGTGTCGGTCATCGCGCTGCTGCTGGCGTGGCGACACCGCGCGAATATCGGGCGGCTGCTTGCGGGCAACGAGCCGCGCATCGGAGAAAAGCGCGACGCTGCCCCGCCGGCCGCCTAGCTGAGCTGCTCGAGCGCCCAGCGCGGACGCACGGTGAAGGCGGCGCGCGGCTGCTTGGCCGGCGCGGCCGCCTGCAGCCGCAGCGCGGCGGCGAGCGCGATCATGGCGCCGTTGTCGGTGCACAGCTCGGGTGCCGGATAGTACACATCGAAGCCGCGCTGGCCGGCTTGCGCATCGAGCGCGGCGCGCAACTGCCGGTTGGCGCCCACGCCACCGGCGACCACGAGCCGGGTGAGCCCGGTGGTTTCCATCGCCAGCGTGCATTTCGCGACCAGCACGTCGACGATGGCGTCTTGGAAGGCGCGGGCAACGTCGGCGAAGAACTGCTCGTTTGGGTCGGCGCCGCGCACCAGCAGCAGGACCGCGGTCTTCAGGCCGGAGAAGCTGAACTCCAGATCGCCGCTGGCGATCATCGGCCGTGGCAGGCGGTAGCGCCCCGGCGTGCCCGCCTCGGCCAGTTTGGAGAGCGCCGGCCCTCCGGGATAGCCGAGGTCGAGCAGCTTCGCGGTCTTGTCGAAGGCTTCGCCGGCGGCGTCATCCTGGGTTTCGCCGAGCAGCGAGTAGCGGCCGACGCCCTCCACGCGCATCAACTGGGTATGCCCGCCCGACACGAGCAGCGCGACGAACGGGAATTCGGGCGCGCGCGGCGACAGCAGCGGTGACAGCAGGTGGCCTTCGAGGTGGTGGATGCCGATCGCGGGAACGCCGAGCGCGAGCGCGAGGGCATGCGCAAACGACGCACCGACCAGAAGCGCACCCGCAAGGCCCGGGCCCTCGGTGTAGGCCACGGCGCCGAGCTCGCGCACGTCGCATCCCGCCTCGGCGAGCACCTGGCGGGCAAGCGGCACCAGCCGCCGGACGTGGTCGCGCGACGCGAGCTCTGGCACGACGCCACCGTAGGCTTCGTGCATCGCGACCTGGGAGTGGACCGCATGCGCCCGCAGGCCGCCTTGCGCGCCGTGACGCGTCTCGTAGAGCGCGACCCCGGTCTCGTCGCAGGAGGTTTCGAGTCCCAGGATGAGCATAGCCCGGCATTGTACGGGGGGCTGGCGGCCAGCCGCGAAATACGGATATAATTCAAGTCTTTCCGCACTACGCAACCGAGGATTGGATGCCGACTGTTCGAGTCAAGGAGAACGAGCCTTTCGAAGTGGCGATGCGCCGCTTCAAGCGCACCGTGGAGAAGACGGGGCTGCTCACCGAGCTTCGCGCGCGCGAGTTCTACGAAAAGCCGACCGCCGAGCGCAAGCGCAAGCTGGCGGCCGCGGTGAAGCGCCTCCACAAGCGGCTGCGCAGCCAGATGCTGCCGCAGAAGCTGTACTAGGCGCGCGCGAGCACGCAACACCGGCAACCATGCGCCCCGATGCGCGGCATCGGGGCGTTTCCATTTCTGGGGCCCATATGTCGCTCAAGGATCGGATCGGCGAAGACATGAAGGCGGCGATGCGGGCGAGGGATCAGGCACGTCTCTCGGCGATTCGCCTGCTGCTCGCGGCGATGAAGCAGAAGGAGGTCGATGAGCGCATCGCGCTCAGCGACTCGGACGTGCTCTCGATTATCGAGAAAATGATGAAGCAGCGCCGCGAGTCGCTGGCACAGTACGAGTCCGGCGGCCGCGCCGATCTGGCCGAAGTCGAGAAATTCGAAATGAAGGTGCTCTCGGAATACCTCCCCCAGCAGATGAGCGATGCGGAAGTCGCGCGGGCCGTCGATGCTGCACTGAGCGAATCCGGGGCGTCCGGCGTGAAGGACATGGGCAAGGTGATGGGGCTGCTCAAGCCGCGCCTTGCTGGCCGCGCCGACATGGGCAAGGTCTCGGCACAGGTGAAATCCAGGCTCTCGTCCTAGGTCGGGCCGCGAGCCCGCTAAACTAGCGGGGAACGGCGCTACCGTGATCCCCGAAAGCTTCAAGCAGGATCTCCTCAACCGCATCGACATCGTCGATGTCGTCTCGCGTTACGTGCAGCTGAAGAAGGCCGGCGCGAACCATCTCGGGCTGTGCCCGTTCCACAACGAAAAGACCCCGTCGTTCACGGTCAGCCCCGCCAAGCAGTTCTATCATTGCTTCGGCTGCGGCGTGCACGGCAACGCCATCGGCTTCATGATGGCGCACGCCGGACTGGGCTACGTCGACGCCGTGAAGGAGCTCGCGTCCTCGGCCGGCATGCAAATGCCCGAGAACCAGCCGCGCAGCCCGGAGGAAGCCGCGCGACGCGAGCGCGAAACCGATCTCTACGCGCTGATGGAGCGGGCCATGGAGTTCTATCGCGGCGAGCTGAAGAAGGTGCCGCGCGCGGTCGAGTACCTCAAGGGACGCGGGCTAACCGGCGAGATCGCGGCGCGCTTCCGCATCGGCTACGCGCCAGACGACTGGCAGGGGCTGCGTGCAGCGTTCCCGGAGTACGAGGACAAGGCCCTCGTCGAATGCGGTCTGGTGATCCAGGGCGACGAGGGCAAGCGCTACGACCGCTTCCGCGACAGGATCATGTTCCCGATCCTTTCGGCGCGCGGCGCGGTCATCGGCTTCGGCGGGCGCGTGCTCGGCGCCGGCGAGCCGAAGTATCTGAACTCGCCGGAAACGCCGCTGTTCGAAAAGGGGCGCGAAGTCTATGGCCTGGTGCAGGCGCGCGACGCGATCCGCGCCGCAGGCCGCGTGCTGGTGGTCGAGGGCTACATGGACGTGGTGGCGCTGGCGCAATTCGGCGTCGGCTACGCGGTCGCCACGCTCGGCACGGCGACGACGCCGGTGCACGTCAGCAAGTTGCTGCGCCTGGCCGACGAGCTGGTGTTCTGTTTCGACGGCGACGCGGCCGGTCGCAAGGCTGCCTGGCGCGCGCTCGAAGTGAGCGTGCCGCTCGCGCCAGACAACAAGCCCATCAGGTTCCTGTTTCTGCCCGAGGGCGACGACCCTGACAGCTTTGTGCGCAGTCACGGCAAGGAGGCGTTCGAGCGCCTGGTGCGCGAGGCGCAGACGCTGACCGGGTTCCTGCTTGCCGAGCTGCGCGCGCGGTCCGACCTCGCGACGCCGGAGGGGCGCTCGCGCTTTCTCAGCGCGGCGAAGCCGCATCTCCAGCGCCTTGCCACGCCGGGGCTCAGGCTGCAGCTGGTGAAGGAGGTCGCCGACATGGCGCGCGTGTCGCAGGAGGAAGCCGAGCGCCTGATGGAGCTGCGCAGCGCCCCGAGCTACATCCGTCCGGCGCCCCAGCGTGCCAGCGCCCCGCTGCCGCTCTCACTGGAATGGAAACTCCTCGCACGCGCCTTCGCCAGGCCCGAGCTGGTGCTCGAGATCGATCCGGCGTTGCTCAGTCCGGAGCTGCCGGAATCGCAGGCCCTGCTGGAGCTGATGGGGCTGCTCGGCGGCGTCGAGGATGCCGCCAGCCTCAGCGACAGCATGCTCGCCGAGCTGATCGGCAAGGCGGCGCACGGCGGCATGCTGTCGCGCGCGCAAGCCGCGCTCAACTTCGAGCTCAGGCTGGGCGAGGACGAGGCGGTATCCGAGTTCCGGGAGTTCCTCGAGGCGCTGCGTCGCCGCGAGCCGGAGGCCGACCGGGCGCTGCGCCAGCGGGTTCTCAAGGGCCTCGCGACGCCCGAAGAGCGCCGCAGGTTCGAAGAAAAGATGCTTGCGCCGCCGCGCAACAGACCTTGAAGATCAAAGGTTTGCTATCATATACGGTTCGATCCCGCCCTCTACGGGACGACACGAGGTCAGCATGGCAAAGGACAAGCGCAACCGCAAACCCAAACAGGCCCGCGCGGCCAAGAAAAAAGCGAAGGCAATCAAGACTCTGAAGGTCAAGAAGGCGCTCAAGGCGCGGCCTGTGGCGAAAAAGGGCGCCAAAGCGACCCGCGCGGTACGCGCGGCGCGTACGCCGCCGAAGGCGAAGCGCCCGAGCATCAAGAAGCTTGCGCGCGCCAAGATCCCTGCCCGGGCCGCCAAGCCCGTCGGCAAGGACAAGCTGCCTGTCAAGCCGGTCGCCGCGAAAGCCGAGCCCAAGGCCGCCAAGAAAGGCAAGGGCACGATCCAGAGCGCGAAGCAGGCCCTCGAGCTGCTCGAAGCCAAGGTCAACGCGGGCCTCAAGGCGGCGAAGGAGAAAAAGGGCCGCGGCAGCCGCAAGGCGCGCCGCGAGGAGTGGCTCGCCGCGACTGCCGAGCTGCCCAAGGAGGACGCGGAAGCGCGCCGCACGCGCCTCAAGAACCTGATCAAGCTGGGCAAGGACCGCGGCTTCCTGACCTATGTCGAGATCAACGACCATTTGCCCGACGACCTCGTCGACGCGGAGCAGATCGAGTCGATCATCTCGACGTTCAATGACATGGGGATCCAGGTCTACGACCAGGCGCCCGACCAGGAATCCCTGCTGATCACCGAGGCGGCGCCGGTCGCCTCGAACGACGAAGACGTCGAAGAGCAGGCGGAGGCAGCCCTTTCCACCGTCGACTCGGAATTCGGCCGTACCACCGACCCGGTCCGTATGTACATGCGCGAAATGGGCTCGGTCGAGCTTCTGACGCGCGAGGGCGAGATCGAGATCGCCAAGCGCATCGAAGAGGGGCTGCGGCACATGGTCCAGGCGATCAGCGCCTGTCCCACCACGATCCAGGAGATCCTCGACCTTGCCGAAAAGGTCGAAAAGGAGGAGATGCGGATCGATGAGGTGGTCGACGGCCTGATCGACCCGAATGCCAAGGACGATTTCGATCCCAAGAAGGCCGAGTCCGAGCAGGAAGAGGACGAGACCATCGAAGAGGAAATCGAGGAAGAGGAGGACGACGACGGCGCTGCGGCCAGGGCCAGCCTGATGCAGCTGCGCGCCGACGCGCTCGAGAAATTCGCCCGCATGCGGCGCCTGTACGACAAGATGAAGCGCGCCCTGGAGAGCAAGGGCCCGCGCGACAAGGACTACGTGCGCGCGCGGGAGCAGATCTCCAACGAGCTGATGACCATCCGCTTCACGGCACGCACCGTAGAGCGGCTGTGCGACAGCGTGCGCAGCCTGGTCGACGACATCCGCTCGCGCGAGCGCGAGATCCACAACATCTGCACCGACAAGGCGCAGATGCCGCGCCAGCACTTCATCAAGGTGTTCGCCGGGACCGAGGGCTCGAAGCGCTGGCTGACCACCGAGATCAACGGCGGGCATGGGTGGAGCGAGCTGCTGACGCGCTTCGAGCCGGCGATCCTCGAGCTGCTCGGCAAGATGCAGGGGGTTCAGCAGAAGATCGGCATCCCGATCCGCGATCTGAAGGAAATCAACAAGCAGATGTCCACGGGTGAAGCCAAGGCGCGGCGCGCCAAGCGCGAGATGACCGAGGCGAACCTCAGGCTGGTGATCTCGATCGCCAAGAAATACACCAATCGTGGGCTGCAATTCCTCGACCTGATCCAGGAAGGGAACATCGGCCTGATGAAGGCGGTGGACAAGTTCGAGTACCGCCGCGGCTACAAGTTTTCCACATACGCAACCTGGTGGATCAGGCAGGCGATCACGCGCTCGATTGCGGACCAGGCACGCACCATCCGCATCCCCGTGCACATGATCGAGACGATCAACAAGATGAACCGCATCAGCCGCCAGATCCTGCAGGAAACCGGCCAGGAGCCGGATCCGGCGACGCTTGCGGCGCGCATGGAGATGCCGGAGGAGAAGATCCGTAAGATCCTGAAGATCTCCAAGGAGCCGATTTCCATGGAGACGCCGATCGGCGACGACGACGATTCGCATCTCGGAGACTTCATCGAGGACCAGTCGACCATGGCGCCGTCCGACGCGGCGACCTATGCGTCGTTGCGTGACGTCACCAAAGAGGTGCTCGACACGCTCACGCCGCGCGAAGCCAAGGTGCTGCGCATGCGATTCGGCGTCGAAATGTCGACCGACCATACGCTGGAGGAGGTCGGCAAGCAGTTCGATGTCACGCGCGAGCGCATACGCCAGATCGAGGCCAAGGCGCTGCGCAAGCTGCGCCACCCGTCGCGCTCGGAGCGGCTCAAGAGCTTTCTCGATCAGGAGTCCTGATCGGGCAGGCATCGCAACGAAGGGCCGCAGTCGCGGCCCTTCTCATTTGAGGGGAGGAAATCCGTGAGCGAGCAGGTGGATTACTATTTTTCGCCGTCTTCGCCGTGGACCTACCTGGGCCACGAGCGCTTCGCCGACATCGCGCGGCGGTACCGCGCCCGAATCGCGGTGAAGCCAGTCGACTACGGCGTGATTTTCCCGCAGTCGGGTGGCCTGCCTCTGGGCAAGCGTGCACCGCAGCGCCAGGCCTATCGCCTGATGGACCTCGCGCGCTGGAGCCAGCACCTCGGCGTGCCGCTCAATATCGAGCCCAGATTCTTTCCGGTCGACGCGACGCGCGCGGCATTTGCCATCATCGCCGTCGCCCCGCTGGGAGTCGAGGCGCAGCTGCGGCTTGCCGGGAGCCTGATGCGTGCGCTCTGGGCGGAGGAGAAGAATCTCGCCGACGAGGCGCAGCTCGAAGCGATCGCCGGCGCCGAGGGCTTCGATGGCGCGGTGCTGCTTGACCGAGCCGCGCAGGCGAAGGAGAGTTACGAGAGCTTCACCCGCGAGGCGCTGGCGCGGGGCGTGTTCGGTGCGCCGACCTACGCGTATCGCGACGAGCTGTTCTGGGGCCAGGACCGGCTCGAATTTCTCGACCGCGCCTTGGCCAGGTAAGCTGCAACGGAGGGCCGGTAGCTCAGCCGGTCAGAGCAGGGGACTCATAATCCCTTGGTCCTTGGTTCGAATCCAAGCCGGCCCACCGCCGCCGCCTGTCGCGCGCCGCGGCTTTCCTGTAAAATTTGCGCCTTCCCACGGGGTGGTAGCTCAGCTGGGAGAGCGTCGCGTTCGCAATGCGAAGGTCGGGAGTTCGATCCTCCTCCACTCCACCAATCTCCTGTTTCTTGATGCCTGTCGCGGCTCACGCTGTCGGGTCGGCTTCCCGGCGCGCGGTAGCGCTGTCGAGACGTTCACGGCGCAGGCTCCGGAGCAGGCCGGACAGATAGAGCCCCCGCGAAATCAGTTTCCAGGTCAGCATGCGGGCGATGCGAGCGATATCGAACACCGGATGGAAATGACTGCGGCGGGCGTGCCTTGGATAAATGGCGGGAATTGGAATTCCGACGAGATCAAAGTCGCGGCGGCCGGCCTCGATCAAGACCTCGCTCTCGAACACGAAACCCAGGACGTAGCGACAACACGGCAGAACTTCCTGCCATATCGCGGCGGGATAGACCCTGAATCCGGACTGGCTGTCTTCGACGCGCCGTCCGGCGGCCCAGGCGATCCAGAAATTCGCAAAGCAGTTGGCGAGGTAACGGTCCAGGGGAATGTTGTGTGCCTCGTGCAACCGGGTTCCGATCACGATCGCGCGCGGCTCGGCCCAATGCGCGGCGAGTAGCCGCGGGATATCCTCAGGCGAATGCTGCCCGTCGCCATCGAGCGTGACCACCGCGTCGGCTCCCTGCCGGAACGCTTCGTCCATGGCGCGAATCAGGCTGCGCGCCTTGCCGCAGTTCCGCTCGTTGCGCAGAACGGTCACGGGCAAGCCATCGAGCGCGCGAGAGGTGCCGTCGTGTGAGCCGTCGTCCACGACGATGACCCGCGCAACCTGGCGCAGCGTGCGCTCGACGACCCCGCGGATGGTGGCTGCCTCGTTGTAGGCGGGAATGATCGCCACGACCGGTCTCATGCCATGGCTCCGGTCACGACCGGGAGCTGCGATGTCGTAGCCGGCGCGCATCACGCGAGATCCCGGTTGCGCGCCTGGGCCGCCTCGAGCAGCGCAAGCAACTCGGCACGCGCCACCTTTCCGGTCGCCGTCCGCGGCAGCGCGTCGGCAACGATCAGGGGCCGCGGCACGAAAGCGAGGTCGATACGCTCGCGCAGCGCGCGCAGGATTGCTTCGGGCTCGATTCCCGGAGCCACGACCACCGCCGCAAGCCTCGGCTCGCCCCGGGACGCCGTGCCAGGATCGAAGAACGCGCCATCCTCGACCCCGGGCACGCGCAGCAACTCCACGTTGAGCGCCTCAATGGACGCGCGCTTGCCGGCGATCTTCGCCATGTCGTCGGGGCGACCGAGCAGCTTGAACTGCGTCTCGCTCAGCACCTCCACCCGGTCGGGAATCCTGAGCGGGTGAGCCAGATGGCCGCCCTCCACCCACGTTTCCTTGCCCGTCTGCCGCAAGCGCATCCCCTCGCGCACGCGCCAGCCCTCGCCCCGGGCGGGGCGGCGCAAGGCGAGCGCACCGCCTTCGGTGCAGCCGTAGATCTCGTGTACCGGCGCCGACCATCGCTGCTCCACCTTGCGCGCCAGGTCCGTCAAAAGGGGCATCGTCGCGCTGAGAAGCCCGGCAAGCGGCGGCATGTGCACGCCTTCGGAGATGCAGGCGCGCAGATGGGCGGGCGTGGTGACCAGCCAGCGCTCACCCGGCATACCCGCCAGCGCGACGGCGAGGTCCCACGGGAGCAATGGCCGGCCGGAGTGCACCGACATGCCGTTTTGCATCGGCAACATCACGGTGGTCTCCATGCCGTAAATGTGCTGTGGCGGGACCGTGCCGACGACGGAGCGCGCGCGCCGTTCAGCGAATCCGAGCTGCTTGCCGAGGGCGCGCGCGTCCGCGACCAGCGAACCCCACGATTGTGAATGCGGCTGCGGCCGCCCCGTGCTGCCCGATGTGTACGCGATCAGTGCGACTTGATCGGCAGGAAACCGCGGCACCTCGAACGCACCGCTGGATCCCGGAAACGGCGGCACCATGACCACCGACAGGTTCGCCGGGATCTCCCCGCCATCCGCTAGGCAGTAAACGTCCGAGTGACTGGCGAACACGTCCAGAACGGCACCAGGGGACCGCGAGGATGGTAACAGGCTGACCTGCCGGGCGATCATTGCCGCGGCGAACCCCAGCATGAAGCTCAATCTGTCCTCGCACAGGTTGAGCACGTGGCGCTTGCGCGGCAGCGCTGCTGCCAGCGCAGCCGCGGAACTGCAAAAGCGTGCCGCGTCGATGGTCTCGCTTGCGTGCCAGCCGATCGCGTCGTCGGCGCGAAAACGCTCGACCAGGGCGAGCTCAGGGGCCATCGGCCAATCTGCCGCGCGGCGGGCGCGCCCATACCCTGTAGGTCGGGAGACGACGCAGGAACTCGACGAAGCCGGCGTGCTGGTGGTGCCGAAAGCGCGCTCGCCGAAACAGGTACTCGCCCACGAAGAACACGGCGAGCAGCACATAGGCGATCAGATTCGTGAACAGCGACCAGGCTTCGATCGACCCCGCGAGCGCGAGGGCGCAGGAGGTGGCCGCCATCGCCGCGAAGAACAGCGCCCACAGTCCGGTCAGGGTGCGGGTATAGCGAGCGAGGTCCGGGGGCAGCTCGCCGCCGCGCGCAATCCGCGCGAATCGACTCACCATGGGCTCGTCGCGGCGGCGCAGCGTGGCCGCGAACACGGCGCACAGCGCCAGATACAGCGCCAGCGGAGGCACGTAGAGCATCGCCGCGGGGGAAAGCCCGGTGACGCCAAGCCCGAGCGCGAGCGTCAGCAGGCCGAAGAGCGCTGCAAGCGCGCCGCGCACGCGCATTCCGAACACGCCCCACGCAAGAAGCGCGAGACCCGCCGCCGCCCAGCGCGGCTCGCCGGTGACGGCGCCGAGATGAGACATGGCGGGGTATGCGCAGCATGCGATTATGGCGAGAGAGCGCGTGCGCACGGACATGACGCGCGGCTACCGCGTTCGGTGCTCTTCCACATACGCGCTGAGCGCGCGCAGGCAGGAGAAAGTGACCTTGTTGTTCTCGTCGTCCGACCGCAGATTGCAGCCGTACCTCTGGGAAATCGCCAGCGCGACCTCGAGCACATCGATCGAATCGAGACCCAATCCTTCTCCAAAGAGCTGCCCCTCCGGATCGATTTCTTCGGGCGTGCAATCGAGGTTGACGGCGTCGACGATCAGCGCCGCTAGCTCATGCTCGAGATGCGTCTGTGGCAATACCTTCTCCATTTTCAGCAGCGAAAAGCCCGCGGGCGGACCCGGTGATGCCCGACGGACTTGCCCCGTGAACTGCAATCCGACCGTCGCAGGCTACAGCAGGTTCAACTGGGTCCGTATGCCGTTTTCGAGGTTTTGCACCCATCCGTTGTAGTTCTTGTGGATTTCGTTTCGATCGGCGTTGTATTGCAGATCGGTGCTGTCCTTGTAGGCGATCGAGAATGCCTTGGTATCGTAGGTGATGTCGACGACGGCCACGTGCTTGCGCAGGCTAAGGGTCCCGATCATGTGGCCGGGACTGGTCTCCTGCATTTGCCAGCCGAGCCCGGCGCCGGCCCGCACGATCGCCTTGCTCACGTCGGCCATGGTCAGGTTGGCCTTGCTCGAGGTGATCGCGTCGCCGCTGACGTTGTAAATGGGGGCGATACGACACCCCACGATGAGTAAAGCGAAAGACGCTGCGAGAACCACCGCCAGGTTTCTGGTAATCATGTTCGATCCTCCCGTGAGGAGAGGGCCTGCACCTCCCCCTAGCCCTGTCCTTATGCCGCCGCGCAAGCCGGACCCCGAGAAATTATATATACAAGTGCGAGGTTAAGAGCGCATTGCGCGGTCTGCAACTCCCCAATTCTAGGGATTCCGACCGCCCGGACTCCAGCCCGCGCTGCGCCGGACGGGCTAGACCTCGACTTTCATCGGCAGGATCACCATCTGCATGCCGGCGGCATGCAGCCGCTCCTGCAGCACCAGCGCGGCCTCGTTGTGCAGCAGTCGCACGAGCCAGTCGTCGCGCTCGAAAATCAGCTTGGACGTGAAGAAGATGCTGTTCGGGAACTCGTTGCGGACCTTCTCCGCGAGCTCGACGAAGCCCTCGATCGGATCGGTGCCGAACGACAGGTAGGAGTTCGCGGCAAGCCCGTTGGAGTGGCAGAAGTTTACGAAATACTTCAGCGCCACGTTCGCCTCGACCTTCATCGCCTCCATGTCCTCCGCGCCGCCGAAGCTCTTCGCGTCGACGGTGCGCGAGTTGATGAAGACGAAGTTGCGGAAATGTCCCGGAAACATGCGCTGCACCCAGAGCAGCGCGTGCAGTCCGCCGCCGCGCGACGAGCCGACCAGGAAGACGGCGGTCGGCGCCTGCGGGTCCACCTCGGGAGGCTGCGCAACGGAGCCGAAGGGGATGCTCTCGAACTGCTCGTCGATGCGGGCGAGCGCCGCCTTGGTCCAGCTATAGTGATGCCGCACGGCGATGCACGCCGCGACGATCGCACCGATGATGGCGAAAGCCGCCCATCCACCGTCTTCGAAACGGTTCCAGGACAGCAGCGACAGGATTCCCGCGCACACCACGAATCCGGCGAGCGACAAGGCCAGGCGCGCGAGCCAATTCGGCCGACCGCGGCGGCGCCACCAGTATGTCGCCAGCCCCCACAGCGACACCGAGAACGTCAGGAACACGCTGATCGAATACAGCACCACCAGGATCGCGACGCTGCCGCCGGTCCACCACAGGATGCCGAAGGCCGCGAGACCCATCACGACGATGCCGTTCTCGGTCACCAGGCGCGTGGAAAGATAGCGGAACTTGTGCGGCACCCAGGAATCCCCTGCCATGTTGGCAAGCACCGCCGGACCGCCGAGGAACCCGGTGTTCGCGGCGACGAACAGCAGCCCGGCCTCGAGCGCCAGCACCACCAGCAACGCCCAGTGATTGGCGAGCGCGGTCTCGAATCCCATCTCGCGCAGCACGGCGCCGAAGGCGATCGCGTTGTAGGTCTTGCCTTCGACCGGCGTCACGTTCCACAGCAGGTACACGAGGATGATGCCCCCCGCCGTGAAGGCGAGCGACAGCGCCATGTACATCATGGTGAGCTTCCCGGTATGCTCGCGCGGCTCGGCGAGCACGTTGACGTTGTTCGAGACGGCCTCGAGACCGGTATAGGTGCCGCCGCCATGCGCGTAGGCCAGCAGCAGGAACGCCGCCAGCGGCGCCCAGCCGATGGTCGAGGCGAGGGAGAAAGTGTCGTCGACCAATTCCGGTAGCACGTGCCGGAACTCGCCCACGTGCGCCAGGATGCCGTAGGCGATGAGCACGGCATGCGTGCCGATGAAGCCGAGGAAGATCGGCAGCAGCACCCGGATCGCCTCTTTCATGCCGCGCAGGTTGAGCAGCAACAAGGCGATGATGATGGCGAGGCCCGCAGCGAGCTTGTAGGTCTGCAGGGACAGCGGCATCAGCGAAAACAGCGCATCGACGCCGGCGGCGACCGATATCGCAATGGTCAGGACATAGTCGACCAGCAGCGCCGATCCGGTGACGAGCCCGGCGTGCGGTCCCAGCAGGCGCGTGGCGACGCGGTAACCGCCGCCGCCGGTGGGGAACAGCTCGATTACCTGGTTGTAAGCGAGCGCGATGATGAACACCGTCACGGCGGTCGCCAGCGCAAGATACAGTCCGAGGTGCGTGTGCTCGCCGAGGGCGCGAAACGCCTCCTCCGGCCCGTAGCACGACGAAGAAATGCCGTCGGCGCCGAGTCCCACCCAGGCGAAGAACGCCACCAGCGCGACGCTGTGGCGTGTCTTGCGCGAAAGGGGATCGAGCGGTGCGCCGACGACGAATTCGCGCAGGCCCTGGAAAAAATTCAACCCGTTCGCCCTTTTTCGAGCCGGCGCAGGAAGACGGTCATTTCTTTCTCGGCCTGCTTGTCGCCCTTTGCGTGCGCGACCTCGATGCCGCTGCGGTAGGCGGCGACGGCCTCGTCGGCGCGCCCCGATTCCGCGAGGGCCCTGCCGAGCGCCCGCCATGCCGCCGAATAGCGCGCGTCGCGCTCCAGCGCCGCGCGCAGGTGATCCACGGCATTCGCGTGCTCGCCGAGCTTGAGATATTCGCAACCCAGGGAGTAGCGCAGCAGCGCGCCGTCGCGCGGTGTGCCGAGCATCTTTTCCAGGTTCGCGATCAGCGGGGAAGCCATTTCGGCTAAGATTAGTGCACGGCCCACTGCATTCTACCCTCGCCCCGATAATGAGAGCCCCCATCCATTCGAAGGACGCGCCGGCAGCGATTGGCACCTACTCTCAGGCGATGCGCGCGGGCGACATCGTCTACCTCTCCGGACAGATCGGCCTCGACCCGGCAAGCATGCAGCTCGCGGAGGGCATCGACGCGCAGATTGATCGCGTGTTCCGCAATCTCGCGGCGGTCGCGTCCGCGGCCGGTCTCGGGTTGGCGAACACCGTGCGCATGACCGTGTACCTCACCGACCTCGGCCACTTCGCCAAGGTGAACGAGATCATGGCGAAGTACCTGCGGGAACCCTATCCCGCGCGCGCCGCGATCGGCGTGGCGAGCCTGCCGCGCGGCGCGCTGGTGGAAATCGACGCGATCCTGCACGCGGGGTGACCGCCGAAGCGAAGCTCGCAAAGCTCGGCATCCGGTCGCGCTTCGACCTGGTGCTGCACCTGCCGATGCGCTACGAGGACGAGACCGTGCTCACCGCGCCGCGCGATGCGCCCCCGGGCAAGCCGGTGCTGGTCGAAGCCGAGGTGCTGCGCGCGGAGGTGGCCTACCGGCCGAGACGCCAGCTCATCGTGCATGCAAAAAGCGGCGACGAACCGCTCGCGTTGCGCTTTTTCAATTTCTACGGCAGCCAGCTGAAGCAGTTGCAGCGCGCTGCGGACGAGCACCGCTCGGTACGCGCCTTCGGCGAGGTGCGCACGGGCTGGTTCGGTGCGGAGATGGCGCATCCGCGCTACCGCGTGGTAAGTGACGGCGAGCCGCTCGCGCGATCGCTCACGCCGATCTACTCCACGACCGCGGGGCTCGCCCAGCAGGCGCTGCGCAAGCTGGTGCTCGAGGCGCTCGACGCCGCCGATCTCGAAGACACGCTGCCGCAGGACCTGCTCAGGACCTACGGGCTGAAGGACTTCGGCGAGAGCGTGCGCCTGCTGCATCTGCCGCCGCCCGGAACCGACCTCGAGGCGCTCGCCGGGCGCACGCACGCGGCCTGGCGGCGCATGAAGTTCGACGAGCTGCTCGCCCAGCAGCTGTCGATGCGACTTGCTTATCGCGCGCGGCGCGGCCGGGCCGCACCGACATTGCCGGCGAACGGCCCGCTGCTCACCCGTTTTCGAAGCGGGCTACCTTTTCGCCTGACGCGCGCCCAGGCGCGCGTGATCACCGAAGTGCTGCGCGACCTGGCCGCGCCGCACCCCATGCAGCGCCTGCTGCAGGGCGACGTCGGCAGCGGCAAGACGATCGTCGCCGCCGTCGCCTGCCTCGCCGCGGCCGACGCGGGCTGGCAGGCGGCGGTCATGACGCCGACCGAGCTTCTCAGCGAGCAGCACTTTCGCAAGTTCTCCGACTGGCTCGGCCCGCTCGGAGCGGAGATCGCGTGGCTGCACGGGGGCCTCGGCGCGCGGGACAAGCGACGGGCGCTCGCCGCGGTCGCGTCGGGCGAGGCCGCCATCGCCATAGGTACGCACGCGCTGTTCCAGCAGGGCGTGGAGTTCGCGCGACTCGGGCTGGCGGTGATCGACGAGCAGCACCGCTTCGGCGTGCAGCAACGGCTCAGCCTGCGCAAGAAGGGGGAGGCGCTCGTCCCGCACCAGCTTATGATGAGCGCGACGCCGATTCCTCGTACCCTGTCGATGAGCTACTACGCCGATCTCGACGTGTCGCTGATCGACGAGCTGCCGCCGGGCAGGCGGCCGGTCGCGACGCGGCTGGTGTCGGACGCGCGCCGCGGCGAGGTGCTGGCGCGGATACGCGCTGCCTGCGCCGAGGGGCAGCAGGCCTACTGGGTCTGTCCGGTGATCGAGGAGTCGAAGGAAGGCGATCTGCAGACGGCGCTCGACACCTACCAAACCCTGTCGCGCGAGCTGCCCGGGTTGCGCGTGGGCCTGCTGCACGGCCGCCTGCCCGCTGCCGAGAAGGCGGCGGCAATGGAGGCCTTCGCCGCCGGGCGCACGCAACTGCTCGTATCGACCACGGTGATCGAGGTGGGCGTCGACGTGCCGAACGCCTCGCTCATGGTCATCGAGCACGCCGAGCGCTTCGGCCTGGCGCAGCTGCACCAGCTGCGCGGGCGCGTAGGGCGGGGCGCGCGCGACAGCGTATGCATACTGCTGTACGCCTCGCCGCTCTCGCAGACCGCGCGCGCGCGGCTCAGAGTGATCTACGAGACCACCGACGGCTTCGAAATCGCGCGCCAGGACCTGATGCTGCGCGGACCGGGGGAGGTGCTGGGCGAGCGCCAGAGCGGCGTGCCGCTGCTGCGCTTTGCGGACCTCGAGCGCGACGAGCCGCTGGTGCGCGCCGCGCGCCAGGCGGCCGACGAGCTGCTGGCGAGCGATCCCCAGCGCGCGCGACGCCACGTCGCGCGCTGGCTCGGCGGGCGGCAGGATTTCGCGAAGGTCTGAGCTATCCTAGGCGCATGGACCTCGCATTCGTCGCCAAGCGGCTCGACGCCTACGAGCGCCTGATCAGGCTGGACAAGCCGATCGGTACGCTGCTGCTGCTGTGGCCGACGCTCTGGGCAGTCTGGCTGGCGGCCGCCGGGCGGCCGTCGCTCACGGTGCTGATCGTGTTCGTCCTCGGCACGCTGCTCATGCGCTCGGCAGGCTGCGCCGTGAACGACTTCGCGGACCGCAATTTCGATCCGTACGTAGAGCGCACCAGGAGCCGGCCGCTCGCCGCCGGAGAGATCGGACCGGGCGAGGCGCTGGCCGTCGGGGCGCTGCTGGCGGCGCTGGCATTCAGCCTGGTGCTGTTCCTCAACCGCTTCGCGATCCTGCTGTCGCTGGTGGCGCTCGCGGTCGCCGTGAGCTATCCGTTCAGCAAGCGCTTTTTCTCGCTGCCGCAGGCGTACCTGGGCATCGCCTTCGGCTTCGGCATCCCGTTGGCCTACGCCGCCGTGCTCAACCGCCTGCCGCTCGACTGCTGGGCGCTGCTCGCCGCGAACATCTTCTGGGCCATCGCCTACGACACGGAATACGCGATGGTCGACCGCGACGACGACCGCAAGATCGGGATCCGCACTTCGGCGCTGACGCTGGGGCGCTTCGATGTCGCCGCCGTGATGGCCTGCTACGCCGCGATGAGCGCGATACTGGTCTGGGTCGGCCGTTACCTGCATCTGCGCTGGCCCTACTACGCCGGCCTCGGAGTCGCCGCCGTGCTGATGGGCTATCATTATTTCCTGATCCGCGATCGCGCACGCGAGGACTGCTTCAAGGCGTTCCGGCACAACAACTGGGTCGGCGCAGCGATCTTCGCGGGCGTCGTCCTTTCATATTCGATCGGGTCCCTCAAGCTGCCATGGCGATGAACGACGCCGACGCGCCGGTCTCGAGCTTCGATTTCAGAAGCGGAGCGCTGCGCGGCTCTCACGTGGTGCTCTATCCCGCCTGTGTCGTGCATCGTGGCCGCGACCAGCTGGAGACCATACCGCTCGCGGCGATTGCGGCGCTGCGCATCGGCTTCGAACGCGAGCCGCGCATGCTGCGCCGAGGCCTCGCGCTCGTGGTGATCGCGCTGATCGTGTTCGCCTTGTCGGGACCGCTTGCGTCGCTCGCCGGTGCGGCTGCCAACGAGGTCGTCACGCAAGCACGCGGCGAGACGAGCGCCAGCGGAAAAACGGTCACCGAGATCCTGGTCAGCACCTTTCGCGGCATGGAAACCGCGGCCAAGCTGCTCCCGGTGCTGGGCACGGCACTGCTTGCCTGGGGCGCGGCGCTGCTCGCGCTCGGCTGGCTGGGCTGCACCACGCTCACGTTGTTGCTCGGCGCGGTCGAGCGCGCGTACTCGGTGCGCGGACGCAACAAGATGCTGTTCGATTTCACCGAGCTCCTGAGCGAACGCATGCTGGAGGCGAAGCGCTAGTGCGCTACGTTGACTTGCGCGGGTTCCTTTCGCAGCTCGAGGCGCTGGGCGAGCTCAAGCGCGTTCGAGCCGAGGTCTCGCCGCGGCTCGAGATGACCGAGATCTGCGACCGCGTGCTGCGCTCCGGCGGACCGGCGCTGCTGTTCGAGCGCCCCGCCGGGCATTCGATGCCGGTGCTCGGCAACCTGTTCGGCACCGTGCGGCGCGTCGCGCTCGCCATGGGGATCGACGCCGGTGTCTCGCCCGCTCCGGCGCTGCGCGACATCGGCCGGCTGCTTGCAGCCATGCGCGAGCCGGATCCGCCCAAGGGGCTGCGCGACATCTGGGACAAGCTGCCGGAGCTGCGCAGCCTCGCCTCCCGGGTGCTCGACATGGCGCCCAAGCTGCGCAGCTCGGCGCCCTGCCAGGAAAGCGTGCGCGAGGGCGCCGAGGTGGACCTGGGGCGGCTTCCGGTGCAAACCTGCTGGCCGGACGATGCGGGCCCGCTCATCACCTGGGGCCTCACCGTGACGCGCGGTCCGCACAAGCCGCGCGCCAACCTGGGGATCTACCGCCAGCAGGTGATCGCGCCCAACCGGGTGATCATGCGCTGGCTCGCGCACCGTGGCGGCGCGCTCGACTTTCGCGACCACTGCCTCGCGCATCCCGGCGAGCCGTTTCCGGTGGCGGTGGCGCTCGGCGCCGACCCGGCCACCATGCTCGCCGCCGTGACCCCGGTTCCCGACACGCTCGGCGAGTACCAGTTCGCGGGACTGCTGCGCGGCGCACGCACCGAGCTGGTGAAGTGCGTCGGCAGCGACCTGCAGGTGCCGGCGAGCGCCGAAATCGTGCTCGAGGGCGCGATCCATCCCGACGATACCGCGCTCGAAGGGCCGTTCGGCGACCACACCGGCTACTACAACGAGGCGGAGAGATTCCCGGTGCTTCACCGTCGAGCGCATCACCACGCGCCGCGACCCGATCTACCATTCGCACCTACACCGGCAAGCCGCCCGACGAGCCCGCGATGCTCGGCGTGGCGCTGAACGAGGTGTTCGTGCCGCTGCTCGTCAAGCAGTTTCCCGAGATCGTGGACTTCTACCTGCCGCCCGAAGGCTGCTCCTACCGCCTCGCCGTGGTGAGCATGAAGAAGCAGTACCCCGGGCACGCCAAGCGCGTCATGTTCGGCATCTGGAGCTTCCTGCGCCAGTTCATGTACACCAAGTTCGTCGTCGTGACCGACGACGACGTCGATGTGCGCGACTGGAAGGAAGTCGTCTGGGCCATCACCACGCGCGTCGACGCGGCGCGCGATACGCTGATCGCCGAGCACACGCCGATCGACTATCTGGATTTCGCCAGCCCGGTGGCGGGGCTGGGCTCGAAAATGGGGATCGACGCGACCGCCAAATGGCCCGGCGAGACGAGCCGCACCTGGGGGCGCCCGATCGCCATGGACCCGGCGGTCAAGCGCCGGGTCGACGCGCTGTGGCGCGAGCTGGGGCTCTAGCGGCGCGCCGCACCGCGCTGGTAGCACCAGTCGAGCAGCGCGTCCATCGCCGGCTGCGCCTCGCGCGCCCGGTCGTGGTTGACGATCATCACCACCACTTGGCGCCGCCCCGAGCGATCGTGCACGTAGCCGGCGATCGCCCGCGCGTCGCTGAGCGAACCGGTCTTGACGTGCGCCTGCCCGGCGACGGCGTTGTCGTGGAGGTACTTGCGCAGGGTGCCGTCCACCGCGGCCACGGGGAGCGAGGCGACGAACTCGGGCATCACCGGGCTCGCGAACGCCAGCTGCAGCAGCGCGGCGAGGCTGCGCGCGCTGATGCGTGCCTCGCGCGACAGTCCGGCGCCGTTGTCGATCACCAGCTCGGGCGCCGGCAGCCCCTCGCGCGCGAGCAGCGCGCGTACCGCTTCGCGCGCCGCTTCGGGGCGCGCGGGCGGGCCGGCACTTTCGGCGGCAAGCGTCAGGTAGAGCTGGCGCGCCATCACGTTGTTGGAAAATTTGTTGATGTCGCGCACGATCTCGCCGAGCGGGGGCGATTCGTGCGTCAGCAGCAGGCGCGCGCCCTCGGGCAGCATGCCGTCGTGCACGGCGCCCTCCCACGAGCCGCCGAGCTGCTCCCAGAGCTGGCGGAACACGCCCGCCACGTAGTCGCGGTGCGAGAACGGCGCGAAGTTGCGCTCCTGCTCGCCGCAGCTTAGCGCGTAGCTTCCCGTGAATAGCGCGCGCATTCGCTCCGGGCCGGCAGCGCTTCCGGGCACGGGATCGAATTGCGCGCCCAGCCGATCTTCCCAGTCGCCGCAGGGGCCTTGCGCCAGGCGCAGCGCGCTCACCACGTCGAGCGAAGGCGGACGCGGCTCGGCGATCACGCGCACCGTGCCGTGCTCGGGGTCGGGCAGGAACTGGAAGCGCACCGATTTGAAGTTGAGCAGCAGCGCATCGGGTCCCACGTTGTAGGGACGCAGCGGCTCGCCGTCGAACGATCCCGGGTCGTAGGGCTCGCTCTCGAACCAGCTGTGATCCAACATCAGGTCGCCGCGCAGCTCGCGCAGGCCGCGCTCGCGCAGGTTGAGCAGCATGCGCCAGAAGTCCTCGAGCGTAAGCCTGGGGTCGCCGTAGCCCTTGAGGATCAGATGGCCGCGCAGGATGCCGTCGGTCTGCGTGCCGGCGGCATACACCTCCGTCTTCCAGCGGTAGGCCGGGCCGAGCAACTCGAGCGCCGCGTAGGTCGTGACCAGCTTCATCACCGAGGCCGGGTTCATCGGCGCGTCCGCGTTGAGGCTAAGGGTGGGGCGCGGGGCGCCGACCGGCTGCACCACGACCGCGACGCTCGCGGCCGGGATCCCGGCCGCGCGCAACGCGCGATCGACCTCGGGCGGCAGGGTGCCGCGGCCGTGCGCCGGCGACCCGAGGGCGGCAGCCAGCCCGCAGGTCACAGCGAAGCGGGCCGCTAGGCGGATGAACTGACGCACGCGCGAGATTGTAGAGGACCGCGCACGCCGGCCTTGAAAAACGGGGGCACTGCGCCTATCATTAGCACTCCCAAAGGGTGAGTGCTAACAAGCCCCCCGATTGAGTGCGGGCTGGAGATCTCCAACCCGTTGTTTAATTTAACAAATGATTAATTTGGAGAGTCGCATGAAAATCCGTCCCTTGCATGACCGCGTGATCGTCAAGCGCATCGAAGAGGAGCGCAAGTCCGCTGGCGGCATCGTCATCCCCGACACCGCTGCCGAAAAGCCCGACCAGGGCGAGATCGTTGCCGTGGGCAAAGGCAAAAAGGGCGACGACGGCAAGCTCATTCCGCTCGACGTCAAGGTCGGCGACCGGGTGCTGTTCGGCAAGTATTCGGGCCAGACCGTGAAGGTGAAGGGCGACGAGCTGCTCGTGATGCGCGAAGAAGACATCATGGGCGTCATCGAAGGCGCCTGATCGCGGCATCGTCAAATCGAATCGAATCGCACTAGGAGAGAATCAAATGCCTGCTAAAGAAGTACGTTTCCACGAACACGCGCGCAGCAAGATGATTCACGGCCTGAACATCCTGGCCGACGCCGTGAAGATCACGCTCGGGCCCAAGGGCCGCAACGTCGTGCTCGAGCGCTCGTTCGGCGCGCCGACCGTCACCAAGGACGGCGTTTCGGTCGCCAAGGAGATCGAGCTCAAGGACAAGTTCGAGAACATGGGGGCGCAAATGGTGAAGGAAGTCGCCTCCAAGACCTCCGACGTCGCCGGCGACGGCACCACCACCGCGACCGTGCTGGCGCAAGCCATCGTGCGCGAGGGCATGAAGTACGTCGCCTCCGGCATGAACCCGATGGACCTCAAGCGCGGCATCGACAAGGCGGTTCTCGCCGTCACCGAGGAGCTGAAGAAAGTCTCCAAGCCGTGCACCACGTCGAAGGAAATCGCGCAGGTCGGCTCGATCTCGGCCAACGCCGACGCCGACATCGGCAAGATCATCGCCGACTCGATGGACAAGGTCGGCAAGGAAGGCGTGATCACGGTCGAGGACGGCAAGTCGCTCGCCAACGAGCTCGAGCTCGTCGAGGGCATGCAGTTCGATCGCGGCTACCTGTCGCCGTACTTCATCAACAACCCCGAGAAGCAGATCGCGGTGCTGGAAGATCCGTACATCCTGCTGCACGACAAGAAGATCTCGTCGATCCGCGAGCTGCTGCCGCTGCTCGAGCAGGTCGCCAAGGCCGGCAAGCCGCTGCTCATCATCGCCGAGGAAGTCGAAGGCGAGGCGCTCGCCACCCTGGTGGTCAACAACATCCGCGGCATCCTCAAGACCTGCGCGGTCAAGGCGCCCGGCTTCGGCGACCGCCGCAAGGCGATGCTGGAGGACATGGCGGTTCTCTCGGGCGGCACGGTGATCAGCGAGGAGCTGGGCCTGAAGCTCGAGAACGCGACCCTGAAAGACCTCGGCCGCGCGAAGAAGATCGAGGCCGCCAAGGAGAACACCACGATCATCGACGGCGCAGGCGACAAGAAGTCGATCGAGGCGCGGGTCAAGCAGATCCGCGTGCAGATCGACGAGGCGACCAGCGACTACGACAAGGAGAAGCTGCAGGAACGCGTGGCCAAGCTCGCCGGTGGCGTGGCGGTGATCAAGGTCGGCGCCGCGACCGAAGTCGAGATGAAGGAGAAGAAAGCCCGCGTCGAGGACGCGCTGCACGCGACTCGCGCCGCGGTCGAGGAAGGCGTGGTCCCCGGCGGCGGGGTGGCGCTGCTCCGCGTGCGCCAGGCGCTCAAGAACCTCAAGGGCGAGAACCACGACCAGGACGCCGGCATCAAGATCGTGCTGCGCGCGCTGGAAGAGCCGATGCGCCAGATCGTCGCCAACGCGGGCGCCGAGCCCTCGGTGGTGGTGAACAAGGTGCTCGAGGGCAAGGGCAACTTCGGCTTCAATGCGCAGACCGACGAGTACGGCGATCTGGTGGAGATGGGCGTGATCGACCCGACCAAGGTGACGCGCACTGCGCTGCAAAACGCCGCCTCGGTGGCCGGCCTGATGCTCACGACCGACGCGATGGTTGCGGAACTGGTCGAGGAGAAGAAAGGCGGCGGCGGCATGCCCGACATGGGTGGCATGGGCGGCATGGGCGGCATGGGCGGTATGGACATGTAAATCGGACAGGGGAAACCCACGGTTTCCCCTGGACCCCATCCTGTCGCATCAGAGGGCGCCTTCGGGCGCCCTTTTCTTTTGTAGGCGGGGCTTTGACCGTATAATTCGCGGCTCTCAAAGCGCGCCGCAGCTTCGGGGCGCGTCCGGCACGGCCAAGTAGCTCAGTTGGTAGAGCAGAGGACTGAAAATCCTTGTGTCGGTGGTTCGATTCCGCCCTTGGCCACCAACAATTCAACGACCCTGCTGTCAGCCTCCATCCTTCCGCTCACCCATGAGCAGCCGCCTGAGCGTCCGCAGGTCGTTCAGGAGCCGATGACCCCCGTCGACGTGCCAGCCAAGCCGCTCGAGCTTGTAATTGACGAGTTGCAGGGCTTCGAGGCGCCGCCGCGCGCCGGCGGCGTTGGCGCGCCCGACTTCCTCCCCGACGTCGATCCTGGCCTTCTGCACCGCCTCGCGCAGCAGGCCGAGGTACTCGAGGGATCCCTCGATGCTATCGAATGGTGTTCGCTGATTGGCCATGGAGCCTCTTGCGTGGTTTCGCTGCGACGGAATCAGGTTGCGAAACGTTATCGTATCGCCGCAACCGCCCCCCGTTGCGGCTGTCGCCGCACGGCGACGATTCGGATCCCCGAGAAACGAATTCTGCGCGCCTATCGCACCCAAAGCTTGACTAAGTTTTTGCGTAGCATTCATTCTGAGGTCGCACGTTCGACAAAAGGGAGGAGCACGATGAAGGCGCTGATCCGTTGTCTCGCTCGCATGCTCGTGGTCCGCATGTTCGGCGTGGGCGTGCCGCTTCCGGCGACGGCGGGTATCGTCAGCACCGACCAAGTCCAGGGCTCGAGCCAGCGCGGTCACATCAGGAATCTTCTCGAGCGCGCGGACGTGCGCGCCCGCATGCCATCGCTCGGCGTCGATGCCGATGCGGCGCCTGCGGGCGGCGACGGCGTGCTCGAAGTGCTGCTCATCGTGTTCCTCGCGCTGCTGCTCACCGACATCCTCGGCTTCGCCAAGGTGTTTCCGTTCACCGGGCCGATCAAGTAGTGCGGCGCGCGTGGCTCTTCGCGGCGGCACTGCTCGCGGGCTGCGCCGCGCCGCAGACGGCGCAGCTCATCGAGCGCGGCCCGGCGGCCATGCCCGCGCAAGCCGAGCTGCAATCGGTGCCTTTCTTTGCGCAGGAGGCGCACCAGTGCGGCCCGGCGGCGCTGGCGACGGTGCTGGCTGAGGCGGGCATCGACGTCTCGCCCGAGTCGCTGACCCCGGAGATCTATCTGCCCGGGCGCGAGGGCAGCCTGGCGGTGGAAGTGTTCGCCGCCACGCGCCGCCACGGACTCGTCGCGTACCACCTCGCGCCGCGTCTCGGGGACGTGCTGCGCGAAGTCGCCGCCGGAACGCCGGTACTCGTACTGCAAAACCTGTCGCTGCCGGTCCTGCCGCAATGGCATTACGCCGTCGTCGTCGGCTACGACCTGTCGCGCGAAGAGCTGGTGCTGCGCTCGGGGCGCACGCGTCGCTTCGTCATGTCGCTGTCGACCTTCGAGCGGACCTGGGCGCGCAGCGGCTACTGGGCGATGTTGGCGCTGCCGCCAGACCGCCTTCCTGCGACCGCGACGGCGGACGGATATGTATCGGCGGCCATCGCGCTCGAGCGCGCCAATGTCGCGGCGGCGCGGAAAGCATACGCGACGGCGCTCTCACGCTGGCCGGATAACGTGGTGGCCGAGCTCGGCCTCGGCAATTCGGCGTACGCGATGGGCGACCTGGCGGCGGCCGAAGACGCCTACCGCCGTGCCACCCGCGCTCACCCCGAGTCGGGAGACGCCTGGAACAATCTGGCGCAGGTTCTCGCCGACACGAAGCGTCCGGAGGAGGCGCGGGCCGCCGCGCAGCGCGCGGTGACGCTCGGCGGTCCGCGGCTGGCCCAGTATCAGGAGACCCTAAGGGCCCTGGGGGTGGATCAGCCGCACCCCGTTCGGTAACCGGCGCTTGCCCATTGCATGAGCTACATCGTTCTCGTACGACACGGCCAGGCGCGCACGTTCGAGGCGCACAGCGACCGCCTGTCGGCGGTGGGCGAAGAACAGGCGCGCACCCTCGGCCGGTACTGGGCCGAGCGTGGCGCGGCGTTCGACGAGATCTATTCGGGGACTCTCGAGAGGCAGCGCCGTTCGGCCGAACTCGCGGGCGAGGCCTACGGGGCGCTCGGCGGGCAGTGGCCCGGCCTGCGGGTCGAGGCCGGGCTCGACGAGTACGACTCCGGCGGCATGCTGGGCCGGCTGGCGCCGGCGCTCGCGGCGCGCGAGCCGCAGTTTCGCGCGCTGCTGGAGGCATTCGAGCGCATGCGCGAGACCCCGGAGCGCAACCGCTACTTCCAGCGCATGTTCGAGCGCCTGGTGGCCGCGTGGCTCGAGGGCGCGGTGCTCGCCGAGGGCGTTGAGCCTTGGGCGCGGTTCAGCGCCAGGGTGCGGGCCGCGCTGCAGCGCATCGTGCGGGCCGAGGGCAGCGGGCGCCGCATCGCGGTGTTCACCTCGGGCGGCGTGATCGGCCTGGCGGTGCAGACCGCGCTCGACGCCCCCGACCGGGTGGCGCTGGAGCTCAACTGGCGCATCCGGAACTGCTCGCTCACCGAGTTCACCTTCGGTCGCGGCCGGGTGTCGCTCGACTCGTTCAACGCCCTGCCGCACCTGCCGGCGGCCGAGCTGCAGACCTATCGCTGAGGCCGCGGCCGCCGGTTTGATCCAGCGCAAGCGGCTGGAGCCGGGTTCCGCCTTATAATTTGCGGCCTTAGCGCATTTGGGGTGCCATGACGCTCTACGCCCTCGGGCTGAATCACCAGACCGCGCCGCTCGACATCCGCGAGCGGGTGGTGTTTCACGTCGAGCGCATGCGCGATGCGCTCGGCCAGGTAACGCGCGGGCTGGCCTCCGAGGCGGCGATCCTGTCCACCTGCAACCGCACCGAGCTCTACCTCGCGGCAGAGCAACCGGCAGCGGCCGCCGACTGGCTCGCCCACTATCACAGCTTGAAGCCCAGCGACGTCACGCCGTACCTGTACACGCTACCGAGCGAGCAGGCCGTGCGCCACGCGTTCCGCGTCGCCTCGGGTCTCGATTCGATGGTGCTCGGCGAGCCGCAGATCCTCGGCCAGATGAAGGACGCGGTGCGCGAAGCGCAGGCCGCGGGCACGCTCGGCACCGTGCTGCACAAGCTGTTCCAGCGCTCGTTCGCCGTCGCCAAGGAGGTGCGCAGCACCACCGAGATCGGCGCCAACAGCGTATCGATGGCGGCGGCCTCGGTGAAGCTCGCGGCGCGCATTTTCGCCTCGCTCCACGAGCAGAAGGTGCTGTTCATCGGCGCGGGCGAGATGATCGAGCTGTGCGCGACGCACTTCGCCGCGCAGGGCCCGGCGCGCATCACCGTCGCCAACCGCACGCTGGAGCGCGCAAGCCAGCTCGCGCACCGCTTCAGCGGCCAGGCGATCGAGCTGCGTTCCCTGGCCGAGCACCTGCACGACTACGACATCGTGGTGTCGTGCACCGCATCCTCGCTGCCGATCCTCGGCAAGGGGCTGATCGAGCGCGCGTTGCGCGCGCGGCGCCGCCGGCCGATGTTCATGGTCGATCTCGCGGTGCCGCGCGACATCGAGCGCGAGGTCGGGGAGCTGGACGACGTGTTCCTCTACACCCTCGACGATCTTGCGGAGATCGTGTCGGCGAATCTCGACGCGCGGCGCTCGGCGGTCGTGCAGGCCGAGGCGATCATCGAGACGCAGGTCGGCCAGTTCATGCACTGGATGCAGGCGCGCGAGAGCGTGCCGCTGATCCGGGCGCTGCGCGAGCAGGCCGAAGAGGCGCGCCAGCACGAGCTCGAGCGCGCGCTGAGGCTGCTGCAGCGCGGCGACGACCCGAAACAGGTGCTCGAGGCGCTCTCCCAGGGCCTCGCCAACAAGCTGATGCACGCGCCGACGCAGGCGCTTAAACGAGGCGGCGGGCGAAGAGCGCCGCGAGCTCTCCGAGATCGTCGCGCGGCTGTTCCAGTCGAGCGCGCTGTTCACCTCGCCCCGGAGCGGCTTCGCCGTGAAAGATTCTTTACGCGCCAAGCTCGACAGCCTGGCCGCGCGGCTGGAGGACATCAACGGCCTGCTGGCCTCGCAGAACGCGACGCGCGACATGGAGCAGTTCAGGAAGCTGTCGCGCGAGCACGCGGAGCTGAGCGGGCTGGTGGCCTTGTACGACCGGTTTCGGCAGAGCGAGCGCGACGCGGCGGCCGCACGCGACATGACGGCCGATCCGTCGATGCGCAGCTTCGCGGAGGAGGAGCTCAAGGGCGCGCGCAGCGCGATGGACAAGCTCGAGGGCGAGCTGCAAAGGTTCTTGCTGCCCAGGGACCCGAACGACGAGCGCAACACGTTCCTCGAGATCCGCGCCGGCACCGGCGGCGACGAGTCGGCGCTGTTCGCGGGCGACCTGTTTCGCATGTACGCGCGCTATGCCGAGCGGCAGGGATGGCAGGTCGAGATCATCTCCGAGAGCCCGTCGGAGCTCGGCGGCTACAAGGAGGTGATCGCGCGCATCATCGGCCAGGGCGTGTATTCGAGGCTCAAGTTCGAGTCCGGCGGGCATCGCGTGCAGCGCGTGCCCGAGACCGAAGCGCAGGGGCGCATCCACACCTCGGCCTGCACGGTCGCGGTGCTGCCCGAGGCCGACGCGATCGACGACGTGGTGCTCAATCCGGCGGAGCTGCGCATCGACACGTTCCGCGCCTCCGGCGCCGGCGGGCAGCACGTGAACAAGACCGAATCCGCGATCCGCGTCACCCACCTGCCCACCGGCATCGTGGTCGAGTGCCAGGATTCGCGCTCGCAGCACAAGAACCGCGAGAAGGCGCTTTCGGTGCTCGCTGCGCGCATCAAGGACAAGCAAACGCGCGAGCAGCAGGCGAAGACCGCCTCGGCGCGCAAGACCCTGGTCGGCTCGGGCGACCGCTCGGAGCGCATCCGCACCTACAATTTTCCGCAGGGCCGGGTGACCGATCACCGCATCAACCTGACGCTGTACAAGATCGACCGCATCATGGATGGCGAGCTCGACGAGCTGATCGGCGCGTTGCGCGCCGAGCACCAGGCCGAGCAGCTCGCGCTGCTCGCAGAAGAAGCGGCGTGACGGTACAGGAAGCGCTCGCCGGCTGCGGGCTCGAGCCGCGCGAGGCGCGGCTGCTGCTCGCCGAGGCGACCGGGTTCTCGCAGGCGAGCGTCCTCGCCCACGCGGAGCGTGCGCTGCCGGCCGACGCCGAGGCGCGCTTTCTCGGCTGGGCGGCGCGCCGGCGCGCCGGCGCGCCGGTCGCCTACCTGCTCGGCAAGCGGGAGTTCTACGGCCTGACGCTGGCGGTGACGCCGGCGGTGCTCATCCCGCGACCGGAAACCGAGCTGCTGGTCGACTTGGCGCTCGAGCGCGTCGCGCCGCAGGCCGCGGCGCGGGTGCTCGACCTGGGCGCCGGCAGCGGCGCCGTGGCGCTCGCGATCAAGCGGCAGCGGCCGCATGCGCGCGTGGTCGCCGTCGAGGCCGACGCAGCGGCGCTCGAAGTGGCGAAGCGCAACGCCGCGCGGCTCGGGCTGGAGATCGAGCTGCGCCATGGTCGCTGGTTCGAGCCGGTACGGGGCGAGCGCTTTGCGCTCATCGCTTCCAATCCGCCGTATGTCGCGGCGGGCGACCCGCACCTCGAACGGGGCGACTTGCGCTTCGAGCCGAGGAGCGCCCTGGTGGCGGGTGCCGACGGGCTGGACGCCCTGCGCGCCGTCGCCGAGGGCGCCGCAGCGCACCTCGAGGCGGGCGGCTGGCTGCTGCTGGAGCACGGCGAGGGCCAGCACCGGGCCGTCCAGGATCTCCTTGTCGCCCATGGGCTTGAAAGCGTGTCGAGCTGGCCCGACCTGGCAGGCATTGCGCGGGTGACCGGCGGGAAGTTAGAATCCTGAGCAAATCGCTCAACTATTCGCCAAGAGGACACCATGGACGTACAGCAGCTCATCAAGGACCAGGTCAGCAAGCATTCCGTCGTGCTCTACATGAAGGGCACGCCGCAGTTCCCGCAGTGCGGCTTTTCCGCGATGGCGGTGCAGGTGCTCAACGCGAGCGGCGTGCGCGAGTTCTTCAGCGTCAACGTGCTCGAGAACCCCGAGATCCGGCAGGGCATCAAGGAGTTCGCCAACTGGCCGACGATTCCGCAGCTCTACGTGAACGGCGAGTTCGTCGGCGGCAGCGACATCGTGCGCGAGATGTACCAGAGCGGCGAGCTGCAGAAGATCCTAGAGGGCGCCAAGCAGCAGGCCTAGCGTCGCGCGCACCTGCTCGAGGTAGCCGCCGCCGAACAGGTTCAGGTGGTTGAGCAGGTGGTAAAGGTTGTACAGGTGCTTCCTCGTGCGGTAGCCGGGATCGAGCGGCCAGGCTTCGTCGTACGCCGCGTAGAAGCTGCGCGCGAAGCCGCCGAATAGCTCGGTCATCGCGATGTCCGCCTCGCGGTCGCCGCGATAGACGGCGGGGTCGAACACCACCGGGATGCCGTCGGCGAGGAAGTCCGCATTGCCCTTCCACAGGTCGCCGTGCAGCAGCGAGGCGCGCGGCGCGTAGCCGCGAAACATCGCCGGCAGCCCCTGCATCAGCTTCTCCAGGTCGGCGCGCAACGCGCCGCCGTGTCCGTGCGACTCGGCGAGCGCCAGCTGCGGTGCGAGGCGCCGCTCGCGCCAGAAAGCGATCCAGTCGGCGCTTTCGGCATTGCCCTGCGGCGTGGCGCCGATGTAGTTGTCGCGGCGCCAGCCGAAGGGCGCGTCGGTGGCGCGGTGCAGCGCGGCCAGCGCGCGCCCCATCGCCGCGAAGTCCTCGCGACCGCCGAGCTCGAGCCACTCCAGCGCGAGGAATGCGCGTCCCGCAGCGGTGGCGTGGGCGAGCGGCTCGGGTGCACGCATGCCCGCGGCGCGCAGCGCGGCGAGGCCGTCGGCTTCGGCCGCGAATGCATCGGCGTAGCGCGACGCATTGATTTTCACGAATACCTGCACCGCGTCCGCCGACACGCGGTAGCAGGAGTGGATGCAGCCGCCCGAGACCGCGGCGGCCGATTCGACGCGCGCGCCACGGCCAAGTGACGCTTCGATCGCCGACTGCAACACCGCGCGCGTCGCCTGGTCCACCGGCGCGCGATCAGACTCCGGAGAGGCGCACGTTGGCCATCGCCAGGCGGTCGACCAGGATTTCCAGGAACGCGCTGTCGAACTTGTGCCGGCAGCCTTCGGACGCCTGCGCCAGGCTCCTGGTAGGGATCGATATGATCTTCGCGGCGGCCATCACGGTGACGTCGGCGCCGCGCAGGTGCGCGGTCTTGGACAGATAGGCCATCTCGCCGAAGCATTCGCCCGCGCGCAGCAGGTTGAGCAGCTTGCCGCGCTTGGTCACCTTCACCTGGCCCTCGGCGAGGATGCAGAAAAACGTTCCGGGCTCGCCCTCCTTCATCAGCTGCTCGCCGTCCGCCGCCTTGCGCCAGGTCGAGATGCGGGCCACCTCCCAGAGCTCGGCGTCCGTGAAATGCTCGAAGAATGCGAGCTTGCGCAGCGTCTCGAACCGGTCGGAATCGGCGAATTGCGGGTGCGAGCCGGTGCGCGCGGTCTTGAACACCTCGGCGAGGTCGGCGGAAAACTCCTCCCATTGCGCATAGCGCTGGTCGAGCTCCTTCGCCATGGCCCGGGCCACGAGGCGGTCGATCGAGCCGGGGATTTCCGGCCGGTAGCTCGACGGCGGCACCGCTTCCACGTTGGTGATCTGGTAGATCAGGCTGAAGTTGTTGGTGGCATGAAACGGCAGCCGGCCGGTGAGCAGGTGATACATCACCACGCCGAGCGAGTAGATGTCGGTCTGGTGATTGAGGGGATGCTCCTTCACCTGTTGCGGCGACATGTAGGCAGGCGAGCCGACGGCCGATACCTGCGTCGTTTCGCCCGTGGCGATCAGCGCGGCGCCGAAGTCCGATACCTTCACGTCGGTCTCGCCGGTGTGCAGGATGTTGGCCGGTTTGATGTCGCGATGCGTGATGCCCATCCTGTGCGCGAAATCGAGCGCGCGCGAGCACTTGAACGCCATCTCGATGATCCTGTCCACCGGCAGGAGATGCTGTGGATCGCAGAATTTTTCGAGCGTTCCGCCGTCGACGTACTCCATGACGATGTAGTGAAGCTTGTCGTCCGCGACCGCGTCGTAGATCTGGCAGATGTGCGGATGCTGCAACTTGCCGGCGAGCGAGGCCTCGGTGATGAACAGCTTGGTGTACAGCCTGCCCCGGTCCGGGTCCTGGAAGACCTCCGGGAAGACCACCTTGACCGCGACCTCGCGGTCGTTGAAGGAATCCCGGCAGAGGTAGACTTCGCTGGTCGCACCCTCGCCGAGGCGACGGATCACCGGGTACTTGCCGATCGCCTGGGGTATCTCGTGTCCGGGCATCCGGCTTGGTCAGGCCTTCGGTTTTGCGCGAAGCCGCCGGCGCGCGCGCGCCACGGCTGCCCGGACCTGGGCCGGCGCGGTGCCGCCGACATGGTCGCGACTCGCCACCGAGCCTTCCGGCGTCAGGTGCTCGTAGATGTCGTCGCCGATCGCGGCCGAGAACCGGCGCAGCACCTTCAGCGGCAGGCCCGAGAGGTCGCAGCCGGTCGCTTCCGCCTCGCGCACCGCGCGCGCCACTGACTCGTGCGCGTCGCGGAAGGGCACCCCCTTGCGTGCCAGGTAATCGGCCAGGTCGGTGGCGGTCGAGAAGCCCTCGAGCGTCGCGCTGCGCATCGCCTCGGCAACGGGCTCGATCCCGGCGATCAGCGCGGCGAACGCGGCGAGCGAATCCTTGAGCGTATCGACCGTGTCGAACAGCGGCTCCTTGTCCTCCTGGTTGTCCTTGTTGTATGCGAGCGGCTGCCCTTTCATCAGGGTGAGCAGCGCAACCAGGTGCCCGAACACCCGGCCGCTCTTGCCGCGCACCAGTTCCGGCACGTCGGGGTTCTTCTTCTGCGGCATGATCGACGAGCCGGTGCAGAAGCGATCGGGCAGCCGCACGAAGCCGAAACGCGGGCTCGCCCAGAGCACCAGCTCCTCGGCCAAGCGCGAAAGGTGAACCATCGCGAGCGAAGCGCAGGCGGCGAATTCGATCGCGAAATCCCGGTCGGAGACCGCGTCCAGGGAGTTCTCGCACAGGCCCTCGAAGCCGAGCTCGCGCGCGACGCGCTCGCGATCGATCGGAAAGCTGGTCCCCGCGAGCGCGCCGGCGCCCAGGGGCAGGCGGTTGACCCTTCTTCTGCAGTCGGCGAGCCGTTCGCGGTCGCGCTCGAACATCTCCACGTATGCGAGCATGTGGTGTCCGAAGGTGACCGGCTGGGCGACCTGCAGGTGGGTGAAGCCCGGCATCACCATGGCGGCATGGCGCTCGGCCTGGCCGAGCAGCGCCTCGAGCAGCGCCTGGAGCCGCCCGCGGATCTGGTCGATCTCCGCGCGCAGCCACAGGCGCACGTCGGTGGCGACCTGGTCGTTGCGCGAGCGCGCGGTGTGCAGCCGCTTGCCGGGGTCGCCGACGAGCGCGATCAGGCGGCGCTCGATGTTCGTGTGCACGTCCTCGGCGTCGAGCGACCACTCGAAGGCGCCCGCCTCGATCTCGCGACGGACCCGCGACAGGCCGCGCTGGATCGCAGCGAGGTCGGACTTGGAAATGATGCCGCAAGCGGCGAGCATGCGCGCGTGAGCAAGCGAGCCGTCGATATCGTACGGCGCCAGGCGGCGGTCGAAGGAGACCGAAGCGGTAAAGCGCTTGACCAGCTCGTCGACCGGCTCGGCGAAGCGCCCCGACCAGGCCTTGCGGCGGGCTCTAGGCGGCCGCTTGGAAGCGGAAGGGGCCATGGGGCATACTCGGATGGCGCGGCGTCGTGGCGTGGCGCGCGCGCGTACGGCGGCGCAGCGATGCCAAGTATAAAGCAAAACGTATATCCGGACGTTCTTCCCGACTTCCGCAATCTGGGCGTCATCGCCCGCATTCTGATCGCGGTGAACCTGCTCGCGATGGCGGCGGTGCTTTATGCGTCGGGCGGCTGGGCGCAGAGCCTGGATCGCTTCGTGCAGACCGCCGCGTTCCTCGAGCCCCTGCTGCTCACCACCCTGGTGGCGCTTTACGCATGCTCGCCGCTGCTCGCGCGCCTGCCGTACCTGTCCGGCTGCGCGCTGGTGCTGGCGACGGTCCTGACGCTCGCGGCGGCGACCCACCTGCTCTGGGCGCGGGGCGGGGCGGCGCCCCTGCCGGGCCTGGCGCGCGCGCTACTGCTCGCGGCGCTCGTGGTCGCTTTGCTGATCGGCTACTTTCGCCTGCTGTCGAAGGCGTTCTCGCCGGCGCTCTCGGAAGCGCGCCTGCAGGCGCTGCAGGCGAGGATCCGGCCGCACTTCCTGTTCAACAGCCTCAATGCGGTGCTCGCCCTCATCCGGCGCGACCCGAAACGAGCCGAGCGCGCGCTCGAGGACCTTGCGGATCTGTTCCGCACCCTGATGTCGGACGGGCGGCAGTTCGTGCGCCTGGCAGACGAGATCGCGCTGCTCGAGCGCTACGCGAGCATCGAGCAACTCAGGCTCGGAGAGCGCTTGCGCATCGTCTGGGAGATCGATACCGCGCCGCTCGACGCCCTGCTGCCGCCGCTGGTGCTGCAGCCGCTGCTCGAGAACGCCGTGTACCACGGCGTCGAGCCCGGGACCGGCGCGGGCGAGGTGGTAGTGCACGTCGAGCAGCGCGGCGACCGGGTGCTGGCGCGCATCGAGAATCCCTACCACCCGGAGCACCAGCATCGCGCCGGCAACCGCATGGCTCTGGCCAACATACGCGAGCGGCTGCAGCTGTTCTTCGACGCCGAGGCGCGCCTCGAGACCGGCGAGCGGGAAGGACGCTACCGCGTCGAGATCGAGATCCCCTACCGACTGCGGGAGCCGGGCCGGGCATGAACGCGCTGAGCGTGTTCATCGTCGACGACGAAACGCCGGCGCGCGAGCGACTGCGCGAGCTGCTGGGCGACTTCGCCGAGGAGATTCCGACTGTGGTCGTCGGCGAGGCGCGCAACGGCCTCGAGGCGGTCGAGCGCGTGCCGGCGAGCGGCGCCCAGGTGCTGCTGCTGGACATCCAGATGCCGGGCATGGGCGGGCTCGAGCTGGCGCGCCATCTCGCGCGCCTCGAGCACCCGCCGGCGGTGATCTTCGTGACCGCGCACGACCGCCACGCGGTCGAGGCCTTCGAGCTCAATGCGCTCGACTACCTGCTCAAGCCGGTGCGCGCCGAGCGGCTCGCCGCCGCGTTGCGCAAGGCGAGCGCGGCCGGCGCGCCGGCGAGCGAGGCGCTCGCGCGGGCCGCCGAGCATGTGCACGATTCGGACGGCCGCGCGCGCGAGTACCTCTCGGTAGCGGAGCGCAACCGCATCCTCCTGGTACCGGTTCGCGACATCGTGTACTTCAAGGCCGAGCTCAAGTACGTCACCTTGCGCACGCGCGAGCGCGAGCACCTGGTGGAGGACTCACTGGTATCGCTGGAGCGCGAGTTCGCCGACCGCTTCGTGCGCATTCATCGCAACTGCCTGGTGGCGCGGTCGGCGATCCGTGGCTTCGAGCGCGCCGCGGGCGACGACGACGACCCGCGCTGGCTGGTGCTGCTCGACGGCACCGAAGAGAAGCTGCCCGTCAGCCGCCGCCAGTGGCCGACGCTGCGCGGGCTGGCGGCCGAGAAATGACCGCCGGCGCGAGACGCTTGCGCGCATCGTCCAGCCGGGCGTCCAGGTAGGCGAGATAGAAGTCCGGCACGGTAAGGCCGACGAGAGGCGCGACCAGGCGCTCGCCGCCTGGCCCGTAGAACCCGAGCGTCGGCACGATGCTCACGCGCTGCGCGCGCGCGAACTCGGCCCGCGAAACGCGGCGTCCGGCGAAATCCGCAAGCGGCGCGCTGCTGGTGACGTCGACCTCGACCAGGCGCAATGCCGCGGCGTGCTCGGCGAGCAGCGGCTCAAGGTAGTCGCGCCGTGCGCGCTCGCAATAGACACAGTCGGGCTGCGTGTAGAACACGACCAGCGGCGCGCCATCGCTCTGCGCGTCGCGCGCCTCGCGCGCGAGATCGCCGGCGAGCGGAATGCGCTGGCCGAAGGCGGCCGACGAGAGCACGCATGCTAGAATCAACACGAGCTTCCGCAAAGAATGAACCTCCCCGCAACGCGCAACGTCCAGCGCGTGGTTATCGCGACCCGCCGCAGCCGCCTCGCACTCTGGCAGGCGGAGCACGTCAAGCAACGGCTGGCGGAATTATATCCGCGACTCGAGGTGCAATTGCTGCCGCTCTCGACGCGCGGCGACGAGCTCCTCGACGTGCGCCTGGACAAGGCCGGAGGCAAGGGACTGTTCGTCAAGGAGCTGGAAACGGCGATGGCCGACGGCCGCGCCGACATTGCGGTGCATTCGATGAAGGACGTTCCGGTCTCGCTGCCCGAGGGCTTCGTGCTCGCGGCGATCACCGCGCGCGAGGATCCGCGCGACGCATTCGTTTCGGGCCGCTACGCCGCGCTCGCGGAGCTGCCAGACGGTGCCACGATCGGCACCTCCAGCCTGCGGCGCGCGGCGCAGATCGCCGAGCGCCGCCCCGGGCTGCGCATCCGCACGCTGCGCGGCAACCTCGATACCCGTCTCGCGAAGCTCGATCGCGGCGAGTATGACGCGGTGATTCTCGCCGCCGCGGGCTTGCGGCGCCTCGGCCTCGGCGCGCGCATCCGCTCGCTGCTCGAAGTCGACGACAGCCTGCCCGCGGCGGGGCAGGGGGCCCTCGGCATCGAGTGCCGCGCGCGGGACCGCGCCTTGCGGGAGTTGCTTGCGCCCCTGGCCGATGCCGCGACCGACGCGTGCGTGCGCGCCGAGCGTACGGTCAACCGCGCGCTCGGCGGCAATTGCGCGGTACCGCTGGGCGCTTTTGCCGAGCTCGAGGGAGCGCGCATGCGCGTGCGTGCACTGGTCGCCTCGCCCGACGGGCGCCGCGTCGCGCGCGCGGACCGCAGTGGCGACGCTTCCCGCCCCGAGTTGCTCGGCGAGCAGGCCGCGCAGGCGTTGCGCGATCAGGGCGCGGTGGAAATCCTCGCGCAACTGGCGTCGCCGGAGTGAGCGGCAAAGCGCTGGCCGGCCGCGGCATATTGGTGACGCGCCCGCGACAACAGGCGCAGGCGCTCGCCGCCCTCATCGAATCGGCCGGCGGTGAGGCGCTGGTCTTTCCCGCCATCGAGATCGACGATCTTCCGGACCTGCGTCCGATCCTCGCCCTCATCGACCGGCTGGAGGCGTTCGACCTGGCCGTCTTCATCAGCCCGAGCGCGGTGCACAAGGCGCTCAACCTGGTGCGCTCGCGGCGCGGCGCGCGCGGCTGGCCGACGCGGCTGCGCGTGGCGACCGTGGGACGCGGCAGCCGGCGCGAGCTCGAGCGCCAGGGCTTCCAGGATGTGATCGCCCCAAGCGCGCATGCGGACAGCGAGGCGCTGCTCGCACTGCCCGAGCTGGGAGAGGTCGCGGGAAAGCGGATCGTGATCTTTCGCGGCGACGGCGGCCGCGAGCTGCTCGGCGACACGCTCACGCAGCGAGGCGCGCTGGTCGAGTACGCGGAGTGCTATCGACGGACGCGGCCGCGCGCCGACAGCGCTCCGCTGCTGGCCGCCTGGGCGCGCGGCGGCGTGCACGCGGTGGCCGTATCCTCGTCGGAGGGTCTGACCAACCTGTTCGACATGCTCGGCAAGCTGGGGCAGCAATGGCTGCGCACCACGCCCCTGTTCGTCCCGCATCCGCGCGTGGCCGAGGCGGCACGGCAGCTCGGCGTGCGCTCGGTGATCGTCGCCGGGCCGGGCGACGCGGAAGTGCTCGACGGGCTGCTTGCATACTTCGGCGAGGCGAAGTAAAACCTTCGGACATGGACGACAGCGAAACCAAGCAGACGGGCGAGGCGCCTGCGGAGCCCGCGGCGGTCGCGAACGCGCCGGCGGCCGCGCCGCGCCGCCGTCCGTCGTTGCTTGCGCTGCTGGCGATGCTGCTCGCCGTCGGACTGTCCGCGCTCGTCTGGTACGACGCACGCCAGCGCATCGACGCGACGCGGGAAGAGATGGCGCGGCGCCTGCGCGACATCGAAAACGAGAATCGCGATACGGGCGCGCTCGCGCATCAGTCGCAGGACGCGGTGCGCGAGCTGCAGGGAAAGCTTGCGCAGATCGACGGTCGGCTGAACGAGGCGCGCGATCAGCAACGCTCGCTCGAGGCGCTGTTCCAGGATCTTGCGCGCAACCGCGACGATACGCAGCTCGCGGACATCGAGCAGGTTCTGGACATCGCCTCGCAGCAGCTCGAGCTCGCGGGCAACGTGCGCGCGGCGCTGCTTGCGTTGCAGTTCGCGGACACGCGGCTGGCGCGCGCCGATCGCCCGCAGTTCATGCCGATACGCCGTGCGCTGGCGCGCGACATCGAACGGCTGAAAGCCGTTCAGGCTCCGGATCTGCCGGGGCTCGCCGTCAGGCTCGACGCGCTGATTGCCGCGGTCGACGAGCTCCCGCTTGCACTCGAAGAGCGCATGCCCGGCACCACCGCCGAACGCAGCGCTGCGCCGGCGGAGCAGGGGACTCTCGCGCGGCTCGGCGCGGATTTGTGGAAGGAGCTGCGCGAGCTCGTGGTGCTGCGCAGGATCGACTCTCCCGAGCCGCCGCTGCTGCCGCCGACGCAGACCTATTTCCTGCGCGAGAACCTGCGGCTGCGGCTGCTCAATGCGCGCGTGTCGCTGCTCGTGCGCGACGAAGCGGGCTACCGGTCCGACCTGAGCGCGTCGCGCGAATGGATCAAGCGATACTTCGACACGCGCTCGACGCGCGTGACGGCAGGGCTGTCGCAGATCGAGCAGCTTCTTTCGGCGTCGCTGGATACCGAGGTGCCGTCGATTTCCGAGAGCCTGCAGGCCGTGCGCGGCCTCAAGTCGCGCCGCGAGGCCGGCTCCTGAGCGTGGCGCGAGCGGCGCAATGAAAGCCCTGTTCTGGCTGCTGGTTGCTTTCGCGGCGGCGGTCGCGCTGGTGATTGTCGGCCGCGCGCACGACAGCTACGTGCTGTTCGTCTACCCGCCGTACCGGCTGGAGCTGTCGCTGCTGCTGTTCGCGGTGCTCGCGCTCGCCGGCATGGCGGTGCTGTACGCGGCGGCGCGCCTCGTGCACCACGTGATGGCGCTGCCGGGGCACCTGCGCGGCTTTCGCGGGCGGCGCCGCGCGGCGCGCGCCCAGTCCGCGCTCGCGTCCGCCCTGCAGGCGTATTTCGAGGGGCGCTTTGCGCGGGCAGGCAAGGAAGCCGCCCTCGCCCATGACTCGGGCGCATCGCCCGGCCTTGCGGCGCTGATCGCGGCGCGCGCGGCGCACCAGATGCGCAACTTTGCCGACCGCGACCGGTGGCTCGAGAGCGCGGCGGCGGCGGGCGAGAGCCTGCAAGTAGCGCGACTCGTCACGCGCGCGGAGCTGGCGCTCGATGAGCGCGACTACGACGCCGCGCGCGAGGCGCTGAAGAATCTGCATGGCTCCGGCCCCAAGAACATCGCGTCGCAGCGCATGCTGCTGCGCGCCGAGCGGGGCGCGGGCAACTGGGGGGAGGTGCTGCGCATCGCCTCGCAGCTCGAAAAGCGCGACGCTATCGCGCCGGCGATGGCCGAGGAATACAAGATCCAGGCCTACGTCGCGCTCCTGGCGCGCGCCGCGGACGACCGGGCCGCGCTGGAGAAATGCTGGCGCGAGATCCCTTCGCGCGACCAGGCGCAGCCGCGGGTGGCGATCGCGGCGGCGCGCCGCGCCACAGCGCTCGGCGCCGCGGCGCTCGCGCGCGAGGTCATCGAAAATGGGCTCGGGGCCGAATGGAGCGGGCCGCTGGTGGCCCTGTACGGGGAGCTTCCGGCAGTCGATGCCGGCGAACGTGCCGCCGAAGCGCGCAAGCGCATCGAGCGCGCGGAGAAATGGCTCAACGCGCGGCCCGAGGAGCCGCAGCTGCTCGCCACCCTCGGCAGGCTGTGCTGCTCGGCCGAGCTATGGGGAAAGGCCCAGAGTTACCTGGAAGCGAGCCTTTCGTTCGAGGAGACGCGTGCCGCGCATCTCGAGCTGGCGCGGCTGGCGGAGCGCGCGGGGCGCGACGCCGACGCACAGCGCCATTTCCGGCGCGCCGCCGAGCTCTCGGGCGCCTGAGGCCCGGCTCAGGCCCAGTCCCTGGGCCGCAGGAAATCCCGGTAGAGCACTTCCTCGTCGCTGCCCGGCGCCGGACGCCAGTCGTAGCGCCACGCCGCGCGCGGCGGCATCGACATCAGGATCGACTCGGTGCGCCCGCCCGATTGCAGCCCGAACAGCGTGCCGCGGTCGTACACCAGGTTGAACTCCACGTAGCGTCCGCGCCGGTAGGCCTGGAATTCGCGTTCGCGCTCGCCGAAGCGCGCGCCGCGCCGGCGCTCGATGATCGGTGCGTAGGCCGTCAGGAAGTGGTCGCCGACCGAGCGCATCGAGGCCGAAGCGAGAACTCGAAGTCGCGCTCGGCGAAATCGTCGAAGAAGATGCCGCCGACGCCGCGCGGCTCCGCGCGGTGCTTGAGGAAGAAGTAGCGGTCGCACCACTGCTTGAAGCGCGGGTAGTAGCTCGTCGCCGGAGGGCTCGAGGGCGCGCCTGCAGGTGGCGTGGAAGTGCCTGCGCATCCTCCTCGAAGCCGTAGTAGGGCGTGAGGTCCATGCCGCCGCCGAACCACCAGACCGGCGCCTCTCCCGGCTTCGTGGCGAGCAGGAAGCGCACGTTCATGTGCACCGTGGGGCAATAGGGATTGCGCGGATGCAGCACCAGCGACACGCCCATGGCTTCGAAGCCGCGCCCGGCGAGCTCGGGCCGCGAGGCGCTCGCCGATGGCGGCAGGCGCTGCCCGAGAACGCGCGAGAAGTTGACCCCGCCGCGCTCGAACAGCGCGCCGTCCTCGATCACGCGCGTCACGCCCCCGCCGCCCGGCGCGTCGTCGCGTCCGCCTTTTGCCAGACGTCGGTGCGGAAGCTGCCGCCGTCGAGCGCCTCGAGCGCCGCGACGATGCGCTGCTGCAAGGCGGTGAAATATGCGCAGACGGCGTCGGCGTCCAACGTCAGGCCCTCTTCAGCGCGCGGTCGCCGATGTCCCTGCGGAATTGCATGCCATCGAAGCGGATGCCTCGGCCGCTTCGTAGGCCCGGCTGCGCGCGATGCGCAGCGAGTCGCCGAGCGCCGTCACGCACAGCACGCGGCCGCCGCTGGTGACGATGCGCTTGCCGCTCGAGCCGCGTGCCGGCATGGAACACGCGGCAATCCGGGGTCGCCTTGGGCAGGCCGTCGATCGCGTCGCCCTTGCGCGGCTCTTCGGGGTAGCCGTGCGGCCGCGAGCACCACGCCGAGCGCGGGCGCTGCGGTCCCATTGCGCTTCGCGCATGCTCGAGCCTGCCGTCCAGCGCGCGCTCGAGCAGCTCCAGCAGGTCCGACTTCAGCCGCAGGATGATCGGCTGCGTCTCGGGATCGCCCAGCCGGCAGTTGAACTCCAGCGTCTTCGGATTGCCGTCCGCGATCGATCATCAGGCCGGCGTACAGGAAGCCGACGTAGGGCATGCCGTCCTTCGCCATGCCCTGCACCGCGGGCATGATGATTTCGCGCATCACGCGCGCGTGGACCTTCGGCGTCACCACGGGCGCGGGCGAGTAGGCGCCCATGCCGCCGGTGTTCGGGCCCCTGATCGCCGTCCTTCAGGCGCTTGTGGTCCTGGCTGGTGGCGAGCGGCAGCGCGTGCTCGCCGTCGACCATGACGATGAAGCTCGCTTCCTCGCCCGCGAGGAATTCCTCGACCACGACGCGCCCGCCGGCATCGCCCAGCCGGCGATGCAGCAGCATCATGTCGATCGCCTCGTGCGCCTGCGCGAGGCTCGAGGCCACGACCACGCCCTTGCCGGCCGCCAGGCCGTCGGCCTTGATGACGATGGGCGCGCCCTGCTCATCGACATAGGCCTTGGCGTCCGCGCGCATCGCTCGAAGGTCCGGTGGCTGCGCCGTCGGAATGCGGTGCCGCGTCATGAAGTGCTTGGCGAAGTCCTTGGACGCTTCGAGCTGCGCTGCGGCGCGCGTCGGCCCGAATATCTTCAGCCCGGCGTCGCGAAACGCGTCGACCACGCCCTCGGCGAGCGGCGCCTCGGGACCGACCACGGTGAGCTGGATCTTCTCCCGCCTGGCGAACTCGACCAGCGCCGGGATCGCCGTGATGGCGACGTTTTCCAGGCCGGGCTCGGTGGCGGTGCCGCCGTTGCCGGGCGCCACGTAGACCATCTGCACGCGCGGGCTTTGCGCGAGCTTCCAGGCGAGGGCGTGCTCCCTGCCGCCCGAACCGATGACCAGCAGCTTCATCTCAGTGGCGGAAGTGGCGCACGCCGGTGAACACCATCGCCACGCCGCGCTCGTCGGCCGCCGCGATCACCTCCTCGTCGCGCACGCTGCCTCCCGGCTGGATCACCGCGACCGCGCCTGCGTCCGCCACCACGTCGAGCCCGTCGCGGAACGGGAAAAAGGCATCCGAGGCGACGACCGAGCCGGCGAGCGACAGCTTCGCGTTCTGCGCCTTGATCGAGGCGATGCGGGCGCTGTCCACGCGGCTCATCTGTCCTGCGCCGACGCCGAGCGTCATGCCCCCGGCGCAGAACACGATGGCGTTGGATTTCACGAACTTCGCCACGCGCCAGGCGAACAGCAGGTCAGCGAACTGCGCGTCGGTGGGCGGCTTGCGCGTCACCACCTTCAGGCCCGCGCGGTCCGATTTCGTGCGCGTCGCTGCTCTGCACCAGCAGACCGCCGCCGACGCGCTTGAAGTCGTAGCGCCTGCACGCCGTGCGCCAACGGCACCTCGAGCACGCGCAGATTCTGCTTGCCGGCGAGCACTTCGCGCGCCTCGGGCTCGACGCGTGGCGCGATGATCACTTCGGCGAATTGCTTGCCGATGGTTTCCGCCGTGGCGCGGTCGAGCGCGCGATTGAACGCGATGATGCCGCCGAAGGCCGACACCGGGTCGGTCTTGAAGGCCTTCTGATAGGCGGCGAGCAGGTTCTCGCCGATCGCCACGCCGCACGGGTTGGCATGCTTGACGATCACACAGGCGGGCTCGCCGAAGCTCTTGACGCACTCCCAGGCCGCATCGGAGTCGGCGATGTTGTTGTAGGAGAGCTCCTTGCCCTGCAGCTGGCGATAGCTGGCGAGGCTGCCCTCGGCCGGACGCTCATCGCGGTAAAACGCCGCCGTCTGGTGCGGATTCTCGCCGTAGCGCATGTCCTGCAGCTTGTGCAGCTGCAGGCTGAGCACCTCGGGGTACTCGCGACGCTTGCCCGCGGCATCGAGGGAGAACAGGTAGTTGGCGATCGCCCCGTCGTAGCGCGCGGTGTGCGCGAAGACCTTCTTCGCGAGCTCGAGGCGCGTCGCGTCGGACACGCCGCCGGCGCTCCGGATCTCGGCGAGCACGCGCGCATAGTCGTGCGGATCGACCACGACCGCGACGCCGCCGTAGTTCTTGGCCGCCGCGCGCAGCATCGCGGGGCCGCCGATGTCGATGTTCTCGATCGCGTCCTCGAGGCTGCAGTCGGGATCGGCAACGGTGGCCTGGAACGGATACAGGTTCACTACCAGCAGGTCGATGGGCTCGATGCCCGCGCCGCGGATCGCCGCCATGTGCCCGGCAAGGTCGCGCCGCGCGAGCAGGCCGCCGTGGATTTTCGGGTGCAGCGTCTTCACGCGGCCGTCGAGCATCTCGGGAAAGCCGGTGTAGGCGGACACCTCGGTGACCTTGATGCCTTCCTTTTCGAGCAGCTTCGCGGTGCCGCCGGTGGACAGGATCGAGATGCCTTGCGCGGCGAGCGCGCGCGCGAGATCGACCACGCCAGCCTTGTCGGAGACGCTGATCAGCGCCCGGTTGATCTTGTACACGGCGGTCGCGGGGCGGGGCGCGGGACTCGCGCTCAGCCCTTGATGCGCAGCTGCTGCATCTTCTTGCGCAGCGTGTTGCGATTGATGCCGAGCATGGCGGCGGCCAGGCTCAGGTTGCCTTCGGCGAACTCGAGGACGGTTTCGATCATCGGCTTCTCGATGTTCTTGAGCACCATCTCGTAGATTCCGGTCGGCGTCTCGCCGTCCATGTCCTTGTAGTAGCGCTCCAGCGACCGCCTGACGGCGTCGGCGAGCTCGTTGCCGCGGCTCATGCTGCGAGTCTCTCCCCGGCATCCGGCGCCGAAGCGAGCCACGCGAAGTACGCGTTGACCGCGGCGAGCTGCGCGCGCGCCGATTCGATGCCGTTCGCGTGGCGGCGGAACTGCTCCCCGCCCGCCAGCTCGCGCGTGGTCCAGCCGATGTGCTTGCGCGCCACGCGCACGCCGTGCTGCTCGCCGTACAGCGCGTACAGGCCCTCGAGGTGCTCGCGCAGCACCGCGCCGATCTCGCTTGCGCTCGGCGCAGCCAGGCGCTCGCCGGTCGCGAGGTAATGCTCGATTTCGCGGAAGATCCACGGCCGGCCGTGGGCGGCGCGCCCGATCATGACGCCGTCGGCGGCGGTGTGCTCGAGCACGCGCTTCGCGTCTTCGGGCGTCCGGATATCGCCGTTCGCGATGACCGGGATGCTCAATGCGGCCTTGACCTCGGCGATGAGGTCGTATTCCGCGTGGCCGCCGAAGCCGCAGGCGCGCGTGCGACCGTGAATCGCGAGCAGTTGCACTCCGGCGGACTGCGCCAGGCGCCCGATGCGCAGCGCGTTGCGCGCGCCGGGATGCAGGCCGGTGCGGATCTTGAGCGTCACCGGGACCGCGACTGCGCCGACGACGGCCTCCAGGATGCGCGCCACCAGCCCCTCGCTGCCGAGCAGGGCCGAGCCCGCATAGACATTGCAGACCTTCTTCGCCGGGCAGCCCATGTTGATATCGATCAGCTGCGCGCCCTGGTCGACGTTGTAGCGCGCGGCATCGGCCATGATCGCTGGGTCGGCGCCGGCGATCTGCACCGCAATGGGCGCCGCCTCACCCTCGTGGTCGAGCCGCAGCCTGGTCTTGCGCGAGCTGCGCAGCTCCGGCCGGGAGCCGACCATTTCCGAGATCGCCAGGCCGGCGCCGAAGCGCCGCGCGAGCTGGCGAAACGGCCGATCGGTGACGCCCGCCATCGGAGCGACGAACAACGCGTTGCGCAGCACGTGCGCGCCGATTTTCATGCTCGGTTGGCGGTCGGGTCGTATGCGAGGGGAAGCGAATTCTAGCTGTTTTTGTCGCGAAAAAAAATGCGGCGGGATCAATCCGGATGCAATCGCGCGCGTGTTCAATTTGCGCAGCCGCTTATCGCGCGTTGCTCAAGGAATCGCTGAAGGTCCGTAGATCATGCGCCGCGCAAAGAAGCGGCGTGCCGGGGGCAGCAGGTCGAGCGCCGTCATCGCGAGGCCACGCGCGGCGCTCGCGAGCCGGTTGTCGCCCAGGAATGCGCCCGCCAGCAGGTCGGTCACGCGGATCGTGGCGCCGGCGTCCAGCCGCCGGTTGGCGGCAAAGCGGTGCAGCACCGGGGCCGCGCCGGGGTCGTCGGCGCCGCGCCATATCGCGGCCAGGTCCCAGGCGTCGCGCAATCCCAGGTTGAGGCCCTGTCCCGCCACCGGGTGCAGGGTTTGCGCAGCGTTGCCCACGAATACCTCGCGGGTGCCGACGCGCGAGGCGCGTACGCGCAGAGCGAGCGGCTGGACGGCACGCGATTCGACCGCTACGAGCCGGCCGATGCGGCCGCCGACGGCGCGCGCCATCTCCTGCAGGAATGCGCCTTGCGGCGCCGCGGCGAGCGCGCGCGCGCGCTCCGGGCGCGCGCCCCAGACGAACGCGTAACGATCCGCCAGCGGCAGCAGGGCGAGCGGTCCTTCTGCCGTGAAGCGCTCGAACGCCGTCGTGCCCGCGGCCGGTTGCGTCTGCACCACGCCGACGATCGCATCCTGGTCGTAGCGCTTCTCGCTTGCGTCCTCGGCGACGCCCTCGGCGTGCACGACGCAGCGCGCCGGCGGCTGGTGCTCCGCGATCACGGTCTCGATGCCGCTCGAGGCCAGTCGCTCCAACAGCGCGGCGCTCAGTTCGCCGTACTCGACGACATAGCCAAGCGCAGGAACGCCGGCGTCCGCCGCGTCCAGCCTGATGCGCCCGAACCCGCCCGCCTGCGAGACGTGGATCGTCTCGATCGGCGTGGGCGTGAGCGCCTGCCACGCGCCGACGCGCTCCAGGATCAGGCGGCTGGCGTAGGAAAGCGCGATCGGCCGGCGCGCCAGAGCCCGCGCGCGCTCGGGCGAGACCGCGCGCTCGAGCAGCCCGATGCGGTGCGGCGAGGCGCGCAATGCGAGCGCCAGCGTGCTGCCGACCGGGCCGCCGCCGACGATCAATACGTCAAGGATTTCGCTGACCATCGCGCATCAACGCCTCGATGTCGCCGATCTGCTTCGGCGCCTCGCCGGTCAGCATCTCGCACCCGGTCGCGGTGACCACGACATCGTCCTCGATGCGCACGCCGATGTTGCGCAAGCGCTCGGGCACGTCGTCGGCCGCGCGGATGTAAAGGCCAGGCTCGACGGTCAGCGTCATGCCGGGCTGCAACGGGCGCCATTGCCCGTTGCGCTTGTACTCGCCCGCATCGTGCACATCGAGGCCGAGCCAGTGGCCGGTGCGGTGCATGTAGAAGCGCTTGTAGGTTTCCTTCTCGAGCACCTCCTCGAGGCTGCCCGCGAGCAATTTCAGGTCGAGCATGCCGCGCGCCAGCACCTTCACCGCCGCGTCGTGGGGCTCGTTCCACGCCCTGCCGGGCCCGATGCTGTCCATCGCTGCGGCCTGCGCCGCCAGGACCAGCTCGTAGACGTCGCGCTGGGCGCCGCTGAATCGCCCGCCCACCGGAAAGGTGCGCGTGATGTCGGAGGCGTAGCCGCCGAGCTCGCAGCCGGCGTCGATCAGCAGCAAATCGCCTTCGCGCAGCTGGGCGTCGTTCGACACGTAGTGCAGCACGCAGGCGTTGGCGCCGGCTGCGACGATGGGCCAGTATGCCGGGAACTGCGCGCCGCTGCGGCGAAATTCGTAAAGCAGCTCGGCCTCGATCTGGTACTCGAACTGGCCGGCGCGGGCACTGCGCATCGCGCGGCGGTGCGCGGCAGCGGAGATCGATGCCGCGCGCCGCATGAGGGCGAGCTCGCGTGCGTCCTTCACCAGGCGCATCTCGTCGAGCAGGGTGCGCACGTCGTGCACGCGCTCGGGCGCGGCCACCCCGGCGCGCGCCTTGGCGCGCACTGCATTGAGCCAGCGCATCGCACGCGCATCCCACTCCGGATCGGCGCCCAGTGGGTAGTACAGGGCCGGCTGATTCTCCAGGAGCTGCGCCATCTTCTCGTCCAGCGTGCCGATCGGGTGCGCCTCGTCGAAGCCGAAGTGCTCGCGCGCCGCCTCGGGCCCGTAGCGAAACCCGTCCCAGGTTTCGCGTTCCTCGTTGCGCTCGCGGCAAAAGAGCAGCGCGCGCGGCGCCTCTCCGGCGACGATGACCAGCGTCGCCTCGGGTTCGGCGAAGCCGGTCAGGTGGTAGAAGTGGCTGTCGAAGCGATACGGGAAATGCGTGTCCCGGTTGCGGATGCGCTCGGGCGCGGTCGGGATCACCGCCACGCCGGATTCCATCGCCTGCGCGAGGCGAGCGCGCCGGTCCGCGTATATCTTCCGGTCGAGGGACGGATCGCTCAATTGCATGCCTGTGTCAGTGATGTTCCTCGGACGCGAGCTGGCCGTCGAGCATGCGGGCCCAGCGTGCCGCGTAATCGTCGAGGCGCTCGCCGGCGCGCGCCGCGAGGGCGCGCAACGCAGCGCGCAGGGCGTCGCGCGCCGCATTGTCTTGGAGCTCCTCGAGTCCTTGCGCGCATTGCGCGAGCAGCTCGCGCACCGCGAGCGCCGTGGCGAGGGCGCTCTTCAGTCGCTCGCGCGGTTGCGGAATCCAGTCCCGCGGCGCGCCGAGCGCCGCCAGCTTCTCCCCGAGATCGAGCATTCTCCTGCGCAGCCGCGGCAAGGCCCCGAGCCTGGCGGAGTCGAGGCCGCCCCACACCGCGAGCTCGATCAGCGCGAGCCAATCGTGGCGCAGCGCCTGCAGCCAGCGCGCGTCGCACACGAGCGCCCGGTCCACGGATTCAGCTTCGAGCAGCATTTCTCGCCGCCATCATCGCCTCGAGTTCGGCGAGGCGCTCGGCGGTGCCGACGTCCCGCCACAGCCCTTCGAACAGCTCGCCGCTCAATCGACCGCCGTCGGCCGCGGCGCGCAGCAGCGGCGCGAGCGGCGCTCTGACTCCGGACTCGACGCCGGCAAACAGCTCCGGCGACACGACCGCGATCCCGGCATAAGTGTAGCGCGGCGCGGCGTCGTTGCCGACGCGGCCCGCGGCGAGCGAGAAATCGCCCTCTGCGCGGTGGCCGGGGTTGGGCACCAGCACCAGGTGCGCGAGCGCCGCGCCGAGCGGCCGCGCCCGCAGCCGCGCGAAATCGATTTCGCAGAATACGTCGCCATTGACCAGCAGGAACGCGCCCTTGCCGAGCAGGCTGCGCGCGCGGGCCAGGCCTCCTGCGGTCTCGAGCGGGACCTCCTCGCGCGAGTAACTGATGTGCAGGCCGAACGCGGAGCCGTCGCCGAGGCGCGCCACGATCCTGTCGGCGAGGTGCGAGACGTTCATCACCACGTCGCCGAAGCCGGCCGCCGCGAGGCGCTCGAGATGCCAGACGGCGAGCGGCTTGCCGCGGACCTCGACCAGCGCCTTGGGCACGGCGTCGGTGAGCGGACGCAGGCGTTCGCCGCGTCCGGCGGCGAGAATCATCGCCTTCATGCGGCGCGCACCTCGATGTCGTCGAACAGCCGCGCGAGCGGCGCGAGCCCCGGGTAGCGCCGCGCGACCGCCTGCGCGTAGGCCACGAAGCGCGGCGTGTCGGCCAGATACCTGGCCTTGCCATCGCGATAGGTGAGGCGGGCGAATATGCCGAGCACCTTGAGGTGACGCTGCAGGCCCATCCACTCGAAGGCCCGGTAGAACGCCGCGAAGTCCGCCTCGACGGGCAGCGCCGCGCGCCGCGCGCCTTCCCAATAGCGTATGCACCAGTCGAGCACCCGCTCCTCGTCCCAGCTGATGAACGCATCGCGCAGCAGCGACACCATGTCGTAGGAGATCGGGCCGATCACCGCGTCCTGGAAATCGAGTACCCCGGGGTTGGGCTCGCAGACCATCAGGTTGCGCGGCATGAAGTCGCGGTGCACGTAGACCGCCGGCTGCGCGAGCGCGCTGGCCGCGAGCCGGGCGAACACCGCCTCGAGATCGCCAAGCTGCGCCTGCGACAGCTGCAGGCCGAGGTGACGGCCCACATACCACTCGGGAAACAGCGCCATTTCGCGCCTGAGCAGCGCCTCGTCGTAGGGCGGCAGCGCACCGGCGCGCGTGGCGAGCTGCCAGCGCAGCAGCGCGTCGGTCGCATCGCGCATGAGAGCGTCGGCATTGTGCGCGTCGAGGGCCTCGAGGTAGGTGCGGGTCCCGAGGTCGGAAAGCAGCAGGAAACCCTGCGCCAGGTCCTGGGCGTGGACCTCGGGCGCGTTGATGCCCGCCTCGCGCAGCAGCCTGGCGACGTGCACGAACGGGCGGCAATCCTCCTTGCCGGGCGGCGCGTCCATGGCGACGTAGCTGCGGCCGTCGGCGAACCGGGCGCGGAAATAGCGCCGGAAGCTGGCGTCCTCGGACGCGGGCGCGAGGGTGAAGGCCGGGTCCCTGAATTGCGCTGCAAGCCAGCGGCGTAGCGCGTCGAGGCGTGCGTCCACGTTTTCGCGAAAAGGAGAGAGTCGGGGCGCGGAGCACGCGGCGCAAAGCGCGACGGCGCGTTGCGCATTCCGCGGAATTGTGAGATTTTACACGCAAAGAATCATCCCTTCGCCTTCCGCCTATGCAGCTCCGCCATGCGCGGAAGCAGGCCGTCCGTGCCGCCCGCTTCGCGACGCTGCTCGTCATGCTTTGCGTTCCGCTCGGCGCCCGTGCGGATCCCGCGGACATCGGCTCGACGACCATCGAAGCCGAAAGCATGGAGGGGGTGGCGGGGCTCGAGGTCACCGCGCGCGGCAAGGTGGAGATGCACACCGAAGACACCACGGTCTACGGCGACTACCTCAAGTACAACCGGGAATTCGGCCGCTTCGAAGCCGACGGCGACGTGCGCCTGGAAAAGGGCGACGACCGGTTCTCGGGCCCCAGGATGAAGTACGACATCCTCAACGATTCCGGCAGCTTCGACGAGCCGGTGTACTCGATCAACCGCCAGCGCAGCGCGCACGGCAGCGCGAAGCTGCTCGAGTTTCTCGACAAGGAGCACCTGCGCATGCGCGGCGCCACCTACACCACCTGCTCGCCCGGCAAGGAGGATTGGTGGCTCGAGCTCGGCGAGCTCGATCTCGACTACGAGAAGCAGGAAGGCCGCGCCAGGGACGCCAAGCTGCACTTTCTCGATAACAGCATCGGTTACCTGCCCTACGCGTCGTTTCCGCTCGAGAACAGCCGCAAGTCGGGGTTCCTGACGCCGTCCTATGCGCAGAACTCGCAACGCGGCCTCGAGCTCGCGGTGCCCTACTACCTGAACATCGCGCCGGAGCAGGATGCGACCTTCACGCCAGTGCTGATGACCCGCCGCGGCCTGCAGCTGAAGACCGATTACCGCTACCTGAACCGCAAGTACTCCGGCGAGTTGCGCTACGAGATCCTGCCGAACGACCAGGTGCTGGGCACGTCGCGCGAGGGCATATCCTTGCAGCACCAGCAGCAGATCACGCCCAACCTCTTCGGCCGGCTCGACATCAACAAGGTGTCGGACGACCGCTATTTCGTCGACCTGTCTTCGAAGATCCAGCAGACCTCGACGCGCACGCTGCCCCGCGACGGCTACCTGCAGTACAACGGCTCGGCGTACGGCACGGGCTACGCGTTTCAGGCCCGGATCCAGCGCTTCCAGACGCTGCAGGATCCTCTTGCGCCGATCGTGCCGCCCTACGACAGGGCGCCGCAGCTCAATCTCTCGACCGGGCGCAACGACCTCTGGGGTTTCGCAGATCTCAGCGTGCCGGCCGAATACGTGCAATTCCTGCAGCCAACACTGGTCGAGGGATCGCGCGCGACGCTCGCCCCGGTGGTGGCCATGCCGCTGATCTCGCCGGCCTGGTTCCTGACCCCGAAGCTCGGCCTGCGCTACGCGACCTACGACCTGTCGCGCACCGCCCCGCTGCAGCCCGACCGGCAAAGCGTGTCGATACCGTGGCTGAGCGTCGACAGCGGCGTGATATTCGAGCGGCCGACGAGCTGGTTCGGCGAGAAGCTCACCCAGACGCTCGAGCCCAGGCTGTTCTACGTGCGCGTCCCGTTCAGGGACCAGAGCCAGATCCCCCTGTTCGACACCACGCTGGCCGATTTCAGCTACGCGCAGCTATTCACCGAGAATCGCTTCGTCGGCGGCGACCGATTCGGCGACGCCAACGAGGCGACCCTCGCTGTCACCACGCGCATGCTCACGCAGTCCGGGGGCGAGGCCTTGCGCGCCACCATCGGGCAGCGCCTGTACTTCAGCAACGAGCAGGTCGGGCTCACCGCGAATTCGCCGCTGCGAAGCTACCGCGAGTCGGACTTTCTCGCCTCGGTGGGCGGCCGCGTGGCGCGGCACTGGACGTTCGACACGACCATGCAGTACAACGGCAGGGACCACGAATTCGAGCGCTACGGCGTAGCGCTGCGTTTCTCCCCCGAGTTCGCGAAAGTCCTGAATGTAAGCTATCGCTTCAACCGCGATCCGAGCAATCCGCTCAGGCAGGTGGATCTTTCGGGGCAGTGGCCGGTCAAAGCAGGCTGGTATGCTGTCGGCCGCTACAACTACTCGTATCTCGATTCCAGGCTGCTGGAAGGCCTGGGGGGAATCGAGTACAACGCCGGCTGCTGGGCGGCGCGTGCCGTCGTGCAACGGCTGCAAGCGTCCACTCAAGTCACCTCCACCGGGATCTTCTTTCAGCTCGAGCTTAACGGTCTGAGCAGCATCGGAACCGACGAGACCATCAACGTGCTCAAGCGCAGCGTTCCCGGCTACGCGGTGACCAATCCGGCCGACCAGACCCTGGTGCCGCCGGGTTCGCGCACGCAACTGCCATTCGAACAGGTCTACTAGAAGAGACATGCGAAAGCTGACCGCCGCCTTCGTCGTCACTTTCCTGCTCCCGCTGATCGCCGTCGCCCAGCGCACCGTGGTGGTCGATCGCATCGTTGCAGTGGTGAACAAGGAAGTGGTCACCAGCTCGGAGCTGGCCGACCAGGTCGCGACGGCCGAGCGCGAGCTGCGCAGACAAAACACGGCTCTGCCGGATCACGCGAAGCTCGAGCGCCAGGTCCTGGAGCGCCTGATTCTGGTGAAGGCGCAGCTGCAGCTCGCTCGCGATACCGGCATCAGGGTCGACGATACGCAGATCGATCGCGCGATGGAGCGCATCGCGCAGGGCAACAACATGTCAGTGGGCGAGTTCCGGCGAACGCTGGAGCGCGACGGCGTGCTGTTCGACAAGTTTCGCAACGAGGTGCGCGACCAGATCATCCTGACGCGGCTGCGAGAGCGGGAAGTGGACGACAAGATCCAGGTGAGCGACAGCGAGATCGACCTGTTCCTGGAGCAGAACAAGGGAAGCGCCCTGGACTCGAAGCTGGAGTACAACGTCGCCCACATACTGGTGCGCTTGCCCGACCAGGCGAGCCCCGAGCAGATCGAAGCCGCGCGCGCACGCGCCGAGCAGGCGCGCGCCGAGGCGCTCGCCGGCGGGGATTTCGCCAAGGTCGCGGCGAGCTATTCCGACGGCCCGGACGCGCTGCAGGGCGGCGCGCTGGGCTGGCGCGCCGCGGACCGGCTGCCGGAGCTGTTCAGCGAAGCGCTTAAGAACATGAAGCCGGGCGAGGTGAGCGGGGTGCTGAGAAGTCCCGCGGGGTTTCACCTGCTCAGGCTGGTCGACAAGCGCGAATCCGGCGGTGCGGCCGGCCCGCCGATCAAGCAGACGCACGTCAGGCATATCCTGATCAGGACCAACGAGGCGGTGTCCGAGGCCGACGCGCGGCGCCGGCTCGACGACCTGCGCGAGCGCATCGTGCGCGGTGGAGCCGATTTCGCCGAGCTCGCGCGCCTGCACTCCGAGGACGGCTCCGCCGCGCGCGGCGGCGATCTGGGCTGGATCTACCCGGGCGATACGGTGCCGGACTTCGAGCGCGCCATGGACGCGCTCAAACCCGGCGATATCAGCCAGCCGGTGAAGACTCCGTTCGGCTGGCACCTGATCCAGGTGCTCGAGCGCCGCACGGCGGGCGTGAGCGCCGAGCGGCGCCGCCTGGTCGCGCGCCAGGTGCTGCGCGAGCGCAAGGCCGACGAAGCCTACCAGGATTGGCTGCGGCAGCTGCGCGACCAGACCTACGTCGAGCTGCACCTCGACGAGCGCTAGGCGGGCACCATGGGCACGCGGTTGCCGGTCATCGCGCTCACCACGGGGGAGCCGGCCGGTGTCGGGCCGGAATTGTGCGCGCTGCTCGCGCGCGAGACGCTCGCGGCGCGCCTGGTGCTGATCGGCGACGAAGCGATGCTCGCCGAGCGCGCCGCGCGGCTCGGGCTGCACGTGGGCCTGCGCCGCTACCTGCCCGGCAATGCGGCACTGCCCGCAACCATCGAGATCGAGCACGTCCCGCTCGCGATGCGCTCGCAGCCCGGCAAGCTCGAACCGGCGAACGCTCGCTACGTGCTGGCGCTGCTCGACCGTGCGGCGGATGGCTGCATGGCGGGCGAGTTCGACGCCATGGTGACCGCGCCCGTGCACAAGGCGGCGATCAATGAAGCGGGCATAGCCTTCACCGGGCATACGGAGTACCTCGCCGCGCGCGCCGGCCGCTCCCGGCCGGTGATGATGCTCGTGGGCGGCGGCCTGCGCGTCGCGCTCGCCACCACGCACCTCGCGCTCGCCGAGGTACCGCGGGCCATCACGCGCGAGGGGCTTCTCGCGACGCTGCGCGTCATCGACCGCGATCTGCGCGCGCGCTTCGGCATCGCGCGTGCGCGCATCCTGGTGGCCGGCCTCAACCCGCACAGCGGCGAAGCGGGCCACCTCGGACGCGAGGAGATCGACACCATCGCGCCGGCCATCGCCGCGGCGCGTGCCGAGGGCATCGCTGCCGACGGGCCGATACCCGCCGATACGCTGTTCGTGCCCGAGAGGCTGCGCAACGCCGACTGCGCGTTGGCCATGTACCACGACCAGGGGCTGCCGGTGCTGAAATACGCGAGCTTCGGCCGCGGCGTCAACGTGACCCTCGGGCTGCCCTACGTGCGCACCTCGGTGGATCACGGCACGGCGCTCGAGCTCGCCGGGACGGGCCGCGCCGACCCGGGCAGCCTGCTGGAGGCCGTTCAGCTTGCGATCAGGCTCGCACAGGCCACGTAAGCGCTTCGGGCAGCATTTTCTGCACGACGCGCGCATCCTCGCGCGCATCGTCGAGGCGATCGCGCCCGCGCCCGGGGACGCGATCGTCGAGATCGGCCCCGGCGAGGGCGCGCTCACGCGGCTGCTGCTGGAGCGCGTGCCGCGCCTCGAGGTGATCGAGATCGACCGCGACCTCGCGGCGCGCCTGCAGGCCGAATTTCCGCGCGAGCGACTCACGGTGCACAGCGCCGACGCCCTGCGCTTCGATTTCGCGGCCTGTCCCCCGGGCCTGCGGCTGGTAGGCAACCTGCCGTACAACATATCGACCCCGCTGCTGTTCCATCTCGCGGGCTACGCCGGGCGCGTGCGCGACATGCACTTCATGCTGCAGCTCGAAGTCGTCGAGCGCATGGTCGCGCGGCACTCGACGCCGGCCTACGGGCGGCTCTCGGTGATGCTGCAGACGCGCTTCAGGATGCAAAAGCTGTTTCGCGTGCCGGCAGGCGCGTTCCGCCCGCCGCCGAAGGTGGAATCCGCGCTGGTGCGCCTGGTGCCGATGACGGCGTCGGAGCGGCCGGCGCTGGACGAAGAAGTGTTTGCCCGCATCGTCGCCGCGGCCTTCTCGGCGCGCAGAAAGACCCTGCGCAACGCGCTGCCCCTGCAGCCCGCGGATTTCGAGGCGCTGGCGATCGATCCCGGGCTGCGCCCGGAGAACCTCGCGCCGCACGACTACGTTCGCATCGCGCAGCGCGTGGCCCGCTAGGCGGACTTCTTCTTCTCGATGAACTCGATCTTGTAGCCGTCCGGGTCCTCGACGAAGGCGATCACCGTGGTGCCGCCTTTCACCGGTCCGGGCTCGCGCGTCACCTTGCCGCCTTTGCCGCGCACCGCGTCGCAGGTCTTGACGATGTCGTCGACCTCGATCGCCACGTGGCCATAGGCCGAGCCGAGGTCGTACCGCTCGACCCCGTAGTTGTAGGTCAGCTCGAGCACCGTGCTGCGGTCCTCGGTGTCGTAGCCGACGAAGGAAAGCGAATACTTCTGCTCGGGACGGTCCGTTTTCCGCAGCAGCTTCATGCCGAGCACCTCGGTGTAGAAGCGGACCGAACGGTCCAGGTCGCCGACCCGCAACATGGTGTGCAACATTCTCATCGTTATCCCCGGTAGTGCGGCAGCGCGGCGCCTGCGAACTCCAGCCGCTCGCGGGCGTCGCGCCACTCAGGATACAGCTTCTCGAGCACGTTCCAGAAGCGTTTCGAATGGTTGAGCTCGACGAGATGGGCGATTTCGTGCGCGACGACGTAGTCGGCGAGCGCCGGCTCGAGATGCACCAGGCGCCAGCTGAGCCGGATGGCGCCGCGCTCCGTGCACACGCCCCACTGAGCGCGGGCGTGCGACAGGGCGACCGGTGGCGCGGCGCGGCCCAGCTGCGCGGCGTACCAGGCCGCCCTTGGTTCGAGCGCCGCGAGCGCCTGGCGCTTGAGCCAGGCGGTGAGCAGGCGCAGCACGCGCGCCCCGCGGTGCGGCGCGCGCGTCGTCACGAGGATGCGGCCGGCATCGCGCGCGACCGCGCTGCGCCCGCTTTGCACCACCAGCGTCATGCGCTCGCCGAACAGCGGCAGGGATTCGCCGCTCGCGCCGCTGACCACGCTCGGACGCGGGATGCCGGACCATTCCTCGAGCCGGGCGAGGATCCAGCGTTGCTTTTCTCGCAGGAAGGCCTCGATGTCGCGCCACGGCGCGTTGCGCGGCGCGCTGACCGAAAGACCCGTGGCGTCGACCGCGATGCCGATGGTGCGGCGGCGGGTGCGCGCGAACCGATACGGCACGATGCGCGCGCCGAGCCGCAGCGCCCGGCCCGGCTCGGGCGCGAAGTCGTCGAACAGGCTCAGTTGCCCGCGCAAAGCGTCCGTTGCTGCTCTTCGATCCATTGCTCGGCGAGCGCATTGATGGTCGCGGCGTCGCGCCCGGCGCTGTCGATCGTCGGTCCGATGCGCACCGTGATGACTCCGGCGCGCTTGACGAAGGCCTTGCGCGGCCAGAGCAGCCCTGCGTTGTGTGCCACGGGCACCACGGGCGCGCCGCTGTGCTCGGCGAGCAGCGCGCCGCCGAGCTGGTACTTGCGGCGCTCGCCCGGCGCGAGGCGCGTGCCCTCCGGAAACACCACCACCCAGAAGCCTTGCGCCAGGCGCTCCTTGCCACGGCGCACGAGCTGGCGCAGCGCCGCCATGCCGCGGCTGCGATCGATGGCGATCGGGCTCATCAGGGCGAGGCCCCAGCCGAAGAACGGGATCCACAGCAGCTCGCGCTTCAGCAGATAGGTCTGGGGCGGAAAAATCACCTGGAAGGCCATGGTTTCCCAGGCCGACTGGTGCTTGGAGAGGATCACCGCCGGCCTGCGCGGAAGCTGCTCGCCACCTTCGACCCGCCACCGAATTCCGCACAGCGCGCGTGCCAGCAACATCACGAGCTGGGACCACCCCGAGATGATGCGATAGCGCGCAAGTCTCGGCAGCGGAAAAGTGAGCAGCGCGACGATGGCGTAGGGCGGCGTGACGAGGACGAGCGCGAGCGCGAACAGCGCCGAGCGCAGCAGCGTCATGCCGCGAGGAACTCGGCGAAGGCCGCCAGGTCCTCGAAGACCTGCGTGCCTTCGGGCAGGCCGCCCGCGTCGCGCGTCTTCCTCCCCTTGCCGGTGAGCACCAGGACGGGCCTCGCGCCCGCGGCGGCGGCCGCCTGCACGTCGCGCGGCGCGTCGCCCGCCATGTACACCTCGGCCAGCGCGACGTTGAAGCGGCGGCCGATCTCCTGCAGCATTCCCGGGCGCGGCTTGCGGCACTCGCAGTCCGAATCGGCGGCATGCGGGCAGAAGAAGATGGCGTCGATGCGTCCCCCGGCCTGCGCCACCGCGCGATGCATCGCGTCGTGGATCGAATTGAGCGTCGCCATGTCGAACAGCCCGCGCGCGATCCCCGACTGGTTGGTCGCCACGACGACCCGGTAGCCCGCCTGCGTCAGGCGTGCGATCGCCTCGATGCTGCCCTTGATCGGCTTCCATTCTTCGGGCGACTTGATGTACTGGTCGCTGTCGTGATTGATGGTGCCGTCGCGATCGAGGATGACGAGCTTCATGCGCCGAGCCTGGAGATGTCGGCGACGCGATTGAGCGCCGCGTCCAGTTGCTGCAGAAGCATGAGGCGATTGTTCCTCAGAGCCTGGTCTTCGACGTTCACCATCACTTTGTCGAAGAACGCATCGACCGGCTCCTTCAACGCGGCAAGCGCGGCGAGAGCGGCGGCAAAGCCACCCTTGCTCAGCTCGGAGGCCGCCCTTGCATCGACCGTGCGGAACGCCGCGTACAGATCCTTCTCGGGCCCCTCGACGAACAGCGATTCGGAGAACTTGTGATCGCTCGGCGGCGGCGACTTGAGGAGAATATTGCGGATGCGCTTGTTCGCCGCGGCAAGGCTTTCCGCCTCGGGCAGCGTGCGGAACTCCTGCACCGCCCGGACGCGCGCGTTCACCTCGTGCGAGCCTGGGACGTTGCGAGATCACCGCGTCGACCACATCCTTCGGGAAGACCGTCGCGAGGCTGTTCCAGTACCGCTCCAGGATGAACGCATGCACCTTCTCGGTCGTCCTGTCGCCGAGCACGCCCTTCGGGAACAGAGCCGCGGCCCGCTGCAGGAACTCGACCACGTCGGGAACCTTGCGGCCCGCAAACGCGGGGCTCGCGCCCAGCAGCTCGAACACGCTGATGACGCCGAGCGCCGCGCGGCGCAACGCGTACGGGTCCTTTTCCCCGGTCGGCTCGAGCCCGATGCCGAACATCCCCACCAGCGCATCGAGCCGGTCCGCAAGATAAAGGGAAGCGCTGACCAGGTTCTGCGGGGTCGGCGCGTCGTCGAACCTGAGGCGATACTGATCGGCGAGCGCCTTCACCACGGTCTCGGGCTCACCATCGTTGCGCGCATAGTAGCTGCCCATGATCCCCTGCAGCTCCGGGAATTCGCCGACCATTCCGGTCAGCAGGTCCGCCTTCGACAATTCCGCGGCGCGCTCGGCTTGCGCGCGGTCGGCGCCGAGGCCGCTGGCGATCGTTCCGGCCAGGAGCTTCAGTCGATCTACCCGATCCCGCTGGCTGCCGAGCTTGTTGTGGTAGACGACCTTCGCCAGCTGCGGCACGCGCGACTCGAGGCGCTGCTTGCGGTCCTGCTCGTAGAAGAAGCGCGCATCGTCCAGCCGCGCGCGCACGACGCGCTGATTGCCGCCGACGATGTTGCTCGGGTCCGCGACGCGCATGTTGGAGACGATGAGGAACCTCGGCAGCAGCCGGCCGTCGGCGTCGAACAGCGGGAAATACTTCTGGTTCTTGCGCATCGTCAGGATGAGGCATTCCTGCGGCACGTCCAGATAGACGGGGTCGAATCCGCCGACGTACACGCTCGGGTGCTCGACCAGCGCCGTCACCTCGTCGAGCAGGTCCTCGTACGTGCCGAGGCTCGCGTCGCGGCGCTTCGCCTCGGCGAGCAGCGCGGCCTCGATTTCCGCGCGGCGCTGCGCGAAATCGGCGATCACCATGCCGTCGTCGCGCAGCCTGGCTTCGTATTCCTCCGCGCGCGCGAGCGCGATCGAGCCCGCGCCCATGAAGCGGTGCCCGTGGGTGGTGCCGCCCGCAGCCACGCCCAGCACCGTGCCCGGCACCACGCGCGCGCCGTGCAGCATCACCAGGCCGTGTACCGGCCGCACGAACTGGGCCTCGCCGTCGCCCCAGCGCATCAGCTTCGGGATCGGCAGCGCCTTGAGCGCCGCGTCGACCTTGGCGAACAGGCTGTCGTCGAGCGGCCGGCCGGCGGTGACTACGTGCGCGACGTAGACCTCGCCCTTGGGCGTTTGCGCCTTCCTCAGCGCCTCGATCGCGACGCCGTTCTTCCTGGCGAATCCGGCGACGGCCTGCGCCGGCGCGCCGAGCGGGGGGCCCTGCACGTCGCGCTCCGAGTCCGGCGAGTGATCCTGGACCATGGTGAGGAGCGCCCCCAGGCGGCGGGGCGTGGCGAAGGCGCGCACCGTGCTGCGATCGGCCAGAAAGCGATCGCGTTGCAGCTCCAGCAGGAGCTTCGTCGCGAACACCTCCGAGAGCTCCTTGAGCGACTTCGGCGGCAGCTCCTCGGTCAGCAGCTCGACGAGAAGGGTCGCTTCCATCACGACCCGCCCTTCAACATCGGAAATCCGAGCCGCTCGCGCGACTCGTAGTAGGCCTGTGCGACGCCCCGCGCGAGCGCGCGTACGCGGCCGATATAGGCGGCGCGCTCGGTGACCGAGATCGCGCCGCGCGCATCGAGCAGGTTGAAGGTGTGCGAGGACTTGATGACCATCTCGTAGGCGGGCAGCACGCACTGCGCCTCGATCAGCCTGCCTGCCTCGGTCTCGAACTCGGCGAAGTGGCGGAACAGCATCTCGGCGTTCGACAGCTCGAAGTTGTAGCGCGACTGCTCGACCTCGTTCTGGTGGTAGACGTCGCCGTACGTCACCCCGGGGGCCCATGCGAGGTCGAACACGCTCTCCTTGCCCTGCAGATACATCGCGAGCCGCTCCAGGCCATAGGTGATCTCGCCCAGCACCGGCCGGCAGGCGAGGCTGCCGACTTCCTGGAAGTAGGTGAACTGCGTGATCTCCATGCCGTCGAGCCACACCTCCCAGCCCAGCCCCCAGGCGCCGAGCGTGGGCGACTCCCAGTCGTCCTCGACGAAGCGGATGTCGTGCGCCTTGGGGTCGACGCCCAGCTCCGCGAGGGACTCGAGGTAGAGCTCCTGGATGTTCGCCGGAGACGGCTTGAGCACGACCTGGTACTGGTAGTAGTGCTGCAGGCGGTTCGGGTTCTCGCCGTAGCGTCCGTCCTTGGGCCGGCGCGAGGGCTGCACGTAGGCCGCCTTCCAGGGCTCGGGGCCGATGGCGCGCAGGAATGTCGCGGTGTGGAAGGTTCCCGCGCCGACTTCCATGTCGTAGGGCTGCAGCAGCGCGCAGCCCTGGCGGTCCCAGAACTGCTCGAGCCGCAGGATCAGTTGCTGGAAAGTCAGCATGGGCGCGCGCGAAAAATGGCCGATTTTACCGGCTCCGCCGCAGCCGCGCGACGAGCAACGCTCCCGCCAGCAACGCGGCGGCAACGCCGAGCGCGGGCCAGTCGCGGTAGCGTACGTACGGCGTCGCGCCCGTGTAGCCCTGCGCGGAGACTTCGAGCTGGCCGGTCACGAACTGCGGCAGGCGCGCGAGGACGCGCCCGTCGCGGTCGATTGCCGCGGTAATGCCGGTGTTGGTGGCGGTCAGCATCATGCGCCCGGTCTCGAGCGCGCGCAGCCGCGCGATCTCCAGGTGCTGCGCGGGCGCGAGCGAATCGCCGAACCAGGCGACGTTGGACACATTGGCGAGCAGCGTCGCCTCGGGCAGCGCGCGCGCGATCTCGGCGCCGTATGCGTCCTCGTAGCAGATGTCGACGGCGACGCGCTGCCCCGCGACCGCGAGCGGCGGCTGATCCGCCGCGCCGCGCGAGAAATCCGACAGCGGGATCGACAGCAGCCGCACGATCCAGGCGAATCCCGGCGGCACGAACTCGCCGAAGGGAACCAGATGCACCTTGTGATAGAACTGCCGGGGCGACACGCCGAGGCTGAGCACGCTGTTGTAGTACTCCTCCGGCGCCGCGCGATAGGGCACGCCGAGCAGCAGGTCGCCGTCGTTGCGCCGCGCGGCACGCTCCAGGCGCGCGAGGTAGCGCGCGTCGATGCTGTCGAGGAAGCGTGGCAGCGCCGTCTCGGGCAGCACGATCAGTCGCGCGCGCGTCTGCTCGGCGAGCGCGGCGTAGGTTGCGAGCGTGTGCGCGTAGCGCACAGGCGAAAACTTCAGGTCCTGCGGCACGTTTCCCTGCAGGAGCGCGGTCGACAGCGGCGCGCCGCTCGGCGTCGTCCATGCGATGCTGCGCAGCGCTGCGCCGCCGCCGAGCAGCGCGGCCAGCGCAACGCCCGCGACCCAGCGGCCGCGGCCGAGCAGCACGCACCAGATGAGTCCCGCGCAGGCCATGGTCGCGAGCGACATCGCGTACACCCCGCCGAGAGGCGCGAGGCCGGCGAGCGGCGAATCGACCGCGGCATAGCCCGTGTCGAGCCATGGAAATCCGGTAAGCAGCCAGCCGCGCAGCCATTCGGCGAGCGTCCAGGCCGCGGGGACGACCAGCGCCGCGCGCAGCGGCTCGGACAGCTTGATGCGCGCCTGCAGCCATCCCGCGAGCGCGGGATACGCGGCGAGCAGCGCGCAGAAGCCGAGCGTGGCGAGCGCCGCGATCGGCGCGGGCATACCGCCGAAGCGATGCAGGCTGACGAACACCCAGGACACGCCGACTCCGAACAGTCCCAGCCCGTACCAGTAGCCGGTCCACAGCGCCTCGCGCGGCGAGGCCGCGGCGAGCCACAGGTGCGTGAGCAGCAGCAGGCTCGCGAGCGCGACCGGATAGAACCCGAACGGCGCGTAGGCGAGCACCGAAACGGCGCCCGCCGCGAAGGCGAGTGCGAGGCGAAAAGGCGAGCGGTGCGGAAACGCCTCGCGCGCGAGCGCCCGGATCACCTAGGCTTTTCCACCAGCAGCGTGTAGACGCGCCGGCTGTCGGCGCGCAGCACCTGGAAACGGAAGCCGTCGATGGTCACCATTTCGCCGCGCTTGGGCAGGCGCCCGAGGAACGCGATCACCAGGCCGCCGACCGTGTCGACCTCCTGGTCGGAGAAATGCGTGCCGAAGGTGGCATTGAAGTCGGCGATCTGGGTAAGCGCCTTGACGCGGTAGCGGCCGCTCGACTCGGCGAGAATGTTGTCGCTCGCCTCGTCGAAGTCGTACTCGTCCTCGATGTCGCCGACGATCTGCTCGAGCACGTCCTCGATGGTCACGAGGCCGGCGACGCCGCCGTACTCGTCGACCACGATCGCCATGTGATTGCGGCTGGCGCGGAACTCCCTCAGGAGCACATTGAGGCGCTTCGATTCGGGCACGAACACCGCCGGCCGCAGCATCTCGCGCACGTTGAACTCCTCCTCGCCCGCGTAATGGCGCAGCAGGTCCTTGGCGAGCAGGATGCCGATGACGTCGTCGCGGTTCTGGTCGATCACCGGGAAGCGCGAGTGCGCGGTCGAGATCACGTGCGGGATGAAGGTCTCGACCGGCTCGTGGATGTCGATGACGTCCATCTGCGCGCGCGGGATCATGATGTCCCGCACGGGCATCTCCGACACCGTCAGCGCGCCCTCGATGATCGATAGCGCGTCGGCATCGAGCAGGTTGCGCTGGTACGCCGTGCGCAGCAGCGCGATCAGCTGCTCGCGGTCCTCCGGCTCGCGCAGCAGCATCGCCGAAAGGCGCTCGAGCAGGCTGGGTCTTGACGGGTCGTTCATGCGGGCCGCTTCATTCTACCGTGTAGGGGTTGCCGATACCCAGGCGTCGCAGGATGCGGATCTCCTCGCGTTCCATGAGCACGGCCTGACCGGCGAGCGCGTGCCGGCGGCCGCGCAGGTGCAGCATGCCGTGCACCACCAGATGCGCGTAGTGCGCGGCAAGCGGCTTGGCCTGGGCGCGCGCTTCGCGCACGATGACCGGATGGCACAGCACGATGTCGCCGCGCCACGGCCTCGCCCCGTAGGCGAAGGTGAGCACGTTGGTGGCGTAGTCCCTGCCGCGGAACTCGCGGTTCAGGCGCCGGCCTTCGGCCGCGCCGACCACGCGCAGCGTGACTTCGGCGCGCGCGCGGCACGCCGCGCGCGCCCAGGCGCGCAGCCGCGCGGAGGGCGGCACGCCGCGCGCCCGGCCGGCGCGCTGCACGGTGATCGCGACCGCGCTACTTCGGCGGCGGCGCTTCTTCGGCCTGCGCGTGCTTCTCATAGGCGTCGATGATGCGCGCCACCAGCGGGTGGCGCACGACGTCCTTGGCGCCGAACTCGGTGATCGCGATGCCCCGCACCTCGCGGAGGATGCGGCGCGCCTCGATCAGGCCGCTCTTCTGGCCGCGCGCGAGATCGATTTGCGTGATGTCGCCCGTCACGACCGCCTTGGCGCCGAAGCCGATGCGGGTGAGGAACATCTTCATCTGCTCGGGCGTCGTGTTCTGCGCCTCGTCGAGAATGATGAAGGCGTGGTTGAGCGTGCGGCCGCGCATGTAGGCGAGAGGCGCCAGCTCGATCGTGCCGCGCTCGAGCAGCTTGCCCGTCTTGTCGAAGCCCATCAGATCGTACAGCGCGTCGTACAGGGGGCGCAGATAGGGGTCGACCTTCTGCGCCAGGTCTCCCGGCAGGAATCCCAGCCTTTCGCCCGCTTCGACGGCGGGGCGCACCAGCACGATGCGCTTGACGCTGTCGCGCTCGAGCGCGTCGACCGCGCAGGCCACGGCGAGATAGGTCTTGCCGGTGCCCGCCGGGCCGATGCCGAAGGTGATGTCGTGCGCGAGGATGTTCTCGAGGTAGTCGATCTGGTTCGGCGTGCGTCCGTGCAGATCCGGGCGACGCGTGAGCAGCTTCGGGCCTTCCTCGGCGGGCGCCGGCGCGTTGCCCTGCGCGAGCTCGGCTATGCCGAGCTGCACGTCGTCGAGCGAAAGCTCGCCGCTCGCCTTGTCGTAGAAGTGCTCGATGGCGCGCGCCGCGCGCTCGGCCTGCGCGCGCTCGCCGCGTACCGTGAAGCGCGCGCCGCGGCGCGCGATCGCGACGTCGAGCGCGGACTCGATCTGGCGCAGGTTGGCGTCGAGCGCGCCGCACAGGCGCGCCAGGCGCGGATTGTCGACCGGCTCGAGCCGCACCTCGATCGGTTTGGAAGCGGCGCTGCGGGACACCGACAGAGCGCTTTCTAGGCGAGCTCGCCGCGCAGCGAGTGGCGCATCGCCGCCGTGATTCTCACTTCGGCAAAGCCGCCGGCGAGGCCCGGGTCGCCGCGGAAATTCACCACGCGGTGATTCCCCGTGGTGCCCGCCAGCTCGGCGGGATCCCTGCGCGACGGGCCCTGCACCAGGACGCGCTGCACGCTGCCGCGCATGCCCTCGCTCACCACGCGCTCCTGCGCGTCGATCAGCGACTGCAGGCGCTGCAGGCGCTCGAGCTTTTCCTCGCGCGGCGTGTCGTCGGCCAGCTCGGCCGCCGGCGTGCCGGGACGCGGGCTGTAGATGAACGAGAACGAGGCGTCGAACTCGAGCTGCTCGGCGAGCCGCAGCGTCGCCTCGAAGTCGGACGCCGTCTCGCCCGGAAAGCCGACGATGAAATCGGACGACAGGCTGATTCCGGGCCGCGCCTTGCGCAGGCGGCGCACGATCGAGCGGTACTCGAGCACGGTGTAGCCGCGCTTCATCGCCGCCAGCACCCGGTCCGAGCCGGATTGCACCGGCAGATGGACGTGCTCGGCGAGCTGCGGCAGCTCCGCGTGAACGTCTGTCAGCCGTTGCGTGAATTCGCGCGGGTGCGAGGTCGTGTAGCGGATGCGCTCGACGCCGTCGACCTGCGCGACGTAGCGCAGGAGCTCGGCGAAGTCCGCCGTCGCGCCCTCGATCTCGCCGCGCCAGGCGTTCACGTTCTGACCGAGCAGGGTCACTTCCTTCACGCCTTGCTCGGCGAGCTCCGCGATCTCCGCGATCACGTCGTCGAAGGTGCGCGACACTTCCTCGCCGCGCGTGTAGGGCACCACGCAGAAGCTGCAGTACTTGCTGCAGCCTTCCATGATCGAGACGAAGGCCGAGGCGCCCTCGGCGCGCGGCGGCGGCAGGGCGTCGAACTTCTCGACTTCCGGGAAGCTGACGTCGACCTGCGCGCGCCCCTCGCGGCGCCGCCGCGCCAGCAGCTCGGGCAGCCGGTGCAGCGTCTGCGGCCCGAACACCACGTCGACGTACGGCGCCCGCTCGAGGATCGCCGCGCCCTCCTGGCTTGCGACGCAGCCGCCGACGGCGATCATCAGCCCTGGCCTGTCGCGCTTGAGCCGGCGCACGCGGCCGAGGTCGGCGAACACCTTTTCCTGCGCCTTTTCGCGCACCGAGCAGGTATTGAAGACGATGAGGTCGGCATCCTCGGGGCGCTCGGCCGGCTCGAGGCCGTCGGAGCGCGCCAGCACGTCGGCCATTTTGACCGAGTCGTACGCGTTCATCTGGCAGCCGAAGGTGCGGATGTAGAGCCTTCCGGGCATCGGTGTCTGGGCGCCGCCGCGTTCAGTTGCGCGGATCGGGCGCCGCGGCTTCCTGCTGCGTCAGGATCCAGACGCGCGACACCATGCCCTGGGCGTCGACGAGATATTTGACGTAGGCGCCGGGCGGCAACGCCGCGGGCACGATCGTCAGGTTGGTCGCGTTGCGGATCTGCGCCCCCGGGGCGAGCATCATTCTCTTGCCGTCGATCTCGACCAGCATGTCCTGCACGTGACGGATCTCGCCGCGCTTGGCCTTCGGCGGGATGGTGCGCAACTGCGCAAGCGATACGGGGGCCAGATAGGCCGGCAGCGCCGCGATCAGGCCGACGGCGATGATGCGTAGCAGTTTGCGTGGAATCATTCGACTAGGCCTCCCGTGCCCCTATTCTAGTGGAGCGCCGCCGTGTCCGCGGACTATGATCTCTCCGGCAGCAGCGCCGGATCGCCGTTCGCCACAAGAAAATCAGCAGCTTAGTCAAGACAGGGGAGCCTGGGCAAGATGAACGTATCGGAGCTATTGGTCAAGTATCTGCGCGCGCTGGGCGTGCGGCACGTGTTCGGCTATCCGGGCGATCCGTCGGTCGAGGTGCTCGAGGCCGCCCGGCGTGAAGGGCTCGATTTCGTGCTTGCCCGGCGCGAGGGCACCGCCGGCCTGATGGCCGAAGCCACGGGCATGCTCACCGGGCTGCCCGGCGTGTGCCTGTCCACGCTCGGCCCGGGCTCGTCCAACCTGGTCAACGCGGTCGCCAACGCCTGGCTCGACCGCGTGCCGATGCTGGCGCTGTCGGGCCAGATCGAAACGCGGCGCGAGCCGTTCTTTACCCACCAGGTGCTCGATCACGGGCGTCTGTTCGCGCCAGTCTGCAAGTGGGCGACCACGATCCAGCCGCATAACGCGGCAACCGTGCTGCGCAAGGCCGTGCGCACGGCCATGGCGGAGCGCCCGGGCCCGGTGCACATCACCACGCCGGCCGATGTCGTCGGCGCCGAGGCGCAGGACGACCAGATCCTGCTTCCGCCGCTCGCCGCGCGCGAGTTTCCCTTCGCTTTCGCCGCCGATGCAGCGGCCGCGGACGCGGCGTCGAGGATCCGGGCGGCGCGGCGCCCGGTGATCCTGGCCGGCATCGCCGCGCTGCGCGCAAACGCGTCCGCGGCGCTGGCGCGTCTCGCCGAGACGCTCGGCTGCCCGGTGGTGGTGGCGCCGATGGCGAAGGGGGTGCTCGCCGAGGACCACCCCCTGTACGCGGGAACGCTCGACATGGCGTGCAACGAATTTCTGTGGAGCTTCCTCTCCGGCTGCGACTTGCTGCTCGCCGCGGGATTCGACGCGGTGGAGCTGATCAAGCCCTGGACCCTGAAAGTCCCGACGATCCATATCGATTCGACGCCGAACACCGACCAGGTCTATCCGGCCGAGCTCGAGCTCGTCGGGCCGATCGCGGCGATCCTCGACGCGGTGGCCACCGCCTGCGCGGGCGAGGCGCGCTGGAGCGAGCGCGAGATCGCCGCGCACCGCGCTGCGCTCGCCGCGAAGTATTACGCAGGGCGCGTGGCGGGCCGGCTGAACCCCACCGACGTCATCGACGTCGTGCGCCGCGCCTCGCCGCGCGAGGCGATCGCCACCAGCGACGTCGGCTCGCACAAGCTGCTGGTCGGCCAGGGCTGGACGACCTATGCGCCGCGCGCCACGCTGATGACGAACGGCCTGTCGTCGATGGGCTTTTCGCTCCCCGCGGCGATCGCGGCGAAGCTCGTGCATCCCGAGCGGCCGGTGGTGTGTTTTACGGGCGACGGCGGGCTCGCCATGGTGCAGGGCGAACTGCAGCTTGCCTCGAGCCTGCGCATCGACCCGCTGGTGATCGTGTTCTGCGACAACAGCTTGAACCGCATCGAGCTGAAGCAGGCGCGGCGCAACTATCCGAGTTGGGGCACGCTGATCGCGCCGACCGACATCGCGCTGCTCGCGCGCTCGATGGGCTGCGAGGGCGCGATGGCCGACTCGGCCGCCGCGCTGGAGCGCCTGCTCGCCGAAAAGCGGCCCTCCGACCGGCCGCTCGTCGTGGGCGCGCAAATCGACCCCGCGCAATACGCCGCGCAATTCTGAACGCCGGGCAGGCGCCGGGAGTGGAAGGAACGGGAATCAGGGCCATTTTTCGGCCATAAACGGCTTTCATAACAGTGTCTTGACATGAAGCCCTAATGTGTCGTAGAAGGTCAACCATAAAATTGCCCCATGAGAGGGCGAGAACCGGAGGTGCCATGGAGGAAGTCTTGGCCGGGTTGGGGTGGCTGGTCGCCGGAGGCACGCTTGGGATGGTGCTCATGTCGTTGATGTTTGTCTCCAAGGACTGCGACCAGCGCGGCGACGAAGACCAACCCGTCGGCGCGGGGCGCCCGAGCGCCGCGCCATAGCGGGTCCGCCGAAGCGGCCCCGCAGGAATTTGCGGGGCTGGCGCTGTCGTCTTCCCGGCAAGACGACGATGAAGTCGCATTGATCCGTTTCTTCAGGCGGCGGATGAGCGGCTGATCGCAAACGGTCGCCCACGCGTGGCCGTTCGTACCAGGTGGTTCCGGCAGCTCCCGGCCGGGCTTGTCGCCTGCGATATCATTCACACGCTCTCATCCCCCGCGACGTTGCCTCCGACGCGTCGATCCCTGTAGGAGCCCGCATGAACCTGCAACCAGTCATCCTCTGTGGCGGCGCGGGCACGCGTCTATGGCCGCTGTCGCGCGAGCAGTATCCGAAGCAACTCCTCGCGCTGGCAGGCGAACAGACCATGCTGCAGGCGACGGTGCGCCGGCTGGATCCCTCGGCGCCCGCCGCGGGCCGAAAGGTGAACGCCCCGGTCGTTGTGAGCAACGAGGATTACCGCTTCATCACGGCCGAGCAGCTGCGCCAGGCGGGTGTGGCGCCGGCCGCGCTCGTGCTCGAGCCGGCGGGCCGCGGAACCGCGCCCGCCTTGACGCTCGCGGCGCTGGCCGCGCTGGAGGGCGGCGGGGACGCGGTTCTCGTCGTGATGCCCGCCGATCACGTAATCGGCGACGCCGAAGCCTTCCGTGCCGGCGTGGCGCGGGGCGCAGCGTATGCAGAAGGCGGAAAGATCGTTACGTTCGGCGTCCAGCCGACGAGCCCCCAGACGGGCTACGGCTACATCCGCGCCGGGAAGGCGTTTGGCGACGATGGCGGCGGCCTGAGGATCGGTGCGTTCGTCGAGAAGCCCGATGCCGCCACCGCGCAGCGCTATCTCGACTCGGGCGAGTATTTCTGGAACGCCGGCATATTCATCGCGCGCGCTTCGGTCTGGGTCGCGCAGCTCGAGGCGATCCGGCCGGAGATGCTCCAGGCATGCCGCGCCGCTTTCGCTGCGCGCAGGCGCGATCACGATTTTCTTCGCGTCGACAAGGACGAATTCGGCGCTTGTCCCGCCGATTCCATCGACTATGCGGTGATGGAAAAGCTGCCGGCCGATCTCGGCGTGGTCATTCCGCTCGCCGCAGGGTGGTCGGACGTCGGCACATGGGATGTCTTGTGGCAGATCGGCGGCAAGGATGGTGCCGGCAACGTGCTGCTCGGCGACGTGATGGCGCTCATGACGCGCGACACCCTGGCGATCTCGCAGTCGCGCCTGGTCGCCTGTGTAGGGCTCACCGACGCGGTGATCATCGAAACGCCGGACGCCGTGCTTGCCGCGCACAAGAGCCAGATTCAGCATGTGAGGGAGATCGTCGCGCGGCTCAAGCGGGAGGGTCGCAGCGAAGCCGATGCGCACCGCAAGATCTACCGGCCCTGGGGCTACTACGACAGCATCGACGCCGGCAGCCGCTTTCAGGTGAAGCGCATCGTGGTGAATCCGGGCGCCGCGTTGTCGCTGCAAATGCATCACCATCGCGCCGAGCATTGGGTAATCGTGAGAGGCACGGCCCGCGTGACGCGCGGCGACGAGACGTTCCTCGTATCGGAGAACGAGTCGACCTTCATCCCGCTCGGCACGCGGCATCGGCTGGAGAATCCGGGCAAAGTCCCGCTCGAGATGATCGAGGTGCAGTCCGGCGCCTATCTCGGCGAGGACGACATCGTGCGCTTCGAAGACACCTACGGGCGCGCCTGAGATTCGATGAAGCGACTGGTCGCGGGTCTGCTGCTGTTTCACATGGCGTCCGCCACGGCGTGGGCGGCTCGCGTTCCCACGGCCATCGAGTTCCGCGCCGCGTACTGCTTGCGCATCATGCAATGGTCCGTGCGGCAGCGGAGCAGCGACCAGAGCATGCTGGAGCAGGAGTTGCGGGCTCGACGCCAGGGCGCATCACTGCCCGCGCGGAATGCGGGACTTTCGGACGAGACGCTGCAGGACATGCTGCAGCGTACGCAAGCCGAAGCAGTCAAGGAACACGCGAGCCTGGGGAAGCTGCAGCAATATCTCGAACCACGTATTCCCGCGCTCGAGCCCGAGGCTCTAAGAGCGGCCAGCCAGAGAGCCGACGCCGACATTCAGGCGATCGCCGACCTGAATGGCAAATGCGGCTTCAAGTGCACTCATGGCCCGGACTTCGAAGCTTGTCTCGCAGAAAAATGCGACGCGAAGGACCTGCTGCGGCGCTTTAGCGGTTGCAGGGATCCCGGCTGGCTTGCGTTCTAGCTTTAGTAGTTGGCACGGTGCCGTTGCCGAGATCGACGGAAAATATACAGTTGGCCTGTGCCGATGCGCGCCATGTCAGTGCTTGCGCAGAAGCCAGGTTCACAAGATGTGCAAGTGCTTTCTGTCGGAATACTTTACACACCGTCTCTAAGGAGCATTAGCTCGCTCGAACATTGCTTTTCCAAGCGCTTGAATGGTAGGCGAATATCTGTTCGCGGCATGCTTCATGCATTCAACTCTCAGCGAAGGACAGGATTTCAGCGATGTACGCTACCGCACAGAGTGCGCTTAGCCGCCTCAGGTAACTTTCAACAGGCGGGGTACCAAGCAGACGACAAATGAACACCGTGAAATTGGCAATACCGCTGCTCGTCGCACTTGCTTACGGCCCCTCCCAGGCATTGGCGTCGCCAATTCTGGGTTCGGATGTGGCGAGCTTTACGGTTCTGGGTGCCTCGACGGTGACCAATGTCCCGACGAGCACCATCGTCGGAAATGTCGGCGTTAGCGCTGGGACTGCGTTACCAGGTTTTTCCTACACGTCTGGCCTTGCGACGTCGGACTCGCAGGTGACAGGAGGATCAGGTTCACGCAACCACTGCGCTCGCGCAGTCAGCTCAGGTTGAACTCGACTACCGCGAGAACTTATCTTGGATCTCTGGGGCCGGGTACCCTATTGGCTTCGGACCTGACCCTTGCAGGGCCCATCGCTCCGGGCGTGTATACAGTTCCTGCGGGAACTACCAATTTGTCTGGGTCGGTCACTCTCGACGGCCAGGGCAATGCCAACGCGGCCTGGGTCTTCCAGGTGGCGAGCTCGCTGATTACTTCGGACAACTCGGTAGTGAACGTGATCAATACCGGCTCGGGTGCCGGCGTGTATTGGAATGTCGCCAGCGACGCGGCCATCGCTTTCAACACTACATTCTCGGGGAACATTCTCGCGGGCGGTAGCATCAGCATGGTCACCACCGCAACAGATCTTTGCGGTAGAGTCTTGGCGGCTACTGGTCAGGTAGTGTTGGATCAGAATAGTCTCTCCGGCGTTTGCACGGGCGCGCTGGCTGGCAGCGGCGGCTTGAGCGGAGGCCTTGATGTTACGACTACAGAAGCTGGCGGTTGGACGGTCGTCGCCCTACCGTACGCTCCGTCAACGGTGGCGGAACCGTACCCGAGCCAGCTACGCTCGCTCTTGTCGGCCTCGGACTGGCTGCACTCGGTGCGAGCCGTCGCAAGCGCGCAAACTGATCCGATTCGCGCAGCGAATTTAGTTGTGAGCCTGGACCCGGGGCCGGCGCTCTTTCTTTAGAGGCTCGATATGACCCCAGCAATGTCTTCCGTGCTGAAAATGCAAACACCCTCAGTGGCAGGATTGGGAAGCGAAGGACCGATGAAAGCGAGTGGCAGGTTTGTTCGCGCGCGAAGCGCGATTTTTGCTGTGGGCGCGCTCATGGGTCTGCTCGCACTTGCCGGATGCGGGGGAGGCGGCGGTGGCGGAGGCACTCCCGACAGCGGTATGCCAGTTCCCTTCACGTACCCACCTTCCCTGGCGGCTGCGACGTCGACCGACAACGTCGACGGGTTCATCTCCCCCTATACGCGCGGCATCGACGACGCCTCGTTCCGGTGCAGTCTACCGTCTCTGGCGTCGCACCGAGCGCAGGAACGATTACGATCACGGTAGGTCCCATTCCGTTGCTCTTCGACAGCCACCGAACCAGGCTTTGTCGTCACGTTCAATCCGGCGAGCAGTTCGTCGACCTTGTTGACGAATAGCCCGCTCGACAGCTTGCCACTTTGACACCACCGTGTGCCAATTGCTTGAAAACCGCAACACGCGCCGGCCGTCGTCAATGGCGTCCCAACCGCGACCGGTGACCTTCACCTACCTCGATCCCACGTCCGCGAGCTTTCCTTGACATTACTCGGCTCTGGGGATGTGGAGCAAGCCCACCACCCCCGGTGGTCCGGATTCACCTGGCCGGAGATCGGCGGCGCATTCTCCGCAGGGGTTTTGACAAGGGGCATCGATCTTCCCACGACCGGATCTGCCGATTACAGCGGCTACTTCATTGGCCGCTACGCGACATCGGATATACCGCTGGTCAACCCCGGCGTCTGGTACGTAACTATCGTCGGCGCGAATGCAGGCGCGACTGCAGATTTCGGCGCAGGAGCGGTCATGTTTTCAACCTCGAATACACACATAACTCCGGAATCAGGTCAGGTGTGCTGGCTGTCCGTTGCCGAGCCGAGACTCGACCTCTCCTCCACAGCGATGCCTATTACCCGCACCTCGACCTCGAACTCGTTCGCAGGAGGAGTCGGTACGGCTGCGACCGGGTTTTTCTCGGGCACGGGCGGGCAAATCGCGGGTGGCTTTTATGGGCCGCCTGCCACCACGGCGCCGTTCGCGCCGCCGGAAGCTGGCGGTTCGCTGTCGATCAGCGGTACCACCCAGAGCATGGTGGGAAGTTTCGCGCTCAAGAAGCCGTAGCCGCCGGTCCGCGCGGCGGTGCCCGGCTTGGCCGGCAGTATTGGCCGAGGCCGTACTATTGGCTTCGTGCGGCGCGCCATTCTCTTCATTGTTCTCGCCCTTGCGCTGAGCGCCTCCGCGCGGGCCGCGACTCAATCGATCACGATCAATTACGACCAGGCGGTCGGTCTGGCCGCGAAATGGATCCTGGAGAAGCAGTTCGGTCCGGCGCGGCAGATGTTGGACGGGCTCGAGAAGGCTTATCCCGGCGATCCGCAAGTCCTCTTTCTCGAGGGGCAGCTTGCGTTCGCCGAAGGCGACTACAAGAAGGCGGTGGCGATCTATCGCCGCATGCTGTCGAAGGATCCCGGCCTGACACGGGTCCGGCTCGAGCTGGCGCGGGCGCTTTTTGCCGCGCGCGATTACGAGGCGGCGCGCTATCACTTCGAAATCGCGCTCGGGCAGACGCTGAACGAGCAGGCGAGGGAGAACATCTATGCCTTCCTGCGTGCCATCCGCGGCCGGACTTCGTGGCTGAGGTTTTCGGCCGTGTTCGGACCGGACTCCAACCCGAACTTTGCCACCAATGCGCGGACGGTCGATATCCTCGGCACCACTTTCGTGCTGAACCCGGACGCGCGGGCCAAGAGCTCGTTCGGCGCCAACATCGCCGCGCAGGGCCGCTATGCATTCGGCGAGGACAATCGCAACTTCGTCAACGGTGCTCTCGAGTATCGGGACTATGCGGGCGCGTATGCGGACTACGCGACGCTCGAACTGACTTTGGGCCGCAGCCTGGTGGTTGGTGAGTCGCTGTGGACCGCGGAACTCGGACCACTGATCGCGGACTACCAGCATAGGGAGCTTTACCACGGCGCGATCGCGCGCGTGACACACGCGCGCCCGCTCGGCGAGCACCTGCTTGCGAATTCATACGTGAGCGTGAAGCGACTGGAGTACACGGACTACGGTTACCTGACCGGGGAACAATACTGGGGCGGCGCCAGCTTGCGCTACGGCCTCGACCCGACATCCGGCGTATGGACCTCCGTGTCGCTCGGGCGAAACCTCGCGCGTGACGCGCCGTACAGCTATCGCGCCGTTGGGGGACTGCTGGGCTATTCGAAGGAATTGCCGGCGCGCTTCAACGTCCAGGTGCAGGCCTCCGCCTACCGCTACAGCTACGACGAGCCTCAGCCGCTGTTCGGGGCAGACCGCAGAGATGATCTGTTGCAGCTCGATCTCGGCATCACCGCCCGCGACTGGAGCTTTCAGGGTTTCGCGCCCACGCTGACGTTGAGCGCCGGGCGCAACGACTCGAGCATTCCCCTGTACTCCTATAAGCGGCGCTTCATAGGCGTCGGCCTGACGCGGGAGTTCTAGGCGAATCCGTTACCGTCTTCGCCAGGTGCGGCATCCGCGTCGAAAAACTTTACAACCGTCGCCCTGCCCCGGCTTCGGATTGCAAATTTGACCTGCACGATCAACGGGAAAGCTCCACTGGTGCGAAACATGCTTCGGAACCTAACCTTGAGCGACATTTCCACTTGATGAAGCGACTCATTCAACTCGCCGCCGCGACGGCATTCACGGCCGCTGCGGCCGGGGTGGCGGCAGCCTCGACAGACGCCTATCTGGCCGACCTCGAGACGGCAGCTGGACAGGGCGACCCCAAGGCTCTGACCGAGCTCGCGATCCGGTACGAGCACGCCGAGGACGTGCCGCAAGACTTGCACAAGGCGCGCGAGCTCTATTGCCGAGCGGCAAAGCAGGGTTATGCGGAAGCGCAATTCCAGCTCGGCTGGCTCTATGCGAACGGCCGCGGCGTTGCGCGTGATGACGGCGTAGCCGCGGCGCTTTTCGGCATGGCAGCGAGCGCGGGGCAACCGTACGCCGCCAGGCTGCTCAGCTACGTGCATCCGCGCCCGGATACGCAGTTGCCATCGTGCCTGACGCCGGACCCCCCACCGGCGCCCGTTGCGCTCGATGACGCCGCGCCCGTCGTGCGCGGCGGTGCAGACGTTCAGCGGCTCGTGTACCGCCTTGCGCCCGAATATCAGGTGGATCCGAAGCTGGCCCTGGCGGTGATCGTGGTGGAGTCGGGATTCAATGAATCAGCGGCCTCGCCGAAGAACGCGCAGGGGTTGATGCAGCTGATACCGGAAACCGCCGAGCGCTTCGGGGTAAAGAGCGCGTTCGATCCGACGGAAAACATCAAGGGCGGCCTCGCCTACCTGCGTTGGCTGCTGGCGTACTTCCAGGGCGACGTACGGCTGGTGCTCGCGGCCTACAACGCGGGCGAGGGGGCGGTCGAGAAGCATCGCGGCATCCCGCCCTATGCGGAAACGCGCAGCTACGTCGACAAGGTGACCGCGATTTACAAGCGAGCGCGTCTTCCCTTCGACCCCGACGTCGTCGGGCCGTCGCCAATGGTGCGCGGGGCGCGCGTTTCGCGCCCGTAAGTCCGTTTGTCAAGAAGCGCAATGGGCGACGGGATTTCTCCCCGGAGTGCCGCTTGTCTCAGCCGCCGCTGTGAAGCAGTGTTAGAAGGCAGACTTGTTCACTTTCCGGCTGCCGATTGACATGATGAGATGGGGGTGAGAACACGGCGTAGGGAAGAGACATGTTCGAACACGAGCAACACGTCTGCCGCATGGCCGCCGAATTGGTGCTGGCTACCCAGGCCCTCGCAGATACCGAGATCGCCCGCGCGGACACCGCGCATCGCGCGGCAGTTCTGGAGCGCAGCCTCGTGTCGCTGGTCGAAGAGGTCTATGCCTTGGAATTCGACCTGGAGCTGCACCGAACGGAACAGCCTTTCGGCGAGCGGGACGTCACGCCAGCCGAGAGCTCGATTCGTGCGCTGGCGGCGGAATTCATTGCTTCGCTGGTTCTGATTCCGGCGGACTCAGCGGAAGCGGGTGGCTATCCGTTGAACACCAGCATGCTGCTGGGGAGCAAATTCGATGCCCTCGCGGACGCCTTGGGCAGGGCGGGCTACCTGGTCCGGTAGCTTCGGGCGTTAGTGTCCCGGTTGGGAACCCGCGAGCCATCCGGCTAACGGGCGATCAGGTTCCTCAGATCGCGCAGCGCTTGATTGTATTTGGTTGCCGCCTGGGTCCTGTTGCTGACCCCGATCTTCCTGAAGATCCGCTGCAGGTGATTCTTGACCGTGAAGGGGCTGATATCGAGCGCCGTCGCAATGTCGATGTTGGTCTTGCCGCGGCAGATCCAGTCCAGGATCTCCTGTTCACGAGCGCTCAGATCCAGCGTGTCGCCGCCGCCGTGCGTGTGCCCTTTCATCGTGACGAGGGAGAAAGGCGGGACCCGACGAAATGCGACGTCGATCTGGGAAACGAAAAGATCGAGCAAGGAAAGGAAACGCTCCTTCGGTTGCTCCTCGGCAAACGGGCTCCGGCTAAAGGCAAGGTAAAGGCTGTCGTAGCCGTCTCGCAAGTCGCGAACGCCGTGCACCAGGAGCGTGCGCATGGTGCGCAGCGCGTTGTGCAGCGGGCAGGTGCATCGACCCAGGAGAGCGAGGCTGGCGGCGGCCCCGAGTACGAGAGGCTGGCGGCCGCCGGCGACCCACTGCGCATGAAGCCCTTCCACCAATTCGTCGATGCTGCAATGCGCGAGCTGCGCGGTACGCACACCCGGGAGAGCTGAGACGACATCGAGCTTCATCTGCCACGTCGCGAAATCGCCGCAGGCGGAGATGAAGATGTCGTGAGGAAGAAACCCCTGCAATTCGCCCTTCAACCAAAGGAACAGGTCATAGTGACGATGGATCGCCTGGGAATCGGAGACGATCCGCAGAAATATCTTGCCTTCTCCCTCGCTGAGCCGAGGGGTCTGCGAAGCCGGTGCCGGCTTCGCCTGCGAGGTTGTGAGATCTAGGGCGCTCATGTCATGTCGTGCTCTGTGTGAGCGCCAAGTTCGCATGTGGCACGCCGCCGGGTCAATCGACCCCGCCACCTTTAGAGGTATCAATTGCAATGTCTTACACCGCCCTCTGCGGAGTGTGAAATAATTCACATCGCTGCCAGGGGCCGCACGGTCGTAGCCCGGTGCGCGGGGCATGGCCTATGATGCACGAACGGTCCATAACCGGGGGGGGCAATGGCGGTTCTCGACCGCTCGAATCTCGGCGCGGCGTTCACGAGTTATTTCAAGGTCGTCCCGGCGCTCACGGATGAGCTGCGTGATCATGCCTACCGCATCCGGCACCAGGTTTATTGCGAGGACCTCAAATTCGAGCCGGAGCGCCCGGACCGTCGCGAGTCGGACGAATACGACGCGCACTCCTTGCATTGCCTGGTACGCAGCGTCGAGAGCGGGCAGTTCGTCGGCTGCACGCGCCTGGTCCTGACGCGGCCCGGCGACCCCGCCTACCCGCTGCCGTTCGAGAAGACCTGCGCGAAAACGATCGATCGCACGATCGTCGACCCGCTGGCATTGCCGCGACAGAAGATCGCCGAGGTGTCCCGCCTGGCAATCGTCTCCGGGTACCGGCGCCGCAGAGGCGAACAAAGCACGCCAGCCCCGGTTTCCGACGAAAGCTTTGGCACCCGGACGCGACCGCGTTTTCCGTACCTGGCAATCGGACTGTATCTCGGGACCATCGAGCTTGCCGCCTTGCACGGCATCGATACCTTGTTCCTGCTTTCGGAACCGATCCTCGTCAGGCATTTCGCGACCTTGGGCGTGAAGATCAAGCAGATCGGCGGTGCAGTGGAGCATCGTGGTACGCGCGTACCGTCGACCATGAGCGTTCCGAACATCATCGCGGGAATCAATCTCGTCGTGCGCCCCTTGTACAACGTCATCGCTGAAGAAGTGCGACAGGCGGTGCAGGAACAGCGGCGCATCCGTTGACCTGGCATGGATCTGTTCTGGCTCAAGAAGGCGCTTACCGCGCTGGTCCTCCCGCCCGCCGGGCCGCTTGTCGTCGCTATAGCCGGACTCGCGCTTCGACGGGCGCGCCCAACGCTGGGTCGCGCGCTCGCCTGGGCCGGCGTGCTCGGGCTCACGTTCCTCTCGTTGCCTTTCGTCTCGTACGCGCTCCAGCGCGTCGTTGAAAGCAGCCCTGCGATCGATCTCGCGCAAGCCGGCGGAGCCCGCGCCATCGTGATTCTCGGCGGGGGCGTGCGCCGCGCTGCCCCCGAATATGGCGGCGATACCCTGGGGCGGCTGACCCTCGAGCGCGTGCGCTACGGCGCCTGGATTGCGCGCAGGGTCCGGCTTCCCGTGCTGGTGACAGGGGGCGTCGTGTACGGGGGAACCGCGGAAGCCGCGCTCATGAAGGATGTCCTCGAAGAGGAGTTTGGCATCGAGGTAAGGTGGGCGGAGGCGAAATCGCGCGACACGCACGAAAACGCGGTCAATTCGGCGGCGATTTTGCGGGCGTCGGGCATTGACAGCGCAATCCTCGTCGCGCACGCCTTCGACATGCGACGCGCGACGGCGGAATTCGAGGCGGCGGGTCTGAAAGTGATTCCTGCGCCGACCGGCATTCCGGGTTTCGCCTACGACAGTTCGCTCGAATTGCTGCCGAGCGTCGCCGCACTGCAGGGCAGCTACTACGCGCTGTACGAGCTGCTCGCCAACGCGGTGCGAGGCGTCAGGATCGCGCTCGATTAGCTCGAACGGACCATTGCGGCCAATCGTGAATCGCGGCTAGAGTTTTCTGTCTGGGGACTTTGGGGCAGGGTCTCCGTAGGGCGGTCTTCGTTTGCGGTGCGCCGCGATCGGCGGATTCGGCATTCGGACTGGCATAATGTCCTCGAACCGCACCTTCAGGCAGCCCGCCATCCCGCTGACACAGCTGTCACTGCACTTCCAGCAAGGCCCCGGTTCCGCGCGAGCGTTGCGAACCCGGGATGCGCTCGGCGAGTTCTGGCCGGGTAGGATGGGTCAGGCGTGACTCTTGGCGATCAATGAATTCGAGAGCCCATGAGGATGTTGTCCCCGGCGACGTCGGGGCTGCGCTTCGTGTACGCGCTTTTGCGCGCGACGACGCCGCGCGCTGGGATGAGTTCGTCGAACAGTGTCCCGACGCCACGTTCTTTCACCGTATAGGGTGGAAAGAAATCCTGGAGCAGTGCTTCGGCCACCGGACGCATTATCTGCTGGCGGAGCGCGGTTCCTGCCTCGCGGGCGTGCTTCCGCTGGCCGAGGTGAAGAGCCTCCTGTTCGGGCATTCCCTGATCTCGCTGCCGTTTTGCGCGGTCGGTGGCGTGGCCGCGACCGAGACCGGGGCGGTCGCGGAACTGCATCGCGCCGCGAAGAAACTGGGCGAGCGAATCGGGGCCGATTACCTCGAGCTGCGCAATCGAACGCAGCGCGAATCCGACTGGCCGCGGCAGGACCTCTACGTCGCGTTCCGCAAGGAGATTGCCGCCGATGTCGAGGCGAACATGCATGCCATACCGCGCAAGCAGCGCGCAATGGTCCGCAAGGGGATCAAGAACGGGCTGACCAGTCGCATCGACGGCGACGTTTCCGGATTTTTTGCGCTCTACGCCGACAACGTGCATCGGCACGGCACGCCTCCGCTGCCGAAGCGGTATTTCGAAGCGCTCCGCAAGGCCTTCGGTCGCGACGTCGAGGTGCTCACGGTCACCGACCCGGCAGGCAGCCCGGTGTCGAGCGTTCTCAGTTTCTATTTCCGCGATGAGGTCATGCCCTACTACGCGGGCGACGCGGTCGCCGCACGCGATCTGGCCGCCAACGATTTCAAGTACTGGGAGCTGATGCGCCGCGCTTGCGAACGCGGCGTGCGCACCTTCGATTACGGGCGCAGCAAGCGGGGCACGGGCCCGTTCGACTTCAAGAGGAACTGGGGCTTCGAGCCTGTCCCGCTCGCGTACGAATATTGCCTGTACCGGCGCGAGGGCATCCCCGAGAACAATCCCCTCAACCCGAAGTACCGCGCCCTCATCGCGCTCTGGCGACGCCTGCCGCTTCCGGTGGCCAACTTCCTCGGGCCGTACCTCGTGAAAGGGCTTGGCTGAGCCGCGCGGCCACCTCCATGGAAGCCCTCCTGTACCTTGCCCACAGGCTGCCCTATCCCCCGAACAAGGGCGACAAGGTGCGCTCGTGGCACTTTCTCAGGCACCTTGCCGGGCGGTATCGGGTGTTTCTCGGCACGTTCATCGACGATCCATCGGACTGGAAACACGTCGCAGCGCTCGAGCCGCTGTGCGCCGGGACGCACGTCGAGGCGATCGTGCCGTGGGCGAAGCGGGCGCGGAGCATGGCGGCTTTGCTGAGCGGCGAGGCGCTGTCGCTGCCGTATTTCCGCAGCCGGGCATTGAGCCAGTGGGTGAAGCAGATCGTCCGCCGCGAGCAGGTGACGCGCGCGTTTGCGTTTTCGTCACCCATGGCGCAGTACGTGCTCGAAATGCCCGAAGTGCGCTGTGTCGTGGACTTCGTGGACATGGACTCGGCGAAATGGGGCGACTATGCCACGCGGCGCGGGTGGCCGGCTTCGGCGCTCTACGAGCGGGAGGCGCGCTGCCTGCTTGCCTACGAACGCGCCGTCGCAAAGCGCGTCGAAGCCAGCGTGTTCGTGACCGACGAAGAGGCCGGCCGGTTTCGCCGCGAGGCGCCCGAGCTGGAAGATCGAGCCATCGTGATCCGTAACGGCGTCGACAGCGACTATTTCTCGCCGGCGCACCATTTCGAGTCGCCCTTCGCGCCCGGCGAGCGGCCCGTCGTGTTTACGGGAGCGATGGACTATTGGCCCAATATCGACGCGGTCGCGTGGTTCGCCGGCGCGGTGCTGCCCGAAATCCGCGCGCGCGACCCGTCGGTGCGCTTCTACGTGGTGGGCATGAATCCGGACCGAGTGGTGCGGGCGCTGGCGAGCGATGCTGCCACAACCGTGACGGGCCGCGTCGCCGACGTGCGCCCGTATCTGCAGCACGCCCGGGTCGTGGTCGCGCCGCTGCGGGTGGCGCGCGGCATCCAGAACAAGGTCCTCGAGGCGATGGCCATGGCCAAACCGGTGGTCGCGACCGCGGTTGCGGCAGCGGCCTTGTCGGCCCGGCCGGACGAACTGGAAACGGCATCCGACGCGCACGGATTCGCGTCGAAAGTGCTCGCCTTGATGGACCCCGAGCGCGGCAATGCCCTCGGGCGCCGTGCCCGCGAGCGGATGCTGAAGGACTATGCCTGGCCGGCGAGCTTGAGGCAGCTCGACGAGCTGCTGGAACGCGGCGCCGTCCCGCCCCGCGCTTCCGGCAAGGTGATTTCACGGTGAACGCCGAAACCGACCGCGTGTTGCGCATGCGCGAGCCGATCGCCGTCTCGGGCATGGCGGACGCGGGCTGGCGCGCCGCGCTGCCGCTCACCGTTGCAGCGATCGCCATCATTCTCGCCGTGTACTGGCGCACCGCGGAATCGATCGTGGCGATCTGGTGGCGTTCCGAGACGTTCGCGCACGGTTTTCTGATCGTCCCCATCTCGATCGCCCTGATCTGGATGCGACGGCGCGAGGTCGCAAAGCTCGCCCCGGCGCCCGATGCGCTCGGCCTGGTGATGCTTGCGGGCGCGGGCCTGGCGTGGCTCGTTGCGTGGGCCGGCCAGGTCCAGGTGGTCCAGCAGTACGCGATGACGGCGATGATCCCGGCCGCGGTGGTCGCGGTGGCGGGGCGGCGCGTGGCGCTGGCGCTCGCCTTTCCGCTCGGGTTCCTGCTGCTCGGCGTGCCGGTGGGAGAGGTGTTCATTCCGCCGCTCATGGACTGGACGGCCCACTTCACCGTCGCCGCGTTGCGGCTCTCGGGGATTCCCGTGTTTCAGCAGGGCACCTTTTTCACGATCCCGTCGGGAAGCTGGTCGGTAGTAGAAGGTTGCAGCGGACTGCGCTATCTCATCGCCTCGATCACGGTGGGCACGCTGTACGCGTACCTCAGCTATCAGCGGCTCTGGAAGCGCCTGCTGTTCGTCGCGCTGTCCGTGATCGTGCCGATCATCGCCAACGGCCTGCGCGCCTACATCATCGTGATGATCGCGGACCTGAGCGACATGAAGCTCGCATTGGGCGTCGACCACCTGATCTACGGCTGGGTGTTCTTCGGGTTGGTCATCTTCCTGCTTTTCTGGGCAGGGTCGTTCTGGCGCGATCCCGCGCCGGGCGCCTCCCGCGCGGCGGGCACCGATTCGCCGCGCGCGCCGCGGCAATCGAGTGCGCGCACGGCGGGCGCGGCCGTGGCGGCGGTCGCGATCGCAGCGGCGTGGCCGCTGTGGGCGGCGCACCTCGACCGGGCGAGCCAGGCGAGCAACACGCCGGTCCTCGCGCGCGCTTCAGGCGCGTCCGGCTGGAAGCTCGACGCAACGCCCCTGACCATTTGGCGCCCGCGCTACAGCGGCGCTTCGGCGAGCCTGTTCGATGTCTATCGCAAGGGTGACCGCGCGGTGGCGCTGTACCTGGGCTACTACTCCCAGCCGCGGCAGGGCGCGGAACTGGTGACATCGACCAACGTCATGGTGGTGCAGAAGGATCCGGTGTGGCAGCAGATCGGTCAGACGGTGCGCCCTGAAGACCTCGGCAAGGGGCCGGTCGAAATCCGCGACACGCAGCTGCAATCGGCCGGGCAACGGCTGTTGCTCTGGGACTGGTTCCGTATCGCCGGACACGACCTCAGCAACCCCTACCTGGCCAAGCTGCTGCTCGCGCGCGGGAAGCTGCTCGGCCGCGGCGCCGACGGGGCCGCGATCATTCTCGCCACGCCGTACGACGAGCGCCCCGGCGCTGCGGAGGGCACGCTGCGCGAGTTCGCGCGCGAGATGCTGCCGTCGATCGATGCGGCGCTCGCCCGGGCGGAATCGCCATGACCGTCCCGCCGCCATTGATCGTGCACGTCGTCTATCGCTTCGGCCTCGGCGGGCTCGAGAACGGCATCGTCAACCTCGTCAACCGCATGCCGCCGCAGCGCTGGCGTCATGCGATCGTGGCGCTGACCGACATCTCGCCGGAGTTTTCCGCACGCATCGCGCGGGCGGACGTGCACACCATCGCGCTCGAGAAGCGGCCCGGCCATCTTGTGCGCTACTACCCGCGCCTGTATCGCCTGCTGAAGGAGCTTCGCCCCGCCGTGGTGCACACGAGAAACCTCGCGGCGCTCGAAGCGGTCGTGCCGGCATGGGCGGCGGGCGTGCCGGTGCGCATCCACGGCGAGCATGGCTGGGACATCCACGACCCCGCCGGGCGCAGGCGCCGCTATCGATACGTCCGCAGGCTGTATCGCCCGTTCGTCAGCCGCTACGTGGTGCTCTCGCGGCACCTCGAGGAGTACCTCGAGCGACAGGTCGGCGTGGCCGCGGCGAGGATCTCGCAGATCTACAACGGCGTCGATACCGACCGTTTCCACCCTGCTTCAGGTCCCAGGCCGGCGATTCCCGGTTGCCCCTTCGGCGAACCCGGGCAGTGGCTCGTCGGCACGGTCGGCCGCATGGAGGCGATCAAGGACCCGCTCAATCTGGCGCGCGCGTTCGTGCGGGCGCTCGAACTGCAACCCGCCGCGGCGAACAGGCTCAGGCTCGTCCTGGTCGGAGACGGCGCATTGCGTGCGGAGGCCAGTGCCGTGCTGGATCGCGCCGGGGTCCGCGAACGGGTCTGGTTCGCCGGCGAGCGCGCCGACGTACCTGACGTGATGCGCGGGCTCGACTGCTTCGTCCTGCCGTCGCTGGCAGAGGGCGTGTCCAACACCATTCTCGAGGCGATGGCGAGCCGGCTTCCGGTCGTCGCGACCCGGGTGGGCGGCAATGCGGAGCTCGTCGAGTCCGGCATGACCGGGGTGCTGGTTCCGCCGGCCAACAGCGAAGCGCTCGCCGAGGCGATGCTCGGTTACTTCAACGATCAGCCGACCGCGCGACGCCATGCGAGAGCGGCGCGCCGCGTCGCCGAGAGCCGTTTCAGCCTGGCGCGTATGTCGGCGGACTACGCGAGCCTGTACGAGCGCGAGCTCGCCGCCGCCGGCGTCCCGGTGCCGCCGAGGGAAACCCCATCCCGCGACGAGGCGCTTGCGCACGGCGCGACGCGGGTCGCCCCTCACTGAGAGCGGACGCGATATGTGCGGCATCGTCGGCATCATGGACCTGGAGGGCACGCGGCCGATCGCGCGCGATCTCGTCTCGCGCATGAACGAGACGCAGCACCACCGCGGACCCGACGAGGGCGGGCTGCACCTCGAGCCGGGGCTCGGCCTCGGCCATCGGCGGCTGTCCATCATCGATCTGTCCACGGGCCAGCAGCCGCTGTTCAACGAGGACGGCAGCGTGGTGGTCGTGTTCAACGGCGAGATCTACAACTACCAGGAGCTGATTCCCGAGCTCACCCAATGCGGCCACCGCTTTCACACCAGGAGCGATACCGAGGTGATCGTCCATGCCTGGGAGCAGTGGGGCGAAGCCTGCGTCGAGCGCTTCCGCGGCATGTTCGCCTTCGCGCTGTGGGACCGCAACCGGGAGACGCTGTTCCTCGCGCGCGACCGGCTCGGCGTGAAGCCGCTTCATTACGCGCTGTTGCCCGACGGGTTGCTCGTCTTCGGCTCCGAGCTCAAGGCGCTGCTGGCCCATCCTGGCCTCGGGCGCGAGCTCGATCCGCTTGCGATCGAAGAGTATTTCGCGCTCGGCTACGTTCCGGAGCCGCGCACCATCTATGCGGGCGCCTCCAAGCTGCCGCCGGCGCACACGCTCACGATCCGGCGCGGCCAGCCCGTCCCCGAGCCGCGCGAGTACTGGGATGTGCGCTTCACCCTCGACAATCCGATCGCCGAGCGCGAGGCGCAGGCGGAGCTGGTCGATCGCCTGCGGGAGTCGATCCGGCTGCGCATGATCTCCGAGGTGCCGCTCGGCGCGTTTCTCTCCGGCGGCGTGGATTCGAGCGCCGTCGTCGCGATGATGGCGGGCGTGAGCGCCGAACCCGTGAACACGTGCTCGATCTCGTTCAGCGATCCGGCTTTCGACGAGACGGCGTTCGCCCGGCAGGTGGCGACGCGCTACCACACGCGGCACTTCGTCGACCGGGTGGAGAGCGACGATTTCGATTTGATCGACGTTCTCGCCCAAACTTACGACGAGCCCTATGCGGACAGCTCCGCGCTGCCGACCTACCGCGTCTGCCAGCTCGCCCGCCGGCACGTGACGGTCGCGTTGTCGGGCGACGGCGGCGACGAGAGCTTCGCCGGCTACCGGCGCTACCGCCTGCACGCGATGGAAGAGCGCCTGCGCGGGGCCCTGCCCATTTCCGTGCGGCGGCCCGCCTTCGGCCTGCTCGGCCGCATGTATCCGAAGGCCGATTGGGCGCCGCGGGTGTTCCGCGCCAAGTCCACCTTCCAGGCGCTGGCCCGTACCTCGGTGGATGCCTACTTCCACAGCGTGTCCGTGCTGCGCGACGACATGCGTGCCGGCGCTCTACAGCAACGCGTTCAAGGCGCGCCTGGGCGGCTACTCGGCGGCCGAGGTCTTCCGGCGCCACGGCCGTCGCGCCGGGACCGACGATGCGCTGGCGCTCGTGCAGTACCTCGACCTGAAGACCTACCTGATCGGCGACATCAACACCAAGGTCGACCGGGCCAGCATGGCGCACTCGCTGGAGGTGCGGGAACCGCTGATGGACCACCCGCTGGTGGAATGGCTGGCGAGCCTGCCGTCCTCGCTCAAGGTGCGCGGCCAGGAGGGCAAGGTCCTGCTCAAGAAGGCCATGGAGCCTTACCTGCCGCGCGAGATCATGTACCGCCCGAAGATGGGGTTCGCCGTGCCGCTGGCGCAGTGGTTCCGGGGACCCTTGAAGCAGCGCGTGCGCGACGCCGTCCTCGGTGCGGATCTGGCGGAGACCGGTTTCTTCAACGAGAAGTATCTCCGGCACATGGTCGATGCGCACCAGTCCGGACTCCGGGATTACGCCGCGCCGCTATGGAGCCTGCTCATGTTCCAGGCCTTCCTGGCCAGCGCGCGCGGGCAGCAATCCGTGGGCGGTGACCAGCCGTCGCGCCTACTCCATTCGGCGGCGTGAGATGCGCATCCTGCACGTGCTCGATCATTCGATCCCGCTCCACAGCGGATACACCTTCCGCACGCTGGCGATCCTGCGCGAGCAGCGCGCGCTCGGCTGGGAGACGCTGCATCTCACTTCGCCGAAGCATGTCGGCACGCAGGCCGCCGAGGAGAAAGTCGAGGGATGGAGCTTTTACCGCACGCCGATGGCTTCCTCGCCGCTTTCGAGGATCCCGGTCGTCAGGGAACTGCGCCTCATGGCGCGGACGGCGCGCCGCATCGAGGAGATCGTTCGACAGCAGCGGCCGGACGTCATTCACGCCCATTCACCGGTGCTCAACGCGATTCCGGCGCTGCGGGTCGGCAAGCGCTTCGGCATCCCGGTCGTGTACGAGGTGCGCGCGTTCTGGGAGGACGCGGCGGTCGATCACGGCACCGCACGGGACGGCGGGCTGCGTTACCGGCTGTCGCGCGCGCTCGAAACCTGGGCGTTGAAGCGGGCGGACGCGGTGACGACCATCTGCGAGGGTCTGCGCTCCGAAATCGTCGCGCGAGGCGTCGATGCGCAAAAGGTCACGGTCATTCCGAACGCGGTGGACATCGAGAAGTTCACCGCGAACGGCAGCCCGGACGAGGCGCTCAAGGAGCGCTTGGGCCTCAAAGGCTGCGTGGTGCTCGGATTCATCGGTTCGTTCTACGCCTACGAAGGGCTGCCGCTGCTGCTCGAAGCCTTGCCGAAGATGCTGGCCGTGGACGAACGCGTGCGGCTCCTTCTGGTCGGGGGCGGCCCGCAGGAGGCCGTCCTGCGGCAGCTCGCGGAGCGCCTTGGACTTGGCGACAAGGTGGTCTTCACGGGCCGCGTACCGCACGACGTAGTGCAGCGCTATTACGACCTGGTCGACGTGCTGGTGTACCCGCGGCTGTCGATGCGTCTGACCGAGCTCGTCACGCCGCTCAAACCGCTGGAAGCCATGGCGCAGGGCAGGCTGCTGGTGGCCTCCGACGTGGGGGGTCATCGCGAGCTGATCAGGGACCGGGAAACCGGAGTCCTGTTCAAGGCCGGAGACGCCGAGGCACTGGCACGGAAGGTTCTCGGGCTGCTCGCCGATCAGTCACGCTGGGCGCCGATGCGCGGGGCGGCGCGACGCTTCGTGGAAAGCGAGCGCAACTGGGCGCGAAGCGTCGGCCGCTATCGCGACGTCTATCCGCGCGCATTGACACGCGTGTTCGGCGGCGAAGCCGAGGGGGCGATGACGAACGCGACGCCGCGCATCGTGGTCTTCACCACCTTGTTCCCCAACGCCGGACAGCCTGCGGCAGGTCTGTTCATACGCGAACGGATGTTCCGTGTCGCGAAAGTCCTGCCGTTGACCGTGGTGGCGCCCGTTCCCTGGTTTCCGTTTCAGAGCCTGTTGCGGCGGTGGCGACCACACTTTCGTCCGGAGGCCCCGCCGCTTGAGATACAGGAAGGCATCGAGGTGCGGCACCCGCGTTTCCTGTCGGTGCCGGGGGCCTTCAAGTGGCTCGACGGCATCCTGATGGCGCTCGGCTGTCTGCCGACGATGCTGCGCCTGAAGCGCTCCTTCGGCTTTAACGTGATCGACGCCCATTTCTCGTATCCGGACGGTGATGCTGCCACGCTGCTCGGCAAGTGGCTGCGCGTTCCGGTGACGATCACCCTGCGCGGAACCGAGGTGCCGCTCGCCCGCGACCCGCTCAGGCGCTGGCGGATGACGAAGGCATTCGGGCGTACGAGCCGCATATTTTCGGTATCGGCTTCCCTCAAGCAGCATGCAGAGAACCTCGGGGCGGCGAGCGAGCGGATCCTCGTAGTCGGAAACGGCGTCGACATGGCGAAATTTCACCGTCTCCCGCGGCACGCGGCGCGTACCCGCCTGGGTCTGCCGGACGACGCGCCGGTGCTGGTTTCCGTCGGCGCCTTGGTCGAACGCAAGGGCTTTCACCGCGTAATGGAGTGTCTGCCCGCCCTGCGACAGCGTTTTCCGGGGCTGCGGTACCTCGTCGCCGGAGGCGCGAGCCCGGAAGGCGACTGGAGCGCCGTCCTCTCGCAGCGCGCGGCCGAGCTGGGGCTGCAGGATTGCGTCATGTTCCTGGGCACCGTTGCGTCGGACGAATTGAAGGTCGCGCTTTCGGCCGCCGACGTCTTCGTGCTGGCCACGCGCAACGAAGGGTGGGCGAACGTCTTTCTCGAGGCGATGGCCTGCGGGCTTCCGGTCGTAACGACGGACGTCGGGGGCAACGCGGAGGTGGTGGCCGACCCGAGACTGGGCCTTCTCGTTCCGTTCGCTGATCGAGACAAGCTCACCGAAGCGATCGCGGAGGCGCTTCACCGGCACTGGGATCGTGATTTCATCGTGAGCCACGCCGAGGCCAACAGCTGGGATCACCGCGTCAAGGTCCTCGCCGCGGAGTTCGCGGACATCGTGGGGCGGCAGGCGAAGCCGGAAACGCGCAGCCATCCGATCCATATCGCCTGAGTCCCGATGCCACATCCGTCGATCTCACGCCGTGTCGTCTATCCGCTTCATGAGCGGCTCATGAAGCGGCCGACGTTCGCGTACCTCGAAAGCCTGGAGCGGACCCAGTGGCTGTCGCGCGAGGAGCTCGAGCGCCTGCAGACGGAAAAGCTCAATGCGTTGCTGCGCGTAGCCGTGCAGCACAGCCCCTGGCATGCCGAACGCATTCGGGCTGCTGGACTCGATATTTCAAGAGGCGGGGTCAGTCTGGGCGACCTTCGGCGATTGCCGACTATGACCAAGCGCGATGCCCGCGAAAACGTCGCGCGGATTCGCTGGGCAGGGGTGCCCGGAGGCGGTTTCGAATACAACACCGGCGGCTCGAGCGGCGAGCCCCTGATCTTTTACTACGGCCGCTGGCGGCAGGCCTCCGACGCGGCGGGCCGCATCCGGGCGCGCCGCTGGTGGGGCGTCGAACCGGGGGACCCCGAGGTGTATCTCTGGGGCGCGCCGGTCGAGCTGCAGAAGACAGACCGCATCAAGACCTTGCGCGACCGGATGCTCAACCAGCTGGTGCTCAATGCGTTCGAGATGTCCGAGCGCAACATGGATGCCTATCTCGAGGCGGTGCAGGCATTCGGGCCGAAGTGCATCTACGGCTACGCAAGCAGCGTGGCCTTGCTGGCGGCACGGGCGAGCGCGCGCGGAATCCGGCTGCGCCTGCCGAAGCTGCGCGTGGTCTGCACCACCGGCGAGCCGCTCTATGCGCACCAGCGCACCCTCATCGAGAAAACGTTCGGCGTGCCCGCCGCAAACGAGTTCGGCAGCCGGGACATCGGCTTCACCGCGCACGAGACGCCGGAGCAGCAGCTCCTGCTGATGAGCGAGAGCATCGTCCTCGAAGTGCTCGATCATGAGGGCCAGCCGGCGAAGCCCGGGGCGCTCGGCGAAGCCGTGATGAGCGGGCTGTGCTCCGACGCCCAGCCCTTCATCCGCTACCGCACGGGCGACATGGTGCGCATGAGCCCGGAGGGCAGCCGCGACGGGCGCGGCCTGCACGTGCTGAGCGAGGTAACCGGGCGGACGACCGACTTCGTCGTCCGGGCCGACGGCACCATCATGCACGCACTGGCGGTCATCTATGTGCTTCGGGCCGTAGACGGCATCGCCGAATTCAAGTTCATTCAGCACGCTGTGCACGACGTGGAGGTCCTGATCGTTCCCGGCGCTCGGTGGACCGAGACGGCTCGCGCCCAGGTCGCAGCCGGTCTTCGTCAGCGCCTGGGCAACGACGTGCGCGTCGCCATACGTCTGGTCGGAGCAATTCCTGCGGAAGCTTCCGGGAAGTATCGCTACGTGGTCAGCCACGTCGCGCCGGCGGGGATCGATCTGGACGCGCTTGGGATGCCTATCCAATGAGGCCAGCCGGATTCCTCGCGCTCCCGTTTCGCTACAAGCCCTGGCGCCCCCGGCACTTGCGGCTGATCTTGAGCGACCTGGTTCCGGCCCGGGCGCGGGCCGGGAGCGACCATCACGCTCACCTTCAGGCCGCGATCGACTGGCTCTGCATGGCGCAGGATGTCCGCGACGGCGAAGCGGACGCCGGTGGCGTCTCCGCCGGATGGAGCTTCGAGGACGGCTGGCTGCCGAGCTATCCCGAAACGAGCGGTTACATCGTGGAGACGTTCATCGCGGCCGCGGCGATTCTCGATCGGCCGGAATTGATTCGCCGCGCGCACCGCATCGTCGACTGGGAGTTGTCCATTCAGGATCCAGATGGCGCCTTCCCGGGACATTTCGGCGAACCCGGCAGCGAGCCCGTGGTCTTCAACACGGGGCAGATCATGCACGGAATGCTCGCAGGCTATCTGCAACTCGGACGTGCCGAGTGCCTCGAGTCGGCGGTGAAAGCCGGCCGCTGGCTGGCGCGGCAGCAGGACGCGGATGGCTGCTGGCGCAAATTCGAGCACAACGGGGTACCGCACACCTACAACACGCGTGCGACGTGGGCTTTGCTCGCGACTGCATTGATCGCGGGCGATGCGGCGCTCAAGGCCGCGGCCATCCGCAACCTCGACTGGGCGCTCGCCCAGCAGCGCGAGTCGGGCTGGTTCGCGAACAACGCCTTTATCGCTAACCGGGAGCCGTTCACCCATACCATCGCCTACGCGATCCGGGGGTTGCTGGAGAGCGGAGTGCTGCTGAAGAGCGAGCGCTGCATGGAAGCGGCGGTGAAAGCAGCACGTGCCATGGCGAAGGTCCAGCGTGCCGATGGATGGCTCGCGGGCACCTACGGGGAGCAGTGGATCGCCGGCGCGAAGTACTGTTGCCTGACCGGCGTGGCGCAGATGAGCCTCAACTGGACCCGGATCGCCCAGGAAACGGGCATCGTAGCCTTGCGTGAGCACGCGCGACGGGCGATCGCCTTCCTCAAGGGCCGGCAGCGACTTATTGATCCGGACCCGGCCGTGCGGGGGGCGCTCGCGGGCTCGGCGCCGATCTGGGGACGCTATTCGATGTTCGAGTTTCCCAACTGGGCGGCAAAATTCTTCGCCGACGCCCTGATGATGGATCTCGCCAACGTCGCGGTGCCGCCGGTGTCCGCGGTCGCAGTGCAGCCACCGGAGGTCGCGGCGCATGTCTAGCCTCTCGGTAATGATCTTGTGCGGTCGCTCGCCGCGGCATCTGTACGTGGCCAACCGGCTTTGCGCGAGCGCTCGCCCCGTTGCGATCGTGCAGGAAACCGGAAGCCAATTGACCGTCGGCAGGATCGTCCGGCAGCTCAAACCCGGGAACCTGTGGCGCAAGGCATGGCGCTGGTTGCGCGACCGGCGCCGTTACGCCGGGGGCGGGGAGGCGAGGTTCTTCTTCGAGGCAATCCCGCCCCGGCTCGCGCGGCCGGATCTGCTGGTCGAGGTGCCGCACATCAACCATCCGGATGTGGCGGCGCTGGCCGATCGGTTAAGCCCGGACGTCATCGCGGTGTTCGGCACTTCGCTCATCCGCGGCCCTCTTCTGTCGAAAGGTCGGCTGGGAATCTTCAACCTGCACGGCGGGCTCTCGCCGCGCTATCGGGGCGCCGATTGCACGTTCTGGGCACTATATAACGGTGAGCTCGACCAGATCGGCTGTACGCTGCACCGGATCGACGCCGGCATCGATACCGGGGAGCTGATTGCTCATATTTGTCCGGAGATCAGGGAAGGCGACGACGAGCTGACGCTCTTCTGGCGGGCGGTGCGGGACGGGGCCGATGCCTACGCGGAGCTGCTCGAGCGGCTCGAGCGCGGCGAGCGCCTCGGGCAGCCGCAACCGGGGAAAGGGCGCCTGTACCAGGTGAGGCAGCGCGGCTGGCGCGAAGAACGGCTGCTCGCGGCGCGCATGGAGGAGGGCCTGCTGCGTGGATCCCGGCTGCAGCGCCGGCTTCACTGGTTCGTTGCCGGGGTATCACTGGAGAAGCGAAGCCATGTCTGCTGAGAGCGGAACGCGATGAGAGATATCTTCGTCACGGTGGTCGTTTTCGGCGCGCTGCCGTTCGTGCTGACGCGGCCCTACATCGGCATTCTGTTGTGGACGTGGCTCAGCTTCATGAACCCGCACCGGTTGTGCTGGGGGTTCGCCTACGACTTCCCGTTCGCGATGATCGTCGCCCTCGTCACCTTGATTTCCGTGCTGATCTCGCGCGAACCGAAAAAAATTCCCTGGACCCGGGAAAGCGTGGTGCTCCTCATTTTCGTCCTGTGGATGGTCGTCACGACCATCTTTTCGGTGTACCCCATCCTCGCCTGGCCGCAGCTCGACAAGGTCGTCAAGATCCAGCTCATGGTTTTCGTCACCATGATGGTGATGCAAAGCAAAGAGCGCCTCAATCTCCTGGTCTGGGTGCTGGCACTGTCGCTGGCGTTCTACGGCGTGAAGGGAGGAATCTTTACGATCACCCATGGGGGCGTATACCACGTTAAGGGGCCGCCAAATACTTTCATCGGCGGCGACAATGAAATGGGCCTCGCACTGATCATGACGATCCCGCTACTGCGCTACCTTCAGCTGATTGCCACCAGGTACTGGCTGAGACACGCCATGACAGCAGCAATAATGCTGAGCGCACTCGCAGCGATTGGGAGTCAATCGCGTGGTGCCATGCTCGGCATGGCCGCGATGGGGATGTTCTTCTGGCTCAAGAGCCGCAGCAAACTGTTTACAAGCCTGCTAGCGGCCGTCGCGGCCGCCCTGATCTTGATGACCATGCCGCAGGCTTGGTTCGATCGCATGGCAACGATCAAGACCTATCAGCAAGACCAGTCCGCAGAAGGTCGAATCAACGCCTGGAAAATGGCGTTCAATCTTGCCAAGGACAAGCCGCTCGGAGGAGGGTTCGAGGTCTTCCAGCGAGGGATGTTTGCCGTCTATGCGCCCGACCCGGGGGACGTCCACGATTCGCACAGTATTTACTTCGAAGTGCTAGGGGAGCACGGATTTTTCGGCCTCGCCCTGTTTCTCATCCTCGGATTGATGACCTGGCGCACGGCGTCCTGGATCATCAAGCGGGCCCGCGGCGACCCGGAAAATCGATGGGCGGCCGATCTTGCCGCTATGGTGCAGGTGAGCCTCGTAGGCTATGCGAGCGCGGGAGCCTTTCTCGGCCTCGCCAATTTCGACCTCTATTACACCCTGATCGGTGTGGTGGTGCTGTGCAAGACGGTATTGGTGGCCCGGCAAACGGCCCGAGCGCCCGATTCGGCGCAGGCCGTCCCGGGCCAACGGTTGAATGCGCTGCAAAGCCACACGGAGCCTCAGCATGAAGCGACTTGACGCATTCGCATGGGGTCGATCGGTCGACCCTGCATACGGGGAGCTTGGTCGGTCGCTGACCGAGCGTGCCAACCGGCGCCGGTTCATCGTTTTTCTGAGCGTTTTCTGCATTGCCAGCGCGAGTGGGCTCGCGTACGACTTTCTGCGACCGGCGGAATACCGTGCGACCTCGAGGCTGCAGATCACGCCCGCGTCATACGTGGCGCCCACTGACGTGCCGACTGCGCCGGCCAGTACTCCTCCTTCGGATCCGGAGCGACCGTTCCTGACCGAGGTCCAGAAGCTCTCCAGCCGCCCACTGCTCGAGCAGGTCGCAAAGAGGCTGGGGGAGGCCGGACACGACTTGTCGGCGCTGGGGCCCGATCCCGTCGCGGCGCTGCAATCCGAACTGACCGTTACGCCGGTGTCGGGAACCCACGTGGTCGAATTGGCTGCGACCGGCGCGCACCCGGAGCTTCCGGCGGCTTTGCTGGTCGCGATCAGCGAAGCGTATCGGAACGAGATCGCCCGCTCGTTCGAAGAGCATTCGGGAGAAACGACGGCCCGCGCCGACGACGAAGTCCACAGGCTCGATGCGGCGGTTGCCGCCAAGCGTCGCGAGGTGGAGGAGTATCGCCTCCGGTACCACATCGTCTCGCCGGAGCGCGAAGAGAACGAGGCGCTGGCGCAGTTGCAGGGGCTCGGGAAGTCGCTCCAGGCCGCTGGCGACCGCGTCAGCGCCGCGGAGGGCAAGGTGAGCGCGCTGCGCGAGGCAGTGGCGGCCGGGAAAGGCGTGGTCCGCGCGAAGGACAACCCGACGCTTGCAAACCTCGAGCAACGCGCATCCCAGGCGCGCGAGGATCTTCGCAATCTGGAGCGCACCTACACGTCCGACTATCTTGCCCTGGACCCGAACGCGCGCGCGCTCCGCGCCAGATTGGCCGAGATGGAGCGGCAGATCACGGCGCAGCGCGCGGCAAGCCAACAGACCGCCCTTGCGGAGGCGGAGGAAGAGCTCGCCAGCGCTCGCGAAGCCGAGCGCCGCTTGCGGGCGCAAATCGCGGCGGGACGCCAGGGCGCCGGCCAGTTCGCGGCACGCTTCGATCAGTACAAGGCGCTGCGAAGTGAGCTCGAGCAACTTCAGAGCTCGTTCCGGGACGCGCTGCAGCGCAGGGCGAAGCTCGAGGCGACCGAGCGCGCAAGAGTGCCCTCCGTCCAGGTCCTGGAGCAGGCCGCATTGCCACGAGAGCCTTGGCGGCCGCAGTACTGGCGCGACGCGGCCCTCGTGGTCGCAGGCGCGCTCCTGCTTGCGCTCCTTGCGATGGCGGTCGTGGAGCTCTTCAATCGGCCGGAGCCCCAGCCCGCGGTCGTGCTGGCCCAGCCCGTGATCGGGGGGTCGTTCTTGCAGGGCGTTCGCCACCCGCTTGGTCTGGAAGCGACCGCGCCGCCTGCGCTCGGCGCCACGGAGCGTCCGCTCCTCGAGAGGCCTGCCTCGCTGCCGCGAGAGTTGAGTGCGGCCGAAATGCAATCGCTCCTGCGCGCAGTGGAACGAGGCACGCAACTCGCCATATTGCTGCTCCTTTCCGGGATCTCGCCCGAGGAGGCGCTGGAACTGCGCTGGCGCGACGTCGAGCGGGAAGGCGCGGTGGTGCACGTCGGTGGCGGGCACGCGAGAGCCGTTCCTTTGAACCCGGCGGTCGCTCGCTGTCTTGCCGCCGGGGTCGGAGCGCCGGACGCACCCGTGCTGCGGAGCTTGGCGGATCAACCGGCCACCCTGGAGTTTCTGTCGGCGCAGTTGCTCTATGCCGCCCACGACGCGCGCTTGGAGCGGGCGCACGAGATCACGCCGCACGCGCTGCGCCACACGTATATCGCCTTCCTGGTGCGCCAGGGCATTCGGTTTGCAGACCTCGCTCAGCTCGTCGGGCCGCTGCCTGCCGCGGCGCTTGCCGCCTACAGTGCCCTGGCGCCGGCGGGCGTGCGCCTGTCGCGCGAATCCGTCAACTTCGTCTTTCCAGGACTTGAAGGTCTGAAGGAGGGGTGATCGCCGACCACCGATGCTCAAAGCAGCGCAGAGACCAGTCCAGTCCGGGAGCCGCCACCGCAGCGGCATAGCGATCGCTGATCTCAACGTCGCGCACCCCCCAATTCGCCTGGTTGATCGCTGGCAATACCGTCACGGTGCAGGGATCGCTGCCCGACTCATCCCGCAAAACAGCCAGTTGGCGAGGGTCGAGCGCGAGACCCAGGCCGCAGGCTTTGAGAACGGCCTCCTTGCGCACCCAGCACCTGAAAAAGAGCGAATGCTGTGCTTCGATCGGCGCGCCGTGCAGCACACGAAGTTCCGCGTCCGAGAGTACAGTGGCTGCCAGTGCCGGCACGTCCACGTTGTTCCTGATTTCCTCGACATCGACGCCTACCGCAGGCTCGCCGCTGATCGCGAGAAGTGCCAGATCTCCGGAATGTGAGAGATTGAAGGACAGGGGGAAACCGGGGTCTTGCTCGAGTTCCGGCTTGCCGTGCTCCCCGACTCCAAACTCCAGGGAGGCGGGAGGGGCGCCGGCGTAACGGCTCAACACGAGCCGCACCATGGCGTGCGAGGCGACGTATCGATCGCGGTCGGCGTCGCGTCGGAACCGCATGGCTTTGTCACGCTCGTCGCGGCTCAGCAGGACTGGCAGTTTGGGCGCAATAATCGGCGAAACACGGGCCGACGTTTGCCAGAGGTGCACTTCGCCACGCTCCAATCGCGCCGGCACGCTACGGTCCGTTCAGAAAACCACGGCTTCCGACAACGCCCGACTGTGCTCTTCGGTCGCGCGGTCGAGCTCGGCCTGGAGCATTGCGGCCAACTCGGCCACCAGAGGCGCTTTCATGATCGAGCTATGGCCGCCGGGCAGGCGGTGAATGTGGAGTCCGCCGTGGATGAGCTGCTCCCAGCCAAGCGTGGGCTCACGGACCATGTCGAGCGAAGCGTTGGCGACGAATAGACATGCCGCGCCCGGGTAAGGCCGTGCCCGATACGACCAATAGGCCCAACGCTGGGCCTCCCCGACGCTCCTAAAGCGACGCCAATGCGACAGGCCGCTCCCGTGAAGGACGGCGTGGTACGCGCGCTCCTGCACGAGGCGCAGCTGCAGCCGACGAAGCGCACCAGCAGCTGCCTGCGCGAGCGACTGCTTTTTCTTCGCTCGTGGAGAAAAACTATCTATGAGCGCCAGCAGCCCGACCATTTCTCCGGCGGACTGGAGCTGACGCGCGATTTCGAAGGCGACGATGCCGGCACTGGAATAGCCTGCGATCAGGTACGGGCCCCGCGCCTGATGGCCACGGAGGGCGCGGACGCAGTCCGCTGCGATGTCCTCGATGCGGTGACGAGGCTGCTCGCGTCCGTAAACGCCGCGCGCCTGCAACCCCATGACGGGCTGCTGAGGGTCGACGGCGCGCGCGAGGTGATCGTAGTGAAACAGATTGCCGCCCATCGTGTGCACGACGAAGAGGGGCGGCTTGGCGCCGGAGGACTTGATGGGCACGAGAATCGGCCAATTCACCGATTGCCCGTCCTCGCGCAGCAGGCGGGCCACCTCCGCGATCGTCGCGCCCCTGTACCATAAAGTATCCAGCGGGAGACGCCGGCCGAAAAGCCGCTCGATCTCGTCGAACAGGTGCGCCGCGAGCAGCGAATGCCCCCCGAGCTCGAAGAAGTCGTCGTCGGTCCTGATCCCCTGCGCGCCGAGCAAGCGCTCCCAGAGCTTCACGAGGTGGAGCTCGAGCTGATCGCTCGGTGTTTGACTTCGAGTGCGATGAGTCTCCGGCATCTCGTGCAGCGCGGGCAGCCGCCTGATATCGACCTTGCCGTTGGGTGTCAACGGTAGTGAGGGCAACGCGACGAACACGGCGGGGACCATATAGTCGGGAAGCTTCGAGCTGAGGAAACTGCGCGCGGCCTCCCGGCTTAGGGTGGTCCCTTCGGTGGCCGCGTAATAGGCGGCCAGCCCGTGCTCGCCGGGGCGAACCTCGTTCACGACCACGGCGCAGCCCGCGACCTCGGGATGAGAAGCGAGCACCGCTTCGACCTCGCCCGGCTCGATGCGAAAGCCTCGGATCTTGACCTGCTGGTCACGCCGGCCGATGAATTCGATGTTTCCATCGCGCCGATAGCGGGCGAAATCCCCGGTCCGGTAAAGTCGGGCGGCGGAGTCCGCGCAGAACCAGTCGGAGGCGAAGCGCTCGGCGCTGAGCTCCGGGCGATGCAGGTAGCCGCGGGCGATACCGTCGCCTCCGATCAGCAGTTCACCCACGACGCCGATGGGCTGTGGCTGCCCATCGCGATCCACGATGTAGGCGGTGGTATTGGAGATCGGCCGACCGATAGGGACGTGAGCGCGGAGCGCGTCCGGGTCCGTGACGGCGTACCAGGTCGCAAACGTCGTCGTCTCGGTCGGACCGTAGACATGGATGAGTCGGCGGGGCGCCCCGTGCTCGAGCACCCGCAGGACGGCGCTCGGGTCCGCTCTCTCGCCACCGAAGAGCAGGTGGGTCAGCGCCGCGAACGGTGGTGGCGAGGCGTGGGCGAGCCGGTTGAAGAGCGCCGTCGTCAGGAACAGCGTGGTGATGCGCTGCGACGCGATCGCCTCGGCCAGGCTCTGGGCATCCATCAGCGTCGCCGTCTGCAGCACCACGAGGCGGGCCCCGTTGAGCAAGGCCCCCCAGACCTCGAAGGTGGCGGCGTCGAACGATGCGTTGGAGGCCTGCGCGACGCTATCGGCGGGGCCGAGCCGCACGTAGTCCGCGTTGCGAACCAGGCGGATGACGGCCCGCTGCTCGATCATGACGCCTTTGGGTTTGCCGGTGGAGCCGGAGGTGTAGATGACGTAGGCGAGGTTGGTCGGGCTGGCGCTCGGCCGGGGGGTTGGTCTCGGAGTGCTGGGCGATGCGCGCGGCGTCGCGCTCCAGGCACACAGCGTGTCCGGCATAGGCGGGCAGGCGTGCGAGTGAGCGCTGCTCGGTGAGCAGCACCGGGGCCTGGGTGTCCTGGAGCATGAAGGCCAGGCGCTCGGCCGGATAGCTCGGATCCAGCGGCACGTAGGCCCCGCCCGCCTTGAGGATGGCGAGCAGCCCCACCACCAGCTCCAGCGAGCGCTCCAGGCACACGCCCACCAGCACCTCGGGACCGACGCCGAGTGAGCGCAGGTGATGCGCGAGCCGGTTGGCGCGCGCGTTGAGCTCACGATAGGTGAGCTGCTGCGCTTCGTACACCAGCGCCGTGGCCTCCGGGGTGCGCTCGACCTGGGCCTCGAACAACTGGTGGATGCACCGATCGCGCGGATACTCGACCGCGGTGTCGTTCCACTCGATGAGCAACTGGTGGCGCTCGGCCTCGGTGAGCAGCGGCAGGTGCGAGATGCGCTGCTCGGGATCGGCCACGATGCCTTCCAGCAGCACCCGCCAGTGACCCACCAGCCGCTCGATCGTCGCCGCATCGAACAGATCGGTGGCGTACTCAAGCTGCCCGCGTAGCCCATCGGGCTGTTCCGTGAGCGACAAAGTCAGATCGAACTTGGCAGTGTGGGTGCTGAGCTGCACGCGGGTGCAGTGCACCCCCGGCAGGCTGAGCTCTCCGCCTGGGGCGTTTTGCAGCGCGAACATCACTTGGACGAGTGGATTGCGGCTGGGATCGCGCTGGGGCTTGAGCTCCTCGACCAGCTTCTCGAAGGGCAGGTCCTGATGGGCGTAGGCGTCGAGCGCGTTCTCGCGCACTCGTGCCAGCAGCTCGAGGAAGCTCGGATTGCCCGAGGCATCGACGCGCAGCACCAGGGTGTTGACGAAAAAGCCGATCAAACCCTCGAGCCGACGATCATCGCGCCCGGCAATCGGGCTGCCCACGGCCAGGTCCTCCTGGCCGCTGTAGCGATACAGCAGCACCTGGAAGGCCGCCAGCAGCGTCATGAACAACGTGCACTGTTTTGTGCGCCCCAGGCGATGGAGGGCCTTGCTGAGCTCCGCCTGGATGAACACCGGTTGCCTTGCTCCGCGGTAGCTGGGCCTGGGCCGGCGCGGCCGGTCCGTGGGGAGCTCCAGATTGCTCAGTCCCTCGAGACGCTCGCGCCAGTAGCGAAGTTCGCGCTCCAGCCGCTGCCCCTGCAGCCGCTCGCGCTGCCACAGGGAGTAATCGGCGTACTGGATCGGCAAGGCCGGCAGCTGCGCTTGCCTGCCCTCGAGTCGGGCCTGGTACAGCGCCGAGAGCTCGTTAAACAGCACTCCCATCGACCAGCCATCCGAGACGATGTGGTGCAGCACCAGCACCAGCAGGTGCTCTTGCGCCGCGATGCGGACGAGCAGCGTGCGCAGCAGCGGAGCAACGGACAAATCGAACGGGCGCTGCGCAATTTCGTGCGCCAGGTCAAGGGCCTCGCTCTGGGCCTGCACGGGTTCGCGCTCGCACAGTTCCCGCAGTGGCATCTGCATCGCCACATCCGGCACAATGCGCTGAAACGGCTCGCCGTCCTGCAGCAAGAACGCAGTGCGCAGCGACTCGTGACGCGACACGAGTTGATTGAGCGCCGACTCCAACGCCGGAGCCGATAACGACCCAACGAGGCGTACCGCCGCAGCAATGTTGTAGGCGGCCGTGCCTGGTTGCCACCGATCGATGAACCACAGCCGTTGCTGCGGGTACGAGCAGGGCATCACATAGACTTCATCCGTCTGGGGAGCCGGCCGCTGCTCGTCGCAGATCGAGCCTGCGGTGACGAAGCGGTCAGACATCGAAGTCCTTCTTCGTTGTCGGAACGTCTATCTCCGGACTGTGCGCATGGAAAGCTCTCCGGTCTACTGGCGCAAGGGCGGGGGCCCGATCAATCCGCGCATTCGTTTTCAGTTTCTGAACCACTAAGCTTAGCCCGGCCACCGTCGGATTCGCGAACAGATCGCGCACGCTCAAGGGCACGCCGTGCGCATCATCGATCCAAGCGATTATTTGCGCAGCCAGAAGGGAATGGCCGCCCAGGTCGAAGAAGTCATCGGCCGCGCCAACGGGATCAACGCCGAGCAGCTCGCGCCACAGCGCGCAGAGCTCGGCCTCCATCGCATTTGACGGTGCGACATAGGGCGTAGACAGGCCAGGTCGCTCCGGTCCAGGATCGGGGAGCGCGGCGCGATCGATCTTGCCATTCCCAGTCCTCGGTAGTGCATCGAGCAGCACGAACACGCTTGGAATCATGTAGGGTGGTACGCGCTCTGCAAGGAACGCGCGTAGCACGGGCACCGAGGGGCACGCCCCTTTTTCGCATTCGACATAGGCAACGAGCCGCGGTGCACTGTTTGCTCCCGGTCGCGCCATGACTGCGACTTGGCGGCAGGCGGCATGCTCCAGGAGGTGTCGTTCTATCTCCGTCAAGTCGACGCGATTGCCGCGGATCTTGACCTGGAAATCGGTGCGGCCACGGTGCTCCAGACACCCGTCGGCGCGCCGAACCGCGAGATCGCCCGTTCGATACGTTCGCGCGCCCGCGTTGCTGGACTCTTCGAATGCGGATGCGGTCGCCGCGTCGTCTCGCCAGTAGCCCCAGGCCAGAGACGGACCTCGCACCCAGATCTCGCCCGTTGCCCCAGGCTGCACGGGCTCCCCCAAGTCGTCTGCCAGCAAGACCTCCGAGCCTTCGGCCGGGTAACCCAGTGGGATCGTTTCATCAGCCAACTCGGTGCCAGGCCTCAGAGGGTAATTGCAGATCAACCCCGTTTCGGTCGAGCTCAAATGACATTGGATCAGGCTGTGAGGCGGAAGATGGCCACGGAAGCGCACGACGTCGACTGCGTGCGTAGCTTCACCGCCAATCTTGACGAGGCGCAGATCCGGAAAGATCAGCGGCGCTGGCACAGTGACGCTGAACTCGCGGAATACGCTGGCGACGGAACAGTAGATTGTGATGCGCTCCGCCATGAGCCAGGCTGCCAGCCCGGTTGCTCCGACCTCCCGCACAGGGAAGTAATGCAGACTGGCGCCGCTGAGCAGGGCGTTGAACAAATCGCGCGTTCCCCCATACACGCTCAGCTGATATAGGAGGGTCTGGCGATCGTCTTGCGCAATGCGAAAAGCATCGGCGTGCCGCATGAAGTTGCTGAAGATGCTGCGATGGGTATGCACCACCCCCTTGGGACGGCCCGTGGACCCGGAGGTATAGAGGATGAGGGCGGGTGCCTCCGGGTCGACCCTGACGCATGGGTTGTTCGTCGGCTCTTGGCTCAGCTCGGCATCGACCCGGATGACATGGTGCGGCCGCGGGTTCCGTGCGGCTGCGCGAGCTCCGTTAGCGCCGTCGGTTACGAGGATCCCGGCGCCTGCGTGTTGCACAATGGCGGCGACGCGCTCCGGCGGATTCGCCGGATCGATGACGAGGCAGACCCGTCCCGCCTTCAGCGCTGCGAGCACTGCGACCACCTGATGAAGGCCGCCGTCTGCGAGAATGGCGCAAGGCTGATCGCGAGGCACGGAGCATGCGATCAGCCGGTGCGCGAGGCGGTTCGCGCGCGCATTCAGCTCCTGATAGGTCAGCTCGATGTTTGGGCCTCGGAATGCGAGGCGATCGCTACCCAACTCGGCGATCGCTGCGAAGCGCGCCCCGATCGACGAGCCAGTCGACACCTCCGTCGCAGACGGCTTCACCGGCGGCAGACCGCGCGGGAATGGAGCGGTACTCACGTCGTCCTCTGGTTCCGATAAGCCTGTCTGCCTACCGGCACGAGACTGGGCTCCTTGTTCTCGGGCGGGGAGGACTTCAAACTCTCGACGATCCGGCTCAGCGCGGCCACAGTCGGATGGGCGAACAGGTCACGAACGCTCAACGGCACGCCGTGCGCATCGCGGATGCGAGAAACCACTTGGGCAGCCAGTAGCGAATGTCCACCAATTTCGAAGAAATTGTGTTCACTACCGACCCGATCGATTTGCAGCACGCTTCCCCAGACGTCCGCAAGCGCTTGCTCGAGAGCGTTGCGCGGCGCGACGAATTTTACGTCTGTCATCGCATCATCGGACGAGGGTGCGGATAGGCGCGACCGGTCCACCTTGCCGCTGGGTAGACGCGGAAACGATTCGAGACCGATGAAAAAGGCGGGAACCATGTGCTCCGGCAGCCGCGCTTTCAGGAACGTGCGCAATGAGTTGGAATCGCAGACTTCCTCTCGGGAGCGAAGGAAGTAGGCGACCAGTTGCGTGCTGCCGGGCGCCACCTGGTGCCCGACAACGGCCACGTCGGCCACTCCCGGGTGTGCGGAGAGCGTCATTTCGACCTCTTCGGGTTCGATTCGAAAGCCCCGAATCTTGAGTTGCTGGTCGCAGCGGCCCAAGAACTCGAGCGCGCCGTTAGGCATGAGCCGTACGCGGTCGCCCGTCAAATAGAGCCGTCCTCCTTGAGCGTGCCAATACCGGTCAGGGACGAAACATTTCCGGGTCAGGTCGGATCGATTGAGGTATCCACGCGCAACGCCTGCGCCTCCGATACATAGTTGACCAGGGATTCCTGTTGGAAGGAGTTGACCAGCGTCGTCCACGACCACCACCTTCGTATTCGCAATGGGCCGCCCTATGGGAACCTGGTGCTCTGGTACGTCCCTGCGAACGCGACAGAAGGTGGAAGAAATGGTTGTCTCAGTGGGGCCGTAGAGATTGACCAACTCGGCTGCCGACCGGTCATGGACTCGCTTGGCCAGCTCACGTGGGAGAACCTCCGCGCCGCAAAGCAGCAGTCGTAAGGATTCGCATTTGTGAAAGCCCGCGTGGTCGAGCATTGAGGCAAGCAGGCTGGGCACTACCTGGAGAACGGTAATCTTGCTTTTCTGCAGCGAGTTGATCAATTCCTCGGTGGACAAATGGGAGTCGGGCCCCGTGACCACGAGCACGGCGCCAAGGGAGAGCGGGAAGAATATTTCCTCGACTGATGCGTCGAAGCTGATCGGTGTCTTCTGCAGCACGCGATCGGTCGCATGCAACGGGAAGGTGTTGCCTATCCAGGACAGATAATTCACGACCGAGCGCTGCTCGATCATGACGCCTTTGGGTTTGCCGGTGGAGCCGGAGGTGTAGATGACGTAGGCGAGGTTGGTCGCGCTGGCGCTGGCCGGGGGGTTGGTCTCGGAGTGCTGGGCGATGCGCGCGGCGTCGCGCTCCAGGCACACAGCGTGTCCGGCATAGGCGGGCAGTCGTGCGAGTGAACGCTGCTCGGTGAGCAGCACCGGGGCCTGGGTGTCCTGGAGCATGAAGGCCAGGCGCTCGGCCGGATAGCTCGGATCCAGCGGCACGTAGGCCCCGCCCGCCTTGAGGATGGCGAGCAGCCCCACCACCAGCTCCAGCGAGCGCTCCAGGCACACGCCCACCAGCACCTCGGGACCGACGCCGAGTGAGCGCAGGTGATGCGCGAGCCGGTTGGCGCGCGCGTTGAGCTCACGATAGGTGAGCTGCTGCGCTTCATACACCAGCGCCGTGGCCTCCGGGGTGCGCTCGACCTGGGCCTCGAACAACTGGTGGATGCACCGATCGCGCGGATACTCGACCGCGGTGTCGTTCCACTCGATGAGCAACTGGTGGCGCTCGGCCTCGGTGAGCAGCGGCAGGTGCGAGATGCGCTGCTCGGGATCGGCCACGATGCCTTCCAGCAGCACCCGCCAGTGACCCACCAGCCGCTCGATCGTCGCCGCATCGAACAGATCGGTGGCGTATTGGATGCTGCCCGAGAGCCGCCCTGCGCTCTCGGTCAGTTCGAAGTCCAGATCGAACTTCGCGCTCTCGCTGCCGATCCCTTCCACGCGCTGCACGTCCAGCCCCTCGAGCTTGAGCTCTCCGGGCGGCGTGTTCTGCAGCACCAGCGAGGCTTGAAACAGCGGATTGCGCGACAGATCGCGCTTGGGGGCGAGCGCCTCGACCAGCTTCTCGAAGGGCAGGTCCTGATGGGCGTAGGCGTCGAGCGCGTTCTCGCGCACCCGTGCCAGCAGCTCGAGGAAGCTCGGATTGCCCGAGGCATCGACGCGCAGCACCAGGGTGTTGACGAAGAACCCGATCAAACCCTCCAACTCCGGGCGGCTGCGTCCCGCGATGGGCACCCCCACGGCCAGGTCCTCCTGGCCGCTGTAGCGATACAGCAGCACCTGGAAGGCCGCCAGCAGCGTCATGAACAGCGTCGCGCCCTCGCGCCGGCTGAGCGCCTTGAGCCCACGGGTGAGCTCCTCGCCGAGCTCGAAGCTCAGTCGGGCGCCGCGGTAGCTTGCCACCATCGGCCGCGGCCGGTCGGTGGGCAGCTCGAGCACTGGCAGCTCGGCCAGCGCCTGCTTCCAGTACGCGAGCTGCTGCTCGAGCACTCCCCCCTGCAGCCACTCCCGTTGCCATAGCGCGTAGTCGGCGTACTGCACCGGAAGCTCCGCCAGCGGCGAGGGCTCGCCCCGGCGGTAGGCGCCGTACAGCACCGAGAGCTCGCGCATGAGCACCCCCATCGACCAGCCGTCGGTGACGATGTGGTGCAAGCTGAACAGCAGCCAGTGCTCGGTCGGCGCCAGCCGCAGCAGCCGCGCTCGAACGAGCGGCCCACGCTCAAGATCGAAGGGGGCTTGCGCCTCTTGCCGCGCGCGGCGCTGCGCCTCGGCCTCGCGCTGCGCCGGCGCGAGCGCACCGAGATCCTCCGCCTCCACCGCCACGCTCAGCTGCGGTTCGATCACCTGCACCGGCTCGCCGTCGTGCACCTCAAAGCGCGTGCGCAGCACCTCGTGCCGGCGCACGAGCTCATCGAACGCCCGCCGCAGCACCTCGACATCGAGCTCGCCCGCCAGACGCACCACTCGCGGCAGGTTGTACACCGACCCACTCGGCAACAACTGATCCAGCAGCCACAGCCGCTGCTGGGCGAAGGAAAGGGGAAATTGCTGCTCGAATATTGACGGGGGCGGCGGCTGGCGCGAGTGAATTCGGCACACGCGCTTCCGAAGTCAGGTCCGAACTCATTGGCTACCGCCTGACCTGACGCTCGTCCCCCGACGCGCGAAGCCTCTCATTCGGACCGCGGCTCCCCAAAGCCTGCAACTCTCGGTATTTGAAAGTCTTTCAGGCTACTATGCACGAGGGGATGCCGGGATACAAGCCGAATGGTTTCAATGCGCGACAATTCACAACAAATGAACAATTCGATCAGCCTGCAGCCACCGCGCGGGCTCGCGGAACTTGCTACAACTTGGGGGCGGGACACCCCCCTGGCGCCCGCCCTGTTGGCCCCCGGCCGCCCGACCCTGATCTACGGCGAGCTCCTGTCGCACCTGCACCGGATCGGAGCCGCCCTAGCCTCCGCCGGCGTGGATAATGACGATCGAGTCGCGATCATTCTGCCGAACGGACCCGAGATGGCCGTCGCCTCGCTGGCGACAGCGGCCTACGCCACCTGCGCCCCGCTCAATCCGGCCTACGGTGAAGGCGAGTTGCGCTTCTATCTGGGCGACCTGCGGCCCAAGGCTCTGATCCTGCCGGAGTCCCATATCGGACCAGCCCGCACCGTCGCCGCGGGACTGGGGATCCGTTGTCTCGATGCCTGGTGGACCGACACTCGGCCTGCGGGAAGCTTCGAGCTGCGCGGGCTGGACGGGGCAGCGCCCGCAGCGGCGCCGTCCCGGGGGGGCGAAGAGGTTGCCCTCGTCCTGCACACTTCGGGAACCACTTCGCGACCCAAGATCGTTCCGCTCACGCACCGCAACATCTGCAGCTCGGCGGCGAACATCGCCTCGAGCTTGCGGCTCACGCCGCAGGACCGCTGCCTGAACGTGATGCCGCTGTTTCACGTGCATGGCCTGATCGGCGCGCTCTTCGCCTCGCTGTCGGCAGGCGCGAGCGTCGTGTGCCTGCCTGGCATGCAGGAGGAACATTTCGTCAGGTGGCTCGACGAATTCCGGCCCACCTGGTACACGGCGGTGCCGACGATTCACGAGGCCGTGCTCAGGGAGATCGCGCATCGCCCCTTAGGCCCGGAAACGCGGGGCCTGCGATTCGTGCGCTCCTCGTCCGCCGCCCTTCCGAAACGACTCGCGGCTGAGCTTGAGGCGGCACTGGGCGTCCCGGTGATCGAGGCATACGGGATGACGGAGGCCGCCCACCAGATCGCGAGCAACCCGCTTCCCCCTTTGCCCCGCAAGGCGGGCTCCGTGGGGCTCGCAACTGGCGCCGAGGCCGCGATCATGGGCGAGCAGGGGCGCCTCCTTCCAGCAGGGGAAACCGGCGAGATCGTCATCCGCGGCGACAACGTCATGCTCGGCTACGAAGCCAACCCCGAAGCGAATCGCGCCGCGTTCGCCAACGGCTGGTTCCGCACCGGCGACCTGGGGCGGCTCGACCCGGACGGCTACCTGACGATCACCGGTCGGCTGAAGGAGATCATCAACCGCGGCGGCGAAAAAGTGTCCCCGCGCGAAGTGGAAGAGGCGTTGCTCGAGCACGTCGCCGTGCGGCAGGCGGCCGCCTTCGCGGTTCCGCATCCCACGCTTGGGGAGGACGTCGCCGCCGCGGTCGTCCTGAAGGCCGGGGCAAGCGCGGTGGAGGACGAGCTGCGCGCGTTCCTGTTCGGCCGCTTGCCGGAATTCAAGATTCCGAGCCGGGTCGTGATCGTGGACGAGATTCCGAAAGGCGCCACCGGGAAGGTCCAGCGCATCGGTCTTGCCGATCGATTCGTCGACCGCCTCGCCACGGCGTTCGTCGCGCCGCGCGGCGATACGGAGACGTTCGTCGCAGAACTCTTCGCGGAGGTCCTCGGCGTCGAACAGGTGGGCGCAACCGACAACTTCTTCGCGCTGGGCGGCGACTCGCTGCGCGGCGGTCAGGTGATCACTCGAGTACGCGCACAGCGGGGCGTGAATCTTCAGCTTCCGGCGCTCTTCAGGAAGCCGACCGTAGCCGAATTCGCTCTCGAGATTGAGAGGGTACGGAAGGAACCGGAGGCTGGTGCGCTCATGCCCCCTCCGGTGCGGCGGCGATAGCGGACCTCGGCCTCAAAGTTTTCTCGCGCCGAGCCAGCGCTCCACCATCATGATGACCCAGATCATGACGCCGAAGTAAGTCGCGTGACCGGATTCGTGTTGTTGCAGCAGCTCCTTAAGATAGGCTGGCTTCACAATGGCGCGACGCGCGAACGCGCCGAGGGACTCGTGGACCAGGTCGGCCAGTGGCCCGTGGTCTCTGAGCCACAGCCCGAACGGCATGCCGAAGCCGTGCTTGGTCTTGGCAAGGGTTTCGGGAGGCAGAAAGTCCTTCAATGCCTGTTTGAAGAAATACCGCAGCTTGAGCCCCTTGACTTTGAGCGACGGTGGCAGCTCGCCGGAGAACTCCACCAACGCGTCGTCGATGAGCGGATAGCGCACCTCGACTCCGGCGACCTCGCACATGCGCGAGACTTTGCGCAAGTCGTTGTCGGCCAGCGTGAACTGGAGATCCAGGTGCATCATGCGGTTGAGCGGCGAAACCGAAGTTGCCCGTTGGTACGCATCGCGCTGCAACGCCAGCGGCTGGAAGGCATCGATCCCCTCAAGGAACCCCGGATCGAAAACTTCGGCTAACGGCGAGCGCTGCAGGAAGTTGTACGACTCCAGGCGGTCCGGCAGGGGAACGGCGGCCTGGCGGATGTAGCTCCCGAGCTTTCGCAGCGGCGCAAGCCGATCGGCGCCGGGCATGCCGAGCGCCAAGGGTTCGATGAAGCCGCGCCGCAGCGCCCTGGGCACGGAGCCGTACGCTTCGAACAGCTTTTGCCTGGCGTAGCGGGCGTTGCCGCCGAAAATTTCGTCACCTCCGTCGCCCGCGAGCAGCACGCGCACGCTGTCCGCGCACGCCATCCTGGCGCAGAAATAGGTGGGCACCGCGGAGGCATTACCGAACGGTTCGTCGTAAGCTTGTGCGATCAGCGGAATCGCGTCTACCACGTCCTGCGGCGTCACGTAGTACTCGTGGGCGCTGGTGGCGAAGTGGCGCGCCGTGATCCGGGCGTAGTCCATTTCGTCGAACCCTTCGGCAGCGAAGCCGATGGAGTAGGTCTTCGCGGGCTTCCCTCGCAGCTCGGTCAGCAGTCCCGTGACGGTGGAGCTGTCGGTGCCGCCGCTGAGGAACGCGCCCACGTCGGCGTCGCCATCTATGGCGCGCTCTGCCGCGTCGCGCAACAACCGGCGGAAACGCGGCTTCAGTAAGTCGAACGACTCCCTGCCGTCATCGTAGTAACGCAGTTGCCAGTAATACCGCTTGTCCACGGCGCCATTTCGGAACGTGACGCATTCGGCGGGCCTCAGCTTCTCGATCCCCGCGTAGATCGTCCCAGGGCCCGGCACCACGTGGCAGTACAGGTAGTTGAAGATCGCCTGCTGGCTCAGTTTTCGCCCAACGTCTGGATGAGCGGCGACGCTCTCCGCGTTAGAGCCGAACACCAGTCGGCCGGACGGGTTGGCGTAGCACAAAGTCCGGATCCCCATGCGGTCCACGGCGAGCAGGCCGCTCGTGTTGTCGGCGTCGACGATCGCGATGGCGAACGCTCCACCCATGTGCTGCAGGCAGGCGCTGCCGTGGCGCCGGTAGGCTTCCGCAAGCGCTGCCGCGGATCCATTTTCCACGGCCAGTTTGGCCAGATCCGGTGAGTTCCAGCGGACGCGGCCCTCCACGGCAACGACTAGCGACCCCGATCGATGCGCGCCGACAGGAACGATTCCTGGCCGGGTCGCGATGGCGCTCAATCCGGCTGCGATCGGCGGGTCGGGGGCGCGGTCATTGCCGTAGTCGCTCGCCAGCATATCGGCCAAGACCGTTCTGGCCTGCCCGATCTCCAGTGGACTGTCAATCCATCCGCAAATTCCGCCCATAGTCCTTTTTACCCAATCGTTCCGGCCAACGCGCGCGCAGCGCCTGCGTCGCCGGACAGTCATCCTATAATGCCCTTGCCCCCTACCGAGCGAAACGTGAGCGAACTTTTGTTGAAAGTCGGCAAGACCCTGCGTTACCACGGCCGACGCGCCATGACCAGTGCACGCGGCGCGTGGTGGGATCTTTCCCGGCGCGCGCTCGAGAAGCCGATTTTCGTGGTCGGCTGCAGCCGCGCCGGCACAACTCTGGTTTACAAGACATTTTCGGAATCGCGCGAGCTCGGTTCGCTACAGCGGGAAACGCACGATTTTTGGATCGGGTTGCATCCGCTCGCGAAGAAAGGCTGGCGCAGCCACGCGCTCGGCGCCTCGGACGCCAGCCAGCGTGACCGCGAGATCGTATCGCGCTACTTCTTTTCGCAGACCGGCAGGCTGCGCATCGTCGACAAGAACAACCAGAACGGATTGTGTGTCGCCTATCTTCACGCGCTCTTTCCCGACGCTCATTTCGTCTACATCAAGCGCAGCCCCGGCGACAACATCCATTCGCTGATCGAAGGCTGGGGCAGGGCGGAGGAATTCGCTACCTGGTCGGAGGACCTTCCCGTCGAGGTCCGCGTCGAGGGCGGCCGCTATCGACGCTGGTGCTTTTTCTTGTTCGACGGCTGGCAGCGTTACGCAGATGCGCCGATCGAGCAAGTCTGCGCTGCGCAATACCTGGCGATGAACCGCGCGATCATGGATGCTTCGAAAACAGTCCCTGGATCCCAGTGGACGGAGATTCAATACGAGGACCTGGTGAGGAACCCCGTGGAAGGATTCCGCAGTGCGTTCCAATCCTGCGGACTAGAGTTCACTGAGGACCTTAGGCGCCACTGCGAAACGGTCCTCTCGAAACCCTACAATGCGTTCTCTGAAATCCGCCTCGACAAGTGGCGCGACCAGGGGAATTGCGCGCGCATCGAGCGCGTGCTGCCCGTCGTCGCCGAGGTCGTGGCCGACATGGGATACTCGCACTAGCGGCGACGAGGCGGCCTGTCACCGCACATGCCCAAGTCAGGCAAGAAAGTCATCTGCTACCTTTCCGCGAGCTCCGGGGACTGGGGCGGCGCCAGCCGGGTACTGTTCACCAACATTCGTTTGATCGACCGGAGTCGCTACGAGCCCATTCTGCTGTTGCCCTCGGAAGGGCCGATCTTGCCGCTGCTCGAGCGAATGGGGGTGCGCTATACGATCTGGGGCCGGCAGCACGAGCCAAACGGCGTGATGCGATATCTGAGGGACATCGTTGCGGCCGTCAGATATTTCAAAGTAAACCGCGTCGATCTGCTCCATATTAACCATGCCAACTACTGGCGGCCAGCGGAAATTATTGCCGCCAAGCTGCTGCGCATTCCTGTCGTCACGCACTACCACGTGGTCGTCGACAAGCCTGGGCCATTTGTGAAATTCTCTAACCTGATCGCCGCGGTTTCCGAATACACGGCAGAACGCTCCGAACCCAGGAGCGTGCCGAAGGTCGTGATCCACAACTCCGTGAGCCTGGAACGTTTCGACGAAGCACTCGACATCAGGCGCGAGCTGGGGCTGTCGGTCGAGGACATCGTGGTCAGTTTTGTCGGTCAGATCCGCACGCTCAAGGGCATCGACCTGTTCATCAAGATGGCGCACGGAATCCCCGGCTCGACGGTCAAGTTCCTGATCGTCGGCGAGTGTCGCGACCCCGATAGGTTCGCGGGCTCGTACACCGAGGACCGGCTGCGCGCCGAGATTGGAAACGATGCGCGGATCAAATACGTCGGCTATAGGGGCGACGTGCAAAACATCTATCGGTCGTCGGACATCGTCGTCATGCCTTCACGTTGGGGGGAGCCGTTCGGACTGATCAACATCGAAGCCGGCGCGGCGCGAAAACCGATGGTGTCGACCCGGGACGGCGGCATCCCCGAGATCATTCGCCACGGGGAGAACGGCTTCCTTGTCGAACGGGAGGACCTGACGGGACTGATTCACTACACCACGCTATTGATCGAGGATCAGGCGTTGCGGGATCGAATGGGACAAAAGGCCCGCGCAATTGTGGAGGAGCAGTTCACTACTTTGCCGATCAGAAAGCTCGAGCAGGCCTACGATAAACTGATTGGTAAAGGCTGAGGATGTTCAAGGATTGGATCAAGCGCGCGTTCTGGTATGCCGGATTCAAGATCGAACGTCGCGACCCGCTGGAAGAAACCATCCCGGCGGATTACAACCATTCGCCGTTCCTGCCGCGTGTGTATCGAGGGAGCCTCGACAGGTACCTCTACTTCCTCAACCAACTCGAAAAACTGAAGGGGATCGACGGCGACATCGTGGAATGCGGAGTGTCAATTGGGCATGGCGCGCTGCTGTTTCTCCTGATGAGCGAGTATCTGGGGGTCGAGCGGACGTATTATGGGTTCGATTCCTTCACGGGCTTCCCGGACCCTGTGGACGAAGACGGCGTCACGCCGATCAAGGGCAAAGGCTTCTGGGCGAGCCCGACCGATACGGTGCTAAGAGTCCTGAGGGACGGTCGAATTCCGGATGACAAGATACGGGCGCGCGTTCGCCTGGTCAAAGGGCTGTTCGACGAGACATTGCCGAAATATCCAGGGGAAGATCGCGTTGTTGCATCTGGACTGCGACCTGTACGAGTCGTACAAGGCAGCGCTGGAAACCTTGTACGATAAGGTTGTGACGGGCGGCATAATTATGTTCGATGAATACGATGACCAACGTTGGCCGGGTGCGCGCAAAGCCATCGACGAGTTCTTTCTGGACAAGCCCGAGAAGCCGATGCCTCACGACAAATGCACCTGGAAGTACTACATCCAGAAGGCATAGAGGCGATCTCCGGCGCCGTGCCTTCGCACGCCACATGTATCCGCAATGTACGACTTTCTCCTATTCGTATTGCTCTGGGTGGCTGTCGGGACGATCGTCATTGGCTGGATGAATCGGGAAGCGCTCGTTGCCTTCTGGCGGGAGCCAATGCTGAAGTATCCGGTGCTTATCATCGAAAGCGACGACTGGGGTGTGGGGCCACCGATGCAGGCAGTGCAGCTCGAGCGGGTCGCGGCGGTGCTCGCCTCCCACGCCGACCGAGCAGGCCGGAAGCCGGTCATGACGTTGGGAGTGGTGCTGGGTGTGGCGGACGGCGCCCGTATCCTCGCCGACGACCTTCGACACTATCATGGGAAGTTCTTGGACGCCCCCGAGTGTGCGGCCAACCTCACTGGGTTCAGGCGTGGCGCTGAAAGCGGAGTGTTCGCGTTGCAGTTGCACGGCGGGGAGCATTACTGGCCGCCGGCGCTGCTTGCCGCAGCGAAACCGATCCGCGGTCGCCAAGCCTGGCTGGGCGGATCCGGTGCGCCAGCGAACAGAGTTGTTGCCGGCCGCCTTACAGAGCCGGTGGATCGATGCGACCGAGCTTCCTTCCAAGCCCCTGCGTGCCGACGATATCAGAACGGCGGCACTGGCCGAGGTGGCAAGCTTCCGGGATATCTTCGGCGAGGGACCGAAGGTGGCGGTGCCCCCCACCTTTATATGGAACGATGCGGTGGAGTCTGCCTGGGCCGAGGCGGGTGTTCAATTCATCGTCACTCCCGGACGGCGGTATCAAACTCGGGATGCAGACGGAGAACCTGCCGCCGCGGGACCGGCCATCGCGAACGGTGATCGTGGTGCGGGCGGGATTACGTACTTGGTGCGCAATGACTACTTCGAGCCCGCGCGCGGACACCAGGCCGAGCGCGGGCTCGCCGCGTTAGCCGCGAAAACCAGCGCCGGGCGGCCGACGCTGCTCGAAACGCATCGCGCCAACTTTCTGGAAGATCCCGCGGCCGCCGATGCGGCGGTCAGGGAGCTGGACCGCCTGCTCACACTGGCGCTTCGGGCATTCCCCAACGTGCGCTTTCTTTCCACCGAAGAACTCGCTTTTGGGATGCGCCGCCGCGACCCGCGCCTTCTAGAGCGGCAATTCGCCAAGCGGCTTCATATCTGGCTGCGACGTCTATGGCGCGTTTCACGGCTGCGCAAGCTGGCCTGCCTGACGGGCGTAATTGTCCCGGCGTGGCTGCTTTATGTTTTGACGTGGCGCAGAACAGGCGCGCCTCAATCATCGAACGGTTAGCCCGATGGCGGCGCCGACCTTCTCCGTCATCATCCCGGTCTATAACGGGGCCGCCACCATAGCTCGCGCCATCGAGTCGGTGCTCGAGCAAAGCTATCCAGCGTTCGAGGTCATCGTCGTGGATGACGGCTCGACGGATGAAACGGCCCGCGTGGTTGCCGGGTTCGGCCGGCGCGTCGTTTACCTGCACCAGGCGAACGCCGGCGTTTCCGCGGCGCGTAACAACGGCGCTCGGCAATCCAACGGGCAATGGCTCGCCTTTCTCGATGCGGACGACTGGTACTACCCCGATCGGCTGCGCTGGCACGCGGAGTGGATCGACCGTGATCCTGGGCTGGAGTTCCTGACTGGAGACTACGACTACCGGCGGCCGGACGGGAGCCTGATCAGCCGATCGATGGAGATCACCGAGGCTGGCAGGCGCCTACTGAAGAAAGCGAACGGCGCGCGCGCGGTGATAATGAATGCGGACGAAATGGAAGCGTTCGTCGAAAACCACTTCGGCGACACCCATACGCTGAGCGTTCCGAAGCGCACTTTCATGCGCCTTGGCGGATATCCGCTCGGCAGGGCCGTATGCGAGGACGTCAATTTCCTGATCCGATTGTGCGCTGTTAGCGAGCGCGTCGGCGTGATCTGCGAGCCCATGGGGGTCTATCTGATTCGACCGGACAGCGCCACGCGCACCGATCCACTGCGCTCGCAGCGTCTGACGGTGGAGACCCTGCGCCCTCTGAAGAAGGAGCTTGAAAGCGCAACACGTGCCGTCAGGCGTGGGTATCGCGGCAGGCTGCGCAGGGCGCGGCTCAACTTGGCTTATGCGCTCCTGAGGCGGCGCAAAAACGTCGAGGCAGTGGGCGCGGTGCTCACGTCGCTCATGGAAAATCGCAGCTTGTCCGCATTGCGCGACGTAGCCTCGATTGCTTTAGGGGTCCTCCAGGGCTCTGACCGGTACACCCCGTGAAACCCCTGTTCCGCTTGGCGGGCGGGCCGTCGCGGAGTCGCTCATCCGCTATAATTTTCGTGGAATATGTGGAACACCGTTCGATGTCCGTGAATTGGAGGTAAATTCATGTCCGCCTGCAGGAAGATAGCACTGCTGATTCCTCTAGTGCTGGCACTTCTCCCGGCGGGAGCGTCTGGGCAGGACAAGCTTGGCGGCCATAACCCCTCAGTGACCGAGGCGACGCAGCTGCCAAAGTTCTGCTGGGGGCAACTGCTAGGGGGCAAGTTTAAAGGCCCCGAATTCGAGATTCCGCGCGCTACCTGCGGCGTCGGAATGAATCACTATTGCTATGCTTTGGTCGCCCTTGGTCGGGCGCACAGGAGCCTTAGCGACAATTACAGGTTTGGAAATCTGCAGACTGCCGAGAGGGGGGTCCTGTATACATTGAAGGCAATGGAAAAATATCCGCGGTGTCCGATCCGCGAGCACGTCATGACGACGTACAGGGTCGTTGAACGAGAACTAAGCTTGCTTAGGTAATCCCCGCTGCTCCGGTTCGCCGTACTTGGGGGTAGGGCGACGTGAACAGCCCCTGAGTAATCGCGCTGAGACATCGCCCACTCGGACGGACGACCCGGCACCAATCGTGCGTGATAAGGCCCAGAGACATGACATGCTCGAGACACTCGAACGCGAGTAAGGTGTCCATGGACTGGTCTGGAACCAATTGTGCATGCGTTGACCCAGGCACGAACTCGACTCGAACCTCCGAAAAGCCGCAATCTTTCCGCGGTCCCTCCTGGCCGCCGCCGCCGCGTTACCCTGCGAGACACAGGGTTCGATGCGTTCCCCAACTTTCGAAGATCTGTCCGAATGACCGTGCACAGGAACTTCTGCGCGACCTTCGTCCGTCGCCCGGAGATGATTGAGGACATGTTGATTCGACCTTCCCCCAACACCTGGTCCGCTGAGCGAGGCATTTGACCCGCCATGCGACGATCGAGCAATGTCTACCTAGTAATCACGGAATTGTTTCTTCCGACCAAGGGCGGCACTGCGGTATGGTTCGATGAGGTTTACCGTCGCCTGGGTGGGAAGGAGATCCATATCGTCACCGCGGACGTGTCAGGCGCCAGAGCCCATGACGCGGCGCATCCGAATACAGTGCACCGGTTGAATCTGCGGCGGCACTGGTGGCTGCGACCAGAGTCTTTGGCGATGTATGCAAAGTTCTTGATGGCGTCTCTCGCCGTAGGGCTGCGCTACCGGTTTGATGCAGTGCATGCCGGGCGCGTGCTGCCTGAAGGTCTCGTGGGGTGGTTGGTGACGCGCGTGATCAGGCGGCCGCTGGTTGTTTATTCTCACGGGGAGGAAGTTACTACTTGGCGGCAGACTCTGAAGAGAACGGTGATGATATGGACCTACCAGCACGCGGATCTTGTCATCGCCAACAGTGAGTTCACGCGCGATGAGCTCGTCAAGCTTGGCGTAGCGGCCGGGAAGATTGCGCTCGTGTATCCTGGCGTCGATGTAGACCGGTTCCGCCCGGGGCTCCCGCACGACGACCTTAAAGCCTGTATCGGCTTGGTCGCAGGTGAGAAGCTGATCGTTTCGGTGGGCCGGCTGAGCCGCCGGAAGGGGTTTGATCAAGTCATCCGTTCTTTGCCGCTCCTGTTGCAGCGAGGCCTGCCGGTTCGCTATGCGGTGATCGGCATCGGCGACGATCGGGATTACCTGCAAACATTGGCCGGCGAACTTGGGGTATCCGATCGGGTTCATTTCCTTGGGCACGTAACCCCGGACGACCTGCCGCGCTGGTACAACGCGGCCGACGTGGTGACGATGCCGAACCGGGAGATCGCCGGTGACACCGAGGGCTTCGGCATGGTCTTCCTGGAAGCTGCGGTCTGCGCCAAGCCAACAGTGGCTGGGTTGGCCGGTGGCACGGGCGCGGCGGTTATCGACGGAGTGACCGGGCTTCGCGTCGACGGCGAGTCGACTGAGGCCGTCGCCGACGCGCTGGGGCAGCTGCTGACGGATTCGGTGCTCGCTAGGGAAGTGGGCGGGCGGGGATACGCCAGGGCCTTGAGCGAGTTCTCGTGGGAACGGGTGGCGGAGAGGACCCGGCAATTAGATGCAGCTTTGCGTATGCGGTAAACGTAGTCCCGCGCCCATTCCACAGCGCTTAGCGCCGTCTAGAGACATCTGGGCACACATGAAGCAGCGCGAACTCGCGAACACGTGCCTCGAGACGATCGGTCAGGTCCGCGCCTATGCGCACGACCGCCTTCAGTCCATGCGACGCCCCGCGCGCATCATCGCAGCGTGCTGGCGATAGGCTAAACTGGCCATCTGATGACATGTACTTAGGTAATTCTCAATAAGCACGCAACCGGCTGGTCGGATGCCGCAAGAAAGTCGCAGAACGACGGAAGCGGAGGTCTAGCATGGGTCACCGAGCATGTTTCGAATTTGGCGAGCGGAATCTCGTTGACCACGACATACGGGGCAAGGACATTCTGGAGGTGGGCGCGTCGATCGACGGCGGGTCCATGCGCCCTTACATCGAGTCCTTCTCGCCGAGAAAATACATCGGTATCGATATACAGTTGGCCCCCGGCGTGGATGAAATATGCGATGTCCACGAACTCATCGAGAGATTCGGGCGGGAATCCTTCGACGTGGTTATCGCAAACGAGCTAATGGAGCACGTTCGCGATTGGAGAAAGGTCATTCGGAACCTGAAGGGGGTTCTGCGGAACGACGGCGTGGTGATTCTCACCACACGGTCGTACGGCTTCCCTTTCCACCTCGCGCCATTCGACTTTTGGCGGTTCGAGATTTCTGACATGCAAGCCATATTCAGCGACTTCACAGTCCTGGCGATCGAGCCCGATCCGTCGTTCCGCGGCGACGGGAGGCCGATGCACGGTGTGTTCGTTGCGGTCCGGAAAAGGCAGGGAATGCGAGAAACCGACCTGGACCTCCTCGACATGTTTTCGATCATAAAGGACAAGCGTGTGCACGGAATCCGGGATCTCGATATCTACTGGTATGAGCTGCGCCATCTCGGCTGGCCCTACCTGGTGAAATTTCGCGGCATTCCGTTCCTCACTAGGGAGTTTCTCCGAAAATCACTTCCGACGCCGGTAAGGACGGTGGTCAAGCGATTAATCCGATCGAGCTAATAAGGGGTGCGAACCGAGGCACCAGATCGACGCCTGATGAGGCCCCAGATTGCAGGGGATGAGGCCGACCAAGTCAGTGCGGAGATGCCATTTTCAGAAGCTCCGTCGCCCAGGCGTATCCGCTGAACCCAGAATTTGCGAGGAGCGGATATTCCCGGGGGCCGCAACTTCGGAATTGCGTGCGCAAGGCACGATGCCCTGGCGCGGTCGTCCGCGACGATCAAGTCGAAACGTCTGTCGAACTATGCGTGGGTTGGCTTTTGCGTAGCGCCTGAAGCTGAGGCTGCGATCGCGCGCCTCTGGGCCGTGCGGAAACTGGTGATCCCAATCAGAACGTCCGCGCCATGACCGAGGGGCTCGTCGCTCGCGCGGCAGTAGCGTGGATTTCGCTAGGCTCGTTGCCGCGAGGATGCCAGCGACTACCGAGAATCGCGTAAGTACATGATGATCGTTGGACCCTGTCGCATGTTATTCAAGGTGGGTACACTTGCGGGCCACGCCTTGCATGGGCAATGAGCCGCCTCACATTGCTGCTACCGCACTTGTAATGAGTCGGTAACGAACTCAAATGCGCCAATCACGCTCCCGATTCATCGCTCGCATCGAGAACGCCGACAGGCATCAATCGGATGCCGAATTTGCTCGCGAGTTCGAGAACACCTGCGGCCTGACACCGAACTTGCTCGTTCGAGTGCGCAATATGGATGTCGCCATCGCGCATTCTCCGGCGACGCGGATCGTCAGGATTTCTGCCCGCAATGTCACCCTGCTTCTGCATGGCGACATCTATAGCGATGACGGAAATCGCGAAGATCCGGCAGTCGATCTCCTCGATCGCTACTTGAACGAGGGCGGACCGGCTCTTGCCAAGTCGATCCGCGGGTCGCACGTGGTGCTCGTAATGGATGCAATGCAGGGATTGATCGCCATCACCGACCGCGTGGGATCGCGCAAGATCTACGCCGGTGGCGATAGTGGTGGCATGTGGCTAACTTCCGAAATGGCGTTGTATCCCGGAGGCGCCGTGGACCCGGCCGCCGTCGCATCCTATCTCGTGAACCAGTACATCTACGGCGGCCGAACGATTTATCGCGGCGTTCGCTCTCTGGAACGCGCATGCCTGCATCGCGTCGATCCGACCGGCATTACGTCCGATCGTTATTGGGACTTCGATTACGCCCCGAGTCACGGCTCTGCGCCCAAGGCACTCGATCGGATGATACCGGAGTTGGCGGAACTTATTCGGAAGGCGGTACGGCGCCGCATTCCTGCAAGTGGCAATGTGTGCATATCGATGAGTGGCGGCGTCGATTCCCGAGGGATACTGGGGGTGTTGCTCGAGGAATCGCAGGCTGGGGGAATGACGCTGAACGCGATGTCGTACGGATTGGATACGGACACGGATGTTGTGGCGGCGCGCGCGATCTGCGATCAACTCGGAATCAGACTCCATCGGGTAAGCTTCAAAGGGGATCTGGCGTCGACAATCAGGCTGAACGCCGAGTGCTGCGATGCCGCCGTTTTCTTCTACCCACAGGGCCTGGACGGATTGCGCGAATTCGTCTCATCGCTCGGCGACGACTCGACGATGTTTGTCGGCGACGAATGCTTCGGATGGAACATGGAGGGGATGAAGGACGGCGAAGTTAATTTTCCGGCATTCGATGATCTCCTGCGCTTTATCGGAATTCGCGCCTCTGCCAAGGTGCCAAGCTATTACTCGTACGGGGATACGCCGGCAACGGAGATCGAGGCCATGCTGCAGGCAGACAACGACGCGCTGCGTGCGCGTTGTCCGGGCCCGCCGTATTCATTGGATGCGCTTGGCTTCATGTACCTCGACCAGCGGTTGCCCAATCTGCTCCTTACCTGGCGAGAAAATCATCTCGCCCGGTTCGTGCCCGTCGCGAATCCGCTTATCGACGATGCCATCCTCGACTACCTGAGGACTATTCCAGAGACCCTGAGGTTCAACAAGCGACTCTATCGCGAGACTGTTGTCCACATGTTTCCACGCTTGATGGACATTCCGCTTGTACATGATCAGGGCTGCAGCAACGCGTTCCTGGACGATCTTTTCGTCTCCCAGCGATCTGGAATCGACGAAATGTTATCGTGTGACAGCGGCCTCGACGCCGTGCTGCCTCGCGCGCTCGTTGAGATCGGATTGTCGGATCTCGTTCATTCGCGTCGCCTCGCCCGCTACCGATTGCCGAGATCCGTCCGCTCGTTCATCGACAAAATGCGCAGGCGGTCCCTTCGCCACCGCCTTTCGCGCAAGGCGTCTCCGGCCGCCGCGCGGGGCTGGCATGGGCTCATGGCGCTGGCGCCTATGCAGATCGCTTCGCTCCTCACGCTTCGTTGGTTTCTGCGCGCCGACCGGTCCCGGCCAACGGTGCTTTGATGCCCGCACGACGACACTGGGTCGAAAAGGCCGCGGTAGCGCCAATCGTTAAGTTGTTCGATTCGCCGTCGGGGTTGCGTTGATGCGGCTTCAAAGAGGGCAGAATCACCGTTGTCACCTCCTACTGCTGGGGGGCATGGTAACTTTGAGGCCCACCGTGCGAAGAAGATGGCAGGCCTGGAGCTGGAGAACCGTCGCGACGAGAGACTGGTGACGGACTCTTGCTTTGAGAAAGTAATGCTGTAGGACGCGACCGAGGGGCGTGTCCAAGCCCTAAGCGGCGACGCAAACCCCTAGAGCTTGGAGAGGGCGAGTACGGCGGGCGATCGGAGACGAAGGCGCGGTGCTTGCCGAGCCGCGGGGGACGCAGCGCTAACAATCAAGCCGACGGGATTGCATCCAAGAGACGCTGTCGAGCCGTCTTAACGAGTGGGCGGCTTCTCCGGCATCCGGCGCTACTTCAGACTTCGCCGGTCGCCGAAATGTTGCTTTTCGCCGGCGTCAAGCCGGTTGCATCCTGTCCATTTATCCATTTCATAAGGTAGTTCTTCAACGTCTGCGCGATTTCCGGATGCGCCGCGGCGACGTCGTGCCGGCAATCCGGATCGGACGCCACGTTGAAAAGTGCGTAGAGCGGTCCTGCGGTCGTCGGCTGATAGGTCAGTTTCCACGAGCCCAGGCAAATCATCCTATCCTTCGCCGTTATGATGGCTTGCCGGTACTCCGGCTTGATGGCAAGGGTGCCGGTGAGGTTGTCCGGGACCTCCAGGAGTTCCAGAAGGTTTGGATAGCGCAGATGATTGGTTGGCATCCCGGGCAGGTCGGTCAGCCAAATCCCGGTTTCGTTGAAAGCGGGGAGGTTGAGGTCGATCGATTCGCCGTTCAGATACGGTACCAGCGATACGCCATCCATGTTCGCGGGCGGCGCGATGCCCGCCAGCTCCAGCACGGTGGGGGCCACGTCTACTGAGCGCACTATGTGCGGGCAGGACCCATTGCCCTTGAGCCTCGGGCCCGCGATCACCAAGGGCACGCGGGCGCTGAAATCGCCGCGCACACTGTTGCCCTGACCCCAGGTGTCGTGCTCGAAAAACTCCATCCCGTGATCGCTGTAGATCACTACGATGGTGCTGTCTTTCAGGCCGCATGCTGTCAAGTGATCGACGATTCGCTTCACCTCGTCGTCGAAATTTCTGACACAGCCATCGTACAGGTCGATCACTTGCTCCAGATCGAAGTCCTTCTTGGTGTCTCCCTGTCGGCGGATGATCTCCCAGGGATCGGTCAGGCGCGCCATAACGAACTTCGATTCTCCAGCGTAATCCTTGTCGGACCAAAGGGTGTAATACGGGTATTCCGAGCCGAAGGGCGGGTGGGTTGTGGACATGAATACGTTGAGGAAGAAGGGGGCATCCTCCGACGCGAACTGGCTGATCAGCGCTCGAGCGTCGGACCCGACCAGGCTGGTAAGCGGGACGCCGGCGAGGTAATAAAGCTCCGGCAGGAAGCGTTTGCCGAAGCGGTTATGGGTAAACAGCGACAGGAATAGCCGCAGATCCTTCGGTCCCTGGCGGATCAAATACTTGATGTTCCATTGATCCTTGGGGAGATCGAGGATCTCGAAGCCGAGTTGAAATTTGCCAAGGTCGCCACCGCACCAGTCGCTAATGGCCGCGGTCCGATAGCCGTGTTGGGCCAGGATGCCCGCCAGGCCAGGGACGGCGAGTCGTGTGTCCTCGTCGCCAACGAAGTTGTCCCGTATGCCGTGATGGTGGGGCCATGTTCCCGTCAGCAGCGACAGCAGGCTGGGGGCGGTCCGCGCGCAAGGCACGTAGCAGGCGGTGAACAGGGTTCCGTTGGTTGCCAGCGAATCAATGAACGGCGTCAGCTTGCGCGAGTATCGGCTTCCTGCGCCGATACGGTCGGCGCGAAGCGTGTCGGAGCCGATCATCAGGAAGTTCGGGAATCGCGAGGCTCTGCCGTTTACAACGTGCGGAATTCGCTTGGCCGATAGAGCAAGCGCCCCCAGCGGGCCGCTCAGGGCCAACAGCAGGAATCCGGCGCCCGGCAGCGCTTCTCCCTGCGAAACAAGGCGCCACGCGCTTGCCGCGAAGAGGGCGCTCGCGGCCGCAGAGAACACCCATTGCACTGCTAGCAGTAGCCTCGGTGTGAGTCGGCGCCAAATGGGATAGAGACGGCTGCTGCGGTAATGGTACGAGGCCGCGATGCTTCCGGGGACGAAAAGAAGATGCCGGCAGAACTGGAGCGCAGTGAGGATGAGTATCCCCGTCGCCGCCGCCGCGGTCGCCTCAGCAAACTGGAACGGCGCCCCCGTCACGACCAACGCGGCGACGTAGAGCAAAACGCCGACGGACCCCATGCCGATGCATAGCACGAAGGCCCAAAAGGCGAGCCGTCCAAGCGCGAGCACGGAATAGGTTCCGTAGTGGCGGATGACTTCTTTCTTGAGCGGTGGCCCAGTCTGGCTGAAGTCGTAGAACGACTTCAGGATAAGGCCCGCCGTGTAGAGCAGCGCGACCCAGAAAACGGCTGCTAGCGAGCCCGCCGTGTAGCGCGACGTGCCGGCAAGGGCAAGAGCGACCGTCAACGACGGTACCGCGAACCAGCTTGCGAATCGCGCCGGAGCGAGACCGGGTACACGCGCAGTACCGCCAGGCGGGCGCGGGACGCGCGCGATATCGACGAAGCCGCGCAATTCACCGAGGGCCGCAGCGAGGCGTACGAGATAAAACCGCGTGCGCGGCCATGAGATCGAGACCAGGCCGAGCACGAGGTAGGTGCCTAGCTTGTGCCACATGTAGAGCGGCACCGACGGTACCTTCCGCGATTGAGATCGGACACCGGAGCGCGAGCGCTGAAAGCTCTTGCGCAATAGATAACCGAGGCGCAGGCGCTCTGGATCGACATAGTGATATTGCAGAACGGTCGGAACGTACTGGATTCGCTCACCGGTCGACAGACAGCGGCGAACGAAATCAATGTCTTCGCCGCCGCCAAGATCGTGACCGTGCGGACCAAGATCGATCGAGAAACCTCCCACCCGGTCGAACACCTCACGGCGCACGCACAAATTGCCGCCGCCGGGCACCCGGCCGCTAAACGTGATCTCCCGCGGTTGATCGCCTTCGTCGTAGCGCGGAACCGGTAACGGGAAAATGCGGTAGGGGCCGGCATCGTGCACCCATCGCGGCTCGCTGCCATCCCAGTCGGGAAGGATGCGCCCGCAGAAAATGCTCGCCTGCGGATAGCGCTCTGCGGCTTCCGCGACGCTGACAAAGTAGGCCCCGTCCACCCGGTGGTCGTCGTCGATGAAGCTGACCAGCCCGCCTCGAATCAGCGGGATGGCGCGATTGAGGGCATTCGACTTTCCGGGCTTGGGCTCCTCGGTCCAGCGCAGCGGCAGGGCGCCCGAGCAGTGCGATTCGGATTCGTACTGCTGCAGCAGGCTCACCGTATTATCGGTACACGCATTTGCCACCACCAGGAGCTCGATCGCGCAACGCCCGGGTCGTGCGGCTTCATTGATGGACGCGAGCACCCGCTGAAGCAATGCGCTTCGGTTGTGCGTACAAATGACGACAGTAAGGCGGATCGACATTCTTGCTTGCTTGGCCTGGTGCGTCGGGGCTGGCAGATTAAATCAATAGGTGGGCGTCGGGAGGCATTGTCGCGATTGCGGGTTCCATTCGTGTGTTTTCACCTGCGAGCCGTAAATTGCATAGGTGCCAGGCTTCGCGAGATGGTGCGGTAGGTGAGCGAGGGACACCGCGCGGTTAGGGGCGCCTATCGGCGCCGAGAAGGTGTTTGAAAATTTGCCAGGCAGGGGGCTTACGACGCGCACCTGCGCGCCTTTCTGTACCCGGCCATGGCGCCAACAAAATGTCCGACGGTCATCAGCTGGCGAAAAGAGTGATTGGGGCCGCGAGTAAATAACAGCGCCAGGTACTTGCCCACTGCGCGGGCGAACTGCGGATAGAGAAATAGCGGTACGCCGAGGAGGCGTCGACCGAATCCGTGTTCATCGAAAAGAGCCTGCTGAAAGCCGGCGTTGTAATGGATCGTGAGGAAATACTTCTGCTCCAATTGGTGCGGTAAAACCCGGTGAAAAACGATCGCGCTAGGCTCGTAAAATATGCGCGCATCGCTGGTCGCAGCTAGGCGATGGAAATAGTCCGTCTCCGCGCCCTTGAAGAGCTCGCCCCGTTTGCGACCCTCTCCCTTGCGCCCCAGCTTTGGATTGAAGAGTCCGATCTTTTCCACCACGCGGCGATTGAAGGACATGTTGCCGCCGAAGGGGTACTGCCTCCTGCCGTCCATGCGGAACGGTTGGTCACCGTAATCCTGGTAGCCAAGGAAGCCCAGGATTTCTGAGCCAGGAACGATCCATGGCGGCAACGTGACAGACGGGTCGAGGTGAATCCTGCCTCCAACGGCGTCTGCATCAGTTTGTCTGAATGCCTCATAGAGCGACGCGAGCCATCGCGGGCTGACATGTATGTCGTCGTCGACGAAAGTGAAATAGCGGCCTTGAGAACTCATGACACCAAGATTGCGTGCGTAATTGAGGCCCTGACGCGGCTCGCGGACGTAGCGAATTTTGATCGGAAGTTGCAGGCCGAGCGTTTGCACTCGCTCTGGTGTGTCGTCGCTGGAGTTGTTGTCCACCACCAGGACTTCCCAGTCGATGGCCCGCGCATCCATCTGTTGCGCCAACTTCTCCAGGCAATCGGGCAGGTTGCGGCTGCGATTGTAGGTGCAGACGATTACGCTAAAGTCCACGACGAATCCTATAGCCCAAGTCGAGCGGCCACGCGGCCTGCGTAGTAGCGCAATGGATACGAGCGCGAGGCCTCGTTTGTGCCAAAGCGCAGTTTTTGCTTGAACTGCCAAAGGGCATCACTACCGAAGACGTCTATTCGCCGCAACGCGAAGAGATCTTCACCCTCCCGATTGAAACCTGCCCGAGTCGAGCACGCGGCGCGGTACCCCGACGCCTGCACTGCATCCATGATCTTCTCGTTATATAGCCCATAGGGGTAAGCGAAATACCGCACGGCGCGGCCCAGCAGATCCTCCAGCTGTTGCTGGCTATCATGCAGCTCCTGCGCCACCTGCTCCGCGCGGAGTTCGGTCAATCGGGGATGAGTGACCGTGTGGCTGCCGACCGTCACGCCCGCCGTCTCGAGATCACGCATCTGCGATGGCGACATGAGCATCCGACGTGGAGCGCCCCGCTCGTGCATCCAGTCATTGTCGCGCGAAAGACGGCCCGATACGGCAAACATCGTAGCGGGGATGCCGTGCGCTTGCAGTATGGGAATGGCGCGCTCGCAAGTATCGGCAAATCCGTCGTCGAACGTAACTGCTATCGCGTTAAGTGGCACGGGAGTTCGATCGACGAAACAGTCTACGATGCGCTCGAGACTTACGGGCACGTAACCCAGCTCGCGCAAGCAACCTATTTGGCGATCGAATTCGCGTGGCGTGACGCAAAAACGCGCTTCCTGCGTAGCGCGCGGTTCGTCCACGATGTGGTACATGAGAATTAGTGCGTGATTCATGCCAGATACCTGCTCACATCCGCAATATACATTTGTCGTTCGCCGGAGTGGACGGAATCAATGCAGACTTGCGTTCCATCACGGTTCCAGCGCGGATGTAGGTCGCACCGTGTTTCCCCCCACCATCTTGCCTTGGGTGAGTGTAGCCTGGCAATGTCGCGTCGCTTGCCGCCTTGCGGACGGAAAAGCATGAGGGTTCTGATGTCGTACTGGTCAGGATACGTGTCGTTAAGTATCCATCTGCGATCCGGCGAATAACTGCAGTGACCATCCTCGGTGAGCACCGCTTCGCCGACTACCGTTCGGGTACCAGTGGCACGGTCACATACGAAAAACCGACTGCCAATTGGTGGGATATTCGCCCACACCAGCATTCTTTCGCCGTCTAGCCAGTCGTAATGCGAGATTGTGCCGGCATCTATCACACAGGTGAGCTCGCTGCCGTCCAGGTTTACGATGAAAAGTCTCACGCGCCATGATTTGGCACCGGAGCGCCACAGATGAAAGAAGGCGAATCGTTGGCCGTCCGGGCTGACCTGGATATGGTTTACCCAGTGAGGGACGCCCACCATGTCATCGGTCGGATTGAAATGAGCGAGTTGATCGAGTGAAACAATGAGCGTTGATGTTCCGCTCGCGAGGTCCATCAGTCGAATCCCGTCATCCCGGGAATGGTTCTCCTCGCTCCAGGCATCCGCCAGTCCCGCATAGCCATAGCCAGGCCGATGCGTGTGGAGCCGTGCAAAATTCAGACTCAACGCGTGGCGGCCGTTGGGCGTTAGCGCATATATGGGCAGGTCATAGGCACGCAGTTCCGCTCCATCGCAGTTGCGCACTACAGAAATCGGTCGATTGCCTCGGCGCTCGTTGTGCACAAAAAGCCGTTCCGGGTCCGCCGGATGCCATTGCAGCATCGAGCCTTGCTGCCAATTCCAGGCGAAGGTGGTGGCAAGCGGTTCAAACCGACGGTCATGGTCTAACCGGACAATGCCCACGGTGGCGCTGTCGTTCACTGACGGCGGGCGGTCATTGAAGCCGACCTCGTGGGCAAGGAGCAGACGACCGGATGCATTCCATGGACACTTGTCGTAATAGCCGAAGAAGTGATGCTTCGGTCCGAACGTTACCGGCCGCACGACCTCTCGTATTCGCCGGAAATGTAAGAATTGGTAAAGCGCCGGTAGGCGCTCGCGCGCATCGCGCTCCATCCACCGACTAAGGCGGTGGGATACGAACCAAGGAACGCATTTTTGCTCGACCACGAACGAATAGAATCTGCGGCCCAATGCCATCGCGCTGGTTCCTTCTAGACCGAACTCTTGCTCATCGCGGACCGCGCCCCAGAAAAGAGACCACCTGCTTGAAAGCGCGCTCCGGCAGCACGGCCGGCAGCAGGTACTTCAAGTCCTTCGGCGTCCAATATCCTGTGCGCAGCAGCATGCGAAAAATCCGGTGCGCGGAAACCAGATCGCGTCCCCAATAGGCGTCGAATCCTCGCTTGTACAGTGCGCCGTCGACCAACTCTCGCAATCGATGACTGGAAATCCCGGCCACGAGCTGAGGCGAGCGCTGGATGAACTCTCGCTTTATCAGCCAAGCGTAGCGAGCCTGCCGCCAGCGGTCGGAACTCATTTGCGCCTGACCGTGATGACGATAGAAGGCCATCACCAGCGGTACGCGAACGAGCGGTCGCGTCAGTGCAACGCGCAACCAGAACTCGTAGTCCTCGCAGGTGGGGAGGCTTTCGTTGAAGCCGCCTGTCTCACGAAGCACATCTGCTCTGACCATGGCCGCGTGCACGGGCCAGGGTGACGCTGAGCGCAGAAAGCTCTCCAGCTTGTCGGTCGCTTCGTAATCCGGCGGCACGTACGGTTCGTTGCTGCGGCCCTGCGCACCGATGTTCTGCCAGCCGCAGTACGCAACCGCGGCGCCGCTGAGTACAAGCGCGCTTGCCATCACTTCGGCAAACTCCGGTGATAGATAATCGTCGGCGTCGAGGAAGCAGAGAAACTCGCCACGGCTGCTACGGATGCCGCTGTTTCGAGCGGCCGGCAGACCACTATTTACTTGGCTCACCACGCGAATTCGATCGCCATACTCGCGCAATATCTCGGCCGACCGGTCCGTCGAACCATCGTCCACCACCACCACCTCTACATTCGGCCAGGTCTGGCCAAGGGCGCAGTCGAGCGCTTGACGGACAAAGCTCTCGCCGTTGTAGCAGGGAATAATCAACGAGACCCACCCGGCAAGTCTCGTCGCTGGCGGAATTACTGGATACGTGATGTTGCCCTCATTCATCCCGAAATTGCAGGTCGAATAGCTCAGATTGAATCACTCAATTTGGACGCTTGCCGCAATCAAGCTCTTGTGCGGTTCGACCGAAGCGTTCGCCTGCAATCGCCGGCCTCCGCACGCGCGTTGTCGAACGGTAGACGAGGAATACCATAGAATGGCTGCGGTCGCCTACGTCCAGCCGCTCGGCCGGATCATGGCGAGCACGGCGGTGGTTTCGCCGCGATTCAGGTCGTCGTTGGCTTGGGGGCTCTTATCGAGCGACTGGACTTAGCCGAATACTTGAGCGCTCATCTCTCTTGTCCGATCGGTGCAACTGCATGCCGGATTGGCCAGCTGCATAACGGGGCATGAGCGCTCTCCGATGCGGACCAGGTATCTCGCAGCGTATGGGACGCATTGGCGGACGGCGGTGAGAAGCCAGCGTACGGCGCTTCGTTGCGCGCCCTGGAGGAACTACGGCATCCTGCCAGCTGCAGGCCGCATGGTATGTTTTAACGGTGTACACGAAGAGTGGCGCGCTTCCCGCATGAAATTCAAGCTCCGACCCCACCGGGCGGAGGGATATTCATGGCACGCGTTGCTGCGGTTGGAATTGACCGAATGGAATCTGCTGCGGGCTGGCATAGTCGCTTCTTGCGCCGCGGTGTGCGGGTAGACCTCAATGAGCCACCCGATATCTCTTGTCGTGCCAATCGGACTTTGAAGCAATACGCTGCTAGTCGCGAAGGCCAAGCGGAACATCGTCGTTTCGGGTTGCAGCGTCTCCCGCTCACGAAGCCATGAATCTAGGCGAGAGCATCCGTCATGGCACCAAGTGGCTGTTCACCGGCAGCCTGAGTGGTCAGGCGCTGCAGTTTGGGTTCGGCATAGTTCTGGCGCGCTTATTGACCCCTGCCGACTTTGGATTGTTGGTCACGGTTCAAATATTCACTGGCTTCGTCGGCATGCTAGCCAGCGGTGGGATGGGTGAAGCCTTGGTCCAGGCAAAAGAGGTCAGGGAAGAGGATTTTCAGACCGTATTCACATTTCAGCTCGCCACCGGCGTGTTGATCTACGCCGGCTTCTATTTCGTAGCGCCATGGTTTGCCCTGTGGTTCAAAGATCCAATCTACGAAAGCCTCCTGCGCATCTCGGCGCTCACTTTCCTGCTGCGACCTTTTTCAAATAATCCCGGCATACGCCTGCGCCGGGAAATGCGCTTCAAGGAAACGGCGCTGATCACATTACTAAACTTTACTATTGCCGGCTTCGTCAGCATCGTCATGGCGGCAACCGGCTTTGGAGTATGGAGCTTGGTGCTCTCAGGGTTGGTTGGCATACCGATCAATATTGCGCTTCTTTCGTGGCGTGCGCCATGGACTCCAAAGCTGAAATACAACCATGCTTCTGCAAGAAAGTTTGCCAGCTTCGGCTTCAAGGACATCGCAATCGACCTCGTCGTCTATTTCCGTAAGCAAACGAGCAATCTCATTATTGCCAAGCTCATGGGGCCGGTAGAGGTCGGTTTATTCAACAAGGGATCAAGCCTTGCCAACACCCCCACAGCACTGCTTTCTGGCTCGGCTTACCAGGCCGTCTTCCGCGGCCTCTCGAAGGTCCAAGACAATCTGGACCAATCGCGATACATCTATTTTCGTACCATCGCGCTCGTCAGTCTTTACACGTTTCCCGTCTACATAGCGTTGGCATGGGTTACGGAACCTTTCGTGGTTGGCGTTTACGGCAACCGTTGGCTTGGGGCGGTTTCGCCCCTGAGAATTCTATGTCTCGCCGCGCCTGCATTTCTCCTCCAATATATTTCGGGCGCATTGGTGGCCGCTCGAAATCGGCTCGGCGAAGAAGTCAGGTTACAATTACAAAGTTGGGTGCTGCTCATCGTCTTCGGACTCATCGGCGTCCGATATGGCGTTGTCGGTGTCGCGTGGGCCGTCGTGCTATCCGCCTATTACATCGCGATTCGCGTGAGTCTGCTCGCGCTTGACTCCGTTAACTCGCGGCCGCGTGACCTATTGCGTGCCTTGGTGCCGGGGCTACGCCCTTGTGGCGTACAAGTGATGGCAATGTTTATCGTGGACGTACTGCTGAGTTCAGTGTCTGTCCGCGTGCCCCTGCTACTGCAATGCGCCGTCCTCGGCTTCGCGGGGTTTGTCGCCTACGCGGCCGTGTTTGTGTTCTTCCCAGATTGGCAGCTGGTTGGCGAGGCGAATAGATGGCGGCGCAAGATCGGGCTTAAGGCCTTTGAGGCCTTCGACACCAACGGATCGGCAATCCAAATGAAGGCACGTAAATGAGGCACCGTATCTGAGGCGATAATATCTCCACGCCGTCCGGCAACCACCAATATGTGGAAATGCTCACTTCGTCCTCTGGGAAATCGGATAAGGACTGAGTCGAGTAGGACAAATTTGCGGACGGCTATGAACGGGCGGGCGAGAATCGTGTATAGAAACGCATCGACTGGAGCGCTGGCATGACGTTCGTCGGAACGCTGAAGCGCCGTATCCCATGGAGCTTGCGCGGATTTAACCCATTCTTGAGCGCGTACGGCGACTCGATCCTTTTCCGGGGAATCAGGCGTACGCCGCCCTTGCTGAGCAATCCATCGTCGGACACCGGAATTCACTCAGCCGTTCCTCACCGCTACGTGTTGGCATACTTGGTGGCGATCAAGTCGTTCCTTCATCACAATCCGGACATCGCCGTATTCGTCCATGATGACGGCTCGCTGACGGAAGAGGACAAGGTTTTAATCCGTTCGCATATCGACGGCGTCCGGATCATAGACCGCGCGGTGGCCGATCGGTGGTTCGACGATCGGATCAATGATCCGTTCCTAGGAAGGGTAAGAAGCAGCTATACCAGCTACCTGAAGCTCTTTGACCCCACGCTCGTCAGCGACAAGCGCAGGATCATCATCGTCGATACGGATACGCTTTTTCTGAAGCGACCCTCTGCGGTCATCGAATGGACCAATAGGGGCGGGCTGCCGTGGTACCACCGCGTTCACCAGGGAAGGATGAAGATAGGGAAAAACACACGCCCTGGTTTGACGAAGCTTCAGGATGTTCACATACAAACCCTGATCACTCGAGATTTGGACGATATCAACCAGAGATTGGATCGGCGCTACCAGTTCATGCCCGGGTTCAACTCGGGTTTCATCGGCTACGACAACGGCACCGTGAATTTTCCGGAGCTCAGGGAGTTGTTCGAGGTACTCTATGCGCGTTTTGGCGATCGTATTTTCCGGTGGGGTGCCGAGCAGACAACTCATGGCCTGGTCCTTGGCTCAAGGGGTGCGCAAGCTTTGCCGGTCGAGGAGTACTTCGTCTACACCCAACGGAACGCCGATTTGGCGCCCGGAGCAACCTTCCTTCACTTCATTGGAGAGAACCGTTTTTATCGTATGCAGTATCCGCGGCTCGCTAGCCGCGTCATTCGGGAGTTGCGGGGATGAGCACCGCGCAGCCTGCGCTTGGCTGCGCTCGCGCGGTCGAAGGAGCGGAACTCGGTATCGTGTGTAAACTTGCGGTGATTCGGTAGGCGTACATAGGGTCGCCCGAGGAAGACGGCAAATGCCCGTTTAGGCATCGCCCGTCAATAGTCTCGCACGCGCACAAACCGATGAATTTGTTCTCCGCAAGCCGAAAGCTGACCACCATGGGTGCCGTGTTGCTGCGTCATCCACGGGAAATCCGTTTCGCACACCTTTGGTTGCGATCGCTTCTTCCTGGCCACAATCCGCTGGACGACGAGCTTCCCTGGATCACGTTCCGTGCGATTCGATGGCTCCAGTCGTATCTGAAGCCCGAAATGAGGGTATTTGAGTACGGCGCAGGCGGCTCGACGCTCTTTCTTGCGAAAAGAGTCGGGGAGCTTGTCTCAGTTGAGCACGACGAAGCGTTCCATTCGGCCGTCGCGGACCGTCTCGCCAAGCACGGAATTCAAAGGTGCCGCCTAGTGCTCTGTCGTTCGGAAAGGCGTTCACAGCAAGCTGCGGCGGATGTCCCCTACGGCACCGCCAGTTTCACATCGTTTCAGCCCAGACATGCAGGCAAGTCCTTCGAGAAGTACGTCAAGGTAATTGACGAATATCCGGATGAGTATTTTGATCTCGTGATGATCGACGGCAGGGCTCGCGCCTCTTGCGTAAGGAGGGCGGTGCGGAAAATCAGGCCCGGGGGCGCTTTGCTCCTGGATAATTCCGAAAGGCCTGCCTATGCGGTCGCCCGACGCCTGCTGGAGGGGAATCCCTGCTTTGACATGTTCGGTATCGTGCCGTGGAATCTGGATCCGTATCAGACCTCTGTCTGGCGGATTGAACGTCGTGGAAACGGCGCTTCTGCCGGTACGGAAGACGATCTGGTTGGGGCGTCGGAACTTGCTGTCACGTCTGCCGAGGCGAGTCTGCGCAGGACTTAACAGATCCAGCGCTTGCCCGACAGCGTGGCCGCGTGGGTGGGTGCGGTCAGGCGCAGGTTTGAGCGGGGTCGACGGCCTCCGTATGTGGTTGCGGGTCGATGCAGGTGAAGTTCTATAGCTCGCCGCGCTTACTTGTAGGGCCCTTGCGGCCACCCTGGTCGGATACGGCGAGCGGCGCCTTGACGTACACGTCGCGATCCACATGCTCGAGCGCGCCGCCGTTGACCTGGTACTGGGGGTGGCCATGACCGGGCCGACGGTCCTCGGTCCGATCCTAAACCGCTCGGGCCGCCCCGCCAGCGTCTGCTCGTTGCTGCTCATCGTCTCGTGTGCTTGCCGTTTCATAGTCTGGAATTGATCGAGCTCTGCAGGCGCTCGAGCCAGCCCATCGGCGCGGGGGGCGGCGCCATCGGCCCGTCGACGTGATAGCGATGCTCTTCGCGGCCGGCCGCAACATCGACGTCGACCTGATTGCGGCCGGGCTCGAACCACCAGCGCATGGTTCGCTTCGGGCCGGCGATCTCGCATCCAACTTTGTTCCCGTGAGCGACTCACCGAAATTGGAATCAGGTCATCTCGTTTCTCGCCTATCCAATATGGGCACACCCCATCATCTACACGGCGAATGCGGTCGAGAGCCCGCATCGCCAGGGGAGAAACGTCGTGCGGGAAACAGATCATCTCCTCAGCGAGGAAGCCGCGACGAGACTGAGCTAGCTCGTGCTCCGCAATGTAGCCGCCGACTAGACGCGGCCGCCGGTCCTCTGGCAGAACGCCAAGCCGAAATTCGCGTTACAGTTCAAGGATCGATCATCATTGCACTGGAAGGAATTGCTTCGCCACGCGACTTGGACACAAAACGTGACGCCGTCCAAGGCGATACTAAAATGTCCAAAAGAAACCGCAACTATGCCACGTAGCAGAATCAAGAGGCTTTGCCGGCACAAGGACTACTTGATTGAGTGAGGCAACCAAAGTGAACAGCGGTCCGCAGGCACCTAATCCTGTGCCATTGTTTGTCGACCTTGATGGCACTCTGATCAAGACCGACCTGCTGGTGGAAAGCGCCTTACGACTGTTCAAGAAATCGCCACTGTCCCTATTTTCCATGCTTGTCTGGCTTATCCGTGGCGGCAAGGCCGGTCTCAAGGCGGAAATCGCGCTGCGTGTCGAACTGGATGCCACCCTGCTGCCCCTGCAAGCCGAACTCGTCGATTTTCTACGCAATGAGGCGGCTTCGGGTCGCGCACTCTATCTGGCCACCGCTTCCGACCGAGTTCTGGCCGAACCCGTTGCACGCAGGCTGGGAATTTTCATCGATGTACTGGCAAGCAACGCAGGCAATAATCTCAAAGGGCAACGCAAACTCGAGTCCATTCTTTCAACGACTGACGGAGGGCCATTTGACTACGCTGGAAACGACCGTGCCGACATGCCTGTGTGGGCGGTAGCTCGCCGCGCAATATTGGTAAATCCTGCCACGGGAGTGGTTGCCGCTGCACGAGCACGTTTCGATGTGCAACACGTCTTCGAGGATCAGTCAAAAACCCCACACACCTGGCTTCGCGCGATACGTCTGCACCAATGGCTCAAGAACCTTCTTCTCTTTGTTCCACTGTTGACCGCCCACGCTTTCACAGGCATGGCACTGCTGACGGTGGCTCTGGGTTTCACGGCTTTCGGCTGCGTTGCGTCGGGTACCTATCTGTTGAATGACCTGCTGGATCTCGATTCGGACAGGCGGCACCCTCGCAAATCACAACGTCCCTTGGCCGCCGGTGATATCGGTCCCGTCCAGGGGTTACTTGCCATGCTGTTTCTGCTCGTACTGGGGCTGACAATTGCGGCCACATTATCAGTACCATTCCTTTGTTCAATAGTAGCTTACCTGGTTCTTACACTTAGCTATTCGCTCTATTTCAAGACATATGTCTTGCTGGACGTGCTGCTGTTGGCTGGGTTGTACACCATACGCATCATCGCTGGCGCTCTCGCCATTGAAGTGACCGTTTCCTCCTGGTTACTTGCATTTTCCATTTTCGTGTTTCTGAACCTTGCGCTTGTCAAGCGCTGTTCCGAGCTCAAGGCAATGGAGTCGCAGTCCCGCGCAACGGCAAGCGGGCGAGACTATCGTATATCGGACCTGGGCATGCTGAGTTCCATGGGAATTGCCGCCGGCTATATTTCTGTGCTGGTCCTTGCGCTCTATGTAGATAACCCAGATGTGCGTAACTCTTACAGCAATCCGCTCCTGCTCTGGCTGCTGTGCCCATCAATGATGTACTGGGTATCTAGGCTCTGGATCAAGACCTCGCGTGGCGAAATGAATGACGATCCCCTTTTGTATAGTCTTCGGGATCGTGCCAGCTGGATCATTTTCGTTGCGATGGGGCTGACCACGCTGTTAGCCATCTGACTCATCGAGGTAACCATGAACATTGCCGTCCTGAGCTTGATTCTGGTAAGCGTGACGATGTCTGCAGTGGCGCAAATCGCTCTGAAACATGGAATGTCCTCGCCCGCGGTTCAGGCGGGTCTCGGCTCAGGCTTTGAGCGGCTGGTACCGCTCGTTGCTACCAATCCCTTTGTCTGGCTGGGCCTGGCGCTTTATGGCGCCGGCGCGTTGTTGTGGCTCGGTGTCTTAGCCAAAATCGATGTAAGCCAAGCCTATCCGTTCGTCGGGTTGGGCTTTCTGCTCACGATGGCTTTTGGCGCGAGTCTTCTCGGCGAATCAGTCAGCACCGTGCGGCTGATTGGAACACTCCTGGTCGTCACTGGCGTCATTCTGGTTTCACGCGCATGACTCAGGAACTGTCTTACCCTCAATGGTAGGAAGCCCGCTGATACGTTCGAAACGCAGCGACGCAGCTGTGCTTGACGGTGAGTCATGGTTGCCCAGCTCTTGCGCGCTCCCCGGCGCGGGCATTATCGCGGCGCATACGTCAAACGTTGGGTGGTGACGATGCGCCGCTGGTATGTGTTCCTTCTACTAATAGGGATCTGTATGGCGTTCTGGTACGGATCGGCGACCGATGCATTTATCTATCCCTACCAGCCCGACAGTTCCTACTATATCGAGCGTGCGCGGATCCTCCTCGGATCGGGCGTGCTACACCCTGACCGTTTGTTTCCGCCCGGCTATCCGCTCCTTATCACGGCGGCAGCAGCTGTGGGTCTTGAGCCGGCAAACGCTGCGCTGTGGCTGGTGCGCGTGGGCTATGCGTTGCTTCCAGTGTTGCTTGCATGGGCCCTGAAGGGGGTTACCGGCACGCGAAGTGCGGTGACGATTGCCGTTCTCGTCGTGCTCTCACCCGGGCTTTGGTACATCGGAGCCAAGGCGGGATCGGATATGCCGTTTCTGGCGCTTACAATTGCGGCGTTTGCGCTGCTTCTGAGTTCGGCCGCATCCTTCAATCCAGTAGAAGCACTGGCTTCCGGTGTCCTCCTGGGGGCAGCCTATGCGATTAGGAATGCGGGCGTGGCAGCGTTTGCAGCGGTTGCAGTCACGCTGGGCGTCGGCGCTCTGTATCGCTGGTTCCCGCGCGAAAGGGCGTTCGCCATCGCTGGCAGCTTCGCCCTCGGTGCTGCACTGCCGGTGGTTCCGCTGTTGCTGTGGAACTATGTAGAGCTCGGGTATCTGCAGCCGTACAGTATGCCCCCTTCGAATATCGCGCTGGTCACAAATATCCGCGTCTTCGCTGAACAGACGGTGCTTGATTTGGTTGCCTCGGACCGAATCGCGAAGTACGTCGGCTGGGACTACCGCTTCTTGCTCGGCGTCGGGGTAGGCCTCGCGGGACTGCTCATCGCCGGAATCAAGAGTCAATGGCCGAATCTGGAGAACCGACAAAGGTTCGCGCTCGTATTGCTCGGCAGCTACGCGGCCGCTGGCGCAAGCATGGTCGTCCTCGCCCGTACCCTTTATGAGTGGGGTGAGTCCATCAATCTGCGTCACGTGGCGCAGTACGGCTGGGCAATGTTCGCGGCCGCAGCCTTGCTGCTCGATTCGAGCCGCCGTCGGGGTGCACTGGCCAAGCCGACGCGGGCTGTCGTCGCTGTGGCGGTCATGGTGCTTATCATTGCGCGTACGGCCTATCTATCGGCGGAATACCACCGGAACGGCGCGATGTATCGGGCGCTTGTAGCGGCTTCCAACCCGGTGGCTGCGATTGCGGTAGTCCACGATAGTAGTTGGATTTGGACTGGAGCCCTAAAGCGCGGCATCGCCGACGACCGAAAACTCATGGCCGCAATCCGAATGATTCCCGCAGAGACAGTTGTTACGTCCAATCTAGCTGACGTTCTGCGCATCGAAACCGGGCGGGCTGTCCCGATGCTGGAATTTAACAGCGCTAATCAAATGGCGGATCAGCTGGCCAAACTACGGAGCACAGCTCGCTCCGGCTCGCCGGTAGACGCACTCATATTCCCCACCAACAGCACCTTGAGGAATGGTCAGTGGCTTGCCCTACTTGCCCTCCCAACAGTCGTCGGCTATGAGGTCGTAACCGCCGGCCCGGAACTGCTATGGCTACGTAGCGACTGAACGTCGTATGTGTCAATCGTAGCGGGCGAGCCCCTGGGGGGATCACCCCGATTTGGTTCCAGGGTGACTGAGCGTTTCCAGCCTTTGATCGCCGTTGCTGCGAGCGGAGTGGATTGCGGCGACGGCGTATTCCAGTGGCGTCCGATTGCCAGGGGCCCGTTGAGGGCGAGAGTGAAGCTTGCGGTTACGCTACGGACGAAGCTGCATTGGACTCCCTCGGCGGTCATCCATGCGGCATTTCACCGAGACCAATTCTATTCTATTGCCTGCCAGTGGATGGTCTCCGAGCGACGCAAAGGGACCCGGAGCAATCTCGCTCCGACTGGATCGTTCGTCAGACGGTCGATCAAGAGGAGGCTGCCCGTGTCGTGGTTTTCCGTACGTGGATCGAACGCAATCGGCTGCTCGAGGTTGAGGTTGCGTACGCCGATCTTGTTAGCCCGCAGCGTTGTCACCCCGGACGCTCGAGCGCACCGCCGTTGGTCTGGTACTGGGGGTGGCCATGATCGCGCCGACGGTCCTCGGTCCGATCCTAAACCGCTCGGGCCGCCCCGCCAGGGTCTGCTCGTTGCTGCTCATCGTCTCGTGTGCTTGCCGTTTCATAGTCTGGAATTGATCGAGCTGTGCAGGCGTTCGAGCCAGCCCATCGGCGTGGGGGGCGGCGCCATCGGCCCGTCGACGTGATAGCGATGCTCTTCGCGGCCGGCCGCAACATCGACGTCGACCTGATTGCGGCCGGGCTCGAACCACCAGCGCATGGTTCGCTTCGGACCGACGATTTCGCACCCGACCTTGTGTCCGGACTCCAACAGCCGGACGCGATGCGTTGGATGCACGCCCGACGCGCTGGGGATCAGTACCACCAGGAAGACGTCCTCGGGCTCGTCCCGCGGCGGGCTCACTTCGATGCGCCACCCGCCGGGTTCGCCCCTGTTGGGCCCGAGCTTCGCGATCATGTCCCGCAGCTTGCCATTTTCGTCGTAGTTCTTCCCGTCGACGAAGAACTCGAAGCCGCGGCCGCCGATCGCTTCGATCAGGGCTCCCTTGGGCAACAACACCTTGGCCGCCAACCCTCCGCCCGCATGACCCGGTCGATTTTGCGGCGGCACGCTCAGGCTGAACCCGTCCGCGGTTACCCGGGGCGCGTCGATGGTGTGCAGCAGCCAGCGCTTGCGAAACGAGGCTTTGGTCGCAATGACCTGGTCGAACACCACCACGACGTCGTCCACCCTGTCGTAGCCGAAGGTGCGCCACAAGCGCTCGACGCGGCGCGTCCGGGCCGAAAACGCCCCGGTCCCGGACTGCCGGTTGGTGTAGGCCGGGGTGATGTCTGTCACCGCAATGGCCAGCCCGTCGCGCTCGAATAGCGGCGCCATGGCGGCAGTGTGGTAAATGTCCCGCTTGGCTTCCCACTCGGTGCGATCGAGCGGTGCGGCCTCCACGCCCCATCCCGAGCCGATCCGCCGCTGTCCGCCGTCGTTGGCGATGGGGCGCGTTTTTCCTTCCTTGCCGGGTGCGGGAACGGTGTCGCGCGGGTCGGTGACGGTGACGGTATTGTGGGCGATCGTCTGATAGTCGTAATTCATGTGGTGGTCGGAACCGTAGTGCGGCCCGTAGAAGCCGCTGTCGATCGCGAGCGCGCCGCCCTTGTAGAGGGTGAAGGCGCCCTGGTCGAGGTGGGAGTGCGACCAGAAATTGTTCCCGGCCTTGAACGTCACGTAAGTGGCCTCGGGCGACCAATCGCTGCGCGCCACGAGCATCCCGATGCCGTCGAACAATCGCGCCAGCGGCAGGCGCGTGATCGCCGCCCGGTCGTCCATAGTCGCATCGGTGAGCGGACCCCAGGGCCATGCGGAAGGTGCCGGCGACTTGCCCGGCGGGCGCAGGCTGTAGGCGACTGCATTCCGGAATTCGAGCGCGAGCGGAATCGCGTCGGGCACGATGCGATCGAACCAGGCACCGTCGCCCCAACGGAAATGGGTACCGTCGGGCCGGGTGCGGTAGACGAGGAAGTCGAGAAAGGCGCGAATGCCGGGCTCGCCGGCGAACAGGTCCTCGCCCGTGGCGTTGCGCCACATCGCGGGCAGCTCGTAGATGGCCTGCCCGATGCCGATGCCGACATACTCGCCGCCCTCGTGCCAGCCGCCGTTGCGCCCCATGACCTGCCGCCACACCGGGAGCACGCGCCTCAGCCAGAGATCCGCGGTGAAGTTCATCACCGGGTCAGCACGCCGGTCATCGCGATAGGTCGCGATCGCGCATGCCATCAGCGCCTGGAGCGGCGCATTGTAAAGAATCACGTTATAGGGTGAGAGCCGTTGCTCGCGGATGACCTTGATTTCGTAGTTACACCCGTCCAGCACTTTTCCCAGGAGTGCATCGCGGTCTGCGAGGCTCCACTGCTGGTAAAGCCAATCGTAGGCGAGGGCGAGGGGCTTCGTTTGCACCGCGCCGCGTCCATCGAAAGTCAACGCGAGCAGCCGGTCGCGGAGCATGCGCAGGTCCTGCGATCCAGGTTCCAGTCGTGCCATGAGAATCGCTGACCCCAAGTCTCCCGATCCGCCCGCTGCCCGGGTCCGCTGGAAGTCGAGGAACGATCGATTTTCGCGCAACAGGATGTCGTAATCGGCCGTGGTCGGCGCGGGCAGCCGGGGATGCGTCTGACGGAACCGAGCGAGGTCTGCCGCCGGCGCCTGCTCGGGGGCGGGGAGTTTCTGCAGGGTGCGCTCGTCCAGGGCGGCTTCCGAGCGGGAGCCGCGGCCGAGCGGGGAAGCCGCAAGGCAGACGATCAGGACAAGCGCGCTCGCAACGAGGGCGAGCCACGGTCCGCCCACAAAAGCCGTCGCAGTCGAATCGCGATGGTTGTCAGAGCGGTTCGATGACTTCGAACTCACCCAATCGGCCCCGGTCGCAACGGCTTGGCATAAAGGTGAGGCGAAGATGTGGTCTCACCCCCCGCTATGGCCGCCCAAGCGCGGTACTGGAGCAGCGCCAGGGTCACCATCAACGCAAGATATGCCGCGATGTAGCGGACGATCAGTTCTTGCTGCCCCACGTAGTGGGCGCGGTCCGGGCTGAGCAGGAACTGCATCGCAGAAAAAATTCTGCCGTACTTGATGATGACCGGTTCGCTTCCGGCAACGAATAGTTGGTAAGCAGCAAACGAGCCCATTGCGGCGAGGCCGACCGCGAGCCGGCGGCGGCGCGCGAAGGCGATGCCGGCTGCAATGAGGCTACCGGAAAAGAAAACCAGCACCGCGCCAAGAGCGAGAAGGATGCTCGCCGTCGCTGAGCCGCCATGGCGCATGAGCTCGGTGAGATTGTCGGTCGCAGCCTCGATCACGATCGCCCAATGGAGCAGCGGTCCGAGCACGATGCTGAGCAGCAACCATCCCAGAACGAGGCCGACGCGTCTGGACTGAAACAGCGGAAGCGCGAGTACGACGCCCCCGGTGACCAGAAGGGTCACGGCGCTGTGCAGCGCGAGAAACCGCAGACACGTTTCCGTCTCCCCCGGCCAATGCAGCACCGGAGCGCCGACGATGTCGTGGAGATTTCTGCTGGGCACGGCGTTGACGACTGCCATCCATGTCAGGAAGGCGTTTAACAATAACGCGAGCGGCAGCAGAACCGGCGCGAGCCGACGGCGGCAGATCCAGGCGACGAGCCACGCCGGCACGGCAAGCGTAAGGAACAAGGCCACCGAGAGCAGCATCGCCGAGCGGATCGGGTGCCCGGCGTAGAGCAGCTGGCGCACGTTGTAGTTTACGGACGGCAGATGGGTGACGATCCAGATGGAGATGGTGAGTAACGTCAACGCAATCGCATAGAAACGCAGCGATCCTCCGAAGACGTGTTGGCGAACCTCCTCGAAACGGGCCGGTGAGCGCTCGCCGGGCTTGGGCCTCGCGGGCGGTGCGAGAGGAGATTCGGTCACGCTCGGAAGGTCTGCCCAACGCCAAGCCAGGATAAACGTGAGCGCCATGAGCAACGGGGTGGTGATGTCGCCAACGCGTCCCGGGACATGCCGCTGGTTCAGCTCCAGAGCGAGCGCCCCCAAGCCCGTGAGAATGCCCGCGGCCCAGCCGACCCAGCGCATCGTGCGTGGATCGGCCCCAGAGCGCGCGGACCAGGCCAGAGCCGTGGCGAGCCCGATGACCTCAAGCAGCGAATCGATCCCGACGAGGGTGTTGCCCAGTTGGGGACTGAAGGGAATCCAGTTGAAGGGGTGAAGTGCTCCCCCGCCGGAGGCGAGATTTTCGGCGATGCAGAATCCCGCGAAGATCATGAAGAACGTCAAATTGGCGCGCGTCCTGGCGCCCACGTTGCCAAGCAGCTTCGCCAGCAATAAGCCGATGCCACAGCCGACCAGCACCTCAGGCATCAGTTGCCGATCAACGATCGGGATCTGGGCGACCAGGATCGCAACTGCGATAAGCGCAAAGGCCGCGTATCCGGACTTCTCCGGTCGCACAAGTGATCGTGTCATCAGAGCGAGGCCAGCCCAGGTCAGGGCCTCCGCGAGTAGCCACCAACCGTTGAAGAGCTGCGGATCAGCGATCGCATGGGCGATCGGCGCGAGAGCCGCGCGGAACTTGCCGACATCGAGCGACGGCACCAACGGCATCAGCCGTGAAAGGCACCACGCTGCGAGGGCAAAAAGGCCCACGTCGGTAAGCCGCCCGCGGACGAGCCAATTCGAGCGCGCCCGGCGGAGCATGTCCGCCATGACGCCCTTCGGACCGTGGATTCGAGCGGCCAGCACGCCGAGCGCGCCGCCCAGGGTGTTCGTGAGTAGATCGATGGTCGACTGAACACGGGCCGGCAGGAACGCCTGCAGTATCTCCATTGAGAGGCTCAGCGCGAAAGCCACGGCGATCGCCAGGACAGCGGCGACCGCCCCTCGGGCGTTCGCCACGAAAGAACGGTAAACAAGTAGGCCGACGGGGAGGTATGCGAGGACATTGGTCCCCAGGTCGCCAAGCGAGACTTGCGTTCCTTTCCAGTCGCGCAGGAGAAACGCAAAAGGGTCGGGCGGCGTCACCCATCCAGAGAACGGGTACAGGCTGCCGTAGACAACCAGAAGCACATACCCCAGCGCGGCAAGCCCCCGGCCTCGCCGGGTCGTTCGCGGTGTCATTTCTGTATCGCGGCTCATCGCAAGCCCGAATTCGCTGCCCGCAAGGTCGTCACGTTCATCGGTATGGCAAGCGCCGTGCCGCGGCGACAATTGAGCACGTGCTCGACTACAGCTTCATTGTCAGCGTCAATGCTTTGAGCCGTAGTCGAGAAGCGCAAGACGAATCATGCCGCGCTTCACGGACGCGCCCCCCGAGGCCGCGCCATCGCGTTTTGGTGCGCACTCCCTTTGTTGGCCGGCGCCGTAGCTGTCCGATCGAGAAAGATATGGTCGACCCTGTGCCACTCGAAATCGCGCAGCAGGCTGCGCAGCCGGGGCTCCGTGCGGTGCAGATTGAGGTAGTGCCGGAAGCGGGTTTTCAGGCTGGTGCCCGCGATGCGCGGCTGGCCGGGGTCGAGCTCCCACGGATGGAAGTAGAACACCGCGGAGCGGCCCTCGATCCGATTGACCCTGCGGATCAGCGAGCGCGAGACCACATACGGCATCAGCCGGAAGTAGCCGCCGCCGCCGGCCGGCCAATTGGTCCGCAGCAGCCGGGCGGTGGTCACCGGAATCTCCAGCAGCCCGTCGCGCGACTGATGCGAGAAGCGGGGCGCATCCGGCATGCCGTAGTGATCGTGGCGAATCGGGTAAACGCTCGAGCTGTAGCGATAGCCGGCCTCGGCGATGCAGTCGAATGCCCAGGGGTTTCGTTCGCCCACCGAGAAGCTCGGTGCGCGATAACCCTTGACCTCGATTCCCGCGAGGTCCTCCAGCAGCGACTTGGCCCGGCGGATATCCTCGGAAAATTCGGCGCGGTGTTGATCAGTGGCGCGATGATGACCGTAGCCGTGGCTCGCCAGCTCGTGGCCTTCCGCGACGATGCGCGACACGAGCCGCGGGTAACGCTCGGCGATCCAGCCGAGCGTGAAGAACGTCGCCTTCGACCCCGACTCGGCGAGCAGGGCCAGCACGACGTCGATATTGCGCTCCACCCGGCAGGGGATCCGATGCCACTCGGCGCGATCGATATGCGGCGACAGCGCGGAGACCTGGAAATAGTCCTCCACGTCGATGGTGAGCGCGTTGGCGATCTCGACCTGGCGTGTGCTCATGGGCGCTCGGTCAGATGCGCGTCGGCAGCGGGTGGCTGGCGATCCAGCGCGCGAGGTGCGTCGCGATGCGCTCCGCGGCGTGCCCGTCCCACAATTCCGGGGTGCGGCCGCGCTTGCCGCCGGTAGCCAGGATGTCGTCGATCAGGCTCAGGATGTGGTCGCGGTCGCGTCCGACCAGCGTATTGGTGCCTTGATCGACCGTGATCGGCCGCTCGGTGTTCTCGCGCATGGTGAGGCAGGGAACGCCGAGCGCCGTAGTTTCCTCCTGCATCCCGCCCGAATCGGTGAGGACCACGGCTGCGGCCGACATCAGTCCGAGCATTTCGAGATAGCCCTGTGGGGGAAGCACCAGCAAGCTGTCGCTTACGAGCCTGCCCCCGAGACCGAAGCTCGCGATGTTTGCCATGGTGCGGGGGTGCAATGCGCAAACGAGCGGTATCCGTTGCGCGACCTCCGCCAGGATGTCCAGACACCGACCGAGCACGTCGGGCTGGTCCACGTTCGACGGCCGATGCAGGGTCACCACGCCGAAAGGGCCTTGGGTGCTCACAAAGCCGGCAGGAGCGCGTGCCCGACGCAACGTCGCCTCCGGCGGCACCGCGCGCTCGCGGTGCGATAGCAGAGAGTCGATCATCACGTTACCGACGAACTCGATGCGATCGGCAACTATGCCCTCGCGCGCCAGGTTCGCGTGCGCCGAGCGTTCCGTGGTGTAGAGCACGGACGACAACTGGTCGGTGAGAACCCGGTTGATTTCCTCAGGCATGGCGCGGTCGAAGCTGCGCAGCCCGGCCTCGACGTGCGCCACCGGCACGCCCTTCTTGGCGGCCACCAGGCTGCACGCCAGCGTGGAGTTGATGTCTCCGACGACGACCACGCATACGGGCAGGAACTCGTCGAGCACGGGCTCGAAGCGCCGCATGATTTCCGCGGTCTGCACCGCATGCGTGGCGGAGCCGACTTCGAGATTGATGTCGGGACGCGGAAGCTGCAGGTCCGCGAACAGCCGGTCGTTCATCATCGGGTCGTAGTGCTGCCCGGTATGAACCAGGATGGGCCGCGGCAAGGCCGGCTGCGCCCGGAAAGCCCGCAGCAGCGGCGCCATTTTCATGTAGTTCGGCCGCGCGCCGACCACGCAAATGACGACGCCGGGCGCATCCCTTGGGCTTCCCATCAAGACGCCTTCCTCTTATGCCCGGCGGCTTCCGACCGCTTCATCGCGATGACCCGCCGAAGCAGGTTGACGGTCGTCGCGATGGCTCTCTCCATTCCGATGATGCGCAGCTCCACATTCACCAGATTGGAGGGACCCGGCAGGACCATCGGAGCGGTGGAGTCCATCGCGGGCGCGGGGTCGGCGCCGTTGACGAACGTGCCCGCGCTCGCCTTCGTACTCGCGGCATCAGGCTCCGCCGGGGCATCCTCGCCAAACTCCTCGTCGAACTCGGCGATCACTTCCTCGACATCCTTGACGCTGACCAGGTGTCTTTCCCACAGGTAGACAGCCAGCAGCGCGCGATTGCAGAGCAGGTTGATCCGGCGCGGAATCCCGCCGGTGAAGGTGTGGACGAGATCGAAGACACCATCCTCGAACTCCGGATCCCCTTTCCAGCCGACGTGCTTCAAGCGATGCTCGATATAGGCGCGCGTTTCGTCGCGGTCGAGCGGCCCGAGGTGGTACGAGGCGATCACCCGCTGTCGCAGCTGCCGCATCGTGGAGCTGCGCATCAATTGCCGCAGCTCCGGCTGCCCGACGAGGAAGCTCTGCAGCAGCGCTCTGTTCTGAAGCTGAAAATTGGAAAGCATGCGCAGCTCTTCGATCGCCTCGGGCGCGAGGTTTTGCGCCTCGTCCACGATCAGCAGCGCGCGCCTGCCCTTCGGCGCCAGCGATACCAGGAAGGCTTCGAGCTGTGCGAGCAGGCGTGCCTTGTCGTAGTCCTTGACGACCAGCCCGAAGGCCGTCGCGACCGCGCGCAGCAGGCTGTCCGCATCGAGCTGCGTCGAGACGAGCTGGGCGGCGACGATTTTGCTCGCATCGAGCTGCTGCAGCAGGCTGCGGATCAGTGTGGTCTTGCCTGCGCCCACCTCGCCGGTGAGGGTGATGAAGCCGTCGCCTTGATGCAAGCCGTATTGCAGATAGGCGTATGCGCGCTTGTGTCCGCGGCTGCCGTAGTAGAACGAAGGGTCCGGACTGAGCTGGAACGGCGACCCGGACAAGCCGTAGAAGGGCTCGAACATATAGGTCAGAAGCGATGGTACAGACCGGCAAACACTGTTCTGGACTGGGCGCTGCTGGTCGTCGGGGCTTCGGTCGACGAACTTCGAGTAGCCGAGTCCCGCGAAGATGTTCGTCTTCGGCGATAGCGTCTTGTTGAGGTGCACGTCGTAGAAATCGTTGCGGGACTTGGCCACGATGGGCTCGTCCTGATGCGCATAGGTCCGCGTCGCGCCCGCCCCCAGACTCGTAGAGCCGGTGAGCTGGCGGCTGGCGTGGATGCCGAAGCCGCTCTGCCAAAGGGGGGGGGCCTGCGTCGGGCAGACGGCGTCCGGCACCCCGCTGGGGCAGGCGGCGGCGAATGCCTGGGTCTTGCTGCCGAATGCAATGAGGATCACCGAGCTTCGCTTCCCGAGCAGCCCTACGGACGCATCGCCGCGCTCCTCGAGACGCGGGCGCAGGGTGTAAAACGAGATCGGGCTCGAAATAAAGGCCGGGATGCCGCGTGTCTGAAGGAACTGCTCCACCGCGGCTTGCCGCTCGACGGGGTCGGGGATGCTGCTGGTGAAGATCGCATCGAGCAGCGCGGCCGTATTCCCCGGCGGCAAGGTCAGGAGCGACTGCTGCTGGGTCGTCGCATCTCGCGAGTAGGAGAGCGTCCACACACTCAGACGAGTCCGATGTTCCAGCCTGGCATGATGCGAGGGGCCGAAGTACCGATACTCGTATTGGTACTCGGCCGAGGTCAGGGGGGTCGGCTTCCATGAGAAGCCTCCACCGTAGGTGCTGTTGGAGCGCGTCTCGAGCGCGAAGTAGTTGTTTTCCTCCCAGCCGCCGGTGACATTGAGACGCAAGGTCGGGTCCGGCTGATAGTAAACCCAGGCTCTATAGAGTCTCGAGAACTGGTCGCCGATGTTGTACTTGTTGTAGCTGATGTTGCTGTAATCGTAGTCGAGCGCCCAGCCGAACAGCCCGATCGGACTTTGGGCGCGCCCGATCCACTCGTCGGTTTGCGTGTAGGGGAGCGCGCTATTGTCCGTCTCGTACAAGGAATACCGATAGCGAAGCTGATAGGTAAACGCATTGCCCGCATTTCCCTGCACGTAGGGGCTGATGCCATAAGTGCGGCTTTCGGTACGGTTCGCCGTGATGGTAGAGACATTGGTCGGGCGCGGACCGAACGGCGACAGGTACGTCTGGTTTATGTAGCCGAACGCGTCGATGTAGAAGAACTTCTCGATCGCTTCCAGCGTTGCATTCGCGTTGAGATAATTGGCGATGCGGTTTTCCGAGGAATTGTTCGAATAGACGATGCCTGTTGCCCGGTAGGCCATGTCTGCCCTGAACCGCCCACCGCTACCCGCGATGCGGATACCCGGGGTGATTTCGGTGATGTAGGTCCCTTCGGTCGGGGTGGCGGCGAGCGAGGCGTTGTCGTCGTAGGTTTCCCTCACCGAGATGTCCGGCGTGACGGTCCATTTGCCGGCAATGGCGTTGGTGCCCAGGCCCAGGGTCAGCGGCAGCGCCAGGGCGGCCGCATAGCTGCGCAGCCTGGGCGAGATAGCGGTGGTGTTTGCGTGCACTGGCTGGGCGGTCTGGACGACCCTAGCCATAGTAACCGTAGTAAGACCCGCCGTCGGATGCGCCCGCCTTGTTCAGCATGGTCAGCACGACCGGGCAGGACTCGACGGTCGAGAGCGCGTTTTCCAGCGTCCCATGCGTGGTTCGGTCGGCCTCGACGACGACTACCACCTGACCCATATGAGTCGCGAGCGCTCTCGATTCCGTCGTCGCGAGCAGCGGCGGCGAGTCGAAAATCACGATGCGGTCGGGGTAGCGGCTCGAAACTTCGTTCAGCAATTCGGCCATGGCGTCGCTCGCCAATAGCTCCGACGCTCTGCGATGTGGCGTACCTGCCAGAACCAGCGCCAGTCTGTTGACATTCGTCTTGAGCATGACATCGCCGAAGTTGAGGTCGGGCTCGGTCAGGACGTCCATCAGTCCCTTCGCGCGCCGAAGGCCCAGAACTCTTGGAACCGACGGCGCGATGACATCTGCGTCCACCAGGAGGACGGTGCTATCGATTTCCATGGCGATGCTCATTGCCAGATTGAGCGCCACGAATGTCTTCCCTTCGCCCGGCAATGAGCTCGTGACCATGATGAGGTTGCCGTTCGTCAATGGTGCGCCGGACTTCCCCAGCGCGTTGCGGATCAGCGGGCGCTTGATCACGCGGAACTCGTGCAGCAATTGTTGATCCGGGGCGGCCGGAGTGATGATCCCATTGGCCTGCAGGCGCGCAAAGTCGATGGTGACGCCGTCCTGGGCGGCGGTGGCCCCAGCAGACGAGGACGGCTCCACCCGATTGCCCTGCATTCCGTCCGCGGGCACCCTTGCGCGCCGGCGCGCCTCCGTCTTGCCCGGGACCTCTATACCGGCTTTGCCGAGTTGCTCGAGCCGTTTACTCGCTTCTTCGATGATGCTCATGGCGCTCTCAGAACAGGGAAAAGCTGCCGACAAAGACCATTGCAATGGCCGCGCTATAGGAGGCCGCCAACCCCCCCAGGCCTCCGAAAAAGAGTATTGCTCGCCGACGCCGTTTCGCCAGGACTTGCGCATTGCGGAGCAGGGATACGGCCCCCAGCACCGGGCGCTTCCCGACGGTCTTGAGGTTGCGGTTGTCGTGGAACGTCGGGCGCACCATGCTGAACAGGTAGCTCGCTCCGAGACCCGCGCACAGGGACAGCAGCAACGCCACCGGAACCAGCAGTTGCCGGTTTGGCGAAACCGGATTGGGCGAGGTACGCGGGGGGTCGACCACTCTGAAGTTGGCCACCCCGGTTGCCTGTTCCAGTTCGCCGGACATCTGCGCCGATTCGCGCCGCTGCACCAGGGTCTGGTAGTTCTGCTTTTCGGTGGCGTAATCCCGGTTCAGGCGCGCATACTCCGCCTCCATTTCCGGAATCGATTCGGCCTTCGCGCGCAACTGCGCGTAGCGCTTTTCGTAGTCGGCTACGCGCGCCCGCAATCCGGCGATCTGAGCGTCGGAGTCCGCCAGCGCGAGCTTGAGCTGCTGATACACCGGATCGCTGCTGTCACCGCCCGTCCCGGCCTGCTGGCGCTTTTCGCGTTCCTGTTGCACCCGTTTGCGCTCCTCCTTCCTGTTCGTCTCGAGTTGCTCGATTATTTTTCGCGTATTCACCACGTCGGGGTGCTGATCGGTGTATCGGAGCAACAGGTCGTCGAGGTTCTTCTTGAGAGCGTCGATACGCGCGTCAAGCTCTGGCGTCGCAACCGAAGTTGTATCGTCTACAGCCGACGAAGACGTGGGATGTGCCTGCTGCTCGGCGAGCTGCTTTTTCAGCGCCTCACGGGACTGATTCGCCTCCTGGAGCTGCAGTCTGGCCTTTCGCAGGTCCTCCGACAGCGTAGACATGCCGGCGAAATAGTCTCCGCCGCCCGAGCCGTCGAAATCCATGTGCTTCAGCTTGAATTCCTTGACCCTGTTCTCGGCCTCGCTCAGCCGCTGCGCATAGGCCTTGATCTGATCTTCGATGAAGCGTTGCGCGCGCCCGGTATCATTACCCTTCTCGGAAAGGCCCGTCTCGACGAAGATCGAAAGCAGCGACTGGACAACACGGCGCGCCTGCGCCGGATCCGGATCCAGATATTCAATCGTGTAGAGGTTTTCGCGGCCGACGCTTTTGATGTACACCGTTCGCATCAGCCTGTCGACGAGCCTTTCGCGCTGCTCCGCGGACTTGATATTCAGGTCCATGTCCGTCATGCGCACCAGCTTGTCGATGTTGGGCCGGCTGATGAGGGTCCGGCTCAGGATCGCGAGTTGCTGCTCGACGTTGGGTTGCACCGTCAACCCCGACATCAGTGGCCTCAGAATCGATTGGGTATCCACGTAGACCCTGGCAGTGGCTTGGTACTTGTCAGGTGTCAGGAAGATGTACGCGGCACCCCCCAGGCCCGCCAGCCAGGCGACCGCCAATCCAGCCCATCGGCCCTGCCACATGCCACGCAGGGCTTCGGTAAGCTGCGGAACGAAGGATTCCATTTTGAATTAGGTGGAAGAAATTGACTTCGGTTCTGGCGTACCGCGCCAGCGAGCACTTTTCACTAGAACCAGCTCTGCGGAATGATCAACACATCGCCCGGCTTCACCTCGACGTTCGCGGACACGTCGCCACGCCTGATCAGGTCCGTCAGCCGCACGCCGTACTGCTTGCCATCCCGGAAGATCGAAGCGTTGTTGCCGGCCGCGAAGTCGGTGAGGCCCCCGACCGCGATCATGACGTCGAGCAACGTCATCTTCTGGCGATATTGCAGCACCTGCGGCTTCGCCGCTTCGCCAATGACGCGAATCTGCTGGCTGAAAGGCCCGACGAAGCCCGTCACGATCACCGTGACGACGGGGTCGCGAATGTACTTTGACAGCCGCTTCTCGATGTCCCGCGCGAGCTCGGTCGAGGTTTTCCCCAGTGCCGGAAGATCTTCGACCAGCGGCACGGTGACTTTTCCGTCCGGCCGCACCGGCACGCTCATGGTCAGCTCCGGATTGCGCCAGACGACGATGTTTATCGTGTCGAGCGGGCCGATGAGGTAGTTGTAGTCCGGAGAAGCGACCGTTTCGGCAGCAGGCGGATATGACGACGTACCGCAGGCCGCGAGGCCGCCGAGCACCAGCAGGCAGGCCGCCAAGACCAGCGATCGAAAAGCACCCAAATTCACGATGTTCATGCGCACCGTGGACCCCCTATAAGTCCGGACAATGGGATAAGGACTGTTTCGCATACCAAAAAGGTTAGCACTGAATTGCGCCGGTGGTTCGGATTTGCCGCCCATCCCCGCGCGACCGACTCCACGCGCCATGCACACGCAATATGGCGCCACTCTAGCTGGAGCCCCATCGTAGCGACAATGATCCATAGGGACTATTGCCCCCCAGGGGCGGGTTCCGGCCGGCGAAACGCCTTGATCGTCAGGTGGCGGGCCAGCAAAAGGGGCGGCATGCGCAGCCAATGTGCGCGAACGTAGAGCGCCAGGCGGGCAAGCGCCGTAAAGCGATCGGCAGCGCTGACGTGATCCGGCCGCAGCGCACGCGAGAACAGGGCGTCCATCAGGCTGCTCAGCCACGCAGGCGGCCGGCCGGTGCCGGCCGCGCGCAGCGTCTCGTCGGGCACAGGCGTTTCAAGCATCCGATTCGCGTAGCGCAAGGCATAGTAGAGGGGGCGCGCGAGATCCAGCTCGCGCGCGCGCAGCGTCAGTTGCTGCCAGAACCCGGCTTCCTGGCCGAAGTGGCGCAAGAGGCTGTCCAGATCGGCAAGATCGCGCAGGCCGCTGCTCAGGTCCTCGTTGAGAAACAGGTGGGCCGCGCTGTGCAGCACCATGTCGGGAGGGGCGAGCACGCGCAGGCGCGAGCCGCCCGCAACAGGGCGTGAGGCCGCGAGCAATTTCGCCGAATCGGGTTTGAGGCGTGCGGTCGTGGGCACGATCGCGTGGTGCACGTCGAGGACGGTCTCTCGCGTGACATGCAGCATCGGCGGCAGCTCGTGCATCCACTCGCGGTAATAGCGCTGATCGTAGGGATCGTGGTGGGTGGTTGCCCAGCCGTGCAGCATCAGCGCGGCCTCGACCTCGGGGATTGCGGATTCGGGAACCAGGATATCGACGTCCGAGAATACGCGGCCTCGTGCGGCGGGCAACCCCGCGAACAAGTAGGCCGCGCCCTTGAGCAAGACGACGTCGACCCCGGTCCGAGCCAGTGCCTTGCAGATGTAGGCCACCTCCCGGCGTACCGCTTCTTCCTGGGCGCGCGAGGCGACACGCGCCGCCTCGAGATGCGCGCGCGGGCCCTCGGGGATCTGTTGCAGCAATCCCTGGTCCCCGAGCAGCGCGGCGAGCCGCGACAGCAGGTTCGCGCTGCGCGCCTGGCGAACGAGGTTTTCCCACTCGCCGGAGGGTCCATCCCGGCAGCGCGTGCGGCTGGCGCAACGCCAGGCTGACGGGGTCCTCGCCGGCCATGGTCACGCGCGTGCCGCGAGCTCGTCGCACGCCTCGACCGCTTCCGCGAGATCGCCGTACGCGAGCTCGTAGCAGGCGCAGGCTTCGGTCATCTGCGCCAGGCTTTCGAAGCCTCCGCGGCCGTGCAGGTGGTAATTGAACGCGCTGTCGACCAGCTGCATGAATGTCTGCCCTCTGGGCAGGGGCTCGAGGCGCAGCGCCGCGTCCGCTTCGAAGCGGGGCAGCACGATCCAGCGCGGGCGTGCGGGCTCGGTTGCGCGTCGCACGCTCTCCACCGGTGGCTTCATGTGGGCGACCGACCCCTTCAGCGTGTCGTGCACCGTTGGCCCGATCACGGCGGTTGCGGAAAAGCGCCGTATCACCTCGATGGAAGCGTTCTTCAGGCTGACCGGACGCGGCAATGGCGCGATCGCGCCGCTTGCCGGGGCGATGAGCGCAAGCTCGTCGGAGAGCAGGCGCCAGCCGCGGTTCACGAGCCCGGCACAGAGCGTGCTCTTGCCGGATCCCGGCGGCGCGGGAAGGACCAGAGCCCGGCCGGATCGCTCGACGACCGCCGCGTGCAATATCAGGTACTGGTGGCAGTGCGCCGAGACGCACCAATTGAGCCCCCACTCGAGCATCGGGAACGCCTGGTCCGCGGGAAGCGGGTAGAACGGCGGTGCGCCGTCGAACTGGAACAGGACCTGTGGCTGCAGCCAGCGCCTGACGCCGCCCGGCCTGCCGACGCGAACGTGAAAGTCCGCGAAGCCATCCGATGGCTCGACCGGATGTTCGGCATAGTGCAACGCCACGCCCTCTGCAACCGCGGGCAAGCGTGAATGAACGCGGGTGACCACCGGTCCGGTACGCAGCCGCAGGCCAGGGCCGGCCAACAGGTGCACCAGCTCGTTGCGCAACAGTTCGGCGACGATCAAGGTTGTTCCGGCTGCGCCAGGCCGAGTCGTTCGAATTCCGACAGCACGGTCTCGATCGCGGCGGACCAGTCCGGGAGATCGTCGTCCGCCGAATCTCCGCGCAGCCGGTCCACGAGGTCTTGGACGCTCATGCCGGGGCTTCCTTCGATGAGTGCGCGCAGCACTTCACCGGCGAGGGGCTCGAGCAGGTGCGTGCTGCCGCTACGCGCGTTAAGTACCACCAGCTGGCCATCGAGCTCCCGCCAGGTCAGTTCTTCAGGCGGAACAGTGTGCCAGCGCAATGCGGATGCCGACAAGCAGGAGGGTCCTGTCGGGAAGGGAACGCGTGACGCCGCCGCAGACGCGGCGGCTAAAGCGGCATCGTCGAGAGCAGGTAATCGACGATATCGTCGTGGTACCACTTCACGCCGGCGGTGGGTTCGAAGTAGCCGATCGTCCCGCCACCGGTGTTCATATATTCGCTCCAAATGCCTTGTATCGCCGGGATGGTCAATACCGGCGTCGTCCATCCTGCCGCAGCGTTCAGCAGCGCAGCGACGATATGGCGGGCGACGTCGTTGGGTGGACCGCCCGTGAGTTCGAGGACTTGCAGGAGCGTCGTGTCCGGCGGGTACGGCGAAGGGGAGAACACGTCGGTGAACTTGGTTGCATCATGGTTGTTGGGCCAGCTTGTGGAGGTCGGATAATAGGGCGCGACCCACGAACCGAAATGCTGAGATTGCTTCCAATAGCCGGGAGTACGACCACTGCAGTAATAGGTTTGGCCGTGCTGGCTCGTCGGCATCGACACGAAACCAGAGGGCGTAACGCATTTCCCGCCTCCACCGCCGCCCACCACCCGCCACTGCCCGCCGAGTACCGGGCGGCTGACCAGGGTCATCAGGACCGGTGCCGCAACCAGGCTGCTCCGTAAGAATCGACGGCGATTACGGTCACCGCCCGCCTGCGCGCCGTACCTCTGATCTGGATTTGGCTCACCTGAGATCCGTGGCCCTAGTGAGTTCGCCATCGTCAGAATGCCTCTTTCAAACCTAATCTGCACCCGCTCGGTGTAGTAGACGCGCCGTCAGTTTCTAGAAGCCCGTGCCATATTCTGGTTTTTTTCGCTAAGCATTATTGAGCAAGCATATAACATGCCGGTCCTTGTTACTGATTGATTGTTAGTCAAAATTCTATATATGCTTGTCTTGAGTTCACCTATATCGGCCTCAGGACTCTTGTGATTGTAAACTTTCCCGACGTCCTAGTATTCCTATTAGCGTCCACTGGCCGCCCGCATCCCGACCCAAGTCGCGTGCGACGCGATACGGAGCGAGTGTGCACGACCGCCAGGCCTGCGCGCTCAAGCCAAAGTGCTGTCCCGACAATCCCGTACGCAAGACGTACCGCGCAATATCCATCAAGCCTCCCGCGATAACGCACGTTCGATTGCAAACAGCGAGGCGTACCGTCAGTTGGGCAAGGATCGCAACAAGATCGAAGGGCAGGTCAGCCAGCTTTCGCGCATCAGCTTTCGAATGCCAGTACACCACGCTTGCAGCAACTCTTGGCTGACGTCCACGAGTTCGGCGTTCGGGGCGCCGCCGGCCCCGAATGGCTTGCGCGCCGATGCCGGCCTCGGCAAGCCCCCTTCGCAGTTGAGAGTTTCTGCGGAAACAGCCAATTACGCTCAAGCTTACAGTCTTCAGGATCGTGGCCACCGAGGATCAGGAGGAGCGTGCCTGGACGGATCTGGATAACAGATTGATATCCAACAATTAATCTGTCTTAGCGCGCATGATTTTGACCACCGGGAACTTGTCGAAATCTTTTACAGATCGTTCATGGATTGCCAAAGCATTAGCGGAATTTAGGGGCTCGTCTTCAAAAATATCTATTATGTTTCAGTGTGTTGTGTGAACTGATTGTTTCATGGCATGACTCATGCTTTTAAGGGCCCGAGGAGCCGGATTTCTTGCTTTGCACCGTGTTCCGCGAGTTCCTGTCCAAAGGAGAATGTCATGAAGCGCACGATTCTAGGTTTGGCTCTCGGTCTGAGCTTTTCGTTTGGGGCCCAGGCTGCCCTTTGGCTGCCCCCGGGGGGTGAGCCGTTGTATATCAAGTTCAATAACGCAGAACAGCTGGCGCCGAGTAATGGCATTACTTCTCCGGGCGGAAACGCAGAGCAGAATTGGGGTGTTCTGACAACGACGTCGATCCAGTTGGGCAACATTAGCGTCGACCCCTACCTGTATCCTGCCATCGGCGGGGCGGGCTCCAACAAGTTGCCGGCCAACATCGACGTCAGCGGTATCTTCTACGGCATTACAGAATATACGGGCGGGGCCTGTCCCACCGCCGTTTGCAGCAATAACGGCGGATTTATCGATCTGTACCAGCAGGACGCCAATGTGGGCGGATATACCCCAAGTGACACCGCTGCGGCTTTGCCCGGACAACGCACATCCGATTCCACGTTCACGAATTTTACCGACGGAACCTTCCTTGTGCGGCTGATGTTTGATTGGGGCATCGTGTCAGGCAACGAAGATATCGCCATCAAAGGCACCGCAGAGCCTTCCGATCTTCTCGGAGGTGTTCAAGGTCAAGCCGAGTCGTATGCCAACGTGGTCGATGTGAATGGCGATGGCGTGATCGACTCACTAGACGGTGCGTGGGCTGCGATTCTGAACGGAAACTATTTTCCAGTCATCGGTGCGACGGATAACATCGAGTATCGCGATTTCCGCTTCAATAATAACTACAATCTGCGCGCGAACTGGAGCGTAGCGGGCACCGACATTATTGGCGCAGTCAGCGACGACCCGGCACGTAACTTTACGGTCCCTGAGCCGGCCACGCTGAGTCTTCTCGGTCTCAGCCTGTTGGGCTTGGGGTTCTTCAATCTGCGCCGTAAAAGTTGAAATCCAGTCGTAATCCAAGAACGGCCTCTGCGGAGGCCGTTTTTTTTGCACCCTCAGACTAGAAATCGCGACATGCTTGTCTTCGATCAGCATCATGAGCTGCGACGCGTACGTGAATACCGACCCGGCGACACCAGCGCGTGTGGATCGACCGCCGCCTTGAGCTTTTCGGTCATGTCCCAGTGGACTGAAGGGAGATCGGTGAGCCAGGACACGGCGTCAACGTGGACCCGGTAAGGCACGTAGCCGAGGCGACTCCCCGCCTCGAGCAGTTCCCTATAGCATTCTTGTGCGCGCCGTGTCGCCGCTTCGGAACCGCGATCGAATATCAGCGGCACGCTGCTGTCAAAGCAACGCTCGGACAGGCTTGTGAGAGTGACCAAGGGCTCGAGCCCGTGCTTGCGCATCGTCGGCACCAGGAAATCAAGGTAGTGGCGTACTGTGTTCGGCCGCATGGGCACGATCGGCGAGTACCAGATCAGTCCGCAGCCGTCTCGTGCAGGGTCAAGGCCGCTCCCCTCCTCCGGCCGCCTGCCGGAGACCCAGTATGCCAACGGCAGCGCAGTTTCGTTCGGTTCTCCTTCCACCAGTTGAAGCGATGAAGCGAGCGTGTCTGCCGCCGGTCCGAACCGCCGGCGCAGCCGAGCAGGTAGGTGCCTCGCCATCCTCCGCATCGAGTTCGCCATGGGCCGAGAAACGAAGAGCTGCCGAGCAGCAAGGGGTTTGAGCAACGCCTTGATATCGGCCTGCGCCGCGGACACGACCCGCCCGGTGCCGTACAACGTCCCGAAGACTGTCCATTTCCCGATTTCGCGGCCCCGGCTCATATCGTCGATGATTGCCTCGGGAATGAGGCCGTCAGCCCCCAGCCGCCCGCGTGGATACGGCACGCTCATCGCCAGCACGCGGTGTGCGTTCATCAGGTTGATTCCGCCGACCGTTCCCGGGAAGAGCCGCAATACTTCGCGGACCGCCGTCACGAGCTGCTCGAGCGTCGCGTGCTCGGCAGCACTCATGACGAATGCCTTCACAGCCTCGGGACGCCTGGCAAGCGCGAGGGTCATACTCGTGACAATCCCGAAACCACCCTGCAAGAACAGCCCTGTCAGATAGGGACCGATTCCCCAGCGAAACACGCGCGCCGCCTCAGGAGCCCCGAGATCGGCGAGCACCGGCCGAAAGATGCTGCCGTCCGGCAGCACCGCTTCAATGGCCATAACCGACGACGCGTGGTCCGAAATCGGCGTGATGCCGTACCCCCGCTCGAGCGCGTTGCCGAGAATGCTGCACGACGGCCCCGCACCGGTGACCGGGACCAAGAATGGAGCATCGCGCTGGCGCAAGAACTCAGCAAGGGCACCCTGTGTCACCCCCGGCTCGATGGTGATGACACCCAGTTCCTCCTCAAAAACACGAATGCCGCGCATCCGCGAAAGATCCACGACGACCGATTCATTCGCGACGGCGAGAGCGGTACCGTAGCCCCAGTTATGGCCGGTGCTGATCGGATGGAGCGGCAGACGAAAGCGCGCCGCGATTTGGACGGTTTGCACGACTTCTGCAACGCTGGCTGGGCGCAGCACGGCAAGTACGGAGCGCGTTGCGCCGCTCGTGCACTCGCGATAGCTGGAAGGGGCCATCTCGCCGTCGATAACGGCATCGTTCCCCAGCGCCTTCCGCCACGCCACAAGTGCCTCGTCCAGACTCACCGCCTCCTCCCCCTCCGATGGCAACTTGGGCACGCGCCTCGTGCGTCTATGCGTGTCCGTTCGCCGGCGGTAAGCCCGTACGCAGCAACGGAAGGATCAGCCGTCGCGTAAAGAGCCCGATTCCGCCCCACATCGTTGAAACCACAGGGGCACCCCGCCAACCGGCTCGCCGGGATAGTGCCACTGACCGCTCCAGACCCCGCAATATTCAACCAGAGCACCCAGAATGATCATATAGCCAAGATAAGCCAAGTCCCATCGCTCGTGAAAGAAAGCCACTGCGATCGCGAGCACGGTTCCCGATGCCGCAAGAAGCAGCCAGGGATCGGTAAAAGTAACGAACGGGATCGCGAAAGCACCGTGAGCGCTACAACCGCGATTCGGGAGGTGCGAGGGGCAGGGCCCCCTAGAAGGCGCAGGCAATGGAAGACGTAGAACCCCCACATGAAAAACTCCCAGATCGGGAGCCCCAGGAAATCGGGTGAAGTGAATGTAAATACCCCTGCCGAACGGCCATGATGTCCATCAATGAGAAAAGGGCCGAGACCAAGACATAGGTGATGAGCTCCAGCCTCGTGCTCGCGCCGAAGGTCAGTGCCCAACAGAGTAGGAGCGTGAGGAGCTTCGCCCAGCTGCCAGGGACGAACGCCAGCAAGGCCAGCGTCAACGGCAGTTGCAGGCCGAGCAAGAGTCTCGCTTTTCCAGATGGCTCCAGTTCGCCTCGCCCGGGTATCTGCACGCTTGTCATCATAGCAAGCGCGCACGCATCGGCCGCAGGAGATACCTGGACACTGACCCGAGCAGCGCATTCTGGATATGGAGAAAGACCTGGGCGCGACGATTGCTTCTTGGAAGAGGAGCTTTGCCACAGCCGCGGACTTGGTGCTGCAGCTGCGGACGGCGGCGCGGCAAGGGCGTTTCGCTAGCTACCTGAACCACATGCTCCTGAACCTGACGCCGCTGATCATCGAAGAAATCGGCTACCTGGCCTTCGGGAAGCAGGACGCCAATCTGTCTTCCGCGCTGTAGCGAAGCGTTACGAGCGCGGCTCAATCGTGCCTACCTGAACTTGCTGTTTGCGCGATGGACGAGCGCGCTTGCCGACGACGCGATGGTCACCGCGGCGATGCTCGACCGCCTGTTGCGTAGCCCGCGTGGACATTCAGGGCGACACTGCGGGCTCAATGAAAAACGGAAGTGGGGTGATCAAGAAGGACAATCCGAGAACTGCGCTCAGGCAGGCGGCACGGTGCCGGCGCCGCTTAAGACTGTCATAGTTAAACGCACGTTGAAAATGTCTCGGCGGCCCCCGGGAGACCAGAATCCAGCTATCCAGTGCCAACCAGTGCTGGGCATGGATTTCGTTGCTGATCAACGCGTCAACGGCGCGCGGCTAAGCGCGCCGACGGTGCTCGATGTATACGCGACGGAATACCTGGCTGATGAATCTCTGGGCTTACGTAAACAAGGTCTGGATCGACTTGTCGCGCCCAGGCAATCCGACGACGGGCGCGTCGAGTCGTTCAACGGCCGGCTACACGAAGGATGCTTGAACTCGAACTGTTCGTGTGGAGGCAAGAGGCGAAGCGAGCAACGGATGCATGGCGACTACGCCGCAAGAACAATGGGGTCACTTGACAAGGCCCTTCAGTCAACGTGGAGTCTGAATATTGGGTCCGGATTCGGTCGGTTTGCCCAATAGCGCGATGCTTGCTTGGCGAAACGTAATCCGCCATGGATGGCGCTCCACGGTGGTCGTGGCGACCGTTGCCTTCGGAGTTGCGGCGTCGATACTCGCCAATAGTTTCGTCGAATGGGTTCTCTGGGCGACGAGAGAGACCACGATCCACTCACAGTTCGGACATATACAGCTTACCAAGCGCGGCTATCTTGAGTCCGGAAGTGCGGATCCATTTGCGTACCTTCTTCCCGAGGACTCGCCTGTACGGGAGCTACTGGAACATATGAATCATGTCCGTGTGGTCGCGCCGAGGATCGCGTTTAGCGGGCTGGTGAGCCGCGGGGACGCGACATTGTCTTTTTTAGCGGAGGGCGTGCAGCCGGAAAAGGAGGCAGCTATGTACGACGTTCATGGCCTCGGGCGACCGGCTGTCAACATCGTAAAGGGCATGGATCTTTCAACGGAAAAGCCGTACGAGATTGTAATTGGGGAAGGGCTTGCCGCGAATATGGGGGTGAAAGTCGGCGACACGGTGACACTGCTGGCAAACACGAAGTCCGGTGGGATGAACGGGATCGAGGTACGGATTCGGGGTATTTTTTCGACCATATCCAAGGCCTTCGATGATTCTGCCGTGCGCATACCCCGCCGGGCGGTCCATGAGCTGCTTCGCGTCTCGGGTGATCAGCGCATTGTAGTGCTGCTGGACGATACGAATCGAACCGACGAAGTCCTCGGCCGCTTGCGCAGACAATTGGCCGGGCAGCCGGTCGATGCCACGCCGTGGTACGAGCTCGCAGATTTCTATAGCAAGACTGCAGCACTGTTTTCCAGGCAAACTGCGGTAGTCACGCTGCTCATGGCGATCATCATCGTCTTGTCCATCTCAAATACCATGACGATGAATGTCAGTGAGCGCATAGGCGAAATTGGGACCGCGATGGCGCTTGGTACGCATCGGGCGCGAATCCTCGTGCAATTTGTGCTCGAAGGTGGACTCCTCGGGATTCTTGGCGGGATCGTCGGGGGCATCGGTGGAGTCCTCGGTGCGCGCGTCATCTCGATTGTCGGTATTCCGATGCCGGCTCCACCGGGTCAATCCTGGGGCTATTCCGCCGAGATGATGGTCACCGGGCCGATCATCACAAGCAGCATTGTGCTCGCTGTCATGGCAGCGCTTCTGGCAACTCTGTATCCGGCATGGAAGGCATCTCGACTACAGATCGTGAACGCGCTGCGACACAACCGCTAAAGGCATGCATTAAGTGCTGAATTTCGCGCTACGCAACGTGATCCGTCAGAAGTTGCGCAGTGCAATGATCCTTGCGGCGATCGCTTTCGGGGTGGCAGGGTTGATCCTGATCGGGGGATTCATTCAGGACATGTTCGCGCAACTGGCGGAAGCTACCATCCATTCGCAGACAGGCCACCTTCAGCTCGCGCGGCCGGGCTATTTGCGGCGGGATCGCGCTCGCCCGAACGATTCCTGATCCCGGAACAGACAGCTTGAAGAGGCGGATAGCGAGCTCGGGGGAAATGCAGGATGTGATGGCCAGAATGCGTTTTAGCGGGCTGCTGAATAACGGAAAGACCGACTTGCCTATAGTCGGGGAGGGCATCGAGCCGGACAAAGAAATACGTCTCGGCACATACATCGTGATCAAACAGGGTCGACCGCTACGAGACAAGGATGCCTATGGAATTGAGATCGGGGAAGGGGTCGCCAAATCGTTGCGATTGCATCCCGGCGACCGGGTCAATCTGCTGGTCACTACCGCGGACGGCGCCATCAACGTCCTGGATTTTGTTGTTGTAGGTGTATTTCAGAGCTTTTCCCGAGACTATGACGCGCGTGCCGTGAAGATCCCATTGGCCGCCGCTCAAGAACTGTTGGCAACGAACGGCGCCAATGTGATCGTGGTTGCGCTTCATCGGACTGCGGACACTGACGCGGTTGCCGCGAAGATTCGCACCGATATCGCGAATGCGCAGCTTGACGTGAGGAAGTGGTACGAGATCGACGACTTCTACGGCAAAGCCGTGACCCTCTACGAGCGGCAGTTCGGCGTGCTGCGGCTGATCGTCTTGATCATGATTCTCTTGAGCGTGTCCAATGTCTTGAACATGAGCATATTTGAGCGTGCCGGAGAGTTCGGCACCATGAGGGCACTAGGCATCCGGAGCAGGCACGTCTTTCGGTCAGTCGTGTTGGAAGGATTTCTCATGGGGTTAGGCGGCGCCGTCGCAGGCTGCCTGCTAGGTGTTTTCCTTGCTTGGGCAATCTCTGCCATCGGGATTCCCATGCCGCCCCCGCCTAGTTCCAACTTTGAGTACATTGCTCGCATCCGCGTCACACCTTCCGTCGTCAGCAGCGCCTTTCTGGTGGGGCTGGTCGGGACTACGCTTGCATCGGTGTTGCCCGCACTCCGCGTCTCCCGCCTCCCGATCGCCGACGCTCTCCGTTCGCTGGTTTGATCGCCTCGGACATCATGTCAGATTATTCTTCAATTCGCCGAATTTGTCGGCGATCCACGACAAGCAGCAGAGAGCTCGATATAGAGCGATATCCGAGCATGTAACCCCGCCACTGCGGCTTGGTTGTCGGTGTATCCCGACGAAGCTCTAAGCTATGTTCTGGAATCTGTTTACTAACTGCTTGAGTTGCTGCAGTATAAGTTGTTGGCCCGTATTTTGCATACAAGTCCCGCCGGCGATTCCCGGGATCTTTGAACGAAGGGAGGAACCACTTGCACAACCACTTTCATGCATAGGTCAATGTGAATACTTCAGCCTTGGTCGAACAAAGCGCGCTGCCCCTCGAGATCTCCCACAGCACGCACTGGATGCAGCCGCTTCTTCATAGCGCGCATTTTCGCCGCAATGTTCAGTTCACTCCCCTTTCAGAGTCAGTGCCCGGTGCAGGTGCGGCAACGCGTCTCCCCGAAATTGGCTTGCGCACCGTGGTGGCGGTTCTTCCGGAGCAGCTTAAGGCAGCGGAGCAATTGGTGCGCAGACGTTATGCGTGGCGCGGATACCACGTCGTCGAATTCTCCGACGATTTCGATAGCGCGGCTCCGTATGGAGGGGCAGCCTGTAACTCTACTGGCCGAAGATGGCGGCAGACTCCTCGGGACCTTGACCGTAAGGCCGGATTCGTCGCAGGGCTTGCTCGCTGAGGAAAGCTACAGCGCGGAAATCGAGCGCCTGCGTGGCGAAGGTAGCCGCGTCGGCGAGCTGGTCAAATTAGCCGTCGAAGAAGGAGTGGACTGGAAAGCAGCGCTCAATGCGCTGGTGCAGTCAGCGTATCTCGTTACGGTGGTCCACGCTCTCACCGATGTCCTGATCGAAGTCAATCCGAGACACGTACGGTTCTATGAGCGGGTTTTCGGATTTGTCGTCGCCGCTGCGGAGCGCATCTGCGCCCGTGCTGGAGCGCCGTCGGTCCTGCTGCGGCTTGACCTGGTCCAGTTCGGCCGGAGATTGGAACTGTCCGCCGCGCAGAGTAGTTGGTCCACGCTCTGACCCACGTCCTGATCGAAGTCAATCCCAGGCACGTTCGGTTCTATCAGCGGGTTTTCGGCTTCGTGGTTGCGGCTGCGGAGCGCCTCTGCGTTCGTGCCGGCGCACCTTCGGTACTGATGCAGCTTGACTTGGTCCAGTTCGGCAACAGACTGCAGTTGTCTGCCGCATAAAGCCCGCCCCTAGAAGTCGCGGCGCAGATCGACGAATACGCGATCGTCGCGGCTGAATCGACCGAAGAATCCGGTCACGGGGCCGGCGAAGGTGACAACCCCGGTTGTCAAGCGCCAGTTTGTCGCGGGGACCCATCCTATGCTGGCACGCACCATGCGGTCACCGCGGTTTACGCTCTGAATGATGAAGAGTTCCGGCTGAATCTTCGCAGCCGACTGCACCGCTGAGCAGTAGCGACACGCCGCCCTCGCGGCGGTCAAAGAAGAGGTCTGGATCGTGGTTGTAGAAGACGCGTTCGAAATACTGAACGTTCATCCGGATCTCGCGTGGAAGCGTGAAGTCAAGGCCGAGGACGTAGTCCAGCGTGTCCTGTGGCACGACCCCGGTCGGCTCCGTCAGGTTGGTGACGTTGAAGCTTCGACCCGAGGTATAGACCAGTTCCGCCTTCGCGACGACCGATTCGAATGCCTTCGCAAGCGTCCCGCCTGCTTGCCAGATGCGATCGTGGCGCGGCGTGTAGGTCAAGGTCGGCGTCGGCGAGAGCGTTACGTCCCGATAGAACGTCGGGTTGATGTCGGTGCTGCGATAATAGAAAGCGGAAAGATCCCAGCCGCTCTGCAATGTCGACGCGCGCAGGCCGTAGTTGGTGTTCGACAGCCGGCGATCGGGGAAGACCTCGTTGTTGAATTGCTGGCTGAAGCCGACTGGAGGGGGAACCTGGAACGGGTAGAACTCCGCGCCCGGCTTGCCGATGTTGTCGACGTCCGGGTAAGGAAGCCAGATGAGCTCGAAGTGCGAATTTTCCCCGAAGTACTCGGCCCGCGCCGCCCATTGCGGGATTCGAATGGTTTCGAAGTCTGGCAGGATGAAGTCGCGCAAGTCCCGCGCGGAGACCACGTCGGCGAAGAACAGTCCCACCATCTCGCCCCAGACGATGTTCTGCTTTCCGAGGCGCAGGCTGAAGTTGCCGGCCCCTGTATCGATGTAGGTCTCCCGCAGCCAGAAATCGAGGCGCTGGTCATTGCGCACGTCGGGAGGATAGAAATTTGAAGATGCATACACCGGGTCGCCGTCGACCCTGGCAGTGACCTTCCACTTCAGACCGCTGCCAAGACCGCTCGCGCCGCCCTCGGTACCGATTTGGGCCCTGAAGACGCCGCGCGACCAGTGCGTGGGATCGGAGTAGTCGTACGCCGTGTAGTTCGACACATAGCCATGCCACTCGAGCGGCTTCGGTTCGGATTTAGCCGCGGTTTCCGTCTTGGGCACGCCGAAGAGCTCCTCTCGAGAGAGCGCAGGTGCGGCCGTAGCTTCGGGCTTCTTCGTGGCCTCGGCCACCGGGGGCGTGGGCGCTGGCGCCTCCGCGGGCTTCGCAGACGAGGGCACCGTTTCGGGCAATTGAGCGGCCGGTCGGGGTCCCCGGTAGGCGGGGGGATCGAGGAGGGCGTTGTATTCGCCCATCACCCGGCCCGTCTTCCAGCGAAGCTCGATCAGCAACTGGAGGATCGGCTCGCGAACGGGGCGGTTCGTCCTCAGCCGGATGACGCGGCGGTCGCCGCGGCGCTCGACCGAGACGCGCACTCCGAAGAGCGCAGGGCTGTATTCAAGGCCCGCTTCACTGAAAGCAGCTCTGGAGGCGAGCCGCGCGGCAAGACCCCTGTCTTCGCCCGGCTGTACCGAAAGGATCTCAATTTCTGCGTTGAGAGGCTCGTCCAGGTGCGAAAGCACCGTCAGAGGACCCAACTGGGCTGCATGTGCTACCGGACCGGCCGCGCACAGCAGAATGGCGATCAACGCGATGCGCCAGAGGGCTCGCCTATGCTCCATGGGAGCCCACGCCCGAAACCGCGGTTTCTGCCAGATCGGACACGCGCCTTCTGGCGCCATTCGTCCCGGATGAGCCACTTGCGACCCTGCCGTACGCCGAGGAAGCGTAGCTTGCCATCCTCGATCCCTACGTAATGATCGGCGAAATCGATCACCTTCTGGTCGTGCGTCGAAAAGACGAACGTCGTGCCCATCTTACGGTTGAGCTCCTTCATCAACGTGAGGATGCCCTCCCCGGTCTTGTGGTCGAGATTGGCGGTGGGCTCGTCCGCGAGCACGATCTTCGGCCGATGAACCAGCGCGCGCGCAATGGCGACTCGCTGGCGCTGACCCCCGCTGAGCTGGTTCGGGCGATGATGCGCATATTTCGAGAGCTTGACGATTTCGAGCAGCTTCGCCACCCGCGCTTTTCTTCTCTTCCTGTCGATATCGTGCATTTGCAGCAGGGGAAACTCGACGTTCTCCTCGGCTGTCAGGACCGGAAAGAGGTTGAAGCTCTGGAATATGAAACCTACCGTGCGCGCGCGCAGGTCGGCCAGTGCGTCGGGGCTTTTCCCCGAGACGTCGTGCCCCGCCACGATGACCCGGCCCGCGGTCGGTACGTCGATCAACCCGATCAGGTTCAGCAAGGTGGATTTTCCGCTGCCCGAGGGTCCCGCCAGCGCAAGTAGGACGCCCGCGTCGACGCTGAAGCTGATGTCCGTCAGCGCGTTGACCTTGTGGGCGCCTAGCGGATATTCCTTGTACACATGCTCGAGACGGACGATCTCCATCGGGCCCTTTGTTCAGCGCCAACTTCTTCGAATCTCATGCTAACTTATTAATTGATAAAAGCAAGGGGGCCGTGGATGCATACCGCCGCTGGGTTTCGCCGGACCGCCTGGCACTATCTGAACGGGCAGCTGTTTGCTGTCCTGCGCCGCTTCGTCTGGGCGGCGCAGTCGGTGCAGCGCCCGAGTCGGCCGATCGCGCCGGCGATCTCCGCCGAAGCGATTTTGCGCCGCGCCGACGCCGTAAGCTTCCCCCAGGATGGATTCGAGGTCGGCGTCGACATACGTACCTCGGTCGATGGCAAGCTGACGAGCGAAGGGGCGCGGTCTGTGGGTATTTCTTCCTAAGGTATTGCAGTCGGTACGCCTTTCACTGGGACAACGGTTTGTCGGTCAGGCTTCGAATGGCGACCTGGCGCGTGCGAACTTCGTCGGCGACTACCATCCGACGTTGATCGGCACCGAGAAGGTCGGCAACGACGCGTTCTACCTGCTCGAGCTGACCGCGGTGGACCGTTCGGTGACGTATCAGCGTGTGCGCTATTGGGTCGAGCAAGGCAATTACCGGCCCTACAAGGCCGAGTTCTATTCGCTTTCTGGGCGACTGCTCAAGACCTGCCGGTACGAAGGCTTCCGCCGGCTGGGCGGGTTGATCCGCCCGACGAAGCTGGTGATGGTGGATGCGATCAACCAGGGCGAGGTATCTACGCTCGAGTACTCGGACATGAAACTGCGTGAGCTCCCGGACCGGGTCTTCAGCAAGGACTATCTCAAGCAGCTCCAGTGAGCCGAGCCGCGTTAACGCGTGCGGGCCAATAGTTCGCTGAGCTTGTCCGCCGGAATGGCATAGGAAATGCCGCTCGGGTTGGTCAGGGCCGCTTCCTTGGTGCCTTTGACGAAGACCATGTTCACGATCCCGATGACCTTCCCGGATCGGGGATCGTAGACCGGACTGCCGCTGTTGCCGGGATAGGCGGTGCCGTCGAGCTGGAACACCGGAAACGCTCCTGCCGCTATTCGGCGGATCGCACGTGCATTGAGCTTGTCCGCACGGGCCGCCGGGATCACGATCGGCGTGATCGCGGAAATCATGGCGCGGCTCGTCGCCGGGATCAGCCCGAGTACGGTGCCGATCGGGAACCCGGTAAACAGGTAGACCTCGCCCTCACGTACCCCATCCGAGTCACCGAGGCGCAAGGCGGGCAATGGGGGGCCGTCTATTTTCAATAGCGCCAGATCGGCTGAAGGCTCCGAAGCGACTTTGCGTGCGCTCCTGATCTGCGCCGTGCTGCCCGATAGACGCACCGCTATGGCAAGCGTCTCATTGTTGTTGCTGTTGAGGATGGCGGACACTACGTGCTCGTTGGTCGCGATGAGCGAGCCGTCTCCGACCGCGAATCCGGTGCCGCGAAACTGGAACTCGGGGTTTCTCAGGCGCTCGAAGGTGCCGACCGCGACGATCGACGGCTTGACCCGCTCGATCGCCGTGACATTGTCCGATTGCGCCGAGCCGGAGGCCGGGACCCCGAGCAGGATCGCGAGCGCGCAAAGCGCCCACCGGTTCGACTTACGAAATGTCGCCTGCAATCGAATGAACGCGCTGCTCACCGCATCTCCGCCGTGCGTTCGCGCGTACCGCTGAAGCGGTTCACGTACCAGGATAACGCCTCGCGCAGCCCGCTCGCGAGCGTGTGCGTGGGCTCGTACCCGAGCAGCCGGCGCGCCAGCGTGATATCCGCAAGCGAGTGCCGCACGTCGCCCTCGCGAAAGGGGCGATAGACGGGCTCGGCGGAACGGAGCGTGGGGCGCTCCGCGCCAAGCAAGGAACGCAGGATTTCAAACAACTGATTCAGCGACGTGCGCTCGCCCACGGCGACGTTGTAGGCGCGGTTCAGCGCCTGAGGATCGTCGGTCAGGGCCGCGAGCAGGTTCGCTTGTACGGCGTTGGCGACATAACAGAAGTCGCGCGTGGTTTCGCCGTCACCGTTTATTTCGACGGCCTCGCCCAGCAGCATCGAGCGCACCCAGCGCGGAATCACGGCGGCATATGGACCTTCCGGGTCCTGGCGCGCGCCGAAGACGTTGAAGTAGCGCAAGCCGATGGTCTTGAGGCCGTAACAGCGCCCGAACACCTCGGCGTACAGCTCGTCGGCGCATTTGCTGACCGCGTAGGGAGAAAGCGGGCGACCGACCACATTTTCGACCTTGGGAAGCGCCTCATGGTCGCCATAGACCGAGCTCGAGGAGGCATAGACGAAACGCCGCACCTGTGCGTCGCGTGCCGTGACCAGCATGTTGAGAAAGCCGGTGACGTTCGCCGAGTGGGTGGTGAGCGGGTCGGCAATCGAGCGCGGCACGGACCCCAGCGCGGCCTGGTGGAGCACGATATCGACGCCGCGGCAGGCTGCCCGGCAGGTATCGAGCTCCACGATGCTGCCCTCGATGAACCGATGCCGCTTCCAGGCATCGGCGCCGACCGCTTCCTCGACCTGGCGGAGATTTTCCCGGTGTCCGGTCGAGAAGTCGTCCAGGCCGACGACCTCCTGACCGAGGCGAAGCAGGGTTTCGACCAGGTGAGAGCCGATGAAGCCCGCACTTCCGGTCACCAGCCAGGTCAGCTTGCCGCCCGCGAGCCGATTCTGAATCTTCTCGAACGCGGTCAAGGCGGCCTCCTCAGAGACGCCAGACTTCGATTCCACGTGCGCTCAGCGCCGCGGCATCGGCCTGGCTCTTCACGTCCACGTAAACTCCGTTCGGCGCGATTTTCGCCACCAGGTCGTCGAGCGGGCGTTGCGTGAATTCGCGATGCGCGACCGCTGCAACGACGGCGGCGGCCCGGGGAAGCTCATCCCATGCGGTAAGACGGATGCCGTACTCGCGTTCCGCCTCCGTGCGGTCCGCGACCGGGTCATGAACGAACACGTTGGCGCCGAAGGATTGCAGCTCGCGAATGACATCCACGACACGCGAGTTGCGCGTGTCGGGACAGTTCTCCTTGAACGTCAGCCCGAGCACGATCACGTCCTCCTTGCTGACCGAGAATCCTCTCAGAATCATGCGCTTGATCGTCTGCTCGGCCACGTATTTCCCCATGCCGTCGTTGATCTTGCGCCCGGCGAGGATGACTTGGGGGTGATAGCCGACGGTCTCCGCCTTGTAGGTCAGGTAGTAGGGATCGACGCCGATACAGTGCCCTCCGACGAGGCCGGGACGAAAGGGCAGGAAGTTCCATTTGGTGCCCGCCGCCTCGAGCACCTCGAGCGTGTCGATGCCGATCCGGTGGAAGATGATCGCCAACTCGTTGACGAGCGCGATGTTCAGGTCGCGTTGCGTATTCTCGATGACCTTGGCCGCTTCGGCTACCTTGAGGCTGCTTGCGCGATGCACGCCGGCGCCGATGATGCTGCCGTAGATTTCCGCCACGCGGGCCAGGGTCTCCGGCGTGTCGCCGGCAACGACCTTGGTGATCCTGGTCAGCGTGCGTTGCTTGTCCCCCGGGTTGATTCGCTCAGGGGAGTATCCGACGGTGAAATCTCGTTTCCATTGCATTCCGGAGCGGTGCTCGATGACGGGGATGCATACCTCTTCGGTCGCTCCGGGATACACGGTGGATTCGAAAACGACCGTTGCGCCGCGCTTGAGATTGTCCCCGACTACGGCGCTTGCGCCGAGTAACGGCCCGAAGTCCGGATTGTGGGCATCGTCGACCGGGGTCGGGACGGCAACGACGAGGAAATCGGCTTCCCTCAAGGCGGCCGGATTCGTGGTCACCTCCAATCGGGAGGCTGCCTGGAGTTCTTCGGTACTGAGCTCGCCCGTGGGATCGACGTACCTGCGGTAGGCGTTGACCTTGTCTTCCGAGAGATCGAAGCCGATGGTGCGGTATTTCTTGCCGAACTCGACCGCCAGGGGCAGGCCGACGTATCCGAGTCCGATGACGGCGACCGTGGTCATATTACAGGCCTGACAACAGCGCCGCCGCCTCGCGCTGGATCGGCAGACGGCTATCCAGCTTGGCGAGCGCTTCGAGCTCCACGCGTGCCGCGTCCTTGCGCCCCGCCTTGATCAGCGCTTTCGCGAAGTGAAGCCGGATCCCGTACGCGTTGGGCGCGAGATCGGAAGCGCGCGCGAGCAGTTCGAGACCCCTCGGGCTGTTTCCGCTTTCTACAAGGATCCAGCCGAGTGTATCCATGATGGCGGCATTTTCGGGCGCAAGCTCGTTTGCGCGCTCGGCATATTGAAGCGCATTTGGTTGCTTGAGCTCATGCATGGCCCACGCCAGGTTGTTCAAGAACATCGGATTGTCTGGCTCCCTCTCGAGGGCGACGTGCAGGCGCTTTACGGCGCTGCCGTAGTGCTTCGCCGCCAGGTCTTCCTGTGCAAGATAGGCGAGCACGACGGTATCCTTCGGGTGGTCCTTGATCCAGGTCCGGATCATCGCGTCGGCCTCGGAGCCCGCTCCGGCGGCTTCCATGACGGCGTGCGCGCGCGCCACGAGCAGAGGGACCTGGAATTTCTTCACCGCATCGCGATAGACGCGCACCGCAGGGCCCCACTTCTTTTGCGCCACGTAGATTTCGCCTTCAAGCGCGTAACCGAATGCGGCGTTCGGACGCTTGGTCTGAACCGCCTTGGCCTCGCGCAGCGCCTCGTCGCTACGCCCGGTCGCAACGTAGATCGCGGCGATGTCGCGTTCGGCACTCGCCAAGTCAGGTTGCACGGCAAGGGCCCCCCGAAGCGCCCGGATCGCATCATCGGGCCGCTTGGCAGCCATGTAGGCTTGTGCCTGGCGCACGAGCGGCTGCGGGGATTTCGGAAGCAGGCCGGAAAGTTGGGTAAAGGTGGAGATTGCCGCCTGCGTTTCCCCGGCGGCGAGCTGGGCGACGCCGAGAGCCTCCATGACCGAAGGTGCATTCGGCAGCGCTGCATGCGCATCCTGGGCCGCCGCGAGGGCACCCTTAAAGTCGCGATTCGCCAAATAGAAATTGATCAGAACCACGCGCGCCCTGGGCGAATTCGGATTGCCGACCACGGCTTTCTTGAGCAGCTGTTCGATCTCGCCCTGCGTTGCGCCGGTAATGCGCAGCAGCACCGCCAGCCGGAAGATCGCCTGCTCGTTGTACGGCTCTTTCTTCAATACCGCCTCATAGCGCTTCTTGGCGGCATCGGTGTTCTTGTCGCGCAGGTCCAGGTTCGCCATATTGATGACGGCCGGCATATAGCTCGGCTGCAGCTGCAAGGCCCGCTCGAAGCTCGAACGGGCACCAGGAACGTCGCCCTTCATGATCAGCGCCAAGCCGCGCAAGTTATAGGTGAGCGGATTTTCAGGCTGTTTCTTCTCGAGCACTTTCAGCGCCTCGAGCGCCTTGTCCGGCTGGCGCCGGCCCAGATACGTCGTAACGAGGGCTAGGTCGGCCTGAAAGCGGTCGGGATGGCCGGCCGACACCGCCTCGAGCTCCTTGATGGCTCGATCGCGGTCGCCCGCGGCGAACCGGATCTCGGCCAAACGCGTCTGGACGGCGGCATTGCCGGGCGCCAGCGAATTGGCCTGGTCGTAATAGCGGAGCGCGTTCGCAACGTCGCCGTTCGCAAGGTAGGCCTCGCCGGCGAGGGCGACGACGTTCGGATCCTGGCCGGCCTTCGACAGCAGTTCCTTCACCTCGCTCAGCGCCAGATCGGTCTTGCCCATGCGCAGGTAAGTGGACGCCAGAAGCCGCTTCGGACCGATCGCATCAGGCGCCTCGTAGGCGGCTTTGCGCAGGTAACTTTCTGCTTCGCCATAGGCGCCCGTTTCCATTGCCGCCATTCCGGCAAGCATCAGGCTCGGCACATGATTCGGGGCCACCTTGAGAACCTGAAGGATCGCCTCCTTCGCCGCGGGGAATTTGCGCTGTCCCACGAAAAGCAGCGCCTTGGCATAGAAGCTGCGCGGGTCCCTCGGGGCGATTTTCTGCAGCGCGTCGACTTCGGTGGCGGCCTTGTCAAACAACTGATTGGTAATCAGCAGCGAAATCAGGCTAAGTCGCGGCGCAACCTGGTGCGGCGCGACCTGGAGGGCGTCCCGATAAGCTTTTTCCGCCGGCTCGCTCTGTCCCTGCGCTTCGAGCAGGTTGCCTTTGAGCATCAGTGCTTCAAGGTTCGAGGGCGATGCACCGAGGACCGCGTCGACCCGCGACATGGCCTGCGTGAAATCATTTTGCGAGGCGGCGATCCTCGCCATGCCGAGGTTCGCGGTGGCATCGGTGGAGTCGAGCGCCAGCGCCTCGGTGAACGCCTTGCGTGCGTCGTCGAAGCGATTGCGCCCGAGCTGAGCCATGCCGACGATGGCGCGCAGCTCGGCCTGCATCTTCGGCGACGCAAGCGTCAGCGACCCGAATCCGGAAATGACTTTTTCGGCTTCGCCCTTGTCCAGCCGGGCGCGCGCCAGCGCGACCTGGAGCTCGTCCGAGCGCGAGCCGAGTTCAAGCGCCTTGTTGAGCTCGATTTCTGCGGCGCCGGCGTCGCCGTTTTTCAGCAAAGACAGACCGAGGAGGTATCTGGCCTCGGCGTTCTTCGGATCCTTCTGCAGGACGTTCTTGAGCTGAATGATGGAGGCATTGAAGTCGCCTTTCGCGATGTACTGCTTGGCCGAGGCGAGAAGCGCGCCCGGATCGTCGTGACTACAGCCGGCCAGGGAGATCGCGACCGCGAGCAAGACGGGTCGGAGCCATGTTCCCGCGCTTCGTCGGCGCGCCGGTTTCGCATCGTCAGGCATCGATTGTGGAGTTTTCGTCATTCTGTTTCCTTGAGGCCGAACCGGTTGATCAGGTCGTAAAGTGTCGGGCGGCTGATGCCGAGCAATTCGGCAGCGCGGCTCATGTTACCGTTCACCCAGGACAACACCCGTACGACGGCGTCCTTCTCCGCCTGTTCGCGAACTTGCCTGAGTGTCTTGACTTCGTTTTCCGGGTTCGCCAGCGCAAGGCCAAAATCCGCTGCCTGCAGCGTCGCTCGGTCGGCCATGATGACCGCCCGCTTGGTGCAGTTCTGCAGCTCGCGCACGTTGCCCGGCCAGGGGTGCGCCTCGATCGCCGCGAGCGCTTCGGGCAGCAGCGTCATCGCGCCGCGCCTGTTCTCGTCCGCGAACTGTCGGACAAACGCGTGCGCGAGCAGCGCCGCATCGCCCTTGCGATCGCGCAGCGGCGGTATGTTGACCACGATTTCGGCAAGCCGATAGTAAAGGTCTTCGCGAAAGCGCCCTTCCTTGATCATTCCCGAGAGATCCTGGTGGGTCGCGCACACGACCCGCACGTCCACGGGAATTTCTTCGCGGCCGCCGATGCGTTCGATGGTCCGCCCCTGGAGGAATCGCAGGATCTTGGCCTGAAGTGCGGCGGGAAGATCGCCAATTTCGTCGAGAAACAGCGTCCCGCGGTTTGCCACCTCGATTTTTCCGAGCGTTTGCTTCGCGGCGCCGGTAAAGGCCCCTTTTTCGTATCCGAACAATTCGCTTTCGAGCAGGTTCTCGGGTATGGCAGCGCAGTTGATGGCAACGAAGCGAGCGTCTTTTCGGTCGGACAGCTCGTGAACCGCGCGCGCCAGGAGTTCCTTGCCGGTACCGGACTCGCCGAGGAGCATCACGGTCGCGTCGGTTGGGGCGACCTTTTCAACGATGCCGCAAACCTTCACCATCTGCGGATCGCGGGTGAGGATGCCGTTCAGGGGACCCGCGCGCAGCGTGGCCTGCAGGCGTCTGTTTTCCGCCTGCAGCTCGTGCAGCCGGAAGGCGCGCTCGATGATCAGAGTGAGTATGTCCGGCTGAAACGGCTTCGTGTAGAAGTCGTACGCCCCCAGAGCGATTGCCCGGAGGGCGTTCTCGTGATCGTTCTGCCCGGTAAGGACGATCACCTTCGTGTCCGGGGCGGCAGACAACGCATCCTGCAGAAGCTTGAATCCTTCGGAGGGATCGTCGGGATGCGGGGGCAACCCGAGATCCATGGTGACGACTGCGGGCTGGTGACGCCTTATCTGCGTGAGCGCGCTTTCCCGGTCGGCGGCCGTCACGGGCTCGTATTGCTCGAACGCCCAGCGCATCTGGGTCTGCAGCGCGGGGTCGTCCTCGACGATCAATAGTGGTGGTCTGCGCGCGCTCATGTGGCTGCCGTTCAGGCGACTTCGCGGTCCTGTTGCTCGAGCGACGGGCTTTCACCATGCAGCGGGAGAATGATTCGCATCCTGGTGCCCGCGCCCGGCCGGCTGTCGGTCTCGATTTTTCCGCCAAGCTCTTTCACATATTGGGCGGTTTCATAGGTGCCGATGCCCATTCCGCTCGGCTTGGTCGTCTGAAACGGCCTGAACAGCCTCTCGCGCACGAATTCCTCGCTCATGCCGCATCCGGTATCGGTTATCTCGAGAACGGCGCATCCGCCCTCGGCGAATACGCGCATGCCGATCGTGCCTCCGTCGGGGGTCGCGTCGATGGCATTCTGGACCAGATGCCCGAGCACTCGCTCGAATCGCTGCTCGTACCCCAGCGCCGTCACGTCGCCCGATGCCTGGATGCCGATGTCATTCCGCTGGTCGGCCTTGGACTCCGCGATGCGTTGGGCCAGCCTGCCCAGGTCGAGCGGGCGCAGGTTCTCGGCCCCACGGTTGCCGGTGCTCAACTGGAGCAGCAACTTGTTCATCCGCTCGGTAACGTGCTCTACGGTGGATAACATGTCATCCTGGAATCGAGGATTCTGGCGATGGCGTGCCGAATTTTTCAGCAGCAACGACATCTGTGCAACGAGATTCTTCAGATCGTGCACCACGAAGGCAGACATCTTGTTGAAGGCATCGAATTTCTTCACCTCGAGCAAGGTTTCGGAAGACTGGATCTGCCCGAGGAAGCTGCCGATCTGGCGCGCGGCGGTCTTGAGCAGGTCGAGTACCTCCCAGTTGACTTCGAACGCCGCGCGGGGTGAAGTGAGAATCACAAAACCCATCAGCTCGTCTTGCGTGACGACCGGAACTATGAGCCAGGCCGAAGTCACGGTTTTCAGCCACTCCGGGAGCTCAAGGCCCGGATAGCGCGACGGCTGCTTCCGGAATTCATCGAGATCGACCACCCAGCCTTTAGTGTGTAGAAAACGGGGCAAGGAGTTGTCGGCGCGTTCCTCGGCCTGGATAGGGGGCAGGTTCCAGCGTGCCGACTGCGTGAACAGGTCGCCGTCGCCACGAAGCCAGAGCGCGCCCGAGGGACTCTCGACCAGGTTCGCCAGTGCTTGAATGCAGCGCTGCTGAGCGCTCATATGAGGATCGCGCGTCGCGAGGAGGTTGGTGAAGCGCAGCCATTCCTCACGATAGTCGTAGCGGTAGGAGAAGAAGTTCTTGTTGATGAAAATTTTGAGCTTCGAGCGCAACGTGCCGGACGAGAAAAGCCATCCCAGCAGCAGCACGGCGGCGAAGATGAAACCGACCTGAAAGGTTTTTCCCCAACTCCCGCCGAAGTAGCGCACGTAGTAGCCGGCAGCCGCTACCCCCAACAGATAGATGCCCGAGGCGAGGAAGGCGGTCGAGTGGAACACCAGGCCTCGGGACAATGCGAGGTCGATCGTCCAGTCCCTGTTGCGAACCGTCGCCAGGGCGATGAAGGGGATCACCAAGGCCTGCGCGAACCCGCGCGCCGCCCAGATGTTCGCGTCGAGGCGACCGAGAAGCAGCGCGTCTGCGTACATGTAAAGGTCGAACACGAAGCCTGCGCCCAGCCCGAGGCACAGAGGCTTTATCGACCAGCGCGACGCTTCGCGGGCGCGCCGAAAGAGCTGTTCGGTCAGCACCAGACCGGCCACTGATACCCCGAGCAGCAGCCCGTAGGGCAGCTGCGACCGCGACACTGTGGATGTCATCTCGCGAACAGGCATGGCAGGAGGAAAGAACCAGACCGCCGCAGGAACGAGCAACACTGCCGCCGCCCCCCACCACCACCCGGCAGGGAGGGAAATGGAGCCCCGGCTTGTCCGTGACGACGAACTTGCGGTGGCGCCCGCCGCTTGCTCGAGCCTTGGGCCAGGGCCAGTTGCGGCTGGCCCGCCGAGCAGGATCACCGCGAATAGCAGCCAAGCGCCGGTGCGCAGTCCGTCGACGATCGCCTGGCTGGTCCAGAACGCCGGGCCATCGGTGAGCGCAAAGCCCAGGTTAAGGGCCGCCCAGAGCGCGCTGAGCGCGACCGCTGCCCGGAGAATCGACCCACGTGCTCCCCGGCCCCTCCCGAACCACAGGTGCACGGAGAACGCCAGAAATGCAAGGGCGCTGAGCCCATAGCTCGCCGCCGCAGGCCCTGGAAATGAAAGCTCAAACACGCGTTACGCTCGCCTGCATCTGGAACGGCGTCTTCCGCATGGCCTCGACATTGGTTACAGGTGGATGAAGCTACGCCGTACTGCCGGAGAGAATTCTACGCGAGCCCCGAGCCTGCGTTCGGGGGCGGCGCGGCGGGGCGGCGCGCCGGCTCTCCGGCGCACCGCGGCTGGCTAACGCGATCCGATACCGAAGACTACCACCTCGACGGTTTGCATCAGCACCGTCAGATCGAGTGCCAGGCTATGGTTCTTGACGTAAAACAAGTCGTACTCCAGCTTCTGCAAAGCATCCTTCTGCGACGACCCGTAGCTGAACCGGACCTGTGCCCAGCCGGTGATTCCGGGCTTCACCGAATGCCGCTCCCGATAATAGGGGATTGCCTCGTTAAGGTTTTCGACGAACTCGGGTCGCTCCGGACGCGGGCCGACAAAGCTCATGTGGCCGACCAAGACGTTGAAGACTTGAGGCAGCTCGTCGATTCGAAGCTTGCGTATCAGCTTTCCGACCAGAGTCGTGCGAGGATCATTCGGGGCCGCCCAACGCGCGTCGCCATTCGGCTCCGCGTCGACCCGCATGCTTCGGAACTTGAGCATCCGAAATGTTCTGCCGTTTTGTCCCACGCGGGTCTGGCGATATAGCACCGGGCCGCGGTCTTCCAGGAAGATCGCTATGGCCGTCAACAATGCGATCGGCGCGGCAAGTATCATGACGCTCGCACTGACGAGGACGTCGAATGCTCGCTTGTTCGCGAGTCGCAGGCCGTCGCTGCGAAAGCCCTTTGAGAAAATCAGCCAGCTCGGCTGCATGAGCGTCAGATCGACCCGGCCAGACTCTTTTTCGAAGAATTCCAGGATATCGCACACTTCGATGCCGCGAACCCGGCATTCAAGCAGTTCCGCGATCGGAAATCCCTGTCGACGATCATCTGGCGCCACGACGACTTCGTCGATGTCATGGCGTAGGGCCAGACGCAGCAGATCTTCGTCAGGCTGGAGGACCCGATGGCTCGGAACTTCATGGCCATCTCCGGGGGCCTTGACGAAACCCACAAGCTCGAACCCACGTTGGTCGGTCCGTCTGCGGAGCTTGTTTGTGATGCTCGCTGCACGCGCGCCGCTTCCCCACACGAGCACTCGACGCCGAAAGACGTTTTCGTCGACAAGGCGCAGGAAGCCATACCGCACCAGCGCCAGTCCGACGCACGAGAATATTCCCTGGATACCAATGATCCCGCGCCCGACGAACAGCGACGGGGCCACATAGAAAATCAGGCCGAGCGCTGCCTCGGCAAGCAACACAGCGGCGAGAAGACGCAGCACGATGCCGCTGAACGCGGCACGCTGCTTCAGGTGGTATAGCCCCATCGCCGCAAGGCAGACGAGCGTGACGCCCGCTACGAGCAGAGCTCGGGGCCAGATCGATCCGACCGTGGTCTGGAACATCGTAATTGCGGCGGAGACGCTGGAAAGTCCGATGAAGCGGACAAGTATGGCGGCATAGACCGCGGCAACCACCGCGCCGATTTCGGCGAGCGCCAGCAGCACCAACGGCACCCGCACGTATCCGTTGAATATGCTGACCGGCACCAACCTGTTTCGCCGGGATATGGTCGGCTGCCCCTGTCTTCCGACCAACGAACCTTCCGACACGATGTCCTCCCGTACGATGTTTCTTGAGCCCGAAGCCGCCGGATTTGAGTCGCTTCGGGATGGAATACGCTATCTCATGCGCGCGGCGTGCTACTGCATGTGGTTTTTGGACGCATATGATCGAAGGTGCACGTGACAATCGTTCGCGCATTTCCGAGCGAAAAACTCTATCCCCCCTCCGGCATGGTCGCAATAGTCCTACCGGACTATTGGACGGCTGGTACCGCACCATATCAGTGCCTACGGGACTTGCGTTGCCAGCGGGAGCATGGGGCCGCGCAAGGCGATCGAGCAGTGAGGGGGAAAGACAGGAAGATAACTCCCCGCCGGAGATTCCGCCGCATTGCGCGTTGGGCCGCCGAGACGGGAACGGTTCCGGGCGCGCCCAGGCGAAAGGGTTACCTGGGCATGTTCTGACGCGGCGCGTTAGGTTTAAACTTTGTCACGGGACTGGATAGGTCTGGAACGTCCACCGCTATTTGTAAACGGGCAGGGAGGAACTGCTGATGCGAGCCTTGCTGACTTGGGTCGGTCGCTTGGCAGGAATGCTCGGTGTCGCGTTGATGATTGTGGCCGCCGCCGAGCGTCTGGCCGGCGCGTACTGGCTTGGCGGCTTTCAGGTGGGGACGATTCTTCAAGCGGGGATGGCTTCGACGCTGGTCGCCTGCTTGGGCTACGCCGCTGCGCTCGCGGAGCGGCCGCAACGCTAGGGAGTGATTGGTTGCGCCGCCCTCACACCTCAAGGCGCGCGAAGCGGTCTCCGCTAAGCGAGAGCAGTTTCGTGGGTGGGGTCAAGTCGCGCCTGGCACCGGCAAGCCTTTATGCGCACGCCGCTGACTTCCTTCGCGCAGCGAAAATGACCACGTCGGCAAACAAATCGTTCAGGCCGGCACGGCTCTATCTGGTATGTCACGCGCTCGAATTGGGCCTAAGAGCGTTCGTGTCCCTGGGCGCCGGGTTGCCTGAAGATTCGGCGCGACGTGCTACCGGACATGACCTCGGGAGACTGCTTTCGAAGGCGCACTCGCTCGGTCTCGGGCAGCTCATCCGGTTCCGCGCCAGCGAGGTGACCGAGATCCGTAAGGCCTCCCTGTACTACGCTCGACAGGTCTTTGAATATCCGGCTCTCGCGGAAGCTCTTCGGGGCTATCCGAAGAAACCGAACTTCCATGTCTTATTGGCCGCCGCGGAAGGCCTCATCTCGGCGATACGCGAGCCTTGCCTCGCCCGTGGCTGAGAACTGGAGCACAGCCTCTCATCGGCCCTGCCGCCATGGATTATTTCAGGCGGCGCATAGCGACGGGCCGTTGCGGCAGGCGCATGGCCTTCGCCGTCTCTCGTAGAAATCGATTGCTGTAGCATCGGTTACCCCTCGGGCACGGACGCGCTGCGTTGCTCCGCTGGGGCGGCAGCGGCGCTGCCTGCACCGGGGTAGCAAATGGACAAATAGATAAAACGAGGCGAATTCTGGTAGGGCGCCCAGGCCAGCGCTTGGGCGGAGCAGAGGGCGGCGGGAAAACTAAAGCACCCTTGCACGACTCAAACTGCAAGAATCGCGGTCGTGAGGATACCCTGCTTGCCACCGGGTCCGTTCGATCCCCTCGCGTTCCTTGAGTGAAATCCTTATCTTGCCGAGCACAAGTGGATTTTCGTTCCTGTCCCCGTTGCGGTAGCCCCTTGGTGCGCGTGCATCGCCGTTCGATGGACCGCGTGATCAGCGTCGTCTGGAAAGTAGAGCGCTACCGGTGCAACAACTTTCAGTGCCAATGGGAAGGCAACCTGCGCCCGAAGCGGGCCCAGCCAGAAGACCGCCGCAGCGGGAGTCATTGAACGAAGCACCGCTGACCGATTGATGAGCCCACGTGCATCAAAGCAAAGGATCCGTACCGGCTCGGCCTGCCCGAGCAAATAATGAACAGGGAGGAAACCATGATCAAAGTCGCAGTTTTCGCACTCATCGCAGCGCTCACCAGTTACTGCCTTTATGCTGCGGCCGAAAATCGGATCGACGTTCGACCGGCCGTCACGCCGATCGGTAGCTCTTCTTCCGATGGCGTATCGTTTGCCTGGTTTTATGATGCGAGCAATCGCAACGTCTACGTTTGCCGCGCGGGAAAGGGCGTTGAGGGGACGCTGGACTGCAAAACGAGAAGCGCGCTGCCCTAGGCGGGCACACGCTCATCACGGTCCCCATTTGCCCCACGACTTACGGGTCGGGGGCACAAGTGGTGAAGGCTATCGCGGTGGCGCGATCTTGTCGGTAGTATCCGACGGAAGCGACTCTTGAGCCGGGCCGGCTTGTAGCGTTCCCGTTTCCTGGAGTTCCTTATTCAGCGAATGAAGCGTCGCGCCTATTGCGTCGAGCCGGCTCACCATTCGATCGAGTCGTCCCGTCGACCCAGCCTGAAGCGCGTCTTGAGACTTGGTGGCTTGCAGCCTTCTCGATTCCTGAAGCTCCTTATTTGTCACGTCGAGCTTCGCTCCAATCCCATCGATCAGCGTCACCATACGATCAAGTCGTCCCTTCGCGCCAATCGGAAGCGGGTCTTGGACCCAGGTGACTTGCAGCGCTTTCGTTTCCTCCAGTAACTTATTCGTCGCTTCGAGCTTCGTGCCTATCGCATCGAGCCCGTTCAACATTCGATTGAGTCGTTTCTTCGTGCCCAGCACGGCGAATGGCAACAAGAGCCACAGCACTGCCAGGGCGACGACGACTGCGATGATCACGAAGTAGATTAGAGCGCGTATGCCACCTGGAAGGTGCTGCAGATACTGCTCCATCACCGTTATCGAATCGCCTTTCATATTCGCCCCTCTTTGACCGGCGCCAACCGGTATGGTGCCGAGTTAGCCCCAATAGGCGCTCATGAGTCAACGAGTGGGACCGCTAGGAATGCTCTTTGGACGCGCTTGTGGGCTGATTCCGTCCCAGCGATTGCACTGCCGCGAGCTGTCCGAAGTCTGGGCCAAAGTAAAAGGGCGTTAGCGATCACTTCGGCTAACCCCCATTTTAAATGATGGTGGCGAATCAGGGACTCGAACCCCGGACACACGGATTATGATTCCGCTGCTCTAACCAGCTGAGCTAATTCGCCTCCGGAAAGGGCGCGAATTTTCGCCCCCGACCGCATTCCGGTCAAGCCCAGCATCGATCGTGAACCACGCTGGCGCAGGCGCGCGCCACGTGCGGCCTGATGCGGCCATAAGAACGTAGGTCCTGAATCTCTTATGAATTTGACGAAGATTACTGCCGCAGCGCCCCCAACGATAAACAAGTGCTTTAAATCAAAGGCTTATTTCATGGCGCGCAAGGGGAGGTCAGATCATGAAGATCTGCGTCGTGGGGGCGGGTGCGATCGGCGGCGTCGATCGAGGAGCTCGAGCCGCACGATGTCGTGATCCTCGGCATGAAGGCGCATCAGGTGGAGGCGGTGGCGCGCGGCCTGCCGCGCCTGATGCATTCGCAATAGGTGCTGCTGCCGATGCAGTACGGCAGTCGCTGGCGGTAATTCCCGCGCCTGCCGGCCGAAGCGCGGCGCGCAGCTTCGAAGGCCGGCGCGTGGCGCCGGGAGTCGTGCGTCACGTCGAAGGGGTCGTTTTCCGCTCGGCGAGCTCGATGGCTTCGAAACCGGACGCGTGCTCGCGCTGTCGAAAACGTTCGTCGCCGCGGGCTTCAAGGCGCCGGTGCCGAGAAGGTGGGACGCCACAACACTTCCATGCTGCGGACGTCGAGGTTGGGCGCGATCCCGAGATCGACGCGCTGGTCGGCGCGGTCATCGAGCTTGGCGCCGTGATCGGCATGCCGACGCCGCACATCCAGACGGTGTTTGCGCTCGTCAAGCTGCTCGGCCGCACGCTGAAGGAAGACCGCGTCCATGTCAGGGCTCAGCAGCGCGCGGCGGCGTGAGGCGCGCGCGGGCGCTACAATCGACAACGTGAAATTCGACGTTGTCGTGGTGGGCGCCGGCCTGGTCGGCACTTGCTTTGCGCGCGCCGCGCGCGGCCTGGCCACGGCGCTGGTGGCGCACGAGCGTCCGGCAGCACGCTCCGTGCCGGCCGCGTCGTTCGACGCGCGCGTCTATGCGCTCACGCCGGCGAACGCCGCGCTCCTGCGCGAGCTGAAAGTCTGGCAGGCCATGCCGCAGGAGCGGCTCACGCCGGTGCACGCCATGCGGGTGTACGGCGACGATGGCGCTTCGGTGCTCGAATTCGACGCCTACCGCGCCGGCGTGCCGGAACTCGCCTGGATCGTCGAGGACGGGCCCTTGCAGGACGCCCTGTGGCGCTCGCTCGAGGCGCGCGACGGGCTCGAAATCTTGGCGCCCGCAGATTGCGAGCGCGTCGAGCTTGCCGGCGGGCATGCCGTGGTCAGGCTGCGCGACGGACGCGCCTTGCAGGCGCGGCTGGTGGTGGGCGCCGACGGGGCGCGCTCCTTCGTGCGTGAGCAGGCGGGCATCCGCATCACCGAGCGCTCTTACGGGCAGACGGCGCTGGTGGCGAACTTCGCCTGCGAGCGTCCGCATCAGAACGTCGCTTACCAGTGGTTTCAGGGCGGTCCGGTGCTGGCGCTGCTGCCGTTGGCCGGCAGTCACGTGTCGATGGTCTGGTCGCTGCCCGAGACGGAGGCCGCCAAGGTGCTGACGCTGGGCGCGGCGGCGCTGTGCCGGGAGGTGGAGTGCGCGTCGCGGCGGGTGCTCGGCGAGCTTACGCTGGTGACGCCGCCGCGCGGGTTCGCCCTGCGCCGCATCGCGGCGCGGCGCATGGTCGCCGAGCGCGTCGCGCTGATGGGCGATGCGGCGCACGTGGTTCACCCGCTCGCGGGCCAGGGCGCCAACCTCGGTTTTCAGGACGCGAGCGCCCTCGCGCGCGTGCTGGCGCTGCGCGAGCCGGCGCGCGACGCGGGCGACGCGCGCCTCCTGCGCCGCTACGAGCGCGCCCGCGCCGAGCCGGTGCTCGCTATGGATCTCACGGTGCACGGACTGTATCGCCTGTTCCAGACGCAGAGCGGAGTCGTTTCACGCCTGCGCAACGCGGGATTGAACTTGACCGACAGGCTGCCGGTCTTAAAGAACGTCCTCATGCGCCAGGCGATGAGCTGAGGCGCGCCCCGGAGACCCGATGCCCCCGATTCGCATGCTTGCCGCGTCGCTGCTGTGCCTGGTCGTCCTGCCGGCGCTCGCCGACGAGGCGCGGATCCGCCGGGTCGTCGAAGCGAAGCTCGGCGGAGTACGCGTGGAAAGCGTGCAGCCTGCCCCGGTGAAGGGGCTGTTCGAGGTGCGCTTCCGCACGCAGGAGGGGCCGCAGATCGTCTATACCGATGCGGAGGCCACCAGCATCATCATCGGCAGCATCTACGACGCCAAGACCAACCGCAATCTCACCGAAGAGCAATTGAACAAGCTGCTGGCGATCAAGTTCGACTCGCTGCCGCTCGAGGATGCCGTCAAGATCAAGCGCGGCAGCGGCCGGCGGGTGCTCGCCATGTTCTCCGACCCCCATTGCCCGGCGTGCCAGAAATTCGAGAAGGAGCTCGCGCGGGTCGACGACATCACGATCTACGTGTTTATGTACCCCGTCATCCACCCCGAGCTCGCCGAGCATTCCAGGGCTATCTGGTGCTCGCCGGATCGCGCCAGGGCCTGGCTCGATCTCGCCTTGCGCGGCAAACGACCCGTCGCCGACGCGCAATGCGACACGCCGATCGACAAGAATCTCGCGCTTGGCGCCAAGCTTGGCGTGAACGCCACCCCGACGCTGTTCCTCGCCAACGGCGAGCGCCTGCGCGGCGGTCTCGGCACCGCCGCGCTGCAAGAGACGCTCGACGCCGTGGCGCCCCTGACGAAAGCGAATTGACGCTCGAGCGCTAGGGCCGCGGCAGCGGCTCGCCGCGCGGCCACAGCAGCCACATGCTGCCCTGCTGGCGCATGCGCCCCGCGAGCGCGCCCGCCTCTGCGCCGCTGCCCCAGAAGAAATCCGCCCGCACGGCGCCACGGATCGCGCCGCCGGTGTCCTGCGCGATCATCAATCGCTGGAGGGCATCGGTGGAAAGGGGAAACGTGGTCGCGAGGTATACCGGAGCACCCAGCGGAATGTAGCGCCGGTCGACCGCGATGCTGTACTCCGCGCTGAGCGGCACCCCGAGGGCGCCCGTCGGCCCGCCGCTGACCGGCAGCTCGCGAAAGAACACGTAGCTCGCGTTGTGCTCGAGCGTTTGCCGCAATTCGTCGGGGTGCGCCGCCGCCCAGTCCTTGATGCCCTGCATCGACGCCTGCTCGAGCGCCAATGCGCCGTTGGTGACCAGGTACCGGCCTATCGAGCTGTAGGGGTGGCCGTTCTGATTCGCGTAGCCGACGCGCAGCCGCGTACCGTCCTCGAGCCGTATCTGGCCCGAACCCTGGATCTGCAGGAAGAACAGCTCGACCGGGTCCGCGGCCCACGCGATCACCGGCGCGGGCATGCCGGAGCCGCGCGCGTCGATCTCGGCGCGCGAGTAATACGGGATCAGCTTGCGGCCGTCGAGCCGGCCGCGCAGGCGCATGCCATTGAGCTCCGGATAGAGGCTGGCGAGGTCCACGTCGATCAGGTCGTCGGGCACGCCGAGGATCGGGTCGGCGTAGGCGGCGGAGCGCACGCGGCTGCCCGCGATGACGGGCTCGTAGTAGCCGGTGATCATGCCGCTGGCGGAATCCTCCGGCGAGACGATGGCGTAGGCCGAGAAGCCGGTTTCGAAGAACTGCCGCGCGGAGGGCTCGTCGTCCGCCGGCAGCGCGTCCGCGACGTCGCAGGCGCGCGCGAGCGCCGCGGTTGCCCGCAGTCTGGGGCAGCCCGCGACGAACGCCTTCAGACTGGGCGCAAGCTTGGCCGAGCGCCAGCCCGGCAGGGCATCGATCGGCGTCTCGAGGTAGCGCGCGGGCCCGGGCGTGGTCGGCACGCCGGGGCACTTCGGGCATGGCTGCCGCGCGATCTGGCAGCCGGCAACCGTTAGAATGGCCGCCAGGGCAATCAGGGCGCGTCGGCCGATGTGGGTCATTCTTCTGGAAATGGGCGTAGTGCTGGTGCTCGCGTTGCTGATCGTCTGGTGGACGTTTCCGAAACAGCGCTCGCGCGACGACGATTCCAAAGGGCCGTCAGGCTGATCCCGCGGTGCGCACTTCAGTGCAGCACGCGCGGCACCGACAGGGTGAACTCCGGGATCGGCGCTTCGAAGCGCGTGCCGTCTTCGGCGACCATCTGGTAGCTGCCCCGCATCGTGCCCACCTGGGTCGCGATGACCGCGCCGCTCGTGTATTCGTGGCGCTCGCCCGGGCCGAGCAGCGGTTGCGCCCCGACCACGCCCAGCCCGCGCACTTCCTGCACCAGGCCCTGGGCATCGGTGATGATCCAGTGCCGGCTGATGAGCTGCGCGGTGACGGTCCCGACGTTGCGAATCGTGATGGTGTAGGCGAACGCGTAGCGGCCCGCGCTCTGGTCGGACTGCTCGGGCAAGTACTGCGTCGTCGCGGACACCGCGACCTGGTAGCGCTTCTCCTGGGCCATGCGCGCATTGTAAACTCGTCGAGCCATGACGTTTCGCATTGCGCCCAGCATACTTTCGGCGGACTTCGCCCGCCTCGGCGACGAGGTGCGCGCGGTCACGCAGGCGGGTGCCGACCTCATTCACTTCGATGTCATGGACAATCATTACGTGCCGAACCTGACCATCGGGCCGCTGGTGTGCGCGGCGCTGCGCCCGCACGTGTCGCTGCCGATCGACGTGCACCTGATGGTCAAGCCGGTCGATCGCATCATTCCCGACTTCGCCAAGGCCGGCGCCAACCTCATCAGCTTCCACCCCGAGGCGAGCGAGCACGTGGACCGCACCATCGGGCTGATCCACGAGCACGGCTGCAAGGCGGGGCTGGTGTTCAATCCGGCGACGCCGCTCGATTGGCTCGACTACTCGCTCGACAAGCTCGACCTCGTGCTCGTCATGTCGGTCAATCCGGGATTCGGCGGACAGCAGTTCATCGCTTCGGTGCTGCCGAAGATCGCCGAGGTGCGCCGCCGCATCGACGCGCTCGGTCGCCCGGTCTGGCTCGAAGTGGACGGCGGCGTGAAGGCCGACAATATCGCCGAGGTGGCGGCCGCCGGCGCCGACACCTTCGTCGCCGGATCGGCCATCTTCGGCTCCAAGGACTATGCCGCCACGATCCGCGACATGCGCACGCGCCTGGGCGCGGTGCGCCGTGCAGCGTGATCCGCGCGGCGCTGATCGACCTCGACGGGACGCTGCTCGATACCGCGCCCGATCTGGCGCAGGCGGCCAACCGTACGCTCGCCGGGCTCGGCCTGCGCGCATTGCCGGACGCGCAAGTGCGCGAATTCATCGGCAAGGGCATCGCGGTGCTGGTGCGCCGCTGTCTGGAAGCCGCAGTGGGCGGTGCGCCCGAGGAAGCGCTGCTGGAAACGGCCCTGGCCCGCTTCGCCGTCCACTACGCCAGCGTCAACGGCAGCGCATCGACTCCCTATCCCGGGGCGGTCGAGGGCCTGGCGGCGATGCGCTCGGGCGGCCTGCGCCTCGCCTGCGTCACCAACAAGGCCGAGCGCTTCACCGCCCCGCTGCTCGCGGCGCGCGGGCTCGCGGGGTATTTCGACGCCGTCGTCACCAGCGATCAGGCAGGCAAGCGCAAGCCCGACCCGGAGCCATTCCTGCTCGCCTGCCGGCGTCTCGGCGTGCAGCCGGCGGAGGCGGTGGCGATCGGCGATTCGGCGAACGATGCGCAGGGCGCGCGCGCGGCGGGCTGCCGCGTGCTGCTCGTGCCGTACGGCTACCGCGAAGGGCAGGATGTACGCAGCATCGATTGTGATGGTATAGTCGGCTCGCTTTTTCACGCTGCAGAAGAACTGCTCAACCGGTCGTGAACCACCACCACACGGGAATCTGGTCGACCCTCTGGCTTAGCTGGCGCCCCCGGCGCCGCTAGATCCTTACGCGTCCCCGCGCGGCACGGGCGGCGCGGGATACCCAAGCCGCAGGTTTCAGATCCGTTGGTATCAGGTGGAGATTTCCATGACCGAGCTCGATTTCGACAAGCTCGCTTCGCAGGGCTACACGCGCGTCCCGGTAGTCGCCGAGGCGCGCGCGGACCTCTACACGCCTCTCGCCGTGTACGCCAAGCTGGCGAACGGCCCCTTTACCTATCTGCTCGAATCGGTTGTCGGCGGCGAGCGCTTCGGGCGCTATTCGTTCATCGGCCTCGCGTGCGCGGAGCGCGTCGAGGCGCGCGGCTCCACCGTGCGCCGCCTGCTGCGCGACGCGCGCGGCGCCGATGTCTGCCTCGAGCGCGTCGAGGACGCCGATCCGTTCGAGTACGTGCGCGATTACCTCAAGCGCAACCGCGTCGCGCCGGTGCCGGCGGCGCTGCGCTTCGGCGGCGGGCTGGTGGGCTACTTCGGCTACGAGACCGTGAAACACATCGAGCCCACGCGCGCTCGCCGGGGGCAAGCCCGACGCGCTCGGGACGCCCGACATGCTGCTGCTCGTTTCGGACGAGCTGGCCGTGGTCGACAACGTGCTCGGCAAGCTCTACCTCGTCGTCTACGCCGACCCGCGCGAGCCCGAGGCGCGCAGAGCGGCGCGCGAGCGGCTCGAGCGGCTGCGTGCGCGGCTCGCGGCGCCGCTGCCCGAGAGCATGGTGCTCGCGCTCGCCGCGGAGGCGCCGGCCGGCGACGCCGCTGCGCTCGAGCGCTCGTTCACCGAGCAGGGATTCGTCGAGGGGGTGCGGCGCTGCAAGGAGTACATCTTCGCCGGCGACTGCATGCAGGTGCAGATCTCGCAGCGCACTACGCGCCGCTTCGACGCGCCGCCGCTTGCGCTGTATCGCGCGCTGCGCGGGCTCAATCCTTCGCCCTACATGTACTTCTTCGACTTCGAGGACCATCACGTGGTCGGCGCCTCGCCCGAAATCCTGGTGCGCCTGGCGGGCGACAACGTGACCGTGCGGCCGATCGCGGGCACCCGGCCGCGCGGCGCCACGCCCGAGGAGGACGCCAGGATCGCCGAGGAGCTGCTGGCCGATCCCAAGGAGCGCGCCGAGCACGTGATGCTCATCGACCTGGGCCGCAACGATGCCGGCCGGGTGGCGGCGATCGGCAGCGTGCGCGTCACCGAGAAGATGGTCGTCGAGCGCTACTCGCACGTGATGCACATCGTCTCGAACGTCGAGGCGAAGATCGCCCCGGGGCTCGATGCGATCGACGTCTTCAGGGCCAGCTTTCCGGCCGGTACGGTGACCGGCGCGCCCAAAGTGCGCGCCATGCAGATCATCGACGAGCTCGAGCCGGTCAAGCGCGGCATCTACAGCGGCGCGGTGGGCTATCTCGGCTTCAACGGCGACATGGACGTGGCGATCGCCATCCGCACTGCGGTGCTCAAGGACGGTTTGCTGCACGTGCAGGCGGCCGCGGGGATCGTGGCCGACTCCGACCCCGCCGCGGAATGGCAGGAGACGCTGCACAAGACGCGCGCCATCCTGCGCGCGGCCGAGGTGGCCGCTGCCGAGCATGCCTCCGGCGCAGCCGCGGCGCGCCGTTCGCACGCCGCGGCCGCCTGAGGGGCGCGCCATGGTGCTGATGATCGACAACTACGATTCATTCACCTACAACCTGGTGCAGTACCTCGGCGAGCTCGGCGAGACGGTGAGGGTGGTGCGCAACGACGAGCTTTCGGTCGACGAGGTCGAGGCGCTGGCGCCGGAGCGCATCGTCATTTCGCCGGGCCCGTGCACGCCGAACGAGGCGGGCATTACGCTCGGCGTGATCGAGCGGCTTGCCGGCCGCGTGCCGCTACTGGGCGTGTGCCTCGGCCACCAGGCGCTCGGCCAGGCGTTCGGCGGCACGGTGGTGCGCGCCGGGCGGGTGATGCACGGCAAGGTCTCGCGCATCCGGCACGACGCGCGCGGGCGTGTTCGCCGACGTGCCGAACGATTTCGTCGCCACGCGCTACCACTCGCTGGTCGTGGAGCGGGCATCGCTGCCCGACTGCCTGTTGGTCACGGCCGAGTCCGAGGACGGCGAGATCATGGGGCTGCGGCACCGCAGCCTGCCGGTCGAGGGCGTGCAGTTCCATCCGGAAGCGCTGCTCACCGAGCACGGCCACAAGATGCTGGAAAATTTCCTGAAGGGGAGGAGCCAATGAAGCAGATCACGATCGCCGAGGCGATCCAGCGCACCGTCGAGCACCGCGAGGTGTTCCACGACGAGATGCTCCACATCATGCGGCAGATCATGCGCGGCGAGCTGACGCCGGCGCAGATCGCCGGCTTCATCGTCGGGCTGCGCGTGAAGAAGGAGACCATCGGCGAGATCGCGGCCGCGGCGCAGGTGATGCGCGAGTTCGCCACGCGCGTCGAGGTGGCCGACGACAGGCACCTGGTGGACATCGTCGGCACCGGTGGCGACGCGGCGCGGACTTTCAACGTCTCGACCGCGTCGGCCTTCGTCGCCGCCGCGGCCGGCGTGAAAATCGCCAAGCACGGCAATCGCGCGGTGTCGTCGTCCTCGGGCAGCGCCGACGTGCTCGAGGCGCTCGGCGCGAACATCATGCTCCAGCCGCAGCAGGTTGCGGGCAGCATCGAGAACCTCGGGCTCGGTTTCATGTTCGCGCCGTCGCACCACCTGGCGATGAAACACGCCGGCCCGGTGCGCAGGGAGCTCGGCGTGCGCACCATCTTCAACATCCTCGGGCCGCTCACCAACCCCGCCGGCGCCCCGAACCAGGTGCTGGGGGTGTTCCACCCGGACCTGGTCGGCATCCAGGTGCGCGTGCTGCAGCGGCTGGGCAGCAAGCACGTGATGACCGTGTACGGCGTGGACGGCCTCGACGAGATCTCGATTTCGGGCGAGACCATGATCGGCGAGCTGGTGAAGGGCGAGATCCTCGAGTACACCGTCCACCCGTCGCAATTCGGGCTCGAGCTCTACGACCGCCGCGCGATCCAGGTCAACACGGTCGACGAGTCGAAGCAGATGGTGCTCGCGGTGCTCGAGAACCAGCCGGGCCCCGCGCTCAATATCGTGCTGCTGAACGCCGGCGCGGCGATCTACGTGTCGGGGCTCGCCAAGTCCCTTGCGGCCGGCATCGAGCGCGCGCGCAAGGCGATCGAGAGCGGCGCGGCGAAGAACAAGCTCGACGATTTCGTCGCCTATACGCAGGGCCTCAAGCCGAAGGGCTGAGCATGGCCGACATCCTGCAGCGCATCCTCGCCACCAAGCGCGCCGAGCTCGACGCGGCGCGAGCCGTGCTGCCGGCGCGCGAGCTCGAGGCGCGCGCCCGTGCCGCGCCGCCGCCGCGCGATTTCGTCGGCGCGCTGCGCGCCAAGATCGCCGCGGGACGCGCCGCGGTGATCGCCGAGATCAAGCGCGCGAGCCCGTCGAGGGGCCTGCTGCGCGCCGATTTCGATCCCGCGGCCATCGCGCGCAGCTACCAGGCGGGGGGCGCCGCATGCCTGTCGGTGCTCACCGACCGGCAGTACTTCCAGGGCGCCCCCGAGCACCTGGTGGCGGCGCGCGGCGCCTGCGCCCTGCCGGTGCTGCGCAAGGATTTCATCCTCGATGCCTATCAACTGTACGAGTCGCGCGCCATGGGGGCCGATTGCATCCTCCTGATCGCCGCGGCGCTCGCGCCGCAGGCAATGCGCGCGCTCGAGGACGCCGCCCGGGAGCTGGGTATGGCGGTGCTCGTCGAAGTGCATGACGCGGCGCAACTGGAGGCGGCCCTAGGGCTCGCTACCCCATTGATCGGAATCAATAATCGTGACCTGAGGAGCTTCGAGACGCGGCTCGAAACCACGCTGACGCTCCTTTCCAGGGTACCCGCGGACCGCATCGTGGTCACCGAGAGCGGCATCCTCACTGCGGCCGACGTCGGCAAAATGCGCGCCCATGGCGTCCATGCGTTCCTCATCGGGGAGGCCTTCATGCGCGCGGCCCACCTGGAAAGGGCTTTGAGTGAATTATTCGGGTAAAAACCTATAGCACTGATTAGAAAGGATAAATGTAATGTTGCGTAAACGCAACAAATCTTAGGGCAAAGCAAGAAAATCGGCAATAGACCTTGCTTCGCCAATCCGCTGCTCGGCAGAATGCATCCAACTTCTCAACCGAGGAGTTGACCGGGCGGCGACAACAGCAATCATGCCGCCGGTAGTTGGCTAACCGGGCAGCGAAAGCCGCCCAGTCCTTAAACAAGATTCGGGAGATTCTTTGATGAACAAGAAACTCATGGCTGTGGCGGTCGCCGGTGCGCTGGCGATGCCTGGTCTGGCGCTCGCGCAATCGAGTGTCACGATCAGCGGGTTTTTCAAGATGGGGTTGGAACAGATCAAGATTGACGGCGCCAGCGCAGCGCGCTCGGCCGCCGGAACCAACACCAGCGAGATCCGCATGGCGGACAACTCCTCGCGCCTCATCTTCAACGTCACCGAAGACCTGGGCGGCGGGCTGTCGGCGATCGCTCAGCTCGACAACCGCTTCTCGCCGGACAACGGCAACATTAGCGCGAGCGGCAACACCTGGGTCGGCCTGAAGGGCAACAGCTGGGGCTCGCTGACGATGGGCCGGCACGACCTGCACTACGGCCAGAACGCGAGCGACATGGGCGCCAAGGCGAGCGCGCTGAAGGCGACGTCGATCTCGCTGATGGACTACGTGAACGTCGCGACCGCCCCCGGCGTGGCGGGCAGCGCTCCGATCGCCAGTACCACGCGCACGCCGAACTCGATCAAGTGGCAATCGCCGAACTGGGGCGGCTTCGATCTAGTCGCGGCCTACACCACCAACTTCGCGTGGCCGCAGACTGCCGACTTGCGCGTCGACGGTGCGCAAGGGCTACGCCTGGAACATCAACCCGGCGTTCAACGCGGCGAACTGGGGCCTCGGCTACAGCTACTGGAGCGCAAGCCCGATGGCTCGCTCGCCGACCAGATCGGCCAGAACGCGTTCGGCTACTTCAAGTGGAGCGGCTTCAAGATCGGCGCGTCGTTCAACCAGTCGAAGCTGAAGAGCGCCGGCGGGCGTCGACGCGGCCAAGCGCGATGCGTGGTCGATCCCGTTCAGCTGGACGACCGGCCCGCACAACATCTACGCGCACTACACCAAGGCCAACAAGGACAAGGTGCAGGACGGGCTGGGGATCAGCGACACGGCCGCCGCGATGGTCGCGGTGTCGTACGTGTACGACCTCTCGAAGCGCACCTCGGTCGGCGTGACCTACGCGCAGATCCGCAACGAAGCCAGCGCCGCGTACCACTTCTTTACGGATACCGGCACCGGCGGCGACCTGTCGTCGAACGGCGCGCTGGTGCAGGCGGGCGAAGATCCGAAGCTGCTCGCGTTCATCGTGAAGCACGCGTTCTAAGTCGAAACCTTCTCGAGCCGGAGACGATCCGGCCGGCAGCAACTGAAACGGGCGTCGCGAGACGCCCGTTTTTTTTTGCCTGTGCGGGCAGTAATCCACGCGCCCTTTGCGTGCCGTCAGTGGAGGTCATGGACATTCCGGAATCCTTGTGGGTAACATTCAATGAAATTGTTGCGCCAAGGAGATTCCGCCATGAACAAGCGATTGAAAGCGACGGTGCTTGCCGGCGCGCTGGCGGCGATTCCGGGGTTGGCGCTGGCGCAATCGAGCGTGACGATCAGCGGGTTCTTCAAGGTGGGGCTGGAGAACATCAGGATCGGGGAGCCGAACCCGGCGCGCACCGGGAACACCAGCGAGGACCGCGTGACGGACGACAACTCGCGCATCGTGTTCGGCATCACCGAGGACGTCGGCAACGGGCTGCAGGCCATCGCGCAGCTCGACAGCCGGTTTTCTCCCGACAGCGGCGCCGGCCCGACGGCCGCGGGAAATACCTGGGTGGGACTGCGCAGCCCCGCCTGGGGCAGTCTGACTTTCGGCCGCTGGGACCTCCACTACGGCCTGCAACCGGACGACATCTACCGCAAGGCGGGCTCGGACAAGGCGCGCTCGGTGTCGCTGTTCGACTTCGTGCAGAACGGCGCGACCACCCAGGCGATCGCCGGCGCCACCCGGACGCCGAACGTCATCCGCTGGGATACGCCGAATTGGAGCGGATTCGCGCTGACCACGGCGTATTCGACCAACGCAGCCGGCTCAGAAGCGGACTTGGCCAGCACGGTGCGCAAGGGCTCGGCGTGGAACGTGAACCCCAGCTACACCAGGTCCGACTGGCAGATCGGCTACAGCTACTGGAATTCCAAGCCCGACGCGTCGCTCGCCGATCAGCGCGGCGACACGGTATATGCCTACTACAAGTGGAGCGGATTCAAGCTGGGCGTGGGCTGGAACAAGTCCAAGCTTAAGTCGGCGGCGGGCATCGATGCCGCCGACCGCAATGCCTGGACAGTGCCGCTGAGCTACAGCTTCGGCCCGCACAACCTCTACGCGCACTACACCCGCGCGGACGACGACAAGATTCAGGGTGCCAACACCGGCGCCAACATGTTCGCGCTGTCCTACGTCTACGACCTGTCCAAGCGCACCTCCTTCGGGCTCACCTACGCGCGCATCAGGAACGAGTCGGGCGCTTCGTACCAGTTCTACCAAGACAACGCCGGCACGCAATCTTCGACGAACGCTGCACCGCTCCTGGGAGAGGATCCCCAGCTCTTTTCGACCACGATCAAACACGCGTTTTAGGAATGCCCGCGAATCAGACTGAAGGATCGCAGCCATTCAGTATTGATTGCCTGATCGTAGGGTTCGACCGCGCACTACGGGCGGTGAGCGGCGTGCACCGCGCCGAGCGGCCCTCGCCGTCCGGCACCATTCCCGAGAGCGATCTCGAGCCGCGGCAGCGGGCGCACGCGGCGGCGCTGATGCGGGTCAATCACGTCGGCGAGGTGTGCGCGCAGGCGCTGTACCAGGGCCAGGCCTTGACCGCACACGACGCAACCGCGCGGCGCTCCCTCGAGCAGGCGGCGCGCGAAGAGGAAGACCATCTGTCGTGGAGCGCGCAGCGGGTCGGCGAGCTCGGCGGCCGCCTGAGCCTGCTCAATCCCCTCTGGTATGCGGGCTCGCTCGCGATGGGCATCGCGGCGGGCGCGCTCGGCGATCGCTGGAACCTGGCGTTCCTGGCCGAGACCGAGCGACAGGTGGAGGTTCATCTTAGCGGCCACCTCGAGCAGCTGGCGCCGGAGGACCGGCGCACGCGCGCCGTTGTCGAAGCGATGCGCGTCGACGAAGCCAAACACCGGGATACCGCGATGGCGCTCGGCGCGGCGGAGCTCCCGGGCCCGGCGAAGCTGGCCATGCGCGCGCTTTCGAAGATCATGACGACGGTGGCCTACCGCGTCTAGCCGTACGCTCATGCTCAACGTCTTCATCGGCTACGACCCGAAGGAATCGGTCGCCTTCCACGCGCTCGCGCACTCGATTCTGCGCCGCGCCAGCGTGCCGGTGGCCATTGCGCCGCTCGTTCGCTCCCAGCTCAAGGGGATATACACGCGCGAACGGGGTCCGACGGAGTCGACCGAGTTCAGCCTTACGCGCTTTCTCGTGCCGTCGCTGTCGCAGTTTCGGGGATGGTCCATGTTTCTCGACTGCGACATGCTGTGCCGCGGCGATATCGCCGAGCTCGTCGCGATCAGCGAGCGCAACGAAGACAAGGCGGTGCTGGTGTGCAAGCACGATTACGTGCCCAAGACCGAGCGCAAGTTTCTCGACCAGCTGCAGACGAAATACCCGCGCAAGAACTGGTCGAGCCTGATGCTGTTCAACAACCGGCGCTGCGCCGCGCTCACGCCCGAATACGTGAATCGCGCGCCGGGCCTCGACCTGCACCGCTTTGCCTGGACCGAGGACGCGCGCATCGGCGAACTGCCGCTGGAATGGAACTGGCTGGTGGGCGAATACGACTACAACCCTGGCGCGAAGATCGTGCACTACACGCTCGGGGGGCCGTACTTCGAGGATTACCGCAATTGCGATTACGCCGACGAATGGTTTGCCGAGTACAACTCGATGACCTACGCCGCGAAGGCGCCGCGCTGACGCCGGCGGCTCATTCCTCGACGATCTCGAAATCCTTGCCGATCTCGGCGGTCTTGCCGAGCATGATCGACGCCGAGCAGTACTTCTCGTGCGACAGGCGGATGGCATGCTCGACCAGATTGCGTTTGAGCGCCTTGCCGCGCACCACGAAATGCATGTGAATGTGCGTGAACACCTTCGGATCGGTCGGCGCGCGCTCCGAACTGAGCTTGACCTCGCAGCCGGTGATGTCCTGGCCGCTTTTCCTTAGGATCGCCACCACGTCGTAGGCGGCGCAGCCGCCGGTGCCCGCCAGCACCATTTCCATCGGCCGCGGCGCGAGGTTGCGGCCGCCACCCTCCGGCGCGCCGTCCATCGCCACCAAGTGGTTGCTGCCCGTTTCGGCGAGGAACGTCATCCCTCCAGTCCAGCGCACGCTGCATTCCATTCCACAATCCTTGTCAAATCATGGTCTTGTTGCAATGCAACAGAATTGCCCAGTCGATGTTATGGTTTTGGTGGAAATTTCTGACGTTACCGATGCCAGAAAAATCTGTTCTATATGTATAATCAAACAACTGAGAGGCTGAGAGATTTAATCCATAAAACTAATTGCCACATAAGATTAATGGTTTTGCGGCGCAACATTCAAACCTATAGAATTTTCCTAGTGCGACGCTCTGTGGAGCGTCAAGGTTTTGTCTCCTCCACCCTCCTCCTTTGGTGGATTCAGCGCAACTCGCAAGAGTTGCGCTTTTTTTTGGGCCCATCGCAACAGTCATCGCATAAGTCTTTGACGGCGCACGGCAGGTCCCATAAAATTCGCCCCTTTTCAAGAGCAGCCGCATCATGAAGACGTATTCTGCGAAACCGGGCGACGTGCGTAACGATTGGTGCGTGATCGACGCGCAGGGCAAGGTGCTCGGCCGCCTCGCGGTACAGATCGCGTCGCGGCTGCGCGGCAAGCACAAGCCGGAGTACACGCCGCATGTCGACACCGGCGACTACGTCGTCGTCGTCAACGCCTCCAAGATCAGGGTTACCGGCAAGAAGGCGCAAGACAAGAAATATTATCGCCACACGGGCTATCCCGGAGGAATCCGCGAGACCAATTTTGCCAAGCTGCAGGCGAAGTATCCGAATCGCGTGTTGCAGAAGGCAGTGAAGGGAATGCTGCCGAAGGGGCCGCTCGGCTACGCCATGCTCAAGAAGCTCAAGGTCTACGCCGACGCGGCGCACCCGCACGCGGCGCAGCAGCCCAAAACACTGGAACTCTAAGTCAGGAAATCATGGTCGGCGATTATTACTACGGTACGGGACGTCGCAAGAGCGCGGTAGCGCGCGTGTTCATCAAGTCCGGAAAAGGCCAGTTCGTCGTCAACGGCAAGCCCGTGGACGACTTCTTCACGCGCGAAACGGGGCGCATGATCGTGCGCCAGCCGCTCGAGCTGACCAAGAGCCTGACGAGCTTCGACATCAAGGTGAACGTCTACGGTGGCGGCGAGAATGGTCAGGCCGGGGCGGTTCGTCACGGCATCGCGCGCGCATTGATCGAGTATGATGCGGGCCTGAAGCCGGTGTTGAGCGCTTCCGGGCTGGTGACGCGCGACGCGCGGGAAGTCGAGCGCAAGAAGGTCGGCTTGCACAAGGCACGGCGGCGCAAGCAGTTCTCGAAACGCTGAGTACAGGGAGCTCTTCGGCTCCCGAATGGAAAGCCGCCCTCGGGGCGGCTTTTTTGTTTGGCGTGGAGCCACGATGGTACGGTAGGGCATATGGTGCGCCGTCTGCACACGATTCGCCGGCGTTTCGGCATCAGCGCGCCGAAGGTGGCGGTACGCACCGAGGCGCCGTGGTACTGGCGCTGGATCGGGATCGTGCTGTTCGTCGCGGTAACCGTGGCCATCGGCCTGTGGACATACGACGCCGGACGCCGTTTCTCGGGTTTCGACCGCGAGGAAGTGCAACGCCGGCTGAGCGCGGCGAATGGCGAGCTCGAGACCACGCGCAAGGAGCTGGAACGATTGCGCGCGCTCGCCAATGCCGCCGACAGCCGCATCGCGATCGAGCGCACGGCCCAGCAGCGGCTGGCGCAGCAGATCCGCACCCTGGAAGATGAGAACTCGACCCTGCGGGAGGAACTGGCGATATTCGAACGCATGCTGTCCGCCGATACGCGGGCGGCGCCGGCGATCTCCATCTACCGCTTCAAGGTCCTGCCCGACGTGCTGCCGGGCGAGTACCGCTACCGCATGCTGCTGCTGACCTCCGGCAACCGACGCGACCGGGAGTTCAAAGGGCGTGTCGAGCTGGTTGTCAGCCTGACGGACGAGGGCAAGAGTGCTATCATTAAGTTTCCGGAGCAGGCGGATGCCAGCGCATCCGCTTTTCACTTGGAATTCAGGTACTTCCGACGCGTAGAGGGAACTTTCCGGGTCGGACCGAAAGCCAAGGTTGAACGTGTGCAGGTGCGTGTGCTTGAGGATGGTTCCGACCAGATACGCGCTACGCAGATTTTGACCCTGGGCTGAAAGGAAACGGTGGCGAGCATGTTTCGCAAGACGAGCAAACCGCAGAACCGCATCGACAGCCTGGTGGGCTCGACGACGCGCATCGAGGGCAACCTGTTTTTCAGCGGGGGCCTGCGCGTCGACGGGGTGATCCGTGGAAACGTCGCTGCCTTGCCCGACCAGCCGGGCACGCTGGTGGTGTCCGAACATGCGCGCATCGACGGCGAGGTGCAGGCTACGCACATCGTGGTGAACGGCACGATCACCGGTGCGGTCAACGCGAGCGAGTCGCTCGAACTCCAGGCGGGATCGCGTGTCAAAGGCGACGTGCATTACAAGAGCATAGAGATGCAGCAAGGTGCCGTGGTCGAGGGTCGCCTGATCCACCACGGTGCGGAAGTCAAGGCGATGGAACTGAAGCTCGCCTCGGGCGGCTGAGACGCAGGCGGGCGGGAATAGCCGCGTTGACCTCGTGGTAACGGCGGCGGGATAATCCACCGAAGTATCTTTGGAGTACGCGATGAACGCAGTCACGGAAATGCCGGCGCCGCTTCTGTTCACCGACAGCGCGGCGAATAAGGTCAAGGAGCTGATCGAGGAAGAGGGCAATGCCGACCTCAAGCTGCGGGTGTTCGTGACTGGTGGAGGCTGTTCAGGCTTCCAGTACGGCTTCACGTTCGACGAAGTGCAGAACGACGACGACACGTCCATGCAGAAGAATGGTGTCACCCTGCTGATCGATCCCATGAGCTATCAGTACCTGGTCGGGGCAGAGATCGATTACCAGGAAGGCCTTGAGGGCGCGCAGTTCGTGATCAAGAACCCGAACGCCACCACCACTTGCGGCTGCGGGTCCTCGTTTTCCGCCTGACGCAGCGCGCTGACTTAGCAATCAAGGGGGCCGCGGCCCCCTTTTTCGTTTTCTGGCGGGTCTATCCGGGGTACACGGCCCCCAGCACGCGCGGGCCGCTCGCGCCCGTGACGGCCGGCAGGCTGGCCGGGATCCCCTCGATCGCTTGCCGGGCGAGCCAGGCGAAGGCGGCGGCCTCGACGATTTCCGGCGCTAGTCCGTAGTCCGCGCTGGTGCCGACGGCTAGCGGGGCACACAGCGCGCGCAGCCGACCCATCAGGGCGGCGTTGCGCGCCCCGCCACCGCACACGATGATCCGTGCGGTCCCCGGGCAATGACGCTCGCACGCCTGCGCGACGCAGCGCGCAGTGAACTCGAGCAGGGTCGCCTGCACCGCGCGCGGCTCCCTACGCGCGACGTTGTGCCCGAGTAGCCACGCCTCGTTGAACAGCTCGCGTCCGGTGCTCTTCGGCGGTGCAGCCGCGAGATACGGCTCCGCCAGCAGCCGCTCCAGCAGAGCATCGTCCACACCGCCTCCGGCCGCCCAGTCCCCGTTTTCGTCCATCGGTGTGCCGAGGTGCTTCTCCGCCCACAGGTCGAGCAGGCAGTTGGCCGGTCCGCAGTCGAAGCCGATCACCGGCGCCGAGCGCGAAAGCCTGGTGATGTTCGCGATACCTCCCAGATTGACGATCGCGCGGTCCTCGTTGCGGCTGCCGAAGGCAAAAACATGGAAGGCCGGCGCGAGGGGCGCTCCCTGACCGCCGGCGGCCACGTCGCGGCTGCGAAAATCGGCGACCACGCGAATTCCCACCAGCTCGGCAAGCAGCGCGGGATTCCCGATCTGGACGGTGTAGCCGCGCTCCGGCCGATGGCGCACCGTCTGCCCGTGGCAGCCGACCGCCCGGACCGCGTCGGCAGCCACGCCGGCGCGCGCGAGCGTTTGGGAAACCGCTGCCGCGTAATTTTTCGCCAGCTCGTTGCCGAGCCTCGCCGCGCGATCGATCTCGTCCTCACCGGAGGCATTGAGCGCAAGAAGTGCCGCGCGCAGGGACGGATCGAACCGCAAGTGGACGCTCGCCAAGAGGTCGGGCCTTGCCGTCCCGAAGTCGACCAACGCCGCGTCGACGCCGTCCAGGCTGGTGCCCGACATCAGGCCGACGTAGAGCTCCCTGGTGGGCACGGTGATCCGGAGCGCCCGCCCGGAGGTCTATTCCAGCAGCGCGACGGTGCTGGCGGCGAGCAGATCGAGCTGCGCGACGAGCGGCTCGGCGTAGCGTCGAAAGGCGGGTAGTTCACTCGGCGCCACGGGAACGGCCGCCGGCAGAGACACGGCGAGCGGGTTGCGCGCGATGCCGGCGATGCGGAACTCGTAATGCAGATGTGGCCCGGTGGCCCAGCCGGTCTGTCCCACGTATCCGATGATGTCGCCTTGCTCGACCCGCGCGCCGCGGTGGATGCCGTGCGCGAAACCCCTCAGGTGGCCATAGAGCGTGCTGTACTGGCCGTTATGGCGCAGGATGATGGCGTTGCCGTAGCCGCCCTTGCCGCCCGCAAACTCGACCACGCCATCGCCCGTGGCGCGCACGCGGGTGCCTTGTGGAGCTGCATAGTCGACGCCGGTGTGCTTGCGCCAGCTGTGCAGGAACGGATGCTGGCGCATGCCGAAGCCCGAGCTGATGCGCGAGAACTCGAGCGGCGCGCGCAGGAACGCCTTGCGCAGGCTCTGGCCGTCCGGGGCGTAGTAGCCGCCTCGGCCGTGGGCATCGACGTAATAGACGGCACGAAAGCTCTTGCCCTTGTTCACGAACTCGGCAGCGATGACGCGACCTGCACGCACCGGCCGCCCGAGCAGGTAATGCATTTCATACACGACCGAGAAGCGGTCGCCCTTGCGCAGGTCCCGGTAGAAATCGATGTCGCCGCCGAATACATCGGCCAGCTGGATCGCGACGCTGTCGGGAATGTCGGCCGCATCCGCGGCCCCGAACAGCGAAGAGCGGATCTCGGCGGACTTGACCAGGGTGCTCGTCTCGAATTGCGCGGTCCGGTCGATGACCCGGAACTTGCCGTCGTCGGGAACGATGCTCCTGACAGTTTCGCGCCCGTTCAGATAGCTGAGGCTCACCAGCCGCCCGTCTGCCGCGACCTTGGCGGTGACAATCATTCCGGGGCGCAGCAGGCGCAACGTTCCGAGCTTGACGAGGCGCTCGGCGTTGGAATCGTGCAGCCCGAGCTTGGTGAGCAGCGTTGTCAGCGTCTCGCCGCGCTGGTAGCGCGCCTCGCGCACGTAGAAGGCGGGCGCTGGCAGGAGACCATCCCGGGACACGGCGACCGGTTCGATGACCGCTTGGCGGAATAGCGGATTCGCTTCGGGAGCCGGCGCCATCGTGGCGAACGCCGCCACGACGCCGGACAACGCCAGCGCGAAAAGCACGGCGATGCGGGCGATACTGATACCGGGGGAAAATGCTTCTTGTCTCACGAACGCGTTCGGTAATTGATTTCCGGCTAAAATTCGTGTTCTTTCAGGCGCCTGCCGCTTATTCTTCAAAATCAGAGTCAGTGTAGCAAACTTTGCCGATGACGCAAAACAACAAAGTCTCATCCGGAGGCGCCGCCACGATCCCGCTCGCGGAGGCTCTGGCGCTCATCAAGCGCGGCTGTGACGAACTGCTCGTGGAAGACGAGCTCGCGAGGAAGCTCGCTACGAAGCGACGCCTGCGCATCAAGCTCGGCCTCGACCCGACGGCGCCGGACCTGCATCTGGGCCACACCGTGGTGATCAACAAGCTGCGTCACTTCCAGGAGCTTGGCCACCAGGTGCAGTTCCTGATCGGCGACTTCACCGGCATGATCGGCGACCCTACCGGCAAGAACCAGACGCGCCCCCCGCTCACCAGGGAAGAGATCCTGCGCAATGCGACCACCTACCGCGAGCAGGTATTCAAGATCCTCGACCCCGGAAAGACCGAGATCCTGTTCAACTCGGAGTGGTCCGACAAGCTCGGGGCCGAGGGCATCATCCGGCTCGCGGCGCACTACACGGTGGCACGCATGCTCGAGCGCGACGATTTCGGCAAGCGCTTCCGGTCCAACCAGCCGATCGCGGTGCACGAGTTCCTCTATCCCCTGATGCAAGGCTACGATTCGGTGGCGATGAAGGCCGACGTCGAGCTCGGCGGCACCGACCAGAAGTTCAACCTGCTCGTCGGGCGCGAGCTGCAGAAGGACTACGGGCAGGAGCCGCAGTGCATCCTGACCATGCCGCTGCTCGAGGGGCTGGACGGTGTCAACAAGATGTCGAAGTCGCTCGGCAACTACGTCGGCATCGCCGAGCCCGCAGGCGAAATCTTCGGCAAGCTGATGTCCATCTCCGACGCGCTGATGTGGCGCTATATCGAGCTCCTGTCCTTCGAATCGATGGCGACGGTGCGTGCGTGGCGCGAGCAGGTGGCGGGCGGACGCAATCCGCGCGATATCAAGGTGCTGTTCGCGCGCGAGATCGTGACACGCTTCCACGGCGCGCAGGCCGCCGAGCAGGCCGGCGCGGAGTTCGAGCAGCGCTTTCGCCATGGCGTGTTGCCCGAAAACATGCCCGAAGTCGAGCTCGAGGCGCCCGCGGACGGACTTGCCGTGCCGCAGCTGCTCAAGCAGGCCGGACTGGTGCCGAGCATCTCCGAGGCGCTGCGCATGATCGAGCAGGGCGGCGTGAAGCTGAACGGCGAGCGCCTGGCCGACAAGGCGCGGCGCGTGGCGCGCGGCGAATCGGTCGTGGCGCAGGTCGGCAAGCGCAAGTTCGCGCGCATTACTCTCCGGTGAGGACCGACATGGCCGAGGCCCAGACCTACGAAATCTACGCCGTCAAGTACGCGCACCACGAACGCCGCGCGCGCGAGAACTTCATCGGCGGCGACCCGCACGACGGCCCGATGCCGCTCGATTACTTCGTCTGGCTGGTGCGCAACGCCGGGCGTGCGCTGGTCGTCGACACCGGGTTTTCGGCCGCGACTGCGGCGCGCCGCCAACGCAACCACCTGCGCTGCCCGACCGAAGGGCTGCGCATGCTCGGCGTCGATGCGGCAACGGTGCGCGACGTCGTCATTACGCACCTGCACTACGATCACGTCGGCAACTTCGACCTGTTTCCCGCAGCCACCTTTCACCTCCAGGACGACGAGCTGCGCTATGCCACCGGCCGGCACATGTGCCACGAGGTGTTCAGCGGCGCGTTCGACATCGAGGACGTGGTGGGTATGGTGCGCAATGTCTATCGCGGGCGCGTGCGCTTCCACGACGGCGATGCGGCGCTGTTCCCGGGAATCTCGCTGCACCACATCGGCGGGCACACCATGGGCCTGCAAGTGGTGCGCGTGGCGACGCGCCGCGGGTGGGTGCTGCTCGCCTCGGACGCGAGCCATTTCTACGCCAACATGGAGCAGGTGCGGCCGTTCCCGATCGTGTACTCGGTGGCTGACATGGTCGCAGGGTATGCGCGCATGGGCGCGCTGGCCGATTCGCCGGAGCACGTCATTCCGGGCCACGACCCCCAAGTGATGCAACGTTACCCCGCGCCGCGCAAGGATCTCGAAGGAATCGTGGCGCGCCTCGACTGACGGTCGACTGAACTCCTGTCGTCAGGTTGACAAGGTATCTTAGGCGTGTAACATCGGATTCGCCTTGCGAACCACTTTAGAGGAGGGGGGGATATGAGGCAGCTCATCCGGTCGCTCGCGGCCGTTGCAGGCGCTTTTGCGCTCGCAGCCGGCGTGCAGGCACAACAGCCAGTCAATCTGAAAATGCAGGCCACCTGGCCTGCGAGCCTGACGCTTTACGAAAACTTCACCTTGTTCGCCGAACGTGTCGGCAAGCTGTCGAACGGCTCGCTCACCATCACGACGATGCCGGCGGGGCAGGTGGTTCCCCCGTTCGAGCTGCTCGACGCAGTCTCCAAGCACGTGGTGGACGGCTCGCATTCCTGGGCCGCGTACTGGACGGGCAAGAACAAGGCCGCGGTGCTGTTCACCGGCGGCCCCGGCGGCGGCTTCGGCATGGACATGATCGACGCCATGGGCTGGATGCACGTCGGCGGGGGGCTCGAGCTCTACCGCGAGTTCTACAAGGACATCCTCAAGGTCAACGTGGTGCCGTTCCCGATCCTGCCAGCGGGCCCGCAGGCCTTCGGCTGGTTCAAGCGGCCGATCAAGAACCTGAAGGACTTCAAGGGCATGAAGTGCCGCGAGACGGGCATCGCCGCCGAGATCTTCTCGCGCATGGGGATGGCCACGGTGAACATGCCGGGCGGCGAGATCCTGCCTTCCGCGCAGCGCGGCGTGATCGACTGCGCCGAGTGGGTCGGCGGCGTCGAGGACCTGCGCCTCGGCTTCCAGAACGTCTGGAAGTACCACTACACGCCGGGCATGCACGAGGCGGTCACCATCGCCGAGGCGACGTTCAACACCGACGTGTGGAACAGCCTGTCGCCGACGCACAAGGAGATCATCGCTTCGGCCGTCAACGAGACGTTCCTGATCTGGTGGGTCCGGTGGCAGAAGCAGAACGCCGATGCGCTGAAGGAGATGCGCGAGAAATACGGCGTCCACGTGCTGCGCACGCCGCCCGACATCCTGATCGCCTTCCTCAAGGAGTGGGACAAGCTCGCGGCAGAGGAAAGCGCCAAGAACCCGTTCTTCAAGAAAGCCTACGAATCGCAGCGCGCCTACGCCAGCGTGGTGGTGCCCGCGAAGCGTTTCTACTTCCCGCCATATTCCTTCGCGGCCAACTATTATTGGCCGGAAAAGGCGGCGACGAAGTAGCGTTCCAGACCCAATACGGGGGCGGTTATCCGCCCCCGTTTTGTTTCTGAGGCCGGCTTTCTGACGCCGGCCTGTCTCGACGACGCTATTCGAGCAGCAACTGGTTGAGGGTGCAATATGGCTGAACTGTCACCGCGGATGGCGAAGCTGGTCCGGCTGGTGCAGCGGATCGACCGCTTCACCGACACCACGGGCACCTGGATCGCCTGGCTAAACGTGCCGCTCGTGCTGGTGGTGTGCTACGAGGTCACGATGCGCTACGTGTTCGACGCGCCGACGACCTGGGTGTTCGACATCACCTACATGCTCTACGCGACCATCTTCATGCTGGGTTCGGCCTACGCGCTGCACAAGGGCGCTCACATCCGCACCGACTTCTTCTTCGAGAAGTGGTCGGTGAGGACCAAGGGCACGATCGACTCGGTCGCGTACATCGTGTTCTTCTTCCCTTCGCTGATCGTTTTTTTCGTGGTGACCTACGACCAGGCCGTGTATGCGTACAGGATCCAGGAGATGTCCGACCAGACCCCCTGGCGCCCGCTGCTGTGGCCGTTCAAGTCGGTCGTCCCGCTGACCTGCCTGCTGCTGCTCATTCAAGGCGTATCGGAGCTCATCAAGAGCTTCTACGCGGCGCGCACCGGGATCGAGCTCGAGCACAAGGAGAAGGTCGAGATATGACCGGCCACGAGCTCCTCGGCCTGATCATGCTGCTGGTCATGATCGGCGTGATCTTCATCGGTTTTCCGATCAGCTTCACGCTGCTGTTCCTCGGCCTCACCTTCGGCTATTTCTCGTTCGGCGAGACGGTATTCGAGCTGGCGTACTTCCAGACCATCGGCATGATGAAGGAGGAGCTGCTCGCGGCGGTGCCGCTGTTCATCTTCATGGGCTTCATCACCGAGCAGGCCGGGCTGATGGAGCGATTATTCACCGCGTTCCGCATCCTGCTCGCGCCGGTGCGCGGTGCGCTGTTCGCGGTGGTCATTCTCACGGCGGCGGTGTTCGCCATGGCGACCGGCATCGTCGGCGCCGCGGTCACCGTGCTCGGCATCATGGCCTCGCCGATCATGATCAAGACCGGCTACGACGCCAAGCTGTCCGCGGGCGCCATCACCGCGGGCGGCACGCTCGGCATCCTGATCCCACCGTCTGTGATGCTGATCGTGATGGGTCCGGTGCTCGGCGTTCCGGTGACCGATCTGTACGCCGCTGCGTTCGGACCGGGATTTCTGCTGGCCGGTCTGTACCTGGCCTACCTGCTCGGACGTTCGTTCCTCAACCCCAAGCTCGGCCCGCCGGTACCCAAGGAAGAGCGCGTCCATTCCGTGGGCAAGATCCTGTATGAGGTAGCGATCGGCGTGGTGCCGTTGTTCGCGCTGATCGCGGCGACGCTCGGCTCGATCCTCGCCGGACTCGCGACGCCTACCGAGGCGGCCTCGGTCGGCGCACTCGGCGCCACCGTGCTGGCGATCGCCTACCGGCGGCTGACCTATGCGGGCATCAAGCAGGCGGTGCTCAATACGACTGCCACCTCGAGCATGGTGCTGCTGCTGGCGGTGACCTCGAACGTCTTCGGCGCGGTGTTCGCGAGGCTCGGCTCGGCGAACTGGATCACCGAAACCATGCTCGCGCTGCCGCTGCCGCCGACGCTGATGCTGATCGTGGTGATCGTGCTCATCTTCATCCTCGGCTGGCCGTTCGAATGGCCGGCGATCGTGCTGGTGTTCGTGCCGATCTTCTACCCGGTGATCGCGGCGCTCAAATTCGACATGGTCTGGTTCGGGGCGCTGGTCGCGGTAACGCTGCAGACCGCCTTCCTGTCGCCGCCGGTGGCGATGTCGGCGTACTACCTGAAGCAGGTGGTCAAGGAATGGAGCCTCGCCACGATCTACAAGGGCATGATGGAATTCATGGTCCTGCAGTGCATCGTGATCGGCCTGATGGTGGCGTTTCCGGAGATCGCGACCTACTTCCCGGACAAGCTGCGCGCGGCGGCCAATGCGGTGCGCGTCGAGGCTCCTGCCGGGGGCGACACCGGCATGGGCGCCTACACCACCGAAGGCAGCTACGAGGACCAGCTGCGCGATGCGCTGCGCGAGGAGCGCACCGACGAGGCGGGCAAGAATACGGAGGAGGAGAAGGCGGGAGGAGACGACCTGGAGAAGGGCGACATGAAGCCTGAGGGCGAGACAAAGCCGCAATAATAAGAAGCTCCTGCGCCGCCGGCCCAAGGGGCCGTGCGGCCCGATTCGGCGCCGGGACTGGATCCCGGCGTTTTTGTTTGCGGGGCGCGGTTCGTGCTAAAAGCCGTCATGCAATACGATTTCGACGCGCCGGTCGACCGATCCGGCACCTGGAGCTCGCGCTGGGAGCGCTACCGCGGGCGCGACGTCATACCGCTGTGGGTGGCCGACACCGACTTCCGCGCGCCGCCGGCGGTGCTCAAGGCCTTCGCCGAGCGCGTCGAGCACGGCGTGTTCGGCTACACCAACCCGCCCGAGGAGCTGCGCGCCGCGATCGTCGAGCGCATGCAGCGGCTCTACGGCTGGAAGATCAAGCCGGGCTGGATCGTGTTTCTGCCCGGCGTAGTGCCGGGGCTGCACCTCGCCGCGCGCCATCTGCTTCCCGCCGACGGCCACGTCCTGGTGCCGACGCCGATTTACCACCACTTCAAGCGCGCGGTGGAGCTTGCGCCGCGCGCGCACAGCGACGCGCCGCTCGCGCTGTCGGGCGGCCGCTGGGTGTTCGATGAGGACGCGCTCGGCGCGGCGCTGCGGCCGAACAGCCGGCTTCTGTTCTTATGCAATCCGCAGAACCCCGGCGGCACCATATTCACGCGTTCCGAGCTCGAGCGGCTCGCGGCAGTCGCGCAGCGCCACGACCTCGTCATCTGCTCCGACGAGATCCACGCCGACATCCTGCTCGACCCGGGCAAGCCGCACGTCCCGATCGCGAGCCTGGCGCCAGAGGTATCGCGCCGCAGCGTCACGCTGATGTCGCCGAACAAGTCCTTCAATTTTCCCGCGGCCGGCTGCGCCTTCGCCATCGTCGAGGATCCGGCGCTGCGGCGCGCATTTTCGGCTGATCACCACGCCACGGTGCACGACGCCTCGGTATTCGGCTACGCGGGCGCGCTGGCCGCGTACCGCGAGGGCGACGAATGGCTGGCCGCTCAGCTCGCCTATCTCGGCGAGAACCGCGACCTGGTGGAGCGCGAGGTGGCGTCCATGCCAGGCCTCGCCATGGCGCACGTGGAGGCGACCTACCTCGCCTGGATCGACGCTGCCGCGCTCGGCAGGAGAGACGCTCACGCCCATTTCCTCGAGCACGGCGTGGCCCTGTCGCCGGGCGCGCAGTTCGGCGCGCCGGCGTTCGTGCGGCTCAATTTCGGCACGCAGCGCGGACGCCTCGCCGAGGCGCTGGCGCGCATGCGGCGCGCGCTGCAGGCCGCCTAGGGCAGGTTGCGGCGGCCGTTGACCAGCGCCTGGGCGCGGGCGAGCACGCGATCCAGGTGGGGATCGCGTACGCCCAGTTCGTGCATGTGCGACAAGGTGCGCTGCAGGTACTCGAGGTTGTGGCCCCGCTCGCCCGAGCATTGCGCGACGATCCTGGCGGCCGCGGCGAGCTTCAGATCCCCCGCGAACTGCGGGTGCGCCGCATCGGCGACAAAGGCGAGCGCGCGCACCGGCCGCGCGCCGAGGCGCACAGTGACCAGTCGCGGCATGTAGACGCGGTTCCGCATTTCGCGGTGCCACAGGTATTCGAGCACCTCGCGGGCGCCCGCTGCCTGCACCCCGTAGACCATGCCCCAGCACGAGCCGCCGCGGCACAGGCCCATCACCAGCCCCGGGCGCTGCGGCGTGCCGCGATAGCGGTGCGAGTACACGCACAGCGAGCGGTGATAGCCGAACACGAAGCCGGCCGACTTGCGACGGTAGCGAAACCCCGGCGACCACATCAGCGAGCCGTAGCCGAACACCCACAACTCGCCGGGCGGCAGCGACGCCAGGAATGGGTCCAGGCTCATCGGACGAGCGCGACTTGCAGCCGGGTCTTCTTGCGCATGGCGTAAGACATTATAAGTTCGGCGCCGGCGACCCGCCGGAGGTTAACGCGGGGCCAGCGGCTGCGGTCACGGATGCTGATCCGCGCGCTTGCCTTCCTGCTGTTGGCCATGCCGCTCGCCGCGCCGGCGCAGGAGCTCAGGCCCTGGGAGGGGCCCGCGGCCCCGCCGCTCGTCCTGCCCGATCTGCACGACAGGGGACATCGCCTGTCCGACTACCGGGACAAGGTCGTGCTGGCGGTGAACGTCGGCGAGGACGCGCGCGCCCTGCCCACGACCTTCGTCATCTGGCCCGACGGACGGATCCGCTACGGCCATGTCGGCGCACGCGATTGGTCGAGCGACGCAGTGCGCGGGGCGGTACGCGGCTTGATGCGCAGGGCGCCGTCCTTGCGGACCGCGTCCCGTACGCGGGTGATCGACGCCAACGAGGAGAAATGGCGCTTCTTCCGCAGCGACCGGCTGCCGCAGACCGCTGCCTTTGATGCGGATCAAGGTGGGCGTTTCGCCTCCGTCTAGGCTAGCCGTATGCGTGAGGAGTCGATTCCGGACGAGTCCGCGGTGTGGGACGCGCTGCGCGGCGTTGCCGACCCCGAGGTAGGCGAAAATGTCGTCGACCTCGGCCTGGTGTATCGCGTCGAATGCGCACCCGGGCGCGTGCACGTCGACATGACCATGACCTCGCCCGCTTGCCCGATGAGCGGCGCGATCGCCGAGGAGGCCGAGGATGCGATCCGCAACGCCTGTGCCGGAGCGCGTGACGTGAGCGTCGACATCGTGTTCGATCCGCCCTGGACGCCCGATCGCATGAGCGAGGAGGTCCGGCAGCGCTTCGGCTGGTAGCGTAGCGATGCGCGATCTGCCCCCGCCCGCGCGTGTGCCCTTGCTCGCGCTCGGCTTCGTCGCGCTCGTCGCCGGCGTGGGCGGCGGCCTGGTGCGCCTGGGCATCGATGCGCCCGTGCTGCCCGCAGGAATCGCCTGGCACGGTGCGTTGATGGCGAGCGCGTTCTTCGGCTCGCTGATCGCGCTCGAGCGCGCCGTTGCCGTCGGCCGGCTGTGGGCCTATCTCGCCCCCGCGGCCTGCGGCGCCGGCGGCATCGTCCTGCTCGCCGGCGGTACGCAGGCGGGCTTCGTGCTGCTCGCGGCCGGTGCCGCGCTGCTCGCGGCGGCGACGGCTTCGATCTGGCTGCGGCAGCGCGCGCTGCACACCGGCGTGCTGGCGCTCGGTGCCCTCGGCTTGCTGGCGGCGAACCTGATGCTCGTCGCCGGCAGGCCACCCGAGGCTGCGGTGCCGTCCTGGATCGCGTTCTTCGCGCTCACCATCGGCGGCGAGCGGCTCGAGCTGTCGCGCCTGTCGCCCGTGCCGCGCGCGGCGCGTATGGCTTTCGGTGTGCTCAGCGCGGCTTTGCTCGTCGTTGCGCTCCCCTTCCTGCCGGGTGCTCTGGGCGCGCTGCTCGTCTTGATGGCCGCCTGGCTCGTGCGCTACGACATCGCGACGCGTACGGTGCGCGGCGCGGGACTGACGCGCTACATCGCTCTGTGCCTGCTGGCAGGCTATGCCTGGCTGGCGATCGGCGGCGCGCTGCTGGCGTGGAGCGGCGCGGCGAGCGGCGGGCGCGAGCTGTGGGACGCAGCGCTGCACTCGATCCTCCTGGGATTCGTGTTCTCGATGGTGTTCGGGCACGCGCCGGTGATCCTGCCGGCGGTGCTGCGCGTCGCGATCCCCTACCGCGCCGCGCTCTACGTGCCGCTCGCGCTGCTACATCTGTCGCTCGCGGCGCGCGTCGCCGGGGACATTGCGGCGAACGCGCCACTGCGCGCAGCCGCCGGCGCCGGCAACGCGCTGGCAATCGCGGTATTCATCGTCACCGCCGCCACACTTTCGCTCTCTTCATTACGCAAGGAGGCATCATGAAGCGTTCCATGCTCGCGGTAACGGCCGGTGCTGCAATCCTGTCGCTTTGCGGTCCTGCCTTCCCGCAGGACGCGACCTTTACGGTTAAGTCCATGACTCCCGAGACCGCGCTTGTCGCGGCCCAGGCCGCGCTCAAGCATTGCCGCGCGCTCGGCTACCAGGTCGCCGTCGCGGTGGTCGACCGCAGCGGCGTTGCGCAGGTCGTGCTGCGCGATCGCTTCGCCGGGCCGCATACGGTGCGCACGGCGATCGGCAAGGGCTGGACCGCCGCAAGCTTCAGGACCAGCACCGGCGACATGGTCGAATTGACGCAGCCGGGCAAGCCGCAAAGCGGCGTGCGGCAGCTCAGGGGCGCGGTGATTCTGGGGGGCGGGCTGACGATCCAGAGCGGCGGCACGCTGGTCGGTGCAATCGGCGTCTCGGGCGCGCCCGGCGGCCCGGAGGACGAGCGCTGCGCGAAGGCGGGCATCGACGCGGTGCGCGAGGCGCTCGAGCTGTGAGGCGTGCGGGGCGCGCGCGTCAGAGAACCTTGCCGGGATTCATCAGGCCGCGCGGATCGAGCGCGGCCTTCAGCGCACGCATCAGCGCGAGCTCCAGCGGATCCTTGTGCCGGCGGATCTCGTCACGCTTGAGCTGGCCCAGGCCGTGCTCGGCGGAGATCGAGCCGCCGAGCGCGTCGACGACGTCGTAGACCACGCGGTTGACCTCGGCGCGGCGCGCCATCAGCGCCTCGGTGGCGGCGGCGTCGCTCATGCCGACGTTGAAATGGACGTTGCCGTCGCCGATGTGGCCGAAGGCGAATATTCTCACTCCGGGAAACGCGCCCTCGAGCGCCGAGGAGGCGCGCTCGATCAGCTCGGGCACCCTGGAGACCGGCACCGAGACGTCATGCTTGACGTTGGCAAACTGCGCCTCCGGTATCGTCTCCCGGATCTTCCATAGCGCGAGCGACTGCGCCCCGCTCGAGGCGAGCGCCACGTCCACCAGCGCGCCGCGCTCGGCACAATCGACGAGCGCGTGCTCGGCGAGCGCACGCAGCGCGGCGTGCGTGCCGCTGTCGGCGAACTCGGCGAGCACGTACCAGGGATGCGCCGCGCCGAGCGGATCCTGCGTGCCGGGCGCATGCGCCAGCACGGCCTCGAGGCAATCGCGCGAGATCAGCTCGAAGGCTGTGAGGCGCTCGCCGAGCAGTTCGCGCAGCAAGGCGAGCAGCTCGACCGCGCGCGCCGGGCTGTGCACCGCGATCCAGGCAGTGGCGGTGGCGGTCGGCTTCGGGTAGAGCTTCAGCACCGCGGCGGTGATCACGCCGAGCGTGCCTTCGGCGCCGATGAACAGCTGCTTGAGGTCGTAGCCCGTGTTGTCCTTGCGCAGCCCTCTCAGGCCGTTCCAGATCGCGCCGCCGGGCAACACCACCTCGAGCCCGAGCACCTGCTCGCGCGCGTTGCCGTAGCGCAGGACATTGACGCCGCCGGCGTTGGTCGAGAGGTTGCCGCCGATCATGCAGCTGCCTTCGGCGGCGAGCGACAGGGGGAACAGCCTGCCGGCCTGGTCGGCCGCCTGCTGGATCGCGGCCAGCACGCAGCCCCCCTCCACGGTGACCGTGTCGTTCAGCACGTCGAGCTCGCGAATGCGGTTCATGCGCGCGAGCGACAGGACCACTTCGCGGCGCGTGCCGGTCGGCACCGAGCCGCCGCACAAGCCGGTGTTGCCGCCCTGCGGCACCACGGCCACGCCCTGCTCGCCGCACAGCTTCACCAGCTCGGCCACTTCCGCGGTGCTTGCCGGCCGCAGCACGCACTCGGCATCGGCACGGTACTGCCTGCGCCAGTCGGTGAAATACGGCTCGGTGTCCTGCGGGCGCGTGAGAACATGCTGCGCGCCCACCGCCGCGCGCAGCCGCTCGAGAAAGCCGTCTTCTTGCGGCATTTGTGACATGATCCTTGACGGAGATTTTGGCACACCTTAGTTTGGACCCATGAGACTCGTTCGCGCGCTGATTCTCGCGCTCGTTCCGCTGTGCGCTCTGGCGCAGACGTCGCCGGTGGTGGTGGGCGCGGTGATCTCGCAGACTGGCGACCTCGCTGATCTTGCGTCCGGCTATCGCAAGGGACTGCTGCTGTGGCAGGAGGACGTCAACGCGTCGGGCGGCCTGCTTGGGCGGCGCGTGGAGCTGCGCCTGTTCGATGACCGCTCCGAAGCGAACCGCACCGGGCCGCTCTATGCGCGCCTGATCAGCGAGGACCAGGCCGACGTGCTGATCGGGCCCTTCGGCTCGGCGGCGACTATCGGCGCCGCGGCGGTTGCCGAGCGCAACCGCCGCGTGCTGCTCAACGCGACCGGCGCCACGCTCTCGGTGCTCGGCGCGGGCCACGGCTACGTGTTCCAGGTCGCGGCCCCGTACGCGGCGTACGGCGAGGAGCTGCTCGGCCTGCTGCGCGCAGCGGGCTTGCGCCGGCTCTACGTGCTGGCGCGAGACGACCCCGCCTCGCGCGAGATGTCGCAGCGCTTCGTCGAGCGCGCGCCGCGCTACGGCCTCGCCGCGGGCAGCGTGGTGGAGTACCCGGGGACGACGCCCGATTTCGCGCCGCAGGTGGCGGCGGCGCGCGCTGCAGCGGCCGAGGCGTGGATCGCGTTCGGCGGCGAGACCGACGCCGCCGCAATGGTGAAGACGCTGAAGCGCCTCGGCTATGCACCGAAGCTGTTCTTTGTGCGCGGCGCGGCGGATGCGCGCTTCCTGCGCGACGTCGGGCAGGACGCGGAGTACACACTGGCGGCGAGCCCCTACGAGCCCGACTTCGCCACGCCGGGCGACGTGCTTTTCGCGCAAGCCTACGCTGCGCGGTGGTCATCGCCGCCCGGCCTCGCGGCGGCGCAGGCCTACGCGGCGGGCCAGGTGCTCGAGCAGGCGGTGCAGCGGGCGCGCTCGTTGGAGCAGGACAAGCTGCGCGCGGCGCTCGCGTCGCTCGAGGGCGGGACCGTGCTCGGCCGCTACGAGATCGACCTCGCGACCGGCGAGCAGCTCGGCGCGCGGCCGCCCGTGGTGCAGATCCTCAAGGGGCGGCGCGAAGTCGTTTGGCCCAGGGCGCGAGCGACGGCAAGGTGGCAACTTCCATACCCTGGCTGGGACAAACGCACGCCGATTCAGTGACAGGATCCGCCATGACCCTCAATCGCTCGTTTCTTTTCGCCCCCGGGAACCACGCGCGCCGCGTCGAGAAGGCGTTAACGCTCGGTGCCGATGCCGTAATCGTCGATCTCGAGGACTCGGTCGCGCTTTCCGACAAGGAAGCGACGCGCAAGCCCGTCGCCGAGGCGCTCGCCCGGCCGCGCAACTGCCGCGGCTACGTGCGGGTGAACGCGCCGTCGACGCCGTTCTGCTACGGCGATCTGGTCGCCGTGATCCGCGAGGGCATCGACGGGGTGGTGGTCCCGAAGATCGAAAGCGCCGCGGATTTGCATGCGATCGACTGGCTGATGGCCAACCTGGAGCGCGAGCGCGGCATGGAGCCGGGCTCGGTCGACCTGATGCCGATCGTCGAGACGGCGATCGGCGTGCAGCGCGTAGACCGCCTGCTGCAGGCGCGCAGCCTGCGGCCGTACGAGGGGCGCTGGCGCGTCAGGCGCATCGCTTTCGGCGCCGCGGACTATGCCAACGACCTGGGTCTGGCGCCCACGCTCGAGGAGCACGAACTCGCCGACGCGCGCGCGCGGCTGGTGCTTGCCTCGCGGGCGGCGGGGGTCGAGGCGCCGCTCGACAGCCCGTGGTTCCACCTGCGCGAGCCCGAAGCCTTCGCGCGGGCGCTCGATCGCAGCCGGCGCACCGGATTCCAGGGACGGTTGTGCATCCACCCCGACCAGATCGAACCCGTGAACCGGGCCTACGCGCCGAGCGAGGCCGAGATCGCGAGCGCAGAACGGATCGTCGCGGCATTCACGCAGGCCGAAGCAGCCGGCTCGGCGGCGATCCAGGTCGACGGGCAGATGATCGATTATCCGGTCGTGCGTCGCGCCCAGGCGCTGCTCGAGACGGCGCGCGAGGTGCGCGCCAGGCGCGGCTGACGGCCGCTTGACGCAAGCCGCGCCCTCGCTGCGCTCGGTCGCGCTGCCGCTGGCGGCGACGCTCGCTGTGCAGACGCTGGTGGCGCTCGCCGTGTATAGCGCTCCGGTGATGGCGCCGGTCGCGGCGCGCGCACTTGGCGTGGAGCCCGCGGCGATCGGCTACTTCGTCGCGGTCGTGTACTTCGGCAGCATGCTCGGCACGGTCACCTCGGGCGGCTGGGTGGCGCGCTTCGGCGCCATCCGCGTCAGCCAGTGCGCGCTTGCGCTCAGCTGCGCCGGGCTCGCGCTCGGCGCGAGCGCCTGGCTGCCGCTGGTCTTGATCGGCGCGGTGGTGATCGGCCTCGGCTACGGGCCGGCGACGCCCGCCAGCTCGCAGATCCTGCTGCGAGCGTCGCCGCCCGGATTGGTCGCGTTCACCTTTTCGGTCAAGCAGACCGGCGTGCCGCTCGGTGGCGCGATCGCCGGGCTCGCGGTGCCGGCGATGATCCTGGCGCTCGGCTGGCGCGGCGCGGCGCTCGCGATCGGCCTTGCGTGTCTGGCGGTTGCGCTCGCCATCGAGCCGGTGCGCGCACGCTACGATCGCGACCTCAATGTGCGCGCGCCGATCTCGCTCGGCTCGGCGTTCGCCCCGGTCGGACTGGTGCTGCGCACGCCGCGCCTGCGCGGCATGACGCTGACTTCGTTCGTCTACGGCGGCGTGCAGATCACGCTGGTGAGCTATCTCGTGATCTTCCTCACCGACTCGTTCGCTATGAGCCTGGTGCTCGCGGGGCTGGTGATGGCCGCTTCGCAGGTGGCGAGCGTGCTCGGACGCATCGCCTGGGGCATCGTCGCCGACCGGCTGCTCAGGCCCCGCACCATGCTCGGCCTGCTGGGGCTGGGCATGGGGTTGTCGGCGCTGGCGACGCTCGCTGCGAGCCCGTCCTGGCCGAACTGGCTGCTGTTCGCCTACGCGGCGGCCTTCGGCGCCACGGCGGTGGGCTGGAACGGCGTGTATCTCGCCGAGGTCGCGCACCTGGCACCGCCCGGTCAAATCGGCGCAGCGACCGGGGGCTGCCTGTTCTTCACCTTCCTCGGCGTGGTGGTCGCTCCGCCGCTGTTTCACCTGCTGCTCGTCCTCTTGGGCAGCTACGCCGCCGCCTATGGCGCATTCGGTACCGCTGCGCTGGCGATCGGCGCGCGCCTGCTGCTTACCCGGCCAAGTTAGAATGCGCGGCCATGCAAGCCATACCCGAGGGCTTTCGGCCGCTCGAACGCATCAGCCCGTTCACCGCGCTCGTGGGACCGTTCTATGAGCGTCGGCGCGGCGATGAGGTGTCGCTCGGCCTGCGCATCGAGAAGAGGCACGCCAACCGGCGCGGCATCTGCCACGGCGGGCTGCTCGCAACGCTCGCCGACAGCGCGCTCGGCTACGCCATGGGCGCCAGGACCGGCGGCAGGCACGCGCTGGTCACCGCCAGTCTGACGATCGACTACGTCGGCAGTGCCAGGGTCGGCGACTGGGTCGAGGCGCTAGTCGAGGTGCAGCGCGTCGGCTCGCGACTGGGATTCGCCAATTGCTACCTGGTCGCCGGCGAGCAGCGCATCGTGCGCGCCAGCGCGATCTTCGCCCTCAGTGCCAAGACGGGCTAAGCCGGGTGCGTCGCGCGTCGCGATCCTGGTCCATGGGCTGTGGGTGCCGGGAATGGTAATGACGCCGCTCGCGGCGCGCCTGTCGCGCGCCGGCTACCGCTGTCATCTGTTCGACTACGCAGGGCGCGACCGACCGCTCGCCGCGAACGCCGAGCGGCTGGCGCATTTCGCGCGCCAGGTCGGACCTGCGCATTTCGTCGCCCACAGCCTCGGCGGCCTGGTGGTGATCCAGGCGCTGAACACCGATCCGACGATCGCGGTCGAGCGCGTGGCGCTGCTCGGCACGCCGGCGCGCGGCTGCTTCGCGGCGCGCAGACTGGCGAAATACGGTTTCGGCCGCTGGTTGCTGGGCGAGAGCGAGGCGCTGTGGCGCGAGGGACGCGCGGCGCGCTGGACGCGGCCCGAGCAGCTCGGCGTCATTGCCGGCACCTTGCCCATCGGTCTGGGCCGCACCTTCGGGCGCTTGCCAGGCGCCAACGACGGCGTGGTGTGCGTCGAGGAAGCCCAGATCGACGGCATGACCGCATTCACCGCCTTGCCGGTGAGCCATAGTGCCATGTTGCTCTCGGCGCGCGTGGCGCTCAACCTGCGTGCGTTCCTCGAGAGCGGAAGCTTCCCGCCGCATGCGCGCTAGGTGGCTCGCGGCTGCGGCGCTGCTCGCGCTTTCGGGCTGCGAATCGCTCTCGTACTACGCCCAGGCCATGGGCGGGCAGCTCGAGCTGATGCACCGCGCGCAGCCGCTCGATGAGTGGATCGCGAACCCCTCGACGCCGCCGGCACTGCGCCGCAGGCTGGAGCTCGCCGCGCGCATGCGCGAGTTCGCCACGCGCGAGCTGGCGCTGCCGGACAACGGCAGCTACCGCAGCTACGCCGAGCTCGGGCGGCCCTACGCCGTGTGGAACGTGTTCGCGGCGCCGGAATTCTCGGTGCGGCCGGTCGAGTCGTGCTTTCCGGTGGCAGGCTGCGTCGCCTACCGTGGCTTCTTCGCGCGCGAGGATGCCGAGCGCTATGCCGCGAAGCGGGGCGCCGCAGGGCTCGACGTATTCGTGTACGGCGTGCCCGCCTACTCGACGCTCGGCTGGTTCGACGATCCGCTGCTGTCGAGCTTCATCCGCTACCCGGAGGCCGAGCTCGCGCGCTTGATGTTCCACGAGCTCGCGCACCAGGTGGTGTACGTGAAGGGCGACACGACTTTCAACGAGTCCTTCGCCGTAACCGTGGAAGACGAAGGCGTGCGGCGCTGGCTCACGGCGCAAGGGCGCAACGCCGAGCTGGTGGCATACCGCGAGGCCGATGCGCGCAAGCGCGAGTTCGTCGCGCTGATCGAGGACGCGCGCGCGCGGCTCGCACGCCTGTACGCCGAGCCGCTCGCGCCGCCCGCGATGCGCGAGGCCAAACGCGCCGAATTCACGCGCCTCACCGAGCGCTACGCGGCGCTCAAGGCGCGCTGGGGAGGCTACGCTGGCTTCGACCGCCTGATGGCCGCGCCCAACAACGCGCTGCTCGCCTCGGTCACGGCCTACACGCGACTGGTGCCGGCGTTCAGGCGCGAGCTCGCGGCCGCGCACGGCGACCTCGGCGCGTTCTACGACAGGGTGAAGGCGCTCGCGCGCCTGCCCAAGGCCGAGCGCGACGCCGCGCTCAGTTCGGATCTATCCGCGCGGCGCGAAAGCCGTGCACCGACGCCTTGAGCAGCGCGTCGAGCATGGCGCGTTCGGGCAGGGCGCTATCCTTTCCGCATGCGGCGCAGCGGAACTTGGGCGCCTCGACGCGCACCCCGAAGGGCGAGCTGCCCTTCACCTCGAGCACGCGCACTGCCTCGACGTCGCCGGTGGGCTGCGCTTCGAGCGGCTCGCCGCAGCTTGCGCAGTGCAAGCGCTTGCGCAGCAGGCCTTTCTGCGCTGCTGCCGGAACCGGCACCAGTGGCTCGCCTGCGAGCAGCGCCTCCATCAGGTGGTTGGGGAAGTCGGGGGCGATGAAGCGCCGGTGGCCTTCGGCGCACTCCAGCGCCGGCAGGCCTTCCACCTTCATGCGCACCCCTGATTCCTCACCCGAGAACGGCTCGAGCACCGCGAGCCCGAGCGCGCCCTGGCAGCGGCTGCAGCGTTTTGGGGCGTTCATCATGTCTCCTCCTTGCCCGCGTCAGGGCGCGGGTTCATAGGGGGAGACCACGGGCTCAAGCTGACGTTCCCGAAAGGGTCTGTTTGTGCGGCGCGGAAAATCGGTTCCGCTAGCTGATCTTCGTGTTCACCCACTTGTCGAAGGCGGGGCGCTCGAGCAGCCGTTTGTGCCACGCCGCGAGATTCGCGTAGACGGGGCGCTCGAGCGGCAGGTTGAGCCACAGGTGCAGGTGGCAGCCGAGCGGGATGTCGCCCATGGTGAGCTGCTCCCCGGCGACGAAGCGCCGCCCGGCGAGCGCTGCGTCGACGTAGCCCGCGAGCTCGCCGCACTTCTTCGCCCCTTCGCCGATCGCCTTCATGTCGCGCTGCTCGGCAGGCGTGCGCACCAGGCCCCAGAACACCGGCCGGAACGCCGAGGCGAACGTGCTGCCCGCCCAGTCCATCCAGCGGTCGGCGTCCGCGCGCACGCGCAGGTCCGTGGGCCAAAGCTTGTCCGCGCCGTGCTTGGCCGAAAGGTAGCGCACGATGGCGTGCGATTCCCACAGCACGAAGCCGTCTTCCTCGATCGTCGGCACCAGGCCGTTGGGATTGAGCTTGCGGTACTCCGGCGTATTGACCACGCCGTATTGCATGCCAGCCTCGACGCGCTCGAACGGCACGCCGAGCTCGTCGCAGCACCACAGCACCTTCCTCACGTTGACCGAGTTGGCGCGTCCCCAGATTTTGAGCATCGGATCTCCCTCAGTAGCCGACCGCTTGGCCGTCGCGGCGCGGGTCGCTCGCGGCCATGTAGCCGCCGTCGAGCTTCCAGATCATCTGCGCGCAGCCGAACTGGTTGTAGTCGTCGACCGTGACGATGCGGTGCCCGCGGCGCTTGAGCTCCTCGAGCGTCGACCCGGCGAAACCGCCTTCGACGCTCACATCCAGGCCCTGCACCCAGCGAAAGCGCGGCCCGTCGCTCGCCGCCTGCGGGTTCTGGCCGTAGTCGGCGATGCGCACCATCACCTGCGTGTGACCCTGCGGCTGCATGGTGCCGCCCATCACGCCGAAGCTCATCACCGGCTTGCCGTCCCTGGTGACGAACCCCGGGATGATGGTCTGGTAGGGGCGCTTCCGCGGCCCGACGCGGTTCGGGTGGCCTTCCTTCAGCACGAAGGTCGCGCCGCGGTTCTGCAGCGAGATGCCGGTCCCCGGCACCACCACGCCGGAGCCGAAGCCCATGTAGTTCGACTGGATCATCGACACCATCATCCCCGAGGCGTCGGCGGCGGTGAGGTACACCGTGCCGCCCTTGGGCGGCGTGCCGGCGGCGAAGGGCTGTGCCTGCTTCATGTCGATCAGCTTGGCGCGCGAGGCGAGGTAACCCCGGTCGAGCATGCGCTGCGGCGGGAACGGCATGTAATCGATGTCAGCGACGTACGCCTGCGCGTCGGCGAAGGCGAGCTTGATGGCCTCGATCTGCAGGTGCACGCTGTCGGCCGAGTCGACCGGGTAACTGGCGACGTCGAAATTCTCCAGGATCCCCAGCGCGATCAGCGCCACGATGCCCTGTCCGTTTGGCGGCAGCTCGTGCAGCGTGTAGCCGCGGTAGTCCATGGTGAGCGTGTCGACCCAGTCGGATTTGTGCGCGGCGAGGTCGGAGGCCTTCATCACCGCGCCGTTGGCCTTGGCGTGCGCCTCGAGCTTCGCGGCGAGCTCGCCGCAGTAGAACGCATCACCCTTGGTGGCGGCGATTTTCTCGAGGGTCGCGGCGTGCTCGGGGAAGCGGAACAACTGACCGGGGGCGGGCGGCTTGCCGTTCGGCAGGAAGGCCTCGGCAAAGCCCGGCTGCACCTTGAGTTCCGCGACTTGCGCCGCCCATTGCCGTGCGATGGTCAGCGAGACGAGGAAGCCGTTGCGCCCGTAGCCGATCGCCGGCTCGAACAGCTTCGCGAACGGCAGCTTGCCGTAGCGCTCGCTCAGCTCGCGCCACGCCGAGACGCAGCCCGGTACGCTCACGCTGTTCCAGCCGCGCACCGGCACGCTCTTCTGCCCGGCGAAGAATTCCGGCGTCCAGCCCGCGGGCGAGCGCCCCGAGGCGTTCAGGCCGCGCAGCGTCGCTCCGTCCCAGACGATGGCGTAGGCGTCCGAGCCGATGCCGTTCGACACCGGCTCGACCAGCGTCAGCGTGATCGCAGTGGCGAGGATCGCGTCGACCGCGTTGCCGCCCGCGGCGAGCATCGCCAGGCCCGCCTGCGCGGCGAGCGGCTGCGAAGTGGAGACGACGTTGCCGGCAAACAGCGGCTTGCGCGGCCAGGCGTAAGGCAAATCCCAGGAAAATGATGTCATCGATCAGGCTGCACTGTGTTCGAAATCGAGCACCACCCGGCCGAGGATCTTGCCGGCCTTGAGCTCGTCCAGCGTGCGGTTCACCTGGTCGGCGGGCCGCGTCTCGACCGGAGAGGGCTTGAGCTTCTTTTTCTTCGCCAGCCCCACGACTTCCTTCAGCTCCTGCAGATCTCCGACGTAGGAGCCGACGATGCCGATGGCGCGTTGCGCGATCGGCGGCAGCGGATAATTCAGTTCGCCGCCGAACAGGCCGCACAGCACGTAGCGCCCGCCCTTGCGCAGCGCGCCGATGCCGAGCTGCGCGGTCGCCGGCATGCCGACGAAGTCGATCGCGCCCGCGAGATTGCCTTGCGCCAGCGCGGCGAGCTTCTGCGCGGCGTCCGGCGCGCGCGTGTCGAGCACCAGCTTCGCGCCGAGCTTTCTCGCCGCGGCGAGCTTGGACTCGTCGATGTCGCAGGCGATCACGTTCTTCACGCCCTTCGCCTTGAAGATCGACACCGCGATCAGCCCCAGGCCGCCGCAGCCGAGCACCGCGAACCAGTCCTTCGGTCCGGGCGCGGGAAGCTTGTTGATGCCGCTGTAGGCGGTGAGCGCCGAGCAGGCGAGCGTCGAGGCAAAACCTTCCTCGATGCCGCCCGCGTCGAGCAGGTACTTCGGATGCGGCACCAGCAGGTGCGTCGCGTAGGCGCCGGCGCGGTTGACGCCGAGGAAGCGCGAGCCCGAGACGCAGTAGTTGTCCTTGCCGGCCTTGCACACCGCGCACTTGCCGCAGCCGATCCACGGATAGACCAGGCGCCTTTGCCCGATCTTCAGGCCCTTGGCGGCCTTGGCCGCCGCCGGGCCCATCGCCTCGACGACGCCGAACGGCTCGTGCCCGAGCGTGAACGGCGGCACGCAGCCGCGCTCCTTGACGTAGAAGCGCTTGCCGCCGCCCCAGTCGAAGTAGCCGTCCCAGATGTGCAGGTCGCTGTGACACACGCCGGCGCGCGTGACGCGCACCAGCACCTCGGTGCCCTGCGGCTTCGGCGTTTCCTTGCGGACCCTCTGCAGGGGCTTTCCGTGTTCGATGATGTCGTAGCTGATCATGTCTTGGCTGCCTCTCCCAGTGCCTGGTCTATGTCCCAGAGTATGTCGTCGAGCGATTCGATGCCGACCGACATGCGGATCATGTCGGGCGTGACGCCGGCCTTCAGCTGGTCCTCGTCGCTCATCTGGCGATGCGTGGTGGAGGCCGGATGGATGATCAGCGTCTTGGCGTCGCCGATGTTGGCGAGGTGGCTCATGAACTGCGCCGCCTCGATGAACTTCACGCCCGCCTGCGCGCCGCCCTTGACGCCGAAGTTGAGCAGGCCGGAGGCGCCCTTCGGCAGGTACTTCTGCGCCAGCGCGTGGTACTTGCTGCCCGGCAGCCCGGGGTAGTTGACCCACGCCACCTGCTTGTGCTCCTGCAGGAATTTCGCCACCGCGAGCGCGTTCGCGCAGTGGCGGTCCATCCTCACCGGCAGCGACTCGATGCCCTGCAGCAACAGCCAGGCGTTCAGCGGCGAGAGCGTCGGGCCGAAGGTGCGCATGATCTCCATGCGCGCTTTCATGGTGTAGCCGAAGTCGCCGAAGGTCTCGTGGAAGATGACGCCGTGGTAGCCGGGCGAGGGCTCGGTGAACTCGGGGAAATTGCCGTTGCCCCAGTCGAACTTGCCGGATTCGACGATCACGCCGCCCATGGTGGTGCCGTGGCCGCCGAGGTACTTGGTCGCCGAGTGCACCACGATGTCGGCGCCGAAGTCGAACGGCCGGCACAGGTAGGGCGAGGGCACCGTGTTGTCGAGCACCAGCGGGATCTTCGCCTCGCGCGCGATGCCCGCCAGCGCCTCGATGTCGACGATGTTGATGAGCGGATTGCCGAGGGTCTCGGCGTACAGCAGCTTGGTCTTGCCCGGGCGGATCGCGCGGCGGAAGTTCTCCGGGTCGTCGGGATGGACGAAGGTCGTCTCGACGCCGAGCTTTTTCAGGTTGACGCCGAGCAGCGTGTGCGTGCCGCCGTAGAGCGTCGATGCCGAGACGATGTGGTCGCCGCCGCTTGCGAGCGTCAGGATCGCCACCACCTCGGCGGCCTGCCCGGTGGCGGTGGCGAGCGCGGCGCGGCCGTTCTCCAGCGCCGCCATGCGCTCCTCGAACACCGCCACCGTCGGGTTGGAGATGCGCGAGTAGACGTTGCCGAAGGTCTGCAGGTTGAACAGGCTCGCGGCGTGGTCGGCCGAGTCGAACACGAACGACGTGGTCTGGTAGATCGGCGCGGCGCGCGCGCCGGTGGCGGGATCGGGAATCTGCCCGGCGTGCAGGCACAGCGTCTCGATGCCGAATTTGCGGTCAGCCATGGCTCGATTCTACCGGCGTCACCGTGACGTGGACGCTGATGGTCTGCTCGCCGCCGCCGAGGATCACGCCGCGCATCGGCGTCACGTCGCCGAAGTCGCGCCCCCAGGCGAGGGTCACGTGCTCGTCGTCAACGAGGCAGTCGTTGGTCGGGTCGAAGTCGATCCAGCCCGCAGCGGGGTCGTAGACGGACACCCAGGCATGCGAGGCGTCGGCGCCGACGAGGCGCGGGTAGCCGGGCAGCGGCGAGGTGAGGATGTAGCCGCTCACGTAGCGCGAGGGCAGGCCGAGCGCGCGCAGCGCGCCGATCATCAGGTGCGCGAAGTCCTGGCACACGCCGCGCCGCAGCTTGAGCACTTCGCGCAGCGGCGTGGCGACTACCGTCGCGGCGGCGTCGAACTCGAAGTCGGCGTGGATGCGCCGCATCAGGTCGGCGGCGCCGTGCAGGACGCCGGCGCCGGCGGGAAAGCTCGGCGCGGCGTACTCGGCGAGGGCGCCGAAAATCTCGACGTACGGCGACTCGAACACGAACTCGGTGGGCTCGAGCAGCGGCGGCGCCTCGAGACTGCTGAGACGGTCGCGCACCCGCTGCCACGGGGTCGAGGCGGCGGCCAGCGGGTCGGCGGCGCGCGGGGCGAGCGTCGCCTGCGACGAGGCGCGCACGCTGAGCGCCGTGTGCGGCTGCGCGAACAGCGCGCGCGTCACCGGGTTGCCGAAGTAGTCGGTGCCGACGTCGTACTCGCTCGGCACGGGGTCGATGTCGATGCGGTGCGCGCCGAAGCTCTGGCGCGCGAGCACGCGCGGCGTGAGATGCAGCAGCTGGTGCGAGACCAGCACCGGGCTCGCGTACTGGTAATGGGTCTCGTGGAGGATAGACAGGCGCATCGCGTGGCCTCGGGTCGCCTCAGGTTGCCACGGTCTGGCGGTTGATCTCGCCGGCGTGCACGAAGAAGCGCAGCGCCAGCTGCTCCGACAGGCGCGACGCGGCGCCGTACCAGTCGTCCAGCAGCCGCAGCAAGCGCGCGCTGCCGTGGCGCAGATCGGTCGCCGGGTCGAGCGCTTGCAGCGCGAGCACCGCCTTCTCCATGCGCTCCTCGCCCGCGTAGCCCACCGCGGCGGCGACGCGCGCAACGTAATCGCGCAGCCCCAGCAGCTGGAACGCCACCGAGCGCGGGTTGGTCTCGTCGCGCACCAGCAGGTCGAGCACCGGCAGCCAGTCGGGCGCCCCCATGTAGCGCGCGCGGTAAGTGAGCGTCGAGTCGGCGAGCTCGAGCAGCCAGCCGAGGTCCGCCTCGCGTGGCGCGGACAGGGCCTGCGTCATTGCCGCGCACATCCATTGCAGGCGCTCGATCCTGCGCCCCAGCGACAGGAACCGCCAGGCGTGGTCGCGCGTCATGCCGTCGAGCGCGAAGCCGGCGAGCGTCATGAGCGAGGCGATCACGCCGTCGAGCTCCGCCAGCGCGTCGGCGAGCCCCAGCGGCTGGCCCTTGCGGCGCGCAACGCTGCGCATCATCCGGTTGAGCGTGCGCCAGTTGTCGGCCGACATCAGCTCGCGCAGGTGGGAGGCGCTGCGTACGAGCAGGCGCAGGTTGGCGGCCAGCCCCGGCTTCGACTCGTCGGTGATCGCGGCGCGCAGGGCGCGCGTGAGCGCCGCGTCGTCGGTGCCGTTCGTGATGCCGGCGCGCGCCAGCAGCCCGGCGATGCCGGGCCAGCCGTGCTCGCGCTCGCCCGCGGTCTCGTCGATCATGCGATCGAGCGCGACGCGCAGCAGCCGCGCCAGGCCGTCGCAGCGCTCGGCGTGGCGCCCGAACCAGAACAGGTGCTCGACCACGCGGCTCGAGAGGTTGATGCCGGTGCGCACCAGGTCCTGCGGCGTGCTGGGGCGGTGCAACAGCGTGAACTGGCTCACCGGGCCCGAGGACAGCACCCAGGTATCCTTGCTCGCGCCGCCGCGCTGCATCGACACCACGCGCGCGTCGGGCCCGGTCGCGACGCGCGTCAGGCCGCCCGGCATCACCACGTAGCCGTTCGGACTGGCGCAGGCGTACACGCGCAGCGCCGTGGCGCGCGCCGCGAGCCGGCGCGGGTGCGCGCGATCCCAGACCGGCGCCTGCGACAACTGCACCAGCTCCTGCGCCACGTAGTCGCGCGGCCGCGCGCGCATGCGCGCGACCAGCGCCTCGCGTTCCGTGCCGCTCAGGTTCTCGCCGAAAACCGGCTCGAGGCCGAGCTGCGGGAACGCGGGCTTGATCACCAGGCGGTCGAGCCGCGTCAGCGCGTCCTCGAGCGCCGCGGGCTCGCCGCACCACCACGTCGCGACGGACGGCAGCTTGAGCGGCTCGCCGAGCAGCCGCTCGCACAGGCGCGGCAGGAAGCCGAGCAGCATGCCCGATTCCAGGATGCTCGAGCCGAGCGCGTTGGCCACCAGCACGTTGCCGCGGCGCATCGCCTCGACCAGCCCGGGAATGCCGAGCGTCGATTCGGGGCGCAGCTCGAGCGGATCGCAGTAGTCGCCGTCGAGTCGCCGGAGGATCGCGTGCACGCGCCGCAAGCCCGGAGAGCGTCTTCAGCCACACCTTGCCTTCGCGCACGGTGAGGTCGCTGCCTTCCACCAGCGGCAAGCCGAGGTAGCGCGCGAGGTAGGCGTGCTCGAAGTAGGTCTCGTTGTAGGGGCCGGGCGTCAGCAGCACGGTGAGCGGCGCGCCGTCGCCGGGCGGTGCCCAGCCGGCCAGGCTGTCGCGCAGCGTGGCGAAGAATCCCGCCAGGTGATCGACCTTCAGGTCGTGGAACAGCTCGGGATACAGGCGCGAGATCACCAGCCGGTTCTCGAGCGCGTAGCCTGCGCCCGAAGGCGCCTGCGTGCGGTCGCTCATCACCCACCAGCGGCCGTCGGGCGCGCGTGCCAGGTCGGCCGCGTACAGGTGCAGCCGCACGCCGCCCGGCAGCTGCGCGCCGCGGCACGGGCGCAGGTACGCCGGCGTGCCCGTACACCAGCGTCGCCGGCAGGAGCCCCTCCCGCAGCAGCGCCTGCCCGCCGTAGATGTCGCCGAGGATGAGATCGAGCAGCTGCGCGCGCTGCGCCACCGCGGCGGCGATCCCGCGCCATTCGTCGGGCGGGATGATGAGCGGCAGCACGTCGAGCTCCCAGGGGCGGTCTGCGCCCTCGGGTTCGGCGTAGACGTTGTAGCTCACCCCGTTCTCGCGCACCTGGCGCTGCACCGCCTGGATGCGCTCCGTCATCTGCGCGGCGGAGGCGGCCGTGAGCTGCTCGAACATCGGCCGCCAGTGCGCGCGCGGCGTCAGCGGCGCCTCGAGCATCTCGTCGTAGCGCGTGGATGAAAGGGGATAGTCGGCGAGCAGCTCGCGGGGCATTTTCGGGTCGAAAACTCGCGAGCGGCAGACTAGCACACCCCTCGCCGGCCGCCTCACTCGGCCGGCGCGTGCGCCGCGTCTAGTAGCGGCGCGGCTTGCGCAAGGTCGGGTTGTGCAGCTCGATCTCGGCCTGCACCTCGGCGCGGCTGCGCTCGTACACGATCTCGCGTCCCATCACCGATCCTGCATACGCGCGCTCGTTGCGCGTCGGGGTGAGGTCGCACTTGACGTTGTGCACGCCTTCGCCGAGCACGACGGTGATGCGCTCGGGCCGCTTGCTGAGCACCACCACGTCGACCGTTTGTCCAGTTTCGGTGACACGCACCTTGATCTTCTCGGTGTTCATGGAACCCTAGTTGGAGGTTGCGAGGCTGGAAAGCAGATCGGCGAGGACTTCGGGAGCGGTGACGTGCGGGCTGTGGCTGGCGTCGATCTCGAGCGAGCGCCAGCGCGGCTCGCTGCGCGCGCGCTCGGCGAACTGGCGGAAGACGTCGCCGGGAGCGGGCCGGGTGCAGTAGATGTAGGCGCGCGGCAGCAGGTCGCCGGCGCCAGTGAGGCGAATGGGTTGCTCGAAGGTCCCGAGCGGCTGCATCACGCGCCGCGGCATGATCCACGAGACGTCGATCAGATCGGTGTCGGGCGGCAGCGGGTTGGGCGGGATACGCCAGCCTTCGCCCGATTCGCCCGCGGCCTTGCGCATCCCGTCGCGCGCCTCGGCCGAGACGAGGTCGAACAGCGCTTCGCCGTTCCTCGGCACGAAGGCGTCGAGATACACGAGCTGCGCAACGCGCGCCGCGGCGCGGTCGGCGACGCCCGTAGCGACCATGCCGCCGTAGCTGTGCCCGACCAGCACGACATCGCCCAGGTCCTCGCTGTGCAGCACGCCGAGGATGTCGTCGATGTGCGTGTCGAGGTCGATGTCGGGGCGGGCGAGGTGCGCGCGCTCGCCCAGGCCCGTGTAGGTGGGCGTGACCAGGCGGTGACCGCGTTTGCGCAGCAGCGGGTGCATCTTCTTCCATGCCCAGCCCGCCGACCAGGCGCCGTGCGCGACGAGGAAGGTCGTCACGCCGCGCTCAGCTCCAGCTCACGTCGGGCACGTCTTGGAACACGCGCCGTAGCCCGCTCGACCAGAACTGGCTGATTTCGCGGAAGTAGGGATCGTTCTCCAGGAAGCGGCGCCTGAGCGTCACGCGCAGCGCGTCCTTCTCGTAGGCGAGCAGGTCGATCGGCAGGCCGACCGACAGGTTCGAGCGCATGGTCGAGTCGAACGACACCAGCAGGCACTTGGCGGCGTCCTTCATCGCCACGTCGAACTTGACCACGCGGTCGATGATCGGCTTGCCGTACTTGGTCTCGCCGATCTGGAAGTAGTTGGTGTCGATGCTCGACTCGATGAAGTTGCCCTCCGGGTAGACGTGGAACAGGCGCGGCGCCTCGCCGGCGATCTGTCCGCCGAGGATGAAATTGCAGCCGGTTTCGATGCTGCGCGCTGCGAGCGCGGCGCCGTCGCGATTCACCACCTCGCGCAGCGTCTCGCCCACCAGCACGGCGACGTCGTACATGCTGTTCGCGGCGAGCACGCCATCGGCCTGGCGCAGCTTCAGCAGGCTCACCACGCTCTGCGTGATGCCGAGGTTGCCCGAGCTGAGCACCACCACCACCCGCTCGCCGGGGACCTCGAACACGTTCATCTTGCTGAAGGTCGAGACGTGATCCACCCCCGCGTTGGTACGCGTGTCGGAGGCGAACACGATCCCCGAGGCGATGGCGGCGGCGACGCAGTAGGTCATGGGCGGGCGATCATAGCGCAACTGCGGGGCTAGTTCTGCTGCTGCTGGCGCACCTGCGCGCTGACCGTCATGGTCTCGGCGCCGCCGCCGATGCGCATGCCGCGCACCGGGCAGGCATCGAGATGGTCGGCACCCACCGCGACCTTGACGTGACGCTCGTCGATGGAGCCCCCCAGGGCGATGTCGAAGCTGCGCCAGCGCTCGTCGACCCAGGCCTCGGCCCAGGAATGACCCATGCTCGGGTCCCCGGCGCGCTCGGGCAGGTAGACATAGCCGCAGGCATAGCGCGCCGGCACGCCCAGGTGCCGGCAGCAGGCGATGAACACGTGCGCCAGGTCCTGCGGCAGGCCGGCGCCGGCGGCGAGCGCATCGGCCGCACGCGGGTAGAAGCCGGTTTCGCCGGTCTTTGGCCGGATGCGCTGCCTGACCGCCGCGGCGAGCTCGCGCAGCCCCGCGAGCGTGCGCGCGCCGCGCTGGAAGCTTTCGGCGAGCGCGGCGATCGCCCGGTCGGGGCGCGTCAGGCCGGTGGCGCGCAGGAACAGCAGCGGCGACAGCGGTAGGCCCGTGAAGTCCGAGGGCTCGTCCACGACGGCCGAGGTGTCGACCGTGCCGGAGGCCACGATGCGGATCTCGGCGACCGGCTTGTCGAGAGTCAGCACGTCGAGCAGGTTGCCGTAGCCGTCCTGCGTGCGCACTGTAGGCGCCGGGGTGTCGAGCTTCCACTTGACCACCTTCTGGCGCGCGGTGTCGCGCGGCACGAGGCGCAGGTACTGCGTCGACGAGCGCACCGGCGCGTCGTACACGTAGCGCGTTTCGTGCGTGATCGCGATTCTCATACCGTCCCCAGGTAGGCGCGCTGGATGCGGCTGCCCAGCTCGATCATGTCGGCGAGGCACGAGGTGAGGAACTCGTGCAGCCCGCCCTGGAAGATCTCCTCGATGTCGGCGTGCGTCAGCCGCGCCAGCAGCTCGCCCGCGAGGCGCTTTACGGCGTGGTCGTGCTGGCCCTCGATGCGCTCCAGCGACTGGTTGATCTGGTCCATGCACGCCGCCAGCGAGCGCGGCATGCGACGCTCGAGCACCAGCAGCTCGGCCACCTTGATCGGGAAGATCTGGTCGCGGTACAGCGCGCGGTAGGTCTCGAACGCGGAAACCGAGCGCAGCAGCGCAGTCCACTGGTAGTAGTCCAGCGCCCCGCCGACGTCCTCCACCGAGGGCAGCAGGATGTGGTACTTGACGTCGAGGATGCGCGCCGTGTTGTCGGCGCGCTCGAGGAAGGTGCCCAAACGCGAGAAGTTGAACGCCTCGCCGCGCATGATCGTGCCGTAGGTGACGCCGCGGAACAGGTGGCTCCTTTCCTTGACCCAGTCGAAGAACTGCGTCGCTCCCGCGCCGATCACGCGGTCGCGGCGGATGCCGCGCACCTCGAGCCAGGTCGCGTTCAGCGTCTCCCACATCTCCGAGGTGATCTGCCAGCGCACCGCATTCGCATTCTCGCGTGCGTCGCGCAGGCAAGAATAGATCGACGAGGGGTTGGCGTCATCCAGCGCCAGGAACGCGATCAGCGCCTCGAGCGTGAGCGCTTCGTGCTTGTCCGCGAAGTCCGCGGCGGTGCCGGTGATGATGAGCGGCGCGAGCAGGTTCTCCTCCTGGCGGTCACTGGCGCCGAACAGCACCAGATTGGACGTCACGCCGAGGATGCGCGCCATGTTCTCGGCGCGCTCCATCTGGCGGCTCATCCAGAAGATTCGGTCGGCGACGCGCGACAGCATCAGTCGACCACCCAGGTGTCCTTGGTGCCGCCGCCCTGCGAGGAGTTGACGACCAGCGAGCCCTCGGCCAGCGCCACGCGCGTGAGCCCTCCCGGCACCAGCTTGACCTCGCGCCCGGAGAGCACGAACGGACGCAGGTCGACGTGGCGCGGCGCGATGCCGCGCTCGACGAAAGTCGGGCAGGTCGACAGCGACAGCGTCGGCTGGGCGATGTAGTTGGCCGGGTTCGCCTGCAGCCGTGCGCGGAAGGTCTCGATCTGCGCCGCGGTCGAGACCGGGCCGACCAGCATGCCGTAGCCGCCCGAGCCCTGCACCTCCTTCACCACCAGCTCCGCGAGATGGTCCATCACGTAGGCCAGCTCCTCGGGGCGCTTGCACTGCCAGGTGGGGACGTTGGCGAGCAGCGGCTCCTCGCCGAGGTAGAAGCGGATCATGTCCGGCACGTACGGATAGGTCGACTTGTCGTCCGCGACGCCGGTGCCGATGGCGTTGGCGAGCGACACGTTGCCGGCGCGGTAGGCCGAGAGCAGCCCCGGCACGCCGAGGAGCGAGTCCTCGCGGAACGCGAGCGGGTCGAGGAAGGCGTCGTCCACCCTGCGGTATATAACGTCGACGCGCTGGCGTCCGCCGGTGGCGCGCATGTAGACGTAGCCGTCCTTGACGAACAGGTCCGCCCCTTCCACCAGCTCGACGCCCATTTGCTGGGCGAGGAAGGCGTGCTCGAAGTAGGCGCTGTTGTACTGGCCGGGGGTCATCACCACCACGGTCGCCTCGCGCATCGCGTGCGGGCCGATGCTGCGCAGCGTCTCGAGCAGCAGTGCGGGGTAATGCTCCACCGGGTACACGCGCTGGCGCTCGAACAGCTCCGGGAACAGCCGCATCATCATCTTGCGGTTTTCGAGCATGTAGGACACGCCCGAGGGCGTGCGCAGGTTGTCCTCGAGCACGTACCACTTGCCGTCCTCGTGACGGATGAGGTCGACGCCCGAAACGTGCGCGTATACCTGGTGCGGCAGGTCGAGGCCCAGCATCGCGACCTGGTAGGCCTCGTTGGTGAGCACCTGCTCCGCAGGAATGACGCCCGCCTTGAGGATCTCCTGGCCGTGATAGACGTCGTGCAGGAAGCGGTTGAGTGCCGCGACGCGCTGCTTGAGGCCCTTCACCAGCAGCTCCCACTCGGCCAGCGGAATGATGCGCGGGATGGTATCGAAGGGGATCAGTCGCTCCGCGCCTTGCGCGTCGCCGTACACGGCGAACGTGATGCCGACGCGGTGGAACAGCAGGTCCGCCTCGCGGCGCTTCTCGGCTACCCGCTCGGGCGGCGTTTCGGCCAGCCACTCGGCGAGCGCGCGGTAATGCGGGCGCAGTGCGCCGTCCGCCGCGTACATCTCGTCGTAATGGCTTCGTTGCAAGGACATCCCCCGATCACGCCATGCAGTAGCAACGAGCGTGCCTGCAGGCACGCGGCCACAGCCTGCGGCCGCTCAGCGGGTTGGGTCGGGCTCGGGCTCGCCCTCGTCGGGCGTCTGCTGCGGGTTCGCCTCGGGCTTGGTGGCCGCGCGGCGGTACTCGGACGGCGGAATGCCGACCTGGTGCAGGAAAAAGCGCGTGAAGTTGCTCTGCGCCGAGAATCCGAGCTCTGCCGACACGTCGGCGATCTTGACCCGGCCGGAGGAGAGCTTGGCGATCGCCGCCTCGACGCACAGCATGTCGAGATAGGCGCGCGGCGAGCGCCCGGTGCACAGCTGGAACAAGTCGTAGAAGCGCGAGCGCGACAAGCCCACCTGCGTGGCGAGCTGGTCCATGTTGAGGTCCTTGTTGGGATGCGCCCGCAGCAGCGCGATCGCGCGCCGGATGCGCGAATCCTCGAAGCGCGAGCCGCGCCACAGGGCCGAGGCCGAGCGGCGCCGTGCCATGTAGGTGTCGACGATCGACAGCATCAGCTCCTGCAGCATGAATTCGAGCCGCTCGGCCGACAGGAACTGGTCGTTCAGCGCCTCGACCGCCAAGGTATCGGCCAACCGACGGATGCGCGGGGTAATCGCCTCGCGCTGGTGCGGGAACAGGTGCCCGTCGGCGGCCGAGAACGCGGCGGGGAAGTTCTTGTGCAGCCAGGCGCTCGAGGCGTACAGCACCACCACCCGGGTCGGCGGTCCCTCCGTCGTCCGCTGGCCGGCGTGCGCCTCGTTCGGATTGACGAACAGCACGTCCTCGCGCGTCAGGGCAAAGTGCTCGTCGCCGATCAGGTACTCGGTGTCACCGCCGTCGTGCTTGAGCAGGATCGCGGGGTCCGGCAGGGACTGCGGCGCCCCGGCCGCTTTCACCTCCAGCAGCATCAGGCGCCCGAAAGGCCCGTCGAATATGCGGATCGGTCGGCTCATGGTCTACAAAGCATACTTTCCGACCGGGCTTCGCGCCAGTGAATTTTGTGGCGGTTCAATACGCCAGCCAGCGCGGCCGTTTGGCCGAAATGACGCGGGTATTGACCCCCACCCAGTTGAGCCCCCCGAACAGGCGCGCATGCTCGATTTTGACGCAACGGTCCATGACCGCGTCCAGGCCCGCGGCGCGCGCCTTATCGGCGGCGGCCTGGTTCTTTACCCCGATCTGCTGCCACAGGACCCTGGCGCCGATGGCGATCGCGTCGTCGGCGATCGGCGGCACGTCCTGGGTGCGGCGGAACACGTCGACGATATCGACCTTTTCCCGGATCTCGCGCAGGCTCGCGTAGCAAGTCTCGCCGAGCACCTTCTTGCCTGCATAGCGCGGGTTGACCGGGATGACCCGGTAGCCGTGCTCCTGCAGGTACTTGGCCGCGAAATAGCTCGGGCGAAACCAGTCGCCCGACAGCCCCACCACCGCGATGACGCGGTTTTCGGCGAGGATGCGCCGCAGCGTGCCGATGTCGTCCATCGGGACACTATACCGCAGGGGGGTGCGCCTATAATCGTCCGTTCTGACACGAGCGGAGCGGACCGTGTACGTCGAAGAACGCATGTACGTCTTGCAGCCCGGCAAGGCGCCGGAATACTTCAAGCACTACGAGTCCGAGGGCATGGCGGTGCAGTTGAAGCACCTGCCGAACCTGGTCGGCTATTACGTGACCGAGATCGGCCCGCAGAACATGGTGGTCCACATGTGGGCCTACGACGACCTCAACCAGCGCGAAAAGTGCCGCGCCGCGATGCAGGCCGACCCGGCCTGGCAGGCCTACCTTCCCAAGGTGCGGCCGCTCGTCGTCTCGCAGGACACCAGGCTGCTCAAGTGCGCGCCGTTCTTCGTCGAGCGCCTCAAGAAGATGCTGGCGGCGGCGAAGTAGGGCCATGGCGAGTCTGCACCCGCAGGTGGTTGCCCTGCTCGAGCGCGTGGCGCGCTCGCCGCTGCCGCCCTACGCCACCGTGCCGCCGTTCGTGGCGCGCCGCATCTATCGCGACACGCGCGCGGTGCTCGCGCCCGCGCCGCCCGCGGTGGCGGAAGCGAAGCTGCTGCTCGCGCCCTGCCCCGGCGGCCCGATCCCGCTGCGCGCCTATCGCCCGGCCGGCTCGACGACGCGCGAGGTACTGCCCGCCTTGTTGTATTTCCACGGCGGCGGCTGGACCATCGGCGACCTGGATACGCACGACGTCGTGTGCCGCCAGCTCGCCAACGGCGCGCGCTGCGCCGTGTTCTCGGTCGACTACCGCCTCGGGCCGGAGTCCCCGTTCCCCGCGGCGGTGGACGACTGCATGGCGGCGACGCGCTGGGTCGCGGCCGAGGCGGGCAAGCTGCGCGTGGATATGCAGCGCCTCGCGGTCGGCGGCGACAGCGCCGGCGGTAACCTCGCCGCCGTGGTGGCGCTCGCCGCGCGCGACGCCGGCGGGCCGTCGCTATGCCTGCAGCTGCTGGTCTACCCGGCGACCGACCAGCGGCTGGACTTTCCGTCGATCGAGCGCAACGGCGAGGGCTACCTGCTCACGCGACAGTCGATGGAGTACTTCCGCAGCCATTACCTGCCGCGGCGCCAGGACTGGGACGACTGGCGCGCCTCGCCGCTGCTCGCGCCGAGCCTCGCCGGGCTGCCGCCGGCGCTGGTGATCACCGCCGGATTCGATCCGCTGGTGGACGAGGGACGCGGCTACGCCGAGCGCCTGGCGCGCGAGGGCGTGAACACCGCGTATCGCGAGTATCCGGACATGGTGCACGGCTTCCTGCTGATGGGCGGGGTGCTCGACACCGCCAACGCGGCGGTCGAGGCCTGCTGCGGCGCGTTGCGCGTCGCATACGACGGAGTGAAGTGATGAAACAGGACATCAAAGTCCGCCACGGCGGCAAGATCCTCGCCGACGCGCTCGTCGGCCACGGCGCGCAGATGGCCTTCGGCGTGCCGGGCGAGAGCTACCTGCCCGTGCTCGACGGTTTCTACGACGTGCGCGACCGGCTGAAATTCATCGTCTGCCGGCAGGAGGGCGGCGCGGCGTACATGGCGGACGCGTACGGCAAGCTCACGGGCGAGCCTGGCATCCTGTTCGTGACGCGCGGGCCGGGCGCCAGCAACGGCGCGGTCGGGGTGCACACCGCGTTCCAGGACTCGACGCCGATGCTCGTGTTCATCGGCCAGGTCGGCAACGATTTCGCGGATCGCGAAGCGTTCCAGGAAATGGATTACCGGCGCATGTACGGGCAGATGGCGAAGTGGGTGGCGCAGATCGACCGCGTCGAGCGCATCCCCGAGTACCTGAGCCATGCCTTTCACACCGCGATGGCGGGCCGACCGGGGCCGGTGGTGCTGGCGCTGCCCGAGGACATGCTGTTCTCCGAGGCCGCGGTGGCAGACGTGCCGCGCTACAAAACGGTGCGCCCCGCCCCAGCGCCGCGCGACATCGCGGAGCTCGGTCGCATGCTCGCCGCCGCGGAGCGCCCGTTCGTGGTGGTCGGCGGCGGCGGCTGGTCGAAGGCCGCGAGCGACGGCCTGCGCGCGTGGCTCGAGCAAAGCGGCCTGCCCGCCGGGACCTCGTTTCGCTGCCAGGACCTCATCGACAACCGCAGCCCCATCTTCGCGGGCGATGTGGGCATCGGCATCAACCCGAAGCTCGCGCAGCGCGTCAGGGACGCGGACGTGCTGCTGGTGATCGGCGCGCGGCTGGGAGAAATGACTACCGGCGGCTACTCGCTCGTCGAGGCGCCGGTGCCCAGGCAACAGCTCATCCACGTGCACGCCGGCGCCGAGGAGCTGGGGCGCGTGTACCGCGCGGCGCTGCCGATCAACTCGGGTCATGCGCAGTTCGTCGAGGCGCTTGCGGGCACTAAGCTGGACGGCGCGACATGGCGGGATTGGACGCAGGGCGCGCGCGCCGACTACGAGGCCTGGAGACGGCCGCAGCCGATCCCGGGAAAGCTGCAGTACGCGGAGGTGGTGAAGTGGCTCGACGCGGCGCTACCCGAGGACGCGATCGTCGCCGGCGGCGCGGGCAATTTCTCGGGCTGGGTGCACCGCTACTTCCGCTACAAGGGATTCCGCACCCAGCTCGGGCCGACCAACGGCTCGATGGGCTACGGGCTGCCTGCGGCGGTGGCGGCGAAGCTCGTCGCGCCCGAGCGGACGGTCGTGGCGGTGTGCGGCGACGGCGATTTCCTGATGAACGGCCAGGAGCTGGCGACCGCCGCGCAGTATGGTGCCCCCGTGATCGCGCTGGTGGTCAACAACGGCATGTACGGCACCATCCGCATGCACCAGGAACGCGAATATCCCGAGCGCGTAATCGGCACCGCGCTGCAGAATCCGGACTTCGCCGCCTACGCGCGGGCCTTCGGCGGGCACGGCGAGCTGGTCGAGGAGACTGCGCAGTTCGCGCCAGCCTTCGAGCGCGCGCGCGCCTCGGGCAAGCCCGCGATCATCGAGCTGCGCATCGACCCCGAGGCGATCACCACGGGCAGCACGCTGGCGAAGATCCGCGCGCAGGCCCTCGAGCGCCGCAGGCAGCGCGGCTAGGTGGTCGCGATGTACTGCGGATCGTCCTGCTGCTCGCGCTCGAACTTCAGGAACTCGTAGTAGCCGCAGCGCGCGCTGTCGGGATAGTCGCGGCACACACCGGGGCGCGACTCGTACACGCTGCAGCGGCGCGTCTTCCGGTCGAGAAACTGGCAAACGCTGTCGAACACGTCGTCCTTGCGGTGGCGCAGCACCATCGCCTTCTCGCCCGCGTCGTACTTGGTGAAGCGCGCTTCGGCGGCCGCCTCGCTCAGGCCGAAGTGGCGCGCGAGCCGCGCGACGTCGCGCTTGGTGATCTCGATCAGCGGGTAGCTGCAGCAATAGGCGGGACACTTGCTGCAGGAATAGAGACGCCGCGTGCCGGCGTTGGTGCGCATCTGCAGCTCGCTGCGCACCGGAACGGGAAAGTGCTTGCCGTTATTCATCTTTGCACGATCAAAATTGGAAGGCGCGCATTTTACGCGAGTTCGCCGGTGATGTTCACGTTTAACCCTTTCCGCGCCGCCATTCGTTTTACACATGCATGAGCTCGCCACTTCGGCAGGCAGTGAGAGGAAAGGAGAGGGTATGAATATGCTCAATATGCTGGGCGCGGCGCTCGCGGTCGCGCTCTCCACTCAGGCCTGCGCCAGCGGCGGGCTGGTCGACGTGGGCGTATACGACCGCGCCGAGGGCCGGCGCCTGCCGGTGCACTGGTACCAGGGACGCGCCTATATCGCGGGCCAGCCCGGCAACGAGTACCGCCTGACGCTGCGCAACCGCAGCGGCGAGCCGCTGCTCGCCGTGGTGTCGGTGGATGGCGTCAATGTCATTACCGGCGAGAGCGCCGACCCGCAGCAAAGCGGCTACGTGCTCGCGCCCGGGCGCTCGGTCGACATCCTGGGCTGGCGAAAGAGCCTCGCGCAGACGGCGGCGTTCTACTTCACCGACCTCGCCGACTCCTACGCCGCGCGCAGCGGCAGGCCCGACAACGTCGGCGTCATCGGGGTGGCGCTGTTTCGCAAGAAGCAGCCGCGGCCGCCGGCGGCGCTCGGCCGCGCCGAGCAAAGCGCAGCCCCTGCGAGCCGGGCGGATGACGAGAACAAGCTCGGTACCGGCCATGGCCGCCGCGAGGACTCGCCGGCCACGTACGTCGAATTCGAGCGCGCCAGCCGCAATCCGGCCGAGACCGTGACGCTGTACTACGACAGCCGGCAGAACCTGCTTGCGCGCGGAGTGCTGCGCGAGCCGCAGCCGTTCCCGGGGTTCGTTCCCGATCCCCCGGGGGTTACACTACCCTGGCATGGAGGCCACGGATGAACAGCTGATGCTCGCCTACGCGGCGGGCGACGCGGTGGCATTCGAAACGCTTTACGCGCGGCACAAAGGCGGCCTGTACCGCTTCGTGCTGCGCGGCATCAAGGAGCGGGGCATCGCCGAGGAGCTGTTCCAGGAGATCTGGATGCGCGTCATCGAGGCGCGGGCGCGCTATGCGCCGCAGGCACGCTTCACGACCTGGCTGTACACCATCGCGCACAACCGCATGATCGACCACTGGCGCAAGCGAGGTCTTGCCGTGGTGTCGCTCGAGCGCGATGACCCCGACGACCCTGCGCCGCCGGAGCCCGTCGCCGAGGCCGCGCGCGAGCCGCAGCGCCAGGCCGAAACCAACGAGCAGCTCGCGCGCCTGGCGCGCGCGCTCGAGGTGCTGCCGCCGGCGCAGCGCGAAGCATTCCTGATGCGCGAGGAGGGCGGGCTGTCGCTCGCCGAGATCGCCGCGGCGACCGGCAGCAACGACGAGGCGGTCAAGAGCCGTCTGCGCTATGCGGTAGCGAAACTGCGCGAGGCGCTGGATGGCTGAAGGCGAAGACGACAAGCTCGCCGAGCGCTACCGCGCCCTCGGTCGCGAGGAGCCGCCGGCCGGGCTCGACGCCAGGATCCTCGCAGCGTCGCGGCGCGCCGCGGGCGCACGGTCGGGCCTGCGCCGCTGGACGCTGCCGCTGTCGCTCGCCGCCGTGATCGTGCTGTCGGTGACCGTGACGCTGCAGATGCAGCACGAGCGCTCCGAGGTGGCCGAGCAGGCGAGCGTGCCTGCCGAGGCGGGCAAGGCGAATGCGCAGCAGCCTGCGCAACAGGTCGCCGAGCCCAAGCTTCAGAAGCCTTCTCCCGCGGCCGCGCCGGCGGCCGGCCGGCTGTCGCGCGAGTCGGCCGACCGCGAGCGCTTCGAGCGCGCCGCGCCGGCGGCGGCCGAGGAGCGCGCGAAGCAACTGACGGCAGAGGAGTCGCCCGAGCGCTGGCTGGCGCGCATCGCCGAGCTGCGGCGCGCGGGGCGCGACGACGAGGCCGACCGGCGGCTCGCCGAGTTCCGGCTTCGCTACCGGGACTACCGCATTCCCGAGGCGATGCTGAAGGAAGTCGAGCGGCGCTAGGCGGGCGGCTTCTCGCCGCTGGCCTGCAGGAACACCGCGCAGGCATCCAGCCCGCCGAGCGAGCCGCGACGCGCGGCCTGGAACTGGCTGCGCACCAGCGCGGCGATCGGTGTGGGCCGGTCGAGCTCCTGCGCCATGCCGAGGAAGTAGCGCAGATCCTTTTCCATCAGCTGCAGCTGGAACTGCGGCTTGAAGTCGCGCTGGAACATCATCGGCATCTTGCTCTTCAGCAGGCGCGAGCCGGCCGCGCCTTCGCCCAGGATCTCGAGCACCGCCTCCCGGCTCACGCCCGCCGCTTCGGCGATCTGCGCGGCTTCGGCCACCGCGGCGGTCATCGTGCCCGAGAGCATGTTGTTGATCAGCTTGACGGTCGCGCCCGCGCCCGAGTCGCCGGCGCGCCTGGCCATGCGGCCCATCGCCGCGAACAGCGGCTGCGCCTTGTCGAACGCCTCCTGCGGTCCGCCGACCATGAACACCAGCTCGTGGCCCTGCGCCTGCTTGAGGCTGCCCGAGACCGGCGCGTCGAGATAGACGCAGCCGCGGTCGGCTGCTTCGCGCGCGACCTGGCGCGCGACAGTCGGCGTGTTGGTGCTCGAGTCGATGATGATGCAACCCCTGGCGGCGGCGCCGACGGCGCCGTTGGCTCCCAGCATCACCTCGCGCGTCGCGTTATCGTCGGAGACGATCGACACGACGAACTCGACGCCCTTGACTGCGGCTGCGGGGGAGTCGGCGACCTCCGCGCCTTTTTCGGCCAGCGCCTTGGTCTTGGCGCGATCGCGGTTATAGACGCGCAGCTTGAATCCGGCCTGCTGCAGATTCGCCGCCATGCGCGATCCCATCGCGCCCAGTCCGATGAATGCCACGGTCGTCATGTCCTTGCCCCCGTTCGGATGTCAATGCTCGAGAATCTTGGAAAGAAACAGCTGCGCGCGCTCGGAGCGCGGCGTGCCGAAGAATTCCTCCTTGGTCGCGTCCTCGACGATCCTGCCGCCGTCCATGAAGATCACGCGGTCTGCGACGCGGCGCGCAAAGCCCATTTCGTGCGTTACGACCATCATGGTCATGCCTTCCTGCGCGAGCTGCACCATGACGTCGAGCACTTCGTTGATCATTTCCGGGTCGAGCGCCGAGGTGGGCTCGTCGAACAGCATGGCGATCGGATCCATGCACAGCGCGCGCGCGATCGCGACGCGCTGCTGCTGGCCGCCCGACAGGTTGCCCGGGAACTTGCCGGCGTGGTCCTTGAGACCGACGCGCTCGAGCAGCGCAAGGCCCTTGGCGAGCGCTTCTTCCCGGCTGCGGCCCAGCACCTTGATCTGCGCCAGCGTCAGGTTCTGCGTCACCGTCATGTGCGGGAACAGCTCGAAATTCTGGAACACCATGCCGATGCGGGCGCGCAGCTTCGGCAGATCGGTCTTCGGGTCGCCCACCGAGATGCCCTCAACCGTGATGCTGCCCTTCTGGAACGGCTCGAGGCCGTTGACGCACTTGATGAGGGTCGACTTGCCGCTGCCCGAGGGACCGCAGACCACCACCACCTCGCCCTTGGCCACCTCGGTGGAGCACTCGGTGAGCACCTGGAAGCTGCCGTACCACTTGCTGATGTCGCTGATCTTGATCATGGAAGGAAATTCCGTGGCGGACGGGTCATCGGACGACGGCGATGCGCGCCTGCAGCCTTCTGACGAGCTGCGACAGGGCGAAGCAGGCGGCAAAGTAGATCACGGCCACGAAGCTGTACATCTCGACCAGGCGTCCGTCGCGCTCGGCGACCTTGCTCGCTGCGCCGACGAAATCCGTGATCGACAGCACGTAGACAAGGGACACGTCCTGGAACAGGACGATGGTCTGGGTCAGCAGCACGGGAATCATGTTGCGAAACGCCTGCGGCAGGACGACCTGGGCCATCGATTGCAAGTAGGTGAGGCCGAGCGCGTAGCCCGCCGAGACCTGCCCGCGCGGGATCGATTGGATGCCGGCGCGCATAATCTCGCAGTAGTAGCACGCCTCGAACATGACGAACGTAAGCAGCGAGGAAGCGAATGCGCCCACCTGGATCGGGGTGTCGGAGCGCACCACCCAGGCGCCGATGTACGGCACCAGGAAATAGAACCAGAAGATCACCAGCACGAGCGGAACCGAGCGCAGCACGTTGACGTAGGCGCCCGCGACCCACGCCAGCGGCTTGATGCTCGAGAGCCGCAGCATCGCGAGCAGCGTGCCGAAAACTATGCCCCCGGCCATCGCGAACAGCGTCAGCCGTAGGGTGAATGCCATGCCGTCCAAGAACAGGTAGCGCCAGGAGCGCTGGATGACGTCGAAATCGAAGCCGCTGAACATGGATCCGCGCGCCTAGTGGCCGGCGGTTGGCGTGCCGCCACCGCTCATGCCGATATAGCCGGGCACCGCGAGCCTGCGCTCGAGGAAGCGCATCAGCAGCACCACCACGAGGTTGACCAGGAGATAGATGATCGTGGCCGCCGTGAACGCTTCGAAGACCTGGAAGCTGAACTCCTGCATCGCGCGCGCGCGCGCCGTGAGCTCGACCACGTTGATCGTCAGGGCGACCGCCGAGTTCTTGATGATGTTGAGGAATTCCGACCCGAGCGGCGGAACGATGATGCGCAAGGCCATCGGCAGCAGCACGTAGCGGTAGGTTTGCGGCAGCGTCAGGCCGAGCGCCGTGCCGGCCATGCGCTGGCCGCGCGCAAGCGAGTTGATGCCGGCGCGCACCTGCTCGGCGACTCGCGCCGAGGTAAACGTGCCCAGGCACAGCACGGCCGGCACGAACGCGCCCCACGGCGGCGGCATCTGCTTGATCCAGTCCCCGATCGCTCGCGGTACCAGCTCGGGCATCACGAAGTACCACAGGAACATCTGCACCAGCAGCGGGATGTTGCGAAACAGCTCCACGTAGGCGTTGCCGATGCGCTCCAGCCACCTCACCGGCGTGGTGCGGATCACGCCGACGACCATGCCGAGCAGCAGCGCGATCGCCCACGCGAGCAGCGCGAGGGCCAGCGTCCATCCCAGACCGACGAACAGCGTGTGGAGATACGTGCCGTGCCCGTCCGGCGACTGCTCCCAGAAGATGTGCCAGTTCCAGTGGTAGTGCACGCGCCTCCCGAGGATCAAAAACGCGACGGGGGCTGTCGCCCCCGTCGCGCGGATACGCCGGCCGGCTTCTTACTTGTAGACGCTGGGGTCGGCCGAGTCGGTGGGATGCTCGAACACGCGCTTCAGCGCCTCGCTCACCGGCGTATTGAGGTTGATGCCCTTGGGAGGAATCGGGCTCGTGAACCACTTGTTGTAGATCTTCATGATGTCGCCGCTGGTGAATAGCTTGGTCATCGCGCCGTCGACGAGCTTCTTGAACTCCGGGTCGTCCCTGCGCAGCATCAGGCTGTAGGGCTCTAGGCCCAGGCTCTCCGAGGAGATGTGGAACTCGGACGGGTTCTTGGAGTTCGCGACCAGGCCCGAAAGCAGGATGTCGTCCATCAGGAACGCCACCGCGCGTCCCGTCTCGACCATCAGGAAGGATTCGCCATGGTCTTTTGCGGCGAGGATATTCATGCCGAAGTTGCGCGCCGTATTGAGCTCGTTCAGCGCCTTGATGTCGGTGGTGCCCGAGGTCGACACCACCGTCTTGCCCTTCAGGTCGTCGATCTTGTCCATTTGCGAGGATTTCTTCGCCACGTACCGGTATTTCACGACATAGTAGGTCATGCCGAAATCCACCTGCTTCTTGCGCTCGGCGTTGTTGGTCGTCGAGCCGCACTCGAGATCGATGGTACCGTTCGCCATCAGCGGGATCCGCGTCGCCGAGGTCACGGGCAGCAGCTTGACGTTGAGGTTCGGCATCTTCAGCTCGGCCTTGACCGCGTCAACGATCTTGTAGCAGATGTCCATCGCGTAGCCGACGGGATGCTGCTTGTCGTCGTAATACGAAAACGGGATCGAGCTGTCCCGGTGACCGATGGTGATCGCGCCGCTTTCCTTCACCTTCTTCAGCGTGCCTTCGAGCGCCGAGGCGGGCACCGCAACCGCCGCGCCGGCGAGCAGGGCGAGGACGAGGGTCGTGCGTTTCAGGGCATTCATCAGGGTCTCCCGGTTGGAAATGGGCGCGGCGAACGCGCGCCTTCTTGGCCGAGGATTCTCAGCGTGGCCGGGAGGGGTGTCAAGCACCCTTATATAATCGGCGGCACTGGCATTACGCGCCACAGGAGGAGCCGTGTCCGGGCCGCAAAAGCTCTGGGAGCCGTCGCAGGAGGCGATCGAGCGGGCGCAGATCACCGAGTTCGCGCGCTGGATCGTGCGCCGTCTCAGGCTCGAGCTGAATACCTACCCGGATTTCTACCGCTGGACGGTCGACAACCCCGAGGAGTTCTGGAGCTCGGTGTGGGAATGGTGCGGCGTCATCGCGTCGCGCAAGGGCTCGACGGTGCTGGTCGACGGCGACAAGATGCCCGGCGCCAAGTGGTTTCCTGACGCGAGGATCAACTTCGCGGAGAACCTGCTCAAGCGCGGCGATCGCGGCGACGCGCTGGTGTTCTGGGATGAGACCGGATTCCGGCGGCGCGTGTCCTATGCCGACCTCTACAGCGACGTGTCGCGCGCCGCGCAGGCGCTGAAAGCGCTCGGCCTGCGCGCCGGCGACCGCGCCGCGGCGTTCATCCCCAACATGCCCGAGACCGTGGTGTTCGCCCTGGCGGCCATTTCGCAGGGCATCGTGTGGTCTTCGTGCTCGCCCGATTTCGGCACCGACGGCGTGCTCGATCGCTTCGGCCAGATCGAGCCCAAGGTCCTGTTCTGCGCCGACGGCTACGTCTACAACGGCCAGCGGCACGATTCGCTCGAGCGGGTGCGCGAGATCGCGGCGCAGCTGCCGAGCGTGCGCAAGGTGGTGGTGGCGCCGTACCTCGAGGAGCGGCCCGACGTGTCGGAGATTCCCAATGCGGTGTCGATGGAGGAGTGGCTGCGGCGCTACATGCCGGCCGACATCGACTATGCGCAGATGCCCTTCGACCATCCCCTTTACATCCTGTTCACCTCGGGCACCACCGGCAAGCCGAAGTGCATCGTGCACGGCGCGGGTGGCTCGCTCCTGTCGGGCCTCAAGATGTACAAGCTGCAGTTCGACGTGCGCCCCGGAGACCGGTTCTTCTACTACACCACCTGCAACTGGGTGATGTGGAACCTGCTGTTCGCGGGCCTGTCGGCCGAGGCGAGCCTGATGCTGTACGACGGCTCGCCGTTCGCGCGCGGCGCCCGCGTGCTGTTCGATTTCGCCGCCGAAGAGCGCTTCACGCACTTCGGCACTTCGGCGAAATTCATCGACGCGATCGCCAAGCGCGGCCTGCGGCCGCGCGAGACGCACGACCTGTCGTCGGTGCGCATGATCGTCTCGACGGGCTCGCCACTGGTCCCCGAGAGCTATGACTACGTCTATGCCCACGTCAAGGAAGACGTGTGCCTGTCGTCGATCTCGGGCGGCACCGACATTATGGCTGCGTTCGCGGACGCCAATCCGATCCTGCCGGTATACCGCGGCGAGCTGCAGTGCCGCTCGCTCGGGCTCGCGGTCGAGGTGTACGACGAGGAGGGCAGTCCGGTCGTCGGCGAGAAGGGCGAGCTGGTCTGCACCAAGCCTTTCCCGTCGATGCCGCTCGGCTTCTGGAACGACCGCCACCACGAGAAGTACCACGCGGCATACTTCGACAAGTTCCCCAACGTCTGGTGCCACGGCGACTGGGTCGAGCTGACCGAGCGCGGCACGATGATCGTCTTTGGGCGCTCGGATGCCACGCTCAACCCCGGCGGCGTGCGCATCGGCACCGCGGAGCTCTACCGCCAGGTGGAGAAGATCGACGAGGTCGAGGAGTCGGTGGCCATCGGGCAGCTGTGGCCGCCCGACAAGCCCTCGGACACGCGCGTGGTGCTGTTCGTCAAGCTGCGCGAGGGCTTCGCCCTCGATGCCGCGCTCGAGGAGCGGATCCGCAGTAGCATCCGCGACAACGCCACGCCGCGCCACGTGCCGGCGAAGATCGTCCAGGTGGCCGACATCCCGCGTACCAAGAACAACAAGGTGGTCGAAATCGCGGTGCGGGCGGTAGTGCACGGCATGCCGGTGGGCAATACCGACGCGCTGGCGAACCCCGAAGCGCTCGAGCTCTACAGGGACCTGCCCGAGCTGCGGGACTGAGTCAGTGAAGCGTGGCGCGCCGCCGCTCGTAGATGCCCTGCAGCAGGCGCAGCGATCCGAGGCTTATGGCGCGGTGCGTGAGCGCGTGGCCGAGATCCTCGACGATGTCGAGCGTCACGGGCACGTGCAGCCCGGCGAGCACCCGCGCGGCGCGCTCGGCGTGCACGCGCGACACGACCGAATCGAACTCGCCGTGCACCAGATGAATGCGCGCGTCGATGCGGGTGCCGATCTGCGGCAGGCGCGCGAACTGCGCGGAGAACGCCACGACGGCGCCGGTCAGGCCGCGCAGCTTCTTCACCGCCTCGAGCGCGACCGTCCCGCCCTGCGAGAAGCCGATCAGCACGGTGCGGTGCGCCGGTACGCCGAAGTTCGTCTGCTCGCGTCGCACCAGGTCCTCGACGTCGGGCAGCACCGCATCGACGCGCTCGGCGCGGTTGTCGACGTTCAGGCCGCGCGTCGGGAACCAGTCCTGCGCTTCGCCGCCGCGCGCGCCGGGGGCAAAGCCGCTCGGCACCACCAGCGCGGCGCTCGGAAAGCGCGCCTGGAACTTGAACGCGATCGGGATCATCGACTGCGCGGTGGCGCCGCAGCCGTGCAGGAACACGAACAGGTGGTTTGCTTCACGCTCCGGCGGGGTGCCGAAGCGATAGACCCTGCCGGAGGACATGCAAGGAATTGTCGCCCCATCGCGCGCGTTCTGTAAACTCCCCGCCGGCCGCCTTAAGTCCGATTCTTCGAAAGCGAGAGGAACACCATGAGCAGCAAGCAATTCTTGCCAGCGTTCTGGGCGCTGGCCCGCCCCTACTGGGTATCGAAGCAGCGGGGCACGGGGCTGGTGCTGCTGGCGGCGGTGGTCGCGCTCACGCTCGCGCTGGTGTGGATCGAGGTGCAGTTCAACCACTGGTACAACGATTTCTACAACAGCCTGCAGAACAAGGATCAGGCCGAGTTCTACCGGCAATTCGGCAAGTTCACGCTGCTCGCGGTCATTGCCATCTTCATGTCGGTGTACAAGCTATACCTGCAGCTGATGCTGCAGATCGAGTGGCGCACCTGGCTAAACGAGCGCTTCCTTGCCGATTGGCTGCGCGATCGCGCCTACTACCGGCTGCAGCTTCTCGATCGCGGCACCGACAACCCCGACCAGCGCATCGCCGAGGACCTGCGCATGTTCGTCGACATGACGCTGTCGTTGTCGCTTGGGCTGCTTTCCGCGGTGGTGACGCTGGTTTCGTTCGTCGTCATCCTGTGGGTGCTCTCGGGCGAGCTCGTCGTGCCGCTCGGCGAGTCCAGGATCTCGATCCCCGGGTACATGGTCTGGTTCGCCGTGCTCTACGCCGTGGCGGGTACCTGGCTCACGCATCTCATCGGCCGGCCGCTTATCGGGCTCGATTTCAACCAGCAGCGCTTCGAGGCGGACTACCGTTTCTCGCTGGTGCGGTTGCGCGAGAACAGCGAAGGGGTGGCGCTCTACCGCGGCGAGGGCGAGGAGCTGGAGAACTTCCGCGCGCGGTTTGGCAACGTGATCAGCAACTGGTGGGGGATCATGAAAAAGCGCAAGCAGCTCGCCTGGTTCAGCTCCTTGTATGGCCAGTTCGCCGTGATCTTTCCCTACCTGGTCGCAGCGCCGCGCTATTTCTCGGGAGCGATGCCCCTCGGTGGCCTGGTGCAGACCGCCACCGCCTTCGGCCAGGTGCAGGGCGCGCTGTCGTGGTTCATCGATGCGTACACGCTGTTCGCGCAGTGGAAGGCGACGGTCGACCGCCTGGTTGGGTTCAGCGGCGCGCTCGAGCACGCGCGCGCCGAAGCCGAGCGGCTCGACGGCGACCGCGTCGAGGGCGCGACCTCGACGTTCGGGCTCGACGGCCTGACGCTCGCGCTGCCGCAGGGCCAGCGGCTGCTCGCGCCGAGCTCGCTCGAGCTGAAGCGCGGCGAGCACGTGCTGGTGACAGGGCCCTCGGGCGCGGGCAAGTCGACGCTGTTCCGCGCGCTGGCCGGCATCTGGCCGTACTGGAAAGGCAGGATCGCGCTGCCGCGCGGCGGGCGGCTGCTGTTCCTGCCGCAGAAGCCCTATCTGCCGATCGGCACCCTCAAGCACGCGGTGTGCTACCCGGGCGACCACAGGGTGATCGGCGACGACGAGGTGCGCGATGCGCTGCGGGCGGTAGGGCTCGGCCACCTGGCGGCCGAGCTCGAGCAGCGCGAAAGCTGGGCGCAGGTGCTCTCGGGCGGCGAGCAGCAGCGGCTCGCGTTCGCGCGCGCACTGCTCACGCACCCGGACTGGCTGTTCCTCGACGAGGCGACCTCGGCGCTGCCCGACGAGGACCAGGCCGCGCTCTACCGGCTGCTCGGCGAGCGCCTGCCCGGCACCACCGTGGTGTCGATCGGGCACCGCGCGAGTCTCGCCGGCTTCCACGAGCGCCGGCTCGCGTGGCAGCCATCCGGCGAAGGCGCGCCGCGCCTCGCGCCAGTGTAGGTCCTCGCGGGAAGCGCCATGCAGGTCGAGGTGCCGTGCGCGTAGAGCTTGCCGGCGTCGAAGGCGGCGATGGGATCTTCCCAGGTGACGCTGAGGCTGCGTTGGGTCTTCATCAGTAGATCGCAGCGGGTTGCGGCAGGGCCGGCGCGGCGCGGTTCGCCACTGCGGAGCGTCCGGCGATAAACGCGGCCGCGGCACGCACCGTGGCCTCGTCTTCGAGAATGCGGAGATGTCCCAGGCCCTCGGTGAGCAGCAGGCGCGCGCCCGGCCAGTGGCGCGCGAATTTCTCTCCCTGGGTCCACGGCACGATCCGGTCGCCGCGATCGTGGATCACCAGCGCCGGCGCGCCCAGGCGCGCCGCCATGCGCGGCAGCTCGAATTCCGACCAGGGCACGCCGAAGCGCTCCTCGATGGTCGCCTGCATGGCGCTGCGCACCGACTCTGGAATCCAGTGCCAGCGCGCGAAGCGGCGCGAATAGCCGAGCAGGTCCGCGGGCGGGCTGACGAGCACCGCGCGCTTTGCCGGCAGGCCGCGCGCCAGGGCGAACGCGGCGGCGGCTCCGCCGAGCGAGTGCGCGACCACCGCCTCGACCCCGCCGTGGTGCCACGCGACCTCGGTCAGCACGTCGGCGAAATCGGGCAGCCCGGTGAGCGATCCGCCCGACAGGCCGTGCGCCGGCTGATCGTAGGCGATGACGCGGTAGCCGGCGGCGGCGAGCGGAAACACGAAGCGGCGCATCTGCGTCGCGGCCCCGCCCCAGCCGTGCGCGAGCAGCACGGCCGGCGCGTCGCGCGAACCCCAAGTCCAGGTGGCGATATGGCGGCCCTTGTGCCGCACCGAGCCCGAGCGCGCGTCGATCAGGTCGAAGAACGCGCTCTCCGGGTGCTGCGGCCGCGGCGGCGTGAGAAACAGCTGCTCGGCCCACATGCGGGCGAAGCGCGGCGCCAGCATGGCGCTGGCCCGCAGCGCGGAGCGGCGCGCGAGCATCCGGAACATAAATAGAACGGTCGTGCTATTTGTACGCGGCGAAGAGAGGCTGATCGACATGCGGGCTCCTTTCTGGGTTAGCGGCCGGCGGCGTGCCGGCGCACGGTTTGCGGGCTTGCGGCAGCGGCGCTACGCGCCAGCAGCGCCTCGAATGCCTCGAGAGCGCGGCTGCGCGCCTTGGCATAGCCGAGCAAGCGCCCGTGGTGGTGCACCACCAGCGCGATGCCGAACATCTCGAACGACACCTGCTCCGGGTCGGTGCCCGGCGCGAGCTGGCCCTGCTCGACGCCCTGGACGATGGCGCGCTTGAGCGTCTCGATCCAGGCGCGCTGGCCGGACGCGAGGGCGTCGCGCACCGGGCCGGGGCGGTCGTCGTACTCGGCGGCGCCGCCGATCATCGGGCAGCCGCCGGGCAGGTCGGCCGATTCGGTCCAGTCGAGCCAGTTGACGAACATTGCGCGCAGGCGTGGCACACCGCGCGGATGGTCCATCGCGGGCTTGATCACGACTTCCGTGAAGCGCCCCTGGCCGCGCGCCAGCACCGCGAGCAGCAGCTCGTCGCGCGAGCCGAAATGTGCGAACAGGCCCGATTTCGACATGCCGGTCGCATCGGCAAGCGTGCCGATGGTCAGGCCGTCGAGCCCGGCCTGGCTGACGATGCGCACCCCCTCATCGAGGATCGCGGCGCGCGTGCGCTCGCCCTTGGTGGTTGCGGAAACCGGTGTCATCCGCGACAAAATAGTACGAACGTTCGTAAATGTCAAGCGGCCGCGCGGCGGCGCGGCTCGCCGAGCACCGGCTTGAGGTATTGCCCGGTGTAGCTCGCCTTGCTGGCGGCGATCTGCTCCGGGGTGCCCTGGGCGACGATGCGCCCGCCGCCGTCGCCGCCCTCGGGGCCGAGGTCGATGATCCAGTCGGCGGTCTTGAGCACGTCGAGGTTGTGCTCGATCACCACCACGGTGTTGCCGGCATCGCGCAGCCGGTGCAGCACCTCGAGCAGCAGCTTGATGTCGTGGAAGTGCAGCCCCGTGGTCGGCTCGTCGAGAATGTAGAGCGTGCGCCCGGTGTCGCGCTTGGAGAGCTCGAGCGAGAGCTTGACGCGCTGCGCCTCGCCCCCCGAGAGCGTGGTCGCGGACTGGCCCAGGCGCACGTAGCCCAGCCCGACGTCGACCAGCGTCTGCAGCTTGCGGGCGATCGCCGGCACCGCCGAGAACAGCTCGCCCGCCGCGCTCACCGTCATCTCGAGCACGTCGTGGATGCTCCGGCCCTTGTAGCGGATCTCGAGCGTTTCGCGGTTGTAGCGTTTGCCGTGGCAGACATCGCAGGGCACGTAGATGTCGGGCAGGAAGTGCATCTCGACCTTGATCAGGCCATCGCCCTGGCACGCCTCGCAGCGCCCCCCTTTGACGTTGAAGGAGAAGCGGCCCGGGTCGTAGCCGCGCGTGCGCGCGTCGGGAACGCCGGCGAACAGCTCCCGGATCGGCGTGAACAGGCCGGTGTAGGTGGCGGGGTTGGAGCGCGGCGTGCGTCCGATCGGGCTCTGATCGACGCTGATCACCTTGTCCAGGTGCTCGATGCCCGAGAGCGACTCGAACGGCGCCGGCTCGGTGGCGCTGCCGTAGAGCTGGCGCGCGATCGCCGCATACAGCGTGTCGTTGATGAGCGTCGACTTGCCCGAGCCCGAGACGCCGGTCACGCACGCCAGCACCCCCAGCGGCAGCTCGAGGTCGACGTTCTTCAGGTTGTTACCGCGCGCGCCGTGCAGCACGAGGCGCTTGCGCCCGGGCCGATTACGCAGGCGGGGCACGTCGATCTTGAGCGTGCCGCCGAGATACTTGCCGGTGAGCGAGCCCTCGTTCGCCAGGATTTCGGCCGGCGTGCCTTCGGCGACCACCTGGCCGCCCGCCTCGCCGGCGCCCGGTCCCATGTCCACCACGTGGTCGGCCGAGCGGATCGCCTCCTCGTCGTGCTCGACGACGATCACCGAGTTGCCGAGGTCGCGCAGGCGCTTCAGCGTCTCGATGAGGCGTGCGTTGTCGCGCTGGTGCAGGCCGATCGAGGGCTCGTCGAGCACGTACATCACGCCGGTCAGGCCCGAGCCGATCTGGCTCGCGAGGCGGATGCGCTGCGCCTCGCCTCCCGAGAGCGTCTCGGCCGAGCGCTCTAGCGACAAGTACTCCAGCCCCACGTTCACCAGGAACTCGAGCCGGTTGGCGATCTCGCGCACGATGCGCTCGGCCACCTGGCCGCGCGCTCCGGGAAGCCGCAGCCCCTGGAACGTCGCGAGCGCCTGCTTCAGCGGCAGGCGCGAGACATCGTAGATCGACCGCCCCTCGAGTCGCACGTGGCGCGCCTCGCGCCGCAGGCGGGTGCCGTCGCATTCCGGGCAGGTCTTGCGGTTGACGTACTTCGACAGCTCTTCGCGCACCACCGTCGAGTCGGTCTCGCGGTGGCGCCGCTCGTGGTTGGGGATCACGCCCTCGAAGGCATGCTCCTTGACCACCGTGCGGCCGCGCTCGCCGATGTAGTGGAACGCGATCTTTTCCTTGCCCGAGCCGTACAGCAGCAGCTGCTGCACCTTGTCGTCGAGCGCCTCCCAGGGCTGCTCGATGTCGAATCGGTAGTGCTTCGCCAGCGATTGCAGCATGGAGTGGTAGAAGTGGTTGCGGCGATCCCAGCCCTTTATGGCGCCGCTCGCGAGGCTCAGGTTCGGGTGCGCGACGACGCGCTTCGGGTCGAAGAACTCTACCGTGCCGAGCCCGTCGCAGGCCGGGCATGCGCCCATCGGGTTGTTGAACGAAAACAGACGCGGCTCGAGCTCGGCGAGCGCGTAGCTGCAGGCCGGGCAGGCGAAGCGCGACGAAAACAGATGTTCCTTGCCGGTGTCGGCCTCGACCGCGACCGCGCGTCCCTCCGCGTGACGCAGCGCGGTCTCGAAGGACTCCGCCAGGCGCTGCTTCATTTCCGGGCGCACCCTGAGACGGTCGATCACCACGTCGACCGAATGCTTCGTGTTCTTCGCGAGCCTGGGCGCGGTGTCGAGGTCGAACACGCGACCGTCGACGCGCACGCGCGTGAAGCCCTGCGCGCGCAGCTCGTCGAACAGCTCGCTTTGCTCGCCCTTGCGCGCCGCCACGACCGGCGCTAGCACGAGGAGCTTCGCGTCCTCGGGCAGCGCGAGCACGTGATCGACCATCTGCGCCACCGATTGCGCCTCCAGCGGCAGTCCGTGGTCGGGACAATAGGGGGTGCCGACGCGCGCGTACAGCAGCCGCAGGTAGTCGTGGATCTCGGTTACCGTACCGACAGTGGAGCGCGGGTTGTGGCTCGCGGCTTTCTGCTCGATCGAGATCGCGGGCGAGAGGCCCTCGATCAGGTCGACGTCGGGCTTCTCCATCAGCTGCAGGAACTGGCGCGCGTAGGCCGACAGCGACTCGACGTAGCGCCGCTGCCCCTCGGCGTACAGGGTGTCGAAGGCGAGCGAGCTCTTGCCCGAGCCCGACAGTCCGGTGATCACCACGAGCTGGTTGCGCGGCAGCTCGAGGTTGAGATTCTTGAGATTGTGGGTGCGCGCGCCGCGGATGCGGATCGTGTCCATTTGGTGCCGCCGCACGGCGGCCGGCAAAGTAAACCTGCTACTATAACGAGTTCTCGGCGGGTCGTTCCACCCCCAATTCAGTCCGCTACAAAGAAACAGCGCATGGATTCCGCACGCATGAGCCCAGACGAGCGGCGCGCAGGCGCGTCGCTCGCCTTGCTTTTCGGCCTGAGAATGCTCGGGTTGTTCCTTATCCTGCCGCTGCTGTCGGTCGAAGCGCACAAGCTGGCGGGCGGAGAGAACCTCACGCTGGTCGGTTTCGCGCTCGGCGCCTACGGCCTCACGCAGGCGTTCCTGCAGATTCCGTTTGGCATGGCTTCCGACCGCCTGGGGCGCAAGCCGGTGATCGTGGCCGGTTTGCTGCTGTTCGCCGCCGGCAGCTTCCTTGCCGGGGCGGCGCACAGCATCTACGTGGTGATCGCGGGCCGTGCCCTGCAAGGCGCCGGGGCGGTCTCCTCGGTGGTCGTGGCGCTTACCGCGGATCTCACCCGCGAGCAGCACCGCACCAAGGCGATGGCGATGATCGGCAGCACCATCGGCTTCGCGTTCGCGCTGTCGCTGGTCATTTCCCCGCTGCTTTACCGGTGGATCGGCCTGAGCGGCGTGTTCTACGTCACCGGTCTGCTGTCGTTCGTCGCGATCTGGCTGCTGTTCGCGGTCGTGCCGAAGGCGCAGCATCCCGCCCATGCCGAGCCGCCGGCGCGCGCACGCGATCTTCCGTCCCTGGTGATGCAGCCCGAGCTCATGCGGCTCAACGTAGGCATCTTCGTGCTGCACGTCTCGCAAATGGCGATGTTCGTGGTCGTGCCGCCGATGCTGGTCGAGGCGGGGCTCGCGCTGCCCTCGCACTGGCAGTTCTATCTTCCGGTCGTGCTGGTGTCTTTCGTGCTGATGGTGCCCGCCGTGTTCTACGCGGACCGCCGCAACCATCACAAGTCGGTGCTCCTTGCCACGGTGCTGCTGCTCGCGGCGGTCGAAGTCGGGCTCGCCGCGGCGCCCGACCGGATCATGCCGCTCGCGGGGCTGATGCTCGCTTTTTTCGTCGCCTTCAACGTGCTCGAGGCGCTGCTGCCGTCCCTGGTATCGCGCATCGCCCCGGTGCGCGCGCGCGGCACGGCCATCGCGGTCTACAACACGACCCAGACCCTCGGTCTGTTCGTCGGCGGCGTGCTCGGCGGCTGGCTTGCGCGGCATCATGGGCCGCAGGCGGTGTTCAGCACCTGCGCGGGGCTGGCGGCGCTGTGGCTGCTGGCGGCGGCCGGCATGCGCCCCCTTGCGCCCAAGCATGTCAACGAGTTGGCCGAGTCCGACGTTTCCCGTTCACGGGGAGCTTGAGCCCGCGGCGATGCTCGGTGTACGAAAACTTGCGATGGGGGAGGGATAAATGGCTTCGGTAAACAAGGTAATCCTGGTCGGCAACCTGGGCCGCGATCCAGAAACGCGCTACATGCCGGACGGCGCGGCGCTCACGAACGTGTCGGTCGCGACGTCCTACCAGTGGACCGACAAGACGAGCGGCGAAAAGAAGGAGGAAACGGAGTGGCACCGGGTGACATTCCGCGGCCGGCTCGCCGAGATCGCCGGCGAGTATCTGAAGAAGGGCTCGCAGGTCTACGTGGAGGGGCGCCTGCGAACGCGCAAATGGCAGGACAAGGAAGGCCAGGACCGCTACACCACCGAGATCATGGCCGATGCCATGCAGATGCTCGGCTCGCGCGGCGGCACGGGCGAGCCGCGCGCCGAGCCGCGCGCCGAGCAGGCGGCGCCCAAGGGCGAGGCGAAGGCCGAGGCGAAGAAGCCGGCGGGAAAGTTCGACGACATGGAAGACGACATCCCGTTCTAGGAGCCGGGGGAGCCGATGCCGATCTACGAGTACCGCTGCGCCGATTGCGGCTTCCAGGAGGAGCACCTGCAGAAGGTCTCCGACCCGCCGCTTGCCGTCTGCCCGAAATGCGGCAAGGCCTCGTTCCGGAAAATGCTGAGCGCGGCGGGCTTCCAGCTGAAGGGCAGCGGCTGGTACGCCACCGATTTCCGCAATACCGGCGCCAAGACGGACAAGAAGACGGAGGCCAAGCCCGAGGCAAAAGCGGACGCCAAGACGGAACCGGCGAAAGAGGCCAAGACGCCGGCGAAGTCCGACCCGCCCGCCGGCGGCGGCACGGCAAGCTCCTAGCGTGAAGAAGTATTTCATCACCGGTCTGCTGATCTGGATCCCGCTCGTCATCACGATGTGGGTGCTCAAGCTCGTGGTCGACACGCTCGACCAGAGCGTGCAGCTGATGCCAGAGGGCTGGCGCACCGAGCACTGGCTCGGGCTGCACGTGCCCGGCCAAGGAGTGGTGCTCACGATCATCATCGTGTTCGTAACCGGCGTGCTGGCCGCGAACTTCATCGGCGAGCGGCTGGTGAACATCTGGAACGAGCTGCTGCACCGCATTCCGTTCGTTTCCTCGATCTATTCGAGCGTGAAGCAGGTGTCGGACACGCTGTTCACCTCCGGCGGCCAGGCGTTCCGCAAGGCGCTGCTGGTGCAATGGCCGCATCAGGGCATGTGGACCATCGCCTTCATGACCGGCGTGCCGGGCGGCGACGTGGTCAACTACCTCAAGGGTGACTACGTCAGCGTCTACGTCCCGACCACGCCGAACCCCACCGGCGGCTACTTCGTCATGCTGCCGCGCGCCGATGTCGTCGAGCTCGACATGAGCGTCGACGAAGCCCTCAAGTACATCATCTCGATGGGAGTGGTTTCGCCGCCCGGCAGGCCGGGCAGGTCGCGACCCGGCGGCTGAGCTCCCGAGCGGAACCTAGACCATGCGAACGCACTACTGCGGCGAGATCACCGCCGAGCTCATCGACCGGACCGTGACGCTGTGCGGCTGGGCGCACCGCAGGCGCGACCACGGCGGCGTGATCTTCATCGACCTTCGTGACCGCGAGGGGCTCGCGCAGGTGGTGTTCGACCCCGACCGGCCGGAGGTTTTCGCGATCGCCGACCGCTCGCGCAACGAATACGTGCTGAAAGTGACCGGCAAGGTGCGCCGCCGCCCGCCGGGCACGGTCAACCCGAACCTGCGCTCCGGCGAGGTCGAGCTGCTGGCGCACGAGATCGAGGTGCTCAACCCCTCGGCAACGCCGCCTTTCCAGCTCGACGACGAGAATCTTTCCGAGAACACCCGTCTCACCTACCGCGTGCTCGACCTGCGGCGCGAGCCGATGCAGAAGAACATGCGGCTGCGCTACCGGGTGGCGATGGCGGTGCGCCGCTACTTCGATGCGCACGGCTTCATCGACATCGAGACGCCGATGCTGACGCGCTCCACGCCCGAGGGCGCGCGCGACTACCTGGTGCCCTCGCGCGTGCATCCGGGCGAGTTCTTCGCGCTGCCGCAGTCGCCGCAGCTGTTCAAGCAGCTGCTCATGGTGGCGGGCTTCGACCGCTACTACCAGATCGTGAAATGCTTCCGCGACGAGGACCTGCGCGCCGATCGCCAGCCCGAATTCACGCAGATCGACGTCGAGACCTCGTTCCTCGACGAGCACGGCATTCAGGAGATCAACGAAGGCTTGATCTGCGCGGTGTTCAAGGAAACCCTCAACGTGGACCTGCCCAAGCCGTTCCCGCGCATGACCTACGCCGAGGCGATGTCGCGCTACGGCTCGGACAAGCCCGACCTGCGCGTGCCGCTCGAGCTCACCGAGCTGACTGACCTGATGAAGACGGTCGAGTTCAAGGTATTCCGCGGCGCGGCCGACATGCCGGGCGGACGGGTTGCGGCACTCAGGGTGCCGAAGGCCGACCTGACGCGCAAGGAGATCGACGATTACACGTCCTACGTCGCGATCTACGGCGCCAAGGGCCTCGCTTACATCAGGGTCAACGATCGCTCGAAGCTGCCCGAGGGGCTGCAGTCGCCGATCGTCAAGTTCCTGCGGCCCGAGGTGCTGGCGCGCATCATCGAGCGCACCGGCGCGGAAGACGGCGACCTCATTTTTTTCGGCGCCGACAAGGCGAAGATCGTCAACGACGCGCTCGGCGCGCTGCGCGTCAAGCTCGGCCACGACAAGGGCTATGCCGCGGACGGCTGGCGGCCGCTGTGGGTGGTCGACTTCCCGATGTTCGAATGGGACGACGAGGCGAAGCGCTGGGCCGCGATGCACCATCCGTTCACCTCGCCCAAGGACGGTCACGAGGACCTGCTGGCGAGCGATCCCGCCAGAGCGCTCTCCAAGGGCTACGACATGGTGCTCAACGGCTCGGAAATCGGCGGCGGGTCGGTGCGCATTCATCGCGCCGAGGTGCAGTCGAAGGTGTTCCGGGCGCTCGGCATCTCGGACGAGGAGGCGCGCGCGAAGTTCGGCTTCCTGCTCGACAACCTGCAGTTCGGCGCGCCGCCGCATGGCGGAATCGCGTTCGGCCTGGACCGCATCGTGACCATGATGGCGGGCGCCGAGTCGATCCGTGACGTGATCGCGTTCCCGAAGACCCAGCGCGCCCAATGCCTGCTGACGCATGCGCCCAGCCCGGTCGACGACGCGCAGCTGCGCGAGCTCGGCCTGCGGCTGAGGGAGAAGGCCAAGGCGTGAAGCGGCTGCTTGCGGGGCTCGTTGCGCTCGTTCTGGCAACGGGCGCCGCGGCGTTTTCGCCGCCCGGCGAGATCGACGTCGGCGAGCTGCCGCCCGAGGCGCGCGACACCATCGCGCTCATCCAGCGCGGCGGGCCCTTTCCTTACGCGCGGGACGGCAGCGTGTTCTACAACCGGGAGGCACTGCTGCCCGGGCGGGCGCGCGGCTATTATCGCGAGTACACGGTGAGGACCGCCGGTGCGCGCGATCGGGGCGCGCGGCGCATCGTGCGCGGGCGCGCGGGCGAGCTGTATTACAGCGGCGACCATTACCGCAGTTTCAGGCGCATCAGGGAGTGAGCAATGAGCAAGTTGCTGGCGAGACTGCAGGACGCCTCGCGCTCGGGTGCCTACCGTGCGCCGCGGACCGACGAAATTCTCGACCTGCCGCGCGACGCGGGCTTCGACGTGGCGCGCGTCGATCTCGCTTCCGCAGCGGACAAGGATGCGCTGCTCGCGCGCTTCGCCTCGGCGCTCGCGTTTCCGCACTGGTTCGGCGGCAACTGGGACGCGCTCGAGGACTGCCTGACCGATCTCGCGTGGCGCGCCGGGGAACGCCGCGTGCTGCTGATCGAGGGGTTCGACTGGCTGCGCGCGCGGCACCCCGACGACTTTGGCGTGCTGCTCGACATCCTCGCCACGGTCGCGCAGTACTGGAAGGAACGCGGCCGGCCGTTCTTCGCGGTCTTCGTCGATCCGGCGCACGCGCTCGCGCTGCCGGACCTGTTGCGCCAAAGGAGCGCGTGAGGCTCAAGATCCCCGTTTCGGTGCTGGTGGTTATCCATACGCCGGCGCTCGAGGTGCTGCTGTTGCAGCGCGCCGCGCGGCCGGACTTCTGGCAGTCGGTAACGGGCTCCCTCGATCGGCCGGACGAGCCGCTCGACGAGGCTGCATTGCGCGAGGTGCGCGAGGAAACCGGGATCGCCGCGCCGCGCGAGCGGCTGCGGCGCTGGAACGTGGTCAACACGTTCCGCATCTGGACGCAGTGGAGCCACCGCTTTCCACCCGGCACGACGCACAACACCGAGCACGTGTTCAGCCTGGAGGTGCCGGATCGCGTGGCGGTACGCGTCGCGCCGGACGAGCACCTTGCGTACGCCTGGCTTCCATGGCGCGAGGCCGCGGAAAAGTGCGCATCCTGGTCCAACCGGGAGGCGATCGCGATGCTGCCGCAGCGCGTGCGGACGCCTGCGGCGTAAGATACGCGCCGTATGCAGGAAAACGAAGAGGCTGCGCCGCAGGGCCTGCGCCGTCCGCACCGGTTTCACCATCTGATTTCGCCGCGCCGCTGGCTGCAGCGCCTCGTGTTCTGGGTCGGGGCGGTGGCGGTCGCAGCGGTCGCGATCCTGTTCGCGATCGGCGCCGAGCACGTCAATGCGCTGTTGCACCGCGCGCTCGCGTGGTCGCCCTATCTGCCGCTGTTGATCACTCCGCTCGGCATTGCCGGGGTGGTCGCGGCAACGCGCTACTTCCCGGGCAGCGAGGGCTCGGGCATCCCGCAAACCATCGCCGCTTTGTCGATCGCGGACCACGCCGCACGCAGCCGGCTGCTCAGCCTGCGCACGGTGGCGGGCAAGATCTTCCTCACGCTCGCAGGCCTGGCCTCGGGCGCGTCGGTCGGACGCGAGGGACCCACCGTGCAGATCGGCGCCGCGATCATGCACTCGATCGGCGGCCTGGCGCGCTTCTCGCGCCACGACATGGAGAAAGGCCTGATCCTCGCCGGTGGCGCGGCCGGCGTCGCCGCCGCCTTCAACACGCCGCTCGCCGGGATCGTGTTCGCGATCGAGGAGATGAGCCGATCGTTCGAGTCGCGCACCAGCGGCACCATTCTCACGGCGGTGATCGTCGCGGGCGCGGCCTCCCTCGCCGTGCTCGGCAACTACACCTACTTCGGCCATACCGCCGCCTCGTTCGGTTTTGGCGAGGGCTGGATCGCGGTCGGGGTCTGCGGCGTCGCCGGGGGCTTGCTGGGGGGGCTGTTCAGCTATCTGCTGATCCTTGCCTCGCGCGGCCTGCCCGGCCGCCTGGGGGCGTTCGCGCGCGAGCGGCCGATCGCGTTCGGCGCAGCCTGCGGCCTGCTGCTGGCGGTCATCGGCCTGGTCTCGGGCGGCACCACCTACGGCACCGGCTACCACGAGGCGCGCAAGATCGTCGAGAGCAGCGAGGCCATGCCGGCGGCGTATGGCGCGCTCAAGCTGCTGGCGACCCTTGTTTCATACGTCAGCGGCATCCCCGGCGGCATCTTCTCACCGTCGCTCGCGGTAGGCGCCGGGCTGGGCGCGAACCTGTCGTCGATCGTGCCCTATGCGCCGGCGGCGGCGGTGGCGCTGCTCGGCATGGTCGCGTATTTCGCGGGCGTTATCCAGGCGCCAATCACGGCGTTCGTGATCGTCATGGAAATGAACGACAGCCACGACATGGTGCTGCCCCTGATGGCCACCGCCCTGGTTGCCACCGGCATGTCGCGCCTGGTGTGCAACGAGCCGTTGTATCGAGCCCTGGCGGAGCCCTTCATCAAGCCACCTGCGCCGGCCGCGCCACCTGGGCCATCCGCCCCCTGATCAGGCCATGCCGACCGTGCGCGAATTGCGCGTCGCGACGCTCAACATTCACAAGGGCCTGTCGCAATTCAACCGCCGCATGGTGATCCATGATCTGCGCGAAGGATTGCGCGCGCTGCAGCCCGACCTCGTGTTCCTGCAGGAAGTGCTGGGCCTCAACGAGCGTCACGCACTTCGCTTCGCGAGCTGGCCGCACACGCCGCAGTACGAGTTCCTCGCCGAGAGCGGCTGGCAGCACGCCTATGGCCGCAATGCGGTCTATGACCACGGTCACCACGGCAACGCCATCCTGTCGCGCCATCCGATACTCTCCACTTCGAACGAGGACGTGTCGGACCATCGCTTCGAGCGCCGCGGCCTGCTGCACTGCGTGGTATCGGTGCCCGGATGGCGCAAGAACGTGCATTGCGTGTGCGTGCATCTGTCGCTGCACGAGCGCGGCAGGCGCAAGCAGCTCGACGCGATCGCTGTCCGCCTCGACGAGATCGCCGCGCGCGGCATGCCCATCATCGTCGCCGGAGACTTCAACGACTGGCGCCAGCGTGCCTCCGCCATCCTGGAGGGTCGCCTGGGCATGACCGAGGTGTCGACCGCGCAACACGGCCGTGCCGCGCGTACCTATCCGAGCATGCTGCCGCTGCTGAAGCTCGATCGCATCTACGTGCGCGGTTTCGAGGTGCTCTCTTCGCGTGTGCACAGGGGGGCGCCCTGGTCGCTGCTGTCGGACCATCTCGCGCTGAGCGCCGAGCTGCGGATGCCGCAGCGGGCCGCCGCACCGCAGAGGCGATAGGCGATGGAGTTCGTCGGCGGCAACCAGCTGACGCTGCTCTGCAACGGCGAGCAATACTTCCCCGCGCTGGTCGCTGCGATCGACGCCGCGCACGAGGAGGTGTTCCTCGAGAGCTACATCTTTGCCGACGACGAGACCGGCAGCCTTGTTGCCGACGCGCTGGCGCGCGCCGCGGCGCGCGGCGTGGCGGTGCACTTGCTGCTCGATGGTTTCGGTGCGCGCGACTTCGCGCCGCGCTTTCGCGACATGCTGGAGAGTGCCGGCGCCGGGGTGCTCGTATTTCGTCCCGATATCAGCCCCTGGCGGCTGCAACGCGGGAGGCTGCGGCGCATGCATCGCAAGCTTGCCTGCATCGACGCGCGCGTAGGATTCGTCGGCGGAATCAACGTGATCGACGACTACGACACGCCCGGGCATACACCGCCGCGCTACGACTACGCGGTACGCATCGAGGGCCCGCTGACCGCCGATCTGCGCGCGGCGGCGGCGCGCCAGTGGTCGCGGGTCTCGTGGGCGACTTTGGGCCGCCGTTGGCGGGGCATCCACTGGCCCGCGCTCGACGACGGCGCGCCGCATCGGGCCGCCATGCCCGGAGGGCAGCGCGCCGCGCTAGTGGTGCGCGACAGCCTGCGGCACCGGCACGACATCGAGGACGCATATCTCGAGCTGATCGAAGGCGCGCGCATGGAAGTCGTGATCGCCAGCGCCTATTTCTTTCCGGGGCGCAGGTTCCGCCGCGCGCTCGCCGAGGCCACGGCGCGCGGGGTCAAGGTGGTGCTGCTGCTGCAGGGGCGTGTCGAATACACGCTGATGCATTACGCCTCGCGCGCGCTGTACGGCACGCTGCTCGCCGCGGGCATCGAGATCCATGAGTACCACCGCAGCTTCCTGCATGCCAAGGTGGCGGTTTTCGACTGCTGCGCGGCGAGTGTCGGTTCGTCGAACATCGACCCCTTCAGCCTGATGCTGGCGCGGGAGGCGAACGTGTTCGTCGATGACGCGGCCTTCGCGGGCGAGCTGCGGGCGAGCCTCGCCGAAGCGCAGCGCGTGGGTGCCCGCCCCGTGCCGCCGCAGCAATGGAAGCGCCAGCCGCTGTGGCGGCGCGTTCGCATCTGGATTGCCTACGGCATCGCCCGTCTGCTGATCAGCGTGGCGAGCTTCGAGCGCTACCACTGAGCGCGCGGCGAGCGCCTCAGGCGATCTGCCGCAGCCTGCCGTCGTCCAGCACCGGAACGACGGGAAAGGCGTCGAAGCGGCACGCGAATTCGACCTCCGCGGCGAGGCCGCGCGCCGTCATCATGCGGCCGACGCGGCAATCGAGCAGCGCCTCGGGCGCCTTGGCGTGGCGATACAGGCCGCGCGCTGCCTTGGCGGCGTCCGACAGGTCGGCCGCCGCGCCGAGCAGGTCGGCGAAGCGCTCGACCATGTAGCCGGCGCCATAGAAATCCTCGAGATTGAAGTTTCGCCCCGAGCCCGAGCACAGGATCAGCACCGGCTCGCGCGGATGGCGTGCGACGACGTGCTCGGCGAGCGCGCGGGCGTTGAGCAGGGCGCCGCAGTACACGCGCGCGGCGCCCGCGGCGCGCGTCATCGCCACGGTGCCGTTGGTGGTCGAGTAGATCAGGGTCTTGCCGCGCACCCCGTGGCGCAGCAACGCCATCGGTGCCGGGTGCGCAAATCCGGGCAGCGTCTCGGCGTAGAGCTCGCCCGAGAGCACGAAGTCGTTGCTGCCGCGCGCGGCGGCGGCCGCGCGCGCCGCCGCCTCGTCGGCGACCGGGATCACCTCGGTCGCGCCGTGGGCGAGTGCCGTGACCATGGTGGTGCTCGCGAACAGGATGTCGAGCACCACCACGATCCTGCCCGCGACGCGCACGTCGTCGAGTTCCTCCTTGCGGGTGAGAACGTGCAGCTTGTGGTCGAGCTCGATGCGGGCGCTCATCGCCTTACTTGGGGCGGCGGCCGAACATGCCCCAGCCTTCCATGCTGAGGACCAGCTCGCCGTGCTGGTTTACCGCCTCGGTGCGCGACCTGAGCAGGCCGGCGTCCGGCCTGCTCTTGGAGGCGCGCGCCTCCAGCACGACGCGCCGGTACGTGATGGTGTCGCCGGGGCGCACCGGCTTGAGCCAGCGGATGTTGTCCAGTCCCGGCGAGCCCAGGCTCACGCTGCGGTTGATGTAGCTGTCGCACAGGATGCGCATCGCCACCGAGCAGGTGTGCCAGCCGCTGGCGATCAATCCGCCGAAGAAGCTCTGCTTTGCGGCGACCGGATCGACGTGGAACGGCTGCGGGTCGAACTTGCGCGCGAACTCCACCATCTCGGCCTCGGAGAAGGTATGGCGCCCCAGCTCCGTGGTCTCGCCGACCACGAAGTCCTCCCAGTAGATAGGCTCACTCGCGCTCATGACGGCGGCGCACAAACGAAATCCTGGCGGAGCATCCTAGACGCGAGAAAAAATTTGCGGCAATATCAGAGCGTTACAAGAAAGAAGAGTCTAATCCAAAGGAGGCTTCCATGCTGCGTAAGTTGATCGTTGCGCTGGGCGCGGTGCTCGTCGCGCCCCTCGCGCTGGCGCAGGACACTGTCAAGATCGCGGTCATCGGCCCAATGGCCTATGTTCAGGGCGAGAACCATTGGATGGGCGCCGAGCTGGCGCGCGATGACATCAACAAGGCCGGAGGCATCTCGGTCGGCGGCAAGAAGCTGAAGGTCGAGCTGATCCGCGCCGACTCCAACGAGATCCAGTCGGTGTCGGACGCGACCAACGCCATGGAGCGCGTCATCACCCGCGACAAGGCGGATTTCATCGTCGGCGGCTTCCGCTCGGAGGCGGTGTTGGCGATGCAGGAAGTGGCGATGGATTACAAGAAGCTGTTCCTCGGCTGTGGCGCAGCGGATGCCAAGCTCGGCGAGAACGTCGAGACGAACTACGAGCGCTACAAGTACTGGTTCCGGGTCACGCCGACCAAGTCGCCCGACCTGGGGCGCACGCTGTTCGCGGTGCTCGGCAGCATCGCCGGGCAGATCCGCGCCGATCTCAAGAAGGAAACGCCGAAAGTGGCGATCGTCGCCGAGAAGGTGCTGTGGACGCAGGGCATCGTCAAGGCTCTGCAGGCCAACCTGCCAAAGATGAAGATGGAGGTGGTCGGCCTGTGGCAGCCTTCACCCACGGCGACCGACGTGACCGCCGAACTCTCGGCGATCGAGCGCACTGGCGCCGACATCGTGTTTACCGCGGTCTCGGGCCCGGTCGGCATCGTCCTCGGCCGGCAGATGGGCGAGCGCAAGATGAAGGCGATCGCCTTCGGCATCAACGTCGAGGCGCAGAAGGACGGGTTCTGGGAAGCGACGGCGGGCAAGGGGAACTATATTTCGACGCTCGACACCTACGCCTTGGTCGAGGTGACCCCCAAGATGATCCCGTTCGTGAAGGAGTTCGAGGCGCGCTTCCACAAGTCGCCGACCTACAACGCCGCGACCTATGACGCGATCATGGACCTCAAGGATGCGATCGAGCAGGCCGGCAGCACCAACGCCGACAAGCTGGTGCCCGTCCTCGAGGGCTTCAAGGACCAAGTCGGCACCTCGGGGAGCCTCACTTGGGACAAGCGCCACGACCCGGTCTGGGCGGTCGGCAAGACCTCGGGCATCGCGGTGCAGTGGCAGGACGGCAAGAAGGTGCCGTTCTGGCCGCAGCAGGTAAAGGGCATGCAGCCCTTCAAGCTGCCGTGAGGCCGGTCGCGACCCGCTGAACACGGCCGCGCACCCCGTCGGGTGCGCGGCCTTTTTTTCGCATGCTCCAGGACATACTCGTCACAGGACTGGTCAACGGCGGCGTCTATGCGCTGCTGGCGATCGGCTTTTCGCTGATATTCGGCGTCGCGCGCATCGTCAACATTGCGCACACCGCGTTCTACATGCTTGCGGCGTACTGCTTCTACACGCTGCTCATCCGGCTGCAGCTCCCCGGCGCCCTCGCGGCGCTTGTTTCGGTCGTCGCGGTGACCGCGCTGTCGGTGCTGTGCTACCGGCTGGTGATCGAGCCGGTGCGCGAGCACGAGTCGGCAGTGCTGATCGCGACCATCGCCCTGGCGCTCATCTTCCAGGAGCTGATGCTGTACGCGTACGGCGGCAATTTCCTCGGCATCCCGTCGGCGGTGGAGGGCGTGCTGACGGTATTCGGGGTGAGCATTCCCTACCAGCGGCTGCTCATCCTGGCGGTCGCCGCGGCGATGCTGGTCGGCACCTGGCTGCTGCTGTACCGCACGCGCCTGGGGCTCGCGATCCGCGCCACCGCCAACGACCTCGAGGTCGCCAACCTGATGGGGATGAACGTGCACCGCGTGGCGATGGTGACCGTCGCGATATCGGTGGCCCTTGCGGCGATCGCGGGCGTGGTCGTGGCGCCGGTGTTCGTGGTCGACCCGTTCATGTGGCTCACACCGCTGGTCACCATGCTGGCGATCGTGGTTCTCGGCGGTCTGGGCAGCCTCAAGGGCAGCCTGATCGGGGCGCTGATCATCGGCTATGTCGAGGCGATTACGGTGTTCGCGCTGCCCCAGGGCGCGTTCCTCAAGGGCGCGATGGCGCTGTCGATCATGGTCGTGGTGCTGCTGGTGCGCCCCGAGGGGCTGTTCGGGGTGGTTTTCGAGGAGGAGCGGTGAGCAACCCGCTCGGGTTCGCCGCACGCTGGTCCTGGTTGAACCTGCGCAACGAGGTGCTGGTGCTGCCCTCGCGCTCGCTCGCGTTCGCTTGGGTGCTGTTCGTGGTGCTGCTGCCGCTCGCCTACGACGACCCCTATGTCCTGCGCATCGTGGCGATGACCTGCATCTTTGCGATCTTCGCTGCCAGCTGGGATCTGCTCGCGGGCTACGCGGGCCAGATCAACTTCGGCCACGCGCTGTTCTTCGGCACGGGCGCCTACGCCTCGGCGATCGCCTCGATCAAGGTCGGCCTGCCGCCTTGGCTCGGCGTGTGCCTGGGCGCCGCGGCGGCGGCGGCAATGGGCTTCGCGGTCGGCTTCGTGTGCCTGCGCCTGCGCGGCTCGTACCTGTCGCTCGCGACCCTCGCCTTCCCGCTGATCCTGATCGGCGTGCTGTTCGCGTTCCCCGAGTACTCAGGCGGTGAGCTGGGCATCGGCGGCGTACGCTCGCTCGCGCTGTCGCGCACGGCCAACTACTACATCATCGTCGTGCTGATGTTGCTGCTGGTGTTCGGCATGTGGAAGATCGCCGACTCGAAATTCGGCCTGGTGCTGCACGCGATCCGCGACGACGAGGTCGCGGTGCGCGCCTCGGGCATCAACACGACGCGCTACAAGCTCGCGGTGTTCGCGATCTCGGCCTTCGCGGCGGGAATCGCGGGCGCGCTGTACGCGCACTTCCTGCGCGTCGCCGGACCCTCGACCCTCGAGGTGGCGCTTTCCTTCCAGGTGGTCATCTGGGGGATCTTCGGCGGTGTCGCCACAATCTACGGGCCGGTGAGCGCGGTGTTCATCCTCTATCCGCTCACCGAGTGGCTGGGAAGCTTCAAGGCGTTCGGGGAACTGCGGCTGCTCATCTTCGCGGTGATCGTGCTGCTCGTCCTGCTGTTCATGCCGCGCGGGCTTACGCCCTGGGTGCGCGACAAGGTCGAGACCCAGTGTCCGCGCTGCAAGCAGAGAAACGCATCGTGGCGCTCGGCCTGCCGCCTGTGCGCCGCGCCGCTCGCGCCTACAGGCGGCGCGCGCGCTTGATCTCCAGGTAGCGGTTCACCAGGGTGATCGGCAGGCGCCCGGGCTCCACGTCCAGGCACAGCGCACCGCCTCGCTCCATGCGCTTGAAGGCGAGCTCGCGCTGGCGCAGGTAATCGGCCGTCGCGGCGTGCGTAAGGGCACGGTCCAGGCTGTCGACGCGCGTCACCAGCGCGCGCGACAGGATCTCCTCGCGCAGCGAGGCGAACAGCACCAGATGACGCGACTGCAGCAGGCCGAGCGCCGGCCCGAGCGTGTCGTCGTCCTCGTCGCGCAGGTTGGAAAGGATCACCACTAGGGCGCGCTTGCGCGCGCGTTTCATGAGCTCCACCGCTGCGGCGTAGTAATCGGTCGTAAGTCCGCTCGGCTCTAGATCGTAGACGTGGTTGAGGATCAGGTTGACGGTCGCGGTCGACTTGCGCGGCGCGAGCCAGCGCAACGGCCCGCTCATCGTCATCAGGCCCACGGCGTCGCCCTGGCGCAGGCTGGCATAGGCGAGCAGCAAGGCCGCGTTCAGTACGTGGTCGAAATGCGCCAGTTCGCCGTCCCTGGCCCTCATGCGCCGCCCGCAGTCGAGTAGCAGCATCACGGTCTGGTCGCGTTCGTCCTGGTACTCGCGCGAGATCAGCTTCATCGTGCGCGCGGTCGCCTTCCAGTCGATCTGGCGCTGCGCGTCGCCTTCCCGGTACTCGCGCAGCTGGTGGAATTCGAGACCTTCGCCGCGGCGCTGGCGCTGCAGCACGCCGATACGCGACAGGCTGTGGTCGGTCGCAAGCAGCGAGTAGCCGGCGATCGCGGCGAAGTTCGGATACACGCGTACCGGCAGCTCCTCGGCGGCGCGCAGCGTGCGCTGCCACAGCCCGAGCGGCGAGGCGATGCGCAGCTCGAGCAGGCCGAAGGCGTGCGCGCCGCGCGCCACCGGACGCACGACATAGCTCAGCGCGGCAACCGCGCCCGCCGGCAGCCGCACCCGCAAGGGCAGGTCATGCGGCTGGAACGCCGCCGGGTGATGATCGTAGGCCTCGATCTCGAGCATGCGTCGGCCTGGATTGACGATCGTCAGCCCGATCTCCCGCTCGACGCCGAGCGCGAAGGAGGTGGGCGCCTGGCGGCTCGCCGTAGGGGGCGCGGCGCCCCGCGCCGCGAACAAGTCGATGAGCGCGACCAGGCCGAGCGACGCGGCCGCAGTCGGCCACAGAAGCGCGCCGGCAGCGAGCGCCGATGAGCCGATGCCCGCGGCAGCCAGCAATCCGGCGAGGGCGAGCAGGCGCCTCGAGGGCAGCACCATGCGCGCTAGAGCCTCGGCGCCTCGACCTTGGCGAGCAGCGCCTTAAGCAGCGTGTCGCTGCTCTGGCCTTCGATCTCCAGCTCGGGTGCCGGCGTTACGCGGTGGCGCAACGCGGCCGGGGCCATGCGCTTGACGTCGTCCGGCGTGACGAAGCCGCGCCCCGCGATCAGCGCAGCGGCGCGCGCCGCGCGCACCAGCGCGATGCCGCCGCGCGGCCCGGCGCCCGCGGCCACGCCCGCCCACGAGCGGGTGGCGCGTACCACCCGTACCGCGTAGTCGAGCACGCGGTCGTCTATCGGGATCGATGCGGTGAACTGCTGCAGCTTGATGACCGTCGCGGGATCGAGCAGCGCGGCCACCGCGTCGACGTGCAGCCGTTCGCCGACGCGGCCGGTGGCTACCTTGCGCACCATTTCCAGCTCCTCGGCGGCCGGTGGATAGTCGATGCGGATCTTGAGCAGGAACCTGTCCAGCTGCGCTTCCGGCAGCGCGTAGGTGCCTTCCTGCTCGATCGGGTTCTGCGTCGCGAGGACCATGAAGGGCGGGTCGATCGGATGCGGCACGCCCTCGATGGTCACTTGCTGCTCCTGCATGACCTCGAGCAGCGCCGCTTGCGTCTTGGCCGGCGCGCGGTTGATCTCGTCGGCGAGCAGCAGGTTTGTGAAAACGGGTCCGTGACGCGTGGTGAACGCGCGCGTCGACGGGTCGTAGAGCGTGTGCCCGGTGACATCGGCGGGCATCAGGTCGGGTGTGAACTGGATGCGCGCGAACTTGCCGCCGAAGGTGCGCGCGAGCGCCTGGACGAGCAGCGTCTTGCCGAGTCCGGGAACGCCCTCGATGAGCACGTGTCCCGCCGCCAGCAAGGCGGCGAGCACATGGTCGATCACTTCGCGCTGCCCCACCATCGCGCGGCCGATCTGGTCGCGGATCGCCGCGACGAATTGCGCGGCTCGGTCGAGATTCCCCTGTTGCTGCGGAGCGCTCATTTTCTTCCCCTCTTGATCCCGGCGTCCGGACGGCGCGCCAGTCGTTCATGCATCGATTGCAGCAGCGCGACCCGGCGCGTGAAGTCGAGCGCGTCGCGCGGCGGCCCGGCACCGAAGGCCGCCTCCAGTTCCTCGGCGGGCAGCGCAAAGATCTCCGCCAGGCGCGCACTGCGCTCGGCCGCGGTGAGCGCGGCGACCTCGGGATGCGCCCGGAAGGTGCGCGCCAGGCAGGCCTCGCGCGCCGCGCCAAGCAGGGCCGCGCGATCGCCCTGCTGCCAATGGAAGCGGCCCGCAGCGCGCAGGTGATCGAGCAGGCGTCTGCGTCCGGGCGGCGGATCGGGCGCGGTCGGACCGAAGCGCGGCACGATGCGCCACAGCCACAGCGCGACCAGCAGCGCGACGCCGACGAGCGCCTGCCAGGCATTCGCACGCAGCCACTCGAGAAGCGAGGGTTGCTGCAGGCGTTGCAGCACGAGGATATTTTTCGCCGCGCCGCCCCCGGCGAGCGACCAGGCGAGCTCCGCGTGATCGAGCTGCCCGATCAGCGGGTTGCGCATGAAATCGAGCGACGTCGCCACGATGGCCATGCCGGCACCGCGTCGCAGCGCCGCGAGCTGGCTGCCGGTGGCGTTTTCCGCGTGCCAGGCGACACCCGCGGCCGGCAGCGTCAGCTTGAACGGTTCGAGCAACAGCGCCCCGAGCGGCGCGCTGCGTCCAGGTACCGCCACCCGGGTGGCGGCGTCAGCGGACGCCGGCGGCTGTGCGCGGCGCGGCGACGGCCGATCTCGCTTCCTTCCCACGTGAAGACGCTCGAGCAGGGCATCGCGCAGCGGCGGCCGCTCGGCTTCGACGATCAGGCGGCCGCCGGCATCGGTCCAGGCCAGCAGCGCATCCAGCTCCACCGGGCCGAGCGCCGCGCGCCGCGCCGCGACCAGCAGCACGCCGCCGGGCGGCAGCCGTGACAGCTGCGAGAGGGATCTCACCTCGCGCGCCGTGGCGCCGAGCCGTGTGTACATGCGTTCGGCGGCGAGAAACGGATTGCGCCGCGCCTCGCCGCGGTAGCCTCCGTTGACGGTCTCGGTCACGCGCTCGAAGTTCGCGAAGAACCACGCGGTGCCGATGGTGACGGCGAGCGCCAGGATCAGCCAGACGATCACAGGGCGCGTCATGGCGCGGCGCGGACCGCGGGACTGAAATGCTCGTCCCAGCCGCGGCACATCTCCAGTGCGCTGGCGGCGTCGAGCGCCTGGGCGGCGTAGGCCGCGCGTCGCCAGGCCTCGACCAGCGCGTCGAAGTACGCGAGCGAGGGTGCGGGCAGCGCGCGCCGCGCACGCTCCACGCATTCGGCCTCGGTGTCGCCGTTGCCAATCTCGACCGCGTACCGCCCGACGAGCGCGGCGAGCGCGCCGCGATACAGCAACGAGAGCGCCTCGCGGCGCTTGCCGGCTGCGGCAAGCGCCGCGGCGGCACCCGCGACGTCTGCGGGCAGCGGTTCGCGTGCCGCGGCCGCGCGCAGCGTCGCCGGGCGCACCGCCTCGGGCGGCGGGCGCACCTCCGGCGCCGATGGCAGCAGGCGCCAGGCGTACCACGCGAGCACCACTACGAGCACGCCGAGCGCGACCCAGCCAGCCGTTTGCACGAGCGCCGCGAGAAACCTGCCGACGGCGGTCCAGAAGCCGTCCGCCGTCGGCCTGCGTCGCGCCCGCTCTTCGCGCGGGGCGCCGCGATAGCGCCAGTTCGAGATCTCGCGCTGCGTGTCGAACTCCGGCGAAGCGAGCACCCTGGCAATCTCTGCCTTCGGCGAGCCCGAGGCCGCGCCCGCCTCTCCTGCGAAGCTACCCAACGACAGCGCGAGGCCCAGCGCGACTGCGGCAAGCGCGGTCGCGCCCGGGGCGAAACGCTCGCTCAGCCGCCGCAGCCCCAGCTCCACGTCCCAGCCCTCGAGCGTCATGCGACGATTGAGATAGAGCGAGAACCCGGCGGTTACGTAAAGCGGCTCGATCGCGCTCATGGCAGCCGCGTAGGCGAGCATGTCGCGCCAGTCCCAGTGTGATGCGCCGGCCGCGCCGCTGAACAGCTCGAGCAGGTTGAATCCGGTGTCGGCCTCGGCCGGCTTCAGCAGATCGACCAGCAGTCCGCCGGAAAACATCGCGAGCGCCTCGACGTTGATGCAGATGACCGTGAGCCACACGGCATAGCTGCGCACGCGGCGTTGCAGTGTCAGCCTGCGCGCGCGGCAATCGCGTCCCTTCTGGCGCTCGAGCTGCCACACGGGCAGCAGGAACGAGCGCGCCAGGTCGAAGCGGTACAGCGTGAGCGCGGCGATCAGGCCCGGGGACAGGATTTCGCGCCAGGCTGCGAGCGTCGATCGCACGCCGGGCGCCTCGCCGAATACCGCGTGGCTGGCGACGTGAAGCACGAAGCGGTCCAGTAGCGGCTTGAGCCACCATAGCGCGAGGGCCGCGAGCCAGGGCGAGGAGCGGAACGCGAGCGACAGGACGACCGCCGTCGGCACGCAGACCGCGAACCAAGCACCCCAGATGGGCAGCCACCAGCGACGCGCCATCGCGAAGCCAAGATCCATCGCCTCCCATGGGTTGCGCGGACGCAGCTGCACCGCAACTCCGTCAGCGCGCACGGTTTCTCCCGGGTAGCGTGAGGTAGGCACCCAGCGCCGCCCAGAGCACCGCTCCGACGGCGTACTTGGTTTGCGGCGAGGGCAGTTGCAGCGGCGACCAGAACGCTTCGATGAACGCCGCCAGCGTGAACAAAGCGGCCGCACCGTATACCAGCTGTACCGCGCGGCGCGCAGCGGCCGCGAGCGCGGCGCGCCGGGTCAGGCGTCCGGGTGCGACCAGCGCGGCGCCAAGCCTTAGACCTGCGGCGCCCGAGAGCACGATCGCGGTGAGCTCGGGCGCGCTGTGCCCCGCGACAAACGACCAGAACGGCACGCCGTAGCCGATCTGCGTCAGGTAACCCGCGGCGGCGCCGATGCGCAGGCCATTGAACACCAGGTAGAAGATGGTGCCCAGCCCGAACATCATGCCGCTGGCAAAGGTCTGAAAGCCGATTTTGACGTTGTTCCAGATGTAGAACGCGAACATCACGACGTTGGAATCCGCCTCGCGCATTCCGGGCCGCGGGTTGCTGGGGTCGTACATCTCCTGGAAAGCGGCGATCTGGTGCGGTTCGAGCAGGTAGTTGACGAAGTCCGGGTAGAGCTGCAGCGCGATGGCGACCAGCGCCAGAGGGCCGAAGAACAGCGCCGCGGCGGCGAGAACGAGGCGCAACTCATCGCGCACTACGCGCGGCAGCTGGCGCAGGAAGAATTCGGCGAGCTCGTTGCGACGAATGCCGTCCGCGCCGTAGAGCACGCGGTGGCCGCGCAGCGCGAGCGCGTTCAGCCGGTCGACCAGGCCGGGCCCGTAGGCGCGGTCGCGTGCCAGCGCGAGGTGCTGGCAAATGCGCCGGTAGAGCTGCGGGAAATGCTCGCTGCCCGGCGCCGACCCCTTGTCGTCGCCGAGCAGGCGCTCGAACTTGTCCCAATGAGATCCGTGGATCGCCTCGAACGCGGCCTGTTTCATAGCCGGCCGAGAAGATGGTTGGCAACGCCGATCAGGCGGGCGGCGGCTGCCGCGCCGCGCGTGCTGCCGGTGAGCGGCTGGGCGATCTCGGCGAGCTCCGCTGCGCGCTCCGGCGTGAGCGCGGTCGAGCGCTCGGCGAAATCGAGCACCGCGCGCTGCTCGGCGAGCGACAGCGCAAGCGCCGGCGCGATCGGCGGTGCCTGCGGCACGTTGTGCGCGCCGCCCGGCGCGGGGCGGTACACCACCAGCGTGCCGGCGGCAAAGTCTCCCAGGCGCTTGAAGTCGCGATTGACGCTCATCGCGACGAAGCCGAACAGGTAGAACATCGGCAGGAAGTCGACGACGCGCAGCAGGTTGCGCGTCAGAGCTGCGGGCCAGCGCACCGGCGTGCCGTCGTCGTGCACGACGATCAACCCGAGCGCCTTCTTGCCCGGGGTCGCGCCGCCCCAGTGCACCTCGCACCACGCCGGGAACAGCCACTCGAGGAAGAACAGGCTGAGCAGGATGATCGCAGCGCCGAACTTGCCGAGCACTCCGGCGACCAAGGCGATCAGCAGCAGGATGCCCGCGCGAATCAGGAGGTCGACCAGCCATGCCGAGGCGCGCACGATCGGTCCGGCGGGACGCAGCGCGATGTCGATGCCCTCGGGTGTCGGCACCTCGTGGGCAGTATCGAGGACCGCGCTGCTTAGCGAAGCGGACTGCACGCTATCGGCGCCTCGCGGGCAAGCATGCCCTCAGCGCACGTAGTAGATGTCGCGGTACGCCGTATAGACCGAGGCGAACAGCACCGGCAGCATCACCAGCATGCCCAGCCCTGCGGGGATCATCGCCAGGATCAGGAACACGAACAGCACCACGCCGTAGAGCAGGAACGGGATGAAGTTGCGCAGGCAGCCCGAAAAGCTCGCCTTGAGCGCGGCGCCGAGCGGCAGGTCGTCCAGCGCTATGAGCGCGGGCGAGAACCACAGCGCCATGTAGACCGGAAGGCTGAGCGCCAGGATGACGAGCACCGCGAGCAAGATGGTGGCGAAGCCGATGGTCGTCGGGTCGCGGCCCGTGGTGGCACCGAGCAGGGCAGCGCCGCCGACGCCGAACACCGTGCCCGTCACCAGCACGATCACCACGATAGCCAGCAGGCTGCTGAGCCCCAGCAGGATCAGGCGCCCGCCATTGTTCGAGAACCCCGCGAACAGCGAGCCGACACTGATCTCGCCGCCTTCCTCCATCTGCCGGCAGCCGAGCATGATGCCCCCGGTGAACACGGGGGCCAGGAGCTGCAGGGCAAGCGAGCCCACGATGGGGATCACGCTCATGGCGATCGCGATGACTACGAACACGATGACGATCAGGATCCAGGTCCCCGGCTGCTGGCGGAACATCGCGAAGCCGTCCCTGATCCAGTCCCAGCCGTGGCCCCCCGGCACCGACCGGCCCTCGGCGACAAACTCGCCCGCCAGCGCAGTTCCCGCGTCCTGCACGTGCGCGCGCGGCGCTGCATACGGATTCTCGGCCATCGCTCCACCCTAGGAAAAACGGCACGAACGAGCGTAGCCGAGGGCGGGCTGCGCCGCAAGGGAACTTGTCCGGCCGTAGTCCGCGAATGTCCGGGTTCTGGCTACAGACCGAGATAGCCGGCGCGCAGGGTCTCGTCGGCCATTAACTCCGCGGCGGTGCCCGCGGCGATCACCCGCCCCTGCGAGAGCACGTAGTTGCGCGCAGACATCTTGAACACTTGGCCGACCTCCTGCTCGACGACCAGCACCGGCACGCCGTCGGCGTGGATCTGCGCGATGGCCGCAAACAGCTCCTCGCGGATGCGCGGCGCGAGGCCGAGAGAGGGCTCGTCGATCGCCAGCAGCTTCGCTTCGAACATCAGCGCGCGCGCGGTGGCGAGCATTTGCTGCTCGCCGCCCGAGAGCGTGCCGGCGACCTGGCCCTTGCGCTCGGCGAGGCGCGGGAACAACGCGAAGCAGCGCTCGAGGCTGCGTCTGGTCACGGCCGCATCGCGCGAGAGGTATGCGCCGGCGAAGAGGTTCTCCAGCACGGTGAGCTCGCGGAACGGGCGGCGGCGCTCGGGGCAATGCACCAGGCCGCGCATGCGGATCTCGTGCGGCGGAAGCCGGTCGATGCGCTCGCCCCCAAAGCGAACTTCGCCCTCGAGCGCGATCTTGCCGACGGTGCCGCGCTTCATGCGCTCCTCGAAGCGCACCAGGCCCGAGATTGCGCGCAGCAGCGTGGACTTGCCTGCGCCGTTCGGCCCGACGACGCCGACGAACTCGCGCTCCTCGATCGTCAGCGACACGCCATTGAGAATCGCCGCCTTGTCGTAACGAACCGCGAGATCGCAAACCTCAAGCAGCGGCATGCTCGGACCCCAGGTATGCCTCGATTACCTTCGGGTTCTTGACCACCTCGGAAGGCGACCCGTCGGCGATGACCGCGCCGTAATTCACTACGATCACGCGATCGACGATCAACATCAGCTCCTTCAGCTTGTGCTCGATCATCAGCACCGCCGGGCCTTCGGAATGCAGCCGCCCGAAGCGCCCGCCCTTGTGCAGCCGCTTGATCGACTTCGCCAACAGCTCCGACTCCGCCGGGTTCAGTCCGCCCAGCGGCTCATCGAGCAGCAGCAGCTCCGGCTCGGTGGAGATGGCGCGCGCCACCTCGAGACGCTTCAGATCCCCCTGCGACAGTGCCGAAGCCGGCTCGAGCGCCATGTCGGAGATGCCCACGAACTCCAGCGCGTCCATCGCCTTGGCCTCGATCTTCTTGACCCATTCGCCGCGTTTCCTCGCGCGCGGCGACATGAGCGGCACCATGACGTTGGCAATGATCGGCAGGTGGCGGAACGGCCGCGTGTTCTGGAAAGTGCCGGCGATACCGCGATTGACGATATCCCACGGGCGCAGCGGCGTGATGTCCTCGCCGTTGAACGTGATGCGGCCGGCGTCGGGACGCAGGATCTTGGTGATCAGCCGCAGCAGCGTCGTCTTGCCTGCGCCGTTGGGGCCGATGAGCCCTACGATCTGATCGCGGCGCAGCTCGAAGCCGACATCGTCGACGGCGGTCAATCCGCCGAAGCGCTTGGTGAGGTGTTCCACGGAAAAAAAAGCTGCCGACATCTCGAGATCGCTGGTGGTTTTATCTACCAGTCCGATGTTAGCTCAATCCGTGCATTGTGCAGCGAAACCTAGAATACAGTAGCGATAAATTTCCGCCCAGGATGCAAGCGAAAAAAACGCAGGCTACACCGGACGAAGATGCGCTGCTCGAGAACGCGCACGGCGATTTCGTTGGCTGGCGCCGGCCGGCGCAGCGCTTGCGCGAAGCGCTCGCGAAGGACGAGCTGCAGCTCTATGTGCAGCCAATCATGGCGCTGCCGGAGAACCGTTTTGCGATGGCGGAGGTGCTGGTGCGCCTGCGCGAGGAGGAAGCAAAGCTTCTCCGGCCGGGCGACTTCCTGCGGACGTTCGAGCGTTACGGCATGATGGCGGAGCTCGACCGATGGGTACTGAGCCGCATCGTGCAGCGCCTCGCGCGCCACGGCCAGGGTGCGTTCCGGCACTACAGCATCAATGTCGCCGAGCAGACGTTGAAGCAGGCGGATATGCCGGGCTTCGTGCTGCAGACCTTGGAGAAGTTGAAGGTGCGCGCCGACAGCTTGTGCTTCGAGATCGACGAAAGCGACATGCTCGCGCGGCTGACTGCGGCAGCTCGCTTCTCCGCCGCGGTGCGCAGCTTCGGGTGCAAGGTCGTGATTGATGGGTTCGGCCGGCGCGCAACGTCGTTTGCGCCGCTCAAGACCCTGCGCGTGGACTACATCAAGGTGGACGGGTCGATCACCCGCAATCTCCTGCGCAGTGAGCACGCGCTAAGCAAGCTGCAGACGATCCTGCGCGTCGGCAACGCGCTCAGTGCGCAGATCATTGCCGAATTCGTGGAGCAGGCGGACATACTCGACCGTCTGCTCAAGCTCGGCGTGGGCTACGCGCAGGGCTTCGGCATCGCCCGCCCCGCCCCGATCGAGGCCCTGCCGAAGGGCGGCTAAGCCACGGCTATCCTCAGTTCGCGGCGCTCTCGTCGCGCAGCTCGCGCCGCGATACCTTCCCGACGTCGGTCTTGGGAAGCTCGCCCCGGAATTCGACGATGTGCGGCACCTTGAATTCCGCGAGCTGGCCGCGGCAATAGGCCTTGATCTCTTCCTCGCTCAGCTTGCCGCGCGCGTCGGCCTGCAGCACCACGATCGCTTTGATCATCTGGCCGACGGACGGGTCGGGCACGCCGATCACGCCGGCGGCCTTGACCTGGGGGTGCGCGTAGAGCACGTCCTCGACGTCCTTGGCGAAGATCGAGTAGCCCTTGTACTTGATCAAGTCCTTTGAGCGGTCATAGAAGTGGAAGTAGCCTTCCTCGTCCATACGCACGATGTCGCCGGTGCGCAGCCAGCGCATGCCCTCGCGCTCGATGAACGCGTGCGCGGTTTCGTCGGGCCGCTGCCAGTACCCCGCCATGACGTTCGGGCCGCTCAGCACCAGCTCCCCAGTCTCGCCCTGTGGCACGAATTCGAGCGTGTCGGGATCCATTACCGCCGCCAGCATGTTCGGCACTGGACAACCGAACGAGCCAGTCTTCGGGCGGTTGAGCGGGTTGACGTGGCTGGTGGCGCAGGTCTCCGAAAGTCCGTAGCCTTCGATGATGTTCGATCCGGTGCGTCGCGCCCAGTCTTTCATGGTCGACTCGTGCAGGGTATCCGCGCCCGAGAGCACCAGCTTCAGCCGGCGCCAGTTCACCTTGTTGGTGTCCTTGTGGTCCTTGAGGTACTCGAACAGCGTCGGCACGCCGTAAAACACCGTCGCCTGATAACGTTCCATTGCCGCGAGGATCGCCTCGGTGTCGGGATTGGTGAACAGCACCAGCAGGTTTCCCTGCGTCAGACCGTTCAGCATGATCACGACCTGCCCGTAGATATGAAAGAACGGCAGGAACGCCAGGATCACTTCCTTGCCCTGCTCGAATCCGGGAAATGCTGCCTGCGCGCCGGTCTGCGCGGCGATCAGGTTGAAGTGCGTCAGCATTACGCCTTTCGGGTGCCCGGTGGTGCCGCCGGTGTATGGCAGCGCGGCGACGTCGGTCCTGGGGTCGATAGTGACGCTCGGTGGCGTGGGCGGATACTTGCGGATCAGGTCCTGCAGCCAGTGCAGATTCGGCGCCGGTCGGATGTCCGGTGATCCGAGGTTCACGTCGGAAAACAATCTCGCGAGCGGGCCCTTGCCGAGAAGGCGCCTGAGTTTCGGCAGGTACTCGCCGACGTTGGTCAACACCGCAAAGTCGAGCGGTGCGCCGCACTTGGCCACTTTGTCGTACAGGATGTCCTGGCAGATCGCTACTCGCGCGCCGCTGTTCTCGAGCTGATAGCGCACTTCGTGGCTGGTGTAGACCGGGCTGATCGGCGTCGCGGTGGCGCCGCATTTGAGCGTGGCAAAGTAAGCGATGATGAACTGCGGGCTGTTCAGCAGGTAGAGCGCGACGCGGTCGCCCTTGCGTACGCCGAGCGCTGCCAGCGCGCAGGCGAGCCTGTCGGTCGCGTCGCGCAGCTCGCGGTAGCTGATCTCGCGGCCGTAGAACACCACGGCGCGGCGCTCCGGGGCGCGCTCGGTCGCCTCGTCAAAAATCTGCGGAATCGACTTGAGCGGCACATCGACGGTCTCGGGAACGCCTTGTTGGTAGTATTTCAGCCAAGGCTTCGCCAGGTACTCTCTGATCGCGTCCATACGCCCCTCCTCGCGCAATTCTAGCCGCGATGCGGGACCTGGAGCGTGGCCCACCGCTACAATGACCACGCGATGGACGAGGCGGTTATTCGCAGTCTTGCAAAGTGGCCCGACGTGCCGGCGGTATACGGCTGGCTCGTCCTCGATGCGCGCGGCAACTGGTTGCTGCGGAACCCCGCGAGCGGGGCTTTCGAGCGCATCGGCAACACCGTGCTGCGCGAATTCATCGCGCGCAACTACGAGCCCGACGACCAGGGGCGCTGGTTTTTCCAGAATGGGCCGCAGCGCGTCTACGTGCGGCTCGCATACACGCCGCTCGTGTTCCGCCTGGACGGCGACGTCGCCTTCGACCACTGCGGACGGCGCGCCGGCGCGCTGATGGGAGCTTGGCTGGACGAGCAAGGCGCGCTGATCCTGCGCGCCGCAGTCGGCGTCGGGGTGCTCGAGGATCGCGAACTGCTCGCCGCCAGCGAGCTGCTGGTGGACGCAAGCGGTGTTCCGGTCGGTGCTCTCGCGGACGCGGTGTACTTCGTGTGCTCGGGCGGCCGGACGCCGCTCGGGCGCATCGCAAGCGACGAGTTGCCGGCGCGTTTCAAGTTCGTGGCTGATCCGCAGCCCTGAGCGAGAGCCACTCGCTCTTCAGAATGGACAGCGGCGCGACGTCCTCGAACTCGCCCAACTTGCGCACGCGCCGACGCAGCACGCCATCGATGCGCGGCTCATTGCGGCGACAGCTCGGCGATCCAATTGAGAGAAGGGCGGACTCGGTCGAGTATGGGTGGCAGCGTCGCCGGCTTTGCGGCCGTCAGCATTCCGCTCGCCGGAATCCTTGACGCTCTATGAAAAACTCCTTTATAATCCGGCCTCTTTTTTGCACCTGGGGCGACAGCGGGTGGGTTCCGCGGTCGCCCGGTTCGTTTCTGGATACGGAAAAACATGCCTACGGTCAATCAGTTAGTGCGCGGCGTGCGGCTTGCCCGACGCCCGAAGTCGAAGGTCCCGGCGCTTGCCGGCTCGCCGCAGAAGCGGGGCGTGTGCACCCGGGTCTATACCACCACGCCCAAGAAGCCGAACTCGGCGCTGCGCAAGGTGGCGAAAGTCCGGCTCACCAACGGGTTCGAGGTGATCGGCTACATCGGCGGCGAGGGCCATAACCTGCAGGAGCACTCGGTGGTGCTGATCCGGGGCGGCCGGGTCAAGGACCTGCCCGGCGTGCGCTATCACATCGTGCGCGGCTCCCTCGATACTCAGGGCGTGAAGGACAGAAAGCAGAGCCGCTCGAAATATGGCGCCAAGCGGGCCAAAGCGGCCGCCTGACGCAGGCAGAGACAGAGGAAATCATGCCCCGTCGCAGAGAAGTCCCCAAGCGCGAGATCCTGGCGGATCCGAAGTTTCACAATACCGACGTCGCCAAGTTCGTCAACGTACTGATGACGCGCGGCAAGAAGTCGGTCGCCGAGCGCATCGTCTACGGCGCATTCGACGTGATCAAGTCGAAGGGGGGCAAGGACCCGGTCGAGGTGTTCACGCAAGCGGTGCAGAACGTGAAACCGGTGGTCGAGGTCAAGAGCCGCCGGGTCGGCGGCGCGAACTATCAGGTACCGGTCGAAGTCCGTCCGGTGCGTCGCGTCGCGCTTGCCATGCGCTGGATCCGCGAAGCTGCGCAGAAGCGCGGCGAGAAATCGATGACGGTGCGCCTGGCCGGCGAGCTGCAGGAAGCGGCCGAAGGCCGCGGCGGCGCAATGAAGAAGCGCGAGGAAGTTCACCGTATGGCGGAGGCCAACAAGGCCTTCTCGCATTACAGGTTCTGAGGACTGGTTTTACGGGGATCGGCCCCCATCTAGAGGGCCTCCGTAGCGACAAAGGATGGGAATCACCGTGGCACGCAAGACTCCAATCGAGCGCTATCGCAACATCGGTATCAGCGCGCACATCGACGCGGGCAAGACCACGACCACCGAGCGCATCCTGTTCTATACCGGCGTGAACCACAAGATCGGCGAGGTGCACGACGGCGCGGCGACGATGGACTGGATGGAGCAGGAGCAGGAGCGCGGCATCACCATCACGTCGGCTGCGACCACGTGCTTCTGGAAGGGCATGGACCTGAACTTCCCGGAGCACCGCATCAACATCATCGACACCCCGGGTCACGTCGACTTCACCATCGAGGTCGAGCGCTCGCTGCGCGTGCTCGACGGCGCGTGCATGGTCTATTGCGCGGTCGGAGGCGTGCAGCCGCAGTCGGAAACGGTGTGGCGGCAGGCGAACAAGTATCGCGTACCGCGGCTTGCGTTCGTCAATAAGATGGACCGCGTGGGCGCCAACTTCTTCAAGGTCTACGACCAGATGAAGTCGCGCCTCAAGGGCAACCCGGTACCGATCCAGCTTCCGATCGGTGCCGAAGACAAGTTCCAGGGCGTCGTGGACCTGGTTTCCATGCAGGCGATCTACTGGGACGAAGCGTCCCAGGGGATGAAGTTCGAGCGCAAAGGCATCCCCGCGGAACTCCAGTCATTGGCGAAAGAGTGGCGCGAGAAGATGGTCGAGGCCGCCGCCGAGGCAAACGAGGAGCTGATGAACAAGTACCTCGAGTCGGGCGAGCTGTCGCTCGACGAGGTCAAGAAGGGCATTCGCATTCGGACGATCAACAACGAAATCGTGCCGATGCTGTGCGGCTCGGCGTTCAAGAACAAGGGCGTACAGGCGATGCTCGATGCGGTAGTGGAGTACCTGCCTTCGCCGATTGACATCCCTCCGGTCAAGGGGCAGAAGGAAAACGGCGAGCCTGACGTGCGCAAGGCGGAGGACAGCGAGCCGTTTGCGGGCCTGGCATTCAAGATCGCGACCGACCCGTATGTCGGTCAGCTGACGTTCATCCGCGTGTACTCGGGCGTGCTGAAATCGGGTGACACCGTATACACGTCGGTTCGCGGCAAGAAGGAGCGGGTCGGGCGTCTGCTGCAAATGCACGCCAACGAGCGCCAGGATATCAAGGAAGTTTGCGCGGGCGACATCGCAGCCGCCGTGGGAATGAAGGAAGTCACCACGGGCGAGACGATCTGCGACGTCAACAAAGTAATCACGCTCGAGAAGATGGAGTTCCCCGACCCCGTTATATCTCAGGCGGTGGAGCCCAAGACCAAGGCGGACCAAGAAAAGATGGGTGTCGCGCTAGGCCGCCTGGCGCAGGAAGATCCATCGTTCCGCGTGCGCACGGACGAGGAATCGGGCCAGACCATCATCTCCGGCATGGGCGAGCTGCATCTGGAAATCCTGGTCGACCGCATGAAGCGCGAGTTCGGCGTTGAGGCGTCGGTCGGCAAGCCGCAGGTCGCTTACCGCGAAACGTTCAGGAAGTCGGTGGAACAGCAAGGCAAGTTCATCAAGCAGTCCGGCGGACGCGGCCAGTACGGCGACGTCTGGTTGCGCCTCGAGCCGCAGCCTGCGGGCAAAGGGTTCGAGTTCGTCGATGCCATTAAGGGCGGCTCGGTGCCGCGCGAGTTCATCCCGGCGGTGCAGAAAGGCGTGCTGGAGGCGCTGCAGGACGGCGTGCTCGCCGGCTACCCGGTGGTCGACGTCAAGGCCACCCTGTTCGACGGCTCCTACCACGACGTCGACTCGAATGAGAACGCCTTCAAGATGGCCGCAATTTTCGCCTTCAAGGACGGCATGCGCGCCGCCACCCCGGTGCTGCTCGAGCCCATGATGGCGGTCGAGGTGGAAACGCCCGAGGAGAAGATGGGCGACGTGATGGGTGACCTTTCGGCCCGCCGCGGCGTGATCCAGGGCATGGATGACTTGCCGAGTGGCAAGGCGATCAAGGCCGAGGTGCCCCTTGGCGAGATGTTCGGCTACTCGACAACGCTGCGTTCGCTTACGCAGGGTCGCGCGACGTACACGATGGAGTTCAAACATTACGCCGAGGCGCCGAAAAGCGTCGCCGAAGCGGTCATCAGCAGCAAGAAGTGACCATAAGACCCAGGGAAGAGCGTCATGGCTAAAGGCAAATTTGAGCGAACCAAGCCGCACGTGAACGTAGGCACGATTGGTCATGTGGACCATGGCAAGACGACGCTGACGGCGGCGATGACGGGGATTCTTGCGAAGAAGTACGGAGGCGAGGCGAGGAGCTACGAGCAGATCGACTCGGCGCCGGAGGAGAAGGCCCGTGGGATCACGATCAACACGGCGCACGTGGAGTACGAGACGGCCAAGCGCCACTACGCGCACGTGGACTGTCCGGGGCACGCGGACTACATCAAGAACATGATCACGGGCGCGGCGCAGATGGACGGGGCGATTCTGGTGGTGTCGGCGGCCGATGGTCCGATGCCGCAGACGCGGGAGCATATTCTGCTTGCGCGCCAGGTGGGGGTTCCGTACATCGTGGTGTTTCTGAACAAGGCCGACATGGTCGATGACAAGGAGCTCCTGGAGCTGGTGGAGGTGGAGGTTCGGGAGCTCTTGAGCAAGTACGATTTCCCCGGGGACAAGACCCCGATCGTGATCGGCTCGGCGCTGAAGGCGCTCGAGGGCGACAAGGGCGAGATGGGCGAGGGGGCGATTCTGAAGCTGGCCGAGGCGCTGGACTCGTACATTCCGACGCCTGAGCGCGCGATTGACGGGGCGTTTCTGATGCCGGTGGAGGACGTGTTTTCGATCTCGGGCCGTGGCACGGTGGTCACGGGGCGCGTGGAGCGCGGGGTGATCAAGGTGGGCGAGGAGATCGAGATCGTGGGGCTGAAGGCGACCACGAAGACGGTGTGCACGGGCGTGGAGATGTTCAGGAAGCTGCTCGATCAGGGTCAGGCGGGCGACAACATTGGGGTGCTGCTGCGCGGCACCAAGAGGGAAGAGGTTGAGCGCGGGCAGGTGCTCGCCAAGCCCGGCTCGATCACGCCGCACACCAAGTTCGAGTGCGAGGTGTACGTGCTCTCGAAGGAAGAGGGCGGGCGGCACACGCCGTTTTTCAACAACTACCGGCCGCAGTTCTACTTTCGCACCACCGACGTGACCGGGGCGGTGGAGCTGCCCTCGGGCACCGAGATGGTGATGCCGGGGGACAACATCAAGATGGTGGTGACGCTGATTGCGCCCATCGCGATGGAGCAGGGCTTGCGCTTTGCCATCCGCGAGGGCGGCAAGACCGTCGGCGCCGGCGTCGTCGCAAAGGTCATCGAGTAAGGACTATGCAAAGCCAACGCATCCGCATCCGTCTCAAGGCGTACGACTATCGTCTAATCGATCAGTCGGCGCTGGAGATCGTCGACACGGCGAAACGTACGGGCGCGGTTGTGCGCGGCCCGGTGCCACTGCCAACGCGCAGGCAGCGTTTCGATCTCCTTCGCTCGCCGCACGTGAACAAGACTTCGCGCGAACAGCTCGAGATCCGCACTCACTTGCGGTTGATGGACATCATTGATCCGACGGACAAGACGGTCGACGCGCTCATGAAGCTCGACCTGCCCGCCGGGGTCGACGTAGAAATCAAGGTGCAATAAGGACGAAGTGCATTCTTGCTTCGGCTCTTTTTTCGCCGAAGCGCTGGATTCCCGGGGAACCGGGTGGATGATTGATAGCAAGGCCGGCCAATTGCAGCCGGCGCCTCAAGAGAGGTTAACAAAATGACTATTGGACTCGTCGGCCGCAAGGTCGGCATGACGCGCATCTTTACCGATGACGGCGATACTCTGCCCGTTACGGTGCTCGATGTGTCCGACAACCGGATTACGCAGATCAAGAGCCCCGACAAGGACGGTTATACGGCCGTTCAGGTCGCCTTCGGCAAGCGCCGCGCGAGCCGCGTGGTGAAGCCGCTTGCCGGGCATCTCGCCAAGGCCGCCGTAGAGGCGGGTCACACGCTGAGGGAGTTCCGCGCCAAGCCGGACGAGGTCGCCGAGCTCAAAGTGGGCGGCAAGATCGGCGTCGAGATCTTCAAGGTGGGGCAGAAGGTGGATGTTTCGGGCGTCACCATCGGCAAGGGCTTCGCGGGTGTAATCAAGCGCCACCACTTCTCCTCGAACCGCGCGTCGCACGGCAATTCGATCTCGCACAATCGCCCGGGTTCCACGGGCCAGAATCAGGACCCGGGACGCGTATTTCCGGGCAAGCGCATGGCCGGGCATCTTGGCAACGTGCGCCGCACCGTGCAGAACCTCGTGATCGTGCGCGTCGACGCCGAGCGCCAGTTGCTGCTGGTGAAGGGCGCGGTGCCGGGATCGAGCGGCCGCGACCTCGTCGTCCGTCCCGCAGTCAAGAGTTGAGGGGGGCGCGATGGAACTCAAGATGGTCAACGACAAGGGCGCCGCGGGCACGTTCAACGCGCCCGACACGCTGTTCGGGCGCGACTTCAACGAGGCGCTTGTGCACCAGGTCGTGGTGGCCTACCAGGCGAACGCGCGACGCGGCACACGCAAACAGAAGGAGCGTGGCGAGATCGCCAAGTCGACCCGCAAGCCGTGGCGTCAGAAGGGCACCGGCCGAGCGCGCGCAGGCATGGCTTCGAGCCCGCTGTGGCGCGGCGGCGGCAAGATCTTCGCGGCTAGCCCGGACGAAAACTTCTCGCACAAGGTCAATCGTAAGATGTACCGAGCGGGGATGGCGTCCATTCTGTCTCAGCTCGCGCGCGAGGACCGCATCCGCGTAGTTGATGACTTCAAGCTGGACGCGCCGAAAACCAAGTTGCTGGCACAGAAGGTGAAGTCGATGGGCTTCGACGGCCTGCTGCTGATCACCGACGAAGTCGACCAGAACCTGCTGCTGTCTTCGCGCAATCTGCCGAACGTGATGGTGATCGCGGCGCAACACGCCAACCCGGTCGCGCTGGTGCACTTTCCCAACATCCTGCTGACCAAGAAGGCGGTGCAGAGGCTTGAGGAGATGCTGAAATGACGGCGTCGAAGAAATATAACGCCGATCGGCTGATGAAGGTGGTGCTCGCACCGGTGGTGTCGGAAAAGAGCACGATGCTCGCAGACCGCAGCCGGCAATACGTGTTTCGCGTATTGGACGACGCGAGCAAGCCGGAGATCAAGGCCGCGGTAGAGATGCTGTTCAAGGCCAAGGTCGACTCGGTGACCGTGTCCAACGTGAAGGGGAAGGCGAAGCGCTTCGGGCGCTTCGGCGGCCGCCGGCGGAACTGGAAGAAAGCATTCGTCTGCCTTGCACCGGGGCAGGAAATCAATTTCGCGGCGACGGAGTAAGCCATGCCACTGGTTAAAGTCAAACCCACCTCGCCAGGAAGACGCGCGCTGGTCAAGGCGGTGAACCCCGATCTGCATAAGGGTGCGCCGCACGCGCCACTGCTTGAGAAGCAGGCCAAGACGAACGGCCGCAACAACCAGGGCCGCATCACCATGCGGCACAAAGGCGGGGGCCACAAGCAGCACTATCGCTTCGTTGACTTCCGGCGCAGCAAGGACGGCATTCCGGCGAAGGTCGAGCGCTTAGAGTACGACCCGAACCGAAGCGCCAACCTGGCGCTGTTGCTATACGCCGACGGCGAGCGCCGCTACGTAATCGCGCCCAAGGGGCTGACGGTCGGCACGCAGTTGGTTTCAGGCGCCGAAGCTCCGATAAAGGCGGGCAATACGCTTCCCTTGCGCAACATCCCGGTCGGCACAACGGTGCATTGCATCGAGATGTTGCCTGGCAAGGGCGCGCAGATCGCGCGTTCCGCGGGAGCCGGTGCACAACTGCTTGCACGCGAGGGCTCGTATGCGCAGCTACGGCTGCGCTCGGGCGAGATCCGCAAGGTGCACGTGAACTGTCGCGCCACCATCGGCGAGGTCGGTAACGAGGAGCATAACCTCGAATCGATCGGCAAGGCCGGGCGCAAGCGCTGGCGAGGCGTGCGTCCGACGGTGCGCGGCGTGGCGATGAACCCGATCGATCACCCTCACGGCGGCGGAGAAGGTCGTACGGCGGCGGCGCAACCTCCGGTGTCACCGTGGGGTGTGCAAACCAAAGGTTTCAAGACCCGGCGCAACAAGCGGACGCAAAGCATGATCGTCCGCGACCGGCGCAGGTCATAACGCAGCGCGAGGCTGAAGATGGCGCGTTCAATCAAGAAGGGTCCATTCGTGGATCTGCACCTCATGAAGAAAGTCGACGCCGTGCGCGGCACGAACGACAAGCGTCCGATCAAGACGTGGTCGCGCCGCTCGACGATCGTGCCGGACTTTGTCGGCTTGACCATCGCCGTGCACAACGGGAAGCAGCACATTCCCGTGTACGTCACCGAAAATATGGTCGGACACAAGCTCGGCGAGTTCGCGCTGACGCGGCAGTTCAAGGGTCATTCCGCGGATCGCAAGACGTCGGGCACGCCGACAGGGGCGCCGGCGCCTGCACCTGCCACCGCCCCGGCGGCGAAGAAGTAAGGAGCCGACATGGAGACTCGAGCGGTACTTCGTGGCGCGCGGCTATCCGCGCAAAAGGGGCGCCTCGTCGCCGACCTAATCCGCGGCAAGCCAGTGGACAGGGCGCTCAACATCCTCGCGTTCACGCCGAACAAGGGGGCATCCATCGTCAAGAAGGTTCTGGAGTCCGCGATTGCCAATGCTGAGCACAACGATGGCGCCGACATCGACGTGCTGAAGGTGAAGCTTATTCACGTGGAGCGCGGCGCATTCCTCAAGCGTTTTCAGGCGCGCGCCAAGGGCCGTGGCAACCGGGTGCTTAAGCACTCCTGCCACATCTACATCACGGTCGGGGACTGAAAGGGGCGTTATGGGTCAGAAGATCAATCCGATCGGTTTCCGGCTCGCCGTAAGCAAGAACTGGAGCTCGCGCTGGTACGCGAGTAACCGCGCCTTTGCTGGCATGCTGGCCGACGACATTAAGGTGCGGGACTTCCTGAAGCGCAAGCTGGCGCACGCCTCGGTCGGACGTGTGGTGATCGAGCGCCCGGCCAAGGACGCGCGAATCACCATTTTTTCGGCTCGCCCTGGCGTGGTGATTGGCAAGAAGGGAGAGGAAATCGAGGCGCTCAAGGGCGAATTGCGCAGGCTTATGGGCGTGCAGCAAGTTCACGTGAACATCGAGGAAATCCGCAAGCCCGAAATCGATGCCCAGCTGATCGCGGATTCGATTGCGCAACAGCTCGAGAAGCGGATCATGTTCCGCAGAGCGATGAAGCGCGCGATGCAGAATGCCATGCGCCTCGGTGCGCAGGGCATAAAGATCATGAGCGCGGGGCGGCTCAATGGCATCGAGATCGCGCGTACCGAATGGTATCGAGAGGGGCGCGTGCCGCTGCATACCTTGCGCGCGGACATCGACTACGGCTTCGGCGAAGCCAAGACCAGCTATGGCGTCATCGGCATCAAGGTGTGGGTCTACAAGGGCGAGGTGATGCCCAAGAACGAGGCGCAGGCGGTGCTATCGTCGACCACGCCCACGATGCCGGAAGAACCGGCGGCGCCTAAGAAGGCCAAGAAGCCTGTGCCAAGGCCGGGTGGGCGCAGGGCGCCGGCACAGCAAAGACCCGAGGGTGTGTCGGCGAAGAAACCGGCGCGCGCCCGCAGCGCCAAGAAGGAAGATGAGGGCGCTGCCGCCGCCAAGCCCAAGACTACGGTCAAGCGCACGCGCAAGCCGGCCGCCAAGGAAGGCGAGACATCGGGCGGCGAGGACAAGAAGGAATAGAGAAGAGGTAACAAGCGATGCTTCAGCCAGCACGTACCAAGTACCGCAAGCAGCAGAAGGGCCGCAACAAGGGCGTCGCAACGCGCGGCGTCAAGGTCTCGTTCGGCGAGTACGGCCTCAAGGCGCTCAATCGCGGTCGCATCACGGCACGCCAGATCGAGGCGGCGCGTCGCGCCATGTCGCGCCACATCAAGCGCGGCGGACGCATCTGGATTCGCATCTTTCCCGACAAGCCGATATCCCAGAAGCCGGCCGAGGTGCGCATGGGCAACGGCAAGGGCAATCCCGAGTTCTTTGTCGCCGAGATTCAGCCGGGCAAGATTCTCTATGAAATGGACGGGGTCAACGAAGCGATGGCGCGTGAAGCGTTCGCTCTTGCGGCTGCGAAGCTGCCGTTCAAGACCGCGTTCGTACACCGAATGCTGGGATAGGCCATGAAGACGACTGAACTACGCGACAAAAGCGGCGAAGAATTGCGTAAGGAGCTGGCCGACCTGCTCAAGGCTCAGTTCGGGCTGCGCATGCAGCTCGCCACGCAGCAGATAGGCAATACCAGCCAGATGAAGAAGGTGCGCCGTGATATCGCACGCGTGCGTACCGTCCTGAATGAGAAGGCCGCCAAATGACCGAGCAGACCGCAACACAAGCCGCTGTGAAGAACACACGCACTCTCGTCGGGCGCGTAGTGAGCGACAAGATGCAGAAGACCGTGACCGTTCTGGTCGAGCGCCGGGTCAAGCACCCCATCATCGGCAAGACCATCACGCGCTCGAAGAAATACCACGCGCACGTGGCCTCGGGCGACATCAAGCTCGGCGATCTGGTGGAAATCGCCGAGTGCAGGCCGCTTTCCAGGACCAAGTCCTGGACCGTGATGCGGTTGCTGGAGAAATCCAAGGCGGTTTAGGCCCAGAGCTGTTGCGCATGGGGCCGTAGTTGATTTAAAATTCAACGTTTTTCCGCCGCCACCGACAGCTCGGTGAGGCATCGACCCGGACGGGATCCAAAACTGGCTGCACCGGCGCTTCGGCGGCGGCGCGGAGAAAGTTGGATGGAGAACTAGAAATGATTCAAATGCAGTCCATTCTGGACGTCGCCGACAACACCGGCGCGCGCGCGGTAATGTGTATCAAGGTGCTCGGCGGCTCGAAACGCCGCTACGCGAGCATTGGCGATGTCATCAAGGTGAGCGTCAAGGATGCGGCGCCGCGCGGGCGCGTCAAGAAGGGTGAGATTTACCACGCGGTCGTCGTGCGCACCGCCAAGGGCGTGCGCCGTGCCGACGGGTCTCTGATCCGCTTCGACTCTAACGCCGCTGTGTTGCTCACCGCCAAATTCGAGCCGATCGGCACGCGCATTTTCGGGCCGGTGACTCGGGAGCTGCGCACCGAGCGATTCATGAAGATCGTTTCGCTTGCGCCCGAAGTGCTGTAGTCGGGCGCCGCAAGGGGACCGTCATGCTTAGGATCAAGAAAGGCGACGAGGTGGTTGTTATCGCCGGTCGCGACAAGGGAAAGCGCGGTGCCGTGCTGCGCCGCGTGAATGACGAGTACGTAGTCGTCGAAGGCGTCAACCGAGTCAAGAAGCACCAGCGCCCCAATCCGATGAAGGGCGTGACGGGCGGCATCGTCGACAAGGACATGCCGATTCATATCTCCAACATCGCTTTGTTCAATCCGGGCACGAAGAAGGCGGACCGCGTCGGCTTCAAGGACCTGGGTGACGGCCGTAAGGTGCGCGTGTTCAAGTCGAACGGCGAACAAGTCGACGCCTGAGGTGAGCGAGATGGCCAAAGCGACAACTGCACAGAAACAAAAAAGCACGGGGCCGGTACCGCCGGCGCGCCTGCACACCTATTACCGCGAAACGGTGGTGCCGGAACTTACCAAGAAGTTCGGTTACAAGTCGGTTATGCAGGTTCCGCGCATCGAGAAAATCACCGTCAACATGGGGGTCGGCGAGGCCACCGGAGACAAGAAGATCTTGGACAACGCGGTGGCCGACATGACGAAGATCGCCGGCCAGAAGCCGGTCATCACCAAGGCGCGCAAGTCGATTGCCACCTTCAAGGTGCGCGCTGGTTACCCGGTCGGCTGCATGGTTACGCTGCGCGGCGCCCGGATGTACGAATTCCTGGATCGCCTGGTCAATATCGCGATTCCGCGCATCAGGGATTTTCGCGGCACTTCCAGCCGCGCGTTCGACGGCCGCGGCAATTACAGCCTGGGCGTGAAGGAGCAGATCATTTTCCCGGAGATCGAGTACGACAAGGTCGACGCGATCCGGGGAATGGATATCAGCATCACCACTTCCGCGAAGACGGACGACGAGGCGCGCGCGTTGCTTGCCGCATTCCGCTTCCCGTTCAAGACCTGAGGTTTATTTATGGCCAAGCTCGCTGTCAAAAATCGCGATAAGAAGCGCCGCAAGACCGTCGCGAAGTTCAAGGCGAAACGTCAGGCGCTGCTCGAGGTGCTGTCGGCTGTTTCGACTTCCGACGAGGAGAAGGACGCCGCGCGCGAGAAGCTGCAGAAGCTGCCGCGCAACGCATCGCCGACGCGGCTGCGTAACCGCTGCGCAATTACCGGGCGTCCGCGCGGCGTGTACCGCAAGTTCGGGCTCGGGCGCAACAAGCTGCGGGAGCTCGCCATGCGGGGCGAAGTTCCGGGCGTGATCAAGGCCAGCTGGTAAGGAGCACAGAGAATGAGCATGAGCGACCCCATCGCGGACATGCTGACGCGCATCCGCAATGCCCAGATGATCGGGCACAACGAAGTCGTCATCCCGTCCTCGAAGCTGAAGACCTCGATCGCGCAAGTCCTGAAGGACGAGGGCTACGTGGACGATTTCATGGTCCGCGACCGTGACGGTAAGGCCGAACTTGCGATCAGCCTCAAGTACTATGCCGGCCGCCCGGTGATCGAGCGCCTGGAGCGCATTTCGAAACCCGGGCTACGCGTATACAAGGGGCGCAACGACATCCCGAGGGTGATGAACGGGCTCGGAATCGCGATCCTGTCCACGTCTCGGGGAGTAATGACCGACCGCAAGGCGCGCGATACCGGCGTCGGCGGCGAAGTGCTCTGCATCGTGGCGTAGGGAGCGAACGATGTCACGCATCGCTAAATATCCCATTCCGGTGCCAAAGGGCGTCGAAGTGAACCTCGCCGCGGGCCAGATCGCGGTGAAGGGACCGCTCGGCGCTATCGCGCGGCCGATGGATCCCAACGTGTCCGTCGAGAAGAATGGCGATGAGATTGTTTGCAAGGCAGCCGGCAATTCACGCCAGGCCAATGCCATGTCGGGCACCATGCGTGCTCTGGTCGCAAACATGGTTACCGGGGTCACAAAGGGCTTTGAGAGAAGGCTGGCGCTGGTCGGCGTCGGCTATCGCGCGCAGGCGCAGGGCGACAAGCTGAACCTCACGCTCGGTTTCTCGCATCCGGTCGTACACACGATGCCCAAGGGCGTAAAGGTCGCGACGCCGACGCAGACCGAAATCGTGATCTCCGGCGTCGACAAACAGCAGGTCGGCCAGGTTGCCGCCGAGGTGCGCGCTCACCGCTCACCCGAGCCGTACAAGGGCAAGGGAGTGCGCTACAGCAACGAGATCGTCGTCTTGAAAGAGACGAAGAAGAAGTAACGGGACAACGCCATGTTCGACAAGAATCCTGCGCGCCTCCGTCGCGCGCGCCAAACGAGGCTCCGGATCAGGGAGCTCAATGCGGTTCGCCTCACCGTGCACCGCACGAACTTCCACATCTATGCGCAGATTTCGTCTCCGACCGGCGATAGGGTGCTCGCGAGCGCCTCGACTGCCGAGAAGGAAGTGCGCACGAAGGTCAAGAATGGCGGTAACGTCAAGGCGGCCGAGCTTATTGGCCAGCGGATCGCCGAGAAGGCCAGGAAAATCGGCATCGAGTCGGTCGCGTTCGACCGGGGCGGCTACAAGTACCACGGCCGGGTGAAGGCGCTGGCCGAGGCCGCCCGCGCCGGTGGGCTGAAGTTCTAAGTATAGGAACCCCTCATGGCGAAGATACAACCCAGGATGCAGACTTCGGACGATCGCTCCGACGGGCTGCGAGAGAAGATGGTGGCGGTGAACCGTGTCACCAAGGTGGTGAAGGGCGGCCGCGTGCTCGGCTTCGCCGCCCTTACCGTGGTGGGCGACGGAGACGGCGGCATAGGGATGGGCAAGGGCAAGGCGCGGGAGGTGCCCGTGGCCGTGCAAAAGGCGATGGAGGAAGCACGCCGCAAGCTGTTCAAGGTGAAGCTGAAGCACGGCACGTTGCACCACGCCGTGATCGGCCGACACGGTTCCGCCAAAGTGCTGATGCAGCCGGCTTCGGAAGGTACGGGCATCATCGCCGGCGGGCCGATGCGCGCGGTATTCGAGGTGATGGGGGTGACCAACGTGCTGGCGAAATGCTTCGGCTCCACGAACCCTTACAACGTCGTGCGCGCAACGCTCAACGGCTTGCAGGCAATGAATACGCCCGCGGAAATTGCGGCCAAGCGCGGCAAGAAAATCGAGGAAATCCTTTCCTGAGGCGCGTCATGGCAGACAACAAGATCAAGGTCACACTGGTCAAGGGCCTCGCAGGCTGCAAGGCGAGCCACCGCGCGACGGTGCGCGGCCTCGGGCTCAGGCGCCTGAACCATACCGTAGAGCTGGCCGACACTCCTGAAGTGCGCGGCATGATCAACAAGGTCTATTACCTGGTAAGGATCATGGCATGAGCAGGGAAACAAGCATGCGCCTCAATGAGATCAAGCCCGCGCGGGGCGCCAAGCAGGCGCGCCGCCGCGTCGGTCGCGGCATCGGCTCGGGGATGGGTAAGACCGCTGGTCGCGGCCACAAGGGCCAGAAGGCCCGTTCCGGCGGATTTCACCGCATCGGTTTCGAAGGTGGCCAGATGCCGCTCCATCGCCGCTTGCCAAAGCGCGGCTTTGCGTCGCCCACGCGGGATGCCACCGCGGAAGTGCGGCTCTCGGAGCTGGAAACGATGAGGGCGAGTGAGATCGATCTCCGCGCCCTCAAGGCAGAAGGCGTCGTATCGCGCCAGGCGCTTGCGGCGAAAGTGATCCTGTCGGGCAAGCTAGAGCGAAAGGTGACGCTTAAGGGCGTCAAAGCCACGAAAGGCGCGCGCGCGGCAATCGAGGCGGCGGGTGGCAGGATCGAGGAGGCGCCGGCCGCGCCTGCCGCTTAAGCGGTCGGCTCGAGGAGGTTCCACTTGGCTACCGCGCTCCCCAACGTCGGCAAGACCGGGCGCTACGGCGACCTGAAGCGACGCCTGCTGTTCCTGCTCGGCGCACTGGTGGTGTTCCGCATCGGGGCACACATCCCGGTGCCGGGCATCGACCCGAAGGTGCTGGCCGATCTTTTCCAGGGCCAGCAGGGCGGCATTCTGGGAATGTTCAACATGTTCTCGGGCGGCGCGTTGCGCCGCTTCACGATCTTCGCGCTCGGGATCATGCCTTACATCTCGGCGTCGATCATCATGCAGCTGATGTCGTCGGTTTCGCCGCAGCTGGAAGCGCTGCGCAAGGAAGGTGAATCCGGACGACGCAAGATCACGCAGTACACGCGCTACGGAACGGTATTCCTGGCGCTGTTCCAGGCTACTGGGATTTCCATCGCGCTCGAGTCGCAGCCGGGTCTGGTGCTGGATCCAGGGCTGATGTTCCGCGTCACGGCGGTGACGACTCTGGTGACCGGCACCATGTTCCTGATGTGGCTCGGCGAGCAGATCACGGAACGCGGCCTGGGCAACGGCATCTCGATCATCATCTTTGCTGGCATCGCCGCGGGTCTGCCGAACGCCATCGCCGGCACGCTTGAACTGGTTCGCACCGGCGCCATGCACCCGCTGACCGCGCTGCTCATTGCCGTGGCGGTGGTCGCCGTGACCGCGTTCGTGTGCTTCGTCGAGCGGGGGCAGCGCAAGATTCTGGTCAACTACGCCAAGCGGCAGGTCGGCAATCGCGTCTACGGCGGGCAAAGCTCGCACCTGCCCTTCAAGCTGAACATGTCGGGTGTGATACCGCCGATCTTCGCCAGCTCGCTGATCCTCTTTCCGGCAACTGTGCTGGGCTGGTTCGGTTCGGCCGAGGGCTTCCTGTGGTTGCGCGACATCGCCGGAACCCTGACGCCCGGGCAGCCGGTGTACGTGCTGCTCTACGCGGCCCTCATCGTGTTCTTCTGCTTCTTCTATACGGCGTTGCAGTACAACCCGAAGGAGACTGCGGACAATCTGAAAAAATCCGGCGCTTTCGTGCCGGGCATCCGTCCGGGCGAGCAGACCGCGCGCTATATCGAGCGGATCCTGACGCGTCTGACGCTTGCCGGTGCGATCTACGTTACTTTGGTATGCCTGCTGCCGGAGTTCCTGATTCTCAGGTGGAACGTGCCCTTCTACTTCGGGGGCACGTCGCTGCTGATCATCGTCGTGGTGACGATGGATTTTATGGCGCAGGTCCAGGCCTATGTCATGACGCACCAGTACGAGAGTCTGCTGCGCAAAGCGAATTTCAAGGGCGGCCTACCGGTGCGATAGGGGCCGAGGCGAATGGCCAAGGAAGACGTGATCCAGATGCAAGGCGAGATCATGGAGACGCTGCCCAATGCGACATTCAGGGTTCGACTCGAGAACGGCCACGTTGTACTGGGGCACATTTCGGGAAAGATGCGCATGCACTACATCCGCATCCTGCCCGGTGACAAGGTCACGGTGGAATTGACCCCCTACGACCTGACGCGCGGACGTATCGTGTTCCGCGCAAAGTAAAGGAGCAGGACATGAAAGTGATGGCTTCGGTAAAGAAAATCTGCCGCAACTGCAAGATCGTCCGCCGCAAGCGGGTGGTGAGGGTCATTTGCACCGATCCCCGCCACAAGCAGCGTCAGGGATGAATTAAGGTCTTGAAGCGGCAGAACATTTAGGCTAAAATTTCGGATTTTCCGTTTCCGGCGCGCAAACTCTGGGCTGACACATGGCACGTATAGCGGGCATCAACATTCCCAACCACCAGCATGCCGGGATCGCATTGACGGCGATCTATGGGATCGGTCGCGCTCGTGCGGGGGCGATCTGCCTCGCCGCGGGAGTGGACAAGGCACGCAAGATCAAGGACCTGACCGACGCGGAGCTCGACCGGCTGCGGGAGAGTATTTCGCGCCTGGTGGTCGAGGGTGACCTGCGACGCGAGGTCTCGATGAGCGTCAAGCGGCTCATGGACTTGGGCTGTTACCGGGGCGTGCGCCATCGCAAGGGTCTGCCCGTGCGCGGACAGCGTACGCGCACCAATGCGCGCACGCGCAAGGGGCCGCGCAAGACGGCGATCAAGCTGAACGTGCAAGTCGGCAAGGCGTAACGCCCGCAAAGGACATACATGGCGACCAGGAATCCCACGCAGCAGCAGACGCAACAAGCCGCACGCGCCCGCAAGAAGGTCAAGAAAAACGTGGCAGAGGGCATTGCGCACGTGCATGCCTCGTTCAACAACACCATCGTCACGATCACCGACCGGCAGGGCAATGCCCTCGCGTGGGCCACATCCGGCAACGCCGGCTTCAAGGGGTCGCGCAAGTCCACGCCGTTCGCCGCCCAGGTGGCGGCTGAGCGCGCCGGTCGCGCTGCCCAGGAGTGTGGCGTGAAGAACGTCGAAGTGCGCATTAAGGGCCCTGGCCCCGGTCGCGAGTCTGCGGTGCGCGCCCTTAACGCGATCGGCCTGAAAATTACCAGCATCGCCGACGTAACCCCTGTACCGCACAACGGCTGCCGCCCTCCGAAGCGGCGCCGGGTCTGAGTCGACGGAAATACACCATGGCCAGAAATCTAGATGCCAAGTGCCGCCAATGCCGGCGCGAAGGCGAGAAGCTCTTCCTGAAGGGAGAGAAGTGCTTCACCGACAAGTGCGCCATCGAGCGCCGCAGCTACGCTCCCGGCCAGCACGGCCAGAGAAGCGGTCAGCGCATGTCGGATTACGGCAAGCAACTGCGCGAAAAGCAGAAGATACGAAGGATATACGGCGTGCTCGAGCGCCAGTTCCGCAAGACCTACGCTGAAGCGTCGCGATCCAAGGGCGTGACCGGCGAGCGCTTGCTGCAGCTGCTCGAGACGCGCCTCGACAGTATTACATACCGCATGGGATTCGGCGCGTCGCGCACCGAGTCGCGCCAGCTCGTGCGCCACAACGGCGTGCTGGTGAACGGCAAGCGCGTAAATATCCCGTCGTATCAAGTAAGGCCGGGCGATGTGATCGAAGTGACCGACAAGGCAAAGGCACAGCTGCGCGTCAAGGCGGCCGCCGAGGCCGCCGAGAGCCGTGGCATTCCCGAGTGGCTGGAAGTGGATGCGAAGGCCCTCAAGGGGACCTTCAAAACCCTGCCCGCCCGCACCGACTTATCCTCGTCGATCAACGAAAGCTTGGTGATCGAACTTTATTCGAAGTAAGGACTACGACAAAATGCCGCAATCCGGATTTCTCAAGCCGCGCATCGTCGACGTACAAAATCTCTCGCCCTATCACGCGAAAGTTACGATGGAGCCGTTCGAGCGTGGCTACGGCCATACGCTAGGCAACGCCCTGCGTCGCGTGCTGCTTTCGTCCATGCCCGGCTACGCGCCCACCGAGGTGCAGATCGCGGGCGTGGTGCACGAGTACTCGACGCTGGACGGAGTGCGCGAGGACATCGTAGACATCCTGCTCAACTTGAAAGGCGTGGTCTTCCGCCTGCACAACCGGCAGGAGGCGATCCTCACCCTGAAGAAGAAGGGCGACGGCCTGGTAACCGCGGCGGACATCGAGCCCGCGCACGACGTCGAAATCGTCAATCCAGACCATGTCATCGCGACGCTCGCCTCGGGCGGCAAGCTCGAGATCCAGATCAAGGTCGAGTCGGGCCGTGGCTACGTGCCGGGCAACATGCGCTACCTCCCCGAGGAGACCAAGGGCATCGGCCGCATCATCCTGGACGCTTCGTTCAGCCCGGTGCGGCGCGTGTCGTACGCCGTCGAGTCGGCGCGCGTGGAGCAGCGCACCGACCTCGACAAGCTGATCATGGACATCGAGACCAATGGCGCCATCGAGCCCGAGGAGGCGATCCGCTATGCGGCGCGCATCCTGGTCGACCAGCTCTCCGTGTTCGCCCAGCTGGAGGGCACAGCGGCCCCCACCGAGCAGCCCAAGTCGCCGCAAGTCGATCCGATTCTGCTGCGCCCGGTAGATGACCTAGAGCTCACCGTGCGCTCGGCCAACTGCCTGAAGGCGGAGAACATCTACTACATCGGCGACTTGATCCAGCGCACCGAGACCGAGCTGCTCAAGACACCCAATCTCGGCCGCAAGTCGCTTAACGAGATCAAGGAAGTGCTCGCGTCGCGCGGCCTTACCCTCGGCATGAGGCTCGAAAACTGGCCCCCGGCCGGGCTCGAGCATCACCGCGTATAGGTCGGCCTTCGAGAACAAGGACCACAAGCCATGCGCCACGGCCACGGACTACGCAAGCTCAACCGCACCACGAGCCACCGGCTCGCGATGCTGCGCAACATGGCGAACTCGCTGCTGCGCCACGAGAAGATCACCACGACCCTGCCCAAGGCGAAGGAATTGCGTCGCGTCGTCGAGCCGATGATCACCCTCGGCAAGCAACCGTCGCTCGCGAACCGGCGCCTGGCGTTCGACCGGTTGCGCGACCGCGAGATCGTGAGCAAGCTGTTCGAGAATCTCGGGCCGCGCTATGCCAAGCGCAACGGCGGCTATCTGCGAATTCTGAAGAGCGGATTCCGCAAGGGCGATAACGCGCCGCTGGCGATGGTGTTGCTTCTCGACCAGCCCGAGCAGGCCGCGCCACAGGAGAAGGAAGACAAGAAAGCGGCTTGATTGCGCCCCGCGTTCGTGCGAAAAAGGCCGGGCTCGTCCCGGCCTTTCCGTTTTCTGGAGCGCGCATGATCGTCCTCTTTAGCGACTTCGGTTGCTGCGACCCCTACCTCGGGCAGGTAAAGGCGGCGCTCCACGCGCACGCGCCGCGCGTCGCGCTGGTCGATGCGCTGCACAATGCGCCATCGTTCGGCATCGAGCCCGCCGCGCATCTGCTCGCGGCGCTCGCACCGTTCTATCCGCTCGGCAGCGTGTTTCTCGCCGTCGTCGACCCGGGTGTCGGTGGGCCGCGCGATGGCATCGTGGTGCAGGCCGACGGGCGCAGCTTCGTCGGCCCCGACAACGGGCTGCTCTCGATCGTCTGGCAACGGGCCCGCAAGCGCCGGTGCCGGCGCATTGCATGGCGCCCTGCGCGGCTTTCGACGTCGTTCCACGGCCGCGACCTGTTCGCGCCGGTGTCCGCAGCGATCGCGCTCGGGCGCGTGCCGCGCAATTGGCTGTCTACGAAGCGCGCCCCGGCAGTGTTGCTCGATGCGCGCGACCTGGCGCGCGTGATTTATGTCGATCACTATGGCAACGCGATGACCGGCCTGCGCGCCGCGGCCCTCCCGCCGACGGCGCGGCTCGGCGCAGCCGGGCGCAGGCTCGCGCGAGCCGGAACTTTCGGCGAAGCGCGCGCGGGCTCGCCATTTTGGTACGAAAACAGCCTCGGGCTGGTGGAAATCGCGGCAAACGGCGCGAGCGCCGCGCGCAAGCTCGGCTTGCGAATCGGCAGCCAGGTCGCCCCGCCGAAGCATTGACGTGGAGCCGCTCTATACCGCGGGACACGGAAATTGCAGCATTGAGGCGTTCGTCGATTTGCTCGCGCAGGCCGAGGTGAGGCGGCTGGTGGACGTGCGCGCCCACTCGCGCTCGCGCAGACGTCCCCATTTCGGCTATGGGCCGCGCGGAGAAGGTGCTGCACCTGCTCGGGCCCGGCGAGACGCGCCCCCACGTTCTGCACCCGGCGCTGAGGCTCGAGCAGGGCGTCCTGCGCTACGCGGGGGGCGCCGCGCAGCGCGAGTTGTTCTAGGCGACCACGATTGCGCGATAGTCGTTTACGTTGGTGAGGGTCGGGCCCGTCACCAACAGGTCGCCGAGGGCGGCAAAGTAGCAGTAGCTGTCATGGGCCGAGAGATGCTTTCCGGGGTCGAGCCCGAGAGCGCGGGCGCGCGCCAGCGTGTCGGGGGCGAGCACGGCGCCCGCGTTGTCTTCCGAACCGTCGATACCGTCCGTATCGGCCGCGAGCGCGTGAATGTCGGCCACGCCTTCGAGTTCGATGGCGAGCGCAAGGAGGAACTCGCTGCAGCGCCCGCCGCGGCCGCCCGCGCCACGCAACGTGACGGTGCACTCGCCCCCCGAGATCAGCGCCACCGGCGGGCGGAATGGCGCCCCGTAGCGGCGCAGCTCGCGCACCAGCGCCGCCATCACCTTGGCCACCTCGGCGGCTTCGCCGGTGACCGTGTCGCCGAGGATGACGGGCTGGATGCCGCGGTCGCGAAATGTCGCGGCGGCGGCTTCCAGCGAGCGGTGCGCAGTAGCGACAACGCGATTCTTGACCCGTGCAAAGACGGCGTCGCCGGGCTTGGGCGTTTCGGCGATGCGCCCGCGCGCGCCATCCTCGAGCCGCGCGCGCAGCGACGCCGACAGCTCAACGCCGTACTTCGCCACCACGTCCAGCGCGTCGCGGTAGGTCGTCGGATCGGGCGCACACGGCCCCGACGCGATGTGTGTCGGATCGTCGCCGGTGACGTCGGACACGATGAGCGCTAGCACGGGCGCCTTGCATGCGATCGCCAGCCGCCCGCCCTGGATCGCCGAAAGGTGCTTGCGCACCGTATTGATCTCCTGGATGGACGCGCCGCAGCGCAGCAGCCGTGAGGTCAACGCCTTAAGGTCCTGCATCGAGACTCCCTCGGCGGGTAAGGACAGCAGGCTCGAGCCACCGCCCGATACCAGGGCGAGCAGGAGGTCATCCTCGCCCAGCAGGCGCACCTGACCGAGCATCTCGCGCGCGGCGGCCTCGCCGGCCTCGTCCGGCACCGGATGCCCTGCCTCGACTACACGGATGCGAGCGGTCTGCAGCGAATGCCGGTAACGCGTGATCGCGAGCCCCTCGAGCGGTGCGTCGGCGGGCCAAGCGCGCTCGACTGCAAGCGACATCGAGGCCGCGGCCTTGCCGGCGGCGAGCACGAGGGTACGCCCACGCGGCGGGCGCGGCAGATGAGCGGCGAGGATCCTGAGCGGATCGGCGGCCGCCACCGCCGTGTGGAAGCTTTCTTCGAGCAGCGCGCGCATGGTGCGCGTCGGCCGCCGTTAGCCGAAGGTCTCGCGCGCGGCGTCGCGGCCGAGCTCGTAGAGCCGCGGATAGTGTTCGCGGAACGCCTGCTGGATCTCGGCCGCCGGCACGTCGGCGAAGGTGCCGCGATCGCGCAGGTACTCCATATGGCGGCGCTCGTCGGCGTCGTAGGGATGGAAGATGGAATCGTTGCGCCCGTCGAACTCGAGCGTTTTGACGCGGAACTTGGTGCACAACGCGAGGTTGAACGCCGGCGTGGCCTTGACCCACTTGCCCTCGAGGAACAGCTCGCAGTAGCCGTGGTAGACGAACAGGTCGCTGCCGATGTACTCGAGCAGACGCGGCGTCGAGAGGTGATTCCGGACGTCCGCGAAGCCGACGCGCGCAGGTATACCCTCGGCGCGGGCGCAGGCGGCGAGCAGCGCCGCCTTGCCGACGCAGAATCCTTCCCCCGCGGCCAGGCAGTCGCTGGCGCGGTAGGCGGACTCGACGGTGAAATCGAGAAACGGGTTGTAGCGGATGTCGTCGCGCACCGCGTAATAGAGGGACACGGCGCGCTCGACGTCGCTCGCGCCGCGCACCCGCTCGTGCGCGTACACGACGACGGCGCGGTGGTCGCTGTCGATGAAGGCGCCGGGCTGCAGATAGGCTTCGAGCGCCCCCATCAGCGGTCCAGCTTCATCATGCGCCTGGCCCCGGCGAACAGCGCGCTCGCGGGATTGGCGAGCTCGTCGATCACCGAGAAGTGGTGGTGTCCCGGCATGGGAACGTCGCCGGCTACGGCCGAGCGCCAGCGCTGCGCGAGCAGGGCATTCTGGCGCTTGAACTCGGAGCTCTCGAGACCGCCGACGCAGGTGAACACCGGCGCGCGCGTGGCGGGCGGCAGGAACGCGGGCGAGACCTTGAGCGCTGCCGCCTCGTCGAGGCGCAGGTCGGCGTTGAGGAAGTCGACCTGAACCATCGGGCGCAAATCGTAGATCCCGCTTACCGCCAGTCCGCCCTTGAACAGGTCGCGCGGCAGGCGCGCGTCGAGCACGGGCCACAGCGCCGCCATCATCATCGCGGTAAGATGCGCGCCGGCGGAATGGCCGCAGACGAACAGCCGTTCCTCGTCCATGCCGTATTCCTCGGCGTGGTGGTACAACCACGCCGAGGCGCGCAGCATCTGGCGCACAATCTCCTCGATCGTGACATGCGGGCACAGGTCGTAGTTCACCACCACCAGCGACACGCCGGCGTCCACCCAGGCGGGCGCCAGGTAGGCGAAGTCGCGCTTGTCGAGCGAGCGCCAGTATCCGCCGTGGATGAACATCAGCACCGAACCGTCGCCCTTGCGCGCGGGGAAGATATCGAGCTTCTCGCCGGGCCCGGGGCCGTATTCGCGGTCCAGGTAGCAGGTCATGGTCGCGCGGGCGCGCGCCGAGAGCTCCGCCCAGCGGGCGAAGAATCGCCCGTGATCTGGTACCAGCGCGCGGTTGTTGTACTCGCGGCCGAGAAAGTCCTTGTCGTTCATGCCCGCATCTCTCGCCACAGACCGAGCGCCAGTTGCGCCGGGCGGTCGGAATAGGAAAACAGCACGCATTCGCCCTCGGCCTCGAAGGCAAGCGCATGCCAGCTCGGTACGACGAAGCTGTCGCGCGGCTCGAAGGCAAAGCTCTGCTTTCCGATATTGACGCGTCCGGTGCCCTCGACTACCGAGTGGACGGTGGCGTCGGTGGAGCGGTAGGGGCTCGACCTGAATCCCTTCGGCAGCAGCTGAATGAAGCTGCCCAGGGTCGGCATCGCCGGGCCGCCGGTGAGCGGGTTGATGAACTGCATCTTCCAGCCGTGGCAGGCGTCGGGATCGCCGTTGCGCGACAACGTATCGAGCGTCTCGCGGCTGCGTGCGTACGGGTAGTTGAATATGGGCGAGGTCTTCGACGCCGGCAGCCCTTGCAGCGGCGCGAGGTTGCCGCCGTAGCGCGCGTAGGAGTCGCCCTCCGGGCGCGTCACGGGCTGCGCTTCCTCCGGGAAGGTCTCCATGAACCCCGCGTCGAACAGCTGCACGATCTGCACGTCGAGCCCGTCCATCCACACGACCGGCTCGTTGCCCGGATTGCCGTGGTCGTGCCAGGTCCAGGGCGGGGTGATGATGAAATCGCCCGGGTGCATGGTGGTGCGCTCACCGTCCACGGCCGTGTACGCGCCGGAACCCTCGACGATGAAGCGCAGCGCGGACTGCGTGTGCCGATGGCTGGGAGCGATCTCGCCAGGCAGGATGAGTTGCAGCCCGCAGTAGAGGCTACGCGTAATGCAGCTTTGGCCGCGCATGCCCGGGTTCTCGAGCACCAGCACCCGGCGGATCGCCTCCTTCGCGGTGATCACCGTGCCCGATTCCATGATGTAGGGACGGATCTCGCGGTACTTCCACAACGCCGGTACGCAGGGTGTCTGCGGCTGCGGCGGGACCAGGTTGTGCAGCACTTCCCACAGCGGGGCGAGGTTGTCCTTGTCCATGCGCCGGTAGAACTCGGCGCGGCCGGCGCCCGCCGTATTCGCGGATGCGGGCTTGGGAACCGAAGCCATGGCCTCCTCCTTGGGTACGGAACAGCGATTCTCGCCGGTCTCGGCGGCCGCCGCAACGCGGGTTATCGAAAGAGCGCCTCAGGCCGGCTGCAGCCAGCCGATGAAGGTTTGGCGCATGCGGTGCAGCAGGCGGTCCCAGCGCGAGGGGTTCTGGATCACCTCGGCCCGGTAAAACGACGGGCACAGGATCGCGGCATGGGCCACCTCGCCGCACAGCCCGCAGCCCACGCAGTCGTTGTTGACGTGCGCCACCGGGTCCACCTTGAGGGGATCTGAGGCGTCCTTGACCGTCAGCGAGGGGCAGCCCGACAGGCGGATACAGGAGTGATCCCCCGAGCACACGTCCTCGTCCACGCCGAAGCGCGTCCTCACCACGCGCGCGCCGGCCTTGAGCGCGGCGGCCACCTGGGGGCGCAGCCGCCGCTGGCGCTCGAGCTGGCACTCGCCCTCGGCGATGATGACCTTGAGCCCGGGATAGTCCGTGGTCATGGCTTGTTTGAGCGTCTCGGCCACCTCGCCCACGTGGTAGTTGTGCACCGTCTTCAGCCACCCCACGCCGAGGCCCTGCAAGGTGTTTTCGATGGTTCGGTCCGCGGACTTGGAGATCACGTCCTGGGTGCCGGTCGCGGAGGTGTAGCCGTTCTTCATCACCACCAGCACCGCATCGCCCTTGTTGAGCAAGCTCGACGCGACGCCCGAGAGCAGGCCGTTGTGCCAGAAACCGCCGTCGCCCATGATTGCGATCGGGCGGCGCGCCATCATCGGACCGACGCCGGCGCTCGAGGCGAGGCTCATGCCGTAGCCGAGGATCGAGTTGCCCATCGAGAAGGGCTCGAAGGTGGCGAAGGCGTGGCAACCGATGTCGCCGGAGATATGCGGCCGGCCGACCTCGCGCTCGGCGAGCTTGAGCGCCGAGAACACCGGCCGCTCGGGGCAGCCGATGCAGAATCCCGGCGGACGCGGCGGCAGCGGCACGCCGAGCAGCTCGGCGGCGCGCTTGCGCACCGCGTCGACTCCCTCGAGCCAGCGCTCGCCCGACGAAGTATCGACCCGCGGCGCATGAGCCGCCAGCAGCTTGCGCACGCCGCGCACGATCACGTCGGTCGTGTACTCGCCTGCCATCTGCAGCAAGTCCTTGCCGTGCAGCCTGGTCTGCAGGTCGGCGCGCCGCAGGATGGTGGCAATGTCCTGCTCGATGAATTCGGGCTGTCCCTCCTCGACCACCAGCACTGCGCGCTTGCCGGCACAGAAAGCGGTGATCTCTTCGGGCACCAGCGGATAGACCACGTTCAGCGCAAGGATCGGAATGCGGCAGGCGCCGAAATCGTTCGCGAGTCCGGCAAGGCGCAGCGCGCGCAGCACGTTGTTGTACAGCCCGCCCTGCACGACGAGGCCGATATCGCCCACGTCGCCCTCGAACAGCTCGTTCAGGCGCTGCTGGTGCACGAAGCGTCGCGCCGCCGGCAGGCGCACTTCGGCCTTGAGCTTCTCCTGCCTGAAGGTAGCCGGCGGATGTGAAAGCCGGTCGTAGTTGAACTCGGCAGGATCTGCCAGCGGCCGGAGCGCAGACACCGCGGGCGCGCGGTTGTTGCGCGCCACGAACGAGCCCTGCAAGTGGCAGGCACGGATGCGCAATTCCATCATCACCGGGGTGTTGCAGGCTTCGGACAGCTCGAAGCCCTTTTCCACCATCCTGACGATGGTGGGCAGGTTCGGGCGCGGGTCGAGCAGGCACAGGGAGGACTTGAGCGCGATCGCGTGCGTGCGCTCGAGCGCCACGCTTGCGCCCTCGCCGTAGTCCTCGCCCAGCACGATCAGCGCCCCGCCCATCACGCCCGCGGTCGACAGGTAGCTGAGCGCGTCGGAGGCGACATTGGTGCCGACGATCGATTTCCAGGTCACGGCGCCGCGCGCCGGGTAGTTGATCGACGCGCCGAGCATCGCCGCCGCGGCGGCCTCGTTGGTGCAGGCTTCGACGTGCACGCCAAGCGTGTCGAGGTAGGCGCGTGCCTGCACCATGACGTCGAGCAGATGGGAAACCGGCGCGCCCTGGTAGCCGCCGACGTAGGCGACGCCCGACTGCAGCAGGGCCTTGGTCACGGCGAGGATGCCCTCGCCGCGGAAGGTCTCGCCTTCGCCGAGCTTGAGCAGCTCGATCTCCTCGGTGAACTGGCGCTCCATGCTCAGGCCGCCTTGCGCTCGCCCGCCGGCCGGCGGAAGAACTGCACCGGCTTGGCCTTGGGCGGCAGCGGCGCGATGCCGTGCGTCGCGAGCGAGCCCTCCAGGCTGCGGCCTTCCGGGTCCGCGAGCGCCGCCTCGCGCGCCGTGCGGATCGCCGCCGCGCGCCCGGCGGCATCGGCAAGGGCGCTGCCTTCGACCAGCGTATCCATGATGCGCAGGAAATTGTCCTTGCCGCGCTGGTGCGTGTCGCCGTAGCCCTTGATCAGCCTGCCGCAAAGCGCGATCTCGAGCGCCAGCGCCGGTTCGCGTGCCGCCCCGCGGATCGCCGTCAGCCAGCGCTCGATGAGCGCCTGTTCCTCGACGTAGCGCGCGCTCATGCGCCGCCAGGGCCGCAGCCACGCGAGCAGTCGCAGCAGCAGGAAGCCGCTCACGCTGGTGGTCTTGACGTGCATGCCGACGTTCATCCTGTGGGCGAGCCCGCGGCGCTTGGCCCACTCCACCAGCCGGCGCGACAGGCCGCGCGGCAGCAGGGCCGCGACCTCTTCCAGGCCGGGCTTTAGATACTCGACCACGTGCACCGGCTCGTGCGGTTTGGCGAGCACCTCCTTGCGCACGCGCTCGAAACGGCTGCGGCGCGTCTTCAGGTCGGCGACGCGGATCACGTCCTCGTAGCACATCCACAGCGCGAGAAAGCGGCCGGTCTCGTTGGTGAGCCGGTAGCCACTGCTCGCCTGCCCCTCGTCGCGCTCCAGGCTGGCGATCGGTTCCAGGCGATCGAGGTACAGCGACGCGTAGGCCGCATCCTGATAGCCGGCGCAGCGCGTCGCGCCTTCCTCGAGGATCGCGTGCGTCGCTGCCGGAAAGCTCCGGCGCACGCGCTCGACGGGCTGCGCGCGCACGCGCTTGGCTTCGGTCGGTGTCGGCGGGCTGACCTCGCCCGAGGCGTGGGCGTAGCCGGCGGCGAATCCCGCCAGGCTCGCCTCGGCGCCCTTGCCGGCGCTGCGGATCGCGGCCTCGCAGGCGGCGCGCGGCAGCGGCAGGGCGCCCGAGCCCGCCAGCGCGCCGAACAGCACCGCGCTGATCACGGTACCCGAGCGCTCGGCGAGGCTTTGCATGTCGAACAGCACCGCGCGTTTGGCGAGCTCGCGCGCCGCCTTGAGGATGCGCGTGGCGTCGGTGCGGCCGTCGCCCATCGCCATCTTTTCGGCGGTGGTGAAGATGCGGTGCGTCGAGGCGATAAGCGTGGTGCGGTCCGGGGTGACGAAGCCGTTCTGCAGCGCGCGCGCCGCTTCGAGCAGCTCGGATGCCACCATCACGTCGACGAAGCTCGGCGCCGGTGCGAGCGTCATGACCGGGCGCCGCTCGCCGAGCGTGGAAGCCTTCGCCGGGTAGATTTCTAGGTAGTAGGTGGTCGCGCCGGTGCGCTGCGCGACGCCCGGGATCGAGGTGCTCTGCACCGGATAGTCCTGCGCGGAGGCCGCGGCGATGATCCAGTCGGCGAGCACGCCGCCGCCTTCGCCGCCGAGCGCGGCGATGAGGATGGTGATGGGACGTTCGGGAAGATTCATGTCATTCCTCGTTGCGTGGCGCGGGTCAGGCCGGCTGCAGCCAGCCGATGAAGGTTTGGCGCATGCGGTGCAGCAGGCGGTCCCAGCGCGAGGGGTTCTGGATCACCTCGGCCCGGTAAAACGACGGGCACAGGATCGCGGCATGGGCCACCTCGCCGCACAGCCCGCAGCCCACGCAGTCGTTGTTGACGTGCGCCACCGGGTCCACCTTGAGGGGATCTGAGGCGTCCTTGACCGTCAGCGAGGGGCAGCCCGACAGGCGGATACAGGAGTGATCCCCCGAGCACACGTCCTCGTCCACGCCGAAGCGCGTCCTCACCACGCGCGCGCCGGCCTTGAGCGCGGCGGCCACCTGGGGGCGCAGCCGCCGCTGGCGCTCGAGCTGGCACTCGCCCTCGGCGATGATGACCTTGAGCCCGGGATAGTCCGTGGTCATGGCTTGTTTGAGCGTCTCGGCCACCTCGCCCACGTGGTAGTTGTGCACCGTCTTCAGCCACCCCACGCCGAGGCCCCCGAGCGCGCGCTCGATGCTCATGTCGACGGCCTTGTGCGCGGTGTGCTGCGGCGAGGAAGGAATTTCCTGCGTCCCGGTCGCCGAGCTGTAGCCGTTCTTCATGATGATCAGGATGCCGTCGTCCTTGTTGAATACTGCATTGGCGACGCCCGAGGTGAGGCCGTTGTGCCAGAAACCGCCGTCGCCCATGATGGTCACCGAGCGCTGGCCGAACATCGGCTGGATCGCCGAGTTCGAGGCGAGCCCCAGGCCGTAGCCGAGCACCGTGTGACCGATGTTGAACGGCGGCAGCGTGGAGAAGGTGTGGCAGCCGATGTCGGCCGAGACGTGAAACGGCCCGGCCTCGCGCTCGACCAGCTTCATCGCCGCGAATACCGGGCGCTCGGGACAGCCGATGCAGAACCCGGGAGGGCGCGCGGGCACCGGCGCGCCGAGCAGCTCGGCCGCCTTCCTCTTCGGCGCGGTGAGCGCGTCGTAGGTCTCGTGCATGCGCCTCGTGTCGACGCCCTGCGGCGCCGCCTGCTCGATGAAGCGCGCCACGCCGGTCAGCACGACTTCGCCGGTGTACTCCCCCGCCAGCGGCAGCACGCCCTTGCCGTGCACGCGGACGGCGTTCACCTCGTGACGGCGCAGACACGCGAGCACCGCGTCCTCGATATAGGCCGGCTGGCCTTCCTCGACGATCAGCACTGCACGCTTGCCGGTGCAGAACTGCACCACCTCCTCGGGCACCAGCGGGTAGGTGACGTTCAAGCAGTAGATCGGCACGCGCGAGGCGCCGAAGGCATCGGCGAGCCCCAGCTGCTGCAGGGCGCGCGCCACCACGTTGTACATGCCGCCCTGGCAGACGATGCCGACGTCGGCGAGCTCGCCGGCGAAGGTTTCGTTCAGGCCATGCTCGCGGATGAACCGCACCGCCGCCGGCCAGCGTATCTCGACCTTGTGCTTTTCCTGGGCGTAGGTGGACGGCGGCAGGCAGATGCGGCCGTAGTCGAAATCGGGGTTCTCGAGCAGTTGGCGCTTGGAAAACCGCGGCGCGCGGTTGGCGCGCGTGCGGAAGCTGCCATGCACGTGGCAGGCCCGGATGCGCAGCTCGAGCATCACCGGCGAGCTCGAGGCTTCCGACAGCTCGAAGCCCATTTCCACCATCTCGACGATCTTCGGCAGGCTGGGACGCGGATCGAGCAGCCAGATCTGGGATTTCATGGCGAAGGCGTGGCTGCGCTCCTGGATGATCGAAGCGCCCTCGCCGTAGTCCTCGCCGAGCACGATCAGCGCGCCGCCCTTGACCCCTGCGCTGGCGAGATTGGACAGCGCGTCGGACGCGACATTGGTGCCGACGGTCGACTTGAAAGTCACCGCGCCGCGCAACGGGTAGTTGATCGAGGCGCCGAGCATCGCCGCAGCACCCGCCTCCGACGCGTTGGTCTCGATATGGATACCGAGCTCGTCCATGATGTCGCGCGCGTCGTTCAGCACGTCCATCATGTGCGACACCGGCGCACCCTGGTAACCCCCGACATAGGCCACGCCCGACTGCAGCAGGGCCTTGGTGACCGCGAGAATGCCCTCGCCATGGAACACCTCGCCGTCGCCGAGCGTGAGCTTCCTGACTTCCGCCTCGAATGATCTTTCCATGGCTGCGCCGAGGCTACGGGCCGGACACGTCATTTGTCAAATTGATGCCGCGCATGATATGAATCACGTTCATGAATGTAGCGGACATCGATCTCAACCTGCTGCGGGTGTTCGATGCGGTACTGCGGGAGCGCGGCGTCACCGCGGCCGCGGTGCGCCTCGGTCTGACGCAGCCGGCCGTGTCGAACGCGCTGGCGCGGCTGCGCGCGGTGTTCGACGACGCGCTGTTCGTGCGCACGCCCTCCGGCATGGCGCCGACGCCATTCGCGCGCCAGCTCGACGACCCGGTGCGCCAGGCGCTCGCGCTGATCGAATCGGCGCTCGCCCACGGCGCCGGCTTCGATCCCGCGACCTCGGCCCGCGTGTTCCGTTTCTACATGTCGGACCTGGGCGAGATATCGTTCCTGCCGCCGCTGGTCGAGCGCGTGCGCCAGCTCGCACCGCAGGTTCACTTGGAGGCCGCGGGCCTGCCGCTCGAGGACATCGGCGAGGCGCTCGCCAGCGGGGCGCTCGATGTCGCGGTCGGCTTCCTACCCGGCCTGGCCGCGCCGCTGCGGCGCCGGCGATTGTTCCGCGACGCCTATGTCTGCCTGATGCGCGCCGACCATCCACGCATCGGCGCCCGCCTGACGCGCAAGCTGTTCGAGGAGGCGTCGCACGCCCTGGTGTCGTCCGCAGGCAGCGGGCACCGTGTGGTCGAGGAGGCGCTCGAGCGCCATGGCCTTACGCGCAGGATCGCGCTGCGGGTGCCGCATTTCACGGTCGTGCCGATGGTGCTCGAGCGCACCGACCTCCTGCTCACGCTGCCGAGCCGCGTGGCGCGCGTCTACGAGGAGGGCGGACGCTTCAAGTCGCTGCCGCCCCCGGTGCCGATTCCGCCGGCCGACGTCGGCGTGCATTGGCACGAGCGCTTCGACCGCGACGCGGGCAACCGCTGGCTGCGCGAGTTGATCCTCGAGCTGTTCGCCGAGAAGGGGTAGGGTGCACGCATGGAGATCCTTGCCTTTCGCACCGAGCTGGGCGAATCGCCGGTGTGGGACGCGCGCTCGCGCGCGCTGTGGTTCGTCGACGTGCACGCGCCGGCCGTGCACCGGCTCGACGTCGCGACCGGGCGGCTCGACGCCTGGCCGATGCCGGAGCGCTGCGGTTCGATCGGCCTGTGCGAGAGCGGCCGCGTGCTCGTCGCGCTGCGCCGCGGCCTGCATTTGCTCGCGCCCGCAACCGGCGGGCTCGAGCATTTCATCGACGTCGAGCCGGACGCTCCCGCGGGCAACCGGCTGAACGATGGCAAGGTGGCGCCCGACGGCAGCTTCTGGGTCGGGTCGATGGACGACACGCCGGCACTCGAGCCGACCGGCAGCCTGTATCGCGTCACCGCCGACGGCCGCGTGCAGAGGAAGGCGACCGGCCTGCGCGTGTCGAACGGCCTCGCGTGGTCGGCCGACGGTCGCACCATGTTCCATTCGGACAGCCGCGGCATCTGGATCCGGCGCTACCGCTACGATCCCACGAACGGCGAGATCTCCGACATGCGCGAGATCGCGAAGCCGACGCTCGAGCAGGGCCGGCCGGACGGCGCGGCCACCGACGTCGAGGGCTGCTACTGGAGCGCGGGCGTCTCGGCGGGCTGCCTTAACCGCTGGTCGGCCGACGGCGAGCTCCTCGAGCGCATCGGCCTGCCGATGCCCAATCCCACTATGCCGTGCTTCGCAGGCGACGAGCTGAGAACGGTCTACGTCACCTCGCTGGTGCGCGACCCGCATGCGAACGCGGGTTGCATGGTCCGGCTCGAGCTCGGCGTGGCGGGCGTGCCGGTGGCGCGCTTCCGGCAATGAGCTAGATGCGGCTGCGCCGCACGAACGGCGTCAGCGCGAGCGGCGCGAAGTACATCGGGATCTGGGCGATGCCGACGTAGAGCGAGAAGGTCGGGCCCGCGGTGCCCGCGGTGATGGCGAGCATCAGGCCCATGTTGCGGTTGCCGCTCAGCAGTGCCGCGCCGTAGGCCGCAGCGACTCCGGCGCGGCGAAACAGCGCGAACCCCGCGAGATGCAGCAGCGCGGTCGCCACGCAGGCTGCGAGCAGCAGCACGCCGATGAACTGCGGGTCGCGCATCATGCGCTCGGTGACGCCGTCCATCACCGCGATCGCGAACACCACCAGCAGCACGACGTTGGCGCCGGCGAGCAGCTCGTCGTTGCGCGCCAGGCGCGCTGTGCCGATCGCGCGGCGCAGCGCCCAGGCGAGCACGAACGGCGCCGCGACCAGCGTCGTGACGCGCAGGAAGAACGCCGCCAGGTCGACCTGCAGTCCGGTCTGCGGCAGAACCATGCCGACCAGCGGCGTGAGGGTGAGCGGCAGGAGCAGCGTCGTCGTCACCGTGCCCACCACCGCGAGCACGCCGTCGAGCCCCAGGATAAGCGCGAACACCGCCGCCGAGCCGATCGGCGGCGCCGCGGCCTGCAGCACCAGCACCAGGCGCAGGTCCGGCGGCAGCCCGGCGAGCACGGTGCCGAGCCACACGATGAGCGGCGAGGCCACGAGCTGCCACAGCGCGATCCATCCGGGCAGCGCGGGGCGCCGCGCGGCTTGGGCGAGCCGGCTCCAGTCGAGCCGCAGCAGCGCCGCCGTGAGCGTGCCGATCACCGCGGGCGTGAGCAGCGGCCGCGCGAGCGCGGCGAGGTCGGGCAGCGCGACGCCGACGAACACGCCCGCGGGCAGCGCCCAGCGCGCGTGCCGGCCGAGGAATCCGAGGAGCGTGCGCAAGCCCGCCGCCTCAGCCCTTCTGGCGCCGGTCTTTGATGCGCTTGGCCTTGAACTCCGTTTTCGGCAACGTGTCGGGAGGCAGCACGTCGACGCCCACGCGCAGCTCGATGCGCGAGCTGATCGCGTTCTGCACTGCCGCGACGACCGAGGCCGGCTTCTGATAGTCCGCGTGCTCGACCAGGATGGTCATGAAGTCGATCCCCTCGGGCGTGGTGTCGAGCACCACCTCGTACTCGTCGCCGATCCCCGCCACCGAGCGCACGCCCTCCTCCAGCACCGACGGATAGAACTTGATGGCACGCAGATTGATCAGGTCGTCGGCGCGCCCCTGGAAACCGCCGATCGCGCGCACGTGGGTGCGGCCGCAGGCACAGCGCGCGCTGTCGAACACCGTGTAATCGCCGACCACGAAGCGCAGCTGCGAGGAGCTCTCCGAGTTCATGTTGGTGCATAGCGTGATGCCGCGCTCGCCCTCGGGCACACGCTGGCCGGTCGCTGGGTCGATCAGCTCCCAGACCTGGAAATCTTCCATCAGGTGCGTCTGGATTTTGCCGTCGGAGCGCACCGCGGCCGGGCACGAATAGCCGCCCGAATGCGGCGCGGCCTCCGTGCAGCCGTAGAACTCGACCAGCTTCGCGTCCCACATGTCTTCCAGCCGCTCGCGCGTGGCGGCGATGCCGGCGGCCGGCTCGCCGCCGGTGAACAAGGTCTTCACGGAGGTCTTGCGCGGATCGTGCCCCATCTGCTGCATGGTGCGCCCGAGGCGCAAGAGCTGCGAGGGCAGCGTGGCGAGGATGGTGGGCTGGTAGCGCAGGATGATATTGCAGCGCAGCTCGGCGGTGAGGCCGCCGCCGGGGATGCACGGCACGCCCATGTGCGCGAGCGCGTGCAGCACGCCCCAGGCCCATACGTGCGGGCCGAAGCCCACCACCAGGAACACCTTCTCGCCGCGCCGCGCGCCGAGCGACCACAGCGCGCGCGCGTTGGCCCACTGCCACTGCTTCAGGTCGAACTGCGAGTAGCGGAAGATGCGCGGCAGGCCGGTCGTGCCCGAGGTGGGAAAGAGCGTCCAGCCGCGCTGGTTCCAGATCTCGTCGTCGTGCGTGGTGTAGGTTCCCCAGGGCGGATTGGCCATCAGGTCCTCGGCCATCTCCTTCTTGTCCACCGGCGGCCACTTGGCGAGGTCGTCGACCGTGCGGATGTCATCGGGCGTCAGGCCGAGCCGATCGAAGCGGCGGCGGTAGAACGCGGAGTTCTCGTACAGGAATGGCGTTAGCACCGCGAGCTTCTCGTCCTGCAGCGCGCGCAACTCGTCGCGCGATGCGCAGTCGAGCGACGGCGACCAGTATTCGGCCGACCCCGGCTGCTCGAAGTCGCGGCGGTGCTTCTCGAGCGTTTCGAGCCACCTGCTGCGGGTCGCTTGCTTGCGGTCGGCGTCAGCCATGGAATCCCTCCGTGGACGGCCGATAGAATACCGTGACCATGACCCAATCGATCGAGGCCGACGGCCGGCCGCCGTTCCGCGCCGACCACATCGGCAGCCTGCTGCGCCCGGAGAAGCTGCGCCACGCGTTCCGTGACCATGCCGCGGGCAGGCTCGCGGAGGACGCATTCCGCGTCGCGCAGGACGAGGCGATCCGCGACGTGATCGAGCTGCAGGAGGATTGCGGCCTGCAGGTGGCGACCGACGGCGAGTTCCGCCGCATCTCCTACTGGGAAAAGTTCGTGCGTCTCACCGAAGGGCTGATCGTCAAGGACGCGGTGTTCAGGTTCCACGACGCGCACGGCCACGAGAGCGAATTCACCGCGCCGTACGTGACCGGCAAGGTCGGGCGCGGCGCACCGATCACGCTGGACGAGTTCGAGTTCGTCAAGCCCATCGCGCGCGGCACGCCCAAAATCACGATGCCGTCCCCTTCTACCATGCATTTCTACCGCTTCACGCAATATGCCGAACCCGGCGTGTACCGGGACCCAGCCGAGTTCTTCGCCGACTTGGGAAAGGTGTACCAGGCCGAAATTGCCGACCTCGCCCGGGCGGGCGCGCGCTACGTGCAGTTAGACGAGGTCGCGCTCGCCATGCTGTGCGATCCGGCCGCGCGCGACAGGGTGAAGGCCGCGGGCGGCGATCCCGAGCGGCTCGTGGATCTCTATGTCGACGCGATCAATGAGGCGGTGACGAACCGCCCGCGCGACATGGTGATCGGCGTGCACATGTGCCGCGGCAACTACAAGGGCATGTACCTCTCCGAAGGCGGCTACGACTCGGTTGCCGAGAAGCTGTTCGGCCGCGCACGGGTCAACCACTTCCTGCTCGAGTTCGACACGCCGCGCGCGGGGGATTTTGCCCCGCTGCGCTTCATGCCGAAGGACAAGGGCGTGGTGCTCGGCCTGGTGAGCTCGAAGACGCCGCAGCTCGAGTCCCCGGATTTGCTCAAGCGAAGGGCTGCCGAGGCGGCGCGCTACGTCGATGCCGCGCGCCTGGCGCTCAGCCCGCAGTGCGGCTTCGCCAGCACCATGGGCGGCAACCCCCTGACCGAGGCCGACGAGCGCGCGAAGCTCAGCGCTGTGCGTGGAGGCCGCGCGCGCGATCTGGGGCTAACCCGCGCCCGCCGACGCGATCACCCGGTTCATCCACTCTGCGGTGTGCGCGGCGCCGCCGAAGCTGAAGAAGTGCGCGCCCACGACGTTGCACGAGGCGCGCGCGAGGCAGTAGCGCGCCAGCGCCACCAGCTGCTCCCGCGGCTCGGTGTGCGTGACCAGGCGGACGATACCCATGCCCTGGTCGCGCAGCGCGCGCAGCGATGCGCTCACGCCGCAGCGCTGCGCGAACCTGAGCAGCGTTGCGGCTTCAGTGGGCCCCGCGACCCCGACGTAGACCGGCACGCCCGGCGCGCGCGCGGCGAGCTCGGCGCAATACTCGACGACGCGCGCCGGGGCGAAGGAGAACTGGGTCACGATATAGCTGCCCAGCCCCTGCGCGGCGGCGAGCGAGAGCTTTTCGCTCATGGCCCGCTCGAGCGCGGCGCGCGGGATGCGCGCATGTCCCTCCGGGTAGCCGGCGAGCCCCACCTCGCGCACGCCGCACTCGGCGAGCGCGCCATCGGCGAGCAGCGCGACGCTGTCGGCCCAGGGGCCGCGCGGCTGCGGGTCGTCACCGCCGATCAGCAGCACCTTCTGCACCCCGGCGTCCTGCACTGCGCGCTCGAGGAAGCCCTTTAGCTCGGCGCGCGAGGCGACGCGGCGCGCCGCCAGGTGCGGCACCGGCTCGAGCCCGGCGGCGCGCACCGCCTCGAGCGCGGCGAGGGTCTCGGCGAGAGTGTGGCGCGGCAGGTGATTGACGTAGACCTTGGTTCCCGCGGGCAGCATGTTGCCGAGCGCGCGGGCGTCCTCGGCCCGGTGCGCGGTCATCTCGATCGAGCCGCAGGACACCAGCTCCGCGATGCATTCGGCGACGATATCCGTCGCGGCGGTGACGGTGCTCATGTCGATCTCCTAGCGTTTCTTACGCGATACCACGTACGATTCATCGAGGAACCACAGCCCGCCGTGGCGCCGCAGCACTTCACGCGTTGCCTCCAGGTAACGACGTTCTCCGAGCGCTCCGCCGAGCCGCTCGTCGTCGATCTGCGCAACGTAGACCGCCGCGTTCCAGGCCGCGAACAACGTCGAGGTGCCGATGCTGTCGGCGATTTCGGTAGGCAGGGTGTGCATGTCGTAGCGGAACACGGCCCGGGCGTCGGCGTAGGCGTTGAAGTTGTAATGGCGCGCGTCCCGCCCAAGCTCGGCGCGCACCGCGCGCAGCAGGTCGTGACGGCCGGTATGGAATGGGCTCTCGTCCGGCCAGACCGCCCGCACGATCTCCAGCCCGGGATCGTTGCCGTAGGAATGGATGCCGAGCAGCCGTCCCCCCGGCCCGAGGGCGCGCGCGAGCGGCCCGATGACCCTGGAGGCCTTGAATTCAGTGGGCACGCGCGCCCGGTAGGGCTGCGAGGCGATCACCAGGTCGTAGTCGGCGCGCGCCTTGCCCTGGCGCGGGATGACCTCGTGCAGCAGGAAACGGAAATCCTCGCGGTAGAGCACGAGCACCACCGGCCGCTCGTAGATGGGATTGCCGGTTTTCTGGCTGTGGCGCGCTTGCCAGTTGCGCGCGAGAAACGGCTCGAGCGCCGCGATCTGCTCGTCGAACTCGTGCGCGGTGGTGCCGGTGAGCGCGACCTCGTGCCATAGCAGCGAGGTCGCCGCGCTGACCGACTTCGGCGCGAGCCACGGCGCCTCGTTGTAGTACATGTTGGTGACCACCAGCGCCGTAGCGGGGTGCTCGAACAACCGGTCGGCCATCTTGTCGAGCGACAGGCGCACATCCTCGAGACTGATCTCCTTGCCCACGAAGCAGAACGGCATGGTAGGAAAGCGCCGGTGCATCTCACGCATGACGCGCGTCAGCACCGTGCCGTCGCCCATGCCGGCGTCGAACACGCGCACCGCCGGCGGGCGCGGATGGATGTGCGCGAGCTCCATGCCGATGCGCTGCGCGATCACCTCCTTCTCGCCGCAGGTGTTGACGAACAGCAGGTATTTCTGCCGGTTGTCGAAGAAGCGGAAATTGCGCGACGGCGCGCCTTCCTGCGGCGCGCGCTCGGCCGCCGGCAGGCTGCGCACGGCGGGGCGGATCAGCGGCAGCAGCTCGGGCGGTCGCTCCGGCGGCGTCGCGCCGTGGCGCGTCATGTACGTGCTGACGCGTTCCAAAGTCTCCGGCGTGATGCGCGCGCCGTCGCGCAGGCGCGCGACGAACTTGCCGTCGTTTACCGCGCGCCGGCCGAAGGTCGACTCGGCCATGCCATTGCGGCGGCAGAACTCGGCGATGCTGTCTAGCAGGGCGCCGCCGTGCTGCGCGACCGTCTCCATACCCGCCTCCTTGCACCGGACGCTACGACCCGATTCGTTGGGAACACAACCACAAGCTTGGAATTATTGAAAGTGGGATGCTTCCCACTACATATAATCAATAAGTTAAACACGCGAGACCCGGGACAACCGCTCCGCTAGAATCGTCGCTCCATGAGCGACAAGCCCTCGCACGGACTGGCCCGCGGCCTCACCAACTACGGCGACGCGGGGTTCTCGCTCTACTTGCGGCGCTCGTTCGCCAAGAGCATGGGCTACTCCGGCGAGATGCTCGCGCGCCCGGTGGTCGGCATTGCCGACTCGAGAAGCGGCTTCAACAACTGCCATCGTCATTTCCCCGAGATGCTCGAGGCCGTGAAGCGCGGTGTCCTCGCCGCGGGTGGCCTGCCGCTCGAGTTTCCCACGGTGTCGCTGGGCGAGGTGTTCCTGTCGCCGACCTCCATGATGTTCCGCAACCTGATGGCGATGGATACCGAGGAGATGGTGCGCGCCCAGCCGATGGACGCGGTGGTGTTGATGGGCGGCTGCGACAAGACGGTGCCCGCGCAGCTGATGGGCGCCGCGAGCGCGGACGTTCCCGCGGTGCAGCTGCTCGCGGGGCCGATGATGCCGACCTCGTTCCGCGGCGAGCGGCTCGGCGCCTGTACCGACTGCCGGCGCTTCTGGGCGATGCATCGCGCGGGCAAGGTCGACGGGCACGGCATCGAGGAGATCGAGGGCAACCTCGCCACGACCGCGGGCACCTGCGCGGTGATGGGCACCGCCTCGACCATGGCATCGCTCGCCGAGGCGCTCGGTATGACGCTGCCGGGCACCGCGGCCATTCCGGCGGTGCACGCCGACCGGCTGCGGGCGGCAGAGGCGAGCGGCCGGCGCGCGGCCGAGATGGCACGGGCGCCGCTGCGGCCCTCGCAGGTGATCACGGAAGAGTCTATCGAGAACGCGCTGCGCGTGCTGCTTGCGATCGGCGGCTCGACCAACGCCATCGTGCACCTCACCGCGATCGCGGGCCGCGTCGGCGTGAACCTCGGCCTCGAGCGGCTGAACGCGCTCTCGGACTCGACGCCGGTGCTGGTCGATCTCAAGCCGACCGGCCGTTACTACATGTCGGACCTGTACGCCGCGGGCGGGCTGGGGGCGGTGCTGCGCGAGCTCAAGTCGCTGCTGCACCTGGATTGCATGACCGTGGCGGGCGAGACGCTGGGCGAGCGCCTGGCGCGCGAGGAGCAGGCGGGCGCGGCGACCTGGGTCGACCGCGAGGTCGTGCGGCCGTTCGCGCAGCCCTTCCAGAGGGAAGGCGGACTGGTGGCGCTGTTCGGCTCGCTGGCGCCCAACGGCGCGATCCTCAAGCGCTCGGCGGCCGATCCCTCGCTGTTCGAAAAGGAAGGCCGCGCCGTGGTATTCACGTCGCTCGATGATCTTGCCGCGCGCATCGATTCTCCCCCGCTCGATGTCAAGCCCGAGGACTTCCTCGTGCTGCAGAACGCCGGACCGAAGAGCGGCTACGCGATGCCTGAGGCCGGCTACCTGCCGATCCCGGCGAAGCTGGCGCGCGCCGGCGTGAAGGACATGGTGAGAATCTCCGATGCGCGCATGAGCGGCACCGCCTACGGGACGATCGTGCTGCACGTGTCGCCCGAGGCGGCCGTCGGGGGCCCGCTTGCGCTGGTCAGGAACGGCGACCGCATTCGCATCTCGGTGAAGAGCCGCCGCATCGATCTGCTGGTTGCCGAAGACGAGCTCGCAAGGCGGCGCGCCGGGTGGCGCCCTCCTGCCGCGTCGCCCTTACGTGGATACGGCAAGCTCTACATGGACCACGTATTGCAGGCGGAAGACGGCTGCGACTTCGACTTCCTGCGCAAGGCCTAGGGCCGCGCTACTTCTCGTAGTCGTACTTGAGATTGAAGCTGCCGTCGCTGGTGAACAGCAGCGTCGCTTGCCGCCATTGCCGCTTCTCGTAGGTCGGAAGGAACTGGTTGAGCGAATAGACGTCCTTCGCCACCTTTTCCTTGTCGCACGGCTGGAGCGGGTGCCCGGCGGCCTCGTCCCCCGCGGCGGCATAGAAGAAATCCGCCTCGAAATGCCGGGTGCCGCCCTCCTTTCCCAGCTCGGTCACGACCACCCAGGCGCGCTTCCAGTTGCTGGGAAGGCCCACGGCGATGCAGTTGAAGATCTCCTGGACGATCTTGGGATCGACCTCGGGCTTCTTCGTGTCGGCCGTCTTTTCGCCGGCCGCCATGGCCGGGCACAGCCACGCGGCGGCCAGCAGGGAAACGAATATGCGCTTGAACATTGATTCCTCAGGGTGAAACGATACCAGAAGGGGCGCGCGTTGCGCAGTGCAGCGTGACACGCCACCCCTGCGGCGTCAATATTGTTTAGGTTTAATCTATTTAGGTCTTAAATGCTGCGTCCGACGCCTGCCGCCGGCGAGCGCGAGGACCGCGAATCCGGCTCGCGCGCGGACGACCACCGCGCGCTGCGGCTGTGGTTGCGGCTGCTGACCTGCACCCACCTCATCGAGGGTCAGGTACGCGGCCGGCTGCGCGAACGCTTCGCGACCACGCTGCCGCGCTTCGACCTGATGTCGCAGCTCGAGCGCTATCCGGCGGGCCTCAAGATGAACGAGCTTTCCCGCCGCATGATGGTCACCGGGGGCAACGTCACGGGCATCGTCGATCAACTCGCGAAGGAGGGGATGGTCGAGCGCCTGGCCGATCCCTCGGACAGACGTGCGCTGCGCGTGCGCCTGACGCGGGCCGGCGAGCGCGTGTTCGCCGAGATGGCGCGCGCGCACGAGGAATGGATCGTGGCGACGCTCTCGGGCCTCAGCCGGCGCGAGCATGCGGAGCTGTTCCGCCTGCTGGCCAAGGTCAAGCAGAACGCGATTGAGAACATCGAGAAGGGCGCGACATGAACCGCTTTGCTCATTACGACTGGCCGTTTCTCGACGAGCGTCACGCCAAGCTCGCGCGCGAGGCCGACGCCTGGTCGGCGGCGCACCTGGGCTACGCGCACGGAGAAGATGCCGACGCGGTCTGCAGGCGGCTGGTGAAGGACCTCGGCGCCGCCGGCTTCCTGCGGCATTGCGCGCCCGGCACCGATCATTTCGACGTGCGCTCGATCGCGCTGCTGCGCGAGGTTCTCGCCTACCACGCCGGACTGGCGGACTTCGCGTTCGTCATGCAGGGCCTCGGCAGCGGGCCGATCGCGCTTGCCGGCAGCGAAGCGCAGCGAGAGCGCTACCTCGCGCGGGTCGCCTCCGGGCAGGCGATCGCCGCGTTCGCGCTGTCGGAGCCCGATGCCGGCTCCGACGTCGCGGCGCTCGGAACGACCGCGCGGCGCGATGGCGCGCATTGGGTGCTCGACGGCGCCAAGACCTGGATCTCCAACGGCGGCATCGCTGATTTCTACGTGGTATTCGCCAAGACCGACGCCGCCGCGGGCACGCGGGGGATCTCGGCGTTCGTCGTCGACGCGGATGCCGCGGGGCTCGACGCCGGCGAGCGCATCGACATCGTCGCCCCGCATCCGATGGCAACCGTGCGCTTCAACGCCTGCCGCGTGCCGGCCGACAGCCTGATCGGCGAGGCGGGCGAGGGCTTCAAGCTGGCGATGCGCAACCTCGATGTGTTCCGCACCACGGTGGCGGCGGCGGCGCTCGGCTTCGCGCGGCGCGCGCTCGACGAGGCGCTGGCGCGGGCGAAGCAGCGGCGCATGTTCGGCCAGACGCTCGCGGATTTCCAGATGACGCAAGCGAAGCTCGCCGACATGGCGACCGGCATCGATGCGGCGGCGCTGCTCACGTACCGCTCGGCCTGGGTGCGCGACGTGCACGGCAGGCGCGTCACCAGCGAGGCGGCGATGGCGAAGATGAACGCCACCGAGACCGCGCAGCGGGTGATCGACGACGCGGTGCAGATATGCGGCGGGCTGGGCGTGATGCGCGGCCACCCCGTGGAGCTGCTCTACCGCGAGGTGCGGGCGCTGCGCATCTACGAAGGCGCGACCGAAGTGCAGAAACTGATCATCGCCAGGGAGCTGCTGAAATGAGGCATACCGCGCACACGGATACCTTTGCGCGCGACAACCTGCCGCCGCGCGATCAATGGCCGGAATTCATCTTCGGGCTGCCCGAGTTGAAGTATCCCGCACGCATGAACTGCGCCGCGGAGCTACTCGACGGGGCGGTAAGCAATGGCCACGCCGGGCGCATTGCCATCCATGCTGCGGACGGGCGTTGCACCTACGGGCAGCTGCACGCGCAGGCGAATCGCCTCGCGAACGTGCTGGTGCGGGACCTGGGCCTCGAGCCGGGCAACCGCGTGCTGCTGAGGGGGCCGAACAATCCGATGATGGCCGCGTGCTGGTTCGCCGTGATCAAGGCGGGCGGGATCGCAGTGGCCACGATGCCGCTGCTGCGCGCCAAGGAGCTCACCGAGATCGTGAACAAGGCGGCAGTCACGCACGCGCTGTGCGACAAGCGCCTCGAGGCCGAGCTCGCCGCAGCGCTTCCGGCGTGCCCGACACTGAAGACGATCCGCTACTGGTACGACGACGCCCCCGGTGCGCTCGACGCCCTGGCGGCCGCGCAGCCCGCGACCTTCCGCAACGTCGCTACGGCGGCCGACGACGTCGCGCTCATCGCTTTCACTTCCGGCACCACCGGCAAGCCCAAGGGAACGATGCACTTCCATCGCGACGTGATCGCCATGTGCGACTGCTTTCCGCGCTCCTGTCTCAAGCCGAGGAAGAACGACGTGTTCTGCGGCACGCCGCCGATCGCCTTCACCTTCGGCCTCGGCGGCATGCTGTGCTTCCCGATGCGCTTCGGCGCTTCGACCGTGCTGATCGAGAAGCTCGCACCGGACACGCTGCTCGACACCGTTCAGAAGTTCCGCGCGACCGTCTGCTTCACAGCGCCGACCATGTTTCGCGCGATGGCGGGAATCGCGAAGAACTTCGACCTCTCGAGCCTGAAGAAATGCGTCTCGGCCGGCGAGGCGCTGCCCGACGCGACGCGCCAGCTGTTCAAGGGTGCCACCGGCATCGAGATCATCGATGGCATCGGTTCGACCGAGATGATCCACATCTTCATTTCGCATACGCCCGAGCGCGTGCGCAGCGGCGCCACCGGCTACGCGATCCCGGGCTACCAGGCCACGGTGCTCGACGACGAGGGCCGTCCCTGCAAGCCCGGCGCGATCGGCCGCCTGGCGGTCAAGGGGCCGACCGGATGCCGCTATCTGGCCGACGAGCGGCAGGCCGACTACGTGCAGAACGGCTGGAACATCACCGGCGACGCCTATGCGATGGACGAGGACGGCTATTTCTTCTACCAGGCGCGCACCGACGACATGATCATCTCGGCGGGCTACAACATCGCCGGACCGGAGGTCGAGGGCGCTCTGCTCGGTCACGGTGCGGTGGCCGAGTGCGGCGTGGTCGGCTGGCCGGACGAGGAGCGGGGCACCATCGTCAAGGCGTTCGTCGTGCTCAAGCCGGGCTACCAGCAGAGCGCGACCTTGGTCGAGGATCTGCAGCAGCACGTAAAACGTGCCATCGCGCCCTACAAGTATCCACGCGCGGTCGAGTTCGTCGATGCGCTGCCGCGCACCGAGACGGGCAAGCTGCAGCGTTTCAAGCTGAGGAAGGCGACCTGATGCAGATCCTGCAACCTCCGGGCTGGGCCCGGCCCAAGGGCTTCTCCAACGGCATCGCGGTGCGCGGCGGGCGCACCGTGTACATCGCGGGGCAGATCGGCTGGACCGGCGCGGGCGAGTGGAAGGAGAGCTCGTTCGCCGGGCAATTCCGCCAGGCGCTCGCCAACATCGTCGCCGTGCTCGCCGAGGCGGGCGGCCGCCCCGAGCACCTGGTGCGCCTGACCTGGTACGTGCTCGACAGGCAGGAGTACCTCGCTTCGCTCAAGGACGTCGGCGCGGCGTACCGCGAGCTGATCGGCAAGCACTACCCGGTGATGGCGGTGCTGCAGGTGGGCGGTCTGGTCGAGGACGGGGCACGGCTGGAAATCGAGGCGACCGCGGTCATCCCGGACTGAGAGGGAAACATGAAAGTTACCATCATCGGCGGCGGACCCGGCGGGCTGTATTTCGCGCTGCTCGCGAAGAAGGCGTGGCCGCGCTGGGAGATCACGGTGTACGAGCGCAACCGCCCCGACGACACCTTCGGCTTCGGCGTGGTGTTCTCGGACCAGACGCTCGACACCTTCAAGGCCTACGACCTCGTCACCTACGAGCGGATCCGCCGGCGCTTCGCCTACTGGGGCGATGTCGACGTGGTGTACAAGGGCCGCGTGATGCGCTCCGGGGGCAACGGCTTCTGCGGCTGCTCGAGGAACGCGCTGCTCGCCATCCTGCAGGACCGCTGCCGCGAGCTCGGCGTGCAGATTCGCTTCCAGACCGAAGTGGAGGGCCTCGAGCCGTTCGCCGATTCGGATCTCATCGTGGTCGCCGACGGCATCAACTCGAAGATCCGCGAGAAGCACAAGGACCACTTCAGGCCGAACGTCGACCTGCGGCCCAACAAGTTCACCTGGCTCGGCTCGACCCGGCCGCTTGACGCGTTCAAGTATTTCTTCCGCGAGACGCCCGAGGGCATCATCCTTGCGCACTGTTACCAGTACGAGGAAGGGCGCTCGACCTGGGTCATAGAGACCGACGAGGGCACGTGGAAGAACTTCGGTTTCGACCGGATGAGCGAGGCGCAGATGCTGCCCGTGCTCGAGCGCGTATTCGCCGAAGAGCTCGACGGGCATCCGCTCATCGCGAACCGCTCCATCTGGCGCAACTTTCCGACCATCACCAACGAGACCTGGGTCATGACGGAAGGAAAAATGAGCGCGGTGCTGGTGGGGGATGCCAAGGCCACCGCGCACTTCTCCATCGGCTCGGGCACCAAGCTCGCGATGGAGGACGCGATCGCCCTGTTCGAATCGCTGAAACAGCAAAGCACGGTGAAGGGCGCGCTGGCGCTCTATGACACGACGCGCAGGGAGGAAGTCGAGAAAACGCAGCACGCGGCCAACGTGTCGCTTGCGTGGTTCGAGCACATGAAGCGCTACTGGGGCATGGACCCGCTGCAGTTCGCCTTCGGCGTGATGTCGCGCTCCAAGCAGATCACGTGGGAGAACCTCGAGCTGCGCGACCCGGACTTCGTGCACGAGGTGCAGCGCTGGTTCGCGGCGGACGTGCGCGCCCGGGGCTTCGACATCGATCCGGCGAACCCGCCGGTACCGATGTTCACGCCGTTCCGCCTGCGCGGCATGACGCTCGAGAACCGTGTCGTGGTCTCGCCGATGGACCAGTACTCGGCGGTCGACGGCGTGCCGACGGACTGGCACTTCGTGCACTACGGCTCGCGCGCCATTGGCGGCGCCGGGCTGGTATACGTCGAGATGACCTGCACTTCGCCCGAGGGACGCATCTCGGCGGGATGCACTGGGCTGTGGAACGAGCAGCAACGGGACGCCTTCAGGCGCATCGTCGATTTCTGCCACGCCAATTCGACGGCGAAGCTGTGCATGCAGATCGGCCACTCGGGCCGCAAGGGATCGACGCAGCTCGGATGGGAGCGCATGGACCATCCGCTGGAGAAGGGCAACTGGCCGCTCGTCTCCGCCTCGCCGATCCCTTACTTCCAGGGCGAGTCGCAGGTGCCGCGCGAATTGAGCCGCAGCGACATGGACGCGGTCATTGCCGAATTCGTGACGGCGACAAGATACGCCGAGCAGGCCGGATTCGACATGCTCGAGCTGCACATGGCGCACGGCTACCTGCTCGCAAGCTTCATATCGCCGCTCACCAATGTCCGCGGTGACGAATACGGCGGGTCGATCGGCAACCGCATGCGCTTTCCGCTCGAGGTGTTTCGCGCCTGCCGTGCGGCATGGCCGCAGGACAAGCCGATGTCGGTGCGCATCTCGGCCACCGACTGGGCGCCGGGCGGCCTCTCGGGCGAGGACCTGATGGCGCTCACGCGCATGCTCAAAGACGCCGGCTGCGACATGATCGACTGCTCCTCAGGGCAGACGGTGCCGCAGCAGAAGCCGGTTTACGGACGCATGTACCAGGCGCCGTTCGCCGACTGGGTGCGAAACGAGGTCGGCATCGCGACCATGACGGTGGGCGCAATCAGCAGCGCAGATCAGGTCAATACTTTGCTTGCGTCCGGCAAGGCCGACCTGGTGGCGCTGGCGCGGCCGCACCTCGCGAACCCTTACCTCACGCTGCAGGCCTCTGCCTGGTACCAGCACGCGCCGCAGCACTGGCCGCTTCAATACCTGTCGGGCCGCGATCAGGCCTTCCGCAACGCGCTGCGCGATCGCGCCGAGCTGACCGACGTCAAGCTGCGGGCGAGACCGGCGAGCCACGAGCTGAAGGACGATTCCACGCTGGGCGTGAAGAGAGCCGCATGAAGCGCTGCGCCTGGGCGACGAACCCGCTCGCGGTCGCCTATCACGACCGCGAGTGGGGCGTACCGGTGCGCGACGACAGGAGGCTGTTCGAGTTCCTGGTACTGGAGGGCGCGCAAGCCGGCCTGTCCTGGAACACGATCCTCGCCAAGCGCGAGCGCTACCGCGTCGTATTCGACGGCTTCGAGCCGCGCAAGGTGGCGCGCTACGGCGCGGCGAAGAAGGCGAAGCTGCTCGCGGACGCGGGCATCGTAAGGAACCGCGCCAAGATCGATGCCGCGGTCCTCAACGCGAAGCTGTATCTCGAGGTGCAGAAGGAGTTCGGCAGCTTCGCGTCATACGTCTGGCGCTTCGTCGACGGGCGCCCGCTGCAGGGCCGGCGGCGGCGGCTCGCCGACGTGCCCGCAAGAACCGAAGTGTCCGACGCCTTGTCGAAGGACCTGAAGCGGCGCGGCTTCAAGTTCGTAGGCTCGACCATCGTATACGCGTTCATGCAGGCCGTCGGCATGGTAAACGACCACGTTAGCGACTGCTTCAGGCATCGAAGCCTGTCCCGGAAATGAGGACGCTGTTGCTACTCGTCCTGATGCTTGGCGGCGCGCCTGCGGCGCGCGCCTTCGACGTCGACGGCGTGTCGCTCGGCGACAGCGAGCGCGAGGTGACGCAGGCGTTCCCGAGCGCGTATTGCCGGGCGCTCGAATGGCAGTCGGACGCCGCGGAGCGACGATGCGACGACGGCAAGATCTCGTTCGCGGGGGTCGGGGCGCGCGTCACCTTCTATCTCAAGGGCGACAAGGTGCAGGCCTTCGACGTGCGCTTCGACGGCCGCGACCGCGAGCGCGTCGTCGCGTACCTCAAAACGCGCTACGGCAAACCCCTCTCGGAGCGGGTCGAGACCATCAGCCGTCCCGGCAAGGAGGATCGCCGGCTGTACCAGGCGCGCTGGGAAGAGGGGCAGGAAAAGGCACTGCTGTCCGCGCGGCTGGGACGAAGGTTCGCTCAGCTCGAGGTTTCGCGCGGTGACTTCGCGGAGCAGCTATACAGGGTGCGATAGCCTTGATCAGCTCCACACCCAGGGGCGGCGCGCGCGGTCGCGCGCCTGCCAGGCGGCGATCGCGGTTTCGCGCGTCAGCGTGACCCCGATCGCGTCCAGGCCCTCGAGCAGCGCTTTCTTGCGCAGCGGATCGATGTCGAAGCCGTGCACCTCGCCATCGGGCGCGGTAAGCGTCTGCGATGGCAGGTCGACGGTCATCGTCACCGGCGCCGTAGCGGCGCCGATGGCGCGCAGCAGGCCCTCGACCACGGCCTGCGGCAGGCGGATTGCCAGCACGCCATTCTGGAAGCAGTTGTTGTAGAAGATGTCGCCGAAGGACGGTGCGATCACGCAGCGAAATCCCATGCCGGCGATCGCCCACACGGCCATTTCGCGCGAGCTGCCGCAGCCGAAGTTCTCCGCCGCCACCAGGATGCGCGCGGTGCGAGCGGCCTCGCGATTGAGCGGGAAGTCCGGGTTCTCGCTGCCGTCGGCGCGGTAGCGCGCCATTTCGAAGGCCCAGCGGCCCATCTCGGCGCGCGGCGTACGCACGCAGCGCTCGACGCGGATGATCATGTCGGTGTCGATGTTCGGCGTCGGCAGCGCCGCGGCGACCGCCTGGAGGACGGTGAATTTTTCCATCGCTAGGGGAGGAACCGCCTGACGTCGGCGATCTCGCCGGCGAGCGCGCAGGCCGCGGCGCTGGCTGGGCTGGCGAGGTGCGTGCGCGCGCGCGGGCCCTGCCGGCCGATGAAGTTGCGGTTCGAGGTCGACACGCAGCGCGCCTCGGGCTCGACCAGCTCACCGTTCGCCCCGACGCACAGCGAGCAGCCCGGCTCGCGCCATTCGAACCCCGCGTCGCGGAACACCTGATGCAGGCCTTCGGCCTCGGCAGCGTGCTTAACAGCCATCGATCCGGGCACCACCCAGGCGCGCACGTGCGACGCGACCTGGCGTCCGCGCGCCACCTCCGCGGCGGCGCGCAGGTCGGACAGGCGCGAGTTGGTGCACGAGCCGATGAACACGCGGTCGATCCTGGTCCCAGCGATCGGGCGGCCGGCGGCAAGCCCCATGTACGCGAGCGCCTCCGGCTTGGCAGCGGGAATCCGCGCATCGATCGCGATCGCGTCCTCCGGGCTCGTGCCCCAGGTGATTTGCGGCGCGAGCCCCGCGACATCGAGCTCGACTTCTCGATCGAACTTCGCGCCCGGATCCGAGGGCAGCGACTTCCACCAGGCGAGCGCCGCGTCCCATAGCGCGCCCTTGGGCGCGAAACGCCGGCCTGCGAGGTAGGCATAGGTGGTCTCGTCCGGCGCCACCATGCCGATCTTGGCGCCGAGCTCGATCGACAGGTTGCACAGCGTCATGCGCGCTTCCATGTCGAGCGCGCGCACGGCGCCGCCGGCGTATTCGACCGCGTGGCCGACGCCGCCCGCCATGCCGACTTTGCCGACAAGCGCGAGGATCATGTCCTTGGCGTACACGCCCCTAGCCGGCGCGCCTTCGAAGCGTGCGCGCATGGTCCTTGGCCTGCGCTGCTCGATGGTCTGCGTCGCGAGCACGTGCACGATCTCCGAGGCGCCGATGCCGAAGCCGAGCGCGCCGAGCGCGCCGTTGGTGCAGGTGTGCGAGTCGCCGCACACCACCAGCGCGCCGGGCTGGGTGATGCCGAGTTCCGGCGCGATCACGTGCACGATGCCCTGCGCATCGCCGCCGACGTCGAACAGGCGCACGCCGGCCTTGCGCGTCTCGAGGCGCAGCGAGTCGACCAGCACCTGTGCCCAGTCGTGCGCGCCGCCGGTCCTGCCCGGCGCCGAGGAAACCACGTGGTCGGCAGTGGCGAAGCTGAGCTCCGGGTTGCGCACGCGCAGGCCGCGCTCGCCGATCTCGGCGAGCGCCTTGCCGCCGCCGAGGTCGTGCAGCAGGTGCCGGTCGACGTGCAGCAGGTCGACGCCGCCGCCGAGCTCGGCGACCACGTGCGCGTCCCAGATCTTGTCGAAGAGCGTCGCGGCCATCATCAGCGCGGGTAGGATCCGTTGTTGACGTCGAGCGTCGTGCCGTTCAGATATTCCGGGCTCGCCGTGCCGAGCCACAGGATCGCCTGCGCCACCTCGCGCGGCGTGCACACGCGGCCCGAGTACACCGCGCGCATGACGCCTTCCTTGCGCGAGTCCGGCAACTGCTGGTACATCGCGGTCTGCGTCGGACCGGGCGCCACGGCGTTGACCAGCACGCCGTGCCGGCCGAGCCAGCCGGCGTAGCTCTTGGTGATGTTGAGCAACGCGGCCTTGCTCGCGCCGTACCAAAGGTCCGGGTGGCCGGTGAACGCTGCCACCGAGCCGACGTTGACGATGCGGCCGGCTTTTCTTTTCATCATCTGCGGGGCGACGGCCTGCATGAGCGCCGCGGGTGCTTCGAGGTTTACCGCCATGATCTCGCGCCGGTGGGAGTCGGGAATCGCATCGTAGGGCTCGCAGTAGAGCACCCCGGCGTTGTTGACCAGCGCATCGATTTCGCCCAGCGAGGCGACCAGCGCCGGGATGCCCGCCACCGCGGTGAGATCGTACGGGACGCGCTCGGCGCCTTCGAGATCGAAGTTGGAGAAATCCTTGTCCAGCGCGAGGACGCGGTGGCCCGCACCGAGAAAGGCGCGCGCGGTCTCCAGGCCGATTCCCCGACCCGCGCCGGTGACGAGCGCGACCGGCATGTCAGGCGGCGAGGCCGGGCATCCTGAAGCCGGAAGAGCGCAGCTCGGCGATCAGGCCCTCCTCCTGGTTGCGCTCGAGCTCGACCAGCGGCGGGCGCACCGTGCGCCAGGCCGGGTCGTTGCCGAAGTGGGCGATGATCGCCTTCAGCGCCGGGATCATCGGCACCTTCTGCACGATCTTGCGCGTCGCCGTGATGCCCGCCTGCAGCGCGTCGGCGTCTGCGGACTGCCAGTTGCGGTAGACCTGGTCGATCGGGCCCGGACTGACGTTGCCGGTCGCGGTGATGCAGCCCCTGCCGCCGTGGCGCATGTTCTCCAGCAGGAACACCTCGCTGCCCGCGAACACGTCGAAGCCGCTCTTGGCGAAGGCGTCCAGCATCGCCTCGGTGTTCGACCAGTCGCCCGAGGAATCCTTCGCCCCGGCGACGATGCCGGGATACTTCTTCAGCAGACGCTCGATCAGCGCGAGCGTGATCGGCACCTGCGACACGGGGGGGATGTGATACAGATACAGGCGCAGCCGGTCGTCGCCGACGCGCTCGATCACCTCGGCGAAATTGCGGTACAGGCCGTCGTCGGAGACGCCCTTGTAGTAGAACGGCGGCAGCATCAGCACGCCGCCGCAGCCCATCTGCACTGCGCGCCGCGTCATTGCGACCGAGTCGGTGAGCGCGCAGTGCCCGGTGCCGGGCATCAGCGCCGCGGCGGGGACGCCGCCCGCCACCAGCGCCTCGAGGAGGTCGAGCTTTTCCTCCACCGACATCGAGTTGGCCTCGCTGTTGGTGCCGAAAACCGCGAGCCCCGAGCAGCCGCTGGCGAGCAGCCATTTGCAGTGGCGCACGAAGCGCTGCGCATCGGGCACGAGGTCCCTGCCGAAAGGAGTGACGACCGGCGACAGGACGCCGGTTATGCGTTCGGGGATTTTCATGGACATCATTATATGTAAGCGACGCGGCCGCGGTAGACTCGCCGCCCATGGACCTGTCCCGCGTCGCCAATATCGACGACCTGCGCGAGCTCGCGCGCCGGCGACTGCCGAAGATCGTGTTCGACTTCTTCGATGGCGGCGCCGAAGACGAGGTCACGCTGCGCGACAACCGCGCCGCGTTCGAGCGACTGCGCTTCGCCCCGCGGGTGTTGCGCGACGTGGCCAAGGTGGACGCATCGACCGAGATCCTGGGCGGGGCGTCGCGCTACCCGATGCTCATTGCCCCCACCGGCGCCATCGGCATGGGCTGGCCCGGCGCCGACCTGGCAATCGCGCGCACCGCCGCCGCTTACGGCATTCCTTACACGCTGTCCACCACCGCCACCGCCACCATCGAGGAAATCGCGGAAAAGGCGCCGGGGCGGCTGTGGTTCCAGCTCTACGTTCTTTACGACCAGGCGTTCACCGACGGGCTGGTCGAGCGCGCACGCGCCGCGGGCTACGAGGCGCTGGTGGTCACCGTCGATCTGCCGGTCGGCGGCAAGCGCGAGCGCGATACGCATAACGGCTTCGTGCTGCCGTTCCGTCCTGGGCTGCGCCAGCTGCTCGCGGGCATCGCCCATCCGTCCTGGGCCTGGCGCATCGCGGCCGCGGGCGGCATCCCCGAGCTCGCCAACATGCGCGGCTTCGAGCGTCGGCCGCGCGCGGGCATGATCGCCACCTCGTCCTCGGTCGGCCAGCAGCTCGACGCCTCGTTCGACGAGCGGGGGCTCGCGCGGCTGCGCGCGCTATGGAAGGGCAAGCTGGTGGTGAAGGGCGTGGCGCGCGCCGAAGACGCCGAACGCGTGGTGGCGCTGGGCGCCGACGCGGTGTGGCTCTCGAACCATGGCGGGCGACAGCTCGACGGTGCCATCACCGCGCTCGATGCGCTGCCGGCGGTCGTCGCGGCGGTCGGCGGCAAGGTGCCGGTACTGGTCGATGGCGGCGTACGCCGCGGTTCGGACGCGATCAAGGCGCGCGCGCTGGGCGCGCAGGCCGTGGCCATCGGCCGGCCGACCCTGTACGGCGTCTCGGCCGCGGGCGAGGCCGGCGCGCGCCGGGCGCTGGATATCCTCACCGACGAGATCGAGCGCACGCTGAGGCTGTGCGGCGCCCGCACGATCGCCGAGGTGGGGTCCGATCTGATCCTAAAATAAAACCATGCCAAGAAATCTTCCGGTACTCGTCGTCGGCGGCGGCATAGGGGGGCTCGCTGCCGCGCTCGCGCTCGCCCGCAAGGGGTTCGCGGTACGGGTTTTCGAGCAGGGCTCCGAATTCAAGGAGATTGGGGCCGGCATCCAGCTCGGGCCGAACGTGTATCGCATGTTCGAGGTGCTCGGGCTGACCGAGGCCATCGAGCATTACTCGGTGCACCCCGACAACATGATCATGATGGACGGGCTCACCGGCGAGGAGGTGATCCGCCTGCCGGTCGGGGGCCCGGCGTTTCGCCAGCGTTTTGCGGGCTACCTCTACGGCGTGATCCATCGTGCCGACCTGCACGAAGTGTTCCTCGAGGCCTGCAAGCGCGAGAGGAACGTCGAGCTGAACCTTCTCAGGAAGGCGCTGCGCTGCGAGGAATCGGGCGAGTACGTGCTGCTGCACATGGACGATGGCGAGCGCGTCGAGGGCTGCGCGCTCATCGGCGCCGACGGTCTATGGTCGAGGATCCGCAACCAGCTGCTCGGCGACGCCAAGCCGCGCGTCTCGGGGCACATCGCCTACCGCGCCGTGCTGCCCCGCGCCGAGGTGCCCGACGACCTGTGGCAGAACAACGTCGTGCTGTGGGCCGGGCCGAAAACGCACCTGGTTCACTACCCGTTGCGCCGCGGCGAGCTCTACAACCTGGTCGCGGTGTTCCACAGCGACAAGTACGAGGAAGGCTGGAACGTCTACGGCGACCCGGAGGAGCTGGAGCAGAAATTCTCCTCGGAGCGTCCCGAGGTGCGGCGCCTGCTCGCGAAGATCAACGCCTGGAAGATGTGGGTGCTGTGCGACCGCGAGCCGGTGCGCGACTGGTCCAGGGGCCGCGTCACGCTGCTCGGGGACGCGGCGCACCCGACGCTGCAATACATGGCGCAGGGCGCGAACATGGCGATCGAGGACGCGGTGGTGCTGGCGGCGTTCGTCGAGCTCTCGGGGCGCGACTTCGCCAAGGCGTTCCGCTGGTACCAGGACGAGCGCTACCTGCGCACCGCACGCGTGCAGATCACGTCGCGCTACTACGGCGACATCTACCACGCCGCCGGCGTGGTGCGCGAGTTGCGCAACCAGTTCCTCGCGCCCAATCCCGGCTCCGACCCGGACAACCCGAGCTTCGAGGGCGTGGCCTGGCTCTACGACGGCATCAAGGTGCCGAGCGCGCCGCCTGGCTGAGCGGCGCTCAGGTCTTCTTCACGTAGGCGATGCACCAGCCCTTGGGGCTGATCGGCCCCGCGACTACCTTGCATTCGCCCATTGCCTGCGGCGTCTTGCCCGGAACGAATTGCAGGCAGTTGCTGCACTCCTGGTCGCCCTTGGGGTGATCCTGGTATTTCATGGCCGCTTTCGAAACCGTGCCTGCCGCCTCGGCGATCACCGGGATCGCGGCGAGTCCCGCTATCAGCGCCGCGCCCTTGAGAACGTTGCGCCGGGCCAGTCTCTTGCTTTCGATGTCAGACATCTGCTTCTCTCCCATTGCGGAAAAGCGGATGGACAGGGGGATGCCTGGAAAGTTTGACTCCTGACGTGATGCTTGCGGCTATCGGAGCCGCGAGAGGTAGTGGGCGAGCGCTTTCAGCCCTTCGTCGCTCAGCGGGTAGACGGCGTCGGGCATCGCGGCGACGCCGCCGCCGCGGCGTGCGCCGGACTTGAAGTCGCGCAACGCCTTGAGCAGGTAGGCTTCGCGCTGGCCTGCGAGCCGCGCGATGGCGCCGGTGCCGACGAAGCCGTCCTGGTGGCAGCTCGCGCAGCGGTTTGCCTTCGCGAGCTGCTCGCCGGCCTCTGTCAGGTCGGGGCGCTCGTCCTTGCCTTCGGGGGGCTCGGGCGGCGGCAGCGACGACAGATAGGCGCCGAGGTCGCGGATGTCGGCGTTGCTGAGCAGCAGCGAGATCGGCGTCATCGCCGGGTCCTTGCGCGTCTCGGTGCGGAAGTACACCAGCTGCCACTGGATGAAGTTGTCGGGCTGCGCCGCAAGCAGCGGCGCGACCTCGCCTTGCGGCGCGGCGCCGCTGCCGTGACAGGCGAGGCAGGGCTCGAATTTCGCCTTCCCCGCGGCGGGGTCGGCGGCGCCCGCCGCGGCGGCGGTCGATAGCGCCGCCGCGGCGAGAGCTGTCCGGACTACTTTGCGGTAGCGCAGGGCCTACTTGCCGTAGCTGATGCGGTAGATCGCGTTCGCCCAGTCGTCCGCGACCAGCAGCGAGCCGTCGGGTGCGACGATCACGTCGGCCGGACGGCCGTGGAAGTCCTGCTTGCCCTTGAGCCAGCCCGAGGCGAACACTTCCTGCTTGGCGTGCTTGCCATTCGGGTCGACGATGATGCGCATGATGCGCGCGCCTTGGTACACGTGCCGGTCCCACGAGCCGTGCTCGGCGAGGAAGATGTTGTTCTTGTAGCTCGCCGGGAACTGCTTGCCGGTATAGAACTTCATCCCGAGCGGCGCGACGTGCGCGCCAAGGTTGAGCACCGGCGGCGTGAACTCGGAGCACTTGTGCCCCATCGCGTACTTCGGATCGGGGATGTTGCCCTGGTGGCAGTACGGATAGCCGAAGTGCTGGCCCATGCGCGAGATGTGGTTAAGCTTGTCGCTCGGGGTGTCGTCGCTCAGCCAGTCGCGCGCGTTCTCCGAGAACCAGTAGTCGCCGGTGCGCGGGTCGATGTCGCCGCCGACGCTGTTGCGCACGCCGAGCGCCCGGATCTCGGCCAGCCCGTTCTCCGGGTTGACGCGCCGGATCTGCGACACGCTGGTCGGCGGAATGCCGATGTTGAACGGCGGGCCAAACGGCACGTATAGCCAGCCGTGCTTGTCGAACACCAGGTACTTCCAGCCGTGCGCCATGTACGGCGGCATGTCGTCGTACACGACCTGGGGCGCCGGCATGTTGTCGAGGCTCGCTTCGGCGTTGTCGTACTTGAGGATCTTGTCGATGTCCGCGACATACAGCGCGCCGTCGCGGAAGGCGATGCCGGTCGGCATCTTGAGGCCCTTGAGGATGACCTTGACCTCTTTCTTGCCCTCGGGACCGGTGATGGCGTAGACGTTGCCCACGCCGAACGCACCGACGAACAGCGTGCCCTTGTCGCCCCAGGCCATCTGCCGCGCACTCGGGACGTCGCTCGCCCACAGGCTGATGTGAAACCCCTTCGGCAGCTTGATCGTCTTGAGCGTGGCCTGAATCTCCTCCATCGGCACGCCGGTGGCGGGTGGCGCCTTGGGCGCCAGGCCCTTCTGGGCCTCGGTCTCGTCGCCGAGGAACCAGTCCGCGGGCGGATTTTGCCAGAACGACTTCTTGCTGGAATCGTAGCTCTTGAGCCCCTGCGCCTGGGCGCTGGGGACGGCGAGCGTTGCCGCCATGAGCGCGGCGGCACCGAGCGCCGCGCCCAACAACGACTTGTGCTTGGCTACCATGTTGATCATCTCCTCTCGAAGCGGCGGGGTGCTGCTATCCGGCAGTCCGGTTGCTCTCCCCGCTGCGGGGCATTGATTAGATTCCGCCGTGCCGTTCCTGTCAACGAGGCGGTTCGCTACAGGTGGCTAGACCCAGACCTGCAGGACATACTCGTAGGCAGCTTGCGCGTTTGTCATGTCCACCCGCTGCAACTTGATGCGGTAGCCGTCCGGAGACTTCTTCAGGTGGTGCGTGTAGGCACCGGCGAAGTGGCGCACGTCGTCGCGGCGCAGCTCCATCATGTGGAAGCGCGAGCGCACCACGACGTCGCCGTTCGGGGCCTGTCTTTCGATCACCACGTTGCCGACCACGTGGTTGGTACCCCACAACGGGCGCTGCGACCACGCGTCCGGGTGCAGCACGCGCTTCATGCGCACGGTCATCAGGTTCTTGTCCTCGGCAAAGATCGCCGGCATGCCTTCCCAGGTGGTGTGCGCCGGGTCCGCTGGCACCCAGTACACGCCCTCGTCGGCGAACAGATCGACGTAGTCCTGCCAGCGCTTGCCGTCGAGGATCTCGGCCTGCCGGTAGAGGAACTGCTCGACCGCGTGCTGCAGGTCGTGCCTGTTCGCCTTCGGTGTGGAGGCGGCGCGCGTCACCGATCGCTTCTTCTTGGCCTTTTGTGCGGACCCCTTCTTCTTGCCCTTGGTCGCCATTTCTTTTCCCCTCAGTTTCCTCTTACGCCTTTGCCATGTACTGCGCCCAGGCCTTCATCTGGTTGCGCATCGGCGCTTCCGACGTGCCCATGTTCGGCCCGGTCTCGACCACGCCGTCTTTCTCGATGTCGCGCCCGAAGTGGCGCGCGAAGCTCACCCAGTCGCCGCCGTCGGAGGCGAGGCCCTGGTGGCACTTCCAGAAGTTCTCCAGGTCGTCCGCGTTGACAAGCGTCGAAGGCGAGTTGACCAGGTTGTAGTAAGCGAGCGAACGGCGGTAGATCGGCTCGGGCGCGCCCTTGAGGCGGAAGTGCCAGATTTCGGTAAGTGTGCGGTCGACCCCGAGCGGGCGCACGGCGCGCAGCTGCTGCAGCGGCGACTGCACCGAGAGCCCCGGGTAGATCAGCACGTGGTGGATGTTGACGCCGAGGATTTCTTCCATCCTCTTGCGGCCATAGGCCTTCTCCATCACCGCCTCGTAGGCGAGCGTGTCCGGGTCCTTGGGCCGCAGCCCCATGTAGCCGGTGAGAATGCAGTGCCCGTAGGGGTAGTTGAGCGTCTGGAAGCCGTCCCACTTGTCGATCGTCACCGTGGCGAAGGCCGACAGCATGTGATACGAGAGCGGCGCGCTTCCGGTCTTCTTCTCGATCAGCTTCTCGACTTCGTGTGCCGCACGTCCGGTCGACTGGTGCGTCACCGAGGGATGCAGCGCGTCGAGCTGGTTCTCGAGGAAGATCTTCCAGTTGGAGTGCTGGATGATGCGAAAGCAGTTCGGCACGATCTCCACCTCGCCCTCGGGGGCGCGGTCGCACATGTCGTCGAAAGCCACGCGCGTGGCGCCGAGGAACTCGAGCAGCGAGGGCCCGTCCTTGGCGAGGCTCGCGAAGACGAAACCGCGGTAGCTCTCGACGCGCGCCGCCGGCTTCATGCTGCATTCCGGGTTGTCGCGGCCGTAGCGCGTGCCCTCGTAGCCCGATTCCATCATCGGGATCGAGCGCAGCTTGCCGTCGTGGTGGAAGGTCCAGGCGTGGTAGGAGCAGCGGAAGAACTCGCCCGAGTTGCCGTGGCGGTCGCCGCACATCATGTTGCCGCGGTGCGGACAGCGGTTGTACAGCACGCGCACCCGGTTGTCCTTCCCGCGCACCATCAGCATCGGCTGGCGCCCGATCTGCACCTGGTAGTAGTCGCCCGGCTTCGGCACCTGCGATTCGTGGCCGCAATAGATCCACACGGTCTCGTGGATGCGCTGCATCTCGAGGTCGAACACGTCCGGGTCCGTGTACACCTCGCGGCGCACGCGGTCGGGCTCGACGAACTTCGACAGGTCAGGGATGCGTTCCTGCAGCATGGCTTGCTCCTCCTTCAGGCGGCCCGCTCGTCGGTGGCGAGCCCTTGGTCGAGATTGGCCTTCATGCGCTCTAGCGTCCAGCGCAGCATGTCGATCGCGGCCTCCGGCAGCTCGGCGACCGCGGCGCGATTGAGCTGCTCGACGCTCGGCCAGATGCGGCCGAAAAGGCGCTCGCCGGCGGCCGTGAGCGCGAGGCGCGTGACGCGCATGTCCTCGCTGTCCGAGAGGCGCGTCACCCAGCCCGAGCGCTGCATGCGGTCTACCGTGCGGGTGAGGGTGGTGCGGTCGATGGTGGCGGTGTCTGCCAGCTCACTCATCGAGCAGCGGCGGCGCGCGTACAGGGAAGCGAGTACGCGCCACTCGGGCACGCGCAGGCCGACGCTCTTCAGCTCCTGCGTGAGCATGCGGTCTCTGCTGCCGATGACCTGCGTCATCCAGAAGAAGACGTGGCGCTCGAGGTCGAACGCCGGACGTGGCTCGCGCGGCATGCACTTACGCTACGCGCGATTACGTGCGTTTGCAAGTGATCGCAGGCATGCATAATTGCCGCCGGGAGGAGCGCATGGATCGTAGCGTCGAATGCGATGTGCTCGTGATCGGCTCGGGCGCCGGCGGCCTGTCGGCCGCGGTGACCGCGGCCAGGCACGGGCTCGAGGTGATCGTGGCCGAGAAGGACGCGCTGTTCGGCGGTACCACGGCGCGCTCGGGCGGCTGGCTGTGGATACCAAACCACCCGATGCAGAAGGAGATCGGCGTCTCCGACAGCATCGAGGAAGCGAGCACCTACCTGCTCGACCAGGCGGGAGAGAAGTTCGAACCCGAGAGGGTGAATGCATTCCTGGTGAACGGCCCGCGCATGGTCGAGTACTTCATGCGCGAGACCGCGGTGCGCTTCGATCCGTCCGCCACCTTCTCCGACTATCACCCGGACGCGCCCGGCGGCAAGCCGGGCGGGCGCTCGATCGTGGCGCGCGCCTTCGACGGCCGCGAACTCGGCGCGATGCTCGCCAAGCTGCGCCCGCCGCTGCCCGAGCTCACCGTGTTCGGCGTCATGATCGGCTCGGGTGCCGAGCTGGTGCACTTCATGCGCTGGTCGAAATCGCTGCAATCGGCGGGGTTTGTGGCGCGCCGCCTGATCGGCCACGCGGTGGCAACGCTGGTGCACGGGCGCGGCGTCAGGCTCACCAACGGCAACGCGCTCGCCGGCCGGCTGCTGAAGTCGGCCATGGATTGCGGCGTGCAGCTTTGGGAATCCTCTCCCGCCAGGGAGCTCGAGCGGCGCAACGGCACGGTATGCGGCGCACTCCTCGAGCGCGACGGCGAGCGCGTGCACGTCGCCACGCGCCGCGGCGTGGTGCTTGCCTGCGGCGGCTTCCCGCAGGACCGCGAACGGCGCGCAAGGCTGTTTCCGCATCCCGAGCATCACTCGCCCGCGCCCGAATCGAACACCGGCGACGGCTTGCGGCTCGCCGCGGCCGCGGGCGCGAAGATCGACGAGTCGCTGCCGAACGCCGCAGCCTGGGTGCCGGTTTCGCGTGTGCCGCGCTCCGCGGGCGGCTTCGGCCTGTTCCCGCATTTCATCGACCGCGCCAAGCCCGGCGTGATCGCCGTGACCAAGCGCGGACGGCGCTTCGTCAACGAGGGCAACTCGTACCACGACTTTATCCAGGCGCTGCTCACCGCCGGCGAGACCTCGGCGTGGCTGGTCACCGACCACCGCGCGATCCGCGCCTATGGCCTGGGCTTCGTCAAGCCGCGCCCGCTGCCGCTCGGGCCGCAGCTCGCATCGGGCTATTTGCGCCGCGGCGCGACGCTCGCCGATCTGGCGCGCATCACCGGCATCGAGGCCGCAGCGCTCGAGGCGACCGTAGAGGACTACAACCGGCATGCCGCCCGGGGCGAGGATCCCGCGTTCGGCAAGGGCGGCACCGCGTACAACCGTTTCTACGGCGACCCCGACATCGTGCCGAACCCGTGCGTCGCGCCGCTCGCCACGCCTCCGTATTACGCCGTCGAGGTGGTGGTGGGCGACCTCGGCACGTACGACGGCATCGTCACCAACGGCAACGCCCAGGTGCTCGACGCGAACAAGCGTCCGATCGCGGGTCTGTACGCGGCCGGCAACGACGCGCTGTCGATCATGGGGGGCAACTATCCCGGCCCGGGAATCACGCTTGGCCCGGCGATGACCTTCGGCTGGCTCGCCGGCCGCCACCTTGCAGGCGCGGCGTGACGCTCGAGCATGTCGTCAGCGTCGCGCTGGGCATCCTGCTCGACGGGCTGGCGTACGGCATGATCCTGTTCATCATCTCCGTGGGACTGTCGGTGACCATGGGGCTGATGGGCTTCGTCAACCTGGCGCACGGCGCGTTCGCCATGGCCGGCGGCTACGTCACCGTCAGCCTGATGTCCGGAATGGGCGTGCCATTCGAGCTCGCGCTGGTGTTCGCTTTCGTGCTGGTGGGCGCGGCGAGCGTGGTGTTCGAGCGCCTGCTCTACGCGCGCCTGTACCGCGCCGGCGAGCTCGACCAGGTGCTGTTCACCATCGGCCTGGTGTTCATGGCGATCGCCGCGTTCACCTACGTCTATGGTCCCGCGCCCAAGCCGATCGCGGTGCCGCATTACCTCACCGGCAGCGTCGATCTCGGCTTTCGCACGCTCGCCACCTACCGCGTGTTCATGGTCGCGCTGGGGACGGTAATGGTCGCGGTGCTGTGGTACGGCGTCGAGCGCACCGGACTCGGCGCGAAAGTTCGCGCCGCGGTCGACAACCGCCACATGGCGCAGTCGGTCGGCATCGACGTCGACCGCCTGTTCACGCTGACTTTCGCCCTCGGCAGCGGTCTCGCGGCGCTGGGGGGCGGCCTGGCCGTGAACCTGATGGGGCTGACGCCGACCTTCGCCATCCAGTATCTGGTGTTCTTCCTGATCGTGGTGGCGGTGGGCGGACCCGGCAGCATCAAGGGCGCGGTGGTGGCGGCGATCGTGCTCGGCATCACCGACAATGCGGGCAAGTATCTCTATCCGGACGGCGGCGCGTTCTTCATCTACGCCGCGACCATCGCGCTGCTCCTGGCGAAGCCCGCGGGTCTGTATGGCAGGGACTGAGAGCGCGACGCCTTCGCGCTCGGCGGCCGCCGAGTTCCTGCTGCGGCGCCACCGCCTGCGCGCGGCCGAGGCGCTGCCCTGGCTGATTGCGATCGGCGCGTACTTCGCGTTTCCGGATTACCTGGCGCTCGGCACGCAGATCCTGATCACCATCATGTTCGCGCTGTCGCTCGACCTGATCCTCGGCTACGCCGGGATCGTCACGCTGGGGCACGCGGCCTTCTTCGGCACCGGCGCCTACGCCGCAGGGCTGCTGTCGGCCAAGCTCGGCTGGGGCGAGCCGCTCTCGGGACTGGTCGTTGCGGGCCTGTGCGCGGCCGTCGTCGGGTTCGTCTCGGGATGGATCCTGCTGCGCTATCGCGGGCTGACGCTCCTCATGCTGACGCTTGCCACGTCGATCATGCTCTACGAGCTGGGCAATGCGCGCTCCGAGCTCACGGGCGGCTTCGACGGCCTGACGGGGATCGCGATCAAGCCGCTGTTCGGGCGCTTCGAGTACGACCTCTACGGACATACTTACTACCTGTACGCGCTCGCTGCGCTGTTCGTGCTGTTCGCCGTGGCGCGGCGCATCGTCTACTCGCCTTTCGGCCAGGCGCTCATCGGCATTCGCGAGAACGTGGGCCGCATGCACGCTGTCGGCTCGCCGGTGCACCGGCGGCTGGTCACGATCTACACCATCTCCGCGGCGATGGCCGGCATCGCCGGTGGACTGTTTGCGCAGTCGAACGCCTACGTCACCCTCAGCGCGCTGGGCTTCGAGCGCTCCGCGACGGTGCTGATCATCCTGATCCTCGGCGGCACCGGACGCCTGTACGGGGCGTTCCTCGGCGCCGCGATCTTCATGCTGCTCGAAGACAGCCTGGCGAAGCTCAGTCCCGCGTTCTGGGAGTTCGGCGTCGGCGCGATGCTAGTGCTGACGGTGCTGTTCGCGCGGCGCGGCCTCGCAGGCCTGCTCGAAGACGCGGCACGCGCCGTAGGGAGGATGTGGTGATGAGTCCCCTGGCGCTCGAGACGCGCGATCTGCACAAGAACTTCGGCGCGCTGCAGGTCGCGCGCGCGGTCAACTTCGCGCTCGAGCGCGGCGCGCGCCATGCATTGATCGGTCCCAACGGCGCGGGCAAAACAAGCTTCGTCAACCTTCTCACCGGCGTACTCAGGCCCTCGGCGGGGCGCGTGCTGCTCGACGGCGAGGATGTCACCCGCCTGTCGCAGGCCGCACGCACGCGCCGCGGCATCGCGCGCACGTTCCAGATCAACCAGCTGTTCCGCGGCCTGAGCGTGCTGGAGAACGTGTGCCTCGCGGTGGGCGAACGCACCGGAGCGTGCAACAACCTGTGGCGCCCCGCCGGTGCGCGGCGCGAAATAATCGACGAGGCGCTCAGTTTGCTCGAGTCGTTGCGCATCCAGGACGACGCGCTAAAGCGCGTGAGCGAGCTGCCTTACGGCCGGCAGCGGCTGGTCGAGATCGCCATCGCGCTGGGGCAGCGTCCCAGGGTGCTGCTGCTCGACGAGCCCGCCGCCGGCGTTCCCTCGGCGGAGAGCCACATCATCTTGGACGTTGTCGACAGCCTGCCGCAGGACATCGCCGTGCTGATCATCGAGCACGACATGGACGTGGTGTTCCGCTTCGCGCGCGACATCACGGTCCTGGTGGCCGGCGCGATTCTCACGCAGGGCACGCCGCAGGAGATCGCCGCGGACCAGCGGGTGCGCGCAATCTATCTGGGGGACGAGGCGCATGGCTGAGCCGGCGCTCGCGCTCGAGGGCGTCTATGCGGGCTACGGCGAGACCGTGGTGCTCGAGGAGCTCGCCGTCTCGCTCCAGGCTGGCGAAAGCGTCAGCCTGATCGGGCGCAACGGCGTCGGCAAGTCCACGCTGCTGGAGAGCATCATGGGGCATACGGTCCTGCACGGCGGGGCGATCCGCCTGTATGGGCGCGACCTGACGCGGCTTGCCCCCTATCGCAGGGTGCGCGCGGGACTCGGCTACGTGCCGCAGGAGCGCGAGGTGTTTCCGTCGCTCAGCGTGCGCGAGAACCTGGAAGTCGCCGCCCGGCCGGGCGGCGACGGCGCGCGCCGCTGGACGGCGCCGGGCGTGTTCGAGCTCTTTCCGCAGCTCGCCGAACGCCAGGCGAATCGCGGCAACCAGCTATCGGGCGGCGAGCAGCAGATGCTGTCGATCGGCCGCGCGCTGATGGGCAATCCCAGCGTGCTGCTGATGGATGAGCCCTCCGAAGGCCTGTCGCCGCTCATCGTCGAGGAGCTGGTTAAGGCGCTTAGGCGCCTGCGCGACGAGCAGGGCATGACCTGCGTGCTGGTCGAGCAGAACACCCGCCTGGCGCTCGCTTTCTCGCCGCGCGCGCTGGTGATGAATCGCGGGCGCATCGTGTACGACGGCCCGAGCGAGGCGCTCAGGCGGGACCGCGCCCGTCTGGATGCCCTGATCGGCGTGGCGGGAAGCTAGGCGGGGGGCATATAATCGTCGCCCGTTGGAGTTCAAGGAGGAGGAGAAAAAATGAAGCTGCTGAAGATCCTGGCATTGGGCGCCGCGCTCACGGCGTTGGCAGTTCCGGCGGCGCAGGCGCGTACCGTGAAGGTCGGCGTGGTGATGACGTACTCGGGCGTGAACGCCGAGTACGGCGAGCAGATCACGCGCGCGATGGAGCTCTACCTCAAGCTGCACGGCAACGAGCTGGGCGGCAACACGATCGAGCTCATCAAGCGCGACTCGAAGAACCCGGGCGGCGCAGTGGCGAAGACGCTGGTGCAGGAGCTGGTCACGCGCGACAAGGTGGACATGCTCGCGGGCTTCGTCTTCTCGCCCAACGCGATCGCCAGCGCGCAGCTCGCCACGCAGGCGAAGGTGCCGATGATCATCATGAACGCGGGCACGGCGTGGATCACCACGCTGTCGCCGTACATCGTGCGCACCTCGTTCAGCATGTGGCACGCGGCGTACCCGATGGGCGGCTACGCGGCCAAGTCGCTGGGCTGCAAGACCGCCGCGGTCGGCTACACCGACTACCCGCCGGGCAAGGACAGCCTGGAGGCGTTCACGAAAGGCTTCGAAGGCGCGGGCGGCAAGGTGGTGGACCAGATCCCGATGGGCAGCCCAGCGCAGGTACCGGACTTCACCCCGTTCCTGCAGCGCGTCAAGGACAAGAAGCCCGACTGCTTCTACGTGTTCGTGCCGGCCGGCGTGCACGCTGCCTCGCTGGTCAAGACCTACAGCGACCTCGGCCTGCGCGACGCGGGCATCAAGCTGATCGGCCCGCTCGATATCATCCAGGACACCAAGCTGCAGAGCATGGGCGACGCGGCGGTGGGCATGGTGACCATGGGCCATTACGCGGCCGATTACGACAACCCGGCCAACAAGGCCTTCGTCAAGGCCTGGCACGAAGCCTACGGCGCCGGCTCGACGCCGGACTTCATGGCGGCGGCCGGCTGGGACGGCATGGCGGCGATCGTGCACGTGGTCAAGACGCTCGACGGCAAGATCGACGCCGACAAGGCGATGAAGGTGCTCGAGGGCTGGAAATTCGACAGCCCGCGCGGCCCGATCATGATCGATCCGAAGACGCGCGACATCGTGCAGGACGAGCACTTGCAGAAGGTCGTGAAGAAAGGCGACCGGCTCGCGGTCGAGGTGATCGACACCGTTCCCGCGGTCAAGGATCCGTGTAAGGAGCTCAAGGTCGGCAAGTGCGCACAGTAGGCGCGTGACGAGCCTTGAGCGAGCCATTCTGGTCGGCTAGCCGCCTGGCGCGCGCGCTGCGCGCCAGGCGCATCGGCGCGCTCGAGCTGTTCGAGCTGTACGCCGAGCGCATCGAGCGCCACAACCGGGCGCTGAACGCGATCTGCGTCATGGACCTCGACGCGGGACGCAAGCAAGCGCGCGCGGCCGACCGCGCGCGCGGTCGGCGCGGCGCGTTGCACGGCCTGCCGATGACGGTCAAGGAGTCGTTCGACCTTGCCGGCTTCCCGACCACGCACGGCATCGTCGAATTTCGCGACAACGTGGCGCGCAGCGACGCACTCGCGGTGACGCGCCTCAAGGCCGCGGGCGCGATCGTGTTCGGCAAGACCAACGTGCCGGTGCAGCTCGCCGACTGGCAGACCTTCAACCCGATCTACGGCACCACGAACAATCCCTGGGACCCGTCGCGCACGCCGGGCGGCTCATCGGGCGGCTCGGCCGCCGCGCTTGCCGCCGGGCTCACCGGCCTGGAGCTTGGCAGCGACATCGGCGCCTCGATCCGCGGCCCGGCGCACTACTGCGGCGTGTACGGCCACAAGCCCACCTGGGGCATCTGCGCGATGAACGGCCACGCGCTGCCCGGGTCGGCCCATCCGGCGGACATCTCGGCGATCGGGCCGCTTGCGCGCAGCGCCGAGGACCTGCGCCTGGCGCTCGGCATCATCGCCGGCCCGGACGCGATCGACGGCGCCGGCTGGCGTCTGGCTCTGGCAAGGACCGTGCTGCGAAAGTTCCGCGGCCTGCGGGTGGCGGTGATGGCCTCGCACCCTACCGCCGAAGTGGACGCCAGCGTCGCCGGCGAGATCGAGCGCCTCGCCGGCTGGCTGGCGAAGAAGGGCGCCAAGGTGTCGGACCGCGCGCGCCCGGACTTCGACCCGGAGGAGGCGCACCGGGTCTACATCGCGTTGCTTCGCGGCGCTACATCCGCCCGGCAGACGGTGCTGCAGATGGCGACGTGGCAGGAGTTGGCGCGCAAGCGACCGATCGAGGACATGAGCTACGAGGCGCAGGCGGCGCGCGCCAACCTCATGCCGCACCGGGAGTGGCTGCGCTGGTCGAGCCGCCGGCACCAGATGCGCCGCGCGTGGGCGCAGTTCTTCCGCGACTGGGACGTGCTGCTCTGTCCGACGGCCGCGACGCCGGCATTCCCGCAGAACCAGCAGGGCGAGCGCTGGGAACGCATGATCACCGTCAACGGCAAACCGCAGCCCTCGACCACGCAGATGTTCTGGGCGGGCTATTCCGGCGCGGCGCTGCTGCCCTCGAGCGTGGCGCCCATCGCATCGAGCGCGCAAAACCTGCCGATCGGCGTGCAGATCGTCGGCCCGCAGCACGCCGATTACCGCACCATCGCCTTCGCGCAGCTGCTGGAGCGCGAGTACCGGGCGTTCGAGCCGCCGCCGGGCTACGACTGAGCGCGGCTCAAAGTGAATCGAAGTGCTCGGCCATGCGCTTGCGCATCGTCTCGCCGGGCAGCGCGCCGTGCGCGGCAGCGAGGTTGTCCCTCATGTGCTCGGGCTTGCCGGTGCCGGGGATGGCGCAGGTGACTGCGGGGTGGCCGACGATCCACTTGAGGAAGTACTGCGCCCAGCTGGCGATGCCGAGCTCGCTCGCCCAGTCGGGGAGCTCCTTGCCGCGCGTACGGCGGAACATGCTGCCTTTCCCGAACGGCCGGTTGACGATCACGGCGACATTCCTCTCCTGCGCGAGCGGCAGCAGCCGCTCGGCCGCCTCGGGCTCGTCGAGCGAGTAGTTGATCTGCAGGAAGTCGTAGCTGGCGTCTTTCAGCCAGCGCTCGACCTCGCGGTAAGCGGACGACGTGTAGTGGGTGATGCCCACGTAGCGCACGCGCCCGGCCTGCTTCCAGTCCATGAGCGTGCGCGAGTGCGTCGCGACGTCCGCCAGGTTGTGTACCTGCATCAGGTCGATCTGCTGTGCCCGCAGCCGTCGGAAGGATTGCTCCATCTGCCGGATGCCCTCATCGCGGCCGCTGGTCCATACCTTGGTGGCGAGGAACAGCTTCGCGCGCAGCCCGAGATCGGCCACCAGGTCGCCGACGACCGATTCGCTCGAGCCGTACATCGGAGAGCTGTCGATCACCTTGCCGCCTCCCTCGGCGAACCGTGTGAGCACATCGCGCAGCGGCAGGCGCGCACGCGCGTCGCCGCCGACGTCGAAGGTCTGCCAGGTGCCGACGCCGACCACGGGCAGCCGCTCGCCGCTCGAGGGAATCGGGCGCGTGATCGGGGCGGGCTCGGCGGCTTGTGACATGTGCGGATCGATGCTCAGCGCCGCGCCCGCCCCCGCCAGCAGCGCGAGCGCGCGCCGGCGTGCGGGGCGAAAATTGCTTCGCGACATGGCTTCATTCTAGATCGGCGCACGGCGGGGCTAGGCGCACATGCGCTATAGTAACCGGCGGACGGCGCAACTTCAGGAGGGGAGATGAGCACTGGAGGCTGGATATTCATCGCGGTCGTGGTCGCGGCGGTGGTTTTTGTCATCGCCATGTACAACCGGCTGGTGGTGCTGCGCAACCGCTTCAAGAACGCGTATGCGCAGATCGACGTTCAGCTCAAGCGGCGCTACGACCTGATCCCCAACCTCGTCGAGGCGGCGAAGGGCTACATCGCGCACGAGCGCGGCACGCTCGAGGCGGTGATCGCCGCGCGCGGCGCGGCAGTGACCGCGGCCCAGCGCGCCGCCGGCGCCCCGGGCGACCCGGCGGCGATGCAGGGTCTGTCGCAGGCGGAAGGGGCGCTGGGCGGCGCGCTCGGGCGGCTGCTCGCGGTGTTCGAGGCGTATCCTGACCTGAAGGCGAACCAGAACGTCCTCGCGGTGCAGGAGGAACTCTCCAGCACCGAGAACAAGGTCGCGTTCGCGCGCCAGGGGTACAACGATGCAGTGATGGAGTACAACACCAAGCGCGAATCGTTCCCCGAGAACACGATGGCCGGCATGTTCGGCTTCGGTCCGGCGGAGCTGCTCCAGGCGACCGAGGCGGCCGCCGAGCGGCAGGCGCCCAAAGTGTCCTTCAAGTAAGTCTTGAATTTCTTCGAGGCGCAGGAGCTCGCGCGGCGCACGACGCGCCTGCTGGTGGTCCTGTACCTGTTCGCGGTCGCCGCGGTGGCGGGTGCGGTGTGCCTCGGCCTGGGCACTACCTATGCCGTCGCGATCATGTACGGCGGCCTCCCGCCGTCCGTCAACGTGATGATCGACGGCAAGCACCTCGGTGGGGCGTTCCTGGAAATCCTGCGCCACGGCGTGCCGGCCGGCGTCTACGCCTGGGGCGCGGGCGTCACCCTGCTGATGATACTCGGCGCGACCCTGTACAAGGTCTGGCGCCTGTCCGGAGGCGGAGTGACGGTGGCTGAGATGGTCGGCGCGCGCATGGTGGAGTCTGGAAGCGCGTCCCCGGAGGAGCGACGCCTGCTCAACGTGGTCGAGGAGATGGCGATCGCCTCGGGCGTGAGCGTGCCGCCGGTGTTCGTGATGGATCGCGAGGCCGGGATCAACGCCTTTGCCGCGGGATACTCTCCCAACGAGGCGGTGATCGCGGTGACGCAGGGCGCCCTGCAGACGCTGTCGCGCGACGAGCTGCAGGGCGTCATCGGGCATGAGTTCAGCCACATCCTGAACGGCGACATGCGGCTAAACGTGCGGTTGATGGGCGTGCTGTTCGGCATCGTGTGCATCGCGCAGCTCGGCGAATTCCTGATCCGGAGTACCGCGAGATCGATGGTGCGCGTGAGCCGCGAGAACCGCGGCGCCGGCATCATGCTGGTATTTGCCGGCATCGCGCTCACCCTCATCGGCTTTCTCGGCCTGGAGTTCGCACGCCTCATCAAGGCCGCGATCTCGCGCCAGCGCGAATTTCTCGCCGATGCCTCGAGCGTGCAGTTCACGCGCAACCCCGACGGCATCGCCGGGGCCCTCGACACCATTGCTTCCTCGCAGCGCACGACGCTGGTGCACGACGTGCACGCGGAGGAGCTGTCGCACATGTTCTTCGCGCAGGGCGTGTCGAACTGGATGGGCACCGTGTTCAATACGCACCCGCCGATCGAGGAGCGCATCCGGCGCGTGCGTCCCGGGTTCCAACGCACGCGCTACCGCGCGCAGCGCGATCCGGAGCGCGTGCGGCCGATCGCCGTGCTCGATGGCATGGGCAACGTCGTCAAGACCATCGGCACCGACTGGGGCCGCAGCGCGGCGCAAGCCACCGCGGTGGCGGCGGTGGCGGCCTCGGTCGGCAATCCAACGCCCGAGCACGTCGATTTCGCGCGTCGCCTGCTGGCGGCGATCCCCGCATCGCTGCGCGAGCGGCTGGCGAGCGCCGAGGGCGCGCAGCAGATCGTGTTCGCGCTGGCGATCGTGGGGGACGAGGCCTCGCGGCGCGTCAAGCTGGAGGCGGTGCGCGCGCGCCGTGGGGACGAGACGGCGCGCGCGGTGCAGGGCGCGTACGACGAGGCTCACGCGGCCGGGCTGGGGCGCGCGCACGCGTTGCCGCTCGTCGGCATCGCGCTCCCGGTGCTGAAAACGCTCAAGCAAGGCGAGCGCGACGCGCTGGTGGAGGACGTGGCGAAAGTCGTCGAGGCCGACGGGCGCGTGACGCTCGGCGAGTTCGTGCTGTCGACGATGCTCAGGCAACAGCTGCGCGAAGGCGCGGGCCGTCCGGTGGCGAGCAAGTACCGCAGCGTCGCCGAGGTCGGCGACGACGCGCGCGTGGTCCTCTCGCTGGTGGCGCATGCGGCGCTCGCCGAGACCGGCGCCGCGTATGCCAAGGGCGCCGACTATCTCGGCCTAAACGTGCGTGAGCCGCTGCCCACTTCGGAGCTGTCCACCCGGTGCGTGAGCGCATCGCTCGAAAACCTGCGGCTGCTCGCGCCGCTCGCCAAGCCGCGCGTGCTCAAGGCCTGCCTCGACGTGGCTTCAGCCGACGGCATCATCACGCTGGCACAGGCGGAACTGGCGCGCATGGTGGCGGCGACGCTCGATTGCCCGGTGCCGCCGGTGCTCGCCGATCTCGATCCGACCACGCTTAGATGACCGAAACCAGAGGGCTCGCGGCGGCACTCGCGCGCGCGGTCGCCGGCGAAGTGCGCTTCGACGCCGGGGCCCGCGCCGCCTACTCCGCGGACGCCTCCAACTACCGACAGGTGCCGATCGGCGTGGTGCTGCCGCGCTCGGTTGAGGACATCGTCGCGGCGATGGCGGTGTGCCGCGCCCACGGCGCGCCGGTGCTGGCACGCGGCGGCGGCACGGCGCAGAACGGCCAGAGCGTCAACGTCGCGGTAGTGATCGATTGCTCCAAATACCTCGACCGCGTAGTCAGAGTCGACCCGCGCACGCGCCTCGCGCTGGTCGAGCCCGGGGCCGTGTGCGACGCGCTGCGCGACGCGGCCGAGCGCCACGGCCTCACCTTCGCGCCGGACCCGGCGACGCACTCGCGTTGCACGCTCGGCGGCATGATCGCCAACAACTCCTGCGGCCCGCACTCGGTGATGGCGGGTAAGACCGTCGAGAACATCGAGCGTCTCGAGGTGCTGACCTACGACGGCACGCGCTTCTGGTGCGGGCCGACGAGCGACGCGGAACTCGCGCGCATCGTCGCGGCCGGCGGGCGGCAGGGGGAGATCTACGCGCGCCTCAAGGCGCTCGCCGATCGCTACGCCGAGCGCATTCGCGCCGGCTTTCCGAAGATCAGGCGCCGCGTCTCGGGCTACAACCTCGATCAGCTTCTGCCCGAGAATGGCTTCAACGTGGCGCGCGCGCTGGTGGGCTCGGAGGGAACCTGTGCCTTCACGCTCGCAGCCGAGGCGACGCTGGTGCAAAGTCCGCGCGAGCGCGTGCTGCTGCTGCTCGGGTTTCCCGACATCTATCTGGCGGGCGACGTCGTGCCGCAGATCCTGGCGGCCCGCCCGATCGCCTGCGAAGGTCTCGACGAGAAGATCATCGGCGGCCTGCGCGAGCGGCGCCTGAAGCTGGAGGACATTGCGCTGCTGCCCGCGGGCAAGGCGTGGCTGATGTGCGAGTTCGGCGCCGACAGCCGCGAAGCCGCCGTGGCGCAGGCGCGCGCGCTCGAGTCGGTGCTCGCCGCGCGCAACGATGTCGCGGCCTGGCTGATCGAGGAGCGGGAAATGATCGCGCGCATGTGGACCATCCGCGAGACCGGCGCCTCGGCCACCGCGCTGGCGCTGGGGGGCAGGGGTCCCGACCCGGTGGTCGGCTGGGAGGACGCCGCGGTCGATCCGCTGCGCCTGGGCGATTACCTGCGCGAGTTCCAGGGGTTGATCGACCGCTACGGCTACCGCACTTCGCTGTACGGGCATTTCGGCGACGGCTGCATCCATGCGCGCATCAGCTTCGAGCTGCGCACGCCCGAGGGTGTGGCGCACTGGCGGCGCTTCCTCGCGGAGGCGGCGGCGCTGGTGGTGAAGTACGGCGGATCGCTCTCTGGCGAGCACGGCGACGGCCAGGCCAAGGCCGAGTTCCTGCCCGCGATGTTCGGCCCGGAGCTGATGGCTGCGTTGCGCGAGTTCAAGGCCATCTGGGACCCGGATGACCGGATGAATCCCGGCAAGCTGGTGCGCGCGCAGGGAGAGGTCAACCGGGCGACCGACCATCTGCGCCTTGGGCCGCAGTACCGTCCCGTGACGCTCGCCACCCGGCTCGCCTTCCGCTCGGAGGTCGGCGACGGCTTCACGCGGGCGACCGAGCATTGCATCGGCATGGGCAAGTGCCGCGCCAAGGCGGGCGGCACCATGTGCCCCAGCTATCGCGCCACGGGCGAGGAGCGCTATTCGACGCGCGGCCGCGCGCGGCTGCTCAACGAGATGCTGCGCGGCGAGGTGATTACCGAGGGCTGGAACAGCGAAGAGGTCAAGGAGGCGCTCGACTGGTGCCTGGCCTGCAAGGGCTGCAGGAGCGACTGCCCGACGCATACCGACATGGCGAGCTACAAGGCGGAGTTCCTGTCGCATTACTACGAGAAGCGCGCGCGCCCGGTGCAGGCCCACTCGATGGGCCGCATCGGCGAGTGGGCGCCGCTCGCGGCGCGCGCGCCGTGGCTGGCGAACTTCCTCACGCAGACGCCGGGGCTGGACGCGCTCGCCAAGCGACTGGCGGGCGTGGCGGCCCAGCGCAGGCTGCCGCGCTTCGCGCCGCGCACCTTCAAGGCGCTGTTCCGATCACGGAACGGAAGCGGCGATCGCGTCGTGCTGTTCGCGGACACCTTCAACAACCACTTTCGTCCGGAGACGGCGCTCGCGGCGGTGGAGGTGCTCGGGGCCGCGGGCTGCGCGGTCGAGGTGCCGCGCGAGCCGGTATGCTGCGGGCGGCCCTATTACGACTTCGGCATGCTCGACCAGGCGCGCGCGTCGCTCGACACGCTGCTCGCGGCGCTGGCGCCGCGCATCGAGTCCGGCGCGCCGCTGGTGGTGCTCGAGCCGGGGTGCATGTCGGTGTTCCGCGACGAGATGCGCCAGCTGCTGCCGGACGATGCGCGCGCGCAGCGTCTCGCGCGCCAGGCCGTGACGCTCGCCGAGCTGCTGCGTGCGCGCGGCTGGCGTGCGCCGGGAATCGGCGGGCGCGCGCTGCTGCACGGCCATTGCCACCACAAGGCGCTCGGCGGGAACGCGGCCGAGCTCGACCTTCTGAGAGCGGCAGGGCTCGAGGTGGCGGCGCCGGACACTGGCTGCTGCGGCATGTCGGGCTCATTCGGCTTCAAGCCCCGGCACTACGAGGCTTCGCGGCGCGTCGCCGAGCTCGCGCTGCTGCCGGCGCTGCGCGCGGCGGGCGCCGAGGCGAAGATCGTCGCCGACGGCTTTTCATGCCGCGAGCAGATCGAGGACCTCGCAGGGCGCGAGACGCTGCACCTGGCGCAGCTGCTGGCGCGTGCGCTTGGCCGCTAGAATGCGCGCATGCGCTCGTTCGTAATCGCGCTCGCCCTGCTGGCGGTGCTTCCCGCGGCCGCGCAACCGAAGGCGGCGCCGGCGGCCGATCCGCTGTTCGCCGCGATCGGCGAGGACAAGGAGCTGGTGGCCGAGGGGCTCGTGCTGCGGCACCGGGCCGACGTCAATGCACGCGACGCGAACGGCGAAACGCCGCTTCATCGCGCCGTGGAGAAGGACATGAAGGAGCTCGCGCGCGTGCTACTCGGTGCAGGCGCGAGCGCCAGGGCGCGCTCGCAGCACGGCGTGACGGCGCTGCATATCGCCGCGTTGAACCCCGATCCCTACTTCGTCCGGCTGCTGATCGGGGCGCGCGCCGATCCTAAGGCGCGAAACGACGAAGGCGAATCGGCGCTTTTCTGGGCGGCGTTGAGCGGCAATGCGCGCACCGCGCAGGCGCTGATCGACGCCGGCGCCGACCCGAACATTGCCGACGTTCGCGGCAACATGCCGCTGCACGGCGCGGCCAACGGCGGCTCCGTGGACGTCGTCAAGATCCTGCTGCCGCTCACCGACGACCCGCGCGCCAGGAACCGCGAAGGGCTTACGGCCGCGGATTACGCCAGGTCACGCGGCCACGATGACATCGCGAAGCTGCTCGAGGCGCCTGCGGTCGAAGAGCCCAAGAGCAACTTCGAGACGCTTGACATGGACGACCCGCGTCGCGACCCGCTCAAGCCGCGCTAGAGCAGCACTTCGGCAAGCAGCTCGTAGGAGCGCAGCCGCGAGGCGTAGTCTCCGGTGATCGTCAGCACCATCACTTCTTCGGCCGCGTAGCGCGCGGCGAGCGCCTCGATCTCGCGGCGGCACTTTTCCGGCCCGCCGATGATCGCGCGCGCGCGCTGGCCCATGACGTAGCGGCGCTGTTCCTCGCTGTACTCGTGACGCAATGCCTCTTCCAGCGTCGGCACCGGCGTGTCCAGGTTGAGGGTCATGTGCAGCCGGCGCAGATCGATCGACGCGGCGAGGCGCTCGGCTTGCTCGTCGGAGTCGGCGCAGATGGCGAAGGTGCACACGATCGCCTGGGGCTGCGGCTCGCGTGTCGAGGCGCGATAGCCTTCCCGGTAGGCGCGCGTGACCGCATCGCCGCCATGCGGGTTGATGAAATGGGCGAAAGCGAAGCGCAGCCCGAGCTGCGCGGCGAGCGCGCCGCTGTAATCCGACGAGCCGAGCAGCCAGACCTGCGGCGCGGTGTCGACCTCTGGTTGCACGCGCAGGCCGCGAAACGGATGGTCTTCGGGAAGCGTGCCATCGAGGTGGCCGACCAGCTGCCAGACCTGCTCGGGAAAGTTGCGCGCGTCGGGGAACTGCCCGCCGCCCACGGCCTGCGCGGTGCGCGCGTCGCCGCCTGGCGCACGCCCGATGCCGAGGTCGATGCGCCCGGGATAGAGCGCCTCGAGCATCCTGAACGCCTCGGCGGTCCTGAACGCGCTGTAATAGGGCAGCAGTACGCCGCCGGTGCCGACGCGCATACGCCGCGTCTCGGCGCCCAGGCGCGCCAGCAGCACCTCGGGACAGGGATCGGCCAAGGCGCCGATAGCGTGGTGCTCGGCGAGCCAGTAGCGCTCATAGCCGAGCGCGTCTGCGCGCCGCGCCAGCAGCAGCGTTTCTTCTACTGCACGGCGTGCACCGAGGCCGCTGATGATGGGCGACTGGTCGAGGATTGACAGCTTCATGGCGGCTGATGTTAGCCGGCGTCGGCACTGTCGCCGGGCGGCGACAGCGAAACGCCCGCCGCATCAAGGACATCGCCGGAACGTGACTTCTTTCGTCGCCGCAGGCAGACGTTTCCGACCCCGAAGAGACCCTCCAATTTATTCACAGTATAACCACAACCGGATGATTATTCATCATTTCCTGAACATGGCACGAGGGTTGCAGAGAAGGTGAGGAATCGTCAAGGATATCAACCGGAGGCAACCATGCTGCAAGACAGCAGGCAACTCAAGGACACTAGCGTTCTTCTGCATACGGTAGCGGGCTTCTGGCTCCTCGCACTGGTCTTGATCGGGGTTTGCGGCTCGATCATCAAGATCGTTGCCCCGGACGGATTGATCGCGCAAACGCTCGGTCAGAGCGTTTCGGTGGGCGCTGCTGCGATCGCCGCGATGCTGTTCGTCGGCGCGGCCGGCTGGTTCGCACGCGAGTGGGCGTCGCCGGGTGAGAAGAACCGCATCGTGGACATCGTGCTGTATGCCTTCGCCGGCGCGGGCTTCCTGTTCGTGCTGAAGGTCGCCACCGGCAGCGGCTTCTAGGCGGAGTCTGGCTGCGTCTTATCGAGCAATCGGAGGTCTCCCCCCCCCCAAACCACAAGTACCGCAATACCATCTCCCCTGGGCCCGCCACTTCCCCCTATCGGCGGGCCTTCTTTTTTTCCGCGGCCGCCCACCGCTCGAGCCACGTCGGCACCTCCGCCACGCTCGCGAGAAGCGCGCTGTGCGGCGCCTTCTCCAGGCGCGCGCGATCGTGCGCGCCACTGAGAACGCCGAGGTTCGCGCCGACACCCGCATGGTGGCCGGCAAGCAGGTCGTTGTCGGTATCGCCGACGTTAAGCACCTCGCGCACGTCCTGCACGCCGGTCTGCTCCATGGCCCGGAAGATCATGTATGGCGCAGGCCGCCCGACGGCGACCTCGTCGGCGCACACCACCGCGTCGATCCTTGCTTGCCAGGCAAGCTGTGCCAGCAGCCCTGCGGTGATCCTGCGGTCGAAGCCGGTGGTGAGCGCAATGCGCAAGCCGCGGTGCGCGAGACGCTCGAGCGCCTGCAGAGCGCCGTCGATGGCGCGCACGCCGTTCTCGCTGAAGGCGGCGACGAGCAGGTCCTGGAACGTGGCGTAAATGCGCTTCGGCTCGACTCGAGAGCCGGCTGCAATGTGAGTAATCACTTCGAGCTTGGCGGCTCCACGCAAAGCCAGTAGCTGCCGATCATCGACTTCCAGAGCGTATCGGGCGAGAGCCGCCTTGAATATCGCGGCGACGTCGGCGGTGTCGTGGATCAGCGTGCCGCCGAGATCGAAAACGGCGAGGCGCATGTTGCCCGGATCGCGCACCGCGGCGCCTTCAGCGCGTGGTGCCGAAGCCCTCGCCGCCGCGGCGGTACTCCTCACGCGGCGGGCTGAAGATGTCGAGCACCACGGCGCCTTCGGCGCCGGTGCGGATGCCGTGATCGACCCCGCCCGGCGTGTGCCAGAAGTCCCCGGCGCGCATCTCGATTTCCTCGCCCCCCTGAATGCGCACGCAGCGGCCCTCGAGCAGCACGCCCCACTGTTCCTGCGGGTGGCTGTGCACGGTGCCGCTCGCGTGCGGCGCAATGCGCACCACCGAGAGCATCGCGTGCTCGCCGGGAAAGATGCGGGTGACAATGCCTTCGCCCAGCTTGCGCGGGATTCCCTGCGCTTCGTCCTTGAGGTTGAACACCCAGTCGGCGTTGGTGCGGGCTTTGGTGCCGCTGTCGACACTGCTCATCAGCTCCTCCTTGCTTGCAGGGTGCGCGCCGCGCGCGCGGTCAGTACCCTCGCCTTGGCAACGTGAAATAGCCTAACACCCCGACCGCCAGGTGGAACATCAGTAGCGCGCCCCGCCGGGCCGCGCCCTCGACCGCGAGCAGCCTGAGCGCCAGGCCCGTGGCCCACAGCAGTACCGCGTAGACGACGGGTACGACAGCAGGCGTAGCGCGGCGTTGGCCCGCATCCGCGCCTAGACGGCGATCGGCGCCTTGATCGCCGGATGAGGGTCGTAGCCCTCCAGGGTGATGTGCTCGTAGCCGAAGGCGAACAGGTCGCGTACCGACGGATCGAGTCGCACGCGCGGGAACGGGCGCGGGGCGCGCGCGAGCTGCTCGCGCGCCTGCGCCAGGTGATTGACATACAGGTGCGCGTCGCCCAGCGTCAGCACGAATTCCCCCGGGGCGAGGTCGCAAGCCTGCGCGATCATCAGCGTGAGCAGCGAGTACGACGCGATGTTGAACGGCACGCCGAGGAACACGTCCGCGCTCCTCTGGTACATCTGGCAGGAAAGCCGCCCGTCGGCGACATAGAACTGGAACAGCGCGTGGCACGGCGGCAGCGCCATGCGCCCGACGTCGGCCGGGTTCCACGCGGTGACGATGTGGCGCCGGGAATCTGGATTGTTGCGGATGGAATCGAGCAGCTGCGCGATCTGGTCGATCTCGCGCCCGTCGGGCGTGCGCCAGTGGCGCCACTGGTAGCCATATACCGGACCGAGCTCGCCATGCGCGTCGGCCCATTCGTCCCAGATGGTGACGCCGCGCTCCTGCAGCCACTTGACGTTGGTGTCCCCGCGCAGAAACCACAGCAGCTCGTAAATGATCGATTTGACATGCAGCTTCTTGGTGGTGAGCAGCGGGAAACTGTCGTGAAGCGCGAAACGCATCTGCCGGCCGAACACCGACAGGGTGCCGGTGCCGGTACGGTCGGACTTGCGGGTGCCGTGCTCCAGCAGCTCGGCCAGCAGGTCGAGGTATTGCTGCTCGCCCGCGTTGAAGTTCATACCGCGATGGTGGCGAATAGCTCGCGTGCGCTCTGGAAGCGCTCCTCAGGGCGCTTCGCGAGCAGCCGGTCGAGCACCGACTGGAAGCCGTCCAGGGGGCGCGGCAGCCTGGGAAGCGGACCGGAGATGTGCATGCGCAGCAGGTCCACGTCGCTGTATTCCTCATAGAGCTTCCTGCCGCTCAGCATCTCGTAGAAGATGACGCCAAGGCTGTACAGGTCCGAGCGCGCATCGACCGGCAGCCTCAGGCACTGCTCGGGGCTCATGTAGCGCGCGGTGGCGAATACCACGCCCTCGCGCGTCAGGTCCGCATCCGACTGCAGGTTCTTGGCCAGCCCGAAATCGACGATCGCCGGCCGGCCATCGGCCCGGAACAGGATGTTCTGCGGCTTGAGGTCGCGATGCACGATGTTGTGGGCGTGGATCGCGTCGAGCGCGCGCGCAATCTGCGAGGTGATGCGCGCCGCCTCGAGCGGCGAGATGCCTCCCTGCATCCTGGCCTTCAGGTGCCCGCCGGGAAAGTACTCCATGGCGATGTACGGGTGCCTCGCCGCAAAGCCCTGGTCGTAGATGCGCGCGACGTGCTCGCTCTGCATGCCGGCGACGATCTTGTATTCCTGCACGAAGCGCTGCAGGAAGGTCTTGTCCTCCCATAGGCCGGGGTCAAGGAGCTTGAGCACCAGCTCGAGCCCGTCGTGCTCGCGCTCGGCGAGATAGACGCGCGACATGCCGCCTTCGCCGATCTGGCCCAGGATGCGGTAGCCCGGCACCAGCTGCTCGCCGCTGCGCGCGGCGGCGCGCAGCTTGCGTGCGTCCATCGGCACCGTGGTGGCATTCTGGCGGGTGGTCGCTTCCGTCGAGACGCGCGCATGCGTCTCGTGCTCCTGCAGCGCGTCCTCGACCAGGCGTCCGAGCAGCGGCCCGGTCAGGCCGTGGCGCGGCAGGAAATCCGCCGCCCCCGCCTTCATCGCGCGTACCGCCAGCTCCTCGTTGCCCTTCTCGGTGAGCAGCATGACCGGCGGCGCTTTCGGGTCCTTGCAGATCGAGCGGATCAGCGCCACCACGTCCTCTCCCGGAAACGGCGCCTGCAGCAGCAGCGCGGAGACCCCTCCCTTGGCCAGCGCGTCCCGCAGGGCATCGCGCTCCGAGGGGTCGTACAGATCGATATCCGCATCCGGCCAGCGCGAACACAGCATGATGCCGAGCGCGGTTCGCAGCTCGGGGGACTCGTCGACGATGAGGAAATGCATGGGCTGATGGGCCGCAAGCCGGCATTGTGCCAAGGGCCACCGCCTTAGACAATGCGCCCTTCTCCGACGCATCAGGCACAATTCGCCGATGACCGGCAGGCTGAAGGACAAGGTAGCGCTGGTGCTGGGCGCGGGCTCGGTGGGCGAGGGCGTGGGCAACGGGCGCGCGATCTGCGTGGTGTTCGCGCGCGAGGGCGCGAAGCTGGCCGGGGTGGACGTGAACCCCCCGGCCGCCGAGGAGACGGCGCGGCTGGTGACGGGCGAAGGGGGGCGGATGCTTGCGCTCGCGGCGGACGTCACCAAAGAGGACGACCTGCGGCGCGCGATCGACGCCACGCTGGCGAAGTTCGGTCGCATCGACGTGCTGGTGAACAACGTCGGCGGCAGCATCCCGGGCGGCCCGGAGGAGATCGCCCCCGAGAACTGGCACGCGCAGTTCCACCACAACCTGCACTACGTCTACCTGTCGATCCGCATGGTGGCGCCGATCATGGTGAAGCAGGGCGGCGGCTCGATCGTGAACCTCTCGTCGATCGCGGGATTGCGCCACTTGGGCAACGAGCTCGCGGCCTATGCGGCGTCCAAGGCGGGGCTGCAGCACTTTTCGCGCGTGGCGGCGGTGCGCTACGCGCCGCAAGGCGTGCGCGTGAATACGGTGATCCCGGGGCTGATGAACACGCCGCTGGTGACCGCGCGCCTCGCAGGGCAGCAGGCCGGCGGCGACGCCGCGGCGCTCATCGCCCGGCGCCACGCGCGCCCGCCGATGGGCCGCATGGGAGACGCCTGGGACGTGGCCTACGCGGCGCTGTACCTCGCCTGCGACGAGGCGAAGTATGTGACGGGCGCCGAGGTCGTCGTCGATGGCGGTCTCACCGCCACGACGCGCTGATTCAGCGATTTCGAAGAACTCAGAAGAATGGGGCGGAGATGGGGTATGTAAGCGGTAATCTGATGCCGGGCGAACAGATCGTCTACCAGGCGAAGATCCACTGGTTCATCTTCGTGCCCGGCGCGCTGCTGTTCGTGGTCGGCGTCGCGCTGGCCAGCGTGAAGATCCAGCACAACATCGGGCCGATCGCGGGCGGAGTCGTGCTGCTCATTGCCCTCTATTGGCTGCTCCAGGCGCTGGTGGTCAAGATTTCCACCGAGCTGGCGGTCACTTCGAAGCGCGTGATCGCGAAGACGGGCCTTATCATGAGGCACACGGTCGAGTTGAACCACGGCAAGGTGGAGAGCTTCAACGTCGATCAGAGCATCTTCGGCAGAATCTTCGATTTCGGCACCGTGGTCGTGAACGGCACCGGGGGAGGCAAGACGCCGATCCCGAATATCGATTCGCCGCTCGATTTCAGGCGGCGAGCGATGGAAACCATCGATGAAAGCCAGGTCGGCCGCGGCTGATCAAGATCTGGGACGGATGGCCGACTTGGGCCGGAACGCCTTGACCACCGCCTCGTTGGTCTCGACGTAGGGTCCGCCGATCAAATCGATGCAGTAGGGCACCGCGGCGAAGATGCCGTGCACCAGCGGCTTGCCCGTATCGTCCTTCAGCCCCTCGAGGGTCTCCTTTATCGACTTGGGCTGCCCCGGCAGATTGATGATCAGCGCCTGCTTGCGGATCACCGCCACCTGGCGTGAGAGAATCGCGGTCGGCACGAATTTCAGGCTGATCTGGCGCATCTGCTCGCCGAAGCCGGGCATCACCTTGTCTGCCACCGCGAGCGTCGCTTCCGGCGTGACGTCGCGCTTCGCCGGTCCGGTGCCGCCGGTGGTGAGCACCAGATGACAACCCTTTTCGTCGACCAGCTCCTTCAGTGTCGCCTCGATTTCCGGCTGCTCGTCGGCGATGAGGCGCGTCTCGTCGCGCCAGCTTGGCGCGGCGACGGCGCCGGCGAGCCAGTCCTTGAGCGCGGGTATGCCCTCGTCCCGGTACACGCCCTTCGAGGCGCGGTCGCTGACCGACACGAGACCGACGACGAGCTGTTCGTTATGTGTCATGGCGCGTCATTTTACGGCGTAGAAATCGATCTGCACTGCCGCTGCGAGACGCGCGCCGCTGCCCACGCAGACGATGCGGTTGAGCCAGGCGTAGCGTGCGTCGCCGGTCTCGAACCACGGCACGGTGCGCATGTAGTAGAGCGCCCGGTCGACGGTTTCGCCCCTGGCCAGGCGCTCGATCACCTCGGGCGGGCCGTGGCGATAGCCCCGGTTGCGCACGTACACGAAGGCCCCGTCGGCGGTTTCGATGGTGTAGCGCGCGTCCAGGTAGGCGACCCCATCCGGGCGGATCAACTGCCAATCGGCTCCGCCGGGCAGCACCTTCCCCGAGAGCCGCGCGCCGGAGAACGTTCCGCCGGTGATCGGGATGATGCGCCTGCGCCCCATCGGCGTGGCGCCGAATTCCTGCACCGGCGCCAGCGTGATCTCGGCGCGAAACAGCGGCTCGAGCCGTAAGCTACTGTACTGGAATGTCTGTTTATCAGCATTCACGCCTTGATACCCCCTTATCTACCCGCTTTCGGGATTGGTCGCCACTAGAGGAAGGGCCTGCGGGTATCGGCCCTGGCCTGCGAATCCTGCGCCACTCCCACGGCGACACGGGCTTCGTGTCAGCCCACAGCCCGCGACGGCGAATCCGGGCCTCGTTCTCGATCCCATACAGCATCCAGTTCTTCGGCGCGTACTTACGATACACCCAGGCCACGCCGAGCCGCACCCGCACCTTGTTTGCGTGCACGCCCTCACCTCAAATACACGTACACTCGCCCTGCGGGGAGGGGCGCCATTGGCATTCGGCATCGCGGTATTTTTATCGGCAGTTCTGCTTGGTCTCGTTGGTCTTTACGCCACGACCAAAGACCGCTGGAAGCGGAAGAAGATATTTTTGTGGCTTCTCGGCGTTTGCGTAGTCGTGCCAGCCTTGGCCGGTGTCGGCTCCTATATCTACTGGTGGATCGAATCACGACCTAGACCGCAGACTAGCTTCTGGGATATTTCGCTAGGCTCGACAGCGTCAGACGTCAGATTTAGAAAAGGGAAACCCACCAAGACGGAAGGGGCGCTCTGGATATACAAGACCGAAGTTTTGTACGGCGATCCCTTGCTTCATATTGTGCGATTCACCGATAGCGACAAGCTATGGTACGTCCTGTACTACGGACCCGGGCGCGAATTGCCGCCCCTTCAAGGGATAACAAACTACAGTTCACAAGAGAAGATAGTCGAAAAGTTTGGTGCGCCGACCTACGTCTCAACTTCTAAGGATGGTCTGAGCCGGCTCCTGTCCTACTCCAAATACAATCTCGTGTTCGAGCTAAGCCGGAATCGCGTTACTGCATTGGGCATGTTCGACGGCACGGGGCCGCCGCCCATTCAGTGGGATGTTGGGAGAGAGCACTAACTCTTTTGGACTCTCCATCATAGGGCCATGCTCGACCCGCAACGCGCGCACCAGCACATCACGCCTTGGACCGACACACCGCTGACGGGTGCATGACTCACATCGACTACTGGCTTGGATTGATGCGGCGACTTGCGGATGAAGTGCGCTCCATATCCGAGACGTCGCACCCGCAGCAGGGCGAGCAAAGAATGTGCTGCGGGAAGTGCGGCTATGTGCTGCTGACAACTGGCGGTGTGCGTCACTACTGCCCGAATGGGTGCGGGGAACTTCGCGGTGGCGCCACTAGCGAGGAGCGAAAATAACTCCTCTCGCCAGCCCGGCGCAGCTGCCGGACCTGCGTACCCTTAACTCGCTGCGACGGCGTCCACCTCTGGTGCGAGCGGGGTCCGCCTCGTCGTCGTCTCTCGGTGCGGCTGCTGGGTGCGCGGAGCGGGATGCGACGAGCGGGTACGCTAGGTGATAGACGTGATGTCACCAGACGGGTCGTAGAACACCGCCGTGTAGAACGCGCCAATCCTAAAAATCTCCCCCTCAAGGCGGGCGCCGCTTTCGGCAAGCTCGGCGACCTTCGCGCGCACGCGCTCGAGGGACCGACTGCGGATGAACAAGCGATGCCCGAGCCTTTCGACCTGAACTTCGCTGTTCGGAACGTCGCGTCTGCGACAAGAGGCGGTCCACTTCGACCCGTCCACGTGCGGCTTGTCGGCCACGGTTGAACCAAGCTGCACGAGTTGGTTGAGCACAAGCTCGACCTTCTCGCGCTCGTAGCCGGAGATTAGTATCGAATCGCCGGAGTCCACCAGCGTGACGTGCAACGTATCACTGACAATGCGACGACCCACAGTTTGACCTTCCCCGCGAGTTCCCTGGCGCGCCTGCCCCGGTCTCGCTAAGTTCACCTGGCGCTTATCAAACCACGAGAGTGCCTGACCGGGCGGGGAACCACGCCGCACGCTTTACAGCTTTTGACGATGCGCGAGATGGGATGAACCGAAGCAGTAAATTGCGGCGCGGTGCAACGTAGGCAGCCGCGGCTGCGCGGCAGCTTCCTCAGCGTCTCCGGCGCGGTGCAGCAGGCCTCGGCCGGTTGCGCCTCGTTCGTCGGCGGGATGATCATCGGCTACGGACCCGCCGGCGAGCTAACCCGCTACGGCTGGCTGGGCTGGTTCGCCGTCGCCATGACGCTCGCCGCGGTGGCCGTGGCGCGCCGCGTGCGCTCGGTGAGCTGGCGCGCGCCCCGCTACAATCACCGCTGGATGAGTTTGCTCAGCACCATCGTAGATCGCCTGCGCCGCGGCCCCGCGCCGAGCGCACAAGCGCTGCACCAGCGCCTCGCCGAGACGATAAGGCGGGGCGAGCGACAAGCCGCTCTCGCGCTCTGCGACCAGATCCTGGCGCGCTGGCCCGACGATGCCAGGGCGCTGCTCGGCGCCGCCGTCATCCGTCTGAAGGACGGCCAACCGGAACGCGCCGTGAGTCATTTCGCACGCATCGATGAGCTCGAATCGGGCGGGGCGCGCAGCGCCCGCCTGGTGCGCGAGTCGCTGATGGACCCGGAGCGCGCGGCCCGCTCAGAGGCCTATGTGGCCGCGCTCGACGATGTTCTCGTGGACACCGCCTACTGGGCGGTGATCGACGGCGAGCGGATCTTCACGCGCGAGATCCAGGCGCGCACCGTTGCGAACAGCCCCTTGGTGCGCGGCCGGGTATCGCGCGACGGCCAGCAATGCATCGTCAGCCTGCCGCGTGCGCCGCTGCGCATCGACGAGCCCTGCGTGCTGCTGGGCAGCGACTACAACTACGCGCACTGGGTCCTGAGAAACCTGCTCAAGCTGTCCGTGCTCGAGGGCGCCGACGTCCCGGCAGGCACGCGCTACCTGGTGCGCGAGGACCTACGCCGCTGGCAGCGCGATTACCTCGAGCTGATCGGCGTACCCGAAGAGCGTCTGCTGCGCGTGCCGGACGAGAGCGTGGTCGCCTGCCGCAGGCTGTACGTCCCCACGCAGCTGCGCAACCACCCGCGCATGGGCGAGGGCATCGCCTGGCTGCGTGCGCGCGTGGCACCGCTGCTCGCCGCGTCGTCGGAGGCGAACGACCTCGTCTACGCCTCGCGGCGCGAGCAGAGCAAGCGCCGCCTGCTGAACGAGGCACAGGTCGAGGCGGCGCTGGCGCCGCTCGGCTTTCGCATCATCGTGCCGGGCGAGATGAGCGTGCGCGAGCAGATCGAGGCGTTTTCGCGCGCGCGCGTAGTCGTGGCGCCGCACGGCGCGGCTCTCGCCAACATGGTCTTCGCGCCGCCCGGCGCCGCGCTGCTCGAGATCCTCAGCTCGGCGATCCTGCACATGGATGAGTTCCGGTATCTGTGCAAGGCGGCCCGTATGCGCGCGCGCAGCGTCGTATCGCAGGACATGGAAGCCGCACCTGCGGTTGCGGAAGGTCCCGAGATGCACCGCGACTATCGCGTCGACGTCGGCGAGGTGCTGTCCGCGGTTGGCGAGCTGCTGGCTTCCCTCAGCACGCGATAGATCTCCCGGAACGCGCGCGGCGGGCGACCTTCCTTGTGCTCGCGGCGCGCGTTGCGAATCAGCGTACGCAGCGCCTGCAGGTCGGCGCCGGGATGCTCGCTGGCGAACTCGGTGAGCGCCGCATCGTCCTCGAGCAGCCGCGCGCGCCACTGCTCGAGCCGGCGATGGCGCGCGCCGTCCTCCGCGGAGCGGCCCTCGATGCGCTCGAGCTCGGCGCGGATCGGCGTCGCATCAAGCTCGCGCATCAGCCTGCCGATGTACTGTAGTTGCCGGCGTCGGCCTTCGCGGCTCGTGATGCGTCGCGCCCCGGCGACAGCCTCGGCGAGCTCCTCGGGTAGCGCCACGGAAGCGAGCTGCCCCTCAGAAAGTGCGACCAGCGCAGCGCCGAGCGCCTGCAGCTCGTGCATCGCCTGCTTTTGCTTCGTCTTGCTTGGAATCTCATCCTGCATCGCGCTGTTATCATAGCGCGCCATGTCGAAATCCCACCGCTTCACCTATACCCAGGAGAAGCTGCGCGAATTCGCCGCGAGCATCCTGGCGCACGCCAGGCGGCTCGGAGCGAGCGCCTGCGAGTGCGACGTTTCGGAGGGCTACGGCCTGTCGGTCACGGTGCGCAAGGGCACGGTCGATACGCTCGAGCACAACCGCGACAAGGGCATCGGCGTCACGGTGTACGTCGGCGAGCGCCCGCATGCCAGGCGCGGCCATGCCAGCACCTCGGATTTTTCCGCCGCCGCGCTGGAGCAGACCGTCGCCGCTGCGCTCGCGATCGCACGCCATACGGCCGAGGACGATTGCGCGGGTCCGCCGGACTCCGGGCTGCTCGCGCGCGAGATTCCCGACCTCGACCTGTTCCATCCCTGGAGCCTGACGACAGAGGAGGCGATCGACATCGCGCGCCGCTGCGAGGCTGCGGCGTTTGGTCTGTCGCGCAAGCTGAGAAATTCGGAGGGCGCGTCGCTCACCTCGCAGCAGTCGCAGTTCGTGCTCGCCAACAGCCTGGGGTTCATGGGCGGCTTTCCGACTTCGCGCCACTCGCTTTGGTGCTCGGTGATTGCCGACGACAAAGGCCTGATGCAGCGCGACGACTGGTACAGCGCCGCGCGCGTTCCGGGCAAGCTGGCCGATGCCGCCGCTTTGGGGCGCTATGCCGGCGCGCGGGCGCTGGCACGCTTGGGGGCGCGCAAGATCAGCACGCGCAGGGCGCCGGTGCTGTTCGAGGCGCCGCTCGCCACGCAGCTCATCGGTACGTTCGTGTCGGCGGCGAGCGGGGGCAGCCTGTACCGCAAGGCGTCGTTTCTCGTCGACAGCCTAGGCAAGCAGGTGTTTTCGCCGATCGTGACGATCGAAGAGAGCCCGCTCGAGCCGCAGGGGCTTGCCAGCTCGCCATTCGACGAGGAGGGCGTCGCTACGCAGCCGCGCCTGGTGGTGCGCGAGGGAGTGCTCGAGGGCTACTTCCTCGGCTGCTACTCGGCACGCAAGCTCGGCTTGCAAAGCACCGCCAGCGCGGGCGGACACCACAACCTGAGCGTGCGCCAGACCGGCGCCGGGCCGGCGCCGGACTTCGCGGGCATGCTCCGCAAATTAGGCACCGGGCTGCTGGTGACCGAGCTGATGGGACAGGGCGTGAACCTGCTTACCGGCGATTACTCGCGCGGTGCGGCCGGCTACTGGGTGGAGGGCGGAGAGATCCGTCATCCGGTCGAGGAGATCACCATCGCCGGCAATCTCAAGGACATGCTGCGCGGCATCGTCGCGGTGGGGGGCGACGTCGTGGTGCGGGGGGCGCGCCGCTCGGGTTCGATCCTGGTCGGTGATATGACGATCGCGGGAGACTGAACGCGCGCGAACACTCTCCGGCGAGCACTGTCCAATGACCATGCCCCTTGCCAAACAGCGTCATGGGCTCGATGCCGACCGGCCCGGCGGCCGCGACCACCCGGTCGTCGGGTGGATCGGCCTGCTCGCGATCCTGATCACCATCCTGCTGCTCGTCTGGGCGCGCGTGGCGGTGATCGGCACGCGCGACATCGAGGAGGCTCTGGTCGAGCCGTCCCCGGAAGCGGCTGCCGGCCAGACGGCAGCCGAGGACCAGGGGGCGCGCGGCCGCAAGGTCGACGAAGCGGTTACTTCGAGCCGCTGGGCCACCGGTCTGTCCCCTTGAGGAGGGCGCATGGCTGAGCCCAGAAGCGTAGCGATCGAGGTCGTGTCCGACGTCATCTGCCCGTGGTGCTTCATCGGCAAGCGGCGGCTGGAGAAGGCGCTCGCGCTGCTCGAGCCCGAGCTTGCGGCCCGCGTGACGTGGCTGCCATTCCAGCTCAATCCGGACATGCCCCGCGAGGGCGTGGCGCGCGCCGAGTACCGGCGCGCCAAGTTCGGCTCGCTGGAACGATCGCAGACGCTCGACGCGCGCGTGGCGGCCGAAGGTCGCGGCGAGGGGATCGATTTCGCGTTCGACCGCATGCAGCGCACGCCCAACACCTTTGCCGCGCACCAGCTGATCGATCTGGCGCAGGAGGAGGGCGTCGGCGGGGCAGTCGTCGAAGCCCTGTTTCGCGCTTATTTCGAGCAGGGGCGCGACACGGGCGACGCCGAGGTGCTGAAGGAGACCGCGACCGCCTGCGGCCTGGACGCGGGAAAGCTCGAGGCGCGCTGGGCCGACGGGTCGGAGGCGCGCCGCGTGGCGGAGCTCGAGGAGGAGATGAAGAATCTCGGCATCTCGGGCGTGCCGACCTACATCATCGAGCGGAGGTACGCCGTGTCAGGCGCCCAGCCGCCGCGGATGATCGCCGCGGCGATACGGGAAGCTTCAGCGCAGAGCGTCGGCTAGATCCGCTCAGGTGAAGTCGAGCCGGGTGTCGAGCAGCACGCCGTAGATATCGATCGGATCGCGCCGCGCCAGCTCGATCGCAGGCAGCTCCGACGCCTCGAGCTCCATGCCCGCTGCGGACAGCGCATCCATCACGGCCTGCGAGAAGACGAACTCGCCGGCGCGGGCACGGTGCACCAGCCGCTCGGCGACGCTTACGCAGTCGCCGAACGCGACAAACTGCTCGGCGCCCGCGGGCCCCGCCATGCCGAACACCGCCTCGCCAAGGTGCACGCCCATCGCCACTGCGGCGCGCAGGCCGTATTGCTGCTCCCAGGTCTCCGACAGTGAGCCGAACTCGCGCTGCACGCGCTGCGCCGCCGTCACCGCCTGCTGCGCGTCCTTTGCCAGATTGCCGCTGCGGAACATCGCCATTTGTTCGTCATTGTGTAATGCGAGCAGCTCGCCGCCCTGCTCCTCCACCGCGCTCGCGACGAGGGCGAAAAAATCGCTTGCGAGCGACAGGACCTTTTGCGGCTCGAGCATTTCGGACATGCGGGTAAAGTTGCGCAGCTCGGCGAACAGGATTACCGCCTCGCGGCGCTCGGTCACGACGCGCTCGCGCTTCCTCAACGCGGCCATTGCCATGTCTCCCATCTCGAATCGCCTGTGGCGTGATGCGTTGCAGCCATCATAGGTCCCGAAAAAATCTGCAAAGGAGGAAATAGTGCCAGTCCGAAGGGGGCGAAGGACAGATGGTCCTGACCGGCCGACGGGCGGGGACCTGACAAACGTGACCTATTGCGCAAGCGCAAGCGTGACCCGCTTGTTGTGTTTGCCTTCGGAGCGGATCCTCACGACCTTCAGCGGGCCGATTTCGGCGGTGTTCGCGACGTGCGTGCCGCCGCAGGCCTGCAGGTCGACGCCGGGGATCTCCAGCAGACGCACGCGCCCCTCGCCGCGCGGCGGCGCAACCGACATGGTCTTGACGAGATCCGGGCGTGCATCGAGCTCGCTATCGCTTACCCAGCGCGCACGGGTATCGCGCGCGGCGCCGATCAGGGCATTGATGCCGGACTCGATCGCATCCTTGTCCAGCTTGTCCATTTCGATGTCGAAGTCGAGGTGCGCCTTGTCTGCGCCGATGCGCCCGCCCGTAACGGGCGCCTTGACCACCGCGCATAGCAGGTGCAGCGCGGTGTGAAAGCGCATGTGGCGATGGCGCGGCTCCCAGTCGATCACCGCCTCGACCTTCGAGCCGGGGACGGGCACGGGACTGCCAGGCGCCAGAACGTGCAGCACTTGTTCGGGTGCGTCGCCCTTGCGGGTGTCGATCACGTGCAGTTCCGTGCCGTCGTCGAAGCGCAGCACGCCGCGGTCCCCCGGCTGCCCGCCACCGGCCGGATAGAAGACCGTGCGATCGAGCTCCAGCGCATCGCCGTGTACGGCGACCACCGTCGCCTCGCACGACTTGAGGTACGGATCATCGCGGAACAGCAGCTCGGTCATCCGTAGAGTACGAACAGCGCGACGGCCGCGGCCACCAGCGCGGCGGCCGCGATCAAGGCAGCCGACCTTGCCGAGACCGTGGGCATGTCGGGGTCGGGGGGGACGGGGCCGGGGTGATGCGCGTCGTGCGCTTCGTCATGAGTCTCTCCGTGAGCAGGCGCGGCGTGCAGGGACGCGACCTTCTCGTTGAAGGCCTTGAAGAAATCGTCGGACAGCTTGCGCGCCGCGGCGTCGACCAGACGCGAGCCGATTTGCGCAAGCTTGCCGCCGACGCTCGCCTTGACCTTGTAGGTCAGGCGGGTGCCATCGGCTTCCTGGGCGAGGCTCACCTGCGCGCCACCTTTGCCGAATCCGGCGCCGCCGCCCTGGCCTTCGAAGGCGATCGCGTACGAGTTCGGCGGGTCGAGATCCGAGAGCGAAAGCTTGCCCTTAAACTTTGCGCTCACCGGCCCGACGCGCGCCACCATAAGCACCTGGTACTCGTTCTCGGCGATCAGATCGATGGACTCGCAGCCCGGGACGCAGGCCTTGAGAATCTCGGGGTCATTGAGCGCGTTCCACGTGTCCTGCTGCGATGCGGGGATCAGCTGCTGTCCAGTCATCTCCATGCGCGGCTCTCCTGAGTCGTTCGTGTCATCGGCCCGTTCAGGGTGCGGGCGAGGTCCAGCAGGCTTTTCAGATTATGCACTGGCAGGAACAGGTCGACATGCGGCAGCATGGCGCGAACCCCCGCAGGCCGCGCCTCGAAGCGCTCGTAGCGAAGCAAGGGGTTGAGCCACACGAGGTAGCGGCACGACTTGGATATTCTCTCCATCTCCTCGCCCAGCCCTTCGCCCGCCTCGCGATCCAGTCCATCCGAGACCAGCAACACGCACGCGTTCTGGCCGAGCACGCGGCGGCTCCAGCGCCAGTTGAATTCGCGCAGGCAGGCGCCGATGCGCGTGCCGCCGGACCAGTCCTTGATGGCATCCGCGACCTTGGACATCGCCACGTCGACGTCACGGTGGCGCAGTTGGCGCGTGATGTTGGTGAGTCGCGTGCCGAACACGAACACCGACACGCGGTCACGATCGTTGGTGATTGCGTGCAGGAAATGCAGGAACATGCGCGCGTAGGGGTTCATCGAGCCGGAGATGTCGCATAGCACCACCAGCGGCGGATGCAGCTCTTTCGGCGCCGCGCGCACCAGCGGGATCACGTCGCCGCCCTCGCGCAGGCTCTCGCGCAGCGTTGCGCGCAGGTCGATGCGCTGGCCGCGCAGGCTGGGCGTCAGCCGACGCGTGCGGATCTGCGGCAGGGGCAAGCGCAGCGCTGCGATCATTTTCTTCGCCTCGGCGAGCTCGGCGGCGGACATGGTGTCGAAGTCCAGGCGTTGCAACACCTCTCGCGCCGAGAAGGTGAGCTTGGCATCGAGCTCGATCTTCTGGTCCTGCTGCTCTCGCGGCTCGGGCTTTTTCTGCCCGAACAGCGCATCGGTCAGGCGCTGCGACTGCTGCTCGTCCTCCTTGCCCGCGCGGCCGTAGGTCTTGGGCAGCAGCATCTGCATCATCTTCTCCACCAGCTTGGGGTCGCGCCAGAAGATGCGGAATGCCTGGTCGAAGATCGGGCGCTGCTCCTCGCGCGACAGCAGGACGCTCGACATGGTCCAGTACCAGTCGTCGCGGCGCGACGCGCCGGCAATCTCCAGCGCGCGAACGCAGTCGATGACGCGGTCCGGTCCGATGCGCAGGCCGGCGGCGCGCAGCAGCCGCGCGAAGTGCATGACGTTCTGCGCCAGCCGTCCGGCGCTGCGCACATCGGTGTCGAGTCCCGGCAGCATGTCAGGCCTTCGCCACGGCAGCGGTGCGCTGCCCGGGCCAGGGTTCGCGCGCCAGCCGCTCCACCTGGCGCGATGCGATGACGCGATGCTCGTTTACGAACAGCTCGTGGTTGTGCTCCACCTCGGCCAGCCGGTAGACGTAGTTCGCCATCGTTCCGGCGGAGCTCTCGATCCCGGCGGGGGACGTGTCGGCGAGCCAGTTGATACGCTCGAGACGCGCGCCGTTGCCGAGGTGGAAGCGTGCCACCGGGTCGAGCGGCTCTGCGCCGCGCTTGGCGCCGAGCAGGTAGCTCGCGCACAGCGGCATCAGCAAGCCTTCGAGCGAATCGGGCCCCTTCGCCTGTTGCCACCCGGGCTGCTCGAGCCGCTCGAGGCCGGCGACGTCCCGACCCCGGAGCCACTGGCGAAACCCGGGAATGGGCGACAGCGTGGCGAACGTGCGCAGCTGCGGCAGCTCGCGGCGCAGCTCTTCTGCGACCTGCTTGATGAGGAAGTTGCCGAAGGAAATGCCGCGCAGGCCGTCCAGGCAATTGGTGATGGAATAGAACATCGCGCAGCGTGCCTTCTGCGGGTCGCCGAGCGGCGCCGCGACGTCGAGCAGCGGCTGCACGCGGCCCGCCATGTTGCTCGTGAGCGCCACCTCGATGAAGATCAGCGGCTCGTCGGGCAGCGCGGGGTGAAAGAACGCGAAGCAGCGCCGGTCGGCTTCGAGCCGCCTGTGCAGGTCGGGCCAGCCCTTGATTTCGTGCACCGCTTCGTAGCGGATGAGCTTCTCCAGCACGATGGCGGAGGTGCGCCAGTCTATGCGCTGGAGCACCAGGAAGCCGCGATTGAACCAGGAGCGCAGCAGGTGCAGGAGATCCGCATCGAGCGCACCCCACTCGGGGTGCTGCGGCAGCTCCCTGAGCAGCTGCTCGCGCAGCGCAACCAGCGCCGCCGTACCGCCGGGGGCCATGTTCAGGCGCCGGAACAGCTCCTGGCGCGGGGGCTCGACGACGGCCTGCAGTCGTATCTGGTTGGACGCGGACGGGTCGCGGCGGTAGGCTTCGGCGGCCCTGGCGACGCGCTCGGGATCCGACGCGAACTCGCGCGCCAGCGCATCGAACACGTGGACATGGCCCGCGTCGTCGAGCGATTCGTAGGCGTCGAGCGCCTCGCGCGCCAGGGCCGTGCCGGCGGCCTCGCCACGCACGGAGAGCAGCGCGCGGCACAGGGCTTCGGCCTTGCGCGCATCGCCCCCGGCGCGCCCAGGCGCCGTGCCGAACAGCCGCCCGAGCAGGGTTGGAACGCGCATCGTTCCTCAGGCCGTTGCCGCTGCTTTCGCGTCCGCCACCAGCCGCGTCGCCTCTTCGCCGGCGATCTTCTCGATGTCGTCCTGGTACTTGAGCAGCACGCCGAGGGTGTTGTTCACCGTCTCCGGGTCGAGCGCGATCCGGTCGAGAGCCACCAGGCAGTTGGCCCAGTCGATGGTCTCGGCGACGCCGGGCAGCTTGAACAGTTCCACGCTGCGCAGGCGCTGCACGAAGGCCACCACTTCGCGCGATAGCGCCTCGGCCGCCTTGGGCGCCTTGCGCCTGAGGATCTCGAGCTCGCGTGCCGCATCGGGATAGTCGACCCAGTGGTAGAAGCAGCGCCGCTTTACCGCGTCGTGGATCTCGCGCGTGCGGTTCGAGGTGATCACCACGATCGGCGGCTCGGTGGCGCGCAGCGTGCCGATCTCCGGTATCGAGATCTGCCAGTCGGAGAGCACTTCGAGCAGGTAGGCCTCGAAGGGCTCGTCGGTACGGTCGAGCTCGTCGATCAGCAGCACCGGCGCGCTTCCCGGCTTGCCCTCCAGCGCGCGCGCGAGCGGGCGCTTCACGAGGAAGCGCTCCGAGAAGATGTCCTGCGAGATCTTTTCCTTGGACTTTTCTCCCGCGGCCTCCGCCAGACGGATCTCGATCATCTGACGGGAGTAGTTCCACTCGTAGGCCGCCTGGGAGATGTCCAGGCCCTCGTAGCACTGCAGCCGGATCAGCTCGCGGCCGAGCGCCTGCGCGATCACCTTGGCGATCTCGGTCTTGCCGACGCCCGCCTCGCCCTCGAGGAATAACGGGCGCTGCATGCTGAGCGCGAGGAACAGCGCGGTGGCGAGGCTGCGCTCGGCGACGTAGTCCGCCGAGGTGAGCAGCTGCTGGGTTTCGTCGATCGACTTCGGCAGGGAACGAGCCATGGCGGGGAGACCTGCAAAACCCACATTGTAAAAAAGAAACGGCCCGCCGGGGCGGGCCGTTTGCATTGCATCGGGCCAGAATGCTATTTCATCGCCGCTTCGACCGCGCGCTTGGCCATTACAGTGACCAGGTGCGCGCGATAGTCGGCGCTCGCGTGCAGGTCGCTGTTCAGGCCGTCAGCCTTGACCTTGATCCCGGCCACCGACTCGGGCGCGAACTTGGAGGAAAGCGCCTTCTCCATGTCGGCCTGGCGAAATACGCTCGGTCCCGCCCCGGTCACCGCGACGCGCACCCCGCTGCCGGTGTCGGCGACGAACACGCCCACGATGGCGAAGCGCGAGGCCGGGTTCTTGAACTTCGTGTATGCGGCGCGCTTGGGCGCCGGGAACGACACCTGCGTGATGATCTCGCCGGGCTCAAGCGCGGTTTCGAACATGCCCTTGAAGAACTGATCGGCGGCGATCTTGCGCTTGTTGGTGACGACCGTGGCGCCCAGCCCGAGCACCGCCGCCGGGTAATCGGCCGCCGGATCGTTGTTGGCGAGCGAGCCGCCGATGGTACCCTGGTTGCGTACCTGCCGGTCGCCGATCATGCCGGCGAGCGCGGCGAGCGCGGGAATCGCCTTCTTCACCTCGCTCGAGGCGGCGACTTCGGCGTGACGCGCCATCGCGCCGATGACCACGGCGCCGCCCTCGGACTTGATGGTCTTCAGGTCGGAGATCGCGTTGAGGTCGATCAGGTCGCTGGGCGCCGCGAGACGCAGCTTCATGGTCTGCACCAGGCTCTGGCCGCCGGCCAGCAGCTTCGCGTCGGCGCCCTTTCCCGCCAGCGTGGCGGCGTCCTTGGTCGACGACGGGCGGTGATAGTTGAATGCGTGCATGGTTCTCTCCTATGGCCTTCTTATGCCGCTTTGCGGTTCGCGCGGATCGCCTTCCACACCGTTTCGGCGGTGGCGGGCATCGGCAAGTCCCTGATTCCGAGCGCGTCGGTGATCGCATTCATCACCGCCGCCGGCGCGCCGATGGCGCCCGCCTCGCCGCAGCCCTTCACGCCGAGCGGGTTGTGCGTGCACGGCGTTTCGCGCGTATCGAGCTGGTACGAAGGCACGTCGTCGGCGCGCGGGATGCAGTAGTCGGTGAACGAGCCGCTCAGCAGCTGACCCGTCTCCGGGTCGTAGCGGCAGTGTTCCGTGAGCGCTTGGCCGATGCCCTGGGTCAGGCCGCCATGCACCTGGCCCTCGACGATCATCGGGTTGATGATCTTGCCGAAGTCGTCCACCGCGGTGAATTTGACGACCTTCGTCACGCCGGTATCCGGGTCGATCTCCACCTCGCAGACGTAGCTCCCCGCCGGGAACGTGAAGTTGGTCGGGTCGTAGAACGCATTCTCGTTTAGCCCCGGCTCGAGCTTGTCCAGTGGATAGTTGTGGGGCACGTAGGCCGCGAACGCCACCTCGCCGATGGTTTTCTGCTTGTCGGTGCCGGCGACCTTGAACACGCCCTTGTCGTACTCGATGTCGGTCTCGGCGGCCTCCATCAGGTGCGCGGCGATCTTCTTGCCCTTGGCGATGATCTTGTCGAGCGCCTTGACGATGGCCGTGCCGCCGACGGCGATAGAGCGCGAGCCGTAGGTGCCCATGCCGAACAGGATCTTCGAGGTGTCGCCGTGCACGATGTCGACGCTCTCGATCGGCAGGCCGAGCTTGTCAGCAACAACCTGCGCGAAGGTCGTCTCATGGCCCTGGCCATGCGAGTGCGAGCCGGTGAACACCGTCACGCTGCCGGTCGGGTGCATGCGGATCTCACCCGCCTCGTAGAGCCCCGCGCGCGCGCCGAGCGCGCCGGCGATGTTCGAAGGCGCGATGCCGCAGGCCTCGATGTAGCAGCAATAGCCCAGGCCGCGCAGCTTGCCGCGCCTGGCCGCTTCTTCCTTCCTCTTCGGAAAGCCCGCGACGTCGGCCATCTTGATCGCTGCGCCGAGCGTGGCCTCGTAGTCACCGGTGTCGTACATCAGCGCGACCGGCGTCTGGTAGGGGAAGGTCGTGATGAAGTTGCGCCGGCGGATCTCGGCCGGGTCGAGCTTCATGTCACGCGCCGCGGTCTCGACCAGGCGCTCGACCACGTAGGTCGCCTCGGGACGCCCGGCGCCGCGGTAGGCATCCACCGGCGCCGTATTGGTGAACACTGCGGTGACCTCGCAGTAGATCGCGGGCGTGGTGTACTGCCCGGCGAGCAGCGTCGCGTACAGGATGGTCGGGATGCACGAGGCGAAGGTCGACAGGTAGGCGCCCATGTTCGCCGTGGTGTGCACGCGCATGGCGAGGAACTTGCCGTCCTTGTCCATCGCCAGCTCGGCTACCGTGTGATGGTCACGCCCGTGCGCGTCGGAGACGAACGATTCGCTGCGCTCGGCGGTCCACTTCACCGGGCGGTTGAGCTGCCTGGAGGCCCACGTGACCGCCACGTCCTCGGCGTAGAGGTAGATCTTGGAGCCGAAGCCGCCGCCGACATCGGGCGCCACCACGCGCACCTTGTGCTCGGGCAGCCCGAGCACGAAGGCGGTCATCAGCAACCGCTCGACGTGCGGGTTTTGACTGGCGACATACAGCGTGTAGCTGTCGTCGGCGCGCGAATACGTCGCGTTCGCCGCGCGCGGCTCGATCGCGTTCGGGATCAGCCGGTTGTTGATGAATTCCAGCTTCGTGACGTGCGCGGCCTTGGCGAAGGCCGCGTCCACCGCGGCCTTGTCGCCCAGCGCCCAGGTGTAGCACTTGTTGTCCGGCGCGATGTCGTGCAGCGCGGGTGCACCCTTCTGCGTCGCCCTGCTCGCATCCACCACCGCAGGCAGCAGCTCGTAGTCGACCTGCACCAGGTCGGCCGCGTCGCGCGCCGCACTCTGCGTCTCGGCGATCACGATCGCGACGTGGTCGCCGACGTAGCGCACCTTGCCCTGGGCGAGCGGCGGGTGCGGCGGCTCCTTCATCGGCTGGCCGTCGGTGCCCGTGATGAGCCAGCCGCAGGGCAGCCCGCCCACTTTCGCTGCGGCCAGGTCCTCGCCGGTGTACACGGCGAGCACGCCCGGCGCCTTGAGCGCCTGGTCCTTCTTGATCGACTTGATCTTCGCGTGTGCGTGCGGCGAGCGCACGAACACCGCGTAGGTCTGGCCCGGCAGGGCCACATCGTCGGTGTACTGCCCCGCTCCGGTCAGGAAGCGGTAATCCTCTTTGCGCTCTACGCGAGCGCCGATCAGGGATGCGGCCATGGCATGCCCTCCTTGTTCACTTGGATGCGGCCATGGCCTTGGAGCCGGCCATGATCGCCTTGACGATGTTGTGGTAGCCGGTGCAGCGGCACAGGTTGCCTTCCAGGCTCTCGCGCACTTCCTGCTCGCTCGCCCCGGGCCTGTTCTTGGCGAACTCGAGAGCGCTCATCACCATGCCCGGAGTGCAGAACCCGCACTGCAGGCCGTGGTGCTCCTTGAACGCCGCCTGCATCGGGTGCAGCGTGCCGTCGGCCTTGGCCACCCCCTCGATCGTCAAGATCTGCGCGCCTTCGGCCTGCATCGCCAGCATGGAACAGGACTTCACCGCCTTGCCGTTCATGTGCACTGTGCAGGCGCCGCACTGGGCGGTGTCGCAGCCCACGTGGGTTCCGGTAAGCCTCAGCTGCTCGCGGATGAACGTCACCAGCAGGGTGCGCGCCTCGACCTCGGCCGACACCGGCTTGCCGTTGACCGTCATTGAAATCTTCACTGCCATGTCGCCTCCTTCAGGATGGTTCTTGTGGCTGGGGTATGCCGCGCCGGCGCCCGCTTGGAGTAAAGACCTGCGTGCGGGCTTGGCGATCGCGTGATTTTGGGCGCCTATCGTAGCGAAGCGCCTAAGTAAGGGCAATGTTGCAGTGCGCAATAAGGCCGCCGCCGGCAATCCTCCGGGCCGTAAGCTGGTCGCAAGACCCGCTTAAGCATTGGGTAAGCCTCGGCAGTTAGCCTCGAAAAATCCGCCTTTCGCGGCCAATCGCAAACTCATGAGGAGCCGAAGATGACCACCATGCAGCTCAACCATCCTCACGATGCCGCCGGCGCGCCGTCGGTGCCTCAGGGTCCCGCGCTGTTGCGCCTGCTGCTTGTCGAGGACGACGACTCGCTCGCGACGGGGCTGACGCGGGCGCTCGCCAACCAGGGCTATGAGGTCGCGGCTGCGGGCAGCGGCGAGGACGCGCTCGGCCGCATGGCATCCGAACGCTTCGACCTGATGGTGCTCGACATCGGCCTGCCGGGGATCGATGGCTTCGAGGTGCTGAAGCGCATGCGCGCGGCCGGACACGCGCAACCGGTGCTGATCCTCACGGCGCGCGACGCGGTCGACGACCGCGTGCGCGGGCTCGATCTGGGCGCCGACGACTACATGCCCAAGCCGTTCGCGTTGCCCGAGCTTGCCGCCCGGGTGCGCGCGCTCGGCAGGCGCGGTCGCGGGCAGTCCGGGCCGCGAATCGTGCACGGCCCGCTGACGCTCGACACCAACGCGCGCCGCGCCTGGCTAAATGGCCAGCCGCTCGAGATGGCCGCGCGCGAGTGGTCGGTGCTGGTCGTGCTGCTCGAGCGCATCGAGCGCACGGTGTCGAAGGAGGCGATCATCGAGGCGGTGGCCGGGGTGAGCGACGACTTGTCGCTGAACGCTATCGAGGTTTACGTTTCGCGCCTGCGCGCGAAGCTTGAGCCTGCCGGCATCCGCATCCGCACGGTGCGCGGCTTCGGCTACATGCTGCTGGAGTACACCAACCGCAAGACCACCTGAGGCGGCTTCGGCGGATGCGTGCGGGGGCGGGCGCTATGATGCTGGGCGAAATCCCATGCTTCCCCCATGCGCATCCTGATCGTCGAGGACGATCCCGGCCTCGCCAGCGGCCTTTCCAGAATTCTCGAGGGCGAGGGCTATGCAGTCGACGCCGTGAGGAGCGGTGAGCAGGCGTTGCTCGCGGTGAAGCAGGAGAGCTTCGACCTGGTCATCCTGGACGTGGGGCTGCCGGGGATGGACGGCTTCGAGGCATTGCGCCGGCTGCGTGCGAGCGCGCAGCGCGTGCCGGTGCTGCTGCTCACCGCGCGCGATGCCATCGACGACCGCGTGCGCGGCCTCGACCTGGGGGGCGACGACTATGTCGCCAAGCCCTTCGCAATGTCCGAGCTCGCAGCGCGCGTGCGCGCGCTGATACGCCGCAGCCAGTCGCAGGCCGGACCGAAGATCGTGCATGGCCCGCTGGTGCTCGATACGGTGGCACGGCGCGCGTATCTTGCGGGCGCGCCGCTGGAGCTCGCGGCGCGCGAGTGGGCGGTGCTCGAAGTGCTGCTCGCCCGGGTCGGTCGCATCGTGTCGAAGGAAGCGATCATCCAGGCCGTCGCGAACTGGGGCGAGGAGCTCTCGCCCAACGCGATCGAGGTCTATATCTCGCGCCTGCGCGCCAAGATGGAGCCGGCCGGGGTGCAAATCCGCACGGTGCGCGGATTCGGCTATATGCTCGAGGACTACAGGGAAACGTAACGTGGCGAGCGGGCGCAGCGTCAGGGTGCAGCTGCTGCGGCGGCTGCTGCCGCCGATCACGGCGCTGCTCGCGATCGGCGCGGTGATTGCGTACTATCCGTCGATTGGGCCGGCCGAGTCAGCATATGATCAGGCGCTGATCGACGTCGGCCTGGCGCTCGGCGAGCGCATCCGGTACGCCGACGGCCGGTACTCGGTCGATTTGCCGAGTGCCGCCGAACGCATCCTGCGCACCGACCGTTACGACCGGATCTACTTCCGGGTGCGGGCGCCAGACGGGACGAGCCTCGCAGGGGACCTCGACTTACCCGCACCTCCGTCCGATGATACGCCGAACGACGGCGTGATCGCCTACAACGACGTATATGGCGAGCACGACGTTCGCGCCGTGGCGGTGTTGGTGCCCTGTGCGGGCAGGGTGTGCACCGTGCAGGTCGCCGAAACCACCGTCAAACGCAAACGCCTGGTACGCGACATCGTGCTCTCGAGCCTGGTGCCGACGTTGCTGGTCGCGATCGCCACCCTGGTCATCGTCTGGTTCGGCGTCAAGCGCGGGCTGGCGCCGCTCGCGCGGCTTTCCGAGCAGATCAAGGAGCGTTCGCCGCGCGACCTGCGTCCGATCGAGGTGGATCCGGTGCCCGAGGAAGCGAAACCGATGGTAAGCGCACTGAACGACCTGCTCAGGCAGGTGGCGGAGGCGAACAACAACCAGCAGCGTTTTCTCGCCAATGCCGCGCATCAGCTGCGTACGCCGCTCGCCGGCCTGCAGGCTCACACCGAGCTCGCGCTCGCGCAGCCCGTGCCCGATGCGTGCCGCACCGAGCTCGAGCAGGTGCACCTCGCGACCGTGCGCACCGCACGTCTCGCGAATCAGCTGCTCGCGTTGGCGCGCGCCGAGCCGGGAGGCAGCCGCGAGGCGGGCCTGCAGACGCTCGATATGAGGCGCATCGTCGAAGGTGTCGCGGACGAATGGGTGCACCGCGCCCTGGCGCGCGACATCGACCTCGGGTTCGATCTCGCCGCGGCCAGGGTGCGCGGCAATGATTTCCTGTTGCGCGAGGCGCTCGCCAACCTGGTGCACAACGCGCTCGAGTACACGCCGGCGGGCGGCCACGTCACCGTGCGCACGGGTAGCCGGCAGCGCGACGACGGCGCGCACGCCGTGCTCGAGGTCGAGGACGACGGCCCGGGGATCCCGCCGGAGCAGCGCGCGCAGGTCGTGCAGCGCTTTTACCGGGTTCCGGGGACCGCAGGCACCGGCAGCGGCCTGGGCTTGGCGATCGTCAGCGAAATTGCCACGTCCCACGGCGCCAGCCTTGAGATCGGCGCGGCGACGGCTGCGGGGCGAGGCTGCAGGGCGACGTTGATATTCCCGGCCGTGCCCGCATAAAGGAATAAAATAGCGCCATAGTTCCGAACCGGGAGTTGGCCCATGGACAGCGTAGACATCGAAGTATTGCGCAGCGCGCAAGCATGGAGACAGGCAGGCCGCGGGGTCACCCTCGGCACCATCGTCAAGACCTGGGGATCGGCGCCGCGCCCGGTCGGCGCGCTGGTGGCGGTACGCGACGACGGCCTGATCTCGGGCTCGGTGTCCGGAGGTTGCGTCGAGGACGACCTGGTGGAAAAGGTCAGGGCGAAGGCGGTGGCCGCAAACAGGCCCCAGGAGCTCACCTACGGCGTGACCAATGAAGAAGCCACTCGCTGGGGCCTGCCCTGCGGCGGCACGCTGCAGCTGGTACTCGAGCCGGTGACCGACGCCAGCGCGATCGGCGAGCTGCTCGACACGATCGGCAGGCAGCAGCTGGTGCGACGGCGCCTGGAGCTCGATTCGGGACGCGTTACCTTAGAGCCGGGCGGCTGGCAGGACGCGCTGCAATACGACGGCAAGGTCCTCACCACGGTGCACGGCCCGCGCTGGCGCCTGGTACTGATCGGCGCGGGGCAGCTCACGCGCTATCTCGCCGAGATGGCGAAGATGCTCGACTACCACGTTACGGTCGTGGACCCGCGCGAAGAGTACGCCGAGGGCTGGGACCTGCCCGGGGTGGGGCTCGATCGCGGCATGCCCGACGACGTCATCGCGGGCCTCAATCTCGATGGCCACAGCGCGGTGGTGGCGCTTACGCACGACCCGAAGCTCGACGACATGGCGCTGCTCGAGGCGTTGAAATCACCGGCCTTCTACGTCGGTGCGATCGGATCGAAGAAGAACAACGACGCGCGCCGCAGGCGGCTGCGCGAGTTCGACCTGTCGGATGCGGAGATCGCGCGGCTGCGCGGTCCGGTCGGTTTGTTCATCGGCTCCAAGACGCCGCCCGAGATCGCCGTGGCGATCCTGGCGGAGATGACCGCGGTGCGCCACGGGGTTCGCTCGCCGGACTGGGCCGAGAAGGAAAAGAGCCGCTTCGCGCCGTCGGCCTGCGAGGTCGCGCCGCAGAAAGCTTGAGCCCGGACTTCGTCGGCCTGCTGCTGGCGGCGGGATCGGCTTCGCGCTTCGGCTCGGACAAGCTGCAGCACCCGCTGCCGCACGGCGTGCCGATCGCCGTGCAGGCGGCGCGCCATCTCTTGAGCCAGTTGCCACGCGTCGTTGCGGTGGTGCGTCCGGGCGCAGACGACACGGCTCGAGTTCTGGCCGCGGAAGGCTGCCAGGTCGTGGTGTGCCCGAATGCGGAAGAGGGCATGGGCGCGAGCCTGGCGTGCGCCGCGCGTGCCGCGGGCGAGGCGCGCGGCTACGTCGTCGCACTGGCCGACATGCCGTTCGTCCGTCCGAGCTCGATCGCTGCGGTGCGTGAATCGCTCGAGGCCGGCGCCGTGCTCGCGGCGCCGTATTACCGCCGCAGGCGCGGTCATCCGGTCGGTATCTCCGGGCGCTTCCGCGCCGAGCTTGCGGCGCTCTCGGGCGACGAGGGCGCGCGCGGAATCCTCGCGCGCCATGAGCGGCTGCTGGTGAAGATCCCGTGCGGCGACCCGGGTGTTATCCGCGACATCGACGCCCCGGGAGATCTGACCCCGACGCTGGTCGTATAGCCGAAGCGGCCACTTTCGCACGGTGCGATAAGATCGCGCCTTTTGCATGAGTGGGAAGCAAGCGTGGAGGCCGCCGAGCGGGCGATACTTTTCGTTGGCATCACCGATAGCACGAGAATCTACGAATCGCTCGGCGACGGCATCATGTGCATGTTCGCCGACCCCGGGCAGGTCCTGACCAACGAGCAGGCGCTCGAAGCGCTTGACCCCGAGCTGCGCGAGCGCTGCCGCAAGCTGTTCCCGATACGGGTCAAGGGCAGGGTGGAGGAGGTCACCGCCTACGAGGTGCTTTGCCGCACCGACCCCGATCTCACCGAAGCCAATATCCTGCGGCCGGCGCAGGGGCAGATGGTGTCGAGGCTGTCGTATGGCGGAGACTCAATATCGGTGAGGCACGACGCGGCGCCGCTCCGCCTGGGTCGCGACAAGGAGAACGACGTGGTGGTGACGAGCGACTATGCCTCGCGCTTTCACGCGCGCATCGTGCCGCGAGGCCGGCATTTCATAAGAGGCCGTGCTTGGCGAGCGCGGCTGGATCGGCCTCGGCCACACCGCGACCAGGCACGGCGATCATGCGCTACGCTTCCGCTGGCAAGCCGAGAACGACTGAGCTGACGTGCGGCGCACGGTAGAATCGCGCGTTTCCGGCATCCCCTCCCTCCCATGTTCGCCGCCAACCTACTCGCGCAATCCGACCCGGAAGTCTGGAATGCGGTGCGCCTCGAGCACCGACGCCAGGAAGACCACGTCGAGCTGATCGCCTCCGAAAACTACGTCAGCCCGGCAGTGCTGCTGGCGCAGGGCTCGCAGCTGACCAACAAGTATGCCGAGGGCTATCCGGGAAAGCGTTATTACGGTGGCTGCGAGTACGTGGACATGGCCGAAGCGATCGCCATCGAGCGCGCCCGGCGCCTGTTTGCCGCCGAGTGGGCGAACGTGCAGGCGCATTCCGGCTCGCAGGCGAACCAGGCGGTGTACGCCGCGGCCCTCAAGCCCGGTGACACCATCCTCGGCATGGCGCTCGCGCACGGCGGGCACCTGACGCACGGCTCCCCCGTCAACCTCTCGGGTAAGCTCTACAAGGTGCTGTCGTACGGACTGGATGACAACGAGGAGATCGACTACGGGCAGGTCGAGGCGCTTGCAATGCAGCATCGGCCGCAGATGATCGTCACCGGCGCGTCGGCCTATGCGCTGGCGATCGACTGGAAGCGCTTTCGCGCGATCGCGGACAAGGCGGGCTCGCTGCTGATGGCAGACATGGCGCATTACGCGGGGCTGATCGCCGCGGGCCTTTACCCTTCGCCCGTGGGGGTGGCCGACTACGTAACCAGCACCACGCACAAGACGCTGCGCGGGCCGCGCGGGGGGTTGATACTGGGCAGGCCCGAGCACGAGCGCGCCGTAAACTCGGCCATCTTTCCCGGCATCCAGGGCGGACCGCTGATGCACGTCATCGCCGCCAAGGCGGTCGCCTTCGGCGAGGCGCTTCGGCCGGAGTTCCGCGACTACCAGCAGCAGGTTCTCGACAATGCGCGCACCATGGTGCGCGTGCTCACCGAGCGCGGCGTGCGCATCGTCTCGGGGCGCACCGATTGCCACATGTTCCTCGTCGATCTGCGCAAGAAGGGCATCACCGGGAAGGACGCCGAGGCGGTGCTCGGGCGGGCGCACATCACCGTCAACAAGAACGCGATTCCGAACGACCCCGAAAGGCCCGCCGTCACTTCCGGCATCCGCATCGGTACTGCGGCGATGACCACACGCGGCTTTCGCAGTGGCGAGGCGGAGATCCTGGCGAATCTCATCGCCGACGTTCTCGAGAACCCCGCCGACGACGCCCACACGCGTCACGTGGCGGGCGAGGTCAAGGCGCTCTGCGCCAGCTTCCCGGTCTACACCTAGGCACACCATGCGCTGCCCGTTCTGCAACCACGAGGACACGCAGGTGGTGGACACGCGCTCCAATCCGGAAGCGAACGTCATCCGGCGCCGGCGCCGCTGCCCGAAGTGCGACAAGCGCTTCACCACCTACGAGCGCGTCGAGCTGCGCATGCCGCGCCTGGTGAAGAAGGACGGCAGTCGCACCGATTTCGACCGCGACAAGCTGCTCGGTAGCATGATGCTCGCCCTGCGCAAGCGTCCCGTGGCAACGGATGCCGTGGACGCGGCGGTCGATCGCATCGAGGAGAAGCTGCGCTCGCTCGGCGAGCGCGAGGTACCGACCAGCCGCGTTGGCGACCTGGTGATGCGCGAACTCGGCAAGCTGGACAAGATCGCCTACATCCGCTTCGCTTCCGTGTACCGCAGGTTCGAGACGCCGGACGATTTCCGCGAGGCGGTGCAGGAGTTCAAGAAGCCGCGGCGCAGGAAGTGACCCCGTATTCCGCCTTCGATCACGCCATGATGCGCCGCGCGCTGGCGCTGGCCGAGGGCGGTCTGTACACCGCGACGCCCAACCCGCGCGTGGGCTGCGTCCTCACGCGGGGCGAGCGTATCGTCGGCGAAGGCTGGCACGAGAAGGCGGGCGCGCCGCATGCTGAAGCGCTCGCGCTGGCCGCGGCGGGCGCCGCGGCCAGCGGCGCAACCGCCTACGTCACGCTCGAGCCGTGCAACCACTACGGCCGCACGCCGCCATGCGCCGATGCGCTCGCCGCAGCCGGGGTCGCGCGGGTGGTGGCGGCCATGCGCGATCCCAATCCCAAGGCTACGCGCGGCGCGGAGCGCCTCGCCGCTGCCGGGGTGCGCTTCGAGCACGGCCTGATGGAAGAGGAGGCGCGCGAGCTGAATATCGGCTTCGTGTCGCGCATGACGCGCGGCCGTCCCTGGGTGCGCATGAAGGTCGCCGCGACGCTCGACGGCCGCACCGCGCTCGCCAACGGCAGGTCGCAGTGGATCACCGGTGCCGAGGCGCGCAAGGACGGCCACCGCTGGCGCGCGCGCGCCTGCGCGCTGCTCACCGGCATCGGCACTGTGCGGGCCGACGACCCGCGCCTCACGGTGCGTGAGGTCGACACGCCGCGCCAGCCGCTGCGCGTGGTGGTCGACAGCCGGCTCGAGACGCCCGCGGGGGCGCAGGTCCTGGAAGGCGGCAACACGCTGATCTTCTTTGGCGCGAGCGCCCGCAAGCCGCCCGCCGGCGCCGAAGCGATCGCCCTGCCGAACGCCCAGGGCAAGGTCGATCTTGCCGCGATGCTCGCGGAGCTCGCGCGCCGCGGCGTGAACGAGCTGCACGTCGAAGGCGGCGTCAAGCTGAACGGATCGCTGATGCGCGAGCGCTGCGTCGACGAGCTGCTGATCTACCTCGCGCCCGGCCTGCTCGGCGATGCGGCGCAGGGCATGGTCGATCTCGCGCAGATGACATCGCTGGACGAGCGCGTCCGGGTGACAATCCGCTCCGTTGACCGCATCGGCGAAGACCTGAGGGTCGTGGCGAGGCTCTGATGTTCACCGGGATCGTGCAGGCGGTAGGGACGATCGAGGCAGTGGCGCCGCTCGAGCAAGGCGTGCGCCTCACCGTCGCGGCCGACGGACTCGACGTCGCCGATGTCGAGCTCGGCGATTCGGTGTGCGTCCAGGGCACCTGCCTTACCGTGGTGGCGATCGCCGGAAAGCGGCTGTCCTTCGACGTGTCGCGCGAGACGCTCGATTGCACCGCGGGACTCGATCGCCCCGGCAACGTCAACCTGGAAAAGTCGCTGCGCATGGGCGACAAGCTCGGCGGGCACCTGGTGACCGGGCACGTCGACGGCATCGGCGAGGTGCTGGCATTCGAGCCGGCCGGCGAGTCGATGCTGCTGCGCCTGCGCGCGCCGCAGGGGCTGGCTCGCTACGTGGCGCGCAAGGGGTCGATCTGCGTCGATGGCGTGTCGCTCACCGTGAATCGGGTCGCAGGCGACGTTTTCGACATCAACTTGATCCCGCACACTCTCGAAGCCACGACGTTGTCGCGCCTCGCGCCCGGTGCCCGGGTAAACCTGGAAATCGACCTGATCGCGCGTTATGTGGAGCGAATGCTCAGCGCGTCCCCATGAGGACCGGTCTTCACCTGAAATAGGCTTGTTCGCTCCTGTTTTGCGGCTCAGTGCAAACCAGTGCGTGCCCTTGCATCCGCAGCGACATGACGGTATTCTAGGCGGCAGTGAAGAAAAATACCGCCCGATACCGTCACCTGCCGGAGAGATGCCATGCAAGCCGAGTCCGCCAAGACACCTAAGTTCACTGACGCCACGGCGAGGAACGCCACAGCGAAGGGCAAGCCTGAGAAGCGTTACGTTGGCGAAGGGCTGTATCTGTACGTCACGCCCGCGAGCGGGAAGCACCCCAAGGGCGCGAAGTCCTGGCGCTTCGATTACAGGCTCCACGGCAAGCGTGAAACGCTCACCATAGGCCGATACCCCGATGTGAGTTTGGACGACGCCAAGGACGCGCTACGCGCTGCTAGGAAGCTGGTAGCGAAGGGGGAAAGCCCCGCGCAGGCAAAGCAGGAGAAGAAGGCCCAAGCTCAGATCGCCCGCCGTAATACGCTCAAGGCCATTGCCGAGCGGTGGTATCAGGCCAAGGCTCCGAGCCGGTCAGAAAGCTGGAAGGACAACGCCCGCCGCTGGTTGGAGGAGGACATCTATCCGGCCATTGGCGGAAAGGCAATGCAGGACATTACACACGATCAGATCGAGGCCGCGCTTCGGAAGGTCGCAGAGGAGCGCGGGCCGAAGTCCGCACACTACGCCCGCCTGATTCTCGCCAGCATCTATAAAGATGTTCCTCGAGCGCTCAAGGTCGGGAATCCCGCGCGCGATCTGGCGGGCTTTATCGAACTGCCAAAGGGCACGCCGAAGGGAAAGCCCCTCACTGCCAAGACGATCCCCGCGTTCCTCAACGCCGCTGATCGCTACCCTGGCAAGCTCCAGACAAAGCTCGCCATCAAGCTGCTGTTCCTCACCTTCACGCGGAAGCTGGAGCTACTACATGCGCCCTGGGAGGAGATAGACCTTGACCGGGCGGAATGGGTAATCGGCGCAGATCGGATGAAGATGCAGAAGCCCCATATCGTGCCGCTGTCACGGCAGGCTATGGAGGCGCTGCGTAAGCTAAAGGAACTGTCGGGCGCTTCGGTCTATGTGTTCCCCAATCACGGCGACCCGCGCAGGCCCATGTCTGGAACGACGCTCAATAGGGCATTTGACGCCATCGGCTACGCCGGGAAGTTCACCCCGCACGGGATCCGCTCCACTGCTAGCACGATCCTGAACGGGCAGGGCTGGAACCGCGATGCCATCGAGCGACAGCTTGCACATACAGAGCGCGATCAGGTCCGGGCTGCATACGATCACAGCGACCACCTAGAGGAGCGCAGGAAGATGATGCAGGCATGGGCTGATTTTCTAGGTGGCCTCTGCGCTGGCGCGGAAGTTGTTCCGATTCGTGGCAAGGCGGCGTAGGTGTCTCGCGCCGCAGATTGCACGACGCTCCAGACGAGCAGGTGACAGCCGAACACCGCGCCTAGCCCGACGGGGCGAAGAGCCGGAAACCCTTGCCGGCCTGGCGCGGCGCCCACCATTAAGGGGCGTGAAGGGGCGCACGATGAGCAACAAAGACGCAGAGCAAGGCAAGGAGAGGCGTGCCGTCGATTGGGCCGAGAAATACTTTGCTCGCGCCGAGAAGCGACTAGAGCATGAGTATGACGGCGTGCTCGGGATGCTCCCCGACTGGTTCCCTGAATCGTACAGGACCGAATTTCAGCGAGTACGGAACAATTTGCTAGAGCGGCGCCTGCCTGCGGCGCATGGCAAACCGGCCCATTACCTAGAGCCGCAAACCATCAAAGCATGGATCGACGCCTATATAGGCGATGGGTGCTGGCCGGAAGCATTCGAGCAAGAGATAGGCATGCTCGCGCACTGGTACTCAGCGTTTTGCAGGGGCCAGGAGGCCGGCCTAGTGTTTCTGCTCGGCGAAGATCAAGCGCGCACGGTAAAAGACGGAAAGCAGCTCGCCGCTGGACGCGCCAAGGCTGGCGAGAGTCGCGCCGCACAAAAGCGCAAGGAGGGAGACGAGACAGCGCGCCTAATCGCAGAAGCGGAAGCTGAGCTACGAGCGGAAGGTTCTCCTCCCACAAACAAGCGAATTGCCAAAAGACTCTTGCTCAAGAATAAAATTAAGCTCAGCGAAGACCACATTCGCAGGCGCAGAAAAAAGCAGACATAAGCTCACCCTACATCCGAAAATAAAAGCGGACGTAAGTTCAGCTTACATCCGGAAATGCCACGAGGAACCTGCTTCTTTGCGGGAACAATGGGGACGCTACGGAGCGCCGTAACGCTCCGAGCGGACCCCAACCACATAGGAGTGAGGTTTCATGAGGTCGGAACATAGTGGCGCGGACCTTAACGTTCCGGATCAGCTTGTCGCGGAGCCGGTCCGCAAGACCGTAACCGGGATCTCTAAAAGCGAGGCGTGGAGGCGAATCCGGGCGGGAAGGTTCCCGGCCCCCGTCCGCATTGGCTCAGGACGTTGCACCCGCTGGTCGCTGCGGGAGCTCAACTGAGTGGGTAAGTGCGCGACTGAGCGAGCGCGGCCAGAACCGGCAATCTGCCTAGTGGGGACAGAAGATGATCCCCACAAAAGCAGGAGCCGCCGTCCCTGCCAGGACAAGCGGCCCCAAGGAACTACACTCTAAGGAGAATTGTAGCGTCCAATTCTTCACGCTGCGGCGCTGGCTCTGTCGTGCTATTGACCCTCAAGGATTCTTCAACGTCGATGCGAGCAGAGAAATTGACCGACTGCGAATTGAGAACGAGCAGCTGCGGGCGAGACTCGGAGGCGACGCATGAATGGCCCGCAGGAATTCTCTGGATTCATCGAGTCGCTAGGATTTGCTCCGCCGCAGCGGCTCGAGCCTGGGCGCTGGACGCGGTTTCCGACGCAAGATAAGCGCGGAGACACAGCCGGAAGCGCAAAGCTCTTTCCGGATCTGACTGGCGGCGTAGTGAAGGACTGGCGGACTGATCAATTGTGGACGTGGCAGGCGAAGCGAGAGACTCCTTTTACCGATTCCGAGCGTACCGCGTGGCTTCAGCGGATCGAGCGTGAGAAGAAGGAAGCCGATGCGATAAGGCTCCAAGATGAGCAGCAGGCCGCAGAGCGATCTGCAGGGATCTGGTCGAAGGCCCAAGCTGCCCCACAGGATCACGCCTACCTGAAGGGGAAGGGCGTCCAGCCTTACGGGGTGAGGCTCTATCGTGGCCCGCTGGCAATGAACGGGATGCGCTGCGATGGCGCACTGATCGTTCCGGTAAGGAACACTGTCGGCGCGATTCAATCGCTTGAGTTCATTTCCCCGAGCGGCGAAAAGCGGTTTCTTCCGAACGCCCGTAAGGCTGGCGGTTACTTCGGAATCGGCAAGCCGGAGGGAACGCTGTGTATCTGTGAAGGCTTCGCCACTGGCGCGAGCATTCACGAAGCCACCAACCATGCCGTAGCGGTCGCATTCGACGCTGGCAATTTGCAGTCTGTAGCGAAGGTGCTGCGAGAGAAGTTTAATGATCTCAAGATCATCCTTTGCGCCGACCGCGATGAGAACGGCATCGGCCAACAACACGCCGAGGAAGCGGCGAAAGCTTGTGGTGGATACATCGCGCTGCCAGACGTGGTGGACGGAACAGATTTCAACGATATGGTGCGGGAGTGCGGCTTAGAGCCAGTGAAGGCGCAGATTGCGGACGCGAAGCCGCCCACCGAAACAGCCGATGCCGTCGCAATCGCGGACGCAGACGACTGGCCCGAGCCTCAACCGTTGCCGAACGATCTTCCGCCAGTAGAGGCGTTCTCTTACGAGCTGCTGCCGGAGGAACTGCGCGGCTGGATGCAGGACGTCTCAGACCGCGTGCAATGCCCACCTGAATTCCCGGCAGTCGCTTCTCTTGTCGCTCTTGGTTCGGTGATCGGCAGGCAAATTGCTATCCGACCGAAAGAGCGCGACGACTGGGAGGAGATCCCCAACCTGTGGGGTGTGATCATCGGCAGGCCCGGAGTGCTGAAAACACCGGCACTACAGGAAGCGCTCAGACCGTTGCGGATTCTGGAGGCGAAGTCGCTTGACGATCACAGCGCAGAACTCGCAGCGTGGCAGGCCACCCGCGAAGCTGCAAAGGTTAGAACTGCGGCGGCGAAGCAAAAGGCAATCCAGGCGGCCAAGGGAAATAAGGATTTTGACGCTTCTGCCCTGGTAATGGCGCACGATGAGCAGGAGCCGCGCCCGCGCCGCTACATCGTCAACGATCCCAGCGTCGAGGCCCTAGGGATGGTTTTGCAATCGAGCCCCAATGGCGTGCTGGCCTACCGGGATGAGTTGGTCGGGCTGCTCAGAAGCTTGGACCGCGAAGGAATGGAGGGTGCGCGAGCGTTCTACCTTTCCGCATGGTCGGGCAAAGAGGCGCATGTATATGACCGTATCGGGCGCGGCCTGAATATCAGGGTTGAGCATTGCTGCGTTTCCATGCTCGGCAGTATTCAGCCCTCAGTGATCGGGCGCTACCTGCGGGAAGCCTTCCACAACGGCGGCGACGATGGGCTGCTTTCCCGCTTCTCTTTGCTCGTATGGCCCGACGTGAGCGGCGACTGGCGCAACGTGGACCGCTGGCCCGACACCGAGAGCCGCAAGCGGGCAAATGATCTATTCGAGCGCCTGAACACCCTGGATACGGGAGCAATCGGGGCTCAGACAGAGAAGGGGTGCGTCCCGTTTCTCCGGTTTGATGACGCGGCGCGGGCCTGCTTTGTGGAGTGGCGCGAGGCTTTCGAGGCAAAACAGCGCGGCTCCGAGGAGCACCCCGCCCTGGTCGCGCACTTCGCCAAATACCGGAAGTTGGTTCCGACCTTGGCGTTGATCATGCATCTCGCCAGCCGAGGGACAGGACCCGTTAAGGAGACTGCATTGCTCCGCGCCCTGAGTTGGGCGGAACTGCTGGAATCACACGCCCGCCGAGCCTACGCCAGCATTCAGCAGGCCCGTACAGAAGCCGCTAGGGCGCTCCTGGTGAAGATCCGGACCGGAGTAGTACCCAACCCGATCCGCCCGCGCGACGTGTACCTGAAGGGCTGGAGCGGCCTTAGCGACCCCGAGGACGTGCGTAGGGCAATCGAGCTGCTGGAGGATCTGGACTACGTGCGCAGCGAGATCCTACACACACCAGGACGCTCAAGAACCGTCCATTGGATCAACCCGAGGGCGCGGACATGAGTTACCTGGACAGACTGCGGGCCAAAGAATTTCAGAAAGTGGCCACCCCCGAGCCTACAAAACCTACAAAAGCCCCTGCTGTAGGTTCTGTAGGTGTCCTCCCCGGCCATTCTAAAAATATCGTGGGTCCGGCGAACGATCGAGAGCCTGCACGCGAGCCCGAGGCTAGCTCACTGCCAAGCTCCGCCGAGGCGGATACGGCCGCCCTGGAGCGCGCCTACGCCTTCCTGAAAGGCCGGGCCCTTGCAAGGCTCGAAGCCGGCACGGCTGACCTGGCGGTAATCGCCGACGACGAGCTGGCCCCCGGCGTGGTTCTGGTCGCCGTGGCGCGGCGTAACAAGTTCGTCTGCATCCTTTCCATCGACCCCGCCCGCTATGACGGCGTGCGACTGCTGGAGCTGGTCGAGCGGCACACCCTGCACTAAGGAGTGCGCCATGTTCATCACGCATATTGACCACGTAGAGGCTGGACCGGACGGCAACAGGACGCACGTTACGTGCCGAAACCATGCGGACGCGCTTTGCTCCCTTTCCATGAGCGCGCGTGATGGCAAGAAAGTAAACTGATGATAGGGGACACTCAGCATGAACATTTCGAGCGGTTCGCAAGCACTGCGCATGGTCCTGATCCTGGCGGCGCTTTTGTTTCTGGCGGCGTGTGCTGGTGCAAGCTCGCACATCATCGTAGGCAATCAACGCCCACCGATCAGCGCGGCACAGGTGAAGCTGTATTTCGCACCGCCCGCGAAATTCGAAGAAATAGCGATCATCGACGCATCAAGCAAGAATTCCTTTGCCGTAAGCGATCAAGGGAAAACGGACGTTGTTATCGAAAGACTCAAGGCCGAAGCCGCCTCTCTCGGCGCGAACGGGGTATTAATTCAAGCTACGGGATCGGAAAGCACGGGCGGCGCAACGGTTGGAATGATGAGCGGCACGAACCCGGCATTCGGAACTGGCATCTATGCTTCTGCGCTGCACAAGGTCGGCCACGCGCTCGCAATCTATGTCCCCGAGTGAAGGAGGCCGATATGGTGACACCCGCGAAATTGTTGCAGAGAATCGAGGCGCTAGAGCGCATCACGCCGACGGACACGCGGCCGCATCTGCTATTTGTTCAGGCCGTCGGCGAATCCGAAGAAGATGCTCTTGCGCGTGCCTTGGCGGAGCAAGGGAAACGCCGCGAAGACTTCGGCCCGATGATCGTTATCAAGCTCGCCAGATCGCCTAATTCGCCGACCGCTGACGTAATCCCGATCCATGGTGGCGCGGCATGACGCGACGCGGAAAAAAGGGCTCCGGCTCGGACGAAAAGCAGCCGGAAACGTTTGACGGCAAAACCGGACTACCAGGGCCTACCCCGGCCAATAAGCGGCCCATCAAGCTCTCGGATCTGCGCGATGTGCGCCTCGAGATGGCGGCGGTCTATCGCATGGTGGACTCGGGCGAATTGAAGTCGCAGGAGGGCACTCGGCGCGTGTACATCCTGCGCCAGATCGGCGACATCATCGCCATGCACGATCTGGAGAAGCGCGTTCAGGAACTCGAGGAGCGCCAGGCCGGGCGGCTGATCGAGCACCAGGCCGAGAATGCGCCGGCAACGACGCACTAGCGCGATCTCAACCACTTAGCTTCTGCTCGCAGAATGCGTTTCAAACCAGGACAATTAGGAAATCCCGCGGGCAATCCGAAAAGCAAGCTATTCATAGCGGCGCTTGAACGCGCCATCGTCCAAGACGCCGGCAAGCGGCTAAGGGCTGCGGCAGAAACGCTGCTCGACCTGGCGGCCGCCGGCGGATGAGGGAATGCTAACGACCCCGAGCAGAGATTTGCGCAATGGAGTCAGCTTTCTTCAGCTATCAAGCGAGATCGGGTGTGTACATGAGGCACGTCTGTGGCCCACCGACCGACGCGCGCGATGCTTACCCGATCGATCGGAGGCCGCCCCAAGGATTCAGGAGTCTTTCTTTCCACAATCTGCTAGTCGTTTGATCGGCGTCAAGCCCCAAATCTCGTCCGGTGGCATAGGTTGTGACTTCGCGACTCTTGCTGGATCGCAGGTGGGCGACAGAGCCTTGTCCAGTCAACAGACGCGTTGTGGCGAGCTTCCGACGTTAATAGCGGTCGGTACTTGGACAATGGGAAGGAGAGCCTACCATGACGATGGCACTCAGACGGGTTACGCTGGCACTTGCCTTTATTGGGTTCTCGCTTGTCTCATCGACGGCCAATGCGCTACTGATCGCTGCCGACTACACCGGTCTATTTGCAGGCAATCAGGCGTATCGCGACGTGGGAAATGCCGCTAAGGACACTTGGGAGGCTCTTGCCACAGATTGGACGCGAGTAGCGGACTACAACTTCACTATCACGATGGGCACAGGAGACCTGGGGACGGACACGTTTGCGCTGACGTATGACAATCATCAAACGGCAGCTTTGTATCCTCCCACAGGGACGTACCTTTGGACAGACGCCAAGATCGTTGTGAACTCGAATGCTGCGGTGTGGAATAACCTCTTCTGGGACCCAACGCCGCTAGACAATTCCGAATACGACATGACCCAGTACGGTGGGCTCTTCGGAACAGGGAAGGCCGGTACAGCGGCGGATAATAAAATAGATGCGTACAGCACTATTCTTCACGAGTTAGGACACGCGCTCGGCTTTATTGGGGACACGAACAGCCTAAGCTATCCGGCAGGGACATTCGCATGGACGGCCTATACCTCGTTTGCGGACAATCTCTCGAACTCCAACAAGACGTTCACCTACGATTGGTTGTCTGGTCTGAAGGGAACGACGGTCCAGATGCAAAATGCGTATCACCTTGACGCCGCAGTCTTCCCCTATGACACCATGAGAGCCTACAGCGGTGGGGGAAGTGGACCGCAATCTGATCAAAGGATTCTCATCAGCGAGTTGGACTTGAACATCATCAATGATGCTTTTCATGTGCCCGAACCCGCCACGCTCGCTCTTCTCGGCATCGGTCTGGCCGGACTCGGGTTCTCGCGCCGCCGCAAGCTGCACTGAGTGGCCCGCGACTCACTCACACAAAGCCCGCGGCGTGCGGGCTTTTCTGTTTCTAGGCTAGGGCGACATCGGAAGCTGCGCCGACGCCGCGCGCGACACTACCGCTCCGGCTCATCGCAGCCCGCGCCACGCTCCCAGCAGGCGCACGGAAACACGACGACGAGTCGGTGCCGCACGCACCAGAGGTGCACGCCGTCGTAGCCGGTCGAGTGCGCACAGGTCCAGCAGCTTCGGTCGGCGCTGTCGGTCCACGGCGTGAAGTGAGCCGCCCGCTCACATTTCAGCTCCTGCGTCATCTATATTGATCCTTATAGACATACCGACTCTTGACGCGCTAGGAACGTGACCAGAGGCTGATACGCATTGTGTGGTGTGCCGAGCATCGTGACCAGTAACCTGATGTGCCAATTGACTGTGCACGTGTGAAATCCATTCGTCGATAACTAGATTGTTGGAGGTGATATGACAAAGCCCTTGCAAGCCAAAAAGTGGTCAACCAGTTTTGTGGAGTATATGGGCAACGAAGCCAGGACTTTGGATATTCAGCAGTACGAGTTCTGCCTAGACGAGTGGATGAAGGCTCACGAAAAGAAGATGATTACTAGTTACCTAATGGCGATCGCCTTGTTCTGTGTAGGGCTCTGGGCGGTGTACGAGCATGTGATCTTCTTGGCTGTCTTGACATTAGCGCTTGCGGCCAATTTCAATCGGCAATCAGCCGATCACATCCTTGTTTCCGAAGTCATGGACACGGAGCGATTGCTGGGGATGCTAATCAACAAACAGTCGCAAGAGATGCAGTCTCTCCGAAGGGATGTTGTTAAATGGACCAGCAGCTCCGGCCACCCCCCCACCATGGAGTGAAATAGGTGACCGGCCCATGCGCTGGTTGCTTATCTGTCTGTCCCTGTTCGCTCACGATGCGCTTGCCGGCGCGCTACTCGGTCGCGTTGTGAAGATCGCTGACGAAGATACGCTTACGATCCTCGAGGCCGGCAGGCGTCAGCACCGCATCCGCCTCGCTGACATCGACGCACCGGAGAAGTCGCAGCCATTCGGCACGGGCTCAAAGCAATCCCTCTCTGATCTCTGTTTCGGCAAGAACGCCATGGTTGAAGAATAGATGCTTGACCGCTACGCGCGCACGATTGGCCGCTTGAATTGCGATAGCGTCGATGCGAACAAGGGCCAAATGAGACTCTGGATGGCCTGGGTGTATTGGCGACACGCAGGCAACCATTCGGTGCTGTATGCAATCGAGAACGGGACTCGGATTCACTATCGCCGGCTGAGGGCGGAACCCTATCCCGCGCCGCCGTGAGAGTGGCGACACAAGAGGGTCAACCCTTTCCATTTGGAGCGAATAATGAAAAAGAGGGTCCTTGCTGCGCTGACCGCTATCGCGATTTCTGGTTGTGCTTACCAGATGCAACTAATGCCCCGAGATAGCGGAACCATTTACTCCGGCCACGTGCAGAGCAATGGCATGGGTTCCGGCACGCTCGATGTGCAGCTAGATGGGAGAGCTTGCCGGGGCAACTTCGTCACCGCTACCAATGGCGACAGTTTCGGCTTTTTCCAGATGTATGGCGGCCGCGACGGCTCGTCTTTCGGGTCTTATCAGTCCTACGGATCGTCCACGTACAAGGCGTTACTTAGCTGCAGTGATGGCACCGGGCTTCGATGTGACGTTCAAGGTTCAGATATGACCAGCACTGGCGCCGGAATCTGCGTAGACTCCAACGGTCGTGTTTTCGATATGATGTATTCGCCCTCATGAATACTCAGCTCGCGCAATGGATCTTGCTGCTTCTAATGTCCGCTGCGATGCTCGGCGGCGGCTGGTGGATCGTTGACCGCAGGGGCGCATGGTGGACCCTGTTTCTGTTCGCAGCGGTGCCGATTACCGTGGTGATTACCATGGCTTGGGCAGTTCCCGCCGCATCGGTTTATCAAGGGCGCTTATCACATGGTTGATTGGTACTTGGGCTAGTAATATCCATTCCATAGAGCCAGGTCAGTCCTGTGCCCTTCATTCACGTCGTACTTTAGGTATTGGATTCAGTCGTAGATGACCGTCTCTAGCAAGGTCTGCCGCGACACGATTCTGGCGCTACTCTCAGAGGCGCGAGAGGCCGGAATCCAAAGGCTTACTCGGACGGCGCTCGTCAAGTACGTTTACCTGCTCGACGTATACGTTGCGGAGAGCAATGCGGGCAAGACGAAATGGACCGACTTGGAGTGGGTCTTTCTTCACTATGGCCCGTACTCAGCTGCATTGGTGGGCTGTCTCGACGAACTGGAGAGTCAGTCGTTCATTGAGAAGGAAGAACGGTCCGCGTCTGATCGCGATTTCATTCTCTATTCGCTCGGTGAGCGTGTCGGCCGCAGTTCGCTAACGAGTATAGGGGTAGATACTAACGTCGCAATCCGTCTGAAGCAGGCACTTCGCGATTTCGCATATTCCCTTCCAAAGCTGCTTGAGTACGTGTACTTCGCAACAACCCCAATGGAACGTGCCGTTCCAAACCAAAGGCTCAGCTTCGAGAAGTGTCGTACCGTGAGCTACAAGGAAGAGATCAGGCCACTAAAACTTGTGAGCCCTGATAAGAGGCAGATTGCCCGGATGAAGCAGCTGATCGAAGGCATTCGCAAGCGAAATATAGCGGCCCATCGAGAGCAGCTTCCGAGCGTAATCTCGGACGCTCACTATGCTGCGGCGTTGGAGGGAGAGAGTTGGGAGATCGAGGAGCCGATCGGGCCGTTCATCGCTACCATCGAGTACGAAAGACAAAAGCGTGATGCCGGAGAGTGAGGCGTTCGACGATCTAGGTACGCTCTACGGCGGGTTCTACGACGAGAAGCGAAAGACGGGCTCCGCCCCGGAGCCAGGACAAATCGTCTTTTGCCCCGCCTTAGAAACCGACCGCCGCCTGAAGATTGGTGACGTCCAGAGAAGTGATCCCACTTCGCACCGGTCCGTCACGATGCGCATTCGTGAACAAGAGCGTCTCGATTTCAAAGGGAAGGATGATCGCCTGCCTATTCACGGATTGAAACTGGGCTCGACTCATGAGTTGGTTATCAGTCGCGCGAAACTAAGGCCGTGCCTAGTCATCGGTGGTGGCGGGTCGCTTGACCCCAAGAGCTTGCCCGATGGAAGCCAACAGCGGCTGGCAGCAGCGGCGTTCTATCCATCCTATTTCCTTGCCCCAACGTACAGCGTGTCGACCGCGGTGGAACCTAGCGCCTTTGTGCCAGTCGTCACAGCGAGGGTAAAGTGCTTGATGTATCCCGAGTTCTTCTATTTGCGCCAGAGCGGAGGTTACTTACGCGTGCCGAGCATCGCGCGTCTCGACCGGCTCTTTGTCAGCGCGCCTCACCCTGGTTCGGGTTTTGAACCGACGGATCTCTTTCTAATTCCGGAGATATTCAGTGTCGTTGTGGAGCAAGTGCGATCGCTGTTCGGGCAGGCACTTTCCACAGAGTATCGAGAGCTACGAGAAATGATGTTGTCGTTCCTGCCGGCTGAAGCAGCGACAAAGTCGTAGTGGACTTACCTAGCGGCACGACCACGAAACGCGCTGGGCGATCACGGCAAGCGCGGGCGAGTGTCCTTAGTTGTCTCTGTTTGATGCTGCCAAAGCATTCTTCAACGATTACGGCACTGGAGTGTCCGCTCAAAAACGGCACGCTGGGCCGCCTGCACAAGGACATGCCCTCTCGCTCCGACGCAATCTTGCATGGTAAGAACGACTTCCTTGTCGCCCTCCGGTATCCACTGCGTTGTATTTGTAGGATCTGCCCACGTCTCGTTGTCAACGACCACAGTAGCTCCAGGTGGCTTGCTCTCTACATTGAGGGCGCCGTAACCTGCGCCACGTGCAAGATAATCTATCGACAGCGGCTCCGTTTGATCGCGCCAGCGGAAATCAGTCCAGGTAGCCGCTAACTTCTTGATGATTCGTTCATCCTTAACCCCCGTCCGCTCATTTGACTTAGAAATCGCGTCATAGGCCTGGGAAATGACATGCTTATCGACCTCAAGTTGCTCCGGACTCAACCGTCGACTTCCGTATGACATGCACTTGTCGCCGAGACTCTTTAGATCAGCGGCGGACCGAGGAGCAATGGTCTTACACGTCTCTAGATCCCAAGCCCGACCAAAATTCGACATGGTGACAATCGCGAATGCCACAATTCCACGCGATAGAAGACGATAATTGAGTCTCAATCGCGCCTCCTAAAATAAATCGCCGACAGAAGTGATATGACGGTCGCTATAAGGCCAGCGAAGAAATACCTATCGGCATACGTTCGGTGTAGGTCTATCCACGGGGTGTTCATTACATCGGCAAACGCGTTTTCCTTGCTTAGCAGCGGTCCCATATCCCAGTACAAGCGCGCAAGAAGTCGTGAAAGGAGAGATTGAAGTAGAGCGAGCCGGCAATAAGTGCATTGGCAATAGCAAAGAGGAGTATGTTGGGATAATCTCGAATTTGCAGTCTTGTATCTTTGGGAATCACAAGGGCCGCCCATAACGCGCCCAACATGCCGGTGCTTAGGCTGAAGAGATTCGCGGTATCGGCGCGTATCAGCTCAAGCGCCTGTTTCCTATATTCGTCGTACGCTACCGAGGAAATAGTCTCCGACGTGGCTCGCATGTCGCAAATGGTTACCCCTAGTAAAGTGAGTGCGCCGAGAAGAGTAAGCCCTAAGACAATCCACGCGCCAAGCTTCATTCGCAATTCTCCCCCTGTATGCGACCGTCTCGACCTGGCTGCCAGTGTTATTGGACGACGGGATAAGCATCCCATCTTCGTTCTTGCTGACGCTACTCTTGGCGTCGTACGCTAGTCAAAGTCGGGGGCAATTAAAAGGGGGGGTATGAGATACCAATGGTGCATGTTGATTGCGGCGTCACTAGCCGGTTGCGCAACAACAAGCGGCGTGATGGAGGCCGAGGGTGGGACATACATTATTTCTGCGCATGCGGCCCCCGCGCGCGGCTGGGCTCAATCGGTTCGGCTTTAGGGGGCCCTTAGAGGCAGTTGAGGACCGAGTGTCGTACTACACAATTACGGTCGATGCCGTCGCCCGGACACCAGATGCTGCCGGACGCGTTCCGTCCGTCGGCGGGACAGTGTCTGCAATTGCGTTCAATCGAGTGACCTGCCCAGGGATCTTCGGACCATTCATAGCTGGGGAACGGCTCCCTGTTGGGTGGAATCGTAACGCGCTTTGAACTCGATCGGGTGTCAGGTCTTTGAGGCTCGAATGCGGACGGACATGGTTGTAGTGGCGACGCCAAGTTTCGATGACGACGCGGGCCTCGGCGCGGCTCCGGAACCATTCGAGCGACAGGCATTCGTCGCGGAATTTGCCGTTGAAGCTCTCGTTGTCGGCGTTCTGCCACGGTTTGCCCGGATCGATGTGTGCGGTCTCGATACCGGAATCGGCCAGCCAGGCAAGGATCGCATGGCTGACGAACTCCGGGCCGTTGTCCGAGCGCAGGAACCGCGGCGCACCGTGCGCCGAGATCAAGCGGGTGAGCACCTCGATCACCCGGGCCGAGCGGATCGAGCCGGCCACGTCGATCGCCAGGCACTCGCGGGTGAACTCATCGATCACGGTCAGGCATTTGATCTGCTGACCACTCGCGCTGGCATCGAACACGAAGTCGTAGGCCCAGACGTGATTGGGGCCAAAGGCCGGCAGGGGCCGCGGTCGTGAGGCGGCTGCACGCCGGCGAGGCCGCCTGCGGGGCAGTTGCAGCCCCGCCAGGCGCCACAGGCGATGCGCTCGGTGTCGACTCATCCCATGGCCTTCTCGTCTCAGGAACACGCGAATCCTCCGGTAGCCGTAGCGCGGATACTGCCCCGCGAGGCGCCGCATGGCCTCCAGCGTCGGCCGATCGCGCTCGGCGCGCACCGACCGATACCCCAGCCCCGAACGGGCAATGCCCATCAGCTCGCAAGCGCGCCGCTCGGAGTGGCCGCGCTCGCACGCGAGCGCGACCTGCTCGCGGCGCGCCTGCGAGCTCACCACTTTCGGCGGTTGATCTCCTTCATCGTGTCGATCTCGAGATCACGCTCGGCAACGATCCGCTTCAACTTCGCGTTCTCGATCTCGAGCTGGCGAAGGCGCTTGACGTCCGCGGGCTCCAGCGTCCCGAAGCGCTTACGCCAGGTGTAGATCGTCTGCTCGCTGACCTTGTGCTTCTTGGCGACCTCGGGAACCGGTGCCTTGTCGGCTTCCCGCAGGATCGCGACCATCTGCTCTTCGGTGAAACGGCTCTTCTTCATGGGCTCCTCGCTCGGCTGCGGGAGCCATTCTCTCAAGTTACGATTGGATCAAAGAACCTGGGCATGCCATTCAGGTTGACAAGAAATTGCCGCGCGGTGATGCAGACTTCTGCCGCAAAGGTGGCGGTATGGCGCTCTTTTCTAAGCCACCTTCCAAGCCGCAAATCCAGGAGGGCGCGCATACGGACGGCGCACTGTCAAGGCATGCAAGTTTTCTCGATGAATTTTCTCTCGAGACTATTGTTTGACCGTGGCAAAGTGACGACTTCGCCCAGCGAACCTAGCGGCGAAGATATGGTCATGGCCTATGGAGAGGTGCTGGAAGCAAGCACTCCAGCGCCGGTTGTTGACGTTAAAGAATTGCCTTATTTAAAGGACGAGAGTAAACGCGCCATATAGGCCGAGCTAGCGGGGACTGTTGACCCAAAGCTCCGGGAACATCTGAAGGTGGGCTATCTATTTCTGGCTGCATTCCAGGCTGGAGTTGGTCCAATACCTCCGAAGTTGCAAGTACCGAGAATCGATCCATCAGCGCCAGCTCACGATGTCGCCAAGCTCGCGAAAGAGACTCTCCCAGCGCTGGAACAGCTGGCGAAGTGGGAACGAGTGGTGCCGGCAGAACAGGAAGTGTTGGTAAATGATCTGCGCAAGCTCGGCTACTGGAAGGACTAGCGATTCGGATATGGAGGTGTAGGGAAGGCCAAGCCGCCCGAGGTCATTTTGATACCCGCAACCCATTTTCAGGCCCTTACTCTGGCGGCAACGATACCCGAAAGCGGGTAGATATGCGGATACCCTTTCCGAGCGCCAATAACATCGGCCCCGGCTAAACCGGTACGGCTTGGCGGTACCGCTGACGGTATTCTAGAGGTCGTCTAGTGGAACTTTCATTTAATCAGCACGGTAACTGCCGGTTCATCCTGATCGCGCGTTACGTGGAGCGCATGCTCGCCACGCCCTGAGGGCGGCAAAGAAAAAGGCCCGCCGCGTCGCGGCGGGCCTTGCGGTTAGGTGAATGCGGTAGCGCCTACTTCGGGCAGATTACGTCGCCGAAGCGCGCCCACTTCTCGCCGTCGAACTTCGACAGCTGCTCGCACTGGATCGGGTAGAAGTCGGTCGGCGAGGTGTCGACCTTGATGCCCGGCAGCAGCAGCGGCACCTCGAGGTCCTTCAGGCTGGAGGCGACCTTCATGATGTTGGCGCGCGTCAGGTTGTCGCCGGCGCGCTTCAGCACCTCGGTCATGGTGTAGGAAACCGCATATGCGTAGGTGTAGAAGCTGCTGGTCTTGTCGGCGCCGGGCAGGTACTTGTCCATCCACGCGTTCCACGCCTTCATGTCGGGGTCGTCCTTCCACTGCGGGTCGGTCGATTCCTTGATGTACACCGCGGTGATCAGCCCGACCGACTTGTCCAGCCCCGCCGGCTTCAGTACGCCGCCCACCGACTGCGACACGTTGTTGAGGAAGTGCAGCGGCTTCCAGCCCGAGTCGTAGGCCTTGCGGATTGCCTGCGCGGCGAACTTCGGCGTGGTGATGTTGAAGAACGTATCGGCGCCCGAATCCTTGAGCTTGATGATCTGCGAGTCGACCGTCGGGTCGGTGACCTCATAGGACTCCTGCGCCACCACCATCGTCTTCGCCTTGGCCCCCAGGCCCTCAATGAAACCGTGGAGGTAGTCCTTACCGTAGTCGTCGTTCTGGTAGAGGATCCCGACCTTGGCGTCCGGCTTGTGGGTCAGCAGGTAGTGAGCGTAGATCATGCCCTCGGCCGGATAAGCGGGCTGCCATCCCATGGTCCAGGGAAAGTGCTTCGGGTCGCCCCATTTGCCGGCGCCGGTGGCGACGAACAATTGCGGCACCTTCTTCGCGTTCATGTACTTGTGGATCGCGGTGTTGGTCGGCGTGCCGAGGGACTGGAATATCAGCAGCACCTGCTCCTGCTCGACCAGCTTCCTCGCCTGCTCGACGGTCTTGGGCGGGCTATAGCCGTCGTCCAGGCTGATGAAATTGATTTTCCGGCCATTCACGCCGCCGTTGTCGTTCACCATCTTGAAATACGCGGCGATTCCCTTGCCGATGGTGCCATAGGCAGATGCCGGGCCGCTGTATGGGTTGATGTGGCCGATCTTGATTTCGGTGTCGGTCACGCCCGGGCCGTACGTCTTGGCGGCGTTCGTGGTCCCCGCGCCGAGCGCGAAGGCCACGGCCGCGGCCGCGACAAGCAGTTTCTTCTGGTTCATCATGCACTCCTCCTTTTTCTGATGGTGACAGCTCAATTATTCACCTCATCGCGAGGCGCGCGCAGCGCTCAGCCCGCCCGGCGCCTTCTTGTAAACCTAGCATACAACATTCTGAGAAACCCCCATATTCCCGTGGGCATGAAATACATGAACAATATCAGGAAGGTTCCGTAGATGGCCCAGGGCGCGGCCTTCGACACTTGCTCGGCGAAGTTGGGAATGAACACGATGACCACGCCGCCGAACACTGCGCCGGGAATCGAAGCGAGCCCGCCGATCACCACGCCTACGAGGAAGGTTATCGACAGGAAGAAGTTGAAGCTGTCTGGCGCGACGAACTGGATGGCGATCGCGCCGAGCGCGCCGGCGATGCCGGTGTACAGGGCGCTCACGCCGAAGGTCAGCGACTTGTAGAGCGCGGTGTTGACGCCCATCGCGCTCGCGGCGATGGGATTGTCGCGGATTGCCTTGAGCGCGCGCCCGGTGCGCCCGCGCAGCAGGTTCCACGCGCACACGAACAGCACCAGCATCACCACGAGGGAGAAATAGTAAAGCCAGCGGTCCTGCGAGATCGGCAGCCCGAAAGGCGGATCGGGCTTGATGATGGTCACGCCCTGCACCCCGCCGGTCCATTTCGAAATCGCGTCGTATTTCAGCAGCTGCGGCGTCGCCACCGAAAGTGCGAACGTCGCGAGCGCCAGGTAAAGACCCTCGAGGCGCAGCGCCGGCAGGCCGAACAGGAACCCGGCCACCAGGCATACCACTCCCGCCACGGGGATAGTCCAGTAATAGGCCATGCCGCCCTGGTCCATCATGATCGCCGCGGTGTAGGCGCCAAGGGCGTAGAAGGCGCCGTGACCTAGCGAAAACTGGCCGTTGTAGCCGGTAAGGATGTTCAGCCCCAGCACGGCGATGGCGTAGATGATCGCCAGCGTGAACTGGAAGGTGCGGTAGTCGCTGAGGAACCACGGCAGCGCAACCGCAGCCGCGAGCGCGAACGCCAGCCCGATGAGCTGCGGGCTGGAGAGCCGAGCGCCGCTCGCCAGCGCCGCCAGCTCACGCGTATCCGGTTTGGACCGAGTGTCCATCGCCTAGACCCTTTTCACCACGACGTAGCCGAACAGGCCGCTCGGGCGGAATACCAGCACCGCCACGATCAGCACCAGCGCAACGGTGAGCTTGAGCTCGCTGCCGATGAACGGCACGTAAGTGCCCACCAGGTTCTCGAGCACACCCACCATGAAGCCGCCGGCGACGGCGCCCACCGGGTTGCTGATGCCGCCGAGGAGCGCGCCGGCAAACCCGTAGAGCAGGATGCCCGCCATCATATTGGGCTCGAGGAAGACGATTGGCGCCACCATCATCCCGGCGACCGAGCCGATCGCCGCCGCCAGGCCCCAGCCGAGCGCCAGCATCCAGCCGACGCGGATGCCGACCAGGCGCGCCGAATCCGGGTTCTGCGCCGCGGCGCGCATGGCGAGGCCTACCGGGGTGAAGCGAAAGAACAGGAACACGGCCGCGAGCACTAGGAGCGTCACCGCGATCACGCCGAAGTCGTGGGGGCCGATGACCTTGATGCCGAAGGGCAATACCTTCGGAAACGGGCTGGGAAAGGGCTTGATCGTGTATTCCCAGATCCAGCCGGCGAGCGAGTTGAAGATGGCGATCAGGCCGATGAAAACGATGACTTCGTTCAGCACCGACGTGCCTTCCACGGGCCGTACGATGATGCGCTCGACCAGCACGCCGCCGACGAACGAGATCGCCATCGTCAGCAGGAAAGTCCACCAGTACGGCACGCCGTGGCTGAGCAAGGTAAATGCGATGTAGGTCGAGAACATCGCCATCTCGCCCTGGGCGAAGTTCAGGTGATCGGTCGCCTGGTAGATCATCACCACCGCGAGGGCGACGCAGGCATAGACGCCGCCGAAGGCGAGGCCGGCGAAAGTCTGCTGCAGGAACAGATCCATCGCCTCTCCCCTAGTATCCGAGGTACGCCTTGCGCACCGTTTCGTCCCGCCCGATTTCCTGGGCCTTGCCGCTCATCACGATGCGCCCGGTCTCGAGCAGGTAGGCGTGATCGGCGATCCCCAGCGCGAGCGATGCGTTCTGCTCCACTACCAGCATGCTCACCTGCCGCTCGCGGCTGATGGTGCCGAGGATACGGAACAGCTCCTCGGTGAGCAGCGGCGCCAGCCCGAACGAGGGCTCGTCGAGCAGCATCAGCCTTGGCCGCAGCATCAGCGCCCGGCCCACCGCCAGCATCTGCTGCTCGCCGCCCGAGAGCGTGCCGGCCTGCTGCTGCCGGCGCTCCTTGAGCCGCGGGAAATACCGGTAGACGCGCTCGAGGTCCTCGGCGACCCCGGGTGCGTCCTTGCGCGCATAGGCTCCGAGCCTCAGGTTCTGCTCGGCGCTCAGGCGCACGAAGGTTCCGCGCCCTTCGGGCACGTGCGCGATGCCGTAGCGCACGATCGACTCCGTGGCCCTGGAGGCGATGCGCTCGCCGGCGAAGCGCACCTCGCCGCTGGTGCGCACCATGCCGCAGATCGCGCGCAGGGTCGTCGTCTTGCCGGCGCCGTTGGCGCCGAGGATGGCCGTCACGCTGCCCTCCTCGAGCTTGAAGCTCAGGCCCCGCAGCACTTGAGTCTGGCCGTAGAACGCTTCCAGGTTCGAGACTTCGAGCAGCGCCATCAGTGCCCTGTCCCCAGGTAGGCCTCGATCACTTCGGGATGCTTCTGCACCTCGTCGGGCAGGCCTTCGAAGATCTTGCGGCCGAAATTCAGCACCACCACGTGGTCCGAAATCGCCATCACCAGGCTCATGTGGTGCTCCACCAGCAGCACCGTCACTTGCTTGTCGTCGCGGATCTTCTTGAACAGCTGCCCCAGCTGCTCGACTTCCTCGTGGTTAAGACCGCCTGCGGGCTCGTCGAGCAGCAGCAGCCGGGGCTCGCTTGCCAGCGCCCGCGCCAACTCCACGCGCTTTTGCGTGCCAAAGGGCAGAGCGCCCGCCGGGAGGTGGGCCACCCCCGTGAGGTCGAGATACTCGAGCAGCTCCCAGGCCTTGTCCTCGAGCATCCTCTCCTCGCGCCGCATCCACGGCAGGCGCAGCGCGTTGGACAGGAAGTCGCTGCGTCCACGGGTCTGTGCGCCGACGAGCACGTTGTCGCGCACCGACAGCCGATGGAACAGCGCGAGGTTCTGGAACGTGCGGCCGATGCCGATGTCCGCCATCCGGTGCGGTGGCGTTGCCAGTATGCTCGTCCCGTCGAGCAGTATGTCGCCCAAGGACGGCACGTAGAGCCGGCTCAGGCAATTGAACAGCGTGGTTTTGCCGGCCCCGTTGGGTCCGATCAGACCGAGGATGCCGCCGCGCGGTACGTCGAAGCTCACGCCGTCGAGCGCCACGATACCGCCGAAGTGAACGGCGACGTCGCGTACTTCCAGAATGCTGCGCGCTGAGGTCACGAATGCCCGCGCGCGCGCCCGGCCGGGCAACGGCAAGTGCACAACATCGACTCCTCCTCCCCCGCAGCGCGGGCCCCGGGCCAGAGGGTACATTGCTCCCCTCGGATCTGGCAATCCGGGCGGCGCCGGAGCCAGGGGGCGGCCGCGCTACAATGCGCGCGCATTGAAATTCGCCTTGTCACGCGCCGAGCGTCTCGCCCGCCTGCCGTCCCCGAAGTTCGATCCGGCCCTGCCGGTCAGCGCCCGGCGCGGGGAGATCCGCACCGCGATCGAGCGCCATCCGGTGGTCATCGTGTGCGGCGAGACCGGCTCCGGCAAGACCACGCAGCTGCCGAAGATCCTGCTCGGGATGGGGCGTGGCGCCGCGGGCTTCATCGGCCATACTCAGCCGCGCAGGATCGCGGCACGCTCGGTCGCCGCGCGCATCGCCGAGGAGCTGGACTCCGAGCTCGGATCCGTCGTCGGCTACAAGGTGCGCTTCCACGACAAGCTGCGTCCCGATTCGGTCGTCAAGCTGATGACCGACGGCATCCTGCTGGCCGAGACGCAGTCCGATCCGATGCTGCGCCAATACGACTCGATCATCATCGACGAGGCGCACGAGAGCAGCCTGAACATCGACTTCCTGCTCGGCTACCTCAAGCGCCTGCTGCCGCGGCGTCCCGATCTCAAGCTCGTCATCACCTCGGCGACAATCGATGCCGAGCGTTTCTCGAAGCACTTCGACGGCGCCCCGGTGATCGAGGTCTCGGGGCGGCTCTACCCGGTCGAGATCCGCTATCGGCCGGTCGAAGGAGACAAGGAGGACACCACGCGCGAGGAGGAGGAGCAGGCGCTCGCCGCGGCGATCGACGAGCTGTGCGCCGAGGGACCCGGCGACGTGTTGGTGTTCCTTCCCGGCGAGCGCGAGATCCGCGATGCCGCCGAGGTGCTGCGCAAGCACCATCCGCCGCATACCGAGATCCTGCCACTGTATTCGCGCCTGTCGGCTGCGGAGCAGGACCGCGTGTTCCGGCCCGGCGCGGCGCGCCGCATCGTGCTGGCGACCAACGTCGCCGAGACCTCGCTCACCGTGCCGCGCATCCGCTACGTGGTCGACACCGGCCTGGCGCGCGTCAAGCGCTACAGCTATCGCAACAAGGTCGAGCAGCTGCGTGTGGAGAACATCTCGCAAGCGGCGGCCAAGCAGCGCGCCGGGCGCTGCGGCCGCGTGCGCGATGGCATCTGCCTACGGCTCTATTCCGAGGAGGATCACGACCGGCGCCCGCCCTTCACCGATCCGGAGGTCCTGCGCTCGTCGCTCGCCGCCGTGATTCTGCGCGCAAAGAGCCTCGATCTCGGGAAGGTCGAGGAGTTTCCGTTCCTCGATCCCCCGAGCTCCCGCGCCATCGCCGACGGCTACGCGCTGCTCGCCGAGCTGGGGGCGGTGGACGAGACGACCGAGCTGACCGACAACGGCCGGGAGCTGGCCCGGTTGCCGCTCGATCCGAGGATCGGCCGCATGCTGATCGCGGCGCGGCACGAAGGCTGCCTCGACCAGTTGCTGGTGATCGCCGCGGCGCTTGCGGCGCAGGATCCGCGCGTGCGCCCGATGGACAACCCTTCGGCTGCGGACGAGCGGCATGCGCGCTTCGCCGACGAGCGCTCCGACTTTCTCGGCTACCTCAAGCTGTGGCAGCTGTTCGAGGGCAAGTGGGAAAAGGCCTGCCGCGAGAGCTTCGTCTCGATCCCGCGCATGCGCGAATGGCGCGACATCCACGGGCAGCTGCACGCGACGGTGGCCGAGATGGGCTGGCATCCGTCGGCAGTCGATCCCGCGAAGCCCGAAGGCTACCGCGCGATCCATCGCGCGCTGCTCGCGGGATTGCTGGGCAACGTCGGCCTGCGCGACGAGGAAGGCGGCAACTACATCGGCCCGCGCGGCGTGAAGTTCTGGGTGCATCCCGGCTCCTTCACCAGGAAGCCCGGCAGGTGGATCGTGGCCGCCGGGCTGGTCGAAACCACGCGGCTCTACGGGCGCACCGTTGCTTCGATCGAGCCCGAGTGGCTCGAGCAGCTCGGCGCGCATCTGATCAAGCGCCACCAGGAGCGTCCCCATTGGGAAAAGGCGCGTGCCCAGGTGGTGGCGCTCGAGCGCGGTACGCTCTACGGCCTGCCGGTATACATCAACCGGCGCGTCGACTACGGTCGGCTCGAGCCGAGACTGGCGCGCGAAATCTTCATCCGCTCGGCGCTGGTCGAGGGCGATTTCGAGACGCGCGCGCCGTTCTTTGGGCACAACCAGCGGCTGCTGCGCGACATCGAGAAACTCGAGCACAAGTCGCGGCGCCCGGACATCCTGGTCGACGACGAGCTGATTTACGCGTTTTACGACGCGCGCCTGCCCGAGGACATTCACAATGGCTCCGATTTCGAGAAGTGGAGGAAGGATGCCGAGCGGGCCGACGCCAAGCTGCTGCATCTGGATCGCCGGGACCTCATGCGCCACGAGGCCGCGGGCGTCACCACGCAGAATTTCCCGCCACGGCTGCAGCTCGGGCCGAACGCCTTCGAGCTGGAGTACCACTTCGAGCCGGGCTCGCTGCGCGACGGCGTCACCATGACCGTGCCAGTCGCATTGCTCAACCAGGTGCCGGTGGCGCGCTGCGAGTGGCTGGTGCCCGGGATGCTCAAGGAGAAAGTCCGCCTGCTCGCCAAATCGATTCCACAGCGCCTGCGCCACAAGCTCGGTCCGCTCGAGCAGTTCGCCGAGGACTTCGTCTCTGCGGGGCAGCCCGCCGACGTGCCGCTTGACACGGCTCTGGCGCGCCGCATTCGGGCGGAGCTGAACCTCGAGGTGCCGGTCGATGCTTTCAGGCCCGATTCGGCGCCGACGCACCTGCACATGAACTTCCGCGTGATCGACGAGCATGGCCGGCAGCTGGCGATGGGCCGCAATCTCGGCGCGCTCAAGCGCGAGCTCGCCGGCGAAGCCGAGGCCGCGTTGCAGCAGCAGTCCCCGGTTGCCGAAGGCGAGCAATACAAGTCCTGGAGCTTCGGCGACCTCGCGGAGATCATGGAGATCGAGCGCGACGGCCGGACCCTGGTGGGCTACCCGGGCGTGGCCGATGCCGGCGACGGGGTGACGCTGCAGGTATTCGATTCGCCCGAGCGCGCGCGCGAGGTGCATCGTGCGGGGGTTCGGCGCTTGCTGGCGATCGCGTTCCGCGAGCGTATCCGCGACATCGAGAAATCGGTGACCCGGGACAATGCGCTCATGCTCAATTTCTCGCAGCTCGCGGCGAAAGTCGAGCCGACGCACGAGGTGGTCGACGCGGCGCTCGAGCGGACCTTTCTCGCCGGGCCCTTGCCGATGCGGCAGGCCGATTTCGAACAATGCCTGGAGACGGGACGCAGCCGCCTCAATCTTATCGCGCAGGAGATCATCCGCATGCTGGCGACGATCCTGGCGGAGCATGCGCAACTGCAAAAGCGCCTCGCGGCGCTCGCCAAGGCTTTCCCGCAGGCCGCAGAGGACATGCGGGCGAGCCTCGCGCGTCTGTTGCATCCGCGCTTCCTGTCGCAAACGCCGTGGGAGCGGCTGCAGCATCTTCCGCGCTATCTGCAGGCGGCGGCGCTGCGCCTGGACAAACTGCGCGCCGATCCTGCGCGTGACGCGCGCCTGATGGCGGAATTCCTGCCGCTGCAAATCGCTTGGCAGCGCGAGCATGCCTCGCGTCTCAGGCAGGGCGCAGCCACTCCGGAGATCGAGCAGTTCCGCTGGTTGCTCGAGGAATTGCGCGTCTCGTTGTTCGCGCAGGAACTCAGGACCCCGGTGCCCGTGTCGGTGAAACGCCTGGCAAAGTTGTGGCACAGTATCCGGGACGCACAAAATTGAGCACCATGCGCGGCATCGGCGCCTCCATCTCTTTTGCTCTCGGCAACCTGCTGCATCCCCGGATGCTCTGGCTGATGCTTTGGCCGGTGCTGATTGCGGTCGGGCTTTGGGGGCTGGTCGCGATCTGGTGCTGGACGGGCCTGGTGCTGTGGCTTGCCGACCTGCTGCGCCATTGGATGGAGACCGCCACCTTTTTCGTCCAGTGGGATGCGAGTACGGTCGCCCTGGTGGCTGCCAAGATTCTGGTGATCATCGGCCTGGTGCCGCTGATCCAGCTGACCGCGCTGCTGATTCTCGGCGTGTTCGGCATGCCGGCAATGGTCGAGCACGTTGCCGGGCGCTCGTTCCCGGCGCTCGAGCGGCGCCATGGCGGAAGCTTCGCTGGGAGTGTATGGAACAGCGCGATCGCGCTGCTCGGGCTCGTGCTGCTTGGCATCGTCAGCGTGCCGTTCTGGATATTCCCGCCGCTCTGGCCCGCGATCCCGGTGGTCATCATGGGTTGGGTCAACCAGAGGGTCCTGCGCTACGACGCGCTGGCCGAGCACGGCGATGGGCAGGAAATGCGGGCCGTATTCCAGGCGCGCCGCGGCGCCATGTACCTGCTCGGCGTGGTGCTGGCGCTGGTGGCCTATATCCCGGTCCTCGGCCTGTTCGCCCCGGTTCTGTTCGGCCTGGCGTTCATCCACTACCTGCTAGCCGAGCTCGAGGCGCTGCGCGAGGCGCCGATCGAGGGCGAGGTCGTGCGACCATGACGCACGCCGGGATCGGCGCGCTCGTGATCGGCGATGAGATCCTGGTCGGCAAGCGCCAGGACAAGCACTTCGGTTTCGTGGTCGGGGCGCTCGCCAGGCGTGGTTTGCGGCTCGACTTCTGCGAATATCACGGCGACGAACCGGGCCGACTGACCGCGGCGCTCAAGCGCAGCTTTGCCGCCGACGATATCGTGTTCAGCTTCGGCGGCATCGGCGCGACCCCCGATGACCACACCCGCCAGTGCGCGGCTTCGGCGCTCGGCGTGGCGCTTGCCGTGCATCCCGAGGGCGAGCACGCGCTGCGCGCGCGCTTCGGGGCAGAGCTGACGCCCCAGCGGCTGAGGATGGTCGAATTTCCGCTGGGCGCGCAGATCATTCCGAACCCCGTGAACCGGGTGCCCGGGTTCTCCGTGGGCGAGCATCATTTCGTGCCTGGCTTCCCGCAGATGGCGTGGCCGATGGTCGAGTGGGTGCTCGACACCCGCTATGCGCACTTGGCGGACCGCGACCGCTGGTCGGAGGCATCGATCATCGTTTACGAAGCCGGCGAGAGCCAGCTCATAGCGGTGATGGAATCGGTCGGCGCCCGCTACCCCGCGGTGAAGGTCTTTAGCCTGCCGTCGATGGGCGACGACGGCAGCCGGCGCCACGTCGAGCTTGGCGTGCGCGGGGACCCCGGCCAGGTGTTGGAGGCCATGGAGCAGATGCGCGTCGGCGTGCACGATGCGGGGTTTCCGTTTCGCGAGCCGTAAAAGAAAAGGCCCGGGGGTCTCCCGGGCCTTCATGTCACTTGCGCTTCGCTGGCCTGGTGGCCCGCTTAGCTTTTGGTCCCTTGCGGCGCAATGGGCGGGGTTTGACCCCCGTCCGGTTGCGGCCGGCCGCCGCGGCGCGGGGCTTCCCGCCTCCGCGCCGAGCCGGACTCAGGCGGCCTTTTTTGCCTTGTGCAGCCCTTTCACCGTTTCGGTCGCGGCGGCGACATTGGCTTCCGCGATCTCGGTCGCCTGCTTCGCGACCTTGTTGAAGTTGTCGTACGCCGAATTGGCGGCGGCGAGCATGGACTTCACGGCGGCGACGGCGACGTCGGAGCCGGCCGGCGCGTTCTTGGTCACCTTGTCGAGCATCGAGACGAAGTTCTCATTCCATTCGGCGATGCGCTTTTCCGTCATTTTCGACATTTCGGCGTTCGCTTCGGTGGCGACTTCGTACGCGCTCTTCGAGTAGGCGATCGCTTTCTCGATGGCCGGCTGAGCGAGCGTGCTTTGCAGATTCACGAATTCCTGCACGTCCTTCGCGCCGAGCAGCGCACGCGTGTTCGCGAGCGAGTCTTCGAAGGCGGCCTTGACTGCATTGGCGTTGAGGTTGGCGAATTTCTCGAACGCTGCAAACTGGCTCGCGGCGAGCGAGAGAACAGCTTCGACATTGGCCTTGTTGGCCGTTTGGATTTGTTCGGGGGTGACATACATGGTGTGGCTCCTGTGGATGGGATGCAAAAGTTGAAGATTCGGTTCGATCTTGACTCTGGTTCGGCTTGCCTCGTGGCGCTGTTTTGTGCAGCGCAGCAATACGAATTGTAGGCCGATTACCTTAGAAGTCAAGGGTCTTGTGCGGCGCAACCTAACTTATTGATGTATCGCACAATTGCGGCTCGGTCACTCGTCGACGCGTTTGAAACGGCTCCCTGCCGATCCCGCATCACGTTGACGCCATGGCTGGCGGCACGTTAAAAGGCAAACACTCGTTTGCCTTCGGCCAACCTCCCAGGGTGTCGCAATGAGCATCGACTACCGCCCCGAGGATCCGGCGTTCCTCGCCGACCCGTTCCCGGTGTACGAGCGCCTGCGCGAGCAGGATCCGGCCCACTGGAGCCCGCGTCTGAAATCCTGGGTGCTGACGCGCTACGACGACGTCAAGCAAGCGTGCCTGGACGCCGACATGTCCTCCGACCGCCTGCGGCCATTCTTCGCTTCGCTGCCCGCAGCCGAGGCGCAGCGCATCACGGACATCGTTCGCTATCTGTCGCTGTGGATGGTGTTCCGCGATCCACCCGATCACACGCGCTTGAGGCGGCTTGCCGGCAAGGTGTTCAACGTCCGGTCGATGCACGCGATGCGCGAGCGCGCGGCCGGGCTGTGCGCATGGCTGCTCGAGCGGATCGGCGAGCGTCGCGAGTTCGACTTCATCGGCGAGTTTGCCGGGCCGCTACCGGCACTGGTGATCATGGACATGCTCGGCGTGCCGCGCGACGAGCTGGCGCGCGTAAAGCGCATGTCGGACGACATGGCGTTGTTCATCGGCAGCTCGCGCACGTCGCGGGAAAAGTACGACATCGCCGAGTCGGCCACGCGGGAGATGGCGGGGTTCTTCCGCGAATTGATCGCCGTGCGCCGCGCTTCGCCGGGAGGCGACCTGCTGTCGGCGCTGGCGTGTGTCGAGGACGACAGCGACCGCTTGACCGAGGATGAGTTGCTCGCGACCTGCATCCTGCTGCTGTTCGCCGGCCACGAGACCACCACCAATCACATTGCCAACGCGTTGCTTGCGTTGATCCGGGCTCCCGATCAGATGCAGGCGCTGCGACATGAACCGGGCCTCGCCGCGGCCGCGGTGGAGGAGCTATTGCGCTACGATGGACCGAGCGGTGCGCAAGTGCGCATCGTACGGGTCGAGCACGCATTGCACGGCAAGAGGCTCACGCCGGGGGATCGCGTGTTCCTGATGCTGAATGCGGCCAACCGCGACCCGCGCGCCTTCCCGGATCCCGACAGGCTCGACCTGCGGCGCGAAGGCGTGGCGCACCTCAGCTTCGGCTTTGGTACCCATATCTGTCTGGGATTCCCGCTGGCGCGCATGGAAGGCCAGATCAGCCTGCCCGCGGTCCTGCAACGGTGGCGCTCGATCGAACTCGCCACCGACCGTCTCGAATGGATCAACTCCATGGTGTTCCGCGGCATGAAGGCGATGCCCGTTCGGGTGGCGACGTGAACGCCGCGTCTGTCGCCGCGCGCCCGATGCGGGCAGACAGTCGGCAGCCACGCATACTCGACTGCGCCGCACGGCTGTTTCGCCAGAAGGGCTATCAGGGGTCATCGATCCGCGAGATCGTGCGCACGGTAGGCATGCTGCCGGGCTCGCTGTACTGCCACTTCGCCTCCAAGGAGGACCTTCTCGTCGCGGTCTACGGAGAAGGCGTGCGGCGCCTGCGCGCCGCCGTCGAGTCGGCGACCGCTCGCGAGAGCGATCCCTGGAAGCGACTCGAGGCTGCGTGCGTGGCACATCTCGAGACCCTGCTCGACGGCAGCGACTATGCTCAGGTCATGCTGCGCGTGCAGCCGCAGGAAGTCCCCGAGGCGGCGCCGCGCCTGATCGCGCTGCGCGACGGCTACGAACGCCTGTTCGGCCGCCTCGTCGAGGCGTTGCCGCTGCCCTCGGGCACGGGACGCAGCGATGCGCGCCTGATGCTGCTCGGCGCGCTTAACTGGGCGCCCAGCTGGTACCGTCAGGGCAGGCAGCCGCCGCGCGGCATCGCGCGGAGCTTCGTCAATATCCTGCGTACCGGCCTCGTTCGTGCCTGATTCGATCCAGTACCGGGCCGTCCGGAAGGTCGCGCGGCTGCACGATCCGCGCCGCGACTTCGAGCTGACCGAGATTGAAAGCCAGGTGCGCTACGACCCGCTCACCCGCGACAGCGCTCGCATTTGCCATTTCGCGGTACCGAAGCGGGCAGTCCCCGATCTCTCCCCGCTGATCGAGGCCTCGACCCAACACTGCCCGTTCTGTCCGCAGGTGATCGAGCGCACGACGCCCCGCTATCCCGATACGTTGTTGCCCGGTGGGCGCATGGCGCGCGGCGAGGCGCTGCTGGTGCCCAATCTGTTCCCCTACGACGACGTCTCCGCGATCCTGGTGATGTCGCATGCGCATTTTCTGCCCATGGACCGGGTGGCGGCGCCGCTCGTGGCGGATTCGCTCAAGCTGGCGCGCGACTTCGTTGCGCTCGTGGCGCCAACGCTGGACGAGGGTCCGGCGTACGGCATCGTCACGTGGAACTACATGCCGCCGGCCGGGGCGTCGCAGGTGCATCCTCACATGCAAGTGATCGTCACCGATACGCCGGGTAACGCGCTGCGCCGCGAGCTGGAAGCGGAAGCGCTGTTCGCGATGCATCACGGCGCGCCATATGGCGGCGTCCTTGCGCAAGCCGAGCGCGGCGGCGAGCGCTGGCTGGGCGAGCAGGGCGGAGTGGCCTGGTGGGTGCCCTACTGCCCGGTGGGAATGCTTGGCGACGCGCAGGCGCTGTTTCTCGACCATGGCACGCTTACGGAGTGCAGCGACGGCGAAATCGACGCTTTCGCCGCTTTTCTCGTGCGCCTGCTCGCGGCCTACGCGCGGCTCGGCTTCTGGAGCTTCAACCTGAGCCTGCTTCCCGATGCCCAGGGCGAGGGTGCGCGCCGACACCGGCTCACCGCCCGCCTGCTGCCGCGCTTCTATCTGAATCCCAAGCTCCACAACTCCGACGTCGCCTATTTGCAGCTGCTGCTCGCCGAAAAATTCGCGATGGTGTATCCGGAGGTTCACGCCGCCGAGCTGCGCGGTATGCTGTGATGAGCGGCGCCGGCGACGGCGGGCAGTTGCCTCGGGGGCTGTGGTTGACGCTCGCGGGCCTGACGCTGGCCTGGGGATTCAACTGGACCGCCATCAAGGTGGCGCTGACCGAGGTGACGCCTCTCACCTTTCGTACGGTGTGCCTCGGCGCCGGCTCCGTGGTGCTGTTCGCGGTCGTGCGCGCCGCGGGACAGCCCCTCGGGGTGCCAAAGCACCAGTGGCCACGGCTGATGCTGCTCGCGTTTTTCAATGTCACCTGCTGGAACGCGCTGGTGGTGTTCGGCATGACCGTGATTCCGTCCGGCCGAGCGTCGATCCTCGCATTCACCATGCCGGCGTGGGCGATCCCTCTTTCGGTGTGGCTGCTCGGAGAGCGCATGAACGGCCGCCGCCTCACGGGGCTGGCGCTCGGCATGGCGGGCATGGCGCTGCTGCTTGGCGAGGGGGCGATGAGCCTGAGGGCGGCGCCGGTGGGCTCGTTGCTGGTGCTCTCGGCAGCGTTCACCTGGGCGCTGGGAACGGTGCTGCAGAAACGCTACCCGATGGCGATGCCCGCGGGGCCCTACACGGCCTGGATGATGTTGATTGGGGGTATACCGATCTTCGTCGGTGCGCTGATCTTCGAGCATCCCTCCCGGCTGATCGCAGTGAGCCTTTGGCCCGCTCTGGGAGTGATTTACAACGTGCTCGTGGCATTCGCGTTCGCGACCTGGGCCTGGATCCGCATCGCCACCTCGGTGCCCGTGGCGGTCTCGTCGCTCAGCATGCTGATGATTCCTGTGATCGGCGTGATGAGCGGCATGCTGTTCCTTGGCGAGCGACCGAGCTGGGCCGAGTACGCCGCGCTCGCGCTGGTGCTCGGCTCGCTGTTGACCGTCGTGGTGCCGCAGCGCAGGGTGGCCTAGGGGATCGCGGGAAGCGCGCGTAGCGGCGGGATACGTGCCACGTTCCAGTTCGCGAGCGACCATTCGAGCAATTCCGCGGCCGCAAGGCCGGCGGGAGGGCGATGGCCGAGAAATGCGAGCGCGCGGGCAAGCAGCGCTGCGTGCGGTCCGTCATTCACCGGTGCGGCGCCGGTTTGCTTGCTCAGCTTTTCGCCGGTCGCATTCACGGCCACCGGCACGTGCAGGTAGCGAGGCGTCGGGTAGCCCAGCAGGCGCTGTAGCCAGATCTGGCGCGGCGTGGAATCGAGCAGGTCGGCCCCGCGCACCACGTCGGTGACCCCCTGGTCCGCATCGTCGACTACGACCGCGAGCTGGTAGGCGATCAGCCCATCGGCGCGCCGCAGCACGAAGTCGCCGACCTCCGTCTCGACCAATTGCACGATCTCTCCCTGTACGCGGTCGACGAAGCGAATCGGCTGGCTGGTGGTGCGCACCCGCGTTGCGCGCGCCGCTTTTCCCTGCGCCAGGCCGGCTCGGCAGGTGCCCGGGTAGATGCGCGCTCCGTCGATTGCCAGCGCGGAGTCCGCCATTTCGCTGCGCGTGCAGCCGCACGGATAGATGGCCCCGCGCGTCGCGAGGCGCTCGAGCGCCGCGGCATACGCCGCCATGCGGGCGCTCTGACGGAGCACCGGCCCGTCCCAATGTAAACCGAGGGCGTAGAGCTGGCGCAGGATGAGGTCCGCCGCACCGGGCTGCTCGCGCGGCTTGTCCAGGTCTTCCATGCGCAGCAGCCATGTGCCTCGCGCGGCGCGTGCATCGAGCCAGCTCGCGAGCGCCGCGACCAGCGAGCCGAAGTGCAATGGCCCTGTCGGTGACGGGGCGAATCGGCCGATGTAGCTCATGTCAGGTGCGGGCGCGGTCGGCGACCAAGGCAGGTATAGTGCCATTTTCGACAGGAGAACATTGCATGGCGACACTGGAACTGAACAAGGCCAACTTCGAGCAGGTGGTGACCGACAGCCCGATGGTGGTGGTGGATTTCTGGGCGCCGTGGTGCGGCCCGTGCAAAGGTTTCGCGCCCGTGTTCGAGGGTGCCTCGGAGAAGCACGAGGACGTCGTGTTCGCCAAAGTCAACACCGACGACGAGCAGGAGATCGCGGGGGCATTCGGAATCCGCTCGATCCCGACGCTGATGGTGTTTCGCGAGAAAGTGCTGTTGTTCCAGCAGGCGGGCGCCTTGCCGGCGAATGCGCTCGAACAGGTCATCACGCAGGCCAAGACGCTCGACATGGCACAGGTGCACAAGGAAATCGCCGAGCGCGAGGCATCTGGCGCGGGCGATGCCTGAAGGGGCGGCGACATGATCGAGCTGCGCCGCGCAGCGGAACGGGGTCATGCCAATCATGGCTGGCTCGACTCGTTCCACAGCTTTTCGTTCGCCGACTATCACGATCCCCGGCACATGGGCTTCGGCAGCCTGCGGGTCATCAACGAGGACCGGATCCAGCCCGGCACCGGATTCGGCACCCATGGCCACCGCGACATGGAGATCATCAGCTACGTGCTCGAGGGTGCGCTCGCGCACAAGGACTCGATGGGCAACGGCTCGGCCATCGTGCCGGGCGACGTGCAGCGCATGAGCGCCGGCAAGGGCGTTCTGCACAGCGAGTTCAATCACGAGAAGGCGGGTGCCACGCACTTCCTGCAGATCTGGATCGAGCCGAACGTTCGCGGCATCGCGCCAGGATACGAGCAGAAGCATTTCGATGCTGCCTCAATGCGCGGAAGCTTGCGGCTCGTCGCGTCGCCGGACGGCAGGGATGGCTCGGTGACGATCCATCAGGACGCGTACATGTTTGCGGCGCTCATTGACGGCTCCGAACGCGTGGCCTTCCGCATCAAGGAGGGCCGGCGCGCGTATCTGCACGTGGCGCGCGGCGAGCTCGCCGTCAATGGCAATGCCCTGTCGGCCGGCGATGCCCTCAAGGCAAGCGGCATCGCGGAACTGGTGCTCGAAAGTGGCAGGAACGCGGAAGTGCTGTTGTTCGATCTGGCGTAAGCCCACGCCGGCGGATATGGCTGGCCTATCGGCGTGATTGAAACTTCCGGTTGGCATCGGACTGAATGCGGGCGCTACCCTCGGTCCGTCCGATAGCCGGCAAAGGATCGACATGGATACGGGAATCGGCGCCCGCGACCGGGCAAGCATCGCACACGGACTATCGAGGCTTCTTGCGGACACGTACGTGCTCTATCTGAAGACGCACAACTTCCACTGGAACGTGGAAGGACCGATGTTCCGGACGCTGCACGCGATGTTCATGGAGCAGTACACGGAAACCTGGAACGCCATCGACGTGATCGCCGAGCGCATCCGCTCGCTGGGTCACTATGCGCTGGGTACCTACAGCGACCGCCTTAATCTGGCGCGCATCAAGGTAACCCGGGGTGTGCCCGAGGCGGCGCAGATGGTTAGGCTGCTGATCGCGGGCCAGGAAGCGGTGGTCAGGACGGCGCGCGAGATCGTGCCGCTCGCCGACAAGGCGGGCGACGAGCCCGCTCTCGATCTGCTGACGCAGCGCATGCAGATCCACGAGAAGAACGCCTGGATGCTGCGCAGCTTGCTAAAGCAGTGAGCCGGACGCGCCTCGAGCACGACTCCTTCGGGCCGATCGAGGTCCCGGCGGACAGGCTTTGGGGCGCGCAGACCGAAAGAAGCCGGCGCCTGTTCCGCATTTCCGGCGAGCGCATGCCGCTCGGCGTGATCTACGCGCTGGCGCTCGTCAAGCGCGCCGCCGCGCGCGTCAACCGCGACCTCGGACTGCTCGACGCGGCGAAGGCCGCGGCGATCGAAAGCGCCGCGCAGGAGGTGCTCGAGGGGCGGCACGACGCCGAGTTCCCGCTGCTCGTGTGGCAGACGGGCTCCGGCACCCAGTCGAACATGAACGTGAACGAGGTGCTGGCGAACCGCGCCTCGGAACTGCTGGGCGGCGAGCGTGGATCCAAGCGCCTGGTGCACCCGAACGACGACGTCAATCGCGGTCAGTCGTCGAACGACGTGTTTCCGACGGCGATGCATGTCGCTGCGGCGCGCGCGTTGCGCGAGCAGCTGGATCCTGCGCTCGAGCGGCTGAGCGCAGCCCTTGCGGTGAAGCGCGATGCATTCGCCGGCATCGTCAAGATCGGGCGCACCCATCTTCAGGACGCTACGCCGCTCACGCTGGGGCAGGAGTTCTCCGGCTACGTCGCGCAGTTGGGGCATGCCCGCACAGCCCTGCGGCTGTCGCAGGCGGGACTCCACGAGCTGGCGATCGGCGGTACCGCCGTCGGCACCGGGCTGAATGCCCACCCGGAGTTCGGCGAGCGCGTGGCGCGCGAGGTCGCGGGCGCTACCGGGCTGCCGTTCAAAGCGGCGGGCAACAAGTTCGCGGCGCTCGCAGGGCACGAGGCCATGCTGTTTGCGCATGGCGCGCTCAAGACGCTCGCCGGGGCCCTGATGAAGATAGCAAACGACCTGCGCTGGCTCGCCTCCGGGCCGCGCTCGGGCCTTGGCGAGCTCAGCTTGCCGGAGAACGAACCAGGCAGCTCGATCATGCCCGGCAAGGTAAACCCCACTCAGGCCGAAGCGCTGACCATGCTTTGCGCGCAGGTTTTCGGCAACGATGTCACGATCACCTTCGCGGGCGCCTCCGGGAACTTCGAGCTGAACGTCTTCAAGCCGGTCATCATCTACAACTTCCTTCAAAGCGCGCAGCTGCTGGCCGATGGCTGCACGACATTCGAGGAGCACTGCGTGCGCGGCATCGACGCGAACGCAGATCGCATCGCGGAGCTGGTGGGGCGCTCGCTCATGCTGGTCACCGCGCTCGCGCCCAGGATCGGCTACGACAAGGCCGCCGAGATCGCGAAGAAGGCGCACCGCGAGGGCAGCACGCTGCGCGAGGCGGCGCTTGCGCTCGGCTACGTGAGCGCGCAGGATTTCGACCGTTGGGTGCGCGCGGAGGACATGACGGGATCGCGGCAATGAGACGCCGGACCTTTCTGCTCGCGACGGCGGCGCTTGCCGCGCCGTTGCCCGGGGGGGCGGCCGCCGCACGCTTCTCCAGGGGCGTGCTGTGGCGCGTAACCGGGCGCGGCATCACGCCCAGCTACGTGTATGGAACCATCCACGTCGCCGACCCAAGACTTGCCGCGCTGCCGGTGCCGGTCAGCGATGCCTTCGCCGCCGCGAGCAGCCTGACGGTGGAGTACGTGGCGGACGCTTACGGCAAGGAGCGCTTCCTCGAGGCCGCGATGTTCGAGGACGGTCGAACGCTGGAAGAGACCATCGGCGCGCAGGACTTCGAGCTCGCGTACCAGCACCTCAAGCGGATCGGATTGACGCGCGAGTTCGTCAACAGGCTCAAGCCGTGGGGCGTGCTCCTCAATTTGCGCAACCCGCGCGGCGCGAGCGGCGCCTCGCTCGATGCGCAACTCCTTGATCAGGCGCGGGCCCGACACCTGCCCCTTTACATGATGGAGGGCGTCGAGGAGCAGGTGTTCACGTTCGACGAGTTCCCGATGCAAGCGCAGGTGGCGCTGCTGAAGCACAGCCTGGCCCACCAGGACGAATTGATCGCGATCGCCGACCGCACGCTCGATGCGTATCTACGGCGGGACCTCGCCGCGATCTGGAGCATCCAGCAGGACTTCGTGCGGCGCTATCCGGAAATCGCCGCCGACAACGCCGTATTCCTGAAGCGCGTGATCTTCGACCGCAGCGTGGTAATGGCTTTTCGCATGCAGCGCCAGCTGCGTCGGGGAAATGCGTTCGTCGCGCTCGGCGCGCTGCACCTGTACGGCGAGAAGGGCGTACTGGCGCTGCTCGAGGAGGATGGCTACCGCGCAAAGCGCGTATACTGAAACGGGGCTGATAGACTTCGCCCTGCCATGTCAGTTGTCGTCCTGATTTCCGGCCGCGGCAGCAATATGCAGGCGCTGCTCGACGCCGGGGTGCCGGTATCGGCTGTGATCAGCAATCGCCCGGACGCCGCGGGTCTGGCGATCGCGCGGCAGCGCGACGTCGCGACGCACGTGGTGGAGCACCGGAATTTCGCCTCGCGCGACGTTTTCGATGCGGCGCTGGCCGATGAGATCGATCGACACGCGCCGAAGCTCGTCGCGCTTGCCGGATTCATGCGCGTGCTCACGCCGAGCTTCGTGGCGCGCTACGGCAGGCGCCTGGTCAACATACATCCGTCCTTGCTGCCGGCGTTTCCCGGACTGGAGACGCATGAGCGGGCGCTCGCCGCGGGCGTCAAGGTGCACGGGTGCACCGTGCATTTCGTGACCGCTGAGCTCGACCATGGACCGATCATCGCGCAGGCGGCGGTGCCCGTGCGCCCGCGCGACACGCCGGAAACCCTTGCGGTGCGTGTGCTGCGGCAGGAGCATATCGTGTACCCGCGTGCGATACGCTGGTTCCTGGACGGCAGGCTGGTCATCCGCGACGGGGTGGTGCGCGTTAAGGACAGCGATGCGCAGCTGGTTTATTCCGATCGCGATTAGCGTCAGCGTCTGTGCGCACGCCGCTCCGCCCCGGCAGGCGGAGATCGTGTACGACGTCATGCGCAACGGCACGAGCCTCGCCGAGGTGGTCGAGCGGCTGCAGCACGACGGCAAGATCTATAGCATCGAGGAGGAATCCAAAGGCAAAGGATTGCTGGCAGTGCTGGGCCACATCAAGCGCACCAGCCGCGGCACCATCGGCCCACGGGGTCTGCGTCCGCTGGAGTTTACCGATGTGCGCACCGGCCGCGATCCTGCCAGCGTCAGCTTCGACTGGACCAACAAGACGCTCACCATGAAGTTCAAGGGTCCGCCGGAGGTGAGGCCGATGCCCCCGAACGCGCAGGATCGCCTGTCGGTCGCGTTCACTTTTTCATTCGCGGTACCCGGCTCCGAGCCGGTGACGGTGAACTCTGCCGACGGCAAGGGCGTCTCGACGTATACGTACAAGGCGGAGGGGCGCGAGCGGGTCAAGACTCCCGCGGGCGAGTTCGACTCGCTCAAGCTGGTCAAGCAAAGGGACGGGCCCGAGGACAAGTCCACCGAACTCTGGCTGGCGACCGATCACGGCTATCTGCCGGTACGCATCCTGATCGTCGAGAAGGACGGCACGCGCATCGACCAAGTGGCCACGCGTATCGGAACGCCGTGAGGCTGCATGCGGGGCAGCTCGCGCACGCCGAGGCGCTCGCCGCGGAGTTGCTGCGCTTCGCAGGCCCGGCCGACCAGACCGTGTCGCGCTATTTCCGGGCGCACCACGAGCTCGGCCAGAGCGATCGGGCATTTGTCGCGGAAAGCGTGTACGCCGTGCTGCGCCGACGGCGCTCGCTTGAAGCGGCCGTCGGAGCGTCCGCGCCCCGCGCGCTGCTGATCGCTGCGTTGGCGCGCGTTCAGGGAATGTCGGCGCGTGCGTTGCACGACGGGCTGCGCAAAGGCGAGGAGGCGCTCGTCGCGCGCGCCAGGGCGGCGAAAGCGGACACTTGGCCGCCGGCTGTGGCGGCCGATCTGCCCGACTGGCTGTGGCAGCGGCTGCACGACGAGCACGGCGCGCCCGAGGCGATGCGCATCGCTCGAGGCTTGCTCGATCCGGCGACGCTCGACTTGCGCGTCAATCTTGCGCGCATCGACCGCGATGCGGCGCTCGCGCGGCTCGCAACGAGCGGCATCGACGGCCAACCGGCCCCTTATTCGCCGGCGGGCATACGCCTCGCCGGCAAGCCCGCGATCAACCGCAGCGAGCTGTTCGAGCAGGGCCTGATCGAGGTGCAGGACGAAGGCAGCCAGCTGATTGCCTATCTGGTCGCGCCACGCCGGGGCGAGATGGTCGCCGATTTCTGCGCCGGCGCGGGCGGCAAGACGCTCGCGCTGGCGGCGATCATGCGCAGCACCGGGCGACTGTATGCGATGGACGTCTCCGCCAAGCGCCTGCATGCGCTCGGGCGGCGTGCAGCGCGTGCCGGAGTTTCCAACGTGCACCCGCTCGCGCTCGCGGGAGAAGGGGACGTCCGCGCCAAGCGTCTGGCTGGGAAGATCGACCGCGTGCTGGTCGACGCGCCCTGCAGCGGATTCGGCACGTTGCGCCGCAATCCGGACCTGAAGTGGCGCCACGGTCCGGGATCGATCGCCGAGCTTGCACAAAAGCAGCACGATATCCTGCGTGCCGCGGCGCGGCTGGTGAAACCCGGAGGGCGCCTGGTTTACGCCACCTGCAGCATCCTGCGCGAGGAAAACGAGGCCGTAGTGGAGCGCTTTGTCGCAGCGCATCCGGATTTCGTTCCTCTTTCGTGCGACGAGTTGCTCGCCGCGCAACGCATCCCTCTAGAGGCGGGCAACGTGCTGCATCTTTGGCCGCATCGCCACGGCACCGACGGGTTTTTCGCCGCGGCCTTCTCCCGCGGCAGCCCCGCTCACTCCGGTTCCTGATCGTCCCCGCGGCGTGCGTAGCGGGAGTGCAGGTGCACCGGCCTCGCTCTCGCCCGACGCATTCGGATGTTGAGCATCTCGACGCATACCGAGAACGCCATGGCGAAGTAAATGTAGCCCTTCGGGACTTCGTGGTCGAAGCCCTGCGCGATCAGCACCACGCCGACCACCACCAGAAACGACAGCGCCAGCATCTTGATGGTCGGGTGCTCGGACACGAAGCGGCCGATCGGGCCTGCGAACGCCATCATCAGCGCGACCGAAGCGATGACCGCCGCGATCATGACCGGCACCTCCTGCACCATGCCGACCGCGGTAATGATCGAGTCGAGCGAGAACACGAGATCGATGACCATGATCTGGGCGATGAGCGCGGCGAATGACGTACGTGCGGCGCCGCGCCTGCCGGCATTCTCCTCGCCCTCGAGCAACTGATGGATCTCGACGGTGCTCTTCCACAAAAGGAACAGCCCGCCACCCATGAGGATCAGGTCGCGCCCCGAGATCTCCTCGCCCAGCAGCCGGAGCAGCGGCGCAGTGAGGCCGATGATCCACGCCAGCACCAGCAGCAGCCCGATGCGCATGAACATTGCGCCGAACAATCCCAAGCGGCGTGCGTGTTCCCGCTGGCCCGGAGGCAATCGGTCGACGAGAATCGATATGAAGATGATGTTGTCGATGCCCAGCACCAGCTCCAGCGCGGTGAGGGTGGCGAACGCGATCCACGCCTGAGGGTCGGTAAGCAGTTCAATCAAGATGGCCTCCATTCGGAACGCGTTTCGTTCTTGCGCGGTGCCGCACAATCGCCACTCGAATGCGGAACTTTGGCCCCGCTGTGCCATCTCATGGGACGCTCGCCCGATGGTGACGATTGCCGTGCGGAGGATTTTCCCTTCCGCGCCGGGAGCTTAGGGGCGGGGCGCCGGAGGAATTTGCAGGGGCGCCGGTGTTGCGGGATTCTTCCTTGCGGGCAGGTGGGATTCGCGTAAAATTACACGGGCCTGACTTCATAACTATTATTAGAAACCAACCTGATGATTTTTTCCGGAATATTCGATCTGCCGTGGTGGGGTTACGTGCTTGCGGCGCTGGGGTTGACGCACGTAACCATCGCGTCGGTCACCATCTTTCTGCATCGGCACCAGGCGCACCGCGCGCTCGATTTGCATCCGGTGGTGTCGCATTTCTTCCGCTTCTGGCTCTGGCTCACCACGGGCATGATCACCAAGGAGTGGGCTGCGATTCACCGCAAGCACCACGCTAAGTGCGAAACGGCCGAGGACCCGCATAGCCCGCAGGTGCTCGGCATCAACAGGGTACTGTGGGGCGGTGTGTTTCTGTACGTCAAGGAATCGCACAACGCCGAGACCATGGAGCGCTATGGCCATGGCACGCCGGACGACTGGATCGAGCGCAACCTGTACTCCAAATTCGCGGTCCTCGGGTTGACGCTGATGGGGGCGGTAGACTTCCTGCTGTTCGGTCTGGTGCCGGGCGTACTGATTCTGCTCACGCAGATCGTGTGGATCCCGTTCTGGGCGGCCGGCGTGATCAACGGCGTGGGCCACTGGTTTGGCTACCGTAATTACGACTGCGCCGATGCCAGCACCAATATCGTTCCCTGGGGCATCCTGATTGGCGGCGAGGAGCTGCACAACAACCACCATGCGTTCGCGTCGTCTGCGAAGCTTTCCTCGAAGTGGTACGAGTTCGACATCGGTTGGATGTACATCCGCATCCTGGAGCTGTTCGGGCTCGCGAACGTGAAGAAAGTAGCGCCGCGGCCGCGCTTCGCGGAGCCCAAGCCCGCGGCGGATTTCGAGATGTTGCACGCCGTGATTGCGAACCGTTACGATGTGCTGTCGCGCTACGCCAAGTCGATCAAGAAGACCTATCGCGAAGAGCTGGACCGGCTCGCGCACTGGTCGCCGAAGGATGCAGAAGCGCTGAAGTCGCTGAAGCGCGTGCTGCTGCGCGTTCAGGAGCTATCGGAAGCGGAGCGAGTGCGCCTGGCTGAGGCGCTGAAGAAGTCCCGCGCTCTGGCGACCGTGGTCGCGATGCGCCACGATCTGGCGGCGCTGTGGGAGCGCTCCGGCGCCTCCAAGGAGCAGCTGCTGCGCCAGTTGCAGGACTGGTGTCACCGCGCCGAATCGAGCGGCATCGCGCCGCTGCAGGATTTCTCGCGGCGCCTGCGCAGCTACGCATAGCGGTGCTGCCGCACAAAAAAAGCCCGCCTAGGCGGGCTTTTTCTTTTGCGTTCGGTGTTACTTGAGCTTCGTTTCCTTGTACATCACGTGTTTGCGCGCCTTGGGATCGTATTTCTTGATCTCCAGCTTGTCGGGCGTGCTGCGTTTGTTCTTGGTCGTGGTGTAGAAGTGGCCGGTGCCGGCCGTGGATTCGAGCTTGATCTTCTCGCGCATGATCGATCCCTGTTAAACCTTTGCCTCGGCGCTCGCCTCGGCCTTCGCCTTGGCTTTTGCCCTGGCGCGCACTTCCGCGAGCACGACGTCGATGCCGAGCTTGTCGATGCGGCGCAATCCCGCCGTAGAAACCCGCAGCCGGACCCAGCGCTTCTCGCTTTCGACCCAAAAGCGGCGGTAATGCAGATTGGGCTGGAACGTGCGACGGGTCTTGTTGTTGGCGTGCGAAACCAGGTTGCCCTTCATCGGCTTCTTGCCGGTGACCTCACATACTCGGGACATGGATGGCGCTCCGCTAAAAAGGGTGAATTATACGCGAATAATCAGTGGGTTTTCAAGCTTCAGAGCAGTCCGCGCTCGGCGAATGACAGCGTCTGGTTCCCGGCGACGATGAAGTGGTCGAGCACCTTCACATCGACCAGAGCGAGGGCGTCCTTCAGGCAGCGCGTGAGCAACTCGTCGGCCTGGCTCGGCTGCGCTGCGCCCGAAGGGTGGTTGTGTGCAAAGATCACCGCGGCCGCATTGGCGCGCAGCGCCGCCTTGACGATTTCGCGCGGATAAACGCTGGTCTGCGTCAGCGTGCCGCGGAAGAGCTCGTCCACGGCGATCACGCGATGCTGCGCGTCCAGGAACAGCGCGGTGAACACTTCATGCTCGCGATTTCCGAGAGCGAGCCTCAGGTAATCCCGCACCGCGCCCGGCGAATTGAGCGCGCCGCCCGCGCGCAGCTCCTCTCCCAGGCAACGACGCGCCAGCTCGAGCACGGCGGCGAGTTGCGCCACCTTGGCGTTGCCTAGGCCCTTTATCAGCCTGAACGCCTCGCGCTCGGCGCTGAGCAGCCCGCTGAGACCCCCGAAGCGGCCGATCAGCTCGCGCGCCAGCTCAACGGCGCTCTTGCCTGCGATGCCGGTGCGCAGGAACACCGCCACCAGCTCGGCGTCGGAAAGCCGCGCCGGACCGTGCGCCAGCAGGCGCTCGCGCGGGCGTTGATCGACTGGCCAGTCGGCAATTGCCATGCGCCACCCCTTGAATTCACCTAGAATTCCTTCCCGTCCAACGCGCTAGCGCCCGGACCGATGACATCGATCAAAGGAAAGAAGCTCCTCCTCGGCGTGACTGGAGGCATTGCCGCCTACAAAGCGGCCGAACTCGCCCGCAATCTGGTCAAGGCGGGGGTCGAGGTGCGCGTGGCGATGACCGAGGCCGCGACGCGCTTCGTCACTCCCGTCACCATGCAGGCGCTGTCGGCGCAGCCGGTGTGGACAGATCTGTGGGATCCGCGGGTCGCCGACATCATGGGGCATATCGAGCTCTCGCGCGACCGGGATCTGATCGTGATAGCACCGGCATCCGCCGATTTCATGGCAAAGCTGGCCCTGGGTTTGGCCGACGATCTTCTATCGACCCTCGCCCTGGCGCGCCGCTGCCCGCTGATGCTGGCGCCGGCCATGAACGTGGAAATGTGGGAAAACGCGGCAACGCAGCGGAACGTGCTGACGCTGCGGGACGATGGCATCGCCTTCGCGGGGCCCGCGGCGGGCGACCAGGCCTGCGGCGAGATCGGCATGGGACGCATGCTCGAGGCCGAGCAGATCGTCGAAGAGATCGAGGCATTCTTCCAGCCCAAGGTCCTGGCGGGAAAGCGCGTGCTGGTGACAGCGGGACCGACGGAAGAGCCGATCGATCCCGTGCGCGTCATCACCAACTCGAGCTCCGGCAAGATGGGCTTCGCGGTGGCGCGCGCCGCGCGCGAGGCGGGCGCCCAGGTCACGCTCATCAGCGGTCCGGTACCGCTGGCGACGCCTGCCAGCGTGGCCCGGGTCGACGTGCGCTCGGCGCAGGAGATGTTCGAGGCGGTGAAGACCGCCGTAAGCGCGTGCGACGTTTTCATTTCGGTTGCCGCGGTGGCCGATTACCGCGTCAAGAGCCCGTCGCGGCAGAAAATCAAGAAGGATTCAGGCCGCGGCATGAGCCTGGCGCTGGAGGAAAACCCCGATATCCTGGCATGGGTCGCCGCGCTTCCCAAGCCGCCATTCTGCGTCGGCTTCGCTGCCGAGAGCGAAAAGCTCGCCGAGCACGCGATGACCAAGCGAGCCGGGAAGAAGCTGCCGCTGTTGGCCGCCAACATCGCGCATACTGCGCTGGGCGCCGAAGAAAACGATATAACGCTGTTCGACGACCGCGGCTCGCACGCGCTCGGGCGCGGCCCGAAGATCGAGCTGGCGCGCAAGCTGGTTCTCCATATCGCCGGCATGCTGGCCGCCGGCAAGCGCAAATAAGAGCATGCGAAAGCTAGAGTTGAAGATTCTCGATCCGAGGGTCCGCCACGACATGCCACACTACGCCACGCCCGGCGCCGCGGGCCTTGACTTGCGCGCCTGCCTGGATGCGCCGCTCACGCTCGAGCCGGGCGATAGCGAGCTGGTGCCGTCTGGCATTGCCATCCACCTCGGCGATCCCGGCTACGCTGCGGTCGTGCTGCCCCGTTCTGGCCTGGGCGCGAAGCACGGCATCGTGCTAGGCAATCTGGTCGGCCTGATCGACTCGGACTACCAGGGCCAGGTGTTCGTTTCGCTGTGGAACCGCGGCAAGGCCGCGTTTACCGTACAGCCGATGGACCGCATCGCGCAGCTGCTGGTTGTCCCGGTGGCGCAGGTGGAGTTGCACATCGTCGAAGAATTCGCCGTTTCGAACCGCGGCGCCGGCGGCTTCGGCAGCACGGGTCGGTCCTAGAAAGCAAAAAGCCCCGCCTAAGCGGGGCCTATGGTGCGTTGCGTGCCTCTGCTCAGACCACGGCGGCCGGCTCCTCCTCGAACTTGAGGAAGATCTTCTCGGCGTCGTCGACGTCGATGGTCACCTTGCCGCCGTGCAGCAGCTTGCCGAACAGCAGCTCGTCGGCCAGCGCGCGCCGGATCGTGTCCTGGATCAGCCGCGCCATCGGACGCGCGCCCATGAGCGGGTCGAAGCCCTTCTTCGCCAGGTGCTCCTTCAGCTTCTGGGTGAAGAGCGGCTCGACCTTCTTCTCCTGGAGCTGCTCCTCGAGCTGCATCAGGAACTTGTCGACCACGCGCAGGATGATCTCCGTGGTCAAGCGGCGCGGAACGAGATGGTCGCGTCCAGCCGATTCCGGAACTCCGGCGTGAACATGCGCTTGATCGCCTCCATCTCGTCGCCGGCCTGCTTTGCCAGCGTAAAGCCCATCGAATTCTTCGATAGCTGCTCCGCGCCCGCGTTGGTCGTCATGACGATCACCACGTTGCGGAAGTCGGCCTTGCGGCCATTGTTGTCGGTCAGCGTGCCGTGATCCATCACCTGCAGCAGGATATTGAAGATGTCCGGATGCGCCTTCTCGATCTCGTCGAGCAGCAGCACGGAGTAAGGCTTCTTGGTGATCTGCTCGGTCAGCAGGCCGCCCTGGTCGAAGCCGACGTACCCCGGAGGCGCGCCGATCAGGCGCGAGACCGCGTGGCGCTCCATGTATTCGGACATGTCGAAGCGGATCAGCTCGATGCCCATGCAGTAGGCGAGCTGGCGCGCGACCTCGGTCTTGCCGACGCCCGTCGGGCCGGAGAACAGGAAGCAGCCGATCGGCTTTTGCGGGTTGCCCAGCCCGGAGCGCGCCATCTTGATCGCGCTCGCGAGGGCCTCGATCGCCTTGTCCTGGCCGAAGACCACTGCCTTGAGGTCGCGGTCCAGCTTCGCAAGGGCGCTTGCGGTCGTCGGTAGACACCGTGCGCGGCGGGATGCGCGCGATCTTGGCAATGATCTCCTCGATCTCCGACTTGCCGATGATCTTCTTCTGCTTGCTCTTGGGCACGATGCGCTGGGCGGCGCCCGCCTCGTCGATCACGTCGATCGCCTTGTCGGGCAGGTGCCGGTCGTTGATGTAGCGCGCCGACAGCTCGGCCGCGGTGCTGAGCGCATTGGCGGTGTACTTGACGCTGTGGTGCGCCTCGAAGCGCGTCTTGAGGCCCTTGCAGGATCTCGACGGTCTCCTCGATCGAGGGCTCGACGACGTCGATCTTCTGGAAGCGCCGCGAAAGCGCGTGATCCTTCTCGAATACGCCGCGGTACTCGTTGTAGGTCGTGGCGCCGATGCACTTGAGCTGCCCCGTGGACAGCGCCGGCTTGAGCAGGTTGGAGGCGTCCAGCGTCCCGCCCGAGGCAGCCCCCGCGCCGATCAGCGTATGGATCTCGTCGATGAACAGGATGGCGTTCGGGTTGTCCACCAGCTGCTTGAGCACCGCCTTCAGGCGCTGCTCGAAATCGCCGCGGTACTTGGTGCCGGCGAGCAGCGCGCCCATGTCGAGCGCGTATACCGTGCACTTGGAGAGCAGGTCGGGAACCGTGCCCTCGACGATGCGCCGCGCCAGGCCCTCGGCAATGGCGGTCTTGCCCACGCCGGCTTCGCCGACCAGCAGCGGGTTGTTCTTGCGGCGCCGGCAAAGGGTCTGGATGACGCGCTCGAGCTCCCGGTCGCGGCCGATCAGCGGGTCGATCTTGCCGGCCAGCGCCAGCGCGTTCAGGTTCTGGGTGTAGTTGTCGAGCGGGCTGTTCGCGGTCTCGGTCTGGCCTTCCTGGTCGGCCTCCTGCTCCGCCTTGCCGGAATGGGGCTGCGGCGTCTTGGTGATGCCGTGCGAGATGTAGTTGACCACGTCCAGCCGCGTAATGCCCTGCTGCTGGAGGAAATAAACCGCGTGCGAGTCCTTCTCGCCGAAGATCGCGACCAGCACGTTGGCGCCCGTCACCTCCTTCTTGCCCGAGGACTGCACGTGCAGGATGGCGCGCTGGATGACGCGCTGGAAACCGAGCGTCGGCTGCGTGTCGACTTCGCGATCGGCGGCGATGCGCGGGGTCTGCTCCACGATGTGCTGGGTCAGATTCTTGCGCAGCTCGTCGATGTTCGCGCCGCAGGCGCGCAGCACCTCGGCCGCGGTGGGGTTGTCGAGCAGGGCGAGCAGCAGGTGTTCGACAGTGATGAACTCGTGGCGCTTCTGGCGCGCCTCGACGAACGCCATATGCAGGCTGACTTCGAGCTCCTGGGCAATCATGCTACGTTTCCTCCATCACGCACTGCAGCGGGTGCTGGTGCTTGCGTGCATAAGCGGCCACCAGCTGCACTTTCGTCGTGGCCACATCGCGAGGATACACCCCGCACACCCCGATGCCTTCGCGGTGAACCTTGAGCATCACCTGGGTCGCCCGCTCCCTGGTCATGCCGAAGAACTTCTGCAGGACCAGCACCACGAATTCCATCGGCGTGTAATCGTCGTTCAGCAGCATGACCTTGAACATCGGAGGCGGCTTGAGCTTGCGCTTCTGCGCCTCGAGTACGGTATCGTCTCTGAACTGCGTCGCCATGCCGCCTGGTTACTTCGCGCCGTCGAGCTCAATGTGGTCAGACATCCCTCTAGTTCGCCCGTTCCCGCTCCATGTGCCGTAATGAGTCGTTTCCTGCTGCCCAGCCTCCGCAGACTATCCTAATCAATGTGCCCCGTTGGCGCAATGCGATTACCATGGTTGGTCGAGGCGCTTTTCACGCGGAATATGCCTCATCGCCGCCCGACGGCGGCTCTTGACGGCGCCGGGCGGGGGGCGTAAAAGGCGAACCGTGTTTGGATTCAGGCTGTCTGTTTCGCCATTGGGGGCGGCGGGGTCGTGAAGTTCAGGCATCCCGGGGTTTCCCGCGGTAATCCTCGAAAACCAGTTGGAAAGGAAGAGGCTCATGGCGACAGGGACGGTGAAGTGGTTTAACGACGCGAAGGGCTACGGGTTCATCACGCCGGACGACGGCAGCGAAGACCTGTTTGCGCATTTCTCGGCGATCAACATGTCCGGCTTCAAGACCCTCAAGGAAGGACAGAAGGTATCCTTCGACGTGGTGCAGGGTCCCAAGGGCAAGCAGGCCTCGAACATCCAGAAGGCCTAGTCACCCGACTCGCAAGAATTTGAAAAAGGCCGCCCGCGGGCGGCCTTTTTGTTTTGCCCGAGAGGCCGCCCATGGGCGGCCTTCACTTCTACATGCGCTCGATCATGGCCTGGCCGAACCCGGAGCAGGACACCTGCTTGGCGCCCTGCATCAGGCGGGCGAAGTCGTAGGTGACGACCTTGTCGGCGATCGCCGCCTCGATCGACTTGACGATCACGTCGGCGGCCTCGGTCCAGCCCATGTGGCGCAGCATCATCTCCGCCGACAGGATTTCCGAGCCCGGGTTAACGTAGTCCTTGCCGGCGTATTTGGGGGCCGTCCCGTGGGTGGCCTCGAACATTGCCACCGTGTCGGACATGTTGGCGCCCGGCGCGATACCGATGCCGCCCACCTGGGCCGCCAGCGCGTCGGAAACGTAATCGCCGTTCAGGTTGAGCGTTGCGATCACGTCGTATTCCGCGGGCCGCAGCAGGATCTGCTGCAGGAACGCGTCCGTGATGACATCCTTGACGATGATGTCCTGGCCGGTTTTCGGGTTCTTGAAGCTGCACCACGGGCCGCCATCGATCGGCTTGGCGCCGAACTCGCGCTGCGCGAGCTGGTAGCCCCAGTCCCGGAAGCCGCCCTCGGTGAATTTCTGGATGTTGCCTTTGTGCACCAGCGTCACCGATTTGCGGTTGTTGTCGATGGCGTACTGGTAGGCCTTGCGGATCAGCCGCTCGCTGCCCTCGATCGATACCGGCTTGATGCCTATCGCCGAGCTCCCCGGGAAGCGGATCTTCTTGACCTTCATCTCGTCGATCAGGAACTTGATGACCTTCTGCGCTTCGGGCGTCTTGGCGGCCCATTCGATGCCGGCGTAAATGTCCTCCGCATTCTCGCGGAAGATCACCATGTCGGTCTTCTCTGGCTCCTTGAGCGGCGAGGGCACGCCCTTGAAATAGCGCACCGGGCGCAGGCAGACGTACAGGTCGAGTTCCTGGCGCAGCGCCACGTTGATCGAGCGGATGCCGCCGCCCACCGGCGTGGTAAGCGGGCCCTTGATCGAGACCACGTACTCTTTGGCCGCCTCAAGGGTTTCCTCCGGCAGCCAGACGTTCTCGCCGTACACCTTGCAGGACTTCTCGCCGGCGTACATTTCCATCCAAACGATCTTCTTCTTGCCGCCGTAGGCCTTCCTCACCGCGGCATCGACCACCTTGATCATGACCGGAGTGATGTCGACGCCGGTGCCGTCCCCTTCAATGTACGGGATGATCGGGTTGTCGGGCACGGACAGCGAGAAGTCCTTGTTGACCTTGATCTTCTCGCCGCTGGCGGGGACTTTGATGTGCTTGTACGCCATAGCTGCTCCTGGGCCTGTCGTAAAGAAACTGAAGCTTCTGCTAAAAGATATATTATATAAGAGTAAGAGGGTCCCCATCCCCAATTTCTTCCCGGCTACAAGTTCGCGAAGGCTGCGCGAGGACGTCAACCAGGGGCCCGCGCCGACCGGCGAAAATCATACGCCGGCCGGCACGCGTGTAGCAGCGACGCGATTGGAAATGCGAATCAGTGCCGCCGCGTCCACTTCCTCGTGCACAACGTGCCGCTGGTGCTGCGCGTCGCCGGACAACGACATTCAAAACAGAGGGTTACGGAGAAATTGGTTGCCGCACATAGGGCGTTCCTCTAGAATCGCGCCCGCACACCCCGATTACACCTTGAGGCGAACAGGGTCTGCACCTCAAGCAGTTGTCAACCGTCGCGCCGGTATCGCGTTAAAGGATGCGGGTACGAGTGCATCAAGGGTTGCGCCACCCACTCTATATATTGACCAGGAGAAGCAGATGAAGAAGTTGCTGTCGGTCCTCATCGCCGCCATGTTCGCGGCCACCAGCGTTGCCGCCATTTCCGCAGAAAAGATGAAAGAGAGCACGCACGCAAAAGACTCGAAGAAGAAGAAAGAGAGCACGCACGCAAAAGACTCGAAGAAGAAGAAAGAGAGCACGCACGCGAAAGAGTCGATGAAGGAGAGCGAGCACGCGAAAGAGTCGATGAAGGAAAGCGACCACGCAAAAGAGTCGATGAAGAAGTAACGGTTGACTCGTTTGCAGGTGAAGTCGGGGCGCATTGCGCTCCACGGAAAGGCGGGGGAGACCCTGCCTTTCTTATTTCGGCTGTCGGCATGCTACGTGGCTCTCGCGTGCGCGGTCGCCGCGCTTTCGGCGTCGCCCGCGTGGGCTCAGCAAGCTCGATTGCCGGAGGTCCAGCTGACGGCCGGGGTGCATTTGATCCATGCCGAGCTCGCCGACGACTTCGCGAGCCGCATGCAGGGGCTGATGTATCGGACCACGCTCGCACCCAACGGCGGCATGCTGTTCGTGTTCGCGGAGGCGGCCGTGCAATGCATGTGGATGAAGGACACGCTGATCCCGTTGTCCGTGGCGTTCATCGGCGACGACGGCAAGATCATCAACATCGCCGACATGCAACCGCAGACCGAGGACGCGCACTGCGCGGCGCAGCCGGCGCGCTATGCGCTGGAAATGAAGCAGGGCTGGTTCGCGCAGCGCGGCATCCGCCCCGGGACGCAACTGAGCGGCCTCGACAAGCTCGCGCGCTGAGTCAGTGCGGGTGGCGGTGGTGGATGTCCGGGTAGTGGGGATGGCTGTGCACCAGCCGCGCGTGGCGATGCATGTGTGTATGCGGCCCGCTGCCGTCCCAGTCGAAGTCGTGCTCGTGCCGGTGGTGCTCGTCGTGAACGTGCCGGTGCGTATGTTCCATGGGCGCGTGCACGTGCGCGTGCTCGTGCCGCTCGCTGAAGTGCAGCCAGACGCCCGCCGCCATCAGCATCGCCGCTGCCCAGAACAGCGTGCCCGGCGTTTCGCCCAATAGCGCAAGCGCTAGCACCACGCCCACGAAGGGCGCCGTGGAAAAATATGCGCCAGTGCGCGCCGCGCCCAGCTCGCGCAATGCGACGACAAAGAGCGCCAGGCTCACGCCGTACCCGAAAAAGCCGATCAGCGCGGCCGCCACGACTTTGTCCGCGCCCGGCCATGATGCCCCCGCGGCGTATGCGAGCCCCAGATTCACGGCGCCCGCAACCGAGCCCTTGATCGCGGCGATTGTCGCCGCGTCCCCTGAAGACACCTTGCGGGTCAAGTTGTTGTCGATCGCCCAGGCAAGGCACGCGCCCGCGACCGCGAGGGCCCCCAGGCTCAGACCCGCTGCTGCGCGGGGCCCGATCGACAGCAGAACCCCGCCGCCGACGATCAACGCCATGCCGAGCGCGATGCGTCGATCGAAGTTCTCGCGAAACACGAACCACGCAAGAAGCGCGGTGAACACCCCTTCGAGGTTCAGCAGCAGCGAGGCACTGGAAGCCTCGCTTACGGCGAGACCACGCATCAGGAGCACCGGTCCGACGACGCCACCCGCGAGCACGGCGCCCGCGAGCCACGGCAGCGCCGCGCGTGTCAGTGGCGCGCGCGCGTTGTTGCCCTGGTGGCGAGGGCGCGTGGCGCCGAGCCACGCCAGGAGACCGAGGCCGCTGCCAGCGTAGAGCAGGCCGGCAAGCATGAACGCCGACATGTCGCCGGCCAGGGTTTTCGCCGCCGGCGTGCTGGCGCCGAAGAGCAGCGCCGCGAACAGCGCGCTCGCGGCCGCGCGTTTGGATTGCGTCAGCTGAAGTTCTTGCCGGCGAAGTCCCAGTTCGCCAGGCTGGTGAGGAAAGTCTCGACGAACTTCGGGCGCGCGTTGCGGTAATCGATGTAGTAGGCGTGCTCCCAGACGTCGATCGTGAGCAGCGGCCTGTCGGCGCCCGTGACCGGGGTACCGGCGTTGGAGGTGTTGACGATATCGACGCCGCCGTCGGCTTTCTTCACCAGCCAGGTCCAGCCGGAACCGAAGTTGCCCACCGCGCTCTTGGCGAACGCCTCCTTGAAGGCGTCGAACGAGCCCCACTTCTTGTCGATCGCCGCCGCCAGCGCGCCCGACGCCTTGCCGCCGCCGCCGGCCTTCATGCTGCTCCAGAAGAACGTGTGGTTCCAGACCTGCGCCGCGTTGTTGAACACGCCGCCGGAGGCTTTCTTCACGATCTGCTCGAGCGAGGCGTTCTCGAACTCTGTGCCCTTGATCAGGTTGTTCAGGTTGGTGACGTAGGCCTGGTGGTGCTTGCCGTAGTGGAACTCCAGCGTCTCCTTGGAGATGTGCGGCGCGAGCGCGTCCATCGCGTACGGCAGGGGGGGAGCTTGTGTTCCATTTTGGGATTCCTCTCGGCGGGTGGAAAAGCCTTCCGATTCTAGTGGAAGCGGCGGGTGCGTGACAACGCACGCCTCAATTCAGAGCGGGAAAAACCGTGGCAGCAGCAGGGAATACGACGCCAGCATCAGTACGAGCAGCGGCAATCCGCCGCGCACGATCAGCGCGAGCAGCGCGATGGCGTGTGGCTCGATCGGCGGCAGGTGGGTCAGCCGGCGTCCGCTTGTTGCGGCGTCTCGCGCGGGGTTTCGGCCCGCTCGGCGAGCGCGACGAACGCGGCATAGTCGCTGAGGAAGAAATTCTCGCTGCCGATGCGTTCGGTGAGTCCGGTGCGGTCGAGGACCGACCGCACGCGTATCTTGACGCCGCTGAACATCAGCGTGATCCCGTTCTTGCGCAGCCCGTCGCAAAGTGATGCGAGCATCTCCACACCGGAAGCGTCAAGGTCGTTGATGCTCGAGGCGGACACTAGCACGAAGCGCAGCCCCGGATAGCGGCGCTCGAGCCGCAACACGGCGTCCTCGAAATACGACACGTTGACGAACACCAGCGATGCGTCGAAGCGGACGACCCCCACTGCCGCGCGCAACGCCTCCGGCACGTCCTGAGGAACCTCGCGCGCCAGTTGCGCCGACGCCGGCTCCACGATCGCGATATTCGGGCGCATGCGCCGGTAGATGAACAGACCCAGCGAAACGAGTATTCCGGCGAAAATGCCGTTCTGGATCTGTGGCGCGAATGCGATCGTCGCCACGAACGTCAGGCCGGCCGCGATGGCATCGTCGCGGCTCGCACGCCAGGCGTTGCGCAGGCTGCGCAGGTTGATCAGGTTGGTGAGCGCCATCACGATGATCGCGGCGAGCACCGGCAGTGGCAGGTACTTGAGCAGCGGCGTGAAGAACATCAGCGTGAGCAGCACGCACAGCGCTGCGACGATGGACGAGATTCCCGTGCGCGCGCCCGCCGCCAGGTTGAGGGCCGAGCGCGAGAACGAGCCGCTCACCGGCATGGTCTGGCTGAAGGCGGCCGCGATCTTCGCCAGCCCCTGCCCGATCAACTCCTGGTTCTCGTCCCACTTCGCGGCCGTCTTGATCGCCGCGATTTTCGCGCTCGACATCGCCTCCATGAAGCTGATCACCGAGATTACGAACGATGCCGGCAGTAGCTCGATCCAGGTGTCCAGGCTGAAAGCCGGCAGTGCGAGCGCCGGCAGGCCGCGCGGGATGTCGCCGACGACGCGTCCGCCCGTGCCCGCGTAATCGAGCAGGTAGCTCGCCGCGGTGAGCAGCGCAACGGTGATCAGCACTCCGGGCAGGCGCGGGGTGAAGCGGCGGAACGCGACCAGCAGGGCGATGGCGACCGCGCCGAACAGCACCGAGTAGCCGTGCGACTCCGCCGCATGCACGAGCACGTGCCAGGTATCCATGAGGGCGTGGCCCTTCCCGGGGAGCGAGACGCCGAACAGCGCCGGGATTTGCGACAAGGTGATCAGAATCGCCGCCGCGTTGACGAATCCCATCAGCACCGGATGCGACAGGAGATTCATGAGCACGCCGAGCCGCATCAGCCCGAATGACAATTGAAACAGGCCCGAGAGCAGTGCGACGCTGATCGCGTAGGCGACGTATTGGTCGCTGCCGGCGACAGCGAGCGGCGCGATGCTCGCCGCGGTGAGCAGGGACGTGAGCGCGACCGGCCCCGTCGCGAGCTGCGCCGAGGAACCGAACAGGGCGCCGAATATCGTCGGCATCAGCGCGGCATACAGGCCGTAGTAGGGCGGCAGACCGGCGAGCTGCGCGTAGGCGAGCGACTGCGGGATCGCCACCAGCGCCACGGTGAGGCCCGCGACCGCATCGGCCCGCAGGTTCTCGCTCGTGAGCTTGGGCTGCCAGGCGAGGAACGGGAAGATGCGAAGCAGGGCGGCCGGCATCTCGTGTCAGTCTTCGCGCGGCGGCGGCAAGGCGGCGCACTCCTCGAAGATACGGGCCTTGCAGCGCGCGCAGATCGCGCGGTCGAGCTGCGCGAAAATCGCCGAAATCGCCTCGCGCTTGCTGCGAAACACGTTCTCCTTGCCGAGCTCCTCGATGAAGCCGCCGTTCTTCAGCACGTCGTCGACCGGTAGGCGCAGGCCCTGGAGGTAGAGCTGGCCGTTGTCCCAGCGGCGCTTGCGCGCTTCGCGCACCAGCGCTTCGGCGCCCGCGACGTCGACGAAATTGATGTTGCGCGCTACGAGCAGCAGGCGGCGCTGCTCGCGCGTGCGTTCCCGCAGCGTGTCGAAATGCGACTCCACGTGATCCACCGCTCCGAAGTAGATCGAGCCTTCGACGCTCAGGATCTTGAGCTGCGGGCATTCGGGCAGTCCCTCGCGGGCTGGCGACAGCTTGCGCTCGCTGTGACGCGGATCGGGAACCAGACTGCGCATCATCGGGCGCGACGTGCGATTCAGATAGACGACGAGCGATGCCATCACGCCTACCAGGATCGCGTAGGCGAGCGGCATGACCAGCGTGGCGATGAGCGTGGCCGCGACAACCGCTGCCTCCTGGCGGCTGGTGCGCAGGTACATACGTATTTGCCCGACGTCGATCAGGCCCCAACCGGCCAGTACCAGCAGCCCTGCGATCGCGGGCAGCGGCAGCAGCGCCGCCGCCGGCGCGAGCACCAGCAATAGCAGCACCAGAAAGACCGCCGACAGCACCGCGGAAAGCGGCGTGCGCGCGCCCGACTCGTAGTTGATGCCACAGCGGTTGACCGACGCGCAGGACGGATAGCCGGAGAAAAATGCCCCGGCCATGTTCGAAAGGCCCTGCCCGATCAGTTCCTGATTGGTGTCGATGCGCTGCCCCGAACGGATGGCGATCGCGCGCACGATGGCGACCGCCTGGGTGACCGAGAGGATCGTCACGGCAAATGCCGGTGCCAGCAAGTTGGTTAAAGTGATGCCGCGGAAGTCGGGCAGCGACAGCGGCGGCAGGCCGGCCGGCAGAGCGCCGAGCGTCCGAATGCCCGAGATATCAGCTCCGACCGCGAAGTTGATCGCCAGCGCAGCCAGAGTGCCCACCACCGTTGCCACCAGCATCGGCGCCAAGCGTGGCGCGTAGCGCTTGGTCAGTGCGCCCGCGAGTACCGTGAGGATGCCGACGGCAAGCGCCCAGGGATGAAACTCGTTCAGGTGGGCGATCGCGTTATGCAACATTTCGAAGAACGCGGTTGCATGTCCAGCATGCGATCCGAAAAGCTGCGAAATCTGGCTGGCGATGATGATGATGCCGATGGCGGCGGTGAAGCCGATGATGACGCCATTGGAGATGAAATTGACGAGCACACCGAGACGGAAGATTCCCATCGCCAGCATCAATACTCCCGCCATCAGCGACAGCGTTAGGGCCATCGACACGAATCCGGGCGAGCCGGGCATGGCGAGCGGCGTCAGGGCAGCGAGGACCATCAGTGAAACGGCATTGGTCGGGCCCGACATGGCGTGCAGCGACGAGCCGAACAGCGCCGCGACCACCGTCGGGACCATCGCGCAGTAGAGGCCGTACTCGGGCGGCAGCCCGGCGAGCGTCGCGTACGCGACCCCCTGCGGCAGTACGACCACCGCGCCGATCAGCCCGGCGATCGCGTCGGCGCGCAGCGACTTGCGATCGACTCGCGGCCACCACAGGAGGAACGGGAACAGCCGTTGCAGCAGCGGCTTGGCGAGCACGGCGTCGAGGGATCGTTGCGGACGCGTGTATCTTAACAAGAAGGAGCGTTCCGCCACCTGCTTGCGGGGGCGTGCATGCTCTCCTACTATCGAGATAAGTCTCGCTTATGCCAAAGCTCGCGGCCAATCTTTCGCTGCTCTTCCCACAGTTCGACTTCCTGGAGCGTTTCGACGCCGCGGCGCACGCAGGCTTTCGTTACGTGGAGTACCAGTTCCCGTACGCGTGGAGCGCGACCGAGGTGGCCGAGCGCGCACGTGCGGCGGGCGTCGAGGTGGTGCTGCACAACCTGCCTGGCGGAGACCTCGCCAAAGGGGACCGCGGCATCGCCTGCCTGCCCGAGCGCCGGGACGAGTTCCGCGACGGCGTCGGTCGCGCGGTCGAATACGCGCGGGCCGTGGGCTGCCCGCGCCTCAATTGCCTCGCAGGCGTGGTCACGGTCGCTTCGGCGCGCGCGCGCCATTTCGACACGCTGGTCGAGAATATCCGTTATGCTGCCGGCGCGCTGCGGGCAGCAGGGATGAGCCTGATGCTCGAAGCATGCAACCAGCGCACTGTCCCGGGCTTCTTCATATCGACCAGCCGCGAGGCGATCACAGCCCTCGACGCGGCCGGTGCCGACAACGCGTTTCTGCAGTACGACATGTTCCACATGCAAATCATGGAGGGCGATCTGGCTCGCACCATCGAGCGGCTGCTGCCGCGCATCGGCCACATGCAGCTCGCCGACGTCCCGGACCGGCACGAGCCCGGCACTGGGGAAATCAACTTTCCGTTCCTGCTGGCGCACATCGACCGCGTCGGCTACGCGGGCTGGATCGGCTGCGAATACAATCCGAAGGGTGACACGGTGGAAGGACTGACATGGGCGAAGCCGTACCTCTAGAGCGCATCGACGCGGTCCGGCAACGCGCCGTGGCGGCGGCGCTGCGCGAGTTCCTGCCCGCGCGCGCGGTGCTGTTCGAGGAAGAGGACACGCGACCCTACGAATGCGACGGGCTGACCGCGTACCGGTGCGTGCCGATGGTGGTGGCGCTGCCGGAAAACGACGAACAAGTGCAGCGCGTGCTGCGAACCTGCTCGTCGCTGGACGTCCCGGTCGTGCCGCGCGGCGCCGGTACCGGACTTTCGGGCGGCGCGCTGCCGCTCGGCGACGGCGTATTGCTGTCGATGGCGAAGTTCATGCGCGTGCTGCGGGTCGACCCGGCGGCGCGCCTCGCGGTCGTGCAGCCCGGGGTGCGCAATGCCGCGATATCCGACCTGGTCTCGCCTTTCGGCCTCTATTACGCACCCGATCCATCGAGCCAGATCGCCTGCTCGATCGGCGGCAACGTGGCGGAAAACTCGGGCGGCGTGCATTGCCTCAAGTACGGCCTCACCGTGCACAACGTGATGCGCGTCAAGGGCTACACGGTCGCCGGCGAGCCGGTGGAATTCGGCGCTGAGGCTCCCGATGCGCCTGGCTACGATCTGCTGGCGCTCGCCGTCGGCTCCGAGGGGATGCTGATCGTGATCACCGAGGTTACGGTCAAGCTGCTGCCCAAGCCGCCCGTGGCGCGCGTCGTGATGGCGTCGTTCGACGACGTGGAAAAGGCGGGCCAGGCGGTCGCAGCGGTAATCGCCGCGGGCATCGTGCCTGCGGGACTCGAGATGATGGACAAGCAGGCCACGGGCGCGGTCGAGCAGTTCGTGCGCGCGGGCTACGATCTGGACGCCGCCGCGATCCTGCTGTGCGAAGCCGACGGCACGGCGGAAGAGGTCGAGGAGGAAATTGCGCGCGTCAAGGAAGTCCTTACGCGGGCGGGCGCGACGCACATGACCGTGTCGCGCGACGAAAGCGAGCGCCTCAAGCTCTGGTCCGGGCGCAAGGCCGCGTTTCCCGCGGTCGGACGCATCTCGCCCGACTACTACTGCATGGACGGCACCATCCCGCGCCGCCACCTGGGCGAGGTGCTGCGCTTCATCGGCGAGATGGAGAAGAAATACGGCCTGCGCTGCCCGAACGTCTTCCACGCCGGCGACGGCAACCTCCATCCGCTGATCCTGTTCGACGCCAACAATCCCGAGGAGCTGCACCGCACCGAGCAATTCGCCGCCGAAGTGCTGGAGAAATGCATCGAGGTCGGCGGCACGATCACCGGCGAGCATGGGGTGGGCGTCGAGAAGATCGACCAGATGTGCGTGCAGTTCCGGCCAGCGGAGCTGGAGGCGTTCCACGCGGTGAAGCGGGTGTTCGATCCGCGCGGGCTGCTCAATCCCGGCAAGGCGGTCCCGACCCTGGTGCGCTGCGCGGAGTTCGGGCGCATGCGGGTGCACGGCGGCAAGCTGCCGTTTCCCGACCTGCCGCGCTTCTAATGGAGGCCGTGTTGCGGGGCATGACGGAGCGGGTGCGCGCGGCGGCCGCGCAGTCGCAGCCCTGTGCCTGCGCGGCGGGGGCACCAAGGATTTCTACGGCAACGAGGTCGCGGGCGAGCCCTTCGATACACGCGCGTACGCGGGCATCGTGAGCTACGAGCCGAGCGAGCTCGTCGTGACGGCGCGCGGCGGCACCCCGCTTGCGGAGCTCGAGGCGGCGCTCGCCGCAAACGACCAGATGCTGCCGTTCGAGCCGCCGCACTTCGGCGCCGGCGCTACGCTCGGCGGCTGCGTCGCTGCGGGCCTCTCGGGGCCGCGGCGCGCGAGTGCGGGGGCGTTGCGCGACTTCGTGCTCGGCGCGCGCCTGCTCGACGGCCGTGGCAGGGTGCTGTCGTTCGGCGGGCAGGTGATGAAGAACGTCGCGGGCTACGATGTGTCGCGCCTGCTTGCCGGCTCGCTGGGCACGCTCGGCGTGATCCTCGAAGTGTCGCTCAAGGTGTTGCCGCGTCCGGCGCAGGAAGCCTCGCTGCGGCTCGAGGCGCCTGAGGACAAGGCGATCGAGTGGATGAACCAGTGGGGCGGCAAGCCGCTGCCGGTATCCGCGACCTGTTTCGTCAACGGCGAACTGTCGGTGCGGCTCTCGGGCGCCCCGGCAGCGGTGCGCGCGGCGCGCGAAAAGCTCGGCGGCGAGGAACTGCCGCATGCTGAGCGCTTCTGGCTGGGCTTGCGCGAGCAAACGCACGAGGCGTTCGCCGCCGAGGCGCCGTTATGGCGACTTTCCCTGCCCTCGACTGCACCACCGCTACGCCTGCCCGGTACGCAACTCGTGGAATGGGGAGGGGGGCTGCGCTGGCTGGCAAACAACGCAGAGGCGCGCGTGATCCGCGAAGCCGCTCAGCGTGCCGGGGGCCACGCGACGCTGTTCCGCGCCCGGGACAAGTCCGCCGGCGCGTTCACGCCGCTCCCGCCGGCTGCCGCCCGGCTGCATCGTGATCTGAAAGCCGCGTTCGACCCGGCGCGGATCTTCAATCGCGGACGCCTGTACGCGGACATATGAGGCGCGCTCAGGTCTTGCCCAGCTTCTTTTCCTCGAGCTTCATGTTGGCGCGCACGAATTCGGCGTATTGCGAGTCCGGGTATTTCGCCAACAGCGTGCCGTACAGTTTCAGCGCGACCGCCGGCTGGCGTCCCTCGGCGGCCCTGCCCGCCACTTCGATCAGGCGTTTCTGCGCCGCGATGCGGTCGCCTGCGATCAGCGCGCCCGCATGCATGGCCCACGCGGCCTCCATCAGGCTGCCCTCGCCGAGCAGCGCGCGACCCAGCGCCTCCCATTGCGGCGGGGTGAGCGGCAGCGCCGTGCGCTCGGCGACGAACTCGGCGAACACGCCCGTCGCGAGCGGCCCGTGGCCGTCGGCGAGTGCCAGCGCGAGGGCGTTGGCCGCCGCGCGCAGGCGCACGCCGGCCTGCGCTTTGCCCGGCGCCAGGCGCTTGGCGAGGAGCGCCGCCTCGGTGGCGGCGTGCGCGTCGCGGCCCTTGTCGAGCAGCGCGAGGCGCGCCGCGGCAAGCGCGTCGAACGCTTCGCGCGGCTCGAGCTGGGCGACGCGCTGCTTGATCTCGTCGAAGGAGGGTTTTCGGACCGACGCGGCGGCTGGCGGCATTGGCGCAGCCGACGACGCCGGTGCAGGCTGCGCGCCGGCCTTGCGCATTGCCGCGCGGGCGACTTCGTTCTTCGCGGCCTCGGCCATGAATGCCGCGAGCCGGCGATCCTCGTCGTCGACGCCGTTCTCGGCGGCGCGCTTCTTCTGGCGCGCCGAGATGAAGGCGACCGTGGCAATAGGTCCAAGGAGCAGTCCCCAGAAGCCGGCGAGCAGGAAGCCGACCCCCGCGGCGACGGGCAGGATGTATTCCCAGTTGGGGCGATCCAATCACTTTCCCTTGGAGCGGAGCCGGCAAGACTATAGATCGTCCGGCAGCCTTTGAACAATGCAAACCGTCCTCGCCGATTTCATCCGTGACACGCCCGAAGGCCGCGAGGCCGACGCCATTCTGCGCAAGTGCGTGCATTGCGGTTTCTGCACGGCGACCTGCCCGACCTACCAGCTTCTCGGCGATGAGCTTGACGGGCCCCGCGGGCGGATCTACCTGATCAAGCAGGCGCTAGAGGGCGCACCGGTGACCGAGCGCACCCGGCTGCACCTCGACCGCTGCCTGACCTGCCGTTCGTGCGAGACGACCTGCCCCTCGGGCGTGCGCTACGGCCGTCTCGCCGACATCGGCCGCAAGGTGGTCGAGGAGCGTGCGCGACGCGGCTTGCTGGACCGGGCGCGGCGCGCGGCTCTGGCATACGCGTTGCCGCGCACCGGCCTGTTCACCGCCGCATTGCGGCTGGGGCAATGGCTGCGCCCGCTGCTTCCCGCGACGATCAAGCAGACGGTTCCCGCGCCTGCGCCGGCGCCGGGTGCGTGGCCCGCAGCGCGCCACGAGCGCAAGATGCTCACGCTGGCCGGATGCGTGCAGCCCGCGCTGGCGCCGCGCATCAACGCCGCCGCGGCGCGCGTGCTCGACCGCATCGGCATCTCGCTTGTCGAGGCGCCGGGCGCGGGCTGCTGCGGCGCGGTGCGATTCCACCTCAACGACCAGTCCGGCGGGCTCGCGGACATGCGCCGCGTGATCGATGCCTGGTGGCCGCTCATCGAGCGCGGCGAAATCGAAGCGATCGCCATGACGGCGAGCGGCTGCGGCGTCACGGTAAAGGAGTACGCGCATTTGCTCGCCGCGGACCCGGCTTACCGCGACAAGGCGGCGCGAGTCGGCGCCCTGACGCGCGACCTGTCGGAAGTCATCGCCGCCGGGGCCGCCGCGCTCGAGGCGCAGCTCGCTGGCGCAAAGGCACGCGAAAGCGTGGCCTTCCAGTCGCCGTGCTCGCTGCAGCACGGGCAGGGCATACGCGGCACGGTCGAGAGCCTGCTGGCGCGCGCCGGCTACCAGCTGATGCCGGTGGCCGACGCGCATCTGTGCTGTGGCTCCGCGGGGACGTATTCGATCCTGCAGCCGCAGTTATCGCGTGAATTGCGCTCGCGCAAGCTCGCCGCGCTGCAATTCGGCCTGCCGTCAGCCATCGCCACCGCCAATATTGGCTGCCTCGCGCACCTGCAGGCCGCCACCGCTACGCCGGTCCGGCACTGGATCGAGCTGCTCGACGACGCGATGGCGCGGCGCTGACGCCGCGCACGTCGTCACCCACCTGCTCGCCGCGTGGTCGCTTGCCGAGGGCCTCGGGCTCAAGGGGCGCGAGAAGGGCGTAATGGCGTGGAGCGGCGTGGTGCCGGACGTCGCGGGGCGACGGCGCCTGCCGTCGCTGTGGCAACAGGGCCCGAATCGGTAGAGAATCGCGTCACAATCATGAACGCCCCGCAGAAATCGGGCACGCTCGCTGGCGCCGACCCCGCGGTGAAAGTGGTGCGCGCCGCCTGCCCGCACGATTGCCCGGACACCTGCGCCATGCTGGTGACGGTCGAGGACGGGGTCGCGGTGAAGATCCAGGGCGATCCGTCCATGCCGTTCACGGACGGCTCGCTCTGCACCAAGGTCGCCTATTACCTCGAGCGCACCTACGCGCCCGACCGCGTGCTGCATCCGCTGAAGCGCGTCGGGGCGAAGGGACGCGGCGAGTTCCGGCGCATCTCCTGGGACGAGGCGCTGGACGAAATCGCGGCCCGCCTTAAGGCGCTCGCGGCTTCGCCGGAAGGGCCGCAGACCATCCTGCCGTGCAGCTACGCCGGAACCATGGGCATGGTGCAGTACAGCTCGATGGATCGACGCTTCTTCCATCGCCTGGGTGCCTCGCTGCTCGAGCGCACGCTGTGCTCGGTGGCGGGCAAGTTCGGGCTCAAGGCGACGCTCGGAGGCTCGGTCGGCATGGACCCGGAGCGCTTCGACGAGTCCAAGCTGATCATTCTGTGGGGCGCGAATCCGGTCGTCTCCAATCTGCATCTCTGGACGCGGGTGCAGGAGGCCAAGCGCCACGGCGCCAAGGTGATTGCGATCGATCCCTACCGCAGCCTGTCGGCGGAGAAGTGCACGCAACACATCGCGCTGATGCCGGGAACGGACGGCGCGCTGGCGCTCGGCATGATGCACGTGCTGATCGCCGAGGGGCTGATCGACCGGGATTACGTCGAGCGCTACACGCTCGGCTTCGAGCCGCTTGCCGAGCGGGTCGCGCGCTACACGCCGCGCTGGACCGCGCGGGCATGCGGCATCTCGGAGCAGGAAGTGCTCGAGTTGGCGCGCGAATACGGCAGCATCAAACCGGCCGCAATCCGGCTGAACTACGGCATGCAGCGCCATGCCGGCGGCGGCATCGCCGCGCGTACCATTGCCTGCTTGCCGGCGCTGACCGGCGCCTGGCGCGACCCGGCGGGCGGCATCGTGCTCACCACGGCGGATTTCTACGGCTTCGACCACACGGCGCTCGAGCGGCCGGACCTGCTGGGCGGCGCGACGCCGCGCAGCTTCAACCATGCGGCGCTCGGGGATGCGCTGACCGGTGCCGAGCCGCCGGTGCGCGCGGTCATCGTCTATAACAACAACCCGGTCGCGGTGTGCCCGGATTCCAGGAAGGTGATCCAGGGCTTCGCGCGCGAGGATTTGTTCTGCGTGGTGATGGACTCGTTCCTCACCGATACCGCCGACTACGCCGATATCGTGCTGCCCGCGACCACGCAGCTCGAGCATCACGACGTGCACAAGTCCTATGGGCATCTGTACGTGCTCGCCAACAACCCGGCGATCGCGCCGGTGGGCGAGTCGCTGGCGAATTCCGAGGTCTTCAGGCGGCTCGCCGCGCGCCTGGGATTCGAGGAGCCCTGCTTCCGCGACAGCGACGAGGACATCTGCGCGCAGGCGCTTGCCTCGGCCAGCCCGCGCATGGGCGGCGTCGAGTGGCGCGTGGTGAAGGAAAACGGCTGGCAGCGGTTAAGCGTGCCGGAGCGCTTCGCGCCGTTCGCCGAGGGCGGCTTTCCGACGCCCTCGGGAAAGTGCGAGTTCTACAGTGCGAGCCTCGAGAGGCAGGGCATCGATCCGCTGCCGTTCTTCAATCCTCCCGCCGAATCGCCGGCCAGCAACCGCGAGTTGGCGCGCCGCTATCCGCTCGCCTTCCTGTCGCCGCCGGCGCGCAATTTCCTCAATTCGACGTTCGCGAACCTGGCGCGCTTTCGCGCCTCCGAGGGCGAGCCGCGCCTGGAGATGCATCCCGACGACGCGCGCGCGCGGGGCATCCGGGATGGCGACATGGTACGGGTGTTCAATGACCGCGGCGCATTCACGCTGCGCGCCCGCGTAAACGGCAAGCCGCGTACGGGGGTGGTCGTCGCGCCGTCGGTGTGGTGGAAGAAGTTTTCCGGCGATCGCAGGAACGCCAACGACGTGACGTCGCAGCGCATAGCGGACCTGGGCGGCGGTGCGACCTTCTACGACTGCCTGGTGGAAGTGGAAAAGTTGCCCTGAGCGGCGCCGGGAGGCAGGTGAGCGCCGCCACGACACATGTTTTCCTGAGCGAGAAGCTGGGCCATTACGGCTTTCCGGAGGGGCATCCGCTCTCGGTCGACCGGCAAGGGGCGTTCTGGCGCGCCGCAGGCGCGCTCGGCCTGGACAAGCGCGTCACGCTGGCGCCATCCCGCCCCGCCGAGCGTGCGGCGATCGAGCGCTTTCACCGCGCCGACTACGTCGAGCGGGTGATCTCTGCCTCGCGCGAGGGTAGCGGCTACCTCGACTACGGCGATACGCCGGCGTTTCCCGGCTGCTACGAGGTGGCGTCGCACCTGGTCGGCGCCGCACTGGAGGGCGCGGCACGCATCATGCGGGGAGAGGCGCTGCGTACCTTCCAGCCGATTGGCGGCCTGCACCACGCGCGGCGCGGCGCAGCCGCCGGATTCTGCGTGTTCAACGACCTCGGCGTGTTGATCGAGACGCTGCGCGCCGAGCACGGCATCGGCCGCATCGCCTACGTCGACATCGACGTGCATCACGGCGATGGCGTGTTCTACGAGTTCGAGCACGACGCGGAGCTGATCGTCGCGGACATCCACGAGGACGGTTCGTATCTCTATCCGGGAACTGGATTCCCCTACGAGACCGGCAAGGGAGAGGCGGCGGGCACCAAGCTCAATCTGCCGCTCAGGCCTGGCGCAGGGGACGTCGAGTTTTTCGCCGTCTGGGACGAGGCCGAGCGCTTCGTCGAGCGCCACGCACCCGAGTTCGTGATCATGCAGTGCGGCGCCGACGGCCTGGCGGGAGATCCGCTGGCGGATTTGCGCCTGACGCCGGCCGCGCACGCCCATGCGGCGCGGCGGCTGCTCGCGCTCGCCGAGCGACATGCCCGCGGGCGCCTGATGGTGTTCGGCGGGGGCGGCTACAGCCTCGACAATCTCAGCAGGGCGTGGTGCGCGGTGGTGCAAGAAATGGTCAGTAGCAGGCCGTAATCCGCCGCGGCGCAGCCTAACTGGGGCTAATCTCCTGCCGGCACAGGGAAATTCGAAAGGCGACATGATCAAGCAAGGCGGGCCGGGCGAGTGGACGCAGGCCGAGGCGCAGCGTTTGCGAGAGGCGCGCATGGCGATATTGAAAAGGGTCGCCACACCTGCCTACGTAGCGACCCTGCTGAACGCTGCGATCCTGCTGATCGCCCTGTGGGGCGCGATTCAGCTCGACGTGCTGCTGGCGTGGTTCGCGGCCGTGCTCGCGGTTCTCGCAGCGCGCGTCGCCGTGCATCTTCGCTTCAACCGGGCGCAGGCGGCCGGCACGCTTGCGGAGTGGGAGCGGCATGTCGCGCTCGGCGCACTGGCCGCGGGCGCGGTGTGGGCGTCTGCGCCGGCGATCCTTTTCCCGGAAGTCGACCCTCTGCGCCAGATGGCCGTGGTGTTCGTGATCGGCGGCAGCATCATCGGCGCCGCTGGAGTCTACGGCGTGAGCGCGCTGGTGTTCTACAGTTTCAGCGCGCTGCCGTTCCTTTCCGTCGTGCTGCAGTTCGTGCTGCAGGCCGGAGAGACCTACAGGCTGCTCGGTCTGATGGTGGTCGTATTCGGCGCGGTCATGGTGCGCGTATTTCGCCAGTATCACCTCAACACCGTTGAAACCCTGCGCACCCGCTTCCAGAACGAGGAGCTGCTGCAGCGCCAGGCGCGCGGCGAGGCGCAGCTGCGCGACGCGATCGAGAGCTTTCCCGACGCCATCGCCGTGTGGAGTGCGCAGGACACGCTCGTGGTGTGCAACGACGCATTCGCGCGGTTGCACGGCGGCGTGCGCAACGCGGACGAGCTGGTCGGTGTGAGCTACCTCGCCGTGGCGCAAAACGCGTTCGACCACGAGTTGGTTCCGCCCGAGTTCCGAAATCGCCGCGAGGAATGGGTGGAGCGGCGCATGCGAATGCATCAAGAGGGCGCGGGTGAGTTGCACCAGTTCCAGACGCGCGACGGGCGCTGGAAGCGGGCCAAGACGGTGCGTGCGCGTCTCGGAGGCTATGTCGGGGTGGTGACCGACGTGACCGATCTAAAGCGCGCCCAGGACGCGTACCTGGCGGTGCTCGCGGAAGAGAACCTGGTGCTGGAGACGCTCCCCGTCGGGGTCGCGTTCGTCGAGCAACGGATCATCGTGCGCTGCAATCGGCGCCTGGAGCAGATGCTCGGCTACGCTGCGGGCGAGTTGCAGGGCAAGTCGACGCGGGCGCTGTACCGTTCCGAGGAGCGCTGGCGCTCGGCGGGCGACGATACGTACCGGCGGCTTGCCGCCGGCGGCATCGTCGAGGGCGATGCACGCTTCGCGCGCCGTGACGGCACGCGCTTCTGGTGTCGCGTGCTCGGCAGGGCGCTCGATCCTTCGGCGCCGGACGCATCTTCGATCTTCACCTTCTCGGACGCGGGCGAGCGGGTTGCGGCCGAGCAGGCGCTGCGCACGAGCGAGGCGCTGTACCGCAACCTGGTCGAGACATCCAACGACCTGATCTGGTCAGTCGATTCGAAACGGCGCTGGACCTACCTCAATCCCGTCGCAGCGCGCCGCATGTACGGCTACCATGCGCAGGAACTGATCGGCAAGCCGATGTGCGACGTGAGCGCACCGACGGTCGTCGAGCGCGATGCGGCTGTGTTCGGTCGCGTCCTCGCGGGCGAGTCGGTGTTCGACTACGAGACGCGGCACCTGCGGCGCGACGGCGCGCCCGTCGACGTGTCGTTCAACGCCATCCCGCTGCGCGACGCGGATGGGCGGATCACCGGGGCCACGGGAACGGCGCGCGACGTGACCGATCAGAAGCGCGCTGCCGCGGCGCTGCACGAGAACGTCGAGAAGCTGCGCCTCGCCGTGGACACGGCGAACCTGTACTACTGGGAGTGGGACATCCGCAGCGACACGCTGCGCTGGGGCCGCGACCCGGAAGGGCTGATCGGGCCCCCCGACGAGCGCTCGCCCCGTATGCCGGATTTCCGCGATCTGGTTCACCCCGAGGATCGCGAACGCTATCTGGCGGCGGGACGCGAGGCGCTCGCGACCGGCGGCAAGTACGCCGTCGAGTTCCGCACCGTGACCCGTGATGGCGAACTGCGCTGGATTGCGGCGCGTGGCTCGGTAATTAGCGGGGCGGATGGCTCGCCAGCGAAACTGATCGGCGTATCCCAGGACGTCACTGAGCGCAAACGCCAGGAGGACGAGGTCCGCTTCCTCGCGTATCACGACACGCTCACCGGGCTGCCCAATCGCCGGCTGCTCGACGATCGTCTGCGCCAGGCAATATTTCTCGCGCAGCGGCGAGATGCCAGGGTAGCCGTGATGCTGCTCGACCTGGACGATTTCAAGGAGGTCAACGACGAGCTTGGCCACCGCGCGGGGGACGCGGTGCTGCGCGAAGTCGCACAGCGGCTCGTCGGCTGCATGCGCAGGGCCGACACGCTGGCGCGCCACGGCGGCGACGAATTCGTCGCGGTGATCCCCGATCTGCATCAGGATTCCGACTGCGAGGTCATTGCGGGCAAGATACTGAGCGCGCTCGAGCCGGAGTTCCGCGTCGAAGGTCGCCGCTTTCGCATCGGCGCCAGCATCGGCATCTCGATCTATCCGACTGACGCCAGCGACGGCGAAACGCTGCTGCGCAACGCAGACGCGGCGATGTACCGCGGCAAGGAACGCGGTCGCAACCAGTATCGCTTCTACGGCCGCTGAGCCCGGTACACAGGGTATAGTTGCCCGGTGAGCACTTCCCAGCACACGGGGCTCGCGCGGCTGGCGCGTTTCATGTGGCCCTACCGCGCGCGGATCGGCGGTGCGGTGATCGCGCTGGTGCTGGCCGCCGCCTGCGTGCTGGCGCTTGGACAGGGGCTAAAGCTCGTCGTCGACAACGGATTCGGCAGCGGCGATCCGCGGCTGCTCGACCGGGCCCTGGCGGCGCTCATCGGGATCGCGGCGACGCTGTCGGTCGCGACCTATTTCCGTTTCTACCTGATGATGACCACCGGCGAGCGGGTGGTCACCGACCTGCGTCGCGCGGTGTTCGATCACATCCTCGGACTCGAGCCGGCATTCTACGAGGGAACGCGAACCGGCGAGGTGATCTCGCGGCTCACCGCCGACACGACGCTGCTGCAGCAGGTCATCGGGTTCGGCTTGTCGATGTTCGTCAGAAACCTGCTGATGATGGCCGGTGCGGCGGTAATGCTGTTCGTGGTGAGCTGGAAGCTTGCGCTCCTGGTGCTGCTCGGAGTGCCGGCGACGCTGGTGCCGATCCTGCTGCTCGGTCGCCGCGTGCGGCGCCTGTCGCGCGCCAACCAGGACCGCGTCGCGGACGTTTCGGCCTATGTCGACGAAGCGGTGCACGAGATACGCACGGTCCAGGCCTACGTGCACGAGGACGCCGACCGCGCAAACTTCGCGCAGCACGCGGAAGCGGCCTACGAGGCCGGGGTGTCGCGAATCAGGCAAAAGGCGATGCTGATCGCCAGCGTGATGCTGATCGCGTTCTGCGCGGTGGGCATGATTCTGTGGATCGGCGGCTATGACGTGCTGGCCGGACGGCTCTCAGCGGGCGAGCTTTCGGCTTTCGTGTTCTACGCTTCGATCGTAGCGACCGGCGCGGGCACCGTATCCGAAGTCTGGGGCGAGCTGCAGCGCGCGGCCGGCGCCGCCGAGCGGCTGGTGGAGCTGCTCGAGACGCAGCCACGCATCATCGCGCCCGCGCAGGCGCTGCCGGCGCCGCGCGCGGTCGCGGGCGGGCTCGAGCTCGAAGCCGTAACCTTCTGCTATCCCACGCGCCCGGATGCCGCGGCGCTGCAGGGGTTCACGCTGAGTGTCGCGCCCGGCGAGCGCGTCGCGCTCGTGGGGCCGTCCGGGGCCGGCAAGACCACGGTGTTCGCCCTGCTGGCGCGCTTCTACGACCCGCAGGCGGGCACCATCCGCGTCGATGGCATCGACATCCGGCGCCTCGATCCGCGTGATCTGCGCGCACTCATCGCAGTCGTGCCGCAGGAGCCGGTGATCTTCGCCGCGAGCGTGCGCGACAACCTGCGCTATGGCCGTCCCGATGCAACGCCCGACGCCATCGCGCGCGCCTGCGAGCAGGCGTTCGCGCTCGAGTTCATCGAGCGGCTGCCGCAGGGCCTGGACACCGTGCTCGGCGAGCGCGGCGTGACGCTCTCGGGCGGCCAGCGCCAGCGGCTGTCGATCGCGCGCGCGCTGCTCGCCGACCGGCCGATCCTGCTGCTCGACGAGGCGACCAGCTCGCTCGACGCGGCAAGCGAGCGGATGGTGCAGGAGGCGCTGCAAACCCTGGAGCGCGGCCGCACCACACTGGTCATCGCGCATCGATTGGCGACGGTGCGCCACGCCGACCGCATCGTGGTGATGGACCGCGGCGCGATCGTCGCGCAAGGCACGCATGCTGAGCTGATGCACGAAGGCGGCCTGTACGCCAACCTGGCGGCGCTGCAGTTCCTGGACGTCGATACCGTGCCCGAGCGGGCGCGGGCCGCCTAGCGTGGCGTGCATCCTGCTCGCGCTGGCGCTTGGCCTCGCGGCGGCCGGCGCCCGTGCGGAGGAGCCGCTGCAGGTCGGCTCGAAACGCTTCACCGAGTCCTACATCCTGGGTGAGATCCTGACGCAGACCGCGCGCGCTGCCGGCGAAGCGGCCGAGCACAGGCCCGGCATGGGCGGCACCGCGATCCTGTTCGAGGCACTGCGCGGCGGCGCGATCGACATCTATCCGGAATACACCGGCACCATCGCGCGCGAGATCCTCAAGCTCAGGCGGCCGCTGGATCTGCGTGCCATCAATGCGCGTCTGCGCCCGCTGGGTCTCGAGGCGGACACGCCGCTCGGCTTCAACAACACCTATGCAATCGGCATGCGGCGCGCGCAGGCCGAGCGCCTCGGCGTGCGCAGGATTTCGGACCTGAAGCAGCATCCGGGGCTGAAGCTTGGCTTTGGCCACGAGTTTCTCGGCCGGCGCGACGGCTGGCCCGGCCTGAAGGCGGCCTACGGGCTGCCGCAGCCGACGCCGCGCGGGCTGGACCACGGTCTGGCCTACGAGGTGCTGGCGGCCGGTGAGATCGACGTGATCGACGTATATACCACCGATGCCAAGATCGTGCGCTACGACATCGTTACGCTTGAGGACGACCGCGATTTCTTCCCGGCCTACGACGCGGTGCTGCTGTATCGCCTGGACGCGCTCAGGCGATTTCCGAAGGCGTTCGAGGCTTTCCGACGCCTGAAAGCTGCGATCGATGCCAAGCGAATGATGCAGCTGAATGCGCGCGCCGAGCTCGACAAGCGCTCCTTCGGCGCGGTGGCGGCCGAGTTCCTTGCCGGCAGCAAGACGGTGGCGCGCCGCTCGCTCGCCTCGGCGGTGTTCGCGCCGGATTTCTCGAGGCTGCTGCGTGAGCACGTCGGATTGGTGTTCTTCTCGCTGGCGGCTGCGGCGCTCGTCGGCATACCGCTCGGCATTGCGGCGGCCAAGCTGCGCGCGGTGGCGCAGCCGGTGCTCGCGCTGACCGGCTTGGTGCAGACCATTCCGGCGCTCGCGCTGCTCGCGTTCCTCATCCCGATCACGGGGACCATCGGGCTGTGGCCCGCGCTGATCGCACTTTTTCTCTACGCTCTGCTGCCGATCGTGCGCAACACGCATGCGGGGCTTGGCGAAGTCTCCGGAGGACTGCACCAGGCGGCGCGCGCGCTAGGTCTTCGCTCCGCAACGATCCTCGCGCGCATCGAGCTGCCGCTCGCTGCGCCCACCATCATGGCCGGCATCAAGACTTCGGCGGTGATCAACGTCGGCACCGCCACCATCGCCGCGTTCATCGGCGCCGGGGGCTTCGGCGAACGCATTGCCCAGGGCCTCGCGCTCAACGACACCGTCATGCTGCTCGCCGGCGCACTGCCCGCGGCCGCGCTGGCGCTCGCGGTACACGCGCTGTTCGAGCTCACCGAGCGCCTGCTCGTGCGGCGAAAGAATTGAGCGCGGCGCGTCGATGGCTCTTTCTCGCTACGGTCGCACGCTCCTTTGGCTCATCGTTTCGCTCGTTGCGCGTCCGGCCTTCGCCGCCGAGCCGGCGGTGCTCGACACCGGTTATGAAATCATCCCCAGGACGCTGGCGCCGTCCCTGTATTGGGTCGGCAACGACCGGCTGCTGTTCGAGGGAATCAACAGGTCGGACATGGACGCAGTGCTGGCCGACCGGAAGCCCCAGGCTGTCGGACGCCTGAAAGGGCTTTACCTGTGGGACGGCAAGTCGAGGTCGGTTCGCTTCTACGCGAACGGCACCGCCCTATGCGTGGCAAATGGCGTGGTCCGTTTCACGGTGCGCATCGACCGCGCGAGCGCCGTCCGGATCATCCGCGAAGGCCCGCTCGGGTCCGAAGCCGAGGTTACGATCCACATGCCGGGGAAGAATGCGCGCGCGCGCACCGTATACAGCCCGCTCGCGTGCAAGAGCTATGCGCGCGGCGATCTCGCGCCGCCCGCGGCGCCGGGACAGCGTGTTGTGGTGCTGCGCGAAGGCGATGGCTACCTGGGTGCGGGGCCGCTGGGCATTGCGGAACGCGTCGAGGAGTTTCGCGCCCACGGCAGGGACAACATAAAGCTGTTCGGTCCGCGCAGTCTGGCAGGCACCGATCTGCCGATCACGCTCGAGCAAGGTCCTGGATACCCGATCTACTCGGAATACCTTGGCGCCTACGTTACGCTGCCGCGACCGAAAGGATCGGCGCCCGGGCGCATCGCGCGTTGGCCACCCGGCCTGCCCTTCACGGTGTACAGCTTCAACGCTTCCGGCGACACCCGGGAGATCACCATTCCCTATGGAGAATGGGGAGGCATCGTCTGGCCCCAACCGACGAGCGCGGGGTGGATCTTTGGCGGACAGGGCGCGCCCACGCCAAAGGCCGGCCTGTTCCTATACAGCTCCGGCGCGGTTCGCAAACTGGACTCCGGCTACGTCTACGAAATTGCCGCGTCGCCTGACGGTTGTCGGGCCGGCGTGGCCATAAAGAACCGGCTTCTCGAGATAAACGCTCCGACAAACCTGAAGATATTCGACCTCTGCGCGCAGGAGCGCTGAGCGCGAACGCGCGCAGTCGCGTTAGAATCGGCCACGAAGAACCTCCATCCGCCGTGCGCGGTGCGCGACGGCCGGGAAAACCAGGGGAGATCGAATCATGAAGATCGGCGTTCCCGCCGAGATCCTCACGGGCGAGACGCGCGTTGCCGCGACCCCCGAGACGGTCAAGAAATTCGCCGCCAAGAACGAGGTGCGCGTGCAGGCCGCTGCGGGCAGCGGCTCGAGCATCCCGGACAAGGATTTCGAGGCCGCCGGCGCAAAGATCGTCGCTTCGGCGGCGGAAGCCTGGGATGCCGACATCGTGCTCAAGGTGCGCGCTCCGCAGCAGGCCGAGCTCGCGCATCTCAAGTCGGGGACCACGCTGATCGGGTTGCTCGACCCGTTCAATGCCGCCGGCATCGAGGCGCTCGCCAAGAGCGGGATCACGGGCTTCGCGATGGAGTGGCTGCCGCGCATCTCGCGCGCACAGTCGATGGACGTGCTCTCCTCGCAAGCCAACATCGCCGGCTACAAGGCCGTGGTGCTGGCGGCGGCCGAGATCGGGCGCTTCTTCCCGATGCTGATGACCGCTGCGGGCACCGTCAAGGCGGCCAGGGTGCTGGTGCTGGGCGCGGGCGTGGCGGGTCTGCAGGCGATCGCCACGGGCAAGCGCCTCGGGGCGGTGATCGAGGCCTCCGATGTGCGACCGGCGGTGAAGGAGCAGATCGAGTCGCTGGGCGCGAAGTTCCTCGACGTACCGTATCTCACGGACGAAGAGCGCGAGATCGCGCAGGGCACGGGCGGCTACGCGCGGCCGATGCCCGCGGACTGGATGCGGCGGCAGGCCGAGCTGGTGCACCAGCGCGCGCTGGCCTCGGACGTGGTCATCACGACCGCGCTGATCCCGGGACGGCCGGCCCCCAAGCTGATCAAGGATGACACCGTGCGCCAGATGAAGCCGGGGTCGGTGATCGTCGACCTGGCGGTCGAGCAGGGCGGCAACGTCGAAGGCGTCGAGCCCGGTAGGATCGCGCTCAAGCACGGCGTCAAAATCGTCGGCCTGGCGAATCTTCCGGCGTCGGTGCCGTTCGACGCCTCGGCGCTCTACGCGAGGAACCTGTACAACTTCCTCGCCCTGATGCTCGACCCCAAGAGCGGCGAGTTCAAGATCGACCGCGAGGACGAGATCATCGCGGGCACCCTGGTTTGCATCAATGGCGAAGTGAACAAGCGAGCCTGACATGACCGGAACCGTAGACCCCACAGTCATCAACCTCGTGGTATTCGTGCTGGCGATCTTCGTCGGCTACCACGTGATCTGGAACGTGACGCCGGCGCTGCACACGCCGCTGATGAGCGTCACCAATGCGATCTCCTCGGTGATCATCGTCGGCGCAATCCTCGCCGCGGCGCCCGCGGAGTCGGACTTCGGCTCTATCCTCGGCGTGATCGCCGTGGCACTCGCGTCGGTGAACGTCGCCGGCGGCTTCCTCGTCACGCAGCGCATGCTCGAGATGTTCAGAAAGAAGCAGCCCAAGGAAGCGAAGAAGGAAGGGTGAGGAACGGACCATGACAGCCAATCAACTCACCCTGTGGTACCTGCTGGCGTCGATATGCTTCATCCTGGCGCTGAAGGGCCTGTCGTCGCCCACCACCGCACGGCGCGGCAACCTGTTCGGCATGATCGGCATGGCGATCGCCGTGGTCACCACCATCGCGGTGGTCGCTCACGGGCGCGTCGATCTGATCCTGATCGCGATGCTGATCGGCGGCACCGTGGGGGCGATCGTGGCGCGGCGCGTGCAAATGACGCAAATGCCGGAGCTGGTCGCGGCGATGCACTCTCTGGTCGGCATGGCCGCGGTGCTGATCGCCATCGCCGCGGTGAACAATCCGTCGGCCTTCGGCGTGCACGACCCGCTGCCGAAGGGCAACCGGCTGGAGCTGTTCATCGGCACTTTCGTCGGCGCCATCACCTTCTCGGGCTCGGTCATCGCCTTCGGCAAGCTCGCGGGCCTGGGCAAGCACTTCCGGCTGTTCTCGAGCGCGCCCGTGGTGTTCCCCGGTCAGCACTTGCTGAACCTGGCGCTGGCGCTCGTGATGGTCGGCTTCGGGATCGCGTTCTTCATGGCGGGCGACAAGGGCTGGACGCCGTTCGCGGCGATGACGGCGATCGCCTTCGTGCTCGGGTTCCTGATCATCATTCCGATCGGCGGCGCCGACATGCCGGTGGTGATCTCGATGCTTAACAGCTACTCCGGGTGGGCGGCGGCCGGCATCGGCTTCTCGCTAAACAACTCGATGCTCATTATCGCCGGGTCGCTGGTCGGCTCTTCGGGCGCGATCCTCAGCTACATCATGTGCAAGGCGATGAATCGCTCCTTCATCAGCGTCATCCTCGGCGGGTTCGGCGCGGCCGAAGGATCGGCCGCCAGCGGCGCCGCGGACCGCACGGTGAGGTCGGGCTCTGCCGAGGACGCGAGTTTCCTGATGGCGAACGCGGAGTCGGTGATCATCGTCCCGGGCTACGGTCTGGCGGTGGCGCGCGCGCAGCATGCGGTCAAGGAAATGGCCAACAAGCTGATCGACAAAGGCGTCTCGGTGCGCTATGCGATCCACCCGGTGGCGGGCCGCATGCCCGGGCACATGAACGTGCTGCTCGCCGAAGCCGAGGTGCCCTACGACCAGGTGTTCGAGATGGACGACATCAACAGCGAGTTCGGCAACACCGACGTCGTGCTGGTGCTCGGCGCCAACGACGTCGTAAACCCGCTGGCGCACGAGAAGGGCAGTGCGATTTACGGCATGCCGATCCTCGAGGTGGCGAAGGCGCGTACCGTGCTGGTGAACAAGCGCAGCATGGCCGCGGGCTACGCCGGCCTGGACAATCCGTTGTTCTACATGGACAAGACGATGATGGTGTTCGGCGACGCGAAGAAGGTGGTCGAGGACATCGTCAAAGCGCTCGACTAGATGGGCTCGCGCGAGGAAATCCTGGCGGCGATTCGCAGACGACAGGGCCGCGGCGGCACGGCGCCTTCGCAGTCCGAGCTCGAGCAGCAGCGCACCTACCTGCGTGCGCACCCGCGCGGCCCGCTGCCCGAGGTCGATGGAGATCTCGGCGAGCGTCTGCTCGCCCGGGCGGCGGCCGCTTCGAGCACCAGCGAGCGCGTTGCGACGCTGGCCGAAGCACCGGCGGCGGTGGCGCGCTACCTCGACGCGCAGCGCCTGGCTGGGACAGGCTGCGTCTGGCCGCGTCTCGCGCAGCTGGACTGGAAGGGCGCAGGTCTCGCGCTCGAGGCGCGCGCCGCCAGGGGCGATGATCTCGTGGGCGTCACCGGGGTGTACTGTGCGCTCGCCGAGACCGGCACGCTGATGATGATTTCCGGCCCCGACACTCCGGCGGCGACCAGCCTGCTGCCCGAAACGCACGTCGCGCTCGTGCCGCTGGAGCGCGTCGTGCCCTGCATGGAGGATGGCTGGGACCTGCTGCGCGCCGAGCACGGCCAGTTGCCGCGCGCCGTCAACTTCATTTCCGGCCCCTCGCGCACCGCCGATATCGAGCAGACGCTGGTGCTCGGCGCGCACGGGCCGTATCGCGTACACATCGTGCTGGTCGGCTGAGCCGGGCGCTCGGCCGAGGCATGCGAACATGCCGGCGATCGATCTTACGCGATGGCGACGCAGCATTTCCGGGAGCACGCGCGCCCTGCGCGGCTTCCTCGCGCGGCGACTGCCGCCCGCGACGCTCAAGATAGGCATGTCGGCGCGGCTGTTCCATCCAAGGCCGGAAGCCAAGGGCCTGCAGGGCAAGCGCATGCAGTACCTGGAGCAATCGGTCGCGCACTGGGTGATGTCTCGCGATGTGCTCGTGTTCATGGTGCCCACCGTGGACAAGGACGGCCTGCTCCATCGCAGCAATATCCGGGTTGCGGATTACGCCCGGGCGCTCGATGGGCTGGTGCTGCAGGGTGGCGCCGACGTGAGTCCCCTCACCTACGGCGAGGAACCACTCGACAACGAGTGGGCGGGCGACCGACTGCGCGACGTCTACGAGATCGAGCTGCTGCACGAGTTCGTGGAGGCGGGCAAGCCGGTGCTGGGGATCTGCCGCGGGGCGCAGCTGATCAACGTCGCTTTCGGGGGCACGCTGTACCAGGACATCGGTACGCAGCTGCCGGATTCGCAGCTGCACGTCACCGACGCGTACGAGAAGAACGTGCACCAGATGCGCATCGAGCCGGGCTCGGGCCTCGCGCGCCTCTATCCGGACGTCGAGCACGCGGCCATCAACTCGATACACCACCAGTCGATCAAAGCGCTCGGGCGCAATCTCGTGGTCGAGGCGCGCTCGGAGCCCGATAGAATAGTCGAGGCGATCCGCGGCACGGGCAAGAGCTACATCTTTGCGGTGCAGTGGCATCCCGAGTTCCACGCACCGGGGGATGGCGATCTGCTCGACAGCGCGCCGATTCTCGACGAATTCCTGCGCGCCGCGCGTGGCGGCTAGCCGGGGCAACGAAGGCACGCGATAACGGGGCCGAAAATGGAGCTTAGCTTTCTGCCGCGCTTGCCGCTCGCGCTATCGCAGCCGATTCTGTTCGGCGCGCTGCTCGCCGCAGGGCTGCTGGCGGGCGAGGCGATCAACCGCTATGCGTCGCTGCCGCGCATTACCGGCTACGCGCTTGCGGGAGTCGCACTCGGACCGCAGGTCTCGGGTCTGCTCGGGGCGGACGCCCTGCAGTCCCTGCGCGTGCTGATAGACCTGTCGATCGGCTTGATCGTGTTCGAGCTCGGCTTTCGTCTCGATTTCGCGTGGCTCAAGCTCAACCGCTGGCTGTTCGTGACCGCGATCGCCGAGAGCGTTTTTTCCTTCTGCGCGATCTACGCGGCGCTCAGCTATCTCGAGTTCCGGCCGCTGCTCGCGGCGAGCGCGGCGGCGATCGGCACCGCAACCTCGCCAGCGGTGGTGATGCTGGTGGCGCACGAGCTGCGCGCGGAGGGCCAGATCACCGAGCGTATGCTGTTGTTCACGGCGGTCAACAGCGTATTTGCCTATTTCGCGCTCACCCTGCTGTTGCCGTGGCTGCACCTCGAGCACGCGGCGACATGGCCGGAGGCGCTGCTGCACCCGCTGTACCTGCTGGGCGGCTCGGCGCTCACCGGTTTCGTTGCATGCATGCTGATGCTGCGGCTTGCCCGCTGGCTGGGAAAGCGTGAGGATCGCCAGTTCGTGCTGCTCGTGGCCATGGTGGTGCTGACCGTCGGCGCGGCGCGCAGCCTGAACCTCTCGGTAATGATCGCGCTGGTGACGCTCGGCATGCTGTCGCGCAACCTGGACTACGGCCATGTGCTCATGCCGCTGCGCTTCGGTTACGGCGGGCAGCTGTTCTTCGTCATCCTGTTCGTGCTGACGGGAGCGAGCCTCCAGTTCGACGCTCTCGCCACCGCCGGCCTGGTGGTGGGCGCGTTCATCGTGGTGCGCTTTCTCGGCAAGGCGCTCGCGATCCTGCTGTTCGGCTATCCGTCGGGTGTGCGGCCCGGCGGAGCGGGACTGCTCGCGATCGCGCTGTTGCCGATGTCGGGGCTCGCCGTGGTGATGGTTCACGATACGGCGAGCCTGTATCCCAGCTTCGGCAAGGAGCTGTCGTCGGTGGTGCTGTCGGCGGTCGCCGTGCTCGAGCTGCTCGGACCGCTGGCGACGCAATTCGCGCTGCGGCGCGCGGGCGAAGCGGACCCGGGGAGGGGCGGTGCCTGAGGAGGTCTCGGTGGACGAGATGCGGTTCAGGCCCTCGGCGCACGTGAGCGTCGGCGTGGAGCTCGAGCTTCAGCTGGTGCGCGCGCACGACCTCGACCTGTCGCGCGACGTCGGCGATCTGCTTGCGCAATTGGGCAAGCGCAAGCTCCCCGGCGCGGTGAAGCCCGAGATCACCGAGAGCATGATCGAGCTGAACACCGGCGTGCACCTGCGCTACGGCGCGCTGCGTGACGAGCTCAAGGTGATGCGCGACGCCGTAGTGAAGGAGGCCGGGGTGCTCAACCTGCGCGTCTCCGGCGGCGGCTCGCACCCGTTCCATGACTGGGCCGACCGGCGCATCTTCCCCAATGAGCGCTTCCGCTCGATCCTCGAGCGCTACGGCTTTCTCGCGAAGCAGTTCACCGTTTTCGGGCAGCACGTGCACGTCGGCTGCCCCGGGGCCGACGCCGCGGTGCACCTGGTGCACATGCTAACGCGCTACGTGCCGCACTTCATCGCCCTCTCTGCGGCCTCGCCCTTCTACCAGGGAGAGGACACCTCCTTCGAATCGTCCCGGCTTACGGCGATCAACGCGTTCCCGCTCGCGGGGCACATGCCGTTCGTGCGCGATTGGGCCGAATTTCTCGAGTACTACGACAAGATGCGAGGCTTTGGCATCGTTGCCAGCATGAAGGACTTCTACTGGGACATCCGGCCGAAGCCCGAATTCGGCACGATCGAGATCCGGGTGTTCGACACGCCGCTTACGGTTGAGCGCGCCGCGCTGCTGGCGGCCTACGCGCAGGCGCTGGTGGCCTATCACCTGGCCGAGCGTCCGCGCGAGCCTGCGCGCGCCGTGTACCTGGTCAACAGCTTCAACCGCTTCGAGGCGAGCCGCTACGGCTGCGCCGGCGAGCTTGTCGAGCCCTATGAGAGCCGCAGGGTGAAGATCGGCGAGGACATCCTGAATACCATCGAGACCGTGATGCCGCACGCCGCACGACTCGACGCGGGCGACGCGCTTGCGGAGCTCGCAGCGGAAGTGCGCAACGGCTACTCCGATGCCGGGTGGCAGCGCTCGCGCTGCGCGGTGAGCGGGTCGCTGCTCGACGTGGTGCGCGAGAGCGCGGCGCGCTGGGCCGGGTCCGCGCCGGCGGCCCGTTGAGCCGCGTTTGGCCGATGGCGTTGCGTGCGGCTACAATCCTAGCGCCCTAGGCGAAGCTCCCGAGAAAAAAAACGGACATGCTCCGGCTCGCAAGCCTGCTCGTCGCGCTGTACGCCTTCTGGATATTGATGTCCGGATACTTCACGGCGTTTCTGCTCTCGGCCGGGTTCGGCTCGGCGCTTGCCGTGACCTGGGTTGCGTACCGCATGTACGCGCTGGACCATGAAGGCCATCCGTCCCATCTCACGCCCGCGGCGGCGGCCTACTGGCCATGGCTGATCAAGGAGATATGGAAGGCGGGCATCGATGTCTCGCGCATCATCCTCGACCCCAAGCTGCCGATCAGCCCCACCCTGGTGCGTTTCAGGCCGAGCCAGCAATCCACCGTGGGGCTCGTGACGCACGCGAACTCGATCACCCTGACCCCGGGGACGATCACGGTGCAGGCGGGCCGCGACGAGTTCCTGGTGCACGGGCTCACTCGCGCCGGCGCGCAAGGCTGTGTCGACAGCGAGATGGACCGCCGCGTGCGGCGCTTCGAGGGCAATGCCTGAATGTTCTCCGCCGCCGCCCTCGCCCTGCTGGTGACGGTCGCGCTCGCGCTGGTGCGGGCGCTCGCCGGCCCGACCGTGTTTGATCGCGCCCAGGCGGCCAATACCATTGGCACGGCCGCGATGCTGCTGCTGGCGGTAATCGGCTTCCTCACCGGCCGCCCGGAGTTCCTCGACCTCGCGATCGTCTATGGGCTGCTGAACGTCGTGGGGACGATCGCGGTGCTCAAATTCTTCCGCTACGGCGACCTGGGCGAGCCCGGCGACGAGGGGACGACGCGATGAGCGCCCTGGTGGACGTCGCCTCGTGGGTGCTCCTGGTGGCTGGCGGCGCGTTTTGCATGATCGGCGCCCTGGGCCTGGTTCGCATGCCGGACTTCTTCACGCGGATGCACGCGGCGAGCGTTACCGACACGCTCGGTGCGGGGCTGATGCTGCTCGGAATGATGCTCCAGGGCGGATTCACCTTGGTAACGGTGAAGCTCATCACGATCGGGTTGCTGATCTTCTTCACCAGTCCCGCGTCGACTCACGCGCTCGCCCAGGCCGCGTTGGCGCGGGGGCTGCGGCCGCTCTTGGCGCAGCCGGAGGAGGACGCGTCATCGAAGAGCTGATCGTTATCGTCCTGCTCGCGCTGATGGTCGCGTTGACACTCGGAATCGCGTTGCAGCGAAACCTGTACGCGGTGGTGGTGCTGAGCGGAGCCTACAGCTTCCTCATGGCAACGGTGCTGGTGGCGCTCGATGCGGTCGATGTCGCGATGACCGAGGCCTCGGTGGGCGCGGGCATTTCGACCGTGCTGCTGCTTGGCGCGCTGTACCTATGCGGCGGCGAGGAGGCCAAGCCGCTGACGCGGCCATGGTTGCCGTTGGCGATCGCGGTTGTGATCGCGGGCGCGCTGGTGTACGGGACGCTCGGCCTGCCTTCATTCTCGGATCCCCAGGCGCCGATCCAGGTTCACGTGGTGCCGCGCTACCTCAATGAAGCGCTCAAGGAAACAGGGGTGCCGAACGTCGTCACGGCGGTGCTCGCCAGCTACCGCGGCTACGACACGCTCGGCGAGACCACCGTGGTGTTCACCGCCGGCGCGGGCGTCATCGCGCTGCTGCGCCGCGTCCGCCGGCGCAAAGACGGGGAGCAGAAGACGTGAGGGGCTTCCTGGTCCTGCGGGTGGTGGCCAAGCTGCTGATGCCCTTCATGCTGATGTTCGCCCTTTACGTCCAGTTTCACGGCGATTTCGGCCCGGGTGGCGGTTTCCAGGCCGGGGTCATCGTCGCGGCGACGGTGATCTTCTACGCGCTGATCTTCGGCCTGCCCGCGGCGCGCCAGCTGGTGCCAGAGCCGCTGGTGGAGACGATGGTGGCGCTCGGCGTACTGATCTACGCAGGTGTCGGCATCGCCGGGCTGCTGCTGGGTGGCAACTATCTGGACTACTTCGTGCTCGGCCATACAACGGTGCACGGCCAGGAACGCGGGATCTTCTGGGTCGAAGCCGGCGTTGCAGTCACGGTCTCGGGCGTGATGCTGAAGATCTTCTACATGTTCGCCGGCAGGGGCCGCGGTCTCGACGAGCCATGAGCGTGGGCGGCCATTTCGGATATTGGGTCGCGGTGCTGTTGATGGTCGCAGGCCTGTACATCGTCATCGCGCGTGGCAACCTGGTGAAGAAGCTGATCGGTTTGTCGATCTTCCAGACCTCGGTCTATCTTCTCTATATCGCACCCGGCAAGCTGATCGGTGGCACGGCCCCGATCATCTCGCCTGCATTCAAGATCTACTCCAACCCGCTGCCGCACGTGCTGATCCTCACCGCGATCGTGGTCGGCGTAGCCACCCTGGCGCTCGGACTCGCGCTGGTGGTGCGCATTCGCGAAGCCTACGGCAGCATCGAGGAGGACGAGATCCTCGCCGCCGACCGCGCCGGCGGGGACGACGAGTGACGTTCGCGCACCTGCCCGCGCTCGAGGTGGTGGTGCCGCTGATCGCCGCTCCGCTCACCGTGCTGATTCGGCGCTCCGCCGCGGCGTGGGCGATCGCCGCCTCGGCGTGCGCCTTCTCCTTCATTGCGGCGCTGTTGCTCACCGTCGAGGTCGCCGCGCACGGTCCGATTTCCTATCACATCGGCAGCTGGGCCCCCCCCTGGGGCATCGAATACCGGGTGGACGTGTTGAGCGCCTTCGTGCTGGTGCTGGTCTCTGGCATGGCGACCGTGGTGGTGCCCTATGCCTGGCGCAGCGTCGCCGCCGAGCTGCCGCGCGACCAGGTGTACCTGTTCTACACGATGTTCTGCCTGTGCGTCGCCGGCCTGCTCGGCATGACGATCACCGGCGACGCTTTCAACCTGTTCGTGTTCATGGAGATCGCTTCGCTGTCGAGCTACGTGCTGATCGCGCTCGGGCGGGACCGCCGCGCCCAGTACGCCGCGTATCAGTACCTGGTGCTCGGCACCATCGGCGCGACCTTCTACGTGATCGGCCTCGGCATCCTCTACCTCGCGACGGGCACGCTGAACATCGCCGACCTCGCGCAGCGCCTGCAGCACGTCGACAACCTGCGACCGGTGCTCGCAGGTCTGGCATTCATCACCGTCGGCGTGTCGCTGAAGCTCGCGCTCTACCCGCTGCACCTTTGGCTGCCCAACGCCTACGCCTACGCGCCGTCGGCCGTGACCGCGTTCCTCGCCGCGACCGGAACCAAGGTCTCGGTGTACGTGCTGCTGCGCTTCTACTTCGGCGTGTTCGGCTACCGGCTGGTTGCCGAGACGCTGCCGATGCCAGAGATCCTGCTGGCGCTGTCGCTCGTCGCGATCGCGAGCGGCTCGCTGGTCGCGCTCTACCAGGCGGACCTGAAGCGGCTGTTCGCGTACTCGAGCGTGGCGCAGATCGGCTACATCACTCTCGGCATCAGCATGACCTCGCGCGACGGCCTCACCGCTGCCGTGGTGCACCTGTTCAACCATGGCGTCACCAAGGGAGCGCTGTTCCTGCTGCTCGGCGGGGTAGCGCTGCGGGCAGGGCGCGCCGGGCTCGACCGCGTGCGCGGGCTCGGGCGCAGGATGCCGCTGACCTCGCTCGGCATCGTGATCGCCGGGCTGTCGCTCATCGGCGTGCCTGGCACGGCCGGCTTTGTCAGCAAGTGGTACCTGGCGCTGGCCGCGATCGAGGCCGGACGCTGGTGGCTCGCCGCGTTCGTGGTTGCGACATCGCTCATCGCCGTGGCCTACGTCTGGCGCTTCGTCGAGGCCGCCTACCTGTCCGAGGCGGATGCCAGGACGCCCGAGTCCGGAGAGGCGCCGCTGGTGATGCTACTGCCCGCCTGGCTGCTGGTGGGCGCGTGCGTCTATTTCGGTTTCGACACTTCCTACACCGTCGATACAGCGCGCCGCGCGGCGCTGCTGTTGCTCGGAGCGGCACCGTGAGCGCGGCGCAGCTGATCGTCGCCTCGCTCGCGCTGCCGGTTGCCGGCGCCGCGGCCATCGCGCTCGCCGGTCGCTGGCCGAACTTGCGTGAGACGGTAACGCTCGCTACCGCGCTCGCATTGTTCGCGTGCGTGCTCGGGCTGCTGCCCGAAGTGCTGGAAGGTGCGGTGCCGCAGCTGTTCGTGCTCGAGATGCTGCCGGGGATCGCGCTCGGCTTCCGGGTCGAGCCGCTCGGGATGCTGTTCGCGCTCGTCGCCTCGGCGCTCTGGATCGTCAACTCGATCTACTCGATCGGCTACATGCGCGCCAACAACGAGTCGCACCAGACGCGTTTTTTCGTGTGCTTCGCGCTGTCGCTGGCGGCCACCATCGGGATCGCGTTTGCGTCGAACCTGCTGACGCTGTTCCTGTTCTACGAGGCGCTGACGCTAGTGACCTACCCGCTGGTCACGCATCACGGAGACGCCGAGGCGCGCGCGGGCGGACGCACCTACCTCGGATACCTGCTGGGGACCTCGATCGTGCTGCTCTTGCCTGCGATCATCGCCACCTGGGCGATCGCCGGCACGCTCGAATTCACGCCCGGAGGGATCCTCGGCGCGGCGTCTTCGAACGCGACGGTGGGCTTGCTGCTCGCGCTCTACATGTTCGGCATCGGCAAGGCCGCGCTGATGCCGGTGCACCGCTGGTTGCCGGCCGCGATGGTGGCGCCGACCCCCGTTTCGGCGCTGCTGCACGCGGTCGCGGTGGTCAAGGCGGGTGTGTTCGCGGTGGTGAAGGTCATCGTCTACGTATTTGGCGTGGAGGCGCTGGCGCAGGTGCGCACCGGCGATTGGCTGCCTACCGTTGCGGGTTTCACGATCATCGCTGCCTCAATTGTCGCGCTGCGTGCCGACAACCTTAAGCGGCGGCTCGCCTACTCTACGGTCAGCCAGCTGGCGTACGTCGTGCTCGCGGCGGCACTGCTCACGCCGTTGTCGGTGGTCGGCGCGGTGATGCACATCGCAGCCCACGCGGTGAGCAAGATCACGCTTTTCTTCGCCGCGGGCGCGATCTACACCGCGTCGGGCAAGACCGAGGTCAGCCAGCTCGACGGAATCGGGCGGCGCATGCCGTGGACCATGGTCGCGTTCGCGGTGGGCTCGCTGTCGCTGATCGGCATCCCGCCCGCCGCGGGCTTCGTCAGCAAGTGGCTCATATTTGCGGGCGCGGCCGGCGCCGGGAAGTACGTCGCGCTCGCGGTGCTCGGGGTGAGCACGCTGCTGAACGCCGCGTATTTCCTGCCGATCGTTTACGCGGCGTTCTTCCGGCCGCCGCCTCGGGGCGAAGCGGCGCACGGCGAGGCGCCCTGGACCATGATCGCAGCGATGATGGCGACGTCGACGCTGGTCCTCGGTTTCGCGGCGTACTCGGGCGTTCCGCTCGCCTTGGCCCGCGCGCTGGCTGGCGGCTGACAGGGAGGATACGATGGCGACACCCGGCAAGGAATACTGGCTCGATCGCAGCGAGAACGTGACCAAGCTGTATCGGGGCCTGTGGGCGATCGGACTGCTGCTCTTCGCCCTCGACCTGCTGGTGCACCGACACGAGGACTTCGCCTGGGCGGGGTGGCTCGGCTTTTACGCCGTGTACGGCTTCTGCGCCTGCGTGGCGCTGGTGCTTGCTGCCAAGGAGCTGCTGCGCCGGGCGGTGAAGCGGCCCGAGGATTACTATGATCGCTGAATGGCCGGTCGGCCTGACGCTGATCTTAGGCGGACTGTTCGCCGCCGGTACGCGCGGCCGGCTGCGCCACGCGGTGACTCTCGCCGCGCCGGTGCTGACGCTGGCGCAGCTTGCACTGCTCGGGCACGGCGAGTTCGCGCGGCTCGAGGTGCTCGGGCGCACGCTGGTGCTGATGCACGTGGACCGGCTCAGCTTGCTGTTCGGCTACGTGTTCGCGATCGCCGCGCTGCTGAACGCGATCTACGGGCTGCACGTCAGGGATGGCGTGCAGCACGCCGCGGCGCCGATCTACGCCGGCAGCGCGCTCGCCGCGGTGTTCGCAGGGGACCTGCTCACGCTATTCGCGTTCTGGGAGCTCACCGCGGTTGCCTCGGTGCTGCTGGTCTGGGCGCGTCGCAGCGAGCGCTCCTTCGGCGCCGGGATGCGCTACCTGGCGGTGCAGCTGGTCTCGGGGCTGTTGCTGCTCGCCGGGGCGCTGGTGTACGCGGCGGGCAGCGGCTCGCTCGCCTTCGGATACATCGGGCTCGCGGCGCCCGGCGGGGTGCTGATCCTCGCGGCTTTCGGCATCAAGGCCTCGTTTCCGCTGCTCCACAACTGGCTGCAGGACGCCTATCCGGAGGCGACCGAAACGGGCACGGTGGTGCTCTCGGCGTTCACCACCAAGCTCGGGATCTACGCGCTCGCGCGCGCGTATCCGGGGACAGAGCTGCTGATATGGGTGGGTGCGACGATGACCGCGTTCCCGATTTTCTACGCGGTGATCGAGAACGATCTGAGGCGCGTTCTCGCCTACAGCATGACCAATCAGCTCGGCTTCATGGTGACGGGCATCGGCATCGGCACCGACCTCGCGTTGAACGGCGCCGTGGCGCACGCATTCGCCGACATCCTGTTCAAGGCATTGCTGTTCATGTCGATGGGCGCCGTCTTGCTGCGCGCCGGGACGGTGAAGGGCAGCGAGCTCGGCGGACTCTACAAATCGATGCCGTGGACCACGGGATTCTGCATCGTCGGCGCGGCGTCGATCTCGGCGTTCCCGCTGTTCAGCGGCTTCGTCACCAAGTCTATGATCATGGCGGCTGCCGCAGGGCAGGGGCATTGGGCGGTGTGGCTGGTATTGCTGTTCGCGTCGGCGGGCGTGTTCCACCATGCGGGAATAAAGATCCCGTATTTCGCGTTCTTCGCTCATGACTCCGGTATTCGCTGCAAGGAGGCGCCCGCAAACATGCTCGCGGCGATGGCCCTCGCCGCGGCGCTTTGCATCGGCATAGGGCTGTTCCCGGGCGCCCTCTACGCCCTTCTGCCGCATGCCGTCGACTACGTGCCATACACGGCGTCACACGTGCTGTCGCAGCTTCAGCTGCTGGTGTTTTCCGCGCTCGCCTTTTCGGTGCTCATAAGGACCGGCATTTATCCGCCCGAATTGCGCTCGGTAAACCTGGACAGCGACTGGCTCTATCGCCGGCTGGGACCCATGTTGCTGCGCGGCATCGGGGCTTTGGTGCGGATGGCAAGCGATGCGACCGCGGCGGCCGCGCAGGCCGCCACGGAGCGGCTCGGCGCCGCGGTGCTGCGCCACCACCATGCCGACGGCATCCTGGCCCGTACCTGGACCACGGGCGGCATGGCGCTGTGGGTGGCGCTGCTGCTGGCAGCCTACTTGGTGGTCTACTACCTCTAGCAAGGGGACTCTGAAAGGCGCCGAAATCCGCCTCATTCCGTATCGTGGAGTTGCCTTGCAGCCGCCGGAGGCGAAGGTTAGAATCACCCGAGGTTGTATGCACCCTGGAGCCGCTTTTCTGCGGCATATCACAACCAATATCGGGGCTGGCAACATCACCAAGTTAGGGCTACGGCCCTGCACATCAAGCTGACGCATTCACAGGAGGAGTCCACATGAACAATCAGCAAGCAAAACCCGAGGCTTCGCGCCGCAAATTCCTCACGGGCGCGACGGCAGCGGCCACCGGCGCGGCGGCACTCGGTTTCCCGATGATCGCGAAGTCGCAAGCGCCGATCGTCATCAAGATGCAGGGCGCATGGAGCTCGACCGACATCTTCAACGAGTTCGCGATGGAGTTCGTCAAGCGCGTGAACGAGATGTCGGGCGGGCGGCTGAAGGTCGACTACCTCGTCGGCGGCGCGGTGGTGAAGGCCTTCGAGGTGACGGATGCGGTCAGCAAGGGCGTGCTCGATGCCGGGCATACCGTACCGGTGTACTGGTACGGCAAGTCGAAGGTCGCCTCGCTGTTCGGCTCGGGGCCGATCAACGGCATGGACGCGTTCCAGACGCTGTCCTGGATCTACCGTGGCGGCGGGCTCGCGCTGTACCAGGAGCTGCTGCAGAAGCTGGACCTCAATTACGTCGGCTTCTTCGCGATGCCGATGCCGACCCAGCCGCTCGGCTGGTTCAAGAAGCCGATCACCGACGCAAGCCAGCTCAAGGGCCTGAAGTACCGCACGGTGGGCCTCGCGGCGGACCTGTTCCAGGAGATGGGCTCCAAGGTGACGCAGCTCCCTGGCGGCGAGATCGTTCCGGCGCTCGAACGCGGCGTGATCGACGCGTTCGAGTTCAACAACCCGACCTCGGACATGCGTTTCGGCGCCGCGGACGTGATCAAGAACTACGAAATGGGCTCGTTCCACCAGGCGATGGAGTTCTTCGAGATCATTATCAACAAGAAGAAGTGGGACTCGATGCCGAAGGACCTGCAGTCGATCTGGCAGCACGGGGTCGAGGCCGCGTCGCAGTCCAACTACTGGACCGCGATGGCGAACTATCCGAAGGACCTCCGCAAGCTGATCGACAAGGACAAGGTCAACGTCATCCGCACCCCGAAGTCGGTGTTCCAGGCGCAACTCGCTGCCTGGGACGTGCTGACCAAGAGGCTGTCCGACGCCGATCCGTTCTTCAAGCGGGTGGTGGAGTCGCAGCGCGCTTGGGCCAAGGACCTCGTCTACTACTGGGTGTTCAACGACGCGCCCTTCGCGATGGGCTACGAGCACGTGTTCAAGACCAAGCTCCCGAGCTAAGTTCCAGGGAGCGTTGAGCAAGACACTCCGTGTTGGGGCGGCGCCTGCGGTGCCGCCCCATTTTCTTGTTATGGACCGGCGCGCATGGCCAATCGACTCATCTACGGCATCGACCAGCTGAGCAGGATGGTCGGCCACGCTTTCGCGTGGTGCATCGTGATCCTCACGTTCGGAACGTCCTACGAAGTGTTCGTCCGCTACGTGCTCAACAACCCGACCAGCTGGGCGTTCGACATGAGCTACCTCATGTACGGCGGACTGTTCTTCATGGCCGGCGCGTACACCCTGTCGCGCAACGGTCACGTGCGCGGCGATTTCATCTACCGGATGTGGCCGCCCCGGGTGCAGGGGATCATCGAACTGACCCTGTACGTCCTGTTCTTCTATCCGGGCGTGCTCGCGCTCATGTATGCGGGCTGGGGCTATGGCGCCGAGGCGCTCAAGATCCGCGAGGTGAGCGTCAATAGCCCGGTGGGCATTCCGGTGTGGCAGCTCAAGCTGCTGATTCCCTTCGGCGCCGGGTTGCTGGCGCTCCAGGGCTTTGCCGAGGTCCTGCGCTGCATCATGTGCATCCGCGACAACCGCTGGCCGCCGCGGCTGCACGACGTCGAGGAGCTCGAGGACGTGCTGATCCAGCAGCACGCGGCCGAGGAAGCGGCGAAGCAAGGAGGCGCCAAGTGAGCGATCCGGCCGTCGCCCTGATGATGCTGGGGCTGTTCATCTTCATCATCCTGCTCGGATTTCCCATTTGCTTCACCCTGATGGGAATGGGGGTGGGATTCGGCTATTACGCGTACTACCAACCCGGCACCGAGTTCTTCGACAACCGGATCTTCTACCTGTTGACGCAGAACACCTGGAGCATCATGAGCAACGACGTGCTCGTCGCCGTGCCGCTGTTCCTGTTCATGGGCTACGTGGTCGAGCGATCCAACATCCTCGACCGCCTGTTCTACAGCCTGCAGGTGGCGTTGCGCTACGTTCCGGGCGCCATGGCGGTGGCGGCGCTGGTGACCTGCGCCATGTTCGCCACCGCGACCGGCATCGTCGGCGCGGTGGTGACGCTGATGGGCCTGCTCGCCTTCCCGGCGATGCTCAAGGCGGGCTACGACCAGCGGCTTTCGGCGGGCGTCATCTGCGCTGGCGGCACGCTCGGAATCCTGATCCCGCCGTCGATCATGCTGATCGTCTACTCGGCGACCGCATCGGTGTCGGTGGTGCGGCTCTACGCTGCGGCGATGCTGCCGGGTTTCCTGCTCGCGGGGCTGTACGTCGGCTACGTGATCACGCGCGCCGTGCTCAATCCAAGTCTTTGCCCGAAGCTGCCGAAGGAAGAAAGCAACGTTCCCTGGGGCAAGGCGTTCCTGCTGCTTGCGCAGGCGTTCCTGCCGCTTGCGGTGCTCATCCTTTCGGTGCTCGGGTCGATCCTGTTCGGCCTGGCGACGCCCACCGAGGCCGCCGCCGTGGGCGCGCTGGGCAGCCTGGTGCTGGCGGCGGCCTACCGCGCGCTTACCTGGCAGCGTCTGCGCGAGGCGGTGTACCTGACGGCGCGCACTTCGGCGATGGTGTGCTTCCTGTTCGTCGGCTCGTGGACCTTCTCGTCGGTGTTCTCGTACCTGGGCGGCGAAGGAATCATCAAGGAGTTCGTGCTCGGGCTGAACCTCAATCCGATCCTGTTCCTCATCATTTCGCAGTTCATCATCTTCCTGCTCGGATGGCCGCTGGAGTGGAGCGAGATCATCATCATTTTCGTGCCGATCTTTCTGCCTTTGCTGCCCCACTTCCACGTTGACCCGATGGTGTTCGGCATCCTGGTGGCGCTCAACCTGCAGACTTCGTTCCTCACGCCGCCGATGGCGATGTCGGCGTACTACCTGAAGGGCATCGCGCCGCCGTACGTGCAGCTGTGGACCATCTTCAAGGGTTGCTTCCCGTTCCTCGGCATGGTGTTCGTCACCATGATCCTGGTGTACGTGTTCCCGCAGCTGATGTTCTGGCTGCCGAACCTCATGTACGGACGCTGAGCGCATGGATGCATCGAAGCTGAACTGGCTCTCGGCGACTGACGCGGCGCGCGCGATCCGCGACGGCGCGATCGGCTCGGAGCAATTGGTCGAAGCCTGCCTGGCGCGGGTGCGCGAGGTGGACGACACGGTGCAGGCCTGGGCGTTTCTTGACCCCGAGCACGCGCTCAACCAGGCGCGGGCGCGCGACCAGGAGCGCCGCGAGGGCCGGCCGACCGGCCCCCTGCACGGCGTACCGGTGGCAATCAAGGACATCATCGATACCGAGGACATGCCGACCGAGGACGGCAGCGTGCTGCACGCGGGGCGCACGCCCGCGCATGACGCGGCCGTGGTGGCAATGCTGCGGGCGGCGGGCGCGGTCATTTTCGGCAAGACGGTGACCACCGAGCTTGCGACCTACGCACCCGGCAAGACGCGCAATCCGCATAACCCCGAGCACACGCCCGGGGGCTCATCGAGCGGCTCCGCCGCTGCCGTCGCCGCCGGCATGGCGCCACTCGCGCTCGGCAGCCAGACCAACGGCTCGGTGATCCGGCCGGCGTCGTTCTGCGGCGTCTACGGCTTCAAGCCGACGCACGGCCTGATCCCGCGCACCGGCGTGCTGAAACTGTCGCGTACCCTGGACCAGATGGGCTTCTTCGCGAGAAGCATCGAGGACCTCGCCCTGCTCGGCGAGCAGCTCATCGGATGGGACGAAGACGATCCCGACACGCGGCCGCGGGCGCGCCCGCCGCTGGTCGAGACCGCGTGCGGCGAGCCGCCGCTGCCGCCGCAGGTCGCCTTCGTGAAGGGCCCGGCATGGGCTCTTGCCACCGAGGAAACCAGACAGGCGTTCGGCGAGCTGGTCTCGGCGCTCAGCGACTGCGTGTTCGAGGTCGACATGGCCGAATCGACCGAACGGGCGCTCGACTGGCATCGAACCATCATGGAAGCCGAGATGGCGGCGAACCTGGACCGCGAGTGGGAGAAGGGGCGCGACCGCATGTCCCCTTCCCTGCGCGCGCAGCTGGCGCGCGGGCGCGAGATAACGGCGCTGGATTACCAGCGCGCGTGCGCGCGCATCCCGCTGCTAAACGCAGGTTTCGACAACATCTTCGAACGCTGCGAAGCGATCGTCACGCCGGCGGCGGCGGGAACCGCGCCGCACGGGCTTGAATCGACCGGCGATCCGGCGTTTTGCTCGCTATGGACCCTGTGCGGCATGCCGGCGGTCAATCTGCCGCTGATGCAGGGTTCGAACGGACTGCCGCTCGGCGTACAGCTGGTGGGGCCGCGCGGCAGCGACGCGCGACTGCTGCGCACTGCGCGCTGGCTCGCGGCGCGGGTCGCGGTTGACTGATAGGACACGGAGACCTTCGACATGGCATTCAAGATCCTAGGGAGCATCCTGGCGGCGGCGCTGCTCATCGTTTTCATTGGCCCGGTCGCGGTCAAACTCAAGGACGTCGCGTTCAGCATCGTCGTGCTGATCGGGCTGACGATGATGATCGTTGACATGTGGCAGGCGCTGAAATCGAAGGAAGAATGACCGCGCTCAGGCGGCGGCCTGGGTGGTCTTCAGTGCGGCAAGCTCTTCGCGCAGCAGTTCCAGCTCGGTGCGGTCGACGAACGCCAGCACCCAGTGCGTGAGCCGGCCATCGGTGCCACGTACGCCGCCGACCGCAGCTTCCACGTGCAGCGGGACGCCGTCCTTGCGCCACGCGTGCAGCCGCCAGCGCGATTCGGGTTCGTCGAACAGCCGTTGGGCGACCTTGTCCTCGCCGCGGAACAGCAGCTCTACCAGGCCGCGTCCACGCGCATCCGTCTCGCGAAAGCCGAAGAAGCACTCGAAGGCTGAGTTGACGTAGGTAATCGGCCGCCCGGGTGCCTCGGCGTCCAGCAACACCAGCGGCAGCCCGCAGGCGGCCAGCGCCGCGCGCGACAGCGCGCTGTCCGACAGCAGGCGAAACAGGGCAGGGGCCGCCTCGATCCTTGACTTGAGGGGTATGGCGCCGGGGCTGCGCGGCCGCTCGGGCATGCGCAGACGCCCCGTTCTGTCAGCGACTGTCATGGCTTGTTTTTGCCATGATTCGCGCCGTCCAGGCAAGCGACTATCAGGGCAAAAACCGGATATTTTTCAATGGAATGTGAAAAAGACCACATTCCTTGCCGGGTGCCTGCGCGTCAGACCGCTGCCTCGCCGTGGGCGCGCACTGCGACCAGCGCCTTCGACTGGTGGAAATCCTGCGCGACGCCCGAGCCGTAGAGGCAGCATGCCAGCAGGTTCGCCATGGGCGGAGGCGTCGGCACCTTGCCGCCGAGCGCGAGCGTGATCCAGCGCGCCGTGCGCTTTGCTGCGGCTTGCTCGGGCATGTGGCCGTGGTGGGAAGCGTGCGGGGCTGCGGGCACTGCTTCGGCGCCGAACAGCATGGCCCGCTCGCCTGGGCGAAAGTAGGTGATCGCCGGGCGCTGCAGCGGGTCGGCGTAGGCTTCGCCCTCGGTGCCGTGGAAAAGCAGTGCGTGCTCCTCGTGCATCGCCAGCACGGCAGCGAAGCTGTCGCTCTCTGCATCGTCGCCGACGGGCACGAGTTTCAGGCCCTCGCCGTCGAAGGGGTCCGCGAGCCGTGCGACGTGATGCGCGCAGTTGGCAACGCCGAGACGTGCGCGCAGTGCGAGCATCTGCGCGAGCGCCGGCGAGACCAGCGCCGTGGGCACGAACGCCAGGCGCGACGCGTCAAGCGCGCTCTGTGCTTCCCTGAGCGACGCGCAGGGCAGGACGCCAAGCTCGCGGAACACGGCGGCGCTGGGGACGCCCCCTTGCGCCTCGAGCGGACCATGCACCAGTACCGGAACGCCGAAGCGTGCGAGCATCAGCGCGAGAAGGGGCATCAAATTGGCTTGCGCGCGTGCGCCGCCGTAGCTCGGGATCACGACCGTGCGCGCCCCTGCCGGCGCGCACAGGCGATTCAGGCGCGCCTGCAGCGCGCGCCGGAACCCGGCGATCTCCGTCGGCGCCAGCGGCTTCATGGCGAGTGCTGCGAGCGCCGCGCCGAGCTCCAGCTCGCCGACGCCGCCGTCGAGCATCGCGGAAAACAACTCGAAGGCGTCGATTTCCGCTAGGTCGTGCTGCTCGGCATGCTTCCAGGCAAGCGTCTTTAACGCGCGCGCGACGATCATCGGTTCCCGGACCCTCGGTAAGTGCGGCGGCTTGACAGTCTCCAGCAAGGACAGCAATCGCCGTGCCAGAAGGGCAAGCGCGCCCAGGGGCGGCGCGTCAGACCTACTTCAGGGCAAGATCGCAGTGCACGCGCAAGGATGCGTGCATCGAAACGGTGCGAGGGTCAGATCGCGCGGCGCGCGCGCGTAGACAGCGAGTAACAGAAACGTCGCAAGCGCCCCAGGTCGGCCTTCTCGATCGCATCGTGCAGGAACTTCATGTTGCGATCGATTTCCGACTGGTACAGGTTGGGGCCGTCGAAGTGCGCGCCGGCGAATCGCTCCACGCCGCCGAGCTTGTTGCTGATGCGGTCCCGGGCCACGAACTCGTAGAAACCGGGCGTCTTGTACATGAGGTCGTCACGCGAGCTGTAGCGCACGATCTCGCGTCCGTCCGGTGTGCGGTCGCGCGCGATGTTACCCCACACGAATTCCTCGTAAAGGAACTCCCTGCACTTCTCCAGGTACATGCGGTCGGACATCTGGCCGATCAGGTCCGCAGTGCCGACCATCTGACCGAGCAGCCGGTCGGCGGGGTCGTCGACGCGGATATCCTCGAGGTCCTTCTCGTAGCCGGTGAAATGCACCAGCTGCGCCGCGACGGGAGCTTCTGCGCCAAAGCCGATCCGCGGCAGGTAATCCGCCAGAAACTCGCCGCTGCGGCTGACGTGGATCTTGGTGAATACGGCGCCGTTGTCTATGTGAGCCTCGGACTCGCGTCGGATGTAGCCCGAGTCGTGCAGCAGGGCGATGATCACCCCGAGCATCGCGCGCCGCGGCCCGAGCTGATCGGGAGCAGGCTGCACGCGATCGTGGCCGTCGATCAGGCGCGCGGTGGCGAGCGATATGTCCAGCGTGTGGCGCAGGTCGTGGTACAGCGTGTCGCAGGCCAGATAGCCCGGGAAGGTGCCTTCGAACAGTGCCTTGACGTCCTCGAAGGCGCGCGCGATCGGCCGCAGGTTCGCGCCCGGATAGCGCGCCGCGAACATCGACGTTACGAAGTCACGTACCCGATCGGCGTCCTCGACGTCGACGCGGTTCGCCACGTCGTACTGGTTCAGGCGGTCCTGCATGGATGCGAAAGGAGCGCGCTCCGGTGAGCGTTGTTGTAATTAATCAATTATTGCCCGACCCCCGGAGCGGCGCAAGAAGCCTTGTCCTGCAATCCCGCTGCAGTGCGGAAAACGGGAGACGGCCGATAAGCCGGGTTCTGTTGACGCAGCCCGGAATCCGGGTCACGCCATGGCAGCCATTCCTCTGGGCCTTGGGTCACCCCAAGGCTCGTCGGACGCAGGGGCTTGCGCCCCCGCACCCTGTTGCCACCTACCCGCAAGCTCGACCGAGCCGGTCTCGAGCGCTTGCCTATTTGGTGTTGCTCCGGATGGAGGTTGCCGCGTTTCACCCCTCGGTTTGACCCGAGGACTCGTCTCTGTGGCCCTGTTCGTCGCCTTTGCGCCGCTCGCGCGGCGCTTATGCGCGCCGGGGTGTTACCCCGCATCCCGCTCTGTGGAGCCCGGACTTTCCTCTGCGCTTGCGCACAGCGGCTGCCTGGCCGACTCCCACGCCATTCTACCGCGTTGCGCGAAGGGCTTGACGCGCGCTTTGGCGAGGCCTAGAAGGAGAACAGGTGTCATGGGAGGGACGAGCCATGAGAAGACGCCTGTATTTCCTTCTTCCCGATGTCGAGAGCGCAAAGCGCACCGCGGACGACCTGTTGCTGGCGCGTATCGAAGATCGCCATATGCGGTTTCTGGCGAAGCGCGGCACCGACCTCGGCGAATTGCATGAGGCGAGCTATCTGCAGAAGACGGACCTCGCCCACGGTGCCGGTCTCGGGCTGGCGCTGGGCGGCCTGGCGGGGCTGGTGCTGGGCGCGATCATCGTCGCGTATCCGCCCGAGGGAACGCAGCCGCAGCTGGTCGCGATGCTGATCGCCGCGATCGTCGGCGCGGTTCTCGGCGCGTGGATGGCGAGCATGGCCGCGGCCGCCGTGCCCAACTCTCGCCTAAAGCAGTTTCAGCAAGACATCGAGCGGGGCAAGGTGCTGCTCATGGTCGACGTCCCCTATGGGCGCGTCGAGCAGACGCGCGAGCTGGTGCTCGCGCGCCACCCCGAGGCGCTGCCGGGCGGCCAGGAGTCCCGTTTCCCGGCGTTTCCCTAGGCGGAGCGCTTGAGGGGGCGGAAGAAGCGCGTGTCTGCGTAGAACGACTCGCGCTCGTTTCCGGGGAACCAGCCTGGATACCCGAACACCGGCAGCGGGGCGAGCGCGCGCGGCGTGAGCGCGCTACCTGCGGCCCCGAACCACGCCGCCGCGTGCTCGTCCAGGTAGGCGAGCAGTCGCCCGGGCGGCAGGCGCAAGCGCGCCTCGTCCACGGGCACGAACAGCGCTTTGCAGGTGATCCCGGGCCAGGGTCTGCGCGCCTGCTCGAGCACGGCGTGGCCGACGACGACGAACCGCAGCGCCTTCAGCAACCCGGCACGCCGCTCCCAGAACAGCTCGCGCCAGCGGAAATCGCGAATCAACCCGGCGAGGGCGGCGTCGCTGTAAGGTACGAGCGCGCCGCCCTCGTCGAAGATCGTAAGCAGATCGCGCAGCGGGCCGCGCCGCCCGCCCTCCAGCGGAATCTGCGCGGCGTGCCGCGCATTGAGCGCCGCCTTGGTGCGCGGAAAGGCGATCCAGGCGAGCGCATTGAAAAGGTCGTGCCAATTGCCCGGTCGCGTTGCGACTTCGCCGCTGGCGTGGACACGGAGTTCGTAGTTGACGTCGGCCCGCGGCGCCGCGAACCGCACGGGCCGGCCGCCCGCGGTGCGTGGCGCGACGCCGAGCTCTCGCGCGAGCGCGTTCAGACGCTCTGCGGCGGGCCAGCCGGGCTCGCGCGCGAGGCGCTCTAGCGCGGGCCTAACCGGATCGTAGATCGGGTGCGACAGGTCGGCGCGACCCGGGCTGTCGGACCCGCTCAAGCCAGTTTCCACGAGATCGTTTCGCCGGCCCGCAGCGGCACCAATTCGCCGTCGCCGAACGCCAGCGACTGCGGAACCGTCCATGGCTCGCGCACCAGCGTGATGCTGTCGTCGTTGGGCGGCAGCCCGTAGAACTGCGGACCGAAGCGGCTGGCGAAGCCTTCCAGCCGATCGAGCGCGCCAGCCTCCTCGAACGCGATCGCATACAGCTCGATGCCGGCATGCGCGGTGTAGATCCCGGCGCAGCCGCACGCGGCTTCCTTCGCGCTGCGCGCATGAGGCGCGCTGTCGGTCCCGAGGAAGAACTTCGGATTGCCCGAGATCGCCGCCTCGACCAGCGCTTCGCGATGCACTTCCCGCTTGAGCACCGGCAGGCAGTAGTGGTGCGGCCGGATGCCGCCCATGAACAGCGCATTGCGGTTCATGAGCAGATGGTGCGCGGTGACGGTCGCCGCGATGTTCGGTCCGGTCACCTCGACGTACTGCACCGCGTCGCGAGTGGTGATGTGCTCGAGCACGATCTTGAGATCGGGGAAGCGCGCGACGAGCGGGCTCAGCACTTCCTCGATGAACGCTTTCTCGCGGTCGAACACGTCGATCTCGGGGTCGGTCGCCTCGCCGTGCACAAGGAGCGGCATGCCGAGCTCCTGCATCTTCTCGAGCGTGTGAAAGCAGCGCGATATGCGGCTCACCCCTTCGTCGGAATGCGTGGTCGCACCGGCGGGATAGAGCTTGACCCCGTGCACGTGACCCGAAACCCTGGCGCGGACGATCTCCTCGGGCGGCGTGTCGTCGGTGAGGTAAAGCGTCATCAGCGGCTCGAAGCGCGCGCCGTCCGCTAGCACGGCGAGGATGCGCTCGCGATAGCCGAGCGCTTGTTGCGTGGTGCGCACCGCTGGCTTCAGGTTCGGCATGACGATGGCGCGCGCAAAGCGCCGCGCGCTGTCGGCGAGCACGGCGCCGAGCGCTGCGCCGTCACGCAGATGCAGATGCCAGTCGTCCGGTCGGATGAGCGTGACGCGATCCATGCCTGGATTTTAGCCTGCGTCGGTGCGCGTCTTGCCTGCGAGCTGCAGGGCCCGCTGGTACAGCGCCTTGCGCGGCGCACCCGTGATGCGCGCCGCAAGCTTCGCCGCCTCGCTTGCCGGCAGCGCGTCCAGGAGGATGCCGAGCACACGCTCGGCCTGCGCCTCGTCGGGCGCGCGGGGCGATGCGTCGGGACCGAGCACGAGCACGAACTCCCCTTGCTGGCGGTGCGCACCGGCGCGCAGCCAGTCGGCTGCCTCGGCGAGCGGCAGGCGCACGATCTCCTCGAATTTCTTGGTCAGCTCGCGCGCGATCAACAGCTCGCGCTCGCTGCCGAAGCGCTCGGCCAGGTCCTCCACGGTGTCCGCTACGCGATGCGGCGCTTCGTAGAGAATGACCGGGCAGGCGGCCTCGAGTGCTTGCAGCGCCTTGCGCCGGGCGGTGCGCGCCGAGGGCAGAAAGCCGACGAACAGGAACCGGTCAGTGGGGAATCCCGAGGCGCTGAACGCAGCCAGCGCCGCGCTCGGGCCCGGCACGGGCACCACGCGTACGCCGGCCCGGTGCGCGGCCGCCACAAGCAGCGCCCCAGGATCGGAAACCGCCGGGGTTCCGGCGTCGCTCACCAGCGCGACGTTCTTGCCCTCGCCCAGCGCCGACAGCAGCCGTGCCGTCGCGGCGCGCTCGTTGTGCTCGTGCAGCGGCACGGTGCGCACGGAGATGCCGTGCCGCGCGAGCAGCGTGCGGGACGTACGCGTGTCCTCGCAGGCGATCAGGTCCGCCCGGGCGAGCGCTGCGAGCGCACGCGGGCTTGCGTCGGCGAGATTGCCGATCGGGGTGGCGACGATATAGAGGCTTCCGGAGCTCACGGCGGGTCAACGCGGCAATGTGCCGCACGTTAAGCCTGCCATGAACCGGGACGGCGCGCGAGCAGAGGACCTTTGCGCGGCGCTGTTGCGCAGGGCCGGGCTGCGCATCCTTGCGCGCAACTGGCGCTGCCGGCACGGCGAGATCGACCTGATCGCCCAGGACGGGGGCACTCTGGTGTTCGCCGAGGTTCGCATGCGCCGCAGCGCCGCATTCGGCGGCGCGGCCGAGAGCGTCACCGCCGCCAAGCGGCATCGATTGGTCGCGGCGGCGCGCCTGTATCTCGCCGGACGGCGAGAGGTCGCCTGCCGCTTCGACGTCCTGTTGCTCGACGGGACCGATGGCGCACGCATAGAGTGGCTGCGCGATGCGTTCGAGGGCTAGGGCGGACTGTTGTGCCGGCCCGACAGGCATCCGGCGCGCGCGCCCGGTGTAATATGCGCCATGGGACACGCTGAGCAGAAAGCGGGAATGGCGGCGCGTATTGCTGCTCATTTCGCCGACAGCGCCCAGCTCAAGTTGGCTAGCGCGCAGTCGCTGGCCGAACCGATCGCGCAGGCGGTCGCGCTCATGGCCGAAGCGCTGCGGGCCGGCGGCAAGGTTCTCGCATGCGGTAATGGCGGCTCGGCGGCTGACGCGCAACATTTTGCGGCCGAGCTTGTCAATCGTTTCGAGCTCGAGCGGCCGCCGCTCGCGGCAGTCGCACTGACCACGGATTCATCCACGCTGACCTCTATCGCGAACGATTACAGCTATGAGCAGGTGTTTTCCAAGCAGCTGCGCGCCCTGGGGCGCAAGGGTGACGTGCTGCTCGCGATCTCGACCAGCGGCAACTCGGCGAGCGTCGTGGAGGCCATGCGCGCCGCGCATGAGGTCGGCGTGCGCGTCGTCGCGCTGACCGGTAATCGCGGTGGGAAAATGGCGTCGCTGGTCGGCGCCGGAGACGTGCACCTGTGCGTGCCGCACGCCAGGACGGCGCGCATCCAGGAAGTTCACTTGCTGGCGCTGCACTGCCTGTGCGACGGAATTGACGAACTGCTTTTTGGAGCGAAGCATGAATAGAAACGGCCTGTTGCTTGCGATCTTCATCCCGGTTGCGGCGGCGTCGCTGCAGGGCTGCGTCGGAGCGGTCGCCGTGGGTGCAGGGGCGGCGGTGATGTCGGCGCAGGACCGGCGCACCACTGGAACCCAGGTCGACGACGAGGGCATCGAGCTCCGTGCGGCGAATCGCATCGGCGAGCGCTACGGCGACAGAATCCACGTCAACGTCACGTCCTACAATCGGTCGGTGCTGCTTAGCGGCGAAGTGCCGGAGCCGGGCATCAAGGCCGACATCGAGAAGATCACGCTTGCCGTGCCCAACGTGCGCAGCGTGACGAACGAGCTGCAGGTCGCCGGCCTGTCGTCGCTTCCGGCGCGCAGCAACGACGCGTACATCACGAGCAAAGTCAAGACGCGCTTCCTCGACTCCGGCCGCTTCAACCCCGTCCACGTCAAGGTGGTCACCGAGGCGGGTACGGTCTACCTGCTCGGAATAGTGACGGAGAAGGAGGCTGCGGACGCGGTCGAAATCGCCCGCACCACAGGCGGTGTCCTCAAGGTGGTCAAGATTCTCGAGTACTGCCAGCCGACAGATGAAATTTGCCGTCCGTCGGAAAAGCCGAAAGCGGAGCAATCGAAGAAATAGCCTCGCGCGGGCCGACGCTCATGGCATTGGAGCCTCCCGCGTTCGAGCGCAAGCTGTGCGCGCCGCACGAACTGTCGAGCCGTGTCAGCGTCCTCCCCAGGCCGCTGGTCTTCACCAACGGCGTATTCGATCTCCTGCACCGGGGCCACGTCACTTATCTCGCGCGCGCGCGGGCTCAGGGCGCCGCGCTGCTCGTCGCGCTGAATAGCGATGCGTCGGCGCGGCGCCTGGGAAAGGGCGGGGACCGGCCGATCAATCCGCTCGAGGACCGATTGGCGGTAGTCGCGGCGCTCGCATCGGTCGACGCGGTTACCTGGTTCGACGAGGACACGCCCGCTGCGCTGATCGAAGCCTGCCGGCCCGACGTCCTCGTCAAGGGCGGGGACTGGCCCATCGAGCGCATCGTCGGCGCGCGCGAAGTCCTGCAGCGCGGCGGCAAGGTGCTCTCCATCGCGTTCGAGCATCAGCGTTCCACCACGAACCTGCTCGAACGCGTTCGGGGCGCAAAGTCGGTTTGACGCGCTACAGGCGCAGTTCGTAGCAGATCGCGCCCGGCGTGGGATGCGAGAGATACGGCGGGATCGCGCGGAACCCGAGCGAGCCGTAGAGGGCCCCTGCGGCGCGCATCTTCGGCAATGTGTCGAGCACCAGGCGCGAGTAGCCGATCTCCCTGGCGGCGTCGATGACCTTGAGCGCAAGGTTGCGTCCCGCGCCGGTGCCGCGAGCGCCGGCACGCACATAGAGGCGCTTGACCTCACCGGTAGTCGCGTCGAGCCGCCGCAGGGCGACGCAACCGGCCGCCATGCCGTCTTCGAGCGCGAGGTAGAGCCGCCCGGCGGGAGGAGCGTACTCCCCGGGGAGGGCCGCGAGTTCCTGCTCGAAACCCTCGAAGCAGGCGGGTTCGTCAACCGCGCGCGCGTACTCCGCGAACAGTTCGCGTGCACGGGAGATGTCCTCGGCGGACGTGGCCTGGACGATTGTCGTCATTGCGCACATATTGTGCATCCGGCGTTGCGTCGTCCGGCGGCAGTAGCCATACTATTCGCATGCGCTTGCACCAGCTCAAGATCGACTTTGAAGCGGAGCAGGACCGCCTTCTGATGCTGGTTTCCACCAGCGATCAGCTGGAGGTGCGGTTGTGGCTGACGCGGCGTTTCGTCAAGCTCCTCTGGCCGCTGCTGGTGAAGCTCGCGGAAGAAGCCAGCCCGCGCATCCGCACGCAGGTCAACCCCGAGGCGCGCAAGGCGCTGCTCGGGCTGGAGCACGAGCAGGCCGTATCGCGCGCAAATTTTGCCAAGCCCTACGAAGCGCAGCCGCGCGCGACGCCCCTTGGCGAATCGCCGCTGCTCCTGGCGCGCGTTCAAACGGGACACAACCGGAAGGGGCAACCGGTGGTGGCGCTGCATCCGGCCGAAGGGCAGGGCGTGACGCTCACCTTCGACTCGGTCCTGTTGCACTCGGTTTGCCGCCTGCTGCAGGCGGCAGTGAAGAAGAGCGACTGGGACATCGACCTCAAGCTGCCGGGCGCCGAGCCGCGCGAGAGCGCCGAACGCGCGCCGCGCACGCTCAACTAGATTAATGCTGTTCCTCACGCGCCTTCCCTGCGCAAAGCATCGATCCGTGCCGCGGCGTGCAGCCACTCTTCCTCCGCTTCCGCCAGTCCCGCGCGCAGCCGTGCTTCGTTCTGCATGAGCTCGCGCAGCCGGTCGCGGGCGCCGTCCTCATAGATGCCTGGCTCAGCCAGCTCGGCGCGGGCGGCGTCTGCCTCGCGCGACAATGTGGCGATGCGGGTTTCGAGCGCGGCGAGATGCTGCTCCAGCGGGCGCAGGCGCCCGCGCCTGCGCGAGCGCGCCTCGGCCTCGATGCGGCGCTCGTCGCGGCGACTCGGGGCGGAGACTTCCCTGCGCGTGCCGCGCTCCTGTTTCAGCCGCAACTGGCGGTAGTCCTCCAGATCGCCGTCGAATTCGGTGACCGCGCCGTCGGCTACCACCAGTAGCCGGTCGGCGCAGGTCGCAAGCAGATGGCGATCGTGCGACACGATGACCAGGGCGCCGGCGTAACTCTGCAGCGCCAGCGCCAGCGAGCGCCGCATTTCGAGGTCGAGGTGGTTGGTCGGTTCGTCGAGCAGCAGGAGGTTGGGCCGCTGTTTTACAAGCATCGCCAGCGCGAGCCGCGACTTTTCGCCGCCCGAGAGCGGGCCGATGGGACGCTGGGCTCGCTCGCCGGCGAATCCGAATCTGCCGAGAAAATCGCGCAGCTGCTGTTCGCGCTCGTTGCGGAACAGGCGAATCATCATCCCAAGCGGCGTTTCCTCCGGCCGCAGCAGCTCGACCTGGTGCTGGGCGAAATAGCCGATCACGATTCCGCGCCCTTCGCTGCGGCGGCCCGCGAGTGGTGCCAGCTCCCCTGCAATCAGCCGCACCAGCGTCGTCTTGCCGGCACCGTTGGCGCCGATTATCGCAAGGCGATCGCCGCCGGCGATCGAAAGCGAAATCCCGGCAAGCACGGTGCGATCGCCGTAACCTGCTGAAACGTCCTCCAGGCTGACGACGCGCTCGGGCAGGCGCTCGGGCGCCTGGAACGCGAAGCGGAACGTTTCCGCCGCGTACACCGGAGCGACGCGCACCATGCGTTCCAGTTGCTTGAGCCTGCTCTGCGCCTGGCGGGCCTTTGTCGCCTTGGCGCGAAAGCGCTCGACGAAGGAGGCGATGCGCTGAATTTCGCGCGTCTGCTTGGCGGCAACCGCGGCCTGCTGCTCGAGCTCGAGTGCACGCTGACGCTCATAGGCCGAGTAGTTTCCGCCGTACGGCGCGCAGCGTCTCGCCTGCAATGGCGAGGGTGTGGTCGCTCACGCGGTCGAGAAAGTCGCGGTCATGCGAGACCACCAACAGCGTGCCGGGATAGCCGCGCATCCAGTTCTCGAGCCACAGTATGGCATCGAGATCGAGGTGATTGGTGGGCTCGTCGAGCAGCAGCAGGTCCGACGGGCGCATCAGCGCACGGCCGAGGTTGAGCCGCATGCGGTAGCCGCCGGAGAACTCGCGCACCGGACGCGCGGCGTCGTCCTGTGCGAATCCGAGCCCGGCGAGCAGCGCAAGCGCGCGCGCCTGTGCCGTATAGCCCCCGGCGCGCGCGTAGTGCTCGTGGGCGAGCGCCAGCTGCTCCCCGTCGCCCGAAGCTTCCGCCGCCAGGATCTCGCTTTCGGCGGCGCGCAGTCCGCCATCGGCGTCGAGCAGGTAGTCGAGTGCACGCTGCTCGAGCGCGGGCGCTTCCTGCTCGATGCGCGCCAGTCGTGTGCCAGGCTGCACCTCGCAGTCGCCCGCGTCAGGGGCCAGCTCACCGGCGATCATCGCCAGCAGGCTCGACTTGCCGCTGCCGTTCGCCCCGACGAGTCCTATCTTCCATCCGCGCTCAAGAGTCAGCGAGGCACCGGAGATCAGGCGCTGGGCGCCGCGCGCGAGGGTCAGATTGCGAAGCCGGATCATGCAAGGGGGCCGAGAGGGATCGGAGTATAATTTGCCGTTTCGCGATGCGCGGCGTCGCAGGGAACCTCGTTATCAGCTCTGCATTCGAACACCTCGGCCTCATTCCGCCGCTCCTCACAGCGGTGGCGGAACTGGGCTACGACACGCCTACCCCGGTTCAGGAGCAGGCCATTCCGCTGGTGCTGGAGGGGCGCGACCTGATGGCGGGCGCGCAGACCGGCACCGGCAAGACCGCTGCGTTCGCGCTTCCCATTCTGCAGCGCCTGGCGCCCCTCGCGAGCACCAGTGCGTCGCCGGCGCGGCATCCGGTGCGCGCGCTGATACTCACTCCGACGCGCGAGCTGGCGATACAGGTGGAGGAGAGCTTCCGCGAATACGGCAAGTACCTGCCGCTACGCACCGCCGTCGTATACGGCGGCGTGGACATGAACGCGCAGATCGCGCAACTGCGCCTCGGGGTCGAAGTTCTCGTCGCGACGCCGGGCAGGTTGCTCGATCACGTGCAAAACAAGACGGTCATGTTCGGCCAGGCATCGATCCTTACGCTGGACGAGGCCGATCGCATGCTCGACATGGGATTCATGCCCGACATACGGCGCATCATCTCCCTGCTGCCACCGGTACGGCAGAATCTGATGTTTTCGGCGACTTTCCCCGAAGAAATACGCAGGCTCGCGGCGACCATTCTCAGGAATCCGGCCGAAGTGCAGGTCGCGGCGCGCAATGCGATGGCTGATCTCGTGACGCACATCGTGCACCCCGTGGCGCGCGAGAAGAAGCGCGAGTTGCTGTGCCATTTGATCCGTTCCCGTAATCTGACCCAGGTGCTGGTATTCACCGGCACCCGCATCGGCGCCAACCGGCTGGCGCACCAGTTGCGTCGCGAGCACATCCATGCGGATGCGATCCACGGCGACAAGTCGCAGGCGGAGCGGCTGGCCGCGCTGGAGGACTTCAAGGCCGGCAAGGTGGCGGTGCTGGTAGCGACCGACGTGGCATCGAGAGGCCTCGACATCGAAGGCCTGCCGCAGGTAATCAACTTCGACGTTCCGCACTCGCCCGAGGACTACGTGCATCGCATCGGCAGAACCGGGCGCGCCGGTCTGGCGGGAGAGGCGATTTCACTGGTGGCGCCGGATGATCAGGAAAAGCTGGCGGCGGTCGAAAAGCTCATCAAGCGCAAGATCGAACGTGTGCTGGTGCCGGGTTTTGCGCCCGACGGCAGCACGGTTGCGGCGTTCATCGGCCGCGACGGCGGCCGCGGCGGCCGCAGGGATTCGAAGGAACATCGTGAGCGCGAGGCACCGCGGCGCGGCACGGCGCCGACGCGCGAGCGGCCCTCGGCCGACCCGATCTTCTCCAGGCCGTATGAGCCCGGGCAGCCGCCCGCGGAACTGCCGGCTCCGGCGGAGCAATCGTCGACGGTCCAGCCGCGGCGCAAGCAGCGCCAGGTGGCGGCGCTGCTCGGCGGTCTCAAGCGCGCGCGCGGCTAGACGCAGCGCGCGCCGTCTACCTCGATACACGATCCGCTGATCATCGCGGCCTCGTCGGAGGCGAGATACAGGCACGCGTTCGCCACATCGAGCGGCGTGGAAAAGCGCCCCAGCGGGATGGTGGCCAGGAACGCGGCTTTGGCCTCGGGCGTGAGCGCGCCGCCGGCGAAATCCGCAGATAGCGCGGTGTCCGGACTGAACACCGGATTGACGCAATTCACACGCACCTTGTCGGGCCCGAACTCCGCGGCCATTGATTTGCTCATCAGGATGACCGCGCCCTTCGAGCTGTTGTAAACCGTCAGCCCCGGCCGCGGGCGCAGGCCGGCGGTGGAGGCGATATTGACCAGGCAGCCGCCGCCCCGTTTGCGGAGCGCGGGCAAGGCGTGGCGCGCGGAAAGGTACACGCTCTTCACGTTTACCGCGTACACCTTGTCGAACTCTTCCTCGGTCACTTCGAGGAAGGCCTTTCGGCGGTGGGTCCAGCCGGCGTTGTTGACCACGACGTCGAGGCCACCGAAGGTCGCACTGGCGGCCCGGACCAGCTTGGACCAGTCGGCGTCGCGCGTAACGTCGGCCTGCACGAATTCAGCGGATCCTCCCGCGTCGCGTATTTCGCGCGTGACGCGCTCGCCGCCCTGCTTGTTGATGTCGTTGACGATGAGTTTCGCGCCTTCCTGGGCAAAGCGCCGCGCAATGCCCTCGCCGAAGCCGCTTCCCGCGCCGGTCACGATCGTTACCTTGTCCTTCAGTCGCATATGCTGTTCTCCTCCCGTGGCATTCAATTATCGAGACCGCCGCCACTCCTCGCAAGCAGCCAATGCCGTCATTCGTGGCGAAACGGAGAATGCTCGGCGAGCTCGTCTACGTAGCGTGCGATGCCTCGCGTCTCGCGCTCCAGATAATCCCCGATCGCCTGCGCGAAGCCGGGATGCGCCAGCCAGTGCGCCGAGAAGGTCTCGACCGGCATGAGGCCGCGAAACAGCTTGTGCTCGCCCTGCGCCCCGCCCTCGAACGTCTCCAGCCGGTGGGCGATCGCATAGTCGATCGCCTGGTAGTAGCAGCACTCGAAGTGCAGCAGCGGCACGTACTCCGCCGCCCCCCAGTAGCGCCCATAGATCGAGCTCTGGTCGACCAGGCACAGCGACGCAGCGATCGGTCGGCCGTCGCGTTCCGCGAGGATCATGAGCGTGTGCTGCGGCAGGCTCGCGCCGAGACGCAGGAAGAACTGCAGGTTGAGGTACGGGCTCGAGCCGTGCGCGGCGTAGGTGCCGCGGTAGCAGCGATTGAAGAACTCCCAGTGACCGCGCTCGATTTCGGATCCGCGCAGCCAGCGGAACGTCACGCCGGCCTCGCGCACGCGTCGGCGCTCCTGCTTGATGTTCTTGCGCTTGGCGTGCGACATGCGGGCGAGGAAGGCGTCGAAATCGGCGTAGCCGGCGTTGCGCCAGTGGAACTGCACGGTGCGCCGCAGCATCATCCCGTGCCGTTGCATGAGACCTGCCTCGTCCTCGGTCGGGAAGAGCACGTGCAGCGACGAGGCCTGCTTGGCGAGCTCGAGCGCCGCAGCGAGCAGGGCCTCGCGCACGTCGTCCGATGCCGCCAGCAAGCGCGGGCCGGTAACCGGAGTGAAGGGAACCGCCCCGAGGAGTTTCGGGTAGTAATCGAAACCGTGCCTGGCGTACGCATCGGCCCATGCCCAGTCGAAGACGTACTCGCCGTAGGAATGCGTCTTGGCGAACAACGGCATGGCCCCCGCAAGCGCGCCCTGTCGCCGCAACAGCAGAAAGCGGGGCTGCCAGCCGGTGCGGCTTGTCGCGCAGCCGGTGTCGATCAGCGCGGAGAGGAATTCATGACGCACGAAGGGATTCGTCCCCGCGATGGCGTTCCATTCGCCCGCATCGACGCCGGCGAGCGATTCAACGATGCGCAATCCGTCCAATGCTCCGCTGCGGTTTAGTCCGGGTTGGCGCCGAAATCGACCCGAATGCGCGCCGCCACCTGCGGATCGAGTTTCCTCACGCGCTCGTACTCGATGCGCAGTCTGTCCCGGTCGCCGAGCTGGTGCCAGATGCCCGCGAGCTGATACCCGGGATAGGGATCTGTAGGCTGAAGGCGCGCTGCCTCCTGAAACTTCGGCAGCGCATCGGCAGATTGCCCGAGGCGCATCAGCGAAATGCCCCAGCCATACCATGCGCGGGCCATGTCCCGATCGAGCTCCAACGCGCGATCGAAGTACTCGAACGCCTGTTCGTGCCGTCCCAGCCGCTGGAGCATGTAGCCGACATTAAAATTCGCGGGGCCGTCGCGCGGCTCGAGCGCCCGGGCGCGCTCGAAGGCCTGCGCGGCGGGCTCGAACTGCTCGTTCTCCGCGAGAAGGAAGCCGATGCAGCTCCATGCACGCTGATGGCGCGGCTCGTCGCGTACCACCGCCCGAAACACCTCGAGCGCGCGAGCCTTGCGCCTGAACCGCGTGAGCAGGCGAGCGTACCAGTACTGGAGCGCCAGGCCTACCGACGCATTGATGGTCATCGGTCGATTATAATCGGCACGGTCGACAGACAGGCCGCTGGGAGGCACACGCATGAAGAAGATCGAAGCCATCGTCAAACCGTTCAAACTCGATGAAGTGCGCGAAGCGCTCTCGGAGGTCGGTGTCACCGGATTGACCGTCACCGAGGTGAAGGGATTCGGACGGCAGAAGGGGCATACGGAGCTCTATCGAGGCGCCGAGTACGTGGTCGACTTTCTGCCCAAGGTGAAGATCGAGGTCGTGGTGGCAGACAACCAGGTCGAGCCCGCGATCGACGCCATCGTCCGAGCAGCGCGCACCGGCAAGATCGGCGACGGCAAGATTTTCGTCACCGGCGTGGAGCATGTCGTACGCATTCGCACCGGCGAGACGAATGAAGCCGCGGTCTAGGCGGTCGGTCTAGCCTCTGGGCTTGAGCAGGAGCAGCATCGCGCCGCCGCCGCCGTGCGCGGCGGGCGCCTGACAGAACGCGAGTACCTCGTCGCGCATCACGAGCCACTTTCTCAGCTTGTTTTTCAGCACCGGCTCGCGTCCTGGCGAGCCGAGCCCCTTGCCGTGAACGATGCGCGCGCAGCGCACTCCGCGCGCGGTGCAGTGACGTAGAAACTCGGCCACGCTTAGCGCGGCTTGCACGCGGTTCATGCCATGAAGGTCCAACTCGTCCTGCACCACCCAGTGGCCACGGCGCAGCCGCCGCAGCACCTGGCGCGATAGACCGTCGCGCAGAAAGCATAGCTCCTCGCCCGTGTCGAGCGCGTCGTCCACCGACAGCGGCCCCGAGAGCGCTTCCGCCAGAGCATCGCGCTCGTCTTTGCGGCTTTGATGTGGGATAGGGGCCGGCGCAGGCCGGGCAAGAGCGACACGACGAGCCGGCGCCAGGGGCTTGACATCGGCTACCGCTCGACGGAAGTCGTCCTCTTCATCCTCGGGACGCTTGTCTGCCGGCACGGCGTACTCATCCCCGCGCTGCGAGATCGTCGAGGTACTTCTCGGCGTCCAGCGCCGCCATGCAGCCGCTGCCGGCGCTGGTCACGGCCTGCCGGTAGATATGGTCCTGCACGTCCCCCGCGGCGAACACGCCCGGCACGCTGGTCGCCGTTGCGTCACCTTGGCGGCCACCTCTGGTGACGATATAGCCGTTCTCCATCTCGACCTGACCGGCAAAAATGCCGGTGTTGGGCGAATGGCCGATTGCGATGAACAAGCCCTTGACCTGCAGGTCCTTGGATGCGCTGCTCGAGACGTCGCGAATGCGTATGCCTGTGACGCCGCTGTTGTCGCCCAGTACCTGCTGCAGGACGTGATTCCATTCGATCGACACGTTGCCGTCCCGAGCTTTCTTCATCAGCTTGTCGATCATTATTTTTTCGGCGCGCAGCTTGTCGCGCCTGTGCACGAGGGTCACGCGGCGCGCGATGTTGGACAGGTAAAGTGCTTCCTCGACCGCGGTATTGCCTCCGCCGATCACGGCGACGTCCTGGCCCTTGAAAAAAAAGCCGTCGCAGGTGGCGCATGCCGAGACGCCCCGGCCCATGAAATTCTGCTCGGATTCGATTCCAAGGTACTTCGCCGATGCGCCCGTCGCGATGATGAGCGCATCGCAGGTGTAGGTGGCCGAGTCTCCCTCGAGCGCGAACGGGTGCTCGCCGAGCCGGGCAGTGTGGATTTGGTCGAAGACGAGCTCGGTTTCGAAGCGCTCGGCGTGCTTCTGGAAGCGTTCCATCAGCTCCGGTCCCTGGACCCCGCTTGCGTCGGCCGGCCAATTGTCGACGTCCGTGGTCGTCATAAGCTGGCCTCCCTGGGCAAGGCCGGTGACAAGTACCGGGCGCAAATTGGCGCGCGCCGCGTAGACGGCTGCCGTGTAGCCGGCGGGGCCCGAGCCCAGGATCAGTAGGCGGACATGTCGGTTGGTCATGATTCGGGTGACTTAACGGGCGGGCATACTCTGAATCCGCGTCGAATTATAAATGACCGGTAGTCGCAGACCGCGCTTGCTGAAGGGAGATCGCCCCTGAGGGGGCCCGGCTGCAACGCTTGGTGTTGGTGCGTCGCTTCGTTCTCGAAGGCTCCACGCATGTGGTGCGCGACCGGCCGGAAGCCGCGACGCGTTCGCATACGCGCGATGCTTATCACGGGTGAGCAGATGGCATTCGGTGTCCTGCGACGCGGAGCCCCGGTGCCTCCTGCAGACTGCGCCTCGGACACTGCCCCCGCCACAGGCCGCGGAGGAGGTCTCCAGACGCACGCTGGCCGCCCCGGGCGCGAGATTCTGCTAACATACTGTCCTGCAACTAAAATTGCGAGTGCGGGGAGAAATATGTCGGGGATATCGACGACGGTCTCGACGGCGGTGCTTAGGGCAGTACCGCTCTTCTCGAGCTTTCCGGAGGATCAATTGCGCACGCTTGCGACGATGGTCAATCGCAAGAGCCTGCCGCGTGGCGCGATGGTCATGGCGGCAGGCGATCCCACGGATTCCTTGTACATCGTGATCTCGGGAAGGCTCAAGGTCATGATGAGCGATGCCGATGGCAAGGAAGTGATCCTGAGCATTCTCGGGCCCGGCGAATTCTTCGGCGAGATGGGCCTGATCGATGATAGCCCGCGCTCGGCGAGCGTCATCGGGATTGAGCCGTGCGAGCTGTTGTCGATCACGAAGCGTGATTTCAACAAGCGCCTCTCGGAAAGCTTTGAGATGGCGATGGCCGTGATGCGCGGACTGGTCCAGCGCTTGCGCGAGGCCGATCGCAAGATCGGCAGCCTGGCCTTGCTTGACGTGTACGGGCGCGTCGCGAGACTGCTGCTCGACATGGCCGAAAACGTCGACGGGCAGAAGATCGTCACCAAGCGATTGCCCAAGCAGGACATTGCCAAGATGATCGGTGCTTCGCGCGAGATGGTCAGCCGCGTCATGAAGGACCTGCAAATGGGAGGCTATATCGAGATGCGCGGGTCCCATATCGTGCTGCATGAATCGATCCTCCTGCCCGAGTGATCGTGGGCCGCTAGAAACGATCTCATGACCCAAAGCTAAGCCCCCGCCCCGGCGGGGGTTCTTGTTTTCCGGGGTGCGATCCGCGAGTGCCGCTGGGGTACAATTGCGCACTCCCCAGCGGGCCGCAATGGCAGCAGCACAGAAATCGTCCGTCGCTCCTCTTCCGGCAAAGCTCGCGAGCTTGCTGCGCGAGGCGAAATGGCTGGTGCTGGTCGCCCTGGCGGCATACCTGCTCCTGATACTGGCGACGTATCACAGGACCGATCCGGGTTGGTCACACAGCGCCACGGAAGCCGTCACGCAGAATGCCGGCGGGCGCCTGGGCGCGTGGCTCGCCGATGTCCTGCTTTACCTGTTTGGACTTTCCGCGTACTGGTGGGCGGCCCTCTGCGTCTACGTCGTCGTCTGGGGATACCGACGCATCGACGGCACTTCGCTCATCGACCGCCGTCCTCTGGCGATCGCGTTCCTGGGGTTTGCGCTGTTGCTCGTCGCCAGCGCATCGCTCGAGGCATTGCGCTTTCACACGCTCGGGGCCGAGCTGCCCCTTGCCCCCGGTGGGCTGGCGGGCGAGGCGATCGGCCGGCTGTCGGCGAGCGTGTTCGGCTTCACGGGCGCGACCCTCGCGCTGGTGACACTTGCGGCCGTGGGTTTCAGCCTGTTTACCGGCATATCCTGGCTCGCCGTGTCGGAGTTCACGGGCTTTCTGCTCGAAGCGCTCTACTCGTTCGCGCGGCGTACATGGGAGAGGCGCAAGGATCGCAAGCTCGGGGAAATCGCGCGTGAAGAGCGCGAGTTCATCGTCGAAACGGAGCGCAGGCGCGAGGAGGAGCATCCGCCGCTGCGCATCGAGCCGGGGATCGTGGAAATCAAGAAGTCGGAGCGCGTGCAGAAGGAGAAGCAGGCGCCTTTGTTCGATTACCTGCCGGATACACCGCTTCCTCCGCTGAAGCTTCTGGACGAGGCGAAGCACGATGGCGAGCAAGTTACGCCGGATACCCTCGAATTCACCTCGCGCCTCATCGAGAAGAAGCTTTCGGACTTCGGCGTGTCGGTAAAGGTGCTCGCGGCGTATCCGGGCCCGGTGATCACGCGCTACGAAGTGGAGCCGGCCGTAGGCGTCAAGGGCAGCCAGATCGTGAACCTCGTAAAGGACCTGGCGCGTGCGCTGTCGGTCGTCTCGATTCGCGTAGTAGAGACGATCCCGGGCAAGTCGTGCATGGGTCTCGAGATACCCAACGCGCATCGCCAGACCGTGCGTCTGTCCGAGATCCTCAGCTCGGAGGTCTACCACAGCGCGCATTCGCCGCTGGCACTCGTGCTCGGAAAGGACATCGCCGGCAACCCGGTCGTCGCGGATCTGGCGAAAATGCCTCACCTGCTGGTCGCGGGCACCACCGGGTCGGGCAAGTCCGTCGCCCTCAATGCGATGATCCTGTCGCTGCTGTACAAGTCGGAGCCGCGCACCGTGCGGCTGATCCTGGTTGATCCGAAAATGCTCGAGCTCTCGGTGTACCAGGATATTCCGCACTTGCTCGCGCCGGTGGTCACCGACATGAAACAGGCGGCCAACGCGCTCCAGTGGTGCGTCGCCGAGATGGATCGGCGCTACAAGCTGATGTCCTGGGTCGGGGTGCGCAATCTCTCGGGATACAACCACAAGGTCGCCGACGCCGAAAAGACCGGAAAGCCGCTGGAAGACCCCGCGACCATCGAATCCGGCAACCCGCAGCCACTCACCGCCCTGCCGCACATCGTCGTGGTGATCGACGAGCTCGCCGATCTGATGATGGTGGTCGGCAAGAAGGTGGAGGAGCTGATCGCAAGACTCGCACAGAAGGCTCGCGCCGCCGGGATTCACCTCATTCTCGCGACGCAGCGACCATCCGTCGACGTCATCACCGGCCTGATCAAGGCCAATATCCCGACCCGGATCGCGTTCCAGGTAGCGAGCCGGGTGGACTCGCGCACCATACTCGACCAGTCCGGGGCCGAAGCGCTGCTCGGTGCGGGCGACATGCTCTACCAGCCGTCGGGTACCGGGCTGCCGCAAAGGGTGCACGGCGCCTTCGTCGCCGATCACGAGGTGCACAGGGTGGTGGACCATCTCAAGAGCCTTGCGTCGCCCGAATACCTGGCCGCCGTGCTCGAGCGCGACGAAGGTCCGGATGGCCTCAACGGTGGAAGCGGCGAATCCATCGGCGAAAAGGACCCGTTTTACGACCAGGCCGTGGAGATCGTGCTGCGCACGCGCCGACCTTCCATTTCACTGGTGCAGCGGCACCTGCGCATCGGCTACAACCGCGCGGCGCGCCTGATCGAGGACATGGAGCGCGCCGGACTGGTTTCGCCGATGCAATCCAACGGAAATCGCGAGGTGCTGGTGCCGGCGAAGGCGGAGTAGATGGGCCGCTTGGCCGGACGGGCGCTTGTCGCAGCTGCATTGTCGCTGGCCGCGCTGGCCGCACATGCCTCCGGCCTGGAGCGCTTTCGCGCATACTTGCGCGCGACGCCGGCGGCAGGGGCGAACTTCATTCAGAAGGTCTACGATCGGAACCACAAGCTGGTGCAGGAATCTGAGGGCAGCTTCATCTTCCTGCGCCCCGGTCGTTTCCGCTGGACATACGCCTCGCCGACGCCACAGCTGATCATCGGTGACGGGGAGCGGGTTTGGATCTACGACCAGGACCTCGATCAGGTCACCGTCAGGCGCATGGCGCACGCCCTCGGATCGACGCCTGCGGCGCTGCTTGCAGGCAGCAGGGAAGTCGAGCAGGCTTTCGAGCTGAGCGAGGCAGGCGAGCGCGACGGGCTTGTCTGGCTGGAGGCCAGGCCACGCGAGCGCGAAGCCGGATTCGACCGCATCCTGCTTGGACTGGGATCAGCCGGCGTGGAAGCAATGGAATTGTTCGACCACTTCGGGCAGACGACCGTGCTGCGATTTTCGGATATCGTGCGCAACCCGAAGATCGACCCGAAGGCCTTCCAGTTCACGCCGCCCAAGGGCGCCGACGTCCTGGGCGAGCCGTAAGTCGCGGCGCATGGCGGACCTGTTCGGCACACCGGCCCCCGCGGCCCCGCTCGCCGAAGCGCTGCGCCCGCAGGCGATCGACGAGGTGATCGGCCAGCGTCACCTGCTCGGCCCGGGCAAGCCGCTGCGCCTCGCGTTCGAGTCGGGCAAGCCGCACTCGATGATCCTGTGGGGGCCGCCGGGCGTCGGCAAGACGACGCTCGCGCGCCTCATGGCGGATGCTTTCGACGCCGAATTCATCGCGCTGTCGGCGGTGTTCTCGGGCGTCAAGGACATCCGCGAGGCGGTGCAGGCGCGCAGAGGCCGAGCTCGCGCGCTCGGGCCGCCACACCATCCTGTTCGTCGACGAGGTGCACCGCTTCAACAAGGCGCAGCAGGACGCGTTCCTGCCCTACGTCGAGCACGGCCTGATCACGTTCATCGGCGCGACCACCGAGAATCCTTCGTTCGAGGTGAACAGCGCTTTGCTGTCGCGCGCGACCGTTTACGTGCTCGAGAGCCTGTCACCCGAAGACCTGGGCCACTTGCTCGAGCGCGCGGCGGCAAGAGCCTTGCCGGGAATTGGCATCGATGCGCAGGCGCGCGAGCGCCTGATCGGCTTCGCCGACGGCGATGCGCGCCGCTTGCTCAACGCGCTCGAGATCGTCGCCACCGCCGCGAAGGCCTCAGCGGCGGGGCAGGTCGACGGCGATTTCGTCGAACAGACGCTCGCCAAGAGCTTGCGCCGCTTCGACAAGGGGGGCGAGCAGTTCTACGACCAGATCTCGGCGCTGCACAAAGCCGTGCGCGGCTCGCATCCGGATGCCGCACTCTACTGGCTGGTGCGCATGCTGGACGGCGGCGCCGACCCGCTCTACCTCGGCCGGCGCATGGTGCGCATGGCCACCGAGGACATCGGCCTCGCGGATCCGCGCGCCTTGCGCCTTGCGCTCGACGCCTGCGAGACCTACGAGCGCCTAGGCACCCCCGAGGGCGAGCTCGCGCTCGCCGAGGCGGTGATCTACCTGGCGTGCGCGGCCAAGTCGAACGCGGTGTACGCGGCCTATAATGCCGCCCGCGACTTCGTCGCCCGGGACGGCACGCGCCCGGTGCCGCTGCACCTGCGCAACGCGCCGACGCGGCTGATGAAGCAGCTCGGCTACGGCGGCGACTACCGCTACGCGCACGACGAGGCGGACGCCTACGCTGCGGGCGAAGACTACTTTCCGGAGGGCATGCCGCCCAGCGAGTGGTACCGGCCGACCGAACGCGGGCTGGAAGCGAAGATCCGGGAGAAGCTCGACATGCTGCGGCGACTGGACGAGGAAGCCGGCAGGAAACGGAAATGATCGATATCCAGCATCTCAGGAGCAATCTGGATGCCGTCGCGGCGAGCCTTGCGACGCGCGGTTACGTATTCGACCGCGATGCGTTCCTCGTGCTGGAGGCCGAGCGTAAGGACATCCAGACGCGCACGCAGGAGCTGCAGGCCGCGCGCAATGCGCACGCCAAGAAAATCGGCCAGGCGAAGGCGAAGGGCGAGGATGTCACGGTTGCCATGGCGGAGGCGGCCGGAATCAATCAACAGCTTGGCGAGCTCGAAGGCAGGGTTTCCGCGGTGCAGGAGCGCATGCGACTGTTCCTGGCCGTGATCCCCAACCTGCCCCACGAGAGCGTGCCGCCCGGCAGGAGCGCGGAGGACAACGTCGAGCTGCGGCGCTGGGGCGAGCCGCGCAAGCTCGGCTTTCCGCCGAAGGACCACGTGGACATCGGCGAGGCGCTGGGGCAGCTCGACTTCGCCACCGCCACGAAGATCTCCGGTGCGCGCTTTGTGCTGATGACGGCCGGGGTCGCGCGCCTGCACCGAGCGATCGCGCAGTTCATGCTCGACGTGCACACGCAGGAGCACGGCTACACCGAGGTCTACGTGCCATACATCGTGAATGCGCAGTCCATGTACGGCACCGGGCAGTTGCCGAAATTCGAGCAGGACCTGTTCATCGTGCCGCGCGGCGAGGAGAAGTGGTACCTCATCCCCACGGCCGAGGTACCGGTGACGAACATCGTGCGCGACGAGATCGTGCCGCTGGAGAGGATGCCGCTCAAGTTCGTCTGCCACACGCCATGCTTTCGCTCGGAGGCGGGCTCGTACGGCAAGGACACGCGCGGCATGATCCGGCAGCACCAGTTCGACAAGGTGGAGCTGGTGCGGATCGTGCAGACCGGAGAACTCCTATCGCGCGCTCGAGGAGCTTACGTCGCATGCCGAGACGATCCTGAAGAAGCTCGAGCTGCCCTACCGGACCGTGGTGCTGTGCACCGGCGACATGGGTGCGGCCGCGGCCAAGACCTACGACATCGAGGTATGGCTGCCCGGCCAGGACGCCTACCGCGAGATCTCCTCATGCTCGAACTTCGAGGCCTATCCAGGCGCGCCGCATGCAGGCGCGCTACCGCAACGAAAAGGGCAAGCCGGAGCTCGTGCATACGCTCAACGGCTCGGGGCTAGCGGTGGGCCGCACGCTGGTCGCGATTCTGGAGAATTACCAGAACGCCGACGGCTCGGTCACGATTCCGCCGGTGCTGCGGCCGTACATGGGCGGAGCGGAGAGAATCGCTCGGGCCTGATAGAATCCGCGGCTCGCGTCGACCGATCGCGAAGCGGAGAGATGGCAGAGTGGTCGAATGCGGCAGACTCGAAATCTGTTGTACCCGTAAGGGTACCGGGGGTTCGAATCCCTCTCTCTCCGCCAGATCTTTGATACGGCCCTCACGGGCCGTTCCGCTTTCTAGGAGACCATGGACAACGCGCCCGCAGTTCAATTCGACCCCAAAGCCGCACGCTTTGGCGCCTCGCGCACGCAGAAGCGCATAGAGGACGACCGCCTGCTCGTCGGCAAGGGCCAATACAGCGACGACCGGACGTTTGCCAATCTCGCCTGGCTGGTGCTCGTACGCGCACCCCATTCCCATGCAAGGATCGTGTCGGCCCACCTCTCCGCGGCGCGCGCAGCGCCGGGCGTGGTCGGGGCCTGGACCATGCAGGATCTGCGCCAGGACGGCGTCGGGCACATCCCGTTTCCGCCACTGTTCAAGCGTGCCGACGGCTCGCCAATGGCCGCTCCGCCGCGCACCCCGCTCGCCGAGGGCACGGCGTTCTACGCGGGCCAGCCGGTGGCGGCGATCGTCGCCGAGACGCGCGAGCAGGCACAGGACGCCGCCGAGCTCGCGATGCTGGAATACGAGGAGCTGCCGTGCGTCGTGGACCCGAGACGCGCGGTGCAGCCGGACGCCCCGCTCATCTGGCCAGAGGCCTCGAGCAACGTCTCGGCGGAGGCGCGTTACGGCGACGCGAAAGCGGTCGACGCGGCGTTCGCACGAGCGGCGCACGTCACCGAGCTCGAGCTTCACAACCAGCGCCTGATCGCCAACGCGATCGAGCCGCGCTGCGCGATCGGGGTGTTCGAAGGCGGGCGCACGACGCTCTATACGCAGAATCAGACGCCGACCGGCGCGCGCGAGCTGCTCGGCGCGGTGTTCGGCGCCAAGCCGGAGGAGTTCCGCATCATCGTCGGCGACATCGGTGGCGGCTTCGGCATGAAGACCGGCCTGACGCCGGAGGACGCGCTGGTGTGCTATGCGTCGAAGAAGCTCGGCCGACCGGTGAAATGGCGAGCCGAGCGCAGCGAGGAGTTCCTCGCTGCGCACATGGGCCGCGACCAGCACTTCAACGCCAGCCTGGCGCTGGACAAGGAAGGACGGATTCTGGCCCTGCGCATGCAGATGCTTGGCAACATCGGTGCGGTGCCGGTCGGCTCTTCGGCCATCATTCCCCTGGTGCTCGGGCCGAAGGTGCAGACCACGGTGTATCGCGTGCCGGTGGTCGACTACCACGTCAGGGCGGTGCTCACCAACACCATGGCGACCGGCGCCTACCGCGGCGCCGGCCGTCCCGAAGGAAATTACTTGATGGAGCGCCTGATCGAGAAGGCCGGGCGCGAGATGAAGCTCGATCCGGCCGAGATCCGCCGGCGCAACCTGCTGCGACCGCAGGATTTTCCGTATCGGACGCACGTCGGCGATACTTACGACGTCGGCAATTTCGCGCGCGTCCTGGACGGCGTGCTGGCGCGCGCCGACTGGGACGGTTTCGCCGCACGCCGCGAGGAGTCGAAGCGGCGCGGCAGGCTGCGCGGTCGCGGGCTCTCGATGTACCTGGAGTGGACCGGCGCGCTGCCCACCGAGACGGTGGACATCCAGGTGGACGCCGACGGCGCAGTGACGGTGTTCTCGGGCACGCAGGCGATGGGGCAGGGATTGGAGACGACCTATACGCAGCTCATCACCGAAGTGCTGCAGATTCCCGCGGCGAGCATCCGCATCGTGCAGGGCGACACCGACCGCGCCAACGGCGTGGGCAGCGTCGGCTCGCGCTCGGCCTTCGTCGGCGGGTCCGCGGTCGTAGCCGCGGGCCACAAGACGGTCGCGCGCGGCAAGGAGCTCGCTGCCGACGTGCTCGAGGCGGCGCCGGCGGACATCGAGTATCGGGACGGCCAGTTCCGCATCGCCGGCACCGACCGCAGCATCCGGCTCGACGAGCTGGCGGCGCGTCAGGCCGAGCGCTTCCTCCGCGTGTCGGCGACCGAGACGCCGTCGACGCCCTCGTGGCCGAATGGCGCGCAGGTGTGCGAGGTCGAGATCGATCCGGAGACCGGCGAGGTCGAGGTGGTCCGCATCACGAGCGTCGACGACATCGGGCGGATCATCAATCACATGATCGTCGAGGGACAGATCCAGGGCGGCATCGCGCAGGGCGTCGGCCAGGCGCTCTACGAGCAGGCGGTGTACGACCCCGATAGCGGCCAGCTGCTCACCGGCTCGTTCATGGACTACGGCGTGCCCCGCGCCGACCAGTTCCCGCCGATGACGAACGCGTTCGACGAGAGCGTTCCCTGCAGCACCAACCTGCTCGGCGTGAAGGGCTGCGGCGAACTCGGCACCATCGGCGCGGTGCCGGCGGTGGTGCACGCGGTGCTCGACGCGCTCGCGGAGCGTGGCGTCTTGCACCTCGAGATGCCCCTCACCGCCGAGAAGGTCTGGCGGGCCCTGCAGCCCGCCGGCTGAGCGCCGGCCAGCGACGCGGCCGGTGTATAGTGGCCCGCTCGGCACGGTGAGCACGCATGGCGGCGGCGTTGGGCGGCGGGAACTCTGCACGCGACGAAACTAGACGCACGCTCGAGTACGCGCTTGCCGCGTCGCTCATTCTGCACGCGCTGCTTCTCGCGGCGTTTCCCGGCTGGAGGTTTGCGCCGCACGAAGCGGCGCCGACCCCGGCCCCGCTTGTAGCGCACCTGTTGCCGGCGAATCCCGAGCCGGCGCCTGCACCGGCCATGAAGCAACCCGAGCCTGCGCCGGAGCCGGAGCTCAGGCCGAAGCCGCAGCCCAGGCCGAAGCCAGAGTCCAGACCGAGACCAAAACCGCAGTCGCGACCGCAACCGGTCGCGCGGGCGAATCCTCCGCCGGAGCCACAGCCGCCTGCTCCGCCGCCGCAGACGCCGGCGCCCGCCGGGCCCGTCGAGCGAGCGCCTGCCGCAGCGCCGCCGCCGGTCGCCAGCGTCGCGCCGCAGCGCTCGGCACCCGAGCCGATGGCGGACCAGGGCAACGACGCCATGCTTGCGCAGTATCGCCTCGCCGTCATCGCCGCCGCGCGGCGCTACAAGCGGTACCCGCGCGTGGCGCTGGACAACAACTGGAACGGCAGGGCCGAAGTGCACATGGCGATCGAAGCAAACGGCATGATCGCCTCGATGAGCATCAAGAGCAGCTCCGGCCACGAGATTCTCGACCGGCAGGCGCTCGACATGATCAGGAAGGCCAAGCCGCTGACGCCGATTCCGGCAAGCTTGCGTGGCCGGGCATTCGCCGTCGACATCCCAGTGATCTTCAGCCTCGAGGAGCCGGATTCCTAAGGGTTGAGCGGGGGCGCAATGCGGCGCGCGCCGTCGAAGCGATTCGACCAGTAGCGGCTGTGCAGGCTCTCGACGCGTACCCGGGCACCAGTCTTCGGCGCATGCACGAAGCGGCCGTCGCCGACGTAAATGCCGACGTGCGAATAGGGTCGGTGCTGCGTGTCGTAAAACACGAGGTCGCCGGGCTGCAGTTCCGCTAGACTGACCGGCCTGCCCGCCTCGCTCTGTGCCCGGGCGCTGTGGGGCAGGCGAATGCCCCAGGCCTGCTCGAACACGTGGGCGACGAGCCCGCTGCAGTCGTAGCCGGTCTGAGGCGAATCGCCGCCGTAGCGATACTCGGTGCCGAGCGCGAGTACAACTTGCAGCAGCGCCTCGGAGCGCTCGGCGGGCGAGAGCGGCGCGCGAGCGTACGAGGCCGTCACGTCGGGCTTTGGCGTGGGCGCGGCGCAACCCGCCAGCCAGACAGAAAAAGCTATAAAATACATAGTATTGTGATTCATATCGCAAAGAATGTAGTCGTTCACATGGCGAAAGTAAAGTCGCGTTGTCAGCGTTCGCTCCGGCGAGGCGTTGCTCCGCAAGGGAGCCACCCGAGGTCGTCCATGCGTTTGTTGTCAGCCGTCCTGATGAGGCTTGCGCTGCTCGAGCCGGGCGGCGTGCTCAGCGGGCAATCCAATCAGCTCATCGTGCGCACCAGCCCGCGAAACCTGGCGGAAATCAGGGCCGCGCTCGACGCAATCGATACGCCGGCGCGAGACGGCGCGCGCGCCGACGCAGTGCGGCGTATCCGGGTGAAGGTCGAGGAGATACGGCCCTGATCGGCTCCGCAGTGCGAATGGGTGTCGTGCTCGAGCGGGCGTTCGCCGAGGACGGCGCACTCGCGCGGCTCGTGCCCGGCTTCCGGCGCAGGCAGCAGCAGGTCGAGCTGGCGAAATCGATACTCGAGGCGATCGAGCACACGGGCGCGCTGGTAGCCGAAGCGGGCACGGGCACCGGCAAGACCTTCGCGTACCTGGTGCCGGCGCTGCTCGCGGGCGGCAAGGTGATCGTATCGACCGGCACCAAGACGCTTCAGGATCAGCTCTTCGATCGCGACCTGCCGGCGGTGCGCGAGGCGCTTGCATCGGGCGCGACTGCCGCACTGCTCAAGGGGCGCGCCAACTACGTGTGCCTGTACCGGCTCGAGCGCGCCTTGCGCGAGACGCGCCTCGCTTCACGCGACGAAGCTGCGCAGCTCAGGCGTATCGAGCGCTTTGCCGGGATAAGCACCACGGGCGATCGCGCCGATCTCGCCGACGTGCCCGAGGATGCGCCGGTCTGGGTGCATGCGACCTCGACGCGGGAAAACTGCCTCGGCCAGGAGTGCGGGCGCTACAAGGACTGTTTCGTGATGCAGGCCCGCAGGAATGCGCTCGCGGCCGACGTCGTGGTCGTCAACCACCATCTGTTCTTCGCCGACGTGGTGCTGCGGGACGAAGGCGTCGCGGAGCTGCTGCCTTCGTGCAACACGCTGGTATTCGACGAGGCGCACCAGCTGCCTGATACGGCGCGGCTGTTTTTCGGGGTTACCGTGTCCACGGCGCAGCTGATCGAGCTTGCGCGCGACGCGCGACTGGAGCTGCGCGCCGCCGGGGGCGCCGCGCCCGAGCTCGACCGGATCGCGACGCGCCTCGACAAGGCGGCGCGCGATGTGCGTCTCGCGCTTGGCAACGAAGGCGCTCGCCTCGGCTGGTCGCAGGCGCTGCGCCTGCGCGACTTCCCCGCGGCGCTCGACGGGCTGGCGATGGCGCTCGAGGCGCTGACCGAGCCGCTTGTCGCGCAAGCGGAGCGATCGGAGGGGCTGGCGTCGTGCAGCCGGCGGGCGGCCAGCGTGCAGGCGATCCTTGCCCGGCTGCGCGAGTCCGACGGCGCGCGGGAGGTGCGTTGGATCGAAGTTTTCAACCAGGCCGCGCAGCTGCACCTCACGCCACTGTCGTGCGCGGAGCTCTTCCGCAAACAGATGGCCGATCACCCGCGCGCCTGGATCTTCACCTCGGCGACGCTCGCGGTGGGCGAGGACTTCAGCCACTTCACGCGCGAGCTGGGCGTTGGCGAGGCGAACGCGCGCCGCTGGGAAAGTCCGTTCGATTTCGGCAACCAGGCGCTGCTCTACGTGCCACGTGACCTGCCGGCGGATCCGAATGACCCCGGCTTCACCGCCGCGGTGGTGGACGCGGCATACCCCGTGCTGGGCGCGAGCGGCGGGCGGGCGTTCCTGCTGTTCACCACGCTGCGGGCGCTGCGCCGCGCGCACGAGCTGCTAGCGGCGCGCTTCGAGCGCGAAGGGCTCGCGTATCCGCTACTGGTGCAGGGGACGGGCTCGCGCAGCGAGCTGCTGGCGCGCTTTCGCTCGCTCGGCAATGCGGTGCTGCTCGGCAGCCAGTCGTTCTGGGAGGGCGTCGACGTGCGCGGCGAAGCGCTCTCGGTGGTGGTGATCGACAAGCTGCCGTTCGCGCCGCCCGACGACCCGGTGCTCTCGGCGCGCATCGAGGCCTTGCGCGCGCAGGGCGGCAATCCCTTTACGGCCTTGCAGCTGCCGCAGGCGATCCTGCAGCTGAAGCAGGGCGCGGGCCGCCTGATTCGCGACGAGAGCGACCGCGGCGTGCTCATGCTGTGCGATCCGCGCCTGTATTCGCGGCCCTACGGCCGGCTGATCCGCGCAAGCCTGCCGCCGATGCGCCCGACGCGCGAGCTGCGGGAGGTCGAGGCATTCTTCGCCGAGGAGGCCTCGGCTACAATCGCGCGCTCGAAACGGGAAATACAAGGTCGGACATGAAGGTCGTGATCACCGGAGGAGGCGGGTTCCTGGGACTGCGCCTGGCGCGCGCGCTGCTCGCACGCGGCAAGCTGACTTCGCACGAGGGAGGCGAGGGGGCGCTTAGCGGCGTGGTGCTGCTCGACGCGGCGTTTCCGCCGCAGCTGCCGCGGGATGCCCGATTGCAGGCGATTGTCGGCGATATCTCGGACCGCGCGACGATCGAGCGCGTCGTCACGCCGGATACAGGCGCGGTGTTCCACCTTGCGGCGGTAGTGAGCGGGGCGGCGGAGGCGGACTTCGACCTCGGCATGCGCGTCAACCTGAAGGGCACGCGCCTGCTGCTCGAGCGCCTGCGCCAATGTGCCAAGCCGCCGCGCGTCGTGTTCACGAGCTCGGTCGCCGCGTTCGGCGGCGAGCTCCCGGCGGTGCTCGACGATGCCACCACGCCTTTTCCGCAGACGTCCTACGGCACGCAAAAGGTCGTCGGCGAGTACCTGATCGCCGACTATTCGCGCAAGGGGTTCATCGACGGCCGCTCGCTGCGCCTGCCGACCATCGTGGTGCGCCCGGGCAGGCCGAACGCCGCCGCCTCGTCGTTCGCGAGCGGCATCCTGCGCGAGCCGCTAAACGGCGTGACCTCGGAATGCCCCGTGGACGCCGAAACCGGGGTCTGGCTGCTGTCGCCAAAACGGGTGGTGGAAGCGTTCGTGCACGCGCACGAATTGCCCGCCGCCGCCTGGGGAGCGAGGCGCGTGGTCAACCTGCCGGGAATCACTGCCAGCGTGGCGCAGATGCTCGGGGCGCTCGAGCGCGTCGCCGGCAAGGCGGTCGCCGAACGCGTGGTCTTCCGGGCCGACGCCCGCATCCAGGCGATCGTAAGCACCTGGCCCGCGCGATTCGAGACCCCGCGCGCGCTATCGATGGGCTTCCGGGCCGACGCCGACGTCGAAACCGTGATCCGCGACTACATCGCGGACGAAGGCATCAGCATCGGCTAGCGGCGCCGCGCGCCCGCTTACCAGTTCGGGTCCCAGAGCTTCCACCACGGCGCGCTCTGCTCGTATCCGCCCGGCTTCAGGTACTTGCTGTTCGGAAAATTGATGCGCATGACGCGATCCGCACCGTCACGCAAATCGGTCATGCCGAGGGCGTCGTAGGCCTTCACCATGATGAACACGGCTTCCTCGGTGGCGGGCGCGCGGGGGTACTCCTTGATCGCGAACTGGGCGCGGTTCACCGCCGCCACGTAGGCGCTCCGCCGCATGTAGTAGCGCGCTACGTGAACTTCGTGCCAGGCGAGCGAATTGACGAGATAGCGCATGCGGGCGGCGGAGTCCTCCGCGTACTTGGACTTCGGAAAGCGCGTCACCACCTCCTTGAAGCTTGCGAAGGCCTCGCGCGTCGCCTTGGGATCGCGTTCCGTCATGTCGGGCTGCGCCAAGGCGCTGAATAGCCCGTCGTTCTCGTTGAAGTTGATCAGCCCTTTCAGGTAATAGGCGTAGTCGACGTTCGGGTGGTTGGGGTAGAGCTTGATGAAGCGGTCTGCCGCAGCGATGGCGGATGCGCGCTCGGTGTCCTTCCAGTAGGCGTAGGCCATCTCCAGCTGCGCCTGCTGCGCATAGCGCCCGTAGGGGTAGCGCGCCTCGAGCTTCTCAAAATACTTGATGGCCTTGCTCCAGTTCTTCGAGGCCATCTCGTCCTTGGCTTCGCCGTAGAGCTTGTCTGCCGACCAGCCGGTCGTTTCGTCGGGCCCCGTCGGCAGCAGCCCGCAGGCAGCGACGCTCAGCGCGGCGACGAGGGCTAGAGGAGCAAGTAAACTTGTGCGCATGGGTCGGCGCTCCGCGTTGTCAACGAAAAATTATAGCCCCCCGCAGGCTACCGACCGGGAGGCGGCATTGGTCGCGCCGATACATGCTACCGTTCCCGCATCGATGGGCGGGCTCAGATTGGATCAGGCACTGGCGCGCTTGTTCCCACAGTATTCGCGCAACCGCCTGCAGGCATGGCTCAAATCGGGCCACGTGCGCGTCGACGGCGCGGCGGGCGTCGGAAAGCGCCCGGTGTCCGGCGGCGAGCGCATCGATCTCGCGCCGCCGGTGGCGCCCGACGCGGCGCCGCCGCGCGCCCAGCGCATGCCGCTCAAGATCGTGTTCGAGGACCGGGACCTGATCGTGATCGACAAGCCGGCCGGCCTGGTGGTGCACCCCGGCGCAGGGATCCCCGACCGGACTTTGCTCAACGCGCTGTTGGCGCACGCGCCGTCGCTCGCTGTGGTGCCGCGCGCGGGCATCGTTCATCGACTCGACAAGGACACGAGCGGCCTCTTGGTGGTGGCGAAGAACGTCGAAGCGCAAGCGAAGCTCGCGGCGCAGCTTGCCTCGCGCAGCATGAGCCGCACCTACCTCGCCGTCGTGCAGGGCGATCCGCCGGGCAGCGGCACGATCGACGCGCCCGTGGGACGCGATGCGCGCGTGCGCACGCGCATGGCCGTGTCGCGGCGCGGCAAGGCGGCGCGCACCGGCTACCGCGTGATCGAGCGTTTCGGCCATGCTGCCCTGGTCGAATGCCGGCTCGAGACCGGGCGCACGCATCAGATCCGCGTGCATTTCCAGTACATTCGCCATCCCCTAGTCGGAGACCCGGTATACCGGCGTGGCATGCGTCACGTCGTGACCTTTCCACGCCAGGCGCTGCATGCCTGCGAGTTGTCGCTCGTGCATCCGCGCACTGGCAAGGAGATGACCTGGCGCTCGCCGCTGCCGCCCGACCTGCAGCAGCTCCTCGAAGCGCTGCGCGCCGAAGGCTGATGCAGACGATCCGTCCCGATTGGCCGGCGCCCGCCGGCGTTGGCGCGCTCATGACGACGCGCGTCGGCGGTTGCAGCGCAGGCCCCTATGCGAGTCTCAACCTCGGCGAGCGCTGCGGCGACGATCCCGGCGCGGTCAAGGAGAACCGGCGCCGGCTCGAGGCGCTGCTGCCTGCCGCGCCCGTGTGGCTGCGACAGGTGCACGGAACGCGGGTCGCGAACGCCGACGAGGCTCGGCGCAGTGCGACCGCCCCGGAGGCCGACGCCGCGGTCGCCAGGCTTCCCGGGACCGTGTGCGGGGTGCAGGTCGCCGATTGCATGCCGATACTGCTGGTGGACGACGCCGCAACCGTGGTCGCTGCAGCGCACGCCGGCTGGCGCGGGCTATGCGCGGGGGTCATCGAAGCCACGCTCGACGCCATGCGCGTTGCGCCCGAGCGGCTGATGGCCTGGCTCGGTCCGGCAATCGGGCCGCGCGCGTACGAGGTCGGCGACGAGGTGCGCCAAGCGTTCCTCGAACGCGATCGCGCCGCGGCGAGCGCGTTTCGGGCTGCGCGCCCCGGACATTGGTGGCTCGATCTGTATGCTGTCGCGCGACAACGTCTCGCGGCGCGCGGGATCGCGCGTGTCTATGGCGGTGATTTCTGCACGCACGCGGACGCCACGCGCTTCTTCTCCTTCCGACGCGACCGGGTCACCGGCCGCATGGCGGCGCTCATCTGGCTCGAGCGCGCAGCATCGCGACCATCGGGATCGTTGCGGGACTGATCGACCAGATTGCGTCAGCGTCGGCCTTGGCCATCTAAAAAGCGACTTCATAACAAGAAGTTACGCGTAGCGCGGAGAGTACGCCGGGGTGGATTTGACGCACCGGCATTGTGCGTCGCAAAATCGCGCTCTGTCTCCACTCTGGCGGCCCGCTACGGCAGCGCAGCAATGCTGCACCGCAGGCCGCGACGCCCATTACGCGAACTTGCATGGCCGAGCAATCCGGTCCCCCCGACGCACTGGTCGCCGCCATCGCGCGCAGCGGCCACGACATGACCCTGGGCTGGATGCGGCTGCTGTTCACGCCGCCGCCGGGGGGCGCCTCGGGTGACTGGATGAAGAGCCTCGCCGGGAACTCCGCGCGCGTCGCGGCGATGCAGGCGGCGTACCTCCAGAAGCAGGCGAAGCTGTGGACCGCGCTGAGCGCGGGCCTGGCGACCGAGCCGGTGGCCACGCAGGAGCCGGGCGATCGCCGCTTCGTGGCGAAGGAGTGGCGCGAGAATCCTTTCTACGATTACATCAGGCAGTCGTACCTTCTGGCCTCGCGCTGCCTCAATGATCTCCTCGACAGCGCCGAGCTGCAGAACGGCGCAAGGGAACGCGTGCGCTTCGCGCTCAAGCAGTGGCTCGACGCCATGTCGCCGGCGAACTTCATCGCCACGAATCCGGAAGCCTTGCGCTACGCGCTCGAGACGAAGGGCGAGAGCCTCTCGAGGGGCCTGGCGAACCTGATCGGCGATGTGCAGAGGGGGCATCTGAGCCAGACCGACGAGTCGGCGTTCGAGCTTGGCCGCAACCTCGCGACCACTCCCGGGCAGGTGGTATTCGAGAACGAGCTCATGCAGCTCGTCCAATACGCACCGTCGACCGGCCAGGTCGCCAAGCGCCCGCTGGTGATGGTGCCGCCTTGCATCAACAAGTACTACATCCTCGACCTGCAGCCGGAAAACTCCTTCGTCCGCTACGCGGTCGCGGAGGGCCATGCGGTATTCATGGTGTCATGGCGCAATGCGGGTCCCGAGATCGGCCATCTGACCTGGGACGACTACATCGAGAAAGGCGTTGTGCTGCCGATGCGCATCGCGCGCGAAATCGCGGCCAGCGACCGCGTCAACGCGCTCGGTTTCTGCGTGGGCGGCACACTGCTCGGGGCGGCACTGGCGGTGCTTGCGGCACAGCAAGAGGAACTGGTCGAGAGCGTCACTTACCTGACGACCATGCTCGATTTCTCGGAACCCGGCCAGATCGGCCTGTTCGTCGACGAGGCGAGCCATGCGGCCCGCGAGGCGCTGATCGGCCACGGCGGCCTTCTCCCTGGATCCGATCTGGCGCTCGTGTTTTCCGCGCTGCGCGCCAACGACCTGGTGTGGCCGTACGTGGTCAACAACTATCTGATGGGCGGTTCGCCGGCGGCTTTCGACCTGCTTTTCTGGAACTCCGACAGCACCAACCTGCCCGGGCCGATGTATTGCTACTACGTGCGCAACACCTACCTGCAGAACAAGCTGCGCGTTCCGCAGGCGCTGACCAATTGCGGCGTGCCGGTGGATCTCGGCCGCGTGAAGCTGCCGTCGTTCATATTCGCCACGCGCGAGGACCACATCGTTCCCTGGCGCGCGGCGTATCGCTCGATCGAGCTGCTCGGCGGCGAAAAAACGTTCGTGCTCGGGGCGAGCGGGCACGTCGCCGGCGTCATCAACCCGGCGGCGAAAAACCGGCGCAGCTACTGGATGGGCTCGCAGTTTCCGGCCGACCCGGACACCTGGCTCGCCGGCGCGACGCAGCTTCAGGGGAGCTGGTGGCCCCGGTGGTCGGGCTGGATGGAACAGTTCAAGGGCGGCACGCGCAAGGCGGCGGCGAAGCAGGGTAACCGGAAATACAAGCCGATCGAGCCTGCGCCGGGTCGCTATGTCAAACAGAAGGCGCCGGCAGTCGCCGCGTCCAACCCAATGGTCGCTGCAGAACGGCGCCGAGTTCGCTAGGAGGACCACGCGATGGAAGAAATTGTGATCGTAGGGGCCGCTCGTACGGCCATCGGCAAGTTCGCCGGCACGCTCGCGCATACGCCGGCCTCGGAGCTCGGTGCGCACGTGATCCGCAAGGTGCTGGAGCGTGCGGGCGTCGCGCCGGAGCAGGTCTCCGAGGTGATCATGGGGCAGGTGCTGGCCGCGGGCTGCGGCCAGAATCCCGCGCGTCAGGCAGCGATCGCAGCCGGCCTGCCGGACATGATTCCCGCGATGACCATCAACAAGGTCTGCGGCTCCGGACTCAAGGCGGCGATGCTCGGCGCGCAGTCGATCGCCAACGGGGATTCAGAGATCGTGGTGGCCGGCGGCCAGGAATCCATGAGCCTCGCCCCGCACGTCCTGCCGGGCTCGCGCGACGGCTATCGCATGGGCGACGCCAAGATGATCGACTCGATGATCGTGGACGGTCTGTGGGACGTCTACAACCAGTATCACATGGGCGTGACCGCGGAGAATGTGGCCAAGGAATACGCGGTGACACGCGAAGAGCAGGACGAGTTCGCGCTTGCCTCGCAGCTCAAGACCGAGGCGGCGCAGAAGGCCGGAAAGTTCCAGGACGAGATCATCCCCTTCGAGATCAAGTCGAGGAAGGGAACGGTGGTATTTGCGGACGACGAGTACCCGCGACACGGCGCTACGCTCGACGCGCTGAAGAGCCTCAGGCCCGCGTTCGACAAGTCGGGCAGCGTCACCGCGGGCAATGCTTCCGGCATCAACGATGGCGCCGCCGCCGTGGTGCTGGCATCGGCACGCAAGGCCAAGGAGCTGGGTCTGAAGCCGCTGGCGCGCATCAAGGCGTTCGCCTCGGCGGGCGTCGACCCGAAGTACATGGGCATGGGGCCGGTGCCGGCCTCCAAGCGCTGCCTGTCGCGCGCCGGCTGGACGCCTCAGAACCTGGACCTCATGGAGATCAACGAGGCATTCGCCGCACAGGCGATCGCCGTCAACCGGCAGATGGGCTGGGACACATCGAAAGTGAACGTGAACGGGGGCGCGATCGCGCTCGGTCATCCGATCGGCGCGTCGGGCTGCAGGATCCTGGTGACGCTGCTGCACGAGATGGAGAAACGCGATGCGAAGACCGGGCTGGCGTCGTTGTGCATCGGTGGTGGCATGGGCGTAGCCCTGGCCGTGGAGCGATAGGCTCGGACGATTCATCGGAGAAAGAAGCGAGAATGACTAAACGCGTGGCACTGGTAACGGGGGGCATGGGGGGCATCGGCACGGCAGTGTGCCGTAGACTCGCCAGCACGAACGGCAACATGGTCGTGGCAAACTGCCTGCCGGGCTATGAGCGTAAGGACGAGTGGCTTGCGCGCATGCGTTCCGCGGGCTTCGACAATGTCGATGCGGCCGAGGGAGACGTCGCGGACTTCGAATCGGCCGGTGCAATGGTGAGCAAGATCGAGTCGCAGATCGGGCCGGTCGACATCCTGGTGAACAACGCCGGCATCGTCCGCGACAACATGCTGAAGAAGATGTCGCCATCGGACTGGCTGTCTGTGATCAACACCAACCTCAACAGCGCGTTCAATGTCACCAAGCACGTCATCGATGGCATGACCGAGCGGGGCTGGGGGCGGGTCGTGAACCTTTCTTCGGTGAACGGACAGAAGGGGCAGTTCGGTCAAACGAACTATTCTGCTGCGAAGGCGGGGATACACGGGTTCGCGAAGGCGCTGGCTCAGGAAGTGGTGCGCAAGGGCGTGACCGTGAACTCAATTTCGCCGGGTTACGTCGAAACCGATATGGTGAAGGCCATACGCAAGGATGTGCTGGACAAGATCATCGCCGGCATCCCGATGGGACGACTCGCAAAGCCCGAGGAGATCGCGGCGCTGATCGCCTTCCTGACATCCGAGGAAGCCGGTTATATTACGGGCGCGAATATCGCGATCAACGGCGGCATGTACATGTCCTAGATGCGAGGCGCGAACACCCGAGGAGCGGGAGATGAAGGACAAGAGACTGGCAGTGGTGACGGGCGGCATGGGCGGGCTGGGAGAGTCGATTTCTACCAAGATGGCAGACGCCGGCTACAAAGTGGTCGTGACCTACTCGCCTTCGAACACCAAGTGGAAGTCTTGGCTCGAGGAAATGAGGGGGCGCGGGTACGACTTTGCGGCGTATCCAGTGGACGTGGCCGATTTCGACGATTGCGCCTCGAAATGCGAGCGCGTCGCCAAGGATTGCGGCCAGATCGACATCCTGGTAAACAACGCCGGCATTACGCGCGACATGACGTTCAAGAAGATGACCAAGGCGGACTGGGACGCGGTGATGCGCACCAACCTCGACTCCTGCTTCAACATGACCAAGCAGGTCATGGACGGCATGTCCGACCGCAACTGGGGCCGGATCATCAACGTGTCCTCGGTGAATGGGCAGAAGGGCGCCTTCGGGCAGACCAACTACTCGGCGGCAAAGGCGGGAATTCACGGCTTCACCAAGGCACTGGCCCTGGAAGTCGCAAAGAAGGGCGTGACGATCAACACCATTTCGCCGGGCTACATCGGCACCAAGATGGTCACGGCGATCCCGAAGGAGATCCTGGACTCCAAGATCCTGCCCCAGATCCCTATCGGGCGGCTCGGCAAGCCGGACGAGGTCGCCGGCCTGATCATCTACCTTTGCTCGGAGGAGGCGGCGTTCGTCACCGGGGCGAACATCTCCATCAACGGCGGGCAGCACATGTATTGAGGAGCAGGTAATGGAAAACCAGGTGCGCCTGATCAAGAAGTATCCGAATCGTCGCCTCTACGACACCAAGACGTCGAGCTATATCACGCTGGCCGACGTGAAGCAGATGGTGCTCAAGCACGAGGACTTTCACGTCGTCGACGCCAAGACAAACGACGAGCTCACGCGCCAGATACTGCTGCAGATCATCCTCGAGGAGGAATCGGGCGGCCTGCCAATGTTCTCGTCGGACCTGCTCGCACACCTGATCCGCTTCTACGGCAATGCGATGCAGGGATTGATGGGCGCGTACCTGGAAAAGAACATCCACGCGTTCCAGGAGATGCAGAAATCCCTGCAGGAGCAGTCTCAGCGGATTTACGGCGACACGCCGCGCGCGTCGCAGGAGCTGTGGGCGCAGTTCATGAACTTGCAGGGCCCCGCGATGCAGAGCCTGATGCAGGCCTACATCGAGCAAAGTCAGAAGATGTTCTCGCAGTTCCAGGAGCAGATGCAGAGCCAGGCGCGCAACATGTTTTCAGGCCTTTCCTTCCCGGCCTTTCCCGGCACGCAGCAGCGCAACGACGACGGCTCGGAGAAGAAGTCCTAGGATGGTGCGAAACAGAGCGCGGCCGGTGGCGCAGGTGCCCGCGCCGCGCATCGGATTTGTTTCCCTCGGTTGCCCGAAAGCGCTGGTCGATTCCGAGCACATCCTGACCCGGCTGCGCGCCGAGGGTTATGCGACCTCCCCGAGCTACGCGGGAGCCGACCTGGTAGTCGTCAACACCTGCGGTTTCATCGATGCCGCGGTGGAGGAATCGCTCGGCGCCATCGGCGAGGCGCTGGCGGAGAACGGCAAGGTCATCGTCACGGGCTGCCTCGGCGCGAAGGACGGCGTGGTGCGCGCGGCTCACCCCAGCGTGCTCGCGGTCACCGGTCCGCACGACGTGGCGGCCGTCATGCGCGAGGTGCATGCTCATTTGCCCAAGCCCCACGATCCGTATGCCGACCTGGTGCCGCCGCAAGGCATCAAGCTCACGCCCGGCCACTACGCCTATCTCAAGATCTCGGAGGGCTGCAACCATCGCTGCACGTTCTGCATCATCCCGTCGCTGCGCGGCGACCTGGCGTCGCGCCCGATCGGCGAAGTGATGCAGGAAGCCGAGAATCTGGTTGCGGCAGGGGTCAAGGAGCTGCTCGTCATCTCGCAGGACACCAGTGCCTACGGGGTGGACGTCAGGTACCGCACCGGGTTCTGGCGTGGACGGCCGCTCAAGACGCGCATGACCGAGCTGGCGCGCGCGCTCGGCGCGCTGGGCGTCTGGGTGAGGCTGCACTACGTGTATCCGTATCCGCATGTGGACGAAGTGGTGCCGCTGATGGCCGATGGACGCATCGTTCCCTATCTTGACGTGCCGTTCCAGCACGCGGCGCCGCGCATACTGAGGTTGATGAAGCGCCCAGCGAACGCCGGCGACACGCTCGAGCGCGTGCGCCGCTGGCGCGCGATATGCCCGGAGATCACGTTGCGCAGCACGTTCATCGTCGGTTTTCCCGGGGAAACCGAGAGCGAGTTCGAGCAGTTGCTTGCGTTTCTCGAGGAGGCGCAGCTCGACAGGGTCGGCTGCTTCGCTTATTCCCCCGTGGAAGGGGCGGCAGCGAACGAATTGCCGAACCCGGTGCCTGAGGAATTGAAGGAAGAGCGGCGGGCGCGGCTGATGGCGCTGCAATCTGCGATCAGCGCCGCGCGTCTGCGCACGAAGCTCGGCAGGCGGCTGAAAGTCCTGGTGGACCAGGTTGATCGCGCGGGCGCACTGGCGCGCTCGGGCGCCGATGCGCCGGAAATCGACGGCGTGGTGCGGGTGCGCGACGGAGGCAAACTGAGGCCCGGCGATTTCGCGGAGGTTATCGCGGAACAGGCCGCCGAGCACGACTTGGTGGCACGGCTGGCCGCCTGAAACTTCGGCAAGGAGGCGATATGGCAGCGCGTGAAGTGGTAGTGGTGTCGGGCGTACGCACCGGAATCGGGGACTACGGCGGTGCCCTCAAGGAGCAGCCTCCCACTAGGCTCGGCGCGATCGCCATCAAGGAGGCCGTGGCGCGGGCCAAGATCGACCCGGCAACGGTCGGACACGTGGTGGTCGGCAGCGTGATTCACGGCGAGGCGCGCGACATGTACGTGTCGCGCGTGTCCGCGATCGACGCCGGCCTGCCGGTAGGCACGCCCTGCCTGACCGTCAACCGGTTGTGCGGCAGCGGCTTGCAGGCCATCGTCTCGGCTTCCCAGCATATCCTGCTGGGCGACGTCGACGTCGCAATCGGTGGCGGGACGGAGAGCATGAGCCGCGCCGCCTACTTCATGCCTGGCGCGCGCTGGGGCACGAGGATGGGTGACGGCGCGATCGTCGACGCCATGACGGGCGCGCTGCACGATCCGTTCGGACACGGCCACATGGGCGTCACGGCCGAGAACGTCGCGGCCAAGTACGGCTTCACGCGCGAGCAGCAGGACGCGTTTTCGCTCGAATCGCACCGGCGCGCGGCCAACGCCCTCGACAAGGGTTATTTCAAGAGCCAGATCGTCCCGGTGGAGGTCAAGACGCGCAAGGGTGTCGAGCAGTTCGTGCTCGACGAGCACGTGCGCCGGGACGCCAAGATCGAGGACCTGCAGAAGCTCAAGGCGGTGTTCAAGAAGGACGGCACCGTCACGGCAGGGAACGCGTCGGGCATCAACGACGCGGCCGCCGCCGTCGTGCTGATGGAGGCGAAGGCCGCCGCGAAGGCCGGTGCCAAGCCGATGGCGCGCCTGGTGGCCTATGCGCACGCAGGCGTCGAGCCGCAGGTGATGGGTCTGGGGCCGATCCCGGCCGTCAGGAAGGTGTTCGAGAGAGCCGGTCTCAAGCCCTCGGACATGGACGTGATCGAATCGAACGAGGCTTTTGCCGTACAGGCCATGGCCGTGACCAAGGACCTCGGTCTCGACCCGGAGAAGGTCAATCCGAACGGCGGCGCGGTGGCGCTCGGCCATCCGATCGGCGCGACCGGCTGTATCCTGACGGTCAAGGCGCTCTACGAGCTTGCGCGCACGCAGAAGCGCTTTGCGCTGGTGACGATGTGCATCGGCGGCGGGCAGGGCATCGCCGCGATATTCGAGCGGCTGAGCTAGTCTGGCCCGACGATTACGCCGCACCAACCACGCAAACCGCGCATCGGCCTTGCCCTCGGCTCGGCGCCGCCTACGCAGCCGGTGAGCTGGAGCGCCTCGAGCGCTGGGTGACGGGGCTCGCCTGGACCGACGTATTGAAGCTCGTCGATGTCACCTGGCGCGGTGGCTTGATCAAGGGCCAGAAGCTGTTCGATTTCTTTCGCGAGAATTTCGAGGATCGTGACCTGACGGCGCTCGGCGCCGACGTGGTGATCGCCGTGGACCTCGGCTGGGCGAAGCTCGGGCGCTACCGGACTCGGCGTAGCGAGGCGCGGGAAATCCGCATGCCGGAGCGGATCGAGCGCATCAGCTGGCTTGCGCGACTGGTCGGCGAGGTATCGGCCGAGGAAGAGCGCGAGAGCGCGCCGTCGATACTGCAGGCGTTTCTCGCGGCGATCGATATCATGCAGGTGCGCCTTGCGCGCAGCAGGCTGGCGGGCGAGCCCGCAGAAGTGCTGTTGACGCCGCTGCTTCCCGACTTCGCCACCATGGACTTTCACCGCGCGGCCGAGGCGATACAGGAGGGCCGCGAGGCGGTAGCGCGCGCGCGCCCCATGCTCGATCTGATGACGGAGGTGTGAGATGGAATACCGTAGACTCGGGGCGAGCGGACTCAAGGTGTCGGTGCTGTGCCTGGGCACGATGATGTTCGGCGACCGAACCGACGAGGCCGAAGCGGGACGGATCGTGGCGTCGGCCCGCGAAGCCGGGGTCAATTTCGTCGATACGGCAGACGCCTACGCCAAGGGCGAGTCTGAGCGCATGCTCGGCCGGCTGGTCGCGGCCGACCGCGCGCGCTGGATCGTCGCCACCAAGGTCGGCAACACCGGCGCGCCGGCGCCCGACGACGTTGATCTGTCGCGCCGCCACGTGCTGCGCGCCATCGACGAATCGCTCGCGCGCCTACGGTCGGACCACGTCGACATCTATTACCTGCATCTCGACGATGCGGGAACGCCGCTCGAGGAAACCGTGGCGACGATGGGCGATCTGGTGCGCACCGGCAAGGTGCGTTACTGGGGCGTGTCGAATTTTCGCGGCTGGCGCATCGCCGAGGCCGCTCTGCTCGCCGACCGGATGGGGGTACCGCGCCCGGTGGTCTGTCAGCCGTACTACAACGCAGTAAACCGCATGCCGGAGGTGGAGGTGCTGCCGGCCTGCGGGCGCTTCGGGTTGGGCGTGGTGCCCTACTCGCCGCTCGCGCGAGGCGTGCTGACCGGAAAATACAAGCCTGGCGAGCCTCCCCCGGCGGAAACGCGCGCCGGCCGCGGCGACAAGCGCATGATGCAGACCGAGTTCCGCGCGGAGTCGCTCGCCATCGCGCAGAAGATCAAGGGTCATGCGGAGCGCCGCGGCATGGGCGCGGGCCAGTTCGCGCTCAACTGGATGCTCAACAGCGGCGCGGTGACGAGCGTGCTCGCCGGCCCGCGCACTCTGGAGCAATGGCGGGACTACCTCGGCGCCCTGGAGCACCCGTTCACCGCGGAGGACGAGGCGCTCGTCGACCGGCTGGTGGCGCCGGGCCATCCATCGACCCCCGGCTATTCCGACCCGCGCTACCCGCCCGTGGGCAGGCGGGCGCTCGTCTCCTAGCGCGCTTCGCCGGCAACCGGCTCCACCGCCAGCTGGTCGACGCGCTTCGCGGCGAGCAGCATATACATCGCGGGCACCACGAACAGCGTGAACAGCGTGCCGATGGCAATGCCCGAGGCGATCACCAGCCCCATGTTGAAGCGGCTCACTGCGCCGGCGCCGCTCGCGGTGATGAGCGGCACCACGCCGAGCACCATGGCAGCGGTCGTCATCAGGATCGGGCGCAGCCGGATGCCGGCGGCCATCTCGATCGCCTTGCGCTTGTCGTGACCCTCCTGGCGGAGATTGTTCGCGAATTCGACGATCAGGATGCCGTGCTTGCTGATCAGGCCGATCAGCGTCACCAGACCGACCTCGGTGTAGATGTTCAGGCTCGCGCCGCCGACTCCCAGGCTGATGAAGATCAGCGCACCACATATCGACATCGGCACCGATACCAGGATGATCACCGGGTCGCGAAAGCTTTCGAACAGCGCCGCCAAAGTGAGGTAGATGATGATTAGCGCGAAGAAGAACGTCACCACCAGTGCGCTAGATTCCTGTACGAACTGCCGCGACTGGCCGGAATAGTCGATCGAGTAGCCCTCCGGCAGCGTGCGTGCGGCGAGCTCCTGGAGGTAGGCAAGCGCCTCGCCCTGCGAGACGCCGGGAAACTGGACGCCCGAGATGGTCGCCGAGTTCTGCTGCTGGAAATGGTTCAGCGCCTGGGGCACAACCTTGGCCTCGAGGTGCGCGATGGTCGCCAGGGGCACCATGTCGCCGCTCGCGGTGCGGATGTAATAGCCGCGCAGCTGTTCCGCGTTCAGGCGGTCCACCTGCCGGACCTGCGGGATCACCTTGTAGGAGCGGTCGTAGAGGCTGAAGTAATTCACATGGCCGCCGCCGAGCATTGCCGATAGTGCGCTGCCGACGTCGCGCATCGACAGGCCGAGCTGTGCCGCGAGCTCGCGGTCGATTACCACCGTGGCTTGCGGCTGATCGAATTTGAGGTCGCTGTCGATGAAGATGAAGCGGCCGCTCTTTTGCGCTTCCTGCAGGAACTTCCGCGAGACCTCGTCCAGGCGCTCGAACGATTCGGTGGTCTGGATCACGAGTTCGACCGGCAGCCCGCGCGCGCCGGGAAGCGGCGGCGGCTGGAACAATACCGTTTTCAGCCCGGCGATCCGGTCCATCTCCTGCTGCACCGCCGGCTGCAGCTGCGCGGCGGTCTTTGCGCGCTCGTCCCAGGGCTTGAGCACCATGCCGGCGATCGTGCGGCCGGGCACGTCGAGCTGAAAAACGTGATCGGTTTCAGGATGGGAAGCGAACTTCTCGTAAACCTGTCGCGTGTAGAGCTCGCGCTGCTCGAGAGTGGAGTTGGGTGCGCCAGTGGACGAGGCGATGAGCACGCCCTGGTCTTCCTGCGGCGCGAGCTCGGACTTCGCGCCGGCGTACAGGAAATAGATGCTGCCCAGCACGATCAGTGCGAACGCCGCGGTGACGGGAACGTAGTCAAGCGTGCGATGCAGGAGCGCCTCGTAGCGGCGGTGCAGGGAATCGAAGGCGCGATCGAGCCACGCCACCAGGTGCGCTTCCCAGCCGTGCGCCGAGGTGTCGTGCGGCTTGAGCATGCGCGAGCACATCATCGGCGACAGCGTCAGCGCGACGACCGCGGAGATGGTCACCGCACCGACCAGGCTGAACGCGAACTCGGTAAACAGCGCGCCGGTGAGACCGCCCAGGAACCCGATCGGCACGTACACCGCTATCAGCACCACCATCATGGCAATGATCGGGTTGGCGAGCTCGCGGGCCGCGACGACCGCCGCCTCCATCGGGCGCATGCCCTGCTCGAGGTGGCGGTTGACGTTTTCGACCACGATGATCGCGTCGTCCACCACCAGGCCGATCGCCAGCACCAGCGCGAGCAGGGTGAGCAGGTTGATGCTGAAGCCCAGGGCCAGCATGACCGTGAAGGTGCTCACCAGCGACAGCGGAATGGCGATGGTCGGAATGAGCACCGAGCGCACCGAGCCGAGAAAGGCGAATACCACGAGCGTGACGATGACGAGCGCTTCGGCGATGGTCTTCACCACCTCGTAGATCGAGCTGTTCACGAACTTGGTGGAGTCGTACACGATGCGGCCGTCCAGACCCTGCGGCAGCTGCGCCTGAATGGCTGGAAATGCGTCGCGCACGCGCTTGATCACCTCGAGCAGGTTGGCCGAGGGCGCCACCTGGATCCCGATGTACACCGCCTGCTTGCCGTCAAAGCCCACGGCCGACTCGTAGTCTTCGGCGCCAAGCGTGACGTTGGCGACGTCTTCGAGCCGCACGATGGCGCTATCCTTCTGCTTGACGATCAGGCGCTTGAACTCGTCGACGGAATGCAGGCTGGTCGAGGCGGTCAGGTTCACTTGAACCATCTGGCCCTTGGTGCTGCCCACCGCCGCGAGGAAATCGTTGGCCGCGAGCGCCTGCTGCGCGTCGGCCGCCGTCAGGCCATAGGCCGCGAGCTTGTCCGGATCGAGCCAGGCGCGCAGCGCGAACAGCTTCTGTCCCAGGATCTCGGCGGTCTGCACGCCCTCGACCGCCTGCAGGCGGGGCTGCACCACGCGCACCAGGTAGTCGGTGATCTTGTTGGCGGGCAGCACCTGGCTCGAAAAGCCGATGTACATGGCATCGATCGTCTGGCCGATCTGCACCGACAGCGTCGGCTGCTGCGAGCCCTGCGGCAGCTGGTTGAGCACCGCGTTCACCTTCGTGTTGATCTCGGTGAGCGCCTTGTCCGAGTCGTAGTTGAGCCGCAGATTGGCGGTGATGGTGCTCACGCTTTGGCGGCTCGTCGAGGTCATGTAGTCGATGCCGTTCGCCTGCGCGATCGAGTTTTCGAGCGGCGCGGTGATGAACCCGGCGACCAGGGCCGGATCGGCCCCGGTATAGGCGGTGGTCACCGTCACGACCGCGTTCTGGGTGCGCGGAAACTGCAGCACCGGCAGCAGCGCCACCGAGCGCACCCCGAGCACGAGCAGGATCAGGCTCACCACGGTGGCGAGCACCGGCCTTCTGATGAAGAGGTCCGTGAACTTCATTGCCGCGCGCTCACTGATCCCTCGGTTGAGGTGCCGCCTCGTCGGACGGCCGGACGGAGTTGTCGATCGTGACTGGCGCGCCGTTGTGCAGCTTGAGCTGGCCGGCGGTGACCACCGTCTCGCCTTCCTTGACGCCCGAGAGCACCTCGATCTGATCGCCGCGCGTCGCGCCGGTGGTGACGAAACGCTGGCTGGCGACCAGCCGCGACTTGCCGCCCGGTCCCTTGCCCTTCTCCTCGACCACGAACACGGTGTTGCCGTAGGGGTTGAAGGTGATCGCGGTCTGCGGCAGCGTCAGGCGGCGCTGCGCGGCACTCGATCGGACCTCGACGTTCGCGAACGTTCCCGGCAGCATCCGGTGCTGGGGATTGGGGAGCGAGGCCCGCACCAGCACGTTGCGCGTCGCCGGGTCCACCTTGGCGTCAATCGCCCTGATGGTGCCCTCAAAGCGCTCGCCGGGCAGCGCATCGGTGGTGACGATCACCTTCTGTCCGGAATCTAGCTGCGCGAGCTGGTTCTGTGGCACGCTGAAATCGACGAAAATCGGATCGAGCGACTGCAACGTAACCAGCTTGGTGCCGGCTGCGACGTACTGCCCGAGATCGACCGCGCGGATGCCGAGGCGCCCGGCGAACGGCGCGCGGACCAGCTTCTTGTCGACGAGCGCCTGCTGCTCGGCGACCCGCGCCTTGGCGCTGCGCAGATTGGCGATGTCGATGTCGACCGCGGCCTGGCTGATGAAATTCGCCTTGAGCTGCTGCAGGTCGCGCCGGTGGGTCGTTTCCGCGAGCTGCGCCGAGGCCTTGAGCGATTCGAGCAGCGCCAGGTCGGAGGCATTGTCGAGCTGCACCAGCGGCATGCCGGCCTTCACTTCATCCCCGGAGGTGAAATGGATCGCGGCCACCACGCCGGCGAGCTGCGGCGCGAGGTCGGCGCCGCGCATCGCTCGCAGCGTGCCGACCACCGCGAGCGTCGGCTGCCATTCCAGATACCTTGCCTCGGTGGTCGATACAGTCTGGGCAGGTACGCCCTGCGATGCCATGTATTTCGTGACCATGCGCGCCTTGAACGCCTGGAAGCCGAAGATGGCTCCGAACAGCGCCCCGACAAGCAACAGCATCAGGAGCATGCGCTTGGTCATAGAGCCCGCCGAATATGCGGGGCCGCCCGAGCACTGTCAAATCCGCCTCGCGCGCCTTGCTAGACTGCCAGGATGGAAATATCCCTGACGGTAACGCTGGCGATGCTCGGCGCCGCGCTGCTGCACGCGGGCTGGAACGCGTTGCTCAAGTCGAGTCCCGACAAGGCGCTCGAGAACTTCGCACTCGCGGTGAGCCGCGGCATCATCGCCTTGGCCATCGTCCCCTGGCTGCCGTTGCCCGCGCCCGCATCCTGGCCCTGGATCGCTGCCTCCGTCGTGGTGCACGTCGCGTACTTCTGGGCGCTCGCCGGCGCGTACCGCTGGGGCGATCTGTCGTTCACCTACCCGATCATGCGTGGCGGTGCGCCGGCGCTGGTCGCGCTGGCGGGTGTCGCGATGTTCGGCGAGGTCCTCCCGGGAACGGAAACCGCCGCCGTAGCGCTGATCTGCGCCGGCATCCTCGGCTTTGCCACCGGGGCGCGCGGCGAGCCCGCGGCCGCGCGGCGCGCGTTGCTGTTCGCGCTGGGCAACGCGGTGGTGATCGCCGCATACACCGTGATCGATGCGCGCGGCGTGCGCCTTTCCGGGGCGCCCGTGAGCTATGCCATGTGGTTCTTCGTCGCCAACAGCGTGGTGCAGGTGGCCATCGGGCTGGCCGACCGGCCGCGCGAGGTACCGGCCTACCTTGCTCGCCACTGGGTGCGTCCCGCGCTCGGAGGCGCGTTCACGCTCGGCTCCTACGGCATCGCCCTGTGGGCAATGTCTCAGGCGCCCGTAGCGCTGGTGGCCGCGCTGCGGGAGGTCTCGGTGATATTCGCCGCCGTGCTCGGCGCGCTGTTTCTCGGTGAGCGCTTCACACGGCGGCGCGCCCTGGCGACCGCGACGGTGCTGGTCGGCCTGGCGCTGCTGCGACTATAGCGCTAGCCATTCTCCGGCTCGATCGAGTCGTTGACGACGCGCACGCGATCGCCTGCGCGCCACGCGGGTTGCGACGGCATCGAGACGGTGCGCGTGCCGCCGCCGTCGAGGCGCACGGTCACGTCCCAGTGCTTTGTAGCGCGCGCCTTTTTCTCGATCTGGTGGCCCGCGTAGGCGCCGCCCGCGGCGCCGAGCACGGTCATCGCCGTGTTGCCCCGGCCGCTGCCGACCTGGTGCCCGACGACGCCGCCCAGCACTCCGCCGGCGACCGCGCCGAGTCCGGTGCCTTCGCCCTTGACCTCGACCTCACGCACCGATTCCACCACGCCGCAGTCCAGACACTTCTGCTTTACCACGGCGACCTGGGCCGGCTTGGGCGCGGGCCGCTGCGCGGCCACGGGCTTGGCGGCGGACTTCGCGACCGGCTTCGGCACGGGTGCCGCCGCCTGTTCTGCAGCCGGCGCGTCGTATTCTGACGAGGCCGGCGAAGCGGCCATGTCGTTCGATTTCGGCGAGCCGATCGTGCCGGGCAGCAGCCCGGTGAACGCTCCGATTCCGACCACTGCAAGAACGATCAGCGCGACTGCCGCGGTGGCGAGCAGCGGATGCAGCTTCCTGGTGCCTTCCGTTTCCATGATTGCGATCTCCTTCCCTATGCGAAACCTGCAGCAGCCACATTACCCGCCATCACTGCCTCAGGCAGCGACGAATTGTTACCAGTTGTTTCTCCGCCGCAGCCGCAACGTGACCTGCGTCATGCTTCCGGCCGCATGTGCGGGAAGAGGATCACATCGCGGATCGACGGGCTGTCGGTCAGCAGCATCACGAGGCGGTCGATGCCGATGCCGGCGCCCGAGGTCGGAGGCAGCCCGTATTCGAGCGCGCGGATGTAGTCGGCGTCGTAGTACATCGCCTCCTGGTCGCCGGAATCCTTCTTCCTCGACTGCTCGAGAAACCGCTCGGCCTGATCCTCGGGATCATTCAGCTCGGAGAATCCGTTGGCGATCTCCTTGGTGTCGATGAACAGCTCGAAGCGCTCGGCGATCTCCGAGTCGGAGTCCTTGCGCCGGGCGAGCGGCGACACTTCCGCCGGAAAGTCGATAATGAACGTCGGCTCCACCAGATTCTTTTCGGCGATCGTCTCGAACAGCATGAGTTGCAGCGAGCCCCAGTTCTGGTCGTCGCCGAACTCGACCTCCAGCCCGCGCAGCTTGTCGGCGAGGAAGTCCCTATCGCGCAGCTGGGCGTCGCTCCAGTGCGCGGGCGCGTACTTCTGGATCGCCTGCGACATGGTGAGCTGCGTGAAGCGCTTGGTGAAATCCAGCGTGCGTCCCTGGTACTCGACGGTACCCGTGCCGAGCGCGGCCTCGGCCGCATGGCGCAGCACGTTCTGCACAAGGCTCATCATGTAGGTGTAATTGGTGTACGCGCAGTACATTTCCATCATGGTGAACTCGGGGTTGTGCCGCGTCGAGATGCCTTCGTTCCTGAAGCTGCGGTTGATCTCGTAGACCTTCTCGATGCCGCCCACCACGAGGCGCTTCAGGTACAGCTCGGGAGCGATGCGCAGGTACAGATCCATGTCGAGCGCATTGTGGTGCGTGCGGAACGGCCGGGCCGCGGCGCCGCCCGGGATCGGCTGCAGCATCGGCGTCTCGACTTCCATGTAATTGGTGCGCGCCATGTACTCGCGGATCGCGCGGACCACCCGCGAGCGCACCGCGAACACCCACCGTGAGCGCTCGTTGACGAGCAGGTCGAGGTGGCGCTGCCGGTAGCGCTGCTCCTGATCGGTGAGGCCGTGGAACTTCTCTGGCAGCGGCCTGAGCGACTTGCTGAGGAGCCGCAGCTCGTGCACCCGGACCGTGAGCTCTCCGGTGCGCGTCTTGAACAGGAAACCCATCGCGCCGACGATGTCGCCGATGTCGAAGTGCTTGTAGGCGGCGTGACCGGCTTTCCCCGTGTTGTCGTCGGACACGTAGATCTGCATGCGGCCGGCGTGATCCTGCAGCACGCCGAAGCTCGCCTTGCCCATCACGCGCTTGAGCATCAGACGGCCCGCGATGGTCGCCTGCACCTGCTGCTTCTCGAGCTCCTCGGCCGGCATCTCGCCGTAGCGCTCGTCGAGCCGCAAACTCAGGTCGACGCGCGTGAAATCATTGGGGAAGGCGGTGCCCGCCTCGCGCAGCTTCGCCAGCTTGCTGCGGCGCTCGGCGATGATCTGGTTCTCGTCCTGCGGCGATTGCGGCTCGGGCTGCTTCTGTTCTTTCATGCTCGTACCCCCTCAAACTCCCTGCTTCAGGCTCGCGGTGATGAACTGATCCAGGTCTCCGTCGAGCACGCCCTGCGTGTTGCCGACCTCGACTCCGGTTCGCAGGTCCTTGATGCGCGACTGATCGAGCACGTACGAGCGGATCTGGTGTCCCCAGCCGATGTCGCTCTTCGATTCCTCGAGCTTGTCGCGCTCGGCCTGGCGCTTGCGCAACTCGAGCTCGTGGAGCTTCGACTTCAGCATCGTCATCGCCTCGGCGCGGTTCCTGTGCTGCGAGCGGTCGTTCTGGCACTGCACGACGATCCCGCTCGGCAGGTGCGTGATGCGCACCGCGCTGTCGGTACGGTTGACGTGCTGCCCGCCGGCGCCCGAGGCGCGGTAGGTGTCGATCTTGAGGTCCGCCGGATTGATCTCCACCTCGATTGACTCGTCGACCTCGGGGTAGACGAACACGCTCGCGAATGACGTGTGGCGACGCGCATTCGAGTCGAACGGGCTTTTCCGCACGAGCCGATGCACGCCGATCTCCGTGCGCAGGGTGCCATAGGCGTAGTCGCCCACGACCTTGAGGGCCGCGCTCTTGATGCCTGCGACCTCGCCGTCGGTCTGCTCGAGGATCTCGACCTTGAAGTCCTTCCGGTCGCAATACTTCAGATACATCCGTTCCAGCATCGCGGCCCAATCCTGCGCCTCCGTGCCGCCCGAGCCGGCCTGGATGTCGACGAAGCAGTTGTTCGGGTCGAGCGCATTGGAGAACATGCGGCGGAACTCCAGCGCCGCGACTTCCTTCTCGAGCTTTCCCGCCTCGCGCCCGAGCTCCTCGAGCGTCGGGTCGTCCTTGTCGGCGGCCGCGAGCTCGAACAGCTCGCGTGCGTCGGTCAGGCCGGCCGAGACCCGCTCGAGCGTCCGCACGACTCCGTCGAGCAGCTTCTTTTCCTTGCCGAGCTCCTGGGCCCGCTGCGGGTTGTCCCAGAGCTTGGGGTCCTCGAGCTCGCGGCTCAGGACTTCGAGGCGCTTCTGCTTGGCGTCGAAGTCAAAGATACCTCCGCAGCTCGACGACCCTGCGGTTCTGGTCTTCGAGCGAGGAGGCGATCTGGTTGACGCGTTCGGCTTCCATGATGCGCGGGAAAAGCGCGGATTATACAGGCGCGGGCAGGACCATCTGCGTCTGCGTGACGAGCGCAACCAGCTTGCCTGATTCGGAGATGATTCGCGTTTGCCACACCATCGTCGTCTTGCCGCGATGCACCGGCGTCGATTCTCCGGTCACGCGCGTGTTCACGGGGGCGGCGGCGAGAAAGTTGGTCTTCGATTCGATGGTCGTCGTGCGAGCGCCCTGGGGCAGGTTGACGATGGTGCCGACCGCGCCCAGCGTGTCGGCGAAGGCCATGATCGCGCCGCCGTGCATGACGCCCGCCACGGTGCACATGTCGGGCCGCACCGTGAGGCTCGCGACGACGTTTTCCTTGGTGACCTCGGACAGCTGGATGCCCAGCAGCTCCGGGAACATGCCCCTGAAGCGCTCCTGGACCGACGCGGCGAGATTCATCCTGGTTTCTCCCTTGCTGCGCGGCTAGACGCGCTTGCCGCTGTAGTCCTCGACGATGCGATCGTCGAAGAACGAAGTCGGGTTCGGCGCGGCCATGAAGCGGCGGTGCACTTCAGGCGACACTCTGGAGTATTGCCACACCTGGCCGTTGGACATTTCGATCTCCAGAATCTGGTTCTTCTCGTCGTAGCCGATCGAGCGGATCTTGGAGGAATTGACGCGCTTCCTTTCCATATCAGGCCTGTTCGACGCTGACCTTGTCGCCGTCGCGCACTCCGGCGAGCCGGCGCGCGTCGCCCACGATCCTGCCGACGAGATTGCAGCGCGTCACGAGCTTCGGCCTGCCGTCGGTCGAGATCGGAGTCGGACCGTAGGGCAAGCGCGAGCGCCGAGCCCTCCACCCAGAAGCACACGGTGCCCGGCTCGACGATCTGGCGCGCCTCGGGCTCCAGGTTGGTGTTGACTGGCGCCTCGAAATACACCTCCTCGCCCCAGGTCTGCGCACGCGACTCGAACGGCAGCGCCTCGAGCAGCGCCTCCGCGGTCGGCGTGTCGTCGAGCGCGACTTCGAAGCGCGCCTTGCCTGCGGTGATGCGCAGCCTTGCCATGCGGCCCCCTCGGTTCAGGTCTCGATATGCTCGACGTTTAGCTGGACGTTCTTCAGGCCGTTGAACTCGTTCACAGTCAGGCGGTAGGCTGCGCGAATGCGTGCCGCCAGCGCCGGGCCGTACCGCCCGGAACCGCGATCGATAGCGTTGAAACGAATCGCATCGAATCTCCGGCCTTCCTTCACCAGGCGCAGCTTGAGATGCCGCTCGCCGACCACGCGCTGGTTTTCGACCGCGAATGTATCGCAGAACACCGGCTGCGGAAAGCCTTGACCCCAGATCTGCTCTTCGATGAGTTGCGCGACGCCGAGCGTGACGTGCGCCGGATCGAGCTCGCCGTCGGTCTCGAGCACCGGCGCGAGCGCCTCGGGCGCAATCATGTCGGCGGCGGCACGCTCGAAGGCGGATGCGAGGCGCTCGAAGTCCCGCTCGCGCAGCGTGAGTCCCGCGGCCTGCGCGTGACCGCCGAAGCGCAGGATGAGTCCCGGCTCGCGCTTGGAAACAAGGTCGAGGCAGTCGCGCAAGTGCAGTCCCGCGATCGAGCGCCCGGAGCCGCGCAGCAGCCCCGCATGGGCGCCGCCGCCTTGGTCCGCTCGCGCGAAGCACAGCACCGGCCGGTGCAGGCGCTCGCGCAGGCGCGAGGCGAGAATGCCGACCACGCCCTGGTGCCAGCCCGGCTCGAAGAATGCTGCTGCCGCGCCCGGTGCCTGCGTGAATCCCGCGACCGACTTGAGCGCTTCCTCGAGCATCTCGCCCTCGATGCGACGGCGCTCGCGATTGAGCTCGTCGAGCTGCTGCGTGATGTTCGCGGCGCGCGCTTCGTCGTCGGTGATCAGGCACTCGACGCCCAGGCTCATGTCCGCGAGCCTACCCGCGGCGTTTAGGCGCGGCCCGGCGATGAACCCCAGATCGAATCCCGTCGCCTGGCCCGGCGCGCGTCCGGCGACGCGCAGCAGCGCATTGAGTCCGGGCGCGCCGCGCCCCGCTCGCAGGCGCCTGAGCCCTTGCGCGACCAGGATGCGATTGTTGGCATCGAGCGGTACCACGTCGGCCACCGTGCCGAGCGCGACCAGGTCGGCGAGCGCACCGAGATTGGGCTCGCCGCCCTCCTGGAAGGCGCCGCGGCGGCGCAGTTCGGCGCGCAGCGCGAGCATCACGTAGAACATCACGCCGACGCCGGCCAGCGCCTTCGACGGAAAGGAGCATGCGGCCTGGTTCGGATTGACGATGCAGTCCGCTTGCGGCAGCTCCGGGCCCGGAAGGTGATGGTCGGTAATCAGCGTCGCGATGCCCAGCGCGCGCGCCCGCGCCACTCCCTCGACGCTGGCGATGCCGTTGTCGACCGTGACCAGCAGCTGCGGCCGCCGCGTGGCGGCCAGGTCCACCAGCTCGGGCGACAGGCCGTAGCCCAGCGCGAAGCGGTCTGGCACCAGATACCCGACGTCGGCGCCGAACGAGCGCAGCGCGCGCACGCCAACGGCGCACGCGGTGGCGCCGTCCGCGTCGTAGTCTGCAACGATGAGAATCCTGCGGCGCGCGGCGATCGCGTCGGCCAGCAGCGCCGCCGCGTGCTCGGCGTTGGCGAGCAGCGAGGGCGGCAGCAGGCGCGCGCTGTCATAGCTGAGCTCGTCGCGCGAGCGGATGCGACGCGCGGCGTAGACGCGGGCGAGCACCGGGTGCACGCCGGCGCGCTCGAGCGCGCGCTGGTCGGCCTGGGAATACGGTCGCTCGACGATCTTCAAGCGTAGCTCCCCAGAGCGCGCGTCCGGCGCCAAAAGCGCCTCAGGTCGCTGCGGACCGTCTCGAAGGACAGCGATTGCGCGGCATCGGGCACGTGCAGCGTCACCATGCCAATGAGCCCGGCGCGCAGCGCCGCGAGCAGCGGGGCGAACCAGCGCGTTTCGAGGACCAGCAAGCCCTCGCGATAGAGTTGCGCGTCTCCCAGCGCGCTCGCGGCGCGCAGGGCATCGAGCACGAACAGATGCCTGCCGTCCTCGGGCGCGCGCGCCAGCCACTGCTCGGCGGAAGCCGGCAGCGGTCGGTGTCGCGTCCCGGCGAGCTGCGCCAGGCCGCGCGCGATCGGCTCGTCTGCCGCGACCGACTGCCAGCGGCCGCTCGCGGACGCCGGCAGCGGGCCGGCACCCCAAAGCCAGACGCTGTTCACCGCGGGCACGCCGCGCTCCTCGCGCGCGCGGTTTACCGGATGATCGTGCAGCGCCATCTGGATCTCGTTCAGCAGGGCGTGCCAGCGACGCGTGTCCGGACCGGCGCCCAGGTGCGCGTCCAGGTCCGAGCCCGCGACGGCGAGCGGCGACTCGGACGCCACCGACAGGTCGGCTTCGAGTCGGGCGCACCAGCGCTCGGCGCGCAGCGGATAGAGCGTGAACGCCCCGGCGAAGTGCCTGCCCAGGGTCTCGCACAGCGCCTCGGCTTCCTCGCGCGCGATGCTGAAAGCCGCGCTTGGGACCAGCGTCAGCACGTCGCCGTGCAGGCGCAGGTGCACCGGGTCGGCGCGCATCCAGGACGCCTGACCGGGACCGTCCTCGGGGGCGCCGTCGGCGAGCAAGGTAAGCGCGCCGGCCGCGAGCGGCGCGTCCTCCTCGTCGAAGGCTTCGACCAGCCAGCGCTCGGGCGTCAGCGCCTCGGACCAGTTCGCGCGGCCCCGCGCCAGCAGCATTTCCAGCGCAGGCAGGCGCAGCTCCGAGAGCGCTTCGTGCAGCGTCTCGCGTTTGGGCAGCAGCGCCGGGACGAGGAGCTCGCAGTGCATCGCTAGACCGGAAGCTCCACGATCCGCGGGTGCCCCTTGAGCAGGTGGCGCGCCAGGATCTTGTATTGGTCGAGGTCGAAACGCGCACGGGAGCCGCTCTCGAGAAGGTCAGCGAGCTCGGCTTCGGACTTTACCGTCCCAAGGTAGCACCAGTTGTGTATCACGTGGACGTCAGTGGTATCGCGCTCGCGGTCGTCCTCGACGACGCCGACCGCGCCGCGATAAGGCCAGGCGACGGTCCTGAGCCGCGCGAGCGCGGCGGCCACGCGCGCGCGATGCGACTCGATGCTCTCGCGGCCCGCGCACACGCCGGCGCAGCGTCGTACCTGATGGCGGAAGCACGCCCCGCGCCCGCCGCGGACCCGGTCGAATCCCAACGTCTGCAGACAAAGCCCGTGCTCGTCGGCCAGGCCGCGCAGCGCCGTGAGCGCGGCGCGCTTCGAGCGGAACACGCCGTGTATGTGAGGGACGGCATCCGCATCGATTTCGTCCGCGCGAGCGATCCGCAGCGACGCGCCGTCCTGCACGAAGCCGCACAGGTCGCTCGCGCGGCGCAACTGCCGGTTGAAAACCGGCGTAAGCTCCTTGACCAGCTCCGCTTCGCGCAGCAGTGCGCCGAGCTCGCCCGCAGTGCGCTGCCAGTCGATGCGCCGCACCTCGCGCGCGAGCTGCATTTCCCTGGCGGAGCGCAGGTCGTCGGCGAAATGCGCCAGCACGCGGCTGCGCATGCTGATGCTCTTGCCGACGTACAGCGGCGCGTCGCCCTCGCCGTAGAACAGGTACACGCCCGGAGCGTCCGGTACCGCGTCGATCGCGGCGCGGTCGATGTGCGGTGGCAGCGTCGGCTGCCTGGCGACCTGCCGCGCGGCCGCGCCGAGCGCCTCGGCTCCGTGCTCCGCGGCGGCCGCATGCAGGAACTGCCACACCGCCTCGGCGTCGCCGAGCGCGCGATGGCGCGCGCGGCAATGCAGATCGTGGCGTGCGATCAGGCTGTCGAGATTGTGGCGCGCGTCACCCGGATAAAGCCGCCGCGAGAGCTTCACCGTGCACAGCGTGCGCGCCACGTAGCGGATGCCGGCGCGCTCGAACTCCTGGCGCAGGAAGCCGTAATCGAAGCGCGCGTTGTGCGCCACCACCACGCGCCCGGCGAGCCGCTCGTGCAGCTCGCGGGCGAGCGCGCGGAAGGTCGGCGCGCCCGCCACCATGTCGTTCGTGATGCCGGTGAGCGCCTGGATCGCCGGCGGGATCGTCGTCTCGGGGTTGACCAGCGTCGACCACTCGCCCGAGATCTCCCCGCCGTCGACCTCGATCACCGCGATCTCGGTGACGCGGTCCCAGCTTGCGTTCGCGCCCGTGGTCTCGAGATCGACGATGGCGAGCGGCGCGTCGAGGAGCTGCATAGTGGATATCCGTCCAGTCCGCAGGATATCAGAGGAGCTGCGCGAGCTGCCACGCCGCGAAGGCGAGGATCGTGACGCCGGACACGACGTTTATCGCTCGCATCGATCCCGGCCCGATGCGACCGTGCAGCCAGCCGGCGGCGGCGGCGAGGATTACCCACCACGACGCCGAGCCGAGGAACACGCCCAGCGTCACCATGCCTGCCGCGGCGAAATCCGCGTCTTGCGCGAGGCCCAGGCCCGCGAAAATCGCCGCGAACGCGAGGATGGTCGGCGGGTTGGCGAGCGTCAGGCCGAGCGTTGACAGGAATGCGGACGCGAGCGGCTGCATCCGCGCTGCGTCGCTGCCTGGCAGGGCGGGGGCTGCAGTCAGGGTCCGCATGCCGAGATAGACGAGAAACGCCCCGCCGAGCAGTCCGAGCCAGAGCTTGTGCCCGAGCAGCACGCCCGAGATCGCACTGAGGCCGAAGGCGGCGATCGCGCCGTAAATGCCGTCGGCGACCGCGATGCCCATGCCCGAGACGAAGCCCGCCAGTGCGCCCGAGGCGACGGTGCGACGGAAGCAGAGCATCCACATCGGACCCACGGTGGCGGCGAGCACGAAGCCGAACGCCAGCCCCTTGAGGAACAGCAGCGTCATTGCATGGGCACGAAGCGCGGCTGCGCGCGTACCCGCTCGAGCCAGGCGCGGATCGCGGGGTAGGGTGCGAGCTCGATGCCGCCGTCCTCGGCACAATGCGTGTAGGCGAACAGGGCAATGTCGGCGATCGAATACACGGCATCGACGAAATACGGCTCGCGCGCGAGATGCCGCTCCATGACGCCGAGCGCGTGGTGGCTGCGCTCGCGCAGCCGCGCCAGCTCGGCGCGGCGCGGCGAATCGGGCGGCGTATGCCGGACGATCGAGCGCGCCACGGCCACGTAGGGCTCGTGGCTGTACTGCTCGAAGAACATCCACTGCAGCGCGCGCGCGCGCGCGAGCCGTCCGGCGGGCGCGAGCGGCGTGCCTTCGGCGAGGTACCACAGGATCGCGTTCGACTCGGGCAGGAAGCCGCCGTCGTCGAGCTCGAGCAGCGGCACCTTACCGTTCGGGTTCCTGGCGAGGAACTCGGGCGCGCGCGTGTCGCGCACCTCGACCCAGCGGTAGGCGATGCCGAGCTGCTCGGCGGCGAGCCTGGGCTTGTAGCAGTTGCCCGAGTCGGGCATACCGTAAAGCGTGTACATCGCGTACCCCCTCAGCCGCTGTTGCGCAGACCGGCGGCCACGCCGTTGATGGTAAGGTGGATGGCGCGCTTGGTGCGCTCGTCGGTGTCGCCCGCGCGGTAGCGCCTGAGCAGCTCGACCTGCAGGTGGTTCAACGGATCGAGGTACGGGAAGCGGTTGCGAATCGAGCGCGCCAGCGTGGGGTTGTCGGCGAGCAGCTCGTCGCGTCCGGTGATCGCCGCGAGCCAGCGCCGCGTGCGTTGCCATTCCGCGGAGATGTCGCCGAACACGCGCCTGCGCAGGTCGGCGTCGGGCACCAGCTCGGCGTAGCGCGAGGCGATCGCCAGATCGCTCTTGGCGAGCACCATGTCCATGTTCGACAGCACGCTCCTGAAGAACGCCCAGCGCTCGTGCATCGCGCGCAACGCCTCGAGCGCCGCGCCGGGGCGGGCGAGCCACTGCTCGACCGCGGCGCCGAAGCCGTACCAGCCCGGCAGCATCAGGCGGCACTGGCTCCAGCTGAAAACCCAGGGAATGGCGCGCAGGTCCTCGAGGCGCGCCGAATGGCGGCGCACGGCGGGCCGGCTGCCGATGTTCAGGTCGGCGATTTCGGCGATCGGCGTGGAGGCACGGAAGTACTCGAGGAAGCCGGGCGTTTCCTTGACCAGCGCGCAGTAGGCGCGGAACGCGAGCGCGGACAGTTCTTCCATCGCCTTTGCCTCGCGCTCGGCATCGCTGCGCGGCCGCGCGCCGAGGCTCGCTTCGAGGGTCGCCGCGGCCAGCGTTTCCAGGTTGCGCCGGCCGCTTTCCGGGTCGGCGTACTTGCTGGCGATGACCTCGCCCTGCTCCGTAAGCCGCAGCGCGCCGTCGACGCTGCCCGCGGGCTGCGCCAGGATTGCGTCGTAGCTCGGCCCGCCACCGCGACCCACCGTCCCGCCGCGGCCGTGGAACAGGCGCAGCCGCACGCCGTGCGCGTGGCACACGCGCACCAGGCCGGTGGACGCCTCGTGCAGCGACCAGCTCGAGGCGAGGTAGCCGCCGTCCTTGTTGCTGTCGGAGTAGCCGAGCATCACCTCCTGCTCGCCGCCGCGCGCGTCGATCCACGCGCGGTACAGCGGCAGCTTGAGCGCGCGGTCGACGATCGCGCCGCTGCGCTCGAGATCGGCGATCGATTCGAACAGCGGGATGATGTCCATGCCGAGCTCGGGGCGCGCGCCCGGGCGCAGCAGTCCTACCTCGCGCAGCAGCACGCCGACTTCGAGCAGGTCGGACACGGACTCGCAGTGCGAGATCACGTAGTGCGGCACCGCGCGAGCGCCGAAGCGGCGGTGACCGTCCGCGGCGGCGGCCAGCACCGCCAGCTCGCGCTGCACGCGGTGCGAGTACTCGAGATGCGGCGAGCGCAGCGGCCGCGGACCGGACAGCTCGCGCGCGAGCAGCGCGATGCGCGCCTCCTCCTCGAGCGCTGCATAGTGCGCCTCGACGCCGGCGCGCGCCAGCAGCTCGGCCACCGTAGCTTCGTGCTCGTCCGAGCTTTGCCTGAGGTCGATCGGCGCGAGATGAAACCCGAACAGGCTCACCTGCCGGCGCAGCCTGGCCAGCCGGCCCTCCGCCAGGCGCCCCGCGCCTTGTTCGGCGAGCGCGCCGGCGACCGTATCCAGGTCCGCGGCCAGTTCCTCGGCGCTGGCGTAGGGCGCGCGCCGCGCGCTCGGCTGCAGCGCGGCATGCTGGCCGGTGAGCGCCTCGGCGCTCGCCGCGAGGCGCGCGTAGATGCCCGAGAGCGCGCGGCGGTAGGGCTCGTCGCGGCGGTAGGGCGAGTCGTCGCCCGAGGCCTCCGCGAGCGCGAGCAGCGCCTGCGGCACCTGCTTGATGCGCGTCGAGATCGACAACTCCTTGCCGAGCAGGTTCACCTCCTCGAGGTAGCGTCCGACGATGAGCTGCGCCTGTTGCGTGAGCGCCGCAGCGAGGGTCTGCGCGGTCACGTTCGGATTGCCGTCGCGGTCGCCGCCGATCCAGGTGCCCACTGTGAGGAACGGCGGCAGCCACGGCGCGCGCGCGAGACCGAAGCGCTCCAGCAGTGCTTGCTCCAGCTCCTCGTACAGCCGCGGCAGCTCGGAGAGGAAAGTCATGCGGAAATACGCCAGGCCGTTGTTGATCTCGTCGGCCACCTCGAGCCTCGTGAGCCGCAGCATCGAGGTGAGCCACAGGCGCAACACCTCTCGCTGCAGCCGCGAGTCGCGCGCCGCGTCCTGGGGCGCGCCGAGCAGCCGGGCGATTTCGCGCTCGCAATCGAGGATGCTCTGGCGCTGCACCTCGGTCGGATGCGCGGTCAGCACCGGGCTGAGCTTCGCGCGGCCGAACCAGGCGAGCAGCTCCTCGCCGCGCAGGCCCTCGGCCTGCAGGCGCTCGAACGCGTACGCGATGCTTCCCGGACGCGGCGGGGAGCCGGCCTCGGCGTACGCGTGCCGCCTGCGGTTCTGCTGCGCGTCCTCGGCGATGTTCAGCAGGTGCGAAAAGAAGCTGAAGGCGCGCACCACGTGCAGCGTCTGCTCGATGTTGAGCGCGTTGAGCAGCGACTCGAGCTGGGCCTTCGCTTCGTGTGCTCCGGCCTCCGCGCGCCTGAACCCGACCGCGGTCTGCCGGATGCGCTCGATGCGCTCGAGCATCTCCTCGCCGACCTGCTCGCGGATCGCCTCGCCCAGCAGCCGGCCCAGCAGCCGCCGGTCCTCGCGCAGCAGCAGCTCCTTCGCTTCGTCGACGGACTCGCCGATTGCCTCCATGAGCGCGGATTCTACGCGGCGGCGGAGACGATCCAGCCTTCGCAGCGCGGGATGTGGCGCGGCAGCCCGAAGTTGGGCCGCGCCGCGGCCCAGGCGGCCTGCACCGCGCACAGCGCCGCGTCCAGCGCGTCGCCGGAGCCGTCCTCGATCAGCCGTTTCTTGAGGGAATCGGTGACAAACGACACCCGCAGGCCGAGCGGATGAGCGGCTTGCTCGAGCGCGGCGACGATCCTGCGTCGTGCCGCCCTGCGCTCCGGCGTCTGCATGGCGCGCGCATCGTTCTTGTACGAGGCGTGCGTGACGGCTCGCGCCAGCAGACCCGGGTAGGCTTCGAGCGCCACGCGGCCGGGATCGCCGCGCGCGAGCCCCGGAACATGCAGGCCGGCCGCGGCAAGGCGCGGCGCGCCCTCGTGGAACATGAGCGCGACCGGCGGATTGACGAGCTTCATCGGGCTGGAGGACCCGGCCGGGCGGTCGGTGGCGCGATGCGCGTACTTGCTGCCCGCCGGGCGCGTCGCGCGGTAGGCGTCCAGCGTCGCGCGCAGCTCGGCGCGCGTCAGGCGCGCGCAGCGCGCGACCAGGGGTTTCCAGCGCTCGGGCCAGCCGAGATCGCGCACCAGCTCGGCGGGCAGGCCGAACGGGAAGTCGAATCCGCCGAGCCATGGACCGGGACGGGCGAGCAGCGCGTCGAAGGCGGCGAAATCGACCAGCGGCTCGAGCGCCGCGAGGCGCAGCGCACCGGCGCGCAGCTCGCCGTGCGCGACCACGATCGGCTTGGCCCGCCGCGGCGCCGAGGTGAAATCGACGCCGATGACGCGCATGGCGATGCCGTCAGTCGTGCGCGAGCGACTTGGTGGTGAACAGGTAGTCCTTCAGCTCCTTGTCGAAGGCCGGGTCCCTGCGCCGGATCCACTCCAGCACCATCGCCGCGTGCTCCTTCTCCTCGTCGCGGTTGTGCGCGAGGATCGCCTTGAGCGTCTTGTCCTTGCAGGCGTCGACGCGCTGGTTGTACCAGTCGACCGCCTCCAGCTCCTCCATCAGCGAGGTGATGGCGCGGTGCATGTCGCGCGTCTCGTCGGACAGCTCGTCGATCGGCTCGTGATAGCCCTCGTTCGCCATGGTGGTGTCTCCCGGTGGAAGCGATTAAAGCCTATCTTGCCCGCAATGATCTGATTTCTCAAATCGCCGCCGAGCGCAGCGCGTCGGCGGAAAGATTGAACGTGCGGCCGAGGCCGGCGACGTAACGCGCGTCGCGCGGCGCGATGCGCCAGAAGGAAAAATCCGCCAGCTCGAAAGTGACTGCCGATTCCGGAAAGCGCTCGAGCCAAGCCTGCTTCAAGCGCTGGAACTCGTCGCCCTCGCCCGGCCGCTGCACGGCCTCGCCGCGCAGCGTTACGCGCGCGAGCGTTTGCGGATCCGCGCGGCCGTCGTCGGTCTCGGCGATGACCAGCGACACGCGCGCATCCTGCAGCATGTCCTGGGTATGCCAGGCGAGGCGGCTGACGCGCAGCACGAACGCCGAGAAATCGGTTTCCGCCAGGTACGACACCATCGATACCAACGGCGCGCCCTGCCGCAGCGTGCCGAGCGACGCCACGCGCTGGCGGCGTATCAGCCGCGCAAGCTGCGCCGAACTGTCGGATTCCATGTCGGCGATTGTAGTATTCTCGCGCCACCGTGCGTTACGAACTGCTGATCGGCCTGCGCTACACGCGCGCCAAGCGCCGCAATCACTTCATCAGCTTCATTTCCCTCATTTCGATGGCGGGGATCGTGCTCGGCGTGTGGGCGCTGATCGTCGTGCTTTCGGTGATGAACGGCTTCCAGCAGGAGCTTCGTTCCCGCATTCTCGGGGTGGTATCCCACGTGCAGCTCATCGGCGCGGACGGGAAGCTGTCCGATTGGCGACGGGTCGAGCGCGAGGCGCTGCGCAATCCGCACGTGGTGGCGGCCGCGCCCTACGTCAGCGCGCAGGGCTTGCTGACATACGGTCAGGCGGTGCGCGGAACCGTCGTGCGCGGCGTCCTGCCGCAAAGCGAGGAGCGGGTGGCGGAATTCGGCGCGCACATGCGTGCCGGAAGCCTGTTTGCGCTCAAGCCCGGCGGGTTCGGCATCGTGCTGGGCTTCGACCTGGCGCGCGCGCTCGGCGCGTACCCCGGCGACAAGGTGGCGCTGATCGCTCCCCAGGGGCTGGTCACGCCCGCCGGCGTGATCCCGCGGCTCAAGCAGTTCACCGTGGTCGGCATTTTCGATATCGGCTTTGCCGAGGCGGACGCGGGCCTCGCGCTGATCAATCTCGAGGATGCGCAGAAGCTCTACCAGATGGGCGACGCGGTCTCCGGACTGCGGCTCAAGCTCGACGACCTTTTCGCGGCGCGCGCCGTGGCGCGCGAGGAGATGTCGCGGCTCGGCCCCGGCGTGTACGCGAGCGACTGGACGCGCAGTCACGCGAACTTCTTCCGCGCGGTCGAGATCGAGAAGCGCGTCATGTTCCTGATCCTCGCGCTGATCGTCGCCGTCGCGGCGTTCAACGTCGTCTCCGCCCTGGTGATGCTGGTCACCGACAAGCAGGCCGACATCGCGATCCTGCGCACGCTCGGCGCCTCCCCAGGCTCGATCATGCAGGTGTTCATGGTGCAGGGGGCGGTCATCGGCGTGATCGGCACGCTGATCGGGGTGGTGACCGGCGTGTTCTCGGCGCTAAACGTCGAAACGGTCGTGCCGTGGATCGAGCGGACGTTCAGCGTGCAATTCCTCGCAAAGGACGTCTACCTGATCCCGGAGCTGCCGTCCCAGGTGCATTCCTCGGACGTGGTCATGATTGCGCTGATCTCGCTGGTGCTTTCGTTCCTCGCGACGCTCTACCCGAGCTGGCGCGCCTCGCGCGTCAATCCGGCCGAGGCGCTGCGCTATGAGTGACGCGGTGCTCGCCTGCGCAGGCTTGAAGAAGACCTATCTCGGCCCGACCCCGGTGAACGTGCTGGCGGGCGTCGATCTCGAGGTGCGGCCGAGCGAGCGCATCGTCATCGTCGGACGCTCGGGCTCGGGCAAGTCGACGCTGCTGCATCTGCTTGGCGGGCTCGACGCGCCCACCGCGGGCACGGTGACGGTGCAGGGGCGCTCGTTCAGCACCATGTCCGAGGCGGAGCGCGGCCGGGTGCGCAATGCGACGCTCGGCTTCGTCTATCAGTTCCACCATCTGTTGCCGGAGTTCACGGCGCTCGAGAACGTCGCCATGCCGCTCGTTATCCGCCGCATGGACACCGGCGAGGCGCACCGCCGCGCCGCCGCGGTGCTCGAGGAAGTCGGCCTAGGCGAGCGCCTGGAGCATCGGCCGGGCGAGCTCTCCGGCGGCGAGCGCCAGCGCTGCGCGTTCGCGCGCGCGCTGGTCACCGAGCCCGCCTGCGTGCTCGCCGACGAGCCGACCGGAAACCTCGATGCGCACACGGCGGACGAGGTGTTCGAGGCGATGCTGCGCCTGTCGCAGGCGCACGGCACCGCCTTTATCATCGTTACGCACGATCCGGTGATCGCGGCGCGCGCCGAACGCATCCTCGAGCTGCGCGGCGGCGTCCTGCATCCCGCGGCACACGCCTGAGCGCTCAGCGCGGCTCCTCGATGCGCAGTACGCGCGCCTGCAGCGCGTCCAGGTAGAAGCGCTCGTCCTGCAGCGCATGCTGCAGGACGAAGCCCTGCGCCGTGGCGCGCACCAGGTAGCGCGCCGCGAGCGCGAGCAGGAACAACGCGGCGCCGGCGACGAAGTATCCGAGCAGCGCGATGGCCACGGCGAGGCCGAGCACCGGCAGCAGGATGACCGGCAGCATCACGCGCGCCGTGACGAAGTGCCTGGCCGCTGCGCGGTCGATGCTCGCTCTCACGCGACCGGCGCGGTACGCGACGACGAATTCGGCGTGCGTCATCGGCCGCGGCGGCGGCGCTTGCGCGCGCGCCAGGCGAGCACCACGTAGACGCGCCATGCGAGGTGCACGCCGAAGTAGCCGAGCGCGGCGAACGTGACAGCGAGCGCCGGCAGACCGACCGCGAGCGGTTTGCCGAGCGACAGCGACCATTCGGTCAGGCCGCGCAGCGAGTCGAGCAGATGCGACCAGTCCATCTGGAACGGCGCCACCGCGGCGGCGCGCTGATCCGCGCCGAGCACCAGCTTGCCGTACTCGTAGGCGAGCAGGTACAGCGGCACGATGGTGAAGGGATTGGTGTACAGCGTGGTAAGCAGCGCGACCGGAAGATTCTTGCGCAACGGCACCGCGAGCAGCGCCGCGACCAGCATCTGGAACGGCCCCGGCACCAGGCCCGCGAACAGGCCGATGGCAACACCGCCCGCGACCGATTCGCGGTTCAGGTGCCAGAGATTGTGATGATGCAGCAGGCTCCCGAACATGGCGATCATGCGGTGGGAGCGCACGCGCCCGGCGTCCGGGAGGTACTTGCGGAAATGCTTTCGCGGCATGTGGTCATCCGGCGCGCGGCCGGAACGTTGCATTCTAGATGACGGGGGGTATCCTGGCGTTCGCCGTGGGCGTGCTGCTGCTGCAGCAGCAGTCCGCACTTCCGCCGCCTGCCTGGCTATGGGCCGTTCCCGCATGCATCGCGCTCGCGGCCTGGCGCCGCGTGCTAGTGATGCCGGCCGCGCTGGCGCTTGGGTTCCTGTGGGCAGCGGGACTGGCCCACCTGCGCATGGCCGACCGGCTCGACCCTGCGCTCGAGGGGCGCGACGTCTCGCTCGTGGGCGTGGTGGCGGGCCTGCCGGCGAACACCGCGGGTGGGCCGCGTTTCGAGCTGGACGTGGAGCGCGCGGACGATGGCGCGCGCCTGCCACGCAGGCTGCGGCTCAGCTGGCGTCCGGCGCAGGGCGAGGAGCCGGTCGCGCTGCAGCCGGGTGAGCGTTGGCGCCTTACGGCACGTCTGCGCCGGCCCCACGGGCACCTCAATCCGCACGGCTTCGACTACGAGATGTGGCTGCTCGAGCGCGGCATCGGCGCCACGGGTTACGTGCGGTTGTATCCGGCACCCGAACGGCTGGGCGTGCGCCAGGGCGTCTTCGACCGCATCGAACAGGCGCGCGCGGCGGTGCGCGAGCGCTTTTTCGCGGCGCTCGGCGAGACTCCCGCCGCGGGCATCCTCGCCGCGCTGGCGGTGGGCGAGCAGCGCGCCATCTCAAACGAGGAATGGCGCCTGTTCCGGCGCACTGGCGTTACGCACCTGATGAGCATCTCCGGATTGCACGTCACGCTCGTCTCCGGTCTCGCCGCCTGGCTGGCGGCATTCGGCTGGCGGCGACTGACGCGCTGCGCGCCGCGCCTGTGCCACGACGTTCCCGCGCGCAAGGCCGCCGCGGCGGCCGCGATCGCGTCGGCGCTGGGCTATACGCTGCTCGCCGGATTCGGCGTTCCCGCCCAGCGCACGCTGCTGATGGTGACGGTGGTCGCGCTGGCGCTGTGGTCGGGCAGGATCGCATCGCCCTCACGCACGCTCGCGCTGGCGCTCGGCGTGGTGGTGATGGCGGATCCCTGGGCGCCGCTCGCGCCCGGTTTCTGGCTCTCGTTCGGGGCGGTCGCACTGATCTTCTACGTCGCGGCGGGGTGGACCGAAGGCGAGCCGAGACTCCGGCAGTGGGTGCGCGTCCAGTGGGCGGTCACCGTCGGCCTCGCCCCGGCGGCCCTGCTGCTGTTCGGGCAGGTCTCGGTCGTTGGCCCGCTCGCGAATGCGGTCGCGATCCCGCTGGTGTCGGTGGTCGTGACGCCACTGGCGCTCGCCGCGGCGATCGTGCCGCTCGACGGCGTCCTGCAACTCGCTGCCTGGCTGACAGAGCGCCTGCTCGAGTTCCTCGAATGGTGCGCGGCGCTGCCGGTCGCCGTCTGGCAGACGCGGGTTCCGCCCCTGTGGAGCGTACCGTTCGCGCTCGCCGGGGTGGTCTGGCTGCTTGCGCCCCGCGGCGTGCCCTGGCGCGCCACCGGCATCGCGCTGATGCTGCCCGCGTTCGCGCTTCCCGCGCCGACGCCGCGGCGCGGCGATGCCTGGGTCAGCGTGCTCGACGTCGGCCAGGGGCTGGCCGTGGTCGCGCGCACCGAGACCCGCGCGCTGCTCTACGACGCCGGGCCCGCCTACGGCTCGCAGGGCGACAGCGGCGAGCGCATCGTGCTGCCGCTGCTCGGCGCGACCGGCGTGCAGCGTCTCGATGCGCTGGTGCTGAGCCACGACGACACGGACCACAGCGGCGGCGCGGTTTCGGTGCTGGAGAGCCTCGAGACCGACGTGCTGCTGTCGTCGCTCCCGGTCGATCATGCCGCGCGCGCGTTCGCGCCGTTCGCGCAGCGCTGTGCGCGCGGCATGCAATGGCAATGGGACGGCGTCGAATTCGCGCTGCTGCATCCTGCGGTCGCGGACTACGGGCGGGCGCGCCGCGGCAACGACCTCAGCTGCGTCCTGCGCGTGAGCGCGGGCGGGCACAGCGTGCTGCTGACCGCGGACATCGAGCAAGCGGCGGAAGCGGCACTGCTGGAGCGCGACGCGCGCGGCCTGCGCGCCGAAGTGCTGCTCGTGCCGCATCACGGCAGCCGCAGCTCGTCGGGCGCCGGCTTCGTGGCGGCGGTGGCGCCGCGCTGGGCGGTGGTCGCGGCAGGATTCCGCAATCGCTTCCATCACCCGAGCCCGCAGGTTCTCGAGCGCTACCGATCCGCCGGAGCAGCGCTGCTGCGCACCGACCTCGACGGCGCGGTCACGATCAGGATGGAGGCCTCGGGTTTGCGCATCGAGGCCGAGCGCGTGCGCCGGGCACGCTACTGGCGGGGCATATAATCGCCGGGCGGAATTCTCCGCAACACGATCGCGAGGAGGCGAGCATGGCGAAGAAGAGCGCTGAGGCGGTTTACCGCGTCACCGAGGTCATCGGCACCAGCACCGAATCGTGGGAAGACGCGGCACGCAACGCCGTCAAGGCGGCGTCCAGGACCCTGCGCGACCTGCGCATCGCCGAGGTGACGAAGCTCGACGTCAAGGTGGAGAACGGCAAGGTCGCGGCGTTTCGCACGCGGCTGCTGTTGTCGTTCAAGTACGGGTCCTGAGCGGTGCCCCGGGGCCAGGCGGAGTTCACCGCTGTCATACGGGTCGCCGGCCCCGGGCGGCTGCAGGACTTCCGCGAGCGCGTGCGTTGGCTGATGGTGCGCGACATGGATGCCGAGGCCTACGTCGAGCACCATGTAGAGGACGCGCTCGAGTATCGCTTCGAGCTGGGAAAAGGCGTTCCGTTTCACGCCTTCGCTGCGGCATCGTCCGAGTTTCCGGAGCTGCGCGTGGAGGCCGAATGGCGCAATGCGGCGCAAGGCGTTCGCGGGCGCGCGGTGATCGAGAACGGCAGGCTGGTCGACCAGGAGAGCGTGCCGCTGGAAGATGAGCTGCTCGGCATCGCGCTCGAAACCGGCGCCGAGGGCGAGATCCGGCTCGCGCTGGCGTGTGCGCGGCACGGCGGGGGATGGCTTGGCTACGGCGTCAGCGAGTCGCGGCACGCGTACTTCAGCTTGGACGGGCCGGCGCGGGAGCTGCGCATCGCCGCGGATGCGGGCGAGCGCTGGACGGCGTGCCTGCGCGAGGGCCGCGGCAGCGCGCTCGACGAGCCGATCGATGGCGGCCTGCTCGAAGAGCTGGAGGCGATCGCGTTTCGCTTCGCCGCCGACTGGCTGTGGTACGACGAGGACCCCGCCCCGGAAGCGGCCGTCGAGCGCAAGCGCTACGCAGACCACGGCTGGCGGGTGGCGGGCGCAAACCTCAAGACCGAGCAGCGGCTGCGCGCGGGTGCGGGCCAGCGCATCGGTCGCCTGCCCTCGGGAGCGGAGCGCCTGCCGGAGCTGCTGCGCGCGGCGCTGGAGTTGCGCCCGTGAGCGCCGTGCCCCGCCGGCACCACGTGCAGTGCGCGTCGCCACGGGGACTGCATCGCATCGCCTATCTCGAGTGGGGCGACCCGGAGAACTCCCGGGTGCTGATCTGCGTGCATGCGCTGGGACGCTGTGCGCGCGACTTCGACGCGCTCGCGGCCGCGCTCAGCGACCGCTACCGCGTGGTCTGTCCGGACATTGCCGGGCGAGGCGATTCCGACCGCCTGCCCGACCCGATGCTGTACGTCGTTCCGCAGTACGTGGCGGACATGGTCACGCTGGTGGCGCGGCTGGACGTGGAAGCGGTGCACTGGGTCGGGACCTCGATGGGCGGGCTGATCGGCATGACGCTCGCCGCGATGAACGGCTCGCCGGTAACCAAGTTGGTGCTGAACGATGCCGGACCGGTCGTCACCAAGGCTTCGCTCGAGCGCATTGCGACTTACTTCGGGTTGGCGCCGACCTTCCCGGACCTCGAGACCGCCGAGGCGTACGTGCGGGCGGTTTCGGCGCCGTTCGGCCGGCATAGCGACGCCGAATGGCGTTTCCTCACGGAAGTCGCAGTTCGCAGGGACTCCGACGGCAGCTATCGCATGCACTATGACCCGCGTATCGCCGACCCTTTTCGCGCGCACATGCCGGAAGGCGACCTCGAGCTGTGGTCGACCTACGAGGCCGTCCGGTGCCCGGCCCTGGTGCTGCGCGGCGCGCTCTCGGACCTGCTGACGCGCGCTACCTGCGACCGGATGGCCGCCTGCGGACCGAAGGCAAAGGTGGTCGAGATCGAAGGCGTCGGCCACGCGCCGACGCTGATGCACGCCGACCAGATCGCCATCGTGCGCGATTTCCTGCTGTCGTGAGCCGAGCTCGCTAGCGGGACGCTGGCGCGCGGGGGATGCCTACGACGGCGTGCCCTCCCCGGCAGGCTCATCGGGTTGCGGCTCTGCGGGCGCGACATCGGACGGTTGCGGCTGCGAGCGTTGCTGCTTGCGCAGGCGCTTTTCCTCCTGCTTCCTTTTCTTCGCCAGGTCCCGCTGGCGTTTCTCGAACTGGTAGTTTGGCTTGGCCAATCGAACCCCCTTGCCTTTGGCGCGGTCGCGGCCCGAGTCTAACGCGTTGCGCTAGGCGGTGCTGAACCGCAGGGCAAAGGCGCGCGACAGCGGCGGCCGGCCGCCGCCGGCGGTGCGCAGGACGGCCCCGAGATGCGCTTGCGACGGCGCGGCCAGGCGGCGGTACAGGCGCGCGCAGAGGGCGCGCGCGTTGCGGCCCTGCCAGTCGGCGGGCAGCAGATCGCCTGGCAGCTCGGGATCGCGCAGCAGCAGCCGCCGGTACTCGTGGATCAGCAGCGTGCGCAGCTGGAACGCGCGCTCCGGCTCGAGCTTGCCGTCGGCAAGGGCTGCGAGCGGCTGGTAGCGGCGCACGAATGCCCCGTATGCGCGCGACAGCTCGGCGAGGTCCCAGGCCGCGCGCACGGTCGCGTGATGGTCGCCCGGCCCCTCGCCGGTAAGGGCGAACAGCTTTTCGCGCAGCCGGGGAAAGTCCTCCGCGTCGAGCGCGGCGAGCGCTTCGTCGAGCGGCGCGCTGGGGTGCAGATAGACGTTGCCGTCGAGCTGGCCGAACCCCTGCCAGGCGAGGCTGCGGCGCAGGTGCTCGCGCTCGGCGGCGCTCCACTTCCCCGGCAGCATCACCAGCATCCGCCAGCGGCCGTCCCAGGCAGAGTGGCCGGTGGCGTAGATATGCCGCTCGGCGGCCTCGAACTGGCGCCGGCCGAAATCGGTGAGCAGGTAGTCGCTGCGGCGCCCGAGCGCCTCGGCGCGCAGCCAGTGCTCCTGGGCGAGACGGTACACCGAGGTGCGCACCAGCCGCTCCGACACGCCGAGCGGGCCGAGCAGCCGGATGAGCGAGCCGAGCCATACGCGCCCGCCGTGCGGCAGCACCGCGTCGCCGAACACCGTGACGATCAGCGGGATGGCGTGCAGCGGCGTGCTGCGCCGGAACGTGGCGAGCAGGCGGGAGACGGGGTCCGTGGGCACGGGTAAATGATACAGAAATGTTGACTAGAATCAATAAAACTGTATCATTTCCGCGAGGAGGCCACGATGTACGCCCAATCGATGGATCTGCCGGGGCAGGTGCAGCTCGCGGGAGACTCGCCCGAGGAACGGCGCTTTCAGGCCAGGGTCGACGCGGACGAGAGGATCGAGCCGCGCGACTGGATGCCCGAGGCCTACAGGAAGACGCTGCTGCGCCAGATTTCGCAGCACGCGCACTCCGAGGTGGTCGGCATGTACCCGGAAGGCAACTGGATCACGCGCGCGCCCACGCTCAAGAGAAAGGCGATACTGATCGCGAAGGTGCAGGACGAGGCGGGCCACGGCCTGTACCTGTACGCGGCCGGCGAGACGCTGGGGCAGTCGCGCGACCGGATGATGCTGCAACTGCACGCCGGCAAGGCCAAGTACTCGTCGATCTTCAACTACCCGACGCTTAGCTGGGCCGACATCGGCGCCATCGGCTGGCTGGTCGACGGCGCGGCGATCATGAACCAGATCCCGATCTGCCGCTGCTCCTACGGCCCGTACGCGCGCGCCATGATCCGCATCTGCAAGGAGGAGTCGTTCCACCAGCGCCAGGGCTTCGACATCATGCTGGCGCTGTGTCGCGGCACGCCGCAGCAGAAGGCGATGGCGCAGGACGCGCTCGATCGGTGGTGGTGGCCCTGCCTGATGATGTTCGGGCCGTCCGACCGCGAAAGCACGCACTCCGCGCAATCGACGAAATGGAAGATTAAGCGGGTCTCGAACGACGAGCTGAGGCAGAAATTCGTCGACGTGACGGTGCCGCAGTCCGAGCTGCTGGGGCTGACTGTTCCCGATGCCGAGCTGAAGTGGAACGCCGCACGCGGGCATTACGACTTCGGCGAGATCGACTGGTCGGAGTTCTGGAAGGTGGTGAATGGCGACGGGCCGCTCAACCGCGAGCGGCTCGCGGCGCGCGTCGCGGCCTACGAGGAAGGGCGCTGGGTGCGCGAGGCGGCGCTTGCCCACGCGCATAGGCGAAGCGCCAGAAAGGAGGCGGCATGAGCGAGAAGGAATGGCCGTTGTGGGAAGTCTTCATCCGCTCCAAGCAGGGTCTCGACCACAAGCACTGCGGCAGCCTGCACGCGCCGGACGCGGGCATGGCGGTGCGCATGGCGCGCGACGTGTACACCCGAAGGAACGAAGGGGTTTCGATCTGGGTAGTGCCCTCGAGCGCCATCACCGCGTCCGATCCGGACGACCACGCGAGTTTCGTCGAGCCGATGGCCGACAAGATCTATCGCCACCCGACCTTTTATGAGCTCCCCGACGAAGTCAAGCACATGTGAGTTCCTGCTGAGGCGGGGCGACAACGCCCTCGTTCTCGGACAGCGGCTCGCGGAGTGGCTCGGCCACGGCCCGCAGCTCGAGGAGGACATCGCCTCGGCGAACATCTCGCTCGACCTGATCGGGCAGGCGCGGTTGTGGCTTTCGTGCGCGGGCAGGCGCGAAGGCAACGCGCTGGACGAGGACCGCCTCGCTTTCCACCGCGACCAGCACGAATTTCGCAATTGCACCATGCTCGAGCTGCCGAACGGCGACTACGCCTTCACCATCGTGCGCCGCATGCTGTTCGACGCCTATCAGCGGGTGTCGCTGGCGGCCCTGATGGGCTCGGGAGATGACGAAATCGCCGCGATCGCGGCGAAATCCAAGAACGAGGCGGACTACCACTGGCGCCACAGCGCCGACTGGACGATCCGTTTCGGCGACGGCACCGACGAGTCGCGGCGTCGCGCGCAGGCCGCGCTCGACGCGCTGTGGGGCTACACGCACGAGCTGTTCGCGCCCGACGAGGTCGAGCCGGACGCCGCCAGCCTGCGCGGGGCCTGGCTCGCCGAGGTCGGGCCGGTGCTGGCGGAGGCGAGCCTGGCGATCCCCGCCGAGACGAAGTTCCTTTCCACCGGCAAGCGCGGCGTGCACAGCGAGCATCTCGGCCACATGCTGGCCGAGATGCAGTACCTGCAGCGCGCCTACCCCGGAGCGCAATGGTGAGGCCCTGGGACGTGCTCGCCCGCATACCCGATCCCGAGATGCCGGTCGTCTCGATCACCGAGCTCGGCATCGTGCGCGAGGTCGCGGAACGCGCCGGCGTGGTCGAGGTGGCCATCACGCCGACCTATTCGGGCTGCCCGGCGATGCACGTCATCGAGGAAGAGATCGTCGGGCAACTGAAGCAGGCCGGCTATGCGTCGGTGATAGTGAGGACCGTGCTGTCGCCGGTCTGGACCACCGACTGGATCGCGCCCGAGGCGCGCGCGCGGCTGCGCGGCTTCGGCATTGCGCCGCCCGCCATGGTCAGGCTGCACGCCAAGAGCGTGCAGTGCCCGCGCTGCGGCTCGCACGGCACCGAGCGCCTGTCGGTGTTCGGCTCGACCGCGTGCAGGGCGCAGTACCGCTGCCGCGACTGCCTCGAGCCCTTCGACTACTTCAAGCCGCTGTGAGCACGCCGCACTTCCATGCGCTGCGGGTAAAGGACGTACGGCGCGAGACCGGCGAGTGCGTATCGCTCGCCTTCGAGGTGCCCGCAGAGCTGGCCGATGCTTTTCGCTATTCGCAGGGGCAATACCTCAACCTGCGCTGTGCGCTCGACGGGGAGGAGCTGCGCCGCTCGTACTCGATCTGCTCGGGGCTGGACGACGGCGAGCTGCGCATCGCGGTGAAGGAGGTCCCGGGAGGCAGGTTCTCCGTCTGGGCGAACAAGGCGCTGCGCGCGGGCGACTTCATCGAGGCGATGCCGCCGGAGGGCCGCTTTTTCGTGCCGCTCGATGCGTCGCGGGCGCGCCATTACGTCGCCTTCGCCGCCGGCAGTGGAATCACGCCGGTGATGTCGCTCATCAAGACCGCGCTCTCGCGCGAGCCGCGCTCGCGCTTCACGCTGGTGTACGGCAATCGCAGCCTCGAATCGGTGATTTTCAACGAGGCGCTCGAGGACCTGAAGGACAAGTACCTGTCGCGCCTCGCGCTGTATCACGTGTTTTCGCGCGACGCGCAGGAGCTCGAGCTGTTCAACGGCCGGCTGGACCGCGCCAAGGTGGCCACCTTTCTGGAGCATCTGATCCGGCCGGCGTCGATCGACGAAGCGTTCGTGTGCGGCCCGGACGCGATGATGGCCGACGTGGAGGCCGAGCTCCTTGCGCGCGGCGTGCCGCGCGCCCGCATCCACCTCGAGCGCTTCGGGGTTCCTGCGCCGCGTGCGGGGAGCGGGCCTGCGGCGCGCAAGGCCGTCTCTGCCGACGCATCTCAGGTCACGGTGATCGCCGACGGCATGCGCTACCGGCTCGAGCTGGCCGAAAACGGTCCGAGCGTGCTCGACGCGGCGCTCAAGGCGGGCGCCGACCTGCCGTATGCCTGCAAGGCGGGCGTGTGCTGCACGTGCCGTGCGAAGCTGGTCGAAGGCGAGGTGCGCATGGACGCCAACTACACGCTCGAGGACGAGGAGATCGCCCAGGGCTTTCGCCTCACGTGTCAATCGCACCCCGTGACGCCGCGGGTCGTGTTCAACTACGACGTGCGTTAAGCTTGCCGCCGGGGGGGAGCGTGTGGGAACAGAGCAAGGCCGCTAAGAGACGATTTGCGATAGGCGCCTTTCACGCGCGCTATTTCGCCGGGCACGGCATCGACATCGGGGGCAAGGGAGACAGCCTCGGGCAATACGCCGGCATCTTCCCGCGGATGCTTTCGGTGCGCACCTGGGACGTCGAAGACGGCGACGCGCAGCAGATGGCGGGCGTGCCGGACGAGCACTTCGATTTCGTCCACTCGAGCCATTGCCTCGAGCACATGGTCGACGTCAGAATCGCGCTCGCGAACTGGATCCGGATCGTCAAGCCTGGCGGCTTCCTCGTCGTCACGGTGCCGGACGAGGACATGTACGAGCAGCAGCAATGGCCCAGCCGGTACAACTCTGACCACAAGTGGACCTTCACCATCATGAAGGTCCAGAGCTGGTCGCCGAAGTCCCTGAACATTCTCGACCTGCTGTGGGAGGTCGCCGACCTGGTGGAGGTCGAGAAGATCGAGTTGATCCGGGATTTCTTCCGCGATGCCTTGACGCCCAAGAAGATCGATCAGACCATGACTCCCGTCGCGGAGTGCTCGATCGAATTCGTCCTGCGCAAGCGAACGCCCGAATCAGCGTAAGCGGGAACGCGCCGCCAGTTCGGCCAGCGCGGCGCCGGCCTCGGTCACGGGCGCTCGCCAGTCGCCGGGCGCCGCCTGGCGAAACAGCCGCATCGTCGGGTACCAGGGCGAGTCGTCGCGATTGCGCAGCCACCTCCAGGACGACGGCACATTCACCAGCACCCACACCGGCTTTCCCAGCGCACCGGCGAGGTGCGCGATCGAGGTGTCCACCGTGACCACCAGATCGAGCGCGCAAATCAGCGCCGCCGTGTCGATGAAGTCGCGCAGCTCGGCCGACCAGTCGCGCAACCGCATGCCGGCCGGCGGCGCGAGCGTCTCGGCGGCGGGCCCACCCTTCTGCAGGCTGTAGAAGCGCGCGCCGGGAACCGAGCCGAGTCCGGCGAGCGCGGCGAGCGGCAGGCTGCGTGCTACGGCCGACTCGACGAAGCCCTTGCCAAGACTCGAGGAGATGCCGCTCGCCCACACCAGCCCCACGTTCAGCGCAGCATCCGGGTCGAGGCGCCGCTGCCACGCCGCGACCGCGGCATCGGACGCCGCGAGGTACGGGATGTTGCGCGGGATCGTCTCGAGCGTGGTGCCGAAGCCGCGCGCCAGGCTCATCACGGGACAGGCGTAGTCGCACTCCGGCACCGGCTCCCCCAGGATTCCCAGGCGCGCGACGCCGCGCACGGTTGCGGCGATGTTGCGCAGCTCCGGCCTGACGTGCAGCACGACCTCGGCGCCGCGCTCGGCGCCGAGCTCCACGTAGCGCAGGAACTGCATCGTGTCGCCGAAGCCCTGCTCCGAGTGCACGAACAGGCGCTTGCCGCGCAAGTCTTCGCCCGCCCATTGCGGAGAAGCGACCGCCGGCCGCTGGCGGGCGTACTTGGCCAGCTGCCAGCGCGCCTCGAACGGCTGCCAGCCCTCGGCGTAGCGGCCCAAGCCGAGCAGCAGCTGGGCCATATTCCAGCGCGCCTCGGCGTACTCGGGTCGCAGCTCGATGGCGCGCGCATAGGCCTTTACCGCCTCTTCCTCGCGGCCACATTGCGCGAGGGTGAAGCCGGCGTTGGCGTGCGCGATCGCCGCCCGGGGGGCGATGTCGGTGGCTCGCGCGACGAACTCCAGGGCTTCCGCGGGCCGCTCGAGCGTGCACAGCGTCGTCGCCAGATTGAGCAGCGCCTCCAGATTGTCCGGCGCGATCGCCAGCGCGCCGCGCAGCGTCGTCTCGGCCTCCTCGGGATGGCCGCGCTCGCGCAGGACGGCGCCCAGCTTCCAGCGCGCTTCCGGGCTGCGCGGATCGAGTTCGACCGCGCGTCGGCAGGCCTGCTCCGCTTCCTCGAGGCGCCCCTGCTGCCGCGCCAGCCGCGCCTGCTCAAGCACCGCGCGCGCGTCGGCGCTGGTCGCCTGCGGCGCGCCTTGCGTTTGTTCCATAAGCGCGAAGCGTATACGCATAATAGGCCAGCTACCAGATTTGGGATTTCCCATGACCAGGACCTCGGATGACCGCTACGCCAGCATGAGCCCGTTCGAGCTCAAGGATCGGCTCATTGCGTTGGCCACCGAATGCACGCGCGCGAGCGCGCGGCTGCTGCTCGATGCGGGCCGCGCGAATCCCGACTGGCTGGCGCTCGAGCCGCGCGAGGCCTTCGTAGAGCTCGAGCGCTTTGCGCTGAGCGAGGCGCGGGCACGCAGCCTCGGTGCGGGGCTCGGCGGGCATCCCGATGCGCCGGGCATCGCCGCCAGGTTGTTCGCCGCGACGGCGGCCCCGCTTCCGGGAGCGGCGCTGCTGCGCGAAGCGGTGGAGTTCGCGCACGAGCGGCTCGCGATCGACCCCGACGCGATGGTTCACGAATTGGCGCTGGGCGCACTCGGCGTGAACTACCCGTCGCCCGCGCGCATGCTCGCGAGCGTCGAGCGCGTGATCCAGGCCTATCTCGAGCGCGAGCTGTGCCGCGGCGTGTCGCCGGCCGGCGCGCTGCAGCTTTTCGCGACCGAGGGAGCCACGGCCGGCATCTGCTACGTGTTCCAGTCGTTGCTCGCCAACCGACTGCTCAGGCGCGGTGACCGCATCGCGATCGGCGTTCCCGCGTTCACGCCCTATCTCGAGATCCCGCGGCTCGACGCCTACCGCTTCGACGAGGTTCATATCGCCGCGGACGGGGACGCCGACTGGCAATATCCAGAGGCGGAAATCGCCAAGCTCGCCGACCCGGCGGTGCGCGCCCTGTTCCTCGTGAATCCGGGCAATCCGACCGCGGTCGCGATCGACGATGCCACTCTCGAGCGCATCGCCGCGCTGGTGCGCACGCGTCGCAGCGACCTGATCGTGATTTCCGACGACGTCTACGCGGCCTATGCCGAAGGCTATAGGTCACTCGCAGCCGTCGTGCCGCGCAACACGATCACGGTGTTTTCGATGTCGAAGTACTTCGGCTGCACCGGTTGGCGGCTTGGCCTGGTCGGCATCCGGGAAGACAACATCCTCGATGAGCGCCTGGCGCGGCTGCCGGCCGCCGAGCGCGACGCGATCGCCGCACGCTACGCGAGCGTGTGCGTGGATCCCACGAGGCTGCGCTTTGTCGACCGGATGGTCGCCGACAGCCGGGCGGTCGCGCTAAACCACACTGCCGGGCTGTCCACGCCGCAGCAGGTGCAGATGGCGCTGTTCGCGCTGCACGCGCTGCTCACGCGCGGCGCAGGCTACCGCGGCACGGCGCGCAGCGTGGTGCATGCGAGGCACGCCGCGCTCTACGAAGCAATGGGGATACCCGCGCCGGGCGGCGCGCTGCATACCGACTACTACGCGACCATCGACCTCCTGCAGCTCGCCCGCAGCATGCACGGCGAGCGCGCTGCGGCCCGGCTCGCGCGCTCGAGGCATCCGCTGGATTTCATCTTCGACCTGGCGCGCGAGTACGCGACGGTGGTGCTGCCGGGGGAGCGCTTCGAGGCGCCGGATTGGTCGATCCGGATTTCGCTGGCCAACCTGCCGGCCGCGGCGTACCGGGAAATCGGCGGCTCGCTGCGCGCGCTGCTCGAGCACTACCTGGCGCCGGCCGGCACCGCTGCTTGACATTAGCTGCCTAGGCAGGCAATTTACTGCCTGGGCAGCGAACCGAGGGGCGGGGTGGCCACAAAGCAGGAGCCCGGGTTTTACCGGGCCGAGACCTATCGCGTCGAGGACAGCGTCGGCTACCTGATCACGCGCCTGCGCGCCTCGATATTCGCGGCGGTGGATCGCGAGGTTGCCTCGTGGGGCATATCCGCCGCGCAGGGGTCGATCCTCATCTACATCGCGCACGGGCGCGGCGACCGCGCCGCCGACATCGCGCGCGACTACGACTACGACACCGGCTCGATGACGCGCATGGTCGAGCGCCTGGTGCGCAAGGGGCTGCTGCGGCGCGTGCGCGACGACGGCGACCGGCGCGTGGTGCGGCTGAGCCTCACCCCCGCCGGGGTCAGGGTGGCCGAACGCCTGCCCACGGTCGCGGTCAAGGCCCTCAACCATCACCTGCGTGGCTTCAGCGCCGCCGAGTTCGAGCAGCTCAAGGCGCTGCTGCGACGCATGCTCGCGAACGCGGGCTGAGCGACGATGCCCGGCGCGCACGCAACGATCCTCGCGCTCGGCGGCCAGTATCGCCAGCCGATTACCGCCGAATACCGGAGCTAGAAATGGCCGAACTGCCGCAAGCGCCGACCCCGGGGGCACGCCGCCGTCGCGCGCTGAGCTTCGTGATTATCGCCTTCGTGCTTGTCGGCATCGGCTGGGTCACCTGGTGGTACCTTGAGTCGCGCGGCCACGAGACCACCGACAACGCCTACGTCGGCGGCAACCTGGTGCAGGTCACGCCCCAGGTGGCGGGCACCGTGGTGGCGATCGGCGCGGAAGACACCGACCTGGTCGAGGCCGGCCAGACGCTGGTGCGGCTCGACCCGGCCGATGCCAGGGTGGCGCTGGCGCAGGCCGAAGCCCAGCTGGCGCAGGCGGTGCGCGCCGCGCGCACCGTCTACGCCAACAACAGCGTGCTCGACGCGGCGATCGCCCAGCGGGCGGCCGAGCTGCGCAAGGCCGACGAAGATCTAGAGCGGCGCGTTCAGCTCGACGCGAAGGGCATGGTGTCCAAGGAAGACCTGGAGCATGCACGCAGCACCGTGGCGGCCGCCAAGGCGGCGCTGCTCGAGGCGCGCGAGCGGCTCGCCGCCAACCGCGCGCTCACCGAGCGCATAAGCGTTGAGGACCAGCCCAGCGTCAAGGACGCCGCCGCGCGCGTGCGCGCGGCCTTCCTCGCGGTGAAGCGCAACGAAATCCCCGCGCCGGTGACCGGCTACGTCGCCAAGCGCGCGGTGCAGGTGGGCCAGCGGGTCGCGCCCGGTGCGCCGCTGATGGCGGTCGTGCCGCTCGACGAGGTCTGGGTCGACGCGAACTTCAAGGAGGTGCAGCTGCGCGACATGCGCATCGGGCAGCCGGCGCTGCTCACCGCCGACCTCTACGGCAGCCGCGTCGAGTATCGCGGGCATGTCGCGGGGCTCGCTGCCGGCACGGGCGGCGCCTTCGCGCTGTTGCCGCCGCAGAACGCCACCGGCAACTGGATCAAGGTGGTGCAGCGCCTGCCGGTGCGCATCGCGCTCGACAAGCAGCAGCTCGCGGCGCATCCGTTGCGAGTCGGGCTGTCGATGGGGGTCGACGTCGACGTGCACGACTCGAGCGGGCCGCAGCTCGCCAAGACGCCGGTGGCCGGACCTGTGTACGCGACCTCGGCCTTCGATGAGCAGGCCGCCGCGGCCGATGCAAGGGTTCGCGAGATCATCGCCGCCAACCAGGGCCGCGGCGGGTGAGCGCGGTGCCGGCCGCGGCGGCGGCGCCGCCGCTGGAGGGGATGGAGCGCGTGGTCGGCGCGATCGTGCTGTCGCTCGCGGTGTTCATGACCGTGCTCGACACGACGATCGCCAACGTCTCGATCCCGACCATCGCTGGCGACCTCGGCGTCAGCCCGAGCCAGGGCACCTGGGTCATTACTTCATTCGCAGTATCGACCGCGATCGCCGTGCCGCTCACCGGCTGGCTGGTGGTGCGCTTCGGCCAGGTGCGGCTGTTCGTTACGTCGGTGCTGTTGTTCAGCACCGCGTCGTGGCTGTGCGGCCTCGCGCCGAACCTCGAAACGCTGATCGTGTTCCGCGTCCTGCAGGGCGCGGTGGCGGGGCCGATGGTGCCACTGTCGCAGTCGATGCTGCTCGCCACTTTCCCGCGTGAAAAGGCGGGCCTGGCCCTCGCGCTGTGGTCGATGACCGCGCTACTGGCGCCGATATCGGGGCCGCTGCTCGGCGGCTGGATCTCGGACAACGCCACTTGGCCGTGGATCTTCTACATCAACGTGCCGGTGGGCCTGCTCGCCGCGGCGGTCACCTGGCAGATCTACCGCATGCGCGACTCCGCGACGCGCAAGGTGCCGGTGGATTTTGTCGGCCTCGCGCTGCTGATCACCTGGGTGGCGGCGCTGCAGATCATGCTCGATAAGGGCAAGGAGCTGGACTGGTTCAATTCGACAGAAATCGTGACGCTCGCCTGCGTCTCGGCGGCCGGTTTCGCGCTGTTTCTGGTGTGGGAGCTGATCGACAACGAGCACCCGATCGTCGACTTGTCCCTTTTCAAGCAGCGCAACTTCACCAGTGGCACCGTGGCGCTCGCGCTGGGCTACGGCGTGTTCTTCGGCACCACGGTGATCATCCCGCTGTGGCTGCAGACGGTCATGGGCTACACCGCCATCTGGTCCGGGCTCACCATAGCGCCGATCGGGATCCTGTCGCTGATCATCGCGCCGATCCTCGGCCGCAACCTCGGGCGCCTGGACGCGCGCAAGATCGCGAGCGCGGCCTTCCTCGTGTTCGCGGTGGTGTCGTTCATGCGCGCGCGCTTCGACCTGCAGACCGACTTCTGGTCGATCGTGCTGCCGACCGTGATCCAGGGCGCGGCGACCGTATCGTTCTTCCTCCCGCTGACCGCGCTGCTGCTCGCCGGGCTGCCGCCCGAGCGCATCCCGGCAGCCACCGGCCTGAGCAATTTCGCGCGCTTCACCGCCGGCGCGTTCGGCGCCTCGATGTCGGTGACGCTGTGGGACAACCGCACCGCGCTGCACCGAGCGCACCTGGTCGAGCACGTCACCGCCTACGACCCGGACGCGCAGGCCACGCTCGGCGCGATGCACGCGCATGGTTTCACGCCCGACCAGGCGCTCGGGCTGATGGACCGCATGATCGACCAGCAGGCGCGCATGCTCAGCACGGTCGACCTGTTCTGGCTCTCCGGGGTGCTGTTCATCGCGCTGATGGCGCTGGTGTGGGTCGCCAAGCCGGCGAGCGGCGCACAGCGCGCCCCCGCCGACGCCGGCGCGCACTGAGCGCGAGATCCTCCGCCCGAAATCTCGGCGTTATCGGCAGTCCCGGCCGGCTCACCCGCTACCGCCCGCCCGCCGAGCTCCCGCAGCACTTGGCGCCCGTGGCATCGCCGTCAGAAGAACCCCAAAAAGGGTCAGCGACGCAATAGATTCTGCGGCTCTGAGGCCAGCGCCCGCCCGTGCGCGGGCGTTGTGGTTTCTCAGCCGCGTTTCTTCTCTGATGGAGTGACAAAGCCGATCGGCCGGCGCTTTGGCTCGGGGGAGCGCATGAGCTCGCGCAGGGCCTCGAAGACTTGGCGCAGCTGTAGCCGCGAGGTGTCGGCGAAGCTGTCGTGCCGGAGCGCAAGCGCCTCGGTCTTCTTCTCCAGGACTTGGAGCTTGGCGGCGAGGTCCTTGTGCGCGGCGAGTGTCTCGCGCAGGCGCACGAAGGCGCGCACGACGTAGAGGCTCGTCTCGACGGCGCGGGGGGAATTGAGGACGGTGGCGGCCATGAGGGCGCCGTGCTCGGTGAAGGCGAAGGGTGCGCGGCGCAGCCCCATCTTCGCGCCGGGATTGGACATCACAAACTGTGATCTCCAAGCTTCGAGTTCCTTGGCCGAGAGCTGGAACATGAAGTCGGGTGGGAAGCGCTCCGCATTGCGCTTGACTGCCTGGTTGAGTACACGGGTCTCGACCCCGTAGAGGTTGGCGAGGTCCGCATCAAGCAGGACCTTGTGGCCCCGCACGAGCAGGATGCGGTTTTCGATGCGCTCGATGGGGGCTGCAATCTTCGAGGTCATTGGCGGTTCTGCAGGTCAATCGATGCGCCTCAGACCGTGTCAACGTCCTCGGGCCTGATCCGGTTGACCCGGTCAATTCCTGGCAGAACGGCTCGAAGCGCGGGGCGAACCGTGAGCAACGCGTTCGACGCCCTGGGCCGCGTGAGCCAGGTGACCACCACCTTGGCCGCAACTGCTGCCTCCTGCGCTAGATCCGCCGCCCGGCTTTCTCCCAGTAGGGCGCGCGCAGCTTGCGCTTGAAGATCTTGCCGCTGTCCTCGCGCGGCAGGGCGTCGTGGAGCTCCACCGTGCGCGGCACCTTGTAGCCCGCGATGCGCTCGGCGAGCCAGGCCCGCACCGACGCGGCGTCGAGCTTCGCGCCGGGCTCGGGCTGGATCACCGCCGCGAGCGCCTCGCCGAACTCCTCGCTCGGCACGCCGAACACCGCGCAGTCGTGCACCCCGGGCATGCCGTGCAGCGCAGCCTCGATCTCGGCCGGGTAGATGTTGACCCCGCCCGAGATCACCATGTCCGAGGCGCGGTCGCAGATGAACAGGTACCCGTCCTCGTCCACGTAGCCCATGTCGCCCAGCGTCCACAGCCCGTCCCGCTCGAGCGCCGCGCGCGCGGCGGGGTTGTTGTTGTAGGAGAAGTCGGGGTAGGCCGGCTGGCGGGCGTAGATCAGGCCGATCCTGCCCGGCGGCAGCTGGCGCCCCTGCTCGTCGAGGATCTTGAGCGCGCCCACGCCCACCGGCCGGCCGGCGGAGCCGGGCTTCCTCAGCGCTTCGTGCGAGTCGATCGAGGTGACGACGCCCGCCTCGCTCGAGGCGTAGCACTCGTGGAACACCGGGCCCAACCAGTCGATCATGGCGCGCTTGACCGCCGGCGCGCAGGGCGAGCCGGTGGTGGCGACGAAGCGCAGCGACGACAGGTCGTAGCGACGCTTGGTCTCCTCGGGGAGCTTGAGCATGCGCACGAACATGGTCGGCACCAGGTAGGCATGGGTAAGCCGGTGGCGCTCGATCAGCATCAGCGTGCGCTCGGCGTCGAACCTCGGCTCGAGCACGAGCAGCGCGTCCTCCAGCTGCAACGTCTGGACGGCGTACAGGTTCGGCGCGCTGTGGTAGAGCGGACCGGGCAGCAGCGCGCGCATGCCGGGCTCGATGCCGAAGCCCTTGTAGCGCGCCTCGCGCGCGAGCTCGGCCATGCGCTCGGCGCCCTCGAGCGGCATGGGCGCGCGGCGCACGCCCTTGGGCCGCCCGGTGGTGCCGGAGGTGTAGGGCATGTTGCCGCGCAGGCGCCGCGGCGCGCCGCTCCAGCGCGGCGCGTCGCGCAGCCAGCCTTTCCAGTCCTGCGGCTCGACGCTCACCAGCCCGACCCCGGCGGGCAGCGCGCCGTCAATCTGCGGCAAGAGGTCCGCGTGCGCCACCAGCACCTTGGCGCCGCTGTCGCCGAGGATCCAGCCGGCCTCGTCGGCCTTGTAGTGCCAGTTGATCGGGCAGGAATAGGCGCCGAGCCTGAGCGCGGCGAACGCGGCGGCGAGGAACGCCGGGTCGTTCCGCAGCATGAGGCACACCACGTCGTCCTCGCCCACGCCGAGCCGTTCGAGCCGGCTCGCGGCGCGCAGCACCGCGTCCTCGAGCTCCGCCCAGGCAATATTGCGCTCTTCGAAAATCAGATTGGCAGGCATGGGCGCGAGTATAGGCGAGCTGCTGATAATATCTGCGCTCCATCCGGGAGATCCACAGTGACCGCCTTCACCCCGACCGCACGCACCAGGATCAAACGCTTGCCCAAGCGTGCTCATTACGACAAGGAGACGGTTTATGCGATTGTCGACGCCGGCTTCGTGTGCCATATCGCCTACGTCATCGACCGCCAGCCGTACGCGACGCCCACCGCCTACTGGCGCGAGGGCGACGCGGTGTACTGGCACGGCTCGTCCAAGAGCAAGATGCTGCTCGCGCTGGAAAAGGCGCCGCGCATCTGCCTGACCGTGATGCACCTGGACGGCCTGGTGGTGGCGCGCTCGGGCTTTCACAAGTCGGTCAACTACCGCTCGGCGATGCTGTTCGGCAAGCCGTACAAGGTGATCGACCCCGGAGAGAAGCTGGCCAAGATGGAGCGCTTCGTCGAGCGTCTCTATCCGGGGCGCTGGCCGCAGCTGCGGCCGGTAAACAAGCAGGAGCTCAAGGCGACGAGCGTCTTCGGCCTGCACATCGACGAGGCGGTGGCCAAAGTGCGCAATGGCCCGCCGGTGGATGACGAGGCCGACTACGCGCTGCCGATCTGGGCCGGCGTGGTGCCGGTGCGCCAGGTCCTGGGCGAGCCGGTCGACGACGGCCGGGTCGCGGCCGGCGCGCCCGGCGCGCCGCGGATGACGCTCTAGAGCCCGCGCGCGATCCTCAGCTCGCGCAGCATCGCGCGCTTCTTGCTCTGGTGCGAGCTCATGCGGCGCAGGATGTCGTCCAGCGAGCGCAGGGCCTCGCGGATGTACGGCCCCTTGTTCAGCATCACGCACTCGGCGCGCATCGACATCGCCGCGTCGGTGATCTCGGCCCGGGTCGGCTCACCGCGCTTGGCGAGCGTGTCCAGCACCTCGGTGGCCCACACCACCGGCACGTGCGCGGCCTCGCACACCCACAGGATCTCCTCCTGCACCTCGGCCAGGCGCTCGAAGCCGCATTCGACCGCGAGGTCGCCGCGCGCGATCATCACCCCGCAGGAGCACGCACGCATCGCCTCGAGCAGCATCGCGGGCAGGTTCTCGAAGCCGCGCCGCGTCTCGACCTTGAGCACGATCGCCGGCGGGCGAGGACCGAGGCGGGCGAGCGCGGTGCGCAATGAGCGCACGTCGCCGACCGTGTCGACGAACGACAACCCGACCATGTCGGCGTGCGGCCCGACGAACTCCAGGTCGCGCCGGTCCTTGTCCGACAGCGGGCGGGTGCGCAATGCGGTGTCCGGCAGGTTGATGCCCTTGTCGGCGCGCAGCGCCACGCCGCCGGGGTGCGCGCGCTGCACGCGGACCAGCAGGCGATCCTTGCCGGCCTTCTCGATCACGCCGCCGATCTTGCCGTCGTCGAAGTAGATGCGCTCGCCGGCGCGCGCGTCGCGAAACACCACCGGCAGGGTGCAGCCGATGGTCGCCGGGCGCAGCAACTTGCCGCCGCGGTCGAGCTTCGCCGGCGTCCCCGGGCGAAGCGCGCGGGTGAGCACGAGACCGTCACCCTCGCGCAGTAGGATCGATCCTTCCTGGGCGGGCAGCGCGGCTATCTTCGCCGTCAGCACCTGTCCCTTGCGCTCGCGCGCGAGCACGGTGCCCGGCACCAGGTAGGCGGTCTTGGTGGCTTCCGCCCAGGCGCCCTCGTCGCCGCTGTCGACCAGCTTCCATTTGCGGTGAGACCCGCGCGCATCGTCGAACACGATCAGGTCGCCCGTCTTGAGCGCCGCGAGCCAGCGCGCAGGGACCGGCAGTACGGCGTCCGCCGACGCGACGGGCTCGCGCGGGTCTTCCTGGGGCGTGAGCCACACGCGCGCCGGCGCCGTGACTACGCCGAACGCGTCGCGCTGCGGGCGCACCCGCAATACCGCGGGACCGGGCTCGACCGGCCCGGTGCGCAGCTTCGGCCCGGCGAGGTCCATCAGCACCCGGCTGCGCCTGCCGAGCGCCTTCTCGGCGCGCCGCAGGTTGCCGATCATTCGGCCCCAGCGCGCTTCGTCGTCGTGCGCGCAGTTGATCCGCATCACGTCCATTCCGCCCGCGAGGAGGTCGCGCACCAGGCTGTAGTCGTCGGCCGCCTCGGAGGACATGGTGACCATGATCCGCACTTCGCGCTTCGCGGGCGGGTCGCCGAGCAGGGCGCGGGTGTTGCGCTCGAGCAGGTCGGCGCCGAGGTCCATGTCGGGTTCAGGCAACTCGCCGCCGCGCACGGCCTCGGGCTTGGCGGCCAGACCGCGCAGCGCCCGGGCCACCAGCTCGACGGTCGCCGCGACCCACTCTTCGGCGCGCCCGAGGGACGATAGGCCCAGCTGCGCGAGGCTGCGCTGCAGCGCGCGCCGGTCGTGGCGCCGGAGCGCCAGGTAGCGCACCAGGTTGCGGGCGCTGAGCGCAAAGGTCGGGTCGACCGCCTCGATCCTCGCGCGCTCCTTGCGCTCGGCCAGCCTCAGCTCGGCGCCGAGCGCCTCGACCTCGCGCGCGAGCCGCTTGAGCTCCCGTGCCCTGGACTTGCGTGCGTGCGTCATCGTCTTTGTTGTGTCACGCCTGCGTTACCGCGTTGTTACAGCACGCCGAGCGCAAGCCCGGCGGCGAACGTCGCGCCCAGCTCCTCCAGCGCCGTGATCTGGCCGGGCTGCAGGTCTTTCACCACCACCACCGGCTCGCCGACCCGCTTCAGACGCAGTCCGGTGACGATCCGTTCCACCGAGGTCACCGCGCCCGTGCCGTCCTGGCCCGCGCCGACGAACAGCGCCCAGGGGCGGCCTGCGACCTTGCCTTCGCAGGGGTAGAAGATGCGCTCGAGGAAGTCCTTCATCATGCCCGACATGTAGCCGAAGTTCTCCGGCGTGCCGAGAATCAGGCCGTCCGCGGCGAGCACGTCGTCGGGCCCGGCCTCGGCGCAGCGCTTCACCACCACGCGCACGCCTTGCTCGGTTCTGGCGCCGCGCTCGACCGCCTCGGCCATCTTCGCGGTCTTCACGCCGCCGGTGTGGTAGACGATGAGTAGCGTCTTCACGATCTCAGCCGCGTCGCGGGGTCCTGGCGGTAGAAGCGTCTGAGCAGATCGTACATCTCCGGGTAGCGCCGGCGGGTCTCGTTCGGCGTCTCGAAGAACGCCTCGCTCAGCACGGCGAAGAACTCCGCCGGGTGTTCCGCCGCGTAGGGATCGAGCCAGGTCTCCTTGCCGCGGTCCACGGCGTCGCAAAAGCCCGCGTAAGCCTCGTCGAACGCCGCGCGCCACGCGCCCGGGTCGATGCCGCGGTGCAGGAGCGGCATGCCGTCGGCCGCGCCGTTGGCCATGTCGAGCTTGTGGGCGAATTCGTGGATCACGACGTTCGCATGCTCGTCGTGCAGCGCCGCGTCCCAGGACAGCACCACCGGCCCGCCCGGCCAGGACTCTCCGGCGAGCTCGTCGTCCCATTCGTGCACGACGCCGCTTTCGTCGAGCTCGCTGCGGCGGACGCGAAAGTCGTGCGGATAGACGACGATCCCGGTCCAGCCGTCGTACCAGTCCAGGCCGAGCTCGAGCACTGGCAGGCAGGCCTGCACCGCGATGGACAGGCGCATCGCATCGTCGATCTTCTGTCCACGCACGCCGGAGAACTCCTTCTCGGCGAGAAACAGCAGCGTCAGCTCCTGCAGCCTCCGCGTTTGCGCCGCATCAAGCCCGCGCAGGAACGGCAGCTTCGCGGCGACGCGCCGCCATGTCGCCTCGTCGATGTGGTGGCGCGCCAGCACGCGCCGCCGCCGCCAATGCCGCAACCAGCCCATGCTAGCTGCGCCTGCCGCGCGCCGCGAGCCAGACGCCGGCGAAGATCAGCGCCATTCCCACCAGGTGGTAGCGATGCAGCTGCTCGCCGAGGAACACGATCGCCATGAGCGCGCCGAAGGGCGGTATCAGGTAGAGGTAGGCCCCGGCCGGCCCGGGGCCGATTGCCTGAACGCCCTTGCCCCACATCAGAAAGCAGGCGACCGAGGGAAAGATCCCGAGGTACAGGATCGTTAGGACGGGACCCCAGCCGAGCGCGATGCGGCCGCCGGCGGCGAGGTCGGCGGCGTAGATCGGCAGCATCGGCGCCATGCCGAACAGCGAGCAGGCGAGCAGGAAGCTCATCTGCGACAAGCCGGGCGGCTTCCATCGCAGACAGACGGTGTACAGGGCCCACAGCGAGACGTTCGCCAGCAGGAACAGGTCGCCGCGGTTGACCTGCAGCGCGGCGAGCCGCTGCAAGTCGAGTTGCGCGACGATCGCCAGCACGCCGCAGAACGACACCGCGACGCCGAGCAGCGCGCGCGCACCGACCCGCTCGCGAAACAGCGCCAGCGCGAACAGCGGTATGAGCGCCGGCGTCACCGATTGGATCAGCACCGCGTTGGTGGCCGTGGTCTCGCGGATGCCGTAATAGCCCACCATGTTGTAGACAGCGTTGCCGGTGAGGCTGAAGAATGCGATCGCCTTCCAATGCGCCCGCACCACCGGCCAATCACGCGCCAGCTGGCGTCCGGCGAGCGGCAGCAGCACGACGATCGCCGTTGTCCAGCGCCAGAAGGACAGCGATGCCGGCGTCACCTCGAGGTGCACGGCGCGGGCGACGATCCAGTGCCCGGCCCAGAACAGCGCCGTGAGCGCAAGCAGCAGGTGCGGCGAAACTTTCGGCGCGGCGTGACGGTCAGACATGGGCGCCCAGTACAATAACAGCATGGTCTCGGTCGTCCAGCTACACCCGCAAAACACCGCCGCGGCAGCGCTCGATCCGGTTGCGGAGGGGCTGTCCGGGGACGAGCGCGCGCTCATCGCCCGCGCGCTCGAGTTCGCCGAGCCGCTGTACGCCGGGCAGACCTTGTCGACCGGCGAGCCGGTCTGGCCGCATGCGGTCGGTCTGGCGACCAACCTTGCGGCGGTCGGCCTCGATCCCGCGGGGCGCGCCGCCGGGGTGCTGTTCGCGGCGCCCAAGTACGTCGGCGACATCCATGCACTGCAACAGAGGTTCGGGAACGACGTCGTGACGCTCGCGGCGGGGGTCGAGACGCTGTATCAGCTGCGCGTTCTCACGCGCGGCTCGCCGCAGCAGCATCACGAGATCCTGCGCAAGATGGTGCTCGGCATGGTCGAGGACGTCCGGGTGGTGCTGATCCGCCTCGCGAGCCGCACGCAGACGCTGCGCTGGTTCGCGAAGAACCCCGTGGCGGAGCGCAGCGGCTACGCGCGCGAGACGCTCGACATCTACGCGCCGCTCGCCAACCGGCTCGGGGTGTGGCAGCTCAAGTGGGAGCTCGAGGACTTGTCGTTCCGCTTCCTCGAGCCGGACGTATACAAGAAGATCGCTCGGATGCTCGACGAGCGGCGGGTCGAGCGCGAGCACTACATCGAGGACGCCATGGCGCTGCTCGCCCGCGAGCTGCGTGCCGCCGGCGTCGAGGCCGAGATTGCCGGGCGGCCGAAGCACATCTACTCGATCTGGAACAAGATGCGCACCAAGGGCCTGGATTTCAGCGAGTTGCACGACGTGCGCGCGCTGCGGGTAATCGTCGGTTCGTCGAAAGACTGCTACACCGCGCTGGGCGTCGTGCACGACCTGTGGCAGCCGATCCCGAGGGAGTTCGATGATTACATCTCACGGCCCAAGGGCAACATGTACCAGTCGCTGCACACCGCGGTGATCGGGCCGGGCGGCAAGACGCTCGAAGTGCAGATCCGCACCGAGGAAATGCATCGCCACGCCGAGTTCGGCGTGGCCGCGCACTGGCGCTACAAGGAGGCGGGCGCGTCCACGCGCGCCGACGGCAAGTTCGAGGACAAGATCGCGTGGCTGCGACAGCTGCTGGCGTGGCGCGACGAGGTTGCCGACAGCGCGACGTGGGCCGAAAAGACGCGCCAGGCGGCGCTCGACGACACGGTTTACGTGGTGACGCCGCAGGGCAAGGTGGTCGATCTGCCTGCCGGGTCGACGGCGATCGACTTCGCCTACGCGCTGCATACCGATCTGGGGCATCGCTGCCGCGGCGCCAAGGTCGACGGCCATATCGTACCGCTCGAGACCCCGCTGCGCAGCGGCCAGCGCGTCGAGCTGGTGGTCGCGAAGTCCGGCGGTCCGTCGCGCGACTGGCTGAGCCCCGAGCGCGGATTCGTCAAGAGCCAGCGGGCGCGTCAGAAGATCCGGCAATGGTTCAACAGCCAGGCGCTCGCCGAAACGGTCGCCGCCGGACGGGCTGTGGTGGAAAAGGAAATAAAGCGCGAGGGAGCGACGCATGCGAGCCTCGATGCGCTCGCGGCGCGGCTCGGCTTCGCGCGGCAGGACGATCTGTACGCCGCCGTGGCGCGCGACGAGGTGAACCTGCGCCAGCTGCAGGCGGCCTTGCGCGCCATGGCGGGAACTGCTGCGCTTTCCCCGCAGGCCGCGCCGAAGCCCGCGCCGCCGCGCAGGGCCAGGCCCGCAACTGGCGACAGCGGCATCCTGGTAGTGGGCATCGACCGGCTGCTGACACAGCTCTCGAAGTGCTGCAAACCGGTGCCGCCGGACGCGATCCGCGGCTTTGTGACGCGCGGCAAGGGCGTGTCGATCCATCGCGAAGACTGCCCCGGCCTCAAGCGGCTAAGCGAGCAGCACCCCGAGCGGCTGATCGACGCGCAATGGGGCGGCAAGCCCGGCGCGGCCTACCCCGTGGACATGGTGGTGACCGCAAGCGATCGCCCGGGATTGCTGCGCGACATCGGCGACGCCCTCGCGCGCGAGCATATCAACGTGACTGCGGTGCGCACGCAGAGCCGCGAGGAGCTCGCCTTCATGCGCTTCACCTTCGACGTCGTGGATCTGGCGCAGCTGCGGCGCGCGTTCGCGGTGGTAAAGGACGTGGCGGGCGTGATCCGCGCCGCGCGCGGCTGAGCTCGGGCACAGGCAGGGGAGGGGTTCGAGTGGTGGGAGCGTTCCTGGCGCATCCGGCCGTTCAAGGAGGGCTGGCGCCGTTCATCGTAGGCGTCGTGGTCGCCGATCTGGCGTTCAGGCCGACGCGCTCCGCCGGCGCAGTGCTCGGCGCGCTCTTCGGGCTCGGATCGCTGTGGGCGTTCTGGACCGTGCTCGGCGTGGCAAAGCCGCTCACGCTCAAGCTCGAGCGCTGGAAATGCGGCGCGCTGCGGGCCTCGCGCCTGCCGGGCCTGTGCCGGCGCGTGGTCCGGCTTTTCGATCGGCACGTGGTGCCGCGCTTCGAGGCCTACGTGCGCGAGACCTCAGCCAGGCTCGGTCACCTGCAGGACCTCCTCGGCGGCGCCGAGCCCGCGTGGGAGGCCGAGCCCGCCCGCGATTCCTCGCCGCGGGTGTTCTGGCTCCGCGGCAGGCTGGTATTGCCTGCCAAGCTCCTCTGAGATCAGCGTCCGGGCCTGCGCCGCGAGCTCGCGGCGCCTGATGCCGCGGCCGGCCTGCGCCGGCAGGACCCGCACCTTTGCGATGCTTTGCGGGGCGCGGGCGATTGCGCGCAGCGAGCACCACAACGTGACGTCGCCGACGAAAGCCGGAACGGCGCTGCGCCTTCCGTCGGCATCGTGGTAGCTCAATGCGATCGGCAGCACCGGGCGACGATGATCGATCGCGGCCTGCAGCAGCGCGGGGCGAAACGGCAGCAGGCTCGAGCCGTCGGTGGTAGTTCCCTCCGGAAAGACCGCCACGCGGCGACCTGTGGCAAGCGTCGCACCGATGTCGATGACAGCCCTCTTGGCGGCGCGGGCGTTTCCGCGCCGCAGAAGAATAGTGCCGGTGCGTGCGAGCAGCACGCCGACCGCGGGCCAGGCGGCAATCTCGTGCTTCGAAACGAAAGTGGCCGGACAGACGGTGTTGATAACCAGGATGTCGAGCCAGGACACGTGGTTGGCGACGATCAGCACGGCGCGCGGCGCCGGCGCGCCAGCGACTTCCAGCCGGACACCGAGCATGGCCAGCAGCGCTCTCGTCCAGCTGCGGCTCACGGCAGTGCGCCCGCGTTGTGAAAGCACGGGAAACGCGCATAGCACCGTGGCCAGGCCGCCCGCGAGATGCAGCCCGACGCGTACGGTGCGCAGGAGCGCGCGCGCCTCGCTGCGGGCGAAACGGCTAGACGAGTGCAAGCGAGGCTACGGCGATCAGCGCCCCGAGCGCGGCGCCGGCAAGCACGTCGCTGGGGTAATGCAGGCCGAGCACGATGCGCGACGCAGCGGTGAGCAGCGTAAAGGGAACGAGAAGCGCCGCGAGCCATGGATAGTAGGCCAGCGCGACGATCGAGAATGCGGTTGCGTGCAGCGTGTGGCCGGAAGGAAAGCTGAACGTGTCGAGTGGCGAGGCGCCCGGTGCGATGCTGGCGTGCACCTGGTAGGGACGCGGACGCAGCGTGCCGCGTTTGAGAAGCTTGTAGACCAAGGTGCATGCCAGGCCCGCGCCGGCCATGTGCAGTACCGCAAGCGCGGCGTGCGGATCCGAAAGCAGCAGCGCGAGCATGAGGGCGTACCAGAAGATGCCGTTGCCGAGCCAGCTGATGGCGCGGCACAGCTGCGGCAGCGCGCGATAGCGCAGCGCGCGGTTGCAGCGCAGGCACAGGCGCTCGTCCCAGCGCTGGATGCGCTCGAAGGCCGCCTCAAGCCGCGACACCGCGTGCCTCCGGGGCGCGCGCAATGCCGAAAGCCGCTTCGAGCAGCGCGGCCTCGAAATCGCGCACGATGTGCTCCCAGGTAACGTTCCTGGCGATATCCCGCGCGGCGCGTCCCAGGTCGCGCGCGAGTTGCGGCTCGCGCGCCAGACGCTCGGCCTGCGCGATGAATGCGGCGCGGTCGTCGAAAGGCGCCAGCAGCGCGGATCGGCCGTGCTCGAGATGCTGGCGGGCCGCGGCGTAGTCGTAGGCGACGACCCCCAGGCCACTCGCCATCGCCTCCAGCGTGACGTTGCCGAAGGTCTCGGTAATGCTGGGGAACAGGAATACGTCGGCCGACGCGTAGTGCGCCGAAAGCTCACCGTTCACCAGCCGGCCGGCGATCACGCAGCCGACCTTGGCGCGGCGCAGCTCTTCGAGGAGCGGACCGTCTCCCACCAGCACCAGCTTGGTGTCCGGGCGCTGGCGACGCATCGCCTCGTACGCCTCGATCACCAGCGGGAAGTTCTTTTCCGGCGCGAAGCGGCTCACGCACAGGGCCACGAGCGCGTCCTCCCGAGCACCCCAGCTTGCGCGCAGCGCCGCGGAGCGGCGCAGCGGCGAGAAAGTCTCGGGATTCACGCCTCGACCGACGATGCGCAGGCGCTCGAAGCCGCAGCTTGGAGAGCTGCTCCGCCAGCTCGCGGGTCGGCACCAGCGTGCAGTCGGCGCGGTTGTGAAAACGTCGCAAATAGCCAGCGATCGGACGGCGCAGCCAGGAAATGCCGTAGTGCCTGCTGTAGGCGTGGAAATTGGTATGGAAGTCGGTCGCCACCGGAAGCTTGAGCTTCCTTGCCGCCGATAGCGCCGACCAACCGAGCGGTCCTTCGGTCGCGATGTGCACCAGGTCCGGGCGCTTCAGGTTCCAGGCGCGAATCAGCGCCCGTCGTGCGGGCAAGCCCATTTTGAGCTGGGGATAGCGCGGAATGGGAAACCCGGGCCTCAGCAGCTCGTCGAACTTCTCGTCAATCGAGGCGCGGTCCGCGCCGTGTTGGCGCGGGCGCACAAGCTGCACCGAGTGGCCGCGCGCGCGCAACCCTTCGACCATCAGTCCGACGGTCCGGGCAACGCCGTTGACTTCCGGGGGGTAGGTCTCGGTCACCATCGCCACCCGCAAGTGGCCTTGGCGCGGGGCGATCTCGTCGATGTCGAGGGCGCGATTCACGCGGCGCGAGCATGCGGTGCGCGCGTGAAACCACGATGACAGCTTTGTGATCGCTGTGTGACAGCGATCCGATGTCGCTCAGCCCGTCAGCACCAGCAACCAGGTCAGGCCGGTGGCCGCGAGCGCGAGCATCACCGCTGCGCTGCCGATATCCTTGGCGCGCTTGGCGAGAAGGTGGTCCTCGAGCGAAATGCGGTCCACCGTGGCCTCGACGGCCGAATTCAGCAGCTCGACGACCAGAACGATCAGAACCGATCCCGAGAGCAGGGCGCGCTCGACGCCGGTGTCGCCCAGCCAGAGGCCGAGCGGCACGAGCACCGCGGCGAGGATCAATTCCTGGCGGAAGGCGTCCTCGTGGCGCGCAGCCTCGGCAAGACCTGCGAGCGAGTAGCGCGTCGCGTTGATCAGCCGACGCAGTCCGGTCTTCCCCTTGTATGGACTCTCCATGGCGCTGCGAAATGTAACACGCGCATCCGTCATCCAGATTTCACGACGTTGTCACTGCGTCGTCATCGGTGCTTTCTAGATTGCCCCCCGTTTGTCCTGCTATCCACGACGGGGGAGAGATGGAGCGCATTGAAGAAGGACTGTTGCCGGATTCCGCTTCCGGTACGCGAAAACGCCGGCGCTTCGAGCTCGGATTCGCGCGCACGGCGTCCGAATTGCGCGAGGCGCAGCGACTGCGCTGGCGTGTGTTCGCCGAAGAGATGGGTGCCAAGCTGCCCTCGCGCGAGCCCGGCATCGATGCAGATCTGTTCGATGCGCACTGCGAGCACTTGGTGGTGCGCGATCTCGCCTCGCACGAGATTGTCGGGACCTACCGCCTGCTCGCGCCCGAGCGCGCGCGACGCATCGGCGGCTACTATGCGGACAGCGAGTTTGACCTCGCTCGTCTGCATTCGTTGCGGACGCAGCTGGTCGAGGTTGGACGCTCGTGCATCCATCCCGAGTTTCGCAGCGGAGCGGTCATCGCCCTGCTCTGGAGCGGGCTTGCGCGGTACATGGTGGCAAACGGCTACGGCTACCTGGCAGGTTGCGCCTCAATGAGCATGGCCGACGGCGGCCAAGGCGCGGCGGCGGCTTACCGCCGGCTGCGCGCGACGCATCAGGCGCCGGTTGAATACCGGGTTTTCCCGCACTGCCGGTTGCCGCTCGAGAAGCTCGGCGACGCGGTGCGCGGCGAGTTGCCGCCGCTTCTCAAGGGGTACTTGCGCTGCGGGGCGTACGTGTGTGGTGATCCTGCCTGGGACCCCGACTTCAATACGGCGGACCTGTTCGTGCTGCTGCCGCTGGCTCGCGTCGAAGCGCGCTACGCGCGCCATTTTCTCGGCAATGCGCCCGAAGGGGCTTCTAGCTCGGCGTGGCCAAGGTGAACAGCAGCTCTTCCTGTGCCGAGCGGCGGCGGCCGCGGCGCGGCTTGACGAGCTCGTAGCCGCCCTCGGCGTTCATCACCCAGGCCTGGCAGTTGTCGTCCAGGTAGGGCTGCAGCCCCTCGCGGATCACGCGCCGCTTGAGCGCGGGGTCGAGCACCGGGAAGCACAGCTCGATCCGGCGGAAGAAGTTGCGATCCATCCAGTCGGCGCTCGACAGATAGACGTCCTCGTTGCCTTCGTTGTGGAAGTAGAACACGCGCGAGTGCTCGAGGAAGCGGCCGATGATCGACATGACGCGGATGTTCTCGGACAGCTCTGCGATGCCCGGCTTCAGCGCGCACACGCCGCGCACGATGAGATCGATCTTCGCACCCGCCTGCGACGCCGCGTACAGCTCCTCGATGATCGCCGGCTCGAGCAAGGCGTTCATTTTCGCGATGATGCGCGCCGGCTTGCCGTCGGCCGCGCTCTGCGCCTCCCTGCGGATCGCGGCGACGATGCGCTTGTGCAAGCGTGAACGGCGACTGCCACACGTGGTGCATCTTGCTCGCCCGTCCCAGTCCGGTGAGCTGCTTGAACACCTCGTTGACGTCGCTGCACATTTCTTCGTTGGCGGTCATCAGGCCGAAGTCGGTGTACAGCCGCGCCGTGCGCGGGTTGTAGTTGCCCGTGGCGAGGTGCACGTAGCGCTTGAGGACCTTGCCGCTCGCCGAATCCTCGCGGCGAACCACCAGCGCCATCTTGGCGTGCGTCTTGTGGCCGACGACGCCGTAGACCACGTGCGCGCCGACTTCTTCGAGGCGTGCGGCCCAGTTGAGGTTGGCCTCCTCGTCGAAGCGCGCCATCAGCTCGACCACCACGGTGACCTCCTTGCCGCGGCGCGCGGCGTCGATCAGCAGCTCCATCAACTCCGAATCAGTGCCGGTGCGGTACACGGTCTGCTTGATCGCGATCACCTGCGGATCGGTGGCCGTGGTGCGTATGAAGTCGATCACCGGCATGAAGGACTGGAACGGGTGGTGCAGCAGGATGTCCTGCCTCGAGAGGACGTCGAACAGGTTCTCGCGCTTGTCGAGCGGCGCAGGAAGCCCCGACTGAAACGGCGCGTACTTCAGATCCCGGGCGATCGACCTGGTCGGGCACCTCGCGCAGGCGGTACAGGTTGACCGGCCCTTCGACGCGATACAGGTCCGCGTCGTCGAGGCCGAACTGCTGCAGCAGGAACTCGACCATCGCCGGCGAGCAGTTGTCCGCCACCTCGAGGCGTACCGCGTCGCCGAAGTGCCGGTGCAGCAGCTCGCCCTGCAGGGCGATGCGCAGGTTCTTGATCTCTTCCTCGTCGACGAACAGGTCGGAGTTGCGCGTCACGCGGAACTGGTAGCAGCCCTGCACCTTCATCCCCGAGAACAGCTCGTCGACGTGCGCGTGCAGCACCGAGGACAGGAAGACGAAGTCGTACTCGACGACGGACAGCTCGCGCGGCAGGCGGATCACGCGCGGCAGCACGCGCGGCGCCTGGACGATCGCCGCGCGCGAGCTGCGGCCGAATGCGTCGCGGCCCTCGAGCTCGACGGCGAAATTGAGGCTCTTGTTGAGCACCTTCGGGAATGGGTGCGCCGGATCCAGGCCGATCGGCGTCAGCACGGGCAGCACCTCGCGCACGAAATACTCGCGGATCCACTGCCGCTGCGCCGTGCTCCAGTCGGTGCGGCGCGGAAAGCGCACGCCCTGTTCGGCGAGCTTGGGCAGCAGCACCTCGTTCAGCAGCCGGTATTGTTCCGCCACCAGCGCGTGCGCCTCCTGCGCCACCTGCGCATAGACCTCCGCGGGGCTGTTGCCGTCGGGACCGGGCTCGGGAATGCCGAGCTTGATCTGCTCCTTCAGCCCGGCGACGCGGATCTCGAAGAACTCGTCCAGGTTCGACGACACGATCGTCAGGAAGCGCAGCCGCTCGAGCAGCGGCACGCTGTCGTCCGCCGCCTGGGCGAGTACGCGGCGGTTGAACGCCAGGATGCCGAGTTCGCGGTTGAGGAAATGCGACGCCGGGAGTGCTTTTTTCAGCATGGAATACAACAGTTTAACGCTTCGGCGGAACCTCCGGATGACAATTCCGAGGCCGCAACCTGGTTGTCACATTGGGTGGCTAGCCTGGCCGTGGACTCGCGCGCGCTGGTGGACCGGGTCCTGAGGCACGAGGTGGTGATCATTTCGCTCGAGCGCATCGGTGATCACGCCAAGAACATCGCCGAGTCGGTGATATACGCCGTCAAGGGCACGGATGTGTGCCATACCTCGTCCGCCGAAGTGGAGCGCGAGGTCGGCCAGGACGCATGAGGTTTGCGGCGTGCCGGCGCCGGCGCTAAGCTGCGTCCGAAATGGCGCGTCACGAGACCCTTGCGGCGGTCGACCTCGGATCGAACAGCTTCCACCTGCAGATCGGACGCGTTGTCGATGGCCAGATCTACGCACTCGACTCCCTGCGCGAGGTGGTGCGCCTCGGCGCCGGCCTCACGGCGGAGAAGCGCCTCGACCGCGCCACGCAGGCGCGTGCGCTCGAGGCACTGCGCAAGTTCGGCGAGCGCCTGAGGGGTCTGCCGCGCCAGGCGGTTCGCGCCGTCGGCACCAACGCGCTGCGCGTGGCGAAGAACGCGCCCCAGTTCCTGCGCGAGGCGCGCCAGGTGCTCGGCTTCCCGATCGAGGTGATCGCCGGGCGCGAGGAGGCGCGGCTCATCTACCTTGGTGTCGCGCATGCGCTGCCGGCCGCCGCGCACCGGCGCCTGGTGATCGACGTCGGCGGCGGCTCGACCGAGTTCATCATCGGCACGGGCTACGAGCCGCAGCTCACCGAGTCGCTTTACATGGGCTGCGTGAGCTTCAGCCTCAAGTATTTCCCCGAGGGCAAGATCGACAAGGGGCGCATGAAGCGCGCCGAGGTGGCGGCGCGCCAGGAGCTCTCGAGCATCGTGCGCGCCTACCGCGGCACGGGCTGGGAGGAAGCGGTCGGCTCCTCGGGCACGGCGCGCTCGATTGAGAATATCCTGCGCGAGAACGGCTTTTCCGAGGAGGGCATCACGCGCGAAGGGCTCGATCGCCTGAGGAGCCTGCTCGTCAAGCAGGAGCGGGCGGATCCGGATCGCATCGCCGGATTGCGCGCCAACCGCGCGCCGGTGCTGCCCGGCGGGGTGGCGATCCTGGGAGCGGCGCTCGACGAGCTGGGAATCGAGACGCTGCGCGTGTCCGACGGCGCGCTGCGGCACGGCGTGCTCTACGACCTGCTCGGCAGGGTGCAGCACCACGGCGACATGCGCGACGCCACGGTTGCCCAGTTCACGCGACGCTACCATGTCGACGCAGCGCAGGCGGAGCGCGTGAGGAGCCTCGCGCTCGGCATCTACGACGCGCTGATGATCGGCGCCGATCGCGACCGCGACGACGATCCCGACCGCATGATGCTCGACTGGGCGGCGCGGCTCGGCGAGATCGGCCTGTCGATCGCGCACGCGCAGTACCACAAGCATTCGGCGTACGTGATCTTCAACGCGGACATGCCCGGGTTCTCTCGCATGGAGCAGCAGCGGCTGGCGCGCATCGTCCTCGCGCACCGCGGCAAGCTGGAGAAGGTCGATGATCCCGGGCCCGACTCGAGCGACTGGTCGCTGGTGTTCGCGCTGCGCCTCGCGTCGCTGATCCTGCGCCGGCGCGTCGACCTCAAGCTGCCGCTGCTGCGGGTCGCGGCCGATGCGGCGGGGTTTTCGCTGGAGCTGCCTCAGGCCTGGCTGGACGAGAATCCGCTCACCGCGGCGGCGCTCGAGTCCGAGGCCGACAACTGGAAGGCGGTCGGCATGAAGCTCGCGGTGAGCGGCCTGTCCGACAAGAAGGTGGCCGTTCTCAGCCGTGGTTAGCTACAGCAGGTCGGGCGCCACCACCGCCCGCACGACGACCTGTGCCTCCTCGTTGCGCACGCGGTTGGTGAGCCACCACAGCCCGCCTTTCTTGATGGTCCATTCGTCGCGCGCGCCGCTCAACAGGAAGGACGCCACTTGGCCGAGCGTCGGCTGATGCCCGATCACCAGCACCGCTTGCTTGTGCCCGGGCCAGCCCGCCGCTGCGAGCACGTCCGCGACCAAGGCGCCGGGCGCCAGTCGCTCGGAGGTCTTGTAGGGCATATCGAGCGCCTCGGCGGTCTGGCGGGTGCGTCGGGCAGGACTCGCGATGACCACGCATTTCGACGGCAGGCGTTGCAACAGCCACTCGGCCATGCGCGCCGCGTGCTTGTGGCCCCTCGAGGTGAGACGGCGCTCGAGATCGGCGCCGCCTTCCTCGGCTTCGGCATGGCGCCACAGTATCAGGTCCATTTCTGCGTTCCTTTCGCCATTAGACTGGTGCCGTGCCAGCTTGTTCGGCAACTGTGGCAGGCGTATGACGCCGTTGAGGGACCAGCCCAGGATACGCTAGAATCCACGCTCTTCAGGCGCGTAGCTCAGCTGGTTAGAGCACTACCTTGACATGGTAGGGGTCGTTGGTTCGAGTCCAATCGCGCCTACCAACACCGGCCTTGCGAGAGCTAGCGACGTGACGACGCGAACTTGCACTACCTGGAGCTGAACCCGGAGCGGTAGAGCGCGTCACGCAGGAAAGAAAGTGCGGCTCGACCGCACTTTTTTTTGCCTCGCGAAGGACCACGATTCATGCCAAATATCCGCCTACCCGACGGCTCGCAAAAGAGCTTTCCCGGACCCGTGACGGTGGCCGAGGTGGCGCAGGCCATCGGGCCGGGCCTCGCGCGCGCCGCGCTCGCCGGCAAGGTGGACGGCAAGCTGGTCGACACCAGCTTCCGTATCGAGTCCGACGCCGAGCTCGCCGTGGTCACCGACCGCGATCCCGAAGGGCTCGAGATCCTGCGCCACTCGACGGCGCACCTGCTGGCGCACGCGGTGAAGCAGCTGTTTCCCGACGCGCAGGTGACCATCGGCCCGGTGATCGAGAACGGCTTTTACTACGACTTCTCCTACAAGCGCCCGTTCACGCCGGACGACCTGGCGGCAATCGAGAAGCGCATGGACGAGATCGCCAAGCGCGACCTTCCGGTCGTGCGCAAAGTGATGCCACGCGACGCGGCCGTGCAGCTCTTCCGCGGCATGGGCGAGGCCTACAAGGCCGAGATCATCGCCTCGATCCCGGCGGGGGAGGAGATCTCGCTCTACGAGCAGGGCGATTTCGTCGACCTGTGCCGCGGGCCGCACGCGCCGTCGACTGGCAAGCTCAAGGTGTTCAAGCTGATGCGCCTGGCGGGCGCTTACTGGCGCGGCGACTCGAAGAACGAGATGCTCCAGCGCATCTACGGCACCGCCTGGGCGAAAAAGGAGGACCAGGACGCCTACCTGAAAATGCTCGAGGAGGCCGAAAAGCGCGACCACCGTCGGCTCGCCACGCAACTGGACTTGTTCCACATGGAGGACGAGGCGCCGGGGCTCGTGTTCTGGCACCCGAAGGGCTGGATCCTCTGGCAACAGGTCGAGCAGTACATGCGGCGGGTGTACCGCGACAATGGCTACCGCGAGGTACGCGGCCCGCAGATCCTCGATGTCAGCCTCTGGAAGCGGACCGGTCATTGGGACAATTTCCGCGAGAACATGTTCTTCACCGAGTCGGAAAAGCGTCAATATGCAGTGAAGCCGATGAACTGCCCGGGCCACATCCTGATTTACAACAAGGGCATCCGCAGCTACCGCGACCTGCCGCTGCGGTACGGCGAGTTCGGCTCCTGCCACCGTAACGAGCCTTCGGGGGCCCTGCACGGCCTGATGCGGGTGCGCGGCTTCACCCAGGACGACGGCCACATCTTCTGCACCGAGGACCAGATCCTGGGCGAGTGCGTGGCCTACACTGAGCTGCTGCAGAAGGTGTACGCGCGTTTCGGCTTCGATGACATCATCTACAAGGTCGCGACCCGGCCGGAAAAACGCATCGGCTCGGACGCGGTATGGGACAAGGCGGAGGCGGCGCTCATGGAGGCTCTGCGCCGCTCCGGGGTGGAATATTCTCTGTCGCCGGGCGAGGGCGCCTTCTATGGGCCGAAGATCGAGTACTCGCTCAAAGACGCGATCGGCCGCGTCTGGCAGTGTGGCACGATGCAGGTCGATTTCAGCATGCCGGGGCTGCTCGAAGCCGAGTACGTGGGCGAGGACAATGCCCGGCACACCCCGGTCATGCTGCACCGCGCGATCGTGGGCTCGATGGAGCGCTTCCTCGGCATCCTGATCGAGCACTACGCGGGGGCGTTCCCACTCTGGTTGGCCCCCGAACAGGTGGTCGTGATGAACATTTCGGAGCACCAGGCGGGCTACGCCGAGAGCGTCGCCGAGGCGCTGCGCCAAGCGGGCTGGCGTGCCGGCGCAGATTTGCGAAATGAAAAAATTTCTTATAAAATTCGAGAACATAGCCTGCAGAAGTTGCCTTACCAGCTGGTCGTAGGCGACAAGGAAAAGCAAGCTGGGAACGTGGCTGTGCGCACGCGCGGCGGTGAGGATCTCGGGGTGATGAGCCTCCAGGCCTTCATCGAACGCCTCCGTAGCGAGGCGGGCGCGGGCAGCACAGCCTGAATTTTTTGGCGGATACGCGATCCGCACGGTCTACGCGGCGACCGCATCCAGCCGCTGGCAGAGGAGAATCCCTCATAACACTCGACAAAGCGCAGCGTCTCAACGGGGAGATCACCGCACCTGAGGTGCGTTTGGTCGCGGACGATGGGGAGCAGCTAGGAATCTTGCCGATCGCCGAGGCATTGCGGTTGGCGGAAGAGCGAGAGGTCGATCTGGTGGAGATTGCGCCGCTTGCCAAGCCGCCGGTGTGCAAGCTCATGGATTACGGCAAGTTCCGCTACCGTGAGCAAAAGAAGGCGCACGAGGCGAAGCTCAAGCAGAAGCAGATCCAGGTCAAGGAGATCAAGTTCCGCCCGCGCACTGACGAGGGCGACTACAAGATCAAGCTTGGCAAGCTGGTCCAGTTCCTCGAGGAAGGCGACAAGGTCAAAGTCACATTGCGCTTTCGCGGACGCGAGATGGCTCACCAGGAATTCGGCTTCCGCGTCCTTGAGCGGGTCAAGGCGGACCTCGAGGCCTACGGGGTGGTCGAGCAATTTCCGAAGATGGAAGGTCGCCAGATGGTGATGGTGCTGGGGCCGAAGAAGAAGGTGGTGCCGGTGAAGGGCAAGAAGACGACGCCGGCTGGGACGAAGCAGACGGCCAAGCCGGCTGCGGCATCGTAGGTATTCAGTGCGACGCCCTGGGCGGGCGCCGCACGTCACAAGTGATGTCCGGGTATCAAGCGCCTGCGCGGCGGGCCACCCGGCGTCAAGCTAAAAGACAGGAGTGAACATGCCCAAGATGAAGACCAAGAAGAGCGCCTCGAAGCGGTTCAAGATCCGCTCGAGCGGCACCATCAAGCGCTCGCACGCGTACATGCGGCACATCCTTACGAAGAAGTCGCAGAAGCGCAAGCGTCAGTTGCGCGGCACGGCATCGGTGGACTCGACCAACAAACGGCAGGTTCGCGCGATGCTGCCGTATTCGGGCTGAGGAGCGCGCCATGCCACGAGTCAAACGAGGAGTTACTTCCCGCGCGCGGCACAAGAAGGTGCTGAAGGAAGCGAAGGGATTCCGCGGCCGCCGCGGCAACGTTTACCGCGTCGCCAAGCAGGCCGTGATGAAGGCCGGACAATATGCCTACCGCGACCGTCGCCAGCGCAAGCGCGAGATCCGCTCTCTATGGATCGCGCGCATCAACGCGGCGGTGCGCGAGCTGGGCCTGACATACAGCACGTTCATGGCGGGCTTGAAGCGTGCCAACATCGAAATCGATCGCAAGGTTCTTGCCGATCTGGCGGTGCTCGACAAGGCGGCGTTCGCAAAGATCGCGAGCCACGTGAAGGCGAGCCTCGCGCACTGACCCTCGGCCGCAAGCTCAAAGGGGAGGGAAGCGAGGGCCAGACCCTCGCTTCTCGTTTCTAGGGATGGAAAACGTCGAAGCCATAGTCCAACGCGCGCTTGCCGATTTCGAGCGCGCCGCGGATCCTGCCGCCCTCGAGAACGCCAAGGCGCGCTATCTCGGCAAGAACGGCGAGCTGACGGGGCTGCTCAAGTCGCTGGGGCGGCTTCCTGCCGAAGCGCGCAAGAGCGCCGGGCAGGCGATCAATGCCGCCAAGGAGCGCCTCGAGCAAACGCTCGAGGCGCGCCGCGCCGCGCTCGCCGACGACAAGCTCCAGGAGAAGCTCGCCGAGGAAGCGCTCGACGTGACCTTGCCCGGTCGCGGTCGCGGCCGAGGCGGGCTGCATCCCGTGATCCGCACTTGGCAGCGCGTGGAGCAAATCTTCCGCTCGATCGGCTTCGATGTCGCGGACGGGCCCGAGGTGGAGGCCGACTGGTTCAACTTCACGGCGCTCAATCAGCCGGAAAATCATCCGGCGCGCTCGATGCACGACACCTTCTATGTGGAGCTGAACGACGCGAGCGGCACGCCGCTGCTGCTGCGCACCCACACCAGCCCGATGCAGGTGCGCTACGCCCGCATGCACCAGCCGCCGATCAAGGTGATAGCGCCCGGGCGCACCTACCGCGTGGATTCGGACGCGACGCATTCGCCCATGTTCCACCAGGTCGAGGGCCTGTGGATCGACGAGGACATCAGCTTCGCCGACCTGAAGGGTGTCTACACGGACTTCCTGCACCGGTTCTTCGAGACCGAGGCGCTTGAAGTGCGCTTTCGGCCCTCTTTCTTCCCGTTCACCGAGCCATCGGCCGAAATCGACATGATGTTCGACAGCGGCCCGCTCAAGGGGCAATGGCTCGAGATCTCGGGCTCGGGCCAGGTTCACCCCAACGTGGTGCGCAATTTCGGCCTGGATCCCGAGCGCTACATCGGCTTCGCATTCGGGTCGGGGCTCGAGCGCCTGACGATGCTGCGCTATGGCATCGATGATCTGCGCCTGTTTTTCGACGGCGATCTGAGATTCTTGCGGCAGTTCGCCTGAGCGATGAACGTTCCCGAAAGCTGGCTTCGCAGCCTCGTCGACCCGCCGCTGACGACCACCGAACTCGCGCATCTGCTCACGATGTCCGGGCTCGAGGTGGAGTCGAGCGCTGCGGTGGCACCGCCATTTTCCGGGGTCACCGTGGCCCGGGTGCTCGCAGTCGCGCGGCACCCGAACGCGGACAAGCTGACCTTATGCGAGGTCGACACCGGCGAGCAAAGGCTCACCGTGGTGTGCGGGGCGCCGAACGCGCGCGCCGGCATGCTCGTTCCTTTCGCCCGGGTCGGCGCCCGTCTTCCCGCGGGCCTCGAGATCAAGGTCGCCAAGGTGCGCGGCGATCGAGAGCCGCGGCATGTTGTGCTCGGCGCGCGAGCTGGGGCTTTCGGAGGATCATACGGGTCTGCTCGAGCTGCCGGCGGGCATCGCGCTCGGGACCGACGTTCGCGCCGCGCTCGCGCTCGACGATCAAGTGCTCACCATCAAGCTGACGCCGAATCGCGCCGACTGCCTGTCGATCCTGGGCGTGGCGCGCGAGGTCGCTGCGCTTACGCGCGCCAGGCTACGCGAGCCCGATGTCGCCGCCGTGCCCGCCGCCAGCGATGCGCGGCACCCCGTGAGGATCACCGAGGCGGGTGGCTGCGGCCGCTTCAGCGCGACGAGTGATCCGCAACGTGGACGCCGCCGCACCGACCCCTGACTGGATGCGCAATCGGCTGGAGCGTTCCGGCCAGCGCTCGATCTCGGCACTGGTCGACGTCACCAACTACGTGATGCTCGAGCTCGGCCGGCCGCTGCACGTCTACGACCTGGACAAGCTCGAGGGTGCCGTCGACGTACGCTACGGACGCAAGGGCGAGAAGGTGCTGTTGCTAAACGAGCAGGAAGTCGAGGTCGACGCCTCGGTGCTGTGCATAACCGACGACTCCGGCGTCATCGGGCTCGCCGGCATCATGGGCGGTGAGTCGACCAAGGCCGAGCCGAGCACGCGGAACATCTTCCTCGAATCGGCATTCTTCTTCCCGGAGGCGATCGCCGGACGCGCGCGTCGCTGGGGCTTTACGAGCGATGCCGCACACCGCTTCGAGCGCGGCGTCGACTACGACAACAACGTTTCGGGAATAGAGCGCGCAACGCAGCTGATCCTCGAAATCTGCGGCGGAGAGCCGGGGCCGACCGAGGACCACGTGGCACGCTTGCCGCAAAGAAGGCCGGTGCGCATGCGCGTCTCCCGCGCTCAGAAAGTGATCGGCATCCCGGTCGGCGGCGAAGAGATGGCCGATATCTTCACGCGCCTGCGCTTGCCGTTCGAGTGGCAGGGCGAGGAATTCGTCGTGACGCCGCCGAGCTACCGCTTCGACATCGAGATCGAGGAGGACCTGATCGAGGAAGTGGCGCGCGTGCACGGCTTCGAGCGGATTCCGGCGCATCCGCCGCGCGCACCGGCGAGGATGAGCGCCCTGCCCGAGGCGCGGCGCTCGCTGCATGTGGTGCGCGAGCGGCTGGCGGGCTGCGACTACCAGGAAGTCATCAACTTCAGCTTCGTGGAGCCCGCCTGGGAAGCCGACTTCGCGGGGGAGGCGAACCCGATCCGGCTACTCAACCCGATCGCAAGCCAGCTTTCGGTGATGCGCAGCACGCTGCTCGGCTCGCTGGTCGCCAATCTCCAATACAACCATGCGCGCAAGCAGACGCGCATCCGCGTATTCGAAGTGGGACGCGTGTTCCTGCGCGACCCGCGCACGAAGGATGGGCCGCTGTCGGTGGCGGGACTGCGCCAGCCGATCCGGGTCGGCGCGGCGGCCTATGGCCCGGCGCAGGAGGAGCAATGGGGCGAGCGCGCACGCGGGGTGGATTTCTTCGATGTGAAGGCCGACGTCGAGGCGCTGCTCACGCCGGGCGTGGCGCGTTTCGAGGCAGCGCCACACCTGGCTTTTCATCCGGGCCGTTCGGCACGAATCGTCGTCGCCGGCGCAGCGGCAGGCTGGCTCGGAGAACTCCATCCCCGCTGGCAGCGCAAGTACAACTTGCCGCAGCCGGCGGTGTTGTTCGAACTCGAGGCGGAATCCCTACAGACCGCCGCGTTGCCACGAGCGCAAGTGCCGTCGAAATTCCCTCCGGTGGTGCGCGATGTCGCCGTGCTGGTCGACGCCGCGGTCCCGGCGCAGGCACTTTTGGACGCGATTTACGCCGAAAAGCCGGCGATCGTGCAGGACGTAACAGTTTTTGACTTGTACCATGGCAAAAGCCTTCCTCCAGGCAGAAAAAGCCTTGCTTTTCGGGTAGTTATGCAACATACTGAACGCACGCTCACGGATGCCGAGGCAGATTCGACGCGCGACTCCCTGGTAGGGTTACTGGCGCGCAAGTTTTCGGCAACCCTGCGTTCTTAAAAGAGAAAGCGGCAAAACGGAGTCTGGGGAGTGGCAATGACTTTGACCAAGGCCGAACTGGCCGACCTGCTGTTCGAGAAGGTTGGGCTGAACAAGCGCGAGGCCAAGGACATGGTCGAGGCGTTTTTCGAGGAAATTCGCGGCGCGCTGGAGCGTGGCGAAAGCGTCAAGCTTTCCGGCTTCGGCAATTTTCAGCTGCGCGACAAGCCGCAACGTCCAGGCCGCAATCCCAAGACCGGCGAGGAGATACCGATCAGCGCCCGCCGCGTCGTCACCTTCCACGCCAGCCAGAAGCTCAAGGCCATGGTGGAGAAGGCGCGCCATGGAGCACAGCCGCAAGAAAGTTGACCTCCCGCCGATCCCCGCCAAGCGCTACTTCACCATCGGTGAGGTGAGCGAGCTTTGCGGGGTGAAGCCGCACGTGCTTCGCTACTGGGAGCAGGAGTTCACGCAGCTCAAGCCGGTGAAGCGCCGCGGCAACCGGCGCTATTACCAGCATCACGAAGTGCTGCTCATCCGGCGCATCCGCGAGCTGCTCTACGAGGAAGGATTCACGATCAGCGGCGCGCGCAACCGACTCGACAATGGACTTGCCCCGGACGAGCGCGGCGAGGCGCCGTCGCGCAACGGCCGCGCGGTTTCTGCGGGCGGCGTCGATATCGCGGCAATCAAACTCGCGCTGCGCGAAGTACTGGAAAGTCTCGGCACCTAGCATTGCCGCGAGCGACCCGCGCGGGTCGCGCGGTGCCCCCTGATATAATTCGCGCCCTCGGGGCGTAGCGCAGCCTGGTAGCGTACCTGCATGGGGTGCAGGTGGTCGTGAGTTCAAATCTCACCGCCCCGACCAATTTATCAGAGAGTTAGAAGATCGGAAACGCCGGTGCCAGCCGGCGTTCTTGTTTGCGGTACTGCTTGCGGTACGGTTATGCGAGCGGTAGCCCAGCGGCGCATTGGCTTCTTTCACCTCGTTCGCGAGATCGCAATGGCGTGGCTCACGACCGACTACGAAGAAAGGCCCCATGAGGCGCTCGGAAGCATGCCTCCGGCACGCTTCCGAGCAATGATTGAATCAACGAAAACCTCCACTTCTGACCCGTCTACTTGACGCGGGGCTTACAGCGCGTCATCAACATCGTCAACCTCATGAAGCTACAACCGTCCAGCGAGCATTCACAGGGCCTGTCCAATTCCGAGTTCGATGCGCTGTTCACCCGCGACAAGCCGATCATCTTCGTCTTCCACGGCTATCCGTGGCTGATCCACCGCCTGACCTATCGGCGCACCAATCACAAGAACCTGCATGTGCGCGGCTACAAGGAGGAAGGCACGACCACGACGCCGTTCGACATGTGCGTGCTGAACGACATCGATCGCTTCCACCTGGTGAGCGACGTCATCGACCGCGTGCGGCAGCGCTCATCCCGTGCCGCATATGCCAAACAGGCGATCCGGGAAAGGCTGCTCGAGCACAAGCAGTACATCGCGAAGTACGGCGCCGACATGCCCGAGATCAGCGGCTGGAAATGGGGCGGGCGCGGACGCGCTCTAGGGACCGCGTAAATGGGGCAGCTGGTCGGAGGGGTGTGGCAAAACGAGCGCAGCGACTGGCGCCTTACCGATGGCAGATTCGAGCGCGCGGAATCGAGGTTCCGCGACTGGGTTACGGCGGACGGCAGCCCCGGCCCGAGCGGGAAGGGCGGGTTTCGCGCGGAGCGCGGCCGCTATCACCTCTACGTATCGCTGGCATGCCCCTGGGCGCACCGCACGCTGATCTTTCGCAAGCTCAAGGGGCTCGAGGACATGATCGGGCTATCGGTGGTGCACTGGCACCTCGGGCGCGAGGGTTGGACCTTCGAGCCGGGCGAGGGCGTCGTCGCCGACAGCGTCAACGGCGCGCGCTTCCTGCGCGAGGTCTACCTCAAGTCCGATCCGCGCTGCACCAGCCGGGTGACGGTGCCTGTGCTGTGGGACCGCGCCACGGGGGTCATCGTCAGCAACGAGTCCGGCGACGTGATCCGCATGTTCAATGCGGCGTTCGATGACGTGGGCGCGGCGCCCGAGGACTATTGTCCCGAGTCGCTGCGCGGCGAGATCGATGCGGTGAACGAGCGTATCTACAGGACGCTCAACAACGGCGTGTACCGGGCCGGGTTCGCCGCGACCCAGGAAGCATACGAGGAGTCGGTCGTGCCGCTGTTTGAGACGCTCGACTGGCTCGAGGACCGGTTGGGCGCGCGGCGCTATCTTGTCGGCGATCGCATCACCGAGGCCGATTGGCGCCTGTTCACCACGCTGGTGCGCTTCGATGCCGTTTACTACGGTCATTTCAAGTGCAACCTGCGTCGCCTGGTCGACTACCCGAACCTCTGGGCCTACACGCGCGAGCTATACCAGTGGCCCGGGGTCGCGGCAACGGTGAACATGCAGCACATCAAGCGTCACTACTACGGCAGCCACGAAAAGCTGAACCCGAGCGGCATCGTGCCGCTCGGGCCGCAGCTCGACTTCAGCGCGCCGGCGATTCGGACTGCAGGTCCTGCCGCCTGAGCACGCGGCCAGGGCGCGAGCCGGTCGACCGGCCGTCGCGCCACACCGGCTCGCCATTGGCGAGAACGAAATCGATGCCCATAGCGGCGGATATCGGCTTGTCGAAGCTCGCCGTGTCGATGACGGTCGCGGGATCGAACACGCAGATATCGGCGTAGTAGCCGGGCCTGACGAGCCCCCGGTTGGTAAGGCCGAAGTTCTTCGCGGACAGGCCGCTCATTCGATGCACTGCCTGCTCCAGCGGGAAGAGCTTCAGCTCGCGGCTGTAGTGGCCGAGAACGCGCGGAAACGTTCCCCAGAGCCGCGGATGCGGGTGCGCGTCGAACGGAATGCCGTCGGAGCCGACCATCGCGGCCGGATGCGACAGGGCCTGGCGTACGTCGCTCTCATCGAGCATGAAGTAGATCGCTCCGGCGGGCTGCAGCCGGGCGACCGCGTCGTGAATCGACACGCCCCATTCGGCGGCAACGTCCTTCAGGTCGCGCCCGCCGACGCCGTTGACCGATTCCGACCACGTGATCAGCACCTTTTCCGCGCGATCGAGCATCGCCTCGTGCAGGATCGTCGAGCCAGCGATGTACGGGTAGACGTCGAAGCTGATCTGCTGCAACTTCATGGCCTGCTCGAACTTCGGCAGCGTTTCGCGCGTGCGTCCGAAGTTGGCGCGCCCGGTGCACTTGTGATGCGAGACGACTACCGGCGCGCCCGCCCGGCGCCCGATCTCGAAGGTCTCGTCCATAGATGCAAGCACGCCATCGCCCTCGTCGCGCATGTGGGCGGTGTAGATGCCGCCGCGCGCGCCGAGCGGTCTTGCGATCTCCGCCACCTCGTCGGTGGTGGCGGCCATCGCCGGGGGATAGAACAGGCCGCTCGACATGCCGATCGCGCCTTGCTCGAGACTCTGGTCGAGCAAATCGCGCATCTGCGCGACTTCGGCGGCGCTCGCCGGCCGCCCCAGGTCCTCGCCCATCGCGCATATGCGCAACGTCGAGTGGCCGATTAGGAACGCGGCGTTGACCGCCGGCCGTGCCGCCTCCACCTTGCGCGCGAATTGATCGAAGGTTGGCGCGACGTTCTCGGGCCGCTTCACGATCAGAGACAGGAAGTGCGGTATCGTTGCGCCGCTGTAAGGTGCCGGGCTCGCGCCGCAATTGCCGCAGATCACGGTGGTGACCCCCTGGCTTGCCTTCATCGCCATGTCGGGGCGATCGATCAGGGCGGTATCGTCGTGGGTATGCACGTCGATAAAGCCGGGGGCGACGATCCTGCCCGAGGCGTCGTACTCGGCGCTCGCGCGCAGTGCGCCGGGCTCGGCCACGGCGGCGATACGCGCGCCCTTGATCGCGACATCCAGGCGCGCGCGCCGCGCGCCCGAACCGTCTATCACTTCTCCGTTTCGGATGACGAAGTCGAACTGTGGCACGCGGATTGACTACGCCGCCTTGGCTTGCTTGCCCTTCGTCCAGCGATCGACGATGGCACGCGCGCCATTCTTCGACGGATCCATGGCCTCGTCGTGGCCCTCGCGCTTGCAGGTAAGCTCGATTACGTAGCCGTTCGGGTCGCGAAAGTAGATCGAGTCGATGAAACCGTGGTCCGATACGCCGCGCACCTCGCGCCCCTGGTCCTTGCCCCTCTTGTGCATGCGGTCCAGGGTGACGCGGTCGACCTCGAGTGCGATGTGCAGATCGTAGTCGTGCTGGTCCTTGAAGTCGAACTGCCGATCCGGGGCCTCGAAGAAGGCGAGGTATGAGCCGTCGCCCATCTCGTAGAAGGTGTGCAGCACGTCAGTGCGGCGGCCCGTCTTGGTTTCCTTGATCTCCAGCGCGCCGGCCAGCCTGAGCCCCAGGAAATCTTCGTAGAAGCGGCGGGTCTGTTCCGAGTCCCGGCAGCGATAGGCGTTGTGATGCAATCCTTTGATCATGGAATCCTCCATCGTCTTAGATTGCCACGAAGTGCGTCCCCTTGAGCGAGTTCGCGAAGCCGTAGAAGGTCTCGAACACCTTGTTCCAGCTCGGCAGCTTGCGCATGCGCTTCATCCAGCGCTCGACGTTTGGGTAGGCGGTGAACTTGCAGCCTACCGCCGTGCCGGCCTCGAGGATCACCGCGCCCATGTAGTCGGCGATGGTGATGGCGTCGCCGCACAGGTAGGGCTTGTGCGTGCCGAGAAGGTACTTGTCGAGGACCTCGAGCCAGCCCTTGGATTTCTCCAGACCCCACTGGATCGTGGCCTTCTGGACGGTGTCGTCCGGGCGCTGGTGGTGGGGAAAGAGCTGGGGGTAGATCAGGCCATAGCCGTAGTCGCGGTAAATGTTGGAATTGAACCAGTCCATCATCTCGTTGACCTTGGCGCGCTGGCGCAGGTCCTTGGGGTAGGCCGGCGAGTTGCCCTTGTCCGCGAGATATTTCAGGATCGCCGAACACTCGGTCAGACGCATGTCGCCGTCCTCCAGCACCGGGACCAGGCGGTTCGGGTTGATCGAGACGAAAGGCTCCTTGTGATGCTCGCCGGTGAACAGGTCGACGACCTTCTGCTCCACGTCCATCTTGCTCTCGGCGATGAAAAGCCTGACGGTATTCGACGTGGTCGACCCCGGGTGCATGTATAGCCTCATGACGCTCCTCCTCCTCCAATGGGATGTCTCACGACGTCTCACATTATGTGTCAGGTGGTAGCGAAGTGCGAGATCACGAGCAAGCCAACGCCCACGATGCCCATGAACACGGCCGCTGCGATCGCAGCGAGCCTCAGGGCGAGCGCCTGGTTCGACGTCGCGGCGCCGCCGCGCGCCCGGCCGGATCCAAGATTCCGCCTGCGTCGGCCGTCCAGCCGTACCTCGTGGCCGCCCCAGAAACGTATCACGACCAGGGCCGCCACCGCGCACATCATGCTGCCCGGGATCCAGATGATCATGCCGCCGAGGCGTTCGTCAGTGAGCGCGCCCAGGTGCCACAGGCGGCCCAGCGCGTCGTACGCGGTGTAGAGCGGCATCGGCTTGAAGGTGGTGACCGCGCCGAGCAGGATATTGGACAGGATGGCGGCAGTGAGCATCGCCACGCGCGCTCCGTAACTGGCGCCGAGAGGCGCGGGCCGCGAATCGAACACGCACCAGAAAAATACCAGACCTGCGAACAGCATCGATACGTGCATTGCGTAGTGCACTCCGTCGTCGAGCACTGCGATGTCGTGATAAGCCGGGTACTGCCAGACGAACAGCGTGCCAATGAACAGCAGGCTCGCGGCTGCCGGGCGTGAGACGAAGCGGAACGCCGCGCGCAACGCCTGGCTGGTCATGACGGGAGCAATGACGAACTTGCGCAGCGCAGCCGGCGCCCCGGCGACCAGTGCTCCTTGCGGAGCGGCGAGCATGATGAGCATCGGAGCCACCGAGTGCACCAGCAGATGCTGGAGCTGATGAACGAAGAACAGGTGCTCCGACAGCGCATCGAGCGGCGACTGCAGCGCGAGAAACAGGAGCCCGACGCCCCCCAGAAAGCCGAGCGCGCGCCAAGCCGAAGGTCCCGCCGCGCGCGCATGCAGGCGCCACAGGCCCGCGATGTAAAGGGCGGCGACGACGAGCGAACCGCTCACGATATCGGCGGAGAACTCCCAGGCGTGCAGGGCGCTCTCTGCCGGGCCCTCGTCGACGTGTGCGAGCGCGATACAGGGCACGGCCGAGGCGACGAGCGCCGCCCAGGGGAAGACCATAGCGGCTTGGCGCAAGGGCGTTCGTGTTTGCGACATGAAGGTCGGACGGCGCTGGATAGTGCGCATTATGGACGCCGTGCGCGTCGCTTGGTTCAATAAATGGCGTTCGCGCGGCGCGACGAAAGCTTTGTGCAAGCAGGCGGCTCGGATAGAATTCGACGGTTCCGCAATGCGAATCCTGATATCCAACGACGACGGCTATTTCTCTCCCGGCATCACCGTGTTGGCGGAAGCATTGCGGGCGGTAGGCGAGGTGACCGTGGTAGCGCCTGAACGGGACCGGTCGGGGGCATCCAACTCGCTCACGCTCGATCGACCGCTGTCGGTGCGGCAGGCGGCCAACGGCTTTTATTTCGTCAACGGGACGCCGACCGATTGCGTCCACCTTGCCGTGACCGGCTTGCTGGACTTTCTTCCCGACATGGTGGTCTCCGGCATCAATCTCGGCGCCAACATGGGCGACGACACCATCTATTCGGGCACCGTGGCGGCGGCGACGGAGGGCTACCTGCTGGGCATTCCGTCACTCGCAGTGTCGCTCGTCGGCAAGGCCGGACGCCATCATGCAACCGCTGCCGAGGTCGCGGTGCGGATGGTGGGGCGCTTTGCGCGCGAACCGATTAAGCAACCGGTGCTGCTCAACGTCAATGTGCCTGATGTCGCGCACGCCGATTTGCATGGCCTGGAAGTAACGCGTCTGGGCAGGCGTCACAAGGCGGAGCCGGTGGTGAAGACCACGACGCCGCGCGGCGACACCGCGTACTGGATCGGTGCGGCGGGCGGCGCGGCGGACGCGGGGCCCGGCACGGACTTCCACGCGGTGGACAACAACAAGGTATCAGTGACACCTCTGCAAGTCGACCTCACTTTCGGCGGACAAGTGGCGATGGTGCGGGACTGGTTGTCCAGATGAACGCGCGCAGCCCGCGGAATTTGTCCGGTATCGGCATGACCTCGCAGCGCACGCGCGCGCGAATGGTCGAGCGACTGCGCGAAAAGGGCATACGCGACGAGCGCGTGCTCGCGGCGATGGCGGTCGTCCCACGCCACGTATTCGTGGAGGAGGCGCTTGCGAGCCGAGCGTACGAGGACACTGCGCTACCGATCGGCTTCTCGCAAACGATTTCGCAGCCTTTCGTGGTGGCGCGCATGATCGAGGCCCTGCTCGAGGGGTCCGGTGCGGGGCGCAAACTGGGCAAGGTGCTCGAGGTGGGCACCGGGTGCGGCTATCAGGCCGCCGTGCTGGCGCAGTTGGCCAACGAGGTCTACTCGATCGAGCGGCTTCGCGCCATGCTGGAGCGCGCGCGCGCGAACCTTCTCGGCCTCAAGCTCTCCAATCTCAGACTGGCCCACGGCGATGGCAGCGAGGGGCTCGAAAAGGCCGCGCCATTCGATTCGGTCATCGTGGCCGCGGCGGCTTCGCATGCCCCGGAAGCCCTCTTACGGCAGCTTACCCAGGGTGGCAGAATGATACTTCCGGTAAAGAAGCCGGGTGCCGGACGCGACGCGCAGAGACTCATGCTGATCGAGCGGGGAGCGCGCGGCTACGTGGTAAGGGAGCTCGACACGGTGCGTTTCGTTCCGCTGGAGCCGGGTAGGGGATGACAGGACTGACCGATTGGAGAATCGCGCTGCTCGCCGCGGCGGTGGTGCTCGGAGGCTGCGCTGGCACCCCGAACTCGGCGCCGGTGCTCGACCATGGACCGACGCGCGCGAACTTGTCGAAGCCGCCCGCCGCAAAAACCACACCGGTGCCGGGCGCCCGGCCGACCGAATACGTAATCAAGGCGGGCGACACGCTGTACAGCATTGCGCTTGAGCATGGCGTGGACTACCGCGACCTCACGCGGTGGAACAAGCTCGACGATCCGACCAAGATCAGCGTCGGCCAGACACTGCGCTTGACGCCGCCCGAGCCGACCGTGGCCGCGGCGGCGACGGGGGTCGAAGTGGGCGCCGCGCGGGGCTCGGGGCCCGTCGAGTCGCGCCCCCTCGATACGTCCGCGATCGCGCAGCAGGGTACGGGCGACGGCAGCACGATGACGGCGCCCAAGGCGCTACGCCTGCCTTACTCGAGCACCAACCTCGCAATGCTGTCGAAAGAGGCACAGGCACCCGCCTCGCGGCCCGCCTCGGTGGGGAGCGTCCAGCCGACCCCGGGCCCCACGCCCGAGATCAAGCCGGAGGTCAAACCGCAGACCAAGCCCGTGGTCGCGCCAGCAGATCCCGACGCGCGCGGCATTGGGTTCATCTGGCCGGCGCGCGGCCAGCTGCTGGCGGGCTTTTCGGAGCCGAACAGCAAGGGCGTCGACATCGGCGGCCACCTCGGCGACCCGGTCTACGCTGCTGCCGCAGGGCGCGTCATGTACACGGGAACCGGGATCCGCGGCTACGGCAAACTGATCGTGATCAAGCACGAGAACGACTTCAACAGCGTTTATGCGCACAACAAGACGATCCTCGTGAAGGAAGGCCAAACCGTGACGCGCGGCGAGCGCATCGCAGAACTGGGCGAGTCCGACGCCGACAAGCCCAAGCTGCACTTCGAAATCCGCAAGTCCGGCAAGCCGGTCGATCCCATGAAGTACCTACCGGGAGATAAACCGTCGTCCTGAGCGGTTCGCCATGAGCGACGAGCGCGACTAGGGGTTCGCGGCGCGCAGCGCCTTGGCAAGATCCGCAACAGCGGACGCGTAAAAGGAACTACGGTTGTACCGGGTGATCACGTAGAAGTTGTGCAGCCCGATGCGGAACTCGCTCGGCCCGTCCGGTGTTTCCAGCTCGACCAAGGTGGCAAGAATGTCCCCGGCGGGCGCCGCGGCGGTTGGCACAATGCCCGCCTTTTCCAGCTCGGCCAGCGCGTAGCGCGGCTGCAATCCGTCGTTCGCGAAGGTTCGATAGGCATCGCCATCGACCCGGGCCTCGAGCTGCACGGCTTCGCCCGAGGCCCAACCGTGCTGCCTGAGGAAATTTGCCACGCTGCCGATCGCATCGGTGGCGCTGTTGCGCAGGTCGGCGACGCCATCGCCATCGAAGTCAACGGCGTATCTGAGATAGCTGCTTGGCATGAACTGCGGTATGCCGATGGCGCCGGCATACGAGCCCTTCACAGATAACACGTTGAGGTCAAGCTTGCGCGCGTACAGAAGATAGTTTTCCAGCTCTCCCTTGAAGAAGTCCTCGCGAGGCGGGTAGTCGAACGCCAGGGTCGTGAGCGCATCGATCACGCGCCAGCTGCCGGTGTTGCGTCCGAAGAACGTCTCCACACCGATGATCGCGACGATGTATTCCTCGGGAACCCCGTAATGGTGCCGCGCCCTGTCCAGTGCCTCAAGATGCCGCTGCCAGAACGCGAGCCCTGCGTTGATGCGGCGCTCGGTGACGAAGATGCCGCGGTATTCCTTCCATGAGCGCGCCTTCTCCGGCGTGGGCGGCGCGATCGCCTGGAGAATCGCGTCCTCGCGCCGGACCTGCCTGAATACACGGAGCAGCCGCTGTTCCTTGAAGTCATGTCGGTGCACCATCTCGCGCACGAAGGCACGCACCTCCGGGCGATCGGCGTATGACGGGGGCGCCGGCGTGCGCGCGAACGCCTCGGTGACGGCAAGCGCGGCGAGCGCCGCGAGAACCATGGCGGCGCGCCTCATGTCACCCGTAGGTCGCGCACCAGGCGCCTCAACTCGTCGAGCTTCGCCGGCGGCGCCTCTGCGCCGTAGCGAAGCGCCAGGTACAGCTCGCCGATGCGCCGAATTGCGCCGCGTGCCCGAGGCAGGCTGCGCGCGGCGCGCTCCGAGAAGTCACGCGGACCCTCGCACGGCGCGCGCTCGAGCCCGCGTGCGCCCAGCTTTTGGCAGAACCTGTGCCAGGCGCGCTGCACCGGATCGGGACGGGTAAGGCGCCGCAGCGACCATGCGACGAGCAGCACCATCAGGATCCCGAGGATCGTGAACAGCGCCGCCGTGAGGCTGCGCCAGTCGGCGTCACGCATGCCGACGAACGCCACCAGGTCGCGCTGGCGCTGGGGGTCGTAGCCGAGCACCCAGACGTTCCACTTGTGCGTGATCGCTTCCCAGTCGTAACGCAGCGAGCGTAACCACTTCAGCTCGGGACGCATCATTAGCGGCAGTGACTCCTCCTCAGGCACCGCGCGTGCAAGGCCCGCTTCGATTCGGCTGGGCACGGCGGCAGCGGTCGGATCGACGCGCAGCCAGCCGCGCCCGCGCAGGTACACCTCCGCCCAGGCATGGGCATCGGATTGGCGCACCGTGATGATACGGTCGACCGGATTCAGGTCTCCTCCCTGGTAGCCGGTCACGACGCGAGCCGGCACGCCCGCTGCGCGCATCAGGAAAACGAACGCCGAGGAGAAGTGCTCGCAAAATCCGGCCTTCGAGTCGAACAGAAACTCGTCGACCGACTCGCGGCCGAGAAACGGCGGCTCCAGCGTATACGCGATCCGGCTCGAGCGGAGCCATTCGACCGCCCGGGCAAGGATCTGCGCGTCGCTGCTGGAACCGCGGCGCCATTCGTCGGCGAGCGCCGTGGCGCGCGGATTGAAGCCCTCCGGCAGACGCCGGGCGCGCCGCAGATCTGCTGGATCCTCGCGGGTATCGGGCGCGAGATCGGTGATCGAGACCAGGTCGTATCGCCGCCGCTCGCGCACCGCTCGACGCGCGACGATCTGGCCGTCCGCAGTAAAGCGCGAGTGCTCGGGCAGGCTTGCCGCACTTTCGAGCGCGAACAGCCAGTCGCGATTGTGCGGCTCGAGCACCACGCTGTAACGATACCGCGCATTGCCTCCGGTGGGCGCCTTGAACGGCACGATCTCAGTCGGACCCATGCGCCAGGTGCGACCGTCGAAATCCCAAAGCACTGGTCCGCGCCAGTAGCGCAATCTCTGGGGCGGCGGCTCGCCCTCGAACTCGGCGCGAAACGCAATGGTGTCCGACAGCGCGAGGCGTGCGAGCGTACCCGGGGACATGGTGTCGCTGAGGCCGGTGACGCCCGCGTAGGCGTCCTGCGGCAAGCCCCAGAGCGGTCCCTGGACGCGCGGAAAGAGCACGAACAGCACCAGAGCGGTCGGTACCGCGTGCGCGAGCAGCAGGCAGGCCGTGCGCAGATTCGCGCGCGACGGGCGCTGGGGCGCACTGAATCCCACCATGGTCGTGACGATTACCAGCAGCGCAACGCCCATCGCCAGCGCCGCGAGGATGCTTTGCGAATAAAAGAAGTTCGTGATGATGAGGAAGAAGCACAGCAACGCGACCACCACGGCATCGCGATGCGTGCGCATTTCGAGCAGCTTCAGCCCCGAGAACAGCGCAAGCAGCACGATTCCAGGCGTGCGGCCGAACAGCATGTGGTACTCAGCCCAGATGCCGGCCATGGCCGCGGCAGCGACCAGCAGCAGCAGCCAGCGGGGCGGCAGCGGCGCTTGCAGCAGCCCGAGGAGCACGCGCCAGCCGTACATCGCCAGCACCAGCCCGGTCAGCCACAATGGCGCACGCACCGCGTGCGGCGCCGCGACGATGATCAGCGACAGAATGAGTCCCGCCAGGTCGCGACCGCTGACTGCACGCAGCTCCGGGGCGAGGGGATGCGGAACAGCGCTCACGGCGCCTCGTACAGTGCTAGGGCCTGCAGACAGGCCGCGCGGTGGCCATCACCGCGGGCCGGAGGGATCGAGACGCCGGGCAGCCGCAGACCATACCGTGCGCCGGCGCGATCTGCTGACAGCAGCCATCCCACAAGGCGCGAAAGACGCTGCTCGACGCCCAGTTCCGCTGGCAGTAGCTGCCAGTCGAGCCACAGATCTGGCGCAGCGTCACCGCAGAACTGCTTGGTCAGCATGTCGTCGCTGCGCGCTACGGCTTTCCATGCGACGTGGCGCGGCGAGTCCGAGAGCTGATAGCCGCGCAGTCCCGAAAAATCGTCGTTGCCGGACGCCTGGGCGCGCGCCGCGCCCAGGCCCGAGTCGGCGCTGAGGGGCGGCAGTGCCGAGCGCTCGGGCCGCGGATAGACCAGGCAGCGCGCGTCCGGCTCGACATAGCTCCACGCCCGGAACAGGCCGAGCGGAAAGCGCGTCTCGAACATGATTCGACCAAGCTGCAGCCAGCCGCGCCGGGCCGCGGGCACCGCGAGCACCACTTCTGCCGAGGCGGCCGGGAGCACGTCGGTCACCAGCTGCGCGCCGCTCGCGAGATGGCGTACCAGGATCGCCGGCCGCTCGAACTGCACGTGACCGTCGAGATACAGGCGGAACTGCGCCGACTCCCCCGCGTAGACGGGTTCCACGCGGCCGACGCTTATGGCCAAGCGCGCGAGGTTTCTCGCGGTGTGCACCATCGCTGCCAGGCCCACGCCCGCCAGCAGGAAGGTCAGTGCGAAGCCGAGCGAGATGGCGTAGTTTATCGACCCGACGAGCAGGATCGCCAGCGCGGCGCCGAACAGCCAGCCGAGCCGCGTCGGCACGATGTACACGCGCCGGTGCCCCAGAACGATCGCGCCGCGCTCGGGCGGCGCAAATCCGTAGATCCAGTTGGCGAAGCCGGGTCTCGCGAGCAGGCGGCGCATCACGGGCCGTTCAGTTCGTTGGGCCGTCATAGTGCCATCGCTTGTTCCACGCGCCGATCACCCGGTTGGGATAGTCGACCTGCCCCAGGCTGCCGTTATAGCGGCCGAGGGCGCGGAAATAATCTCCCTTCTCGATGTCGAGATAGTGGCGCAGGACGACGCAACCATAGCGCAGGTTGATACGTAAATGAAACAGGTTGTCGCGCGGGCGGCCGATAAGCATGACCCAGAAGGGCATCACCTGCATGTAGCCGCGCGCCCCTGCCGCCGATACGGCGTACTTGCGGAATCCGCTCTCGACGTCGATGATCCCGAGCACCAGCTGCGGGTCCAGCCCCGCGCGGGTCGCTTCATACTGTACCGACTTGAGCAGCTGCAGTCGCACCGTGCGGTCGGGTATGCGCTTCGCCAGGCGCCGGGACATTTCGATGAGCCAGTTGCGCGCATCCTCCTCACGGCGAAACAAGAGCGTCGGCGGGGGACGATCCCCGACGGCGGCGGACAGCGCCGCACGCACGCTGTCCGCAAGGGGCTCGAAGATCTGCGCGCCCGCCAGCGCCGGGACTGGCAGAAGCAGGGCCACGGCGAGCAGCAGACCATGCGGCGCGGCCAGGCGGTTCATGCCGTGGCGAGACGCTCCGTGAGGAACCCCACCACTTCGGCCGCGGCAACGTGTTGCGGCTGCGCGTCGCGTCGGCCCTTGTACTCGATCGTGCCCGCCGCCAGGCCCTTGTCAGAGAGCACCAAGCGGTGCGGTATGCCGAGCAAGTCCATGTCCGCGAACAGCACGCCCGGCCGCTCCTCCCGATCGTCCAGCAGGACGTCCACGCCGGCGGTCACAAGCTCGGCGTAGAGCTTGTCCGCGGCCTCGCGCACCGCAGCGCTCTTGTGATAACCGATCGGCACGAGGCTCGCTTCGAAGGGTGCCATGGGGCGCGGAAAGGCGATGCCCCGCTCGTCGTGGTTTTGCTCGATCGCGGCAGCGACGATGCGCGTCACGCCGATGCCGTAACAGCCCATTTCCATGGGCTTCGTTTCGCCCTTCTCGTCGAGGAACGTCGCCTTCATCGGCTCGGAATACTTGCTACGCAACTGGAAGATGTGACCGACTTCGATGCCGCGCTGGATGCGAAGCAAGCCCTTGCCATCCGGGCTGGGGTCGTCCTCGGTCACATTGCGCAGGTCCGCGACCAGCGCGGGCTCGGCCAGATCACGGCCCCAGTTGACGCCTGAGAGGTGAAAACCCTCCTCGTTGGCGCCGCAGACGAAATCGCTCATCGCCGCCACGCTGCGATCAGCCACGATGCGCACCCCCTTGGCGCCCACCGGTCCGATATAGCCCGGCTTGCACCCGAGGTGGCGCTGGATCTCGGTATCGGTGGCGAAGCGGAACGGCGCCAGCTTGGGCAGCTTGCTGGCCTTGACCTCGTTTAGCGAGTGATCCCCTCGGAGCAACAGGAGATTGAATTCGTCGTCGTGCATCAGGGCGATCGCCTTGACCGTGCGCTGCAAGGGGAGCGACAGGAACTCGGCGACTTCCTCGCAGCGGGTCTTGCCCGGTGTCGGCACGCGTCGCATGGTTTCGGCAGCGGCGTTGCGCGGCGTGGCGGGCGCCAGCGCTTCGGCCAGCTCGATGTTCGCGGCGTAGTCGGACTCTGGGCAGTATGCGATCGCGTCCTCGCCGGAATCCGCGAGCACGTGGAACTCGTGCGAGCCGGTGCCGCCGATCGCACCGGTGTCGGCGGCCACGGCACGAAAGCGCAGCTCCAGGCGCGAGAAAATGCGCGTGTACGTCTCGTACATGTTGCGATACTCGCGCTGCAGATCGGCGAAGTCCGCATGGAACGAGTAGCCGTCCTTCATCAGGAATTCGCGGGCGCGCATGACCCCGAAGCGGGGCCGAATCTCGTCGCGGAACTTCACATGCATCTGGTAGAAATGCACGGGCAACTGCCGATAGCTCTTGATCTCGCGACGCACGATGTCGGTGATCACCTCTTCATGGGTCGGGCCGAACAGGAAGTCGCGCTCGTGCCGGTCCTTGATCTTCAGCAGCTGCGGGCCGAACGCTTCCCAGCGACCGGTCTCCTGCCACAACTCGGCGGGGATCACGCAGGGCATTTGAACTTCCAGCGCCCCGGCGCGGTCCATTTCTTCGCGTACCACGGCCTCGACCTTGCGCAGCACGCGCAGGCCGAGCGGCATCCAGGTATAAAGTCCGGAGCCCAGCCGGCGAATCAGGCCCGCGCGCAACATGAGCTTGTGGCTGGCGAGCTCGGCTTCCGAGGGGGCTTCCTTGATCGTGCCGATGAAGAATTTTGAAGTGCGCATCCGGGGTGTGCCGCGGGGCGATGCGCCATTTTCGCGGCAACGTTGTCTTTGCGGGAAGGGTGTGGAAAAATCGTTGCGAATTCTAACGTAAGGCGGTCCGCCCATGCTCGACAAGGAAGGGTACCGTCCCAATGTAGGCATCATCCTCGCCAATCAGCGCAACGAGGTGTTCTGGGGCAAGCGCATCAACCAGCATGCCTGGCAGTTCCCGCAGGGGGGAATCAAGCACGGCGAGACCCCGGTCCGGGCGATGTACCGCGAACTCGAGGAAGAGATCGGCCTGCTGCCGGAGCACGTCAGGATTCTCGGGCGCACTAGAGACTGGCTGCGCTACGAGGTCCCGGAGCAATGGGTGCGGCGTGACTGGCGCGGCACTTACCGAGGGCAGAAGCAGATCTGGTTCCTGCTGCGCCTGCTTGGCCGCGACTGCGACGTGAGACTGCGGGCGAGCGGCCACCCCGAGTTCGACGCTTGGCGCTGGCATGATTTCTGGGTTCCGCTGGAAGCGGTGATCGAGTTCAAGCGCGAGGTGTACAAGCAGGCCCTGGCAGAGTTGCACCGCTTTCTCGGCGGCGACCGACGCCAAAAGCCACACGGGGCCGAGCAGGTCACCGGCTGAGCGCTTGCCTGCGGGACGGATATTTCCTGCACGTATTCCGGGAGGCGACATGGACAGGCACTATCACGCGCTACCAAGCCGCGCCCTCGGCGAGGGCGCCGGTTTTCGCCGGCCCACGGAGGCGCAGCCGCACGTGACGCTCGAGTCGCCCGCGCGGGAGGTGATGACCGACCTGACGCGCGTCAGCCCGGCGACCATCCGGCCGCAGGAGCCGGTCAGTGGCGCCAACGAGTTCATGATGGCGCGCGGCGTGCGGTTATTGCTGGTCATCGACGAGCGGGAGCGCGTGCTCGGCGTGGTATCCGCGACCGATGTCCTGGGTGAACGGTCGATGCGCGTGGCGACCGAGCGTGGCTTGCGGCGCGGCGAGATGACCGTGGCCGACATCATGACGCCCGCCGAGAGCGTCGAGGTGATCGCTCTGGCCGACCTCGACGGCGCGCACGTCGGACACATCGTGTCGACCCTGATGCATGCCGGTCGGCAGCACGCGCTGGTGGTCGACGAGGCGCCGGAGTCGGGCCGGCGCATGGTGCGGGGTATTCTGTCCCTCTCCCAGGTGGCGCGTCAGCTCGGCAGGCCGCTGCAGCTCGCCGAGGTGGCACGCACTTTCGCCGAGATCGAGGGGCTGCTCGGGCACTAGGCGCAGTCTTATAGTGATCCTCAATCACTTGGATTGCGAAAATCGATTTGATCAATTGGTTGCCGGCCGTTAACCTTTGCCCATGGACGTCTGTAGCGGCATTGCTAACAAGGAGGCACGTTTATGAAGCTCAAGGGAACCAAGACGCACGAGAACCTCAAGGCGGCGTTTGCCGGCGAGAGCCAGGCCAACCGGCGCTATCTGTATTTCGCGGCCAAGGCCGACGTGGAAGGCCAGAACGACGTCTCGGCGCTGTTTCGCTCGACCGCCGAAGGCGAGACCGGGCACGCGCATGGGCACCTGGAGTACCTGGAGCAGGTGGGCGACCCGGCGACCGACCTGCCGATCGGCAAGACGCGCGACAACCTGAAGGCGGCGGTGGCGGGCGAGACGCACGAGTACACCGACATGTACCCGGGCATGGCGAAGGCGGCGCGCGCGGAGAAGTTCGAGGAGATTGCGGACTGGTTCGAGACGCTGGCCAAGGCCGAGCGCTCGCACGCCAACCGCTTCCAGAAAGCGCTCGACGCCCTGCAGGATTGACCGCGAACCACGGTGGCGGGAGGGCGGTTCATACCGCGCCTCCCGCTGTTCTTTTCAGAGACGCAAACATGGCCCAAATCGCAAAGCAAACTCTGCTGACGCTGGAGGATTACGCGCGCCAGCGCAAGGAATTCCGCGCCACGGTGATAGCGCACAAGAAAGTGCGCACCGTCCACCTGGGCGGCAACGTGACGCTGCAGTTCGAGGACGAGCTGACCATCCGCTACCAGGTACAGGAGATGCTGCGCATCGAGCGCATCTTCGAGGACGAGGGCATTCGCGAGGAGCTGGACGCCTACAATCCGCTGATCCCGGACGGCGGCAATCTCAAGGCCACGATGATGATCGAGTATACGGACGCAAACGAGCGGCAGCACATGCTTGCCCGACTCAAGGGGGTGGAGGATCGCGTCTGGATCCAGGTCGAGGGTTGCGAACGCGTTTACGCCATCGCAGACGAGGACCTGGAGCGCGAAAACGAGGATAAGACTTCTTCGGTGCACTTTCTCCGCTTCGAGCTGACCGACGAGATGCGCAAGGCGCTGAAATACGGCGTTGCGATCGCCATGGGCGTCGACCACCCCGAATACCGGGCGAGGCTTGAACGCGTGCCCGAGGACGTGCGCGCGTCCCTCGCGGGCGACCTCGCCTAGCCCCTGCAGTGCGCAGGCTCGCGGCCGCAGGGATATGCGTCGCGCTTGCGCATGCCGGCGCGGCCGGTGCGCAGGTCCGGAGCGACTGGGAGATTCAGCAGGAAGAGCGCAACTGGCAGGAGGTCGCGATCGCGCTCCCCCCCTATCCCAAGGCGCAAGACTTGCTCGAGTTCACCGTTAGCGCGGCAACCGATTTCCGTTTTTACATCGACGCCACATCGCTGAGCGTAGGCTCGGACGGCGTGGTGCGCTATGTGCTCGTTGCCCGCAGCCCGAGCGGTGCGCAGAACGTCAGCTACGAGGGCATTCGTTGTAAGAGCCGGAACTACCGCATTTACGCCACAGGGCGCCGCGACGGCACCTGGACCGAGGCGCGCAGGGTGAGTTGGCGCCCGATCGGAAGCGGAACGGTGAACTGGCACGCGGCCCTACAGCGGGACTACTTCTGCCCGAAGGGTGCACCGATTTACTCCGCTGCGGAGGCGCTCGATGCGCTGAAGCGGGGCGGTAATCCGGATTCGGCCGCCGACTCCCCGGCGACCCGCGGCGACTAGAGGAGTACCAGGTTGTCGCGGTTGATGAGCTCGGGCTCGCCGACGTAGCCCAGGATTGTCTCGATCTCGCCCGAAGGGTGCCGCATGATGAGCCGCGTTTCGGCAAGCGAGTAGTTGACCAGTCCGCGCGCCACTTCGCGCCCGTCGAGGTCCAGGCACGCGACCACTTCGCCGCGCTCGAAGCTGCCACTCGCATCGGTGACGCCGATCGGCAGCAGGCTCTTGCCGTCGCGCACCAGCGCGGTCACCGCGCCGGCATCGAGCTTCAACTTGCCTGCGACCGAGAGGTGATCGGCGAGCCACTGCTTGCGCGCCGCGAGGGGCACGGTCTGGGCAACGAGCAGCGTCCCCAGGCGCTCGCCGCGCGCCAGGCGCAACAGCACATCGGGCTCCCGGCCCGAGGCGATCACCGTGTGCGCGCCGCTCCGCGCGGCGCGCTTCGCGGCAAGTACCTTGGTGATCATTCCGCCCTTGGCGAGCACGGTGCCGGTGCCGCCCGCCAGGGCCTCCAGGCGTGGATCGCCCGCCTCCGCATGCTCGATGAGCTTTGCATTCGCGTGATGCCTCGGATCTGAATCGTACAGTCCCGCCTGATCTGTAAGGATGACTAGCGCGTCGGCTTCGACCAGGTTCGCGACCAGGGCGCCGAGCGTGTCGTTGTCGCCGAACTTGATCTCGTCGGTGACCACGGTGTCGTTTTCGTTGATCACCGGGATCACGCCGAGCTCGAGCAGCGTGCGCAGCGTCGAGCGGGCGTTCAGATAACGCCGTCGGTCGGCCATATCGGCGTGGGTCAACAGTATCTGCGCGGTCGCCAGCCCGTGCTCGCGAAAACAGGTTTCGTAGCATTGAACGAGGCCCATCTGTCCCACCGCCGCGGCCGCCTGCAGCTCGTGCATCGCGTGAGGGCGACGTGTCCACCCAAGCCGCTGCAGGCCTTCGGCGATGGCGCCGCTGGACACCAGCATGCAGCGCTTGCCAAGTTGGTGCAGGCGCGCGATCTGCGACGCCCAGCGTGCGATCGCCTCGACATCGAGACCGCGACCGTCGTTGGTGACAAGCGAGCTGCCGACCTTCACGACCAATGTCTTGGCGGCGGCGATCGGCCCGGACATCGCTCGATCCCTCAGGCCGCGCGGCGGGTGCCGGCGGCCGGGCGCTTGCCGCCGGCCAGAAATCGCTGCGCCGCGTTGCACACTTCGCGACAGCCCCTGCCACTGAGGGCGGACACCGCGAACCAGGGGCCTTTCCAGCGCAGGACTCGCAGGATGCGCCGCATGCGCGTTTCGGCGTCCGGCGCCAAGTCGATTTTGTTGAATACCAGCCAACGCGGTTTGCGATACAGCGCTTCGTCGTACTTTCTCAGCTCGCCCGCAATCGCTCGCGCATCCCGCACCGGGTCCGCGTCCTCGTCCAGAGGCGCGATGTCCACCAGGTGCAGCAGCAGCCTTGTGCGCGCCAGGTGCCGCAGGAACTGGTGCCCGAGGCCCGCACCCTCGGCCGCGCCCGCGATCAGCCCGGGGATGTCGGCAATGACAAAGCTCGCGCCACTGGCTACGCGCACCACGCCAAGCGAAGGATTGAGCGTGGTGAACGGATAATCGGCGACTTTGGGCCGTGCGCTCGAAACAGCGCGGATGAAAGTCGACTTGCCCGCGTTCGGCAGGCCGAGCAGACCGACATCGGCCAGCACGCGTAGTTCCAGCGCGAGTTCGCGGCTCTCACCTGGCTCCCCGCGCGTGAATTGCCGGGGCGCGCGGTTGATGCTCGACTTGAAATGCAGGTTACCGAGACCGCCGGCGCCGCCTTTCGCCAGGCGTGCTCGCTCGCCGTCCTTTGCCAGGTCCGCGATCAGTTCGCCGCTGTGCTGATCGCGTATGATCGTGCCGACCGGCATGCGCAACTCGATGTTCGCGCCACCCTTGCCGTAGCAGTCCGACCCCTGGCCTTTCTCGCCGTTTGGCGCGCGATGGATGCGCGCATAGCGGTAGTCGATGAGCGTATTGATGTTGCGGTCAGCGACGGCGAAGATGCTGCCGCCGCGGCCGCCGTCGCCGCCGTCGGGTCCGCCCCGGGGAACGTATTTCTCACGCCGAAATGATGCCACGCCATCGCCACCCTTGCCGGCGTGCACCTGAATCTTCGCTTCGTCTATGAACTTCATGGCCTAGGAAACAAAAAAGCCCTACCGCGAACGATAGGGCTTTTCGCGGATTTGCGGGAGCTTAAGCCGGCACCACGCGCACCGTGGTCTTGCTGTCCTGACCCTTCACGGCGTACTCGACGGTGCCGGCGGCCTTGGCGAACAGCGTGTGGTCGCGCCCCATGCCGACGTTGGTGCCCGGGCTGATGCGCGTGCCGCGCTGGCGCACCAGAATCGCTCCCGAGCTTACGCGCTGACCGCCGTATACCTTCACGCCCAGTCTTTTTGCCTGCGAGTCGCGCCCGTTGCGCGAACTGCCACCTGCTTTCTTGTGTGCCATGGTCCGATGTCCCTCGAATGTCAGGCGCCGGCGACGATATCGTCGATGCGCACTTCTGTGTACGACTGGCGGTGTCCCTGGGATTTCTGGAAATGCTTGCGACGCCGCAGCTTGAAGATCTTGACCTTCTCGCCGCGCCCATGCGAAAGGACGGTGGCCTGCACCTTGGCGCCGGATACCAGAGGCGCGCCGACGCGCACTTGGTCGCCTTCGCCGACCATCAATACCTGGTCGAACGAAATCGCCGCGCCGACGTCCGCAGGGAGCAATTCGACCCGCACCTGCTCGCCGGACTTGACCCGGTACTGCTTGCCACCAGTCTTGATAACCGCGTACATGACGAAAGTTCCGTTCGTGAACCGCAAAGACTTGGAATTATAGGAGATTTCGACCGTACGCGTCAAAGCCATGTATGCTAAGCCCCGCGGTGCCGATCCCGAGACGATTTTCAATGCCGACCGCTCCCGCCCTTGACCCGATCGCCGCGGACATGCAGCGGGTGGACGAACTCATCCGGCGGCGCTTGGACTCCGACGTTCCGCTCGTCCGGCAGGTGGCGGAGTACATCGTGGCCAGCGGCGGCAAGCGGCTGCGTCCGGCGCTGCTGTTGCTCAGCGCCGGGGCCGCGGGCTACCGGGGCGAGGCGCACACCGAGCTTGCCGCCGTGGTCGAATTCATCCACACCGCCACGCTGCTGCATGACGACGTGGTGGACGAATCCGAGTTGCGCCGCGGGCCGCGAGACCGCCAACGCCGCGTTCGGCAACGCGGCGTCGGTGCTGGTAGGCGACTTTCTGTATTCGCGCGCCTTCCAGATGATGGTGAGCGTCGACGACATGCGCGTCATGCGGGTGCTGGCCGACGCCACCAACATGATCGCCGAAGGCGAGGTCCTGCAGCTAATGAATTGCCACGACCCCGAGGTCGGGGAGGAGCGCTATCTTGCGGTGATCCGTCGCAAGACCGCCAAGCTGTTCGAGGCGGCGGCGCGGCTCGGCGCGGTACTCGCGGGCGCGCCGCAGGAGCTGGAGGAGGGCCTGGCGCGCTATGGCATGCACCTCGGCACCGCGTTCCAGCTGATCGACGACGTGCTGGATTACTCGGGCGAGGCCGACGCCACCGGCAAGAATCTCGGCGACGATCTGGCCGAGGGCAAGCCGACCCTGCCGCTGATCCGCGTGATGGCTACCGGAACGCCGCAGCAGGCCGCGCTGGTGCGGCACGCGGTCGTCGAGGGCGGACGCGAGGAATTCGGCGGCGTGCTCCGGGCGATCAGCGACTGCGGGGCGCTGGACTACGTACGCGAGGTGGCGCGACGCGAAGTGGGGCTGGCGAGCGCCGCAATCGAGCCCGTGGCGCGCTCAGCGCATAAGGATTCTTTGCTAGAATTGGCGGCCTTTTCCGTGGCGCGCAGCTATTGAACCGCGCATTGCGCGGCGCGGCCTCACCGTCGGGGTGTAGCTCAGCCTGGTAGAGTACTGCGTTCGGGACGCAGGAGTCGGAGGTTCAAATCCTCTCACCCCGACCATCATCCATTTCCCGTGGCGACAAGCGCTGTCTCTCCCATAATAGCGGGCCATGGGTCGCTTCCTAATCCTTGCACTTGCCGTATTCGGGCTGATCTGGCTGCTTCGGCGCGCATTTGGCGATCACGCTGACGCGCCCCGCGCGCCGACGCACCCGGGCGCGGTGAACGGGGACCTTGTGCGTTGCGCGCACTGCGGCCTCCACCTGCCCCGCGCGGAGGCGCGCGAGAAGGATGGTCGGCAATATTGCAGTGAGGAACACGAGCGCCTCGGGTCGAGGGACTGCCGGTGAGCGAGACGACTCTCTATTCCCGCCTGTTTTCGCCCGGCGATCGCACGCCCGAGTCGTTCTGGATATCGCTGCGCTACTTCAACCTGTACCGCATCGTTGTCGCCGCACTGTTCCTTGGCTCCACCTTGATGTACGAAGATGCGCTCAGCCTCGGGTCGCAGTCGCTCGACCTGTTCCGCTATGTCAGTGCCGGCTACCTGTTCCTGGGCATCATCTCTCAAGGGGTGCTGCGCAACCTGCGTGACAAGTTCAACCTTCAGCTCACGCTGCAGGTGTTCCTGGATGTCGTAGCCATCACCATCCTCATGTACGCGAGCGGCGGTGTGCGTAGCGGGCTGGGGGTGATGTTGCTCATCTCGCTTACCGGGGCGGCGCTGGTTGCGCCGCGCCGCCTGACCTTTTTGTATGCCGCGGTCGCGGCGATTGCGCTGCTTCTCGAGCAGAGCTACTGGGTCCTGGTCTACGACGCTTCGACCGCGAGCTACCTGCAGCCGGGGCTCCTCGCCATCGGCTGCTTCGCGAGCGCGGGGATCACGGGGTGGCTCGCGCAGCGCGTCGCTGCCAACGAGATGCTTGCCCGGATGCGTGGGCGAGCGCTCGAGATCCAGATGCGCGTCAACCAGCTCGTCATCGAGGACATGCACGACGGGGTGATGGTGCTGGACCGGGACGGGCGCGTGGTGCAGCACAATCCCCAGGCGCAGCGGCTGCTTGGCCTCGATCCGCTGCTCGACGCCGAACTTGCGCGCGAGATACCCGGATTTGCGGAGCGCTGGGCGGCATGGCGGGCCGGCGGAAGCGATGCGGGCTCGGCCGGGGCGGATTTCGAGTTACACGGACGAGGCATCCGGCTAAGGCTGCTGGAAACCGGAGCCGACGAGGACTACCGGGTGCTGTTCATCGAGGACATGACCCGTACCCGCGAACAGGCGCAGCAACTCAAGCTTGCAGCGCTCGGCAGGCTTACGGCCAACATCGCGCACGAGATCAGGAACCCGCTGTCGGCCATCAGCCACGCCACCGAGCTGCTGGGCGAGGAAAAGCGCGAGCGTGACCGGCAACGCCTCTATCGCATCATTCACGACAATAGCCAGCGTTTGGAGCGGCTTGTGACCGATGTGCTGCAGCTCAGCCGGCGGGATCGGGTGAATGGCGAGCGCATCCATCTCAATAGCTGGCTGATGGGCTTTCTCGAGGAGTTCGTCGCGAACGAGGCCGTACCACCCGAACGCTTCGTGATCGAGACTGGACGCGATGCCTGGGTGTCGTTCGATCGGGAGCACCTGCGGCAGGTGCTATGGAACCTGCTGCGCAACGCGGTGCGGCACGCCCGCGAGGAGCCGCGGTGCATCCGGATCGTGCTGAAGGCGTTCGGCGATCAAGTAGAATTGAACGTGATAGACAACGGTCCGGGCGTTACGCCAGAGAATCAAGGCCAGTTGTTCGAGCCGTTCTTCACGACCGAAAGCAAGGGCACGGGTCTGGGGCTATATCTCGCGCGAGAGTTGTGCGCGGCCAACCGGGCCTCACTGGAGTACGTGGACGACGCGCAGGGAGCGCATTTCAGAATCCTCTGCAAGGAGGCGCAGGTCGCATGAGGCGAGTGGAACGGCGGGGAGCGCACCGCGATGGTCGGGTGCTCGTGGTGGATGACGAGCCCGATATCCGCGAGCTGCTCGAGCTCACCCTGATCAAGATGGGTCTCGGGGTCATATCCGCGGGCACCATTGAGGAGGCCAAAGAACATCTGAAAAGCGAGCGCTTTGACTTGTGCCTGACCGACATGCGTCTGCCGGACGGTGAGGGCCTGGAGCTGGTGCGCCACATCTCTGGGCTGCGCGGCGACCTCCCGGTGGCCGTGATTACGGCGCATGGCAGCGCCGAGAACGCGGTCGCTGCGTTGAAGGCGGGCGCCTTCGACTATGTTTCCAAGCCGGTGGGTCTCGAGCAGCTGCGCGCGCTTGTGAAGTCTGCGCTGTCCTTGCCTGACCAAGCGGAGGTCCCGGCCGGGGGGCAGCAGCTCCTGGGCGATAGCCCGGCCCTTACCACGGTGCGCGAACTGATCGGCAAGCTGGCACGCACCCAGGCGCCCGTCTACATATCGGGAGAGTCCGGCAGCGGCAAGGAGCTTGCGGCGCGCTTCATCCACGCGCACGGTGCCCGCCGCGACAAGCCTTTCGTCCCCGTGAACTGCGGCGCGATACCCGAGACCTTGATGGAGAGCGAGTTCTTCGGCTACAAGAAGGGCGCCTTTACCGGTGCGGACCAGGACCGGGACGGATTCTTCCAGGCGGCCAACGGCGGCACCCTGTTCCTTGATGAGGTGGCCGACCTTCCGCTGGCGATGCAAGTCAAGCTGCTGCGCGTCATCCAGGAAAAACGCGTCCGCAAGCTCGGTACGACTGCCGAGGAGCCGGTGGATGTGCGTATTATCTCGGCCACGCACCAGAATCTTGCTGCATGCGTGGAAGCGGGCAGTTTTCGACAGGACCTCTTCTACCGTCTGAACGTGATCGAGCTCAAGATGCCGCCGCTGCGCGAGTGCAGGGAGGACGTCCCGGTGATCGCGGAAAGCATCCTGGCGCGCATCGCCGCGCAGAACGGGCGCACGCCGGCACGGCTCACGCCGCAGGCGCAGGAGGAACTCATGCGCTACGACTTCCCGGGCAACATCCGCGAGCTCGAAAACATCCTCGAGCGTGCCACCGCGTTGTCTGCCTCTGACGAGATCCTGCCTGAGGACTTGCAGCTGCGGCCCCTAGCTGCTTCCGGGGACGTGTCGCAAGATGTCGGCACGCCGTCCACGTCCGGGGTCGGTTCCGCGCCGCTGCCCGAGTATCTAGACCGCGTGGAGCGCGAGGCGATCCTGGACGCCTTGGCCAAGACGGAGTTCAATCGCACGGCCGCCGCCAAGCTGCTGGGAATCACGTTCCGTCAGCTGCGCTACCGCATGCAGCGGCTTGGAATTCGCGAGCCCGGCTCGCCGGCGGGTTTGGGCGCGTAATGGCGAACGGCGCCGACGGTGGCGTCGCCAGCGCCGGGTTCATTGCCTCCCCCAACTGCGACGAGCGGCCGCTTGGCGAGGCGGTGACGCTGCTGGTGATCCATTCGATAAGCTTGCCGCCGGGCGAGTACGGCGGCGATGCGATCGAGCGGCTGTTTACCAATCGGCTCGATCCGGAGGCCCATCCGAGCTTCGCCGCGCTTCGCGGGCTACGTGTATCGGCACACTTCTTGGTGCGTCGCGGCGGTCAGCTGCAGCAGTTCGTCCCCGTGCAGTCGCGAGCCTGGCATGCCGGCGAGTCGACCTGGCGTGGTCGCAGCAGGTGCAACGATTTCTCGGTCGGGGTCGAGCTCGAAGGGACCGACGACAGCGCGTTCACCGACGCGCAATATCGATCGCTTGCCCGCTTGGCGCACAAGCTGCGTGAAATGTTGCCGATACGCGACATCGCCGCTCACAGTGACCTCGCGCCGCAGCGTAAGAACGATCCCGGCGCTGGGTTCGACTGGCTGCGTTTCTTCGCCGAACTCGCGCGACGCTAGCGCGCTGCGCGCTCGATTTGCGCCGCTGCACGCCGACGCGGGCGGCGCGACTTTTGTCACGCTTCAGCCGATCACTTCCGTTCCGCTTGCAATTTCTTGTTGCAATGGTAAATTGCGCGCACTAGAATTAGTTTGAACTTTGCCATCGAGTACTAGATATTGTGGTTCGTGCCGGCGCCGCGGGAGGAGACACGAGGCGGCGCCGTCAGGCGGGCAGAGAACCACCGGGCAGCCGGAAGGAGAGGACGGGGGACAGGTATGCAGATCGCTCATGAGAACGCAGCAACGAGTACGGCACTTAGCGTGAGCGTTCCCGAGCTGAGTACTGCTGTTCGTGCCACCTATTCCGAGTGCAAGGTCATTCGCCGCAACGGCGCCGTGGTCGGCTTCGAGCCCGGCAAGATTGCCGTGGCTATGACCAAGGCGTTCCTTGCCGTCAATGGCAGCCAGGGAGCGGCGTCCGCTCGTGTGCGTGAACTGGTCGGCGGGCTGACCGAGTCGGTCGTCCGCGCCCTGATCCGCCGCCAACCCCAAGGCGGCACGTTCCATATCGAGGACATCCAGGATCAGGTCGAACTGGCGCTGATGCGCTCAGGCGAGCATGACGTGGCCCGCGCATACGTGCTCTATCGCGAGGAACGCGCCAAGGCGCGCGCGCACGAAAAGTCGGCGCGCGAGCCCCATGCGGGCGGGGCCCTGGTCAACGTCGTCGAGTCCGGCGAGCGCCGGCCTCTCGATTTGGAAGCGCTGAAGCGCTTGCTGGCGTCGGCATGCGTCGGCCTGGAGGGGTCGGCCGCGCCGGACGTGATACTCGACGCGACGCTGCGCGACCTGTACGACGGTGTCCCGATGGACGAGGTGCGCAAGTCGGCGATCATGGCGGCGCGCGTGATGATCGAGAAGGACCCGGCCTACAGCTACGTCACGGCCAGGCTGCTGCTGAACACCATCCGTCTCGAGGTGCTCGGCGAGGAAGTTAGCCAGGCCGACATGGAGACGCGGTATGCGGCGTACTTTCAGCACTTTGTCGAGCGAGGCGTCGCTGCCGAGTTGCTCGACCCGGAACTCGCCAGGTTCGATCTTGAGCGGCTCGGAAAGGCCCTGATCGCGAATCGCGACCTGCAGTTCGGATACCTGGGACTGCAGACGCTGTACGACCGCTATTTCCTCCACGTACATGGCAAGCGCATCGAATTGCCGCAGGCCTTTTTCATGCGCGTGGCCATGGGCCTGGCGCTAAGGGAGGGCGACCGCGAGGGGCGTGCGATCGAGTTCTACAATGTCTTGTCGAACTTCGACTTCATGAGCTCGACGCCGACTCTGTTCAATTCCGGGACGCTGCGCTCACAGCTCTCGTCTTGCTATCTGACGACCGTATCGGACGACCTCGACGGCATCTACGAGGCGATCAAGGAGAACGCGCTGCTTGCCAAGTATGCGGGCGGCTTGGGCAACGACTGGACCCCGGTACGCGCCCTCGGCTCCCATATCAAGGGCACCAACGGCAAGTCGCAGGGCGTGGTGCCGTTCCTAAAGGTGGTGAACGACACTGCGGTCGCGGTCAACCAGGGCGGCAAGCGAAAGGGTGCCGTGTGCTCCTATCTGGAGACCTGGCACCTCGACATCGAGGAGTTTCTCGAGCTGCGCAAGAACACGGGTGATGATCGTCGACGCACGCACGACATGAACACGGCGAACTGGATTCCCGACATGTTCATGAAGCGGGTGCTCGAGAACGCCGAGTGGACGCTCTTCAGCCCTTCGGACGCAAGCGACCTCCACGACAAGTACGGCAAGGCCTTCGAGGAGGCGTACCTGCGCCACGAGGATAGGGTCGCGCGCGGCGAATTGAAGCTCTACAAGAAGCTCCCGGCCGTCCACCTGTGGCGCAAGATGCTCTCGATGCTGTTCGAGACGGGGCACCCGTGGATCACGTTCAAGGACCCCTGCAACCTGCGCAGCCCTCAGCAGCACGTAGGAGTGGTGCACAGCTCGAACCTGTGCACCGAGATCACGCTCAACACTTCGAAGGACGAGATCGCGGTCTGCAATCTTGGCTCGGTCAACCTCGTCGCACACCTGGACGACAACGGGCTCGACTTCGACAAGCTCCGGCGCACCGTCCGGACGGCGATGCGGATGCTCGACAATGTCATCGACATCAATTACTACGCTGTCGACAAGGCGAAGAACTCCAACATGCGTCACCGGCCCGTCGGGCTGGGGATCATGGGATTCCAGGATTGCCTGCACAGACTGCGCATCGCCTATGCCTCCCCAGAGGCCGTCGAATTCGCCGATCGGTCGATGGAAATGGTCGCCTTTGGCGCCTATTGGGCTTCCACCGAGCTCGCCGAAGAGAGGGGTCGTTACAGTTCCTTCGAGGGCTCGCTGTGGGACAACGGGGTGCTGCCGCAGGATACGCTCGACCTGCTGGCCGCGGAGCGGGGAGGATACGTCGAGCTTGACCGATCCGTGACGCTCGACTGGGACAGCCTGCGCGAGCGCATCAAGAAGTTCGGCATGCGCAACTCGAACTGTCTGGCGATTGCGCCCACCGCCACCATCGCCAATATCGTGGGGGTATCGGCGTCGATCGAGCCGACCTACCAGAACCTTTACGTCAAGTCGAACCTGTCCGGCGAGTTTACGGTCGTCAACGAATATCTCGTTGCGGACCTCAAGAAGGCCGACTTGTGGGACGAGGTCATGATCTCCGACGTCAAGTATTTCGACGGCAACCTCGCGCGCATCGACCGGGTGCCGACCGAACTGCGCCGCCTCTACGCGACGGCATTCGAAGTGGAGCCGAAGTGGCTCGTCGAGGCTGCGGCGCGTCGGCAGAAATGGATCGACCAGTCGCAGTCGCTGAACATCTACATGGCGGGAGCCTCGGGGCGCAAGCTCGACGAGACCTACAAGCTTGCTTGGATCCGGGGCCTGAAAACGACTTATTACCTGCGTGCGCTTGGTGCGACGCACGCCGAGAAATCGACGGTGAAGAGCGGGCAATTGAATGCGGTTCCGACAGCCGCGGCGGCCGCGGACGGGGCGGCGGACGCGAACGACCCGAAATTCTGCTCGCTCGACAATCCAGAATGCGAGGCGTGTCAGTAGCGAGAAGATGAGGAGCGGACGCCGTGCTGAGCTTTGAAGAGGAAGGAAAGCTGAACTCGATCCCGGGCCTTTCGATCCAGCCGAAAAGCGGCTTCGTGCCGTCGTCGGGCGCGACCGGCGGTTCTGAGGAGCGATTCGCCGCGGGCAACGCGTTCCGTCGAATCTCGGTCGACGACAAGTCCATCATCAATTCCAGGGCGGATGTCAATCAGCTCGTCCCGTTCAAGTACAAATGGGCCTGGGAAAAGTACATAGCTGCCTGCGCCAACCACTGGATGCCGCAGGAGATCAACATGAGCCGCGACATCGCCCTTTGGAAGGATCCCGATGGGCTGACCGAGGATGAGCGGCGTATCGTCAGGCGCAATCTCGGGTTTTTCGTGACGGCAGACTCGCTCGCTGCGAACAACATCGTACTCGGCACCTATCGACACATTACCGCCCCGGAATGCCGCCAGTACCTGCTGCGGCAAGCGTTCGAGGAGGCGATCCACACGCACGCCTACCAGTACATCGTGGAGAGCCTGGATCTTGAGGAAGGGGAGGTTTTCAATGCCTACCACGAGATACCGTCGATTCGCGAAAAGGACGAGTTCCTGATCCCGTTCATCGATACGCTGACCGATTCTTCCTTCAACACGGGTACTCCGGAGAGCGATCAGAAGCTGCTGAAGAGCCTGATCGTGTTTTCGTGCCTCATGGAAGGACTGTTTTTCTACGTCGGGTTCGCGCAGATCCTGTCGCTCGGCAGGCAGAACAAGATGACGGGCGCCGCGGAGCAGTACATGTACATCCTGCGCGACGAGTCGATGCACTGCAATTTCGGCATCGACATGGTTAACCAGATCAAGCTGGAGAACCCGCATCTTTGGACGCAGCAGTTTCGGGAAGAGCTCCAGGAGCTGTTCCGCAGGGGCGTCGATCTCGAATACCGGTATGCGGAGGACACTATGCCGCGCGGCGTGTTCGGGTTGAATGCGCCGATGTTCAAGGAGTACCTGCGATTCATATGCAACCGCCGCTGCCAGCAGATCGGTCTGGATGCGCTGTTCCCCGGGGCGAGTAATCCGTTCCCCTGGATGAGCGAGATGATCGACCTGAAGAAGGAGCGAAATTTCTTTGAGACAAGGGTCATCGAATATCAAACCGGCGGAGCGCTGAGCTGGGATTGAACCCGGCTCTTTTTTCCTCGACGCCCATGTCACAGGAGACGAGCACGATGCACAGAGTCACCGCCTGCAAGGCCGAAGAGGATTACAAGCTGTGGTTGCGATTCGATGACGGCCTCGAAGGGAGCGTATTTCTGGGCAACCTGTTGGAAATCGGTGCTTTCAGGCTATGGCGCGACGTGCGCGAATTCGAGAAGGTGAGCGTGGATCCGGATTCGGCGACGGTGACGTGGGAGGGGGGCATCCGGCTCGATCCGGATATTCTTTATCAGGACCTCGCCGCGAGGACCGAGCGGTGAGGCGGCGACGTAAGAGATTCAGTCCGTCTGGGGAAATGGTTTCCTCCGGCGGTTGAATAGTCCGGGCCAGCATGGCCGGGCTTCTTTTGTAACTTCCTTTAAGGAGATAGTTATGGCAACGAAGAAAAAGGCGAAGAAGGCGAAGAAACCCGCTAAGAAAAAGAAGAAGGCTGCGAAGAAGAAGAAGAAGGCGGCAAAAAAATCTGCCAAGAAGAAGAAGGCAGCGGGTAAGAAAAAAGCCGGCAAGAAAAAGAAAACGGCAGCCAAGAAGAAGCCGAAGAGGGCTGCCAAGAAGAAGAAAGCGGCAAAGAAACCTGCAAAACCTAAGGCCAAGCCTGCGGCCGAGTTGACGTCGGTCCAAGTATCACCGCCGTCAACTGCTGCGACCCCCGGCGCGAGAACCGCGCTGAATCCAGCAGCCGCATGGCCGTTTCCAACCGGGTCCCGGCCGTAACCGGAAACCGATCGGGAACGCGGCGTGAGGTGAAAAACCCTCGCCTGGCCCTTGAAGCTGAGCGGACCGCCTTGGTCGTTTGGCCTTGACGGAAGACTGAGGACGGTCCGCGAAGCTTCCCTTGATCCCGGCTGAGGGGTCGGCCGGGCTCAACCTACATGTGTATTTTACCGGGCCCTATCCCCCGCTACAAAGCAAAAAAGAACTGCCCGAACAGGCGGTTCGCAAGGACATGTAAGGCTTTGTTTATGTTGGGGTGAGCTAATTGACGAATGAGCGAAATTTGCGCTATGATCGCCTCGCTGCGCTGCAACATCGACCAGACGAAGCACGCGTTCAGTGGTGCCCGCGGGGGCTCTGCAAGGCCCCAATAGTGAGGCACCCGCCGGGCCGGTCCACGGTCACTACGGCACGGTTCAACCCCGGTCTTTACCTGCGCTGCCGCACTGGCACGCGACCGACCGGAGGTGATGAATGCCATGAAATGCCCGGAGGTGCGTCATGGAAGCAACGAGCAATTCGCTACCGCGGTTCCCGATCGTGTCCGCCGCATTTCACCTGCTATCGCTGGCCCGCGGGGTGTGCGCGCTGCTAGGGCTGTCGGTGGTGCTGGCGGTGACGCTGCCGGCGCCGCGCGAGTTCTTGGTGCAGCACGCCGGAGCCATGGTGCGCTCGGGTGACGCAAGTTCAGAGATTGCGGCGATTTCCGGCGGCCCGATCGAGGCACGGCCGGACGAAAGCGTGGTGGAGCACGAGCAGCGGGCCGTTGCCGATTTCATTGCCAAGCGCTATCGGGTCGCGGACCAGGCCGTCGCAGGTTTCGTATCCACCGCGTACCGCGCTGGTCGGCAATTCGCAGTCGATCCACTCCTGATCCTCGCCGTAATGGCCGTCGAATCGCGTTATAACCCGGTAGCAGAGAGCAATGTCGGTGCGATGGGTTTGATGCAGGTGCTGCCGAAGTTCCATCTCGACAAATTGAGTGAGCATGGCGGGGAAGAGGCATTGCTGGACCCCGAGGTGAACATCGAGGTCGGGACCCAAATCCTGCGCGAATACCTGAAACGCTTCGGTGAAACCGAGACGGCGCTACAGATGTACGCCGGCGCCATGGACGAGCCCACCTCGCAATACGCCAACAAGGTGCTTGCCGAGCGTTCGCGGCTGAAACAGATCCTGGCGCGCGTCAGGCACCAGAGCTGACGGGCCGATTAGGCAAGCGCTTCGCAGAACCGCGAGATGCGGCGCGCGGCTTCTTCGAGGTCGCCCATGCCACGGGTGTAGGCGAATCTGAGGTAGCGGCCGGTTTCGTGCGAGCCGAAATCCGTCCCAGGCGTTGCCGCCACGCCTTCCCTGTCCAGGAGCGCGAGAGCGAAGCGCTTCGAGTCTACCCCGAAGCCTGAGCAGTCCGCGTACACGTAGAAGGCGCCATTCGGCCTCACGGGTACCGCGAGCCCGGCGCGTGCGAGCGCCGGTACGATGAAATCCCGACGGCGCTCGAATTCGCGACGCCTGGCCTCCAGGATTTCGATGGTCTCCGGGCGAAACGCCGCCAGCGCCGCGTATTGCGCGGCCGCTGGAGCGCAAATGAACAGATGCTGGGCGAGCTTCTCGAAAGTGCGCACGCTCGCTTCGGGTAGCACCGCCCACCCGAGGCGCCAGCCGGTCATGCAGAAGTACTTCGAGAAGCTGTTCACCAGCGCAACATTGCCGGGAAGCCCGAGCGCGGTGGACGGTGCCTGACCGTACACCAGGCCCTGGTAGATCTCGTCTACGATCAGCAGGCGATCGCGCTGCGCCACGAACGCGGCTATGCGCTCGAGCTCGCCCGAGGGCATGATGGTGCCGCTCGGGTTGGAGGGCGAGCCGAGCAGCAAGCCGAGCGTATGCTCGCCCCAGACGCGCTGCACGGCCTCGAGCGTGGGCTGGAATCCGCTATCGGCGCCGACGGCTACCGCGCGCGGCGCCCCCTCGAAGGCCCGCACGAACTGCCTGTACCCCGGATATCCCGGATCGGGAACCAGAATCTCCTCGCCGGGGTTCACATGAAGCGCCAGCAGTAGCAGCAATGCACCCGAGGCGCCCGCCGTGACGGCGACGCGCGATGCTGACAGCTCGACCCCGTAGCGCCGGGCATAGTGTTCCGCGATTGCTTCGCGCAGCGCAGGAAGACCCAATGCAGGGGTGTAGGCGGTTCGGCCATCGCGCAACGCCTGCACGCCGGCCTCCACGACCGGCTCGGGAGCGGTGAAGTCGGGCTCGCCGATTTCCATATGGATCACGCGGCGCCCCTGCGCTTCGAGGGCGTGGGCGCGCGACAGCACCTCCATTACCTCGAAGGGCTGGATGTCTGCGGCGCGATGCGCCGTGAGCGATGGACAAGGCGCGTTTGGAATGCGCGTGCGCATGGGCGAGAAGCAATGCTGCAGTTGATTATACGGACTCTCGTATCCCGATCGGTCGCGGCGGCGGCGCTCGGCGCGAGGCTCGCAAGGAGGGGTGCGCTATAATTTTTCCCCCGGGCGCTCCGGTATTCGCACCCATGTGGAGCCGCACGCGCGGGGGTGCGAGGAGCGAACGTGGACGAGCAACTGAAGAAGGGTGCCCTTGAATATCACCGGTTCCCGCGCCCCGGCAAGATCTCGATACTTCCCACCAAGCAATTGACCAACCAGCGCGACCTCGCGCTGGCGTATACGCCCGGTGTCGCGGCGGTCTGCGAGGAGATTCAGCGCGATCCGGCAGAGGCGGTAAACCTTACCTCGCGTGCCAACCTCATCGGCGTGGTAACCAACGGCACTGCGGTGCTCGGCCTCGGCGCCATCGGGCCGCTCGCCGCAAAGCCCGTGATGGAAGGCAAGGCCGTGCTGTTCAAGAAGTTCGCGGGCATCGATTGTTTCGACATCGAGCTGAACGAGCGCGACCCTGACAAGCTGGTCGACATCATCGCCGCACTCGAGCCCACCTTCGGAGGCATCAACCTCGAAGACATCAAGGCGCCCGAATGCTTCCAGATCGAAAGGAAGCTGCGCGAGCGGCTCAAGATTCCGGTCTTCCACGACGATCAGCATGGTACTGCGATCATCGTCGGCGCTGCGGTGCTCAACGGGCTCGCGGTCGTCGGCAAGGAGCTGGACAAGGTGCGGCTGGTCACGTCCGGCGCGGGCGCGGCCGCGCTCGCCTGCCTCGACTTGCTCGTCAAGTCCGGCTTGCCGGTCCAGAACATCACGGTCACCGATATCAAGGGCGTGGCGTACAAGGGACGCAAGGAAGATATGGACCCGGACAAGGAGCGCTATGCGAAGGACACGTCCGCGCGCACGCTCGACGAAGTGATCGAAGGCGCGGACATCTTCCTCGGCCTGTCGGCCGGTGGCGTGCTCAAGCCTGCGATGGTCAAGAAGATGGCCGAGCGCCCCTTGATACTGGCACTCGCCAATCCGGAGCCGGAAATTCGCCCGGAACTCGCAAAGGAGGTGCGTCCGGACGCGGTCATTGCAACCGGCCGCTCCGATTACCCGAACCAAGTCAACAACGTGCTGTGCTTTCCGTTCATATTTCGCGGCGCCCTGGACGTCGGCGCGACGACGATCAACACGGAAATGGAGCTGGCGGCGGTGCGCGCGATCGCGGAGCTTGCGCGGGCGGAGACCTCGGAACAGGTGGCGCAGGCCTATGGCATCGAGTCGATCAGCTTCGGCCCGGAGTACCTGATTCCCAAGCCCTTCGATCCTCGGCTCATCGCCCGCATCGCTCCCGCCGTGGCGAAGGCCGCGATGGATTCGGGCGTCGCGATGCGTCCTCTCGCGGATCTCGACGCATATCGCGAGTCGCTGACGCAATTCGTGTACCACTCGGGGCTGATCATGAAACCCCTGTTCTCGGCGGCGAAGTCCGCGCCGCGGCGGGTGGTGTATGCAGAGGGCGAGGACGAGCGCGTGCTGCGCGCGGTGCAAGTGGTGGTGGACGAAGGGCTCGCAAAGCCGGTGCTCATCGGCAGGCCGGCGGTAATCGAACGGCGCCTGACGCAGCTCGGCCTGCGCATGCGGCCGGGTGGCGATTTCGATCTCGTCAACCCCGACGACGATCCGCGCTATCGCGACTACTGGAGCACGTACCACAAGCTCACCGAGCGCAAGGGAGTCTCTCCGGAGTACGCGAAGATCGAAATGCGGCGCCGCAACACGCTGATCGGGGCGATGCTCATGCACAAGGGCCAGGCCGACGCCATGCTTTGCGGGACTTTCGGCGCGCACGCCCTGCACCTGCGTTACGTCGAACAGGTGATCGGCCTGCGCCCGGGAGCGAACCACTTCGCCGCGATGAATGCCCTGATGCTGCCGAAACGCATGGTCTTCATCTGCGATACCTACGTGACGCCCGACCCCGATGCCGAGCACATCGCGGACATGACGATCCTCGCGGCAGAGGAGGTCAGGCGCTTCGGTATGGTGCCCAAGGTCGCCCTGCTTTCGGGATCGAACTTCGGGTCGGTAGCGCTGCCCTCGGCCGAGAAGATGCGGGGCGCGCTCGCCCTGCTGCATGAACGTGCGCCGGAGCTTGAGGTCGAAGGGGAGATGCACGGCGATGCCGCCCTGTCGGAGGAGATTCGCCTCAAGGTGTTCCCGAACTCGCGCCTGCGTGGCGAAGCCAACCTGCTCATCATGCCGACCCTCGACGCCGCGAATATCGCGTTCAATCTGCTGAAGACCGCTGCGGGCGACGGCGTCACGATCGGGCCCATCCTGCTCGGGGCCGCGCGTACCGTGCACATCCTGACGCCGTCGGCGACGGTGCGCCGGATCGTGAACATGACGGCTCTCACGGTGGTCGACGTTAACGCGCCGCGCGGCCAGGATCAGAGCCTGTTCTAGCGCGAATCGAAGCCCGGGATGACGAGCGAAGCCGGAGCAGCCAGCGTGGCGCCGATTTCCCGGCCGGCGCGCCCGCGTGCGGGACTGGTGCTGACCGGCGGTGGCGCACGCGCCGCTTATCAGGTGGGCGTGGTAAAGGCAGTGCGCGACGTCCTGGGCAATCCGACCCGGAACCCGTTTCCGATCCTCTGCGGCACCTCCGCGGGCGCGATCAACGTCGCCACGCTCGCCGCGTACGCGGACGACTATACGCAGGCGGTGTCACGGCTGCTCGAAGTCTGGGAGCACATGCGCTGCGAGAAGATCTACCGCACGGACTCGTGGAGCATCATGAAGAGCGGCGCGCGCTGGATGTCGTCGATGATGCTGATCTCGCGGCACAATCCCGTGTCCTTGCTCGATAACGTGCCGCTCAAGGAGATGCTGGAGTCCAGCCTTCCCCTGGAGCGAATCCAGACGCACATCGACTCCAGCGCGCTATATGCGGTTTGCGTCACCGCTTCGGGCTACACCTCGGGGCAGAGCGTGTCTTTTTTCCAGGGTGGCTCGGGGCTCGAAGGCTGGGAGCGCAATCAGCGGATCGGCGCCGCGGTGACCCTCAAGCTCGAGTATCTGCTGGCGTCGGCGTCCCTGCCGTTCATCTTCCCGGCGGTGAAGGTGCACCGCGAGTACTTCGGCGACGGCTCGATGCGCCAGATCGCTCCCGTAAGCCCCGCCCTGCATCTCGGCGCGGACCGCGTGCTGATCGTCGGCACCGGCCGTCAGATGCAGGACCAGGCGCGCGCACGCTCGAACATCTACCCATCGCTCGCGCAGATCGCCGGGCACGCTTTGAACAGCATTTTCCTCGATAGCCTGATGGTCGACATCGAGCGCCTCGAGCGCATCAACCGGACGCTGGGAGCGATCCCCCCCGAGCAGCTCGCCGGATCGAGCGTGGAGTTGCGCCCGGTCAAGGTGCTGTTCATCACGCCATCACAGCCAATCGAGCGGATCGCGGCGCGTTTCCTGCACGAGCTGCCGCGCACCGTGCGCTTCCTGCTGAGGCCCACCGGCGCGCTCAGCCGCTCCGGCTCCAACCTGGCGAGCTATCTGCTGTTCGAGGAAGCGTTTTGCCGTGCGCTGATCGACCTCGGCTATCAGGATACGATGGCACGCGAGAATGAAGTGCGCGCATTTTTCGAAGGCGTATAGGGGGTTTCATGGCCGACAGCAAGCCGTCGCAGGACCCGTTCGAATTGTTCCGCCGGTTGTGGGGACCGCTCGGTCTGCCCGTGCCAGGCATGGCGATGCCCACGCTGGATCCGCAGGAGGTCGAGAAGCGCATCTCGGATCTGCGCTCGGTGGAGGCGTGGCTCTCGATGAACCTTAACATGGTGCGCTTCTCGATCCAGGGCCTCGAGTTGCAGAAGGCTGCCCTCAATGCGATGCGTCCGGCGGGCGACGCCGGCGCACAGGCCGCGGGTGCGGACGCGCCGGGAGCGTCGTTTGGCGAACTGGCCGCGGGCGCCGCGAACGGCGCGACGAGCGCGATGCTCTGGCCCTGGGCGATGATGCAGCAGGCGATGGCGGGCAGCGGCGCGCCGCCTGCGGAGACGCCGGCGCCGGAGCCCAAGCCAAAGGACAAAGAGCCATGAGCGAGTTTCGCTACGCGCATAGCGCGCAGCCAAGCTGGGAGCTCTGCGTGGCGGACTGTGCCGCGCGGCTGGGACGCGCGAACGGCGGGCTGGGATTCGCATATTTTACCGAGTCGCTCGCCACGCAAGCCGGACGCATCGTGGAGCGCCTGCGGCAGAGCACGGGCGTCGCCGACTGGGTCGGAACGGTTGGCGTCGGCGTGGTCGCAACGGGCACCGAGTACTTCGACGAGCCGGCGCTCGCGGTGATGGTTGCCGACCTGGACCCGGCGAGCTACCGCGTTTTTTCGGGCAGAACGCGGCCGCCGCAGCTGGGCGAGAGCACGCCCGCCGGCGCGCACGCGGCGCATTGCGCTGTGGTGCACGCGGATCCGCAGGCGCCGGACGTGGCAGGGCTCGTCGCGGACATGTCCTCCAAGGTGGAGAGCGGTTTTCTCGTTGGCGGCCTGTCCAGCTCGCGCGTCGAGACGGTGCAGGTGGCGAACGACATCGTCACGGGCGGCTTGTCGGGCGTCGTGCTGGCTTCGGATGTCGGGATCTCGACGCGCCTGACGCAGGGCTGCACGCCTCTGGAGGCGCCGGGCGCCTCGTCGGCGCGTGGCTACCGCGTGACCTCCTGCGACGACAACGTGATCATCGCGCTCGACGGCCGGCCTGCGCTGGACGTATTTCGCGAGGCGGCCGGCGAGCTGCTGTCGCGCGACCTGCGACGTGCGGCGGCGTTCGTGCTGGTCGGCCTGCTGGTGCCCGGCTCGGACAAGAGGGATTACACTGCGCGCAACCTGATCGGCATCGATCCGCGCAACAAGCTGATCGCGATCGGCGAGAGCGTGGCGCCGGGCACGGAGATCCTGTTCTGCAAGCGCGACGGGGCGAGCGCAGCGGCCGATCTGCGGCGCATCCTCGGCGAGCTGAGGGACGAGTTGCAAAACGGGCCGCGCGGCGCGCTGTACTTCTCCTGTGTCGGGCGAGGCGAGCACATGTTCGGGCGCCGCGGAGCCGAGCTGGAGATGGTGCGCGAAGGGCTCGGCGACGTGCCACTGGTAGGATTCTTCTGCAGCGGCGAGATATCGCACGACCGTCTGTATGGGTATACCGGCGTGCTGACGCTTTTTCATTGAGGAGACAGGGGTTATGGCTAAGGCAATACGTTTTCACAAGACCGGCGGACCGGAAGTGCTCCAGCTCGACGAGGTATCGGTGGGCGACCCGGGGCCGGGCCAGGCGCGGGTGCGCCACACGGCGATCGGCGTCAATTTCCTCGATACCTATCAGCGCTCGGGGCTGTATCCCATACAGCCGCCCTCGGGTACCGGCAACGAGGGCGCAGGCGTGGTCGAAGCGGTTGGCCCGGGCGTGACGCAGGTCAAGCCAGGCGACCGCGTCGCCTATACAGGTGCCCCCCCGGGCTCATACTGCGAGGCCCGTCTTTATTCGGCGGACCGTCTGGTCAAGACGCCCGACGGCATCAGCGACGAGCAGGCGGCCTCGATAATGTTGAAGGGCATGACGGCGCACTATCTCATTCACCGGACGTACGCGGTCAAGCGTGGCGACACCGTGCTGTTCCACGCGGCGGCTGGAGGGGTCGGACTGCTCGCCTGCCAATGGCTGAAGGCGCTCGGCGCGACGGTGATCGGAACGGTCGGATCGGACGAAAAAGCGGCGATCGCCAAGGCCCATGGCTGCGATCACACCATCGTCTACACGCGCGAGAACTTCGTCGAGAGAGTCAAGCAGATCACCGGCGGCAAGGGCGTCCCGGTCGTCTACGACTCGGTCGGCAAGAGCACCTTCGACGGCTCGCTCGACTGCTTGCGGCCTTTCGGCCTGATGGTGTTGTACGGCAATGCCTCGGGCCCGGTGCCGCCGTTCAATCTGGGCATCCTCGCGCAAAAGGGCTCGCTGTACGTCACACGACCGACGCTCGTCACGTATATCGCGGCGCGCGCGGACCTCGAGGCTGCCTCCAAGGCCCTGTTCGAAGTGATCAAGTCCGGCAAGGTCAAGGTGGAGATCACGGCGCGCTACAAGCTCGCCGATGCGGCGCAGGCGCACCGCGATCTCGAGGCGCGCAAGACCACCGGCCAGATCATCCTTGTCCCCTAGGCGTCCGGGCAACAAGAAACGCCGCGCGGGGCGCGGCGTTTTGTCGTTGCCTCGGCGCGGCTAGATTCCCAAGAGCTTCATCGCCTTGGCAAGGGTATCGACCGACTGTTGATGCTTGCCGGCCTGGTGCAGCGTCTCCCCCTCGGCGCGATACTTCTTGACTTCCGCCATCTGCGCGGCCGAGAGATTGGGGTTTTTGGCAAGGGCGGCGTCGATCTTTTTCATGTCGGCCGGGCAATGGAAGGCGTAAGCCCCCGTACTGGCCAGCGCCAGGGTGATCACCAATGCGTAACGGTTCATCTTTCCTCCTCTGTCGGCTGTTGAAGGCAACACGCTTCGGCCGGGTTTCCGGTCCGGCATCCGGCAAACGGCCAAAGCATGGCGCATATTCCCGATGCGCGTCAGGCTGATCCACGACCGAGTGGAGGAGCTCGACCTCGCGGAACTCCGCCGGCGGCTCGGCGCCCCGCGGCCGCAAGCGGCGGTCGCGGGCGACGAGGGCGGCGAATCCGGGCGCGTCGATCTGCAGCCGGCGTCGGTCCTGATACCCATCGTCGCGCGTGCCGGTGAAATGACCATGCTCTTCACGCGGCGCACCGAGAACTTGCGCAGCCACTCGGGGCAGATCAGCTTTCCGGGCGGCCGCGCCGAGCCCCACGACGCGAGCCCGGAAGCGACCGCGCTGCGCGAGACGCAGGAGGAGATCGGGCTCGACGCGGGGAGGGTGGAGCTTATCGGACGGCTGTCCGAGTACCGCACGCGCACGGGCTATCGCATCACTCCCGTGATCGGCGTGATCGTGCCGCCTTTGGAGCTTCGTCCCGACGCGCAGGAAGTCGACGAGGTGTTCGAGGTGCCGCTCGCGTTCCTACTCGATCCGCGAAACCACCAGCGGCACTCGAGGCTGTTTCAGGGCGAGACGCGGTCGTTCTTCGCGATTCCCTACCGCGACTACTACATCTGGGGTGCGACGGCGGGGATGCTGGTGAACCTGCATCGCCACCTCGCGCGCGGCGCTACCGCCTAGTCCGGCAGCCGCTCCGACACCCCTGACCAGAAGCTCGCCGCGACCTGCGCGCTGGCGACCTGTTCCAGCACGGCCCGGCAGCGCTCGAGCTCGGTCACCAGCGCCGGCCGCGTGCGCGCCGCTTCCAGCCGCTCGGTAAGCATATCGCCATCCGGGCCCAGCGCGGCGAGCACCCGGTCGACCGCGAAGCGCATCGCCGCCTCGAGCGAGCGTTCCGTGGCCGCGGCAGGCGCGCGCGATGCGGGCGCGGCCGCGACCGCGATCTGCTCACGGACGTCGGCGATGAATCCCTGGGTGGAGAGCACGACCAGCATGCTGCCGACGTCGCCGAGCCCCTTGCATTTTTCGCGGTGCTCGGCGGCCGTGGTCTGACCGTCGATCATGACCAGAAGGGTGCGAAGGCGCGGCGGCAGCCCGTGACTGCGCTGCGATATTTCTTCGCGACCTTTGGCGGTCTTGGCGAAAATGGCCCCTGGATCCAACACATTTCCCCTTCACGAGCCTCGCAAAACAAGTCTAGCATAGGGCTCGCGGGCAGCCGCGTTTCTTCCGTGTTATCGTGGCGCCTCTCTGCGACGGCCAGACCGATGGGCGTAATTGCGATCATCGCAGCGCTGCTTCTCGAGCAATGGCGCCCGCTCGGCGACCTCAAGGCCTACTTCGCCTGGGTCGCGGGAATTACGAGCTGGATCGAGCAGTCGTTCAACGCGAGCGAGGGACGCAACGGCGCAATTGCCTGGAGCGTCGCGGTCGTGCCGCCGGTTGCGGCGGCGATCGCGCTGCACGCGCTGTTCTACTGGGTCAGCCCGCTGCTCGCGCTGCTGTTCAATATCGCGGTGCTGTACCTCACCCTCGGCTTCAGGCAGTTCAGCCATACCTTTACCGAATTGCAGGCGGCCATCAAAGGCGGCGACCTAGAGCGCGCCCAGGAGCTGATCGCCGGCTGGCGCGGCGAGCCGGCGCTGCCGCGCAGCCGCGAAGAGGTGATCCGCCTGACGGTCGAGGAGGCGATCCTCGCCGCGCATCGGCACGTGTTCGGCGTTCTGCTGTGGTACGTCGTGCTGCCGGGACCGAGCGGGGCCGTCCTTTACCGCGTGGCGGCGTTTCTGCGCCGGCGCTGGGGCGCGCTGGGGCCGTTCGGGCGGTTCGCCGAGCGCGCGTTCTACGTGCTCGAATGGCCCGCGGTGCGCCTGAGCGCAGCGGCCTTCGCGGTGGTCGGCGACTTCGAGGACGCGGTGTATTGCTGGCGCACGCAGGCGCGCGCCTGGATCGACCAGAACGCCGGCGTGCTGCTCGCGGCGGCCGCGGGCGCCATGGGCGTGCGTCTCGGCATGGCGGTGCAGGAGGCCGGCCGCACGCAGCCGCGAGCCGAGCTCGGCGTCGGTGCAAGCGCCGACATCCCGCTGCTCGACAGCACCGTCGGGCTTCTGTGGCGCGCGCTGGTGGTTTGGGTATTCGTCCTGCTGCTGCTTTCCGCAGCGCGACTGCTCGCCTAGGCGCTGCGGTAGGCGCCGCAGCGCCAGCATTGCGTGAACTGCGGCTCGCCCGGCTCGCCGCATGCACCGCAGCGCCACGGGCCCGCCTTGTCTCCGGGGCGCGGCGGGCCGTGGCGCAGGATGCGCTCGGCGCGCTCGGCGTCTGCATCCTCCTGCACCCAAAGCTCGACCTGGCATTCGATCGGCGGCAGCTGACCCATCGCCGAGCCGAGCAGCTCGTTGCGTACCAGGGCGCGGATGCCCTCGACTTCGAGCAGATTGCGCGCGTGGTGCACCGCGGCGAGGTTGTGCGAGCTGTAGACGCGCTTCATCGCTCGGCGCGCAGCGCGTGCTCCTGCTCGACGATGCGCCGATAGAGCTGCAGGCGCCGCGCGTGAATCGACCCTGAATCGGCCGCCTGCTGCACCGCGCAGCCCGGCTCGGCGAGGTGGCGGCAGTCCTGGAAGCGGCAGCTCACGGCATGCGCGGCAAACTCGCGGAATCCCGCGGCGATGTCGCGCACGTCGAACCCGGCCAGCCCGAATTCGGACACACCCGGGGTATCGACGATCTCGCTCACCTCGTCGACCACATACAGTCGAGCAGCAGTGGTCGATTGACGGCCGCTGTCGAGAAAATGCGATATCTCGCCGATGCGCACCTCGGCTTCGGGAACAAGCGTCTTGATCAGCGACGATTTTCCCATGCCGGATTGTCCCGCCAGCAGGCTGCGGTGTCGATGCAGATAGGGAAGGAGCGGCTGCGCGTCACGCTTGCCGACGAGCTCAACGAGCGGATAGCCGAGTCCGCGGAACGGCTCCAGCGCCTTGAGCGCCTGATCGCGGCGATCCGTCAGGTCGACCTTGTTGAGGACCAGCAGCGCGGGCAGGCGCGCGTTCTCGGCAGCGACCAGGAAACGGCACATGAGCTCGTCGGAAAACGACGGCTCGCAGGCGACCAGAACCACCACCTGGGTGACGTTGGCGGCGAGCACCTTGGTGCGGTGCTGGCTGGAGCGGGCGAATACGTTGCGGCGTGGATCCAGCGCCTCGATCACCGCGCGGCCGCCGCTCGCGCCGCTGAGCAGGACGCGGTCGCCGCATACCGGCTGGGTGCGGCGGTTTCTCGCCTTCGCCTGCAGCAGCGCGCCGTTGTCGGCGCGTACCAGGCTCTCCCGGCCGAATGCGGCGATCACGGTGCCGGAGGCCGGCGCCGCGCTCAATCTAGAGCCCGAACAGCGAGTCGCACTTGGCCGCGCAGATGAAGTCGTTCTCGCTCAGACCGCCTATGGCGTGCGTCGAATACTCGACGCGGCACTTGTTGTAGCCTACCTGCAGGTCGGGGTGGTGATCCTCGCGGTGCGAGATCCAGGCCAGGGCGTTGGCGAACGCCATCGTCTGGTAATAGTTGTTGAAGGCATAGAGCTTGACGAGCTTGCCGTCCTCGACGATCCAGCCCTTCAGCTGCTTGAGCATTTCGGCCACCTGCTGATGCGTGTACGGCGCGGTCCCGCCTTCGCACGGCTTGCACTTCTTGCTGGTGAGCGTTTCCGTATCGGCCTCCTAGGATTGCAGCCGCGCGATGCGCGTCGCGGCGGGCGGATGGGAATCGTAGAAAGCGGAATGCAGCGGGTCCGGCGTGAGCGTCGCCGCGTTGTCCTGGTACAGCTTGACCAGCGCCTTGACGAGCTCGGCGGCGCTGGCGTGCGCCGCGGCGTAGGCGTCCGCTTCGAACTCGTGCTTGCGCGAGTACAGGCTCGTGATCGGGTGCAGGAAAAACGTGAAGATCGGCATTACCAGCACGAACAGCAGCAGCCCGGTGGCGGTGTCGCGCGCCGACACGTTCAGCCCCGCGTAGAACCAGTCCTGGTCGATCAGCCGGCCCAGCACCCACAGCAGGGCGAGCGAGACGGTGAACAGCAGCAGGACGCGCTTCCACACATGGTGGCGCTTGTAGTGGCCCAGCTCGTGCGCGAGGACGGCCTCGACCTCGGGCGGCGCGAGCCTGGCGAGCAGCGTGTCGAACAGCACGATGCGCTTCGCGCCGCCGAAGCCGGTGAAGTACGCGTTACCGTGGCTCGAGCGCTTCGAGCCGTCCATCACGTACAGGCCGCTCGAGCGGAACCCGCAGCGCCCGAGCAGCGCCTTGATGCGCCCCTCCAGGCCGGGATCGTGCAGCGGCGAGAACTTGTTGAACAGCGGAGCGATGAACGTCGGGTAGATGAGTAGCACGAGGAGGTTGAAGCCCATCCAGGCGAGCCATACGTACAGCCACCACAGCGCTCCCATGCGTGCCATCAGCCAGAGCACGAGTATCAGCAGAGGAATCCCGAGCAGCGCGCTGAGCAGCGTCTGCTTCGCCAGATCGGCGACGAACAGTGCCGGCGTCATGCGATTGAAGCCGAAGCGCGCCTCCACCACGAAGGTGCGGTACACGGTGACGGGCAGCTCGAGCGCGCCGAGCAGCACCACCACCGTGACGATAAGCGCGGTGCCGTGCGCGAGGCTCCCCGGCTGGAATGTGCGCGACCACTGGCCGGAAAGCCAGTCCAGCAGGCCGCCGAGGGTGAGCAGCAGCAGGCTGCCTGCGCCGAGCGTCAGCTCCACCGCGCCGAGCTGCGTCTTGGCGACGCTGTAGTCCGCGGCCTTCTGGTGCGCGGGCAGCGGGATCGTGGCCGCGAAGGTCTGTGGCACCGCGTCGCGGTGCGCGCGCACGTGACGAATCTGGCGCCGCGCGAGCCAGAAGCGCACCGCGGTTGCCGCCGCCAGGGCGGCGAGGAACACCCAAGTGAAGGGACTTGTCACGCTATGAGAGAATACCGCGAGTTTTCAGACGCATAAAGGCGCATCGGGGTGCCGCAAGATCAGAACAACCTGATATGGATCGACATGGAGATGACCGGCCTGCTGCCGGACACCGACCGGATCATCGAAATCGCGCTGCTGGTCACCGATTCCGCCCTGAACATCGTCGCCGAGGGACCCGTGCTGGTGGTGCACCAGCCGGCCGAGGTGCTCGACGCGATGGATGCATGGAATAAGGGGGTGCACGGGCGTTCCGGGCTCATCGAACGGGTGCGTGCCTCGAGCATGCGCGAAGCCGAGGCCGAGCAACGCGCGCTCGACTTCCTCGCGCTGCACGTGCCGGCCAACGTTTCGCCGATGTGCGGCAACTCCATCTGCCAGGATCGCCGCTTCCTGGCGCGCTGGATGCCGCAGCTCGAGGCCTATTTCCACTACCGCAACCTCGACGTTTCGACGCTCAAGGAGCTGGTGCGGCGCTGGAAGCCCGAGCTCGCCAAGGGATTCGCCAAGGAAGGCAAACACGAGGCGCTTGCCGACATCCTCGAGTCGCTCGCGGAGCTGCGGTACTACAGGGAAACGGCGCTCAAGATCTAGCGCCGGCGCTTGCGCGCCGCGGCCTTCTTGCTGGGAGCAGGCCTCGCCGCCACTTCGACGATCACCTCGATCTCGACCGGGATGCCGTTCGGCAGCGATCCCATGCCGACCGCCGAGCGCGCGTGGCGTCCGCGCTCGCCGAACACCTCGACGAGCAGGTCCGAGCAGCCGTTGATCACCTTCGGCTGATCGCTGAACTCGGGCACGCCGTTGACCATGCCGAGAAGCTTCACCACGCGCGCGACACGGTCCAGGCTGCCGAGCTCCGCCTTCATCACCGCGAGCAGCGCGAGGCCGGTCGAGCGGGCGAACTTGTACCCCTGCTCGACGCTGAACTCGCGCCCAAGCTTGCCCATCGGCCGCAGCCCGTCGACCGCCGAGGGCCCCTTGCCGGCGAGGAACAGCAGCTTGCCGCTGCGCACCGCGTTCACGTAGTTCGCCACCGGCGGGGTCACCGGGGGCAGCTCGATGCCGAGCTGCTTGAGCCGCTTCTCGGCGCTCATGACATCGGTACTACTTTGCCGGGGTTGAGCAGGTTTTCGGGGTCGAACACGCGCTTGATGTCGCGCATCACCGCGATCACGTCCTCGCCGAGCTCGGCGCGCAGCGACTCCTGCTTGCCGAGGCCTATGCCGTGCTCGCCCGTGCAGGTGCCCTCCATGGCGAGCGCGCGCTCGATCAGACGCCGGTTGAACTCCTTCGCCAGAACGGTCTCCTGCGGCTTCGCCGGGTCGACCAGGAACATGAGGTGGAAATTGCCGTCGCCGATGTGCCCGAGCAGCGGCACCGGCGCGATGTAGTCCTTCACATCCTCCATGGTCTGGTGCACGCATTCGGCAAGGCGCGAGATCGGCACGCATACGTCGGTGGACACCGCGCGCGAGCCGGGTCTGAGCTGCAGGCAGGCGAAGTAGGCGTTGTGGCGGGCGTCCCAAAGCCGGTTGCGCTCTTCCGGCCGGGTCGCCCACTGGAAATCCATGCCGCCGTTTTCCCTGGCGATCGCCTGCACCGCCTCGGCCTGCTCGACGACGCTCGCCTTGGTGCCGTGGAACTCGAAGAACACGGTCGGGGCCACGCGGTAGCTGGTCTTCTTGTATGCGTTGATCGCGCCGATCGTCTTGTCGCACACGATGTCGCAGCGCGCCACCGGGATGCCCGCCTGGATGGTCTGGATGACGGTGTTGGTGCAGCCGTCGACCGAGTCAAACGCGCACACCGCGGCCGACATCGCCTCCTGCACCGGGTAGAGCCTCACGGTGACCTCGGTAATGATGCCGAGCGTGCCTTCCGAGCCGACGAACAGCCGCGTCAGATCGTAGCCGGCGGCCGACTTCTTCGGCCGGCGCGAAGTCAGCACGATGCGCCCGTCCGCGAGCACCACCTTGAGCGAGATTACGTTCTCGCGCATGGTCCCGTAGCGCACCGCGTTGGTGCCCGAGGCGCGCGTCGCGGCCATGCCGCCGATGGTGGCGTCCGCGCCTGGATCTACGGGAAAGAACAGCCCCGTGTGCTTGATGTACTCGTTTAGCTGCTTGCGCGTGACGCCGGCCTCGACCACGGCGTCGAGGTCTTCTTCGTGCACCGCGAGCACCTTGTTCATCTGCGACAGGTCGATGGTCACGCCGCCGTTGACCGCGAGGATGTGCCCCTCGAGCGAGGTGCCCACGCCGTAGGGGATCATCGGCACGCGGTGGCGCCGGCAGATGTTCACCACGTCGCGCACCTCTTCGGTCGTGTGTGGGAACACCACCGCGTCGGGCGCCGCGTAGGGGAAGTAGGACTCGTCCTTGCCGTGATGCTCGCGGATGCCCGAAGACGTGGTGACGCGCTCGCCGAGCAGCGCCTGCAGTTCCTGCAGCACCGTCTGGTCGAATTCCCTGGCCTTGTTCATCGGGCAGCTCCGCAGCGGAGGCTGATTAAGCGATTATTGTAGCTTGATCTCGCCGTCGAAAGGCACCCTCACTCCGAGTGCGGGAATTTCGAGCGTCACCTTGGCCGCAAGCGTCTCGTTGCCCTTCAGCTTGGCGGCATCGAGGGCCTTTTGCACGGCCTGCTCGATCTCGCGCTGCGAGTTCACGCCGACCATCTTGAGGAACTTGCGGATGCTGAGGTTGAAAGTCTCCTGGTCCACGTTTACCTCCTTGAGAGAATGCGGTTGGCCATCTCCTTGCCCAGCTCGACGCCCCACTGATCGAAGCTGTTGATGTTCCAGATGACACCCTGCACGAACACTTTGTGCTCGTACAGCGCGACAAGCCTGCCGAGATTGCGCGCGTCGAGCCGCTCCAGCGTCAACGTGCTGGAAGGGCGGTTGCCCGGATAGCGCCGGTGCGGCGGCAGCTTCGGATCATCGCGCCCGAGCGCCAACGCCTCGGCCTGCGCCGCCGCGTGCGCGGCGAGGATGGCGCGCCGCCGCGCCTCGCCCGCGGCCTCGGTCACGACGATGAAGTCCGCCGGCACCGCCTGCGTGCCCTGGTGCAGCAGCTGGTGAAACGAGTGCTGGCCGACGGTGCCCTCAGCGCCCCACACCACCGGCGCGGTCGCGTAGGCGACACTGCGGCCCTCGCGGTCGACGCACTTGCCGTTCGATTCCATCTCGAGCTGCTGCAGGTACGCGGGCAGCAGCCGCAGCGGCGTGGCGTAGGGCAGCACGGCATGCGTGTGCGCGCCGAGGAAGTTGACGTTCCATACGCCGATGAGCCCCATCAGCACGGGGACGTTGCGCGCAAGCGGCGCCTCGGCGAAATGCCGGTCGATCTCGGCCGCTCCGGCGAGCAGCGCATCGAAGCCCTCGGGGCCGAAGGCGCACATGGCGCTGAACCCGACCGGCGACCACATCGAATAGCGGCCGCCGACCCAGTCCCACATCGGCAGCAGCTCGCCGGCGCCGAACTCGCGCGCCGCCGGCTCGTTCGCGGTGATCGCGACGAAGTGGCGCTCGAGCGCGGCGCCCCGCGGCAAGCGCTCGGCAAGCCAGCGCCTGCCGGCGCGCGCATTCTCGAGCGTCTCCTGCGTGGTGAATGTCTTCGACACCACCACGAACAGCGTCGTTTCGGCCTGCGCGCCGCCGAGCGTGCGCTCGAGATCCAGCGGATCGACGTTGGCCGCGAAATCGACCGTCAGCCGCGGATCGCGCGATTCGGCCAGCGCATCCACCAGCAGCCGCGGGCCGAGATCCGAGCCCCCGGTTCCCAGATGCACCAGCCGGCTGATCGGCCTGCCCGTGGCGCCCTGCCAGCGCCCTGTGCGCAGCCGCGCGGCGAGCTCGCGCATGCGGGCCAGCGCCGCCTTTACCTCGGTGGGCGCGGCGTCGCCCGCGCGCAGGGCCGTGTGCCAGGCCGCGCGCTGCTCGGTCGAGTTGACCGGCTTGCCTTCGAGCAGCGCCGCCCGCCAGGCGGGCAGGCCGCGCTGCTCGGCGAGCGCGAGCAGGAGGTCGCCGGTCCGCGCGTCGAGCCGCTGCCGCGCGTACTCGTAGCGCACCCCCGGCGCCGCTGCCGCTAGGCGCTCGCCGCGCGCGGAGTCCGCGGCCATGGCGTCGACAAGCCGGATCCCGCGCCAGCGCTCGGCTTGCGCCGCGAGCGCGGACCATGCCGGGCAGTCGGTGGGGGACGTGGTGTTCATCGATCGAGGCGGTAGAGGCGCAAACGCTCGGCCTTGTCGCCGGGCCGGCCGACGTCCGCGAGCTTGCTCCATGACGGGCCGGGGCCGTCACGCTCGTGCCCGGGCGAGCCCTGCACCAGGAGCAGCCGGCAGGCGCCGGGCGCGAGCGGATCGAATTCGCGGGTGACGATGCCCGCATGGTAGCTCAGCAGCGCGCGCTGGGATATGCCCAGGTTCTCGCGCGCGATGCATCCGGCGTCGGCCGGCACCTGCGAGCGGATCTGCAGCGCCACTGCGCGATAGCTCTTGACGTAATCGACCCAGGGCAGGAGCAGCAGCGAAAACGTCGACCACAGCAGCGCGACCCCCGCCGCCCAGCGGGTGACGCCGCGCGTCGGCGACGGCGCGGTGAAGAACGCCAGATACAGCCAGGCGAGCGTCGCGGCGAGCGCCGCGACGAACGGCAGCGGCGCGAAGTGCGTCTCGAAGCCAGGCGCGAGCTTGGCGAAATTGTGCGCGATGCGTGGCAGCACGGGCGTCATGGTGGCGATGTAGCCGAGCCATACCAGTGCCGCGAAGAACGTGAACGTCATGACGCCGAACCAGTCGAGCGCGTTGGTGGCGCCGCGCCGCAGCCGGGGCACGCCGCTCGAGGCGAGCAGCGCGAGCGGCGCCAGCAGCGCGAGCGCGTTGACCTCCTGGGGCGGGCCGGCGAGGGAGATGCCGACCAGCGTGGCGAGCGACGCGGCGAGCGGTACGAACAGCTGCGGCTCGCGCCAGCGCCGCCGCCGCGACCACACCGTCCACGCGGCGATCGGCCAGGCGGGCCACGCGAACCAGCCGGCGACCACGATGTAGTACTCGAGGTTCGGGAGGAACCCGCCCTGCAGCTGCGCAGTGAGCGACCACCACTCCCCGAGCAGCGCCGGCGAGCGCAGCCACAGGGCGAGCGGCCAGCTCGCCGAGACCGCCAGCAAGGCGAGCGCGGCGGCGCCGAGGAACGGAATCGCCCCGCGCGTGCGCCATTCGTCGCATGCCAGGTGGGCGAGCAGCACGGCGAGCGCGAGCGCCGAAGGAACGACGAAGCCGGTGGAAAGGAATGCGACGCCGAGCGCAGCGCCAAACGCGAGTCCCATCGGCAGCGGGCGGCGCGTCGCGTGCGTCAGCGCCAGGAACGCGCCGCACACCGCGGCGATGCTGGCAAGGTCGGGAAGCGCCTCGTGCGCGTGCACGATGAGGCCGATTGCCCCGAGCACGAACAGCACCGCCGCCGCGCTGCTCGCGCGGCGCTCCGGCTCGGCGGCCCAGTTGCGCGCGGCCAGGTACGCGAGCGCCAGGGCGGCAAGCACGAACACGCCGCTCGCGACGCGCACCGCCTCGTGGAACTCGATCGTCCAGCCGAGCGCCTTGCCGAACGCGAGGCCCACCCAGTAGTACAGCGGCGGGTCGGCCAGCCAGCGCGTATCGGCCACCTGGGGCACCAGCAAGTCGCCGCTGAGCGCCATCCGATGCACGATCTCGACGCTTATCGCATCGTAGGTCTTCCAGGGATCGTGGCCGAGGAGCCCCGGCACCACGAACGCCAGCGCGATCAGCGCCAACACCGCGGGCGTGGGCGGCAGCCGAAGCCGGGGAATCATGCTGCTATTTTAGGCGGCAGGGCGTGGCGCGAAAACAAAAAAGGCGGCCGCAGCCGCCTTCTCGCCTGCCGGTGCGCGCTTACGCGGACTTCTTGGTCCGGGTGTAGCGGCGCTTGAACTTCTCGACCCGACCGGCGGTATCCATGATCTTCTGCTTGCCGGTATAGAACGAGTGCGACTCCGAGGAGACCTCGACCTTCACGACCGGGTACTCGTTGCCGTCGGTCCATTTCATCTTCTCGCGCCCCTTGACGTCGATCGCCGAGCGCGTGACGAACGAGTGGTTGGAGCTCGTATCGAGGAAGATCACCGTATGGTATTCGGGATGGATTGCGGTCTTCATGGCTCGTCTGCCGCCGAAAAGGCGCGAATTATACGTAAAACAAGGGCTTAAGGCAACGCCGGGCTAGCCGCGGCGCATCGAGTCGAAGAACTCGGCGTTGTTCTTGGTGGCGCGGATCTTGTCGATCAGGAATTCTGCCGCTTCCAGCTCGTCCATCGGGTACAGGAGCTTCCTCAGCACCCACACCTTCTGCAGGATCGCCGGCTCGATGAGCAGCTCCTCGCGGCGCGTGCCCGAGCGGTTGACGTTGATCGCCGGGTAGATGCGCTTCTCGTGCATGCGCCGGTCGAGGTGGATCTCCATGTTGCCGGTGCCCTTGAACTCCTCGTAGATCACGTCGTCCATGCGGCTGCCGGTGTCGATCAGGGCGGTGGCGATGATGGTCAGCGAGCCGCCCTCCTCGATGTTGCGCGCGGCGCCGAAGAAGCGCTTCGGGCGCTGCAAGGCGTTGGCGTCGACGCCGCCGGTGAGCACCTTGCCCGAGGCGGGCACCACGGTGTTGTAGGCGCGCGCCAGGCGGGTGATGGAGTCGAGCAGGATCACCACGTCCTTCTTGTGCTCGACCAGGCGCTTGGCCTTTTCGATGACCATCTCGGCTACCTGCACGTGGCGGCTGGCCGGCTCGTCGAAGGTCGAGGCGACCACCTCGCCGCGCACCGTGCGCGTCATCTCGGTCACTTCCTCGGGGCGCTCGTCGATCAGCAGCACGATCAGCGTCGCCTCGGGCTGGTTGGCGATCAGCGCGTGCGCCAGGTGCTGCAGCATCACCGTCTTGCCCGCCTTCGGCGGCGACACGATGAGGCCCCGCTGGCCCTTACCGACCGGGGCGATGATGTCGATGATGCGCCCGGTGATGTTCTCCTCGGCCTTGATGTCGCGCTCGAGCTTGAACTGCTTGTCGGGGTGCAGCGGGGTCAGGTTCTCGAACAGGATCTTCGACTTGGCGGCCTCCGGCAGCTCGCCGTTGACCTTGTCGACCTTTACCAGCGCGAAGTAGCGCTCACCGTCCTTGGGCGTGCGGATCTCGCCCTCGATGGTGTCGCCGGTGTGCAGGTTGAAGCGGCGGATCTGCGAGGGGCTGACGTAGATGTCGTCCGTGCTCGCCAGATAGGAGGTGTCGGGCGAGCGCAGGAAGCCGAAGCCGTCGGGCAGCACCTCGAGCGTGCCGTCGCCGTAGATCGATTCACCCTTCTTCGCCTGGTTCTTGAGCAGCGCGAAGATCAGGTCCTGCTTGCGCATGCGGTTGGCGCCGTCGATCTGGTTGCCGACCGCCATTTCCACCAGCTGCGTGACGTGAAGCGTCTTCAGTTCCGAAAGATGCATAGGCGAAAGAGAGCCGAGAATGACCCGAGGATGACGCGCGACCTGCACAAACGACTTACGGGGTGTGCGCCTGAGACCGCTGGCGCTAGGAGACTGCCTTGCGCCGGTCCTTTGCCGGCGCAGTTATTCGTCTGAAAGGGTAAGGCGTTTAAATATTGCTGTCAAGGAACGCGGTCAGCTGCGACTTCGACAATGCGCCGACGCGCGTCGCCTCGACGTTGCCGTTCTTGAACAGCATCAGGGTGGGGATGCCACGGATGCCGAACTTGGCCGGCACCAGCTGGTTTTCGTCGACGTTGATCTTCGCCACCTTGAGGCGGCCGTCGTACTCCTTGGCGACGTCCTCCAGGATCGGGGCGATCGACTTGCAGGGCCCGCACCACTCGGCCCAGTAGTCGACCAGCACGGGAACGTCGGATTTGAGGACTTCCGGATCGAAGCTGTCGTCGGTGACGTGATTGATGGCGGCGCTGCTCATGGCTCCTCGAGAACGGATAACTGGGAAGGCGGATTGACGGTCGCCTGCCCTCTAATTATGAGGGCGCCCCCCCAGAACGCAAGCCGCCGGTCCCGCGAAAGTGCTAAAGTACGGATTCGATTATCCTTTTTTACGTCCCGGGTAATTTCAAGAATGACCTACGTCGTCACCGAAACGTGCATCAAGTGCAAGTACACCGACTGCGTGGACGTCTGCCCGGTCGACTGCTTCCGCGAGGGTCCCAACATGCTGGTGATCGACCCCGACGAATGCATCGACTGCACGCTGTGCGTGCCCGAGTGCCCGGTGGAGGCGATCTTCGCCGAGGACGACGTGCCCGACGCGCAGCAGGAGTTCATCGCGCTGAACCGCGAGCTGGCGGCGAAGTGGCAGCCGATCATCGAGCGCAAGCCCGCGCCGGCGGACGCCGACCAGTGGGCCAAGAAGAAAGACAAGAAGCAGCTGCTCGAGAAGTAGCCTAGACCGCAACGCGCGTGCCGAGCTCGACCACGCGCTCGGGTAGCAGCTTGAACGATTCGGCGGCCGGGGGCGCGTTGCGCTGCATCCAGCGGAACAGTGCCCTGCGCCAGGTGAACGGCCCGGGCCTGAGCGCCGGCGCAATCGTGGTCTTGCCCAGAAAGAAGGTCGCCTCCGCGGGATCGATCTCCAGCCCGTGGCGCCGCAGCAGGCGCAGCCCTTTCGGCACGTCGGGCTCCTCCATGAAGCCGTAGTGCAGCGTCGCCTGGTAGAGGCGGCCGCGCTCGAGCACGCGCAGCTCGGTGCGCGCGGCGTCGGGCACGCGCGGCAGCTCGGCGTCCATGATCGTCAGGAACACGATGCGCTCGTGCAGCACCTTGTTGTGCTTGAGGTTGTGCAGCATCACCGTGGGCACGGCCTCGGGGTCCGCCGACAGGTAGACCGCGGTCCCGGGCACACGCGGCGTGCGCGGGTCGCAGATGTCGGCGAAGCGCGCGAGCGGCACGCGTCTCGCGGCCGCGTGCGCCGCGAGCACCGTCCCGCCGCGCTTCCAAGTCGTCAATACGGCGAACAGCGCCAGGGCGCAGGCGATCGGAAACCAGCCGCCGTCGACGAATTTGATCGCGTTGGCGGCGAAGAACAGCAGCTCGACCAGCCCGATCAGCCCGAGCAGCGCGAGGAACAGCGGGTTGGCGCGCTTCGGCAGCGAGAGCGCCACGATGGCGATCAACGCGGTGGTGAGCACCATGGTGCCGGACACCGCGATGCCGTAGGCCGAGGCGATGGCGCTCGAGGACCCGAAGCCGAGCACCACCAGGATCACCAGCGCGAGCATGGTCCAGTTCACCGGCGGTACATAGATCTGGCCGCGCTCGGTCGCCGAGGTGTGCCGGGTCGTCACGCGCGGAAGGTAGCCCAGGCGCGCCGCCTGCTGGGTGACCGAGAACGCACCCGAGATCGTCGCCTGCGAGGCGATCACGGTGGCGGCCGTGGCGAGCAGCACCAGCGGTGCGAGCAGCTCCTGCGGCGCAAGCAGATAGAAGGGGTTCTTCAGTGCCGCGGGATCGCGTAGCGCGAGGGCGCCCTGGCCGAAGTAGTTGATCATCAGCGACGGGAACGCCAGCCCGAACCACGCCAGCCGGATCGGCGCGCGGCCGAAGTGGCCCATGTCCGCGTACAGCGCCTCGGCGCCGGTGATGGCGAGGAACACCGCGCCGAGAACGAGGAAGGTGAGCCCCGGAGAATGCAGCGCGAAGCCGAGCGCGTGGCGCGGGTCGAGCGCGGCGAGGACCGCCGGGGTGCGCACGATCGACTGAGCGCCGAGCGCCGCGAGCGCAACGAACCACAGCACCGTGATTGGGCCGAAGAGCCTGCCGACCGCCCCCGTGCCGCGGCTCTGGATGGCGAACAGGCCGACCAGAATGGCGATGGTGAGCGGCACGATCCAGTGCTCGAACGCGGGTGTGGCGACGGATATGCCCTCGACCGCCGACAGGACCGAAATGGCGGGCGTCAGGATCGCGTCGCCGTAGAACAGCGAAGCGCCGAACACGCCGAGCGTGGCCACCGTCCACGCCAGGCGCGGGCGCGCGCGCGTCAGCCGCGCGGCGAGCGCGAGCAGGGCGAGAATGCCACCCTCGCCGCCGTTGTCGAAGCGCAGCACGACGCTCACGTACTTTAGCGACACCACCAGCGTGACCGACCAGAACATGAGCGAGAGCACGGCGAGCACGTTCGCTTCGCTAAGCGGCAGGCCGTGCGCGCCATCGAAGGCTTGCTTGAACGCGTACAGCGGGCTGGTGCCGATGTCGCCGAACACCACGCCGAGCGCGGCGAGCGTGAGCACGCCCAGCGAGGACTTGCCGTTGTTCGTGCTCCCGTGGGCGGCTGGATGGGCCATGCGCAGTCAGGCGACGAAACGTGCGCGAATATACGCCCGGCGATTGTGCGATGCAACATCCCGCCACCAATTTTGCATGCGGCTGACGCGCGCGCAACTGACCGTGCTCGGGGCGACGAGGTTGAAGTCTTAATACCGTTTTTACGCGCTCGCTCCCAAGATTGCCGTCCTGGCAATTGATTCCGGGGTCTGTGATTGACTCGCGTCAATTCCGGCGCCACGCGCCGGCCCAGACTGCTACGGCCGATTCACCTGCGGAGGCTCTCATGGACCTGATCTTCCTGTTGCTCACGGCGGCGCTGTTCGGCCTGACCGTCGGCCTGGGCCTGCTGTGCGCCCGCCTGATGGAGAAAAAATCATGACCGGATTCGTGTGGCTCGCGCTCGTCCTGGCGGTGGCGCTGGGCGCCTATCTGGTCTACGCCCTGCTGAACGCGGAGGATTTCTAGATGAACGCGTTCCTGCAATGCGCCTTCTACCTCGTCGTGCTGCTCGCGCTGGCGAAGCCGCTCGGCGCCTACATGGCGAACGTCTACGAGGGCCGCACCCGGTTCCTCGCGCCGCTGGAGAACCTTGTCTACCGCATCGCCGGCGTGAAGCCGGAGGACGACATGGACTGGAAGCGCTACCTCTGGGCGACGCTCTGGTTCAATTTCATCGGCTTCGGCGCGGTCTATGCGCTGCAGCGGCTGCAGGACGTCCTGCCACTCAACCCGCAGAAAATGGCGTCGGTATCGCCGGACTCGTCGTTCAACACCGCGGTGAGCTTCGCCACCAACACCAACTGGCAGGGCTACGGCGGCGAGTCCACCATGAGCTATCTGACCCAGATGCTGGGCCTGAGCGTGCAGAACTTCTTCTCGGCCGCCACCGGCATGGCGGTGCTGATCGCGCTCGTGCGCGGCTTCGCGCGCAGGGGGGCGAGCGGCATCGGCAACTTCTGGGTCGACCTGACCCGCACGACGCTCTACATCCTGCTGCCGCTGTCGCTGCTGCTCGCCGGCGCACTGGTCACCCAGGGCGTGGTGCAGACCTTCGCGCCTTACAAGACGGTGGCCCTGGTGCAGCCGGTCGAATTCGAGCAGCCGAAGAACGCCCCGGACGGCAAGCCGGTCCTGGACAAGGAAGGCAAGCCGGTGATGGAGAAGACGACGACCAAGGAGCAGACGCTGCCGCTCGGGCCCGCCGCCTCGCAAATCGCGATCAAGCAGCTCGGCACCAACGGCGGCGGCTTCTTCAACGTCAACTCGGCGCACCCCTTCGAGAACCCGACGCCGCTATCGAATTTCCTCGAGATGCTGGCGATCCTCGTGATCTCAGGGGCGCTGTGCTACACCTTCGGCCGCATGATCGGCGACACGCGACAGGGCTGGGCGCTGCTCGCCGCGATGACGGTCGTGTTCGCAGGATTCCTCGCGGTCTGCGTGCTCTCGGAGCAGGCGGGCAATCCGATCCTCGCCAAGGCGGGCGTCGAGCAGCCGCTCGGCAACATGGAAGGCAAGGAAGTGCGCTTCGGCGTGACCGACTCGGCGCTGTGGGCCACCGCAACCACCTCGGCGTCGAACGGCTCGGTGAACTCGATGCACGACTCGTTCACGCCGCTCGGCGGCATGGTGCCGATGATCATGATGCAGCTCGGCGAGATCATCTTCGGCGGCGTCGGCTCGGGCCTGTACGGCATGCTGGTGTTCGCGATCGTCGCGGTGTTCATCGCCGGACTGATGGTCGGGCGCACGCCCGAGTACGTCGGCAAGAAGATCGAGGCCTACGAGATGAAGATGGCCTCGCTGGCGGTGCTGTTCCCGTTCTTCGCGGTCCTTATCGGCACTGCGGTGGCGGTCGTGATCGAGTCGGGCACTTCGAGCATGTCGAACCCCGGCGCGCACGGTTTCTCGGAAGTTCTCTATGCCTTCTCCTCGGCGGGCAACAACAACGGCAGCGCGTTCGCCGGCCTGAACGCCAACACGCCGTTCTACAACACCGCGCTCGGCATCGCGATGTGGGTATCGCGCTACTGGCTCATCGTTCCCGTGCTCGCGCTCGCCGGGAGCCTGGCGCGCAAGAAGCTCGTGCCGGCGAGCACCGGGACGCTGCCGACGCACACGCCGCTGTTCATCGCATTCCTGGTCGGAACCGTGCTCGTGATCGGGGCGCTGACCTTCGTCCCGGCGCTCGCGCTCGGCCCGATCGTCGAGCATCTGCAACTCTGGAGCCATTGACATGACCACGCAGGCCATCAAGACGCTGAGCGCGCCGATCCTGAAGCGCGCCGTGCTCGAGTCGTTCGTCAAGCTCGATCCACGGACTCAGTGGAAGAACCCGGTGATGTTCGTGGTCCTGGTCGGCAGCGCGCTCACCACGGCGCTGTGGATCCAGAACGCCTTTTTCGGGGGAGGCGGCAGGGAGACGTCCGGCTTCATCCTGCACGTGACGCTGTGGCTGTGGTTCACCGTGGTGTTCGCCAATTTCGCCGAAAGCGTCGCTGAAGGGCGCGGCAAGGCGCAGGCTGCGGCGCTGCGCGGCACCCGGCGCGACGTCATGGCGAAGAAGCTGCCCGAGGCCCGGCGCGACGCGCCTTGGAGCATGGCTTCGGGCTCGAGCCTGCGCAAGGGCGACCTGGTGCTGGTCGAGGCAGGCGACCTGATCCCCGCCGACGGCGAGGTGATCGAAGGCGCGGCGACGGTGGACGAATCCGCGATCACCGGCGAGTCGGCGCCGGTGGTGCGCGAGTCGGGCGGCGACTTCTCGTCGGTGACCGGAGGCACGCGCGTGCTGTCGGACTGGCTGGTGGTGCGCGTCACGGCAAACCCGGGCGAGACCTTCCTCGACCGCATGATCGGCCTGGTCGAGGGCGCCAAGCGCCAGAGGACGCCGAACGAGATCGCGCTCTCCATCCTGCTCGCCAAGTTCACGCTCATCTTCCTGCTGGCCTGCGCGACCCTGCTGCCGTTCTCGCTCTACGCGGTGAAGGCCGCCGGCCAAGGCGCGCCGGTGTCGATCACGGTGCTGGTGGCGCTGCTCGTTTGCCTCATTCCGACCACCATCGGCGGGCTGCTGTCGGCGATCGGCATCGCCGGCATGGACCGCATGATCCGCGCGAACGTCATCGCCACCTCCGGACGCGCGGTCGAAGCGGCCGGCGACGTGGACGTCCTGTTGCTCGATAAGACCGGAACCATCACGCTCGGCAACCGCCAGGCCTTTGCCTTCTGGCGCGCGCCGGGAGCGCAGGATCGCGAGCTCGCGGACGCGGCCCAGCTCGCTTCGCTCGCCGACGAGACGCCAGAAGGGCGCTCGATCATGGTGCTAGCCAAGCAGAAGTTCGGCCTGCGCGAGCGCGACCTCAAGTCGCTCGGTGCGCAGTTCGTGCCGTTTTCGGCGCAGACGCGCATGAGCGGCGTCGACCTCGGCGAACGGCGCATCCGCAAGGGCGCGCCGGAAGCCATGCGCGCCTGGGTGGAGTCGCACGGGCGGGCGCTATCCGGAGGAGGTCGTCGAGCTGGTCGAAACCGTGTCGCGCCGCGGCGCGACGCCGCTCGTCGTGGCCGACGGCGGACGCGTCCTCGGCGTGATCGAGCTGAAGGACATCGTCAAGGGCGGCATCCGGGAGCGCTTCGCCGAGCTGCGCCGCATGGGCATCCGGACTGTGATGATCACCGGCGACAACCGCCTCACCGCGGCGGCGATCGCCGCCGAGGCGGGCGTGGACGACTTTCTCGCCGAGGCGACGCCCGAGGCGAAGCTGAAGCTGATCCGCCAGACCCAGACCGATGGGCGCCTGGTCGCGATGTGCGGCGACGGCACCAACGACGCGCCGGCGCTCGCGCAGGCCGACGTGGCGGTGGCGATGAACTCGGGCACGCAGGCCGCCAAGGAAGCGGGCAACATGGTCGACCTCGACTCGAACCCGACCAAGCTGATCGAGGTGGTCGAGATCGGCAAGCAGCTGCTGATCACGCGCGGCTCGCTCACCACCTTCTCGATCGCGAACGACATCGCCAAGTACTTCGCCATCATCCCGGCGGCGTTCGCCGCCACCTACCCGCAGCTGAACGCGCTCAACGTCATGCGCCTGGCGACGCCGTCCTCGGCGATCCTGTCGGCGGTGATCTTCAACGCGCTCGTCATCATCGCGCTGATCCCGCTCGCGCTGAAGGGCGTGTCGTACCGGGCGGCGGGTGCGCAGCAGCTGCTGCGCAGGAACCTGCTCGTCTACGGGCTGGGCGGCATCGTCGTGCCGTTCGTCGGCATCAAGCTGATCGACCTGATCCTCGTCGCCCTGGGATTGGCGTAAGGAGATCTCCATGTTCAAGGAACTTCGTCCGGCGGTCCTGGTGTTTCTGCTGCTGACGCTCGTGACCGGAATCGTCTATCCGCTGCTGGTCACCGGCTTCGCCCAGCTGTTCCCGAACGCGGCGACGGGCAGCGTCATCGAGCGGGACGGCAAGGCGGTCGGCTCGGCGCTCATCGGCCAGCCGTTCAGCGACCCGAAGTATTTCTGGGGCCGGCCCTCGGCGACCTCGCCGATGCCCTACAACGGCGCCGCGTCCTCCGGGTCGAACCTCGGACCGACCAACAAGGCGCTCGCGGACGCGGTTGCGGATCGCGTGAAGGCCTTGCGCGAGGTCGACCCGAAGAACGACGAGGCCCGTGCCCGCCGACCTGGTGACCGCGTCGGCGAGCGGCCTCGACCCGCACATCAGCCCGCAGGCGGCGGAATACCAGATCGCGCGCGTCGCCCGCGTGCGCCACCTGCCCGAAGACAAGCTGCGTCAGCTCGTCGCCGCGCACACCGAGGGCCGGACGCTCGGTTTTCTCGGCGAGCCGCGGGTGAACGTGCTCGAACTGAACCTCGCGCTGGACGCCGCCGGCCGCTGACCGTCCCCGGCGTTTCTTTACGCGCCGTTTACGCGCGAGGGGCGGGAATTTACCCGATCCTTACGCGGCGAATCCTAGACTGCCTCTCATGCGGCACGAGTACCTGCCGCGACAGGAGAAGCCATGAACATCACATTTTCGACCGAAACCCCGCTCCCGGTACGTCTCACTCCGGAGCGCGAACCCGAACGGGACCGCATGTCCCCCTACGTCGTCGGCGTGGCGCTGCTCTGCGCGCTCGTTGGGTTGCCGATTCTGTTGAACGTACTCGCCGCGATGGCGACCGTATGAGACCGAGGCCCTCCGCGCAACCCGCCGGCGAGCGCTGGTACGGCGTCGACATCGCCGAGGACGGCGCGCTCGTGGTCGCCGCGCGGCCGGCCGGAAGCACCGCATCCGCCGTCCGCTATCCGGCCGGAACGGCGGGCGTAACGGACCTGCGCAATCACATCGCGCAGGAGTCGGCGCACCCCCATGTGTGCATCCGCTCGCGCGGTGCGATCGCCCTCAGCCTTGCGACGGCCCTGATCGCGATACCGGGCGCCGAGGTCACGCTGGTCGCGCCACGCGCGATCGAGCGGGCCGTCCGCGGCGAGCAGGGGATCGCACCGGAACAGCCCGAAGAACGCGCGCAGCGCCTCGCCCGCCTCGCCGAGCGGATGTTCTGACGCGTTGAGGGCCGCGATGCGCTAAATTAAGCGCAATGGCGGACGCAAGACCCGATCCGGACGCCTGCTCGCGCGCGTGCAGCGCGAGGAGGCGAAGGCGAGGCGCGGCAAGCTCAAGGTCTTCTTCGGCGCCACCGCGGGCGTCGGCAAGACCTACAAGATGCTCGAGGAGGCGCGCGCTCTCAAGGCGAAGGGCGTCGACGTCGTGGTCGGCTACGTCGAGCCGCACGGCCGCGCCGACACCGAGGCGCTGCTCGAGGGGCTCGAGCGGCTGCCCTACCTGCAGGTGCGCTACCGCGGCACGACGCTGCGCGACTTCGACCTCGACGCGGCGCTCGCGAGGAAGCCCGCGGTGCTGCTGGTCGACGAGCTGGCGCACACCAACCCGGTCGAGGGCGAGCCGCGGCCGCGCCACGCCAAGCGCTGCCAGGACGTCGAGGAGCTGCTCGCCGCGGGCATCGACGTCTACACCACGGTCAACGTGCAGCACATCGAGAGCCTGAACGACGTGGTCGCCGGGATCACCGGCATCCGCATGCAGGAAACGGTGCCCGACAGCGTGTTCGAGAGCGCCGACGAGGTCGAGCTGATCGACACTGCCGCCCGACGAGCTGCTCGAGCGCCTGCACGCGGGCAAGGTCTACGTCCCGGAGCAGGCGCGGCACGCGATCGACAACTTCTTCCGCAAGGGCAACCTGATCGCGCTGCGCGAGCTGGCGCTGCGCACCACGGCCGACCGGGTCGACGCGGCGATGCGCGAGTACCGCGAGGGCGAGGCGATCCGCGCGATCTGGGCCGCCGGCGAGCGGCTGCTGGTGGGGATCGGGCCGGACGAGCAGGCCGAGCGGCTGATCCGCGCCGGCAAGCGCATGGCCACGGCGCTGCACGCCGAGTGGATCGTGGTCTACGTCGAGACCCCTGACCTGCTGCGGCTGCGCGAGGCCGAGCGCGACCGGCGCATCGCGCTGCTGCGGCTCGCCGAGTCGCTCGGCGCCGAGGCGGTGACGCTCGGCGGCTCGTCGGTCGGCGAGGAGCTGGCCAACTACGCGCGCGAGCGCAACGTCACGCGCGTGCTGATCGGCAGGCCGCGCCGCGCGCTGTGGAAGCGGCTGTTGCGCCCGTCCACCTACGGCGAGCTGCTGGCGCGCAGCGAGGGTATCGACATCCATGTCGTGGGCGGCGCCGACGACGCGGCGGCGCGGCGCAACCCGGTGCTCGCGCGCAGCCAGGCCTATCTCGGCATCGACGCCGGCGAGCGGCAAGCGGCGCTGGCCCGCGTACGCCTGGGCCGTCGCGGCGACCGCGCTGTGCACGCTGCTCGGGATGGCGATGAGCCCGCTGTTCGAGCTGGTCAACATCGCCATGGTGTACCTGCTCGCGGTGGTGCTGCTCGCGGTGCGCTTCGGGCGCGGGCCGGCGATGCTCGCCTCGATCCTGAACGTCGCCGCGTTCGACTTCTTCTTCGTGCCGCCGCAGCTCACGTTCGCGGTCTCGCGACGTGCAGTACCTGGTCACCTTCGCCATCATGCTGGCGAGTCGCGCTGGTGATCTCGAATCTGACCGCGAGCGTGCGCCTGCAGGCGCGCGTCGCCGGGCACCGCGAGCGCCGCACGGCGCTGCTCTACGCCATGAGCCGCGAGCTCGCCGCCACGCGCGGCGACGGAGGCCATGGCGCGCGTCGCCGTCAGGCACGTGAGCGAGGTGTTCGACAGCCAGGTCGTAGTGCTGCTGCCCGGCGCCGACGGGCGCATCCGCCACCCGCGCGGCGAGAGCATCAGCGGCTCGCTGCACGGCGCCGATCTCGCGCTGGCGCAGTGGGTGCAGGACCACGGCCGGCAGGCCGGGCTCGGCACCGACACCCTGCCCGGCGCCGAGATGCTCTACCTGCCGCTCAAGGGCAGCCAGGCGATGCTCGGCGTGCTCGCGGTGCTGCCGGCCAACGCGCGCCGCGTGCTGCTGCCGGAGCAGTTCCACCTGCTCGAGACCTTCGCCGGCCAGGTCGCGCTCGCGCTGGAGCGCGCGCAGCTCGCCGAACAGGCGCACCAGCGCGAGCATCGACGCCGAGACCGAGGGCCTGCGCAACGCGCTGCTCGCCTCGATCTCGCACGACCTGCGCACGCCGCTGGCGGTCATCTCCGGCGCCTCGTCGAGCCTCGCCGAGCGCGGCGAGCGGCTCGCTCGCCGACGAGCGCCGCGCGCTCGCGCGCAGCATCTTCGAGCAGTCGCAGCAGATGGCCCAGCTCATCGCCAACGTGCTGCAGATGACGCGGCTCGAGGCCGGCGCGATCGCGCTCGCCCGCGACTGGCACGCGCTGGGCGAGATCGCGGGCGTCGGCGCTCGCGCGGCTGCGCGAGCGGCTCGCCGGGCACCACGTGCAGGTCGAGCTGGACGGCGCCCTGCCGCTGGTGCGGGTGGACGCGACGCTGCTCGAGCAGGTGTTCGCCAACCTGCTGGAGAACGCCGCCAAGTACACGCCGCGCGGCACCACGGTGCGCCTGCGCGCCGACGCGGCTCGCAGGCGAGCTGCTGGTATCGGTCGAGGACGACGGTCCCGGCCTGCCGCCGGGCGACCCCGAGCAGCTGTTCGCCAAGTTCTACCGCGGCGCGGCCGAAGGCGCGATCGCCGGCGCGGGGCTCGGGCTCGCGATCTGCCGCGCGATCGTCGCGGCTGCACGGCGGCGCGCATCTGGGCCGAGCGCCTGCCCGGAGCGCGGCGCGGCGTTCCGCTTCACGCTGCCGCTGGAGGAGGCGCCGGGGGTGCCCGCGGAGGCCGGGTGAGCGAGCTGCGCGCGACGGTGCTGGTGATCGAGGACGAGCCGGAGATCCGCCGCTTCCTGCGCAGCGCGCTCGGCAGCGAAGGCTACCGCGTGGTCGAGGCGGACAGCGGCGCACGCGGCGTGATCGAGGCCGGCGCGCACAAGCCCGACCTGGCGATCGTCGATCTCGGGTTGCCGGACCTCGACGGCATCGAGGTGATCCGCCGCATCCGCGCCTGGTCGCCGATGCCGATCCTCGTGCTCTCGGCGCGCGCGCGCGAGCAGGCCAAGGTCGAGGCGCTCGACGCCGGCGCCGACGACTACGTCACCAAGCCCTTCGGCGTCGGCGAGCTGCTGGCGCGCCTGCGGGTGGCCCTGCGCCACGCGGCCGCGCCGCGGCGCGGGCACCGCGAATGCTGCGGCTTCGGCGACGTCGAGGTCGATTTCGAGCGCCGCCGCGTGACGCGCGCCGGGCGCGAGGTGCATCTCACGCCGCTCGAGTTCCGGCTGCTCGCGTGCCTCGCCCAGCACCTCGGCCTGGTGGTGACGCACCGCCAGCTGCTGCGCGAGGTGTGGGGCCCGTCGCACGTCGAGCACGCGCACTACCTGCGCATCTACATGAAGCAGCTGCGCGACAAGCTCGAGGCCGACCCGGTGCAGCCGAAGTACCTGCTGACCGACACCGGGGTCGGCTACCGCCTGGTGGCCGACGAGCTCTAGCCGCGTACGCAATCCTGCGTATGGCCGAAGCGCGCGCAAGCGGTGCACAATCGCGCCCTGAGGAGGGGCGACCCATGAAAGCGGAAACCATGACAACGGTCCTGTCCGACACCCGGGTGATGTGCATGCTGCCCGTCAAGGACCTGCAGCGCGCGCGCCGGTTCTACGAGGAGCGGCTCGGCCTGGCCGGCGGCGTGCAAAGGCCGGACGGCAAGTTCGTCTACCAGTGCGGCGGCACCGAGCTCGCCCTGTTCCCGAAGCCCGAGGGCACGCGCGCCGAGCACACCGCGATCAGCTTCAGGGTGAGCGACGTGGCGGCCGCGGTGCGCGCGCTCGAGGTGCGCGGCGTGGCGTTCGCCGACTACGACCTGCCGGGCCTGAAGACGGTCGGCCACGTGGCGACGCTCCCGGGGGAGAAGGCGGCCTGGTTCCCGGACCCCGAAGGCAATATCCTGTGCGTGCACCAGGAACTCGCGTAGGAGGGCGCATGTACCACGAAGGCTCGCGCAGGCTGCAGGACCGCTTCGACACGCGGCGGCTCGCCGACCGGCTGCAGGAGAAGCTCTCGCGCACCGAGTTCACGGCAGAGGACCGCGCCTTCATCGAGGCGGCGGGCATGTTCTTCCTCGCTACCGCCGATGGCGAGGGGCGCCCCGACTGCTCCTACAAGGGGGGCATGCCGGGCTTCGTGCGGCTGCTCGATTCCCGCACGCTGGCGTTTCCGAGCTACGACGGCAACGGCATGTTCCGCAGCCTGGGCAACGTTTCGGTCAATCCCGCAGTGGGGCTGCTGTTCATCGACTTCGAGCAGCCGCGCCGCCTGCGCGTGGTCGGCACGGCGAGCATCGACGAGCGCGACCCGCTCATCGACGACATCGAGGGCGCGCAGCTCGTGGTGCGGGTGCGCGCCGAGCGCATCTTCCCCAATTGCCCGCGCTACATCCACCGCATGCAAAGGCTCGAGCTCTCGCCCTACGCGCCGTGCGAGGGGACGGTGCCGCCGGTGCCGAAGTGGAAGCGCTTCCCCGAGTTCAAGGACGTGCTGCCCGCGGGCGACCCCGCGCGCGAGGAACGCGGGGACTAACGCGCGCCTCAGGGCTTGAGCTTGGAGTAGGTCTCGGCGGTCGCGATGATGACATGCTTCTCGAGGCCGCGTTCGCGATGCGCGTTCGCCTTCGCGTACTCGCGCGAGGCCATCATGTCGAGGAACGCGGCGCGCGACGGGTAGCGCACCAGCACCACGTAGTCCCAGCGGTTCTCATCGGGCGAGCCGAAGGCGACGCCCTCGGCGTTGCCGGCCCACAGCACGGTGCCGCCGCGCCGCTTGATGAGCGGCATGGTGAGCTCGCTGTAGCGCTGGTACTCGGCGCGGTCGCGGTAGCGCACCAGGTTCACCATCACCACCGGCCCTTCGTCGGGCAGCCGCCCGATCAGCTCGGCGTTGATCTCCTTCGGGCCGCCGCTCATGCCCACACCGGGAAGCCCTTGGCCCGGCGCGCGTAGCCGCCGAACAGGTCCATGACGCGCTCGCGCCACGCGTACACCGGGTCGTCCGGCTCGAGCAGGCGGATGGGCGAGACGGCGCGCGCCCATTGGAACGCGCCGAACAGGATGTAATCGGCGAAGCCCGGCGCGCGGCCCGAGAAGAACGGGCTCGCCACCAGCACCGGGCGCGCCGGCTCGAGCGCGCCGCGCAGCGCGACGAGCGCGGCCTTGGGCTCGGCGGCGAACTCCTCGAGCGTCTTGCCGAAGCGCTTCTCGCGCGACTCGCGGAAATATGCCATGTCCTTTTGGTGCAGGTGGTTGAACAGGTCGATGAGGATCACCTTGAGCACCGCCGGGTGGATGCTGCGTTCGACCCAGTGCTTGAAGAAGTACGCGAGCGTGCGCGCCTCGTCGCTGCCGAACAGCATCGGCCGGTCGGGGTAGGCCTCGTCCAGGTAGGTGGCGATCGTCCAGCTGTCGTGCACCTCCCGGTCGCCGTCGGTGATCACCGGCACCAGCTTCTGGCCCGAGAATGCGATCGCGTCCTTCTCGGTGAAGCGCCACGGGATCTCCTCGGCCTCGAGGCCCTTGTGCTTGAGCGACATCTTGGTGCGCCAGCAATGCGGCGAGAAGCGCCGGTCGTCCTCCGCTCCCGCCAGGTCCCAAAGCTTGATCGTCATGCCTCGCCTCCCATGCGATGGTGGCCCCGGTCAGTGCTCGTAAAGCCCGGCGCGCGCCTTGCCGCGGAATACGCGGTAGGAAAACACGGTATAGGCGACGATGAACGGCAGCACGACCAGCGTGCCGACCAGCACCACCCTGAGCGACGACGGATGCGCCGCCGCCTGCCAGATGGTCATCCGGTCCATCACCACGTACGGATACAGGCTGTAGGCGAGACCGGCGAAGGCGAGCACGAAGATCGCGACCGTGCCTGCGAAGGGCTTCCAGTCGGAGCGCCCGAGCTGCATCCAGACCCACGCGCCGGACGCGAGCGTCGCCAGCGGCAATGCCATCAGCCCGAGCGTGCGCGGGAAGTCGAACCACTTGTCGCGCACCGTCTCGCTCGCGAGCGGCGTCGCCAGGCTCACCAGCGCCACGCCGAGCGCCACCCAGCCCAGGCCCCAGCGCGCCCAGACGACCGCTTTTGCCTGCAGCGCACCCTCGGTGCGCAGCACCAGCCAGGTCGAGCCGAGCAGCACGTACCCGCCGCACAGCCCGCCCGCGACCACGAGCGAGAAAAGCCAATAGCCGAAGCCGCTCGCGTAGCCGGTGATCGTGCGCCCGAGCATCAGCCCCTGCGCGAGCGCCGCCAGGAACGAGCCGAACCAGAACAGCCAGTTCCATAGCTCGCGGTGCCAGCCGAGCGCCTTGACGCGGAACTCGAATGCCGCGCCGCGCAGCATCAGGCCGATCAGCATCACCGCCACCGGCAGGTACAGCGCGCCGAGGATCACGCCATGCGCCGCCGGGAACGCCACCAGCAGCAGGCCCACGCCGAGCACCAGCCAGGTCTCATTCGCGTCCCAGAACGGCCCGATCGAGGCCACCATCAGGTCCTGCTCGCGCGCGTCGCCGGCGGGCATCAGCATGCCGACGCCCAGGTCGTAGCCGTCGAGCACCACGTAGGCGAGGATCGCGGCGCCCATCAGCACGGTGAACACGAGCGGCAGGTCGAGATTCATCGCTTGTCTCCGCTGCCCGCGCCCGCGAGGTGCGTGAGCACCACGATGTAGGCGAGCAGCATCAGGCCGTAGGTGAGCACGTAGCCGGTGAGGCTCGCGCCGAGCTCGGCGTCGGGTACGCCGCCGAGCGCGTCGCGCGTGCGCAGGATGCCGGTCACCAGCCACGGCTGGCGCCCCATCTCGGTGACGATCCAGCCGGCGAGCGTTGCCAGCCAGCCGATGAAGGTCGTGCCTGCGAACACCCACAGCAGCCAGCGCGGCGCGGCCGCGCCGCGGCGCGTCATCCACGCGCCGAACCACGCGAGCGCGAGCATCGCGAAGCCGGTCCCTACCATGACGCGGAAGGCGAAGAACACCGGCGCCACCGGCGGCGCGTCCGGCGCGAAGGCATCGATGCCCTGCAGCTCGCCCTGCGGATCGTGGCGCAGCACGAGGCTCGCGCCGTACGGAATGCTGAGCGAGAAGTCGTTCGTGCGCGTCGCCTCGTTCGGGATCGCGAACAGCTCGAGCGGCACGCCCCGGCCGCCGTGCCAGATGGCCTCGATGGCGGCGATCTTGGCCGGCTGGTGCTCGAGCGTGTTGAGCCCGTGCAGGTCGCCGACGAATATCTGCAGCGGCGCGAGCAGCGCGGCGATCAGCACGCCGGTGCGCAGCGTGCCGCGCGCCGCGGCGTCGCCGCCCGCCTTGAGCAGCCGCCAGGACGACAGGCCCGCCACCAGGAACGCGGCGGTGAGGCCCGAGGCGAGCAGCATGTGCGCGAAGCGGTAGGGAAACGACGGGTTGAAGATCACCGTCAGCCAGTCGCCGGCGATCAGCTTGCCCTCGGGCGTGTGCGCCTCGCCAGCGGGCGTCTGCATCCAGGAATTGAGCGCCAGGATCCAGAACGCCGACACCGTGGTGCCGAACGCTACCAGCACCGTCGAGCCGAGGTGCACCCATCCGGGGACGCGGTTCATGCCGAACAGCATCACGCCGAGGAACGTCGATTCGAGGAAGAACGCGGTCAGCACCTCGAACGCGAGCAGCGGGCCGGCGATGTTGCCGACGTGGTTCATGAAGCCCGGCCAGTTGGTGCCGAACTGGAACGACATGACGATGCCGGTAACCACGCCCATGGCGAAGGTGAGCGCGAAGATCGTGGTCCACAGCTTGTAGGTCGCGAGCCAGGCGGGATCGCCCGAGCGCGCGTAGCGCACGCGGAAATACACCAGCAGCCACGAGAGCCCGATGGTGATGCTCGGGAACAGGATGTGGAAGCCGATGTTCAGCCCGAACTGGGCCCGCGCGAGGTGCAGGGCGTCGCTCGCGTCCATGACTTATTATCTGGCGGCATGTCCGTTCCGACAATCGAAAAGCGCGATCTTTTCGCCCGGCTCGCGCAGGGGCACGCGGCGCGGGTGACGGTGGTGACGCCCAACCGGCGCCTGGCGCAGGAGCTGGCGCGCGAGTTCGACGGCGGGCAGATCGCCCGCGGCCGCGCCGTGTGGGAGACGGCCGACATCCTGCCCTTCGGAGCCTTCGTCGAGCGGCTGTACGAGGACGCGCTGCATTCCGATCTCGCGGCGCGCTTGCCTCTGCTCCTCAGCGGCGCGCAGGAGCACGATCTGTGGGAGGCGGCGATCCGCGCGAGCGAGTACGGCGGGGCGCTGCTCGCGGTGCCGCAGGCCGCGCGCGACTGCGCCAGGGCCTGGGAGATCGCGCACGGCTGGCGCATCGCGGGGGCCCTTGGGAGCTTTCCCGGCAACGAGGACGCCAGGGCCTTCGCCGCCTGGGCGAAGGACTACGCGAGGCGCTGCGAGCAGGAAGGCCATACCGATGCAGCCCGGCTCGCGGACCTCGTCGCGCCGCTCCTGAAGGAGCCCGCGCTCCGCAAGCCGACGCTGCTCGTCGCTTACGCGTTCGACGTCGTGACGCCGCAGGAGCAGGAATTCCTCGATGCCTGCGCGGCGCAGGGCATCGACGTGAGGTCCTGCGGGCCGATCGCGGTCGAATCCAATCCAGTAAGAGCGACGTTTCAGTCATCCCGGCACGAGCTCGAAGCGGTGGCGCAGTGGGCGCGCGAGCGGCTGGAGGCGGGCGCGCCGCGCATCGGCGTCGTCGTCCCGGACCTGGCGCAGCGGCGCAAGGAGGTGGTGCGCGTGTTCGCGCGCGTCATGCGTCCGCGCTTCAACCTGCCCGGCGAGGCGAGGCAGGCGCCCGCGTTCAACGTCTCGCTCGGCGCGCCGCTCGCGGACGCGCCGCTCGTGCGCGCCGCGCTCTCGTTGCTCGAGCTCGCCGCGGGGGAGATCCCGTTCGAGCAGGCGAGCCGGCTGATCCGCTCGCCGTTCCTCGCCGGCGGCGACGAGGAGATGGCCGAGCGCGCGCGGCTCGACGCCGCGCTGCGGCGCACGGGGCCGGCGCGCGTGACGCTCGGCAAGCTCGTCGGCCTGGTCGAGGGATGCCCCGTGCTGCGCCGGCTGCTGGAAGCGCTATTCTCGGTGCCGAAGAAGGAATCCGCGTCGCCGCACGAGTGGGGCCGGCAGTTCACGCTGCTCCTCGACGCGGCGGGCTTCCCCGGGCGCAGCCTCGACTCCGAGGAATACCAGGCGCGGGCGAAGCTCAACGAGACGCTCGCCGAGTTCGCGAAGATCGAGCGCGTCGCGCCGAAGATGGGCGCCGCGCGCGCGCTCGCGAGGTTGCGGCGCCTGTGCGCCGACACGCTGTTCCAGCCCGAGACGCCGGACGCGCCGGTGCAGGTGCTGGGCGTGCTCGAATCCGCGGGGCTCGAGTTCGACGCCCTGTGGGTGAGCGGCCTCACCGACGAGGCCTGGCCGCTCGCCGCTCGGCCGCATCCCTTCATCCCGCCGGCGCTGCAGCGGAAGGCGGGAGTCCCCGAAGCGTCGGCGGAGGCGACGCTCGCGCGCGCGAAGCGCATCACCGACGGTTGGCTCGGCGCCGCGCCAGAAGTGGTCGTGTCGTGTCCAAAGATGGAAGAGGATCGCGCGCTCATGCCTTCGCCGCTGATCGCCGCCGTGTCCGCGCCCTTCGCGCAGCCGGAGGCGAAAGCCGCCGCGCGCTACCGCGACGTCATCTTCGCGGCGCGGCGGCTCGAAGCGGTGGACGACGGCCAGGCGCCGGCGCTCGCCACCCGGACGCCGAGGGGCGGCACGCGCATTCTCGCGGACCAGGCTGCCTGCCCGTTTCGCGCATTCGCCCGGCATCGCCTGGCGGCGGAAGCGCTCGAACAGCCCATCGAGGGGCTTGACGCGCGAGCGCGCGGGCAGCTGCTCCACGCGCTGATGAAGGAGCTGTGGAGCGAGCTGCGCGGCAGCGAAAGCCTGAAGGAGGACACCGGACCCGCGATCGAGAAGGCGGCGGCCGCCGCCGTGGCCGAGGCTCGGCTCGAAGGGCCGTTTGCGAATCTGGAAAGGCGCAGGCTCGCGAAGCTCGCGCGCGAATGGCTGGCGCTCGAGCGCGAGCGATCGCCCTTCACCGTCGTCGCCATGGAGGACAAGCGCAAGCTCGGCGTCGCGGGGCTGGAGCTGAACGGCCGCATCGACCGCCTGGACGCGCTCGCCTCCGGCGGACATGCGCTGATCGACTACAAGACCGGCCGCCCGACGCCGAACGCCTGGCTCGGCGAGCGGCCCGACGATCCGCAGCTGCCGCTCTACGCGGTCGCCGCCAAGGAGGACATTGCCGCGGTCGCCTACGCGAAGCTGCACACCGGCAGCATGAAGTTCATGGGCTTCGGGCGCGACAAGGACCTGGTGATGAAGGCGAAGGACTGGGACGCGCTCCTCGCCGGCTGGCGGCAGGCGCTCGACGCGCTCGGATCCAGCTTCGCCGCGGGCGACGCGCGCGTCGATCCGAAGAATCTGCTCGCCACCTGCCGCTACTGCGACCTGCAGCCGCTATGCCGCGTGCACGAGCGCATCGCAGCGCTCGGCGGCGACGAGGAGGCGGACGAATGAGCCCGTCAGGCCGAGCCGCGCGGCGCGGGCAGCCCGTGGGCGAGCGCGCCCTCGATCGCCGAGAGCACTTCGCCGAAATGCGGGCGCGCGTGCGGCCCGGACTGCGCCCAGGCCATGTAGAGCATGCCGTCGGGCTTGACCGCGAGCACTGCGGGCTCGGTGTAGAGCGTCATCTCCTTGAAGCCGGAGGCGGTTGTGCCCTGGCCTTCGGAGAGGTACACGCCCGCCTTCCTCGCGTCCTCGGGCTCGACGCCGTAGCCGATCCTCAGCTTCGCGAGGTCCCATTCGCGCTTCGTCCGCTCGGCGCGCTCGCACGTGTCGGTCGAGAGCGCGATCACCGATATGCCGTGGCGCTCGAACTCGGGCAGCAACCGCTCGAGCTCGCCGAGCCACTTGCGGCAGATCGGGCATTGGAAGCCGCAGTAGAACACCAGCAGGGAAAGATTCCTGGGCTGCTCCTCGGCGATGTGCCAGCTGCCGCCGCCCGCCAGCTCCGCGTCGATCGCGGGCATGGTGTCGTCAGGAAGGGTCCGCATAGGGGGGGCCTCCTGCCGCCATGATAGCCGACCAGGCCCAGCGCGACGCGGCGCTCGATGCGGCGCGCTCGTTCATCGTCCAGGCGCCGGCGGGCTCGGGGAAGACGTCTCTCCTCGTGGACCGCTTCCTCAGGCTGCTCGGCGCCGTGCAGCAGCCGGAGGCGATCGTCGCCATCACCTTCACCCGGAAGGCGGCGGCGGAGATGCGCAAGCGCGTGCTGGAGAAGGTGTCGCCCGAGCTCGCGCCGCGGCTGCGCATCCAGACCATCGACGCGCTGTGCGCCTCGCTCACCTCGCAGATGCCGGTGCTCGCCAGATTCGGCGCGCAGCCCGCGGTCGCCGAGGATGCCTCGGCGCTGTACCGCGAGGCGGCGGCGCGCACGCTCGCCGCGATCAACGCGCCGGTGGCGCGGCTGCTCGCGCACCTGGACAACAACGTGGCCGACGCCACCGAGCTGCTCGCCGGCATGCTCGGGCGGCGCGACCAGTGGCTGCGCCAGACGGGCGAGGCGCCCGCGCGCGCGGAGCTCGAGGCGGCGCTGGCCGCCGAGAGAAATCGCCTGCTCGGCAAAGCGCGCGCGCTCTACCCGCAAGCGACGGCCGAGCTCGCCATGGAGGTCCTGACGCAGAAGGGCGAGTGGCGCAAGCGCCCGCCCGCGCCGCCGCAGCTGGTCGCGATCCCGGGGCTCGGGGAAGCGCTCGCGGCGCTGCGCCTCGCGCCGCCCGTGTCCTACTCGGACACGCAGTGGGAGGCACTCGAGGCGATCCTCGCGCTGCTCAATCCCGCCGTGGCGCAGCTGCGGCTCGTGTTCGCCGAGCAAGGCGAGGTCGACTTCACCGAGATCGCGCATGGCGCGCTGGCCGCGCTCGGCACGCCCGACGACCCCACCGACCTGCTGCTGTCGCTCGACGTGCGCGTGCAGCACCTGCTCGTCGACGAATTCCAGGACACCTCCAACTCGCAGTGGGAGCTGCTCGAGCGCCTGACCGCCGGCTGGGAGGAAGGCGACGGGCGCACGGTGTTCGTGGTGGGCGACCCGATGCAGTCGATCTACCGCTTCCGCGACGCGCAGGTGGGGCTGTTCCTGCACGCGCGGCGCCACGGCCTGCCGGGCGTGAAGCTCCACCCGCTCACGCTCGCCACCAACTTCCGCTCGCACGCGGCGATCGTCGACTGGGTGAACCGCGTGTTCCCCGCCGTGCTTCCCGCGGCCGAGGACGAGTCCTCCGGCGCGGTGCCGTATTCGCCCTCGTCGCCCTTCGAGTCCGCGGACCTCGACGGCGAGCCGACGCTCGATCTCTTTCCCGACCGCGAGGCCGAGGCGCGCCGCGTGGTCGAGCTCGTGCGCGCCGCGCGCGGCAGGACCGCGGTCCTGGTGCGCAACCGCAGCCATCTGGATGCCGTCGTCCCGGCGCTGAAAGGCGCCGGCATCCGTTTCCGCGCGGTCGAGATCGAGCAGCTCGGCGAGAAGCAGGTGGTGCAGGACCTCTACGCACTCACCCGCGCGCTGACGCATCTTGCCGACCGCGTCGCCTGGCTCGCGATCCTGCGCGCGCCGTGGTGCGGCTTGGACCTGAACGAGTTAAGCGGCTATTTCGAAAACCGGAGCGAATCGACCATCTGGGAGCTGATGCAGGACCGGCCGCGCCTCGCGCGCATCGTTGCGGTGCTGAAGCCCGCGCTCTCCGATCGGCTGCGCGGCACGCTGCGCGACCGCGTCGAGGGCGTGTGGCTCGCGCTCGGCGGCCCGGCCTGCGTGGCAGACGCCACCGACCTCGAGGACGCCGAGATCTTCTTCGACGAGCTCGAGCGCCTGGAAGTGGCGGGCGAGCTGGAGGACTTCGGCGCGCTCGCCGAGAGCCTCGGCAAGCTCTTCGCGCTGCCCGACGTCGAGGCCGGCCCCGACGCGGTCGAGATCATGACGATCCACAAGGCGAAGGGCCTCGAGTTCGCCACCGTCATCGTTCCCGGCCTCGACCGCGGCCCGCGCTCCGGAAGGAAGCCGCTGTTCGCCTGGCGCGCGCTCGCGGGCGGGCGCCTGCTGCTCGCGCCGATCGACGAGAGCGGCGGCGACCAGGAGCCGCTCTATCAGTACGTCCGAATGCTTGACCGCGAGGCCGAAGACATCGAGGCCGGGCGCCTGTTCTACGTCGCCGCCACCCGCGCCGAGTCGCGCCTGCACCTGCTCGGCTGCGTGAGCGTGGACGAGGACGGCGTGCTCAAGCTGCCGCCGCGACGCAGTCTCCTGGGACTGGCCTGGGAGGCGCTGGGAGATCGCTTGAGGCTGCCCACCGCCGTCGCAGCAGAACCGCAACAAAAAGAATCTTTGTCCGTCAACGAGTTGAGAAGGCTACCCGCCGACTTCCGGCTCCCCGCGGCGCCGCAGGCGGTGGCGTGGCAGGCGCCGGACGAGGGCCGGGAAGAAGAAGCGCCTCCGTTCGACTGGGCGAAGGAAACCGTCCGGCACGCGGGAAGCGTGGTGCACGCATGGCTGCAGCGCATCGCCGAGGACGGGCTGCGCGGCTGGGACGCGCAACGCGTCGATACGCTGCGCGAGCACTTCGTGCGCGACCTTGAGCGCCGCGGCGTCGCGCCCACGGAGCTCGAGCGCGCCGCGGGAATCGTCGCCTCGGCGCTCAGGAACGCGCTCGCCGACGAGCGCGGGCGCTGGCTGCTCGGGCCCCATCCGGTGGCGCATAACGAATACCGGCTGTGCAGCCGCCAACGCAGCTTCCGCATCGACCGTTACCTCGAGGACGCCGACGGCACGAAATGGGTCGTCGACTACAAGACGAGCGAGCACGCAGGCGGCGGCATCGAGGCGTTCCTCGACGAGCAGCGCGAGCGTTACGCGGCGCAGCTCGACGGCTACGCGGAAGCGGTCGGCGGCGCGAGCCGCGGGCTCTACTTCCCGCTGCACAAGGGCTGGCGGAGTTGGTAGCAGTGGTTAAGTCGGGTACGGCAAGCACATTCGCCCAGGGGCGTACCAAGACAATTTGCCATTTCCGTGCGCGTCCCCTATTCATAATGGGCTGGCTGAAAATCGTCATCGAAGCATTTTGAAGGAGTCCGCCATGAGCAACGACGCAGTACTCCACGATATTGACACGCGTGGCGTAGCAACCGTGCACCTCAATCGTCCCGAGGTGAACAATGCCTACGACGACGCCGTCATCCAGGGTCTGCTGGACGCGATGGACGCGCTGGGCGCGCGCGGTGGGCTGCGCGCTGTCGTCGTGCGCGGCGCGGGGAAGCACTTCCAGGCGGGCGCCGATTTGAACTGGATCCGGCGCGTCGCGGCGCAGTCAGCGGAAGAAAACGAGCGCGCCTCCCGAGCCACCGCCGAGGCGGTGCGGCGGCTGAACGCGCTTCCGGTGCCGACGATCGCCCTCGTGCAAGGGGGTTGCTTCGGCGGGGGAACCGGCATCGTGGCGGCATGCGATGTGGTCTTCGCCGCCGACAATGCAATGTTCTCGATCGCGGAAACGCGCTGGGGCTTGATGGCGGGAATCATCCTGCCGCAGCTTGCCGACGCGATCGGCGCGCGGCAGGTACGCCGCTACGCGCTGACCGGCGAGCGCTTCGGCGCGCAGGAGGCGCGAAGGATCGGGCTCGTGCACGAGGTAGTGCCGCTCGCCGAGCTGGAAGCCGCCGGCGCGCGACTGGTCGAGCAGCTACTGCAGAACGCCCCTGAGGCCAACATTCAGACCAAGCGCGCCGCGCTCGAATTCGCGTGGGGTTCGGTGGACGAATCCGTTTTCGACAGGCTCGTCGCGCAGCATGCCGCCAAGCGCCGCAGCACGGAAGCGGCCGAGGGTCTGGCCTCGTTCGTCGAAAAGCGGCCGGCGCGCTGGCATGCGTAGTTGCAGCACCCGTCGATCCGCCGTCAGCCGCCCGAGAGCGCCTGCACGATGACGACTTCGTCCGCCGCGGCGAGCGGCTGCGAGAGGTCGCGCGCCTGCTCGCCGTTGACGAAGATGCGGATGTGGCGCCGGATGCGGTCCTGCTCGTCGATGATGCGGAAGCGGATGCCCGTGTACTGGTGATCGAGGTCGGTCAGCAGCGCGGCAAGGGTCGCGCCGCTCGCCTCGGTCTCGGCCGCGCTCGGTGTAGGAGAGCAGCGCGCTGGGAATCAGCACCTTCATCGCGTTCACCTTGTCGCGTTCAATTCGGCGCGGCGGTCTCGACGGCGTAGATTTCCGGCAGGTGGCGCGCGATGCAGGACCAGCGCCGGCCCTCGTCGCGGCCGATCCACAGTTCGCCCTGGGTGTTGCCGATGTACAGCGCGACGGAGTCGCACGCGTCCGCCGCCATGCTCTGGCGCTTCACGGTCCACCACGCCTGGCTGCGCGGCAGGCCGGCGTCGAGCCGCTGCCAGGTCTTGCCGCCGTTGCGGGTGACGTAGGCCGCGGGCTTGCCGCCGGGACTCGTGCGCGGCCAGACCTGCGTGCCGTCCATCGGGAACACCCAGGCGACGTCCTCGTTGCGCGGGTGCAGCACCAGCGGAAACCCGATGTCGCCGACCGTCTTCGGCATGCTGCGGCCGATGCGCACCCAGGACTCCGACGGCCGGTCGAGCCGGTAGATGCCGCAGTGGTTCTGCTGGTAGAGCCGGTCCGGATTGGTCGCGCACATGCGCATGCAGTGCGGGTCGTGGAAGGTGGGCTTGGCCGGGTCGAAGCCGAATCCCTCGACCACGTCCATGCCCTTGATGAGCGTCTGCCACGTGCGGCCGCCGTCTAGCGTCTCGTGCACGCCGCCGCCAGACATCCCGATGTAGAGGTGGTTGCCGTCGCGCGGATCGACGATGATCGAATGCAGCTTCGGCCCGTCCGGCGTGCCGTCCTGCACGGTGCCCATCCATTCCCGGAATTGCGGGTCGTCGTTGATGATCGAGAACGGCTCCCAGGTCATCCCCCCGTCAGTCGAACGGAACAGGCCCTGCGGCGATGTGCCCGCGTACCAGAGGTCGCGGTCCTCGGCACGGCCCGGCGCGAGCCAGAACGTGTGGTCGACGGAGCGCCCGGCCTGCCCTTCCCGCGCTTTCGCGAACGCGGGCGGCTTCGCCGCTTCCTTCCAGGTCTTGCCGAGGTCGGTGGAACGGAAGACGGTCGGCCCGAGATGGCCGGTCTTCGCCGCCGCGAGCAGCGTGCGGCCGTCGCGCGGGTCGAGCACGAGGTGGCTCACGTTATGGCCGAGGAAATGCGGTCCGTCCGCGCGCCATTGTCTTCGCGCCGCGTCGCCGTGAAATATCCACGCGCCCTTGCGCGTCGCCACGAGCACGATCGTGCGGGGCGCGGTGCGCGCCCGGGCGGACCGGCCCTTCGCAGAAACCGTTTTCCTCTTCCTGCCGCGCGTGCCTGCCATGGCCGGCTCCTTTCAGTGTCGATTGGGCCAATCGGAGCCGCACAATATACGCTTCCCGGCAACGAAGTGACGAGGCGACAGCGTGACGCAGCGCGCTGCGGCCCCTGGCCGCTGCGGGTGATGGCCTCTACTTCTTCAGGCGCAACTGTCCTAGATAGTCCCTCTTCCCGACAGGCACGCCTTTGGAGCGCAGGATGTCGTAGGCGGTCGTGGTATGGAAGTAGAAGTTGGGCAGCGAGAACGACGTCAGGAAATCCAGGGCCGTGAAAGGCAGCTTCCTGTCGCGAAACTCGAACACCAGGCTCGCGTCTTCCAGCGAGTCGACCGCCTCCCGCGAGAGATTGTCCATCGCCTGGCGCGCCTCGCTCACGATCTCCTGCAAGGCGCGGTAATCGTGCTGCGGCAGATCCGAAGGCGGACGAAAGACCCCGTTCTTGACGCCCTCGAGCGCGCCGACGGAGTGATGCACGACCGATTGGATCTGGAAGCGGAACGGGAGCATGTCGGGATAAAGGCGCGTCTCGACCACTTCTTCCGGCGAAATGCCGTTCGCCTGGAAGTGGCCGAGCGCCTTCTCGAGAAAGCCGGAAACGGCGCCCAGCGTCTGGCGGTAACTCGGCACGCAGAGATCGAAAAGCGAGAATGCCATGGCGTTCCCTCGTCTCGGTCCGGCACCCCCGCAGCGAGGCGGGCGGGGGACCGGGGGAAACGAATCATGCATCAAATCGCGGCCGGGCTGCGCGCCGCAGAAGGCGATATTCGAGCGGGCCCCCGGGACCAAGTGCGGATTTCTTCCCCGCTTTTTTGGCGGCGGTTCCGTATGCTGGCCCTGGCAATTGCGACAGCAGGGAGGCGCGGCGATGCGGGAGATACTGGATAAGGCGGAACTCCAGCGGCGGGTCGGCCAGCAGTTGCTCGGCCCGCTCGAGGACGCGATGTCGCTCGCCAGCCGCTACCGCGAGGTCGATGCGTTCCGTGACTACATCGGCGAGCGCGCCCACCTGGTGATTCCGGCGCTGGCGCTGATCGGGGTCACGGCGTTCGCCTGCGGGATGGCCCCGGTGATGGCGCTGGTGGGCGTCCGCGCCGTCTCGGCGCTGGCGGGGCTGCTGCTCGCGCCCGTGATGCTGATCGGCAGCCTGTTCGTGCTCGGGCTGGTGTTCTTCTCCTGGCTGGAGGAGCGATCGTTCGTCCGCACGCTGGGGCACCGCACGGCCCGCGAGCCCAAGGCGATGCGCTGGATCCGCAAGAAGCTCGGCGCCGATCTCGGCCGGCCGCCCCGCGTGCCCTGGCTGCTCGCGGCCGTGTTCGTGGCCTTGCCGTTCGCGATGCTGCTGAACCTCGTGCCGGTGATCGCCGCGATCCTGCTCGCGCTGCTCGTCGCCGCCCCGCTCGCGTACGCGCGGCTCGACCGCTAGGCGCGCGGCGAAACGGCGCCTGGCTCGTCCTGCAGCAGCCGCCGGCGGGGGGCTTGCAACGTTCACCCTTTTGGGTTAACGTTGCGGCCATGGACCTCGACGACACCCTGGTCGCCCTCGCCGACGAGACCCGCCGCAGCATCCTGCAGCGGCTGGCGGCGGGCGAAGCGCGCGTGACGGAGATCGCGGCGCCGTACGATATCTCGCTCAACTCCGTTTCCAAGCACATCCGGATCCTGGAGCGCGCCGGGCTCGTGCGCCGGCGCGTCTCCGGGCGCGACCACTTTCTCTCGCTCGACCCGAAGCCGATGGACGAAATCTCGGCCTGGATCCAGCGCGAGCGCGCCGCCTGGGCCGCGCGCCTCGACCGGTTGGAGGCCGCCTTGCGAGCGGAGGACGCCATCGAGGCCGCGAAGAAGTCTTCCCGCAAACCTGCTGCCAAGCCAAGGAGAAAGCCATGACTGCCCGTGCCACCCTGATCCAGCCGTCCACCGTCCGCTTCGAGCGCCTGCTTCCCGGACCCGTCGAGCGCGTCTGGGCTTACCTCACCGAGTCGAAGAAGCGCGCGCTGTGGCTCGCCGCGGGCGAGTTCGACCTGCGCGTCGGCGGCAAGATCGAGCTCCTCTTCGACAACCAGTCGCTCACCGACGAGGCAGCGCCCGCCGGCGCGCGTGGTGTGGCCAAGCACCGGGCCGACGGCGTGATCACGCGCCTCGAGCCGATGAAGCTCCTCGCGCACACCTGGGGCTGGGAAGGCGGGATGTCCGAGGTGACCTACGAGCTCGCCCCGCGCGGCAAGGACGTGCTCCTCACCATCCACCACAGGCTGCCCGACGACGCAGGCCTGAAGATCGCGGTCGGCGGCGGCTGGGCCACGCACGTGGGCATCCTCGAAGACCAGCTGAAGGGCGCGAAGCCGCGGCCCTTCTTCTCGACGCACGCGCGCGAGATGAAGGACTTCGAGAAGGGGCTCGCCGAAGCGCGCGTCTAGCGGGGCGGGGGCGGCCCCCGCGGGCCGCCCTTGCTATCCTGCGGCGCGTGATCCCGGATTTCGACGCGCTGTATCGCAGGGAGTCGCGCCGCGTGCTGGCGACGCTGATTCGCCTGCTCGGCGACTTCGACCTCGCGGAAGAAGCGATGTCGGAAGCCTTCCGCGCCGCAATGGAGCAGTGGCCGGGCGAAGGGGTTCCGGCGAATCCGCGCGCGTGGCTGGTGTCGGCCGGGCGGTTCAAGGCGATCGATGCGATCCGGCGGCAGTCGCGCTTCTCGTACGTGGACTCCGAGGCGCTCGAGGCCGTGCCGGCGGAGCCCGAGGCCGAGCGCGAAGGGATCGAGGACGACCGGCTGCGGCTCGTCTTCACCTGCTGCCACCCCGCGCTCGCGCCGGATGCGCAGATGGCGCTGACGCTGCGCGAGGTGTGCGGGCTGACGACGGGTGAGATCGCGCACGCGTTCCTCGCGCAGGAATCGGCGCTCGCGCAGCGCATCGTGCGCGCGAAGACCAAGATCCGGGACGCGAAGATTCCCTACGAAGTTCCGGGGAAGGCCGAGCTGCCGAGCGGCTGGAGGCGGTGCTGCGTGTCGTGTACCTCGTCTTCAACGAGGGGTACTCGGCGTCCTCGGGCGATTCGGTGACGCGCGCAGACCTGTCCCAGGAGGCGATACGCCTCGGGCGCCTGCTCGTGGAGCTGGTGCCCGAGCCCGAGGCGATGGGACTTCTTGCGCTGATGCTGCTGCAGGAGTCGCGCCGCGCCGCGCGCTCGCGGCCGGACGGGGAACTCGTTCTGCTGGAGGACCAGGACCGCAGCCTCTGGAACAAGGGGCTCATCACCGAAGGGGTCGGGCTCACCACGCGGGCGCTGCGCACGCGCATGTTCGGGCCCTACTGCCTGCAGGCGGCGATCGCCGCGGTGCACGCCGAGGCGCCGAGCGCGAAGCAGACCGACTGGGGCGAGATCATCGGGCTGTACGACGTGCTCTCGCGCCTCGATCCGTCGCCGGTGATCCAGCTCAACCGCGCGGTCGCGGTCGCGATGCGCGACGGCCCCGCGGCCGGGCTCGCCCTCGTGGACGGGCTGATGGGGGAGCTCGAGGGCTACCACCTCGCCCATGCCGTGCGCGCCGACCTGTTTCGCCGCCTGGGCCGGAAGCCCGAGGCCGCCGTGGCCTACGCGAAGGCGCTCTCGCTCAGCAGGCAGGGGCCCGAACGCCGGTTCCTCGAGCGGCGGATCGCCGAGCTCGAAAAATAGTCTCGGGGGGATGTCGAATCGGCCTTTCGCCGTTCGACCAGTGGGTGGAGGACCCACAACTTTTTAGGAGAGCCGACATGAAATTCATGATTCTGGTCAAGGCTACGAAAGACAGCGAGGCGGGTGTCATGCCCACCGACGCGCTCATCAGCGAGATGGTCGGCTTCCACGAGGAGATGGCGAAGGCAGGCGTGCTGGTGGACGGCGCGGGCCTGCGGCGCAGCGCCGACGGCTGGCGCATCAAGTACGGCAAGGGCGGCAAGCGCACCGTCGTCGACGGCCCGTTCACCGAGACGAAGGAGCTCGTCGCGGGCTACACCATCATCGACGTCAAGTCGCGCGAGGAGGCGCTCGCCTGGACCAAGCGTTTCCCCAACCCGTCGCTCGACGGCGGCGAGTGCGAGATCGAAGTGCGGCCGTTCTTCGCGCTCGAGGAGTTCGGCGAGGGCCCCGGCGCGCGGAAAGCGCGCGAAATCGGCCTGCAAAGGAGCTAGCCATGCAAACCCAGATCCAGCCGTACCTGTTTTTCGAAGGCCGCGCCGAGGAGGCGCTCGAGTTCTACCGCAAGGCGCTCGGCGCCGAAAAGGCGATGCTCATGCGCTACCGCGAGAGCCCCGTGCCCGCGAAGACGCCCGACGGCTCCGCGCCGCCGGGAGACAAGGTCATGCACATGGCGTTCATGATCGGCGGGTCGCTCCTCATGGGCTCCGACGGGTTCTGCAGCGGCAAGCCGAACTTCTCCGGCTTCTCCCTCTCCTACCCGGCGGCGGACAAGGCCGACGCGAAGAAGCGCTTCGACGCTCTGGCTGCCGGAGGAAAGGTCACCCAGCCCCTGACGGAGACCTTCTTCGCGGACGCCTTCGGCATGGTCACCGACAAGTTCGGCCTGTCGTGGATGGTGCTCGCGGGGCAGAAGCAGGACCCGGATGACCATCACCATTACCGCCTTCGAGCGATCGCCCGATGGCGGCAACGGACTGGCGCGCGATACGCGCGTTCGCTGGGCGCTCGAAGAAGTGCGCCAGCCCTACGAGGTTCGGCTGGTTTCGTTTCGTGCCATGAAGGAATCCGCGCATCTGGCGCTTCATCCATTCGGCCAGATTCCGACCTATGAGGAAGGCGATCTCGCCCTGTTCGAGACGGGAGCGATCGTGTTTCATATCGCCGAGCGCCATACGGGCCTGCTGCCCGAGGATGCCGATGCCCGGGCGCGTGCGATCACGTGGATGTTTGCCGCGCTCAACACGGTGGAGCCGCCGATCCTCGAGCTCGCAAACGCCAGGCTCCTGGAGAGCGACAAGCCCTGGAGCAGGGAGCGCTTGCCTCTGGTCGAGGATCGCGTCCGCAGCCGGCTGCATCAACTTTCCGATCGCCTGGGCGATGCCGACTGGCTCGACGGTGGGTTTAGCGCGGGTGACCTGATGATGGCGTCGGTGCTGCTCAGGCTAAAATCATCCGGCCTGTTGAGCGGATTTCCGAACCTGTCCGCCTATGTCGCCCGCGGCGAAGCGCGGCCCGCCTACCAGCGGGCTTTCGCCGCTCAAGCGGCGATTAACACCGGGTAAGGAGCATTCGATGAAATACCTGTGCCTCGTCTACGGCGAAGAAGAAAAAATCCAGGAAGTGGACGACCTCCACTGCCTCGCCTTCGACCAGTCCATCCGCGATAGCGGCCACTGCATCGCCTCCGAGGCCCTGCAGCCGGTCGCCACCGCCACCACCGTGCGCGTGCGCAACGGCAAAGCGACCGTCACCGACGGTCCCTTTGCCGAGACCAAGGAGTGCCTGGCGGGGTTCTACATGATCGAGGCGAAGAACCTGGACGAGGCGCTGCAGATCGCTGCGCGGATTCCGCCGGCGGCGGTGGGGTCGGTGGAGGTCAGGCCGGTGCGGCCGATTCGCGAGGCGCCGAGGTCGCCGGCGCGCGCCTAGTAGTGCGGGCTACTCGCCGGAGACGAACCCTATGCGGCGTTTCGGCGCCGGAGCCGGGGGCGTCATCAACTCCCGGATCGCGTCGAACACCACCTTGAATTGGCGGTCATATTTCGATTCCAGATCGTCGAGCCGTTGCGCGAGCAGCTTGTCGTGCGCGATCAGGGCGCGCAGGCGCACGAAGGCGCGCATGATCTCCACGTTGACCTGTACTGCCTGGTCGCTCCTAAGCACCGAAGAGAGCATGGCGACGCCTTGTTCGGTGAAGACGTACGGCGCGGTGCGCCGGCCGCCCCAGCCTCCAGACGAGGATCTTGAGGTCACAATTTGTGACCGCAAGTGCACAACCTCGTGTTCCGTAAGCATAAACATGAAGTCGGGCGGGAACCGAGTCGGGTTGCGCTTGACCGCCTGTACCAGCGCCTTGGTCTGGACGCCGTAGAGCTCCGCCAGGTCGGCATCCAGCATGACATTGTGTCCGCGGATCGTGCGGATCCGCTCGGCGAGGGGCAATGCAGGAGTCCTTGAGCGCATTCTCCATGAACGCCGCGCCTGGGCCTTGCGTTGACGCATAGAGCACGTTCTGGCAAACCTGCAGCCCTATTTGGGATTCGACGACATGGCACTGAAACGAACCAAAGGTCCGACCGGCACGCTCGTGGTGCTCGAGCACGACATCGAGAATTCTCAAGGGCAACCCGCTCGGCGACCCGCACGTGCGCAAGCTCGGCGTGTGGCTGCCGCCGCAGTACGACGCGCGCCGCTCGCAGCGCTTCCCGGTGCTCTACGACCTGGTCGGCTTCACCGGCTCGGGTCTCGCGCACGCGAACTGGAAGCCCTTCGGCGACAACGTCCCCGAGCGCGCCGCGCGCCTGATCCGCGAGCAGAAGATGGGCCCGGCGATCATCGTGTTCCCGGACTGCTTCACCGCGCTCGGCGGCAACCAGTACGTCAACTCCTCGGCGATCGGCGAATTACGCGGACTACCTCACGCGCGAGATCATTCCCTTCGTCGACCGCGAGTTCCGCACCCTCGCGGGCCGGGAACATCGCGGCTGCTTCGGCAAGTCCTCCGGCGGCTACGGCTCGATCATCCACGGCATGAAATACGCCCAGTACTGGGGCGCGATCGCCGACCACTCGGGCGATGCCTACTTCGACTTCGTCTACTGGCACGATTGGCCGAACACGCTGAACGAGATCGCCAAGCACCGCGCGCCGAAGCGAAAAGCCGGCCCTCAGAAATTTCCTCGCAACAGAGAACTCGAAGCGGGTCTGGACGACGGCCGCATCAAGCGCTTCCTCGCGCACGTGTGGAAGAAGGAGAAGCTCTCCGGCGGCGAAGTCCACTGCATCATGAATCTCTGCATGGCGGCCACCTACGACCCCGACCCGCGCGCGCCGAACGGCTTCCGCATCCCGTTCAACGCGGAGACGGGCGAAGCGATCGCCGAGCGCTGGCGCAACTGGCGCCGCCACGATCCGATCAATCTCGTCGCTCGTTACCGCGCCAACCTCAAGTCACTGCGCGGCATCTACATCGACTGCGGCTGGCGCGATCAGTACCACATCCATTACGGCACGCGCCTGCTGTCGCAGCGCCTCGCCGCGGCCGGCATCCGCCACCGCTACGAGGAATTCGACGACGACCACTCCGACATCGACTACCGGATGGATGTCAGCTTGCCGTTTCTCTACCGAGCGCTCCGCTGACGCGCTGCTCGCGCAGGCGCACGAAGGCGCCCATGATCTCCACGTTTACCTGGACCGCCCGCTCGCTTTTCGGCACCGAGGAGAGCATCGCGACGCCCTGCTCGGTAAACGCATAGGGCAGGTACTTGATATTGCGTCCCCTCCCGTCCGCGCCGTTCAAGATCACAATTTGTGACCTTGAACGTTCGGCCTCCTCCAAGGTCAGCCGGAACATGAAGTCGGAAGGGAAGCGGGCCGCGTTTCGCCTTACCGCCTGGTTCAGCGCCCGCACCTCGACTTCGTAGAGCCTGGCGAGGTCCGCGTCCAGCATGACCCGCAGGCCACGCAGCGACAGGATGCGCGGCTCGATTGCTTGTCCGATTGTCCTTTTCGTCCCCATTCCTGACGACACAACGCCGACCGCGCGCCCCCGGTTGACCGCCGCTGCGCTATCTTTGCGGCTGCGAACCATATCGGGGAGAGGACATGCGCTGGGTTGCGCCGACCGAGAAAGACGAAGCCAATCACCAGCTGGAGAAGCGGCTTTGGGCCGCGGCGGACCAGTTCCGCGCCAATTCGGGCCTCAAGGCCGGCGAATACTCTGGGCCGGTCCTCGGCCTGATCTTCCTGCGCTTTGCCGAGGCGCGCTTCGCGCAGCGCCGCGCGCAATTGGAAAAGGCGGGCACCTCCGCGCGCCGCAGCACCTCGCGCATCGACGACGCCAAGGCCTACCAGGCCGAAGGCGTCCTGTTCCTCACGCCAAACTCCCGCTTCGACTACCTGCTGCAGCGGCCCGAAGGCAGCAACGTCGGCAAGGCCGTCAACGAGGCGATGGCCGACATCGAGAAGCACAACCCGCAGCTCGCGGGTGTGCTGCCGCGCAACTACCAGATCTTCAACGGCACCCTGCTCAAGGAGCTGCTGAAGAAAGTCTCCGAGATCCCCGTCAGCCTCGACTACGATGCCTTCGGACGCATCTACGAATACTTCCTCGGCCAGTTCGCCCGCACCGAGGGGCAGAAGGGCGGCGAGTTCTACACCCCGGCGCCCATCGTGCGCCTCATGGTCGAGATCCTCGAACCCTTCCACGGCCGCATCCTCGACCCCGCCTGCGGCTCAGGCGGCATGTTCGTCCAGTCCGCGCGCTTCGTCGCCGAGCACAAGAAAAACCCTTCGTCCGAGCTCTCCATCTTCGGCGTCGAAAAGACCGACGAAACCGGGCGCCTGTGCCGCATGAACCTCGCCGTGCACGGCCTGGAGGGCGACATCCGCCACGGCGGCGAGGTCAACAGCTACTACGACGACCCGCACAAGGCCGTCGGCGCCTTCGATTTTGCGCTGGCCAATCCGCCGTTCAACGTCAACGCCGTGGACAAGGAGCGCCTCAAGGACGCCGTCGGCCCGGGCCGGCGTTTCCCCTTCGGCCTCCCGCGCACCGACAACGCCAACTACCTCTGGATCCAGCTCTTCTATTCGTCGCTCAACGACAAGGGCCGCGCCGCCTTCGTCATGGCCAACTCCGCGAGCGATGCCCGCTCGTCCGAAATGGACCTGCGCAAGCAACTCATCCAGGCACGCGCCGTGGACGCCGTGGTCGCTGTCGGCCCGAACATGTTCTACACCGTCACACTGCCCTGCACTCTATGGTTCCTCGACCGCGGAAAGAAGAAGACCGCGCGCGCCGACCAAGTACTTTTTGTCGACGCTCGCCATATCTACCGGCAAATCGATCGCGCCCACCGCGACTGGACCGAGGCGCAGATCGGCTTTTTAGCCAACCTCGTTCGACTATATCGTTACGAGGAGCCCGACTTCACGCTCGGTGGCGATGAAGCGAGGGCGAAACTACTCGAAGTCTTTGGCAAGAAGCCGAGGTACACCCACGTCCCTGGTCTGTGCAAGGCCACGACGCTGAAGGTCATCGAAGCTCAAGGGTGGTCGCTGAATCCCGGGCGTTACGTCGGGGTTGCGCCCGGCGAGGAAGTCAGCGACGAGGAGTTCAAGGAAAAGCTGGAAACCCTCAACGAAGAGCTTGAAGCGCTAAACACCGAAGCGCTGGAATTGGAAAAGACTATTAGCGCCAATGTAGCGCAGATTCTTGAGGTCTAAGCGTGGTGGAATACGTGATGCGCAGGGTGAAGCTGAAGGACGTTTGTGATCGCATCACCGTAGGCCACGTCGGGCCGATGGCGGACAAGTACACGGACGATGGTGTTCCTTTCCTCCGCTCCCAAAACATATCGCCTTTTCGCCTCAATTTAGACGATATCAAGTACGTCCCGCCTGCCTTCCACGAGAAACTGCGCAAATCAGCTCTTCGGCCTGGCGATGTTGCAGTAGTTCGGACAGGCTATCCCGGTACAGCGTGCGTCATACCGAACACGTTTAGCGAATTGAACTGTGCCGACTTGGTCATTATCACTCCGTCGCACGAGCTCAATCCTTACTACCTTGCGGCTATCTTCAATTCGGCGTGGGGCACGGCTTCCGTCGCGGGCAATCTAGTCGGAGTTGCGCAGCAGCATTTCAATGTTGGGGCTGCGAGAGAACTTGAGGTTTTGCTTCCGCCCCGACACACGCAGGATCGGGTAGCGGGAATCCTTTCACCCTACGACGAACTAATCGAAATCAGCGAGCGGCGCATCCGGATTCTGGAGGAGATCGCCCGTGACATCTACCGCGAGTGGTTCGTCGAGTTTCGCTTCCCTTTCTGTGCGAGGGTCAAGCTTGTCAATTCACCGCTTGGCTCCATTCCCGAAGGCTGGGAGGTGCGCAGCGTGAAAGATGTAGCGACCGTGACTTACGGTTTTCCGTTTCATTCGAGCAAATTTAATACTGAGGGCAAAGGGGCAGCTGTAATTCGAATCCGCGATATCCCAGAAGGACTAAGTGCTACGTTTACTGACGAGGACGTCGAGCCGAAATATCACGTCAAGAATGGCCACATTCTTGTTGGTATGGACGGTGACTTTCACATGTGTATGTGGTCAGGAGGCCACGCTGTCCAGAATCAGCGAGTTGCCCGCTTCGAGCCGAATGGCGAAATCGGGAACTACCATTTATTTCTCGCAATAGAGAAGCCGATCCAAGCCCTTAACAAGGCGATAACTGGGACGACCGTCGCGCATCTTGGAGACATGCATATTAGGACCATCGAGATCGTGTGGCCGCCTGCGGGATTGCGCGCGAAAGCCCGCCAAGTTCTTGATCCGATGTCCGATCAGATACTCGCATTGAGGCGGCAATGCAGGAATCTTCGCGAGACGCGAAACCTTTTGCTGCCAAAGCTTTTGAGACCTGGGCCAGAAGTCGATCGCGTAGTGGCGTCCGTCAATGTTCTTGCGGTTTAGAAAGGCGGATAGCTGCGCGCGCGATGAAGAATAGGGGGAGACATGGGGCATGAACGGATAGGTCTACTTCCAAAAACGAAGCGCTGGCGCGCGATTGTTGCAGAGATCGCAGCCGTAGACGCTCCACCAAGTGATGTGCCGGAGATTGCAAGGCACACGCTAAGTGCTCTTGGTTCTCGTTACGTTGATCTAGCCTCAGATGCGGCTGTAGAGGCGGCGTTCGAGTACCTAGTGGAATTTGCCCGTTCAGCGGACGGCCAAGGTGCGAACGGCTATATGTCGAGCAAGTCTGCCCTTAGCATCGTCGCCGATCTCGGGCGGCGACTCGGCGGTACGCAAGGGTCTCTTGAAACGGCCGAAATCGTACGGCGCGCAGCTGCGGATGCAATCTCAACGTGGGGTAGGCAAAACGCAACTACGCAATCAGAGTTGTTTGCTGATTCAGCGCCTGGAAATCCTTGGGCGCCGCTCGGATCGGGATCCGGATTTTGTGAGCTTTCAAGGCTCTTCTTTTCAAGCGTCACCGAGCGTTATCTGAGTTATTTCTTGGATCGAGAAGCGTCCGCCGCATTACCTGATCTAAGAACGAGAGATCAGTTTAGACGGCAGCTTCAGTCGCATCTTGGCGAAGTATCCAAGCACTCTTTTGAAACCGCCAAGATCACTCAATCATTCGCCGCCGGCTGGTACAACAAATACGCGGCAACGCAAAGGCCGACTCGTGCACAGATTCGGAGATTTTTGTCCTACGCCTTCTCGAAGCTACGGGAAGATCTTCGACGTGAGACAAAGCAGTGACTGGGGTCGACCGCCCTCACGTTGTACTGTGCAATCGCGCTCCGAGATCGACTGTTCGGCGACGAAAGGGCGATCCGGAACCGCTTATTCTCGACTATCGTGATAACGACAGAATAAGGCTTGGCCTGCCGCAGTTTGTCAGGAGTGTCGGCACTATTCCTTCGCGGATTCTCGATTTGATGGAGCTTGCTGGGTACCTGTTTGCGGCTGACCGACTTATTACGCGAGGCCAACCGAACGCTCTGATGTTTGATTCATGGTCACGCAATCTGCATTTTGCGATGAGAGTGAGAGACGCGGAGTTCTGGAACAGGCAGGTAACCAAGAATAGACTCTGTGAACTGTTGCTATTCATGACGGGAGATCGCGAGTACAGGTTCGATTTCCTGCCCGGTCATGGAACCGACCCGGCACACCTGTTTGACAGCGAGGAGTTCAAAACCACGCCGGACAAGCCTCATCACGTAATGCTGTTTTCGGGCGGCTTGGATTCGCTTGCTGGTGCAATTGAGCGCCTGAACAGCTCGAACGATACCGTTTGCTTGATTAGTCACCGATCGGGGCAGCCGTCAACGGCAATGACTCAGGCGCGTCTTATCGGCGCGCTCAAGCAACAGTTTCCGGGGCGAGTAAAGGATTACCGCTTTGGTACTGGGCTGACCAACAAGCGTGCTGTATCCGAAACGCAGCGGACTCGGACGTTTCTGTATGGGTCGATCGCATTTGCACTTGCGACGGCACTTGGCCAGAGGGCAGTTACCTTCTACGAGAACGGAATAACCAGTTTGAACTTTCCGCGCCGTCAAGACCTTCTCAATGCCCGAGCCAGCCGGACGACACATCCTAGAACAATGTTTCTGTTGTCCGAGTTCTTATCTCACGTTGCTGGCACCCAAATCGCCTTGAGCAACGTATATCGCTGGAAGACTAAGACGGATGTGCTGGAGGTGCTGAAGACAAACGAGGCTGTTGACCTCATCCCAAGCACAGTGACATGTAGCCGCACTACGATGACCCGAGGCGATCACACGCACTGCGGCGGGTGCTTGCAGTGCATCGACAGAAGGTTTTCGGCCAACGCCGCAGGCTTGAGCGACGTTGATCATTCTGGGTTGTACACCCTGGACATGCTTTCGGAAAACATCGCTGACGGCCAGGTTAAGACGGCGGTTCTCGATTACATACGGCTCGGCCTTCGATTCAACGCCGACACGCTGGACAGCTTCTACGATCAATGGCTAGTCGAAATATCGGATGCGATGTGTCCGGGAGACAAAGAAGAGCCTTTCGTCAACGCCATGTACCAATTGGTCGGCAGATTTGGAAGACAGACTGTGGCTGCTCTAGAGGCATTTGCCCATAGCACGGATTTCACGAAGAAAACGGTCACCGGATCGCTCCTTCACGTTATTCAGCAGCAGGAGTATCTAAAAAGCGATCCCGAACGATTCGCGGACAAAATGGCTACGAAGCTTCAACGGGCCATTCCAGCGATGTTCGCGAACAATAGACCCATCAACGAGAACGATTTCAACGACAAAGTCCAGGGTCTCCTTCAAGCAGACGCGGAGGAATACAGACGAGAATTTCCCGCAACACAATTTGCGCTTGCGAGAGTAGTCCCCGATCACGAGTTCCGGAATTACGACGTATTGATTGAAGCGAAGTATGTCCGAGAAGGAACGGCGCTGAGCAAAGTCACAGATCAAATAGCAGCCGACATCGTGAAGTACCCGCCCTCTGCATACATCGTCTTTGCTGTCTACGATCCGGATCGTATTATTCGGGACGACGCGCGCTTTGCAGGTGGCATCGAATCAATTCGGAAATGTAAGGTCCTCGCGCTTCGATAGTTTCGAGGCCTTACGTACTAGGCACCTCTAATGACCGCGCCCTCCAGCGAAGCGCAGCTGCTCGAGCAGCCCATTTGCGGATTGCTCAGCGCGCTCGGTCAACGAACTGTGGCGGCGATAAAGACCGTGTTCGCCCAGGAAATTGTGGATTACCTGACGATAGCGCTATGGTCGAGCGTGGTGGTCGATCAGTCCTATGAGAATCTAGTCCAAAATGCCAGACTAGCGTGGGGTGTCTCCAATCTTCGGACAGCATGCGAGCCACTCTAAGCGCGATTGACTTCGGGGGAGATCGCCTCGGGGAAAAGGTATGGCTGACTACGACTTCACAGACTGTCTTTCTCCCATAGACTTTGAGCTACTGTCGAAAGATCTTCTTGAAGCCGAACTCGGCATTCAATTGGAGAATTTCAGTGAGGGGCGTGATAAAGGGATTGACCTAAGATATGCACCAATTCGGCGCCCTGCGCTCAAGACATTCCAACTTCCTCTGTCGGGGGCTATAGGAAAGGCACCTGAGCTGATTGTGCAATGCAAGCGGTACTCAACGTATGCCAATCTGAAGTCCGAACTCAAGAACAAAGAGCTCGGCAAGCTTGCCGAGCTCAAACCTCAGCGCTACATACTCACAACTTCTGTCTCTCTCTCACCTCAACAGGCAGATGACCTGAAATCCATTCTGTCACCGTATGTGCAATCCACAGGTGACATATATGGACGGGAGCGCCTAAACAGCATCCTGACCAAGCATGAGGAGATTGAACGCAGACACATAAAGCTGTGGGTTGGCTCGGCGGGCGTACTGGACTCGATCATTCACTCTGGCACGCACGCGGTGTCTCGCGAAGAGGTCGAGCGTACCATCGCGGCTGCAAAGATTTACGTTCGCAACCCCAGCTTCGATGAGGCTCTGGCGATCTTGAAGAAACACCACGTATGCATCATTTCGGGTCTACCTGGGATCGGTAAGACTACTCTTGCGCGGATGTTATTGCTCTATTTCTACCAGAGGCGATTCGATGTAGTGAAGATCGAGAGCGACATCTCCGAGGCGCGCGCAGTCGCATATCACAGCAAGCCACGCTTTTATTACTACGACGATTTTCTGGGGCAGACGGCGCAAGCAGACAAACTAAACAAGAATGAAGATCAGAAGCTATTGGATTTCATGGCAAGTGTCCGCGACTCGAAAGACTCGGTCTTTGTGCTTACGACGCGCGAATATATCCTGAACCAAGCCAAACTCCACTATGAGAAGCTCGCGCGCGAGAAGTTCGATCATCGCATTTGCGTCATTGATCTGGCCAAATATTCGCGCCGCATTCGTGCGCAGATTCTCTACAATCATCTCCACTTCTCCGACCTCCCGCGTACGCATGTCGAAAGTCTGATTGCCGAGCGCGGTTACTTACGGATAGTCGACCACGAGAATTACAACCCGCGGCTTATTGAGTATTTAACAAACTTAGCATGGATTGGTGAAACGCCCTCCGCTGGGTATTTAGGTTTATTTCTTCGGAACCTCGATAACCCGGTGGAGATCTGGGGACACGCGTTTCGTAGTCAACTCTCCGTCAGAGCCCGTAATCTGCTGTTCGTCCTAATCACGATGCCTCTGGAATCCCTATTGGCGGATGTGGAGCAAGCATTCGCCGTCTTCCACGGTGCACAGTGTGCCAAATTCGGTATTGCGCGCTCCGCGACGGATTTTAGGAACGCATTAAAGGAGCTAGATGGGACGTTTGTTGCTACTCGAAAGATTGAGGAGACGGTGCTCGTACGCCTTCAAAACCCGTCGATTCGCGATTTCATGGAGCGCTTGTTGCTTGCCGGGGAGTTACTTCAAGAGACGATTGAATCAGCGGTCTTTTTCGAACAGGCGGAATGGCTAGCAGAATCGATAATGAGTGAGAAGACTAAATTGTCGGCCAATGAGATAGCGAGGTACGAGTCGATGATTGTTAGCGCGTTGCAGAGACTATTGGACGCTAGGAGCTGTTCGTTCCATGTAGCTGGAATTCAAGGGTCGCAGCGCATCTGGCCTCAAGGGATCGATCGGGCAGAGCGACTGGCAACGATTGCGCTTTCTCTTGGGGCTGAGGAGCGAGATAGGAATGAGGAGTGGATGACCGCAAAGATTGTGGAGTTAGCCACTAGCCTTGAGGTCGGGAAGCTCACGCCAGGAAGTTTCGTTAAACCAATCGAGACATTGTATAAGCGCGGTTACTTGCGCTCAGAGGCGGGAAAGGATCTTGTGTCAGTCTTAAAACGTCGTGCGATACAGGACCCTGTGGACCTTGATGACTTTGAGACGGCGGCAGACCTACTCAGGGTCTTGCCGCGTTTTTTCGAGGAATCTGAGTTGAAATCGGTTCGCGAGGCATACGCTAGCTTCGTTGACCAATATGTCGCGGAATGCGATTCGGGGAATCCCGATGAGCTTCGTGACGAAGCGGTACGTGTAGGGAACCTCGGCGAGGCGCTCAACGTTAATACGGACGAAGCGCAAGATGCCCTCAAGGCGTCTGCTGATGAGATAGAGAGTGAGGAGGGCTCTCCTTGGGAGGATGACGGCGACCGGGGCCGGGTTGTCGATGCTGACGCATGTTCCGACGGAGAACTCGATTCGATGTTCGGTACCCTGGGGAAATAGCGCTTACTCGTGCCTCATGCGTATAGCGAAGACCAGCTTGTCGAGCGGCCTGCAGTCGGGCTGTTCACAGCGCTTCGCTGGTCTACGGCGTCAGCAATGGACGAGGTGTTTGGTCCAAGCGCCACTCTCGGGCGCGAGACCTCGGGCGAGGTGGTACTGGCGCCGCGCTTGCGTGCGGCGCTGGAAAAGTTGAATCCAAAGTTGCCCCATGAAGCCATTGCAAGCGCGGTGGCTGAGGTGACGCGCGACCGGTCGGCGATGACGCTGGCGGGCGCAAACCGTGAGGTGTGGACGCTGCTGAAGGACGGCGTGCAGGTTTCGGTGCCGGACCGGGAGCGGGGCGGATTGAGGGAGGAGCGGGTGCGGGTGGTGGATTGGGAGAATCCCGCCGCGAACGATTTCCTGCTGGTGTCGCAGATGACGGTGACGGGGCAGCTCTATACGTGCCGACCGGACCTGGTCGGGTTCGTGAACGGGCTGCCGTGGGTGGTGATCGAGCTGAAGAAGCCGGGGGTGCCGGCGCGGCAGGCGTTCGATGAGAACCTGACGAGCTACAAGCACCCGCAGAACGGTATTCCGCAGCTCTTCTCTTACAACGCGTTCCTGATCGCCTCGAACGGCACGGATAGCCGGGTCGGGACGATCACGGCGGACTGGGAGCGGTTCGCCGAGTGGAAGCGGATCGAGCGCGAGGACGAGCCGCGCAAAGTGTCTCTGGAGGTGATGCTGCGCGGGACCTGCGCGCCGGCGCGGCTGCTGGACATCGCGGAGAACTTCACGCTCTTCTCGGAGCACAAGTCGGGCGTTGTGAAGGCGATGGCCCAGAACCACCAGTACCTCGGAGTGAACAACGCGATCGCTGCGACGCTCGAGGCGCGCAAGCGCGGCGACGGGCGGGGTGGCGTGTTCTGGCAGACGCAGGGGTCGGGCAAGAGCTTCTCGATGGTGTTCTTCGCGCAGAAGATCCTGCGCAAGGTTCCCGGCAACTGGACCTTCGTGGTGGTGACCGACCGGATGGAGCTGGACGACCAGATCGCCAAGACGTTCAAGGCCTGCGGCGCGGTGACCGAGGCCGAGAGCAAGGTGTGCCACGCGCAGAGCGGCGCGGAGCTGCGCAGGCTGCTCGCCGAGAACCACCGCTACGTGTTCACGTTGATCCAGAAGTTCCAGACGCCCGAGGTGCTATGCGACCGGCCGGACGTGATCGTGCTCACCGACGAGGCGCACCGCAGCCAGTACGACACGCTGGCGATGAACATGCGCGCCGCAATGCCGAAGGCGCTGTTCCTCGCCTTCACCGGCACGCCGCTGATCGCGGGCGAGGAGAAGACGAAGGATGTGTTCGGGGACTACATCTCGATCTACGACTTCCAGCAGTCGATCGAGGACGGGGCCACGGTACCTCTCTATTACGAGAACCGCACCCCGGAACTGCACCTCGTCAACCCGGACCTGAACGACGAGATCTACGACCTGGTCGAGGCGGCGCAGCTCGACCCGGAGCAGGAAGCGCGGCTGGAGAGGGAACTCTCGCGCCAGTATCACCTCATCACCCGCGACGAGCGCCTCGATACCGTGGCGAAGGACATCGTGCGCCATTTCACCGGCCGGGGTTTCCAGGGCAAGGCGATGGTGGTGTCGATCGACAAGGCGACCGCCCTTCGCATGTACGACAAGGTGCGCAAACTCTGGCCGAAGATGGACTCGACCGACATGGCGGTCGTGGTTTCGCCGGGCCAGAACGAGATCGAGCAGATGAAGAAGCTCGGCCTGGACATCGTGCCGCACCGGAAGCGCATGAACGAGCAGGCGCTCGACGAGAAGTTCAAGGACCCGGACGACCCGCTGCGTCTCGTGTTCCTGTGCGCGATGTGGCTCACCGGGTTCGACGCGCCGAGCTGCTCGACGATCTACCTCGACAAACCGATGCGCAACCACAGCCTGATGCAAACCATCGCGCGCGCGAACCGGGTGTTCCCGGGCAAGCACAGCGGCATGATCGTCGACTACGCCAACGTGTTCGCGTCGCTCGAGCGCGCGCTCGCGATCTACGGCAAGGGCCGCGGCGGCGAGCGGCCGGTGCGCGACAAGAAGGCGCTGGTGGCCGAGCTTCGGCAGGCGGTGGCCGATGCGACGAATTTCTGCAAGGCGCGCGGCGTCGATCTCGCAATGATCGAAGGAGCGTCGGCGGAGAAGTTCGAGCGGGCGCAAGCAGTGAAGGAGGGTGGCGACCGCCTGCTCGCGCCGGAATCGGTGAGGCGCGATTTCGTCTCCCGGGCGCGGCTCGTGGAGGCGCTGTACGAGGCCGTCAAACCCGACGCGGTGGCGGTCGAGTTCGCGGTGCGCTGCGGGACGATCCGCGCGCTCGCTGATTACATTCGCAACTTGAGCGATCCGCCGGACATCTCGCACGTCATGCAGGGAATCCAGGAACTGCTCGACCGCTCGATCGGCGCCGAGCCGTTCAAGATCCAGGACCGGGCGGGCGCCTACCCCGCAATCGACCTGTCGAAGATCGACTTCGAGGCCTTGGCCAAGCGCTTCGAGAAGAAGGCGCCCACGAACAGCGACCTCGAGCGCTTGCGAGCGGCGGTGCGGGCTCAAGTCGAGCGCATGGTGCAGCTCAACCGAACGCGCGCGGATTATCTCGACAAGTTCCAGGCACTGATCGACGCCTACAACGCGGGCAGCCGCAACATCGAGGACATCTTCCGCGACCTGGTCGCGCTGTCGAAGGTGCTCACCGACGAGCAGGAGCGCCACGTCCGGGAGAATCTAAAGGAGGAGGAGCTCACGGTCTTCGATATCCTCACCCGGCCGGGACCGGAGCTGTCCAGCGAAGAGCGCGAAGAAGTCAAAAAGGTGGCGCGCCAGCTGCTCGAGCGGTTGCACGCGCTGCTTGTTCTCGGCTGGCGGCAGAAGATCCAGGCGCGGGCAAAGGTGCGGATCACCATCGAGGACACGCTGGATGAAGGGTTGCCGCGCGCCTATACAAAGGAGCTGTACGCGAAGAAAACCGAGGCGCTCTTCGAGCACGTCTACGAAGCGTATGCCGGAGACGGTCGCAGCATATTCGAGGCGGTCACCTAGAAACTCGTCGCTTTCGCGATTTTCTCGATGTGGCCGCCTTCTTTCCGATTTCCTTGGCCGCCACCTACCGTCCGGAGGCCTTTGCCGGCTCGGCGAGGATGCGCTTGGCGACGTGGAGGCCGTCGAGAGCGGCCGGGGTGCCGCAGTAGACCGCCGCGTGCAGCAGGAGCTCCTTGATCTCGGCCGCGCTTCGCCCAGCGCAGCTGCAATCGCCTCCCGCTCAAGCTACAGTGCACGCTCGAGACGGGAGGAACGATGCCGCCGACAGAGGAGTTCGCCGAACGCGCGCTCGCGCGCCAGAAGGCCTGGGCGACCGGGCTGGTCGCGCTGTGCGTGGTCGTTTTCGTCGCCGCTCGATACGCGCGGCTGGATTACGTGGCGGCCTTTGCCCAGGCAGCCATCATCGGCGCGCTCGCCGACTGGTACGCGGTGGTGGCGCTGTTTCGCCACCCGTTCGGCCTCAGGCTACCGCATACCGCGATCATTCCCGCCAACCAGGCGCGCATCGCCGACCAGCTGGGCGCGTTCATCGCGCAGCACTTCCTCGCGGGCGAGCGCGTGACCGAGAAGATCCTGCAGCTCGACCCCGCGGCCGCGGCGGGCCGCTGGCTGGCCGAGCCGGAGAACCGCGCGCGCGCGGTGGCGCAGGCCGAGCGCGAGGCGCTGCGCGACGAGGTCGGGCTGCTCGAGCGGATCGAGGCGCTGCTCGCCGAGCCCGCCGCGCAGGAAGCGATCCGCGAGCGCATCCGCGCCGAGCTGCCCTCGCTCGCGCGCTTCTTCCAGGCCGACGCCTACCTGCTCGCGCGGCTCGGCGCCGCGGCGCAGTCGCTGGTCGCCGAAGTGCGCGCGGACGCGGCGCACCCCCTGCGCGCCGAGCTGCGCGGCTTCGTGCTCGGCGGCTTCGAGGAATTCCTCGAGGCCTCGGCCGGGCGGCTGCAGGGCGACGAGGAGTTCCGCGGCCGGCTGAACGGCTGGCTCGCCTCGCGCGCCGGCGCGCTCACCGAGCGCCACAAGCACGAGATCGCCGAGTTCGTCTCGGCGCAGGTCAAAGCCTGGGACGCGCGCAGCGCGGTGCGCGCGATCGAGCTCGCGATCGGCAAGGACCTGCAGTACATCCGCGTCAACGGCACGCTGGTCGGCGGGGTGCTCGGACTTCTCATCTTCAGCGCCACCGGGGCTATGCCCTGAGCGAAGACCGCGGCATTCGCGAGCAGGCGGCGACGCCGTGGTTCACGTGTGCTCCTTGCCCCACTCGCGCAGGGCCTTCATGACCGGGCCGAGCGAGCGCCCCTTGTCGGTGAGGTGATATTCGAGGCGCGGCGGGCGCTCGTTGTAGAGCTTGCGCTCGATCAGTCCGCTCGCTTCCAGCGCCTTGAGCCGCGCCGAGAGGGTGTTCGGCGCGACGCCGGCGAGCGACTCCTGGAAGTCCTGGTAGCGGCGCGGCCCGTGCAGGAAGAGGTCGCGCAGGATGAGCGGCGACCAGCGCTCGCCGATCAAGTCGAGGGTTCGCGCGACCGGGCACTGCTTCTGGCGATAGCTTCGCGTCACAGCCATGACTATAGGACTATAGAGGTTGACAACAAAAAAGCAAGTGACTACTATAAAAATAGGTACTCCGATGGAGACGCCATGAACCCCGTCCGCTCCCCGCTCCTCCACGGGCCGATCACCGGCCAGCTGCTGCGCCTGGCGTGGCCCGTGCTCGTGGTGCTTGCGCTGCAGACCTTCGTCGGCGTGACCGAAACCTGGTTCGTCTCCTTCCTCGGGACCGACGCACTGGCCGGGGTCGCGCTGGTCTTCCCCGTGTTCATGCTGATGGCGATGATGTCCAACGGCGGGATCGGCGGCGGCGTGTCCTCGGCCGTGGCGCGCTCGATCGGCGCGGGCCGCCGCGCCGACGCCGACGCGCTGGTGACGCACGCCGCGGTCCTCGGCGCGGCCTTCGGCGCGCTGTTCACGCTCGGCGCCTGGCTCGGCGGGCCGGCGCTCTATCGGCTGATGGGCGGCGGGGGCGGCGCGCTCGGCAACGCCATGCTCTACTCGAACCTCGTCTTCCTCGCCGCGATCCCGTACTGGATCGCGAGCCTGCTGGCCGCGGCGCTGCGCGGTGCGGGCAGCGTGCTCGTGCCGGCACTCGTCACGGCGGCGGGCTCCATCGCCACGCTCGGGCTGTCGCCGCTGTTCATCTTCGGCCTGGGCATGGGCGTCGCCGGCGCGGGCCTGTCCATGATCCTGTTCAGCCTCGGCTCGGTCGCCGCGCTCGCGCTGTTCATGCGCTCGTCGGCGAGCCCGGTGCGCCTGGCGCGCGTCCGCCTCGAACGGCGGCTCTTCGCTGAGATTCTGAAGGTCGGATCCGTGTCGGCCGTGGGCACCGTCGTCGCCAACGCGTCGGTCGTCGTCGCCACCGGGCTGGTGGGCGCTTACGGCACCGACGCGATCGCCGGCTTCGGCATCGCGTCGCGCCTGGACTACGTGCTGGTGCCGCTGCTGTTTGCGCTCGGCACGGCCTCGGTGACCATGGTCGGTACCAACGTGGGCGCGGGCCAGCACGCGCGCGCGGTGCGCATCGCCTGGACCGGTGCCCTGATCTCGGCGCTCGCCGTGGGCGTCATCGGCCTCGTGGCCGCGCTCTTCCCGCAGGCCTGGATCGGCCTGTTCAGCCGCGAAGCGGCGGTGGCGGTCGCGGGCGCGGCGTATCTGACGCGCCTCGGGCCGTTCTACTGGCTCTACGGCGTGAGCATGGCGCTGTACTTCGCCAGCCAGGGCGCCGGCCGGATGGCCTGGCCGTTCGCGGGGGGCGTCGTGCGCCTGCTGTTCCTGATCGCGGCGGGCAGCCTGTACGGGGCGAGCTCGCTCGAGACGGTGTATTGGATCGTGGTCGCCGGCTTCATCCTCTTCGGCGGCGTCATCGCCTTCGGCATGGCGAGCGGGCTGGCGTGGGGGCGGGCCTTCGCCACGCGCCGCGCCCCGCAGCCGGCGCAAGCGCGGCTCTAGCGCGGCGCCGATCGTCCTGCCGCCGGCTCGGCGAGGATGCGCTTGGCGACGTGGAAGCCGTCGAGAGCGGCCGGGGCGCCGCAATAGACCGCCGCGTGCAGCAGGAGCTCCTTGATCTCGGCGCGTGTGATGCCGTTGCGCAGCGCGGCGCGCAGGTGGATTTCCAGCTCGCGCGGGCGGTTTAGGGCGACGATCATGGACAGGCTCATGATCGAGCGGATCTTGAGCGGCAGCCCGCCGCGCGCCCAGCTCGCGCCCCAGCCGTGCTCGGTGACGAAGTGCTGCAGGTCGATGGTGAAGGCGTCGGCGTCGCGGAACGCGCGATCGACGTAATCCTTGCCCAGCCAGCGGCGCCTGATTTTCAGTCCGTCCTCGTACGCCTTGCTGCGCCGTGCGGGCGCCTTGCGGGTCGCTGCCTTGGCCATCGCTTGCTCCTCGTGGTGTGAAATGATGGAGTCTGCCATGCGCGAAACGCTGGTGTTGCATTCGCGCCCGGCATGGAAAAATTCGCGCTAGAGTCGCGCCTTCGTTTTCCGACCTGTACGCCACGATGAGCAATTCGAACCGCCGTGCGATGCTGTTCCTCCTCATACTAAGCGGGCTGATCATTTCGCTCTGCATGGGCCTGCGCCAGAGCCTGGGCCTGTTCATGCGGCCGCTCACGCTGGACCTCGGCATCTCGGCGGCCACGTTCGGCTTTTCGCTCGCGCTGCAGAACATCGTCTGGGGCCTGTCGCAACCCTTCGTGGGCGCGCTCGCGGACAAGCACGGCGCGCGCCCGGTGCTGATCGGCACGGCGCTCGTCTACGCGCTCGGGCTCGCGCTGATGGCGTTCTCCGGCAGCGTGCCCGGCGGGCTGGAAGTCGCGGGGTTTCTCGCGGGCATCGGCACCGCGGGCACGGGATTCGGCGTGCTGATCGGCACCATCTCGCGCGCGACCGCGCCCGAGCGGCGCACGCAGACGGTCGGCACGGTGGCGGCCGCGGGCTCGCTCGGCACCATGGTGCTCGCCCCGCTGGGGCAATGGCTGATCGGCGCTTTCGGCTGGCAGGCGGCGCTTGTCGCCTTCGCGCTGATCGCGTGCTCGATGGCGCTCATCGCCCTGCCGGTGGCGGGCCTCGCCCGGACGCTCGGCGCCGAAGGCGCGGGCGGGGGCGCGGTCGCGCATTCGGGCCAGCCGCTCGGCGAGGCGCTGCGCGAGGCGATGAAGCATCGCGGCTTCGTCTTCATGACGCTCGCCTTCTTCGCCTGCGGCTTCCAACTCGTGTTCATCACCACGCACCTGCCCGCGTATCTGCAGATCTGCGGCGTGCCGCCGGGCGTGGGCGCGAGCGCGCTCGCGCTGATCGGCCTGTTCAACACGGTGGGCACCTACATGTTCGGGCAGCTCGGCGCGCGCTACAGCCAGAAGCACCTGCTCGCGGCGATCTACCTGCTGCGCACGCTCATCATCATCGCGTTCCTGCTCGCGCCGATCAGCCCGACGTCTACGCTCGTGTTCGCCGCCGCGATGGGGTTCCTGTGGCTCGGCGTCGCGCCGCTCGTCACCGGGATCATCGGGCGGGTGTTCGGCCTGACGCACTTCAACACCCTCTACGGCATCGTGTTCCTCAGCCACCAGGTGGGCTCGTTCTTCGGCGCCTGGATGGGCGGCCTGGTGTTCGACTGGACGGGCAGGTACGACGACGGCTGGGCGGCCCTGATCGTGATCGGCTTCGCTGCCTTCACGTTGCAATGGCTGATGGACGACCGCCCGCCGCCGGTGAGGAAGGGCCTCGCCGCGCCCGTGCCGGCCGCGGCATGATCACGACGATTCTCGAAAGGCCGCGCGGCGCATCCCTACGGCTCGATGAACTGGTAGTCCTCGCGGATGCGCCCGTCGGCGGCGAGCAGCAGCAGCTCCTGCCCGACCGACAGGACTCTGCCATCGGCCACCGACACCATGTCCCACACGAATCGCACGGCGCCGTGGTGGGCATCCGCATAGCGCGCGCGGAACAGGCAGCCGCCATCCCGCACCCACTTCTCGTGCGCGCCGCGCACTCGGGCTTCGAGGGCGTAGTAGGTGCGCCATTCGTTCGACTTGGTGAAGTTGGCGCCGTCCGGCACCCACAGTTTTTCGATCAGCCGCCGGCGCGCCGCCGCGTCCGGCTCGTTCCAGACGGACACGTAGCGCTCGAGGAACGCGTCGAGCTCGGGTCCCGGGCCGCTCATGACGCGATCCTCCGCAGGCCGGTGTACTCCAGCTCCGCCAGAAACCCGACGACCACGGCCTGGGCGATGACAAAGGCGTAGCCGGCCGCGGTCGGCGAAAAGAGGAGCAGCACGAGGACGCTCCCCGCCACCCAGCCCGCGTTGCCGAGGATGACGAGCCAGGCGCCCCAACGCGAAACGTCGCGCCGCACGGCGAGCCAGGCCATGAAGGCTGCGATGGGGAAGAGGCTCATGCCGGCATATAAGAGCAACGTTGCAGGCAAGCCGAGGAGGGCGGAGAGCGGCGTTGCGAAGAGGGTCATCAGCAGGCCGGTGGCGAGGCAGGTGGCGGCGTCCACCATGAGCACGCGGCGCAGGGCGGCGGTGCGATCGAGGATGGCTTCAAGGGTGGTCATGCGGTTCTCCTTGGGTTGCAAGGTGGCCGCATGGTGGCCGGGTAAGGAACCGCGGTCGATTACCTCGAGAGGTAATGTCGGGGCGGCGCGAGGCTGGTATCTTCGCCGCATGATGCAAATCTCTCAGCCGGTGGGGACGCTCCTGCGCGAGTGGCGCCAGCGCCGGCGACTCACGCAGCTCGACCTCGCGCTCGACGCCGACATCTCGCCGCGCCACCTCTCCTTCGTGGAGACGGGAAGGGCGCAGCCTAGCCGAGAGATGCTCCTGCATCTCTCGGAGGAGCTGGAAATCCCGCTGCGCGAGCGGAACACGCTGCTGGTGGCGGCCGGGTTCGCGCCGATGTTCAAAGAGCGCAAGCTCGACGACGCGGCGCTCGCCAGAGCGCGCGAGGCGATCGGCCTGGTGCTCGAGGGGCAGAAGCCGTTTCCCGCCTTCGCGCTCGACCGGCACTGGAACGTCGCCGCCTCGAATAGCGCCCTGCAGGAGCTCTACGAGGGCGTGGCGGAAGAGCTGATGCGGCCGCCCGTGAACGCGCTCAGGCTTTCGCTCCACCCCAGGGGCATCGCGCCGCGCATCGAAAACCTCGGTGAATGGCGCGCGCACCTGTTGGCGCGCCTGCGCAAGCAGATCGAGCTCACGGCCGACCCGGTGCTGAAGGAGCTGATGCAGGAGGTCTCCGGCTACCCTGAACCGGAAAGCCACGCGCCGGAGGCTGGACTGGAGCAGGCAGTGCTCGTCCCGTTGAAGATCCGCACCTCGCTCGGCCGGCTTTCCTTCATGAGCACCACCACCGTCTTCGGCACGCCGGTGGACGTGACGCTCTCCGAGCTCGCGATCGAGATGTTCTTCCCGGCCGACCAGGCGACGGCGGAAGCGGTGCGCCGGGCCGCGCGCTAGCCGCGAGAGCAAGATTCTCCAAGTAATGCGCGTACCCGCGCGCGAGAATGGCCCATGGCCTCGATACGCAAGGAACTGAAGCTCTCGACCCCGCCCGAGGCGGCCTGGGACGCGTTCCGCGACGTGGGCGCGGTGCACACCCGACTCGCGCCGGGCTTCGTCACCGACTGCCGCATGGACGGACCGGACCGGATCGTGACGTTCGCGAACGGCCTGGTCGCGCGCGAGCTGATCGTGGACGTGGACGACGCGGCGCGGCGCCTCGCCTACTCGGCGAGGAGCGAGCGCCTGAAGCACCACGGCGCCTCGTTCCAGGTGTTCGCCGACGGCGCCGGCTGCCGGATCGTCTGGATCGCGGACGTGCTGCCGCACGAGGCGGCCGCTGCGGTGGGGCAGATGATGGACGCCGGGGTCGCTGCCATGCGCAAAACGCTCGAGTCGCATTCCCGCCCGGCATAGAAAAAACCGCAGTACAGTCGTGACCCATGCAGGTCACGACGATCCACGAAGGGCCGGGCCTCTCGATCTACGACGCCCGCTGCGACGCGGGGCCGGGCGAGAAGCCGTACGTCGAGGCGTATCGCAGCCACTCGCTCGCGTTCGTGCGCCGCGGGAGCTTCGGCTGCCGCACGCTCGGGGCGTCGCACGAGCTGGTGGCGGGCGCGGTGCTGGTGGGCCGGCCCGGCCAGGAGTACACGGCGACGCACGAGCACCACGCCTGCGGCGACGAATGCCTGTCGCTGAAGCTCGCGCCAGAGCTCGCGGAATCGCTCGGTGCGGGAAAGGCGGCGTGGGAGCTCGGGCGCGTCCCGCCGCTGCCCCAGCTCATGGTGCTGGGCGAGCTCGCGCAGGCCGCGGCCGAGGGGAGGAGCGACGTCGGCGCGGACGAGGCGGCGCTTCTCTTCGCCGCGAAGTTCGCCGAGACGGCGCGCGGGAAGGAAGCTGGCGCTACGAACGTGACGCCGCGCGACCGCAGCCGGGCGGTCGGGGCCGCGCTGTGGCTGGAGGCGAACTCGGCCGAGGCGATCGACCTCGAGGCGACGGCGCGCGAGGCGGGCCTCTCGGCGTTCCATTTCCTGCGCGTGTTCTCCAGGGTGCTCGGCGTGACGCCGCACCAGTACCTCGTGCGAACACGGCTGCGCCACGCGGCGCGGCTGCTCGCCGAGGGCGGGCGCGCGGTCACCGAGGTGGCGCTCGACGTCGGATTCGAGGATCTCTCCAACTTCGTGCGCAGCTTCGGCCGCGCCGCGGGGGTGTCGCCGGGGGGCTTTCGCCGCGCGGCGCGCGGCGAGCGCAAGATTTTCCAAGACCGCCTCGCCGCGCACGCCTTAGCCTGACGCTTTCCCGAAAGGAGGCTTCCATGTTCGACCACATCGGCTTGCGGGTGAAGAACCTCGAGGCGGCCGCGCGCCTGTACGCGGCGATGCTCGCGCCGCTCGGCCACGTGCCGGGCGCGACCGGCAAGGCGTACGCCGGCTTCGGCCCGAAGGGCGCGCCGGCGCTGTGGCTGCACCTGGACAGGAAAGGCGGCGGGGCGCATGTTGCGCTGCGGGCAGAGAGCCGCGCCGCGGTGGACCGCTTCCACGCGGCGGGCTTGAAGGCGGGCGCGCGGGACAACGGCGCGCCGGGGCTGCGCACGGATTACGCGCCGGACTACTACGCGGCGTTCCTGGTCGATGCCGACGGCAACAACGTCGAGGCGGTGCACCTGCCGCGGGCGAAATAGGCCCCCGGGGACCCCTGCTGGCCCCTCATTTGGTACCGTGCTACATTTGGGGCCGCAGGATCTCAAGCATGCGAATACGCGTCCCTCCTACCGCCAAAAGCGGCTCCAGTGTGGCAGTCGATTCCCTCCCTTGATCATCGTGCCCGAAGCAGGCTCGGATAGCCTCGCGCATATGCTGCAATTTCAGGAAAAGGAATGACATGCCTACAGGTACCGTGAAGTGGTTCAACGACGCGAAGGGCTTCGGGTTCATTACGCCGGATGACGGCGGCAAGGATCTGTTCGCGCATCACAGCGCGATCCAGGCCTCGGGCTTCAAATCGCTGAAAGAGGGGCAGAAGGTCTCCTTCGACGTGACGCAGGGACAAAAAGGGCCCGCCGCGGCGAACATCAAGCCGCTGTAAAGCCCCGCGGAGGCGAGGCTGCTATAATGCGGCCTCGCAGTTAGACCCCATTAAAAGCTGGCCGCGGCCAGCTTTTTTGTTTCCGGAACCCGCTCAGTGATCGTCGTCTCCGGCATTGCCATGCAGTTCGGGGCCAAGCCCCTGTTCGAGAACGTCTCCGTCAAGTTCGGCGGCGGCAACCGCTACGGCCTGATCGGCGCCAACGGCTGCGGCAAGTCGACGTTCATGAAGATCCTGGGCGGCGAGCTGGAGCCGAGCGCGGGGACGGTGGCGATCGACGCCAGCGAGCGGGTGGGAAGGCTGCGCCAGGACCAGTTCGCCTTCGAGAACGAGCGCGTGCTCGACGTGGTGCTGATGGGCCACGCCGAGATGTGGGCCGCGATGCGCGAGCGCGACGCCATCTACGCGGATCCAGAGGCGGGGGAGGCGGAGTTCCTGCGCGCGGCGGACCTGGAGGCGAAGTACGCCGAGTACGGCGGCTACACGGCCGAGGCGCGCGCGGGCGAGCTGCTGCTTGGCCTCGGGGTGCCGACCGCGCAGCACCAGGGGCCGATGAGCGCCGTGGCGCCGGGCTGGAAGCTGCGCGTGCTGCTGGCGCAGGCGCTGTTCGGCGATCCGGACATCCTGCTGCTGGACGAGCCGACCAACAACCTGGACATCAATAGCATCCGCTGGCTGGAGGACGTGCTCAACCAGCGGACGAGCACCATGGTCATCATCTCGCACGACCGGCACTTCCTGTCCAGCGTCTGCACGCACATGGCGGACGTGGACTACGGCGGCATCCGCGTCTATCCGGGCAACTACGACGACTACATGGTGGCCTCGGCGCTGGCGAAGCAGCAGCAGCAGAACGCCAACGCCACGCGCCAAGGACCGCATCGCCGACCTGGAGGAGTTCGTGCGGCGCTTCCGCGCCCACAAGGCCAAGGCGCGCCAGGCGACCTCGCGCATGAAGCAGATCGAAAAGCTCAAGGTGGAGGACGTCAAGCCCTCCAGCCGGCAGTACCCGTTCATCCGCTTTCTCGTCGAGCCCAAGGAGAAGCTGCACCGCCTGGCTCTGGAGGCGAAGGGGCTGGGGAAGGGTTACGCGCCGGGACAACGTCTATTCGAAAACCTCAATCTGTCCATCGAGGCGGGCGAGAAGGTGGCGATCATCGGCCCCAACGGCATCGGCAAGACCACGCTGCTGCGCTGTCTTGCGGGGAACATCGAACCCGGCGCCGGCACGGTCAAGTGGGCGGAGAAGGCGCGCCTGGGCTACTGGCCGCAGGATCCGGCAGACGAGTTCAAGGCCGACGAAACGCTCTCCGACTGGATGGGCCGCTGGCGCCGCAGGGATCGCCAGGACGACGAGCAGATCGTGCGCGCGACCCTCGGGCAGCTGCTCTTTTCGGGCGACGACCAGAAGAAATCGCTCAAGGTGATCTCCGGCGGCGAGGCGCAGCGCATGATCTTCGGCAAGCTGGTGCTCGACATGCCGAACGTGATGCTGCTCGACGAGCCGACCAACCACCTCGACATGGAATCGATCGAGTCGCTCAACGGCGCGCTCGACAAGTACCCCGGCACGCTGGTGTTCGTCTCGCACGACCGCGAGTTCGTCTCGTCGCTCGCCACGCGCATCATCGAGCTCAGGCCCGGCGAACCCGGCGGCGCGGCGGAGGTGATCGACTTCCGCGGCAGCTACGAGGACTACCTCACGGGCGCGAGCCCGGCGCTGGCTGCCGCCTAGGCTGACTTTCGCTATCATCCCCGGCAAGGGGGGATGCCGTAGATGCAGGGGTACGCCGAGGCGACGCTCAGCGATCAGGAAGGCCGCGCGCTGTGGCGCGCGATGCTCGATGAGGTGAAGGGGCGGCGCCTCCTGGCGCCGTCTTTTCCTGGAACCCTCGTGAAGCTGGGCGTGCTGCTCGTGCTGTTCGGCGCGGCGCTGTGGCTCGGCTGGTGCGGGGACTCGTGTCTGGAGCGGGGCGTCGGCTACGTCGCGCTGTCATTGCTGCTGGCGCAATTCGGGTTCATCGGTCACGACGCGGGGCACGGGAGCATCGGCCGCGGGGCCGCGGTGAACCGGGCGTTCGGGCAGGTGGCGATGACGCTGGTCACGGGGATGGCGTTCGACGAGTGGACCGCGCGCCATCGCGCGCACCACCAGTTCTGCCAGGACGAGGCGCGCGATCCGGACATGGCAGTGGCGTTGGTCGTGTCGCTCACGGAGCGCTCGCGCCGCGGGAAGGGGTCGCTGGGGCGGTGGATGACGCGTCACCAGGCGGTGCACATCTGGCTGCTGTCGCTTTTATTCGGCCACAGCCAGCGCCATCTGTCGCAATTTGCGGTGGCGAGGGATCCGAATCGCAACCGGCTGGACGCGGCGGTGCTGCTGCTGCATTTTCTGCTCTGGCTCGGGGTGCCCTGCGGGCTGTTCGGAGTGCCCGTGGTGCACGCGCTGCTGGCCTACGCGATTCCGATGACGCTGCTGGGTCCGCATCTGGCCGCGATCTTCTGGGTCAATCACATCGGCATGCCGCTGGTCGAGGAGCCGGAGAGCTTTTCGTTCTTCGAGCACCAGGTGGTCACCTCGCGCACCATCGTCAATCCGCCGGCGTGGGATTGGCTGTTCGGCGGGCTCAACTTCCAGATCGAGCACCACCTGTTTCCGCAGGTGCCCTCGAACCGCCTGGCGGCGGTGCAGGCGATCGTGCGGGAGCATTTCGCGCGCCACCGGATCGCCTACAACGGCGTCACCTGGCGCGCCGCCGTCGGGTCGGTCGCGGCGCACCTGCGCCGGATTGCGAGGGCGGCGTGAATGGAATTTACGGACGGGGCCAGCGACTGCTCGAGCTCGGCTCGATCGCGGCTTTCGCGCTGCTCGCCGGCTGGAGCGCCTGGCGGCTGGTCGCCGCGGCGGAGGCGCAGGCGTTCCTGGTCGTGCTCGTCGCCGCGCCGCTCAGCTGGCTCGCGGCGGACCTGCTGAGCGGCCTGCTGCACTGGGCGCTCGATTCGTTCGGCAGCGCGGGCACGCCGATCGTCGGCGGCGCGTTGATCCGGCCGTTTCGCGAGCACCACGCCGACCCGGAGGCCATGACGCGGCACGATTTCGTCGAGACGCACGGCGCGAGCTGCCTCGCCGCGCTGCCGTTCCTCGCCGCAGCAGCCGTCACGCCGCTCGCGTCGTTGCCGTGGATCCTGGCGCAGGCGGTGCTGCTGTGCGTTTCGCTCGGGGCGCTGTTCACCAACCAGTGTCACAAGTGGGCGCACATGGACGAGGCCGCGACGCCGGCCGCGGTGCGCTGGGCGCAGCGCCGGCGCCTCGTGCTGCCGCGTGAGCACCACCGGCTGCACCACACGCCGCCCTTCGACTCGCACTTCTGCATGTCCTGCGGCTGGCTGAACGCGCCGCTCAACGCGTTGTTGCGCGCATGGCGCTGAGCGCGGGGCTGGGAAGCGCCATCGGCAAGCGCGCCGGGCTCGCCTCCGGCCTGCTCGGCATGCTGTGCGTGCTCGCGGAGCTCTGTTTCCTCTTGCCCGACCTGCTGGTGACCCGGGACGCGCTGCCGCTGTACAAGGCGCACATCGGCGTGTTCCGCGGGACCCTGCAAGCGAGCATCTTCGCCACGTTCGCGCTCGGCACGCTCGGCGCTGCGCTCGCGCGGCCCAAACGCCACGGGCTGCTCGGCATCGCGCTCGGCGTGGTCGCGCTGCTCATGGGCGGCGCCGAGGCCGAGCCGCTCGACATCGGCGCGCCGCGCGCGTTCTCCGCGGGCCTGGACTACTTCGTGCTCGAGCTGCTGGTGCTGGGGCTCATCTTCGTGCCGCTCGAGGGCCTGTTTCCGCTGCGCGCGCAGCGCGTGCTGCGCGAGGGCTGGCAGACCGACCTGAAGCACTTCTTCGTCAGCCACGCAGGCGTCCAGCTGCTGTCGTTCGCCGCGCTCATCCCGGCGCAGGTGCTGTTCGCGTGGGCGGTGCAGCTCGAGTTCCAGCAGGCGGTCGCCGCCCAGCCGCTGTGGTTGCAGTTCTTCGAGATCGTGCTCAGCGTGGACCTGGGCACTTACTGGATCCACCGTGCCTTCCACCAGGTGCCGTGGCTGTGGAGCTTCCACGCCATCCACCACTCGAGCCTGAAGATGGACTGGCTCGCCGGCTCGCGCATGCACCCGGTGGACGTGCTGGTGACGCGCGCGGTGGCGATCCTGCCGGTGTTCCTGCTCGGCTTCGCGCCGCCGGCGCTGTACGCCTACCTGGCGTTCGTGTCGTTCCACGCCGTGTTCATCCACGCCAACCTGCGCTGGCGCTTCCCCGGCGTGCGCTGGGCGATCGCGACGCCCGAGTTCCACCACTGGCACCACACCTCCGACGAGGAAGGCATCGACAAGAATTTCGCCAGCGCCCTGCCGCTGTGGGACCTGCTGTTCGGCACGGCGCACCAGCCGGGCCACTGGCCGCGGAAATACGGCACGGTGAAGTTCCAGCCGCCCGAGACCTACCTCGGGCAGCTCTTCTATCCGTTCCGCAGGAAAGGCAAGGCGACGCCCTACGGCTGAGCGACCGGACATGAAGACCATCCTCATCACCGGCGCGGCGGGAGACGTCGGCACGCACCTGCGGCGCGAGCTGGCGGGAAAGTACGTGCTGAAGGTGTCCGATCTGCGTTCCCTGAAGAAGATCGACAAGGCGGAGCGGTTCGTGCGCGCCGACATCTCGAAGTTCTCCGCTGCGCTGCGCATCACGCGCGGCGTCGACGCGGTGGTGCACCTCGGCGGCTATTCGGTCGAGGGGCCGTGGGAGGGGATCCTGAGCGCCAACATCGTCGGCTGCTACAACGTGTTCGAGGCGGCGCGGCGCAACGGCGTCCGGCGCATCGTGTTTCCATCGTCGAACCACGCCACCGGCTTCTACCGCCGCGACCGGACGATCGACCATCGCGTCTATCCGAAGCCCGACAGCCGCTACGGCGTGTCCAAGGTGTTCGGCGAGGCGCTCGGCAGCCTGTACGCCGACAAGTACGGCATGCAGGTGTTCTGCATGCGGGTCGGCAACGTTGGCCCCGCGCCGATCGACAAGCGCCGGCTGTCGATCTGGCTGTCGCCGCGCGACCTGGCGCAGCTCGTGACCATCGGTATCGAGCATCCCGACGTCCGCTTCGAGATCGTCTACGGCGTGTCGAACAACACGCGCGGCTGGTACGACAACGCGAACGCCGCCCGGCTCGGCTACCGGCCGCGCGACGACTCAGAGGCCTTTGCGCCCGAGGTGCTCGCGCGCGAGAAACCGGGCGACCCGACGACGGAACTCTACCAGGGCGGCGCTTTCGTCGCGGCGGAGGAGATCCCTAACCCGGCGCCGTTGCCGCGAAAATCCCGGGCGAAAAAGCGCAGGTGAGCGCGCATTCAGCGGTACGTCTTCCCCGGGTCGTTGTGATACATGAGCAGGCGGTCGGTTTCCCGTTTGACCACGGCGTAGCACTCGCATACCCGTTGCTCCAGCATCGGCCGATCCAGAACGGTGATCTGGCCGCGCCGGTAGCGAATCAGTCCCTCGTCCTGCAGGCGTCGCGCCGCCTCGGTGACGCCCTCGCGACGCACGCCGAGCATGTTCGCGATCAACTCCTGGGTCATGCGCAGCGCGTTGGAGGGCAGCCGGTCCAGGCTCAGCAGGAGCCAGCGGCACAGCTGCTGCTCCACCGTGTGGTGCCGATTGCATACCGCGGTCTGCGCCATCTGCGTGATCAGCACCTGGGTGTAGCGCAGCAGCAGATGCTGCAGATCCCCGCCGCGCTCGAACTCCCGCATCAGGATCTCCGCCTCCAGGCGGTAGGCCTGGCCGGCGCTTTGCACGATCGCGTGGCTCGGCGTGCTTTCCCCTCCCATGAACAGGGAAATCCCGATCAGGCCCTCGTTGCCGGTGACCGCGATCTCCGCCGAGGCGCCGCTTTCCATCACGTAGAGCAGGGAAACGATGCCTTCGGTCGGGAAGTACACGTGCGCCAGCCGGTCACCTGATTCATACACCGCCCAGCCGAGCGGTAGCGGGACGGGCTCCAGGTGCGGCAGCAGCCGCTGATAGTCTGCCGCGGGCAACGCGGCGAGCAGAAGATTGCTCGTCGGAGGATGCAGAATTTTTGCGGCAGGCTTCGCGTTCACGGGGCCTCCCGGATTCCTTGGCGCCGGACCGGTTCAACGACCCGGGTGACCAAGGGGATCGTCCCAAAATTATAGCCACTATGTGCGTTACCGAACAGAACTGCAAAGCCGATAGGGGGACAGTCACGAAGGCAAATCTTCGGAGTGCCAATTACACAGCGCCTCCTTTTTGTCTTTTTGTCCCTTACATACGTGCCTCCTCCTTCCCCCTTATTGCGTATGTGGGAATCCGACCCCGCCCTCCCGAGCGGGGTCTTTTTTGATGGGTCCATGCCCTTCAGCCAACTGCCCGCGCCGTGGTAGATCTTCGCAAGGACTGCGCGCAAGTCGAGCAAATATGGGGTAATAGCCAGGAGTTCTGTGTGCCGCTTTGCGTGGCGGCGGCATTTACGTTTCACCAGACGCGTCGCAGCAACGAAGAACTGTTGACCCCGGTCGAATATGCCAACGCACTGGATATTGCCGCCGCTGCGCTGTCCTGCCTTGTTCCCATCTACACGCCGAACGGACACGGGGAGCAAGTTCCCCTATCCATCAATCTCGCGAGGCAGAGGTTTTGCGGAGGCGCGACCAAAGTTCAATGCGTCGACGGAGCAGTACTTGCGCCACTGAACATCGTTCGTCGTGACGTGCTCCCCGCGCTCATAGCCATCGAACGTTCAGGCATCGACTATGTGGCGCCCCAGCGCGTGAAATGACACGAAAGAACCGGTCGTCCAGTGCGGCAATTGCCGTCAGGAACGGCATCCTCAGTGCCCTCCTGCGTACGGACTACGGGCGCCTGGTCGCCAAGATGGAGCATGTGGAGTTGGCGCGTGGCGCGGTCCTATATCGAGCCAAGCATGACATCGACTACGTGTACTTCCCTGAAGACGCCGTGGTCGTCATGGTGGACACCACGGAGGACGGCCGCACCGTCGGGGTGGGTACCATCGGCAGGGAAGGAATGACGGGCATCAATGTTTTTCTGGGCGGCCGCATCACGCCCGACAAAGCCGTCGTACAGCTTTCTGGCGCCGCGCTGGGGATGAAGTCCCGGGACCTGCGAAGGGAGCTTCGATTCGGCAGCCCGCTGCAGCGCGTGCTGATTCACTACACGCAGGTGCTTTTGGCCGTGGTCAGCCAATTGGTCGCTTGCAGCCAGCACCACAGCGTGGAGCAGCGCCTCGCGCGCTGGATATTGACGATGCACGATTACGCCGATCCGCACGAAGTCGTGATGTCGCATGAGTCCATGGCCGCGATGCTGGGAGCGCGGCGCTCTGGAGTCTCGATTGCCGCAGCCCGACTACGGGACAATGGGTTGATCCGCTATCAGCGAGGCCGCGTAATCATTCTCGACACGCAAGAGCTCGAGCGAAAATCTTGCGAGTGCTATCGCTTCATAAGAAAGCAGTACGATAGCCTGCGCACGCAAGTGCCCCGTCTGCTGTCGACCTGACGCTCGTCGAGTTCCAGCGGCAGGAGGCCTGCCTCGGCCAGCTCTTCTATCCATTCCGCAGGAAAGGGGAAGCGACGCTTTTTCGGCTGAGCGCGATCGCTCAGGACCTCGAGCGGAACTCCCCCGGCGTCACGCCCCACCTGGCGCGGAACGCGCGGTAGAAGGTGGAGAGGTCGTTGAAGCCGACCGCAAGCGCGACGTCGCCTATGGAGCGTCCGCCGGCGGCGGGGCCCGAGAGCAGGCGCCGCGCTTCCTCCAGGCGCCGCTCGAGGAGCCATTCGCTGAAGGTCTTGCCGCTCGCGCCGAACAGCATGTGCAGCTTGCGCACCGACATGCCGAGCGCATTCGCGGCGCGCGCGGGCGAAAGCTCCGGGTCGGCGAAGTGCTTGTCGGCGTAGCGGATCGCGCGCTGCAGGGCGGCGGCGCGCACTGCCTCGCGTCCCGCGTCGCGCAGCTCCGGCGCGATGCCGGCCGCCATGGCCACCAGGCGCACCAGATTCTCGGCCACGGGCTCGACGATGCGCGGATCGATACGCTCGCCCTGCGCGGCGAGGGCGCCGAGGCAGCTCGCGACGAGCGAGCACTCCGGAGAATTGCACGTCAGATGGATCATCGGCAGATGGCCCGGAAACGCCAGGTAGGCGTCCAGGCTCCTGCGCGGCACGCGCCAGATGCGGAAATCGAAATCGCCCGAGGCGCCCGTCGAGAACGGAACGTTCGGGTCGGCGATCACGATGTCGCCGCGCAGCGCGAGCACGTGGCGCCCGCCTTGCATGAACCAGGCGGCTTCGCCGACCTGGTAGTAAACGTAGTAGGTGTCGCTCGGCGCTTGGCGGATGTCTTCCGCCCGCCGCGACACGCGGTGACCCTCGCACTGCAGGTCGACGACGTCCACGCCTCCCAGGCGCCGCGCCTCGATCGCCCCGCGGAAACCGCCGTGGTCCTCGCGCTCCGGCGTGATCGCATAGACGTGCTGGCAGCAGGCTTCGCGCCAGGATGAAAACTGCTCCCGTACCGGGATCACCTCGCTGCGCCAGTTCATGGAATTCGCCGCCTCCCCCCGAGGGAATTGCGCTGGATGCCAAAGCATCTTGCGCGGACTCCCAAGACGCGGCTGCCGGTCCGCGCAACCATGCGGCCGGACTATAGCAGAGGCTCAGGAGGCGAACCCATGCATGCGCCACTGGTGGAACCCGCCGTGCTCGAGCGGGTGAAGGGCTGGCGCCCGTACATCGAGGCGAAGCTCGGCTTTCGCAACCACTGGTACCCGGCCCTGTTCTCGCACGAGCTCGCCGAGGGCAAGCCGGTCGAGGTCATGCTGCTGGGCGAAAGCATCCTGGTCAATCGCGTGGACGGCGAGGCCTGCGCGATCCGCAACCGCTGCCTGCACCGCGGGGTGAAATTCTCGAAGCGGCTGGAGTGCTATCGCAAGGGCACCATCACCTGCTGGTACCACGCCTTCACCTACGACTGGAAGGACGGGCGCCTGGTCGACATCATCACCAACCCGTCGAGCGCGCTGATCGGCAAGCACAGCCTGAAGACCTACGCAGTGCGCGAAGCCAAGGGCCTAGTGTTCCTGTTCGTGGGCGACGGCGCGCCGCCCGACCTGTCCGCGGACGTGCCGCCGGGCTTCCTCGACGAGGGCCGAGCCATCCACGGCAAGCGCCGGACGGTGAAGAGCAACTGGCGCCTCGGGGTGGAGAACGGCTTCGACGCGAGCCATATCTTCATCCACAAGAACTCGAAGCTGGTCGGGGGCAACGATATTGCGCTGCCACTCGGCTTCGCGCCGACCAATCCGGGCACCGGCACGCGTGCCTCGATCGGCTCGCCCGGCCCGATCGGCCTGTACGACCTGCTGGGCGAGTCGGCGATCCCGGTGTTCGAGGGCACGCTCGGCGGCGAGCCGGTCCTCGAGGGCCATTTCGGCGAGAAAAAGGTCGCTGACAACATCTCGATCTGGCTCCCCGGCGTGCTCAAGGTGGACCCCTGGCCGCAGGAAGGCATGAACCAGTTCGAGTGGTACGTGCCCGTCGACGCCAATACGCACATCTACCTGCAGACGCTCGGCCGCATGACCTCGAGCGAGGCGGAGGCCGCCGCCTTTCGCAAGGAAGTCGAGGAAAAGTGGGTCGACCTGGCGCTCGACGGATTCAACGACGACGACGTGTGGGCGCGCGAGGCGACCGAGGAGTTCTACGCCGACCGCGATCGCGGCTGGGTGGAGGAGCGCCTGTTCGAGACCGATATCGCGATCGTCGAATGGCGCCGCCTCGCGAGCGAGCACAACCGGGGCATCCAGACGCGGGAGCATATGTGATGGCGCGCTACGCGGTGAACCGCCTAGTGCAGGAGCTGTTTCGCCAGCCGGGCCTCGTGGCGCGGTTCCGCGAGCGGCGCGCGGAGGTGTACGACGCCTACGGGCTCGACGCCGCCGAGCGCGCGGCGCTCGACGAGGGCACGCCCGCGGCGCTCACCTCGGTCGGCGTGCATCCGATCCTGCAGATGCACTACCTGCTCGCGTGCAACCCGGACGTGGCCAGGCTCATCACGGTGGACGCCTACCGCGACGCCGCGAGGGGGAAGTGATGGGGCGCCTGGTCGCGGTGGGCGCCACCTCGCACATCCTGATGTCGCCCCAGGGGGTCGAGGCGCGCGCGCAGCGCATCGTCTCGGGCATGCGCGAAGTCGGCCGGCGCCTGCTCGCGAAGAAGCCCGACATCATCGTGGTGGTGGCCACCGACCACATGTTCAACGTCAACATGAGCCTGCAGCCGCCGTTCTGCGTCGGCGTCGCGGACGAGTACCTGCCCTTCGGCGACATGGACATTCCGCGCGAACCGCGCCCCGGCCACCGCGCGTTCGCCGAGGCGTTCGTCGCGCACGCGGCCGCGCGCGGCTTCGATCTGGCCAAGGCCGAGGAGCTGCGGCCCGATCACGGCGTCGCGCTGCCGCTGATGTTCATCGACCCGGCGCGCACGGTGCCGATCGTGCCGCTGCTGGTGAACATCAACATGGACCCCGCGCCCGCCCCGGCGCGCTGCCATGCGCTGGGCGGCGTGCTGCGCGAGACGATCGACCGGCATCGCCCCGCGGACGAGCGCGTCGCGGTGCTCGCCACCGGCGGGTTGTCGCACTGGCTCAACGTTCCGCGCCACGGCGAGGTCGCGGAGGCCTTCGACCGCAACGTCCTCGCCAGCTTCGAGCGCGGGCAGCCGGAAGGCCTCACCCGGCTCAGCGCCGCGCAGGTCGTCGAGCAGGGCGGCAACGGGGGCCTCGAGATCGTCAACTGGCTGCTCGCCGCCGGCGCCGCGCCCGCCTGGCGGGGCGAGACCGTCTACTACGAGCCGATGCCAGAGTGGTTCACCGGCATGGGCGGAATGGAGCTGCACGCATGAGCGGATTCGATTCGCGCCACGTCGACGCGGGCGGCGTGCGCACCCACTACCTGGAAGCGGGCAGCGGCGCGCCGGGCGCACCGCCGCTCGTCCTGATTCATGGCGGCGGCGCCGGCGCCGACGGCGCCGGCAACTGGCGCGGCACGATCCCGGAGTTCGCGAGCCACTTCCGCACCATCGCGGTCGACATGATCGGCTTCGGCGGCACCGGCAAGCCCGATCCCGCCTCGTTCGAGTACTCCCAGGGCGCGCGCGTCGCGCACCTGCGCGCCTTCCTCGATGCGCTCAACATCGAGCGGGCGGCGTTCATCGGCAACTCCATGGGCGGCTGCACGGCGCTTGGCCTCGCGGTGGAGCATCCGGCGCGCGTGAGCCGGCTCGTCCTCATGGGCAGCGCGGGGCTCACCACGACGCTGCACGCCGATCTGATGCCGGTCATCAATTACGACTTCACGCGCGAAGGCATGCTGCGCCTCATCCGCGCGCTCACGAACCCGGGCTTCGAGCCCGATCCCATGCTGGTGGACTACCGCCTGCGGAAGTCGCTCGAGCCGGACACGCGCGCCGCATACGGCGCGACCATGAAGTGGATCAAAGCAGCAGGGCGGCCTCTTCTACCCGCCCGAATTCATCGCGCGCGCGGTCTGCCCGACGCTGGTGGTGAACGGAAAGGACGACAAGGTGGTGCCGCTCGCCAACGCCTACCGCTTCCTCGAGCTGATCCCGAATTCATGGGGCTACATCGTGCCGCATTGCGGGCACTGGGCGATGATCGAGCGTCCGCAGGACTTCGCGAGCGCCTGCCTCGGCTTCCTGCGGGCCGCCGCGTGATTGCGGTCGCCGATGCGGTCGAGGTCTGCGAGGACTGGTCGGTCGAGCCCGGCACCATGCGCCGCGTAGTGGTGCGCGGCCGCGCGCTCGCGGTGTTCAACATCGCGGGCGAGTTCCACGTTACCGACGACACCTGCACGCACGGATTCGCCTCGCTTGCCGAGGGCACGCTCGCCGAATACGTCGTCACCTGTCCCTGGCACGGCGGCGCCTTCGACGTGCGCAGCGGCCAACCCGTCGCGCCGCCGTGCGTGGCGCCGCTAGCGGTCCATTCCTGCGAGCTGCGCGACGGCTCCGTGTGGGCGCGCCTCAAATCCGACTAGGAGAACCCGAATGCCGACCCTCGAGCAGATCACGCAGCGCGTCCAGACCGCCGTAGGCGCCGACTCCGGCGTCGATGCGCGCATCAAATTCCTCTTCGGCAACGACGGCATCCTGTTCATCGACGCCAAAGCGGCGCCGAACCAGGTGCACAACGCCGACGGCGAGTCGGACATCACCATCACCGTGACGATGGAGAACTTCGAGCGCATCATCGACAAGAAGCTCAATCCCAAGTTCGCGCTGATGACGGGGAAGATGCGCCTGAAGGGCGACATCCGCATCGCGATGCGCCTGGACAAGGTGTTCGGGCTGGAATGAGCGCGCCGATCGCCGAGGCGGCCGCGCGCCTGCGCGGCGCCGAGACCGCGCGCAAGCCGTGCAAGCCGGTGCGCGACCTGATCGGCGCGCAGGACGTGGACGCCGCCTACGCGGTGCAGGAGGCGGGCACCGAGACGCGGCTCGCGGCGGGCGCCCGTCTGGTGGGCCGCAAGATCGGACTCACCGCGGTCGCGGTGCAGAAGCAGCTCGGCGTCGACCGGCCCGACTACGGCATGCTGTTCGACGACATGGAGGTGCCCGACGGCGCCTGCGCGCCGCCCGGCCGCCTGCTGCAGCCGCGCGCCGAGGCGGAGATCGCCTTCGTGCTCGGGCGCGACCTGGACCACGAAGCGATGACCGTCGCCGAGGTCATGCGGGCCGTGGACTTTGCGCTGTGCGCCATCGAGATCGTCGACTCGCGCATCGAGAACTGGGACATCGGCATCGCCGACACCATTGCCGATAATGCTTCGTCCGGGCTCTACGTGCTCGGGCGCCGTCCGGCGCACATCGGCGATCTGGATCTCGCGCTGTGCGGCATGGTCGCGCGGAAGAACGGCGAGATCGCGTCGCTCGGCACCGGTGCGGCGTGCCTCGGGCACCCGCTGAACGCGGCGCTCTGGCTGGCCAACGCGATGGCGAGGGTCGGGCGGCCCCTCAAGGCGGGCGACGTCGTGCTCTCGGGCGCGCTCGGTCCGATGGTTCCCGTCGCCGACGGCGACCGCTTTTCGATCGAGATCCAGGGGCTCGGGCGAGCGAGCGTGTCCTTCCCTCGCCGCGCGACCTGACCCCGGCTCACTTGGTGCCCGAGGTCGAGTAATCGACGTCCGAGACGACGCCCTTGGCGTCGAACGAGATGCGCAGGACCTTGAGGAAGCGCTTGAACCCGGTGAACGCGTTGCCGCGCAGGGCCTGGTAGGTGTATCCGTACGCTTCGCCGGACGTCTCCTTGACCATCGGCGAAATGAACGACGCGGTCGGCTTTCCCAGCAGGCCGACGACCTCGGCGCGCGTGGTGTGGCCTTTCTTGATGCGATCGACTTTCGTATCGTCGAAGTTCGAGCTGTCCGACATGTACGAAGAAATGAATTCCTCGCCGACCAGCGTGTCGTCGTAGAAGAAGTAGCCCAGCGCGCGCGCGGGATGAACCCCTTCTTCCGCGGGCTGGCCCGACACGGACGCGAACACGTAGGTGATGGACTTCACCTGCTTGCCGTTCTTCAGGCCGCTGCCCGACTGCCTGGGCTCGCCCATCTTCTGGACGACTTGCGCGTAGGTCGTCTTCCCGAGGGTGAACGTATCGGAGGCGGGACGGACGAAGTCCTGGCCGACGCATCCGGCCAGCACCAGGGCTAGTGACGCCAGGAAAGTCGCTCGGGGGGTTGCGCGCATGGGAGACCTCCATCGATGCCGGTCGGTGGCCAGCATAGGGAGCGCGCGGTGCCTGGGCTATCCCATGCCCATGTGATGCCCGGCCGCAGCCTTCATATCGGCTGCCTGTCGATCCTGGGCGGTCCCGAACGTCATTGTCCAGCGGCGCATAATGCCCGCCACGACGCGACAAGGAGACCGCCATGCAATACATGTTACTGATTTACAGCAACGAAAAGCAGATGCAGGGCCGGAGCCAAGCCGACAACGAAACGATGCTCGCCGCGTACACGGCCTACGGCGAGGCGCTCAGGAAGGCCGGGGTGATGGTGGGCGGCAACCGCCTCAAGCCCTCCGAGGCGGCAACTACGGTCCGCGCGGCGAACGGCAAGACGCAGGTGCTGAACGGCCCCTACGCTGAGACCAAGGAGCAGTTGGGCGGCTATTACATGATCGAGGCGCCCGACCTGGACGCGGCGATTTCCTGGGCCTCGCGCTGTCCGGGCGCGAGCCACGGCACGATGGAAGTACGCCCGATCTGGACCATGTGAGCGACGAATCCGCCGGGCTCGCCGCCGAGGCGGTGGCGCGCCGCAGCTACGGCAAGCTGGTCGCCTATCTCGCCGCGCGCACGCGCGACGTCGCGGGGGCCGAGGACGCCCTGTCCGAGGCCTTCGCCGCGGCGCTCGCCGACTGGCCGGCGAGCGGCATTCCGCGCACGCCCGAGGCCTGGCTGCTGACGGTGGCGCGCCGCAAGCTGATCGACGCGGCGCGCCGCCGCACGACCGCCGAGCACGCGACCGCCGACCTGCTGCTCGCCGCGGAGCCCTCCGAGACGGACGCCGCCGTGGAATTCGAGATCCCCGACGACCGGCTGCGACTGATGTTCGCCTGCGCGCACCCGGCGATCGACGGCGGTGTGCGCGCGCCGCTCATCCTGCAGACGATCCTCGGCTTCGACGCCGCGACGATCGCGTCCGCTTTCCTGGTCTCGCCGAGCACCATGGGCCAGCGGCTGGTGCGCGCGAAGAACCGCATCCGGCTGGCCGGCGTCCCGTTTCGCGTGCCCGACATGGAGGATCTGCGCGAGCGCCTCGACGCGGTGCTCGAGGCCATCTACGCCGCCTACGCCGAGGGCTGGTCCGATCCCGCGGGTACGGCGGCCCGGCGGCACAACCTCTCCGACGAGGGGATCTGGCTCGGCCGGCTGGTCGCCTCGCTGCTTCCCGACGAGCCCGAGGCGCTCGGCCTGCTCGCGCTCATGCTGCACGCCGAGGCGCGGCGCGACGCGCGACGCGACGCCGCGGGCGACTACGTGCCGCTCGACGAGCAGGACCCGGCGGCGTGGAACGGCGCGCTGATCGACGAGGCCGAAGAGTTACTCCGGCGCGCGAGCACGCTCGGCGCGATCGGCCGCTTCCAGCTCGAAGCGGCGGTGCAGTCCGCGCACGCGGCGCGGCGTCTGACGGGGCGCACCGACTGGGCGGCGATCGAGCGGCTCTACGACGCGCTGCTCGAGGTCACGGCGTCGCCCGTCGTCGCCATCAACCGCGCGATCGCGCGAGCCGAGACGCAAGGACCCGCCGAGGGCCTCGCCGCGCTCGACGCGCTCGTCGCCGACACGCGCCTGCTCGACTACCAGCCTTACTGGGCGGCGCGCGCCGCGCTGCTCGCCAAAAGCGGCCGGGGCGCGGACGCGGCGCAGGCCTACCGGCGCGCGGTCGGCCTGGAATCCGACCCCGCCGTGCGCCGCTTCCTGCAGCGGCGGCTCGCGGCGCTGGCGGATTGAGCGATCAGCGCCGTCGGCTCAGCACCTCGATCGGCACGATGCGCCCTTCGGCCACGCCGCGCGAGGTGTTGGCCATCGCGGCGCGCGCGGTCTCGCCGTGGATCAGCATCACGGCCCGGTGCGGGGCCTTCTCGCCGCGCGCCACGATCTCGCGCGAGCGCGCGCCGAAGGCCAGGGCTTCCTTTTCGGTGGTGCGAAAGCGCAGGATGTCGACGCCGGCGGCTTCGAGGCCGCGCTTGGTTTCCTCGGGCGTGGCGAGGAAGCTCGCCGCCGCGCTCGCGGCCCAGGGGGTGGGGTAGTCGGGCTCGGGGCCGGGGCCTTTGGCGATCTCGGACAGCATCAGCCAGGCGCCGGGTTTTAGGACGCGGCTGATCTCGCGGTAGAAGGCGTCCTTGTCGGCGATGTTCATCGACACGTTCATCGCGTAGGCGCCGTCGAAGCTCGCGTCGGGAAAGGGCATGGCGAGGGCGTCGCCATGCTCGAAGCGCACCTTGTCGCCGAAGCCGACGCGGCCGGTCAGGTGGCGCGCGACGTCGCAGAACTCGGCGGTGAGGTCGATGCCGGTGATGCGGCAGCCGAAGCGCCGGTGCATGTAGCGTGCCGGGCCGCCGATGCCGCTGCCGATGTCGAGCAGATGGTCGCCGGCCTCGACCTCGAGCGCGTCGGCGATCTCCTCGGTCGCCTCGAGGCCGCGGGTGTGGAACTGGTCGTAGGGCGCGAGCGCCTCGAGGCTCGGGCGCTCGGGGTCCGCGCCGTCCTCGGCGAGCGCCGCGGCGAGCCGCTCGAGCAGGTTGCCGCTGCCGTAGTGATCCGTGATGTGGCGTCCCGCGCCCATCGTGGAAATCTATTCCCTCGCGGCGGGAAACGCCACCGTGACGCGCAGGCCTTTCCCTCCCGGGCCGTCGCCCAAGGTCACGCGCGCGCCGTGGATCGCGGCGATGCGCTGCACGATGGACAGGCCGAGGCCGCTGCCGCTCGCCTCGGTGCCGAGGATGCGGTAGAAGCGCTCGCCGACCCTGTCGCGCTCGTCGGGCGGAATTCCGGGCCCTTGGTCGATCACCGAAATCGACGCCCCCGCAGCCTCGACGCGCACGTTGCCGCCGGCCGGGCCGTAGCGCACCGCGTTGTCGATGAGGTTGCGCAGCAGAACCGAGATCAGCTCCGGGTAGCCCTCGACCCGCGCGGGCCCGCCGTCGGCGAGCTCGATGTCGACCTTCCGTGCGAGCGCCGCGGGCGCGAGCTCGGCGATGGTGCGGCGCGCGAGCGCGCGCAGCTCGCAGGGCCGGGCCTGCTCCTTCAGCTGCTCAGGCTCGAGCCGCGCGAGCGTCAGCAGCTGCTCGACCAGCCGGCCGGCCCGGTCGCAACCGGACAGCACGTTCTCCAGCGCGCGCCGCCGCGCGTGGTCCTCGGCGGCGCCGAGCGCGACCTGCGCCTGGGTCTTGAGCGCGGCAAGCGGGGTGCGCAGCTCGTGCGCCGCGTCCGCGGTGAAGCGGCGCTCGTGCTCGATCATGCGGCGCACGCGCTCGAACAGCGCGTTGAGGCTGCGCACCAGCGGCACCACCTCGGCCGGCGCGTCCGCCGCCGCAAGCGCGCCCAGGTTGTCCGGCTCGCGCGCCTCCACCTGCGCGCCGAGGGCGCGCAGGGGTCTGAGCGCGCGCGCGGTGCCGAGCCAGGCGAGCAGCCCGAGCGCCGGCAGCGCGAAGGCGAGCGGCACGAGCAGGCCGGTCGCCACCCCCGCGGCGATCTCGCGGCGCGCCTCGTCGCGCTCACCGACCTGCACCAGCAAGCGCCGCTTCTGGTCCCAGGTGCTGAACACGCGCCAGCCCTTGCCGTCGAGCGTCACGCTGCTGTAGCCGTCCTCGCGCGGCGACAGCCGTTCCTGCGGCGCGTTCGCCGAGTGCAGGCGCAGCATGGTCCCGCGCTCCCATATCTGGAACGCCACGCGCCGCGTGCGCTCGTGCAGCGCGGGGGCGTGCGCGAGCTCGATTTCCTCGAGGTCGTGGCCGACTTGCGCCACGATCATCGACGCCGACTGCGCGAGGTGCGCATCGAGCAGGCGGTTGATTTCGTGCCGGGTGTCCAAGTAGCTGTAGAGCGCGGTGGCGAGCCACACCAGCGCGACCGCGCCAAGCAGCGCGACGAGCAGCCGCCCCTTGAGCGAGTAGCGCGCCGGCGCTGCGTCAGGCATCGGTCTCGCGCGGCATGAGGTAGCCCACGCCGCGCACGGTGCGGATCAGCTCGGGCGCGAGCTTGCGGCGCAGATGGTGGACGTGCACGTCGATCGCGTTGCTCTCGACTTCCTCGCCCCAGGCGTAGAGGCGCTCGGCAAGCTGCTCGCGCGACATGACCCGTCCGGCGTTCAGCATGAGCGCGTGCAGCAGCGCGAACTCGCGCGCGGGCAGCTCGAGCGGCTGGCCCTTGAACGCGGCCTGGCGCGCGGCGGGATCGAGCTCCACGCCCGCCACGCGCAGCTTCGGCGCCGCCTCGCCGCCCGAGCGCCGCACCAGCGCGCGCAGCCGCGCGGCCAGCTCGTGCAGATCGAAGGGCTTGACCAGGTAGTCGTCGGCGCCGCTGTCGAGCCCCTTCACCCGGTCCTCGACCGCGTCGCGCGCGGTGAGGACCAGCACCGGCACTTTCGCGCCCGCGCGCGCGCGCGCGGCGCAGCAGCTCGAGGCCCGAGAGCCGCGGCAGTCCGAGGTCGAGTACTACGGCCGCGTACTCAGCGGTCTGCAGGGCGAGCTGCGCGGCGACGCCGTCCCTCACCCAGTCGACGGCGAAGCCCGCCTGGCCGAGCCCGGCCTTGACGCCGTCGCCGAGCAGCGCGTCATCCTCGACCAGCAGTATCCGCATTTCCCGGATCGCCCGATTTGTAGCCTGTCAGCATCGCGCGCACCAGATTCTCCCGGTGGACGACGCTGCTCACGAGCACGCCGGCGACGTGCACCAGCACCACCGCGAGCAGCGCGTTGGCGGCGGCCTCGTGCAGTTCCTCGGTCCAGTGGCCGCCGAGCTCATTGTAAGTCGCGTAGCCGGTCGCCGCCGCGAGCAGCGTCAGCGCGAGCAGCGCGTAGATCGCCCAGCTGCCTGCCGGATTGTGCCCGACGTGGCGCTGCGGAGCGCGCGTGAACAGCGACTTGAGGTAGGCGACGACGCTCTTCGGCCCGAACGCGAACGAGCTGAAGCGCGCGTAGCGGGGACCGACGACGCCCCAGAGCAGGCGGAAGGCGACCAGACCGAGCATCGTGTAGCCGAGCAGCACGTGCAGGTCGCGCAGGCGCTCCGAGTCGGAAGTCACGAAAGCGCCGACGAACGACAGCGCGAGCAGCCAATGGAAGGCGCGCGTCGCCAGGTCCCATACCAGAATTCTCGATTTGCTCATGGCAATGCTCTCCTATCGCGGAATGCGGATATTGCGTTCGCGAGAAATCGCCTTGCTCGGCGCGCGGTGTGGCAGGCGGCGCAGTTGGCCGCGCTCTTCACGGTCGGGCGCTTCCAGGCTGCGGCCGGCACTTCGTCGTGCTCGTGGCGGAACCAGGCGCTCTCGGTGATGCGCAGGGTCTGCGCCCCGGCGCGCCGGCCGGCCGCGGCATGGCGCTCGAGAAACGCGCCGATCTCCGCCGCCGCGGCGGGCTCGAGGCTCGCGTCGGTGCCGAAGTGCTTGTCGAGCCCGGCAATGATGCGACGCCACGCCGGTGCCGGCAGCAGCTGCGGCGGGTAGGCGACATGGCAGCTGCCGCACTCGGCCCTCCAGCGGGCGTTGTCGGCGCCGAACGCGTGGTTTCCCGCCATCGCCTCGTGCGCGATAAGCGTAAGCGTCGCCAACAGGGAGACGAGCCACACGGTCAGGTCGAATGCCAGCCTTTTCGTTGCGTCGTGCATGCGTGCGTCCTCCTATCTGAGCGACATCAGGTACTCGAGCACGTCGCCCTTTTCCTGCGCGCTGCAGGGGCGGCCGAGCACGTCGTTGCAGTTGCGCCGGAACCATTTCTCCACGCGCGCGGCGTCGGTGAAGCGCTCCGCGTTCGCGCCCGGGGCGAGCGGCGCGATCGTCTTGCCGGTCGTCGCGTGCCGGCCCCGGGCGAGAGGGTCTTCTGTGTGGCAGGAGGCGCAGCTCCAGTCACCGCCGTGCCTCGCCTTGAAGAAGCGCTCGCCGCGCTGCGCGGAAAAGCCCGCGATTCCCGGCGCCTCGAAGCCTTTCAGAATCTCGGCCGGGGTCGCCGCGGACGCGGAGGCGGCCGCGAGAAGCCCGAACACGAGCGCGACGGTGCGCATATCGTTTCCTCCGAAGAGAGTTGACGATCCGCACTGTAGGGACGCCGCATTAAGGCGCCATTAAGATTCATTGACCTGGCGCTGTCCGCCCTGTATAACGAACGTGCAGGATTCTCAAGCAGTGAAGTAGCTGGTCCGTCTTGGCGTTCGCGCTGCGCTCATCAGGTAGTTCTCTTCCTTGAAGTTCCCGCAGGTCCGATCGGGCCTCTTTCAACTATCGAGGATACGCACATGAGTACAGGTACCGTGAAATGGTTCAACGACGCCAAGGGCTTCGGCTTCATCACGCCGGAGGACGGCGGCAAGGATCTGTTCGCCCACTTCTCGTCGATCCAGGGCGAGGGCTTCAAGTCGCTCGCTGAGAACCAGAAGGTGCAGTTCGAGACCGCCGAAGGCCCAAAGGGGCCGCACGCGGTCAACATCCGCCCGGCGGAGTGAGCGCGGCGGCGAGCATGCAACCACTGCAGCGTCCCCGGGTCGCGCTGTGGACCCGGGACAAGATCGAGTCATTGAGCACGCCGGAGGTGCGCGAGCTGCGCGTCAACGCGCTGCGCCTCGGCGAGACCGAGATCGCGGCGCTGTGCGACGAGGTGCTCGACGCTCGGCCCCGCGGGCGGCCGCCTGTGCGCCGTCCGGTGTCGCGCGCCTAGGCATCGCGTGCCGAAGCTCGCAGCCTGGCGGCAGCAGGAGCAGCGACTGGTGGAACGCTGGGACGCGGCCATCCAGCGCCAGCGCGCGATCGACACGGAGCTGTCGGCGCGGCGGCTTGCGCAGGCCGACGGCGCGGCCGACGACGAGCTCGCGCTGCAGGCGCAGGCCGCGCGCGCCGAGATCGAGGCGCTGCGGCGCCAGGTCGCCCGGCTGAAGCGCGAGTTCCTGTCCGGCCAGCGATACTAGCCGCGAGGCGCGTGCCGCCGGAGGCTATCGCCGGAAGCGCGCTTCCAGCCAGCGCGACGATCCGGGTTTCTGCACCCGCACGATCACCCAGTACGGCCCCTTGATCTCCATGTCGAAGAAATTGCCGTAGCTTACCGTCGCGCCGATCTTCATCGGCTCGAGCTTCTTCGTCTCGCCGCCCATGCCCAGGGCCTCGACGCGCACCTCGACCTGCGCATTGCCGATCGGGGCCTGGGTCGCGGCATCGTGCAGTGATACGTTGACGTGGTAGATGCGGCTGCCGGTCGGGACGCCGCCATGCATGCGGCGCTCCGGCGAACCCTCGGGCAGCGCCCGCAGGGCTTCGGCCGCCTGCACGCCCAGGAAGATTTCCACGCCGTCGATGGTGGCGCGGTTGGGGTCGTGCATCGCTGCCTGTTGCGGTGCGGCCGTGCGCACGCGCGCGCTGTCCGGATTGAACATGTAGACGACCGCGTTGCGGATTTCGGCGTCGGTCAGGTCGGCCATGCCGCCGCGCGCCGGCATGCCGCCGTGCCCGTTGATCGCCGTGCGCACCAGGATGTCGAGTCCCTTGGTCAGCCTCGGCGCCCAGGCCGCATGGTCGCCGATCTTGGGCGCGCCGCCGACGCCGGCCTGGTGGCATTTGGTGCACTGCAGCTGCACCACCTGCTCGCCGCTGCGCTCGGCGAGCAGCTCGGCCCTGCTCGCCGGCTCGATCCAATTGCCGCCCGACTGGTTCACCATGTAGGTGATGGCGCGGCTGATTTCGAGGTCGGTGAGGTTGGGGTTGCCGCCGTGGGCCGGCATTTTGCGGATGCCCTCGAGGGCGTGCTGCGTGAGACCTGAAAGCCCGAGCGCCGCGCGTTTCGACCAGGCGTCGTGGTCGCCGATTTTCGGCGCGCCCTCCGCGCCCGGCGCATGGCAGGCGGCGCAGACTTTCTCGACCACCTGCTGGCCGCTGCGCTCGTCGCTCCGCGCCGGCTGCCAGGGCGCGAGCAACGCAAGCGCCAGGACCCCGGCGATTGAACCTGGTGCGATGGTGAACAATCTGAGCCGGCCGAGCTGGTGATGGCTGCTCATCGATACCCCCTTGGTGCGGCTGGAATTCGAACTGGGTCTTGTTCTGCTATGAAATCACCTTATTCGCGTGGTGGCATGACGCAGGTCAAACACGCGCTGCGCGGGGGGAGAATCGTTCTCAAGCTTAAGCGTCCGTCAGAATGTCGGATCGTCCAGCGCGATTTGACAGTAAGCTAGCCTGGTCACTCGCGCACTCTGCTGGAGGGACAGCCGTGACCGAACTCGTCGCCGTAGACCGCCTCGAGGTGCTGGTGGTGGTGGACAACCTCACCGACAGCCTGTCGACGACGCCGAAGGGCGTCATCCCCGAATGGACCGGGCTGCTGACCGCTGGGCGCATGCACATCCTGTCGGGCGCGACGATCTGCTGCGCGCACCACGGGCTGTCGCTGCTCATCACGGCGCAGACCGGCGTGACGCGGCGCACGCTGCTGCTCGATGCCGGACCGGAAGCGGCGACGTTTCTGCGCAACTCGAGCATCCTCGGCGTGGACTTCGCCTCGATCGAGGCGGTGGTGCTGTCGCACGGGCACTGGGACCACGCCGGCGGGCTGCTCGCGGCGCTCGAGTCGATCGCGCGCGACCGCGGACCGGGCCAGGTCGCGTGCTACGTGCACCCGGGGATGTTCGCGCAGCGCGCGACGCAGCGCCCGAGCGGCGAGCTGTTCGTGCACGAGCCGGTGCCGGATCCCGACATGCTCTCGCACGCGGGCGCGCGCGTGGTGAACACGCGCTCGCCGCAGGTGCTCGGCGAAGGAACGTTCTACGTCAGCGGCGAGATCCCGCGCCACACGCCCTACGAGGTCGGCCTGCCGGGGCACATGCGCCGCGGCGCCGACGGCACGTCGTGGGAGCCCGATCCGCTGCTCATGGACGAGCGCTTCGTCTCGGTGCGCGTCAAGGGCAAGGGGCAGTTCGTGTTCACGGCCTGCTCGCACGCCGGGGTGGTCAACGTGCTGACGCACGCGAAGGAGCTGTTTCCCAAGGTGCCGCTTTACGGCGTGATGGGCGGGCTGCACCTCTCGGGCGTGACCGAGAAGGCTATCCCGCAGACGGTCGCGGACCTGAAGAAGTTCCGCCTGCAGCTGCTCGCCCCCGGGCACTGCACCGGCTGGCGCGCGCTCTCGGCGCTGGCGCAGGCCTTCGGCGACGAGGAGCTCGCGCCCTCGGCGGTCGGCAAGCGCTATTTGATCGACCGGCGCGCCGCGCCTAGGCGCACTCCTCGCGCCAGCGCGCGGCCTCCGCGCGGATCGCGCCGATAAGCGCACGGCGCTGGATTTCGGATCGACGCGAGGATCCAGGTCACTTTCCCGGCGTGTACCAGATGGGCGACGTGTAGGCGCGTTCCTGCAATTCCATGGCCGTGCCCGGCAGCGGTTTGACCCCAAAGCGCTTGGCGTCATAGGCGGTCCAGCGCGGCGTTGGGATCTCGATGACGCGCCCGTAATAGAAGGCCCGCTCGGTCGGATCGAACGCCGGGTCCTTCCAGACCGCGATCAGCTCGGGTGCCCCGATGGAGTTGGTCCAGGTTGCATTCGCCACGTCGACAGTGTCGCCGACCGGAGGCAGCTTGCCGGTCTTCGGGTCCGGCTTGCGGCTGCCCGACCACACGACGTCGTACACCTTCTCATGCAGCTTGCCGCTCCCGTCGAGCCAGCCCTTGACGATCTGGTAGCGGTCGAGGTTCGCGCCGATGGGATCCTTGAGCGCGGCGACCAGGAAGGTCGGCGCCTTGCCTTTCGGCACGTTCGTCAGATCGCCGCCCATGGGCACGCCCTTCGTATAGCCGATCTGCGCCGGCAGGCGGTTCAGGGCGTCGCTCGCCGCGAAGTCCCAGCCGCCGAAGAAGCGCACCATCATGCGCGTCCCGGTCGTCGCGTAGGTCTCGCGGCGCTGCATGGCATCGAAGAGCGCTTCGCGCGTGTTCTCGGTGGCCCAAACGGCGGCGTAGCCGGAAGCGGAGACTTCCCAGTCCTTGATGGTGACCCCGATCTTCGGATTGGTCATGAACGTCGCGCTGAGACGCTCGGGATTCGGCTCGCCGACGGTGACCTTGCCGAAGAAGTTTTCCTCCTCCGCCGTCGAGAGGCCGGTGTGCGAGTCGGTGCTGCCGATCATGCCGAACTTGTACGGGTTCGTGCCCAGCTTCAGCTCGAGGAGCAGGCCGTTCTTCAGCGCCGAGCGCGCATACTCGTACTGAAACATGTCATTGGTGTGTTTCTGGGTGACGGCGAGGTTGGCCTTGTCCCAGCGCTCGAAGTTGGCGAACTCATCGGTGGGCGAGAGATAGGTGTGCGTTTCGCCGTCCCCCTTCATCTGCGTCACTTCGTAGAGCCGCTCCCACTTGGCGCGCGTCTGCACGTAGGTCTCGTCGATCTTCTTGCCGAAGGCCTCGACCACGGGGAACATGACACCGCCGCTCAGATTGCCGTTGTGAGCGATCGCGAGCACCTCGCTGCCGGTCTTTTCTTCCGCCATCGCCATCCACTTCCAGAGATCCTCGGGGTTGTCGCTGCCGAGCGGTTTCTGCGTGGTATAGGGTTCGACGAGACTTGCTTGCGCGCCATTCCCGCGGAAGATGACGTTGCGGTGCAGGTTGTTGCCACCCGTGTTCGAGGTCCATTCATATCCGAGGAAGGCCGTGAAGCGACCGGGATCGTTGTACGTTTCCGCAGCTTTGATGACCTCTTCCCAGGCCGAGCGATACGCCTTCGTGCCCGGGACCGGGAATCCCTTGGGCATCTTGCCGGCGCTGAAGCTCTGGATGATGTCGAACGCGGCTTCGAACCCCTTGCCGCCCCTGATCTGCTCGTACCAACGCTTGCCCTGCTCGGTGGCCAGCAGCTCCGGATCCCCGCTCATCAGCTGGGGGAAGAATCCGAAGCCGTCCGAGTGGTCGGTCACGGCAAGGAAATCGAGCGGCCTCGACAGCTTCACCGGCTGGTTCGAGGAGGCCATGATCTCCTCGCCACGCGCAAACCGGTAGGCGTCGCGCGGCGTAAGCCGTGCGCCGGCGGCGCCCGCGTCCATGGAAAACGACGTATGCAAGTGCAGGTCACCGAAGAACGGCCGCGTGGGGAAATTGCGCCCGGCGTAAGGCGAATACGCCGGTTTGGCCGGAAAGACCTTCGCCGCATCTTCCTTGGTCAGCTCCCCGGCGTCCTGCGCGAGCGCAAGCGGTATGAAGGAGGCGAGGGCGAACAAAGCGGCGAATGCACGCAACGGTAGATTGCTGTTCATGTCGATCTCCTCAGTGCTTCACTTCTCAATCAACCTAGAACGCTGCGACGCGCTGGACGACCCAGAACATCGCCACGCTGCCGATGGCGTAGGGCGGCACCAGGTCCGCCCAGCGCGGCAACTGCAGCTGGACGCGCCGGACCAAGGCGAGCGTGCTCAGCGCGGCGGCGATGAAGAGCAGCTGACCGACTTCCACGCCGACGTTGAAAAACAGGAGCGCGAGCGGGATGCGTCCTTCGGGCAAACCGATCTCGCTCAATGCGCCCGCAAATCCGAAGCCGTGCAGCAGCCCAAACGCGAACGCCACGATCCACGGCGCCTGCGCGGCCAGGCCGGCGTTTCCCTGGCGGCCGCGCACGATTTCGGCAGCGACAAACCCGATGGAAAGCGCGATGACCGCTTCGACCGGCCGTTGCGGCACATGGACGAATCCAAGCGTGGCGAGAGCGAGCGTGATGCTGTGCGCGACGGTGAACGCCGTCACCGTCATCAGCAAGCGCCAGCGCTCGCGCGCGATGATGAGCAGCGCGAGCACGAAGAGCAAATGGTCGACGCCCGCCAGGATGTGCTCGACGCCGAGCCTGAGGAAGATCGCGGCTACCGCGAGCGGTGATTCGTGGACCGGGATCGTCGCCGCGGGCTGGCGGGGCGTGAGACGCTGTGTCCAGCTCGTCCCGTCGGCGAACTCGATGTGCACCAGAGCATCCGTCATCGTGCCCTCCAGGCCGTCGATACGCAGCGTCTGACCGCGCAGCGCCGGCGCCCGGATCGTCCAGGTCTGCACCGCGGCACCGGGCGGCGTGCGCGCTACCACCGGCGAGGTCGCGGTGACTTGGCCGGAAAACTCGGGTTCGAGCGCCAGCCGTGCGTCGCCAAGCACGGGCGTCTTCCACAGCACGCTGAACTCCCCCGGTACCGTTTCGCGGAGCTCGAGAAACGACGGACGCACTTCATGGGCGGGGCATGCGATCGGCCAGGCCAATGCGGCAACTAACAGCACGACGCAGCGCCTCATCGCGCTGCCCCGTCGACTTGCGCCACGCCAAGCGGAGCGATGAGCGGCTTGACGCTGTCGTCGATGACCACGTGGTACTTCTTCATCAGGCGCGCGAAATATCGCTCTTCGCTGTCGCGCTGTTGCTGCTCGCGCCACGACTCGAGAACCTGCGGCCGCGCCTCGGCGAATGCGCGCTGGTGCGCCGGCACCGTCTGGGTCACGTACACCAGATGCAATCCGTAGCCCGACGCGATCGGTCCGTGCCAGGCGCCCGGTTGCTGCGCGAACACCGCGTGCGCGAAGTCCGGCCCGAAGGCGCTCGCCACAGTCTGTTCGTCGGCGTCGCGAAATTCGGAATCGAGGAGCAGGCGGTCGCCCATCGCCGCGACGCTAGGGGGCGTCGCGCTCGACAGACGCGCGAGCATCACACGGGCGTCCCGCACGGCGTCTCGCCGGTGGTCGGGGCTGAAATAAACCTGCGTGAACGATATTCGTGCTTCGGTCCGAAAGCGCTTGGGATGGGCCTGGTAGAAGCGCCGCAGGTCGTCCTCGGTCGGCTCGGCAGCCCGTGCGGTGTCCTGCAGCAGGAACTCGAGCTTCTGCGTCAGGCGCCGGCGCACGATGGTGTCGTCGTTGTCGAGCCGCATTTCGCGTGCCTCGCGGGAGTACAGCTCCTCCTTGAGCAGCTCGAGCGCCATCCCGCGCATTTCTTCGGTGGTTGGAGGCCGATGCCACTGGAGCATCCAGGTTTCGGTGAGCCACCGCACCTCGCCCGGGCCGATGCGCACCTGGCGCGACTCGGTATCGGCAGTGCGCGAGACCGGGTTGAACCAGGCATAACCTCCAAACAGCAAGCCGCCGACGATGAGGAAATGCAGCAGCGGTTCCTTCAGGCAGCGCGTCAGAGTCCGAGTCTCGAACCGCATGTCCGCACGGTACTTGCGCGTCGCCGTGTCGGCTTGATCTACGTCAAACTGACTCCAGCGGTCCGCCGCAAGATGCCGTTCTGACATCCCACGCGGAATAGCAAGATGAGAACCGGCGCCGCCTTGGCGAGCCTGCTGACGGGACTGGTGCTTCTCGCGCCGCTGGGTGCTGCGGCGCAGACGACCGATCACTGGACTTACTCGATCATGCCGTACCTCTGGCTGCCGAGCGTGGACGGCAAGCTGAACTACGCGCCGCCGTCTGCGGGCGGGGGCAGCCCGAACGTCAGCGTGGACGCGAGCACGCTGCTCGACAACCTCGCCTTCGCGGCCATGCTCAACGGCGAGGCGCGCAAGAGCCGCTGGCTGATCGCAACCGACGTGATCTATCTCGACCTGCACGGCGCGGAGAGCAAGGTGCGCAGCGTCGATTTCAATCCCGGCCCCGGACCGGTCAACATCTCCACCACCGGGCTGGATGCCGGGACCAGCAGCACGTTGAGGGGGCTGGTGTGGACCATGATCGGCGGCTACGCCGCGATCCAGGAGCCGCGCAGGAGCCTCGATCTCATCGGCGGGTTCCGCTATCTGGACCTCAAGGCGACGACCGACTGGCAGCTTGCGGCGACCGTGACCGGCCCGGCCGGCAGCACGTCCTTCGCACGCACGGGCAGCGTGAACCAGTCCGAGAGCGTCTGGTCCGGGATCGTCGGCGCGAAAGGGCGCGTCGGGCTGGGCGAGGGCAAGTGGTTCGCCAACTACTACGCGGACGTCGGCGCAGGCTCGTCGACCTTCACTTGGCAGGGTGCCGCGGGCATCGGCTACGCCTACAGTTGGGGCGAGATCATCCTCGATTACCGCTATCTGTACTACAGCCAGAGCGGCGACAAGTTGATCGACAACCTGAGCCTTGGGGGCGTCGCGCTGGGGGCCAATTTCCGGTTCTAAGTCTCAAGGCGAGCCAGGCGGCGCTCGCTCGCGTGCCCGAGAGAAGTCGTTCCCGACACAAATGAGGTGGTACGCGACCTCCCCGGTCGGCAAGCGCTACTTCATCGGCGCGCCGCGCCTAGGCGCGCTCCTCGCGCCAGCGCGCGCTCCAGCCCCGGCTCGCGCTCGGCGAGCAGCGGGTGGTCCGGATGCACGACAAGCGCGAGCGCATCCGCGTACAGGTGCTCGAAGCTCAAGCCCGTCATGTGCTCGGTGTCGGACAGGCGCGCCAGCGCCACGTCCAGCTCGCGGTGCTGCAGCTGCGCGAGTAGCTGCGCGTTCGGCCCGCTCGCCACGCGCAGCAGCACGCCGGGCAGCTCGGCGCGAAAGCGCTGCACCGCGGGCGGCGCGAAGCACGGCGCGACCGAGGGCAGCACGCCCAGGCGCAGCACGATTCCGCCGCGCCGCCGCGCCTGGGCCAGGCTGTCGACGCCCTGCTGGAGCGCGGCGACGCTCGCGCGCGCGTGGCGCAGAAACACCTCGGCCGCCGCGGTCGGCAGCGCGCCGCGGCGGCCGAGCCCGGCGAGGCGCCGCACATCGACGTCATCGTGACGATGCGCGGCCTGCTGAGCCACGCCTTCACGCGCGTTTACTTCGAAGACGAGGCGGAGGCCAACGCGCGCGATCCGGTGCTCGCCGCGCTCCCGCGGGAGCGGCGCGCGACGCTGATCGCGCGACGCGAAGCGCAGCCCGGCGGCGTGACTTACCACTTCGACATCCGCATGCAGGGGCCGAAGGAAACGGTGTTCTTCGAGCTATGAGCTGCCTCTAGCGGAAGCGGTAGACGACGATCTTGTCGGCGCCCGACTCCGGGGTCCAGACCTCGCCCTTGCGGCCGTGGATCTGGCGCACGTTCGCCCGCCGGCTGGAGGACCTGAAGGCCTCGAAGCGCTGCGTCGCCGGGTCGAAGCGCAGCATCGCCTGCGCCGACCACTCGGAGGCCCACACGCGGCCGGTCTCGTCGACGTACACCGCGTAGACGCGCGGCGCATCGCCCGGAGCGCGCCACTCTTTCCAGGCGCCGCTCGCCGGGTCGTAACGCGCGAGCCGGCCGGCATTCCATTCCGCGACCCACAGCTGGCCGCGCGCATCGGGCCACACGCGGCGCGCGCCCTGGCGCGCGGTCGGCGGCTCGAGGACGCTCGCCTTGCCGCTCGCCGGGTCGATGCGCCCCAGGTAGGAGCCGGCGAGCGAGGCGTACCACACGGCGCCGTCGGGGGTCGCCTGGATGCCGTAGGGGCCGACGCCGCGCGGCGCGTCGAACACCGCGAGCGCGCCGCTTTGCGGCTCGAGGCGGCCGTAGACGCCGCTCTGCCCCGTGAACCAGAGCGTGCCCGCCCGATCGAACACCGCGGTGTTGAGGTTGGCGTTGTCGCCGGTCGCGGGCAGCGGCCAGGCCTTCACCTGCCGCGTCTTCGGGTCGACGCGCACGATCGCGTTCTGGCCGCCGTCGGTGAGCCACACGCCGCCGTCGGGGCCGAGGATCACGCCGTGCGGCGCCGAGCGCGGCCCGAGGTCGATGAGCTCTACCTTGCCGCTCGCCGGATCGAGACGCCCGAGCTGGCCGCTCCTTTGAGCGGAGAACCACACCGGTCCGCCGGGCGCGGGATCGGCCCACACGTCGTGCGGGCCGACGTCCGGCGGCAGCGGGTATTCCTGGACGCGGACCTGCGCGGTCGCGACCGAAGCGAGCAGCGCCAAGCAGGCGCCGAGCGCAAGCCGGCGCATGCGCGCCCCCTCAGGCGTCGCGCTGCTGCCAGACTGCGCGGCGGAAGCGCTTGCGCCGCGGCGGCGCCGAAGCGCCGCGCTCGGCGAACTCCTGCAACCGCCGCGCGACCGCGCGCGCCACGTCGCCGGGCAGCTCGCGCGCCACGTCCTTGAAGCGGCCCGCGATCTCGTCTGCGGCCAGCAGGTCGGTGCCGTCGTGGAAGTAGCCGTGCTCCCCGTCCCACACCAGCGCGCGCTCCGTGGCGTCGAGGCCGTAGCACAACTGGAAGCCGTAGAGCTTGCCGTCGTCGGCTTGCGAAACGAACAGGTCGAAATAGTCGTCGTGGAACCAGCGCCGCTGCGTCCGCGGCGATTCCTGTGTCACACCCAGAATTTCGCGCATCGTCTCCCGTCACCCCGTCTCGTCGGTTGCTCCTCCTGGGAGCAGTGTACTCCAAGCGGCCGGCGCTACAATCCGCTTCCTCACCGTCCTTTCCAGGGTCCCCCCATGGTCATCTCGATGTACCAGGCGAGCGCGCCGCGCTTCCTCAACACGCTCGGCAACCTGTCGGGGATCCTCGACAAGGCGCGGGCCTACGCCGATCTGAAGCAGCTCAAACCGGCGACGCTGCCCGGCTGCCGCCTGTATCCCGACATGCTGCCGCTCGCGAGCCAGGTGCAGATCGCCTGCGACACCGCGAAGGGCGCGGTGGCGCGCCTCGCGGGGGTCGACAACCCGCGGCACGAAGACGACGAGACGACCCTTGCGGAGCTGCAGGCGCGCATCGCCAAGACGGTCGCGTTCGTCGAGGGTTTCAAGCCCGCGCAGCTCGACGGCAGCGAAGACAAGGACATCGTCATCAAGCTCGGCAAGACCGAGGTCAAGTGGAAGGGAATGCAGTACCTGCTCGGCTTCGCGCTGCCCAACTTCTACTTCCACGTCACCACGGCCTACGACATCCTGCGCCACAACGGCGTCGAGCTCGTCAAGCGCGACTACATCGGCAATCCCTAGCGGCTGCTGCCGCGCGGCCCGAGGAAGAACCACAGCAGCACGCCGAGCACCGGCAGCACCAGCACCAGGAGCGTCCACAGCACCTTCTTGCCGTTGGTCTCCGCACTCTGGAAGATGTTGACGATCGCCCAGATGTCGGCGGCGAGGATCAGCAGTCCCCACAGCCCGTTGAGTTGCATGTTCATGTGGATCTCCTTGGCCGCTCGATGCGTGCTCGCCGGATTCTAGCCCTGGCTCAGGTCTCGGCGCGCAGGAACGCGCCGGCGAGCAGGTCCTGCGACAGATACTGCTGGCGGTAGGTCTCGAAGGGCACGCGATCGGCAGCCTCGATCGCTTTCTGCTCGGCGATCGACTCCTCGGCCGCGCGCGCGAACGCGGCCTCGATCTCGGGCGCGAACGGCAGGCGCTGGAGCGCGTCGCGGTGGCGCGCCGACTTCGCGGCGGCGAACTCGACGTAGGAGCCGCGGTGCGCTTCGCGCACCTCGGCGAGCACGCGCGCCGAGGGCAGGCGCGACGGGTCGGCGAGCGCCGCGTCGGCGGCCGCGAGCGCCGCGGCGTACGTGCCGCCGCCGTGGGCCGCGTCGAGCGCCGCGGCGATCGGGGTGCACTCCTCGATGAGGCGGCGGCCCCAATCGGCGAGCGGCATCTCGCGCCCGCGCGCATCGAGGCGCAGCCCCGGCTCGCGGCCGCGCTCGGCGACGCGGTGCTGGTTGCGCGAGATGAACGAGATCTCCTCGGGCGTGTCGGGCGGGCTATCGCTTAGCAGGCAGTGCAGCAGGAACACGTCGAGCAGGCGCATGGTCGCCGCGCCGATGCCGATGGGAAGGAAGGGGTCGAGATCGAGCAGCCGCACCTCGACGTACTCGACGCCGCGCTCGCCCAGCGCGTGCAGCGGGCGCTCGCCCGGCTGGATGCGCCGCTTGGGACGGATGGTGCCGTAGAACTCGTTCTCGATCTGCAGCAGGGAGGTCGCGAGCTGGCGGTACTCGTCGCCGTGGCGCAGGCCGATCGCCTCGTAGGGCGGGTAGGGCGTGGTGAGCGCGGGATGCAGCGACGCGGCGTAGCTCTTCAGGCTGTTGAAGCTCACTGCGAGCGATGCCTGCGCCTCGCTCTGGTAGCCGAGCGGCCCCATGCGCAGCGACGTGCCCCAGGGCAGGTACAGCGTGCCGGGCGCCAGCTCCCGCAGGCGGTGGGCGCGGCCGGCGACGAAGCTGCTGCACACCGCGGGCGAGGCGCCGAGCAGGTACAGCGCGAGCCAGGAATGGCGCCGGAAATTGCGGATCAGGCCGAAGTAGGCGTCGTTGCGGTACGCGCCGTCCGCGCCGCCCCGGCCCTCGGCGCGGCGCAGCGCCGGCCAGGCGTCCTCGGGGAGCGAGAAGTTGTAGTGGATGCCCGAGATGGTCTGCATGTGCCGGCCGTACCGGTAAGAGAGGCCCCGGCGGTAGATGGTCTTGGCGCGGCCGACGTTGGAGCGGCCGTACTGTCCGAGCGGAATGTGCTCGTCGTCGGGCAGCTTGCACGGCATGCTGGTCGCCCACAAGAGCTCCTCCCCGATGCGGCGGTAGACCTCCTGGTGGATGCGCGTGAGCTCTTCCAGGCAGGCGCCGATGCTGGTGTGCGTGCCGGTGATCAGCTCGAGCTGCGCCTCGCTGAAATCGGTGGTGATCTGCGGATGCGTAAGCGCTGAGCCGAGACCCGCGGGATGCGGCGTCCGGGCGAGCGTACCGTCCGGGGCGACGCGCAGGCTTTCCTTCTCGAGGCCGCGCACGATGCCGCGCAGCGTCGCCGGCGCCAGCGCGCTCAGCCGGTCCTGGAGGCGGGGCAAGCGCGTTCTCCTTTGCTGTCGGGGGCGCTAGGGTACCAGATGCACGCTAGAATCCTGCGAACCGATACCCATGCGCACGACCCTGCAATTGCAGCCGCTGCATCCGCTGTTCGTCGCCGAGGCGGGCGGCATCGACCTGCGCGCGCCGCTCGATCCGGGCGCGGTGCGCGATATCGAGGCGGCGATGGACCGCTACGCGGTGCTGGTGTTTCGCGGCCAGCCGCTCAGCGAAGATCAGCAGATCGCGTTTTCGGCGAACTTCGGCCGGCTCGACCAGGGACTCAAGAAGGGGCGCAAGCTGCCCACGCGCAATGCGCGCGAAGAGATCATCGACATTTCCAACGTCGACGCCGAGGGCAGGGTGTTCGAGCGCGGGCACGCCAAGATCGTCAGCAACCTCGCCAACCAGCTCTGGCACAGCGACAGCTCGTTCCAGAGCATGGTGGCGAAGTACTCGATGCTGTCGGCGGTGGTACTGCCCGCCGAGGGCGGCGAGACCGAATACGCCGATCTGCGCGCCGCCTGGGACGCGCTGCCCGCCGACCTGAAGCAGGCGATCGATGGCAAGGTGGCCGAGCACTACGCCTTCCATACGCGCATGTGGCTCGGCGACCAGGGCATCACCGAGGAGCAGCTGCGCACGTTTCCGCCGGTCCAGTGGCCGCTCGCGCGCACTCACCCCGGCTCGAAGAGAAAGCTGCTGTTCGTCGGCGCGCATTGCACGCACATTCCCGGCATGACGCTCGCCGAGGGGCGCATGCTGCTCGCCGAGCTGCTCGAGCACGCGACGCAGCGCGAGTTCGTCTACCGCCACGAGTGGCGCGTGGGCGACTTCGTGATGTGGGACAACCGCGCCGTCATCCACCGCGGCCGGCGCTTCGACCTGTCCGCGCCGCGCGAGCTGCGCCGCACCACCACCGAGGACGCGCAGCCGTACGCCGCGCTTCAGCGCGGGTAGTACCCGGGCGGCGGCGGCGGCGGCGGGGGAGCCGAGTTGTAATAGGAACGGCGGCGCTGCACCGGCTGCGAAGCCATCGCCACCTTGTGGCCCTTGGCGTACATGCACTGCTGGTAGCCCATGTCGTAGCGCTGCTGCAGCGTGTAGGAAGAGCTCTGGGCCGCGCCGGCGCCGGCGGCCGAGCCGAACAGCAAGCCGGTGCCGGCGCCTACCGCGGCGCCCTCGTGACCGCCGATGAGCGCGCCGGCGGCGGCGCCTACCACGGTGCCGATCGCCGCGCTCTGCACGCCGCTGTCGACCGACGCCTGCGCGGGCGTGGCGCCGCCGATCTGGCCGTTGGCGAACTGGCGGCACTCGTAGTCGTCGGCGCGGAACTGATCGAAGCTCTTGCCTTCGCCGGGCAGCACCATGACGCTCGGCCCGCTCGGCGGCGCGACGGCGCATGCGCCGAGCGACAGCGCCGCGGCGACGATGGATGCGAGGGCGATCGGTTTCATATGCGGCTTCCTCCGCGGGTCATTCGGGCGGCTGCGGCGCGACGCGCTGCCAGCCACCCGGACATTGTCGGACATAGGGGTAATAGGCTTTCGAGTCCGCGCAGTAGTACCAGTAGGCCGTCGCGGGCGCGTCCTGCGGCGCCGCGTCCTGGCGCTCGACGTACACCGGCGGCGAGGAAGGCGCGTAGTACTGCAGGTAGCCGTATGACGGGTAATAGGCGGGCGGGTAGTAATAGGGGTAATACGGCCCGCCGAGCGGCACTCCGAGGTAGAAGCCGAAGCTCGAGTGTCCGCCTCCATGGGCGAACGCGGGACCGGTGAGCGCAGCGCCGAGCGCGAGCGCGGCCAGCAGGGCAAATCGCCTTTTCATCGCCAAGTCTCCGTTGCGTTTCTTTACGGGACTACATTACGCCTGCCGGCGGCGAAAACAGCAGGGAATTGGTAACAAATTGTTGCCCGGCGACACCGCCCTCGCGCCCGCCAGAACACCTTGTTACATGCGGGGATCGGCTGGCCTGCGCCAGGGGATGCCGCGTACCGGCGCTAGGCGCTAGTCTTTGTGCGCCGGTGGGTCGCCGCGATGCCTGCCGGCGTACAGGGCGACTTGCACGACCCCGAATATGAGCAGCAGGGCCGCAACGCCCGCAATGTAGTCGTCGATCCTGAAATGGCTCATGGCGCTGTGTTCCCATTGTTTCGCGTTTGAGGGCCTCGCATGCTGCGCCGCGTATCTGAAGCCAGGCTTAAGATCGCGGTTCCGTCAGATCGGGAGCCCCTAAATGAAGAAGGAAGACCTGCAGTCGATCCCCCGGCAGGCGCTGTTCGCGGCGGGAGAGCTCACCGCGCGCGTGATCGCCGAGAAGCAGGGGCCGGTGGGCTGGCTGGTGTTCAACAACCCGGAGCGCCGCAACGCCGTCTCGATCGACATGTGGGAGGCGATTCCGCGGGTGCTCGAGCGCTTCGAGTCCGACCCCGAAGTGCGCCTGGTGGTGCTCGCCGGCGCCGGCGACAAGGCGTTCGTCTCGGGCGCCGACATCTCTCAGTTCGAGAGCCAGCGCTCGGGGCCCGAGGCCGTGCAGCGCTACGAGGAGATCGCCGAGGGCGCGCAGCTGCGCCTGCAGCACTGCGACAAGCCGGTGCTGGCGATGATCCGGGGCTATTGCCTCGGCGCCGGCGTCAACATCGCGCTCACCTGCGACCTGAGGATTGCCTCCGACGATGCGCGCTTCGGCGTGCCGGCGGCGAAGATGGGGCTCGGCTACCGCGCGTCCTCCACCAAGAACATGGTCGACACCATCGGCCCGGCGTACACGCGCGAGATGCTCATCACCGCACGCCAGTTCAGCGCCGCCGAGGCGCTCGCCATGGGCCTGGTGCAGCGCGTGGTGCCGGCCGCTGCGCTCGAATCCGAGGCGCTCGAGACCTGCGCCGGGATCGCCTCCAACGCGCCGCTCACCATGCGCACCGCCAAGCGCATCGTGCGCGAGCTGCTGAAGACCCCGGGGTCGTTCGACGAGGCGGCGTGCAAGGCTTTCGTCAGGGAGTGCTTCGAGAGCAGCGACTACAAGGAAGGGCGCAGCGCGTTCATGGAGAAGCGCAAGCCCGTGTTCAAGGGGCGGTAAAGCGCTAGGGCATGCGCACCACGATCTTGCCGACCTGCGCGTCCGATTCCATGTACGCCTTGGCCGCGGGCAGCGCGTCGAAATCGAACACGCGGTCGATGAGCGGCGTGATGCGCCCGTCGGCGATCGCCGGCAGCAGGTCCGCGACGAAGCCGCGCACCGTCGCCGCGCGCTGCTCGGCGCTGCGCAGCTTGTTCGAGACGCCGAACAGCGTGAGGCGCCTGGCGTGCAGCGCCTCGAGGTCGATCTCGCTCTTCAGCACGCCGTCCAGGTAGCCGACCGTCGCGAGCCGCCCCTCGAAGGCGAGCGCGCGCACGCACTCGGGAAACACGCTGCCGCCGACCGTGTTGACCACCAGGTTGGCGCCCTTGCCGCCGGTGGCCTGCATTACCGCGTCGTGGAAATCGCCCTTGCGCGTCTCGAGCGCGAGATCCAGGCCGAGGGCTTTGAGCCGCTCGAGCTTCGTCGCCGAGCCCGAGGTGCCGATCACCTTTGCGCCGAGCGCCTTGCCAGCTTGCAGCGCGCCGACCCCGACGCCCGAGGACACGCCGGTGATGAGCAGCCATTGGCCGGCCGCGAGCTTCCCCTGGCCGATCAGCATGTCGTGCACCACCATGAAGACGAGCGGTACCGCCGCCGCCTGCTCCCAGTCCAGGCGCGCCGGGATGCCGATCGCTTCGCGCGCGTCCATCAGCGCGTACTCGGCGAACGCGCCCGCGGCGCGCCCCATGACCCGGTCGCCGGGCGCGAAGCTGGAGACCCCGGCGCCGACGGCGGCCGCCTCGCCCGCGGCCTCGCCGCCCGCGGGCTTGGGCGCCGGCGACTTGGCGTGCAGCCCGAGCGCCGGGATGAACTCGCCGCGGTTCAGCCCCGCGGCGCGCACCCGCACCAGCACCTGGCCGGGCCCGGGGGCGAGCCGCTCGGCTTCGCGCGCCTCGAGCCGCGTCTCGCCCGGCGCGGATTGGATCCAGAAAGATTTCATGGGCGTCGAGTCTAATGCATGCAGGGCGTGGCCGGTTCATGGTTCAATCCGGCCCCATGACCAAGCCGCCGCTGATCGACGAGGAGCTGGCCGCTTTCCTGCGCGGCCCGGTGTCGATCAGCGCCGCGTCGCGCGCTGCGGGCAACGTGCCGGTGCTGGTGCGCTGCTCGGGCTGCCGCGTGGCGCCGGACCGGCGGCGCGTCACCCTGTACCTGGGCCGGGCGAAATCGGCGGCGGTGATCGACGCGATCCGCGCGACGCAAACGGTCGCCGCGGTGTTCAGCCTGCCGAGCAGCCACCGCTCGGTGCAGCTGAAGGGAACCGACGCCGAAATCGGCGCGCCGGCGGCGGGCGACTGCGAGGCGGTCGGGCGCTACGTCGAGGCCTTCGCCGGTGAGCTAGAGCCGCTCGGCTACAGCGGCGCGATGGCACGCGCGCTGCTGTGGCTCGACCCGGCGGATCTCGCCACGCTGTCGTTCACGCCCTCGGCCGCGTTCAGCCAGACGCCGGGCCCCGGGGCCGGCGCACCGCTGCGCACCGGAACGTGACGCTGACCGTCGACTCGATTCGCCCCTGCCTGGAGGGCGCGGTACCCGCCACGGTCGCCACCTGCGCGGCCGACGGCACGCCGAACGTCAGCTACGTGTCGCAGGTGCATTACCTCGACAGCGAGCACGTCGCGCTGTCGTTCCAGTTCTTCAACAAGACGCGCGAGAACGTGCTCGCCAATCCGCACGCAGCCGTGGCGGTGATCGATCCCGGCACCGCGCTGCAGTACCGCCTGGCGCTCGAGTACCTGCGCACCGAGACCGAGGGGCCGTTGTTCGAGCGCATGAAGGCCAAGCTCGCCGGCATCGCTTCGCACAGCGGCATGAGCGGCGTGTTCCGTCTGCTCGGCGCCGACATCTACCGGGTGCTCGGCATCGAGCGCCTGCCCGGCAGGGAGCTGCCGGCACCGCCGCCGAAGCGCAGCCTGCTGGCGGCGCTGCGCGCGTGCAGCGAGCGGCTCAACCTGTGCGCCGAGCTCGGGCGCCTGCTCGATGAGCTGCTCGCGTGCCTGGACGAGGTGTTCGGCATCCGCAACGCCATGGTGCTGGTGCCCGACGGCGCCGGCAAGCGCCTGTACACGGTGGCGAGCCGCGGCTACCCGGCCTCCGGGGTCGGCTCCGAGATCCCGATGGGCTGCGGCGTGATTGGCGTCGCGGCGCGCGAACGCACGCCGATTCGCATCTCGCACATGACCTCGGACTACGCCTACGGCCAGGCGATCCGCGAGCGCGCTGCGCAGGAGGGCCTCGCGGACATGCTGGAGACCGCCATCCCGCTGCCCGGCCTGCCCGACGCGCGCAGCCAGCTCGCGGTGCCGGTGATCACGGGCGGCAGGCTGCTCGGCGTGCTGTACGTCGAGAGCGCCGAGGAAATGCGCTTCGGGTACGACGACGAGGACGCGTTGGTGGCGCTCGCCACGCAGACCGGCATGGTGGTGCGGCTGCTGCAGGACGCGGCCGAGAGCCACGACGAGGCGCCGGCCGCGGCGGCGCGCGCCGCGCCGCCAGGCGGCACGCCGGTACCGATCCGCCACTACGCCGCCGACGGCACCGTGTTCATCGGTGACGACTACCTCATCAAGGGCGTGGCGGGCGCGATCTTTTGCAAGCTCTTGCGCGACTACGGCCGCGAGCAGCGAACCGAGTTCTCGAACCGCGAGCTGCGGCTCGATCCGTCGATCCGGCTGCCCGATGTCAGCGACAACCTCGAGGCGCGGCTGATCCTGCTGCAGCGCCGGCTCGCCGAGCGCTGCGAGTTCCTGCGCATCGAGAAGACCGGGCGCGGCCGCTTCCGGCTGAACGTCGCGCGCCCCGTCAAGCTGGTCGAGATGCCCGCCTAGACGGCGCTCGGCCCGAGCGCCGCGCCGAGCTTGTACCAGTCGCGCTCGCTCAGGCGTTGCTTGAGCATTGCGAGCATGCCGGCGAGCACTGCGGCGGGCGCGGTCTGCCGCATCGCGGCGAGCTGCGCGGCGCGGTCGCCGGCGGTCATCGCCGGCAGCATCCAGCGCCCGACCAGCATCGCCTCCTCCGGCGCGATCGAGGCGACGATGGCGCGCTCGATGGCGGCCAGCTCGGCGTCGTCGTAGACCTCCCACAGCACCGCGTTGTTCGCGGTCTCCTCGACGTGCATGTGCTCGAAGTTCTCGCCCACGAACAGCGCGAGCGCCCGGTAAAGGCGGAGCGCCGCGGCGGCGCGCGCCGCGCCCGCGGCGAGCTCGACCTCGCGCGCCGCGGCTTGGAGCGCCTCGATCGAGCGCTCGTGATGGACATGCTCGAGGGAGATCCGCGCGGTCGAGCCCGGGCGGCGTGCCTCCATCGCCGTGTGCAGGTGGTGGTTCTCGTGCTCCAGGTGGGAGCGGCACAGCCCGAGCAGCGCGCGCAGCTGCGCCAGGGACTCGGCGGTCTCGCACTCGTCCCGGGCATCCATGCGTCCGAGCTGCTCCAGCGTATGCATCATGAAGCTGCGCAGGCCCTTGTGGATCTGGACGTAAATGTCGTAGCGGCCCGCGATCTTTTCCTGGCGCGGCTCGAGCTCGATTGCGGTTTGTGCCATGACGACCTCCTCAAAGTTGGTGCGGCCAGTCTAGGCGGGGCGCGCGCGCCGCGTTGCTAAATGCTGCATAACAAAAACCTAAGAAATCCTTAACCGGGGCCGGTCGCGGTGGTTGACGCCGGGCGGCCGGCAAGCGCAGCATGCGCTGGCCCGGATCCCGGAGGAGGCGGTCATGAAACCCGAATTGACGTTGCTGCTGTGGGCGGTATTGCTGGCGTTCGTGCAGGTGCTGGTGGCGGTGCAGGGGGCGATGATGCAGGTGGGGCTCGTGACGCTGGCGGGCAACCGCGAGCATTTCCCCGAGCTGACCGGCTGGGCCGGGCGCGCCATGCGCGCGCATCGCAACATGGTGCACAACCTGCTGCTGTTCGCCGCGCTGGTGCTGGTCGCCGCGGTGGCGGACAAGACCAACGCCATGACGCTGCTCGGCGCGCAGATCTTCTTCTGGGCACGGCTCGCCTACGCGATCGTGTATCTCGCCGGGCTGCCCTGGGTGCGCACCGGCGTGTGGGGCGTCTCGGTGGTCGGTCTGGCGCTGATCTTCGCGCAACTGGTGTAGGGGGTCCGCGGCCCCTTCGGCGCGTGGCGATCGACAAGCGAAGGGGCCTGCGCTTCGCGCGGCGCATTTACCTGCCGCGCGTGGTCGGCACGGCGCTCAGTTTTTTCGCCGCCGCCTCGGTGCTGTACCAGCACGACGCGAATCTCGCGATCTGGGCCGGGCTGGCGGTCACGTCGTTCGTCTGGCCGCATGTCGCGTACGCGCTCGCCAGGTACAGCTCCGATCCGTACCGCTTCGAGCTCACCAACCTGACGGTGGACTCGGCGATGGGCGGGGTGTGGGTAGCGCTGATGGCGTTCAGCCTGCTGCCGAGCGTGCTGTTCGTCACCATGCTGAGCATGGACAAGATCAGCCTCGGCGGCTGGCGGCTGCTGGCGCGTACCGCCACCGCCCAGGTGCTCGCCTGCGGCGCCGCGGTGCTCCTGTTCGGCTTCGATTTCCGGCCCGAGACGACCATGCTCAACGTCGTCGCCTGCCTGCCGCTACTCGTCGGCTACCCGATCCTGGTCGGCGTGGTGACCAACCAGCTCTCGCGCAGGGTGCGGGAGCAGAACCGCCAGCTCGCCAAGCTGAGCCGCACCGACGGGTTGTCGACGCTGCTCAACCGCACCGCGTGGGAGGAGTTGGCGGCGACCGAGTTCAGGCGCCACCGGCGCAGCGGCAGCCCGGTCAGCCTGCTGATGCTCGACATCGACCACTTCAAGCGCATCAACGACAGCTTCGGGCATCCTGCCGGCGACGAGGTGATCCGCGGCATCGGCGCGCTGCTGCGCCTGAGCATGCGCGAGTTCGACGTCGCGGGGCGCTACGGCGGCGAGGAGTTCGGCGTCATCCTGCCCGAGACCGACGCCGCCGGAGCGAAAGTGATCGCCGAGCGCATCCGCAAGGCGATCGAGTCGGCGGTGATGGTGGAGGCCGAGGACATCCGCTGCACCGTCAGCATCGGCGCCGCCACCGCGGGCCACGAGGTCGCCGACCACGGCGAATGGATCGCGCGCGCCGATCGCGCGCTGTACCGGGCGAAGGAGCTGGGCCGCAACCGCACGGTGCAGTACGAGGAATCGAAGGCTCACTTGCAGGCGGGAGGACGGAAATGAGCGACATGGACTGGCCGCGGCTTGCGGCCGATCTGGAGCGGCTGCTGAAGCTGCGCGCGATCCCCTTCGGCATGAAGCTCTACGCAGCGAAGGCGGAGATGGAGGCGATCCCGAAGATCCGGCGGCCGAAATCCGTGCACACCCTCGACCAGGTGGTGGCGCAAGCCGCGCGCCTCGGCTGGACGGTGGGCGTCACCGGCGAGGACCTGGTCGGCGACCAGTGCCGCTCGGTGGTCGGCCTGGGCGGCCAGGACGAGAAGTGGCGCTCGGGGCAGCACATGGTCGGCGTGTGGTTCGCGACGTTAGAAGACGCGGGCCGGCACCAGGCGGCGATGAACATCGTGCCGAAGGGGAAGTACCAGGCCCTCGCGGTGGCGCCGCTCGCGAGCGGGCGGCTCGATCCGCCCGACATCGCGCTGTTCTACGCCACGCCGGGGGCGATGATCTACTTCATCAACGGCCTGCAATGGTCCGGCTACAAGCGCTTCGACTGGAGCGTGGTGGGCGAGTCCGCCTGCGCCGACTCCTGGGGCCGCGCGCTCAAGACCCGCGAGCCGAGCCTGTCGATCCCGTGCTTCGCCGAGCGACGCTACGGCGGCGTGCAGGACGACGAGCTGTTGATGGCGCTGCCGCCCGAGCGGCTCGCAGGCGCGATCGCCGGCATGCAGGCGCTGGCGAAGAACGGCTTTCGCTATCCCTTCCCGCAGTACGGCATCCAGCAGGACGTGCGCGCCGGGATGGCCGTGAGCTACCCGGACCGCAAGTAGGGATCGCGATCGCCGTCTTCGCCCGGCGCGCCTAGCGCCAGCCCCGGTAGCGCGGGTAGTGGTGGTGGCGGTGGGCCTCGCGATAGCGCCAGTGCGCGTGGCGGAATTCGCGCCGCTCGTGGCGGAATTCGCGCCGGTCGCTGCGCAGCTCGTGCCGGTCCTGCCGCAAATCCCGGCGGTCGCTGCGGGCGTCGTGCGATTGCGCGAACGAAACGCCGCTCACCGCGAGCATCGCCGCGGTCACTGCGAGGTAAGTCATCTTCTTCAACATGTCGCCGCTCCTGTGTCGTTGAGTGGGTTGCTGCGTACCCATTCAACGCGCAATGAGCCGGCGCGTCATCGACAGTCTGTAACGGAATGTAGCGCGAAGAACCGCCGGCTTCGGTCGCGATCGGCCTGCGCTCAAGCCCGGGCGAAGGCCGGCAGCGCGCGCGCGACCATCTCGTCGGAGGCGGTCAGGCTGATGCGGAAGTACTCCGGGGCGTTCATGATGCTGCCCGGCATGACGAACACACCGCGCTCGGCGAGCGCGGTCCATTGCCGCTCGGGGTCCGTGCCTGCCCATTTGACCCACAGGTAGAACGTTCCCTCCGGCGGCAGCACGCCGTGGCCGGCCTTGGTCAGCACCTCGCTAAGCGCGTCACGGCGGCGAGCGAGCGCCTGCACGTCGATCGACAGCCGCTCGAGTTGCGGCACGGCGTTCTGCATGACGGCGTTCGGAAAGCACCAGCCGAGCGCCATCTGGGTCGCGAACATCGCGTCGCGCAGCAACTGGCGTTCGGCGGCGGGCATCAGCGGCGAGATCGCCAGGTAGCCCAGGCGCTGCCCCGGCGCGAGCAGCACTTTGCCGTAGCTGTACGAGACGAGTGTCCAGGGGTAGACGGCGGCCGGGCTGACGAAGCCGCGCCCGTCGAAGCGCAGGCGCCGGTAGGGCTCATCCGACAGCAGGAAGATGCGGCGGCCAATCCGCTTCGAGGCGCGCTCGAGCCTGTCGGCGAGCTCGGCCAGGACCTCGCGTCCGTAGATCCGGCCGGTCGGATTGTGCGGCGTGTTGACGATCACCAGCCGCGTGCGCGGTCCGATCGCCGCGTCGATCGCGTCGAGGTCGAGATCGAAGCGCGGCTTCTTGAGCGGCACCTTTCGCGGCACGGCGTCGGCGGCGAGCAGCATCGGCTCGTAGCAGAACCAGGCCGGCTCGGAGAATATCGCCTCGTCGCCGGCGTCGAGCACCAGCCGGAAGGCGACCGAGATCGCCGCGAACGCGCCGGCGGTGAGCGCGATGTCCGGCGGCTCGAACGCAAGGCCGAGCTCGCTGCCTAACACTCCGGCGAGGAATGCCTGCGGCGCCTCCTCGCTCGACTTGTAGGCGAACCAGTCCTTGTTCTGCGGCAGCGCTGCCGCGCGGATCGCCGCGACCAGTCCTTCGAGCGGCATCTCGTGCGGGTTGCCGAAGGTGAAGTCCGCGATGCCTGGATCGCCGCGCCGCTCGCCGTAGCGCGAGTTGAAATAGAACTCCTTCACGGCGTCGAACGCGCGGTCAGCCGCCGCTGCCCGCCGCGAGATGATGCTCAAGGGCCGCTCCCGGCTCAGGTCTTCAACTGCGCGCTCGGCGTCGAGCGCGAGATCGCCAGCTCCTCCTCGGTCATGTCCGCCGGAATGTCGGCGAACAGCGGCGTGCTGAGATAGCGCTCGCCCGTGTCCGGCAGCATGCACAGGATGGTCGCGCCCTTTTGCGCTTCCGCGGCGACCTTGAGCGCCCCGGCGAAAGTTCCGCCGGAGCTGATGCCGACGAAGATGCCTTCCTTGGTGGCGAGCTCCTTGCTGTAGCGGATCGCCTCCGGGCCGGGGATCGGCAGCAGCCGGTCGATGAGCCTTCATGTCGACGGCGTCGCCGGTCAGCTTGGGGATGAAGTCCGGCGTCCAGCCCTGCATCGGATGCGGCTTGAAGCTCGGGTGCGCCGCGGCAGGCGTGCCATCGGGCTTGCGCGCCTGTTCGATGCCGCTGCCGAGCAGCGGCGCCTCCGCAGGCTCGCAGACGACGATCTTGGTCTCCGGCCGCTCCTTCCTGAGCACCCGCGCCACGCCCTTTAAGGTCCCGCCGGTGCCGTAGCCGGTCACCCAGTAATCGAGCCGCTGGCCGGCGAAGTCATCGATGATCTCGCGCGCGGTGGTGCGCGAATGAATATCTGGATTGGCCTCGTTCTCGAACTGGCGGGTCATGAACCAGCCGTGCTTCGCGGCAAGCTCTTCCATCTTCGTGATCATGCCGACGGCACGCTCGGCGGCCGGGGTGATCAGCACCTTGGCGCCGAGGAACCGCATCAGCCTGCGCCGCTCGACGCTGAACGGCTCGGCCATGATCAGCACCAGCGGATAGCCCTTGGCGGCGCACACCATCGCCAGGCCGATGCCGGTGTTGCCGCTGGTCGCCTCGATGACGGTCTGGCCCGGCTTCAGCGCCCCGGATTTCTCCGCCGCCTCGATCACGCCGATGGCGAGGCGATCCTTGACCGAGCCGAGCGGATTGAAGGCCTCGACCTTGACGAACAGGTTCACGCCCGGGGGCGCGAGGCGGTTGATGCGCACCACCGGCGTGTTGCCGATCGTCTCCAGGATATTCGAATATCTTCTTGCCATGGCACACCCCCCTCGTACGATATGGACAGACAGGGACTTCGATGGAACACCCCGGAGTATTCAGGGCGTGAAAGCCGGAGTCAATCCGGGTCCGCAGCGACCGGCCTTGCGCCGCTCAGCCGCCGAAGCCGTCGGCCACCATCACTTCGATGAGGCGCGGGCCGCCGCTCGCCATCGCCTCGCGCAGCGCCGGCGCGAAGTCCTGCGGATCGACGATGCGCTGCGCCGGCACGCCCATCGACTGCGCCAGGCCGGTGTAGTCGATCGCCGGGTCGCGCATGTCCATGCCGACGAAGCGGTCGGACTTGCGCATCGAGATGAGCCGCTCCTTCAGGATGCGGTAGCTGCGGTTGTTGGTGATGACGTAGGTGATCGGCAGCTTGAGATGCGCGGCGCTCCACAGCGCCTGGATGCCATACATGGCGCTGCCGTCGCCGATGATGGCGGCGAGCGGCCGCCCGGGCAGCGCGAGGCTCACGCCCACCGCGCCCGCCATGCCGAAGCCCAGGCCGCCGCTCGCCAGGCCGTAGAAGCAGTGCGGGTCGCCAAGTGGCAGGAACTGCGGCAGCGCGGTCGCCGAGGTGAGCGCCTCCTCCACCACCACCGCGTCCGCGGGCAGGGACTCGGCGATGCGCAGCATCAGGTAGCGCGGGTCGATCGGCTTTTCCTCGGCGGCTTCGAGCGCGGCGAGGCGCGCCTTGTCGCGCTGCGCGCTCCAGTTGACCGGGGCTAGCGCGGTGAGGCGCTGCGCGGCCCGCGAGGCGGCCTCGGCGCCGCGCCGCGCGCGCACCAGCGGCAGCAGCGCGCGCAGGGTCTCTTTTACGTTCGCCTGCAGCGCGAACTCGGTGGCGTTGTTCTTGCCCAGCTCCCAGTCGCGCTCGCTGACGTGCACCACCGTCATGTGCGGCGGCAGCGGATCGACCGGGCTGTACACCGACATGCGCAACAGGTCTGCCCCCAGGCACGCCATCACGTCGTAGGGCTCGAGCGTCGCGCGCACCTGCTTCTGGTTGCGCGTCAGCGCGCCGAGGTAGGCGGGGTGCGCGGTCGGAAACTGCGCCGCGTACGGCACCGACTGCTGGTACACCGCCGCGCCGAGCAGCTCGGCGAGCTCGGCGGCCTCGGCGAAGGCGTCGTGAGTGGCGAGCTCCTGGCCGGCGACGATCACCGGCTTGCGCGCTGCGAGCAGCGCGCCGGCGACGCGCTCGAGCGCCTCGTCGGCGGGGCGCATACGCGCGTCCACCCGCGTCGGGCGCCCCATGTCGAGCTCGGCCTGCTGCTCGAGGATGTCGCCCGGCAGCGAGATGAACACCGGCCCGGTGGGCGGCGTGAGCGCGAGCTTGGCGGCACGCCGCACGATGAGCGGCAGGTCCTCGACGCGCGTCACCTCGACGGCCCATTTCACGAACGGCTGCGCCACCGGCACCAGCGGCGCGTACAGGAGAGGCTCGCGCAGCCCATGGCCCTGCTCCTGCTGGCCCGCGGTGAGGATGATCGGCGAGCCGGAGAACTTCGCGTTGTACAGCGCGCCCATGGCGTTGCCGAGGCCGGGCGCGACGTGCACGTTCGCCGCCGTGAGGCGCTGCGAGGCGCGCGCGTAGCCGTCGGCCATCGCCACCACCACCGCCTCCTGCAGGCCGAGGACGAATTTGAGCTGCGGGAACTGCGGCACCACCTCCATGATCGGCAGCTCGGTGGTGCCGGGATTGCCAAAGAGGTGCGTCACGCCCTCGTCGACGAGAAGCTGAAGAAAAGCGCTGCGTCCGGTTATGGCGGTCATGTTCTTCGCAATATGACTGAAAGGTTGTTGGCCGGCATCCCGATCACCTCCGCGAGCGCGAATCCCTGGCGCTCGCCGGCGGCGACGAGCGCTTCCAGGTCGCGCACGCCCCAGGCGGGATCGCGCGCGCGCAGGCTCTCGTCGAACGCCGCGTTGCTCGGCGCGGTGTGGCGCCCCTCGCGCTTGTAGGGACCGTAAAGATACAGCACGCCGCCCGCTTGCAGCAGGCGGCCGGCGCCGCGCAGCAGGCCGAGCGTCGCCTGCCACGGCGCGATGTGGACCATGTTGAGGCACAGGATCGCAACCAGCCGGTGCGCGATCTCGGGGGGAACTCCCCAGTCCTCGCCGGTCACGTCGAGCGCGAGCGGCGCGCGCACGTTGCCCAGGCGCGCGTGCGCGCTCCAGGCGGCGATGCTCGCCCGGTTCACCGGCTCCGGGTCGCTCGGCTGGAACACGAGCCCGGTAAGCCGCGCCGCGAACCACACCGCGTGCTCGCCGCTGCCGCCGGCCACCTCGAGCACCGTGCCCTCGGCCGGCAGGACCCGGCGCAGCACTTCGAGGATCGGATCGCGGTTGCGGCGCGCCGCGGGCGAGGAGAGGCGTGGGTCCATGGCTGGGCTTCGGGCGGCGGAGTATAGCGTTCCCGCCGGCCTGTATCATTCAACGGGAAAAGGGGAGGCGAGCATGGACACATCGGCCGGAGGATTACGCGTGCTGGTGACCGCCGGCGCGGCGGGCATCGGCTTGGCGATCGCGAAGACTTTCGTCGAGCACGGCGCCAGGGTGCACATCTGCGACGTCGACGAGCAGGCGCTCGCCGCGGCGCGGAAAGCGCTGCCGGGCGTGACGCAGACCAGGGCCGACGTCGCCAGCCGCGCCGACGTCGACCGGCTGTTCGAGGACGCGACGCGCGCGCTCGGCGGGCTCGACGTCCTGGTAAACAACGCCGGCATCGCCGGGCCGACGGCCAGAGTCGAGGACGTCGAGCCCGAGGACTGGGACCGCTGCATCGCGGTGGATCTCAACGGCATGTTCTATTGCACGCGGCGCGCCATGCCGCTCATCAAGGCCGCGGGCGGCGGCAGCATCGTCAACCTGTCGTCCATTGCCGGGCGCCTGGGCTTTCCGCTGCGTACGCCCTACGCGGCGGCGAAATGGGCCGTGGTCGGCTTCACGCAGAGCCTGGCCGCCGAGGCGGGGCCCGACCGCGTGCGGGTAAACTGCATCCAGCCGGGCGTGGTCGAGGGCGAGCGCGTCGAGCGCGTGATCGAGGCGAAGGCGAAGAGCCTGGGAATCGGCAACGACGAGGTGCGCAACCGGATGCTCGAGGGCGTGAGCCTCAGGACGACCGTGACCGCGCAGGACGTGGCCAACACGGCGCTGTTCCTCGCCACCGACGCCGGCAAGCACATCAGCGGCCAGTCGATCTCGGTCTGCGGCGGCGTGCGTTACATGGTATAGGCTGACCGGGAACGGGACGGGAGGATAAAAATGGCTGCAGCCCAGGGCAAGGTCATCATCACCTGCGCCGTCACTGGCGCGATCCATACGCCGAGCATGTCGCCGCACCTGCCGATCAGTCCGGAGGAGATCGCCGAGGCGGCGGTCGGTGCCGCGCAGGCGGGGGCGGCGATCGTGCACCTGCACGCGAGGATGCCCGAGGACGGCCGGCCGACGCAGGATCCGGAGGTGTTCCGGCAGTTCCTGCCGCTCATCAAGGACAACGCCGACGTGGTGATCAACCTGACCACCGGCGGCGCGCCCACCATGACCGTCGAGGAGCGCCTGCAGCCGGCGTTGAAGCTCAAGCCCGAGGTCGCCTCGCTCAACATGGGGTCGATGAACTTCGGCTTGTACGAGATGCTCGGGCGCTACAAGGAGTTCAAGCACGACTGGGAAAAGCCGTACCTCGCCGAGAGCGACGACCGCATCTTCAAGAACACCTTCAAGGACATCGCCCACATCCTGCGCTCGTGCGCCGACAACATGACGCGCTTCGAGATCGAGTGCTACGACATCGGCCACCTGTACACGGCGGCGCACTTCCTCGATCGCGGGCTGCTCAAGCCGCCGCTGTTCATCCAGTCGGTGTTCGGCATCCGCGGCGGCATCGGGCCGCATGCGGAGGACGTGCTGCACATGAAGCGCACCGCGGACCGCCTGTTCGGCGATGCCTACCTGTGGTCGGTGCTCGGCGCCGGGCGCAACCAGATGCAGATCGCGGCGCTCTCGGCGGTGATGGGCGGCAACGTGCGCGTCGGGCTGGAGGACAGCCTGTGGATCGGCAAGGGCCAGCTCGCGCGCTCGAACTCGGAGCAGGTGACCAAGGCGCGCCGCATCCTGGAGGAGCTCGGGCTGGTGATCGCGACACCGGACGACGCGCGCCGGATGCTCAAGCTGAAAGGCGGCAACAACGTCCATTTCTAGAGCGGTAACCGGCTGGCTCGAGCGCAACGTTCTCGAGCTGGGACGCGAGCTGCGGCTTTCCTATCTGCCGCCGCTGATGGTGTACGTGGCGGCGGGCATCTCCGGCCTCACCGGCATCGTCGGCACCTTCTTCGTCAAGGAGTACCTGGGCCTGTCGGCGGCGTTTTTGGCGGCGCTCGGCTTCTGGGCGGGCATCCCGTGGGCGCTCAAGATGCCCGTGGGGCACCTGGTCGACCTGATCTGGCGCTGGAAGGCCTGGCTGGTGTACGCCGGAGCGGGGCTGATCGCCGCGAGCCTGCTGATCATGGTGGGTCTGATCCAGCACACCGAGGCGATGCGCGCCGTGATGCCGGTGGCGCACTGGTTTGTGCTCGCGGCGCTGCTCGCTCCGACCGGCTACATGGTGCAGGACGCGGTCGCCGACGCCATGACCGTCGAGGCGGTGCCGCGGGTGGACGCCGCGGGCCGGCCCTACGACGCGGCGCGGCGCAAGCTCATGCACACCACCATGCAGACGCTGGGGCGCGTCGCCATCATCGGCGGCAGTGTGCTGGTGGCGCTCGCCAACGTGATTCTGTTCCAGGGGGCCGACAAGCTGCCGCAGGCGCAGAAGACGGCGTTGTACGCCGACATCTACAAGCTGGCACTGATCATTCCGGCGGTTTCCCTCCTGGGTGTGGCGCTCGCGAGCGTGCTGCGCCGCAGGCAGTGGGCGCGCCTGCGCGGCCAGGGCTACGGCGAGGCCGCAATCGGGCGGCTGCTCGCGGTGCACGGCGAGGAGAAGACCACCCCCAACTGGTGGGTGCTGGGCGGCAGCCTGGTGTTCGTCGTGATCACGATCACGGTGGGGCTGTCGGAGCTGCGCTTCGGCATGGAGCTGATCTTCGGCGGGTCGCTCGGCGTGCTGCTGCTGCTGCTGTGGCGGCTGGCGAGGGAGCTCGAGCCCGCCTCGCGCGAGGTGCTGGTCGCCACGGCGCTGGTGCTGTTCGTGTACCGCGCCATGCCCGGTCCGGGGGCCGGCTCGACCTGGTGGATGATCGACCAGCTCAAGTTCGACCAGGCCTTCCTCGCCGAGCTGTCGCTGATCGCCTCGGCGCTGACGCTATTTGGGATGTTCATCTTCCGCCGCTACATGGCGGAGAAGTCGATCTCGCAGATCATCGTCATGCTGACCTTCGCCGGAACGGCGCTCGGCCTGCCGATCGTCGGCATGTTCTACGGCGTGCACCACTGGACCGCGGCGCTCACGGGGGGCGTGGTCGACGCGCGCTTCATCGCCCTGGTGGACACCGCGCTCGAGTCGCCGCTCGGTCAGATCGCCATGATCCCGATGCTCGCCTGGATCGCCAACAGCGCGCCGCCGCAGCTCAAGGCGACCTACTTCGCGGTGATGGCCTCGTTCACCAATCTGGCGCTGTCGGCCGCGCAGCTCGGCACCGAGTACCTCAACCAGATCTTCGTCGTGACGCGCGAGGTGCGCGACCACGCGAGCGGCGCGGTCCTGGTGCCCGCGGACTACACCGAGGTGGGCGAGCTGCTCATCGCCGCCACCGTGATCGGGCTGGCACTGCCGCTCGCCGCGGTCGGAATCGTTAAACTCGCGAAGTTGCGCACCGCCTAGGACCCGGCATGAAGCTCGCCATACTCGACGATTACCAGCACCTCGCCCTGCAGTCGGCCGACTGGGAGCGGCTGCGCCGGCGCGGGCTCGAGATCACCGTGTTCCACGAGCCCTTCGCCTCGAGCGAGGATGCCGCGGCGCGGCTCGCGCCGTTCGCCATCGTGTGCCTGATGCGCGAGCGCACGCCGTTTCCGCGCGCGCTCATCGAGCGCCTGCCGCGCCTGAAGCTCGTAACGCTCACCGGCGTACGCTCGCCGAGCCTGGACGTGCACGCCTGCACCGAGCGCTCCGTCGCGGTGAGCCACACGCGCGCCGGCACCAGCGGCGCCTCGACCTCCGAGCTCGCCTGGGGCCTGATTCTCGCCGCCGCGCGCGATCTCGCCAGGGCCGAGCGCGGCATGCGCGCCGGGCGCTGGCACGAGGGCCTCGCTGGCGGCCTGATCCTCGAGGGCAAGCGCCTGGGCCTAATCGGCCTGGGCAAGCTCGGCAGCCGCGTGGCGCGGGTCGGAGCCGCCTTCGGCATGGACGTGGTCGCCTGGAGCGAGAACCTGACACAGGAGCGCGCCATCTCGTCGGGCGCGTTGTACCTGCCGAAGGACGAGCTGCTGGCGAGCTCGGACGTGATCAGCATCCACCTGGTGCTCGGCGACCGGACCCGCGGCCTGCTCGGCGCCGCCGAGTTCGCGCAGATGAAGCGCGGCGCGATCCTGGTCAACACCTCGCGCGGGCCGATCGTCGACGAGGCGGCCATGCTCGAGGCGCTCGCGAGCGGGCAGCTGGGCCACGCCGCGCTCGACGTCTACGACCGCGAGCCGCTGCCCGCCGGCCACCCGCTGCGCGCGCTGGAGAACGTGACGCTCAGCCCGCATCTCGGCTACGTCACCGCGGAGGGCTTTCGCATGTTCTACGAGGACACGGTAGAAGACGTCGAGGCCTGGCTCGACGGCAGGCCGCTGCGCCTGCTAAACCCGGAGGCCGTGAAATGAGGGCCACGCGCCTGTGCCTGGTGCGCCACGGCGAGACCGCCTGGAACGCCGAGGGGCGCGTCCAGGGTCAGTTCGACATCCCGCTAAACGCGACCGGGCTCGCGCAGGCGCGTGCCGTCGCCGAGGCGCTCGCCGGCGAATCGTTCGGCGCGATCTATGCGAGCGACCTGGCGCGCGTGCGCCAGACCGCAGCCCCCGCGGCCGGGCGTCTCGGCATCGAGGTGCGCCTCGAGCGCGCGCTGCGCGAGCGGCACTACGGCATTTTCGAGCGCCTCACCTACGTCGAGGCGAGGGAACGCTTCCCCGCGGAGTACGCGCGCTTCCGCGACAAGGACCCCGATTTCGATTTCGTCACCGGCGAGGGCCTCGGAGCGTTCGCCGCGCGCGCACTGGCCTGCGTCAGCGCGCTCGTCGAGCGCCACGCGGGCGAAAGCGTGCTCGTGTTCACGCACGGCGGCGTGCTCGAGATGGTGTACCGGCACGCCACCGGCCGCGGTCTCTCCTCGCCGCGCGACTTCGAGATCCCGAACGCCGCGCTCAATCGCATCGAGGCCTCGGGCGGGGCATGGCGCGTGTCGGCCTGGGCCGAGGTTTCGCATCTGGAGGGCGCGCTGGATGACCTGCCAGGCTGAATGCGCCGCATCGGTTACACTTCGCGGCGCGCCGCACCGACCATGCTCAGATCCGCCGCCCTCGCGCTTTGCCTTTTTCTCGTCTCGGCCTCGGCTGCGGCCACCAGCGATCCGCTGGTGGGGCTGCTCGAGGGCGAGGGCAGCGCCGGCCTCGGCGCCGCGGTGCGCATCGAGCGCTCGATGTACAAGGATGTCGGCGTGCGCTACGACCTGTTGCCGCTGCTCCTGTACGAGAGCAAGTACCTCTACCTGCACGGCTACCGGATGGGGCTCAAGCTCTACGACCGGCCCGAGCAGTTGTTCGACGTGTTCGTATCGCAGCGCTTCGAGGGCTTTCCCTACGACAGTTTGCCCGCGAGCCTCGATGGCATGGCGGGGCGCGACACGGGCACCGATTTCGGCATGAGCTACGAGCGGCGCGGGGAGTGGGGCGCGCTGTTCGGCGAGCTGCTGCACGACGTCTCGGGCGCTTCGAGCGGCAGCGAGGCGCGCCTGGGGTATTTCTACGAGCACAAGCGCAACGGCCTGCGCCTGCGGCCTTACGCGACCCTTTCCTGGCGCGACGCGACGCTGAACAACTATTACTACGGCGTGCTCCCCGGCGAGGCGACCGCAGAGCGGCCCGCCTACCAGCCGGGCAGCGGCACCAACCTGGAGCTCGGCGTCTACGGCGACTATCGCCTGAGCGCGCGCTGGCGGCTGCTCGGCGGGCTGTCGGTGACGCAATGGGCAAAAGGCGTGAGCGACAGCCCGATCGTCTCGGGGGGCACGCAGCTGAAGGGGCTGGTCGGTTTCGCCTACGACTTCTCGCCTGAGAAGGGCGCCTGGAAGGAACGGGGGCGCCCGCTGTACGGCAAGCTGATGTACGGCAAGTCGACCGACTGCAACCTGCTGCCGGTGATGGCGCTGCAGTGCACCTCTACCTCGACCGCCGACAACACGCGCATCGCCGGGGTCGAGCTGGGGCGGCCCTTCATCGAGCGCCTGAATGGCTGGCCGGTGGACATCGTCGGCTATGCCGGCGCGATCTACCACGACGACCGCGACCTGCAGCCGAACTCGTGGGAAGTGCACGCCGACATGAAGGCCTACTACTACGGCTTTCCCTGGAGCGAGCACGTGCGCACGCGAATCGGTTTCGGCTTCGGGCTGTCCTACGCTTTTCGCATTCCCTACGTCGAGGCGCGCGACCAGGCCGAGCGCGGCCGCAACACCTCGAAGCTGCTCGTGTACCTGGACCCGACCATCGACGTGAGCGTCGGCGACCTGTTCGGCGTGCGCAAGCTGCGCGAGACCTATCTCGGCGTCGGCGCCTCGCACCGCTCCGGCATCTTCGGCAGCTCGCAGCTGCTGGACAACGTCGACGGCGGCTCGAACTACATCTACACCTACGTCGAATGGGCGATGTAGGCGTGCACCGCCCGGTTGAAGCGCTCCGGGAACTCGAGATGCGGCAGGTGGCCGCAATCCGGGAAGATCTCGAGCATGGCGCTGCGCGCGGCCGCGGCGAGCAGCTTGGCGTTGGTCTCCGGCGGGGTCCTGCGGTCGGCGCTGCCCGCGATCAGCAGCACCGGGCAGTCGATTTCCCGGATCAGCGCCACGCCGTCGGTGTTGCCGAGCACATGCGCGGCCTGCGCGTAGCCGGCGATGCTCAGGCTCTCGCCCGAGTCGCGCAGCCACTGTAGAACCTCCTCGCGCGTCCCGGGGGCGACCAGCTGCGCGGCGTCCTGCTCGCGCATCGCCTTCGGACCGAGCGCGCCGATGCGCGCGATGCGCTCGGCGATGCGCTTCGCGCGCTCCTCGCCCGGCTGCGCGCCCCAGCCTGCGGCCGGGCCGCCGAGCACCATGGCGCGCACGCGCTGAGGGTACAGCGCCGCAAAGGCGATCGCGATCAACGTGCCCCAGGAATTGGTCACCAGCCAGGCTTGCTCGACCTCGAGCGCGTCGAGCAGCCGCCCGAGCGCGCGCGCGTAGTCCGCAGCCTCGGGCACCTCGCGCGCCAGCGGCGCGCTGTCGGCGTAGCCCGGCGCATCCCACGCGATGACGCGGTAGTGCTCGCCGAGCGGCCCGAACTGCAGCCGCCATCCGGCCGAAGTGGAGCCGATGCCGTGCAGCAGCACGAGCGGGGCCGCGTCGCGCGGGCCGGACTCGCGGTAGCCGACGCCGACCGCGAGTTGCAGGGGAGGGAGCATGCGCGTTTCCTGGATCAGGCGTACGAAGTGTAAAGCAGCAGGGCGATCACCGCGCCCATGGTCACGGTGGCGAGCCAGCCGAGGTGCTTCAGGCGCGGGCTCACCACGAACGGTCCCATGGCCTCGCGGCGCGAGGCGAGCAGCATCATGACGATCATGATCGGCAGGGCCACGATGCCGTTGATCACCGCGCTCCAAAACAGCGCCTTGATCGGGTCGAGCGGCGCGAAGTCGATCCCTGCGCCGATCACGATCGCGGCCACGATGATGGCGTAGAAGCCGCGCGCCTCGAGCGGCTTGAGCGCGAGCCCGGTGCGCCACTGCAGCGTCTCGGCCACCGCGTAGGCCGCCGAGCCGGCGAGCACCGGGATCGCGAGCATGCCGGTGCCGATGATGCCCGCGGCGAACAGCGCGAACGCGAACTCCCCGGCGATGGGGCGCAGTGCGGCGGCCGCCTGGCTGGCGCTGTCGATCTCGGTGACGCCGGCGCGGTGCAACGTGACCGCGGTGGTGAGCATGATGAAGTAGGCCACCACGTTCGAGAACCCCATGCCCAGATAGGTATCGACCTTGATGCGCTGCAGCTGCTCGCGCGCTCGCTCGATAGCGAGCGGCCCGTAGTAGCCCGCCGCGTTCTGCTCCTCGACCTCCTGCGAGGCCTGCCAGAAGAAGAGATAGGGGCTGATCGTGGTGCCGAACACCGCCACCACCACCAGCATATAGGTCCGGCTCAGGTGGATGCTCGGCCAGAGCGTGCCTGCGACGACCTCGGCCCAGGGGACGTGGACTACGAACACCGTGCCCACGTACGCGAACAGCGCGGTCACCAGCCACTTGAGCAGCGGCGCGTAGCGCGGATAGGGCATCAGCACCTGCAGCAGGGCCGACAGCACACCGAACAGCACCACGTAGGCGAGCGTCGGTCCGCCGACGAGCAGGCGCAGCGCCTCGCCCATGGCGCCGAGGTCGGCCGCGATGTTTATCGTGTTGGCGATCAGCAGCAGGGTCACCAGCGGATGCAGCACCCAGCGCGGGTACAGCCGCAGGATGTTGGCGGCTACGCCGCGGCCAGTGACGCAGCCGATGCGCGCGCTCACCATCTGGATGCCGACCATCAGGGGGTAGGTGACCACCAGCGTCCACAGCGTGGCGAAGCCGAACTGCGCCCCGGCCTGCGAGTACGTGCCGATGCCGCTCGGATCGTCGTCGGCCGCGCCGGTGATCAGCCCCGGGCCGAGCTTCTTCAGCCACAGGCGCAGGCCGGCGCGCGTCATGCGGCGAGCGGAGCCTCTTGCATCAGCGCCACCTGCTCGCGCAATTCGAGTATCCGGTCCTGCCAGTAGCGCTGCGTGCCGAACCACGGAAAGGCTGCCGGAAACGCCGGGTCGTCCCAGCGGCGCGCGATCCACGCCGAGAAGTGCAGCAGCCGCAGCGTGCGCAGCGCCTCGACGAGGTGCAGCTCGCGCCGGTCGAACGCGCAGAAGCGCTCGTAGCCCTCGAGCACGTGCTTCAGGCTCGCGGTCATCGCCGCGCGCTCGCCGGGCAGCAGCATCCACAGGTCCTGCACCGCGGGGCCGTTGCGCGCGTCGTCGAAGTCGACGAAATGCGGGCCATCGTCGGTCCACAGCACGTTGCCGGCGTGGCAATCGCCGTGCAGCCGCAGCGTGCGCGGCGTGCCGGCGCGCTGGTAGCAGTCCGCGACGCCGCGCAGCGCCAGCGCCGCGACGCTGCGCCAGGCTTCGAGCAGGTCCGGCGGGATGAAATCATGCTCGAGCAGCCAGTCGCGCGGCTCCAGGCCGAAGGTGGCGATATCCAGCGCCGGCCGCGCGGCGAAGGGCCGCAGCGCGCCGACGGCGTGGATGCGTCCGATGAAGCGGCCCAGCCACTCGAGCGTCGCGCGGTCCTCGAGCTCGGGCGCGCGCCCGCCGCGGCGCGGGTACACCGCGAAGCGGAAGCCGCCGTGCGCGTGCAGCGTGCGTCCGCCGAGCTCGAGCGGCGGCACCGCCGGAATCTCGTGCCCGGCGAGCTCCAGCACGAAGGCGTGCTCCTCGAGGATCTGCGCGTCGCTCCAGCGCCCCGGGCGGTAGAACTTCGCTACCACCGGCTTGCCGTCCTCGATGCCGACCTGGTAGACGCGGTTCTCGAAGCTGTTGAGCGCGAGCTGGCGGCCGTCGCAGCGCAGGCCGGCGCTCTCGATCGCGTCGAGCACCAGGTCCGGCGTCAGCCTCGAGTAGGGATGCGGGTCGTCTTTCGGCACGGGCGCATTCTACGGGCCCGCGCCGCGAATCACGCGTTGCCGTTCTTCGGCAGGAAGCGCAGCGCCACGCCGTTGTTGCACCAGCGCTGGCTGGTCGGCGGCGGCCCGTCGTCGAACACGTGGCCCTGGTGCCCGCCGCAGCGCGCGCAGTGGTACTCGGTGCGCGGCAGGATCAGGCCGAAGTCGCGCTTGGTCTGCAGGTGGGCGGGGATGTGGGTGAAGAAGCTCGGCCAGCCGGTGCCGCTGTCGTACTTCATCGCCGAGGTGAACAGCGGCAGGCCGCAGCCCGCGCAGGCGAACACGCCCGGGCGCTTCTCGTCGTTCAGCGGGCTGCTCCCGGGGCGCTCGGTGCCCTCCTTGCGCAGCACGCGGAATTGCGCCTCGTCGAGGCGCTTCTTCCATTCGTCCTTGGAAAGCTCGAGCCGCTCGCTCGCCGAGGGCACCTTGGCGCCGGCGGGAAGCAGGCTGTGCCAGTTCTCTTGCAGCTCCTTCACGTTGATGTCCCCTCCGGGTGTGACGGCGAGCGCGCGCGCGGCGAGGCCGGCGAGCGGCGCCACAGCGAGCGTCTTGAGCAATAGGCGTCGGTTCATCTGGGCCTCCTCGCAACGATATTCCGTTTGTCGGCGTGCCGCTACGGACCTTACAGGCACCGCTAGCGGGCGCGCAGCACGAGAAAGTACTGGTAAGGCAGGAAATCGTGCTCGGCGACGAGCTCGAAGTCCGCGCGCGAGAGTTCGCGCTCGGCCTGCGCGCGCGGCACGCGCATGTCCGGCGGCGGGCCGTAGGGCGAGTCTGGCCGGAAATCGATGATCGCCAGCCGCGCGCCGGGCGCGAGGGAGCCTCGCAGCCTGCGGAAATACTCTTCGCGCGCCGCGATGTGGTGGTAGACGTCGACCAGCAGCACCAGGTCCGCTTTCACCGGCAGGCGCGGATCATCGGGCGCGCCGAGCTGCACCGCGAGGTTGGGCAGCCGCTCGCGCCGCGCGCGTTTCTCGAGATAGTCGACCATGTCGGGCTCGATGTCGACGCCGATCACCCGGCCGCGCGGCACGGCGCGCGCCAGGCGCACCGCGAAGTAGCCGGTGCCGGCGCCGATGTCGGCCACCACCGCATCCGGCGCGGGCGCCAGCGTGCGGATCACCTCGTCCGGCTTCTGCCAGGCATCGCGCGCCGGGTCGTCGAACTGCGCCGCCCAGCGCTCCGCGTCCTGGAAGTGGTGCTGGGCGAGCGCGCCCGTCGCCGCCGCGAGCAGCAGCAGGATCGCAAATCGAAGAAGGGATTTCATGGGTCGTCCAGAGTATTGCGCATTTGACCGGCCCCGGACCAGGACGTTCGCATTGACCTGTGTCAAGCGGCGCGGGCTCCCGCAGAATATCGTTCAATAGGTCATGACTACGGTCTTCACGGCGCGGGGCCTCACCAAGATATACCGCATGGGCGAGGTCGAGGTGCACGCGCTGCGCGGCGTGGACCTGGAGGTCGCCGCGGGCGAGCTGATCGTGCTGCTCGGCGCCTCGGGCAGCGGCAAGTCGACGCTGCTCAACATCCTCGGAGGGCTCGACACGCCGACCACCGGCGAGGTGCGCTTCGAGGATCACGTGCTCACCGACGCGGACGAGGCCGAGCTCACGCGCTACCGGCGCGAGCACGTCGGCTTCGTGTTCCAGTTCTACAACCTGATCCCGAGCCTGACGGCGCGCGAGAACGTGGCGCTGGTGACCGACATCGCGAGCAACCCGATGTCTCCCGAGGAGGCACTCGGTCTGGTCGGGCTCGGCGAGCGGCTGGATCACTTTCCATCGCAGCTCTCGGGCGGCGAGCAGCAGCGCGTTGCGATCGCGCGTGCCGTGGCCAAGCGCCCGCAGGTGCTGCTGTGCGACGAGCCGACCGGCGCGCTCGACTACGAGACCGGCAAGCTGGTGCTCGAGGTGATCGTGCGCGTCAACGCCGAGCTCGGCACCACGTCGATGGTGATCACGCACAACGCCGCCATCGCCGCCATCGCCGACCGAGTGCTGCGCATCGCCAACGGACGCATCGCGGGAGTGCAGGTCAACACGCTCAAGCTGAGCCCCTCGGAGATCTCCTGGTGAGGGCACTCCATCGCAAGCTCGCGCGTGACCTGTGGACGATGAAGACGCAGGTGGTCTCGATCGCGCTGGTGATCGCCTGCGGGATCGGCGCCTTCATCGCGGCCTTCTCGACGCACGACTCGCTGCTCACGTCGCGCGAGCGCTACTACGACGTCGCGCGCTTTCCGCAGGTGTTCTCGCAGGTCAAGCGCGCTCCCGAGTCGCTGGTGCCGAAGGTACGCGCAATCGCCGGGGTCTCGGAGGTCGAGACGCGCGTGGTGCTCGACGCGCAGCTCTCGATCGATGGAATCCTGCCGCCGATGATCGCGCGCCTGATCGGCGTCGACTTCGCCCGGTTGCCTGCCATGAGCCGTCTGACGCTGACGGGCGGGCGCTGGCCCGCGCCGGGCGTGAAGAACGAGGTGGTGGTGAACCAGCGCTTCCTGGAGGCGCGGCACCTCGTGCTCGGCACCCGCGCGACGGTGCTCGTGAACGGCAAGCTCGAGCGCTTTACGATCGTGGGCACGGTGCTTTCGCCGGAGTACATCTACGCCACGCGCGGCGGCGGCATGCCCGACGACGAGTGGTTCGCCGTGCTCTGGACCGACGGCGAGGCGCTCGCCGCGGCGCAGGACATGACGGGCGCCTTCAACTCGGTGCTGCTGCGCCTGGCGCATGGCGCCTCGGAGCAGGCCGTGATCGCGCAGCTCGACCGGCTTCTCGAGCCCTACGGCAGCCTGGGCGCCGTCGGGCGCGAGGACCAGATCTCGCACAAGATCGTGTCGCAGGAGATCGAGGAGCAGCGGGTGTGGGGCACCGTACTGCCGGTGATCTTTCTCGCGGTGGCGGCATTCATCCTCAACGTGGTGCTGCACCGGCAGGTGTACGCGCAGCGCGGCGAAATCGCCGCGCTCAAGGCGCTCGGCTACGACAACCGCACGATCGCCTGGCACTACCTCGGATTCGCCTCCGTGATCGTGCTGCTCGGCGCGGTGATCGGCTTGGGCGTCGGCGACTGGCTCGGGCAGGCGATGACCGGGCTGCTCTCCGACTTCTTCCATTTCCCGAGCTTCGAGTTCAGGGTGCTTCCCCTGGTCGCGCTCGCCGGGACCGGCATCGCGCTGCTGGCGGGCTATGGCGGCACGGTCGCCGCGATCCGCGGCGTGGTCAGGCTGCGCGCGGCGGAGGCGCTGCGCCCGCCGGCGCCGGCGGAGTTCAGGCCGCTGCTGATCGAGCGGCTCGGCTACGCCCGGCTCGCCACGCCCGGCCAGCGCATGATCCTGCGCAACCTCGAGCGCAAGCCGCTGCGTGCCACGTTCACCGTGATCGGCGTCGCGGGCTCGGTGGCGATCCTGATCACCGCGGCGTTCTGGTACGACTCGCTCGATTACTTCATGGACGTGCAGTTCAACATGGTGCAGCGGGCGAGCGTGTTCGTGGGCTTCCCCGAGCCGGTGGATCGCTCGGCGGTGCGCGAGCTCGCGCAGCTGCCGGGGGTAAAGCAGGCCGAGGGCACGCGCGCCATCCCGGTGGTGCTGCGCGCGGGGCACCGGAGCTACCGCACTGCGCTCACCGGGCTCGCCGACGGCGCCCAGCTGCAACACATCCTCGACCGCGAGCTGCGCCGGCACCAGCCGGCCCCGGGGGGCGTGCTGCTCACGTCGCGCCTTGCCGAGCGGCTCGGCGTGCGCCCGGGAGACACGCTCGTCGCCGAGATGCTCGAGGGCAAGCGCGTCAAGGCGCCGCTGCGCGTCACCGGCACGGTGCGCGAGATGGCGGGGATGAACGCCTACATGCGGCTCGATGACCTGAACCGGCTGGCGCGCGACGGGCCGCTGGTTTCTGCCGCCGGCCTGCTGGTCGACCGCGGCGACGAGCCGGCGCTGCTCGAGCGCCTGAAAGCCGTCCCGGCGGCCGCGGTGGTGATCGTGACGCGCACGCTGCTCGATACCTTCCGCAGGACCACCGCGCGCAACGCGCTTTTCTTCACGGGCATCCTGACGGCCTTCGCGGCAACCATCGTGGTCGGCGTGGTCTACAACAACGCGCGCATCCAGCTCGCCGAGCGCGCCTGGGAGCTGGCGAGCCTCAGGGTGCTCGGCATGACGCGGGGCGAGGTGTCGCTGCTGTTGCTCGGCGAGCTCGCGCTCGAGATCGCGGCCGCGATCCCGGCGGGGTTCGTGCTCGGTTACTGGCTCGCGGCGCTGATCGTCTCGATGATCATTCCGGAGACCTTCGAGTTTCCTCTGGTGATCTGGCCGCATACTTACCTCTTCGCCGGCGCCGTGACGGTCGCGGCGGGCATCGCGAGCGCGCTGGTGGTGAGGAATCGCATCGATAATCTGGACCTTGTCGGCGTACTGAAGACCCGGGAATGAGGACGCGAAACAAGGTTGTGCTGGGGCTTGCCACCGCGGGGCTCGCGGCGCTGGTGATCTGGGCGCTGCAGCCGCAACCGGTGATGGTCGAGACCGCCAAGGTGACGCGCGGCCCGTTCGAGCAGACGGTATCCGAGGACGGCAAGACGCGCGTGCGCGACCGCTACGTGATCTCGGCGCCGCTCGCTGGCCGCGTCGAGCGCATCCAGTTCAAGGCCGGCGACCCGTTGCAGGAAGGGCAGGTGGTGGCGGTGCTCACGCCCAGCATGCCGGCGTTCCTCGATGCGCGCACCGCACGCGAGCTCGAGGCCCGCGTCGGCGCCACCGAGGCGCAGCGCCTGCGCGCGGCGGCGGAGGTGCAGAAGGCCGAGGCGCAGGTGGCGCAGGCACGCTCGGACCTGGAGCGGGCGCGCACGCTGTCCAAGGGCGGCTTTGTCTCCGAGAACGCGCTCGAGCAGGCGCGGCTCGTCCTGGTCACCGCGCAGAAAGGGCACGACGCGGCGAACTTCGCCGAGCACGCGGCGCTGCACGAAGTGGAGCAGGCGCGCGCCGCGCTGGTGCGCTACCGCGCCGAGAGCACGGGCAACATCACCGGCGCGCGCTGGGAGGTGAAATCGCCGATCACCGGCTCGGTGCTCAAGGTTGTGCAGGAGAGCGAAGGCGTCGTACCGCTCGGCGCGCCGCTCGTCGAGGTGGCCGATCCGCGCAGCCTCGAGGCGGTGGTCGACGTGCTCTCCGAGGAGGGCGTGGCCGTACGCCCTGGCATGCCGGCGCGCATCGAGCTCGGCAGCGGCGTGGCGCCGCTCGCGGCGCGCGTGCGGCTGATCGAGCCCGCGGCGTTCACCAAGATTTCCGCGCTCGGCGTCGAGGAGCAGCGCGTCAACGTGGTGCTCGATTTCGCCGAGCCGCTCGACCGCGTGCAGACCATCGGCGACGGCTTTCGCGTCGACGCGCACATCGTGACGCTCAGGCTCGACGACGCGGTGAAAGCGCCGGTGGGGGCGCTGTTCCGGCGCGGCGAGCGCTGGGCGGTGTTCGCGCTCGAGGGCGGGCGCGCGGTGCTGCGCGAGGTGAAGACCACGCGGCGCAACGGCGACGAGGCGATGATCGAAGAGGGGCTCAAGCCCGGCGATACCGTGATCGTCTATCCCTCCGACGCGCTCGAGGACGGCGCCAGGGTCGAGGTTCGCACGCCGCTGCGCTAGACTGCGCTCCATGGCCGCCGACAACATCGTCGAAATCGAAGACCTGCGCTTCGCCTACAACGAACACGAGATCTTCAAGGGCCTGAGCCTGAAGATCCCGCGCGGCAAGCTGGTCGCGATCCTCGGCGCGAGCGGCTGCGGCAAGACGACGCTGCTTAAGCTGATCGGCGGGCAGCTGCGCCCCGCGGGCGGCTGCGTACGGGTCGACGGCAGGGTCGTGCACGAGCTGGACACCGACGCGCTGTACGCGATGCGCCGCAAGATGGGGATGATGTTCCAGTCGAGCGGCCTGTTCAGCGACCTCTCGGTATTCGAGAACATCGCCTTCCCGATCCGCGAGCATTACCAGCTGCCCGAGGAGCTGGTGAGGCGTCTGGTGCTGATGAAGCTGCACGCAGTGGGCCTGCGCGGCGCGAGGGATCTCATGCCGGGTGACCTCTCCGGCGGCATGTCGCGGCGCATCGCGCTCGCGCGCGCGATCGCGGCCGACCCGATGCTCGCCATGTACGACGAGCCCTTCGCGGGCCTCGACCCGATCACGCTCAACGTGATCGCCGAGCTGATCCGCAAGCTGAACGACGCGCTCGGCACTACCTCGATCGTCGTGACCTACGACGTGAGCGAGTCGCTCAAGGTGGTCGACTACGTCTACGTTATCTCCGACGGCGTGGTTGTCGGGGAGGGAACGCCCGAGCAGGTAGCCGCCTCGGACGATCCCTACCTCAGGCAGTTCATGCACGCGCTGCCCGACGGCCCGGTGCGCTTCCATTTCCCGGGCAGGTCCCTCGAGGAGGACCTCGGCCTGGCGCGACCGGCGCCTAGCGCCCGCTAGCGATCTGCCCGCCGACGTAGGCGCCGATCACCGCGCCGACGACGGCGCCGAACGCCGGGGCCCCGTAGTAGGCGCCGCCGTAGACCGGCGGGCCGTAGACCACGGGCGCCGGCCGATACACCGGCGCGCGGCGCACGAGGACCACCCGGCGCTCGACGTAGCGCGGCCGTTCGCGGATCAGCACCACGCGACGATCGTCATAACGCCCGTAATCGCCGCGGTAACCGTACTCGTGCCCCCGATAGCCCGGGTCGGCGAAGGCCGGCGCGGCCGCGAGCAGCGAAGCGCCCACAACGGCGGCGATCGTAAGCTTGGTCGGTTTCATGTCTCTCTCCTTTCGTTTAACACTGGCCCAAGAACGAGGGCGTAGGAGGATTGTCGGCACGAACCCCGGTAACGTGTGTTACCGAGTGTTACCCATGTAATCGGACTATACTTAACAAGTACTTGCTGCATCCCGGGCCGTTCCCCGTGGGAGCGCACAGATGCTGGACTGGATCAAGAAGGACGCCGCGCATCCGGGCCATCCGATGCGCAATCCGGCAGAGGCGGCGAAGCTGCTTGCCGCCATGCGCGGCGTCGATCCGCTCACCGCGCTTACCGAACTGAGCGCCTGGCTCGACGCGGCCAAGGAAATTCCCGGCGACGACGAAAAGGTGCGCGGCGACATCCTGTCGCTGATCCAGGAAGCGAGCGACGCGCACCTGTCCAAGCTGCTGGCGCAATTTCTCGCTAAGCCCTCGGACCCGCAGGCGACGCGCGAGTCGGTATGGAATGCGCTGCACAACTATGTGCGTGGATTGGCGGGCGCACTGTGCGCGTCGGCCAGGCATGTGCTGCAGCAGGCGGCGGCGGACCCGTCGCTCCAGCTTGCGGGGGCGGCAGGCGGGGCAAGGGGCCTGCATGCCTGCCGCCTGCTGGCCAAGCTCTACCTGGTGCATTACCTGAGCGTGCCACCGAAGATCTGGCAGCTGGCGTACGCGGTTCATGGCGACGCGGAGCAGGCGGATTGCGCCGCGGCGCCCGTTCGCATGCACGCCGCGCAGAAGACCTCGACTACCGTGACGCAGGAGCTGCTGCGGTTGCTGATGCTGCAGGCGAGCACGCCGGAGATGATGGCGCCCGAGCAGATCGAGGTGGCCGACCGGGTGACCGAGCAGCTGGGGGGAGACTTCACGCTGCGGCCGCGCGGCGCCGCCGACAACGTCTTCTGCTTCGATCCGGCGAGCGACCAGCCGCCGCACCGGGCCGCCAACGGGCCGGCAGGCGCGGACGGCAACAGCCGCTATTTCGGCGCAGGGATGGGATTCGACGCGCTGGAGCGCCTCTACCGGGAGCTGGCGAAGACGCGGACCGCCGACGTCAAGACCTTCGGCAGGGACATCGCCCCGCACGTGCAGGTGTCGGCCGTTCGGCATCTGCTGCTGTTCTGGGGCCAGGCGAATCCGTACGCGCCGCCCTCCCGCTCGCCGGCGACGGGCACGCTGCGGGTCATCCACGGCTATGGCCAGGTCTGGCAGCACATTTCGCACGCACGCTCCGCGACCACCGAGCTGTCGCTGGCCGAAGACGGCGACGGCCCGCCGCAGGCACCGGACACCTGGACGCTGCAGGACACCGGCGGCAACGAGCTCGGCGCGGAGATGCCGCAACGCTCGGGCGATTGGGCGCGCAGCGGCGACGTGCTCGCCGCCTCGATGGACGGCAACGACGAGTGCTGGCTGGGCGTGATCCGCTCCATGCATGCCGAGCCGGGCGGCAGCCTGCACGCCAACATCGCCGTCCTGAGCCGCGCGCCGCAGGCCGTTCAGCTGCGCCCGGTCATCGCGAAGGGCGAGGTGAGCAACATCTCGGAGGACGCGGCGCGGCAGTTTTCCTTCGCCAGCGTGCGCGCGATTATCGTGTCGGACGGCGCCCCAGGCTCGCAGAAGGCGAACTTCCTGCTGTCGCCCGATCACTGGGAAGAAGGCCGCGTGTACGAGGGCACGGTGGCGGGGTCGGTGCGCCACCTGCGCGGCCTGCAGCTCCTGCGGCGCGCAGAAGATTACGTGCGCGCGACCTTCGAGTGGGTGGAATCGGCCTGAGCGTCAGCGCGTTGACAGCTCGCCTTCCCCGGCGCTAACGTGCGCCGCGCACTCTGACCCGGGGAGAGCTTCATGAATCGTATCTTCGTCGCGTTGCTGCTGCTCGCCGCGGCGCCTGCCGCGCTCGCGCAGGATGCCTATCCGAGCAGGCCGGTGACTATGATCGTACCGTTCCCGCCCGGCGGCGTGGCCGATATCGTCGGACGGCCGCTCGCCTCGGCGATGGAAAAGACGCTCAAGCAGCCTGTGGTGGTAGTGAACCGCCCCGGCGCCGGTGGCGCGGTCGGCATGGGCACGGCGGCGAGGGCGGCGCCCGACGGCTACACCATCCTCATCGGCCTGTCGTCGATCTCAATCTTCCCGGTGTCCGATCCGCTGAACGGCAAGACCCCGCCCTACGAGTTGAAGGACCTGGCGCCGATCGCGCTTGTGACCGCCGATCCGACGGTGCTGGTGGTGCGCGCCGACAGCCCCTACAAGTCGGTGCAGGATTTCGTCGCCGCCGCCAAGGCCAATCCGGGCAAGATCAACTACTCGTCCTCCGGCGTGTACGGCACGCTGCACGTGGCGATGGAGATGTTCGCCAGCGCAGCGGGCATCGAGCTGTTCCACGTGCCCTATCAGGGCGGCGGGCCGGCGGTGACCGCGCTGCTCGGCGGGCAGGTGCAGGCGCTCGCCTCGGGGCCTGCGGCTGCGATCGGCCAGATCAGGGCGGGCAAGATGCGCGCGCTCGCCGGCTGGGGCGACAAGCGCCTCGCGCTGATGCCCGATTTGCCGACCTTCAAGGAGCTCGGCTACGACGCCGAGTTCTACATCTGGTCGGGGGTGTTCGTGCCCGCGGCGACCCCCGCCGCCGTGCAGCTCAAGCTGCGCGAGGCGGTGCGCAACGCGGCGCGCGACCCGGCCTTCAAGACGGCGATGGACAAGGTGTCGACCCCGGTGAGCTACCTCGACGCGCCGGAGTTCCAGAGCTTCTGGGACAAGGACGCGGCGCGGCTCAAGGTGGCGGTGCTCAAGATCGGCAAGCTCGAGAAGAAGAACTAGCGCCGCCGGCCGGAATTTGCGGTCCGGTACCTGCGTTAACTCCCATGGTGGCGCAGGTTGCGCCGCGAGCGGTACCTCAATGACGGAGCGACCATGAGCGAGTCGACGCAAACGGAAATCGACCCGCGGGTCTACGACCTGTACGACGAGTACTGCCACGGCAGGATCGAGCGGCGCGAGTTTCTGCTGCGCGCCGCGGTGCTCGCGGCCGGGGGGCTCGCCATGGCGCAGGCGCTGCTGCCGCGCTACGCAGCCGCGCAGACGATCTCGTTCACCGACCCGCGCATCAAGGCGCGCTACGTCGCTTACCCTTCGCCGGGCGGAAACTCGGGGACGATGCGCGGCTACCTCGTGCAGCCGTCGGGCGAGGGCCCGTTCGCCGCGGTGCTCGTGATTCACGAGAACCGCGGGCTCAACCCGTATATCGAGGACGTGGTGCGGCGCGTGGCGGTGGAAGGGTTCCTCGCGCTCGCGCCCGATGGTCTCGCGCCGGCCGGCGGCTATCCGGGCAACGACGACGACGGCCGGGCCCTGCAGGCGGGCCTCGACCAGGCGAAGTTGCACACCGACATGCTGAACAGCGCGCGCTTTCTCAAGGCGCACCGGCTCTCCAACGGCAAGCTGGGCGCGGTCGGATTCTGCTGGGGTGGCGGCATGGTCAATCAGCTGGCGGTCGCGCTCGGGGCCGAGCTGCAGGCCGGGGTGCCGTTCTACGGCGCGGCGCCCGACGCCGCCTCGGTGGCGCGAATCAGGGCCCCGCTCCTGCTTCAGTTCGCCGAGAACGATCCGCGCATCAACGGCATGTGGCCGGGCTACCAGGCGGCGCTCGAGGCGGCCGGCGTGCGCTTCGAGATGCATCGCTACCCGGGCACGCAGCACGGCTTCCACAACAACTCGACGCCGCGCTATCGCGAGGAGGCGGCGACGCTCGCCTGGCAGCGCACCGTCGCCTTTTTCAGGAAGAACCTTTCCTGAGCTTCTTCTTCGGCTTGCGGTACTGCAGCAGCGCGGCGATCTTGCGCTCGAAGGGGTCGCGGCGCGTGAGCGCGCGCGCCTGGGCGCGCGTCACCAGGCGGAAGTGGCGCACTTCCTCGAGCCGCTCGGGGACTTCCCAGGCGTCCTTCTCGCCGGCGGCCCAGATCGCCGGATCGACGCGGCGCAGGTCGAAGGGCAGCGAGTACTCGCGCAGCGACTTGTACTCGCGCTTGTTGGAATACTCGTGCATGTACGACATCGCCAGCTCGCGCAGGCTGCGATAAACCGGGTCGCGCCAGCGCAGGTACGCGCCGTTGGTCTTCGAGATTGCGCCCCAGAAGCCCCTGCGCCGGAAGAGGGCCACCACGTGGTCGAAGTCGTGCTCGGCGCGCATGTCCATGAGCAGCGGCGGCTCGCCGTGTACCCAGAGCGCGGCCGCCGCCAGCATGGCGCCCTCGATGCAGTGCGCATTGCGCTCGCGCAGCACCACGCGCACCGGCCGGCAGCTGTCGCCGTCGGGCTCGAAGTTCTGCTTGAGGCGAAACACGTAATCCTGGATCTTCGCCGGCGTATCGAGGCGCCGCAGCACCGCGAATTCCGCCTTGCTGAGGCCGAGATCCTCGCGGCGGGCGGTGCGCCGGCGGCTCACTGCCTGGCGCCGGCCGCTGCGCTCGCGCCGGCGATTTTGCCGAACACTGCGCCGTTGGTGAGCCCGGTGCCGCCGGGGTAGTTGAAGTAGAAGATGCCGCCCACCAGCTCGCCCGCGGCGTAAAGGTTGGGGATCGGCTCGCCGTCGGTGGACATGACGCGCGCCGCGGGGTCGATCCTCAGGCCCCCGAAGGTGAAGGTGATGCCGCAGGTCACGGCGTAGGCTTCGTAGGGCGGGGTGTCGATGACGTTGGCCCAGTTGGACTTCGGCACCGCGAGGCCCCGGGTGGCGCGCCCGTCCTTGACGTTGGGGTTGAAGGCGATGTCGGTCCTCACCGCCGCGTTGTAGGCGCGGATCTCGGCAAGGGCCGCCTGCGGGTCGACGTCGTCGAGCTTGGTGACGAGCTCCTCGAGCGTTGCGGCCGTGGCCTTGGTCACCTGCTTGATCTTGTACTCATCGCGCAGCAGGTGCTTCACTTTGGCGTCGAACACCTGCCAGGCGAACTGCCCCGGCTGAGCGAGGATCACGCGGCCGTACTTGGCGTAGGTGTAGTTGCGAAAGTCCGCCCCTTCGTCGACGAAGCGCTTGCCCTCGGCGTTCAGCATGATGCCAAAGGGGTAGGAGTGCTTCTGGAACTGGTCCCCGACCGCCAGGTCGCCGAACTCGGGGGCGTTACGCTCCCAGCCCACGGCGTGGCAGCCCGACCAGTTGCCCACGGGCGCGGCGCCCGCCTCGAGCGCCATCCTGATCACGTCGCCCGTGTTGAAGCGCGTGCCGCGCACCTTGGCGAGCTCCCAGCCCGGGCCCAGGTAGCGCGCGCGCCACTCGGGGTTCGCCTGGAAGCCCCCGCCGGCGAGCACCACGCTCCGGGCGCGCACCTCCACGGTCTTGCCCTCCCTCTTCAGGCGCACCCCGTGTACCCCGTCGTCGTCGGTGATCAACCCGGTCGCGCGCGCGCGGTACCAGATCTCCACGCCGTGCTTTTGCGCCGACTGCGTCCAGGCCGCCACCAAGCCTTCCCCCCCGCCCCAGGTCTCCACCGTCAACCCGCCCCAGAACTTGAACTTGCCATCGACCTTGAACGCCTGGCGCCCGTAGATCGGCACAAAGCGGATGCCCTGCTCGCGCATCCAAAGAAGCGTCTCGCGGCTCCTCTTCACCAGGATCTCGGTCAGATCCGGATCGCAGCGGTACTGCGTGACGCGCGCCATGTCATCGAGAAACTGCTCCTCGGTGTAGGTGCCGAAGTCGGTGCGCGCGAGCTCCTCCTCCGACAGGTCGGGCATCAGCTTCCGAAGATCCTCCACCCCGTCGTAGGCCACGCGCATGGCCCCCGCGGTAAAGCGGCTGTTGCCCCCAGCCTCGTCCTCCGGCGCCCGCTCCAGCACCAGCACCCGCTCGCAGCCCTCGCGCGCCGACAGCGCGGCGCAAAACGCGGCGTTGCCACCCCCCACGACTACGACGTCCCAGGTATCCATCGGCTCCCGCCGTTCAGAATTGATAGCGCCGCAATCCGCCGTCCACCGGGATCACGGCGCCGGTAATGTACCGCGCGCGCGCCGAGGCGAGGAAGCACACCAGGTTCGCAATGTCTTCCGGCTGACCGTACGCGCCCACCGGAATCTCGTTGTCGGACTGCCACTTGCGAAATTCCGGCGGGTAATTGCGCTCGATCTGCTCGCTCATGATGCGCCCGGGCGGAATCGAGTTCACCGTGACGCCGTGCCTGCCGACCTCGCGCGACAGCCCCTTGGCCCAGGAATGCATCGCCGCCTTGGCGCAGAACGCACCGTTGATTCCCTCGGGCTCGGACTTGCCGGTGATGTTGATCACGCGGCCCCAGCCGCGCGCCATCATCTGGTCGATCAGCCTGTCGGTGAGCTGGCGCTGGCGCGTGAAGTTCAGCGTCAGCGCTTCCTGCCATTGCGACTCGCTCGCGTGCAGCTCGAACCTGCGGCTACCGCCGGCGTTGTTCACCAGGATGTCGACTCCGCCCAGCGCCTCGAGCGCGGCGCGCGCGATCGTCTGCGGCGCGTCCTCGCACATGAAGTCGCATTCGATCAGCGCGGGGCGCGGCCCGCCGCCCGCGGCGATCTCCTCGGCGAGCGTCTCGAGCAGCTCACGGCGCCGCGCCATGAGGGCGAGGCGCACGCCCTCCGCGGCGAGCGCGCGCGCGATGCCTCGGCCGATTCCGGCCGAGGCGCCCGTAACGAGGCCGGTCTTGCCGGCGATCCCAAGTTCCATGCCTTGACTCCGGTTTCAGACGAGCAGTGCGGCGAGCAGCGTGGCAGTGCCCAGGAAGGAGAAGAACCCCATGACGTCGGTCACCGTGGTGAGGATGATCGAGGAGGCGGTCGCCGGGTCCTGGCCGAAGCGCTGCAGCAGCATCGGCACCAGCGCGCCGGCGAGGCCCGCGATGATCATTGACATCACCATGGCGATGACGCAGATCAGCGCCAGCCCGGTCGAGCGGCTCCAGACCCAGACGCCGATCGCGGTGGTGGCGGCGACCGCGAGCCCGTTGACCAGCCCCGCGACCGCTTCCTTGCCGAGCACCCGCGGCCAGTGGCGCAGCGTGATCTCGCGCAGGAACAGCCCGCGCATGGTCACCGCGAGCGCCTGCGCGCCCGCGTTGCCCGACTGTCCGGCGACCACCGGCAGCAGCACCGCGAGCGCGGTGAACTTGGCGATCAGTCCTTCGAACATGCCGACCACCGCGGCGGCGAGGAACGCGGTGAGCAGGTTGATCTGCAGCCAGGGCAGGCGCTTGCGCACGGCGAAGATCGGCTTGGACAGCGCGCGCTCGTCGGGGCTTGCGCCCACCATGCTGAGGATGTCCGCGCTCGCTTCCTCCTCGATCGCCGAGACCAGCGCCGCCTGGCGGATCACGCCAAGCAGGCGCCCGGCGTGATTGACTACCGGCAGCGCCGAGATCGGATGCTGCTGCAGCACGCTCACCACGTCTTCGCGCGGGTCGAGATCGCGCACCGCGGCCGCCAGCCCACGCGTCAGCTCGCGCACCGGCTGGCTGTCGTCGCTTACCGCGAGGTCCTGGATCTCGACGCGGCCGACCAGCACGCCCTCGCCGTTCACCACGAACATCTCGCGCATTCCCCGGCGCTTGAGCGCGCGCAGGCGCGCGAGCGCTTCGGCCACCGTCTGGTCCTCGCGCACCGGCGTCACCTGCGGATCCATGATGCGTCCGGCCGAGTCCTCGGGATAGTCGAGTAGCGCGCGCAGCTCGCGCGCGACCTGCGCGTCGAGCAGGGCGAGCAGCCGCTTGCGCAGCTTGGGCTTGAGCTGCGTGAGCACCTGTGCTGCGACCGCGGGCTCGGCCTCGCTCAGGAAAACGCGCGCCAGCGGGTCGGGCACGAGCTCCAGCGATGCCGCCGCCGCATCGGGCGCGAGCGACTCCCAGGCGCGTACCGCCACGTGCGGGGCGTACGCGCCAAGCAGCTCGGCGACCTCCTCGGGCGGCATGGTCTCGAGCTGGCGCGCGGCCTCGCGCGGGTAGTCGAGCAGGTAGCGCTGATTGAGCGCCGCGACGGCGGACTGCGGATCAGCGCTCATCGCCGGATTTGCGCAATGCCGGCACCCGCGGCAGGACCGTGAGCGCCGCGGCTAACAGACCCGAGACGGCGTTCCAGTAGCCGCGCGCGAACGCCGCGGCCAGATCGTCGGCGTCTTGGTGCTCGCCGGGGGCGGCGCGCCCGTGCGCGAGCGCGCGCATGAGCGCGAAGCGCCGCAGCACGCCGATCAGGCGTTCGCTGCGCTCGATGACCGGCAGCGCGGTGGAACGCTCCCAGCCGCGGTGCGCAACCGCGCTGGCGAGCGGCGTGTTCGCAGCGATCACCGGCGGCGGATGCAGCGCGAGCGTGCCGAGCGGCGCGGAGGTGGGCGCGCGCAGCAGCGCCGCGATCTCGATGGTGCCGATGAGGCGCTCGTCGGCGTCGATGACGTAGACGCGCTCAACCGGCGCATCCGAGCCGTTGCGCAGCCGCTCGAGCGCGTCGTCCACGCGCGCCTGCGCCACCAGCGCTGTCACGTCCGGATCGGCCCACGCGCCTACCGTGTCTTCCGAGTAGCCGAGCAGCAGCCTCGAGGCGACCGCCGTCGCCGTCGGCAATCCCTCGACCAGCCGGGTGCGCCGCGGCTCGGCGACGTGGCGCAGGATCGTCACTGCGGGCTGTGCGCCGAGCGAGGCGAGCAGCGCCATCGCCGCATCGTCCTCGAGCGCGCCGAGATTGCGCGCCGCGGCCGTCGGCAGCATCGCCGAGAGCACCGGCGCGGCGGCGCGCGCCGGAATGCGCGCGAACAGCGCGCCCGATTCGGCCACCGGCATGCGCTCGAGCACGCGCGCGGCATCCGCGGGGTGCGCCGAGATATAGGCGAGCGTGAGGCGCTGTGCGTCAGCCATCGCCGCGCTCGGCGGGAAGCAGCACGATCGGCTCGTCGTGGTAGAGCCGGCCGGGCAGCAGGACGCGCCCCTCGGCGGTCTCGAGCATGAGTCCCGTAGCCGTCACCTCGAGGATGCGCCCCTCGTGCCCGGCGACGCGGACGCGCTGACCGACCTCCAGGGCCTGGCGCAGGTAATGCGCGCCGATGAGGTTCGACACATAGCCGCGCGCGCCCAGGCTCATGGCGATCGCCACACCCCCCGCGACGGTCATGAAGATCGCCGCCGCCAGGATCGCGAGAAAGGTGATGCGGATGCCCACCTGCTCGGCGCCGACGAGGATCGCCGCGGCGAGGATCGCACCCTGCGTGACGCGCGCCAGGATCAGGCGCTGCGGCGGCGCCAGCCGCGTCGCCGCGGCGCGCACCAGGTCGGCGACGAAAGCCGACAGGATGTATCCGGCAGCGACGATCAGCAGGCCGGCGGCAAAGGTCGGCAGGTAATCGAGCAGCCGCGCCAGCCAATCGGTAAAGGTCTGCAGCCCCAGCACCTGCGTGGCGGCAGTGACGAAGAACAGCAGCACGATCCAGAAGACGATCGTGCCGAGCACGGCGGACGAGCGTCCCACGCGCAGCCGCTCGGTGGCTTTCGGCGTGAGCACGCGCATCAGCAGCGTCTCGGCGAGCAGCGCGCCGCGCACCGTGAGCGCGCGCAGCAGGCGCGCCAGCACCCAGCCCGCGAACAGCAGCAGCACGGCGCTCAGCACGCTTGGCAGGAAGGTGACGACGCGGTCGAATATCGCGTTCGCCGTGCCGGTGATGGTTGCGCCGAGCTCTTGCATGGCATTCTTCTGCTAAGTTGATGTGCAGATTAGCATCGAGCTGGAGAAGCGGCCATGACAAAAGCACGAATCGGATATATCGGCGTCGGCCTGATGGGACTGCCGATGGCGGCGCGGCTGGTCACGCGCGGCTACAGGGTTACGGCCTACGACATCGCGCCAGAGAGGATGGATGCCGTGCGGCAGGCGGGCGCGCAGACGGCTGCCTCCGCGGCGGAAGCCGCGCGCGACGCGGAGTTCGTCGTTCTCAATTTGCCCACCACCGAAGCGGTCGAGCGCGCCGCGCTCGGCGAAGGCGGGGTGTGGTCGGCGGTTAAGGCATCGCAGCTGGTGGTCGATTTCTCGACCATCAGGCCCGCCACGGCGCGCGAGCTGGCCGGCAAGCTGCGCGCCGCGACCGGCGCGGGCTGGATCGACGCGCCGGTCTCTGGCGGGCCGCCGGCCTCGGGCGACGGCACGCTGACGGTGATGGCGGGCGGCACGAAGGAAGACCTGGAGCGCGCCATGCCGCTGCTCGGGGAGGTGGCAGCGCGCGTGACGCACCTCGGCCCGGTCGGCAGCGGGCTGGCGGCGAAAATGATCAACCAGCTGGTCGTCGGCATCGGTCACGCGATGCTCGCCGAAGCGATCGTCCTCGCCGAAGCGAGCGGCATCGACGCGACGAGCGTGCCCGGCGCGCTCGCCGGCGGACTGGCCGATTCGAACCTGCTACAGCGCTTCTATCCGCGCATGGTGCGGCGCGAGTTCGCGCCGCAGGGCTACGTGCGGCAGCTGCTCAAGGACCTGGAGATGGTGCACGAGTTCGCCGCCGCGACCAAGTCGCCGACGCCGATGACCGCGCAGGCGCTGTCGCTGTACCGCATGCTCGCGCACCTCGGGCACACCGAGCTCGACACCACTGCGCTCATCAAGCTCTACGACCGCAGCTAGGAGCCCGCCGGCGCGAACAGGTAGGCGTCCATCGCCAGCACGCCGTTCTCGATACCGTCGAACAAGCGCTGCGGGCGCGCATCGTCGCCGGCGGCGCCCAGCGCCACAAACAGCGGCAGGAAGTGCTCCTCGGTCGGGTGCGCGCGCAGCGCGTGCGGCGCGCGCTCGCGGTACTCGGCGAGCGCGTCGTAGTCGCGGCCGACGATGCGGTCGTTCACCCAGCGCTGAAATTCGCGCGCGTAGGCCGCGTGCGGCGCGCCGCGCACGCCGCGCATCCAGTCGCCGAGGTTGTGAGTCATGTGCCCCGAGCCGATCACCAGGATCCCTTCGCCGGCCAGCGGGCGCAGCGCGCGCCCGACGGCGAGGTGGTGGCGCGCGCCGAACGCGGTCTGCACCGAAAGCTCGACGACCGGCACGTCGGCCTGCGGGTAGACGTGCAGCAGCGGCGACCAGGCACCGTGATCGAGCCCGCGGCAGCCGTCGATGCCCGCGGTGATGCCCGCCTGCTCGAGCAGCGCCTTGGCGCGCGCCGCAACGGCGGGGGCACCGGGCGCGGCGTAGCTCAGCCGGTAGAGCGGCTCGGGAAAATTGTAGAAATCGTGGATCGTGCGCGGCTTCGCGCTGCCGGTGAGCATCGGCAGATTGGTTTCCCAGTGCGCCGAGACCATCAGGATCGCCTGCGGGCGCGGCAGGCAGCGACCCAGCTCCTCCCAGGCCGTGCCGGCGGCGCCCGGTTCGAGCGCGTGCATCGGCGAGCCGTGGGAGATGAACACCGTGGGCAGCGGCGTCACGACAGCCTCACACAAGGTCAGTATGTGCTCACTGCAACTGGTCGACGGAAGGCGCGATGTCGAAATACTCGGCCTGGATCGCCGACAGTTCGGCATCGTGCGCCGCCTTCCTGAGCAGCGAGGCGAGCACGGGGTAGGTCGGCGACAACATGATCGCCAGCGCCAATGCGACCAGCAGCTTACGCAATAAGGACTTCATATCAGCTTCCTTTTCGTGCAGTACCCGTTAGACGCTGCTGCGATGCAGCACATTACAAGGCGAATAATGAGCGTTGTCAGGAGAGAGATAAATAGCGAGATAATCAATAATTTATCCCATATATTGGGATAATATGCAGGCATGGATCGCTTTCTCGCCATCCGCGTCTTTGCGCAAGTCGTTGAATCGGGGAGCTTTGCCCGTGCGGCGGAGCGGCTCGCGCTGTCGTCCTCGGCCGTGTCGCGGCATGTGGCCGAGCTCGAGGCGCACCTGCAGAACCGGCTGCTCAACCGCACCACGCGCCGCGTCAGCCTCACCGAGACCGGACGCGCCTTCTACGAGCGCAGCGTGCAGCTGCTGCACGACCTGGACGAGGCCGAGCAGGAGGCCGCCAAGTCGGCCGCGATGCCGCGCGGCACGCTGAAGGTCAGCACCTCGGTGAACTTCGGCGTGCGTTACACAGCGCCGGCGATTGCCGCGTTCCTCGAGCGCTACCCCGAAGTGAAGTTCGACGTCTCCGTCTCGGATCGCATGGTCGATCTCGTCGAGGAGGGCGTCGACGTCGCGATCCGCATCGGCAGCGCCGGGTCAGAGACCCTGGTGGCGCGCAGGCTCGGCGAGACCCTGGTGGTCCCGTGCGCGTCGCCGGACTATCTGTCGCGGCACGGCGCGCCGCGCGCGCCCGAGGACCTGGCCGGGCACAACTGCCTGACTTATGAGTACGTTCCGCCGCGCAATCAGTGGCGCTTTATCGACGGCGATGGACGCGAGCGCGTCGCGCGCGTCTCGGGCAATCTGCACTCGAACAACGGCGACTTGCTCGCCGAGGCCGCGGCGCAAGGCCTCGGCCTCGTGTACCAGCCGACCTTCATCGTGGGAGAAGCGGTGCGTGCCGGGCGGCTGGTGCCGCTGCTGCAGGAGTTCCAGGCTCCGCCGCTGCCGATCTACGCGGTGTATCCGAGCCGCAAGCACCTTTCGGCCAAGGTGCGGCTGTTCGTCGATTTCCTGGTGGAGCGCTTCGCCGAGTCGAAGGACGTGCTCGCCGCGCCGCCGGCCGCGCGCTAGATCTTCGGTAAGCGTGTACTCAATGCAATCTGTCTAGATTCGGCGCGACATCGCAGAACTGACCTTGAATCTCGGACAGGTCCCGATCCTGCGCGGGCTCCCCTAACAGCGAGGCAATAACCGGGTATGCAGGCAGGAACAACATAGCCACTGCGAGAACCATCACAAACCTGCGCAACGTCGATTTCATTCTTTCTCCCTGAATGCCGTCTTGAATAACCACTGCTGAAATGCACCACGTTCACGATTCGAACGGTGAGGGCCGCAATTATCGAGACAGGGAGCCCGAGACTTGGTTACCAATTGTCAGAAGCGCGACAAAATTTGTGAATCGGACGACTTCCGGCCGCCGGCCGTGCGCTAGAACCTGCGCGCCTCGCTGAGCTGGATCCAGTGCGCGCAGGCGAGCGTGCGCGCGTCCTCGCCGATGCGGCCCACGACCTGCACCCCGAGCGGGCCGCGCCTTACCGGCACGCTGACGCAAGGCACATGCAGCAAGGTCCACATCCGGTTGAACACCGAGTCGCCGGTGGAAGCGAGGCCGGCCGGCGCTTCGCTCGGCGCCGCGGGCGCGATCAGCGCGTCGCAATCGCGCATCGCGTCGGTAAGCCTGTGGCGGCACGCGCACACCGTGCGCTGCGCCGCGTCGTAGGCCGGCGCGCCCGCGGACCAGCCGCGCGCGAGCTGGCTGCGCAGCGGTTCGCGGATGCGGCCGCGGTGGCGCAGGTACTCGTCTGCCAGACAGCGGGCGATCTCGAAGTCCCAGATCGCGCCGTGCAACGCGGCAAGCGCATCGAATTCCGGCGGCAGAGCGATTCGCACCAGGTGCGCGCCAGCTGCTCGGCGCTCAGCTCGCGGCGCTCGAGCATGGGAACGAGCTCGGTTGCAGCGAGCTCGTTTAGCGGCCTCATTTCTGTCCGAGCGCGGGCGGGCGCCAGGTGTAGGAGGCCGGCCCCGGCACGCGCAGCACGCGCAGCATGCGCAGCGCCGCCTCGCGGCCGCGATAGTACCCCTGCACCGTCACCGTCTCGGAGAATCCCATCGCGCGATAGAAGCCGCGCGCGGCCTCGTTGGCCGCGCGCAGCTCGAGATGCACGCTTTCCATGCCGGCGGTGCGCGTGGATTCGATCAGCCAGTCGAGCAGCGCGCGGCCGATGCCGCTGCGCCGCTGCAGGGGCTTGACCGCGAGCAGCACCAGGTGCGCGCGCTCGTCGCCGAACTCCATGATGGCGAAGCCCGCGATGCCGCCGGGCTGCGCGGCGACCAGCGTCACAGTATCGCGATCGCGGATCGCGCGCAGTACGCGCGCGGCGTCGTACTTCCAGCCCAGGCCGGCTTCCACCAGGTCGCGCGACATCAGCGCGATCGCCTGCGCATCGCGCGGTTCTGCGAGCCTGATGTTGATGCCTTGCGCGCCCATCGTTTACATTGTGCCACGCCGGCCCCCAGCTTTCGCGAGCACGACATGAAGCCGAACCTGATAGTCATCCTGGTCGACGACCTGCGCTTCGACGAGACCGGCGCCTCGGGGCATCCTTACATGAGGACCCCGAACATCGACCGGCTGGCGAACGAGGGCGCGAAGTGCGTGAACGCTTTTCATACCACGCCGCTGTGCTCGCCGAACCGCGCCTCGATCCTCACCGGCCAGTACGCCTCGCGGCACGGCATCATCGACAACGTGGGCCGCGACGCGATGAGCCATCGCCTGCCCAACTACCACATCGAGCTGAAGAAGCTCGGCTACGAGACCGCGCACATTGGCAAGTGGCACATGGGCAACGACGCCAGCCCGCGGCCGGGGTACGACACCTGGATCAGCTTTCGCGGCCAGGGCATGATTACCGACCCGGTGTTCTGGGAGAACGGCGCCGAGCAGAAACTGAGCGGCTACGTCACCGACCTTCTGAACGAGCGCGCCGTCGAGTTCGTGGGGCGCGAGCGGCGCCACCCGTTCGCGCTGTTCTTCGCGCACAAGGCGGTGCATCCGGACGTGCAGCAGAAGCAGGACGGCTCGATCGACGCGAGCACCATGCAGGGCTACGTGCTGCCGGAGCGGCACAAGGACCTGTATCGCGGCAGCACCTACCCGATGCGCCCGAGCGTGCTGCCACTCGAGCAGGTGCTCGCGCAGAAGCCCGCCTGGCGCGAGCTGTTCGCGCTGCGCGACGATCCCGCGAACCGGCCGTTCCTCGACGCGCTGCACGTCGGCACGCAGGAGGAGATCCGCGAGCGCGCGGCCATGATGGCGTCGGTCGACGAGGGCGTGGGCTCCCTGCTCGAGGCGCTGGAGCGCGTCGGCAAGCTGGACAACACCGCGATCGTGTTCCTCGGCGACAACGGGTTCTTCTTCGGCGAGCACGGCCTCGGCGCCGAGCGCCGCTTCCCCTACGAGGAGGGTATACGCACCGCGTTCTTCGTGCGCTACCCGCGGCGCATCGCGCCGGGCACGAACTTCGAGCAGCTGGTGCTCGCCACCGACATCGCGCCGACCATGATCGAGCTCGCGGGAGGCAGGCCCGGCCGGCACGTCCAGGGGCGCTCGCTGGTGCCGCTGATGAAGGGGCGCGCCAGGAAGTGGCGCCAGTCGTTCCTGATCGAGTACTTCAACGAGTCGGCCTGGCCCTGGATCGTGGGCATGACCTACAAGGCGGTGCGCACCGAGCGCCACAAGCTGATCCACTGGGTGCACAAGGAAGGCGTAGACGAGCTCTACGATCTGGAGCGGGATCCCTACGAGATCACCAACGCGATCGGCGATCCGGCTTACGCCGATGCCGCCAGGATCCTGCGCAAGGAGTTGCGCAAGCTGGTGGCGGACGCGGTCGGGCTGTGAGCCTGCGTGCCTAGTCCAGGTAGATCATCTTGCGCGTCATGCCGCCGTCGACGACGAAGTTCTGCCCCGTGATGAAGCCCGCGGCGGGCGAGAGCAGGAACGCGATCATCTCGGCGACGTCCTGCGGCTCGCCGACGCGCCCGACCGGATGCTGCGCGTGATCCTCGGCGCGCAGCGGTTCTGTCCGGCGGCGCACGTCGATCCACCCCGGGCTCACGCAGTTGACGCGCACTTCGGGGCCGAGACTCATCGCCAGCGCGTGGGTGAGGGCGACCAGGCCGCCTTTCGAGGCGCTGTACGCCTCGGTGTTCGGCTCGGACTGCAGCGCGCGCGTCGAGGCCACGTTGACGATCGTGCCGCGGCACTTGCGCAACTCCGCGGCACAGTGCTTGGCCGTCAGGAACGAGCCGGTCAGGTTGGTGCCGATGCGCCGGTTCCATTCGGCGAGCGGGAGCTGCTCCAGCGGCGCGCCTGCCGCGCCGCTGATGCCGGCGTTGTTGACCAGCGCATCGAGCCTGCCGAAGCGCCCGGCGACCGACTGCACGCAGGCCTCGACCGAGGGCTCGCTCGAGACGTCGCAGGGCACGAACCAGATTTCGCCGGGGCCGGCCTCGCCTTCGGTCGCGCGGCCCGCTTCGGCGTCGATATCGGCGATCGCGACGCGGTAGCCGCGCGCCACCAGCAGCCGTGCGGTCGCCTTGCCGATGCCCTGCGCCCCGCCCGTGACGAGCGCGGCCTTTTGCGCGTTGCAGGTCATGTTTGCTCTAGATCAAACGAGGCGGGCGGCTTATGTTGTTTCATCGTCGCAGTACTTGAGGGACAAGCATGCTTTGCCTGGAAGATTGTATCGCCCTGAGCGATCTAAGCGAGGAGGAGATCCTCGCCATCGCGCAGCACGAGCACATCCCCGAGATGGCCGCCGCGGAGCTCGGCAACTATCTGGTGCACGCTCCGAACGGTGAGCAATGCATCCGGGCGATGATCCGCGACGACATCGCGGCGGCGATCGGCTGCGGCGACCGCACGCGCGAACTGGCGCTCAAGCTGGTGCTGCGCAACTACATCGTGCAGCACCCCCGCTGCGACGAGCGCACGAAGCGCGAGCTGCACATTCCGGACCGGCGCACGCCCTAGGGCGCGTGCCGCGCAAGGGGGGATTGCGCCGCCCGGCCAAAGGGCTACTATCTTGACGGCCAGGACTTGGGGAGGGCGACCATGCAAGTCAAGGAGATCCTGCGCGTCAAGGGCAACCGCCTGCTGAGCATCGATGCGGGCGGGCTTGCCGCGGAAGCCGTCAAGATCATGGCCGAGCAGAACCTGGGCTCGCTGATCGTGATCGATCAGGCGCGCATGGTCGGCATCCTCACGTTCCGCGAAATCATGCTGGCGCTGGCCGAGCGCCAAGGCGCCCTCGGCGGGCTGCGCGTGAGCGACATCATGGCGCGCGACCCCGTGACGACGGTGCCCGAGATGGAGGTAAACGAGCTGCGGCGCACCATGCTCGAGAGCGGTGCGCGCTACCTTCCGGTACTGCAGGAAGGCAAGCTGCTCGGCGTGATCTCGTTTCGCGACGTCGCCAAGGCGGTGCTCGAGGAGCAGGAGTTCGAAAACAAGATGCTCAAGGGCTACATCAAGAGCTGGCCGGCCTGAGGTAAGCTCTTCCTCATGTCGGGCAATACCTTCGGCACGCTCTTCTGCGTGACCTCTTTTGGCGAGTCGCACGGCGTTGCCTACGGCGGTGTCGTCGACGGCTGCCCGCCGGGGCTGCAGCTCGCCGCCGCCGACCTGCAGCGGGAGCTCGACCGGCGCAAGCCCGGCAGCTCGCGCCACGTCACGCAGCGCCGTGAATCCGACGCCGTGGAGATCCTCTCCGGCGTCTACCAGGGCCGCACCACCGGCACCTCGATCGGCTTCCTGGTGCGCAACGAGGACCAGCGCTCCAAGGACTACTCGGCGATCGCGGCGAAGTTCCGCCCCGGGCACGCCGACTACACCTATTGGCAGAAGTACGGCGTGCGCGACCCGCGCGGCGGCGGGCGCGCCTCGGCACGCGAGACGCTGGTGCGCGTGGCCGCCGGCGCGATCGCCAAGAAGTGGCTCGCCGAACGCTACGGCGTGAAGGTGCGCGGCTACCTCGCACAGCTCGGCGCGCTCGACATTCCCTTCGAGTCGTGGGACGCGGTCGACGCCAACCCGTTCTTCGCCGCGAACGCGGGGCTCGTGCCGCGGCTCGAAGCGTGCATGGACGAGTTGCGCAAGAGCGGCGACTCCTGCGGCGCGCGCGTCAACGTGCTCGCCGAACGCGTTCCCGTGGGCTGGGGCGAGCCCGTCTACGGGCGGCTGGACGCCGACATCGCGTGGGCCATGATGTCGATCAACGCCGTAAAGGGCGTCGAGATCGGCGCGGGCTTCCGCGCAGTGGCGCAAAAGGGCAGCGAGCACGGCGACGAAATGACGCCGCAGGGCTTCCTTTCGAACAACAACGGCGGCGTGCTGGGCGGCATCTCCACCGGACAGGACGTCACGGTGTCGCTCGCGCTCAAGCCGACTTCGAGCATTCGCCTGCCGCGCAGGACGATCGACGCGGCCGGCATGCCGGTCACGGTCGAGACCGAGGGCCGCCACGATCCCTGCGTGGGCATTCGGGCGACGCCAATCGCCGAGGGGATGCTCGCGTGCGTGCTGATGGACCACGCGCTGCGCCATCGCGCGCAATGCGGCGACATCGAGCCGCCCACCAAGCCGATCCCGGGGCGCGCGCGCTGAACGCGCGTCAGCTAGAAAACCCCAACAAATTCAATTAGAGTATCGTCACAACCACTCCGTGCGAGGAACAACATGAGCAACAAGGGGCAGCTGCTACAAGACCCATTCCTGAATACCCTGCGCAAGGAGCACATCCCGGTTTCGATCTACCTGGTGAACGGCATCAAGCTCCAGGGCCAGATCGAGTCCTTCGACCAGTACGTGGTGCTGTTGCGCAATTCCGTCACGCAGATGGTCTACAAGCACGCGATCTCGACCGTGGTGCCGTCGCGCGCCGTCAGCCTCGCGGCCGACAAGGAATCCGACGCATAGCCGCCGCGCAGCCGGTGTCCGCGACACCGAATTGATGACCGAACTTCCCTCCCCGGCCGGCGATCCCCGTGCCGCAGTGATCGTCTGCCTGAATTTCGGCGGCTCCGGCTACGAAGACGGCGTCGAGGAGATCGTGCGCCTGGTCGAGAGCGCGGGCGTCGTGCGCCATCGCGTGGTGCGCGGCAGGCGCCAGCGCCCCGACCCGAAGCTGTACTGCGGGCGCGGCAAGGTGGATGAAGTAGCCGCCGCCGCCGCGGAGCTGAACGCCGGCTTCGTGGTTTTCAACCACGAGCTCTCGCCGGCGCAGCAGCGCAACCTCGAGCGCGAGCTCAAGCGCCCGGTGATGGACCGCACCGAGGTGATCCTGGAGATTTTCGCGCAGCGCGCGCAGACCAGCGAGGGCAAGCTGCAGGTCGAGCTGGCGCAGCTCGAGCACCTCTCGACGCGGCTGGTGCGCGGCTGGACCCACCTGGAGCGCCAGCGCGGCGGCCTTGGAAAGACGGGCGGCCCCGGCGAGAAGCAGATCGAGCTCGACCGCCGCTATATCGGGCAGCGCGTGCGCCTGCTGCGCGGCAAGCTCGAGCAGCTGCGCCGGCGCCGCGAGGTGCAACGCCGCGCGCGCGCGCGCGGCGAAGTGCTGTCGGTGTCGCTGGTGGGCTACACTAACGCGGGAAAGTCCACGCTGTTCAACGCGCTCACCCAGGCGCGCGCCTACGCCGCCGACAAGCTGTTCGCCACGCTCGACACGACCACGCGCCGCATCTGGCTGCCCGGGTCGGGCAGCGTCGTCGTGTCGGATACGGTGGGCTTCATCCGCGACCTGCCGCACAGCCTGGTGGCCGCGTTCCGCGCGACCCTCGAGGAGACGGTGCGCGCCGATCTCCTGCTGCACGTGGTCGACGCGGCCTCGCCGGTGCGCGAGCAGCAGATCGAGGAAGTGAACAAGGTGCTCGCCGAGATCGGCGCGCACGGCGTGCCGCAGGTGGTGGTGTGGAACAAGATCGACCTCGCGCGCCTGGAGCCGGGCGTCGAGCGCGACGAATATGGTAGGATTCTTCGCGTCCGCGTGAGTGCGCGGACCGGCGCCGGACTGGGCGAGTTGCGCACGGCGATCACCGAGGCGGCGCGTGCCCGGACCGCGGACCGCGGCAAGCCCGCTCCTGAAGCGTTTTTCCTGCAACCTCACTGAGCTCCTTGCTTCAATCATGTCGTTGAACGACCCGAATTGGGGACGAGGCGGTCCGCGCGGACAAGGTCCGTCCGGCGGCAATCAGGGTCCGCCCGACCTCGACGAGCTGTGGCGCTCGTTCAACCGCCGGCTGAGCGATCTGTTCGGCCGGCGCGGCGGCGGCAACGGCGGTGGCCAGATCGAGCCGCCCTCTGCGGGCCGCATCGGCGGCGGCGCGAGCGTGCTGATCGGCCTGGTCCTCGCGGTGTGGCTGGCGAGCGGCTTCTACATCGTCGATGCGAGCCAGCGCGGCGTGGTGCTCACCTTCGGCAAGTACTCCGAAGAGACGATGCCCGGCCTGCACTGGCGCATGCCCTGGCCGATACAGTCGCAGGAAGTCGTGAATATCTCGCAGGTGCGCACGCTCGAGGTCGGCTACCGCAACAACGTGCGCACCAAGGTGCAGCGCGAGTCGCTGATGCTCACCGACGACGAGAACATCGTCGATCTGCAGTTCGCGGTGCAGTTCACGGTGAAGAACGCAAAGGACTACCTGTTCAACGTGCGCCGGCCGGACGAGACCGCGATGCAGATCGCGGAGACGGCGATGCGCGAGGTCATCGGCAAGAGCAAGATGGACGGCATCCTGTACGAGTCGCGCGAGGAGATCGCGATCAAGGCGCGCAAGCTGATGCAGGAGATCCACGACCGCTACGAGCACCGGTATCGCCATGAGCTCGGTCACCATCCAGGCGGCGCAGCCGCCCGAGCAGGTGCAGGCGGCATTCGACGACGCGGTGAAGGCCGGTCAGGACCTCGAGCGCCAGAGGAACGAGGGCCAGGCCTACGCCAACGACGTGATCCCCAGGGCGCGTGGCGCGGCCTCGCGCCTGCAGCAGGAGTCGCAGGGCTACAAGCAGCGCGTGGTGGCCAACGCCGAGGGCGAAGCTTCGCGCTTCAAGCAGGTGCTCGCGGAGTACTCCAAGGCGCCCGCGGTGACGCGCGAGCGCATCTACCTCGAGACCCTGCAGCAGGTGCTGTCGTCGACCTCGAAGATCATCCTCGACTACAAGGGCAGCGGCAACCTGCTCTACCTGCCGCTCGACAAGCTGATGCAGCAGAGCGGCGCGGCTACGCTGTCCGACTCGGACGCGTCACAGAGCCAGGCGGCGCCGGCGCCGAGCCGACCTGAGCCCGCGCTCGCGCGACACGCTGCGCAGGCCGCGACAGAGGCGAGCGTCCATGAGAGCCATCGGACCGCTGATCGCCGCGCTGGTGGCGGTGGTGCTGGTGCTCTCGGGTGCGCTGTTCAACGTCGACCAGCGGCAGAATGCCGTCGTGTTCCAGCTGGGCGAGGTGAAGGAAGTGATCAGTTCGCCCGGCCTGCACTTCAAATGGCCGATGATCCAGAACGTGCGCTACTTCGACATGCGCATCCTGAGCTATGACGACGTCGAGCCGCTGCGCTTCATCACCTCGGAGAAGAAGCCGGTGCTGGTCGATTCCTTCGTCAAGTGGCGCATCAAGGACGTCAGCCGTTCTACGTCAGCGTGCAGGGCGACGAGTTCCGCGCGGCGACGCGCATCCGGCAGACCATCATCCGACAGCCTGCAGCGCCGAGTTCGGCAAGCGTACCGTGCACGACGTCGTTTCGGGGCAGCGCGACGAGATCATGGCGGTGGTGCGCGACAAGGTCGACCAGGACCTGCGCCGCATCGGCGTCGAGATCATCGACGTGCGGCTGAAGCGCGTCGACCTGCCGCCGGAAGTCAGCGAGTCGGTGTACCGCCGGATGGAGGCCGAGCGCAAGCGCGTGGCGAACGAGCTGCGTTCCACGGGCGCGGCCGCGGCCGAGCGCATCCGCGCCGACGCGGACCGGCAGCGCGAGGTGATCCTGGCGGAAGCCTATCGCGACGCGCAGCGCGTCAAGGGCGAAGGCGACGCCAAGGCGACCGACATCTACGCCGCAGGCGTTCTCGCAGAATCCCGAGTTCTACGCCTTCTACCGCAGCCTGGAGGCCTACCGCTCGAGCTTCCGCGGCAAGAGCGACCTGATGCTGCTCGAGCCCGACTCGGATTTCTTCAGTACCTGAAGGACCCGGCAGTGGCCGCGCGCCGGCGAGCAAAAAATGAGCGATGGGCACCACCTTCATCCTGGCGTTCGCCCTCATGCTGGTCATCGAGGGCGTGCTGCCCTTCCTCGCGCCTAGCCTCTGGCGCGATACCTTCCGTCGCATCACGCAGATGAGCGACGGGCAGATCCGCTTCATCGGCCTGACCTCGATGCTGATCGGGGTGCTGGTGATGCTGCTCGCGCGCTGACCGTGCAACGCGTCATGCGCTGGCTGCTGCCCGAATACATCGAGGACATCCTGCCCGCCGAGGCGGCGAGGATCGAGGCGCTGCGCCGCCGCGTTCTCGATCTGTTCGCGGGCTGCGGCTACGAGCTGGTGATGCCGCCGCTGCTCGAGTACCTCGAGTCGCTGCTCACCGGCACCGGGCACGACCTCGACCTGCGCACCTTCAAGCTCGTCGACCAGCTCTCCGGGCCGCATGATGGGCGTGCGCGCCGACATCACGCCGCAGGTGGCGCGCATCGACGCGCACCTGCTCAACCGCCAGGGCGTGACGCGCCTGTGCTATTGCGGCAGCGTGCTGCACACGCGGCCCGCCGGGCTGGCGGCGACGCGCGAGCCGCTGCAGATCGGCGCCGAGATCTACGGCCACGCCGGCGTCGAGAGCGACATCGAGATCCAGCGGCTGCTGGCGCGCGCGCTCGCGCTGGCGCGCGTCAAGGGCGCGCGCATCGACATCGGCCACGTCGCGGTGTTCCGCTCGCTCATCCGCGCGGCCGCGATCGGGCCGGGGCTCGAAGCGGAGCTGTTCGAGGCGCTGCAGCGCAAGGACCTGCCCGCGCTGAAGTCGCTCACGCGCGGCATGCCGAAACGCACGCGCGAGGCGCTGCTGCTGCTGCCGCGAGCTCTACGGCGGGCGCGAGGTGCTGGCGCTTGCGGCGCGCAGGCTGCCGGCGATCCCGGCGCTCAAGCGGGCGCTGGCGACGCTGCGCGCGCTCGCCGAGCACAGCGAGCTGCCGGTCGGCTTCGACCTCGCCGAGCTGCGCGGGTACCATTACCACTCGGGCGTCGTGTTCGACGCCTATTGCGAGGGCGGTCAGCGGCGCGGTGGCGCGCGGCGGTCGCTACGACGAGGTGGGCAAGGCGTTCGGCCGTCCGCGTCCGGCGACCGGCTTCTCGATCGACCTGCGCGCGCTGGCGGGCGCTGCGGCGCCGTTGCCGCGGCGAGATCCGATCCTCGCGCCGTGCGCCAACGGCAACCGGAAGCTGGCGGCCAAGATCGCCACGCTGCGCCGCGCGGGCGAGGTCGTCATCGAGGAGCTCCCCGGGCACGCGCGTTACCGGCGCGAGCTGGGCTGCACGCGCGAGCTGGTGCACAGGCGCGGCGCGTGGGTGGTGAAACGAATCGGAAAGGCAAAGTGAGCGCGAGAAACGTAGTCGTCATCGGCACGCAGTGGGGCGACGAGGGCAAAGGCAAGATCGTCGACTGGCTGACCGATCACACCCAGGGCGTGGTGCGCTTCCAGGGCGGGCACAACGCCGGGCACACCCTGGTGATCGCCGGCAAGAAGACGGTGCTGCACCTCATCCCCTCGGGAATCCTGCACGACGGCGTCGAGTGCTACATCGGCAACGGCGTGGTCCTGTCGCCGGCCGCGCTGGTGCACGAGATGGACGAGCTCGAGGCGGCCGGCGTCGAGGTGGCCAGGCGCCTGCACATCTCGGAAGCCTGCCCGCTCGTGCTGCCCTACCACTCGGCGCTCGACCAGGCGCGCGAGGCGGCCAAGGGCACGCAGAAGATCGGCACCACCGGGCGCGGCATCGGACCGGCGTACGAAGACAAGGTCGCGCGGCGCGCGATCCGGCTGCAGGACCTGTTCAAGCCGGTGCGCTTCGCCGAGAAGCTCGAGCAGCTGCTGGACTTCCACAACTTCGTGCTCACGCGCTACTACCAGCAGCCCGAGGTGGACTTCAAGAAGACGCTCGACGATGCGCTGGCGGTGGCGCCCCGGCTTGCGCCGCTGGTGGCCGACGTGCCGCTGGCGCTCTACAACGCGAATCGCGCGGGCAAGAACCTGCTGTTCGAGGGCGCGCAGGGGAGCGCTGCTCGACATCGACCACGGCACCTATCCGTTCGTCACTTCGTCCAATTGCGTCGCCGGGGCGGCGGCCGCGGGCGCCGGCATCGGCCCGCGCCACCTGCACTACGTGCTCGGCATCACCAAGGCGTACACAACACGCGTGGGAGGAGGCCCGTTTCCCACCGAACTCACCGACGACGTCGGGCGCTACCTCGCGACGCGCGGCGCCGAATTCGGCGCCACCACCGGGCGTCCGCGGCGCTGCGGCTGGTTCGACGCCGCGCTGCTCAAGCGCTCGATCCAGCTGAACGGCGTCTCGGGGCTGTGCATCACCAAGCTCGACGTGCTCGACGGCGTCGAGGCGGTGAAAATCTGCGTCGGCTACGAGATGGATGGCAAGCTGAGCGACCTCCTGCCGGTAGGGGCCGAGGAACTGGAGCGCTGCGTCCCGGTCTACGAGGAAATGGCCGGATGGATGGAAAGCACGGTCGGCGTGAAGAGCTTCGGTGCGCTGCCCGTGGCGGCGCGCGCCTATCTAAACCGCATCGAGGCGCTCACCGGCGTGCCGATCGATCTCATCTCTACCGGCCCGGATCGCGACGAGACGATCGTGCTGCGTCATCCATTCACGGCCCCGGTCTAGGGTCTTTGCGAAGCCCGCGCCAGGGCGTAGGATAAGATTGGAACGGAAGACGCAAAGAGGGAATCGCAATGAACCGCAAAATTCCGCAACGTCCGGCAGAGAACGACCACACGCGCATCATCGAGCGGCCCGACGGCTTCTACTGGCAGGCGACCAACACCGGAGAAGAGTACGGACCCTTCGACACGCTCGAGGAGGCCGTCGCGGACATGCAGGCCGGAGCCGATACGGACTACGAGCCGACCGAGACGCTCGAGGAGGCCGAAGCGGAGCTCGGCGTTGCGGACTGGATCGATCCCGATACCGGCGAGCCGGCCGAGGAATCCGTGCCGAGGATTGAAGACCACTAGGCTCAGTGGCCTAGGACGCACTTGTCGTAGAGCTCCGGGAACACGCGGCCCGGATCGTACTTCTCCTTCAGCCGGTAGTAGGCATCGCCGCCGTACGCGCGGTCGAATTCCTGGCGCGCGAAGAAACTCTGCGAGTAGAGCGACTTGATGCCGCCGAGCTCGATCACCTTGTCCTCGATCATGCGATTGAAATGGCCCGGCGGCTGGGCGACGCGCGTGCGGATCACGTCCCAGAAGCCGAAGTTCACGTAGGTCTCGGCCCCGAGCGGATAGAGCGCGAAGCGCGCTGCGTCATCGCGCGGCCCGATGGGGCAGATCCACAGCGGCCAGATGCCGATCTCGCGCGCATGGAACTCGAGGAATTCTGGGGCGCGCGCGAGCGGCACGTCGACGTCCTGAATCACCGACTCCGAATGCTGGCCCAGAATGCGCTCGAGCCGCTGTGTCAAACCGACGCGGCTGTTCCAGCGCATGATGCGCGTGTAGGAGCGCGAGCCCAGGCGCTTGCGCCCGAGCAGCCTGCGCACCAGCGGGTTCTGCGCATACAGGTTTTTCGAGCACCAGAACCAGTCGGTGTCCCAGCGCCAGATGAAGTCCCGCACGCTGAGCCAGTCCTCGCGCTTTTTCGGGATCGAGCGGTAGTAGATGTGCTTGTAGGTGTAGTCGCTGGCGTAGGGGGCGTCCTGCGCGAAGTGGCCGAGGGTCAGGTAGAGGCGATCGGGCCCGAACGCCGTGCCGTCGACGAAGTCGGCGTCGTCGGCGCGGCAGCGCTCCCCGAGCTCCTCGAAGAACGCTTGCGGATCGGTGAACGGCAGGTGCTCGATGTGCACGAAGGGCTTGACCGGCGCGGTGCGCGCCTTCACGCGCAGCGCGTAGCCGAGCGTGCCATAGGAGTTCGGCAGGCCGTAGAACAGGTCCGCGTACTCGTTGTCGGGCCTGCACACCAGGATGCGGCCGTCGCCGGTCAGCACTTCCAGCTCGAGCACGGACTCGTGCACCAGCCCATAGCGGTGCGAGGACGACTCGATGCCGACCCCGGCCACGGCGCCTCCCAGGGTGATGGTTTTCAGCTCCGGCACCACCGCGGGCATTGCGCGGTGCTTGAGGCAGGCGTCGACCAGCAGCTCGTAGGGCACCATCCCCTCGGCTTCGACGAAGCCGGCCGCGCGATCGACCTGCAGGACGCTGCGGAACTCGCGCACGTCGAGTGCGCGCTTGGAGATATCGGCGCGATCCCGGAACAGGTTCGAGGTGTCCTTGGCGAGGCCGACGATGCCTTCGCCCTCGTGCAGCTGCGCCGCGAGCCGGTCGCGCTTCTCGGCGTATGCGGCGAAGGGATCGCTCACGCGTACTCGCGGTAAAGGTGGGCGCGACTCATCGGATAGCTGCTCGAAGAGATGTTTCCCCGGCTGAACACGATCTGGAAAAGATGGGTGTAGCCCGTTGGCGAGCGGAACATCTCCGCGCAGCCGTACAGGTAGACGCGCCAGATGCGGCGGAAGCGTTCGTTGAAGCGTCCGGGGTCGAGCGCCGCGATCCGCTCCCAGTTGCGATCGAAGCGCTCGGCCCAGGCATCGAGCGTCAGCGCGTAGTGGCGGCGCAGGTTCTCGATGTCGATCACCTCGAGGCCCGCCTGCTCCATGGCGGTGATGGTGTCGGCGAGGCCCGGGATCCAGCCGCCGGGGAATACGTGCTTGCGGATGAAGAACTCGGTCTCGAAGCGGCCGACGTGGCCGATGAAGTGCAGCATGCCGAGCCCGCCCGGTTTGAGAAGCTTCGCGTGCGCGCGCACCACTTCCGCGAGCTGGTCGCGCCCCGCGTGCTCCAGCGTGCCGATCGAGACCACCTTGTCGTACTCGCGGCGCGCATCGCGAAAGTCAGTGTCGAGCACCTCCAGCGCATCGCCCAGGCCGCGGCGCGCGATCTCGTCGCGCACCATCTCCACCTGCTCGGTGGTGGTGTTGATCCCCGTGACGCGCACGCCGCAGCGCTCGTGCGCGCGGAACATGAAGCCGCCGAAGCCGCTGCCGACGTCGACCACGCTCTCGCCGGGCGAGAGCTGCAGCTTGCGGCAGACGTGGTCGATCTTGTTCTGCTGCGCTTCCTCGAGCGTGCGCGTGCCTTCCTTCCAGTACGCGCAGGTGTACATCATCAGGGGATCGTCCAGCCACAGGCGGTAGAACTCGGTGCCGAGGGCGTAATGGAAGCGCGCATTCTTCTTCGCCTGCTCCCAGCTCGCGTTCGAGAAGCGCAGCTCGTGCCAGCGATTGCGGATCGTGACGAGCGCGTTGTTGCCGGCGAGGTCGCCGGCCAGGCCGGTGGCGAGCGCCTGGCGCAGGCTGCCTTCGATGTCGAGCTCGCCGTCGAAGTACGACTCGAGCAGGCCGATGTGGCCGAACAGGGCAATGCGACGCTCCGCCGCCCTGGAGTGGAACGTCGCGGTGAAGGCCGGCTCGCCCGCGCCGCAGCGCAGCTCGCCTGCGCCCGCGTAGCGTACTGCGAATGCAGTGCCCGAGCGTTCGGCGGCCTTGTGCAGAGCAGGCTCGAGAAGGGATCGCATGTCTTGTTTTTAGGTCGTGCGCCTGCTATCGAATGATGCGCTGCGACGGATGCGCTGGAAGCAAGATAGAATCTTACCTGGCCGAGTCTGGTGCCGAGGAAGGGACTCGAACCCCCACAGTGTTGCCACCGCTAGGACCTGAACCTAGTGCGTCTACCAATTCCGCCACCTCGGCAGGGGAGCGCAATTCTAGTTGCAGGGATAACGGGTGTCAAAGAAAAGACCGTCTAAAACTGCGCTGCGCCGGCGCGCTCGCGCCGAGCGGCCGGCGCTCGCGCGCGCCGCGTACGGCAGCGAAATTCTCGACGCGTTGAACGCCGCCGGCGCGCCGCTCACGCCCGAGGAGCTCGCCAAGCGCCTGGGCATCCGCGGGGGCGAGCGGCGCGCTTTCGACAGGTCGCTCGCGGAGCTCGAGCGCTCCGGCGCGATCGTCAAGAACCGCGCCGGCAGCCTGCTGGTGGCGACGCGCATCGCGCTGCTTGCCGGCCGCGTCGAGGGCCATCGCGACGGCCATGGCTTCCTGGTACCCGACGGCGGCGGCGCGCAGGTATTCCTGCCGCCCGCCGAGATGCGCCAGCTGCTGCACGGCGATCGCGCCGCGGTGCGCGTCACCGGGCACGACGCGCGCGGACGGCCGGTCGGCGCGGTGGTCGAGGTGCTCGAGCGCGCGACGCGGCGCATCGTCGGCAGGCTGCACGCGGAGCACGGCGTCATGTTCCTGGTGCCGGAAGACCGGCGCATCGCGCAGGACATCCTCGTGCCGCCCGCCGAGCTCGGGCGCGCGAAGGCCGGGCAGGTGGTGACCGTGGAGCTCGTGGCGCAGCCCTCCAAGCACGCGCAGCCGATCGGGCGCGTCGCCGAGGTTCTCGGACAGTACGCCGATCCCGGCATGGAGATCGAGATCGCGCTGCGCAAGTTCGACTTGCCGCACCAGTTCTCGAGGAAGGCGCTGGCCGCCGCGCAGGCCATGCCCGAGGCGGTGCGCGAGCCGGACGCGAAGGGCCGGCGCGACCTGCGCGGGCTGCCGTTCGTGACCATCGACGGCGAGACCGCGAAGGATTTCGACGACGCGGTGCACGCGACCAGGGATGGCAGGGGGTTCCGGCTCTGGGTGGCGATCGCGGACGTGAGCCACTACGTGCGCCACGGCGACGCGCTCGACCTCGAGGCGCGCGAGCGCGGCACGTCGGTGTATTTCCCGCGGCGCGTGATTCCGATGCTGCCGGAAAAGCTCTCCAACGACTTGTGCTCGCTCAATCCCGAGGTCGATCGCCTGGCCATGGTCTGCGAGATGGCCATCACGCCGAAGGGCGCGGTGGCGCGCTACGAGTTCTATCCCGCGGTGATCCGCTCGCACGCGCGCCTCACCTACACCGAGGTCTGGGCGATGCTCTCGGCGCACAAGGCACCCGGCCACATCGCGACGCTGTACGAGGTATTCCAGCAGCTCGCCGCGGAGCGCCGCCGGCGCGGCGCAATCGATTTCGAGACCGTCGAGACGCGCATGGTGTTCGACGCGCACGGCAAGATCGAGCAGATCGTGCCCGAGACGCGCAACGACGCGCATCGGCTGATCGAGGAATGCATGCTCGCGGCGAACGTCTGCGCCGGGGCCTTCCTCATCGAGCGCAACCACCCGACGCTGTACCGCGTGCACGACGTCCCGGCGCCGGAGAAGGTCGCGGCGCTGCGCGACTTCCTCGCAGAGCTGGGGCTGCAGCTTCCCGGTGGCGAGATCCCGCGGCCGAAGGACTACGCGCAGCTGCTCGACAAGATCCGCCAGCGGCCCGACTTCGTGCTGCTGCAGACCATCCTGCTGCGCTCGCTCAAGCAGGCGGTGTACAGCCCCGACAACGCCGGCCACTTCGGCCTGGCGTTCGAAGCCTACGTGCACTTCACTTCGCCCATCAGGCGCTACCCGGACCTGCTGGTGCACCGCGCGATTCGCGCCTGTCTCGAGGGCCGGCGCTACGAGGGCGTCGACTGGGACGCGCTCGGGCTGCACTGCTCCGAGACCGAGCGCCGCGCCGACGACGCGAGCCGCGACGTCGAGAACTGGCTCAAGTGCTTCTACATGCAGGACCAGGTGGGCGGCAGCTACGCGGGCACGGTCACCGGGGTGACGCCGTTTGGCCTGTTCGTCACGCTGGACGACTACTTCGTCGACGGCCTGGTGCACATCTCGGAGCTCGGGCGCGACTACTTCCAGTTCGACGCTGCGCGCCACATGCTGCTCGGCGAGCGCAGCGGCAAGCGCCACCGGCTCGCCGACCGCATGAAGGTGAGGCTGGTGCGCGTCGACCTCGAGACGCGCAAGATCGACCTGGTCCCGGCATGAGCCGCAGCGTGAAGCGCGAGCCGCGCGTCGTATTCGGCTTTCACGCGGTGCTCGCGCGGCTGCGCGCCGATCCTGCGTCGGTGCTCGAGATCTTCCTGGACGAGGCGCGCAAGGACGCGCGCGCCCGCGACCTCGCGAGCGCCGCCGAGCGCGCCGGCGTGCGGCTGCTGCGCGTACCGGTCAAGCGCCTGGACGGCTTCTACGGGGGCGGCCGGCACCAGGGCGTGGTGGCGCGCGTCGAGCTGAAGGCCCTGGGCACGAGCCTGGACGAGCTGCTCGAGGGGCTCGCCGAGCCCGCGCTGCTGCTGGTGCTGGACGGCGTTACCGATCCGCACAACCTCGGCGCCTGCCTGCGCGTCGCCAACGCCGCCGGCGCGCACGCGGTGATCGCCCCAAAGGACCGCGCCGCCGGCATCAACGCGACCGTCTCCAAGGTGGCGAGCGGCGCGGCCGAGCTCACGCCCTACCTGATGGTCACCAACCTGGCGCGCACGCTGGACGAGATCAAGGAGCGCAACATCTGGGTCGTCGGCGCCGATGCCGACGCCAGGGACGACCTCTACCAGGCGGACCTGCCTCAGGCGATCGCCTGGGTGCTCGGCGCGGAGGGCGAGGGCATGCGGCGCCTGACGCGCGAGCGCTGCGATACTCTGGTGCGCATCCCGATGCGCGGCGCCATCGAGAGCCTCAACGTGTCGGTGGCGGCGGGCGTGGCGTTGTACGAGTCGGTGCGCCGCCGAACCTTGCCTGCCCGCTAGTTTGTCCCTTATAATCCGCGCCCTTTCCTTGCCGCACCGCGACGCATGGCGGGCGGCTTAACCCACGAGGAGACCGCATGCGGCATTACGAGATCGTATTCATCGTCCACCCGGACCAGAGCGAGCAGGTGCCCGCCATGGTCGAGCGCTACAAGGGTGTGATCGCGGCGCGCAACGGGGTGGTGCACCGGCTGGAGGACTGGGGCCGGCGCCAGCTGACCTATCCGCTGCAGAAGCTGCACAAGGCGCACTACGTGCTGATGAACATCGAGTGCGACCAGGAGACGCTGGACGAGCTCGAGCACTCGTTCAAGTTCAGCGACGCGGTGCTGCGCCACCTGATCGTCAGGATGACCAAGGCGGTGACGACGCCCTCCCCGATGATGAAGGAGGAGAAGTCCAAGTCGCTGATGGAGCGGGGCGGCGAGGCGCAGCCCGCCGACGCCGAGGCGCCCGCTTCCTGAGCGCTGATTGGGCGGAGCGAACCGGGTCGAGATCTCCGGAAGGCTGGCGGAGCTGGGCGCATTGCGCCACACGCCCGCGGGCATCCCGGCGATCGAATTCCGCGTCCGGCACGAGTCGGAGGCGGTGGAAGCCGGATCGAAACGCAAGGTCAGCGCGGAGCTCGAGGCGATCGCATTCGAAGGCCAGGCCCGCCTGGTCTCGGGCAGCGCCCTGGAGCGCGCGCTCAGGCTGGAAGGATTTTTGTGCGCCAAGAGCCGGCGCTCGAAGAAGCTGGTTCTGCACGTGACACACATCGAATTCGTTGAAGGAGATTGAACATGCCCGCTCCAAGAGGAAGAGGCAAAGGTAAAGGCAAGGGAAAGTTCAGCAAGGACAAGAAGGACCGCGGCCAGAAGGCGCTGTTCCGGCGCCGCAAGTTCTGCCGCTTCACGGCCGAGAAGGTCGAATGGATCGACTACAAGGACATCGAAGTCCTGAAGGATTTCGTGAACGAGACCGGCAAGATCATCCCGGCGCGCATCACCGGCACGTCCTCGGGCTACCAGCGCCAGCTGTCGGAAGCGATCAAGCGCGCGCGCTTCCTCGCGCTGCTGCCGTATACCGACCTGCACTGAGAGGCGCGTCATGCAAGTGATCCTGATGGAGAAGGTCGTCAACCTCGGCGACCTCGGCGATGTCGTGAAGGTGAAGGACGGTTTCGCGCGCAACTACCTGATCCCGCACGGCAAGGCGAAGCGCGCGACGCCGGACAACCTGAAGGCTTTCGAAGAGCGGCGCGCGGAGCTGGAAAAGGCGCAGGCCGCTGCGCTTGCCAGGGCGCAGGAGCGCGCCGCAAAGCTCGAGGGGCTGATGGTGCAGATCAGCCAGAAGGCGGGCGTCGACGGACGGTTGTTCGGCTCGGTGGGCAACTACGACATCGTCGAAGTGCTGGGGAAGCAGGGCATCGAGATCGAGCGCTCGCAGGTGCGCATGCCGCAGGGGCCGCTGAAGCAGGTCGGCGACTACCCGATCGAGATCGTGCTGCACACCGACGTCGTCGCGACCATCAACGTCTCGGTGCTCGGCGAAGCCTAATGCGGTTATGATGCAGGGCCCGACCCTGCATCGACCCATGGCCCGCGCGCAACAGAACATCTCGCTCAATTCCGCCCCGCGCGGCGAGGGCGATCCGCAGCTTCTCGCACTGAAGGTTCCGCCGCACTCGGTGGAGGCCGAGCAGTCCCTGCTCGGCGGGCTGCTGCTCGACAACCAGGCCTTCGACCGCATCGCGGATCTGGTCACGGCGGATGACTTCTACCGCGACGACCACCGGCGCATCTTCCGCCACGTCGCCAAGCTGGTCGAGGCCGGCAAGCCCGCCGACGTGGTTACGGTGTCGGAGTCAATTGAGGCGAGCGAGGACAAGGACAAGACCGGCGGTTCGGCCTACCTCGGCGCGCTCGCCCAGAACACACCGAGCGCGCTCAACATTCGCCGCTACGCGGAGCTGGTGCGCGAGCGCGCGGTGCAGCGCCGCCTGGCGCAGACCGCCACCGAGATCGCGGAAAACGCGCTCAATCCCGGGGGCAAGGAGGTCGGGCAGCTGCTCGACGAGGCCGAAACGCGCATCCTCGAGATCGGCGAGTCGGGCTCGCGCCACACCTCCGGGCTCGAGGAAATCAAGCCGGTGCTGGCGCGGGTGCTCGAGCGCATCGACCACCTCTACCACCGCGACAATCCGTCCGACGTCACCGGCGTGCCGACCGGCTTTCACGACCTCGATTCCAAGACCGCCGGGCTGCAGCCCGGCGACCTGATCATCGTCGCGGGCCGCCCGTCGATGGGCAAGACCGCGTTCGCGCTCAACGTCGCCGAGCACGTGGCCTTGCACAGTCTGCTTCCGGTGGCGGTGTTCAGCATGGAGATGAGCGGCACGCAGCTCGCCACGCGGATGCTCGGCTCGATCGCCAGGGTCGACCAGCACAAGATGCGCACCGGCCGGCTCTCGGACTCGGAATGGCACGATCTTTCCGAGGCCATGGGTCGGCTGCACGACGCGCCGATCTTCATCGACGAGACCGCGGCGCTCAACGCGCTCGAGCTGCGCACCCGGGCGCGGCGCCTGTGGCGGCAGTTCGGCGGCAAGCTCGGCCTCGTGGTGGTCGACTACCTGCAGCTCATGTCCTCGAGCAACGCGCGCGGCAGCGAGAACCGGGCCACCGAGATTTCCGAGATATCGCGCTCGCTCAAGGCGCTCGCCAAGGAGCTGAAAGTGCCCGTGATCGCGCTGTCGCAGCTGTCGCGCGCGGTCGAGTCGCGCAACGACCGGCGCCCGATGATGTCCGACCTGCGGGAATCGGGCGCCATCGAGCAGGACGCCGACGTGATCCTGTTCATCTACCGGGACGAAGTCTATTTTCCGGAGAAGCCCGAGGCCAAGGGGCGCGCCGAGGTGATCATCGGCAAGCAGAGGAACGGCCCGATCGGCAAAGTCGAGCTCACTTTCCTCGGCCAGTTCACCAGGTTCGAGAACTTCGCGCCGCCGGGATCTTTCTAAGCAGGACCTGCTGGTAAACTGTCCCGTAGCATGCGCCGCACGGCGCGCCGGGCCTCAGGCAGGGCATCGCCGCCGGTGCCGTCATCCGTCCTGAAATCATGATCGGCCGCCACCGTCGAGACAACGCGCTCGTCCTCGCGCTGACGCTCTTCGTGCTCGCGCTTCCATGGGCGGCGCACGCGCAGGAGGGGGAGAATTCCGGCCTGGCGCGCAGCGAGGCGCCCGCGCAGGCGCGCGGCAAGGCCGGCTATCGCGTGGTGATCGAGGCGCCGGAGCCGATCAAGCGCATGCTCGAGCGCGGGCTGAGCCTCGCCCGCTGGCCGGACGACGCGGGCATGACCGAGCCGCTGCTGCGACGGCTGGTCGCGGAGTCGGTGCCGGAAGTCACGCAGGCGCTAAACGCGGAAGGCTGGTTCTCGCCGCGCATCGAGACCGGCGTCGAGCCCTCCGGCAGCGGCTGGATCGCGCGCATCCGGATCGATCCCGGCGAGGCGACGCTCGTCACCGCGGTCGACCTGCAGTTTTCCGGGCCGGTCGTCGAAAGCGATCCCGATAGCGCTGCGCGGCTCAAGGCGGTGCGCCGCTCGTGGGGCATCGGCGTCGGCAGCCGCTTCCGGCAGGCCGACTGGGATGCGGCGAAGAAGCGCGCGCTCGCCGAGCTCGCCTCCGAGCGCTACGCCGCCGCCTCGATCACCGCCAGCGAGGCGCGCATCGACCCGGCGACGAGGAGCGCGGTGCTTAGCGTGACCCTCGACTCGGGTCCGGCGTTTTTCATCGGGCCGGTCGAGGTATCCGGCACGCGCAGGGTCGATCCGCGCGTGGTGAGAAACTTCAATCCGCTGCGCGAAGGCGAGCCCTGGAACCGGGAGCGGGTCGCGCTGTACGAGCGGCGCCTCGTCGAGAGCGGCTATTTCGTGGGCGCGCAGATCGAGATCGATCCCGATCCCGCGAAGGCCGGCGCCGCACCGCTGCGCGTCAAGGTAATCGAGGGCCGCAGCCAGCGCATCGAGGCAGGCCTCGGCTACAGCACCGACGTTGGCGTGCGCGGCAACCTCGGCTATACGAACAGCAATGTGCGCATCTTCTCCGAGCCCTGGCGGCTGCGCAGCAGCCTGCGCGTCGACAGCAAGATCCAGACGCTCGGCGGCGCGCTCGACGGGCCGCCGCGGCCGAGCGGCACTTGGGACACCTACGGCGCCAGCCTCGAGCGCAAGGACATCCAGAACGAGAAGACGCGCGGCACGCGCCTGGGCTACGCCTACAACTGGGGACTGGAGCGCAACCCTTCGCGCATCGGCCTCGAATGGCGGGTCGAGGAGCGCGAGATCGCCGGCGTGCCGGACGACAGCCGCTACGCGGTGTACCTCGGCTACCGCAAGACGCTGCGCGACACCGACGATTTCGTCGATCCGAGGCGCGGCTACCTCGGCTCGATCGAGCTCGGCAGCGCCATCCCGGGGCTCGCCACGCAGAGCTTCCAGCGGGCGCTCGCCACCTTCAGCGTGCTCGTGCCCGCGGGCCCGCGCGACGACCTGCAGTTTCGCGCCCAGGGCGGCTACGTCCTGGCGTCGTCGCGCAGCGGGATTCCTTCCGCGTACCTGTTCCGCACCGGCGGCGACCAGACCGTGCGCGGCTACGCCTTCGAGTCGATCGGCGTGCCCGAGGCGGACGCCATCGTCGGCGGACGCTACCTGACCGTGGGCAGCGCCGAGTACATCCACTGGCTGACGCCCGAATGGGGCGCGGCGGCCTTCGTCGATGCGGGCGACGCATTCGACGATCCGGGCGCGTACAAGCTCAAATTCGGCTACGGCATCGGCGCACGCTGGCGCTCGCCGATCGGCCCGTTCCGCATCGACCTCGCCTACGGCGAGGCGACCGGGCAGTTCCGGCTGCATTTCTCCGTGGGGTTCAGCTTCTGATGACGCGCCGCGCCACGCTGCTGCGCACGTTCGCCCTGCTCGCGCTGCTGCTGGTCGCTGCGCTTGCCGCGGGCGGTGCATGGCTGCTCGGCACGCAGCAGGGTCTCGCCTGGGCGCTGGCGCGCATCGGCGAGGCGAGCGCCGGCAAGCTGCTCGTCGAAGATCCGCAGGGCACGCTGGGCGGCGGGCTGTCGGTGAAGCGGCTGCGCTACGCCGACGGCGCCACGCACCTGGAGGCGCGCGACGTCCGGCTGCGCGTGTCGCTGCTTTCCGTCGTGCTCCTGCGGCCCGAAATCGCGCAGCTCGAATGCCGCGAGCTCGAGCTCGTGCTGCCGCAGGCAGGCGGCGCTGCCGCCGTGCCGCAGTCGCTGGCGTTGCCGACGCGCGTCTACATCGATCGCCTGCGCATCGGGACGCTGCGCGTGACGAGCGGCGCGGACACCACCATGCTGCGCGATCTCCGGCTCGCATACCGCTTCAGCCGCGGACGTCACCGCGTGGACCGGCTGCACGTCGAGTACGAGGGCGTCACGCTCGAGGGACGGGCCGCGCTGCGCGCAAGCAGGCCGTTCGCCGCCAGCGGCCACCTGAGCCTTGCCGGCACGCGCGCCGGGGTGCCGTTCAGCGCGCAGCTCGAGCTCTCGGGCGAGCTTGCGCAGCTCGGCGTGCACGCCCGCGCCGAGGCGAAGTCCGCCGTCGCGGAGGCGAGCGCCACCCTGCGCCCGCTCGACGGCCTGCCGCCCGAGGCGCTCAGCATCCAGGCGCGGGAGCTGGACCTGCACGCATTCGATCCGGCGCTGCCGCGCACGCGGCTGCGGATATCGGCGACGCTCGCGCGTCGCGGCCCGGCGCTCGAGGGGCGCGTGTCGGCCGAGAACGCGCTCCCCGGACTTCCGGCCGCGGGGCGCCTGCCGCTCACGTCGCTCGAGGCGGGCCTGTGGACGGACCTGCGGAAGATTGAGCTGACCGGCCTCGCGGCGCGGTTGGGCGCCGCGGGCAGCCTCGCGGGCCGCTTGGCGCTCGACGCGGCGATGAACTTGGACGCGAGACTCGAGCTCTCGCGCATCGACCTGTCGCAGCTCGGAAATCTTCCGGCGAGCGCGCTCACGGGCGAGGCGACGCTCGCGGGATCGTTGGCGGGCGAGCGGCGCATGCGGGTGGAATTCAGTCTCGAGCGGTCGCAACTCGCAGGCCGCGCGCTGACGGGCGGCGGACGCGTGCTGCTCGCAGGCGAGCGGCTTGCCGACAGCTCGCTCGCGCTGGCGTACTCCGGGGCCTCGATCGGCATCGACGGGCCGTTCGGGCGGCCGGACGATCATCTGAAGCTGCGCATCGAGGCGTCCGACCTGTCCACGATCGCCCCCTCGAGCGCCGGCCACGCGAAGCTGAGCGGCGAGCTCTCCGGCGGATGGCAGAAGCCCGTTGCGACGCTGCAGGCGACCGGCGCCGATCTCGCGCTCGGGTCGAACGTTGCGGCAAAAAGCCTGGAGCTCGCCGCACAGCTCGCGGCCGATCCGTCGCAGCCGCTACGCATCTCGGCGAGCGCGGCGGGCGTCAAGGCGCGCGGCGTGCGCGCAGAGCGCCTGAGCGTGCGGATCGACGGCACCCGGCTGCGCCACGCCATCGCCATAGCGGCGCAGGGCGAGGCGCTCGATTTTGCGGCCAGACTCGAAGGGGCGCTGCGCGGCACCACCGAGTGGCACGGAACCCTGCTTGCGGCGAGCAACCGCGGCGCGCTGCCCTTCGCGCTGGAGGGGCCGGCCGCGATCAGCATTGCGCCGCGGCGCGCCGAGCTGCGCTCGCTCTTGGCGCGCTTCGAGCAGGGGCGCGTGCAGGTGAGCGAGCTGCGCTGGGAAGACGGCCGCCTCGCCAGCAGCGGGACGCTGCGACAGCTCGCCGTGGTGCCGCTGCTGCGCCTCGCCGGCTGGACGACGCCGCTCGAAGGGAAGCTTGCGCTCGGCGCCGAGTGGTCCCTGACAGCCGCGCCACGCCTGAACGGCAGCTTCAGGCTGTGGCGCGAGGACGGCGATGTCGCGATCGCCGGCCCGCCGCCGCTCGAACTCGGCTTGAACGCGCTCGAAGTCACCGGCAAGGTCGTCGAAGGCAGGCTCGAGGCAAAAGGGGGCTTCCAGGCGACCACCGGCAAGGGCAGCATCGCCCTGCGGCTCGAGCCGCAGCCCGGTGGCGCCGGATTTCCCTATAGCGCGGATTCGCCGCTCGACGCGCGCGTCGATGCGCAGCTGGCCTCGCTCGCGCCGTTCGCGATCCTGATCGACCGCTCGGCGCGCATCGACGGCACGTTGAATGCGACGCTCGAGGCGAGCGGCACGCTGGGCCGGCCCGCCTTCTCGGGCGGCCTCGAAGGCGACGGCATCAGGTACGCCCGGCCGCCCGACGGCATCGACCTGGTCGACGGGCGGCTGAGGGCGCGCCTCGCCGGCAACGAGCTGCACGTCTCGCAGCTGGCGATCTCGGGCGCCGCCGGCGGCAGCTTTACGGCACAGGGCACGCTCGCGAGCGGCGAGGCGCAGCGCGCCGCGATCACCTGGCGGGCCGAAAAGCTCGTGTTGCTCAACCGTCCCGACCAGCGTCTGGTCCTGAGCGGGCAGGGCGCCGCGGCCATGGACCATCGCCGGCTGTCGTTCTCCGGGGCGCTGCGCGTCGACAGCGGATTTTTCTCATTTGAAGCGGTCAGCCTGCCGCAGCTGGGCGACGACGTGGTGGTGGCCGGCCGCGAGCCGCCGGCGCCCAGGGAGCGCCGCATCGGCCGCAAGGAGAACCCGTCACCGGTAGACGTCGACCTCGAGCTCGACCTCGGCAGCGACCTGCGCATCCGCGGGCGCGGCCTCGACACCGGTCTCGTCGGCAAGGTGCACGTGCGCACCGACGAGGATGGGGTGCTGATCGGCAAAGGCACCGTGCGCACCGTGCGCGGCACGGTGGTCGCCTACGGCACGCGCTTGCAGATCGAACGCGGCCGCCTGATCTTCGACGGGCCCATCAACAAGCCCACGCTGGACATCGTGGCGATGCGCCGCAACCAGGAAGTCGAGGCGGGCGTCGCGGTCAGCGGCACGGTGCAGAACCCGACGGTGCGCCTCGTCTCGGAGCCGCCAGTGTCCGACGGCGAGGCGCTCTCCTGGCTGGTGCTGGGTCGCGCGCCGGGCACCGCCTCGGGCGGCGACATCGCGATGCTGCAGACCGCCGCCAGCGCCCTGCTCGGGTCCGATTCGATCGGCGCGAGCGATTCGCTCACCCGCGCGCTTGGCATCGACTCGATCTCGGTCGGCGGCCGCGGCGAGCTCGGCAACCAGTTCGTCGCGATCGGCAAGCGCGTCAACGATCGCGTGACGGTGCTCTACGAGCAGGGCCTCGGCGGAACGGCGAGCGTGCTGCGGCTCGACTTCGAGCTGTCGCGCCGCTGGGCGCTGAGCGCCTCGACCGGCCAGCAAAGCGACGTCGGCGTCCGCTTCAGGTACAGCTTCCGCTGACGGCTGGCCGGGGACCCCGCGCGCGTTACTCGACGAGCGGAATCGCGCTCGCCAGGTCGTACTTGATGACGGCGCGGATCTTCGACTCGATCTGCAGGTAGCGCGCGGCCTTCTTGGCCGGAATCGCCTTGACGAGCTTCGCCGCCTCACGCTTGCGCAGCGCGGCCTCCCCGTTCTCGATCGAGATCATTTCCTTGATCAGCTTGCCGGCGAGCGCGTCGGTCAGCTTGTCGTTGTTCCAGGCGTCGGCATAGGCGACAATCAAGTCGGCCGTGCGCTTGTTCAGTTTCGCGAGGTCGTTCTGGTAGCTGTCGTAGATGGGCCAGAAGGCCTTCGCTTCCGCGTCGGTGAGCTCCATGTTTGCGGCGACCAGCAGCTTCTTGTCGGCTTTGATCTTGTCACGCAGGATCTGCATGTTGGTGTCCGCCGAGCCTTGGCTTTGTGCGAATACCGGCGCCGCCACCGCGAACGCAACGAGCAGCGACAGCAGCGAAATGAACTTCTTCATGAGCAATCTCCAGGTACGGTCAAAAAAGGGAAGTAATTCGGGTAGAGGGGTGAGGAGGCGCGCCCGGGTACTCGCAGCGCGGGCGGGATTATACCCGTACGCGCGGCCCGGCATGCGGACGATGACAGGACAATGAGGTTTCGCGAGCATCCCTTGCTCTCGGCCGTCGCACTGCTCATCGCGCTCGCGCTCGGGCTGGCGGCGGCGCTGCTGCTGTTCGAGCGCACGATCCGGCTCGACGGCTTGCGCGAGCGTGCCGCCGCGGCACTGTCGCGCGCCCTCGGCGCCGAGGCGCACATCGACGGGCCGCTGCGCGTCATTACGGGGCTGCATCCGGGCATCGAGCTGGAGGGGCTGTGGCTCGACGGCACCGCCGGCGACGGGAAGTGGCGCGCCGAGGCGCGGCTGGCGCGGCTGCGCCTGGACATCTGGGCGCTGCTCGGGCGTGAGATCGTGGTCACGGCGGCCGATCTGCAGGATGCGAGGCTGTGCGCCGCGCTCGACTCGCAGCGACGCGCGCCGCGGTTCGCGCGCGGCGGCTCGAGCTGGCGCGTCGGCGGCATCGAGCACCTGCGCATCGAGCGCGTCGCGTTCGTCGCGGGCGCTGATTGCGCGGCCGAGCCCTGGGCGCGCATCGCGTCGCTCGAGGGCGGCCTGCCGGTGGAGCGGCCGCTCCAGCTGACCGCTTCCGGCAAGCTGGCGGGCGAGTCCTGGAGCGCTGAGCTGCACGGCCCGCCGTTCGTCGCGCTCGCCGCGGCGGCCAGCGCTGCGCGCTTCGAGCTGTCGGGCGAGCTGGCCGGGACGCGCTTGCAGGCGGCGATCGAGGCGGTTCCCCCTTTCGCTTCCGCGCGCGCGCAGGTCGCGCTCGACGCGGACGATTTTCTGCCGCTCACGCAGCTGCTCGATGCGCCGTTCAAGAGCTTCGGGCCGCTGCACGCGCGGGCCCATGTCGAGGCGGATGCCTCTCGGCTCAAGGTGCGCGTCGACGAGCTGGGCATCCGACCCGCCTCGGTCGCGGGCGAGCTGTCGCTCGACTGGAGCGGCGCGCGTCCGCGCGCCGCGCTCGGGCTGCGCGGCGATGCGCTCGACGCCGTCGCGCTGCGGCAGTGGCTCGATGCGTCACTCGACCGCGCGCGCCTGCAGCCGGGCAGGCTCACGCGCAGCATGATGAGCGCCGTGCGCGCGAGCGACGGCAAGCTTTCGGTGCAGCTCGCGCGCGTCGACGCGGGGCCGGTCGCGCTCGAGGCGATCGGCGCCGAAGGCGGCTGGGCGGACGGCGTGCTGCGCGCGCAGCTCGCCGCGCGCTACGGAAAGTCTCCGCTGGACGGATCGCTCGAAGTCGACTTGCGCGGCGAGCAGCCGGCGCTGGCGCTCGAGGCGCGGGCCAGAGCGCTGGTGCTCCCAAAGGAGACGGGACTCAGCGGATCGATCGGCAGCGTCAGCGCGAAGCTCTCCGCACGCGCGGCACCGGGTGCGCTGCGCCAGGCGGCGCGCGGCGCGCTCGAGCTGCACGACGCGCGGCTGCGGCTGCCGTTCGCGGGTGGCCGCCTGCCGCCGCTTACGCTCGTGACGGCGCACGCCGAGTGGCCGGGGGGCGAGGCGCTGCGCGTGAATGCGGCCGGAGGCATGGGCGACTTGCGTGCGCAGGCGCGCGGCGAGCTTGGCTTCAAGGAGTACCGCGTGACGGGAGATCTCGCTTTCACGGCAAGCGCCGACTCGCTCGCCGGGCTGCCGCTGCAGGCGCGCGGGCGCGCGCTGCTTGGCGAGGCCGACTGGCGCCTCGAGCTCGCCAGCCTGCGCCTTGGAGAAACGCGGGGCCGCGCCAGTCTGGCGGGGGCGCTCCCGGCGGCCAAGCGTCCGATCGCCGCGCGCGCGGAATTCGACCTGCTCGATCTCGCGCAGCTGGCGCAAGGAAGGTCGAGCGCGGATTCCCCGGTCTGGGAGCGCGAGCTGCTGCCGCGCGGCGCCCGGCTGCCGGACGCCGACCTCGAGATCGAGGCCGCGCGCGTCGCGCTGCCGGGAAATGGGAGCCTGCAGGTGACGGGCAAGGCAAGCCTGCGCAACGGACGCATCTCGGGCACGCTCGAAGCACGGGATCTGTCGCTGCCCGAGTTCGGGACCACGGCCGCCCGCGTGACGCTCGAGGCTTCCGCGAGCGGCACGACGCTCGCCGCGCTGGCGGCGGGCGCGACGCTCAAGCTCGCGGCGCACGACGGGCGCGTCGCGACGCATATGCAAGCTACGCCGCTTGAGGCCTCGTTTACCGAGGCGAGCCTATCGGCCGCGCCGGGCGCGCGCACCACGTTGAGCGCTGCGGGAACCCTTTTCGAGCAGCCGCTCGCGCTGCAGGCGAGCGCGGCGCCGCTCGCCACGCTGCTACCCGGTGCCGGCGGCGAGTTCGACGTCTCCGGCCGCATCGGCGAGGTCGCGCTGAATGCGGCGTGGCAACGAAACGCGCCGCTGCGCCTGAAGCTCGAGGCGCCGCGTCTGGACGCTTTCGATGCGCTGCTCGCCCGCAGACTTCCGCAGGTAGGGCCGGTTTTGCTCGAGGCGACGCTGCACGGGCTGGGCGAGCCACAGCGCTCCGCCGAGGGCGCGCTCGCGCTCGGCGAGAGCCGCCTCAGCGGGCGCATCGCCGAGTCGCGCACGAACGGGCGCCGCAGGATCGATGCGGCGCTCGAGTCCAGCCTGCTGCGCCTCGATGACCTGGGCCTGCGCGAGGAAGCGGACGGCTCTGCCAAGCAAAAAATTGAAGCGGAGTTAGGCCGGCAGCTTGAGCGCGCCGAAGCGCAGGTAGCCGCGCTGCGCCGGGCGCTGCGCGAGTTGGACGGCCGCTTCGCGCTGAGCGCGGCGCGCGTCACGGCGGGCGATTCCGACCTCGGCCGCGCCGAGCTGAAAGCCTCGCTCGAAGGCGGGCGGCTGCATGTGGCGCCGCTCAAGCTCGATTCAGCCAAGGGCAAGCTCTCGCTCGCGCTGGATGCCGACCTGTCGGGCGAAGAGCCGCGCTACCGCCTGGACGGGGAGCTGGACCGGTTTCAGTACGGCGCGCTGCTGAAGGGCATCGACGCGGCACCCAAGGCGGAAGGCAGCCTGAGCCTGAAGGTCGCGCTCGCGGCGCACGGGCGGCTCGACGCGCTCGCTTCCAGCCTCGACGGGACGGCGGACTTCGCGATATTTCCGACGGCCTATCGCTCGCATGCGCTCGACCTTTGGGGCGGCGGGGTGATGCGCGCCATGGGCGCGGCGCTCGAGCGCGAGAAGGGCGCCCAGGTCAATTGCGCGGTGGCCATCTTCAATGTCTCGGGCGGCGTCGCCAAGAGCGAGGCGCTGATGCTGGACAGCACGTCGGTGCGCGCGGCGGGCGAGCTCGAGGTGGACCTGCGCAATCACAAATTGAAAGGCTTCATGGCGCCGCAACCGAAAAGCGCCCGGCTGGTGAGTCCGCTCGCGCCGGTCGGCATCGGCGGCACGCTGGAGAAGCCGGCGGTTGGCATCGAGGTGGCGGGAATTCCGCGCGCCGCGGTGCGCACCTTTTACTTCCTGCCAACGTATCTGTACGATGCTTTTTTCAGCGGCAACATGCCTGCCGACGGCAGCGAGGATTGCGTCAAGGCATATCGCAGGATTTCGACAAAGTGATCCAGGAGGCCCCATGGCCGGGCGCAGATTCGTGACGATGTTCTTCAATGACGGCAGCAAGCTCAAGCTGTCGTTTCCGAAGCAGGGCGGGCGCGACGCGGCGACGCTCGCGGCCAACGTGAGAAAGGCGATCGACGCCGACCGGCTGGCGTTCGAGGTCGAAGGCAGCCTGTACATCGTCCAGACGCGCAACCTGAAATACGTCCAGGTCTCGCCCGCGCCCGAGGCGCTGCCGGCGGGCATCATCGTCGGCGCACAGGTCGTGAGCTAGGCGTCTTTGTGAAAGGGCGGCGGCTAATGCGTCGCTGCGCGAGGTGGCTGTGCCTCGCCCTGCTGTCTGTTTCCTTCGCTGCGGCAGCGGAACGACCACGCATCGGGCTGGTGCTCTCCGGCGGCGGCGCGCGCGGTCTGGCGCACATCGGCGTGCTCAAGGTGCTGCGCGAGCTGCGCGTGCCGGTCGACTGCATCACCGGCACCAGCATGGGCGGCATCGTCGGCGCCGTGTACGCCACCGGCGCGCCCGTCGACGAGATGGAATCGAAGGTCAAGGCGATCGACTGGAAGCCGGTGTTCCAGGACCGGCCCGACCGTCGCCTCATGACCGAGCGTCGCAAGCAGGAGGAGACGGGCTACCTGGCGCGCCCCGAGGTCGGTTTTCGGAACGGCGCGGTCCAGTTCCCGCAGGGCGTGCTGTACGGCCAGAACATCGAGCAGGTGTTCGCCGGCCTCGCCTACCGCGGCGGGGACGTGAGCGATTTCTCCAGGCTGCCGTTCCCGTTCAAGGCGGTGGCCACCGACATCGCGACCGGCACGCCGTACGTGCTCGACAAGGGCTCGCTTGCCAAGGCGATGCGCGCGACGATGTCGGTGCCGGGCGTCATGGCGCCGGTCGAGATCGAGGGCCATCTGCTGGTCGACGGCGGCCTGACCGAGAACCTGCCGGTGGATCTGGCGCGCAAGATGTGCGCCGACGTGGTGATCGCGGTCAACCTCGGCACGCCGCTGCTCAAGGCCTCCGAGATCACCTCGATCTTCTCGGTGAGCGAGCAGATGATCAACATCCTCACCGAGCAGAACGTGCGCGCCTCGCTGGCGCAGATCAGGCCCGGCGACATCCTGATCTCGCCCGAGCTCGGCGACATCGGCGCCAGCAGCTTCGACCGCGCGGCCGACGCGATCGCGATCGGCGAGAAGGCGGCGCTCGCGCACGAGGCCGAGCTGCGCCGGTTCAGCCTGCCGCAGCAGCAGTATCTGGCGAGCTTGCGCGAGCGGCGCGTGGTCGTGGAAAAGTCCTACCGCGTCGACGAGGTGCGCATCGCGCCGATGCAGCACGTCAATCCGCAGGCGATCGCGAACGAAATCAAGGTCAAGCCCGGCGCGACGGTCACGCGCAAGCAAGTCGACCAGGACGTGCAGCGGGTGTACGCAACAGGGGACTTCGAGAGCGTTGCCGCACACGCGTTGCGCGACGAGGACCGCTCCATCGCGCTGTTCGAGGCGAAGGAGAAGTCCTGGGGACCGCACTACCTGCGCTTCGGCCTGAGCATGGTGGCGAACGTCGGCCGCGACTCCGGATTCACCATCGTGGCGCGCTCCGACCAGCGGTGGCTCAACTCGCGCGGGGCGGAATGGATCAACCAGCTGCAGATCGGCGAGCTGCCGGGCTTCTTGAGCGAGTTCTACGAGCCGTTCGCAGCCGGCAGCCCCTGGTTCGCGGCGCCGCGCCTGACCTATTACCGCACCAAGAGCAACGTCTATCTGGGCGACGACAACATCGCGCTGTACCAGACGCGCTCGACGCAGCTCGGGCTGGACCTGGGGCGCAGCATCGGCACGCTCGGCGAGGCGCGCATCGGGCTCGTCGGCGGGCGGCTGGATTCCGACATGGACATCGGGCCGCGGATCCTGCCGAGCGAGAACGTCGACGTCGGTGCGTGGACCGCAAGGCTGGATTTCGACAAGCTCGACAACTACACCTTCCCGAACGAAGGACAGCGCGGCCGCGTCGACCTGTTCGCTTCGCGCAGGTCGCTCGGCGCCGACCTGACCTACAACCGGGTGCAGCTCGACTGGACCGGCGCCGCGACCTGGCGCAACAATACCTTCACGGCCAACGCGTTCCTCGGGCGCAGCATCGGTGACGCCGAGCTGCCGTTCTTCGACAGCTTCACGCTGGGCGGATTCCAGAAGCTTTCGGGCTACGACCGCGGCCGCTTCCGCGCGCTCGAGACGGCATTCGGCTCGCTCGGCTACCGGCGCGTGATCCCCCCGCCGTTCGGGCTCGAGCTGGGCGGCATTCTCGACCGCATGTACGCCGGGGCCTCGCTCGAGGCAGGCCGTATCCGCCAGAGCGTGGACCCGCTCACGCCGGACGGCACGTACTATTCCGGGTCGCTCTACATCGGCGCGGACACGGTCATCGGGCCGATGTTCCTCGGCTTCGGCCAGGGCGCGGGCAGCAACCGCGCGGTCTGGCTGGCGATTGGCAGGCCCTGGATCCCCCGCTGACAGCCAATCAGCGGTGCTCGAGGTCCTCGGCGACGCGCGACGTGATGCGCTGGATGAGGTAGCCGTAAAACGGATTCGAGCGCAGCCGCAGGCGGTCGTCGGCCGACAGCGCGAGCACGTTGCGCTCGCCGCGCAGCTCGAGGTTGCCGAGCGTGCGCAGCCTGCCGTCGGGTCCCTGGGCGTCGTAGCCGTACTCCGGATCGTCGGGCGCGAAAGGCAGCGCGAGGTGCGACAGCGAATAAATGCCCTGCGGCCACGCGTACGGAATCGGCCGCGATGTGGAGGCGGCCTGGCCGGGCAGCCAGGTCTTCTCGATGACCTCCCCGGTCTCGGGGCCGGTGTTGGTGACTAGCGTCAGGCGGTAGTCGCTGCGCGCGCTGCGTCGCGTCGCGTCGATGAGCGCCTGCGGCGAGAACTCGAGGAACGGCCGCAGTCCCTCGAGGCGGTTGACGTCGAACAGCACCAGTTCGCTCGCCCCGCCGCCGAGCACTGCATAGAGCCGCTCGATCAAGGCGTCCGTGCTCACAGTGTCGTCGACCACCGACTGGAAGCTCATGACCGGCGGCAGCCGGGCGGCCAGCCCCGAGCGCGCGAGCACCTGCAGCTCGCCCGCGAGCGCGTCCGTGAGGTAGTAGATCTGCGCGCCCGCGTTCTTGGCGAACGAGGCGTACTTGAACGGATCGATCTCCAGGTCGACGTTGGTCCAGCGCGATTTCTGCGCGATGCCGAAGCCGGTGACCAGGCGCTGCAGGTTCGCGAGCATCGCCACGGGCGAGACGCCGAGCGCGGGCGAGAGCAGGAACATGCGCTTCGGCAGGCGCTCGGCGCGCCCCTGCTCGATGGCGTCGGCGGCGTATTTCAGGCCGAGCGTGGCGCCGGTCGAATAACCGAAGTAATACAGCGGCAGCGACGCGTGGCGCGCGCGGATGTCGTCGAGCGCCATGTCCACCGCCGCCAGCCAGTCCTGCCACCGCGCCTGGTCGAGCCCCGCGGGGATAGTGCCGTGCCCGGGCAGGCGCAGGCCGTAGACGGTCACGCCCCGGGCCTGCAGCGCGAGCGCGATCGAGCGCAGCGAATAGGGCGAGTCCGACAGGCCGTGCACCAGCAGCGCCACGGCGCGCTCGGGCTGCGCCTCGAGCACGTAGCTGCGGTTCCAGTCGCGCGCCAGACGCTTCGCGAGCATGCTGCCCGCCGGGTTGTAGCGGCTGAGCGTTGCGTCCAGCCGCGAATCGTAGCTGCGCCGCTCGAGCGCCTTCACCTCGGCGAACAGCCGGTCTTCGAGCGCCATGTAATCCTTGAACGTGCCCGGCGCGTTCGCCATGCCGGCGTGGAATTCGTTCTTCAGCTCGGCCGTCTGCCAGGGCCGCAGCTCGCGCAGCCCGCTCGAGTACAGCACGTCGCCGAGCAGCAGGACGACCAGGCCGCCGAGCGCGAACACGACGAGGTATTTGACGAGGCGGAACACGTCGCGCAGCGCGCGCAGCAGCTTCACGGTCGCTCCTGCCCCAGGTGTCCGCCCGGCGGACCAAGGTCCGCGCTAGAGCACCTCGGCGGCGTAATCGGCCAGGCGCGAGCGCTCGCCGCGCGCCAGCGTGACGTGTCCGGCGTGCGCCCAGCCCTTCATGCGGTCGACGACATAAGTCAGGCCCGAGCTGCCCTCGGTGAGGTAGGGCGTGTCGATCTGCGCGATGTTGCCGAGCAGCACCACCTTGGTGCCGGGCCCGGCGCGCGTCACCAGCGTCTTCATCTGCTTGGGCGTCAGGTTCTGCGCCTCGTCGATGATCAGCCACTTCTTGATGAAAGTGCGCCCGCGCATGAAATTGAGCGACTTCACCTTGATCCTCGAGCGCACCAGGTCGCGCGTAGCGGCGCGCCCCCACTCGCCGCCCGGCTCCTCCGAGGCGTTCAGCACGTCGAGGTTGTCCTCCAGCGCGCCCATCCACGGCTGCATCTTCTCCTCCTCGGTGCCGGGCAGGAAGCCGATGTCCTCGCCGATCGGAACGGTCACCCGGGTCATGATGATTTCGGTGTAGCGCTTGTCGTCGAGCGCCTGGGTGAGCCCCGCCGCGAGCGCGAGCAGCGTCTTGCCGGTGCCGGCCTGGCCGAGCAGCGAGACGAAGTCGATCGCCGGGTTCATCAGCAGGTTGAGGGCGAAGTTCTGCTCGCGGTTGCGCGCCGTGATGCCCCAGACCGAGTTCTTGGCGTGCGTGTAGTCGCGCAGCGTCTCGAGCACCCCGATGCGGCCCGATTTCTCCCTCACCAGCGCGTACAGCGGCCGGTCGCCCGACTCGTCGTACACGAACTCGTTGAGCTGCAGCTCCGGCACCAGCGGGCCGCGCACCCGATAGTAGGTGTGTCCCTCCTTCTTCCACGACTCGACGTCGCGGCCGTGGGTGTCCCAGAAGTCTGCGGGCAGCTTGCGCACGCCGGTGTACAGCAGGTCGGTGTCCTCCAGCACCTTGTCGTTGAAATAGTCCTCGGCGGCGAGGCCCAGGGCGCGCGCCTTGACGCGCATGTTGATGTCCTTCGACACCAGGATGACGTGGCGCTGCGGCTCGCGCTTTTGCAGGTGGCGCACCACCGTGAGGATCTGGTTGTCGGTCTTGCCCGCGGCGAAGGTCGCCGGCAGCCCGCCGTTGATCGCCTCGGTCTGCAGATACAGGCGTCCGCCGGTCGGCTTGCCGTCGGTGGTACTGATGGGCAGCCCAGCGTTGATGTCGGCCACGGCGTTGGAGACGATCTCGTCGAGGAAGCGGCTCGCCTGGCGCGCGTTGCGCGCGAGGTCGGACATACCCCTCTTGTGGTTGTCGAGCTCTTCCAGCGTTCCGATCGGCAGGTAGACGTCGTGCTCCTCGAAGCGGAACAGGCAGGTCGGATCGTGCATCAGCACGTTGGTGTCCAGCACGAACAGCTTGGTGACTCGTTTCTTCTGCTGGCGGGGGCGCTTCGACATGGAGGGGAGGGAGGGAAGAGAGGATTCTGCGGTGGTTTCGCTGCTCGCGTCGTCGCGCTCACCGGCGGGACGCTCATAGGGCTTTAACAAAGTTCAGTACCTCCTCGACGTGGCCTGGGACCTTGACACCGCGCCATTCGCGCGCCAGCACGCCGTCCCGGTCGAGGACGAAAGTGCTGCGCTCGATGCCGCGAACCTTCCTGCCGTACATGTTCTTCTGCTTGATGACGCCGAACTGGTTGCATACCTGCTCCTCGGCGTCGGCGAGCAGGTGGAAGGGAAACTTCATCTTGGCCCTGAAGCTCTCGTGCGATTTCAGCGAATCGCGCGATATGCCGTAGACCTCGCAGCCCGCCTTCCTGAAATCCTTGAAGCGGTCGCGGAAATCCGCGCCTTCGGCCGTGCAGCCGGGTGTGTTGTCCTTGGGGTAGAAGTACAGCACCAGCTTCGTGCCGCGGGCGTCGGAGAGCGAGAACGCCTGACCGCCGGTCGAGGGCAGGGTGAAGTCCTTGACCGGTTTGCCGACCATGCCTGGCTTGTTCAATGCCTTCTTAGAATTGCGACGCAACGCGTTCATTGAACATGTTTTTCATGACAGCCGCAAGTGGCGCGTCAGAGGCCTGATGAAAATCGCTATTTTGCGAGCGTGAAGACCTCGTGCGACCCCGCGATGCCGCGCAGTTCGAATGACCCGAGCGCGCGCAGCGGGCGCTGCACGCGTGCCGCGAGCTCCTGCGAGACGGCGAGCGGCACCCCGGTGCGCTTGGCGAGCTCCTGCAGGCGCGCGGTCTTGTTGACGGCCGGGCCGACGACGTTGAAGGCGAGCCGGTCCGGGGCGCCGACGTTGGCGTGCGTCACCGTGCCGAGGTGCAGCCCGAGGCCGAAGTCGATCTCGGGCAGTCCGGCGTGTCGCCGGCGGTGGTTGACCACCGCGACCGAGTCGAGCGCGTCCACGGCGGCGTCGAGCGCCGCCTCGCACACCGCCGTCTCGTCGTCCGGACGGCGGATCTCGAACACGATCAGGATCGCGTCGCCGATGAACTGCAGGATCTCGCCGCCGCGCGCCGCCGCCGCGGCGGCGCAGTTCTCGAAGTAGTCGTTCAGCAACCGCAGCAGCTGCGCGGCGGACAGCGACTCGCTCAGCGCCGTGAAGCCGCGCAGGTCCGAGTACCAGAACGCGGCCTGGATGCGGTCGCCGTCGCCGCGCTTGACCTGGCCGCGCAGGATGCGCTCGCTGATGCGCGGCCCGACGAAGGCGTCGAGCAGCCCGAGCGTCATGCGCCGCACCTGGATGATCTCGACCAGCGGCGCGAGCAGGTTGGCGAGCGCGCCGAGCCGCTCGAGGTCCGTGTCGGAAAAGCCGCGCGGCGCCGCCGTCGCCGCGGCGAGGAAGTTGACCTCGCCGGAGCCGAACTCCAGCGGCAGGGCGAGATAGTCGGTCAGGCCCTCGGCGCGCAGCTCGTGCAGCAGGGTATGGTCGCGCTCCTCGTCGAGCGCCTCGAGCCGGCGGCGGAAGGGGCGGCGTTGCTCGTAGACGTACTGCACCGGGCTGCCGACGAAGGCGTCGCTCGACTCGACGCCGTGTTGCCCCCTGAACGGGGCCGCGCCTTCGCCGCGCCGCCACAGGCAGCCCCAGGCGAGCAGCTGCGGGTGCACGGTGGCGGAGGTGAACCCCAGCCGGTCGACGCGCGCGCCGGCGGCGTCGAGCTGCGCTGCGAGACCGGTGAGCAGAGCTGCCGGGTCGGCGATGCGCCGTCCCTCGATCACCAGCCAGGCCGCGACCGGCGCGAGCGACCACTCGTCCTCTGGGCCGAGCAGGCCGCGGCGGCTCAGCTCGCGCACTTGGCGAGGAAGCGCTCGAGCTCGAGCAGCACGTCGGCGGGCTTCTCTTCCGGCAGGAAGTGGCCGCAGTCGAGCGCGCGCCCGGTCACGTTCTTCGCCACCTCGCGCCAGTCGGCGAGGCAGTCGAATTGCGCCTCGATCACGCCCTGCCTGCCCCACAGCGCGAGCACCGGCATCGCGAGCTTCTTGTTGAAGTCGTCTTTATCATGATTCAAGTCGATGCTTGCGGAGGCACGGTAGTCCTCGCAGGTGGCGTGGATGGTGCGGGGATCGCGGAAACAGCGCAAGTATTCGCGCTGCGCAGCCTTCGAGAAGTGCCTGAGCCCGGAGCGTCCGCGCCCGATGCGCCCGAGGATGTAGGCGGGCACCTGCCCGGCGAGTAGCTTCTCGGGCAGCGGCGCCGGCTGGATAAGGAAGAACCAGTGGTAGTAGGCGCGCGCGAATGCCATGTCGGTCGAGCGGTACATCTTGAGCGTCGGCGAGATGTCCATCACGGTGAGGCTGCGCACGCGCTTGCCGTGGTCGCGCGCCAAGCGGTGCGCGACGCGCGCGCCGCGGTCATGGCCGGCGAGATGGAAGCGCTCGAAGCCAAGCTTGGTCATGACCTCCGCCATGTCGAGCGCCATGGCGCGCTTGGAGTAGTTCGAGTGGTCCGCCAGGCCCTTCGGCTTGGACGAGTCGCCGTAGCCGCGCAGGTCCGGGCACACGACCGTGTACTTGCGCGCCAGCTTCGGCGCGACCTTGTGCCACATGACGTGCGTCTCGGGGTAGCCGTGCAGCAGCAGCACGGCCGGTCCGGCGCCACCGGCGACCAGGTTGATGGTCGCGCCGCTCGCGCGGATGCGCCTGCGCTCGAATCCCGGGAACAGCGCCATTCAGGACCGTGCGACGATGGTGACGCCGACGATGATGATCGCGATGCCGGCGATGCGCTGTGCCGTGACCGCCTCGCCCAGCAGCCACCAGGCGAGCAGCGCGTTTAGCGCGAAGCCGAGCGACAGCATCGGGTAGGCGACGCTCACCTCGACGCGCGATAGCGCCATCAGCCAGACCACGACGCTGATCAGGTAACAACCGAGCCCGCCGATCACGTAGGGATTGAAGGCGAAACGCATGCCGACATCGAGCGCGTTGGCTGCGGAGAATTCGAAGCGGCCGACCGTATTCGCGCCCGCCTTGAGCAGCAGCTGCGCAAAGGTGTTGAGCAGCACGCCGGTGGCGATCAGGCCGAAGCTGACGAGGTTCATCGCGACATCCTCATTCGAACAGCAGCGCGGCGGCGACCCTGCGCTCCTCGGCCACCAGGATGTTGTAGGTGCGGCAGGCCGCCTGCAGGTCCATCACTTCCAGCCCGACGCGCGCCTCGGCGAGCCGCCAGGTGAGGGCGGGCTGCGGGAAGCGCAGGCGCGGGCCGGTGCCGAGCAGCACGATCTCCAGGCCGAGCTCGACGAGCGGCGCGAAGTCCTCTTCGCCGAGCGCGGCGAAGCTGGTCGCGCGCCACGGCAGCACGCGCTCGGGCGTCACGATCAGGCTGGAGGCGTGACGCTCCTGGTTGACCAAGACGTAACCCTCGCCGTAGCCGGTGAAGACGTTGACGCCCGTTGCGGTCGATCGATGCAGCTTCAAGCGCCCGATTGTACCCGGCCGCGTGCCTCTAAATCGCCTCGCCCTGCAGCGCGAGCGTGCCCGAGCGCCCCGGTACCGCGCCGTCGATCACGCGGCAGCGTGGCAGGCTCGCGCGCTCGATGCGCTCGTAGAGCGCGCGCAGCGGCACCAGCTCGTAGCCGAGCGCGCGCCAGCCCGCGAGCAGACGCTCGAACACCGACGCGAGGCGCCCGCCCTCGAGCTCGGCATGCAGCGTATACACGTGCCCCGCGCGCGGCGCGTCGCGCGAGCGCTCGAGCACCCGGCGCGCGGCGTCCTCGGGCGTAGCACCGTCCACGCCGATCAGCTCATCGAGGGTCGGCAGGGTGGTCGGCAGCTGCGGGCAATCGATCGTCGCCCCGCCGCTGACCGGCAGGAACGGCTCGTGGCCGCGCGTGTCGGAGGCGTAATCGAGCCCGAGCTCCGGCTCCGCGGCGAAGGCGTGCGGGTTCATCTGCCAGCCGGCGGCGCCGTGTACGCGCGCCGCCTCGCCGAAAATGGCGTGGTAGCGATCGAAGGCGCGCTGCATCTCGGCGCGCGTCCACGCGGCGCTCGCGCGCGCCACGCCGTCCTGCCAGCGGACGTGGTCCCAGCAGTGGATGCCGGTCTCGTAGCCCGCGGCGCGCGTTTCGCGAAGCCGCTCGGCGCAGCGCGCGCCGATGTCCGGCCCGGGCAGCAGCGTGCCGTAGAGCAGGGTGCGCAGGCCGTAGTGCTCGAGCACCGAGGTGCGCGCCACCTTGCCGACGAAGCCGCGGCGCAGCACGCGCCTGACCGCGCGGCCGGTGTGGTCGGGCCCGAGCGAGAACAGGAACGTCGCGCCGGCGCGGTGCTTGCCGAGGATGCGCAGCAGCTCGGGCACGCCCTCGCGCGTGCCGCGCAAGGTATCGACGTCGACCTTGAGCGCGAGCCTCATTCCACCAGGCTGCGCGCCTCGGCAACGTGGCCGCGATAGGCCTCGAAGATGTGCCGCAGCGCCGCGCGCATGCCCACGCGCGGGCGCCAGCTTCAGCTCGCGCTGCGTGTTGCCGATCGCCGGCACGCGGTTCTGCACGTCCTGGTAGCCCTTGCCGTAGTAGGCGCCGGCGGTGGTGTCGCACGATCTTCACCTTGCGCGCGCTCGGGCGGTACTCGGGGTATTCGAGCGCCATCGTCTTCATCATGCGCGCCAGCTCGACGATCGAGTAGTTGTTGCGCGGGTTGCCGATGTTGTAGATCTTGCCGCTCGCCACGCCGCGCGGGTTCTCGATGATTCTCATCAGCGCATCGATGCCGTCGTCGATGTAGGTGAAGGTGCGCTTCTGGCGTGCCGCCGTCGACCAGCTGGATCGCCTCGCCGCGCACGATGTGGCCGAGGAACTGCGTGATGACGCGCGAACTGCCTTCCTTCGCCGCGGACAGCGAATCGAGGCCCGCGCCGATCCAGTTGAACGGCCGGAACAGCGTGAAGTCAAGCCCCTGCTGCGCGCCATAGGCCCAGATCACGCGGTCCATCAGCTGCTTGGCGCAGGCGTAGATCCAGCGCTGCTTGTGGATCGGCCCGAGCACCAGCTCGGATGTCTCCGGGTCGAACCGCTTGTCGCGGCTCATGCCGTAGACCTCGGAGGTCGAAGGGAAGATCAGGCGCTTGCCGTGGTGCACGCACGGCCCGCACGATCGGCAGGTTGGCCTCGAAGTCGAGCTCGAACACGCGCAGCGGCTCGCGCACGTAGGTCGCGGGCGTGGCGATCGCCACCAGCGGGATCACCGTGTCGCACTTGCGGATGTGGTACTCGATCCACTCCTTGTTGATCGTGATGTCGCCTTCGAAGAAATGGAAGCGCGGGTTGCTCGAGCAGGTCCTCGACGCGGTCGGTCTGCATGTCCATGCCGTAGACGCTCCCAGTCGGTGTCGTCGAGGACGCGCCTGGAGAGGTGATGGCCGATGAAGCCGTTGACGCCGAGAACGAGGAGTTTTTTCATGGGATTGTTGTTTCTTAGTCGAAATTCACGGGTTCCGAACCAAAACGCGCCTCGAGCTCGGCGGCGCCGGCCGGGCGGCCGTCGAGCTCGAATTCGAGCAGCCGCAGCGCGCCCGCCCGAGGCGCACTCGGCGTAGCAGCGGCCGCCCTCGGCGTACAGGGCGGGCGCCGGCGCGCGCGCCGCGTGCGGCGGCTCGAGCAGGGCGCGCAGGATCCTGAGCGGCACGCCGCGCGCGCTGGCGAAGGCGCCGGGGTAGGGCGGCGCCACGCCGCGCACCAGGTTGTGGATCTCGCGCGCGCCCTTGTTCCAGTCGATCGTGCCGTCCTCGGGCCGGCGCGCGCCGAAGTAGCTGCCCGAGGCGAGGTCCTGCGCCACGCCCGCGGCGCGTGCCGGCGACGAGCTCGGGCAGCGCGCGCTCGAGCGTCAGCTCCGCGGCGACGCGTCACCTTGTCGAACACCTCGCGCGCCGTGTCGTCGGGCAGGATCGGCACCGCGCTGCTGGTCGACGATCGCGCCGGCGTCGGGCTTGGCGGTCATGTAGTGCAGGCGTGGCGCCGGTCTCGGTCTCGCCCATGATCACCGCCCAGTTGACCGGCGCGCGGCCGCGGTACTTCGGCAGCAGCGAGCCGTGCATGTTGAGCGCGCCGCGGTGCGGCGCCGCCAGCAGGCGCTCGCCGAGCATGTGGCGGTAGTAGAACGAGAACACGAAATCCGGGCGCAGCGCCGCGACGCGCGCGGCGAAGGCGGACGCGTTCGGATCCTCGGGGAAGGCGATGTCGAGGTCGCGCTCGGCGGCGAGCTCGGCGACGCTCGCGAACCAGAGGTTCTCGCCGGGCGCGTCGCGGTGCGTCACCACCAGCGGCACCTCGACGCGCTGCGCGAGCAGCACCGCGAGGCAGCGCACGCCGACGTCGTGATAGCCGAAGACGACCGCGCGCGTCATTCCTCGCGCTCGAGCACGCGCCGACACGATGTAGCGCGGCCGCTGGCGCACCTGCTCGTAGATGCGGCCGATGTACTCGCCCAGCAGCCCGATGCCGAACAGCTGCAGCCCGATCAGGAAGAAGGCGAGGATGTCGCGGTCCCAGAGCGCTGCGAGCGCCTCGTGCAGGTTGTCCGCGAGCAGCATGCGCTCGACCATCACCACCAGGTAGAGCAGCACCGAGCCCGCCGCCACCAGCATGCCGAGAACCGAGAACAGCTGCAGCGGCGCGATCGAGAAGCCGGTCATCAGGTCGAAGTTGAGCCGCGACCAGCTTGTAGCATCGAATACTTCGAGGCGCCGGCGGCGCGCTCCTCGTGCGCCACCTCGATCTCGGCCGGATGGCGCGCGAAGGTGTAGGCGAGCGCCGGGATGAAGGTGTTGGCTTCGCTTGCACTGGTTGATCGCGTCGACGACGCTCGCGGCCGTAGGCGCGCAGCATGCAGCCCTGGTCGGTCATGCGGATGCTGGTGGTGCGTTCGCGCAGGCGGTTCATCAGGCGCGAGGGCGCGCGCCGCCAGCCAGCTGTCCTGGCGCTGGCGGCGCATCGCGCCGACGTAGTCGTGCCCCTGGTCCATCTTCGCCAGCAGCTTGGCGATCTCCTCGGGCGGGTTCTGCAGGTCGGCGTCGAGCGTGACGACGCGCGCGCCGCGGCACTGCGCGAAAGCCGCCATGATCGCCAGGTGCTGGCCGAAGTTGCCCGCCAGCAGCACCACGCGCGTCACCTCCGGGCGCTTCTGGAACTGCTCGCGCAGCAGCGCCGCCGACGGTCGCGGCTGCCGTCGTCGACGAAGATCACCTCGTAGGACCGCGCCGAGCGCGTCGAGCGCCGGGTAGAGCCGCGCGAACAGCGCGGCGAGCCCCGCTTCCTCGTTGTAGACGGGGATGACGACGGAGAGGTCGGGAGGCCGCATGGAGTCGGGGCGCCGCGCTCAGCGGCGGTGTGCGGCAAGGATATCACCGAGCGCGCCGCACACCCGGTCGACGTCGGCCTCGGCCATGGCGGGAAACAGCGGCAGCGTGACGGTGCGCGCGCCGACGCGCTCGGCGTGCGGAAAATCGCCCGGCTTCCAGCCCTGCGCGCGATAGAGGCGGAACAGGTGCATCGCCGGATAGTGCACGCCGATGCCGATGCCGCGCTCGTGCATCAGCGCCATGAAGCGCGCGCGGCCGATGGTCATGCGCTCCAGCGGCAGCAGCACCTGGAACATGTGCCAGTTCGACTGCTCGAAGTCCGCCGGCGGCAGCTCGCAGCCGAGCGCGCGGTCCAGGCGCTCGAAGTAGCGCCGCGCGAGCGCCGCGGCGCCGCGCGTTGAACTCCTCCAGACGCTCGAGTTGGCCCAGCCCGATGCGCGCCGCGACGTCGGTGAGGTTGAACTTGGCGCCGGCCTCGTCGACCTCGATCTCGCCGCCGGGCAGGCGCACCACGCCCTGCAGGCGCAGGCGCTCGCAGCGCCCGGCTTCGACCGCGTCGTTCAGCACCAGGCAGCCGCCCTCGGCGGTGGTCATGTTCTTGTTGGCGTGGAAGCTGACAGGCACACCAGGTCGCCGAAGCTGCCGATCCTGCGCCCCTTCCAGCTCGCGCCCATGCTCTGCGCCGCATCCTCGATCACGCGCAAGGCCGCGGCGCCGCGCGATCGCGTACAGCCGCGTCGCGATCGACCGGCAGCCCGGCCAGGTCGACCGGCATGAGCGCCCGCGTGCGCGGCGTGATGCGCGGCCTCGATCCTGGCCGAGGTCGATGTTGCGCGTCGCGCGGATCGACGTCGACGAACACCGGGCGCGCGCCGGCGCGCAGCACCACGTTGGCGGTGGCGACCCAGGAAAGCGGCGTGGTGATGACCTCGTCGCCCGGCCCGATGCCGGCGATGGCGAGCGCGATCTCCAGCGCGCCGGTGCCCGAGGTGAGCGCGCGCACCGGGCGGCCGCCGAAGTATTGCGACAGCTGCGCCTCGAACGCCTGCGCCTGCGGGCCGGTGGTGATCCAGCCCGAGCGCAGCACCTCGGCGACGCCGGCGATGGTCGCCTCGTCGATCGACGGGCCGGGTGAACGGCAGGTAGCGCTGCTCGCTCACGGCCGCGCCACCACCACGCGGCGCGGGTCGCGCGCCAGCACGCGCATCGGCAGCCCGCGCGCGGCGAGCGCGTCGTACTCGCGCGGGCGCATCAGCGCCACCGCGCCGGGCGCCGCCTGCCAGGCGCGCGCGAACTCGTCGGCGCTGGCGATGTAATCGCCCGGCTGCCAGCCGATCGGCGCGGCGAGCTCGTCCTTGTAGATGACCATGGTGGCGGTGCGCCGGGCGTAGAACAGGAACGAGTGGTCGAAGGTGTCGAAGAAGAACAGGCGCGGCGCAGCGTCGAGCTGCGGCCGCACCCGCTCGACGATCTGGCGCGCCGAGTATACCGGCGCGAGCGCCTGGTAGCCTACGAGCACCGCGAGCGCGGCGCCCGCGCCCCCCGCGGCGAGGCATACGAGCGCCGCGGCGCGCGCGCCACGCCAGGCGGCGAGCGCGGCGAGCGATGCGGCGGCCGCGAGCGCGAGGCCGGCGCCCACCACCCATGGCAGGAACCCCGCGAGCAGCGCCGCGGGCAGCACGGGCGAGGCGCTCGCCGCGGCGAAGCGCGGCGCGAGCCAGGCGAGCGCCGCGCCGAAGACGGCGGCCGGCGCCGCGACCCAGGCGAGCGCGCGCGGCCGCACGCGCGCGGCCCAGTCGCCGGCGAGCAGCGCCGCCGCAGGCACCAGCGGCAGGATGTACGAGGCGAGCTTGGAGTGCGAAGCGGAGAAGAACGCGAACACCACCACGATCCAGGCGAAGAGGAACCTCTGAGGCTGGAAGCGCGCCTGCGGCTCGCGGCGCAGCCCCGCGGCGAGCGCGCCGGGCAGCGCCAGCGTCCAGGGCGCGAAGCCCACGAGCAGCACCGGCACGAAATACCAGGCGGGCTCGTAGCGACCGTGCTCGACGGTGAGGAAGCGCTCGACATGCTCGTGAATGAAGAAGAAGCGCGCGAACTCGGGGTTGGCGAGCGACGCGGCGACGAACCACGGCGCGGCGAGCGCGAGAAACAGCGCCAGGCCCGCGCCCCAGTGCAGGCGCGCGCCGAGCAGGCGCCAGTCGCGCTGCCACAGCACGTATGCGAGGAGCGCGCCGGCGGGCAGCACCATGCCGACCAGGCCCTTGGAGAGCACCGCGAGCGCCGAGGCTGCCCACGCCGCCAGCATCCAGTTGCGCCGCGCGCGCGCGGAGGCGGCATCGCGCTGCGCCAGCGCGAAGGCGGTGACGGCGAGCGACAGGAACGCGGCGAGGCCCATGTCGAGCGAGGCGAAATGGCCCATGCCGAACCACATCAGGCTCGTGCCGAGCACCAGCGCGCCGGTGGCGCCGGCGGCGGGGCCGAGCAGCCGCGCGCCCGCGGCGAGCGTCGCCAGCAGCACCGCGAAGCCGGTGAGCACGGTCCACAGGCGCGCGCTCCAGGCCGTCTCGCCGAACGCCTCGAACGCGGCGGCGGTCACCCAGTACTGCAGCGGCGGCTTCTCGAAGTACTTCAGGCCGTTCAGTCGCGGCGTGAGCCAGTCGCCGCTCGCCACCATCTCGCGCGCGATCTCTGCATAGCGGGCCTCGTCGGTATTGAACAGGTCGCGCGAGCCCGCGGTGGCAAACCAGGCCAGCGCGAAGGCGACCAGCAAAGCGTAGGAAGTTGTTTTCATTGAGGCGCTTGCGTGGCTCGCGTAAGATTCTATCCCCATGAGAGAATTCGCACGCATCAAACGCCTGCCGCCGTACGTGTTCAACACCACGCACGAGTGGAAGATGGCGGCGCGCCGCCGCGGCGAGGACGTCATCGACCTGTCGATGGGCAATCCCGACGGCCCGACGCCCAAGCACATCGTCGACAAGCTGGTCGAGGCGGCGCAGCGCCAGGACACGCACGGCTACTCGGTGTCGAAGGGCATTCCGCGGCTCAGGAAAGCGATCTGCGACTGGTACCGGCGCCGCTACGCGGTCGAGCTCGATCCCGACTCCGAGGCGATCGTCACCATCGGCTCGAAGGAGGGCCTGGCGCACCTGATGCTCGCCACCCTGGAGCGCGGCGACACGGTGCTGGTGCCCAACCCGTCCTACCCGATCCATATCTACGGCGCGATCATCGCCGGCGCCGACATCCGCTCGGTGAGGATGACCGAGGGCGTGGACTTCTTCGCCGAGCTCGAGCGCGCCTGCGCCGAGCTCATCCCCAAGCCGAAGATGCTGGTGATCGGCTTTCCTTCGAACCCCACCGCGATGTGCGTCGAGCTCGGGTTCTTCGAGCGCGTGGTGGCGTTCGCGCGCGAGCACGACATCATGGTGGTGCACGACCTTGCCTACGCCGACATCACCTTCGACGGCTGGAAGGCGCCCTCGATCATGCAGGTGCCCGGCGCGCGCGACGTGGCGGTCGAATTCTTCACCATGTCGAAGAGCTACAACATGGCGGGCTGGAGGATCGGCTTCATGGTCGGCAACAAGGACCTGGTGCACGCGCTGGCGCGCATCAAGAGCTACCACGACTACGGCACCTTCACGCCGATCCAGGTGGCCTCGATCGTCGCGCTCGACGGACCGCAGGACTGCGTCGAGGAGATCCGCCAGACGTACCAGCGGCGGCGCGACGTGATGGTAAAGGGCCTGCACGAGCTGGGCTGGATGGTCACCAACCCGAAGGCCTCGATGTATATCTGGGCGAAGATCCCCGAGCCCTACCGGGCGATGGGGTCGCTCGAGTTCGCCAAGAAGATGATCGACGACGCGCGCGTCGCGGTGTCGCCGGGAATCGGCTTCGGCGAATACGGCGACGACCACGTCAGGATCGCGCTGATCGAGAACGAGCACCGCCTGCGCCAGGCGCTGCGCGGCGTGCGCGAGATGTTCAAGAAGGACGGTCTGTTGAGAGGCGCGGCGTGAGGCCGATCAACGTCGGGCTGCTCGGCATCGGCACGGTCGGCAGCGGCACCTGGGAGGTGCTCAGGCGCAACGCCGACGAGATCCAGCGGCGCGCCGGGCGCGCGATCCGCATCACGCGCGTCGCCGACAAGGCGCTCGCGCGGGCGCGTTCGATCGTCAAGGGAAAGGCGATCGTCACCGCCGACGCGCGCGAGGTGACGCGCGCCGGGGACATCGACATCGTGATCGAGCTGATCGGCGGCTATGGCATCGCCAAGGAGCTGGTGCTCGACGCGATCGCGCACGGCAAGCAGGTGGTGACCGCCAACAAGGCGCTGCTCGCGACCCACGGCAACGAGATCTTCGCCGCCGCGCAGAAGAAGGGCGTCATGGTGGCCTTCGAGGCCGCGGTGGGCGGCGGCATCCCGATCATCAAGGCGCTGCGCGAGGGCCTGAGCGCCAACCGCATCGAGTGGATCGCCGGCATCATCAACGGCACCTCGAACTTCATCCTGTCGGAGATGCGCGACAAGGGCCTCCCGTTTGCCGAGGTTCTGCGCGAAGCACAGCGCCTTGGCTATGCCGAGGCCGATCCGACGTTCGACATCGAGGGCATCGACGCCGCGCACAAGCTCACCATCCTCTCGGCGCTCGCCTTCGGCATCCCGATGCAGTTCAGGAAGGCATACACCGAGGGCATCTCGAAGCTCACGCGCGAGGACATCCGCTACGCCGAGGAACTCGGCTATCGAATCAAGTTGCTTGGAATAACGAAAAGAACTCCGAAAGGAATCGAGTTGAGAGTTCACCCCACGCTGGTGCCGGCGCGGCGCCTGATCGCCAACGTCGAGGGCGTGATGAACGCGATCCTGGTCAAGGGCGACGCCGTCGGCCCGACGCTGTACTACGGCGCCGGCGCGGGCAGCCAGCCCACCGCGAGCGCGGTGGTGGCGGATCTGGTCGACGTGACGCGCCTGATCACCGCCGACCCGGGGCACCGCGTACCGCACCTCGCGTTCCAGCCCGATCGCCTCTCGGACGCCCGTGTGCTGCCGATCGGCGAGGTCGAGACCTCGTACTACTTCCGCATGCGGGTGCTCGACCGGCCGGGGGTGCTGGCCGACATCACGCGCATCCTGGCGCAGGGCTCGATCTCGATCGACGCCATGGTGCAGAAGGAGCCGGGCCGCGGCCAGAAGCAAGTCGACATCGTGCTGCTCACGCACCTCGCCTTGGAGAAGAAGGTCGACGCGGCGCTCAGGAAGATCGAGAAGCTGAAGACCGTGGTCGGCAGGGTGACCAAGATCCGCTGCGAAGAGCTGCTGTAGTGCGCTACGTCTCCACGCGCGGCGCGGCCGAGCCGCGGCGCTTCTCCGACATCCTGCTCGAGGGCCTGGCGCCCGACGGCGGGCTTTACGTCCCCGAGCGCATGCCGCGCGCCGATCTCGCCGCGTGGCGCAAGCTGTCGTATCCGGAATTGGCATTTGAAATCTTGTCGCTTTTTGTCGACGACATTCCTTCACAGCAGTTCAAGAAACTCGTTTCTCAAACCTATACGCGCGAGATCTTCGGCAGTGAAGACATCACGCCCCTCAAGACGCTCGAGCCGGGGCTGCACATCCTCGGCCTCGCGAACGGCCCGACGCTCGCGTTCAAGGACCTCGCGATGCAGCTGCTCGGCAATCTGTTCGAGTACGAGCTCGGCAGGCGCGGCGAGCGGCTCAACATCCTCGGCGCCACCTCGGGCGACACCGGCTCGGCGGCCGAGCACGCGATGCGCGGCAAGCACAACATCCGCGTGTTCATGCTCTCGCCCGAGGGGCGCATGACACCCTTTCAGACGGCACAGATGTACGCGCTGCAGGACGCCAACATCTTCAATTTGGCGGTGAGAGGCGTGTTCGACGACTGCCAGGACATCGTCAAGGCGGTCTCCGGCGACGCCGCGTTCAAGCAGCGCTACCGCATCGGCACGGTCAACTCGATCAACTGGGCGCGCGTCGCGGCCCAGGTGGTGTACTACTTCAAGGGCTACTTCTCCGCCACGCGCTCGGACCGCGAGCAGGCGTCGTTCGCCGTGCCCTCGGGCAATTTCGGCAACATCTACGCCGGCTACGTGGCGCGCGCGATGGGGCTGCCGATCCGGCGCCTGATCCTCGCCACCAACGAGAACAACGTGCTCGACGAGTTCTTCCGCACCGGGTGCTACCGCGTGCGCAAGGCGCGCGAAGTGAAGGCCACCTCGAGCCCGTCGATGGACATCTCCAAGGCCTCCAACTTCGAGCGCTACGTGTTCGACCTCGTCGGCCGCGACCCGGCGCGCGTGCGCGAGCTGTGGCGGCGCCTCGCCGCGGACGGCGCCTTCGACCTGTCGGGCTCGGCCTACTTCCGCCAGGTGCCGGAGACGGGCTTCGTCTCGGGCAGCTCGACGCACGCCGACCGCCTTGCCACGATCCGCAGCTTCTGGGAGAAATACGGGATCATGGTCGACACCCACACCGCCGACGGCATCAAGGTCGGGCTCGAGCAGCGCGAGGCGGGAGTCCCACTCGTCTGCCTGGAGACCGCGCAGCCGGCCAAGTTCGCCGACACCATCCGCGAAGCGCTCGGGCGCGAGCCGGCGCGCCCCGCAGGCTACGAGAATCTGGAACAGTTGCCACAGCGCTTCGAGCGCGGTGCCGGCCGACGCCGAAGCGGTGAAGCGCTACATCGCCGAGCGCGCGGCATGAGCGAAACCGGCGTCAAGGAGAAGAACGTGCTCGGCGGCCAGCTGCTCGCGTGCAGCTACGCGCCGCTCACGGGTTACTTTCGCGACGGCTGCTGCGCGACGCGCGGCGAAGCCGGCGTCGCGCACCTGGTGTGCGTGCGGGTGACGGCCGAATTCCTCGAGTTCAGCGTGGCGCGCGGCAACGACCTGGTGACGCCGAACCCCGAGATGCGCTTCCGCGGGCTTAAGCCCGGCGACCGCTGGTGCCTGCACGTGCTTCGCTGGCGCGAGGCCTGGGAGGCGCAGTGCGCGCCGCTCGTGGTGCTCGAAGCCACCAATGAAAAGGTGCTCGAGCACGTGCCGCTTTCGGTGCTCAAGCGCTACGCGCTGGACCTCAACTAGCCGGAGCCCCATGCCCATGAAAGGCAAGCCATCCGCCGTCCCGTCGATCAAGCACGCGAAATTGCCGGGCAAGCTCGTCATCGTCGGCTTCGGCTCGGTCGGCCAGGGCGTGCTGCCGCTGCTGCTGCGCCACCTCAAGGTGGCCAAGTCGAACATCGTGATCATCACCGGCGACGAGCGCGGCGCCAGGGAAGCGGCGCGCTTCGGCGTGCAGTTCATGACCAACCCGCTGAACCGGGGCAACTACCGCGCGGTGCTCGAGCCGCTGCTCGACCAGGGCGATTTCCTGCTCAACGTGTCGGTCGATGTCTCGAGCGTCAACCTGATCGAGCTGTGCCAGGCGCGCGGCGCGCTGTACCTGGACACCTGCATCGAGCCGTGGGCGGGAGGCTACGTCGACCGGCGGCTTTCGCCCTCGCAGCGCTCCAATTACGCGCTGCGCGATGCCGCGCTGGCCGTGAGGAAGAAGTATCCCGACGGCCCCACCGCGGTGATCACGCACGGCGCCAACCCCGGCCTGGTGTCGCATTTCGTCAAGCGCGCGCTGCTCGACATCGCGCGCAACACGCGGGTCAAGGTGGCCAAACCCGACACGCGCGAGAAATGGGCGGCGCTCGCGCAGAAGCTCGGCGTCAAGGTGATCCACATCGCCGAGCGCGACACGCAGCGGGCAGTGCCGCCCAAGCGCCGGGGCGAATTCGTCAACACCTGGTCGGTCGAAGGCTTCACCGGCGAAGGCTGCCAGCCGGCCGAGCTCGGCTGGGGCAGCCACGAGAAGCACTTCCCGCCCGACGGCCGGCGCCACAAGTTCGGCTCGGGCTGCGCCATCTACCTGCAGCGCCCCGGCGCCTCGACGCGCGTGCGCAGCTGGACGCCGCTCGAGGGCCCGTACCACGGCTTCCTCATCACGCACGGCGAGTCGATCTCGATTTCCGATTACCTCACCGTGCAAAGCGGCGAGAACCTGCGCTACCGGCCAACGGTGCACTACGCCTACCATCCCTGCGACGACGCGGTGAGCTCGGTGCACGAGCTGGCCGGCAAGAACTGGAAGCTGCAGGACAGGCAGCGCGTGCTGATGGGCGACATCGAGGAAGGCATCGACGAGCTCGGCGTGCTGCTGATGGGCCACGCCAAGGGCGCCTACTGGTACGGCTCGCGGCTCTCGGTGGAGAACGCGCGTGCGCTCGCGCCGCACAACAATGCCACCACGCTGCAGGTGACCTGCTCGGTGCTGGCGGGCATCGTCTGGGCGCTGGAGAATCCGCGCCGCGGCGTGGTCGACCCCGACGAGATCGACTTCGAGCGCGTGCTCGAGATCACCGCGCCCTACCTCGGCGAGCTGGTCGGCGTGTACAGCAACTGGACGCCGCTGGTCGACCGGGGGCTGCTGTTTCCCGAAGACCTCGACCCCGACGATCCCTGGCAGTTCAAGAACTTCAGGGTCGTCTGAGCCGCGGACGATGAGCCGCGGCGAGCCCGGCCGCTGGAGCGCCGTCGTCGTCTACGCGATCGCCATGGCGCTGCTCGAGGCGGCGGTGGTCACCTACCTGCGCACGCTGCTCGGCCGCATCGATCCCTATCAGAGCGCGCCGCTGGCGGCGCCGGCGTGGCTCATGCGCATTGAACTCGCGCGCGAGGCCGCGACGCTCGCGATGCTCGCGGCGGTGGCGTGGCTCGCGGGCCGCGAGCGCCGCGCGCGCGTCGGCTACTTCGTGCTCGCTTTCGGCGTGTGGGACATCTGTTACTACCTGTTCCTCGTGCCGATGAGCGGCTGGCCGCGCTCGCCGCTCGACTGGGACGTGCTGTTCCTGATCCCCTTGCCGTGGTGGGGACCGGTGCTGGCGCCGGTGTCGATCGCCGCGCTGATGATCGCCGGCGGCACGCTGGTGAGCCAGTTCACGCGGGACGGCCGCGCGCCGTGGCCCCGGCGCTGGCCGCTCGCGGCCGGTGCCGCCGGCGCGTCGCTCGCGCTGTACGTGTTCATGGCCGATGCGCTGCACGCGCCGCAATGGAGCGTGCAGGCGCTCGGCCGCCTCCTGCCGAAGGTGTTCGACTGGCCGCTGTTCGCGCTGGCGCTGGCGCTGATGTGCGTGCCGCTCGCCGACCTGTGCCTTCAGCTGCGGCGGCGATGACGCACGAGACCTACGGCCCCTGGAACCCGGGCATCGAGTCGGCCGTGCCGCGGCGGCTGCTGCCGCTCGCGACGCTCTACCGCCCGCAGAACGTGTTCGGCTCGCTCGAGGAGGCGCTCGAGCTCGCCGACCTGACCGGCCTCGGAGCCGACGAGCTGGTCGCGTTCCGGCCGCAGCGACTGGCGCTGCACGAGCTGCTGGTGCGCGTGACGGCCGACCTGTCGGTGCCCGACGGCCCGCGCGTCGAGGACCTGGGCATCAACTTCCGCGCCATGACCTCGACCATCCTCGCGCGCCATATCGCGCCGCGCATGGCCGCGCTCGAGCGCGCTTACGAGGCGCTCAAGCGCGAGATCGCGGCACTCGCCGGTGCCGAGCTCGCCGCGGCGTTCGCGCAGCGCCCGGCGCCGAAGGACGACGTGGCACATGCCGAGCGCCTGCTCGCCGGCTGGGAGGCGCGCGCCGGCGCGGAAGAATGCGAGCTCGCGCGCGCCGCCTTGCGCGCCGTCGCGCGCGTGGTGGCGGCGGCGCGCGTGCGCCACGGCCGGCTGTGGGGCGACCCGGCGCTGCTCGCGTCGGTCGCCGCCCGCCTGGCGTGCAACGAGCACGGCAGCGTGGCCATCGGCCGGCTGATCGAGCCGCTGTTCGCCGAAGCCGCGCGCAGCGAGCGCTTCGCCGTGCTCCCGGCGCAGCGCCGGCCGGTGGTGATGAACACCAAGGGCGCGTCGGCCTCGGGCAAGAGCACCATGCGGCCGCTGCAGAAGAGGCTCGCCGAGGAGATCGGCGTGGCGTGGAGCGACTTCGCGCTCATCAGCCCGGACATCTGGAGGAAGCAATTGCTCGACTACGGCGCGCTCGGCGAGGCCTACAGGTACGCCGGCAGCTTCACCGGGCAGGAGCTGCGCATCGTCGACCAGAAGCTTGACCGCTACATGGCGGCCAAGGCCGAGCGCGGCGGCATGTCGCACCTGCTGATCGACCGCTTCCGCTTCGACAGCTTCGCGCCCGCGTCGGACGAGGCGGGCAGCAACCTGCTGACGCGCTTCGGGCACTTCGTGTACCTGTTCTTCATGATCACGCCGCCGCACGCCACCGTCGAGCGCTCCTGGCGGCGCGGCCTGGAGGTCGGCCGCTACAAGGCGGTCGATGATCTCCTCTCGCACAACGTCGAGGCCTACGGCGGGATGCCCGAGCTGTTCTTCACCTGGGCGCTGCACGGCGCCAAGTCGGTGCACTACGAGTTCCTCGACAACGGCGTGCCCGCGGGCGAGCGCCCGCGCAGCGCGGCCTTCGGCCTGAACGGCGAGCTCAACGTGCTCGACGTGAAGTGCATGCTCGATATCGAGCGCTACGCGAAGATCAATGTCGCCGCGACCTGCGCCGCGGAGGTCTACCCGGGCGGCGAGGCGGCCGCGCCCGAGCGCAACACGCGCTTCCTGGTCGATTGCGCGCGCCGGCTGCATGCCGTCAACTTCGCCGAGCGCGACACGGGGCGCATCTACGCGCGCATCGAGGCGGGCGCGCTGGCGTGGACCGACCCGGCGCCGCTCGGCGCCGCGCTCGAGGACCCGGAGACGCGCGCCGGGGTGCTGGCGGTGGCGCCGGGGGCGCGCGAGGCTGGCGCGCAGCGCAGCGGCCAGTACCTCGCCGCCGGGGGCGCGCATACGCTCGGGCGCTGGCGCGCCGGCTCGCGCTGACGGTGGCGGCGGTTGCGGTGACGCCGACCGGGTGATCTAATCATCGAATGCGCCGAGTCACCGCTTGCGAGCTGCTGCTTGGCGCCGCGTTCACCCTGGGCGCGGCGGGGGCCGCCGCCGCCGATGCGCAGAGCTGGGAAGTTGCCCGCGACGCCGGCGGCGCCAAGGGCAAGTGCGCGGTGCGCTCGGCCGCCGTCGCGCTGAACGACGGCTACCAGACGGTGCAGGCGCGCATCCTGGTCGACGAGGGCAAGGTCGTGGTCGAGTCGCCGTCCGACCTGGATGCCGGGTTTCCCGACATCGGACTGCAGCTGCGCGACCAGGCGCTCATCCGCATCGACCGCGTCGAGGGCAAGAAGCGGGCGGTGTTCGAGTCCAGCTACGGCGCCATCGTCAAGGGCTTCAAGGCCGGCAGGGAAGTGGAGGTCAGGCTGCGCTTCTGGCCCGAGTTCCCGGTCACCGGGGTGCACGGCGCCCGGTTCAGCCTGATGGGCTTCACCAAGGCGTACGACGAAGCGATGGTCTGCAAATAGGCGGAGGCGTCATGGGTATACGGACAAAATTCAACCTTGTGCTGCTGGCGGTGTTCGCGGCCGGAATCGCGGTCGCCGGCTGGATCTCCTACAGCCTGCTGCAGCACAACGCCAAGGAAGAGGTGGTGCGCAACGCGCGGCTGATGCTGGAATCGGCGCTCGCGATCCGCGGCTACACGATCAAGCAGGTGAAGCCGCACCTCGAGCTACAGCTGATGCGCGTGTTCCTGCCCCAGAGCGTGCCCGCCTACGCGGCCACCGAGACGGTGAACGAGCTGCGCAAGTCCCACCCGGACTATTCCTACAAGGAGGCGACGCTCAATCCTACCAACCCGCGCGACCGGGCGGGCGACTGGGAGGCCGACGTGGTACGGACCTTCCGCGACCATGCCGAGACCAAGGAAGTGGTCGGCGAGCGCGACACGCCGACCGGGCGCGCGCTTTTCATCGCGCGCCCGATCAAGATCACCGACCCTGCGTGCCTCGCCTGCCACAGCGTGCCGCAGGCGGCGCCGGCGTCGATGATCAAGCTGTACGGCGAGGCCAACGGCTTCGGCTGGAACTTCAACGAGATCGTGGGCGCGCAGATCGTGTCGGTGCCGATGGCGCTGCCGATCCGCAACGCCGACCGCGCTTTCGTCACGTTCATGTGGTCGCTCGCCGGCGTGTTCGTCGCGGTGTTCGTGGTACTCAACCTGATGCTCAGCTGGATGATCGTCAGGCCGATCCGCAACATGTCGGAGGCGGCCGACAAGGTGAGCACCGGGGACTTCGCCCGCCCCGAGCTTCCCACGCGCGGCAAGGACGAGATTTCGGTGCTGGCCGCGTCCTTCAACCGCATGCGCCGCAGCCTGCAGAAGGCCATGCAGATGATCGAGCAGTAGCCGCATGCACAATCCGAAGCTCGGCAGCGTCGGCCGCACGTTCATCTGCAGCGTGGTGTTCGTGGACATCGTCGAGTATACGAAGAAGACGGTGGCGACGCAGCTCGCGCAGAGGGGCTGGTTCAACGGCATGCTGTTCGAAGCGCTGCAGGGCGTGTCGCAGGAGGAAAGGATCGTCATCGACGCCGGCGACGGCGCGGCGATCTGCCTGCTCGGGGATCCCGAGGAAGCGGTGTTCATCGCCAACGCCCTGCGCGTCGCGATCGCCGAGCACGCGTATCCCGATTTCGCGTTGCGTATCGGCGTCAACCTCGGCCCGGTCAAGATGGCCAAGGACATCCACGGGCGCCCCAACATCATCGGCGACGGCATTAACGTCGCGCAGCGCGTCATGAGTTTCGCCGAACCCAACCAGATCCTCGTGTCGCGCAGCTATTTCGACATCGTCTCGCGCATCTCCGAGGAGTACGAGCGGCTGTTCCGCTACCAGGGCGAGCACAAGGACAAGCACGTGCGCGCCCACCAGGTCTACGAGATCGTGGTGGAGCGCGCCGGGGAACTGCAGGCAGCGCCGCAGCCCGTGCCGTCCGCCGCGCCGGAGAAGCCGGAGGCGGAACCGCTGGACGGCGCGATCGTGGAGGCGCTCGGCAGCCGGCTGACGAACTACATCGGGCCGATCGCGCCGCTGCTGGCGAAGAAGACGGCGCGCCGGGCGGGCTCGGCCGCCGAGCTGGTCGCAATGCTCGCCGACTGCGTCCCGGTGCCGGCGCAGCGCGAGCAGTTCCTGCGCGAGGCGGGCAAGAGCCTGCCGCAGGCAGGCGGCGAGGAGCGCTCGCCTGCGCCCGCGAAGGCGCCCGTACCGGCACCCGCGCCGGCCGAGCCCGAGCTGCAGCTCGAAGCCGAGGCGCTGGCGCGCGTCGAGAAGCTGCTCGCCCGGCACGTCGGGCCGATGGCCGCGGTGCTCGTCAAGCGCGTTGCGAAGAGCGCGCGCAGCCGACGCGCGCTCGTCGAGGGGCTCATCGGCGCGATCGACGACGAGGGCGAGCGCGCGCGCTTCGAAGCCGACGCGTGGGGCGCGCTCGGGCGCGGCTGAGCCTCACTCGGCCGGGGATACCTCGAGTCGCCCCGGTTCCCCGGGAGCGAGCGTGGCACGCAGCCAGCGCACCTCGGGCGCGCCGAACACCTCGATGCGCCGCAGGCCGGGAAGCGGCTCGGCGTTCAGGCGCTCGATCATCGAGCCGAGCAGGTTGGCCTGCGCCTGCGAATACGGCGTGTCGCCATCAGGCCGAACGATACGCCGCCTGCCGGCGGCAGCGTCGCGCAGCCGGCCAGCAGGAGAAGAACAGCGGCGAGCCTAGATGCCGTAGGCTTTGCGGATCAGGGTGAGCGGGTGCGCCTTCTCGGCCTTGCCCGCGCCGTCGCCCTCCCGCATGCCCTGCATGATGTGGCGCCCGGCGATCGGGCAGTCGGAGCTCACGTAGTCGGGTTCCGCGCCCGCCATCTGGCGGAACACCGGGCGGCCGATCTTCATCGAGTTGGCGTAGTACTCGCGCTTCACGCCCCAGGTACCGTCGTGCCCGGCGCAGCGCTCCACCGTGTTGACCTCGGTGCCCGGCACCAGCTCGAGCACTTCGCGCGTCTTCTGGCCCATGTTCTGCACGCGCGAGTGGCAGGGGATGTGATATGACACCTTGCCGAGCGCCTCGCCGAAGTCGGTCCTGAGCAACCCGTCGCGCTTGCGCATCACCAGGTACTCGAACGGGTCGAACATCGCTTCCTCGACCGCCTTGACCTCGGGGTCGTCGGGGAACATGAGCGGCAGCTCCTGCTTGAACATCAGCGTGCACGAGGGCACCGGCGTGAGGATGGCGTAGCCCTCGCGCGCGAGCTTCGCCAGCACCGGGATGTTCGCCTCCTTGTGTCTGGCGACCGTCTCGAGGTCGCCCAGCTCGAGCTTGGGCATGCCGCAGCAGGCCTCCTTCTCGGCGATCACGTAGGGGATCTCGTTGTGCTCGAGGATCGCCAGCAGATCGTCGCCGATGCCGGGCTCGTTGTAGTTGACGTAGCAGGTGGCGAAGATCGCCACCTTGCCCGGCGCGTTCTTGCCGTCCTTCACCGCGAAGTCCTTCGAGCGCGCCGCGTGCGGGCGGAACCTGCTCGCGGCGTAGGGCGGCAGCTCGCGCTCCTTCGCCACGCCGAGCGCCTTCTCCATCAGCCCGCGCGCGGCGCCGTTCCTGTTGAGCGCGTTGACCGTCTGCACGACCACCGGGATGGTGGCGAGCTTGCCCAGGGCGTCGGTCGACGAGAGCAGCCGATCCCGGAAGCTCGCGCCGGACTGCTTGAACTTGACCGCCTTGGCGCGCAGCATCAGATGCGGGAAATCGACGTTCCAGGGGTGCGGCGGCACGTACGGGCACTTGGTCATGTAGCACATGTCGCACAGGTAGCACTGGTCGACGACCTTCCAGAAATCCCGCTTGTCGACGCCGTCGACCTCCATCGTCTTGCCTTCGTCGATGAGGTCGAACAGCGTCGGAAACGCGGTGCACAGGTTCACGCACCTGCGGCAGCCGTGGCAGATCTCGTAGACGCGCTCGAGCTCCTTGAAGAGCGCGCCTTCCTCGTAGAAGGCCGCGCTCTTCCAGTCGAGCGGGTGCCGGGTCGGCGCCTCGAGGCTGCCCTCGCGCTGCGTCATTGGTTTGGCCTTTCCTGAAAGTTATGCGTTGCGCTGCGGCAGCATGCCGCTGCGCAACGCGTTGTTGCTAGTCCTTCAGGGCGTCGAGCGCTTTCTGGAAGCGGTTGGCGTGCGAGCGCTCGGCCTTGGCCAGCGTCTCGAACCAGTCCGCAATCTCCTCGAACTTCTCCGCGCGCGCCGCCTTCGCCATGCCCGGGTACATGTCGGTGTACTCGTGCGTCTCGCCCGCCACCGCCGCCTTCAGGTTGTCGCGCGTCTTGCCGATCGGCAGGTCGGTCGCCGGGTCGCCCACCTGCTCCAGGTACTCCAGGTGCCCATGCGCGTGCCCGGTCTCGCCTTCGGCGGTCGAGCGAAACAGCGCCGAGACGTCGTTCTGGCCTTCCACGTCGGCCTTGGCCGCGAAATACAGATAGCGCCGGTTGGCCTGGCTCTCGCCGGCAAACGCCGCCTTGAGGTTCTCGTGCGTCTTGGTTCCCTTGAGCTTCATAGCGACCTCCTCGTGAAGTGGCCTGACACCGGGTCAGGTTAGTGACCGGCCAGCCATGGATCAAATCGATTTTTACAATTTTCCTGATTGAATGATGCTATGGAGCCGGGTGCACTTCTTGATGTGCATCAAGAACCCGCCGCCCGCCGCGCCTAGCATGGCATTCGAGGCCGGCCGCAGGCCGGCGGTTCATCCAGCACAGCAAGGAGATCGAGATGGCAAACATCCAGCGCTACGGCGGGCTGTTCGACGACGTGTTCGGCGACCTGACGCGAGGCTTCTGGCTCAAGCCGATGCAGATGCCCGGCGACGGCGAGCTGAAGATGAAGGTCGAGGTCAAGGAAGACGACAAGTCCTACACCATCAAGGCCGATGTCCCCGGCGTGAAGAAGGACGACATCCAGGTCGATATCAACGGCAACCAGGTGTCGATCCGCGCCGAGGTGAAACAGGAGAAGGAAGAGAAGAAGGGCGAGAAGGTCCTGCACAGCGAGCGCTACTACGGCATGGTGTCGCGCAGCATGCAGCTGCCGGCGGATGTCGACTCGCAGGCGGCCAAGGCCGAGTACAAGGACGGGGTGCTCAACCTGGTGCTGCCGAAGAAGGCGAGCGCGCAAAGCAAGCGCCTGGCGATCACCTGACCCCCGCCTGCTTCCACTGTGGGCTGGCGGTCGCCGAGCCCGGGCGGTACTTTGCGCGCGTGCTCGGCGCCGAGCGCGACATGTGCTGCGCCGGCTGCCAGGCCGTGGCGCGAACCATCGTCGCCGCGGGCTTCGAGGGCTACTACGCGACGCGCTCGGCCGCCGCGACCACGCCGCGCGACCTGCCGCCGACCGAGATCTACGACGACCCGCGGGCGCAGCGCCAGTTCGTCGCGGCGGCGGGCGAGCACCAGCGCGAGGTGTCACTGATCCTCGACCGCATCCGCTGCGCCGCCTGCCTGTGGCTGAACGAGCAGTGGCTGCGGCGCCTGCCGGGCGTGACGCGCGTCGATATCAATTACGCCACGCACCGCGCGCAGGTCGCCTGGGACGAGCGGCGCGCGAAGCTCTCCAAGATCCTCGAGGCGGTGCGCGCCATCGGCTACGATGCCTGGCCCTACGACCCGCGGCGCCAGGACGCGGTGCAGCGGCGCGAGCGCCGCAGCGCGCTGTGGCGCCTGTTCGTCGCCGGCTTCGGCGCCATGCAGGTGATGATGTACGCGTTTCCCGCGTACCTCGACGACGGCGGCGGCACGCTGTCCGCCGCCAACGAGCAGCTGATGCGCTGGGCGGGACTGATCCTGACCACGCCGGTGATGCTGTTCTCGTGCCGGCCGTTCTTCGCCGCCGCGTGGCAGGACCTGCGCCGCGGCGCGCTCAGCCTCGACACGCCGATCGCGCTCGGCCTCGCGGCGGGCTTCGCCGCCAGCGCCTGGGCGACCTGGAGCGGGCGCGGCGAGGTGTACTTCGACTCGATCACCATGCTCGCGTTCCTGCTGCTCGGCGCGCGCTACGTCGAGACCGCCGCGCGCCAGCGCGCGGCGCGCGAGCTCGATCACCTCGCGCGCTGGATGCCTTCGTTCGCCGAGCGCCTGCGCGGCGCCGGCGACGCGAGCGGCGAGCGCGTCGCGGCGCACGAGCTCGCGGCGGGCGACCTGGTGCTGGTGGCGCCGGGCGAGCGCGTTCCCGCCGACGGCGTGGTCGAGCGCGGCCGATCGAGCGCCGACGAGTCGCTGCTTACCGGCGAGTCGCGCCCCGTGGCCAAGCACCCCGGCGCCGCGCTGGTGGGGGGCTCGGCGAACCTCGAGCAGCCGCTGGTGATGCGCGTGACGCGCGCCGGCGCCGAAACGCAGGCCGCGGCGATCGCGCGGCTGGTCGAGCGCGCCGCAGCCGGCAAGCCGAAGCTGGTCGAGGGCGCCGACCGCCTCGCGCGCCACCTGACGCTCGTCGTGCTGGCGGTCGCCGCCGGCGCGTTCCTGTGGTGGCTGGGCGTGGCGCCCGCGCGCGCGCCGTGGGTCGCGGTGGCGGTGCTGGTGGCCACCTGCCCGTGCGCGCTGGCGCTCGCGGCGCCAATCGTGCTGACGCGCGCCAACGCGCTGTTGCTCGCGCGCGGCGTGGCGCTCACGCGCTCGCGCGCCATCGAGGCGCTGGAGCGCGCCACCGACGTGGTGCTCGACAAGACCGGCACGCTGACGCTGGGGCGCTTCGCGCTCGCGCGCACGGTGCCGCTCGGTGACCTGGACGAGGCGCGCTGCACGAGGATCGCGCGCGCGCTCGAAGGCTCGAGTCGGCACCCGATCGCGCGCGCGTTCGGCGCGGGACCGGTCGAATTACACCAGGACTACAGGAACTTCCCGGGGCACGGGATCGAAGCGATGGCGCGCGGCCGGCGCGTGCGCATCGGCACCGCGGCGTTCTGCCGCGAGCTGGCCGGCTCGGCGCCGCCGCCGGCCGGCGCCTCGGCCGCGCACACGCCCGTGTACCTGGCGGGCGAATCAGGCTGGCTCGCCGCGTTCCTGCTCGAGGACGAGCTGCGCGCCGACGCCGCCGAGCTGGTCGCCGCGCTCGCCGCGCGCGGCCTGCGCCTGCACCTGCTGAGCGGCGACGAGCCGGCGGTGGTCGAGGCGCTCGCGCGGCGCCTGGGCATCGCGTCGTTCGCCGGCGGCGCCACGCCGCAGGACAAGTACGCCTTCGCCGAGCGGCTGCAGCGCGAGGGCCGGGTGGTGGCGATGATCGGCGACGGCCTGAACGACGCGCCGGTGCTGGCGCGCGCCGACGTGTCGATCGCCATGGCGGGCGGCGCCGACGCGGCGCAGGTGCAGGCCGACCTGGTGCTGCTGGGCGAGCACTCGCGCGCGCGCCTCGGCGGCATCGGCGAGGCGTTCGCGGTGGCGCGCGCGGCGATGCGCATCGTGCGCCAGAATTTCGCCTGGGCGCTCGCCTACAACCTTGTCGCGCTGCCGCTCGCCGCCGTCGGCTGGATCGGCCCCTGGCAGGCCGCGCTCGGCATGGCGGCGAGCTCGTTCATCGTCGTGCTGAACGCCATGCGTCCGCTTCATTCCGCCGCACCATGGAAAGCCTCTACATCCTCGTCCCGCTCTCGGTCGTACTCGTTCTCGTAATCGGCTGGGTGTTCTGGCGCGCGCTCGAGAGCGGCCAGTTCGACGACCTCGAGCGGCCGGCGCACGACGTGCTGATGGACGACGACCGCCCGGGAGAAGAGAAATAGAAACCATGCTGGCGATGCGCCTGCACGCGCCGGGCACCGAGCTGCGCGCGGAGCACGTGCCGCGGCCCGTGCCCGGCCCGGGACAGGTGCTGATCGAGGTGCGCGCCTGCGGCGTGTGCCGCACCGACCTGCACGTGGTCGACGGCGACCTCACCGAGGGCTGCTACCCCCTGGTGCCGGGACACGAGATCGTCGGGCGCGTCGCGCGCGGCGGCGGGCGCTTCGCCGCGGGCGCGCGCGTCGGCGTGCCGTGGCTGGGCTGGACCTGCGGCAAGTGCGAGTACTGCGCGGGCGGGCGCGAGAACCTGTGCGCCCAAGCGCGCTTCACCGGCTACACGCTGGACGGCGGCTACGCGGAATACGCCGTGGCCGACGAGCGCTTCTGCTTCGCGCTGCCCGAAAGCTACGGCGACGCCGAGGCCGCGCCGCTCCTGTGCGCCGGGCTGATCGGCTACCGCTCCTACGCCTTCGCGGGCGACGCGCGCGCGCTCGGCCTGTACGGCTTCGGCGCCGCGGCGCACATTCTCGCCCAGGTGGCGAGGGCCCAGGGAAGAAAGGTTTTTGCATTCGTGCGCCCAAAAGATAGAGACGCAATGGAATTCGCCCGCAAATGCGGCGCGCACTGGGCCGGCGGCTCCGACGAGGCGCCGCCCGAGCCGCTCGACGCGGCGATTATCTTCGCCCCGGTCGGCGCGCTGGTGCCGCAGGCGCTGGCGGCGGTGAAAAAGGGCGGCCGCGTGGTGTGCGGCGGCATCCACATGAGCGACATCCCGGCGTTTCCGTATGCGCTTTTGTGGGGCGAGCGCCGCGTGCAGTCGGTGGCCAACCTCACGCGCGCCGACGGCGAGGCGTTCATGCGCGTCGCCGCCGAGACGCCGATCCGCACCCAGACGAGGTCCTTTCCGCTCAAAGAGGCGAACGAGGCGCTCGCCGCGCTGCGCGAGGGAAAGCTCGAAGGGGCGGCGGTGCTGCTGCCTTGACTCAGGGCTCGAGCGCGAGCTTTACCGCCAGCATGAGCGAGACGCCCACTACGAAGGCAGCGAAGTGAACCACGTTTGCTCCGGGATCGGCGTGCGCCTTGACCTCCGGGATCAGGTCGGCGGCGCCGATGTAGATGAAGTTGCCGGCCGCGAACGGAACCAGGAACGTCACGTCGAGCCGGAATGAAGCGGCGTACGCGATCAGGCTGCCGACGAGGAACGTGAGCGCCGACAGCAGGTTATAGAGCAGCGCCTTGCGCCGCTCCCAGCCGCCGTGCACCAGCACGCCGAAGTCCCCCAGCTCCTGCGGCACCTCGTGCGCGGCGGCCGCCAGCCAGGTGACTATTCCCAGGCGGATGTCGATGAGGAAAGTGCCAGCCACCGCCAGCCCGCCGAGGAAGTTGTGCAGCCCGTCGCCAATCAGGATCAGGTACGTGAGTGGCTTCTTGCAGGTCGCTTCGGCGCGGTGGCAGTGGTGCCAGTGCAGGAACTGCTCGAGGCCGAAGAACACCGCGAAGCCGGCGAGGACCAGAGCGTAGACGGCGACATCGCTCATGCCCGTGCCGAGGCCGACGGGGAGCATGTGAAAGAACGCGCCGCCCAGCAGCGAGCCCGCGGCGAACGCAACCAGCGGAAGGAGAATCCGCTGCAGCGTGCGTTCCGAGAGCACCAGCGTCACGCCGCCCACGAGCGCGATGGCGCTCATCAGCACTCCGCTTCCGATGATCCAGAGCAGCGCCGGATCCACCGCCGTTCAGCTCATGAAGGCGTTGTCCGGAACCATCATTGCCGCAAGCCGGGCGTGAGCCGTTTCGTGCCGGCAGGCGGCTCGAAGCCGTCCGACAGCGTTTGCATGAATTTCACGATCGCGTTCTCTTCGGCATCCGTCAAGCCCAGATCGCCGAGCTCGGTCCTGTTGACGTTGGTCTTGATCTGCGCCTCCGGCCAGCAACCCTGCGCGACGGCGTCGGCCTCTTTGGTGAGCGGATTCTTGCAGGCCGGCTTGGTGTCGCGCGTATTGTAGAAGTGCACCAGGCCTTTAAGCGTCTTGAAATAGCCGTTGTGCATGTAGGCCTTCACGAACGCCGGATCGGGCCGCTTGTCCACGTTGCGCAGGGTGGGCACTTTCTGCTTGCCGGTGTTGTCGCTCGCGAACCGGCGGTAGTCGGCGCGGCTCGCCAGAAATTCGCCGAGACCCTGATCCAGCCATTTCCTGCCTTCGGGGTTGAAGGAGGCGGGCATCGCATACCATGGGTTCTCCGGATTGCGCGGCACGCCCAGATTGTCGAAGGTGAAGTCGGTGAACAGCGGCGGCTCGCCCTTCGGCCCCTTATCCAGTACGTGGCATTCGGCGCAACGTCCCTTGCCTTTGAATAGTTCCAGTCCCAGTTTTTCTTCCGGCAGCAGGCGGACCCGGCCCGCCAGAAAATAGTCGAACTTCGAGGTGTACGCGTTCACCTCGGCCGATGCTTCGTATGCCGCGATGCTCAGCGCGATCCGGTTGAACGCACGGCCGGCGCGCGCGCGTTGTTGCCGGCCGAGATCCAGTTTGCCGCCCTCGCTGGAGCAGGTTTGCGCCGCCTTGTCCGGCCATGCGATGGAGCAGGTTCCAGGCCAGGCCCGGTCGAGCAATGCCGCGTAACCGTTGCACGCCTTGAACACGACACACGCACCGTCGGAAAGCGCCTGCTCGACCGGATTGAGGAACGGACCCAGGGCCTGGTCCGCAGCCGGATTGCCAAGCTTCTCGCCGGTGGCGCGGCCGTCCCAGAAATTGCCGCCGATGAAGAGGGTTGCGCCGTCCTCCTTGGCGAAATGAAGAACCGGGCTTGGCGTGGCATAGGCCGCGCTCGGCGGCCTGCGATTGCCGAAACGCCCGGCGACCGAGCCTTCGTAAGCGGCGCCGTGCGCGTTGATCGCGGAGTCGTCGCCGCTCCAGCCGGCGCCGGGCAAGTGGCAGCTGGAGCAAGCCTGGTTGCCCTTCAGCGACAAATTGGGGTCGAAGAACAGCTGCTTGCCCAGGGCTTCCTTGGCCGTCAGTGCGGCAACGCCTGCGCCGGGAAAAGCGAGCAGAAGCAGCCACACAAGCGTGAATTGCCGAGTGCGTTGCATGCGGATCAACCCAGAGTTGTATCCAGCACCATCATCAGCGCAAAGCCCGCCGCACCGCTGAGCAGAGCCAGGCGCAGCCCCAGCGCCGCCGGCGTATGCAGCCGGGCGTGCTGGCGCAGCGTCGCAGCCCAGCTCACGCCGCCTTCGGCCTCTTCATGTCGAAGCGGTCAAGGTTCATCACCTTGGTCCACGCCGCCACGAAGTCCTTCACGAACTTCTCCTTCGAGTCCGCGCACGCATAGACTTCCGCGAGGGCGCGGAGCTGGGAGTTCGAGCCGAAGACGAGATCGACGCGCGTGCCGGTCCATCTGGGCTTGCCCGTCTTGCGATCGCGCCCTTCGTACACGTCCCGGGCCGGCGTCCACTCCGTGCCCATGTCGAGCAGGTTCACGAAGAAGTCGTTGGTCAGCGCCTCCGGCTTCTTGGTAAAGACCCCGTGCTTGGAGCCGCCGACGTTGGCGCCCAGCACGCGCAGGCCGCCGACGAGCACCGTCATCTCCGGCGCCGTCAGCGTCAGCAATTGCGCCTTGTCGACCAGCAGCTGCTCGGCGGCGACTGGGAACTTGCCTTTCATGTAGTTGCGGAAGCCGTCCGCGACCGGCTCGAGTACGGCAAAGGACTCGACGTCCGTCTGCGCCTGCGAGGCGTCCATGCGTCCCGGCGTGAACGGCGCCTTCACGGCGACGCCGGCCTTCTTCGCGGCCTGCTCCACGCCCGCGCAGCCCGCCAGCACGATCAGGTCGGCGAGCGACACCTTCTTGCCGCCCTTGGCTTTCTTGTTGAACGCCGTCTGGATGCCTTCGAGCGTCTTCAGCACCTTCGCCAGCTGCGCCGGCTGGTTGACGGCCCAGTCCTTCTGCGGCGCGAGCCGGATGCGCGCGCCGTTGGCGCCGCCGCGCTTGTCGGAGCCGCGGAAGGTGGAGGCCGACGCCCAGGCGGTCGACACCAGCTGCGAGACAGACAGCTTCGAGGCGAGGATCTTCTTCTTCAGCTCGGCGATCTCCTTTTCGCCGATCAGCTTGTGATTCACCGCGGGGATCGGGTCCTGCCAGATCAGCTCTTCCTTCGGCACGTCCGGGCCGAGATAGCGGGCGCGCGGACCCATGTCGCGGTGCGTCAGCTTGAACCAGGCGCGCGCGAAGGCATCGGCGAAGGCCTGCGGGTCCTCGTGGAAGCGGCGCGAGATCTTGCCGTATTCCGGATCGAAGCGCAGCGTCAGGTCGGTGGTCAGCACGGTGGGCTTGTGGAACTTGCCCGGGATGTGCGCGTCGGGAATGATCTCCGGCGCGTTCTTCGCCACCCATTGCTTCGCGCCGGCTCGGCGACTTGACCTGCTCCCATTCGAACTTGAACAGGTTCTCGAAGAAGTTGTTGCTCCAAAGCGCCGGGGTCCTGGTCCAGGTCACCTCGAGGCCGCTCGAGATCGTGTCGGCGCCGTGCCCCGTGCAGTAGTCGCTCATCCAGCCAAGGCCCTGCGCTTCCAGCGGCGCGCCTTCCGGATCCGGGCCCTTGTGCGATTCCGGCGCGGCGCCATGGCACTTGCCGAAAGTGTGGCCGCCGGCGATCAGGGCGACCGTCTCTTCGTCGTTCATCGCCATACGGCTGAAAGTGGCGCGGATGTCCTTGGCGGCGGCCAGGTAGTCGCCGCTCGCGTTCGGGCCTTCCGGGTTCACGTAGATCAGGCCCATGTGGGTGGCGCCGAACGGCCCCAGGTCCCGGTCGCCGCTGAAGCGCTTGTCCGCGCCCAGCCACGCGATCTCCTCGCCCCAGTTCACGTCCTCGTCCGGCTCCCACACATCCGCGCGGCCGCCGGCGAAGCCGAAGGTGCGAAAGCCCATGGACTCGAGCGCCACGTTGCCGGCGAGGATGATCAGGTCGGCCCAGGAGATCCTGTTGCCGTACTTCTGCTTGATCGGCCAGAGCAGCCGCCGCGACTTGTCGATGTTGACGTTGTCGGGCCAGCTGTCGAGGGGCGCGAAGCGCTGCTGGCCCCGGCCGCCGCCGCCGCGGCCGTCGGCGATGCGGTAGGTCCCGGCCGCGTGCCAGGACATGCGGATGAACTGCGGCCCGTAGTGGCCGAAGTCCGCCGGCCACCAGTCCTGCGAGTCGGTCATCAGCCTGACCAGGTCCTTCTTCAGCGCCTTGTAGTCGAGGCTCTTGAACGCCTTCGCGTAGTCGAAGCCCTTGCCCATCGGGTCGGACTTCGCCGAATGCTGGTGCAGCAGCTCCAGCCGCAGCTGGTTGGGCCACCAGTCGCGGTTCGTCCGGCCGACGCCGGCGATGTGGGTGAACGGGCATTTGCCCGCGCTCTTGTCAATGACCTTCGTGTCCATGTTTTCCTCCGATCGTCGCGAGCGCCCATTGCACGCCCAAACAGGGCGCGGCGTGAAATTGATTGTTGCAATACGCGCGATTCGCCGGGACTATCCGCTGCCATTTACCCTGCGGCGCAAAGGGGCCGTTTGACCTACGTCAAACCGTCAGTGCGAAGCGGAATTACGATGGCGCCGGCAGCAATCCAGGGGGAACTCACTCACATGCAAACTGAAAACACGTACAACTACAAGGTCGTCCGGCAGTTCGCGATCATGACCGTGGTGTGGGGCGTGGTCGGGATGCTGGTCGGCGTCATCATCGCCTCGCAGCTCATCTGGCCGGACCTGACCTACGGCATTCCCTGGCTGTCCTACGGGCGGCTGCGGCCGCTGCACACCAACGCGGTGATTTTCGCCTTCGGCGGCTCGGCGCTGTTCGCCAGCGCGTACTACGTGGTGCAGCGCACCTGCCACGCGCGGCTGTTCGCCCCGGCGCTCGCGTCGTTCACCTTCTGGGGCTGGCAGGCGGTGATCGTGCTCGCCGCGGTGACGCTGCCCCTGGGCATCACCACCTCCAAGGAATACGCCGAGCTCGAGTGGCCGATCGACATCCTGATCGCGCTGGTGTGGGTGGCCTACGCCATCGTGTTCTTCGGCACCATCGCCAAGAGGAAGGTCGCGCACATCTACGTCGCCAACTGGTTCTTCGGCGCCTTCATCCTGACCATCGCGCTGCTGCACATCGTCAACAGCGCCGAGATCCCGGTGACCATGTGGAAGTCCTACTCGGCCTACGCCGGCGCGCAGGACGCGATGGTGCAGTGGTGGTACGGGCACAACGCGGTGGGCTTCTTCCTCACCGCCGGCTTCCTGGGAATGATGTACTACTTCATCCCGAAGCAGGCCGGCCGGCCGGTGTACTCGTACCGGCTTTCGGTGGTGCACTTCTGGGCGCTGATCTTCACCTACATGTGGGCCGGCCCGCACCACCTGCACTACACCGCGCTGCCCGACTGGGCGCAGTCGATCGGCATGATCTTCTCGCTGATCCTGCTGGCGCCGTCCTGGGGCGGCATGATCAACGGCATGATGACGCTGTCGGGGGCGTGGCACAAATTGCGCGACGACCCGATCCTCAAGTTCCTCATCGTGTCGCTGTCGTTCTACGGCATGTCGACCTTCGAGGGGCCGATGATGTCGATCAAGACGGTGAACGCGCTGTCGCACTACACCGACTGGACCATCGGCCACGTGCACAGCGGCGCGCTCGGCTGGGTCGGGCTGGTGACGATGGGCTCGATGTATTACCTGATCCCGCGCCTGTTCGGCCGCACCGAGATGTGGAGCGTGCGACTGATCAACGTGCATTTCTGGACCGCAACCATCGGCATCGTGCTGTACATCGCCGCGATGTGGATCGCCGGCGTGATGCAGGGCCTGATGTGGCGCGCGGTGAGCGCCGACGGCACGCTCACCTACACCTTCGTCGAGAGCGTCAAGGCGACCTACCCGTTCTACGCCATCAGGCTGCTCGGCGGGCTGCTGTACCTGTCGGGCATGCTGATCATGGCCTACAACGTGGCGAAGACCGTCGCCGGCTACAAGGCCTTCGAAGCGCCGATCCCGGCGCCGGTCGGGGCCCACGCTTAACCAACGAGGAATCCGGCGATGAAACTCACGCATGACATGATCGAGCGCAGCAACGCGCTGCTCATCATCCTGGTGATCCTGGTGGTGAGCGTCGGCGGCCTGGTGGAGATCGTACCGCTGTCGTTCCAGAAGTCGGTCACCGAGCCGGTGGCGGGCCTGAAGCCCTACACGCCGCTGCAGCTCACCGGGCGGGACGTCTACATACGCGAGGGCTGCAACAACTGCCACTCGCAGATGATCCGGCCGTTCCGCGCCGAGGTAGAGCGCTACGGCCCCTACGGGGTGGCCGGCGAGTTCGTCTACGACCATCCGTTCCTGTGGGGCTCGAAGCGCACCGGGCCGGACCTCGAGCGCGTCGGCGGGCGCTACTCCGACGAGTGGCACCGTCTGCACCTGATGAACCCGCGCGACCTGGTGCCCGAGTCGAACATGCCGGCCTTTCCGTGGCTCGCGCGCAGCGCCGCCGACGCCGCGGACATCGAGGCCAAGATGCGCGCGCTGCGCATGGTCGGCGTGCCCTACACCGACGAGGAGATCGGCAAGGCCAAGGCCGAGCTCAAGGACAAGACCGAGATGGACGCTGTGATCGCCTACCTGCAGGTGCTCGGCACCGCGGGCCGCAACCGGTAAGGCGAGCCGGCATGGACATCAACCTGATCCGCAGCATCGTCACCGTGGCGGCGCTGGTCGCCTTCCTCGGCATCGTATGGTGGGCCTACGCGCCGTCGCGCCGCGCGCGCTTCGAGCGCGACGCGCGCCTGCCGTTCGACGAGCCCGAGGCGCCGCAGGAAAACAACGGAGCGCGCAAATGAGCCACTTCACCAGCAGCTTCTGGGACATCTACATCGCGGTGATCACGCTGGTATCGGTGGTCGCCTGCGGCGTGTTCCTCAAGATGCAGAGCAAGCGCCGCGTCGCCGGCACCTCCACCGAGACCACCGGCCACACCTGGGACGAGGACCTGGGCGAGTACAACAACCCGCTGCCGCGCTGGTGGATGTGGCTGTTCTACATCACCATCGTGTTCGCGCTGGTGTACCTGGCGCTGTACCCGGGGCTGGGCAGCTGGAAGGGGCTGCTGGGCTGGACCGAGGTGGGCCAGCTCGAGCAGGAGAACGCGCACGCCGAGGCGAGGTTCGGGCCGATTTACGACAAGTACGCCAAGACCGACCTCGTGACGCTGGCGCAGAATCCCGACGCGCTGGCGATCGGCCAGAAGCTGTTCCTGAACAACTGCGCGCAGTGCCACGCGTCCGACGCCGGCGGCAGCCGCGGCTTTCCCAATCTGACCGACAACGACTGGCTGTGGGGCGGCGACCCGGCGACCATCGAGGCGACCATCACCAACGGCAGGACCGGCGTGATGCCGCCGTGGGGCCCGGTGCTCGGCGAGCAGGGCGTGAAGGACGCGGCGCACTACGTGTTGTCGCTCTCGGGCCTGGCGCACGACAGCATCCGCGCGGCGCGCGGCAAGGAGCTGTTCATGCAGAACTGCGTCGCCTGCCACGGGCCGGAGGGCAAGGGCAACCAGGCGCTCGGCGCGCCCAACCTGACCGACAAGACCTGGCTGTACGGCTCGGGCGAGCCGACCATCATCGAGACCATCACCAAGGGGCGCACCAACCAGATGCCGGCGCACAAGGACCTGCTCTCGCCGGCCAAGATCCACCTGCTGGCGGCCTTCGTGTACTCGCGGTCGCATACGGGCGGCGCCGCGCCGCCCGTCAAGTAGCGCGAGGGAGGGGGCATGGCTCGGCGTTCCCTCAAGGTGCTCAACAACGAAAACGAGAACAGCAGCATCCGGCCGGTCGCCGTCGTGCGCCCGGGCGAAAGCGCGGAGCAGGCGCTCTACGAGGTCAGGAAGAAGATCTACCCGCGCGCGGTGCACGGGTGGTTCGCCGCCTGGCGCTGGGCGCTGGTGTGGCTCACGCAGCTGGTGTTCTACGGCGGCGCCTGGCTGCAATGGAACGGCCGCCAGGCGCTGCTGTTCGACATCGCGCACCGCAAGTTCTACATCTTCGGCCTGGTGTTCTGGCCGCAGGACATCATCTACCTGACGGTCCTGCTGGTGATCTCGGCGCTCAGCCTGTTCCTGTTCACCACGGTGGCGGGGCGGCTGTGGTGCGGCTACGCCTGCCCGCAGACGGTCTACACCGAAATCTTCATGTGGGTGGAGAAGCTGATCGAGGGCGACCGCGCGAAGCGCATCAGGCTCGACCGCGGGGCGCCGTCGCCGCGCAAGCTCGGGCTAAAGGCCGCCAAGCACGCCGTGTGGCTGGCGATCGCGCTGTGGACCGGCTTCACCTTCGTCGGCTACTTCACGCCGATCCGCGAGCTGTGGCCCGACGTATGGAGCGCTTCCGCCGGGCCCTGGTCGACGTTCTGGATCCTGTTCTACGGCTTCGCCACCTACGGCAACGCTGGCTGGATGCGCGAGCAGGTGTGCAAGTACATGTGCCCCTACGCACGCTTCCAGAGCGCGATGTTCGATCCGGACACCCTGATCATCACCTACGACGAGCGGCGCGGCGAGCCGCGCGGCGGGCGCGCGCGCGGCGCGGACCTCCAGGCGCTGAAGCTCGGCGACTGCGTCGACTGCGGCATCTGCGTGCAGGTGTGCCCGACCGGCATCGACATCAGCAACGGCCTGCAATACGAGTGCATCGGCTGCGCCGCGTGCATCGACGGCTGCAACCAGGTGATGGACAAGATGGGCTATGCGCGCGGCCTGATCCGCTACTCCACCGAGCACGCGATCGAGCGCGGCCTCGACCAGGCGCAGATGATGAAGCGCGCGTTCCGCCCACGGGTGCTGGTCTACAGCGCGATCCTGTGGCTCATCATCATCGCCGCGGCTGGCGAGCCTGTGGCTGCGCGTGCCGCTCAAGGTCGACGTGATCCGCGATCGCGCCGCGATCGCGCGCGAGGTCGAGGGCGGGAGAATCGAGAACGTCTACCGGCTGCAGATCATGAACACCACCGAGGCGCCGCGCCGCTTCGTCATCTCGGCCGAAGGCTTGCCCACGCTCGCGCTGGCGAGTCCCGCCGAGGTCGAGGTCGGCGGCGCGGCGTCGCGCGAGGTGACGGTCAAGCTGCGCGTCGATCCCGGCACGGTGGCGCCCGGGAAGCACCGCATCGAGTTCGAGGTGCGCTCGCTCGGCGAGCACGAAATCAAGGTCGAAGAGAAGTCGATGTTCATCGTCCGCTAGGAGCAGTCATGTCGAGCCTTGCGCAAAGCGTCGAACGCCCCTGGTATCGCGAGCCCTGGCCGTGGATCCTGATGGCCGCGCCCGCCGCGGCGGTGGTGGCCGGCTTCGCCACGCTGTGGATCGCCGTGTCGACCTCGGACGGCCTGGTGGCCGAGGACTATTACAGGCAGGGACTGGCGATCAACCGCGTGCTCGAGCGCGAGAGCGCCGCCGCGCGGCTGGGCATCGTGGCGCGCGCCGAGCCGGGTGCCGGGCGCCTCGTGGTGCGGCTCGAAGGCCGCATCGCGCCGCCGGCGGCGCTGACCGCGTGGCTGGCGCACGCGACGCGCGCGGGGCACGACATGCGACTGCGGCTCGCGCGCGAGGCGGGCGGCGACTACGCCGCCGCGCTGCCGCGCAGCCTGCCCGCGGGGCGCTGGCACGTGTCGATCGAGGACCCGGGGCGCGACTGGCGCGTGATCGGCATGTGGTCGGGATCGGCGCAGCCGTTCACGCTTACCGGCAACCGCTGAGCGCTCACGCAGGAGAAGCGAGCCATGAGCACGAAACGCGCGATCTGGATCCTGTGGCCGTCGTTCATCGTCGGCGGCATCGCCGAGGTCATCTTCTTCACCGTTTTCGACCCGACGGAGCTCACTGTTTTCGGAGAGCCCGCAGGCACGAGCCGGCTTGCGGTATATTCCGTCGGGTTTCTCTTATTCTGGGCTTTCGCGGCGGCGTCGAGCGCGTTCACCTGCTTCCTGCAGCGCAGCGCCTCCGAGATCAATCGAAAGAGAGGGGGCAGGGATGCGGCCGTCTAGTTTCATCGTGTTCGCGATGGCTCTTGCGGCGGCCGGCGCACAGGCGCAGGACGCGCGCCGCGGCCGGCAGCTCTACGAGACGCATTGTCTCAGCTGCCACTACGAGCATGTGCACGAGCGCGCGCCGGAGCGCTCCAGGGTGCATTCGCTCGACGACCTGCGCGAGCAGGTGAAGGCCTGGGGCGGGCTCACCGGGCAGGCGTTCACGCAGGAAGACCTGGACGACATCGTCGCCTACCTCGACCAGTCGCACTACCGCCTAACGAAGTGAAGCTCACGTTTCTCGGGGCGGCCGGCGAGGTCACCGGCTCGTGCTACCTCGTCGATACCGGGGAGATCAGGTTCCTGATCGACTGCGGCATGTTCCAGGGCGGGCGCGACGCCGCGCGCAAGAACCACTCGGCCTTCGCCTTCGACGCGCGCGACATCGCCTTCGTGCTGCTGTCGCACGCGCATATCGACCATTCGGGCCTCCTGCCGCTGCTCGCGGCGCGCGGCTTCCGCGGCGCGATCTACGCTACGCGCGCTACCTGCGACCTGCTCGGCGTGATGCTGCCCGACAGCGGCCACCTGCAGGAGCGCGAGGCGGAGTACGCCGGGCGCAACGCCAGGCCGCTGTACACGGTGGCCGAGGCCGAGGCGAGCCTGCGCCACCTGGTGCCGGTGGAGTACGACGCCGAAGTGCGGCCGCATGTCTCGGTGTCGTGCAGCTTCCGCGACGCCGGCCACATCCTCGGCTCGGCGATCCTCGAGATCCGCGCCGGCGGCACCAAGCTCGTGTTCTCCGGCGACCTCGGCCAGCCCGGCCATCCGATCGTGCGCGACCCGACGCCGATCGGCGAGGCGGACGTGCTGCTGGTGGAGTCGACCTACGGCGACCGCAATCACAAGAACCTGGCGCAGACGCTGGACGAGTTCGCCTACGCGCTCGACGACACGCTCGCGAGCAGGAAGGGCAACGTGGTGATCCCGGCGTTCGCCGTCGGCCGCACGCAGGACATGCTGTACTTCATTTCCGAGCTGCGCCGCCAGGGGCGCATCCGTCCGGCCGACGTCTACGTCGACTCGCCGATGGCGGTGGCCGCGACGCGCATCACGTTGGCGCATCCAGAGCTGCAGGACCGCGAATCGCTCAAGATGGACCAGTGGCTCAAGGGCGGCCCCGGCGGCCGGGTGCACTTCACCGAGGACGTGGCCGACTCGATGAAGATCAACTCGATCCGCTCGGGCGCGGTGATCATCTCGGCGAGCGGCATGTGCGACGGCGGGCGCATCAAGCACCACCTCAAGCACAACATTGCGCGCCGCGAGTGCGCCATCGTGTTCGTCGGCTTCCAGGCGGCGGGCACGCTGGGGCGCAGGATCGTCGACGGCGCCCGGCGCATCAACCTTTACGGCGAGAGCTACCCGGTGCGCGCCAAGGTGTTCACCATCGGCGGGCTGTCGGCGCACGCCGACCACGACGCGCTGCTCGGCTGGCTCGCGAAGTTCCGCGCGCCGCCGCGCCAGTGCTGGGTGGTGCACGGCGAGCCGGTCGCGGCGCATGCGCTGCGCGACGCGATCGAGGCGCGCTACGGCTGGCGCGCGGCCGTGCCGGGGCCGCGGCAGGCCGCGGAATTCTGAATCCCTAGTTCTTCGGCCCGAGCAGGCTCTCGAGGCCGCCGGCGTCGAGGATGCGCACGTGCTTCTGCTGCACCTCGATCAGGCCGTCCTCCTGGAACTTGGAGAACAGCCGGCTCACGGTCTCGAGCTTCAGGCCGAGGAAGCTGCCGATTTCCTCGCGCGTCATGCGCAGGTTGAACTCGGTCTGCGAGTAGCCGCGCGCGCGTGAAGCGCTTGGAGAGGTTCAGCAGGAACGCCGCCAGGCGCTCCTCGGCGCGCATCGAGCCGAGCAGCATCATCACGCCGTGGTCGCGCACGACCTCGCGCGACAGCACCGCGTGCAGGTGGCGCTGCAGCGCGCGCACCTGGAAGCTCATGCTCCTCGATGAGCGAGAACGGCATCACGCACACCTCGCTGTCCTCCAGCGCGATGGCAGTGCCGTTGTAGCGGCTGGCGCCGATGCCGTCCATGCCGAGCAGCTCGCCGCCCATGAAAAAGCCCGTCACCTGCTCGCGGCCCTCGTTGTCGATGACGCTGGTCTTGAAAAAGCCGCTGCGGATGGCGTACACGGAGCCGAACTCGTCGCCGGCGTTGAACAGCGACTCGCCGCGGCGCAGCCGGCGCCGCGCGTACACCACCTTCTCGACGCGCTCCAGGTCCTCCATGCAGAGCCCCTGCGGCAGGCACATCTCGCGCAGGTTGCAGCTAGAGCAGGTGACCTCGAACTTGCGTCCGACCGAATGCAGCTCGACGACTTTGGCGAATTCCTTTGGGGCGGTGGCGGTGTGCATGACTGCTCCTCTCAGTGGACGCGGCGCGCGCGCGCCGCGAGGGCCTCGCGCACGCCGTCGAATTCGGTGCTCTTGTCGAAAAAGCCGCGCGCGCCGAGGCGCTCGGCGGCGCGCCGGTACGGCTCGCTGGCGAAATTGGTGAGCATCAGGACTTCGATCGCCGGCGCTAGGTCGTGCAGCGCGCGCAGCACGTCGATGCCGCTGCCCTGCTCGAGCTGCAGGTCGAGCACCACGAGGTCCGGGCGCGCGGCGAGGATGCCCTCGATCGCTTCGCGGGCGCGGCTCGCGTGCCCGACGGTGCGCGCCGCGACAGCGTCGACCATCGTCTCGAGCCGCTCGCGCACCAGCGCCGAGTCCTCGACCAGGTAGACGCGCAGCATTTCTTCGGCGGGAACCAGCACGGGATGCATGTGCGCACTGTGCCGGCGTGCCGCGCGCCGTGCCATCGGCGGCGCCTGATATTGGCTGTAGGAATCGTCCTACGGAGTGTCGGCGCCCCCGGGAAATCAGGAACTTGGCTTGCCGTCGAGCAGCTCGTGCTCGAGCGCGTAGCGCACCAGCTCGGCGGTGCTGCCGAGCTTCATCTTCTCCAGGATGCGCGCCTTGTGGGTGCTGACGGTCTTCACCGACAGGTGCAGGCGCTCGGCGATCTCGGTCGGCCCGCGACCGCCGGCGAGCATGCGGAACACCTCGAACTCGCGATCCGAGAGCAGCGCGTGCGGCGCCGCGTTGCCGCCGCCCGTGGCGGTCTCGCTCACCAGGCTCTCGGCAGCGGCCGCGGTGATGTACAGGCCGCCTGCGGCCACCTTGCGGATCGCGCCCACCAGCTGCTCGGAGGCGCTGTCCTTGGTGAGGTAGCCCGCGGCGCCTGCCTTGAGCGCGCGCGCCGCGTACTGCTGCTCGCCGTGCATCGACAGCACCAGGATGCGAAGCCCCGGCCTCGCCAGCCTGAGGCGCTTGATGAGCTCGATGCCCGCGAGGCCCGGCATCGACATGTCGACAAGCGCCAGGTCGTAGTCGTTCGCCTTCGCCAGCGCCAGCGCCTCGTCGCCGTTCGCGGCCTCGCCCGCGACCTGCATGTCCACAGTCGCGGCGAGGATCTGCTTCAGGCCCTCGCGCACCAGCTTGTGGTCGTCGGCCACCAGCACGCGGATCATGCCGCCGCCTGCGCCGGGCGCTGTGCCTGCACCGGCAGGCGCAGCCGCACGCGCGTGCCGCCGCGCGCGGCGCGCGACACCTCGAACTCGCCGCCGAGGTAGTACGCGCGCTCGCGCATGCCTTTGAGGCCGAGCGAGCGCGCCTTGGCGAGGTCCTCGGGCGCGATGCCGCGCCCGTCGTCCTCGACGTCGAGCCGGACCTGGCCGCCGACCAGCTCGAGCGACATCCAGGCGTGCTTCGCGCCGGCGTGGCGCGCGATGTTGGTGAGCGATTCCTGCAGCACGCGGTACACGGCAATGGCGATGCTGCGCTCGACGCCGTCAAGCAGCTCCTGCGGCGCGAGGTCGATGCGGCACTCGACCCCGGAGCGGCGCGCGAAGTCCTCGACCAGCCAGCCCGCGGCGTCCGCCAGACCCAGGTCGTCGAGCATCAGCGGACGCAGGTCGGCCGAGATGCGCCGCACCGAGGCCACCGTCTGGTCGAGCAGCTCGCTCATCTGGCGCGCCTTGTCGCCCAGCCGGTCCTCTGCCGCCGGCAGGCGCTCGCGCAGCCAGGCGAGGTCCATTTTCAGCGCGGTGAGCAGCTGGCCGAGCTCGTCGTGCAGCTCGCGCGCGATCAGGGTCTTCTCCTCCTCGCGCACCTCGAGCGCCTGCGCCGAGAGCTCGCGCAGCTCGTGCTGCTGGCGCCTGAGCATGTCCTCGGACTGCTTGCGCAGCGTGATGTCGCGCAGGATCACGGTGAAGTAGGGCTTGCCGTGCAGCGTGACGTGCGAGATCGAGGCCTCGATCGGGAACTCGGTGCCGTCGGCGCGCAGCGCGGCGAGCGTCGTGGCGTCGCCCATGCGCCGGCTGGTGGCCCGGTCCTCGCCGAAGCGGCGCACGTGGTCGCGGTGCGCGCCGCGAAAGCGCTGCGGCAGGAGCCGCTCGAGCGGCACGCCGACCACGTCCTCGCGCCGGCAGCGGAAAACCTCCTCGGCGGCGCGGTTGAACAGCACGATGTTCTGCGCGCCGTCGACCGTGATGATGGCGTCCATCGCGGTATCCACCACCGCCGCGAGCCGTGCCTCGCTGTCGCTCAGCTCCTCGCGCGCCTCGGCCGAGACGCGGTCCGCGCGCAGCACCTGCAGCGCGGCCACCAGGATGCCGGTGCCGACCACCGCCAGGTCGGCGAACATCACCGCCGCCAGCAGCCGCGGCGCGTCGGTGCCGTAGAAGAATGCCTCGACGTTCAGTCCGACGAGCACCGCGAGCGACACCCCGCCGGCGGCGAGAATGACCGGGTGCAGCCAGAGCGGGCGCGGGCTCACGGCACGCACCGCGGAGAGGTTTGACCAAGGTCAAGGCCCTTCCGTACCGCCACGGCATAGTGCGCCAAGCGGGTCCAAGCGGGCGCGCATCGCCGAACGAAATGCACTATCCGTCCTCCGAACTGGTCATCGATCCGGTGCTGATACGCAAGTACGACGTCAGCGGGCCGCGCTACACCTCGTACCCGACCGCCGACCGCTTCGTCGAGGCCTTCGGCGAGGCGGAGTTCCGGCGCTGGATCGCCAAGCGCAACATCGGCGGCATCAGCCAGCCGCTGTCGGTGTACGTGCACCTGCCGTTCTGCGACACGGCCTGCTACTACTGCGCCTGCAACAAGGTGGTGACGAGCGATCACGGCCGCTCGGCAAAGTATATCAAGTACCTTGCCAAGGAGCTGTCGATGGTCGGCGCGCTGCTGGGCGACGACCGGCGCATCAAGCAGCTGCACTGGGGCGGGGGCACGCCGACCTTCCTCACGCGCGAGGAGATGAGCGCCCTGGTCGACGCGCTGCGCGGCCAGTTCGCACGCGACCCGGACTGCGAGTGCTCGATCGAGGTCGATCCCCGGCGCATCGAGCCCGGGCGCATGGCTTTCCTCGCCGGGCTGGGCTTCAACCGCGCCTCGATCGGGGTGCAGGACTTCAACGCCGAGGTGCAGCGCGCGGTGCACCGCATCCAGAGCGAGGACGAGACGCGCCGCGTGATCGACGAGGCGCGCGCCAGCGGCTTCCGCTCGATCAACCTCGACCTGATCTACGGCCTGCCGCACCAGAGCCTGGACAGCTTCAACCGGACCCTGGATGCGGTGCTCGCGCTGGACGCCGACCGCATCGCGCTGTACAACTACGCGCACCTGCCGCAGGTGTTCAAGACGCAGCGGCGCATCCGCGAGACCGACCTGCCGAGCCCCGAGACCAAGCTGCAGATCCTGACGCTTGCCATCGGACGCCTGACGCGCGCGGGTTACCTGTACATCGGCATGGACCACTTCGCCAAGCCCGAGGACGAGCTCGCGGTAGCGCAGCGCCAGGGCCGGCTGCACCGCAACTTCCAGGGCTACTCGACGCAGCCCGACAGCGACATGCTCGGCTTCGGCATCTCGGCGATCGGCCGCGTCGGCCCGACCTACTACCAGAACCTGAAGAGCCTCGACGAGTATTACGGCGCACTCGACGACGATCGCCTGCCGGTGTGGCGCGGCATCGAGCTGACGCAGGACGACCTGGTGCGCCGCGCCGTGATCCAGGCGCTCAGCTGCCACTTCCGCGTTTCGCTCGAGTCGATCGAGATCGCCTACCTGGTCGATTTCCGGAGCTATTTCGCGGAGGAGCTGGAAGAGCTCAGGCAGCTCGCCGACGACGGCCTGGTCGAGCTGCAGCCCGACTGGATCGTGGTCACGCCCAAGGGGCGCCTGCTGGTGCGCGCGGTGTGCATGCTGTTCGACCGCTACCTGCGCGTGAGCCGCGAGCGCGCGCGCTACTCGAAGGTGATCTGAGTTGGAGTTCGCACCCAGCAGCTGGGCGCTGCCGCTGGCGCTGCTGGCGACCGGCTTCGTTTCCGGCGTGCACTGCGTCGGCATGTGCGGCGGCATCGTGTGCGCGTTCTCTGCGAACGGTGGCGGCCTGCGCCGCCAGCTGGCGTTCAATTTCGGGCGCATCTCGAGCTACGCGGCGGCGGGCGCCGCGGCCGGCCTGGTCGGCAGCGCCGGCGCCTGGGCCGCGGGCGCGGTTCCGGCGCAGACGGCGCTCTACGTGCTCGCCAACGCGATGCTGGTGCTGGTAGGGCTGCATCTCGCCGGCGCCGGCCAGCTGCTCGGCCGCATCGAGGCGCTCGGCGCGCCGCTGTGGTCGAGGCTGCAGCCGCTCGCGGCGCGCCTGCTGCCGGCGAAGAGCCCCGTGCAGGCCTACGCGGCGGGCCTGGTGTGGGGCTGGCTGCCCTGCGGCCTGGTGTACGGCGCGCTCGCCGCGGCGGCGTTCGCCGGCGGTCCCGCCGCCGGCGCCGTGGCGATGCTCGCCTTCGGCCTCGGCACGCTGCCCAACCTGCTCGCCGCGGGCCTCGCGGCGGCGCGCCTGCGCGCCTTCACCGCGCGGCGCGCGGTGCGCATCGCCGCCGGTGCGGTAGTGTTCGGCTTCGGCGCGGTGGGCCTGGCGCACGCCACCGGGCTCGCCGACGGACTGCGCCACGGCCTGCTTTGCCTATAGAGGAGCCGAAGATGGAAGACGCGATGACCAAGGCGGTGCGCATCCTGCGCGAGGAGCACCGCTCGCTCTCGGCCGTGATCGCCTCGCTCGAGCAGCTCGCGCGCCAGGCGCGCGACACCACGGTGAAGCCGGACTTCGCGGTGTTCCGCGCGATGATCTACTACATCGACGCGTTCCCCGAGCGCCAGCACCATCCCAAGGAGGACCGGGAGCTGTTCGCGCGCCTGGCGGCGCGCGCGCCGCAGGCGCAGGCCGTGCTGGACGGGCTGCATGCCGAGCACGCCAGGGGCGGCGAGATGATCCGCGAGCTGGAGCGCGCGCTGCTCGCCTTCGAGCAGACCTGGCCTCAAGGGGCCGAGGCGTTCGCCGCAGGGGTCGACGCCTACGCGCAGTTCCACCGCAAGCACATGCGCACCGAGGAGCAGCAGGTGCTGCCGCTTGCGGAGCGCGTGCTCACGCCCGAGGACTGGCAGGCGATCGCGGAGGCCTTCGGCGCCAACGCCGATCCGCTGTCGGGCGCGCCGACCGACAGGGGCTTCGGCGAGCTGCTGGCGCGCATCGTCGCGACCGCGCCCGATCCGATCGGGCTCGGCCGGCGCTGGGGCAAGGCGCCGGGCTGAGCGCTCAGCGCAGCAGGCGGCACTCGAGCTCGCGGATGCGCCGCTCGAGCTCGCCGATGCGCTCGCGGTAGGCGAGCACCAGCGCGAGGCTCGCCGCGGAAAGCTCGAAATCGGCGCGCAGGCGCGCCGCGGCCCGCGCCAGCGGCAGGCTGCTGGCCGGGAAGGTCCACTCCTGCGGGCCGGGCCCCTGCGGCTCGAACACGCCGTAGTCCACCAGCTCGAGGATCTCCGCGCGCGTCAGCCCCGACGCGGATTCGAACTCGACCAGGACGATGAGCTCCTCGTTCATCCGAAATGCCCCCGCGGGTCGAAGCTCGAGGCCTCGCGCAACTCCTCGAACAGCTTCCTCTCGCGCTCCGAGAGCACGCTCGGCACGGCGATCGACAGCACGGCATAGAGATCCCCGGCGCCGCCGTGCGGCTTGGGCAGCCCCTTGCCCCCGAGGCGCAGGCGCTGGCCCGCCTTGGAGCCCGCCGGAATCGTGAGCGTGACGCGCCCCTCGAGCGTCGGGATCTCGATTCGCGCGCCGAGCGCGGCCTCCCAGGGCGCGACGGGCACCGGCAGGTACAGGTCGTGGCCCGTCACCTTGAACAGCGGGTGCGGGTGCAGCGCGATGTTGAGATACAGGTCGCCCGCCGCACCGCCCTTCGCGCCTGCGCCGCCCTTGCCGCGCAGGCGCAGCTTCTGGCCGTCGGTGGCGCCCTGCGGAATGCGCGCCTGCACCGTGTGCCCGGGACCGAGCTCGAGCGCCACCTCGGTGCCGTGCGCCGCGTCCTCCAGGCGCAGGTGCACCGTGACCTCATAGTCGCGCCCGCGGCGCGGTGCGTCACGGCCGCGCATGCCGCCGAACGACGCGAACAGGTCCGACAGGTCGATGCCGCCGAGGTCGTCGGACCCTCCGGCGTGGAAGCGCTCGGCCCACTCGGGCGGCGGACGGAAATCCTGCCCCGGGCGGAAGCTCCCCAGGCCGTCGTATGCGGCGCGCTTCTCGGGATCCTTGAGCGTCTCGTAGGCCTCGGACACCTCCTGGAAGCGCTCCTTGGCGTCGGCCTCCTTGGAGACGTCCGGGTGGTACTTGCGCGCCAGGCGGCGGTAGGCCTTCTTCACCGCGTCGCCGTCGGCGTCGCGCGGCACGCCGAGAATGCTGTAGTAGTCCTTGTATTTCATACGCCCGGTCGAAGATGGGGGCGGGCGGCCCCGCTTTCCAGCTCAGGCGCCTTGCGCGTTGCAGGCCGCGCAGCGCACGGCGAGCGGGTCGGCCTCCAGGCGCACGTAGGGGATATCGCCGCCGCACTTCTCGCATACGCCGTAGTCCGGCGTGTGCAGACGCGCGAGCGCCGCGCCGAGCTCGGCGAGGCGCGCCTGCATGAGCGCCTGCAGCCTTTCGCGCTGCTCGATGGTGAGGTAGTGGTAGTGCGTCGTCACGTCGTCGTCATGGCACGCTAGCGGCAGACCAGCACCGGCACCTTGGAGTGCGTCAGGACCTTGGTGGTCTCGCTGCCGAGCAGCAGACCGGAAAGCCCCTTGCGGCCGTGCGATGCCATCACGATCAGGTCGCACTTCTTCGACTTGGCGCTGCGCACGATGCCCTGCCACGGCTGGTCGTCGGTGAGCCACGCGGTCTTGCACGGCACGCGCACGGTCTGCGCGTCGATCTCGGCCACCGCCAGTGCCTTTCTGGCTTCCTTCTCGGAGAGCTCCTTGTAGCGCTTGGGCGTGATCTCGGGCACGTAGATCGCCGCCTCGCCGTACATCGGCGGCACGTAGGGCGGGATCACGTACACGGCGGTGAGCCGCGCGCCGAACTGCTTGGCGAGCTTGACCGCCACCTTGACGGCCTTGGCCGACAGCCGCGAGCCGTCGGTAGGAACCAGGATGTGCTTGTACATGGCTGCTCCTTGTTGTTGATTGCCGACGATCGCTATTCTAGACCGCGTGGCGCGCCTTGCCGTGCGCGATGTCGGCCAGCCGCTCGCGGTCGAGCAGCGTGACGTCGCGCCGCGCCACGCTCACCACCTTGCGCTGCGCGAGCTCGCGCAGCAGCCGCGAGAAGGTCTCCTTGGTGACGCCCAGGCGCGCGGCGATCACGGTCTTGGTGGCGGGCAGGCGCACCGTCACCGGCGCCCTCGTATCGTGATCGGCGAGCGAGTCGAGGTACGCCGCGACGCGCTCGAGCGCGCCGTGCAGGTTGGTCGCCTCGACGTCGGCGACCATCTCGTTCATGCGCTGACTCAGGCTTGCGATCAGCTTGCGCGCGAAGCCGGGCTCGCGGTCGATCAAGCCGTTGATCGCGGCCACCGGCAGCAGCACCAGCAGCGAGTCGTTCAGCGCCACCGCGTCGAGCGGCATCGGCGTCTCGAGGAACGCCGCCGGCTCGCCGAAGATCTCGCCCGGGCCCACCAGGCGCAGGATCTTCTCCTCGCCGGCCTCGCCGCGCAGCGACAGCTTCACCATGCCGTAGGCCACCGCCATCAAGCCGTGCAGCTTGTCGCCGCGATGCAGGATCAGGGTGCCGCGGCGCGCGTGCTGGGTGCGCGCCTGGCGCGCGAGCTCCGCGAGGTGCGCGCGGCTCGCCTGCCTGAACATCGGCAGGTTCGCGATCACGCCTTCGATGAGGTTGCCGTTGCTGGCGGTCATGCGTTGCGGCTCCTTGCAGGCAATGCTCGCACGCCTGCGCGACGCGTATTTGAGACAGATCAAGTTTCGCGGACGGCGGGTCGGGCAGAATCGGCCCGATATGCTGAAAATCGGGCGCTGCGAGGCGCTGCCGCTGGTGCAGGGCGGCATGGGGGTGGGCGTCTCGGCGCACCGCCTGGCGGGCGCCGTGGCGCGCGCGGGCGGCGTCGGCACCATCTCGAGCGTCGACCTGCGGCGCCACCACGCGGACCTGATGCATGCCACGGGCCGCTCGCGCGACCGCGCGGCGATCGAGCAGGCCAACCTGGTGGCGCTCGACCGGGAGATCCGCGCCGCGCGCGAGCTGGCGGACGGCCGCGGCATGATCGCGGTGAACGTGATGCGCGCGGTGTCGCAGTACGCGGGCTACGTGCGCCAGTCCTGCGAAAGCGGCGCCGACGCGATCGTGGTGGGCGCGGGCCTGGCGCTCGACCTGCCCGAGCTGACCCGCGAATGGCCGCAGGTGGCGCTGGTGCCGATCGTGTCCGAGGCGCGCGCCGCCTCCCTCATCGCGCGCCGCTGGCTCAGGGGCGGGCGCGCCCCCGACGCCATCGTCGTCGAGCATCCGCGCTACGCCGGCGGCCACCTCGGCGCCGCGCACGTCGAGGAGGTGGGCGACGCGCGCTTCGATTTCGCGCGCGTCATGCCCGCGATCCGCGCCGCGCTGCACGAGCTGGGACTGGACGCCGAGCGCATTCCGCTCATCGCCGCGGGCGGGGTGAACTCGCGCGCGAGCGTCGAGCAGGCGCTCGCCGCCGGCGCCGATGCGGTCCAGGTCGGCACCGCCTTTGCGGTCGCCGAGGAGGGCGACGCGCACCCGAACTTCAAGCGCGTGCTGGCCGACGCACGCCCGGAGGACATCGTGGTGTTCATGAGCGTCGCCGGGCTGCCCGCGCGCGCGGTGCGCACGCCCTGGCTCGCGGGCTACCTCGCAAAAGAGGCGGCGCTCGCGCACCGCGCGAAGAAGCGCCGCGAGTGCACGCTCGCCTTCGATTGCCTGGCGCACTGCGGGCTGCGCGACGGCAACCCGAAGATGGGGCAGTTCTGCATCGACCACCACCTCGCCGCCGCGCTGCGCGGCGACGTCGAGCACGGGCTATTCTTCCGCGGCTCGGAGTCGGTGCCCTTCGGCGCCGAGATCCGCCCGGTCGCCGACCTGTTCGACCTGCTGCTCGCGCGTCAGGCGTCCTCGTAGGCGATGCACTGCTCGCACACGGTGCCGCGCACGTCCTCGGCGAGGTTGGCACGGCGCAGCCGCTGAAAATTCTCGCCCTGCCAGGCCTCGATGAACGGCTGGCGCGTCAGGTCGCCCATGTTGAAGCGCCCGTCGTGGTCGAAGCAGCACGCGGACAAGCGCCCGTCGAAGGTGATGTGCCCTTCGGTGAACAGCGACCAGCAGGGCAGGGGCTTCCTCAGCGCGCCGACCCGTCCCTGGTTGCCCGCGGTGGGCACGGTGCCGCGCGCGCCGCTGGTGAGTCCCGCCTGGCCGTACAGCGGCAGCCAGTAGTGCTCGTCGACGTGCGGCGCGATGCGCGCCACGGCGGCCTCCATTTTCACCTGCTGCGCGTCGTCGTAGCGGATGCTCGAGGCGTACAGCCCGCAGCGGTGGCCGGTTTCGGCTTCGACCTGATCTCGCACCTTTCTTGCGTTTTTCAAGTTGTTCTCAACGACTGCGAAATCAGAGGCGCGCACACCGGTGACCTCGGCGAACTGCCCCGCGTCGGCGAAGTTGAAGCTGAACTTGAGGCTGTCCAGGCCCGCCTCCATGCACTCGCGCACGCGCGCTGGGGTCGCCAGCCGGCCGTTGGTGGTGAGGAACACGTAGGGATAGCCGCAATCCTGTTTGGCGTAGCGGATCGCCTCGGGCAGCCAGCGGCAGGTGAACGACTCACCGAGGTAAAACAGGCCGATCTCCTCGACGCCGAGCGCGCGCATCTCGGCGAGGATCCGGCGGAAGAACGCCTCGTCGATCTCGGACTTCTCGCGCAGCCGCATGTGGCTCGCGCAGAAGAAGCACTTGAAGTCGCAGCGCGCGGTGAGCTCGATCTTGACCGCTTTCGGCACCGGCGGCGCGCTCGAGCGGTACTCGTCGGTCAGCAACGTGATGCGGTCGATGCGCTCGGTGATCGTTCCCATGCCTCGGTCTCCGTGTAATGACGCGCACAGTTTCGGCGCGCCGTCGCGGGGCAAGGTAGCGAACAATTCCTCTCTCCGGGTCAGGGATCGTGGTCCGTTGACGCAGGTCAATTCGGTGCCCGCCGGAACGGGGAAAACTCTCTGCTGTCCGACCGGAGGGTCGCAACGCATGACGGATTCCGCATACCTGCTGGCCAAGTCGCTGCACGTCGGCGCGGTGGGCCTGAGCGTCACCGGCTTCGCGGCGCGCGGCGCGCTGATGCTCAAGGGCTCGCGCCTGCTCGAGGCGCGCTTCGTGCGCGTCGCGCCGCACGTGGTCGACAGCGTGCTGCTCGCGAGCGCCCTGTGGCTGGCATGGATCATCGGCCAGTATCCCTTCGTTTCGGGCTGGCTGACCGCGAAGGTGCTGGGGTTATTGGCCTATATCGCGTTCGGCATGGTGGCGCTCAGGCGCGGGCGCAGCCGGCGCGTGCGCGCGGCGGCCTTCGCGGCGGCGCTCGCGACGGTGGCCTACATCGTGTGCGTGGCGCTGACGCGCGATGCGCGCGGCCCCTTCGCGCTGGTCGGCTAGAATTCCGCCTATGAAGATCCTCCTGGCCGTAGACGGTTCCAAATGCTCGCTCGACGCGGCGAGGAGCCTCGTCGCGCACGCCGACTGGTACCGCGACAAGCCCGCGGTCGAGCTGGTGTACGTCCACCTGCCGGTGCCCAAGCTGCCCGGGGTGAGCCGCTTCATCACCAAGGCGCAGCTCGCCAGCTACTACGAGGAGGAGGGCGAGGCGCAGCTCGCCCGGGCGAGGAAGCTGCTCGAGGGCGCGGGCATCGCCTGCCGGGCGCGCGTGCTGGTCGGCCCGGTAGCCGAGACCATCGTCAGGCACGCACGCGAGACGCGCTGCGACCTCGTGGTCGTCGGCACGCGCGGCATGACCGCGGCCGGCAACATGCTGCTCGGCTCGACGGCGACCAAGGTGCTGCACCTTTCCAAGGTGCCGGTGCTGGTGGTGAAATGAATGCGCCACCCTCTCCAAGATCGGGCAGAAGCTGCTTTTCGCCTTCTTCCACAACGTTTTCGGCATCGCGCTGGCTGCGCTCGGGATGCTCGATCCGGTGATCGCCGGGGCGGCGATAGCGCCCAGCTCCGTGCCGGTCGTGTCCACCTCACTGCTGGTGAACCGATGGAAACCCTCGAGATCAGGATAGAAGGCATGCACTGCGACGGCTGCGTCAAGCGCGCGGTCGAGCGCGCGTGCTTCAAGGCGCCCTGAGCCGCGACCCCGAGCGCTGGCGGGAGGAATGGACGCTCGCCGGCGGCGAGCGCGTCCTGTGCCGCCCGATCGGCCCGCACGATTCGGCGCTCGAGCAGGAGTTCGTGCGCACCCTGTCACCCGAGTCGCGCTACTTCCGCTTCATGGCCGAGGTAGGCGAGCTCTCGCCCGCAATGCTGGCGCGCTTTACGCGCATCGACTACCCGCACGACCTGGCGCTGATCGTCACCCACGCGGGCGAGGGCCGCGAGCGCGAGATCGCGGTGGCGCGCTACATCGGGCTGCCCGAGCCCGGGCGCTGCGAGTTCGCGCTGGTGGTGGCCGACGCCTGGCAGGGTCGCGGCATCGGCTACCGGCTGATGCAGACGCTGATGCGCTTCGCGCGCGAGGGCGGCTTCACCTCGATGGAGGGCTTCGTGCTCGCAGTCAACCACAACATGCTCGAGCTGATGCGTGCGCTCGGCTTTGCGGTGGGCGCGAGCGACGAGGGGCCGCAGGTGCGGCGCGTCAGCCGGCCCCTCGACGCGCCCATCGAGTAGAATCAGCCCCTTGTCAGCTTTGCGCGGCGCGTGCGCCGCTCGAGGACCCATGCCTGTCTGCCGTTTGCTGCGCTGCCTCGCGGCGGCGCTGCTCGTTGCCGCGCCCGGCGCCTGGGCGCAATCCAAGGAGGCCGCCAAGGACCCCGGCGGGCCGCCGCCGGGCATGCCGGTGCGCGCGGTGGCCGCCAAGCTCGCGCCGGCGGTCGAATCGGCGAGCGCGGTCGGCAACCTGCGCGCCGACGAGGCTCTCATGATCCGCCCGGAGATCGCCGGGCGGCTCGAGCGCATCGCGTTCGCCGAGGGCCAGCGCGTGCAGAAGGGCGCGCTGCTCGCGACGCTGGACGCCGCCGAGGTGCGTGCGCAGCTGCAGTCATCGCGGGTGCAGGCGAAGCTCGAGGCGCAGCGCGTGGAGCGCTCGAAGGACCTGTACAACAAGAGCTTCATCAGCAAGGATGCGCTCGACGTGCAGGTCTCGAATTACGAGCGCGCGCTCGCCAAGCAGCAGGAGGACGAGGCGAAGCTCGCCAAGACCGAGATTCGCGCGCCGTTCTCCGGCGTCGCCGGACTGCGCCAGGTGAGCGAGGGCGCCTACCTCGCCGCGGGCACGGACATCGCGCGCCTGGAGAAGCTCGACCAGCTCAAGCTCGACTTCCGCATCCCCGAGGTCTTCCTCGCCAAGCTGCGCCCCGGGCAGGGCGTGAAGATCGCGGTCGACGCCTATCCCGACGCGCGCTTCGGCGGCGCGATCTTCGCCATCGAGCCGGCGGTCGACGAGCAGACGCGCACGGTGCTGGTGCGCGCGCGCATCGCCAACTCGGAGCTCAAGCTGCGCCCGGGCATGTTCGCGCGCGTGCAGGTCGAGCTCGGCGTGCGCGAGAAGGCGGTGTGGGTGCCCGAGGAGGCGATCGTGCCGCGCGGGCGCGAGAGCTTCGTGTTCCGCGTGGTCGGCGGCAAGGCCGACCTGGTCAAGGTGCAAACGGGCCTGCGCAAGGTAGGCGAGGTCGAGATCACCCAGGGCCTCGCCGCGGGCGAGCTGGTGATCACCGAGGGCACGCAGAAGATCGGCCCGGGCGCGCCGGTGAGCCTGCTGCTCCCCGCCAAGAGCTGACGCGCCATGCGGCTCCCGGAGCTGTGCATCCGCCGTCCGGTGTTCGCCACGGTCATGAGCCTGATGATCGTGCTGCTCGGCTACATCTCGTTCCAGCGCCTGACGGTGCGCGAGTACCCGAAGATCGACACGCCGATTGTCTCGGTGCGCACGGTGTTCAAGGGCGCGAGCCCCCAGGTGATCGAGTCGCAGGTGACGCAGCCGCTGGAGGACTCGCTCTCGGGCATCGAGGGGGTGCGCACCATCAAGTCGGTGTCGCGCGAGGAGGTGAGCCAGATCACCATCGAGTTCGTGCTCGAGAGGAACGTCGACGCGGCGGGCAACGACGTGCGCGACCGCGTGGCGCGCGTGCGGGCGCTGCTGCCCGACGCGGTCGACGAGCCGGTGGTCTCCAAGATCGAGGCCGACGCGCAGGCCATCATCTGGCTGAGGCTGTCGTCGCAGCAGCACAACGCGCTCGAGCTCACCGACTACGCCGACCGCTACGTCGCCGACCGCCTGAAGACGCTGCCCGGGGTCGCCTCGGTGATCGTCGGCGGCGGGCGCAGGTACGCCATGCGCATCTGGCTCGACCGCGAGCGGCTCGCGGCGTTCGCGCTCACGCCGCAGGACGTGGAGAGCGCGCTCAGGCGGCAGAACGTCGAGATCCCGGCGGGCAGGATCGAGTCCTCCGAGCGCGAGTTCACCGTGCTGTCGGAATCCGACCTGCGCACGGCAAGGCAGTTCAACGACATGATCGTGGCGCAGGCCGGCGGCTACCCGGTGCGCCTGCGCGACGTGGGCGAGGCGCGCCTGGGAGCGCTCGACGAGCGCTCCATCGTGCGCGTCAACGGCGATCCGGCGGTCGGGCTCGGGGTGGTGAAGCAGTCCACCGCCAACACGCTGTCGGTGGCGCAGGCGGTGAAGGGCGAGATCGGGCGCATCCAGAGCTCGCTGCCGCCGGGCATGCAGCTCGCGGTGGCCTTCGACTCGTCGGTGTTCATCGAGCGCTCGATCGAGGCGGTGTACCGCACCATGGCCGAGGCGGTGCTGCTGGTGGTGCTGGTCATTTTCCTCTTCCTGAGGAGCTTGCGCGCGACGCTGATCCCCTTCGTCACCATCCCGGTGGCGCTGGTCGGGGCGTTCTTCTTCCTCTTCCTGATGGGCTTCTCGATCAACGTGCTGACGCTGCTCGGGGTGGTGCTGGCGATCGGCCTGGTGGTCGACGACGCCATCGTGGTGCTGGAGAACTGCCACCGGCACGTCGAGCTCGGCAAGACCCCGCTGCAGGGCTCGATCGACGGCTCGCGCGAGATCGCGTTCGCGGTGATCGCCATGTCGATGACGCTCGCCGCGGTGTTCGCGCCGCTCGCGTTCATCACCGGCAACACGGGGCGCCTGTTCACCGAGTTCGCGCTCACGGTGGCCGCTGCGGTCGCGGTGTCGGGCTTCGTCGCGCTGACGCTGACGCCGATGATGTGCTCGAAGATCCTGCACGAGCACGAGCGCCACGGCCGCCTGTACCAGGCGATGGAGCGGTTCTTCCACGGCATGACCGAGGGCTACCGGCGCACGCTCAGGGCGGCGCTCGGGGCGCGCTGGATCGTGATCGGCGTGTTCGCCGCGGTGCTCGCGGGCGCGGTGCTGACCTACAAGTCCCTCAAGGAGGAGCTCTCGCCGCTCGAGGACCGCGGCTTCTTCATCGGCCTGATCATCGCCCCGGAGGGCTCGTCGATGGAATACACCGACCGCTACGCGCGCGCCATCGAGAAGCTCTACAGCCAGGTGCCCGAGATCAAGTCGTACTTCGTGGTGGTGGCGCCGGGGCTGGAGCGCCCCAATCCGGTGAACACCGGCATCACCTTCAGCCAGCTCGCGCCCTGGGAAGAGCGCACGCGCTCGACGCAGCAGGTCACCGCCGCGCTCGCGCCGCAGATGTTCGGCGGGCTGCCCGGCGTGCTCGCCTTCCCGGTCAACCCGCCCTCGCTCGGCCAGAGCTTCCGCAACCCGCCGCTGCAGTTCGTGATCCAGGCCAACTCCTACGAGGAGCTCGACGACATCACGCAGAAGCTGCTCGCCAAGGCGCGCGCCTCGAAGGCGATCGCCAACCCCGACACCGACCTGCGCCTGAACAAGCCGCAGCTCGCGGTCGACATCGACCGCGACAAGGCCTCGGCCGTCGGGGTGGACGTCGAGACCATCGGCCGCACGCTCGAGACGCTGCTCGGCGGGCGCCAGGTGACGCGCTTCAAGCGCGAGGGCAAGCAGTACGACGTCATGGTGCAGCTCGAGGCGAAGGACCGCAGCACGCCCACCGACCTCACCTCGATCTACGTGCGCGCCAAGGACGGTCGCCTGGTGCAGCTCTCCAACCTGGTGCAGGTGAGGGAGACGGTAGCGCCGAAGGAGCTGAACCACTTCAACCGCCTGCGCGCGGCGATCATCTCGGCCAACGTCGCGCCCGGCTACACCCTGGGCGAGGCGCTCGAGTTCATGGAGTCGGCGTCGAAGGACGTCCTGCCGCCCTCGGCACGCACCGAGCTCGACGGCGTGTCGCGCGAATTCCGCGAGTCGGGCTCGGCGCTCGCCTTCACCGTGGTGCTGGCGCTGGCGTTCATCTACCTGGTGCTGGCGGCGCAGTTCGAGAGCTTCGTCTCGCCGTTCATCATCATGCTCACCGTGCCGCTCGCGGGCCTGGGGGCGCTCGTGGCGCTCAAGCTCACCGGCGGCACGCTCAACGTGTACTCGAAGATCGGGCTGGTGATGCTCATCGGCCTGATCACCAAGCACGGCATCCTGATCGTCGAGTTCGCCAACCAGCTGCGCGCGCGCGGCATGCCGAAGCTCGACGCCGTGATCGAGGCGGCGACGCTCAGGCTGCGGCCGATCCTGATGACCACCGGCGCGATGGTGCTCGGCGCGGTGCCGCTCGCGCTCGCCACCGGCGCCGGCGCCGAGGCGCGCCAGCCGATCGGCTGGGTGATCGTGGGGGGGCTCCTGCTCGGCACGCTGTTCACCTTGTTCGTCATCCCCACCGCGTACCTGCTGCTGGTGCGCGCGCGCGGCCAGGCCGCCGAGACGCAGGCCCCGGCGCCGGCGGCGGCAAGCGGAGGCATGCATGCGAAACAGGTATCTCGTCCGGCAGACTGAGGTCGCGCCGTACTCGCCGGCGAACCACACCGGCACCAAGAACTACCGCCTGATCGGGTCGGAGACGGTCGGCGCGCGGCAAGTGGAGGTGCTGATCGGCGAGATCGAGCGAGGGCAGGGCGCCATGCCGCACGCGCATCCGGGCATCGAGCAGGTGTGTTATCTGCTCGAGGGCGCGGCGCACGTCGAGGTGGCGGGCGAAGCCTTCGACCTGCGCCCGGGGGAGGCGTGCTTCTTTCCCGCCGACGCCGAGCACCGCTTCACCGTCACCAGCGCGCGCGCGAAGGTGATGGTGATCTACGCGCCGCCCTACGGCGAGGACCCGGCGAAGGTGCGGCGCCGTGGCTGAGCCCTGGCAGCCGCTCGCCGGCGTAAGAGTCGTCGATTTCTCGATGTTCGTGCCGGGGCCGTTCGCCGCGGCGATCTTCGCCGACCTCGGCGCCGAGGTGATCAAGGTCGAGTCCCTCGGCGGCGACCCGTGCCGCGGCTACCTGCCGGTGCAGTTCCGCACCGAGAACCGCAACAAGCGCAGTATCGCCATCGACCTGAAGGCGGACGCCGCGAAACGGGTGGTCGCAAAGCTCGCCGCGCAGGCCGACATCGTGCTGGAGGGCTTCCGCCCCGGGGTCGCGAAGCGCCTGGGCATCGACTACGACACCCTGTCACGCGCGAACGGCGCGCTCATCTATTGCGCGGTGTCGGGCTACGGCCAGCACGGCCCGTGGCGCGAGCGGCCCGGGCACGACGTCAACTACGTCGCCGCGGGCGGCGGCCTCGCGTTTCCCGGCCAGTGGCTGAAAGCCCCGGCGCGGTCGTCCTTGCCGGTCGGCGACATGGCGGGCGGCTCCGCGGCCGCGATCGCGGTGCTCGCGGCGCTCGCCGAGCGCGGCCGCAGCGGGCGCGGCGTGCAGCTGGATCTGTCGATCTTCGAGGCGGGCTTCTTCTGGGCGGCGATGCGCCACGGCCTCGCGAAGGACGTCGATCCGCGCGCGCACCTGTTCCCGGTGAACGACGTATTCGAGTGCGCCGACGGCGAGCGCCTGACGCTCGGCGTGCTGGAAGAGCACTTCTGGGGCAACTTCGTCGCCTGCGTGCCCGGCTTCGACGGCGAGGCGTTTTCCACCGACGCGAAGCGCCGCGCCAACGGCGACGAATTGTCGGATCTGTTGTCGCAAACCATGCGCCAAAAACCCTCCGACGATTGGATCGCGCTGTTCGAGGCGCACGATATCCCGGTCGACCGCTGCCTGTCGCCCGCGCAGGCCGCGGCGCTGCCGCAGATCCGCGCGCGCGAGACCGTCGCCCAAGCCGCGGGCGAGGCCTTCGCGCTGTTCCCGGTGTGGGCGAACGGCCGGCGCGCTGGCCGCTTGCGGCGCGGCGTGCCGGCGCTCGGCGAGCACAGCCGCGAGATCCTGGTCGAGCTCGGCTTCGACGACGGCGAGATCGCCGGCATGCTCAAGGCCGGCGCAGTGAGAGGCCACTAGTGGATTTTTCCTTCACCCCCGAGCAGGACCAGATCCGCGAGGCGATCGCCAAGATCTGCGTGCGCTTTCCCGACGAGTACTGGCTGAAGAAAGACAAGGAGGGCGGCTTTCCCGAGGAGCTGCACCAGGCGCTGGCGCGCGACGGCTGGCTCGGCATCGCCATGCCCGAGGCGCACGGCGGCTCGGGTCTGGGCATCACCGAGGCGGCGGTGATGATGCAGGCGATCGCCGAGTCGGGCGCGGGATTCTCGGGGGCCTCCGCCGTGCACATGAACATCTTCGGCCTCAACCCGGTGGTGGTGTTCGGCAGCGAGGCGCAGAAGAAGAGGATGCTGCCGGGCCTCATCGCGGGGCGTGAGCGCGCCTGCTTCGCGGTCACCGAGCCGAACACGGGCCTCAACACGAGGAGCATCAAGACCCAGGCGGTGAAGAAGGGCGCAAGCTACCTCGTCACCGGCCAGAAGGTGTGGATCTCCACCGCGCAGGTCGCGGAAAAGGTCCTGCTCCTGACCAAGGCCGACGCCGGCCTGACGCTCTTCTACACCGACTTCGACCGCCAATACATCGAGGTGCGCGAAATCGAGAAGATGGGCAGAAAAGCGGTCGACTCGAACCAGGTGTTCTTCGACGGCCTGCCGGTGCCCGAGGAAGACCGCATCGGCGAGGAGGGCAAGGGCTTCGAATACATCCTGCACGGCATGAACCCGGAGCGCATCCTGATCGCCGCCGAGTCGGTCGGCCTCGGGCGCTGCGCGGTGAAGCGCGCCGCGCAGTACGCCAAGGAGCGCATCGTGTTCGACCGCCCGATCGGCAAGAATCAGGCGATCCAGCACCCGCTCGCGAAGAACTGGATGACGCTCGAGGCGGCGAACCTGATGGTGTTCAAGGCCGCGTGGCTCTACGACCAGGGCAAGGCCTGCGGCGCCGAGGCCAACTCGGCCAAGTACCTGGCGGGCGAGGCCTCGTTCGATGCCTGCCAGCAAGCCGTCATGACGCACGGCGGCTTCGGCTATGCCAAGGAGTACCACGTCGAGCGGTACCTGCGCGAGTCGCTCGTCGGGCGCATCGCGCCGGTCAGCCCGCAGTTGATCCTGTGCTTCATCGCCGAGCGCGTGCTCGGGCTGCCGAAGTCGTACTAGGCGTAGCGGGCGCCCGGCTGCTCCAGCCGGTCGAGCGGGCTCGCGACGCCGCGCCCGCCCTTGTTGAGCACGTGCGTGTAGACCATCGTGGTCGACACGTCCGCGTGCCCGAGCAGCTCCTGCACCGTGCGGATGTCGTACCCGCCCTCCAGCAGGTGGGTGGCGAACGAGTGGCGCAGCGTGTGGCTGCCGACGGGCTTGGCGATCCGCGCGTCGCGCGCCGCCTGCGAGATCGCGCGCGGCAGCACGTCGTCGAACAGGTGGTGGCGCCGGATCGCGCCGCTGCGCGGGTCGACCGAGCGCTTGCGCGACGGAAAGACGTACTGCCAGCCCCACTCGTACGGCGCGCCGGGATACTTGCGCGCGAGCGCGTCCGGCAGCTCCACCTCGCCGTAGCCCTCTTCGCGGTCGCGCTCGTGCAGGCGCTTGATGCGCGCGAGATGCGTGCGCAGCGGCTCGGCGAGCCCGGCGGGCAGCATCGTCACGCGGTCCTTCGCGCCCTTGCCGTCGCGCACCGTGATCTGGCGGTAGCCGAAGTCGACGTCCTTCACCCGCAGCTTGAGGCACTCGCGCAGCCGCAGGCCGGCGCCGTAGAGCAGCGCCGCCATCAGCCATTTCGTTCCCTCGAGCTGCGCCAGCAGGGCGCGCACCTCGTCGCGCGTCAGCACCACCGGCACCCGCACCGGCCGCTTCGCCCGCACGATGCCCTTCATCCACGGCAGCTCTATGCCGAGCACCGGCCCGTACAGGAACAGCAGCGCCGAGAGCGCCTGGTTCTGGGTCGACGCGGCCACCTCGCGCTCGGTCGCCAGGTGCGAGAGGAACGCGGTCACCTCCGCTTCGCCCATCCCGCGCGGGTGCCGCTTGCCGGAAAAATAGATAAAACGCTTGATCCAGTGCAGGTACGTCTGCTCAGTACGGTAGCTGTAGTGCCGGCGGCGTATTGCGTCTCGAACCTGGTCGAGCAGCCGTGGCGGCGCGGCGCCCGCCGGCGTATCCTCGTCGGACATGGGACCCTCCCCGAATAACGTTGATCCGGATACCGAGTATCCGTCCAGTACTGCTAACGCGATGATTTCGGGGGACGTTGACACCACAGGTGCCCGAATAGCGGAGTGCATCCCGCCTTTTCGGCTCCCCACTTCACGTTAAATGGCAAATCTGATCCTCTGTGATCCCAAGCACCCACTTCGGTGGTTGTGGCCGTTCTCGATTGCGGTTGCAGTGGCATGGCTAGGTGTCGACCTCATCATCTACGCGGACAGCAATGGGTTAGCGGCTCTTCGCATTGGTCTCCTCATAGTTGAGGCCATTGCTTTTGTAGTGGGGTTTGTAAGCATTGGGTCCTACTTCCGATTCATCCTTGGCAAGGGCTATCGCGAACAGCAGGCCGCTAGGCGCGACGGCAGTCAACCCGAATGAGTGGCCTTCGCACCCTGCCATTTAACAACGCGGCCCACTCGGGCGCGCGCTCGAATGCCATCTGCCGTCAACCGCCGTCGGCGGCGCGCGCCGGTGGCCGCGAACGTTATGCGGCAGCGGTGGAGTAAAGGACACATGAGATACGCGATCACAGTCTTATTTTTGCTATTCGCGCTTGCCGCTTTCGCCCAACAGCCCCGGTGGCAGAACGAAATCCAGGATGACAAGGACCGCGCCGCAAGGGGGCAAACGACCACATTCGTGATTCCGCCGGGCGCAAAGGTAAAGGCGAACTGGGCACCGGGTTTGTACGAGTACTACAACGGTACGCGCCCCTTCTGTTACGCCTACGTCATTCCCGGCGATTGGAAGGCGGGGCCGGGACCTACCGCGTATTCGCCGGACGGTCGCGTGATTGCCAGCGTGAGGTTCCGTCCGCCGCGCGATTTTCGTGGCGTTACCGCCGACAATCTGCTCGAGCGCGCACGCGAGCTCGCAGTCCGCGATATTGAGCGCAATCACAATCGGCGTCGTCCGCTCGTCGATGTCGAGCTCGTGCCGTTCGAAACCGCTCGCGGGGGCGCTTGGCTACTCAAAGCCGCTCCCATCTACCAGCGCGAGGGCCGCGAAATCTTTCCGGCGTTCGTGATCGTGAATCTGGGTCTGAACACCGTAGCGGAAATCACCGTAATTGCGGCAAACGGCGCAGAGGATGTGGCCCGGCAAATCGTCGGGACGATCAGAACGAGCACCGAGCCTGGCTGCTTCCTGCCGGAACTCGAGCGCCTGTACAAGGAAATGTACGGTGACAACTGAGCCTTCGGTTGCAGGCACAGTTGTGGTCCCGTCTGGAGTTGGGCCGCATAACCGGCCAATTGAACCGACGCGATCCCGCGCGGTTCATTGGCAACGTTAGGCAGCGCAACGAAGGGGAGAACGATGATAATCCCGACACAAGTCAACGAGTCCGTCCAGGCGCACTACACTCGCTCTGATCTGGGTAGCCTTATCCTCGCTGCACTCGAAAAAGCAGGCAAAGACTTGAAGCGGCTCACGCCGGAGGACTTGGCACCCATCGATGAATTCCACATTCGTGGTCGGGCAGCAACGCTGGAGCTCGCTCAGGCTGCAAGCGTCGACTCCACGAAACGCGTACTTGACGTAGGCAGCGGCGTTGGCGGCACATCGCGGTGCCTTGCCCGGGAATTCGGATGCCGTGTCACCGGCATCGACCTGACTGACGAGTACTGTCGCGCCGCTGCAATGCTTTCGGACCGGATCGGCCTCTCCGAACTTGTCGATTACCGCCAAGGCGATGCAACGAATCTGCCTTTTCCGGATGCTTCGTTTGACATCGTATGGACAGAGCATGTCGCGATGAACATCCCAGACAAACCGGAGCTGTACCGGGAGATGCACCGCGTCCTCAAGCCGGGTGGCACGCTCGCGATCTACGACATTCTTGCCGGGCCGTCTGGCCCTGTGCTTTTTCCAGTTCCTTGGGCGCGCACCCCGGAATCGAGCTTTCTCGCGACGCCTGACGAGTTGCGCAACCTCCTCGGGGAAGCCGGGTTCAACATTGCGGCTTGGTCCGATACAACCGACGCCGCACGTGCCTGGTTCGTAGCTCTGGCCGAGAAGATCCGCAAAGAGGGCATGCCACCGCTCGGCTTCCATGTGCTGCTCGGGGCCGATTTTCAGGCCATGGCGCAGAATCAGCGGCGCAATCTGGAGGAGACTCGGATTGTTCTGGCGCAAGTCGTTGCTAGGAGGTAAGCGCTGCCTAACCCCGGCGTGCAGCCGACGCCCAAAGGCGGGCGCGGTTGACGCCGAACGTTAGGCCGCTTGTTGCGTGATGCGCAACACGGTATACTGCAGCCATGATCCAGTCGTTCCGACACAAAGGACTGAGGAGGTTCTATGAGTCGGGAAATGCGGCAGGCGTCCAACCTCACCACGCAAAGCGCCTTCGGATGCTATTGACGGCCTTGGATACGGCCCTGTCCATCGAGGACATGGATATTCGGGGGTTTCGGCTACACCAGTTGAAGGGGGAAGAGCGCGGTCGCTGGTCGGTGTGGGTAAATGGTAACTGGCGCGTGACTTTTGAATTCAAGGACGGACACGCCTACGTCCTGGACTATGAGGACTATCACTAATGGCCATGCACAATCCGCCCCATCCGGGTGAATTCATTACCGAGGTGTATCTCGAGCCGAACAATCTGAGTGGCCGGGAACTCGCTGCAAAGCTGGGTGTGGCTGCCTCGACCCTGAATCGCATTCTCACCGGCGCAAGTGGCATCAGCCCCGAGATGGCATTGCGGCTTTCCAAGGCGCTGGGCCGTTCGCCCGAAAGCTGGCTTGCGATGCAGTACAACTACGATCTTTGGCAGGCGAAGCAACGTGTGAAGCTCGGCAATGTCGGCAGGGTCAAGCTCACGGCGGCCTAACCGGCGCTTGCAAGCGACGCACTCGCGCTGCGCGCTCGTGCGCGCCTGAAGCGCAACGTTAGGTTGCATGATGACCAGGCGCCGCAAAGTTCTCCTCTGGGTCAGCCTGTGCATTTCTTTCCCCGCAGCGGCTTATTCAGGCATTAGCTTCATCTACTACACGTGGCGCAAGTCTTCAGCTTGGTCATTTGTGGCAATGTCCCTAGCGCTGCTGTTTGCCGCCGTGTTTGTCTATTGCCTAGTCGCTCTGATCAGAGAGGCAAATCGGGCGTATCGCAATGAGCGAAATGCAACCTAACCCGTCAATCCAGAGCGGACGGGCCGCGAGGCGCCGCACATCGCTAGCGCCTTTCGGCGGCCCGCCGCCTGATTTCCAACGTTCGGTGGCACGTTGCCAGCACCGTCAGTATCAATATTCCGAAGACGCATAGTTCTGGTGACTCACCGAAGCCGACACCGATGGCTCCTTGCGACCCGAAGCGGTTATTTGGAGCGTAAGCTTTTTCGTAGCCTCGTCAGGAAGCTTAGCGGGGCTGAAACCCGCAAGTAAGTTGGGGAGCAATCCATGTTCGGTAAGATCAACCTAGCCTATCTCGCCCTTCAGGTCCGCGATCTGGCGCGTTGGCGCCAGTTCGCCGCTGACATGCTGGGCCTGCCGACGCCCGACACCAATGACGACGGAACGCTAGCCTTGCGGTTGGATGATCGCGCCCATCGGTTCATTTTGCGCCAAGGCGCGGCCGACGACATCGATGCGCTGGGCTGGGAAGTCGGCAACCAACAGGATTTCGATGCCATCGTTGCCCGCGCTCAGGCGGCCGGTGCCAATCCGGCGTTGGGCGATGCGGCTCTGTGCCACGCCCGCCACGTCGAGCGGCTCGTTCATTTCACCGGACCCGATAGCGTACGCAACGAATTGGTGATTGGCCTGGGCCAAGCCAGCACGGCATTCGCCTCGTCGCTGATGCCTGGCGGTTTCCGTACTGGCGCTATGGGATTGGGGCACGCGGTGCTATCGAGCACCGATATGCAGCACGCCGCTTCCTTCTATCGAGAAGTGCTGGGCATGCGCCTGAGCCAGGAGTTTCATGGTGTCATCGGCCCAATCAAAATCGGCGGCGTTTTCCTGCATTGCAATCCGCGCCATCACTCGCTCGCGCTGTTTCAGATCCCGACCAGGGGGCGAATGCAGCACGTCATGATCGAGGTCAACGATATGCGCGATGTCGGCCGCGCCTGGGAGCGGGCACAAGAATTGAAAGTGCCGATTATCTTGACGCTGGGCCAGCATCCCGAGCCCGACGGCATGGTCTCGTTCTACGGCATGACGCCTTCGGGCTTCGATTTCGAGATTGGCGCCGCCGGCCAATTGATCGACCCGAGCAATTTCGAGCCGATTACCATCCATGTCACCAGCGATTGGGGCCACCATCCGACCGCGCGCGCTAAGTGGAACTTGATCTCGGCCGCCATCGTCAACAGGTTCAGGTAATCGAATGACAATGAGCTTCAAGTGCGCGTGCGACCGAACAACGGCTTGCAGGCCGACGCGCCGCAAGCGGCGCGCGCCTGAAGCCGGACGTTAGATTTCACCCGTACTGAAGCGCGGTGCTCGTCCAGCCAGACTTGCCGTGGTACACCGGCATCAGCGAGAAGAAGGGCATTACGCCACGCTGCCCGCATGCCACCGTTGAACGTTGCCCCCGCTTCTATCAGAGCGTGTGTCTTCTCGGTGACGTGGGGATAGCAACGAAGATCACTCCGGATGAAGACAAACGGTTACTTGACGCTTGGTCGAAGACCGATGTCTGGCCAAAAGTCATGGAACAAGCAACCGCAGTGTCCGGTGGCGACGGGCGTCACAGTTTGTTCTCGAACTTTTGCCCCGAAGTTTCGTTCGAGACATTCGGCCTATTTGCCGTCTCGCTCAGTCGCTTTGCTGACGAGATCGATCGGGACGTGCGGCACAAGGCGCTATCGATGTCAGGCACCGCGCACGGGTCTGACTGGCGATGGAACTGGGAGCACGTACGCGAGCAGCACTATACTGAGTGCCCGCTCTACTCCGTGCTTCATGCTAGACCAGTCACCCTCAAAGGACTCGGTAGCATAAACGACAAGATGTCTCTCACGGACATCCCAAAGCCGCAAGATGAGCCTTGGTACAAGAGGCCCATCGGCATCATTGGAATTGGGCTCTTCATCACCGTTGTGGGAGCGCTCTTCGTTGCATGGCTCAGGCAATGGATGTAGAGGTGAAATCTAACCTGGCGGTGGTGCGGGACGCGCCGCGAGCAAGCGCCCGTGCATGTGCTCTCACTGAGCGCGCGGCGCGCCCCACACCTCCACGTTAGAACGCTATAGCCAACGACGTGCGCTTCACACTCTTCTACCGTGGTGAACTGAGGCCCAATCGTGGGGCGACGGATAAGCAAGCGATTCGTCGCGTTTTTCACCCGCAACTAAAGTGTCTTTGGTCACATCCGCCGCTTGCTGACTTCAGCCACTGGCTATTGCCGATTGCTAAACCAAACGAGATCACGCTCGTGGAGCCGGTCGGTAATTTCCAGTTCGTCCCCCTGGTCAGTGAGCGAAATCACATGGTCGCGGAAATCGACATCGCGATGCTTAGGCCAGATCCACCAGGCGATCTAGTTAGTCATGCCGGTGACTTGGACAACCGAATAAAGACGCTTCTCGACGCTTTGCGTGTTCCGAGAGAATCAAACGCAATTCCGAAAGATGATGAACCGCGTGAGGGCGAAGCACCCTTCTTTTGTCTACTGGGCGACGACAGGCTTGTGACACATCTGTCAATTAAGACTGATAGCCTCCTGGAACTTGATGCTAAACCTTCGGAGGTCGTCATGTTCCTGCACGTGACCACGCGACCAACTCGGCTAACTTATGCAAACGTGGGTCTCGGTGCATGAGGAGCGAGCGTTCTAACTCTATGTGGAACGGACGGGCCTCGAGCCGCGTGCAGTGCGGCAACACCACGCCGGCCCGCCGTTCACAACGACGTTAGGCAGCATAGTGGCGACGGCAAGGGGCCTTGGATGCTGATCAGCGCGACTGTCGACAACAAATTCCAACGTCATCAGGTAACGCTGACGACTAGTGGCAAGACGCACACGCTTGATATTCAGCCACGCGCCTCCGGTCTCGGATCTTCCGCAAACGGCGGCGAACTACTGTGCTTGGCGATGGCGACGTGCTACTGCAACGACATTTACCGGGAGGCGGCGAAGCGCGGCATTGAAATCACAGGAGTCGAAGTTCAAGCTGCCGCGGAGTTCGAAGCCGAGGGTGCTCCCGCTGAGCGCCTGTCGTACCGAGTCGTTGTCCGAGCGAATGCACCTGAAGCGAGCATCCGCGACCTCATTGCGCACACGGATAAGGTGGCAGAGGTTCAAAACACCCTTCGCCTCGGCCTCCCTGTAACACTTGAATCTTTTTCGGCGGTGTCGAGCAATGCAGCCTAACAGCGCGTTGTTGACCGACACCTGTCCTTCGCCGCTTCGCGCTCAGCGCGGTGCGGCAAAACGCGAACGTTAGTGCTCAACCCGGTGCGGGGCGCCCAGGTTGACGTATATGCATAACGTACATATACTAGCCATGTGTCCGCCGAGTTCGATCCGAAGAAAGATGCGGCAAACATCAAGAAGCATGGCGTGTCGCTCGCTGAGGGTGACGGCGTGCTTAGCGACCCTCTTGCGCTCACCGTGGAAGATGACAGCGTCGAGGGTGAGCAGCGCTTTGTCACCGTCGGCATGAACCTCTTCGGAACCGTGATGGTCGTTGTCCATACGCCCCGACGTGATGGGCCGCGAATCATCTCAGTGCGGAAGCCCGATCCTAAAGAGCGGCGAAATTATGAAAAAGGTGTATGACTTTTCCAAAGGCAAGCGCGGCGCAGTAGTTTCGACGACCGGAAAGACCCGCATCACGATCTATGTCGATGACGCGGTGCTAAAGCGCTTCAAGGCGCAGTCGGAAAAGACGGGAAAGGGGTATCAGACCCTTATCAACGAGGCCCTGAAGTCCTATCTTGGCCTCACCGAGCAACCCCTCACCCAAGAGCTTGTGCGCCAGATCGTGCGCGAAGAGCTCGCGGCGAACGCTTGAGCACTAACCCGGCGGCTCAGGCGGACGCGCGCGACGCGCGGGCGCTCTGCATATGTGGGTGCCGCGCGCGCCGCTGGGCTCCACGTTAGCCGGCGCAAGGGGCGCATGACTTTGGAGGAGGAATATCAATGTCCAGTGTGCAAATCCGCGAAGCAATCGAGAAGGCATCAAAGGTCATTACCGAGCGGCCCGAGAAGGCACGCATCAAGAATCCGCCCGCGATCGCCAATCTTGTAGACGGCCTCAAGTGTCAGGTGACGGGGCCTGCGGGGGAAACGCTTCAGACCGACATGCCCGTGGGCGTAGGCGGAGGTGGCACTGCTCCGAACCCAGGTTGGCTGATGAGAGCCGCTTTGGCCGCGTGCAATGCAACGTGCATCGCGATGCGCGCCGCCAAGCATGGAGTCAACCTAAGCAAGCTGGAAGTTACGGTCTCGAGCGAAAGCGACAATCGTGGACTCCTTGGGCTCGACGAAAAGGTGTCTGCCGGGTTACAGGCTTTGCGTGTGCACGTGCGCATCAGCGCTCCGGGTATGTCCGCAGAAGAATTGGGCAAGCTAGTGCGCTGGGCTTGCTCTCACTCTCCCGTTGGATGCGCCGATGCGACCTCTGCGCAAGTGGAAGTACAGGTTGAGTGATGTCGCCCTAGACGCCGGCCAACAGCACGATCGACCGGGACGCGCGCAACGGCGGCGCGCGCCCGTCATCGTGAACGTTAGACCTCGCCCATAAGGGTGGTGCGAACATAGCAAATATGCTATAGTTCGCTTCGTGAACTGGCGGATCACCTTCTACAGCTCAGCTCTAGAGCGAGCGATTCTGGAGTTGCCCGCCGGATTCGTCGCGCGTTTTCTGCGATACGCCGAACGCATGGAGGTATACGGTCCGGACCTTGGTATGCCGCACACCCGCGCAATGGGCGGCGGTTTGTTCGAGCTTCGCCTGAAGGCTGCGGAAGGCATATCGCGGGTCTTCTACTGCACGCTCGTCGGCCGGCAGATTGTGATGCTGCATCAGTTCACAAAGAAATCGGAGAAGACCCCACTTAAGGAACTTGAGATCGCACGACGTAGATTAAAGGAAGTGAAAGATGAGAAAAGACCTTAAACATTTCAAGGAACGCGCTCTGGCTCGGCCGGAGGTCAAGCGCGAGTTCGATCGACTTTCAGAGGAATTCGAGTTTCTGGACGAAATCCTGAAAGCCCGTGCTGCGGCCGGGCTGAGCCAAGCTGATGTGGCAGCCCGTATTGGTACAACCCAGTCGGCTGTTGCCCGCCTGGAGTCACCCGGCGCTAAGCATTCACCGTCCATTGCGACACTTCGGCGCTACGCATCAGCGCTCGGCTACCGACTACAAGTAAAACTGGTGAAAGGGCGAAGTCTAACAACCGGCTCAACGGCGACAGCCCGCAAGCGGGCGGCGCGTTAGCCGGGACGTTAGCCGTCAAGTATGGATAAAGAAGCGTTCTTCTGGAAGATCATGGACGGTGAGCTGCCCCCACCGAACGTAGCAGCCACCCTTGGTACCGTCTTCAGGCACATCGACGCAGAGGCCGGCACCATTGAGGTTGAATTCCAAGCCAAGCCCGAGTTCACAAATCCTGCGGGCCACATCCAAGGCGGTTTCCTCGCTGCGATGCTGGACGACACAATGGGTCCCGCCCTTTCGGCCACGCTGGCCAAGGGCGAGTTCGCTCCAACATTGAATCTCAACGTCTCATTCGAGCGGGCCGCCAACGTCGGAACAGTCCAAGGCAATGGCAGAGTGCTCAAACGAGGCAAAGATGTATGCTTCTTGGCGGGGGAGTTGTATCAAGAAGGCGAGCTCATCGCATCTGCAACCGCAACGGCACTCATTCGGCGTATGCCACCATGACGGCTAACTTTAGCTGGTGCGGACGGCCGCGAGCGGCGGACCATCTTTCAACGAAGTGCGGGCCCGCCGCACGGCATGACGTTAGCCCTCATGAGCGACCGCTGGTATGCCATGCGTGCCGAATACGAGCACGGCCGTTACGAGGATGGGACAGGCGTGTTCTGTGAGCGAGTCCTCTTATTCCGGTCGGCCGACCAAGGGGATGCGTTTAAACAAGCAGAGCGCGAATCGGATCGTTACTCGGAACTGAATCCCGGGTTTCGTCGCATTGGCGAGTTGACGGGGAATGCGTTACTGGAGAACCAAAATCCAGAGCACGGCGCAGAAGTCTGGTGCACGCTCTTTGAAGACAAACGGTCGGGAGAGGACTTTTATCATGCGCGCTACAAGAGTCTTGAGATTCCGCCTGACGTGACCGAAGTCAAAGTCACCGACCTCGCCGAGATTCAAAGGCGGCATGCGCGCCGAGATCAAGGCCGACCGCTCCAGCAGGCTGGTGGAGACCGGGACGGGCGCCAGCGTGTGGAGCAGCTCAGCCTGGGCGAAGGGCGGATTGGCCGGCTTCAGGGTTCGGCCGAGGATGGCGTGAGCGCCAAGACGAGCACGTCGAATCCTCGCGGGGAAACGGTGCCGGCGCCGGTCTACCAACTCACGCACGACTTCCGGTCGAGCCGGGTGCGCCAGCCGGCGAGATAGACCAGGAGCATTCGGCGCCCCGGGGCGCTCATTGACCGATGGTCACGCGATCCACCCTTACGCAATTGGCACACGCCGGTGACCGCGAACGTCGGATGTCAATTACTAGGTACTATGCGGCACATGAGTCGGGACCACGCCGCGCTGCCGTCCGAAATTGCCCGAAGGATCTCGCGCGAGGAGGTGATCGAGCTGCCCATCCGGCGCTACGAAGGCCCGGTGCGCCTGGTCGCGGCGCCCTCGGACTTCCAGCGCGCGATGCACGACATCCGCCGGGAAAGCGTCGTCGGCTTCGACACCGAGACACGGCCCGCCTTCAGGCCCGGCGAAAGCTATCTCCCGTCCCTGGTGCAGGTCGCCACGGCGGATGTCGTGTATCTCTTGCAGATCCAGCAGGCGGACTATTCCGGCGCGTTGCGGGAGATCTTCTCGTCGGAGAAGATCATAAAGGCCGGCGTGTCGGTGGCCGACGATCTGCGCAACCTGAAGAAGTTGTTCGAGTTCGAGGAAAGAGCGGTGGTGGATCTCGGCAAGGTTGCGAAGCGCCACGGCCTGAAGCAGACGGGCGTGCGCAATCTGGCGGGGATATTTCTCGGCACGCGGATCCCCAAGGGCACGAAGACGACGAACTGGGCTGCGCGCCGCCTGACGCCGCAGCAGATCGCCTACGCGGCGACCGATGCCTGGGCGTGCCGCGAGCTGTATCTCCGTTTCAAGCAGCTGAATCTGGTCTGAAATTGTTCATCGAAGCTGCTCGCCGCTGTCGGTAACATTGGAACTTGACTCGCGCGCGCTGTTTCCCGGACGATGATCGAGAGCGTCGATATGGCAAGGAAGGCATCGGTCGATGTTCGAGCCGAAGACGACAGTTCTGTTCTTCGCAACAGCCATTGCCGAGATCGCAGGCTGCCACCTCCCGTACCTCTGGCCTCGCACTTTGGTTCATCGACGCGCTTCGCCCGACACCGCGGGGCCTGACCCCGCATGGACGCGGACCCGGAACCTCATCCGACAAAGCGGACACTTCGACCATGCCCAAGCACACGCCCGATCGCGCGCCGGTCATCGGCCTCGCGTGGTACGACCGCAAGCAGTGGCGGCTTCTGACCGAAGTCGCCGAAGACCGCGAGGCGCTCGACGCCACGTTCGAGCAATGGGAGCAGCGTGCCCGTGAGTCGGTGCGCGCCATCGAGGGCGGGGGTCAAAAAATCGAGAGGGTGCATGTCGAGGTCGAGTCCCTCGTGTCCTGGTGCAAGGAGAAGGGGTTGGCCGTGAACGGCAAGTCCTGCGCGGAGTACGTGTCGCAATTGATTCGCAGGCGGCATGGGCGAAACAGCACCCGATAGCCTGCGCAGAGCACGACAGGCGCTCGAGCGCCTGCGCGAAGGAAACCGGCGCTTCGTGTCCGACGTGCGCGGCCGCGACACGCTCACGAGCCAAGCGCGCCGCCGTGAGCTGGCCGCCGGCCAGGAGCCGTTCGCCATCATTCTCGGCTGCTCCGATTCGCGCGTGCCGGCGGAGATCGTCTTCGATCAGGGCCTCGGCGACCTGTTCGTCATTCGCGTCGCCGGAAACATCGTCGCCCCTTCCCAGGTCGGCAGCGTCGAGTTCGCCGCCGAGCGCTTCGGTACGCGACTCGTCGTGGTGCTGGGTCACTCCCGCTGCGGGGCGGTGCTCGCGACGCTCGAGGAGCTCGGGCGCCCGTCGGCGGACCAGTCGCGCAATCTGCGCTCAATCGTCGACCGCATCCGGCCGTCGGTGGTCCCCTTGCTGTCGGCCGGGCTCGGCGAGCGGCCGGATACCCTGGTGCAGCAGGCGATTCGCGCCAACATCCACGTCTCGGCAAATCACCTGCGACACGGCTCGGAAGTGCTCGAGCAATTGATCCAGAAGGACGGGCTGCTCGTCGTCGGCGCCGAGTACTCGCTCGAGACCGGCGTGGTGGACTTCTTCGACGGCGTGCCGGGGGACGGATGAGCGCCCGCGGCGAGCGCCAACGACCAACCACGGAGGGATAGCCCGTGTCCGTCATCGCCAACGTCGTCGTCGGCCTCGTCGGCCTGCTGCACGTCTACATCCTGGTGCTCGAAATGTTCCTGTGGGACAAGCCCGCGGGGCTGCGCGCCTTCGGGCAAACCCGGGAAGCCGCGGCCGCCTCGAAGGTGCTGGCCGCCAACCAGGGGCTGTACAATGGCTTTCTCGCCGCCGGCCTGTTCTGGGGGCTGGCTCTGGGCGCGGACGGCACCGGCGTGAAGGTGTTCTTTCTGTGCTGCGTGCTGGTCGCGGGCGTGTACGGGGCGGCGACCGCGAACCGCAAGATCCTCTTCGTGCAGGCCGTCCCGGCCGCCATCGGGCTCGCGCTGGTGCTGCTTTCGTGAAATTGCCGGCCAGGCGCGTCGGGGCGCGCCCGAGCGCTTGACCCGGCGACGAACGTCATCGCGATAGGGATGCACAAGGCGCAGGCACGTTGCGACTTCGAAGACATACCGCCGGGAACGCATGCGATGGCCGTCATTCGAGATGAGCAAGCCGATGATCACAAGGATAAATAAAGGGGCGCCAATCAGCGCGCTGACCGGACATTCCCTTTCCCCTGGGGACGCCATGTGCGCAAGCGAACATACGGTTTGATCTCAATCAAGCGACGCGACGGACGATCGCGATAAGTTGCAAAAAAGAGGTGTTTCTAAGGTTTCGAAGCGGAGGGAACGGATGTCAGCTCAAGTTGCTTTTCGACCACATCCCGAAACGCCCTCGGCGTGGGGCGACGGGAAGCGTGTCGTGGCCGCAGAGCACCCGGCCAGGCAAAACTGTGTTCTCGCAGCGCTGCCGGCGGACGATTATGAGCGTCTGCTGCCCGCTCTTGAGTACGTTCCTTTGCCGTCCGGTTTGACCATGCTCGGCGCCGGCGAGCTGGAAACGCATCTGTATTTCCTCACCGATGGCGTCGTTTCCCGGTACTACCTGACGGAAAGCGGGGCAGCGGCGGAATATGCGCTCGCGGGCAGGGAAGGCGTGATCGGCATCGCATCATTTCTGGGTGGTGAAAGCACGCCCAATCGGGCGCTGGTGCTGAGCGCCGGCCACGCTTATCGGCTGGCGGCAGGTCTGGTGCAAAAGGAATTCCAGCATTACAGCCCGCTGGCGCATTGTCTGATGCGCTACACCCAGGCGCTGATCACGCAGACCGCGCAGATCGCGGTGTGCAACCGGCATCATTCAGTGGAACAGCAGCTGTGCCGCTGGATCTTGTCTTACAGGGACCGGATGCCCTCGAACGAGCTGATGGTCACGCAGGAGCTGATCGCCAATTTGCTGGGCGCGCGCCGCGAAGGCGTCACGGAGGCCGCTGTAAAGCTGCAACGCGCGGGACTGATCCGCTACTCCCGCGGCCGCATTGCCCTACTCGATCGTCCACGACTGGAAGCTCGGGTATGCGAGTGCTACTCGGTCGTCAAGCGGGAATATGAGCGTTTGCTCCGCCCGCAGAACCCCGTGAGCCACGCCGGCGTGCACGACACGTGGTGCCCGGCAGACAACGTCTCGCCTTGCTTCGGGCACTGATCCGGCGCATCGTCGACAGCGTCGCCGATGGCGGGAAGTATCACCTGAAGGTCGTCTTTTCCGACGACAGCACCTACCACAGCACGCAGCTCGGCGAGCCGGACGTCTCGATCGTGTTCCGCAACCGCTCCGCGGAGCGGCGCATGGCGCTCGGCGGGGTGTTCGAGTTCCTCGCGGCGTACTTCGACGGCGGTATCGATATCGTCGGCGAGCAGGGCCTGCGCAAGCTGGTCAGTTCCGCCTATCGCAAGGCGTTCGGGCGCTTCGAGCACCCGCTGACTTTCGTCACGCGGCGCCTGCTCGATCATCAACTGCTACCACATCGCGTTCGTGAAGGGCCATTTCGCGCGCCGGGGCCCGACCACGCCGCTCGAGCGCCTGAGCTGATGCCGCGCGTGAACGACGATCGGCCGGGGACTAGAGCGCGGCGCGCCTGGGCGCGCCCGAGCCCTTGATCTGCGTGCGGTGCATGACGCGGCGCGAGGCCGGATCGAAGGCGTCGCGGCGGTGCATGGTGGTGCGGTTGTCCCACAGCACGAGGTCGCCGAGCGCCCACTTGTGCCGGTAGACCGAAGTCTCGACGTACGACCACAGCTCGTCGAGCAGCCGCTCGGACTCGTCGAGCTCGAGGCCCATGACGTAGGCGTTGCGCCGGCGGCCGAGGTACAGCGCCCGCTCGCCCGACACCGGGTGCTCGATGACGATCGGGTGCGGCGTGCCGATCGAGCTGCGCGGATCGGCGGACGGCGCGAGCCCCTTGCGCAGGGTGCCGCCCGAGTCGTAGGTGCCGTCGTGCTTGATGTCGAGCCCGCTGACGCGCTCGCGCAGCCGCGGCGGCAGCTGCGCCAGCGCGGCCTTCATGCTGCAGAAGCAGGTGTCGCCGCCCGAGGCGGGAATCTCGAGCGAGTAGAGCATCGACGCATCCGGCGGCAGCGCCGCGTAGCTCATGTCGGTGTGCCACTGCGCCTCGCCGTCGCCGAGCGCGCCGATCGGCTCGCCCTGGTTGTCGCGCACGTTCGACACGACGTACACGTCGGGGTAGCCTGGCGGGGACTTGCGCCCGGCGCCCTGGTTGGGCGGCGGGTCGAGCGCGCCGAAGTGCCGCGAGAAAACGAGCAGGTCGTCGTCGGTGAGCCGCTGCCCGCGCAACACCAGCACGTCGTGCCGGTACCAGGCCTGCTTGATGGCGTCGATCTGGGCCGGGATGGCCGCCGCCAGGTCGACGCCGCGCACCTCGGCGCCGACCGTTCCGGTGGCGACGACCTCGAGCGACTGCGGGATGCCAAGGGCGCGCATTAGCGTTAGTCTAATCCGATGTTCCTGCCGATGGCCAAGCGCTGCCCCGACTGCGACGGCCTGCTGCGCATGCACGACGATCCGGCGGCCTTCCCGGGCGGGCGCTACCTCGCGGTGCAGCTCGTGATGTGGCTGGCGGTCGTGCTCGGGCTCACCTGGCTGCTCGCGCCCGCGGGCGAGGGCGAGATCTACGCGGGCCTCGCGTTCGCCGCCGGCGTGGCGTGGTGGCTGATGTGGCCGCGCCAGCGCGCCGACGGCGAGGCGCTGCTCGCGCGGCGGCAGTACCACTGCGTGGACTGCGGCCAGCGCTTCGAGGGCAACGCCTTGCGCCGTCTCGGCCCGCGCTGAGGCGGCGAGCGCCGCGCGCCCCGGCCCGCAAGGGAGCGGCCGGACCGGGGCGCTTGGCTACGGCCCGTGACTAGGCCGCTTGCTCGAGCTCGCGCGGATCCTCGCGCACGATCACCGTGGCGGCGACCGGGGTGATCTCGTCCGCCGGCATGCCGACGCGCTGCGCGTGCTCGCGGATCGCCTGCGGGCTCACCGCCTGGTAGATGCACACCGTGCCGAGCGTGCCGTCGGCTTCCTTCACCACGTAGGAGCGGATCCAGCGCACCTTGTGCGACATCTCACCATCGCCGATGCTGCGCGACCTGGCGGCGACGGCCTCGAGCTCCTGCGCGGTTTTCGATACGTTGCGACGACGAATGACGAACAGTTCCATTGCTAGCCTCCGGTAAGTTGTAAAGTGGATCGGTTGTAGCGGGCACCGCATGCGGCGCCACGGGACGAACTATGCGGCTGCGCGCCGCGGCAAGTCCTTTGCGCGGCCTGATCAATTCCTTATCATTTGCCGACGCATTTCCGAGACAGCGATGGCGATCGAGAGATTCGGCGATTTCGAGCTCGACCCGGGCGCCGCCCAGCTGCGCCTGCGCGGGCGCGAGGTGCCGCTGCAGCCGCGCATCTTCGACCTGCTGGTGTATCTGGTGCGCAACCGCGAGCGCGTGGTCGACAAGGACGAGCTGCTCGCCGCGGTGTGGCCCGGAGTGGTCGTCACCGACGCGTCGCTGCAGCGCGCCGTGAGCCTGGCGCGCGCGGCGCTGCGCCAAGGCGAGCTGGCGGGCGCGATCCGTACCCACGCGCGGCGCGGGTATCGCTTCGTGGCGCAGCCGGCGCAGGCCCCGGACGCGGCAGCCGGTGCGCCGCTCGAGCGCGCACGCGAGCTCGCCGCGCGGTTCCGCTGGCGGGAATCGCTCGCCGAGTTCGCGCGCGCCGACGCCCGCGCGGCGCTCGGCGCGGGCGATCTCGAGCAATGGGGCCTCGCGGCGCAATGCGCCGGCGCGCTGGGCGAGGCCGCGGCGGCGCTGCAACGCGCCGCGGCGGCGTACGCCGAGTCGCGCGAGCCGCGCGCCGCGGCGCGCGCGACCATCGCGCTCGCCCGCGCGCGGCTCGAGTCGCGCGAGGATGCGGTCGCCAGGGGCTGCCTGCAGCGCGCGGCGAGCCTGCTCGAGGGCGAGCCGCTGTGCCTGGAGCACGGGCACCTGGCGTGGATGAGCAGCCGCTACAGCGCCTTCGCCGGCGAGATCGCGGCCGCGCTGGCGCACGCCGAGCGCACGCTGGAGATCGGCAAGGCGCTCGGCAGCCCCGACCTGGATGCCGCCGGGCGCCTCTACATGGGCGCGGCGCTGCAGGCGCTCGGCGAGACGCGCCGCGGCCTCGCGCTGCAGGACGAGGCGGGCGCCGCGGTGCTCTCGGGCAAAGTCTCGCCGCTGATCGGCGGCATCGTCTACTGCGGCCTGGTGATCGGCTACCGCAACGCCGGCGACTGGCCGCGCGCGCGGCAGTGGACCGACAGCTTCACGGACTGGTGCGAGAGCAGCGGGCTGTTCGGCTTCAACGGCTCGTGCACGCTGCACCGCGCGGAGCTGTTCGCGGCGCGCGGCGAGCTCGAGCGCGCGCAGGCCGAGCTGCTCGCCTGCAGCGAGGCGCTGCGCATGAGCGCACCGTGGGCCGTCGGCGACGCTTCCCGGCTGCTGGGCGACGTGCACCTCGCGCGCGGCGCGTTCGAGCAGGCCGAAACGGCCTACCGCGAGGCGCACGAGCACGGCTGGGACCCGTATCCCGGCTACGCGCTGCTGCTGCATTATCGCGGGCAGCCGCAGGCGGCGCTGCGCGGCTTGCGCGCGGCCGCCGAGGGGCGCAGCTGGGACGCGTGCGAGCGGCGCGGCAGCTGTCTCGCGCACATCGTGATGATCGCCGCGATGGCGGGCGAGCTCGACGCGGCCGCCGCGACGCTGGCGCGGCTAGAGGGCGAGCCCGAGCTGTGGGCGACCGGCGCGGTCCATGCCTACGTGCTGCGCGCGCGGGGCGAGCTCCATCTCGCGCGCGGCGAGGCGGAGGGCGCGGCGCGCGATTTCCGGCACGCGGTGCAGGCGCTGCAGGAGCTCGGCGCGGCGCTCGACGCGGCGGTGGTGCGCCTGCGGCTGGCCGCGGCGCTGGCGCGCGGCGGCGATGCGGAAGGCGCCGCGCTCGAGCTCGGCAGCGCGACGCGGGCGCTCGAGAAGGCCGGCGCGAGCTTCTACCTGGAGCAAGCCCAGGCCCTGCGCCTCGAGAGCACCGGGCTGCGGCGTATCATGGACCCCGAGCGATGAATCTACGAGAGCTGCTGGGCATCGAGCTGCCGATCATCCAGGCGCCCATGGCGGGCGTGCAGCGCAGCGCGCTCGCCATCGCCGTGTCGAACGCCGGGGGCCTCGGCTCGCTGCCCTGCGCCATGCTGACGCCGGAGGGCATGCGCCAGGAGCTGACTGCGATCCGGCAGCAGACCGGCAAGCCCTACAACGTCAACTTCTTCTGCCACGCGCCGCCCGCGCCGAACGCCGAGCGCGAAGCGGCGTGGCGGGCCGCGCTCGCGCCGTACTATCGCGAGCTCGGTATCGACGCGAGCGCCATTCCCGCCGGGCCCGGGCGCGCGCCCTTCGGCGCCGAGGCGGCCGCCGTGCTGGCCGACTTCAGGCCCGCGGTGGTGAGCTTTCATTTCGGCCTGCCCTCGGAAGAGCTGCTGGCGCGCATCAAGGCCCTGGGGGCGAAGATCCTGGCCTCGGCCACCACGGTGGAGGAAGCACGCTGGCTCGAAGCGCGCGGCGTCGATGCGGTCATCGCGCAGGGACTGGAGGCCGGCGGCCACCGCGGGCACTTCCTGTCGCACGACCTGAGTGCGCAGATGGGCACGCTCGCGCTCGTGCCGCAGGTCGTGCGCCGGGTGAAGGTGCCGGTCATCGCCGCGGGCGGCATCGCCGACGCGAACGGCGTAGTGGCCGCCATGGCGCTCGGCGCCGCCGGCGTGCAGGTCGGCACCGCTTATCTTCTGTGCCCCGAGGCCACCACCACCGCGGTGCACCGCGCCGCGCTCAAGGGAGAGGCCGCGCGCCATACGGCGCTCACCAACGTGTTCACGGGGCGGCCCGCGCGCGGCATCGTCAACCGCATCGTCAGGGAGCAGGGCCCGATCAGCGCCGCCGCGCCCGCCTTCCCGCTCGCCGCCGCGGCCATGATGCCGCTGCGAGCCGCGGCGGAGCCGCGCGGCTCGGGCGATTTCTCGCCGCTGTGGTCGGGGCAGAACGCGAGCGGCTGCAAGGAGGTGCCGGCCGCGCAGCTCACGCGCGAGCTGGCGGCACGGCCCTAGCGCGACGCGGGCGTACGTACGATTGCGCGCTGTTCGACCCGATGCAGCCGGTCCTCGCCGATGAGCGCCACCGCTCGCGTTAACCCGCTGCTGCGGGTGCCGCCGCCGCTGTACTTCGTGCTGACGTTCCTCGCCGGCGCCGGCATCCAGCAGCTCGCGCCGCTCGGCCCGAGCTCGCTCGCCGCGCTGCGCGCCGAGCACGTCGCCGGCATCGCGCTGCTCGCAGCCGGCGTGCTGCTCGCGCTCGCCTGCCTCGCGATGTTCTTCGCCGCGCGCACCACCGTCGTGCCGCACCGCACCGCGTCCCGGCTGCTGACGCGCGGGCCGTACCGCTTCACGCGCAATCCCATGTACCTGAGCCTGGTGCTCGTCTATCTCGGCATCGCGGCGCTGACCGGGCTCGCGTGGCCGCTCCTGCTGCTGCCGCTGCCGGTGCTGCTGCTCGACCGGCTGGTGATCCCCTACGAGGAGGCGCGCCTGCGAGACGCGTTCGGAGCCGCCTGCGAGGAGTACTTCAGCCGGGTGCGGCGCTGGCTGTGACGCCCCGCGGCGGCAGCGCGCGGCGCCGCCGCAGCATGAGGTACAGGACGTAGATCGCGCCGGCCGCCAGCAGGTGCTTGAGCGTGTGGCCGCTGAGCACGCCGGAGGTGAGCGCGTAGATCTCGAGATCCCATATCTCGGCGAGCTTGGCGAGCACGTAGAGCGCGAGACCGTACAGCAGGTAGCGGCGGTGCGTGTACATGCCGCGGAACATCAGCATCACGAATGGCAGGCAGACCAGCGGCGCAGCCTGTACCCAGTAGTAGAGCCGCAGGTCGCCGGTGTAATTCCACCACAGCACGCTCGCCAGCCCGACGCCGAGCGCGGGCGCGAGCAGGTAGCGCTCGAGTCGCTCGCCGACGTGCTCGCTAAGCAGCGCGACGAAGAATGCCGTGAACGCGATGGTCATCGGCAGGCGGTCCCACACCAGCGTCGCGTTGCTCGGCGCCCAGTGGTAATAGCTCGAGCCGAAAAACACCAGCGCGGTGCCGGCGAAGAACGTCAGCCACGAGGCGCAGCGCGGCGGCCGCAGCGCGCCGAGGCACAGCAGCATGCCGGCCGCACCGACGACCAGGAACGGCAGGTTCGAGACGACGTCGAGCAGGTTGGGCACGCCGAGCACGCGGCGCTGGTCGGCGAGCTCGTGGTAGGTCGGGTCCTGGGCGATCGTCCCGTTGGCCAGGATGCGGAGCAGCAGGGCGAGCGGGATCGCCACCAGCACCGCGTGGCGCCAGTAGCGCAGCGCCTTGGCCAGCGGCAGCGGCAGGAGAAATTCGCGCAATCCGTGATTCGCTCTCATACGGGCACCTCGCAACTGTGTCCCCCTGGATCAAGAGCATCTCCCGGACGCACCCCTTTCGCCGAGGAATTTTGTTGAATTCGTGTCACGAAAAGCCGCCCGCGCAGGCGATCCCCGGCATGCGTCGGTGTCGTCTAACATACCCCCAGTCCCCGTGCATGGGAAGCGAGCCGTGAACCGCTGGCAGCGCATCTGGAAGGGTGAGCTCGGCCTCGCCGAGACGTTCTGGCTCTACGGCGTGCTGGCGCTCGCGGCGCTGCATTTCGTCGGGCAGTTCGTCCTGCTCGAGCTGGCTCTCACCGGGGCCGAAGGGATCCTGGTGCTCGGGCTCGCGTTCCTCACCTTCGCCGGCGGCTACCAGGTGCTCGTGTCGGTCGGCGTGTGGCGCAGCGCCGCGCGCTACCCCGGGCCGCGCGCCTGGGCGCTCGCGGCACGCGTTGCGGTCGCCGCTTCGCTCGCGCTGCTCGCCTTCGGCGTGTTGCGCGCCGCGCGCGTCGCCACCATCGACCCAGTCGACACGAGCCGCAGCCTCGCGCTCGCCTCGCGGAAGCTCTCGCGCCACGCCAACTACCCGCTGGGCGGCATCTGGAAGAAGGCCTGCGGCGACGAGTACGGCCTGGTGATCGAGCCGTCGCCCGCAGCGGGCGTGTACGCCGTGACCTTCTGCGGGCCGGCCGGCTGCTTCCGGCCGGGCGCGTTCCGCCCCGACACGCCGATCGTCGGCGATCCGGCGTACCGCGTGCTCGGCCCGGACAAGCTCGCCGTCGGCGGGCGCGACGGCTTCACCCCATACCTGCGCTGCGAGTGAGCGGCAGCGTGATCCGCGCCTGCGGCGTCGCCGATCTCGCCGCGATCCACGCCGTCATCAACGACGCCGCGCAGGCCTACAAGGGCGTGATTCCCGCTGACCGCTGGCACGAGCCGTACATGCCGCTGGCCGAGCTCGAGGCCGAAGTCGCCGCGGGCGTGCGCTTCTGGGGCTGCGAGGAGGGCGGCGAGCTGGTCGGCGTGATGGGCATCCAGCAGCGCGGTGAGGTCGACCTGATCCGCCACGCCTACGTGAGGACCCGCCATCGGCGCCACGGCATCGGCGCGCGGCTGCTCGCGCACATCGAGCGCCTGAGCGCCAAACCCATCCTGATCGGGACCTGGGCGGCGGCGGGTTGGGCGATACGCTTCTACGAGAAGCACGGCTACCGGGTGCTCGCGCGCGGCGACACCGAGCGCCTGCTGCGGCGCTACTGGAGCGTGCCCGAGCGCCAGATCGCGACCTCGGTGGTGCTGGCGAGCGCGCGCTGGGACGCGGCGCGAGGCACTAGAATGGCGCGATGAAAATCGCAGTGCTCGGCGGCGGCAACGGCGCCCATGCGGCGGCCGCGGACCTCACCGAGCGCGGCCACGAGGTGCGCTTCTGGCGCCGCGACACCGCGGCGCTCGAGCCGGTGCGCCGCGATGGGATCGTGCTCAAGGACGCCGCGGGCGAGCGCCGCGTCGCGCCGGCGCTGGTCGCGCGCGACCCGGGCGAGGCGCTGCGCGGCGCCGAGCTGGTGCTGCTGCCCGATCCCGCGTTCACGCAGGCCGACAACGCCGCGCGCATCGCGCCGCACCTGGCCGACGGCCAGGTGGTGTTCCTCGCGCCCGGCACCTTCGGCTCGTACCTGATGACGAGGATCGCGCGCGAGGCGGGCAGCCGCGCGCAATTCACCTTCGCCGAGACCGGCACGCTCCCCTGGCTGACGCGCAAGCGCGGGCCGGCCATCGCGGCGATCACCACGCGCGCCACGCGCCTGCCGACCGGGGTCTTTCCGGCGAAAGACGAGCATGCGTTCGCGGTATTGAAGAACGCGTTTCCGGCGATCGAGCCGGTGGAGGACGCGCTGTCGGCCGCGCTGATGAACGCCGGGCCGGTGATCCACCCGCCGCTCATCCTGATGAACGTCGGGCCGCTCGAGCATTTCGAGCGCTGGGACATCCACAACGAGGGCACCCAGCCCTCGATCCGCCGCGTCACCGACGCGCTCGACGCCGAGCGCATCGCCGCGCGCGTCGCGCTCGGCTATCGCGCGCCGCATTTTCCCCTCGCCGACCACTACCGCGCCGACGGCGACGAGTGGATGTACGGCCGCAGGGTACACCAGAAGCTCACCGACTCCCGGGACTGGAGCGAGAAGATCGTGCTCGCCGAGCACCGCTACATGCGCGAGGACGTGGAATACGGCCTCGCGTTCCTGGTGTCGGTGTGCGAGTGGGCCGACGTGCCCTGCCCGGTGGCGCGCGGCCTGCTCGCCCTCGGCGGCGCGGTGCTCGGGCGCGACCTGCGCGCCGGCCCGCGCACGCTCGAATCGCTGGGCCTCGCCCATCTGAGTCGCAACGAAATGTCGGAATTGCTGGAAAAAGGCATTCCCCCACGATGAAGATCGTTGCCCTGGGCGCCGGGCGCATGGGACGCGGCATCGGCCACGTGTTCGCGTACGCCGGCTACCGCGTCGACATCGTCGACTTCAAGCCGCGGCCGGCCGAAGTGGGCGCGCGGCGGCGCGCGGCGGCGCTCGAAGAGATCGGCGCCAACCTGGCGCTGCTCGCCGGCTGCGGACTGCTCGACGAGGCGGCGTGTTCCGCGATCCTGGCGCGCATCCGCGTGCTGCCGCTCGAGGAGGCGCCGGCCGCGCTCGCGCAGGCCGACGCAATCTTCGAGGGCGTGACCGAGACCATGGACGCCAAGCGCGACGCCTTCGCGCGCGCCTGCGCGCACGCGCGGCCCGACGCGCTCATCGCCTCGACCACCTCGTCGCTGCTGGCCGACGCGCTCGCCGCGCTGGTGACGCACCCCGAGCGCTTCGTCAACGCGCACTTCCTCAACCCCGCGTACCTGATCCCGCTGGTCGAGGTGAGCCCGGCACAGGCGACCTCGGAGGCGAGCTTCGCGGCGATGAAGCGGCTGCTCGAGTCGGCGGGCAAGGTGGTGGTGCGCTGCGCGCCCTCGCCTGGGTTCATCGTGCCGCGGCTGCAGGCGGCGGCGATGAACGAGGCCGCGCGCCTGGTCGAGGAGGGCGTGGCAACGCCCGAGGACATCGACCGCGCGGTGCGCGCGGGCTTCGGCCCGCGCTACGCGAGCATGGGCCTGTGCGAGTTCATCGACTACGGCGGGCTCGACATCCTGTACTACGCCTCGAGCTCGATGGCGCGCGCGCTCGGCGCGCCGCGCTACGAGCCGCCGGAGATCGTCGTGCGCATGATGCGCGACGGGCGGCGCGGCGCGCGCGACGGCGAGGGCTTCTACGACTGGCGCGGGCGCGACCTCGCCGCCTACCAGCGCGAGCTGGTGGGGCGCTTCGTCGCGCTGCTGCGCCACCTGGACATGCTGCCGCCGCCCGGCTTGCCGCGCGAATAGCCAGCCGATAGACTCGCGCGGCTGGATCCAACGAGGAGGAGGCCATGAAAAAAGAACTACGCGTCGCGCTCGGCGCGCCGCTCGTCGCTGTCGCCATGCTGTCGGGCGCGGCGAACGCCGCCGAGGTCAGACTCAAGGCCGCGTCGTTCCTGCCGGTGCGCTCGATCGTCGCCAAGCAGTTCGTGCGCTTCGTCGGCGAGGTCAACGAGCAGTGCGCCGGCAAGGTGAACATCGGCGTCGTCGGACCCGAGGCGGTGCCTTCGCTCGAGCAATGGAACGCGCTCAAGAACGGCGTGATCGACATGCACTACGGGCCGCCGAACTACTTCCGCGGCGTGGTGCCGGCGGGCGACGTGATCAGCGTGGCGCGCAACGAGTCCGCCGAGCAGAGGAAGAACGGCGCCTGGGCGCTGATCAACGCCTCGTACAACCAGAAGCTGAACGCCTGGTACCTGACGCACCTGTTCAACGGCGTCCGGTTCCACCTGTACACCACCAAGCCGGCGGTGAACGGCAAGTTCGAGGGCTTCCGGCTGCGCTCGGTACCGATCTACGACGCGTTCTTCAAGTCGCTCGGCGCCAATCCCGTGCGCATGGCGCCGCCCGAGGTCTATACCGCGCTCGAGCGCGGCGCGGTCGACGGCTACGGCTGGCCGCTGTGGGGCATCCAGGACTTCGGCTGGCAGAAGTACACCAAGTACCGCTACGACCCGGGCTTCATCAGCGCGGCCGTCGCGATCATCGTCAACCTCGACAAGTGGAAGTCGCTCGCGGACGAGCAGCGCGCCTGCCTGACGAAGATGGCCGAGCGGGTCGAGCATGAATGGCCCAAGTGGCGCGAGGCGGAGGACGCCGAGCAGCAGGCCGCGCAGCAGAAGGCCGGCCTCAAGGTGGTCGACCTGGGCGAGCAGTTCGCGCGCGACGCCGAGGAGATCTACTGGGCCGACCTGGCGAAGGGCGATCCCGAGTTCGTCAAGAAAGTCCGGCCTTTGCTGAGCAAGTAGACAGAAGAGTCACAAGCTGGCGCCAGCGCGCTCCCGGTTCGACGATCTGATCGACGCGCTGGCGCTCGTCGCCGGCGCGGGGCTGTGCGCCCTGACGCTGCTGGTGTGCGTCGACGTCGCCGCGCGCCACTTCAAGCTGTTCGCCACGCCCTGGACGCTCGACATCGCGCAGTACCTGCTGTACGGCATCACCTTCCTCGGCACCCCCTGGGTGCTGCGCGAGCAGGGTCACATCGCGATCGAGATCCTGGTCGAGCACCTCGCGCCGCGCGCGCGGCGCGCGCTGCGGCGCGCCACCGACGCCTTCGGCGCGGCGGTGTGCGCGGTGCTGCTGGTGTTCGCCTGCCGGGTGCTGTGGCGCTCGTACGCGCAGCACAACATGGTGCAGCAGACCTTCGTGTTCCCGGAGTGGTACCTGTACGTCATCGCGCCGCCGGTGTTCCTGATCCTGGCGCTGGAGTACGCGCGGCGCGCGTGGCGGCCCAGGCGCGCCGCGCAGGAGCCGCGGCGCGAGGGCGTCTGAGCGGGTGAGCTGGTACGCGATCCTGCTCGTGCTGCTCGGCACGCTGGTCGCCTTCATGGCGCTCGGCCTGCCGGTGGCGTTCGCGTTCTTCGCCACCAACCTGATCGGCGCCTACGTCTTCATGGGCGGCGAGAACGGCGTCATGCAGCTGGTGCGCAACGCGGTCGACTCGGTGCAGAGCTTCGCTCTGTTGCCGATCCCGCTGTTCATCCTGATGGGCGAGATCATGTTCTACACCGGCGTGGCGGCGCGCGCCATCGACGCGGTCGACAAGCTGATCGCGCGCGTCCCAGGGCGGCTATCGCTGGTGGCGATCGTCGGCGGCACGATCTTCTCCTCGCTGTCGGGCTCGACCATCGCCAATACCGCCATGCTCGGCTCGACGCTGCTGCCCGAAATGTACCGGCGTGGCTACAAGCCGGCGATCTCGATCGGCCCGATCGTCGCGGTGGGCGGCCTCGCCATGCTCATCCCGCCCTCGGCGCTGGCGGTGCTGCTCGGCTCGATCGCGCAGATCCCGATCGGCGAGCTGCTGGTGGCGTCGATCTTTCCCGCGCTGATCATGGCGGCGCTGTTCTTCGGCTACGTGCTGCTGCGCTGCCGGCTCGATCCGACGCTCGCGCCGGCCTACGACGTCGCCAGCCTCTCTTGGCGCGAGCGGCTGCTGCCGTTCGTCAAGTACGTGCTGCCGCTCTCGGGCATCTTCGTGGTGGTGGTCGGCAGCATCATCGGCGGCATCGCCACGCCGACCGAGTCGGCGGCGCTCGGCGCCGCGGCCTCGCTCCTCGCGGCGGCGGCCTACCGGCGCCTGACCTGGCGCAACTTCCGCGTCTCGGTGCGCCAGACGCTGCGCTTCACGGTGATGACGCTGTTCATCATCTGCGGCTCGATCACCTTCTCGCAGATCATGGCGTTCTCGCAGGCCTCGGCCGGGATGTCGACGGCGATCCTCGGCGCGGGCTTGGGCAGGCTCGAGCTGCTGGCCGGTATGCTGCTGATCCTCCTTTTCCTCGGCTGCTTCATGGACCAGGTGAGCATGATGATGATCACCGTGCCGCTGTTCATGCCGGTGGTGCAGCAGCTCGGCCTCGAGCCGGTGTGGTTCGGCGTGCTGATGCTCATGATCCTCGAGGTGAGCCTCGCCACGCCGCCCTTCGGCCTGCTGCTGTTCGTCGCCAAGGGCGCCTCGCCCGAGACGTCCATGCGCGACATCATCGGCTCGGTGGCGCCGTTCATCGCGCTGGCGCTCGCGGTGGTGGCCTTGCTGATCGCCTTCCCGCAGATTACGCTTGTCCTGCCGCGCCTCATCACCCCCTAGCGCATGCCGCACCAGACCAGCGAAGACGCCGCCGACGGCCGCATCACCAGCGAGCTCGACGACGGGCTGTTCCTGATCGGCTTCGACCGGCCGCAGAAGCTGAACGGCTTCACGCCGAAGATGCTGCGCGAGCTCGCCGCGGCCTACACCGCGTTCGAGCGCGAGCCGCGGGCGCGCTGCGCGCTGGTGTTCGCGCACGGCGCCAACTTCACCGCCGGCCTGGACCTGCCGAAGATGGCGCCGCACATGGGCGGCGAGGGGCTGCTCGCCGAGGCGGGCGAGATCGACCCCTTCGGCCTGCGCGCGCCGTTCCGCTCCAAGCCCGTGGTCGTGGCGGTGCACGGCATCTGCTACACGCTCGGCATCGAGCTGATGCTCGCCGCAGACGTCGTGGTGGCGGCGGCCGACTGCCGCTTCTCCCAGCTCGAGGTGCGCCGCGGCCTGATGCCGACGGGCGGCGCCACCATCCGCATGGTCGAGCGCGCCGGCTGGGGCAACGCGATGCGCTACCTGCTGACCGGCGACGAATTCGACGCGCCCACTGCGCTCGCCCTGGGGTTCGTGCAGGAAGTGGTCGAGCCCGGCCGCCAGCTCGAGCGCGCAGCGCGGATCGCGCGCGCGATCGCCGAGCAGGCGCCGCTCGCGGTCTCGGCGGTGCTCGCCAACGCGCGCAGCGCCGCGCGCGACGGCGCGCCGGCGGCGATCGCGCAGTTTCGCGCCACGCAGCGCGCGCTTCTGGCGAGCGAAGATTTCCAGGAAGGCGTGCGCAGCTTCCGCGATAAGTCGAAGGCGCGCTTTCGCGGGCGCTGAGCGCGGCGATGAGCGGATCCGAAAGCCAGTTCAGACTGCTCGCCGAGCGGCGCTTCGCGCCGTTCTTCTGGACCCAGTTTTTCGGCGCCTTCAACGACAACGTGCTGAAGAACGCGCTGCTGATCCTGGTCACCTACCAGGCGGCGCGCTACGCCGCGAGCGGCTCGGCGCTCGCCGGCCTGCCCTCCGGCGTGCTGGCCAACCTGGCGCTGGGCCTGTACATCCTGCCGTTCTTCCTTTTTTCCGCCACTGCGGGGCAAATCGCCGACCGCAGCGACAAGGCGCTCGTGGTGCGCGTCATCAAGGCCGCCGAGATCGGCGTCATGGCGCTCGCCGCCTGGGGATTCGTCGCCGCGAGCCTGCCGCTGCTGCTCGCCACGCTGTTCCTGATGGGCCTGCACTCGACCTTCTTCGGTCCGGTGAAGTACGCCATCCTGCCGCAGACGCTGGCCGACACCGAGCTGGTGGGCGGCAACGCGCTCATCGAGGCGGGCACCTTCGTCGCGATCCTCACCGGCACCATCGCCGGCGGCATGCTCGCCGCGCTGCCGGGCATCGGGCCCGAGGCTGCGGCGGCGAGCGGCGTCACGGTCGCGACGCTCGGCTTCGGCGCGAGCCTGCTGATTCCGCGGCTGGCCCCCGCGGCTCCCGGCCTGGCGATCGAATGGAACCCGGCGCGCGAGACCTGGCGCAACTTCCGCTTCATCCGCGCCAACCGCACGGTGTTCCTGTCGATCCTCGGCATCAGCTGGTTCTGGCTGTACGGCGCGCTGTTCCTGTCGCAGCTCCCGCAGTTCGCCAAGGAGGTGCTGCGCGGCGGCGAGGGCAGCGTCACCGCGCTGATCGCCACCTTCTCGGTCGGCGTTGGCGCGGGGTCGCTCTTGTGCGAGCGGCTCTCCGGGCACAAGGTCGAGATCGGCCTGGTGCCCTTCGGCTCGATCGGCATCACGCTGTTCGGCGCCGACCTGTTCTTCGCCGCGCAGGCGCTCGCCGAGGGCGGCGGCGAGGCGCGCGTGTTCGCGGATCTGTTCCTCACCGGCGCGTTCGGCGGCTTCTACATCGTGCCGCTGTACGCGCTGGTGCAGTCGCGCACCGAGCCGGACCGCGTCTCGCGCGTCGTGGCGGGCAACAACATCCTCAATGCGCTATTCATGGTGGTCGGCGCGGTGGTGGCGATCGCGCTGCTCGAGGCCGGGGTCTCGGTCGCCGGCATCCTGCTCGCCGCGGCGCTGATGAACGCGGCGGTGGCGCTCTACATCTACACGCTGGTGCCCGAGTTCCTGATGCGCTTCATGGCGTGGATCGTGATCCATTCGGTGTACCGGCTGGCGAAGTCGGGGCTCGAGCGCATCCCGGAGGAAGGCCCGGCGCTGCTGGTGTGCAACCACGTGTCCTACGTCGACGCGCTGGTCGTCTCGGCGGCCTGCCGCCGGCCGATCCGGTGGGTCATGGACCACCGCATCTTCCGCGTGCCGCTGCTCAGCTTCTTCTTTCGCACGGTGCGCGCGATCCCGATCGCCCCGGCGAAGGAGGACGCGCAGGCGCTCGAGCGCGCCTACGAGGAGATCGCGCGCGCGCTCGAGGCGGGCGAGCTGGTCGGGCTGTTCCCCGAAGGCCGGCTCACCGACGACGGCGAGATGGCCGAGTTCCGCGGCGGCATCGTGCGCATCCTGGAGAAGACGCCGGTGCCGGTGGTGCCGCTGGCGCTGTCGGGACTGTGGCAGAGCCTGCTCGCGCGCAACCGCGACAAGCTGCGCCACGCGGCGAAGCTCTTCCCCAGAATCCGCCTCGCGGCGGGCGAGCCGCTGCCCGCGGCCGCGGCGACGCCCGAGGCGCTGCGCGCCGCCGTGCTCGCGCTGCGCGGCGACTGGCGCTAGGGGCCGCCGATGGCGAGCGAGCAGGACTACCGCGAGCAGGCGCTGAAGCTGTTTCCGTGGATCTGCGGGCGCTGCGGGCGCGAGTTCTCGGGCGCGCGGCTGCGCGAGCTCACGGTGCACCACAGGGACCACGACCACGGCAACAACCCGCCCGACGGCAGCAACTGGGAGCTGCTGTGCGTGTACTGCCACGACAACGAGCACGCGCGCCAGCTCGAGGCGGCGGCGCGCGGCGCGCAGGCGGGCGAAGCCGCGCCCGCGCCGGCGAGCCACAAGCCCTTCGCCGGACTCGACGCGCTGCTCAAGGGCAAGCGCTGACGCGCGCGGCCCGCCCCGAACGTGAAATCCGCAACGCCGCCCGTCCACCAGATCTCGCTGCGCCTGCGCGAGCTGGGGCAGCTGTTCAACTCGATGGACCCGACGCCGTTCCACCACCGCGACCTCGATCCCGACGCCGAGGAATTCATCGAGAGCTGGGCGCAGGACTATCCCCCGGGGAGCCGCTTCCAGCTCATCATCCACCTGCAGCAGCCGGCCAAGGAAGCCGATCCCGAAACGCTGCTCGCCGAGGCGATCCACAATTTCTTCGCCTACAAGGCGGACATGACCGAGCGCGAGCTGAACCGGCTGCTGCGCCTGGGGCGCAGCAGCCTGCTGGTGGGCGTGGCCTTCCTCGCCTTGTGCACCGTCGCGGCCAGGGCGATCGGCACGCTGGTGGACGGACCGTACGCGGACATCGCGCGCGAGGGCCTGGTGATCGCGGGCTGGGTGGCGATGTGGCGACCGATCCAGATATTCCTGTACGAGTGGTGGCCGATCGTGCGCCGGCGGCGCACCTACCTCGGCCTGGCGCGCGCGCAGGTGCGGGTGACGCAGGAGACCTGAGGAGAGTCGGGCATGGGCAAGGTGATGCTGGTCACGGGCGCGAGCCGCGGCATCGGCGCCGCCACCGCGCGGCTGGCCGCCGAGCGCGGCTACGCGGTGTGCGTGAACTACCTGCGCAACCGGGACGCGGCCGACGCCGTCGTGGCGGCGATCGCGCGCGCGGGCGGCAAGGCGCTGGCGGTGGGCGCCGACGTGGCTTCCGAAGCCGACGTGGCGCGGATGTTCGACGGCGCGGAGAAGGCGCTCGGTCCGGTCTCGGTGCTCGTCAACAACGCGGGCATCCTCGAGCAGCAGATGCGGCTCGAGGACATGTCGCTCGCGCGCCTGGAGCGCGTGCTGGCAGCGAACGTGACGGGAACGTTCCTGTGCTCCCGCGAGGCGGTGCGCCGCATGTCGACGCGGCACGGCGGCGCGGGCGGCGCGATCGTCAACGTGTCGTCGATGGCCGCGCGCCTCGGCGCGCCGGGCGAGTACGTCGATTACGCCGCCGCCAAGGGCGCGGTCGACGCGCTCACGGTGGGGCTGGCGAAGGAGGTGGCCGGCGACGGCGTGCGGGTGAACGCGGTGCGGCCGGGGCTCATCTACACCGACATCCACGCTTCCGGCGGCGAGCCCGCGCGCGTCGAGCGCCTGAAGGACGCCGTGCCGCTCAAGCGCGGCGGGCGGCCCGACGAAGTGGCGCGCGCCATATTGTGGCTCGCCTCGGAAGAGGCGTCATACGTCACGGGCTCGTTCATCGACGTTTCTGGCGGCAGGTAGCGCGGTAGAATCACAGTGCATTCAACCCGCGGAGGATGCCATGACGAATCGCGACGACTACGTGCGAAAACTGAAGGAGCAGCTCGACCAGTGGAACGCCGAGGTTGCCAAGTGGGAGGTAAAGACCAAGTCGGCGCAGGCCGACATGAAGGCGGGCTACGAGAAGCAGCTCGAAACCTTCCGCGCGCGGCGCGACGAGGCGACGTACCAGCTGCATCAGGTGCAAGTCGCCTCGAGCGAGGCATGGATGGACGTGATGAAGGGCGCGGACGCGGCCTGGAAAGCGATGGGCGAGGCCTTCATCAGGGCGCGCTCGCATTTCGAGAAGAAATGAGCGAGAAGAAATGAGCGAGAAGAAATGAGCCGCTGGAAATGAGCGGGGCGCCGCCGGTCGTCGGGCGCGGGTTCTGCTTCGAGGATCTGGCGCCCGGATTCCGCTTCCGCACGCACCGCCGGACCATCAGCGAGGCGGACCTCGCGGCGTTCGTCAACCTCACCTGGCTCACCGAGGAGCTGTTCGCGGTCGCCGACGACGCCGGGCGCAGCATCAAGGGGCGTGCGGTGCCCGGCGCGCTGGTGTACTCGTTCGCCGAGGGACTGCTGCTGCCGACCATGCAGGATACCGGGCTCGCGTTCCTCAACGCCACGCTCGACGTGAAGCGCGCGACCCTGGTCGGAGACACGATCCACGTCGAGGGCGAGGTGATCGAGCATCGCCTCACCTCGAAGGGCGACCGCGGGCTGGTGCGCTTCGCCAACAAGGTGGTCAACCAGCGCGGCGAGGTGGTGATCGAGTACAACCCGCTGCGCATGCTCAAGCGCACGGGCGCCTGACGGAGCAACGCGCGATGCCCGGGCCGCTGCGGGGTGTCAGGGTGCTCGAGCTCGGCAGCCTGATCGCCGGACCCTTCTGCGCCAAGACGCTCGCCGACTTCGGCGCCGAGGTCGTCAAGATCGAGCCGCCGGGCGAGGGCGACCCGCTGCGCCACTGGCGCCGCATGCGGAACGGCACCTCGCTGTGGTGGCAGGTGCAGTCGCGCGGCAAGAAATCGGTCACGGTGGACCTGCGCCAGGCTGCGGGGCAGGAGATCGTGCGCGCGCTGGCGAAGCGCTCGGACATCGTGATCGAGAATTTCCGCGCCGGGGCGCTCGAGCAGTGGAGCCTCGGCTGGGACACGCTGTCGCAGGACAACCCGAAGCTCATCATGGTGCGCGTCTCGGGCTACGGTCAGGACGGGCCCTACAGCCACCGGCCCGGCTTCGCGGCGATCGCCGAGGCGCTCGGCGGCCTGCGCTACGTGACGGGATTTCCCGACCGGCCGCCGGTGCGGCCGAACCTGTCGCTCGGCGACACGCTCGCCTCGCTGCACGGCGTGATCGGCGCGCTGCTCGCGCTCGCGCACCTGCGGAACGGCGGTGGCGGCCAGCTGATCGACGTCGCGCTGTACGAGTCGGTGTTCAACGTCATGGAGAGCCTGCTGCCCGAGTACGACGCCGGCGGCTTCGTGCGCGAGCGCTCGGGAAGCAGCCTGCCGGGCATCGCGCCGTCGAATCTGTATCCGTGCAAGGAGGGCAGCTACGTGCTGATCGCGGGCAACGCGGACGCCCTCTACCGGCGCCTGATGAGCGCGATCGGGCGCGAGGACCTGCGCGACGATCCGGCGCTCGCGAGGAACGACGGCCGCGCCGCGCAGATGGAGAGAATCGATGCCGCGATCGCGGAGTGGACCGCGCGCTTTTCGCAGGAAGAGGTTCTCCTGCGGATGGAACAGGCGCAGGTTCCCGCCGGGCGCATCTACAGCGCCGCCGACATTGCCGCCGATCCGCACTACGCCGCGCGCGACATGATCGTCGAGACCATCGCCGGCGATGGCGAGCCGCTCAGGCAGCCGGGTATCGTGCCCAAGCTCTCGGCCACGCCGGGCGCGATCCGGGGTCCCGCGCCCACGCTCGGCCAGCACACCGACGAGGTGCTGCTTGCGCTGGGATATCCGCAGGCGAAAGTCGACCAACTGCGCAACGACAAAATAATATGATCGATCACATCGACCACGTCGTCCTCACCACGCGGGACCTGCAGGGCTGCATCCGCTTCTATCGCGACGTGCTCGGCATGAAGCTCTCGAGCTTCGAGACGCCGCAGGGCACGCGTATGGCGCTCGGCTTCGGCGCGCAGAAGATCAACCTGCACGAGTGGGGCAGGGAGTTCGAGCCCCGGGCGCACGTCGCGGTGCCGGGATCGCTCGACCTGTGCTTCATCGCCGCGCTGCCGCTCGACGAGGTGGTGCGGCGGCTCGAGGCCGCGGGCGTCGAGATCATCGAGGGCCCGGTGATGAAGACCGGCGCCACTTCGAAGATCCGCTCGGTGTACGTGCGCGATCCAGACCTCAACCTCGTCGAGATCTCCGTGCCGGCATGAGCGAGCAACTCGACAACCTGAACGTCGCCGGGATCGACGACATCCCGTCGCCCGCGGAGGTGCGCGCGCGGCTGCCGCTGTCCGAGGCCGCGGCGCGCACGGTGCTCGCCGGGCGCGCGGCGATCCGCGCGATCCTCGACCGCCGGGACCCGCGCCTGTTCGTGGTCGTCGGGCCGTGCTCGATCCACGACCCGGGCGCCGCGCTCGAGTACGCGGGCAGGCTGCGCGCGCTCGCCGGCGAGGTGAAGGACACGATGCTCCTCGTGATGCGCGTGTACTTCGAGAAGCCGCGCACCTCGGTGGGCTGGAAGGGATTCGTCAACGACCCGCGCATGGACGACTCGTTCCGCATCGACGAGGGCCTCGCCAGGGCGCGCGAGCTGCTGATGCAAATCGCCGAGCTGCAGCTGCCCGCCGGCTCGGAGGCGCTCGACCCGATCTGCCCGCAGTACCTCGCCGACCTGATCTCGTGGTACGCGATCGGCGCGCGCACCACCGAATCGCAAACCCACCGCGAGATGGCGAGCGGGCTGTCGGCGCCGGTCGGCTTCAAGAACGGCACCGACGGCGGGCTCGAGGTCGCGGTAAACGCCATCCAGTCGGCGAAGCGCCCGCACGGCTTCCTCGGAGTGAACCAGGCCGGCCGCACGGCGGTGGTGCGCTCGCGCGGCAACGCCTACGGCCACCTGGTGCTGCGCGGCGGCGGCGGACGGCCCAACTACGACACGGTGAGCGTGCGCCTCGCGGAGGGCGCGCTGGCGCGCGGCGGGCTGGCGCCGAACGTGGTGATCGACTGCTCGCACGCCAACTCGATGAAGGATGCGGCGCTGCAGCCGCTGGTGCTGCACGATTGCGTGCACCAGATCCTGGAGGGCAACCGCTCGATCGTCGGCTTCATGCTGGAGAGCAACCTGCACGCCGGCAGTCAGCCCATCCCCGAGGACCTTTCCAAGCTGCGCTACGGCGTGTCCGTGACCGACGCCTGCATCGACTGGCCGGCGACCGAGCAGACGCTGCGCCGCGCGCACCGCGACCTGGGCACCGTGCTACAGTCGCGCGCAAAACCATAACCGGAGGAGACCAAGATGAGGAGATTTCTGTTCGCGGCGTCGGTCGCACTGTTCGCCGCTGCGGCCCACGCGCAGGTGCTCGGCATCGGCACCGCGCCGCAGGGCACCATCGGCTACAACATCGGGTCGGCGATCGCAAAGGTCCTGCTCGAGACGCAGAACCTGCAGAGCCGGGTGCAGCCCTACTCGGGCTCGAGCGCGGTGTTCCCGCTGGTCAACTCGGGCGAGGTGGACCTGACCGTCGGCAATACGCTGGAGGTGCAGGAAGCGGCGAACGGCGAGGGCCCCTACGCCGGGCGCAAGCAGCCCAACCTGCGCGTGCTGGCGGTGATCTTCCCGCTGAACGTCGGCCTGTTCGTGAAGAAGGACGCGCCGTTCAAGAGCATCGCGGACCTGAAGGGCAAGCGCGTGGTGTACGGCTTCACCGCGCAGGTCACGCTGCAGCGCGTGGTGGACGCGATCCTCGCCAACGGCGGGCTCAGCGGCACGGACATCGTTCCGGTGCTGGTGCCAAACGTCAATCGCGGCGCCGACGACTTCGCCTCGGGCAGCGCCGACGCCGGCTTCTTCGCCATCGGCGCGGGCAAGGTAGCCGAAGTGGACAAGATCACCGGCGGCATCCGCTTCCTGCCGATGTCCGACGCGCCGGACGCGGTGGCGGCGATGAAGAAGCTCGTGCCCTATGCCTACGTGCACGAGGTAAAGCCCGCGCCTGCGTTCGCGGGCGTGGTCGGGCCGACCAAGCTCATGGCGTACGACTACCTGGTAATCACCGGTGCGCACGTGAAGGACGACATCGCCTACAAGGTGGCGAAGGCGATCCACGACAACAAGGACAAGCTCGTCGCGAGCCTGGGCGCGTTCCGCGGCTTCAATCCGAACGGCATGTACAAGGACGTGCCCGCGCCGTTTCATCCCGGCGCGCTGAAGCTCTACAGGGAGCTCGGGCAGGCGAAGTAACGCCGCACGATGGTCGCGGCGCGCCCTTACGGCCGCACTATCCTCGCGCTGCAGGCGCTGCTCACCGCCATCGTGGTGAGCTGGGTGCTCGACCTGCCGCGCGAGTGGCTCGGGCTCGCCCTGTACACCGAGCAGTTCCTGCTCACGGTGATCGGCCTGGCGCTGGCGCTCGCGTTCCTGTCGGCGCCGGCGCTGCCGCGCTGGAAGGGGCACGTGCCGTGGTGGGACGTGCTCGCTGCGGCCGCCGGGCTCGCCCTGTGCTGGTACCTCGCCTGGCGCTACCCGCAGCTGGTGAACGAGCTCGTCATGCGCCCGCTCGACGGCGTGCTGATGGCGGCGGCGCTCGCGCTGCTCGTGCTCGAGGCGACGCGCCGCACCACCGGGCCGTCGCTGGTAGTGATCGTGCTCGGGGGATGCGCCTACGCGATGCTCGGCGACCGGCTGCCCGGCGTGTTCCAGTCGCGCCCGGTGGAATTCACCCGGCTGCTGGTGTACCTGGGCCTCGACACCAACGCGCTGCTCGGCAAGCCGGTCGAGATCGGCGTCGGCGTGGTAATCCCGTTCATCCTGCTGGGACAGGTGCTCGCGCGCTGCGGCGGCTCGGAGTTCTTCACCGAGATCGCGCGCGCCTGGATGGGCCGCTACCGCGGCGGCGCGGCCAAGATCGCGGTGGTCGGCTCGGCGCTGTTCGGCACCATCTCCGGCAGCGCGGTGGCCAACGTCTCGGCGGTCGGCGTGGTGTCGATCCCGCTGATGAAGCGCTCCGGATTTCCCGCCACGCTCGCGGCTGCCGTCGAAGCGGTGGGCTCCACCGGCGGCCAGCTCATGCCGCCGGTGATGGGAGCGGCGGCGTTCCTCATGGCCGAGGTGCTGCAGGTGCCGTACGCCGCGGTGCTGGTGGCCGCGACCATCCCCGCGGTGCTGTATTACCTGGCGCTGTTCTTCCAGGTCGACCTCGAGGCCGCCAAGCGCGGCATCGTCGGCGAGCCGGCGGCGCAGCTGCCGCGCGCGGCCGCAGTACTGCGCTGGGGCTGGTACTTCCCGCTGCCCTTCGGCGTGCTGCTCAGCGGGCTGCTGTGGTGGAACATGCGCGCGGAGTACGCCGCGCTGCTCGCCACCGGGGTGCTGCTCGCCTGCGTGCTCGCGTTCGGCTTCCGCGGCCGGCGCTTCGGCATCCGCGAGCTGCTGCTCGCGGTCGCCTCGACCGGCGGCGCGGTGCTCGACATCGTGCTGATCTGCGCGGCGGCAGGCATGTTCATCGGCATCCTCAACATCACCGGCTTCGCCTTCGGCCTGACGCTGCAGCTGCTCACCATCACGCAGCAGAGCACGGCGCTGCTGCTGGTGCTCACGGCGCTGCTCGGCATCCTGCTCGGCATGGGGCTGCCCACGGTCGGCGTGTACGTGATCATGGCGACGCTGGTGGCGCCGGCGCTGGTCAAGGTCGGCATCGCGCCGATGGCGGCGCACATGTTCGTGCTGTATTTCGGCATCATGTCGATGGTCACGCCGCCGGTGGCGCTCGCCGCGTTCGCGGCCGCCAACATCGGCGGCACCGACCCCAACCGCACCGGCTGGACTGCGGCGCGCATCGGCTGGAGCGCCTACATCGTGCCATTCCTGTTCGTGCTGTCGCCGACGCTGCTGATGCAGGGCGCGCCGCTCGAGATCGCGTTCGCCTCCGTCACCGCGGCGCTCGGCATCTGGATGGGCACCATCGGGGTTGTCGGCTACTTCTACGCTCCGATCGGGGTGGCGCGGCGGGTGCTGTTTCTCGTTTCAGGGATCCTGCTGCTCATCCCCGCCGATGCGTTCCGCGGCGCGCTGGCCACCGACCTCGCCGGCATGGCGCTCGGCGCGGCGCTGCTGGGGCGCGAGGTTCTGCGCGCGCGGCGCTCCGCGGTTACCAAGCGGTAACAATCCGGCACCCCGCGGACATCTGCGGGTTACCTCGTCTTCGTAAGCTGCGTTCCGTCGAGTGCAACTTTCTTGGGAGACGAACATGGAACGCGACGAATACCTGGTGGATGGCGCTCTGCCCCTCCTGCGCAACGAGCAGCTGCGCATCGTCGACGGGCGGGACCTGCTGATCCACGTCTGGCAGGGCTCGCTGTGGATCACCCAGGAGGGTGACACGCGCGACGTGGTGCTGGAAGCGGGGCAGTCGTTCCGTCTCGACCGCAACGGCGTCGCGCTGGTGAAGGCCTGGGAGGAGACCGTCCTCGCGCTCACGTCGCCGAGCGAGACGCGCCCGGCGCGCGCCATCGAGCTGCGCGCGGCCGGGCTTCCGGTGTGGAACCTGCGGCCGCAAGCGCCCTTAGGCCGGTTGCTTCCCCATGCGGCTTGAGGATCACCGCGGGCTCGAGCTGAGCGGCGCCTCGCCGCGCGCACTCGAGCTGTTCGAGGGCGCGCTCGCCGCGCACCTGTCGTTCAGGGACGCGGCGGACGGGAGCCTGGCGCAGGCGCTCGAGGACTCCCCCGGGTTCGTGATGGCGCACGCGTTCCAGGCGTACCTGGCGCTCGGCGGGCGCGACCCGGCGGGCGCCGCCGCCGCCGGAGCGGTGCTCGCCCGCAGCGCGCGGCTGCCGATGAACCCGCGCGAGCGCGCCCACCTGCGGGCGATCGCCGCGCTGGCCGCGGGCGAGCACGACCGCGCGTCGATGATCCACGACGCGATCCTCGCTGAGCACCCGCGCGACGTGCTGGCGCTGAACGTCGCGCACGCCTGCGACTACGTGCGCGGCGACGTGCGCAAGTTGCGCCGGCGCGTAGCGCGGGTGCTCGGCGACTGGCACGCGGACATCCCGGGCTACCATGCGGTACTGGCGATGTACGCCTTCGGGCTCGAGGAAGCCGGCTGCTACGCGCGCGCCGAGGACACCGCGCGGCGCGCGCTCGAGCTGAACCCCTGGGACGTGCGCGCGCACCATGCGGTGGCGCACGTGCACGAGATGCTGGGCCGCGCCGAGCAGGGCATACGCTGGGCCGGCGAGCGCGCGGCGTACTGGGCCGACGGCTCGGCGGTCGCGATCCACAACTGGTGGCACGTGGCGCTGTTCCACCTCTCCGTGGGGCGCCGTGCGCAGGCGCTGGCGATCTACGACGCGCGCATCGCCCCGCGCCTGGACCGCGCGCTGTCGGTGCTGATCGACGCCACGGCGCTGCTGTGGCGCTTCGAGCTCGCCGGCGCCGGCGCCGGCGGCCGCTGGCGCGCGCTCGCCGAGCGCTGGGCGCCGCATGCCGAGGACGCGTACTGCGCGTTCAGCGACCTGCACGCGATGATGGCCTTCGTCGCCGACGGCCGGCGCTCGAGCGCCGAGGCGCTGCTCGCCGCGCAGCGCCGCATGATCGGGCGCGGCGGCACGAACGACGCCATGACGCGCTTCATCGGGCTGCCCGCGTGCCGCGCGCTGCGCGCCTTCGGCGAGGGGCGATACCGCGAGGCGGCTACGCTGCTCGGCGAGCTGCCGGCGATCGCGCACCGCCTCGGCGGCAGCCGCGCGCAGCACGGCCTCATCGCCTCGACGCGCGACGAGGCGTCGCGCCGGGCGGCACGCGGCGCGTACCGGGCTGCGGCCTAAGGCCGGTCTGACGTGGACTTGACGTCGATGCGTATAATCGGCTCCTCGATCGAGGGGAAATCGGCGATGGCTCAGGCCACGCGTGTGCTGATCGTTGAGGACGATCCCGACGTGCGGGACTCGATGGCCGAGTACCTCGCGTCGCATGACTTCGAGGTGGACGCCGCAGGCAGCGGGGACGCGATGCGCGCCGCGCTCGCCAAGGCCGTGCCGCAGCTCGTGCTGCTGGACCTGAAGCTGCCGGGCGAAGACGGGTTGAGCCTCGCGCGCTACCTGCGCGAGCGCCACGACGTCGCGATCATCATGGTGACCGCGTCCGACGCCGTCGTCGATCGCGTGGTCGGGCTCGAGGTCGGCGCCGACGACTACATCGCCAAGCCCTTCGACCTGCGAGAGCTGCTGGCGCGCGTCAAGAGCGTGCTGCGCCGCGCGCGGCGCGAGCCGGCCGCGGGGCCCGCCGGAGCAAATCGCATGCTCGGGGTGGGCGGCTGCTCGCTCGACCTGTCGGCGCACCGCCTGCTCGACGCGAGCGGCGCCGAGATCCCGCTCACCAGCATGGAGTTCGACCTGCTGCGCGTGTTCGTCGAGCATCCGAACCAGGTGCTGAGCCGGGACCAGCTGCTCAGCCTGACGCGCAACCGCGAATGGGAGCCGTTCGATCGCTCGATCGACATCCGCATCGCGCGCCTGCGGCGCAAGCTCGAGGCCGACCCGGAAAAGCCCCAGCTCATCAAGACGGTGCGCGGCGCCGGCTACTGCTACGTCCCGGCGAGGTAACCGCCGCGTTTCGATTGTTTCAGTTCGGTAACCGTGAGCCCGGTGCCGCCCCGCCTGAAATACACTTGCCCGGCCATGAACCTTCGTGACCACAGCCGCACCGAGGACGCGCTGCGCAATGCCGCGCTGGCGGTGTCGAGCGCCGCCGGCGAAGGCGTGTTCCGCGAGCTGGTGCGCTCGATCGCGACGATCCTCGACGTCGAAATCGCCTTCATCGCCATGCCCAAGCCGGACGATCCCGGCACGCTGAGAATGCTCGCGTACTACATGGACGGCAGGATCGTCGAGGACTTCGAGTACCCGATCGCCAACACCCCCTGCGAGACCGTCGTCGGCCGGCAGTTCCAGGTCTACCCCTCGGGCCTGTTGGAGGGCTTCCCGCTGGACAACGAGTTTCGCGACATGGGCGTGGAGAGCTACGCCGGCTATCCGCTCACCGACGCGCGCGGCCAGCCGACCGGCCTGATGTCGGTGGTGTCGCGCCGGCCGATCACCGAGCCGGAGCTGATCGAGTCGGTGCTCAAGATCTTCGCTTCGCGCGCCATGGTGGAGCTGGAGCGCGAGCGCGCCGAGGCGGCGGTACGCGCGAGCGAGGAGCAGTACCGCGCGATCTTCAATGCCTCGGAGGACGCGCTCGTGCTGTGGGACTCGAGCCTGCGGCGCGTCGACGTCAACCCGGCCTACGAGCGCCTGTACGGCTGGACGCGCGAGGAGGTAGTCGGCCGCGGCTACGATACGCTCGGGATTCCCGCGCAGTTCACCGAGCCGCGACTCGATCTGGTGCGCCGCTCGCTCACCGGCGAGACCTGCCGCGTCGAGCTTGAGTCGGTGCGCAAGAGCGGCGAGCGCTTCCAGGCCGACATCCGCACCATCCCGTTCATGCATCGCGGTGAGCGGCACGTGCTCACGATCGCACGCGACATTACCGAGCGGCGCGAGCGCGACCAGGCGCTGCGTGCGAGCGAGGAGCAGTACCGCGCGATCTTCACCGCTTCCTTCGACAGCATGATCATCCGCACGCTCGAAGGCGAGATCGTCGACGTCAATCCGGCGCTCGAGTCGATGTACGGCTACACGCGCGAGGAGCTCGTCGGCAGGACCTTCGGACCGATCATTCCGGAGAGGCTCGCCGACGCCTACCGCGGCTATCTCGCCGAGGTGGCCGCCGGGCGGCATGTTCGCACCGAAACTCGCCTGTGGCGCAAAGACGGCTCGCACGTGGACATCGAAGTGCTCGGTTCGCTGGTGACGTACCACGGCAAGCCGCACGTGCTTTCCGTGGCGCGCGACATCAGCGAGCGGCGCGAGCGCGAGCAGGCTCTGCGCGCGAGCGAGGAGCAGTACCGCGCGATCTTCAACGCCACCACCGACGGCCTGGTGCTGCGCGACGCCGAGCTGCGCCTGGTCGACGTCAACCCGGCGCTGCTCGCGATGACCGGCTTCACGCGGGAGGAAACGCTTGGCGAGCAGCGCGTGCTGTTCGCGCCGCCGGAGCTGCACGGCAGGGTGCGCGACGCCTACCGGCGCGCGCTCGCCGGCGAGCACGTGGTCTACGAGTCGCAGGCGATTCGCCGGGACGGCTCGCGCTTCGAGGTCGAGATGCGCTACCTGCCGATCCAGTACCAGGGCCGGCCGCACGTCCTGGCGGTCGCGCGCGACGTCACCGAGCGCAAGCGCGCCGAGCAGGCAGTGCGCGCGAGCGAGGCGCAGTATCGCGCGATCTTCAACGCCTCGGACGACGCGCTCGTGCTGTGGGACTCGAGCTTGCGGCGCGTCGACGTCAACCCGGCCTACGAGCGCGTGTTCGGCTGGACGCGAGAGGAGGTGGTCGGGCACGGCTACGAGGCGCGCACCGTGAGCCCGGAGTACGTCGAGCGCCGAATGGAGCTGGTGCGCCGCTCGCTCGCCGGCGAGACCTGCCGCGCCGAGCTCGAGTCGGTGCGAAAGAACGGCGAGCACTTCCAAGCCGATATCCGCACCATTCCGTTCCTGCATCGCGGCGAGCCGCACGTGCTCACCGTGGTTCACGACGTCACCGAGCGCCGGCGCCGCGAGGAGGCGCTGCGCGCGAGCGAGGAGCAGTACCGCGCCATCTTCAACGCCTCGTTCGACGGCATGATCATCCGCACGCTCGAGGGCGAGATCGTCGACGTCAATCCGGCGCTCGAGTCGATGTACGGCTACACGCGCGAGGAGCTGGTGGGCAGGACCTTCGGGCCGATCATCTCGGAGCAGCGCGCCGGATCCTTCCGCGGCTACCTTGCCGAGGTGGCGGCCGGGCGGCACTTCCGCACCGAGAGCCAAGTGCCGCGCAAGGACGGCTCGCGCGTGTACATCGAGGTGCTGGGCTCGCCCGTGATGTACCAGGGCAGGCCACACGTGCTCTCGGTGGTGCGCGACATCAGCGAGCGCCGCGAGCGCGAGCAGGCGCTGCGCGCGAGCGAGGAGCAGTACCGCGCGGTGTTCGATGCCTCGCTCGACGCGCTGGTGCTGCGCGACGAGGGCTTTCGCATCGTCGACGTCAACCCGTCCTACGAGCGCATGAGCGGCTACGCGCGCGAAGAGGTGGTCGGCGCGGATCACGTGGTGGCCAACCCGCCGGAGATCGACGCCGCGGTCAAGGCGCTGCACCGGCGCGCGCTCGCCGGCGAGCCGGTGCGCATGGAGACGCAGATGATCCGGCGCGACGGGCGGCCGATCGAGATCGAGCTCTCCGGGGTGCGCACCATGTACCAGGGCAGGCCGCACGTGCTGTACGCGGGTCGTGACATCACCGCGCGCAAGCAGGCCGAGGCGCGCCACCGCGAGCTCGAGGCGCAGCTGCGCCAGGCGCAGAAGATGGAGGCGATCGGCCACCTCACCGGCGGCATCGCGCACGATTTCAACAACATCCTGACCGGGATCATGGGCTACCTGACGCTCGCCAGCGAGCGCGAGGCGGCGCAGGGCGACGGCAAGCTCGCGCGCCACCTGCAGCAGGCGCAGCACGGCGCGACGCGCGCGCGCGAGCTGATCCAGCAGATGCTCACGTTCAGCCGCGCGCAGAAGGGCAGGCCCAGGGCGGTGGCGCTCGCGCCGCTGGTCGAGGACGCGGTCAAGCTGCTCGGCTCGTCGCTGCCCTCGAGCGTCGAGCTGCGCACCGCGCTCGAGACCTCATTGCCGGGCGTGATGATCGACCCGGTGCACGTCGAGCAGATCCTGCTCAACCTGTGCATCAATGCGCGCGACGCGATGCAAGGAGCGGGAACGATCAGCGTCGGCGTGCGCCTCGCCGCGCACGGCGGCGGCGCGGCGTGCACCTCCTGCCACCAGGCTGCGGACGGGCGCTACGTGGAGCTGAGCGTCGCCGACACCGGGCCGGGCATCGCGCCGCAGGTGATCGAGCGCATGTTCGAGCCGTTCTTCAGCACCAAGGAAGTCGGGCGCGGCAGCGGCATGGGCCTGTCCACGGTGCACGGCATCGTGCACGAGCACGGCGGCCACATCGTCGTCGATACCACGCCCGGCAGGGGCGCCACCTTCCGGGTGCTGCTGCCGGCGCTCGAGGGCGAGGCGGATGCCGCGGCGCCAGAGGATGCCGGGGAGGCGCGCCGCAAGCCGCCGCGCCAGACGCTCGAGGGACGCGTGCTGCTGGTCGACGACGAGCAGATGGTCGGCGAGTTCATGGCCGAGCTGCTCGGCGGCTGGGGGCTGGAGGTTGCGGTGTATCGCGATCCCGTCGAGGCCGAGCGCTGGCTGGCTGAGGACCCGGCGCGCGTCGATCTGGTGCTCACCGACCAGACCATGCCGAAGATGACCGGCCTGGAACTGGCAACCCGCGTCGGCGCCATGCGCCCCGGGATGCCGGTAATCCTGTACAGCGGCTATGCCGAGAACCTGCGCGAGGACGATCTCGCGCGTTGCGGGGTGCGCGCGCTGCTGGCGAAGCCGGTCGAGTCCGAGCCGCTGTTCGCGGCGCTCGCCGAGGCGCTGCGCCGCTAGAGCGCACCGGCCGCGTCCTGCGGCCACGCTGAAACAAAGTCGCAACAAAGCATGTGCCGCCGGAAATCCGGCGGATACCTGCCGCTCCTAGCATGCGTGGCATGCAATCCAATACCGGAGCGATCCAAATGAGCGTCGGCCAATCCGACGTCGTGGTGTGCGTCGCCATGCCGCTCGACGCGGGCGAGCGCAGCCGGCTTCTCGAGAGACTGGGCGCGGAGCAGGGCATCACCCGCGTGCGCGCCGACGCGCGCTCGGGACAGCTGCTCCTGGTGCACTACGACCAGCGCGCGATCAGCGCGCTCGGCATCCTGCGTTGCGTGCAGGCGCAGGGCTACGCAGCACGTCTCGTCGGCATGTGACGGCCGGCGGGGCCGCAGCAGCTTTCCTCAACCAACCAAAAGGGAGCATGACCATGCAAGCAACGGTACAGGCAGCAGACAGCAAGCGCTACGCCAGGGCGGTCGAAGTGTCGAAGCGCGTGCGCTTCGAGATCGAGCGCGACGTGATCCGCGGCCGAAAGTTCGACTTCGGCAAGAAGTTCCTGCCCGACGGGCTGTCCAAGATCGGGCGGCTCGATTTCCTCGGCACCGACGAGAAGCGCCTGGTGAGCCAGATCCAGGGGCGCACCTACGCCAACATGTTCGGTCTGGTCGAGCGCTTCATCGCGCCCAAGATGTCGGAAGTGGGCCGCGACCACTGGCTCGGCGACCAGGCGGCGTTCGAAGCGCTGGTGCGCTTCACCGACGAGGAGCTCAAGCACCAGGAGATGTTCCGCCGCATCGACGCCCTGTGCGCCGAAGGCATGCCGGAGGGCTACAGCTTCCTGCCGCAGCCCAACGACGTCGCCGGCGTGGTGCTCGGCAAGCCGACCTGGTCGGTTCTGGCGTTGATCTGCCACATCGAGATCTTCGTCCTCGCGCACTACCGCGAAGCGATCGAGAAGGACGAGCAGCTATCCGAGCTGTGGAAGGACGTGTTCACCTTCCACGCCAGGGAAGAGTCGCAGCACGCGATCATCGACGAGCTCGAGTGGCAGCGCGAGGACGAGAAGCTTACGCCGGCCGAGCGCGACCACGCGGTCGACGAGCTGATCGCCCTGGTGGCGGCGGTGGACGGCATCCTGCAGCTGCAGGCCAAGGCCGACACCGACTACTTCCTGCGCGTGGCCGGACGCAGCTTCGACCGCGCGCAGGTCGAGGCGATCGGCGCGACGTTCCTGCACGCCTACCGCTGGCAGTACATCATCTCGGGCGTCGAGGACGAGCGCTTCCGGAAGGACCTCGGCGGCCTGATCAACGCGGCGCAGTTCGAGCGCATCGGCGCCGCGCTCGCGCCGATCATGGGCTAGGGCCATGGACAGCCGGCTCGCGATACGCGAATTGCGGCCCGCAGATGCGCCGCTGGTGCAGGAGTTCGTGCGCCGGCTGTCCCTCGAGTCGCGGCGCATGCGCTTTTTCTCGCCGATCAGCGAGCTCACGCCGCGGCAGCTCGAGCGCGTGACCTCCGGCAACGGCCCGGACGACCTGAATCTCGGGGCGTTCGACGCCGCCGGCCGCATCGTCGGCCTGGCGCAATACGCCGTGGAAGACGACGCCAGCGCGGAGTTCGGCGTGGTGGTCGACGACGCCCTGCAGCGCAGCGGTCTGGGTACGCGCCTCATCGTGCGGCTGCTCGAGAGCGCGCGCGAGCGCGGCCTCGTGGCGCTGAGCGGCGTGGTGCTCGGCGACAACTGGCCGATGCTCAGCCTCGCGGCGAAGCTCGGCTTCGAGCTGAGCGAAGACGCCGACCCGACGCTGCTGCGGGTGGAAAAAACCATCGATTCAAGGAGAGCGAAATGGACGGATATGTGGTACGCGGCAGCCTTGGCATGACGCGCGGCAGCGTGCTGCGCGTCGAGGGCGGGCGCTCGCTCATGCTCTACGTCTGGGAGGGCGCGCTGCGCGTGACGCAGGAAGGCGTGCTCACCGAGCGCCGCATCGGCCCGGGCGAGTGGCTGGTGATCCGCAACAGGGGCGCCACCGTGGCGCGCGCGCTCGGACGCAGCGAGCTCACGCTGTCAGCGGCCACGCCGACGCGTTACGCCAGGCGCATCGTGCTGCATCCCGCGCGCGGCGGCGCGCCGCGCGTGATCTACGAAACGCCCGCCGGGCGCGAGCGCTTCGCGAGCTGGTGGCAGCGCCTGTTCCCGGTTTCTATTGAAGCAGGGTGACGCGCACGCCGCGCGCGGCCAGCGCGCCGATGATGGCCTCGGTGTGCTCGCGGTCGCGCGCCTCGATCAGGAACTCGACCTCGGGCGTGCGCACCGACGCGGTGCCGAACAGGCGCTGGTGCTGCACCTCGACGATGTTGGCGCCAGCGTCGCCGAGCATCTGCGCCACGCGCGCCAGGCTGCCCGAGATGTCGGGCATCGACACGCGCAGCCGCGCCAAGCGCCCGTCGCGCACCAGGCCGCGCATCAGCACCGCGGCGAGCACGCGCGTGTCGATGTTGCCGCCGCACAGCGGGATGCCGACCTTGCGGCCGGCGAAGCGCTCCGGGTAGGCGAGCAGCGCCGCGAGGCCGGCAGCGCCGGCGCCCTCGGCCACCGTCTTCTCGATCTCGATCAGCGCAACGATGGCGCGCTCGATCACGGCCTCCTCGACCAGCAGCACCTCGCGCACCAGCGCGCGCGCGATCGCCAGCGGCAGCTCCCCGACGTCGCGCACCGCGAGGCCCTCGGCGATGGTATCGCCGCCCACTTCGACCGGCAGGCCGTTGAGGCGCTGGTACATGGCGCAGTAGGCCTTCGATTCGACGCCGTACACCTCGATCGCGGGCTTGAGCGCCTTGGCCGCGGTCGCCATGCCGGCGATCAGCCCGCCGCCGCCGATCGGCACGATGAGCGCGTCGAGTGCGGGCGCGTCGGCGAGCATCTCGAGCGCCACGGTGCCCTGGCCGGCGATGATCGCGGGGTCGTCGTAGGGATGGATGAAGGTCAGTCCCTCGCGCGCCGCCCGCTCATGCGCGTGGCGCGCGGCCTCGGCCAGCGTATCGCCTTCGAGCACCACCTCGGCGCCGTGGACCTGCGTGTTCTTCACCTTGGTGTTGGGCGTGCCCCTGGGCATCACGATCACCGCGCGCACGCCGAGGCGCGCCGCGTGGTAGGCGACGCCTTGCGCGTGGTTGCCGGCGCTCATCGCGATCACGCCGCGCGCGCGCTCGGCCTCGGGCATGGTGAGCAGCTTGTTCAGCGCGCCGCGCTCCTTGAATGACGCCGTGAACTGCAGGTTCTCGAACTTGAGGAACACCTGCGCGCCGGTGAGGCGCGACAGCGTGCGGCTCTCGAGCAGCGGCGTGCGCTCGAGCGCGCCAGAGATGCGCGCCGCCGCCGCCCTGACGTCATCGAGCGTGACGGCGCTCATCGCGGACTTGTTGAATACAATGCGCCCATGGAGATCCTCATTATAGGCGGCGGCATCGGCGGGCTGACGCTGGCGCTCGCGCTCGCGCAGGCGAGCATCGCCTGCCGCGTGTACGAGGCGGCCGCGGAGATCCGGCCGCTTGGCGTCGGCATCAACCTGCTGCCGCACGCCATGCGCGAGCTGACCGAGCTCGGGCTCGCCGGGCGCCTCGCCAAGGTCGCGGTCGAGACGCGCGAAGTGGTGTACTGCAACCGCTTCGGGCAGTTCATCACCCGCGAGCCGCGCGGGCGCTTCGCCGGCTACGACTGGCCGCAGCTCTCGATCCACCGCGCCGACCTGCACGCCGTGTTGGTGCAGGCAGTGCGGGAGAGGATCGGAAACGACGCCGTGGTCTTGAACAAGCGTTGTATCGGGTTGACCCAGAACGGCTCAAGCGTTCAAGTTCGATTTGAAGACGACAGCAGCGCGCGCGGCGCGGCGGCGATCGGCTGCGACGGCATCCACTCGGCGGTGCGCAGGATCCTGCACCCCGCCGAGGGCCCGGTCGCCTACCAGGGCATCAACATGTGGCGCGGCACGACGCGCATGCAGCCCTTTCTTACCGGCGCCAGCATGGTGATCGGCGGCTGGCTCGAGGTCGGCAAGCTGGTCGCCTATCCGATCCGCGACGACATCGACGGCGCGGGCACGCAGCTCGTCAACTGGGTGGTCGAGATCCAGTCGCCGAGGAACGTGATGCAGGACTGGAACCTCGCGGGGCGGCGCGAGGATTTCCTGCCGGCGTTCGCGGGCTGGAAGTTCGACTGGCTCGACGCGGCGGCGATGATCGAGGCCGCCGACATGGTGCTCGAGTACCCGATGGTCGACCGCGAGCCGCTGCCGTTCTGGACGCAGGGGCGCGTAACGCTGCTCGGCGACGCGGCGCACCCGATGTATCCGCGCGGCTCCAACGGCGCGGGACAGGCGATCCTCGACGCGCGCGCGCTCGCCGGCTGTCTGGCGCGCGAAGCGGACGTCGCCGCGGCGCTCGCCGCCTATGAGCGGCTGCGCCTCGCGCCGGCCTACGAGGTGGTAATCGCGAACCGCTCGCTCGGGCCCGACGCGGTGCTGCGCGAAGTCCACCTGAGGACCGGCGACAAGCCCTTCGCGCGCATCGACGAGGTGATGAGCGAGGCTGAGATGGCGGCGATCCTCGAGCGCTACCAGCGCATCGCGGGCTTCGAGCGCTCGAGCCTTGCGAAAAGGGGATCGCTGGCATGAAGACGCAGGTCGGCATCGTCGGCGCGGGACCCGCAGGCCTCTTGCTAGCGCGGCTGCTCGAGCTCGAGGGCATCGAGCTGCGCTTCGGCGGACGCGGCCACCGCATCGACTTCGCGGACCTCACCGGCGGGCGCGCGATCATGGTCTATGCGCAGCACGAGGTGATCAAGGACCTGGTCGCCGCGCGCCTCGCCGCGTGGACTGACGAGCGCATCTGGAGCGAGCTGCGCGCGCTCGTCGCGTACTACGCCTCGGGCAGCGAGGCGCTGCTCGCCGCCTATACGCAGACCGCGCTGCGCCGGGTGTGGCGCGCGGAGCACTTCTCGTGGTGGATGACCTCGATGCTGCACCGTTTCCACGACGACGACGCCTTCCTGCGGCTGCAGCGCTCGCAGCTCGATTACGTGGTCGGCTCGCGCGCTGCTGCGGCGAGCCTGGCGGAGAACTACGTCGGCCTGCCCTGGGACTAGGCGAGCAGCGCCGCCGCCGGGAAGCTGGCGAAGGCGCGCGCGAGCGCGATGTGTCCGTCCTCGACGGCGACGCTCTCGCCGGTGAACAGATTCGTCAGGCGCGCGCCCTCGGGCAGGGCGCCCGCCGCCACCGCGGTGTCGCCCCACACGCCTTCGCCCAGCGGCAGCCGGCCGGGATCGCCCAAGAGCGTGGCGTACAGCCGTCCCGCGATCACCACCAGCGTGCGCTCGCCGAGCCGGCGCGCGTAGGCGACGATGTGCCCGGCGTGCCTGCCGCGCGCCGCGAGCGGCTCGTAGCCGCCGTCGCGGAACAGCAGCGGCTCGCCGGCGCGCAGCTCGAGCAGCCGCCAGCTGACCAGCATCTTGGCGCGCCCGTCGTACGGTGCCTGGGCGAGGGCCCGCGCTGCGGCGGCGAAATCCGGGCGCTGCGCCAGGTCGCGCAGCTCCTCGAGCAGCCGTCGGCGCAGCACGTAGTCGACCGGGCGGCGGTTGTCCGGGTCGACCAGGCTCAGGTCGATGAGCTCGTTGCCCTGGTACAGGTCGGGCACGCCGGGCGAGCTGAACTGGATGAGCGCCATCGACAGGCTGTTGAGCGCGCCGAACCAGGCGACCGTGACGGCCTGCACGCGCAGGTCGTCGAGGAAGGCGTTGGGATGCGGCGCGCGACAACAGCGCGCGCACGAAGGCTGCGAGCGCCTCCTCGTACTCCTCGTTCGGACTCACCCAGCTGGTGCGCTGCTTCGCTTCGCGCGCCGCCTTCTGCATATACGCCTCGATGCGCGCGCGGTACGCGTCGAGCGCCTCGCCCTCGAGCCCGCCGGGCGGGTAGCTGCCGAGCAGCGTCTGGTACAGCAGGTACTCGTCATTGCGCGAAGGCGCGGGACGGCCCTCGCGCGTCTTGCGCCGCAGGCGGTTCAGCATGCGCCAGCGCCTGAGCAGCAGCCGCCAGAGTCCTGGCATCTCGGAGATGACGTTGATGCGCTGGCGCACGTCCTCGGAGCGCTTGTTGTCGTGCGTCGAGGTGGCGAGCATGGTGTGCGGCCAGCGCTGCGCGCGGTCGGCGCTCGCGCCGTGGAAGGCGCTCACGGCGAAGCCGAACATGTCGGGATCGCCGCCGACCTCGTTCAGCGATACGAGGCGGTTGTAGACGTAGAACGCGGTGTCCTCGACGCCCTTGGCGGCGACCGGCGCGGTGAACTGCTGGAAGCGCATGGCGAAGCGCAGCATGCTCTTGGCGAGCCCGCGCGCCGCGCCGGCGGGCGCCCGGCCGAGCAGCGCCTGGCGCACGAACGACGAAGATGGTGATGTCGGCGGCGCGGCTGCGGCGCGTGGCGCGCGCCACCGCCCAGTCGATGTAGCGCCGGTCCTGCGCGGAGGGCCTGCCGGCGATGTAGGTGCGGTACACGGGCAGGCAGGCGGCGACCTCGGCGAGCGCCTGGCGCAGCGTGTTGAGCGTGAAGTCGCGCGTGCGCCGGTCGGCGCGCGCGATGCGCAGCAGCTCGGTGGCGAGCACGGTCAGCTCCGCGGCGAGCGTGCCGCGCATGATGGCGCGCTTGCCGAGGTAGGCCGCCTCCTCGAAGTCGACGCTCCTCGCCGCTGAAGCTGCGCCAGGTGCGGTCGATGCGCGCGCGCGCCGCGGGATCGACGAACAGGCCGTTTACCACCGCGGCGAAGCGGTAGCCGGTGGTGCCGTGCAGCGCCCAGTTCTCCGGGACGTGCTCGTGGCGCGCGGTGATCTTCTCCGCCACCACGTACAGCGGCCGCGCTGGCCGGCCGTCGGCGCCGAGCGCATTCGGCGGCATGTCGATGATGCGCGCGTAGCGCTCCTGCAGTCGCGCGAAATACTGCGCCGGGTCGTACAGCCCGTCGGGGTGGTCGATGCGCAGCCCGTCGACCTTGCGCTGCGGCGACGAGCCGAGAACGCGAATGCGTGCGTGGCGTCGAACACCGTCTCGTTCTCCATGCGCAGCGCCGCGAGGTCGTTGATGTCGAAGAAGCGCCGGTAGTTGATCTCGTCGGACGCGACGCGCCAGTAGGCGAGCCGGTAGGCCTGCGCTTCGAGCAGCGGTGTGCAGCGCATCGCCCGGCGGGGCGTTGATGCGCTCCACCGCCGCGGCGAGCGCGGCGGCGACGTCGGGCTGCATGCGCGCCAGGCGCAGCAGGCGCTGCTTGAGGCTCGCCATCTCGGTCGCGCGGCGCGTGATTTCCTCGGCGTCGCTGCGGTCGCGCGAGGGCAGGCTGGCGAAGGCCGCGGAAATGGCCGCGAGCTCCTCGCTTGCCGCCTCGGTGGGGTTCGCCTGGCGCAGCGCCGCTTCGGCGTGGCGCAGCACCAGCGGATAGGTCGCCGGGTCGAGCGGGAAGCGGTGCTCGTGGTAGCGCACCGCGAAGGTGCCGGCGTCGGCCTCGTAGTGAAGGCGCAGCTCGCCGCGGTCGAGCACGATGCCGTAATGGTCGCCGAGCACCGGCACCAGCACCTTGCCCTCGAGGTCGCTGTTGACCGGGTGCCACTCGATGTCGAAATACTCCGCATAGGCCGAGGCCTGGCCGTTCTCCAGCACGTCCATCCACCACGCGTTGTCGGCGCCATGCACGCCCATGTGGTTGGGCACCATGTCGAACAGCAGCCCCATGCCCTGCGCGTGCAGCGCGGCGACGAAGCGGTCGAAGTCGGCGGGGCTGCCGAGCTCGGGGTTGATCTGCGTCGTGGTCGACGACGTCGTAGCCGTGCGTGCTGCCCGGGCGCGCGCGCAGGATCGGCGAGCAGTAGACGTGGCTCACGCCGAGCTTGGCGAGGTAGGGCACCAGGCCGATGGCGTCGGTAAAGGTGAAGCCGGCATTGAGCTGCAGGCGATAGGTGGCGCGCGGCACGCGCGCTTCGACCGGTGCGGGCGCAGCGCCCTGCGCCTCGGGATGCGGACGCAGCCCGGCGAGCCGCGCGGCGAGCGCCGCCGCGCGCGGGTGATCGCCGATGCGCTCGAGCTCGAGCGGCAGCTTGCGGCGCCAGTTCGGGTGCTCGTCGGTGGTGCCCGGCAGGTTGGCCTGCTCGGCGACGCCCGAGCAGCGTCCTCGAGCTGCACCATCATGCACGCGCGCGGGCGTCGCGCCGACGTAGGCGTGCACCGCCTCGGCGAGGCCGCCTTCGATGTCGCGCGGCAGCAGCCCCGCGCGCTCCAGGGCGCGCAGCAGCCGCGCGCGGTCCTCGGCGCGCGCCGCGAGCTGCGCGGCGTACGCCGCCTCGTCGGGGAACAGGCCGAGCCGGCGGCGCAGCGCGAGGTCCTCGCCCCGCCACCACCCGGCGAGCGTCGGCAGGTCGTGCGTGCTCACCGCGACCAGCGCCTCGCGCGGGAAATCGGCCGGCGCCTTGAACTCGCCCGCGCCGTCGCGCTCGAACCACAGCAGGCGATACGACAGCACGCCCGCGCGCGCGAGCGCGGCGCGCACCTCGTCGGGCACCGTGCCGAGGTCCTCGCCGATCACCACGCAGCGGTTGCGATGGCTCTCGAGCGCGAGGATCGCCAGCATTTCCTCAAACGCGTAGTGCACGTAGGCGCCGGCGCCCGGCTGGGCGTGCGGCGGGATCCAGTACAGGCGCATCAGCCCCATGACGTGGTCGATGCGCAGCGCCCCCGCGTGGCTCATCGCCTCGCGCAGCGCGCTCACGTAGAGCGCGTAGCCGCTCTCGCGCAGGCGGTCGGGACGCAGCGGCGGCAGCCCCCAGTCCTGGCCGCGCAGGTTGAAATCGTCGGGCGGCGCGCCGACGCTCGCGCCGAGCGCGTAGCACGTCGCGGTGCGCCCAGGCGTCCGAGCCGGCGCGGTCGACCGACACCGCGAGGTCGAGGTACAGCCCGAGCGCCAGCCCCAGCTCGGCGCAGCGCCAGGCGACGCGCGCGAGCTGCGATTCGGCCTGCCACTGCAGGTACTCGAAGTACTCGACGCGCTCGCCGTGCTCGAGCGCGAAGCGCGCCACCGCCTCGCCGGCGGGGTCGCGGTACGCCGCGGGCCATATCTGCCAGCCCCAGACCGCCGGGTCCGCGCCGTGGAAATGCTCCTGCAGCGCATCGTAGAGCGCGTGCTTGCGCAGCATCTCGCCGCCGCGCGCGCGGAACTCGGCGAAGGCGCGCGCGCGCGCGTCGTCGGCGGCGAGGTGGCGCCGGCGAAAGTGCGCGTACAGCAGCTCGAGCATCTCGAACTTGGCCGCCGCGACGCCCGGGTAGTCGACCAGCTCGGCGGCGCGCAGCGCCGCGAGCCGCGCCTGGAATCCGTCCGAACCGAGCAGGCGCCGCGCCTCCGCGCACTCGGCGCAGTCCTCGATCGCCTCGACGTCGAGGTACAGCACGTTGAGCAGCAGGCGCGACGACGGGCTGTACGGGCTGGCGTGCGCCGGATTGTGGGGAAACAGCGCGTGCAGCGGATTGAGGCCGAAGATGCCGGCGCCGCGCGCCGCCCATTGCTCGACGAACGCCAGCAGGTCGCCGAAATCGCCCATGCCCCAGTTGCGCGCCGAGCGCAGCGCGTAGAGCTGCAGCGCCAGGCCCCAGACGCTGCCGCCGTCCTCGAGCGCCGCGGGGCGCCAGCAGCGCTCGGGCGCCGCCACCAGCAGCGTCTCGCCCAGCCCGTCGATCGTCAGGCGGTGGTAGCCCATCGGCAGCGGCGCGCCGATCTCGAGCTCGCCGTCCGCCGCGTGTCCTTCGCCCTCGCGGCGGGCGCCGTCCTCGAGAGCGATCTTCCAGCGCAGCGTCGCACCTTCGGCGCGGCGCACGCCGACGCGCCACGGCGCGGTGCCCGCGCGTAGCGCGAGCACCGGTGGCAGCGGCGCGCCGGCCGCGCCCGCCTGCGGGCCGAACTCGTCGACGAGCGCGCGCAGGCTCGCTTCGGGCACCTCGTGGCGCTTGCCCCAGATGTCGTGCCAGCCGGTGGCGATGCCGAGCCGCGCGCAGTGCCGTTCGAGCTCGGCGCGCGCCTCGTTCATGCTGCCTGCTCCAGCGCGACGCAGGCTTCGTCGCTGCGGTAAATCAGCTCGCCCGGGGGCCGGCTCACGCCGCCGGCAAGCCGCAGATGCATGTGCCAGCGCGTACGTAGGGCAAGCGGCCAACTCACTTGAAGGCTATCTTCCAGGACGGCGAACCTGCCGCTGCGCGCGCCGGCGAGCCGCGGCGCGAGGTGGCGGCGGCGCAGCGCGAGAAGCTCGCGCACCAGCTCGAGGCGCTCCGGGCTGCGCTCTTGCCGGCGCAACTTGGAAGCCATGAAGGTGGCAACGTCGTTGGGATCCGGAATCGCCTGCGAGAACGCGGCGAAGCGCTCGAACTCGCCGCGCCGCCCGCGCGTCACCGCGTCAGCGAGCTCGGGGCCGAAATCGCAGAAGTACAGGAATGGCGTCGAGGCGGCGAACTCCTCGCCCATGAACAGCATCGGCGCGTGCGGCGCGAGCAGCAGGCAGGCCAGCAGCGCGCGCAGCGCGCGCGGCTCGGCGAGCGCATCGAGCCGCTCGCCGAAGGCGCGGTTGCCGACCTGGTCGTGGGTCTGCAGGAACGACACGAAGGCGCCGGGGGCGAGCTGCGCGCTCGGCTCGCCGCGCGGCTCGCCGCCGCGGAACGCCGAGGGCTCGCCCTGGTAGACGAAGCCTTCGGCGAGCGCGCGCCCGAGGCGCTCGAGCGGACGGTCGGCATAGTCGGCGTAGTAGCCGTCGGACTCTCGCCGGTCGAGCAGCACGTGCAGCCGCGTGGTGCAGGTCGTCGTTCCACTGCGCGCCTGGCGCACGGGCGCCGAGGTAATGCGCCTCGTTCGCTGTCGTTCTCGAGCACCAGGTGCACCTGCCGCTCGCGCCCCGGGCCTTCGCGCAGCGCGCGGCCGATCTCGCACACGATGTGCTCGGCCGAGGCGTCGTGGATGGCGTGCACCGCATCGAGGCGCAGCCCGTCGAAGCGGTACTCTTCGATCCAGTACAGCGCGTTGTGCACGAAGAAGTCGCGCACCGCGCGGCTGTCTGGCCGTCGAAGTTGATCGCCGCGCCCCACGGGGTATGGCGCGCCGGATCGAAGAACTGCGGGCAGTAGGCGTGCAGGTAGTTGCCCTCGGGGCCGAAGTGGTTGTAGACCACGTCGAGCAGCACCATCAGCCCGCAGCGCGTGCGCGGCGTCGACCAGCGCCTTGAGGTCCTCGCGGCGTGCCGTAGCTCGCGTCGGGCGCGAACGGCAGCACGCCGTCGTAGCCCCAGTTGCGCCTGCCGGGGAAGTCGGCCACCGGCATCAGCTCGACGGCGGTAACGCCGAGCGCGGCGAGCTCGGGCAGCCGGCTGCGCGCGCCGGCGAACGTGCCCTCGGGGGTGAACGTGCCGACGTGCAGCTCGTAGAGCACCGCCTCTTGCCACGGGCGGCCGCGCCATTCGGCGTCGGGCCAGTCGTAGGCACGCGGGTCGACAACCTGGCTTGCGCCGTGCACGTCGTCGGGGTTGGCGCGCGAGGCGGGGTCGGGCACCGCGACGCCGCCATGCAGCAGGTAGCGGTAGCGGCAGCCCGCACGCGCGCCCGCGACGCTGCGCTCGTGCCAGCCGCCGGGCAGGGGATGCATGTCGAGCCGCACGCCGTCGAGCTCGAGCGCGACGCGCTTCTGCGCCGGCGCCCAGAGGCGAAAGCGCACGCCGTCGGCGCGCGCCTCTGCGCCGAAGGGCATCGCGTGCGCGTGCCTCACGGCGCGGCGGCCGCGCGGCGGGTGAGCAATACCAGCGAGCGCGCCCGCAAGCCGTAGGTGTCGCCCGCGGCGTAATGCTTGCGCGCGTCGGGCGTGGCGGGCTCCTGGGCGGTGTCGAACAGCGCGCGCCAGGGCTCGCCCGGGATCGCCGGCAGCACGAAGGCGGCGTCCTCGTGGTGCGGGTTGAACAGCAGCAGGAAATCGTCGTCGCTCTTGGTGCGGCCGTAACGGTCGACGTCGGTCAGCCCGGCGCCCGACAGGTACACGCCCAGGCTGCGCGCCGACTCGTGCTCCCACTCGTGGTCGCTCATCTCGGTGCCGTCGGGCTTGAGCCACTGGATGTCCTTGACGCCGCCGCCGTGCAGCGGCCGGCCCTCGAAGAAATCGCGCCGCCGGAAGCTCGGGTGCGCGCGGCGCAGCGCGATGAGGCGCTGGACGAAGCCGATGAAGTCGGTCTTCTCCTGGCTCGGCGTCCAGTCGAGCCAGCTGAGCTCGTTGTCCTGGCAGTAGGCGTTGTTGTTGCCGTTCTGGCTGCGTCCCAGCTCGTCGCCCGCGAGCAGCATCGGCACGCCCTGCGACAGGAGCAGCGTGGCCGAGGAAATTGCGCTGCTGCCGCGCGCGCAGCGCGAGGATCGCCGGGTCGTCGGTCGGCCCCTCGGCGCCGCAGTTCCACGACAGGTTGTTGTTGTGGCCGTCGCGGTTGTCCTCGCCGTTGGCCTCGTTGTGCTTGTCGTTGTAGGACACGAGGTCCGCGAGCGTGAAGCCGTCGTGCGCGGTGATGAAATTGATGCTGGCGTGCGGCCGGCGCCCGGAGCGGCCGTACAGGTCGGACGAGCCGGTGAAGCGGCGCGCGAACTCGCCGACCACGCCGCCGTCGCCCTTCCAGTAGGCGCGCATGGCGTCGCGATAGCGGTCGTTCCACTCCGCCCAGCCGAGCGGAAAGTTGCCCACCTGGTAGCCGCCCTCGCCGAGGTCCCAGGGCTCGGCGATCAGCTTCACCCGGTTCAGCACCGGGTCCTGGCGCACGATGTCGAAGAACGCGCCGAGCGGCTGCACCGCGCCGCCTTCGCGCGCCAGGGCGGATGCGAGGTCGAAGCGGAAGCCGTCGACGTGCATCTCCTCGGCCCAGTAGCGCAGCGAGTCCATCACCAGCTGCAGCGCGCGCGGGTGCTCGCAGGTTGAGCGTGTTGCCGCAGCCGGTGTAGTCGGCGTAGTGGCGCGGGTTGCCCGAATCGAGGAGGTAGTAGGCGCGGTTGTCGATGCCGCGAAGCGACAGCGTGGGCCCGAGGTGGTTGCCCTCGCAGGTGTGGTTGTAGACCACGTCGAGGATCACCTCGATGCCGGCCGAGTGCAGCGTCTTCACCATGGTCTTGAACTCCTTCACCTTGCCCGAGGCCGAGTAGCGGTTCTCGGGGGCGAAGAAGCCGAGCGTGTTGTAGCCCCAGTAGTTGCGCAGGCCCGTGTCGAACAGGCGCCGGTCGTCGACGAAGGCGTGCACCGGCATCAGCTCGACGGTGGTCACGCCGAGGCGCTTGAGGTGCTCGATCACCGGCGCGGTGGCGAGCGCGGCGTAGGTGCCGCGCAGCGGCGCAGGCACGTCCGGGTGGCGCATGGTGAAGCCGCGCACGTGCAGCTCGTAGATCACGGTCTCGTGCCAGGGCACGTCCGGGCTCCGGTCGTCGCCCCAGGTGAACGCGGTCTCGAGCACGCGGCACTTGGGCATGAAGGCGGCGCTGTCGCGCCGGTCGAACGCGAGGTCCTCGCGCTTGTGGCCGACGGTGTAGCCGAACAGCGCGTCGCTCCAGCGCAGCGCGCCGACGAAATCCTTCGCGTACGGATCGGCGAGCAGCTTGTTCGGATTGAAGCGCTGGCCCTCCTCGGGCTTGTAGGGACCATGCACGCGGTAGCCGTACAGCAGGCCGGGGCGCGCGTCTGGCAGGTAGCAGTGCCAGACCTGGTCGGTGCGCTCGCGCAGCACGATCCGGCGCTGCTCGCGGCGGCCGCTCGCGTCGTACAGGCACAGCTCGACCTTTTCCGCGTGCTCGGAGAACAGCGCGAAGTTGACGCCTTCGCCGTCCCAGGTGGCGCCGCGCGGGTAGGGCCGTCCCGGCCAGACTGCGGTGACGGGGGAGGATGTGCTCACGTGACGGATTATGCCCGTCGCGCCGCGGCGACTGCGGCGCCGATCAGGCCGAGCCGCTCGTTGGTCACTACGTGCACCGGCATGCGCCGCATGAGCTCGGCAAAGGCGCCCTTGTCGTTGAACGCCGCGAGGAAGCCGCCGGCGGCGAGGCGCGGCAGGATCTTGGGCGCGATGCCGCCGGCGACGTAGACGCCCCCGCGCGCCATGACGTTCAGGGCGTGGTCGCCCGCCGCCGCGCCGTAGCAGGCGACGAACAATTCGAGCGCGCGGCCGGTCACGGCCTCGGGGTCGGCTTTGGCGCCGGTCAAGAATTCGTGGATGCGCGCCAGGCCCGGGCCGGAGAGCACGTCCTCGAGCTGCACCCGCCCGAGCCTTTCGTGCAGGAAGCGCCACAGCGCCGCCTGTTCGGCATCGGCCGGCGCGAAGGCGCCGTGGCCGCCTTCGCCGGCGACCGGCCTGCCGTTCACGACGTAGGCGATGCCGAAGCCGGTGCCCGCGCCGAGCACCACGCGCGCGGCCTCGGCCACCGGCACGCCCTCTTGCAGCGTCGCCAGGTCCTGCGTCGCGAGCGCGCCGACGCCCCAGGCGGCGGCGGCGAAGTCGTTGATCAGCTCGAGGCGCCCGATGCCGAAGCGGCGGCGCAGTGGCGCCGCGTCGAGGCTCCAGGGCAGATTGGTGACGCGCACGTGCTCGCCGCGCACCGGCCCTGCGATGCCGAAGCAGCCCGCGTCGATGCGCGGCGCGGCGCCGAGCGCGGCGTGCGCCTCGGCGAGGAAGCGAGCGAGCAGCGACTCGAAATCGGCGAACTCGGCCGAGGCGAGGCGCAGCTCGAAGGCGGCCTCGCGCGGTCCGCCCTCGTACAGCGCCAGCAGCGACTTGGTGCCGCCGATGTCTCCCGCGAGGATCATGCGCCGCGCGCGGCGACGCGTGCGCTAGTCACCTGCCTTGCGCTCCTTCGGCCACCAGCGCTCCAGCTGCTTCGCCGCCCAGTCCTTGCCGCCGATGCCGAAGGCGAGCGCCAGCGCGAACACGACGCCCGCAAGGATGATGAGGAAGCTCTGGCGGATGATGTCGCCGCCGACGTTCACCTGGTCGAGCGCGATCAGCACCACGAAGGTGACGATCGCGTACTGCGCCAGCCGGCCGAGCAGGTCGCCGTCCTGGATGCCGACGTTGCGGCAGTAGGTGCTCACGGTGGTGCCGATGAAGCGCGCGAAGTAGGCGCCGAAAGCGAGGATCAGCAGCGCGACGATCACCTTGGGCACGAACAGCACCACCTCGCGCAGCAGGTCGGTGATGTAGGTGAGCCCCAGGCCGTTGAAGCCGATGATCAGCGCCGCGAGGACCACCAGCCAGTAGATCAGCACGCCGAAGATGTCGGTGGTGTCGGTCTCGATGCCGCCCTGCTTGAGGAAGCCGTCCATGCCGGCGCGCTCGGTGAGCACGTTGAAATTGATCGCGCGCAGGCCCTTGACCACCGCGAAGCGCGCCACCTTCGCCAGCAGCCAGCCGGCGATCAGCACGGCGACCGCCAGCGCCAGCCGCGGCAGGAACGCACCGATCTGCGTCAGGAAAACCCGGACCGGTTCGAGCATCATGTCGACCTTATCCATGTCGCACCCTTCCCTGCATTCGGCCAGCGCCAGGATCCCGAGAAGCGGGATGCGTACCCAGCCGGGCCGGTTGCCGATCTCGTAGCGAAGCTCGTAGAGCGCTTTCTCCAGCTCGAACAGCTCGAGCAGCCCGCGCGCCTCGTCGAGCGAGTCGAACAGTCCGGCGGCGCGCGCACTCTCGTCGTAGGCGCGCAGGAAGGCGCGGCGCGCCTCGGCCTCCCAGGCGCGCGCCAGCGGCTCGAGCCGCTCGTCGTCGCCGTGCGCCTGCGTCGCGCGGCGCAGCGCGGTCCAGCGCGCGTAGTCGAAGGAGCGCAGCATGCCCGGCGACGTCGCGCAGCGCCGAGTGCTTGATCCGGCGCTCGGCCAGCGGGCGCGCCGGCTCGCCCTCGAAGTCGATGATCACGAAGTCGTTCTTGCTCACCAGCACCTGGCCCAGGTGGTAGTCGCCGTGGTAGCGGGTCTTGCGCACGCGCCCGCGGGCATGGCGCAAGGCCTCGATGCGCCCGAGCAGCCGCTCGCGCCGCTCGAGCAGCAGCTGCATCTCGTCGCGCGCCGGCGCCGGGAACTGGCCGCGCTGGCTGCTCGAGGAGCGCGAAGCGTGGCGAGCGCCTCGTCGCGCACGCGCGTGCTTCCAGTTGCGCGAGGTCGCCGTGTCGGCGAGCGGCTCCGGGTCGAAGGCCGGGTCGCCGCTCGGCGTGGCAAGCGCCTGGTGCAGCTCCGCGGTGCGCGTGCCGAGCGTGTGCACCAGCGACAGGTAGGCGCCGTGCGACGTCCGAGGCAGGCGGCCCGGCGGCGGTGCGCCGCTCCTCGAAGAAGCGCTCGAGGTAGTCGAGCGTGTAGCTCCAGCCGTCGCCCTGGTTGGCGACATAGGCCTGCAGCAGCGCCAGGCGTCGTCGGCGTGCCGTCGGCGGCGATGTATTCGAGCGCGCCCGCCACCGGCACGCAGTTCGGGAAATGCGCCACCTCGGTCAGGAAGCGCCCGACCTCGAACTCGGGATTGACGCCCGGGCGCGCGCGGCGGTAGCCCTTGAGGAACAGGCGCTCGCCGAGCGTCACCACGGTGTTGCTGCTCTGCGACTTGCGGCCGGCCCACGGCAGCTTCGCGACTGTCCTCGCCGGCCAGCGCGGCGAACGCCGTGGTCGGCGTGAAGCGCAGCCTGCCCGTGCGCGCTGGTGCATCTCGCGGCCGGCGCCGATCGCCTCGACCACCGCGCGGCAGAAGGCTTCGTCGGCGAACGCGTCGCCGAGCACGCCGACGTTGCGCCTGCTGGCGCACCTTGCGCGAGCGTCGCGGCGACGAGCGCTGCGCATGCTGCTCCTCGTCGCCGTCCTCCCAGGCGAGCGCCAGCGGCAGCGAAGTAGCGCACCGGCTCGCCGCCGCTCTCGACCTCGCAGCAGCGCCAGCAGCCAGCTGGTGCGCTCCGGTCTCCCACAGCGCCCAGTCGCTCGAGGCGCGCGCGCTTGATCGGCTCGCCCTTGGCGGCGTACCAGCGCTGCGTCGGCGATGTAGCGCGGCAGCGTCTCGGTCTCGAACTGCGCGCGCAGTCTTCTCGGCCATGCGGATGCGCCAGGGCACGACGCGGTCGCGGAAAAAGCTGGTCCAGCCGTCGAACAGCACCAGCACCGGCAGGTCCTCGCGGCGCCAGGCGCTCCTCGTGCCAGCGCGGCACGTCGGCGTCCGCGGCGAGGCGGAACCAGTAGAAGCCGCAGGCGGGCAGGGTCAGCAGGTAGGGCAGCTCGCCGATCGGCGGGAAGGCGGTGCGGCCCATCATCTCCACCGGCACGCGGCCGCGATAGCGCGCCAGGTCGAGCTCCACCGGCTGCGCCGAGCGGCCGAGGTTGGCGACGCACAGGATCGTCTCGTCGCCGTACTCGCGCAGGTAGGCGAGGATCTTGCGGTTGCCGGGCTTGAGGAAGATCAGCCTGCCGCGGCCGAAGGCCTGGCTCGCCTTGCGCACCGCCAGCATGCGCCGCATCCAGTTGAGCAGCGACGACGGGCTCGCGCGTCTGCGCCTCGACGTTGACCGCCTCGTAGCCGTAGACCGGGTCCATGATCGGCGGCAGGTACAGGCGCTGCGGGTCGGCGCGCGAGAAGCCGGCGTTGCGGTCGGGACTCCACTGCATCGGCGTGCGCACGCCGTTGCGGTCGCCGAGGAAGATGTTGTCGCCCATGCCGATCTCGTCGCCGTAATAGATGATCGGCGAGCCCGGCATCGACAGCAGCAGGCTGTTCATCAGCTTGATGCGGTCGCGGTCGTTCTCCATCAGCGGCGCGAGGCGGCGGCGGATGCCGAGGTTGATGCGCGCGCGCGGGTCGGCGGCGTACATGCGGTACATGTAGTCGCGCTCCTTGCTGGTCACCATCTCCAGGGTCAGCTCGTCGTGGTTGCGCAGGAAGATCGCCCACTGGCAGTTGTCGGGAATGTCCGGCGTCTGCTGCATGATCTCGACCACGGGGTGGCGGTCCTCCTGCGCGATCGCCATGTAGATGCGCGGCATCAGCGGGAAGTGGTAGGCCATGTGGCACTCGTCGCCGTCGCCGAAGTACTCGCGCACGTCCTCGGGCCACTGGTTGGCCTCGGCGAGCAGCAGGCGGTTCTTGTAGTGCGCGTCGACCTGGGCGCGGATCTGCCTGATCACCGCGTGCGTCTCGGGCAGGTTCTCGTTGCTGGTGCCCTCGCGCTCGAACAGGTAGGGAATGGCGTCCAGCCGGAAGCCGTCCACCCCCATGTCGAGCCAGAAGCGCATGACGCGGAAGACCGCCTTCAGCACCTGCGGGTTGTCGAAGTTGAGGTCCGGCTGGTGGCTGAAGAAGCGGTGCCAGTAGAACGCCTTGGCCACCGGGTCCCAGGTCCAGTTGGACGTCTCGGTGTCGGTGAAGATGATGCGCGTGCCTGTTGTACTTCTGGTCGGATGTCGCTCCAGACGTAGAAGTTGCGCTTGGAGGAGCCCGGCGGGCGCGCGGCGCGCGGCCTGGAACCACGGGTGCTGGTCGGAGGTGTGGTTCACCACCAGCTCGGTGATCACGCGCAGGCCGCGCCGGTGCGCCTCGCGCACGAAGCGTGCGGAAGTCGTGGCGCGTGCCGTACTGCGGGTGGACGTTGTGGTAGTCGGCGACGTCGTAGCCGTCGTCCTTCAGCGGCGAGGGATAGAACGGCAAGCAGCCAGATGGTGTTGACGCCCAGGTCCTGCACGTAGTCGAGCTTGTCGGTCAGGCCGCGGAAGTCGCCCATGCCGTCGTCGTTCGAGTCGAAGAACGCCTTGATGTGCAGCTGGTAGATGACCGCGTCCTTGTACCAGAGCGGGTCGTCGGCGCGCCCTGCACCGGCGGCGACGCGGCTCGCTGGCGGCTTGTCGGCGTGATCCGGGGCGTTCACAGGAAGTAGTCGAAGTCCTGCTCGCGGTGCACCCGGCGGCGCAGCGCGAACATGTGCGCCGGGACGCGCGCTGCGGGTCGAGGCTGCACGAAGTTGCGCGGGCCGCTGCCACAGGAAGCGCGCGTCCGGAGAGCAGGTCGTGCATCTGGTACGGCATCGCCGGGTCGATGCCGAGCGACGCGAGATCGAGCTCGACCCAGCCGGACTGGGCGTGGTGCGGGTCGAGGTTGACCACGGTGACGATCAGGTTGTCGCCCTTGTCGCTCCGACTTGGCGTAGCAGATGAGCTGCTCGTTGTCGATGGGGAAGAAGCGCAGGCTGCGGTCGGACGTGCAGCGCGGGGTTCTCGCGCCGGATGCGGTTCACGCGCGCGATGAAGTCGCGCAGGCTGTCGGCGCGCTCCAGGTCCCAGTGGCGCAGCTGGTACTTCTCGCGAGTCGAGGTACTCCTCGCTGCCGGGCTCGCGCGGACGTCGCTTCCAGCAGCTCGTAGGCCGGCCCGTAGATGCCGTAGCTCGCCGCCAGCGTCGCCGCCAGCACCAGGCGCACCATGAACGCGGGCCGGCCGCCGAACTGCAGGTACTCGGTGCAGGATGTCCGGGCGTGTTCGGCCAGACGTTGGGCCGGAAGTACTCGCGCCCCGGGCCCTGCGCAAGCTCGGTGAAGTACTCGGTGAGCTCGTGCTTGGTGTTGCGCCAGGCGAAGTAGGTGTAGGACTGGCGTGAAGCCGAGCTTGGCCAGCCGGTGCATCACCTTGGGCCGCGTGAATGCCTCGGCGAGGAAGATCACCTCCGGGTGCTCGCGCTTGAGCTCGGCCGATCAGCCATTCCCAGAAGGCGAAGGACTTGGTGTGCGGGTTGTCGACGCGGAAGATCTTGCACGCCTTCGCCGATCCAGAAGTCGAACACGCTCTTCGAGCTCCTGCCCACAGCGCGCGCCAGTCCTCGGTCTCGAAGTCGAACGGGTAGATGTCCTGGTATTTCTTGGGCGGGTTCTCGGCGTACTGCACCTGCCGTCGGGACGCCAGCGGAACCACTCCGGATGGGCCTTGACGTAGGGATGATCGGGCGCGCACTGAAAGGCGATGTCGAGCGCGATCTCGATGCCCAGTGACTTGCGCGCGTCGCGACCAGGCTGCGGAAATCCTCCGAGCGTGCCGAGCTCCGGGTGGACGCCTTGTGACCGCCCTCGGCCGAGCCGATCGCCCACGGGCTGCCGACGTCCTCGGGCCGCGGCGACGAGCGCGTTGTTCTTGCCCTTGCGGTTGCTCGCGGCCGATCGGATGGATCGGCGGCAGGTAGAGCACGTCGAAGCCCAGCTCGGCGACGTAGGCAAGGCGCGCCTCGCACGTCCTTGAAGGTGCCGTGGCGCCCGGGCTCGGGCGAGGCCGAGCGCGGGAACAGCTCGTACCAGGCGGAGAAGCGCGCGCGCTCGCGGTCGACCGTCGAGCGGCAGCTCGGCGGACAGCTGCGTGGCGAGGCGGCGGTCGGGGTGGCGCGCGGCGAGCGCGAGCCAGCTCCTCGTCGAGGCCGAGCTGCTGCAGCAGCTCGACGTCGGCGCTCTTCGCGCAGCTGCGCGGCCGAACTGCGCCAGGCGCTTGCCTGTCCGCGCCCCTGGCGCGCTCTGCCGCGCCGGTCGACCAGGCCCGCGCCGGCGAGCGCCGCGACTGCGCAGGTCCTCGGCTTCCTCGCGCCGCGCGAAATCGCTGGCGCCAGGAGACGAAATGGTCCACCCAGGCGGTCGACCGTATAACGGTAGCGTCCGACGGCTCGGCGGCGGCGAAGCTGCGCGCGCCAGCGGTCGTTGCCCAGCGCGTCTGCATCTCGACCTCGCGCCATTCGCTTGCGTCCTCGGCGCGCCAGCGCAGCAGCACGCGCAGCACGTCGTGGCCGTCGGTGAAGCAGTGCGGCCTCGACCACGAGCGGCTCGCCGACGATGCGCTTGACCGCGAAGCGGCCGCCGTCGACCGAGGGCTGACGGCGTCGATCACTGCGCGGATGCGGCCGTCGACGCGCACGTCATTCTTCATGTGCTTCGCCCTTCATGTACAGGGTGGCGAGCGGCGGCAGCGTCAGCGCCAGCGAGTGACGGCCGGCCGTGCGCGGCGACCGGCGCCGCCTCGACGCCGCCCAGGTTGCCCCAGCCGCTGCCGCCGTACTAGCGTCGCGTCGCTGTTGACGAGCTCGCGCCAGGTGCCGCCGCTCGGCACGCCGAGCGATGTAATTCTGCCGCGGCACGCGGCGTGAAGTTGCACACCACCAGCACCGGCGCGCCGCCGCTGCGCGGCTTGCGCAGGAACGCGATGCACGCTCGATTGCGCGTCGCTGCAGTCGATCCACTCGAAGCCCTCGGCGGCGAAATCGACCTGGTAGAGCGCGGGCTCCGCGCGGTAGAGCCGGTTGAGGTCCCCCACCCAGCGCTGCACGCCGGCGTGCTCGGGCTGCTCGGTGACCCACCACTCGAGGCTCGTCGTCGTGCGTCCATTCGCGCCGCTGGCCGAACTCGCCGCCCATGAACAGCAGCTTCTTGCCCGGGTGTCCCCACATGTAGCCGTACAGCACGCGCAGGTTGGCGAACTGCTGCCAGCTGTCGCCCGGCATCTTGCCGATCAGCGAGCCCTTGCCGTGCACCACCTCGTCGTGCGACAGCGGCAGCACGAAATTCTCGTTGAAGGCGTACCACAGGGAGAAGGTGAGCTGGTCTGTGGTGGTACTTGCGGTAGACCGGGTCCTCGCTGCATGTAGGCGAGCGTGTCGTGCATCCAGCCCATGTTCCACTTCATGCCGAAGCCCAGGCCCGCCGAGGTAGGTCGGGCGCGACACCATCGGCCAGGCGGTGGACTCCTCGGCGATGGTCTGCACGTCGGGATGGTCGCGGTAGACCGCCTCGTTCAGCTTGCGCAGGAACTCGATCGCCTCGAGGTTCTCCCTGCCGCCGTAGCGGTTCGGGATCCACTCGCCTTCCTTGCGCGCGTAGTCCAGGTAGAGCATCGAGGCCACGGCGTCCACGCGCAGGCCGTCGACGTGGTACTTGTCGAGCCAGAACAGCGCGCTGACGAAAGCAGGAATGCGCGCACCTCGTTGCGGCCGTAGTTGAAGATGCTGGAGTTCCATTCCGGGTGGAAGCCCTGCTTCGGATCGGCGTGCTCGTACAGATGCGTGCCGTCGAAGTACGCGAGGCCGTGCTCGTCGGTCGGGAAGTGCGACGGCACCCAGTCGAGGATCACGCCGATGCCGTGCTGGTGCAGGTGATCGACCAGGTACATGAAGTCCTGCGGCGTGCCGTAGCGCGCGGTGGGCGCGAAGTAGCCGGTCGTCTGGTAGCCCCAGGAGCCGTAGAACGGGTGCTCGGTGACCGGCATCAGCTCGACGTGCGTGAAGCCCATGTCGCGCACGTAGGCGGCGAGCTGGTGCGCGAGCTCGCGGTAATCGAGGAACCTGCCGTCCTCGCCGCGCCGCCACGAGCCGGCATGCACTTCGTAGATCGACATCGGCGCGTCGAGCGCGTTGGCCGCGCGGCGCGCCGCCATCCAGTCGGCGTCGCCCCAATCGTATTCCAGGCTCCAGGCGCGCGAGCCGGTCGCCGGCGGCAGCTCGCTCGAGAAGCCGAACGGGTCGGCCTTCTCGAACACTTCGCCGCCGCTGCCGGAAGTGATGCGGTACTTGTACGTGTCGCCGCGCGTCGCCTGCGGCGCCTCGCCTTCCCAGATGCCGCTGCCGTCCCAGCGCGGCGCGAGCGGATGCGCCTGCGCATCCCAGCCGTTCCAGTCGCCGATCACCGAGACCGCGCGCGCGTTCGGCGCCCACACCGCGAAGCGCGCGCCTTTGCCCTCGGGCGCGAGCTGGCAGCCGAGCTGCTCGTACAGACGCGCGTGCGTCCCTTCGCGAAAAAGATAAACGTCGTGATCGGTCAACACGGTGCTTTGCTCCGTTGTTCTGGTGGCCGCGCAAGTGGCCGGTTGACTGCCGTTGGGATCCGGGGATCCCGCGGGCATAGGGATGAAGCGCTGCGAATTTCGTTCGCCCGTCGTTCCTATTCAACTTAACACAGCGCTACTGCCAGGGCAAACAATCATCCTAATCAGTATGTTAAGTGGCCGGAAGGAGGGGCGCGGAGCATTTAATGAGGTGCTGGCTGTTGTGCTCGACCTCGGCCGGACGCGCGCGTTGGCCGGTAAGATATTTCCAGGTATCTAACCTTGAGTGTGCCGCGGTGACGCCGCTGTCGGCACCATTTGTCCGAACCAAAGACGGGAGACGAGCAATTTTATGGCAACCAAACCTGACGCCCCGCAAATGCAATCTGACATGGCGGCGATGAAGATCAAGTGGGATGACTCGAACATGAAGAGCTCCTACGCCAACGTCTGCAACGTCACCAGCACGCGCGAGGAAGTGGTGATGCTGTTCGGCATGAACCAGGCGTGGAACCGCGGCCAGAAGGAAGTCACCATCCAACTCACCGACCGCATCGTCATCAGCCCCTACGCCGCCAAGCGCCTGAGCATGCTGCTCGGCAATGTCGTGAAGGAATACGAAAACCGTTTCGGCACGCTCAACATCGACGCCGGAGTGATGGGCGGGGACGCGAAGAAGTAGCGCCGCGCCACCCCCATCCGGGGCCATAGAGGCCCCTGCGCCATGAGTTCGGTCGAACCCGAAATCCACCGGCAGATTGCCGCAGGTCACGTGGCCGACCTCGCCGGTCGCGTTCTTCCCCGAGAACCCGACCGGCCGAGCCGGCGAGTTCGGGGCCCCGGGCTTATCGGATTGGCGCGGCGCCGGTGACCGCTACGCCCCGGACGACTCGCGCAGGTGCGACTTGAGCGCCCAGACGTGCCTGGCGAGCTGGATGCGCACGAAGCCGATGTAAGGCAGCGGGAACGCCGCCCGGCGCGCGGCCGCCGGCGGCTCGAACACCATCGCAGTGTGCTTGTCGATCGAGCGCAGCAAGTCGCGCGCGCGACCATCGAGCAGGCCGTCGAGCTGCGCCGACATGTCGCGCACCGTGCGCAGCGTGTCGGCTTCCGGCGCGAGTCCCGACAGGTAGCGGGTGATAGCCACGTCGAGCGATTCGACGATCGGCAGCGCGGCTTCGACTCGGGTGCGTTCCATGGAGGGTGGAGCTTGCTGTGGTGACCGCCGCATGAGACCACGGCCGCTCCCGCGTGGGGAGTGCAAAGTGCCGCAGCGCTTGCAATACCTGACACTCGCGGGCGCGCGGCGCCCCGTTTGACCTGGGTCAGTACCGCAGTCAAGGAATCGTGATCGAATGTCGGTTCTGTGGAGGACGCCATGAGAACAGCGATCAAAGCGGCGACGCTATGCGGCGCGCTGCTCGCGGGAGCGGGTTCGTACGCGGGCGCGCAGGCCGATCGCGCGCATCACCGGCTCGTGAGCGGCATGGACGTGTACCTCGGCGTCACCTCGGCGGCCTCGGTGCGCGCGCTGCCCGATTACGCGAAATTCGAGAAGTCGATGCACCACGGCGCCATGATGGGCCAGGGCAATTACCACCTGAATCTGAGCCTTCTCGACGCCGGCAACCATGCGCCGATCGCGGACGCCCGGGTGCGGGCGAGCGTCGAGGCGCCCGGCCTAGCCGCCGAGACGAAATACATGGAGCCGATGACGATCAACGGCCGCGCCAGCTACGGCAACTATTTCCGCATGGCCGGCAGCCACGCCTACTGGATCGACGTGAGCATCGAGCGGCCGGGCATGCCGGCGGTCCACACCAGGTTCCAGCAACAGATCTATTGACGCGGCGAGCGCGGCGCGCCGTAGTCGCGCTGCGCGCTCGCGGGACTCACCTTTCCCTCGCGCAGGTCGCGGGCGAGCGCCTCGGGTTCGCGCTCGCGCGCGTCGCCGTAGCCGCCGCCGCCCGCGGCGTCCATGACCACCGTGTCGCCCGGCCGGAGCTCGGTCAGCCCGTAGGGATCGCCCGGTTTGCCGTTGACCAGGAACTGCGCGCGCGCGCCCGGCTGGCCGCCGAACAGGCCCTCTGGCGGCAGGCGGAAGCGCCCCGACTGGATGGCGAGCATCACCGGCGCCTGCGGCGCGCCGGCGCCGTCGGGAACGCGGAACACCTCGCGCCGGCCGAGCGCACCGCGTTGCCTGCCGGGACCGCCCGAATCCGGCAGCAGCTCGCGCCGCTCGACGACGAGCGGCGAGTCGCTCTCGAGGATCTCGACCGGCGTGTTGGCGCCGTTCGCCGGAAAGATGAAGCTGCCCTCGCCGTCGCGCGCCGCCGCCGCGCCCAGCCCGCCGCCGCGGATCAGCACAGTGTGAAAGGGACGCCCGTCTGCGCGATGGCCGTAGAACATCTGCATGGTCGCGGGCGTGCCGCCGCCGGCGGCGACCACGCGCCCGGGCAGCGCCTCGGCGAGCGCGCGGTAGACGACCTCGGTGAGGAAGTGCCCGATCTGCATGCGCGCCGCCACCGCAGCTGGATGGCGACAGTTCACCACCGTGCCCTCGGGCGCGACGAGATGGATCGGCGCCGCGATGCCGTCGTTGTTCGGGATCTCCGGGTCGAAGATGCTCTTCACCGCCATGTGGACGTAGGCGTAGGTGAAGTTGTAGACGACGTTGCCGCCCCAGTCCACCTGCGGCGAGGAGCCGGTGAGGTCGACGGTGATGTCGCTGCCATCGATCCGGACCGCGCAGCGGATGCGCAGGTCAGGCTGCCCCGCGCGCTGCTCGATCAGCGCTTCCGCGCGGTAGGTTCCGGGAGGCGCCTTCGCGATCGAGGCGCGGATGCTGCGCTCGCTGCGCGCGATGATCTCGTCGGCGAGCTCGTCCAGGCTGTCGAGCCCGTATTCCTCCAGCATGCGCACCACCTGCGCGGCGCACACGTGGTTGGCGGCGATCTGTGAGCGGATGTCGCCGTTCACCTGGTCGGGCGTGCGCACGTTGGCGCGGATCATGTCGAGTACGCCCTGGTTGAGGACGCCGGCGTCGTAGAGCTTTACCAGCGGGATGAACAGCCCCTCCTCGAACACCTCGCGGTTGTCGGAGGCGACGCGCCCGCCGATGTCGGAGTGGTGCAGGATGCAGGCCGTGAAGGCGACCAGGCGGTCGCGAAAGAAGATCGGGCTCAGCACGCACACGTCGTTCAGGTGCCCAGCGAGCGCCCAGGGGTCGTTGGTGATGTACACGTCGCCCGGCCGGAAAGAGCCCGGCGGCAGGCCCTGCACCAGCTGCTTGATGCCGAGCGCCATGGCGCCGGACTGCCCCGGCGTGGCGAGCGTTCCTTGCGCCAGCTCGCGCCCGCGGGAGTCGGTGAACATGCAGGTGTAGTCGTGCGCGTCGCGCAGCAGGCTGGAGAACGCGGTGCGCGCCACCGCCGCGTCGGACTCGTCGACGATCGAGACGAGCCGCCGCCACAGGATCTCCAGCGTGATCGGGTCAAACCGCCTGGCCATGGCTTTTCTCCGTCGGGGGCGTGATCCACAGGAAGCCGTACTCGTCGACGCGCGCGCGCGCGCCCGCCCCGACGATCAGGGTCGACTCGCGCTCCTCGAAGATCGCGGGTCCGGCGATCTCGGCATCCGGCGCGAGCCGGTAGCGGTCGTAGACGGCGTGCGGCAGGAAATCGCGCGCGCTGCCGCAGTACGCCTTGCGCTCGCCCTTCACGGCATCGGCCGCGCGCCCCTTGGTCGTGAGCCTGGGCAGCGCGAGCAGCTTCACCGGCAGGCTCGCGCGCACGCAGAAGTTGACGAACTCGACCGGCGCTTCGGGATAGGTGCGGCCGTACAGGCGCGCGTAGGTCTCGTCGAAACGGCGGCGCAGCGTGTCCGCGTCGAGGCTGGCGAAATTCCGCTCGGGGACGGGGAGGCTGGTTTCCGAGCCCTGGCCGATGAAGCGCGCCTCGACCGAGCGCGCGAAGCCGATCGGGCCCGCGGCGCCGGCCTTGCGCAGGGTGCGCTCGCCTTCGGCCTCCAGCTCGCGGAACAGCGCCTCGAGCGCGGCGAAATCGGCCGTGGCGAAAGGCGTCTTGTGGCTGCGCACCAGGTCGAAGGCGCGCGGCGCGGTGAAAAATCCGAGCGCCGAGCCGACGCCCGCGTTGGGCGGCACCACCAGGCGCGCGGCGCCCAGCTTGCGCGCGAGGCCATAGGCGTGCACCGGCCCGGCGCCGCCGAAGGCGACCACGGTGACGAGCTGCGGGTTGCCGCCGCGCTCGGCGATGTGCGTCTTCGCCGCGGCGGCCATGGTCTCGTTGATCAGGTCGTGGATGCCCCACAGCGCGTCGAGGTACGACACGCCGAGCGGCCGCGCCACGCGCTCCGCGATGCCGCGCCGCGCGGCCGCGGCGTCGAGCGGCATCGTGCCGCCGAGAAAGTAGGCGGGGTCGAGGTAGCCGAGCAGCAGGTCGGCGTCGGTCACGGTGGGCTCGGTGCCGCCGCGCCCGTAGCACATCGGCCCGGGCTCGGCGCCTGCGCTCTCGGGGCCGACCTGCAGCGTGCCGAGGCGGCTGGCGCGCGCGATGCTGCCGCCGCCGGCGCCGATTTCCATCAGGTCGACCACCGGCACCTGGATGGTGAGGCCGCTGCCCTTCTGGAAGCGCTGCACCCGGCCGACCTCGAAGGTCGGCACCACCCCTGCCACGCCGTTCTGGATGAGGCACGACTTCGCGGTGGTGCCACCCATGTCGAAGCAGAACATGTCCGGGCAGTCGAACAGGCGGCTGTAGTACTGCCCCGCGATCACCGCCGCGGTAGGGCCCGACTCGATGATGCGCACCGGGAACTCCGCGGCGGTCTCGGCCGAGGTCACGCCGCCCGAGGACAGCATGATGAACAGCCGGCCGCGAAAGCCGAGCGCGGCGAGGCGCTCGCGCAGCCGCCGCAGGTAGGTTTCGGTGAGCGGCTTGACGTAGGCGTTTGTGACGGTGGTGCTGGTGCGCTCGTACTCGCGGATCTGCGGCAGTACCTCGTAGGAGATCGACACCGAAGCCTGCGGCAGCTCCTCGGAGAGCAGACGCTTGAGCGCCAGCTCGTGCGCCGGGTTCTCGAACGAATTGAGCAGGCACACGGCGACCGACTCGACGCCGAGGCGCGCCATCGCGCGCACCGTGTCGTGCGCCTGCGCTTCATCGAGCGGCGCGAGCACGCTGCCGTCGGCGCGCAGACGCTCATCGACCTCCAGCCGGCGCTCGCGCGGCACCAGCGGCTCGGGCATCTGGGCGAAGGCGTTGTAGGCCGCGTAGCGGATCTCGCGCCCGAGCTCGAGCACGTCGCGAAAGCCGCGCGTGGTGATCAGCCCGGTGCGCGCGCCCTTGCGCTCGATGATGGCGTTGATCACCAGGGTGGTGCCGTGCACCACTTCCTCCATGCCCTCGACGCAGCCCGGCACCTGGCGCGCGAGGGCGCGCAGGCCTTCCTCGATCGCGTCCGACGGGTCGCGCGGCGTGGTCAGGCACTTGTAGGTGTGCGTGCGCCCGGTCGCGTCCTCCAGCAGGACGAAATCGGTGAAGGTGCCGCCCACGTCAATGCCGACGCGCATTGGGCTTGCCTTTTTGATGTATACCGTATACCGTACACCATAAGCTGCGATAGCGGAAGCCCCTTCGACCGTGATCGAGAAGCTGCAAGTCCTGGAACGGCCCGAGTCGCTCAGCGACCGCGTATATGCGACGCTGCGCGAGTATCTGCGCGCGGGCCGCATTCCCGTTGGCCAGCCGCTGCAGGAGTCGGTGCTCGGCGCGCAGCTCGGCGTGTCGCGCACGCCGGTGCGCGAGGCGCTGGCACGCCTGGCGAGCGACGGCCTGGTGGTGCCCGAAGGCCGCAGCTTTACCGTCCCGGTGCTCGCCGAAGGCGACATCGAGGACATCTATGCGCTCAGGTTCCTGCTCGAGCCCGAGGCGCTGCGCCTGGTCGCGGCGAGCCGGCCCGAGCGCACGGCGCTCGCGCCGCTGCGCGCGGCCCTCGACGAGATGGCCGCGGCGCACGAGGCGGGCGATGGCGCGGCGTTCATGGACGCCAACTACCGCTACCGCGACGCGTGGACCGCGCTGGTGCCGAACAAGCGGCTGGTGCGCGCCATCCACCTGTACGCCGACCACGTGCGCTACCTGCGCGGCTTCACGCTCGACAACGCCACAGTGCGCGCGCTGGTGCTGAAGGGCCTCAAGCACCTGACCGCGGCGCTCGCGGCGGGCGACGGCGAGGCCGCGGCGGCGGCGATGCGCGCGCACCTCGAAAACGCAAGGCGCATTCTGCTCGAAATGACGGGACGGGACTGATGGCATACAAGGCGGAGATTCCCTATGGCTGCTACTGGAGCACGCCGTTCGCGCGCTGGCAGGGCGCGTTCGCGAACCTGAACTCGGTCCAGTTCGCGGCGCATGTCGTGAAACAGGAACTCGCGCGGCGCGACATCCCGGCGCAGGCCTTCGATCACGGCGTGCTCGGCATCAGCGTGCCGCAGAAGCACTCGTTCTACGGCCTGCCGTGGCTCGCGGGGCTGGCGGGCGTCGGCCAGATCGGCGGCCCGACGCTGATGCAGGCCTGCGCCACCGGCGCGCGCGTGCTGCTCGCCGCGGCGCAGGAGATCGAGAGCGGGCTGTCGCAGGCGTCGCTGTCGGTGACCTGCGACCGCACCTCGAACGGGCCGCATCTGTATTACCCCAACCCGCGCGGTCCCGGCGGCACCGGCGCGCACGAGGACTGGGTGATGGACAATTTCGGCTGCGACCCGCTCGGGCGCCACGCCATGGTGACCACCGCGGAGAACGTCGCCAGGAAGCACGGCATAGGCACTGCGGAGCAGCACGAGGTGGTGCTGCGCCGCGAAGCGCAGTACCGCGACGCGCTCGCCGGCGAGGCCGCGTTCCACAGGCGCTTCATGACGCTGCCGTTCGAGGTGCCCGACCCGGCCTTCCGCAAGGCCGCGGCGACGCTCGCGGGCGACGAGGGCATCAACCACTCGACCGCGGAGGGACTGGCGAAGCTCAAGCCCGTGCTCGAGGGCGGGACGGTCACCTACGGCGGACAAACGCACCCGGCCGACGGCAACGCCGCGATCGTGCTCGCGACCCCGGAGCGCGCGAGGGAGCTTTCGCGCGACCCGAAGATCCGCATCCGGCTGCACGGCTTCGGCCAGTCGCGCGCGGCGCTCGCCTATATGCCCGAGGCGCCGATTCCGGCCGCGCAGCGCGCGCTGGCGCAGGCCGGGCTCGCGATCGAGCGCATGGACGCCATCAAGACGCACAACCCCTTCGCGCTCAACGACGTGCTGTTCTCGCGCACCACGGGGGTCGACCTCGGACGCATGAACAACTACGGCTGCTCGCTCGTCTGGGGCCATCCGCAGGCGCCGATGGGCACCCGCGCGGTGATCGAGCTGATCGAGGAACTGGCGCAGCGCGGCGGCGGCTACGGTCTGTTCACCGGCTGCGCCGCCGGCGACACCGCGATGGCCGTGGTGCTCGAGGTGACGGGAGGCTGAGCATGGACCTGTCGCACTGGATCGAGCGGCACGCGCGCTTTGCGCCGGGCGCGGCGGCGATCCGGTTCGAAGGCGCGGAGATCGGCTACGCGGAGCTCGCGCGCCGCATTCGCGGCGCGGCCGCGGTCCTCGCCGAGCTCGGGGTCGGGCGCGGCGACGCGGTCGCCTACCTGGGCCTCAACCATCCCGCGGCGCTGGTGCTGCTGTTCGCCTGCGCGCGCCTGGGCGCGATGCTCGCGCCGCTCAACTGGCGGCTGGCGCCGCCCGAGCACGCGCGCGTGCTGGCCGATTTCCGGCCGCGCGTGGTGTTCCACCAGCCGGCCTTCGCCGATCATGTGCGTGCGTTCAACGGTGTTGGGCTTTCATTACTCGATCGGCCCGACGCCGAACCGCCGGCGGCCGCGGGCGACGAGGACGCGCCGCTGCTGCTGTCGTACACCTCGGGCTCGACCGGCGCGCCGAAGGGCGTGGTGCTGACGCAGCGCGCGCTCTTGTGGAACGCGGTCAACAGCGCGCACATGCACGACCTGACCAGCGCCGACCGGGTGCTGACGACGCTGCCGCTGTTTCACGTCGGCGGGCTCAACATCCAGACCACGCCCGCGCTGCACGCTGGCGCGAGCGTCACGCTGCACGCCAAGTTCGACCCGGCGACGACGCTCGAGGCAATCGAGCGCGAGCGCATCACGCTCGCGGTGCTGGTGCCGGCGCAGCTCGAGGCGCTGATGGCGCTGCCGCGCTGGAACAGCGCCGACCTGTCCAGCCTGCGCATGATCACCACCGGCTCGACCATCGTGTCGGAAGCGTTCGTGCGCAAGGCGAGCGAGCGCGGCGTGCCGGTGATCCAGGTCTATGGCTCGACCGAGACCTGTCCGATCGCGGCCTACGTGCGCGCCGCGGACGCGCTGAGGAAGGCCGGATCGGCGGGGCTGCCCGCGCTGCACTGCGAGGTGAAGGTGGTGGACGACGCCGGAGCTGAGCTCGCCGCGGGCCGCGATGGCGAGATCCTGGTGCGCGGGCCGAACGTGGCGACGAGCTACTGGAACGCGCCCGCCGAGACGGCGCAGGCGTTCGCGCACGGCTGGTACCACTCGGGCGACCTCGGCCACTTCGACGAGGAGGGGCACCTGTATGTGGTGGCGCGCAAGAAGGACATGATCATCTCGGGCGGCGAGAACATCTACCCCGCCGAAGTGGAGAGCGTGCTGCTCGGTTGCCCGGCGATCGCCGAGGCCTGCGTGGTCGGCCGGCCCGACGAGCGCTGGGGCGAAGCGGTGGTCGCCGCGGTGGTGCTCAAGCCCGGCTGCCGCCTCACCGAAGCCGAGGCGCTGGCGCTGTTCCAGGGGCGCATCGCGCGCTACAAGCACCCGCGCGAAGTGCGCTTTCTCGCCGAGCTGCCGCGCAGCGCGCTCGGCAAAGTGCGCAAGGACGCGGTACGCGAGGCAGTGTGCGACGCCGAGGCGGAGGGCCGATGAAAGTCAACAAGCTCGATCACATCTGCATCGCGGTCAGGAACCTGGAGGCGGCGCGCAGGATCTGGGAGCCGATCCTCGGCAAGGACAAGCCCGACGACGCCTACGTCGACGAGCCCGAGAAGATACGCGTGGCGCGCTACTGGGTCGGCGGGGTCGGCTTCGAGCTGATGGAATCGCTCACCCCGGACGGCGAAGTGGCGAAGTTCATCGACAAGCGCGGCGAGGGCATCATGATCGTGTCGCTCAACGTCGACCACACGCGCGCGGCGATGGGCGAGCTCGAGGCGAAGGGGTATCCGTTCATCGGCGGGGCGCGTCCGTTCCGCGACTGCGAGTTCGCCTTCGTGCATCCCAAGGCCGTGAACGGCGTGCTGCTCGAACTTATTGATTACAAATGGCATGAACTTCGAACTGAGCCCTGAGCAGCAGCAGGTGCGCGACACCTTCGCGCGCTTTTGCGAGCAGCGCATCGCGCCGCAGGCGGCGGCGCTCGACGAGGCGCACGCCTTCCCGCGCGAGCTGTTCGGCGAGCTCGCGGCGCTCGGTCTGTTCGGCATGCGCTATCCGGAGGAGGTCGGCGGCAGCGGCATGCAGCTCGCCGAGTTCTGCGTCGCGCTGGAGGAGATCGCGCGCGGCTCGATGTCGCTCGCGGGCTGCGCGGCGATGCAGTCGCTGATGGGCACCAAGTTCCTGCACACGCTCGGCAACGCGGACATCCTCGAGCGGCTGTTCAAGCCGGCGCTGCGCGGCGAGAAGATCGGCGCCCTGTGCATGACCGAGCCGGACGCCGGCAGCGACCTCGAGGGCATCGCCACGCGCGCCCGCAAGGTCGACGGCGGCTACGTGCTCGACGGCCGCAAGACCTGGGTCACCAGCGCGCCGGTGGCGGACTTCTTCACGGTGTTCGCCAGGGCCGGGGAGGAGAAGAAGCTCACCATCTTCCTGGTCGAGCGCGGTTTCGCGGGCGTCAAGCTCGGGCGCGCGATCGAGAAGATGGGCGTCTGGGCGCTGCCGACCTCGGAGCTCGCGTTCGACGCGTGCTTCGTGCCCGACGGCCACCGCCTGTCCAGGGAAGAGGGCGACGGCGAGGGCCACCTGCGCAAGACGCTGGCCGAGATCCGCATCATCACCGGGGCGATGGCGGTCGGCCAGGCACGCGCCGCGCTCGAGGCCGCGGTGCGCTACAGCGGCGAGCGCAAGCAGTTCGGCAAGGCCATCAACCGCTACCAGGCCATCCAGATGAAGCTCGCCGAGATGGCGACCGAGCTGGAGGCGGCGACGCAACTCGTGTACCGCGCGGCCTGGCTGCGCGACGCCGGCAAGCCGCACCACAAGGAGGCGGCGATGGCGAAGCTGTTCGCCAGCGAATGCGCGGCACGCGTCGCCGACCAGGCGGCGCGCGTGTTCGCCTCCTACGGCTACGCCATGGAGTACCCGGTGCAGCGCTACCTGCGCGACGTGCGCTTCACCCTGATCGGCGGTGGCACCAGCGAGATCCTGAAGCTGATCATCGCCAAGGAGGTGTCGACATCGTGAGCGCGGGCAAGCGCATCAAGGTGGTGCTCGCCAAGCCCGGTCTCGACGGCCACGACCAGGGGGCGAAGGTGGTGGCGCGCGCGCTGATGGACGCCGGCTTCGAGGTGATCTACACCGGCCTGCGCCAGACGCCGGAGGCGATCGCGCGCATCGCGCTCGAGGAGGACGCCGACGTGATCGCGCTCTCCTCGATGGCGGGCTCGCACCTGCCGATCTGCAGGAAGCTCAAGCCGCTGCTCGAGCAGGCGGGCCTCGGCGACAAGCTGTGGATCATCGGCGGCAACCTGCCCGCGCGGGACCACGACGCGCTGCGCGCGCTCGGCTTCAAGGGAATCTTCCCCTCGAGCTCCAGGCTCGAGGACATCGTCAACTTCATCCGGACACAGGCGCCATGAAACCCAAGGATCTGCCGGAAAGAGAGCTGAACCCCGTCGTCAACGAGTCGGGCATCGAGGTCAGGCCGCTGTACACCGCCGCGGACGTCGCGGCGAGCGGCCGCGAGGGCATGATCGGGCTGCCCGGCGAGTACCCGTTCACGCGCGGCATCCATCCCTTGATGTACCGCAAGCAGCCGTTCACCATGCGCCAGTACACTGGCTTCGGCAACGCCGCGGACACCAACAAGCGCTTCCACTATCTGATCGCCAACGGCCAGACCGGGTTGAACGTCGCCTTCGACCTCCCCACGCAGTGCGGCATGGACTCCGACGATCCGCAGGCCGAGGGCGAAGTCGGGCGGGTCGGCATGGCGGTGGACACGCTGCGCGATTTCGAGATCGCCTTCGACGGCGTGGACCTTGAGCGCATCACCGTTTCGCTCACCGTCAACGGGGCCGCGGCGATCCTGATCGCCATGTACCTGGCGATGGCCGAGAAGCGCGGCTACGACCTCGCCAGGCTGCGCGGCACCGCGCAGAACGACATCCTCAAGGAGTTCGTCGGCCGCGGCACCTGGGTCTATCCGGTCGGACCGTCGATCCGCCTGGTCGGCGACACCATCGAGTACTGCGCCGCGCACGCGCCCAAGTACAGCCCGGTGTCGGTGTGCGGCTACCACATCCGCGAGTCCGGCGCCGACCCGGCACAGGAGATGGCCTACGCCTTCTGCATCGCCAGGGCCTACGCCGACGAGGTGATCCGGCGCGGGCTGCCGGTGGACGAGTTCGCCGGGCGGCTGTCGTTCAACTTCAACTGCTTCGGCAATCTGTTCGAGCAGGTGGCGAAGTTCCGCGCCGGCCGCAGCCTGTGGGCGAAGATCATGAAGGAGCAGTACGGCGCGGCGAAGCCCGGCTCCATGTGGCTGCGCATGATCGCGGGCGGCGGCGGCGGCGGGCTCACCTTCGAGCAGCCCGAGCTGAACATCGTGCGCGGCGCCTACTACGCGCTCATTTGCGCGCTCTCGGGCACGCAGACCATGGCGCTGTGCTGCTACGACGAGGCCTACACCATCCCCTCGGAGTACGCGCAGCGCATATCGCTGCGCACCATGCAGCTGCTGATCGAGGAGATGGGCCTCGGCGACACCGTGGACCCGCTCGGCGGCTCGTACTACGTCGAGACGCTCACCAACCAGATGCGCGCGCGCATGGAGGCGATCATGGCCGAGGTCGACGCGCAGGGCGGCATCGTCAAGCTGGTCGGCGAGGGCGCGATCCAGGCCAAGGTCTCGGCGCAGGCCTACAAGCGCCAGTGCGAGATCGAGGCGGGGCGCCTGCGCAAGGTGGGCGTCAATTGCTACCGCACCGAGGACAAGACGCCCGAGATGGAGTTCCATCCTTACCGCGAGGAGGACGCGCGCGCGCAGGTCGGTTCGCTCGAGCGCGTGCGCGCCGAGCGCGACGCGGCCCGCGTGCAGGCGGCGCTGGCGCGCGTCGGCGCGGACGCGCGCTCGGGGGCGAACCTGATGCCCGCCATCATGGAGGCGATCAAGGCCTATGCCAGCGTCGGCGAGATCACCGGCGTGCTGGTCGGCGTGTTCGGCCGCTACCGCGAGCCGGTGAGGTTCTAAATGCGAGCACCCATCGAACGCTACCAGGCGCCGCGCTCGCTCGAGGAGGCGGCCGAGATCCTGTGCGCCGGCAACGTCACGGTGCTGGCGGGCGGCACCGATCTCATGCCGCAGACCCAGTCCGGGCGGCTCGCGTTCCAGCCGGTGCTGATGAACGTGCGGCGCGTGCCCGAGCTGCGGGGCATCGCCGAGCAGGGCGCCATGGTGCGCATCGGCGCGCTCGCGACCATCACCGAGCTGCTGGAGAGCGCGCTGGTGCGCGAGCGGCTGAACCTCTTGTGGCAGGCCTGCGACCATTTCGCGAGCGACCAGATCCGCAATGCCGCCACGGTCGGCGGCAACCTGTGCAACGCCTCGCCCGCGGGCGACACGCTGGTGCCGCTTCTCGCGCTCGACGCGCGCGTGGTGCTCGTGGCCAAGCCGAACGGCACGCTGCACACGCGCCGGGTGCCGCTCGCCGAGTTCTTCCTCGGCCCGGGACGCACCTGCCGCGCGGCGGCCGAGCTGCTCGCGGCGGTCGAGGTGCCGCTGCCACCGCCGGGCTTCGCCGGCGAGTTCTACAAGCACGGCACGCGGCCGGGGCTCGACATTTCGGCGATCTCGATCGCCGCCGGCGCGCGGCGCGACGGCAAGCTGCTGCGCGACGTGCGCATCGCCTTCGGCGCGGTGGCGCCGACGCCGATTCGCGCGCCGCGCGCCGAGGCCGCGCTCGAAGGCCGCGAGGCGGAACCCGCGACGCTCGAAGCCGCCGCGCAGGCCGCGCTCGAGGACGTGCGGCCGATCTCCGACGTGCGCGCCTCCGACTGGTACCGGCGCGAGCTCATCCACAACATGCTGAACAGGGTGCTGACCCATGTCTGCCAACTGTGACATCGCCTTCACGCTGAACGGGGTGAAGACTGAGCTGAGCGTGCCGGCCGGCATGAGCGCGCTCGAGATGCTGCGCGGGCGGCTCGGGCTCACGGGCACCAAGTACGGCTGCGGCGAGGGCGAGTGCGGCGCCTGCACCATCATCGTCGACGGCGCCACCGTGAACGCCTGCCTGATGTTCGCGGCCGATTGCGACGGGCGCGAGCTAGCGACGATCGAGGGCGTGGCGGTGAGCGAGGCGGGCGAGCGCCTGCGCGACGCCTTCGTCGAGAGCGGCGCCGTGCAGTGCGGCTTCTGCACGCCGGGCCTGGTGGTGCAGGCGAGCCACCTCATCGAGCACCATCCCGATGCGGACGAGGCGGCCATCCGCCGCGGCATCGAGGGAAACCTGTGCCGCTGCACCGGCTACCGCAAGATCATCGACGCGATCGCGGCGGCGGCGCACGCCGCATCGCAAGGAGGCGAACATGGGCGCGGATGACAAGCCCGTCGCGGGCGAAACCCTCATCGGCAAGCGCATCCCGAAGTTGGATGCGCCGGACAAGGCGAGCGGCAAGACGCGCTACATCCACGACCTCGAGCTGCCGGGCGTGCTGCACGCGAAGATCCTGCGCTCGAGCGAGCTGCACGCGCGCATCGTCTCGATCGACACCAGCGCGGCGAAGCGCCTGCCCGGGGTGCACGCCGTGATCACCGCCGCCGACGTGCCGTGGCAGCGCCCGATCGGCGTCGGCAAGGACCACCTGCCGCTCAAGACCGACCGCGTGCGCAGCCTGCGCGACGAGATCGCCGCGGTGGCCGCCGACAGCGAGGCGATCGCCGAGGCGGCGCTCGGGCTGATCAAGGTCGTCTACGAGCCGCTGCCGGTGCTGGTCGATACCGCCGCCGCGTCGGCGCCCGGCGCGCCGTTGCTGCACGAGGGCCGGGCGGGCAACGTCGCCATGACTTTCGACTACGCGCAGGGCGACGTCGCGCAGGGGGAGGCCGAGTCCGACGTGGTGATCGAGGACGTGTTCCGGCTGCACTACGTGACGCACTGCTGCATGGGGGTGTCCGGCGTGATCGCCGAGTTCGATCCGAACGGCAACCTGCTGCTCTACTCCAACACCCAGGTGCCGTTCCTGCACAAGCGCGAGTTCGCCGAGATGCTCGGCATCGACCCCGGGCGCATCCGCATCATCCAGCCGCCGATCGGCGGCGGCTTCGGCTCCAAGCTCGACATCTATCCGTTCGAGCCGATCGCCATCTTCCTCGCCAAGATCACCCGCCGGCCGGTGAAGCTGATATTCACGCGCGAGGAGGAATTCCTCGCCTCGCCGACGCGCCAGCCGGTGCTCCTGAAGCTGCGCTCGGGGTGCCGCAAGGACGGCACCCTGACGTTCCGCGCGGTCGAGACGGTGCACGACAACGGCGCCTACACGTCGTGGGGCGCGACCACGCCGTTCGTGATGATGCAGACGATCTCGTCGCTGTACCGCGTGCCGCATTGCAAGTACCACACCCAGGCGATCTACACCAACAACCCCTATGCGGGATCGTTCCGCGGCTACGGCAACCTGCAGGCGACCTTCGCGGTGGAAGCGCACATGGACAAGCTTGCCGAGGCGCTCGGCATGGACGGGCTCGACTTCCGCCTGAAGAACGCGCAGGCGCCCGGCGAAGTCACGCCGCAGGGCATGCACTTCAGGAGCTGCGGCTTCAGGGATTGCCTCGCGACGGCGGCCGCGCGCAGCGACTTCGTGCGCAAGCAGGCCGAGAACCGCGCGCGCTGGGGCGATCCGGGCCCGCTGAAGCGCGGCATCGGCATGGCCTCCATGCTGCACGTGGGCGGCGGCGCGAAGATCTACCCGTCGGACGGCTGCGGCACCATGCTCAAGATCGACGATTTCGCGCACGTCACGCTGATCACCGGCGCTTCCGAGATCGGCCAGGGCTCCGAAACCGTGCTCGCGCAGCTGGTGTGCGAGGAGCTGGGCCTGCCGCTGTCCGCGGTGACGGTGATCAACAACGACACCGACATCACGCCCTGGGACGTCGGCGTGCACGCCTCGCGCACCACCTTCATCGGCGGCAATTCGGCGATCGGCGCGGCGCGCAAGGCAAAAGCCAAGATCCTCGCGGCAGCGGCCTCGAAGACCGGACTGGGGCCGGACGAGATCGATCTGAGGTCTGGCTGCGTGGTGAAGAAAGGCGATGGCGAAAAGCTCTTCGATCTCGGCAAGTTCCTCCGGTCGCTGCATTTCTCCGACAAGGCGGAGCTGGTGATGACCACCTTCTATTACGAGCCGCCGAGCAAGCACCAGGACAAGCAGTTCAAGGGCGACGTCTCGGCGGCCTACGCCTGGGCGACGCAGGTGTGCGAGGTCGAGGTGGACACCGAGACCGGGATCGTGCGCCTGCTCAAGGTGACCGGCGCGCACGACGTCGGACGCGTGCTCAACCGCCTCGGCATCGAAGGGCAGATCGAGGGCGGCATCGTCATGGGACAGGGCTACGCCATGACAGAGAACCTGCTGGTCGAGGCGGGCGTGGTGCGCAACCCGAATTTCCGCGACTACAAGCTGGTCACCGCGCCCGAGATCCCGGAGATGGACGTCAGCTTCATCGAGACCATGGACGGCGAAGGCCCGCAGGGCGCGAAGGGCGTGGGCGAGGCGCCGGCGATCTGCATCGCCGCGGCGGTGGCGAACGCGATCTACAACGCCACCGGCACGCGCATCACCGCGCTGCCGTTCACGCCGGAGAACGTGTACCGCGCGCTGCACGGCGCGTCGCAGCCGCCCGTCTGGAGCGCCGCGGCGTGAAGCGACGCACCGTGCTCAGCCTCGAGCAGGCGCTTTCCATGCCCTACGCGACACTTCGCTTCGTGCAGCTCGGCTGGCGCGTGATCCGCATCGAGGCGCTCGGCGCGGGCCGGGGACTGCCGGGCGACCCGAACCGCTACATCGGCGCGCGCGTGGCGGACGACGACCGGCGCAGCTATTACATCGCGCCAAACGTCGGCAAGGAGGCGATCGCGCTCAACCTGAAGAGCGCCGAAGGGCGCGACGTCCTCAAGCGCCTGGTGCGCGAGCTGGAGGCGGACGTTTTCTGCTGCAACACCGTGCCCGAGCGCTACCGGCCGCTCGGCATCGACTACGCCACCCTTTCCTCGGTGAAGCCGGACCTGATCTGGGCGGGCATCTCGGCGCTCGGGCCGGAATACCCGGAGGTGCCGGGTTACGACCCGGTGATCCAGGCGATGGCCGGCTACGTCGAGCTGACCGGCGAGCCGGAGGGCACCCCGGTGCTGTGCGGCGTGCCGGTGATCGACCTCAAGGCGGGCGACGAGGTGTACGCTAACGTGATGCTGGCGCTCGCCGAGCGCGCCGAGACCGGCCGCGGGCGCGAGATCCACGTCTCCATGCTGCAGGCGGCCGCATCCTGGCTCATCACCACGCTGCCGCTGGTCGACTTCGACTGCGAGCCCTGGGAGGTGACGCGCGCGGGCAACGAGCACCGCAAGTTCGTGCCGACCAACGTCTATCCGGCGCGCGACGGCTTCTTCTACATGGCGATCGGCAGCGACGTGCAGTGGCGCCGCCTCACCGCGCTGACGCGCTTCGCCGCGCTCGCCAGCGACGAGCGCCTGACCAACGAAGGGCGCGTGCGCGACCGCAGGAAGCTGCAGCGCGACGTCGCCGCCATCACGGCAACGTTCGGCACCGACGAGGTGATGGCGGACCTGCGCGCGGCGACCATTCCGCATGCGCGCATCAACGGCGTGGCCGAGGTGCGCGAGCTCGAGGCGCTGCGCACGCGCCTCACCACCACCGTGACGCCGGGCGGCAAACGCGTGCGCATGCCGCCCATGGCGGTCGACCTGCCGGGCGCGGCGCGAGAGTATTCCTTTCCGCCGAAGTACGGCGAGCACACCGGCCCGGTGCTGCGCGAGGCCGGCTTCGGCGACGACGAATGCCGCGCGCTCGCGGCCGCCGGAGTGATTCCGAGTTGAGCGGCGCTGCGCTCTGGTCGAGCGGCTTCCGGCCGTTCTTCCTGGCGGCGGCGGTCTACGGTCCCCTCGCCCTCGCGCTGTGGCTCGCCGCGGGGTACGTCGGCTGGCCTTCGTACTCGACCACTCCGCTGTGGCACGCGCACGAGATGCTGTTCGGCTTCGCGGCGGCGCTGGTGTGCGGCGTGCTGCTGACCGCGCTGCCGAGCTGGTCCGGGGCCGCCGAGCTGCGCGGCGCGCCGCTTGCCGCGCTCGCGGCACTGTGGCTCGCGGGTCGTGTCGCGATGCAAGGCGTCGGCTGGCTGCCGCGGCTGCTGGTAGGCGTCATCGACAGCGCGCTGCTGCCGGCGTTGTGCGTGATGCTGTTCGCGACCGTCGCTTCGGCGCGCCGCACGCTGTTCTGGTGGACGCTGCCGCCGCTCATCGCCTTCGCGGGCGCGAACATCGCGTTCCACCTGGCGCTCGCCTCCGGTGCGCAGGCGGGAGCGCTGTGGGCATTGATGCTCGGCGTGCACGCGCTGGCGTTCCTGTTCACGCTCTACGGCGGGCTGTTCATCCCGGCGTTCACGCGCCGCTACCTGCAGCAGCGCGGCGAGCGCGCCGCCGCGATCCTGATGCCGCTCGAATACGCCACGGCGCTGGCGATGGTGGCCTTCGCCTGCGCCGACCTGCTGAGCGCGCCGCCGCGCTGGATGGTCGCGGCGGCGCTCGCCGCGGCAGCGGTGCACGCCTGGCGCTTCGCGCGCTGGCGCGGCTGGCGCACGACGGGCGAGCCGCTGCTGTGGTGCATCCACCTCGCCTACCTGTGGCTGATCGCTGCGCTCGTGCTGCGCGCGGCGGCCGAGCTCACGCCGCGCGTGCCGCGCGAGGCCTGGATCCACGCCTTCACGCTCGGCGCCTACGGCATGCTGAAGATCGGCCTGATGACGCGCGTCGCGCTGCGCCACACCGGCCGCCCGCTCGTGGCGCCGCGGCCGATGCGGGTCGCGTTCCTCATGGTGCTCGTCGGCGCGCTGCTGCGGCTCGCCTACTCGGTGTACGGGCTCGGCGAATGGGCCCTCGTCGGCTCGGCGCTGCTATGGGGCGGGGCGTTCCTCGGTTACGTCGCGCTGCACGGGCCTATGCTGCTCGGCCCGAGCCTGCCGCGCCGATGAGCCTCGCCGACACCCTCGTGTCGGGCATCGCGGCGCGCGAGCGGCGCGCCATCGCGCGCGCCATCTCCGCCATCGAGAACGAGACGGCCGAGGCGCCGGGCTTGAGCGAGGCGCTCGCCGGGCGCCGCGGGCACGCGCGCATCCTCGGCGTCACGGGGCCGCCGGGCGCCGGCAAGTCGACGCTGGTCAACGCGCTCATCGGCGCATTCCTCGCGCGCGGCCGCAGCGTGGCGGTGGCGGCGGTGGACCCCTCCAGCCCGGTGAGCGGCGGCGCGCTGCTCGGCGACCGCATCCGCATGGGCGAGCATCAGGCCGACGAGAGGGTCTTCATCCGCTCGCTCGCCGCGCGCGGGCACCTCGGCGGCCTGACGCGCTCGACGCGCGCCGTCGTCGACGTATTCGACGCGGCGCGCTTCGACGAGGTGATCCTGGAGACGGTGGGCACGGGCCAGTCCGAGGTCGAGGTCGCGGGCGTCGCCCGGACGCGGCTCGTCGTGTGCCCGCCGGATCTGGGCGACGCGGTGCAGACGATCAAGGCCGGCGTCTACGAGATCGCCGACATCTTCGTGGTGAACAAGTCCGACCTGCCGTTCGCGGCGCGCGCCGAGCAGCAGCTGCGCGCCATGCTCGCCATGCGCCGGCCCGCGGACTGGACGCCGCCGGTGCTGCGCACCGTCGCCACCACCGGCGAGGGCGTGAGCGAGCTGCTCGCCGAGATCGAGCGGCACCGTGCCTGGACCGGGGGGACGAGGTGAAGAACATGGCGGGACCGGCACATGCCACCGTCGTGCACATGCTCGCCGAGGCGGCGCGCAGCGATCCTGGCGCCGAGGCGCTGGTGTGCGGCGGGAGGCGCTTCACCTACGCCGAATACGCTTCCTGCGCAGCCGGATTCGCGCGCGTGCTCGAGCGGCTCGGCGCCCGCAGCGAGCGAGTCGCCACCATGTTCGGCAATTCGATCGAAGCCTGCGTTGCGGCCTACGGGGTCCTCGCCTGCGGCGCGCAGCACGTGCCGCTCAACCCGTTGTATTCGCCGCGCGAGCTGGATCTGATCCTGCGGGACGCACAGCCGCGCGTCCTCGTCGCGGACGCCGTATTCGAGGCGCGCCTCGCGCCGCTGGCGACAGCGGCAGGGGTCGCGCACGTCGTCGCCGTGGGCGTGGGCGGGCGCGCGATCGGTCACTGGCAGCCGGCGGGACACGCGCTCGAGACATTCCCCGCGCCGGAATCGCTCGCTCTCCTGCAATACACCGGCGGCACAACCGGCCGTCCCAAGGGCGTCAACCTCACGCATGCGGCGCTCGCCGTCAACGTCTCGCAGCGCGAAGGACTGCTGCCGACGCGCCCGGGCGAGCGGATCCTGTGCATGATGCCGATATCGCACTCCTACGGCATGGCGATGGGGCTGTTCCTCGCCGCCTACTGCCGGGGCGCGCTGGTGCTGCTCGCGCGTTACGTTCCGGAGGACGTGCTGGCGGCGGTCGAGGCGGAGCGCATCACGGTGTTCCCCGGCAGTCCGACCGTTTTCGTGGGCCTGATGGCGCATCCGCGCTTTGCCGCCACGAACTGGAAAACCGTGCATACCTGCTACTCCGGCGCTTCGGCGCTGCCCGAGGAAACGCTGCGACGCTGGCGCGAGGCGGTCGGGGCGCCGGTCTACGAGGGCTACGGCCAGACCGAAGCCGGGCCGGTGCTCTCCTTCAACCCGGTAGGCGGCACGGTGAAGCCAGGCTCGGTAGGCATTCCGCTGCCGCAGACCGAGATCCAGATCGTCGATGTCGAGTCCGGAACGCGCGTTCTCGCTTGCGGCGAGCGCGGCGAGATCCGCGCGCGCGGACCGCAGATCATGCAGGGCTACCGCCACCTGCCCGCCGAGACGGCGCAGACGCTGCGAGGCGGCTGGCTCTACACCGGCGACATCGGCGAGTTCGACGCCGACGGATATCTCTTCATCCGCGATCGCAAGAAGGACATGCTGATCGTCGGCGGCTACAACGTCTTTCCCCGCGAGCTGGAGGAGGTGCTGGTGACGCACACCGCGGTCCTGGAGGCGGCGGTGGTCGGCGTGCGCGACGAATATCGCGGCGAGCTTCCCGTCGCTTACGTGGTCTTGCGCACCGGCGCGCGCGCGAGCGACGAGGAACTCGCGGCGCACTGCGGAGAGAACCTCGCGCGCTACAAGGTCCCGGCGCAGATTCGCATCGTGGCGGCGCTGCCCAGGACCTCGGTGGCCAAGATCGACAAGAATGCGCTGCGCAAGCGGGCCGAAGAGGAGGCGACATGACCACGCGGGACGGAAAGGTCCGCTACGTGACCTTGCGCGCCGACACGCTGATGGGGATGTTCCGCCGGCTGCCGGAGCCGGTTCGCACCCAGGCGCTGTCGGCGCTGGCGAGCTCGACCGCCGAGCACGGCGGCGACTCGGCACGCCGCTACCTGGAGAGCGGCGCGAGCGATGCGGCGGCGCTACTCGCCGAGGTCGAGCAAGCCGCGGCCGAGCTCGGCTGGGGAACGTGGCGCTTTGGCGCGCGCGGCGCGACGCGCCTGGCGCTCGAGGTGGCGAACAGCCCGTTTGCCGCGGGACACGGCGCGTCCGGCGACCCGGTCTGCGCGCCCATCCGTGGCATGCTGGAGGCCGTAGCGGGGATCATCCTGGCAGGCGCATGCGAGGCGCAAGAGCTGCAATGCCAGGCTTGCGGCGCCGCGAGCTGCCGGTTCGAGGCCAATCTCAGGAGAAGAGCGTGACGCGACCATCCTTCCGCAGCCTGCTCGCGGCCGACGGCCCGCTGATCCTTCCCGGGGCGCACGATGCGCTCGCGGCGCGGCTCATCCAGCGTGCCGGGTTCAAGGGCTATTTCATCGGTGGCTTCGGCGTGGTCGGCGCACGCTTCGGCGTGCCGGACATCGGTTTGAAGGGCCTGGGCGACATCTCGCAGGCGGTGCGCGATATCCGCGCGGCCTGCGATCTACCGGTGCTGGTGGACGCCGATGACGGGTATGGCGACGTAAAGAACGTGGTGCATACCGTGCACACCTATGAGCAGATGGGCGTAGGGGCGCTGTTCCTCGAAGACCAGCGCTGGCCGAAGCGCTGCGGGCATCTCGAGGGCAAGGCCGTCGTGCCGGTCGAGGAGCACGAGGCGAAGATCCGCGCGGCGGCCGCGGAGCGCTTGAACCCGGACACGTTCCTCATCGCCCGCACCGACGCCCGCGCGGTCACCGGACTTGAAGACGCGATGCGGCGCGCCGAGCGCTACCTGCGGGCGGGGGCGGACTGCATCTTCATCGAGGCGCTGCGCAGCGTCGAGGAGCTGGAGCGCGTCGGCAAGGCATTCGACCTGCAGGTCGCCAATCCGCTCGCCGGCGGCGTCTCGCCGATCCTGCGCCCGGAGGAATATTTCCGCCTCGGCTTCAAGATCCTGCCGTACGGCATCGACCTGATCCTGCGCGTTACGCGCGCCATGCAGGCGGCTCTAGAGGACATGGTCTCGGGCCGCTTCGAGCTGATGGGCAGCGGCGCGAGCCTGGAGCAATACCTCTCGGTGGTCGGCTTCGACGAATGGACGCGCATCGAGGGCTACCGCCCCGCGGCGCTCAAGCCGAGATAGGTCTCGATCACCCGTGGATTGCTGGCAAGCTCGCGCGCCTCGCCTTCGAGGACGATATCGCCCGTTTCCAGGACGTAGCCGTAGTCGGCGAGCTGCAGCGCCGCGCGCGCGTTCTGCTCCACCAGAAGCATCGAAACGCCGGTTCGCTTGAGATCCGCAATGATGCTGAAAATCTCGCGTACCACGCGCGGCGCAAGCCCGAGGCTCGGCTCGTCGAGCAGCAACAGCCGGGGCTTCGCCATCAGCGCCCGCCCAAGGGCGAGCATCTGGCGCTCGCCGCCGGAGAGCGTGTGCGCCAGCTGGCGGCTGCGTTCCTGCAAGCGGGGAAAGCGCGCGTACACCTCCGCGGTGTCCGCGGCGATCGCACGCGCGCCGGCGCTGCGGCGGTGAAATGCACCGAGCCGCAGGTTGTCCTCCACGCTCAACCCGGCGAACAGCTCGCGCCGCTCGGGAACCAGGCACATGCCCATGGCAACTCGCTTCTCGGTCGGTACGCCCTCGAGGGTCGCGCCCGCGTAGCGCAGCGCGCCCGTCGACGGAAGCAGCCCCATGATCGCGCCGAGCAGGGTGGTCTTGCCGGCCCCGTTCGGGCCGATGACCGCGACGATCGAGCCCTCGGCGGCGCGCAGGCTGGCGCGGTGCAGGGCCTCGACCTTGCCGTAGGCGACCGACAGTCGCTCGATCTCGAGCACGTGGCTCACCCGATACCTCCGAGGTAGGCCTCGATCACGGCGGGGTCGGACTGGATGTCGCGCGGCAGCCCCTGCGCGATCTTCTCGCCGAAATCCATGACCACCAGGCGATCCACCAACCCCATGACGAAATCCATGTCGTGCTCGACGAGCAGGATGCTCATCCCATCCGCCCGCAGCCGCCGCAGCAGCTGTGCGAGCTCCTGTTTTTCCTGCAGGCGCAGCCCCGCCGCGGGTTCGTCGAGCAGCAGCAGCACCGGATCCGCGGCCAGCGCGCGCGCGATCTCGACGATGCGCTGCTGGCCCAGCGGCAGGCTGGCCGAGGCTTCGGCGATGTGTCCGCCCAGGCCCACCCGCTCGGTCTGGCGCGCCGCCTCGTGCAGCAGCCCGCGCTCCTCTTCGCGCTCGAGCCGCAGCATCGCGGCGACGGTCCCCTTCGCGCCGCGCAGGTGCGCTCCGATCGCCACGTTTTCGAGCACCGACATGGTGCCCACCAGGTTCACGTGCTGGAAGGTGCGGGCGATCCCGCGCCGCGCGATGTGGCGTGCCGGAAGGGTGTTGATGCGCTCGCCGCGGAAGCGGATTTCGCCGCCGCCTGCCGGCAGCACGCCGGTGATGAGATTGAAGACGGTGCTCTTGCCGGCGCCATTCGGTCCGATCAGCCCCAGGATCTCGCCGCCGCGCATCTCGAAGGACAGTCCGCGCACCGCGGCGAGGCCGCCGAAGTTCTTGTGCAGCGTGTCGACCTCGAGCAGCGGCTCGCCGGCGGCGGGCTGCGGCCGGCGCGCCAGCGCGGCTGCGGCAGGCGGCGGTTGCGCAACCCTGCCGCGGCGGCCCAGCCCGGCGAACACCGGCATCAGCCCGTCGCGTGCGCGGTGCAGGAGCGCCAGCATCAGCAGGCCGAAGACGATGACCTCGTAGTTGCCGCTCTGCTCGAAGAGGCTGGGCAGAAGGTCCTTCAGCCATTCCCTGAGCATAGTGAGCAGCGACGCACCGACCACCGCGCCCCACACGTTGCCCGCGCCGCCGATGACGGCCATGAACAGATACTCGATGCCGATGTTGACGTTGAACGCTCCGGGGCTGACGAAGCGCAGAAAATGGGCGTACAGCCAGCCCGAGAGCGACGCGAGCAGCGCCGCGTAGAGAAAGACGGTGAGCTTGAGTCGCGCCGTGTCGATGCCGAAGCTCTCGGCCATGGTGGCCCGGAAGCGCAGCGCGCGAACTGCGCGACCGGCGCGCGAATCGAGGAGATTGCGCGCCGCGAGCAGCGCGGCAAGCGTGGCGAGCCAGATCAGCGCGTAGGACCCGCGCTGGGTCTGCACGGTCCAGCCTGCGACCGACAATGCGGGGATTCCCGGCAGGCCGTTGTACCGGCCGAGTACCTCGAGGTTGCCGAACAGGAAGTAGGCGCTGATGCCCCAGGCGATCGTGCTGAGGGGAAGGTAGTGGCCGGACAGCCGCACCGTGATCAGCCCCAATCCGAGCGCAACGAAGGCCGTCATGCCGAGTCCCGCGGCGAGTCCGAGCCAGGGCGAGCCGCCATACGCCGTGGTCACCACCCCCGTCGCGTATGCCCCGATCCCGACGAAGGCCTGCTGGCCGAACGACATGAGCCCTGCCACGCCCGTGAGCAGCACCAGTCCGAGCGTGACGAGCGCCGCGAGACCGATGTAGTTCATCAGCGTGACGTAGAACTCCGAGAGCACGAACGGCGCGACGACGAGCAGGGCGACGAATGCCAGCAGCGCCGGATGCGGACGCAGCTTGGCGGCACCTGCGGCGGTCATTCTTCGTCCTCCTCGACGTGGCGCGAGCGCAGCGACAGCCACATCAGCACGGGGATGATGAGGGTAAAGACGATCACCTCCTTGAAGGCGCTCGCCCAGAACGAGGAAAACGATTCGAGCATGCCGACCGCGAGCGATCCGAGCGCGGCGAGCGGATAGCTCCCCATGCCGCCGAGAATGGCGCCGACGAAGCCTTTCAGCCCGATGAGGAAACCGGTGTCGTAGTACAGCGTCGTGATCGGCGAGATGAGGATGCCGGACACCGCGCCGATCAGCGCCGCGAGCAGGAAGCTCAGGTGGCCGGTCAGCACGGTGGGGATTCCCACGAGGCGCGCCCCGACCCGATTCATCGCGGTCGCGCGCAGCGCCTTGCCGTAGATCGAGCGCTCGAAGAGCAGCCACAGCAGCACAATCAGGACCGCGCTCGCGACGACAACGAAAACGCTCTGCGCGCTGATCTCGATCACGCCCATCCTGAACTTGGCGTCCGAGAACGGCCGCGAGCGCAACCCCTCGCTGCCGAAGAACACGAGCGACAGTCCGGAAAGTACGTAGTGGACCGCCATCGATGCAATGAACAGCACCAGCACCGAGGCATTGGCGAGCGGTTGGTAGGCGAGGCGATAGACGATCGGGCCGAGCGGCACGACCATCGCCAGCACCAGCAGCGCCTGGATCCACTGGTCGAACCTGCGTGGCGCTGCCCAGGCTACGAGCAGCGCCACCGCGACCGGCAGCACGACGTAAAGCGCGACGATGCGCGGCAGGCGGCGCCACGCCCGCGCGCGCAGCGCGGCGACGATTTCCAGCGACGCCGCGGCGAGGCCGCCGATGACCAGGATGTAGACGGTCCCGGGCGTGCGGCCCGCTTCGAGCAGCGCGAGCGACAGTCCGGCGAACGTGATGAACTCGCCCTGCGGAACGAAGATCACGCGCGTGACGGCGAACACCAGCAGCAGCGCGAGCGCAAGGAGCGCATAGATCGCGCCGTTCGTCACCCCGTCCTGGGTGAGCCAGAGGAAGATGTCGGTGTTCATGCCGAAACGAAAAAGGGGACGGTTGCCCGTCCCCTCGCGCTCAGCGGCTGCCGTGCTTCACTTCATCAGCCGCCATGCCCCGTTCTCCACGCGCACCAGCACGCGCGCCCGTTCGTCGAGGCCGTTGTGGTTGGCGGGCGTAATGTTGTACACGCCGTGGGTGCCGACCACGTTCTTCACGTGCTCGAGCGCGTCGCGCAGCGCGGCGCGGAACGCGGGCGTGCCGGGCTTGGCCGTCTTAACCGCATCCGGTATCGCAGCCCCGAGCAGCATCACGGCGTCGTTGGTGTAGCCGGCGAAGGCATTGCGGCTGCCGGCGCCGAAGGCGGCCTCGTAGCGCCTGTCGAAGTCGAGCGCCACCTGTTTGCTGGCATTGCTCGCGGGCAGCTCTTCCGGGACGATCAGCGGGCCGGTCGGTGCGATCGCGCCCTCGACCGCTTTGCCGCCCACCTTGATGAACTCCGCGTTCACGGTACCGTGGTTGTGATAGATCTGGCCCTTGTAGCCGTGCTCGACGAGCGCGAGGTGCGGCAGCGCCCCGCCGGTGCCCGAGCCGCCCACGACCACCGCGTCGGGATGGGCGGCGATGATCCTCAGGACCTGCCCGGTGACGCTCGTGTCGGCACGCGCGTAGCGTTCGTTGGTGACGACCTTGTAGCCGTGCGAGGCGGCGAGCGACTCGGTCGCCTTGTACATGAGGTCGCCCCAGCCGTCGGAAAAGCCGATGAAGCCGACGGTCTTCACTCCGTGCGCCTGCATGTGCTCGGCGACTGCGCTCATCATCAACTCGGTGGGCTGCGGAACGGAGAAGGTCCACTTGTACTGGTCCGGCTTGACGGCGATCGGCGTCAGGCAGAGATACGGCGTTTGCGTCTCGGCGGCCACCTGCGCGATCTGCAGCGACGAAGGCACGCCGTTCGAACCCATCACGACGTCCACCTTGTCCTCGCTGATCAGCTTTCTCGCGTTCTTGCCGGCAGTGGTGGCGTCGGAGCCGTCTTCCAAGATGATGTACTTCACCGGCTGGCCGCCCAGCGTCTTCGGCATCAGCTGGAAGGCGTTCTTGTAATGAACTCCGAGCGACGCGCCGGGGCCGGTCGCGCCGAGCGTCACGCCAACCGTGACGTCGGCGCACGCGGTGCCGGCGACGAGTGCGCCCGCGACGAGCCATGCAGCGGCATGCGTGCGATTCATGATTTCCTCCTTGGGAGCGATCACGCTTCTATAAGACGTTCGCCCTGCGGCTGTCAATCGTCCGCATCAACAAAAACGCGCTGCCGCAGCGCGATACGCATCAGGTGAGTTGCCCGAGAGGCAGCGCGGTGGTCTCCTTGATGCGCTCGAGCACGAAATTCGTGCGGATGTCGATCACGCCGGGCTGCTTGAGCAGCTTGTCCATGATGAAGCGCGAGTAGTGCTCGAGGTCCTCCACCTGCACGCGCATCAGGTAGTCCATGTCGCCGGTCATCGAGTAGCAGGCGATCACCTCCGGCCAGCTCTCGACCGCGCGCGCAAACTGGTCCACCGGCATCTTGCCGCGCTTTTCCAGCTTCACGGTCACGTAGGCGAGCAGCCCCAGCCCGACCCGCTGCGGCTCGACGAGCGCCGCATAGCGGCGGATGACGCCGGCGCGCTCCAGCGCGCGCACCCGGCGCAGGCACGGGGAGGGCGACAGCGAGACGCGCTCGGCGAGCTCCTGGTTGCTCAAGCGGCCGTCGGCCTGCAGCTGCTCCAGGATGCGGCGGTCGATGCGGTCCAGCACCAATTTCCCAGCAGTTTTTGGCATATTATTGCGCGATTATCGTCTCTGTAGCATTGAAAGGCAAGATTATTGCGCGTCGGCAGGCATATACTTGCCCGAACAGTGGGAGGACGAGCCATGAGCGCGGTGCCGAAGGCAATCGAATATGCGCCGGCGAGGCGCGAGTTCCTCTCCGGCAACCAGGCGGTGGCGCGCGCGGCGTGGGAGGCGGGGGTCGAAATCGCCGCCGCCTATCCCGGGACGCCCTCGACCGAGATCCTGGAATCGCTCGCCGGACAGCCCGGCGTGTACGCCGAATGGTCGACCAACGAGAAGGTCGCGCTCGAGGTGGTGCTCGGCGCCTCGATGACCGGACGGCGCGCCATCACGGCGATGAAGCACGTCGGCCTCAACGTCGCCGCCGATTCGCTCATGACGATGGGACTGGTGGGCGTCAAGGCGGGGCTCGTGATCGCGGTGTCTGACGACATCGGCTTCTCTTCTTCGCAGAACGAGCAGGATTCGCGCTACTGGGGGCGCTTCGTGCACCTGCCGGTGCTCGAGCCGGCCGACGCCGCCGAGGCCTACGGCATGACGCGCGAGGCTTTCGCGCTCTCGGAGCGCCACCAGGTGCCGGTGCTGCTGCGGCTGACGACGCGCGTGTCGCACGTCAAGCGCACGTTGCGCACGGGCGCGCGCGAGGCGCCGGACCCGGCGCGGCACGGCTACCGGCGCGAGGTGGAGCGCTGGATCATCACCCCGAACCACGTCGGCAAGCGCCTCGAGCTGCGCGCGCTGCGCGACGCGGCGCTCGCCGAGGACTCGGCGGCGTCGCACTGGAACGTGCTCGAGCCGGGCAGTGACCCGGCGGTCGGCTTCGTCGTGTCCGGCGCCGCCTACCACGCGGTGCGCGAGGCGCATCCCGATGCGCCGGTCCTCAAGCTGGGCTTCTCGCACCCGCTGCCGGTCGAGCTTGCGCACCGGCTGGCGGCGCGCGCCGAGCGCATCGTGGTGGTCGAGGAAAGCGAGCCGCTGGTGGAAACGGAGCTGCGCGCCGCGGGCCTCGCGGTGCACGGCAAGGACCTGCTGCCCGCGCAGGGCGAGATGACCGCGCCCGTGATCGAGCGCGCGGTGGCCCGCCTGCTTGGCCGCGTGGCGCCGGGCGACGCGGCAGCGGCGCCCAGGGCGCGGCGCGTGTTCCCGCGCCCGCCGACGCTGTGCGCCGGCTGCCCGTACATGGGCGTCTACTTCTGGCTCGGGCAGCTCAAGGACGCGATCATCTGCGGCGACATCGGCTGCTATACGCTCGGCTGCGGCGAGCCGTGGAACGCGATGGACAGCATCATCTCCATGGGCGCCTCGCTCGGGGTGGCGCACGGCATGGCGAAGGCGTTCGAAGGCGACGCGGCCGCCAAGCCCGTGCTCGCGGTCATCGGCGACTCGACCTTCCTGCACACCGGCATGCCGGCGCTCGCCAACATCGCCTACCAGGGCGGCAACGTGACCGTGCTGCTGCTCGACAACCGCGCCACCGCGATGACCGGCGGGCAGGACAACCCGGGCACCGGGCACCGGCTCGACGGCGCCGCCACGCCGCGGCTGGATTTCGCCAAGCTGGTGGAGGCGCTCGGCGTGCGCCCCGAGCGCATCCGGGTGGTCGACCCCTACGAGCTGCCGACTTTCTTCAAGGTGCTGCGCGAGGAGATGAAGGCGCCGGAGCCCTCGGTCCTGATCACCACGCGGCCCTGTGTCCTGACGCGCGATTTCGAGCGCCGCCCGCCGCTCGTGGTGCGCGACGAGCAGTGCAACGGCTGCTCGCGCTGCCTCGATGTCGGCTGCCCGGCGATCACCGTCACGCGCCGCGAGCGCCAGCAGCGCGCCACCGGCAAGGTGGTGGACCTCGCCTGGGTCCGCATCGAGCGCGCCATGTGCACCGGCTGCGACCTGTGCGCGAAGGCCTGCGCGCGCGGCGCGATCGTGCCGTCATGACCACCGACGTGCTCGTCGTCGGCATCGGCGGCCAGGGCGTGATGACCGCCGCCGAGGCGATCGCGCGCGCCGCGCTGGAAGCGGGCTTTGAGGCGAGCAAGACCGAGGTCACGGGCATGTCGCAGCGCGGCGGCGTGGTGTGCTCGCAGGTGCGCATCGGCGAGCGCATCGAGGCGAGCGAGATCCGCCCCGGAACGGCGCACCTGCTGATCGCCTTCGAGGCGGCGGAAGGGCTGCGCTGGAGCCACTTTCTCGCGCCCGGCGGCTGCGCGCTGCTCGATTCGTGGCGCGCCGTGCCGCCGGTGGTCTCCTCCGGGCTGCACCAGTATCCGGCCGATCCGCTCGCGGAGCTGCGCGCCGCGGGCTGGCAGGTGCGCGAGATCGAGGCGCGCGGCACCGCCGAGCGGCTCGGCGACGCGCGCCTCGCCAACAGCGTGATGCTCGGCGCGGCGGCCGCGCAGCTGCCGATGCCGGAGCAGGCGCTGCGCGCGCAGGTGCTGCGCCGCTTCGCCGGCGGCGAGCTCGCGGCGCGCAACGCGGCCGCGTTCGACGCCGGCCGCGCGCTCGGCGCCTAGGCCGCCTTGGCGACCGAGGGCAGGCCGGCGAGGGCCATGGCGAGCTCGCCCTCGTCGTAGCTCTGGTCGGTGAGCTTGCCGGCGAAGTAGTCCATGTAGGCCTGCATGTCGAAGTGGCCGTGGCCGCAGAGATTGAACAGGATCACCTGCGATCTTCCCTCGGTCTTGCAGCGCAGCGCCTCGTCGATCGCCCCCTTGACCGCGTGGTTCGCCTCGGGCGCGGGCAGGATGCCCTCGGTGCGCGCGAACTGCACCCCGGCGGCGAACACCTCCTTTTGCTTGTAGGCGCGCGCCTCGAGCAGTCCGAGCTCCTTGCAGTGCGACACCAGCGGCGCCATGCCGTGGTAGCGGAGCCCCCCGGCGTGGAATCCGGGCGGGGTGAAGGTCGAGCCCAGCGTGTGCATCTTCACCAGCGGCGTGAGGTGCGCCGTGTCGCCGAAGTCGTAGGCGTACTGGCCGCGCGTGAGACTGGGGCAGGCCGCGGGCTCGATCGCCAGCACCCGCACCTTCTTGCCGCCGCGCAGCTGCGCGCCGAGGAACGGGAACGCGAGCCCGGCGAAGTTCGAGCCCCCGCCGGTGCAGCCCACCAGCACGTCGGGGTAGTCCCCCGCCATCTCCATCTGCGCCATCGCCTCCTGGCCGACCACGGTCTGGTGCGTGAGCACGTGGTTGAGCACCGAACCGAGCGCGTACTTCGTGTCCTCGTGGGTCGCGGCCACCTCGACCGCCTCGGAGATCGCGATCCCCAGGCTCCCCGGGTGATCGGCGCGCTGCGCGAGGATCGCCTTGCCCGACTGCGTCTCGTTCGAGGGCGAGGCGATGCACTGGGCGCCGTAGGTCTCCATCAGCGCGCGCCGGTAGGGCTTCTGGTTGTAGGAGACCCGCACCATGAACACCTTCACCTCGATGCCAAACAGCGCCCCGGCAAACGCGAGCGACGAGCCCCACTGCCCGGCGCCGGTCTCGGTGGCGATCTTCTTGATGCCGGCCTGCTTGTTGTAGAACGCCTGCGCCACCGCGGTGTTGGGCTTGTGGCTGCCCGCGGGCGAGACGCCCTCGTACTTGTAGTAGATCTTGGCCGGCGTTTGCAGCGCCTTCTCCAGGCGCCGCGCGCGATAAAGGGGCGAAGGCCGCCACTGCTTGTAGATCTCGCGCACCGGCTCGGGGATGTCGATCTCGCGCTCGGTGCTCACCTCCTGCATGATGAGCTCCATCGGAAATAGCGGCGCCAGGTCGTCCGGCCCCACCGGCTGCCGGGTCCCGGGGTGCAGCACCGGCGGCGGCGGCGAGGGCAGGTCCGCCGCAATGTTGTACCAGCGCCTGGGAATGCGCGACTCTTCCAGCAGATACTTCACGGTGTCGTCCATGGCGGCTCCTCCTCGATGGAAGCGAGCATCGTAGCCCAAACAAACCGCCCGAGCGCAGGGTCGAGTTGACCGATGTCAAGGGTGCGAACAGCCGGACGGCGGGCGCCGGTCGCGACGTGCATCGGTTGATTGCGGCGCGGAATCCTTGTCCCACCTATCGAAAGTGTCCGGGAAACCGGGGCGATGCCGGCGTCCCCGTGTTGGGCTTATAGTCACCTGCTAGTTCGGCGGCAGGAATTTCGCCCATTCAACGACCCTGACACTGTGTTAGCTCGCCTGTGCGTTTGGCTTCAGCTGCCTGTTCTTAGCCTTCTGATCTGGCTGGCCCCAGCAGGCCACGTTCAGGCAGGGGGAAGCCCGGAGACGACACTTGTGGTGGTCAATGCGGATTCGATTGAATCCCGACAGGTTGCCAATTACTACGTCGCCTTGCGCGATATTCCGGCGGCCAATGTGGTGTGGCTCGACGAAGTGCCGGATTCGCCGAAGATCGACATCGAAACGTTTCGGGAGCGTATCTGGAAACCGATCCGCGCCTATCTGCAAGAGCAGGGCCTTGACGATCAAATCGATGTCATCGCCTATTCCGCCGGTTTTCCGTACGGCGTCGATTTCAGCACGGACTTACGAGGGCAGAAGATTCCGAATGAGAGCCGGCGCTTGATTGGCAAGGTCGCCTCGTTGACCGGACTCACGTTCTTCGCGCGCCGTGTGCAGAGAGGCGACATCGGCTACCTGGGCCGCAACCTGTATGCCCGTCGCGACCTGACGGCGGGGGTCCATGCACCGCGACCACCCAATGCAAGCGAACAGGCGCTCTCCGAGCGGGCCGAAAAGCTCGTGGCGCGCAGACAATACGAAGAGGCGGTGGCCGCGCTGACAGAGCTGGCAGATACGTATCCATGGAACCCTCGCGTCTGGTACCAGCTGGCCATCAGTCAGGCAGCCCTGGAGCGCGACAGCGAAGCGCTATGGAGTCTCGAGAAGGCGGTGGACGCGGGCTGGCGCCACAGCCTGACGGTGCGTTCGGAGCGGCGCTTCAACCGATTACGTGATGCGTCACGATTCCAGGCGCTCATCGAGCGCATGCAGCAACAGCCTATATTTTTCCAGCCGGCCCATGGCTTCCGGGGGCGCTATGTGTGGCACGGCGGGGTTCGGCCCGAGCAGAACGGTCCGCGCGATTCCTTGAACCGCTATTTCCTCTCGGTGATGCTGGGTTACACAGGCATCCAGGGGAATAGCGCGGAGGAGGTGCTGCGCTATCTAAAGCGCGCGGCGGGAAGTGATGGCAGCCACCCCAAGGGCACCGTCTATCTCCTGGAGAACCGTGATATTCGCGCGCAGACGCGCGAACGTTACTTTCATGCCACTGCGAATGCCTTGGAAGAGCGCGGTCGCCGAGTAAAGATCATTGGGTACGGAAAGGGCCAGGACGGTATCGTGCCGCGCAAGAAACCCGACGTCATCGGCGCTGTAATCGGCGCCGCCGACTTCGATTGGCAGCGCTCGGGAAGCCAGTTGCTTCCGGGTGCTATCGCGGAGTCTCTGACGAGTTACGGAGGAGATTTCGAACGCCGTAAGCAGACCAAGCTAAGCGAGTTCCTGCGCCATGGGGCAGCCGGATCCAGTGGTGCTGTAGCCGAGCCCTATGCGATACAGGCAAAGTTCCCTGTCTCGTATATGCATGTCCACTACGCTGAGGGGAGTTCTATGGCCGAGGCGTTCTATCAGAGTATCGAGGCCCCGTATCAACTCATTATCGTGGGCGATCCGCTGGCACGTCCGTTTGCGACGTTTGCGCAGGTGAGCCTGGCGAGCCCCGATATCGATCGGCTCTGGAAGGGCACGGTGTTACTCAAACCCAGGGTGGTTCCACCAGCGGGCCACGAAATACAGCGCCTCGAGCTGTGGGTCGATGGCAAATTGGTCGATGCCATCGCGCCCTCGGACGCGTTCCTCTGGAATACACGCACGGTCGATGACGGCTATCACGATCTGCGGATCGTGGCCGTGGACGCGGACCGGATCGAAACCCGTTCGTACGCGAAGATCGGGATCAATTTGGCCAATACACGGTACTGGGTCACTGCTCACACCAACAAGAGCAGCGTCGCGTATGACCAGGACATTGACCTAGAGGGCGCGGCGCCAAATGCGACGGAAGTACTTGTGTTCCAGGGTGAGCGCCAGCTAGGTTCGGCGCATATCGATGGCGAACAGTGGAAGCTATCGCTGCCAGCCAGTGCCGCCGGTCCGGGGCCAGTCGAACTGGTTGCGCGCGCCCGCTTCCCCGGCGATCATCGTTGCCGCAGCATCCCCGTCATGGTCGATATCGCGTCCCCAATCGCCGTGGAAGCGTCTCTGACCGCGCCAGCCAAGCAGCAGCAGTGACGGCGGACTAGGTCTGACCGTGACGGACAGCGTGACGTCGTCCCGGAATATCGGCACAGGCTAGAACTGGAGTAAGGTCGCTTCGAGGCTCCTTGCTAGGGTAAGGAGAAGCGATGAAGAAGTCGAGATTCGCCAACGAGCAGGTCACCTTCGCACTGCGGCAAGCAGAAGCCGGGACGCCGGTGGCCGACGTATGCCGACAGCTGGGCATCTCGGAGGCCACCTTCTACGTCTGGAAGAGGAAGTACGGAAACTTGGGGTCACCGAGCTTCGCTAGATGAGGCCGTTGCTGGACGAGAACGCGCGGCTCGCCCCTCCGCGGTCCGTGACGGGCCTGCGGTCAGCGGAAAACGCTGCCCGGGCCGTCAGGTATTCCGGACACGAACCTCCGCCCCGGCGGGGGTTCGCCTTGCGAGCGCCGGAAAGCGTGGGTTAGCATTCGGGACCGCCCGCCGACGGCGTCCGGAATCCCCGAAACGCAGTGCCGCGGCAATCCCCCTCTCCGGAAGCGATGGCCGAAGACATCATCCTCGAAACGCGCGGGCTCACCAAGGAGTTCAAGGGCTTTGTCGCCGTGGACCGCGTGGACCTCACGGTCAGGCGGGGCACCATCCACGCGCTCATCGGGCCGAACGGCGCCGGCAAGACCACCACGTTCAACCTGCTCACGAAGTTCCTGCCCCCCACGGCGGGCCGCATCCTCTTCAACGGCCACGACATCACGCACGAGAAGCCCGCCGGCGTGGCGCGCCGCGGCATCATCCGCTCCTTCCAGATCTCGGCGGTGTTCCCCAACCTCACGGTGTTGGAAAACGTGCGCATCGCGCTGCAGCGCACGCTCGGCACGAGCTTCCATTTCTGGAAGGCGGAACGCACGCTCGATGCGCTCAACGACCGGGCGCTCGCGCTGCTGGACCGGGTGGATCTGCGCCGCTTCGCGCAGACCAACGCGGTCGAGCTCGCCTACGGACGCAAGCGCACGCTCGAGATCGCGACCACGCTCGCGATGGAGCCGGAGCTCATGCTCCTGGACGAGCCCACCTCCGGCATGGGTCACGAGGACGTCGACCTCGTGAAGAACCTCATCAAGGACGTGGCGCAGGGGCGCACCGTGCTCATGGTCGAGCACAACATGGGGGTGGTCTCCGGGATCTGCGACACGATCACCGTGCTGCAGCGCGGCGCGGTGCTCACCGAGGGACCGTACGCGGAAGTGTCCGCGAACCCGCAGGTGATCGAGGCCTACATGGGCACGGTGCAGGCCGCGCATGGCTGAGTTCCTGCGCATCGAGCACCTGAACGCCTGGTACGGCGAGTCGCACATCCTTCACGGGGTAGACCTCAACGTGAACGAGGGCGAGGTGGTGACGCTGCTGGGCCGCAACGGGTCGGGACGCACGACGACGCTGAAGTCGGTCATGGGCATGGTGGGCCGGCGCACGGGGTCTATCGTCGTGAACGGCAACGAGACCGGCGCCTGGCCCACGCACCGGATCGCGCACCTCGGCATCGGCTACTGCCCGGAGGAGCGCGCCATCTTCTCCAGCCTTTCCGTCGAGGAGAACCTGATGCTTCCGCCGCGCATTGGCGAGGGCGGGATGAGCGTCGAGGAGATCTACGAGATGTTCCCCAACCTGCGCGAGCGCAGGAAGACCGCGCAGGGCACCAAGCTCTCGGGCGGCGAGCAGCAGATGCTCGCGATGGCGCGGATCCTGCGCACCGGCGCGCACCTGCTCTTGCTCGACGAGATCACGGAGGGTCTCGCGCCGGTGATCGTGCAGGCGCTCGGACGAATCATCGTGAAACTGAAGGAACACGGCTTCACCATCGTGCTCGTCGAGCAGAATTTCCGCTTCGCGGCCCCGCTCGCCGATCGCTTCTACGTGATGGAGCACGGAAAAATCGCGGAGTCCTTCTCCGCGTCGGAACTCGAATCGAAGACGCAGATGCTTCACGAGTACCTGGGTCTGTAGTCAAACGTATCCACAAGGAGAGATGACCATGACTTTCAAACGCAAGCTGCTGTTCACCGCCGCGATCCTGGCCCTTTCGGCCGGCGCGGCCCAGGCCCAGATCTCGGGCAACGAAGTGAAGATCGGCGTTCTCAACGACCAGTCCGGCACGTACGCAGACATCGCCGGCCCCGGCTCGACCCTCGCGGCCAAGATGGCGGTCGAGGATTCCAAGGCCATCCTGAAAGGGCTCAAGGTCGAGGTGATTGCGGCCGACCACCAGAACAAGCCCGACGTCGGCTCGGCCATCGCGCGCAAGTGGTACGACTCGGAAGGCGTGGACGTGATCGTCGACGTGCCGACCTCCTCGGTCGCGCTCGCCGTCAACCAGATCACCAAGGAAAAGGGCAAGGCGTTCCTCGTCTCCGGCGCGGCGACCTCCGACCTCACCGGGAAGGCCTGCTCGCCCAACACGATCCACTGGACCTACGATACCTGGGAGCTCGCCAACGGCACCGGCAGCGCCATCGTGAAGACCGGCGGCAAGACGTGGTTCTTCCTCACGGCGGACTACGCCTTCGGGCACGCGCTCGAGCGCGACACCGAGGCGGTCGTGCTGAAGAACGGCGGCAAGGTGCTCGGCAAGGTGCGCCACCCGTTCCCGAGTTCGGATTTCTCCTCCTTCCTGCTCCAGGCGCAGGCCTCCAAGGCGCAGATCATCGGGCTCGCCAACGCGGGCGCCGACACGACCAACGCGATCAAGCAGGCGGCCGAGTTCGGCATCGTGAAGGGCGGCCAGAACCTCGCGGGCCTGCTCGTGTTCCTCACCGACGTGCACGCGCTGGGACTCAACACGGCGCAGGGCCTCATCTTCACCACCAGCTGGTACTGGGACATGAACGACGCCTCGCGCGCCTGGGCGAAGCGATTCGCCGCGGCCAACGGCGGCAAGTACCCGACCATGGTCCAGGCCGGCGTCTACTCGTCCGTCCTGCACTACCTGAAGGCGGTGAAGGCGATCAACAGCGACGACGGCACCAAGGTCATCGCGGAGATGAAGAAGCTGCCGACGGACGACCCGCTGTTCGGCAAGGGCATGATTCGCGCCGACGGCCGCAAGATTCACCCCGGCTACCTCGTCGAGGTGAAGAAGCCCTCCGAGTCGAAGGGCCCGTACGACTATTACAAGATCCGGGCCACCATCCCGGCCGACGAGGCCTTCCGCCCGATGGCCGAGGGCGGCTGTCCCCTCGTGAAGTGACAGGAGCGCAGATCCGGAAACCTGATCAAGCGGGCGCCCTTCGGGGCGCCCCTCGTCGCGACCCGGTGGCACACTGACGATCATGACGGAGATATTCGGCGTTCCGGTACAGGTCCTGTTCGGGCAGTTGCTGATCGGCCTGATCAACGGCTCGTTCTACGCGCTGCTGTCGCTGGGGCTCGCGGTCATCTTCGGACTGCTCAACATCATCAATTTCACGCACGGCGCGCAGTACATGATGGGCGCGTTCGCGGCGTACTTCTTGCTGAACAAGCTGGGGCTCAACTACTGGTGGGCGATCGCCCTCGCCCCGCTCGCCGTGGGCGCGAGCGGGATCGTCGCCGAACGGCTCATGCTCTCGCACCTCTACAAGCTCGACCACCTCTACGGGCTGCTCCTCACCTTCGGCCTCGCCCTGGTGATCCAGGGCATCTTCCGCAACGAGTTCGGCTCCACGGGCCTGCCGTACCCGATGCCGTCGCAGCTCTCCGGCGGCAAGAACCTCGGCTTCATGTTCCTGCCCAATTATCGGGCCTGGGTGATTCTGGCCTCCGTCCTCGTCTGCTTCGGGACCTGGTTCGTGATCGAGCGCACGAAGCTGGGCGCGTACCTGCGCGCGGCGACCGAGAATCCCGCCATCGTGCAGTCCTTCGGCATCAACGTGCCGCGCATGATCACGCTCACCTACGGCTTCGGCGTGGGGCTCGCGGGTCTCGCGGGCGTCATGGCCGCGCCGATCTACCAGGTGAACCCGCTCATGGGCGCGGACACCATCATAGTGGTCTTCGCCGTCGTCGTGATCGGCGGCATGGGCTCCATCATGGGCGCCATCCTCACCGGCTTCGGGCTCGGCGTCATCGAGGGGCTCACCAAGGTGTTCTACCCGGAAGCCTCTAACACCGTGATCTTCGTGATCATGGGCATCGTCCTCATGATCCGGCCCCAGGGCCTCTTCGGGAGCCGCTAGCGCGATGAGCGACGACGCCTACAAGCCGCACGCCTCGCGCGACGACGCCGCCGAGGCGCGCTACGACCGGCGCGCCTTCGTGGTGATGATGGCGCTGTTCCTCGTCGTGCCCGCGGTGGTCTACCCGGTGTTCGTGATGAAGGCGCTGTGCTTCGCGCTGTTCGCGTGCGCCTTCAACCTGCTGCTCGGCTTCGGCGGGCTGCTCTCCTTCGGGCACGCGATGTTCCTGGGCATGGCGGGCTACGTCTCGGCGCATGCCGCGAAGGTATGGGGATTTCCCCCCGAGCTCGCGATCCTCGCCGGCGCCGCGGCCGCGACGGCGCTGGGCATCCCGACGGGGCTGCTCGCCATCCGGCGCCAGGGCATCTACTTCGCGATGATCTCGCTGGCACTCGCGCAGATGGTGTTCTTCGCCTGCGTGCAAACGCCGTTCACGCACGGCGAGGACGGGATCCAGGCGGTGCCGCGCGGCAAGGTGCTCGGGTTCCTCGACCTCTCGAACCAGCTGGTCATCTACTATTTCGTGCTCGCCATCTTCGCGGCAGGGTTCCTGCTCATCTACCGCATCATCCACTCGCCGTTCGGGCAGGTGCTGAAGGCCATCCGCGAGAACGAGCCGCGCGCCGTTTCCCTGGGCTACCGGACGGAGCAGTACAAGCTCGCGGCGTTCGTGCTCTCCGCGGGCCTCGCCGGGCTCGCGGGCGCCACCAAGGCGATCGTCTTCCAGCTCGCTTCCCTCACGGACGTGCACTGGTCGATGTCGGGGGAGGTCGTCCTGATGACGCTGCTGGGGGGCATGGGAACGATCTTCGGTCCCGTGGTGGGCGCCTTCGCGATCATCACGATGGAGAACTACCTCGCGGAGCTGGGGTCGTGGTTCACGATCACGCAAGGTGCCATCTTCATGGTGTGCGTCCTCGCGTTCCGGCGGGGCATCATGGGCGAGCTGGAAGCCTGGCTCCGGCGCCGCCGGGGCGGCTGACCTTTCCCACGGCGGGTACCGACGCCGCCGCTCTGGGGCGCAACGCCGCCAATCACGTCCCGCTCTCGCCGGTGTCCTTCCTGCGCCACGGCGAGGCCGCCCTCACCTACGCGCAGTTCGAAGCCCGCATCCGTAGCGCGGCGGAGGTCAACACTGGTAGGCGAAATCCACGGCGAATTTCCGTACCATAGTCCGTACGGAAACGGGTTTTAACGTAACTATATGATTATTGGTGGGTGGTACTGGGATCGAACCAGTGGCCCCTGCCGTGTGAAGGCAGTGCTCTACCGCTGAGCTAACCACCCCGCTTGCGGAGGGCGAATTTTAAGCGCGCGGGGAGGGGCGGGCAAGTCAGCCGAACTTGGCGAGCAGCGCGGCGGCGTGCTGCACGCGCTCCTCGGCGCCGACCTTCGCGCCGGCGGCCTTGTCGGGCGCCGCCTGGATGGCGCAGGCGAGCACGCCGAAGAACGCCTTGTCGAGCGCGCGGCGCGCGGCCGAGAGCTGCTGCGTGACCTGCTCGCACTCGGCGCCCTGGTCGATCATCGCCTGGATGCCGCGCAGCTGGCCCTCGATGCGCTTCAGGCGCAGGATGAGGTCCTTCTTGTGGCGTTCGTCGCGGATCACTGACATGCTGCCGCCTTTATACCCTACCCGGTATGCCTTGGCAAGGCCGCTGAGGGGGCTTGAAATAGTATACCCCCTATAGTATAGTGCGGGCTCGAACAACTAAGGAGTCCCACCATGACTGTCGAGAACCTGATCCGCGCCATCGCCGGAAGCTTCGTCCTGCTGTCGCTCGCGCTCGGCGCGCAGGCGAGCCCGCTGTTCGTCAATGCGAACTTCCTCTGGTTCACCGCCTTCGTCGGCGTCAACCTGTTGCAGAGCGGCTTCAGCGGCACTTGCCCGATGATGTGGTTCCTGCGCCGGCTGGGCCTGAAGGAAGCGCACGCCTAAGGAGGCGCTCATGGCAACCGAAACCCTCGAGCACGTGCAGATCGCGTGCCCGCAATGCCTGACGCCGAACCGGGTGCCGGCGGGGCGCCTCGCCGAGGCGCCCAAGTGCGGCAAGTGCGGCGCGGCGCTTCTCGACGGCCACCCGGTGGCGCTCGCCGAGGACAAGTTCGACGCCTTCATCGCGCGCACCGCGCTGCCGGTGCTGGTCGACTTCTGGGCGCCGTGGTGCGGCCCGTGCCGCGCGATGGCGCCGGCTTTCGAGAAGGCCGCCGGCGAGCTGCGCACGCAGGTGCGCTTCGCCAAGGTGAACACCGAGGAGGCGCAGACGCTCGCTGCGCGTGCGGGCATCCGCGCCATCCCCACCATGGTGCTGTACCGCGGTGGCAAGGAGCTGGCGCGCGTCTCGGGCGCCATGGATGCGGGCGCGCTGCGGCGCTGGGTCGGACAGCACATCTCATGACTCGCGCCGCCTGGCTCCTCGCGCTTATCTTCGCAGCCTCGGGGGCGGTGGCGGCCGACCTGAAAACCGCGCCGGTCGAGCTGCGCGAGGTGGAGCTCGACACCTCGGCCGAAGCGGTGGTCGAGGCGGTGCGCCAGTCGACCGTCTCGGCGCAGATCGCCGGGCGCATCGTCGACCTGCGCTTCGACGTCGGCGACTACGTAAACAAGGGCCAGGTGATCGCGCGCATCGACGAGCGCGCGGTGTCGCAGGCCGAGGCCGCCAGCGTGGCGCAGGTGCGCGAGGCGCAGGCCGCGCTCGCCAACGCGCGCGCGCAATACGAGCGCTCCAAACAGCTCTTGGCGCAGAAGTTCATCAGCCAGGCGGCGCTCGACCAGACGGAAGCCGCCTACAAGTCGGCGCAGGCGCGCGTCTCGGCGCTGCTCGCGGGCGCCGGCCAGGCCGCCACCGAGCGCAGCTTCGCCACCATCGTCGCGCCCTACAGCGGTGTGGTGTCGGCGCGCCACGTCGAGCTGGGCGAGATGGCCACGCCCGGCAAGCCGCTGTTCACCGGCTTCGACCCCTCGACCCTGCGCGTGGTGGCCAACGTGCCGCAGACGCAGGTCGCCGCGATCCAGGCGCTCTCCAGGGCGCGCGTCGAGATTCCCTCGACGGGCAAGTGGATCGACGTGAAGAGCATCGTCGTCGTCCCGTCCGCCGACCCGCGCACCCATACCACGCGCATCCGCCTGGAGCTGCCCGAGGACGTGCGCGGCGTGTACCCCGGGGTCTACGCGCGCGCCCATTTCGTCGTCGGCAAGGCCTTGAAGCTGCTCGTGCCGCGCGCCGCGGTCCTGCGGCGCAGCGAGGTGACCGCGGTGTACGTGGTCGGCGCCGATGGCGCGCCGCGCTTGCGCCAGGTGCGCCTGGGCGAGGCCGCCGACGAGAATTACGTCGAGGTGCTCGCGGGGCTCGAGCCTGGCGAGCGCGTCGCGCTCGAGCCGGTCAAGGCGGGCATGGCCGGCGCGCGGCCCTGAGCGATGGGGATCTCGGGTCGCATCGCGGGCTATTTCCAGGGCTCGCAGCTCACGCCCCTCGTCGCGCTGGTGGCGTTCCTGCTCGGCCTGTTTGCGGTGATGGTGACGCCGCGCGAGGAGGAGCCGCAGATCAATGTCACCATGGCCAACGTGTTCGTGCCGTTCCCCGGCGCCTCGGCCAGGGACGTCGAGACGCTGGTGTCGACGCCCGCCGAGCAGGTGCTGGCGCAGATGACCGGTCTCGAGCACGTGTATTCGGTATCGCGCCCCGGCATGGCGGTGCTCACGGTGCAGTTCAAGGTCGGCGTGCCGCGCGTCGACGCGCTGGTGCGGTTGTACAACACGATCAACTCCAACCGCGACTGGCTCTCGCCCAACCTCGGCACGCTCGAGCCGATCATCAAGCCCAAGGGCATCGACGACGTGCCGGTGGTGGCGGTCACGCTCTCGAGCGCCGATCCGCAGCGCGGCGCCTACGAGCTCGAGCGCGTGGCGCACGCCGCCGAGATCGAGCTGAAGCGCGTGCCCGGCACGCGCGAGGTGCAGACGCTCGGCGGTCCGGGGCGCGCGGTGCGCGTGCTGCTCGACGCCGACCGCATGAACGCCTACGGCATCGCGGCCCTCGACGTCAGGAACGCGCTGCAGCTGTCGAACGTCTCGCTGCCCGCGGGCACGCTGGTGGCCGAGAACCGCGAGATCGTGGTCGAGACCGGCAACTACCTCGAATCGGCCGCCGACGTGCGGCAGCTGGTCGTCGGCGCCTTCGAGCAGCGCCCGGTGTACATCTCCGACATCGCCGACGTGCGCGACGGCCCGCAGCAGCCGTCGCGCTACGCCTGGATCGGCAGCGCGCAGGGCGAGTCGCCAGCGGTCACCATCCAGGTGACCAAGAAGCCGGGCGAGAACGCGGTCGACGTCGCCGAGCGCGTAATGCAGCGCGTGCACCAGCTGCGCGGCACGGTGATCCCGGACGACGTGCGCGTCACCGAGACGCGCAACTACGGCGCCACCGCGAACGAGAAGGCGCTCAAGCTCATCGAGAAGCTGATCTTCGCCACGCTGTCGGTGGTGGTGCTGGTGTTCGCGACGCTGGGGCGGCGCGAGGCGCTGATCGTCGGCGTCGCGGTGCTGCTGACGCTCGCCACGACCCTGTTCGCCTCCTGGGCCTGGGGCTTCACGCTAAACCGCGTGTCGCTCTTCGCGCTCATCTTCTCGATCGGCATCCTGGTCGACGATGCGATCGTGGTGGTCGAGAACATCCACCGCCACCGCGCGCACGCGCCCGAGACGCCGCTCGCGCTGCTCATCCCGCTCGCGGTCGACGAGGTCGGCGGACCGACCATTCTCGCCACCTTCACCGTGATCGCGGCGCTCCTGCCGATGGCCTTCGTCACCGGGCTGATGGGCCCCTACATGAGCCCGATCCCGATCAACGCCAGCATGGGCATGTTGATTTCGCTCGCGATCGCGTTCACGGTGACGCCCTGGCTGGGGTTGAAGCTCTTGAAGAAGAGCGATCACGGCGATGAGCGCAGCGAACGCCTCGAGCGCCTGTTCAATCGCGTGCTCGGGCCGTTCATCGCCTCGGCGAAGAACCGGCGCCGCCTGTGGCTCGCGGTGCTGGTGCTGATCGGGGGCTCGCTCGCGCTCGCAGGCGTCAAGCTGGTGATCCTGAAGATGCTGCCCTTCGACAACAAGTCGGAGTTCCAGGTGGTGGTCGACATGCCGGCGGGCACGCCGGTCGAGATCACGACCGCCGTGCTGCACGACCTGGGCGCCGAGATCGGCAAGCTCCCGGAGGTGACCGACTACGAGGCCTACGCCGGACTCGCCTCGCCGATCAACTTCAACGGCCTGGTGCGCCAGTACTACCTGCGCAACGCGTCGGAAGTCGGCGACCTCCAGGTGAACCTGAAGCCGAAAGCCGAGCGCGACCGGCAGAGCCACGAGATCGCGGCGGCGGTGCGCCCGGCGCTGGAGAAAATCGCCGCGCGCTGGAACGCGCGCGTCAAGGTGGTCGAGGTGCCCCCGGGTCCGCCGGTGCTCTCGCCGATCGTCGCCGAGGTCTACGGGCCGGACGAGGCGGGCCGCATCCGCACCGCCAAGCGCGTGCGCGCGGCGTTCGCCGCCACGCCCGACGTCGTCGGCATCGACGACTCGGTCGAGGACAGCGCGCCGCGCATCGTCCTCAGGGTCGACCAGGGCAAGGCGGCGCTGCTCGGCGTGAGCCAGCGTGACGTGGTCGAGACCATGCGCATGGGCCTCTCGGGCAGCGACGTGACGCCCCTGCATGACCAGCAGTCGAAGTACGAGGTGCCGGTGCGCGTCGAGCTGCCGCCCGAGCGCGGCGGGCGGTTGGATGAATTCCTCAAGCTCGCCATCCGCACGCCCGCGGGCGCCCTGGTGGCGCTCTCGGAGGTGGTCAACGTGGTGAAGAACGAGCGCGACCGGCCGATCTACCACAAGGACCTGCTGCCGGTGGTGTACGTGGTCGGCGACCAGGCCGGGCGCGTCGACAGCCCGCTGTACGGCATGTTCTCGATTCGCAGCAAGGTGGTCGGCCAGCCGCTGCCGGACGGCGGCGTGCTGGGCGAGTACTTTATCAGCCAGCCCTCGGACCCCTACCGCCAGTACGCGATCAAGTGGGACGGCGAGTGGCAGGTGACCTACGAGACCTTCCGCGACATGGGGATCGCCTACGCGGTGGGGCTGATCCTGATCTACCTGCTGGTGGTGGCGCAGTTCCGCTCGTACCTCACGCCGCTCATCATCATGGCGCCGATCCCGCTCACCGTGATCGGCGTGATGCCCGGGCACGCGCTGCTCGGGGCGAACTTCACCGCGACCTCTATGATCGGCATGATTGCGCTCGCCGGAATCATCGTGCGCAACTCGATCCTTCTGGTCGACTTCGTCAACCAGAGGGTCGCCGAGGGCGTTGCGCTGCGCGACGCGGTGCTGCACTCGGCCGCGGCGCGCGCCAAGCCGATCGTGCTCACGGGGCTTGCGGCGATGATCGGCGCGACCTTCATCCTCGACGACCCGATCTTCCAGGGCCTCGCGATCTCGCTCATCTTCGGCATCTTCGTCTCGACCCTGCTGACGCTGATCGTGATCCCGGTGCTGTACTACGCCGCCTACCGCCGCCGCTACGAAACGTAAAATCGGTATCAGACTCGCATTAATTACTCGACCCTGACCCCGATGCTGGTTCCTGGAGGGCGCGATGCTGATTTTTCGGCAGCTGTTCGATACGCAGTCATCGACCTACACCTACCTGCTCGCCGATGCGGCCACGCGCGAGGCGATGCTGATCGATCCGGTGTTCGAGCACGCGCAGCGCGACGCCGCGCTTGTCGCCGAACTCGGGCTCACGCTCGGCTGGACGCTCGAGACCCACGTGCACGCGGACCACGTCACCGGCGCATGGCTGCTGCGTCGGCGTCTCGGCAGCCGCATTGCGATCGCCAGGGCGAGCGGCGCGCAAGGCGCCGACCACTATCTCGAGCCCGGCGAGCGCATCGCCTTCGGCGACCGGCATCTGCAGGCGCGCGCCACCCCCGGCCACACGAGCGCCTGCCTGAGCTACGTGCTCGACGACCGTTCGGTGGCGTTCACGGGCGACGCGCTGCTGATCCGCGGCTGCGGACGTACCGACTTCCAGCACGGTAGCGCGGGCACGCTGTTCCGCTCGGTGCACGAACAGCTGTTCTCGTTGCCCGAGGATTGCCTGGTCTACCCGGCGCACGACTACCGCGGGCTGACCGCGTCGAGCGTCGGCGAGGAGAAGCGCTTCAATCCGCGCCTCGGCGGCGACGCCGGCGAAGGCGACTTCGCCGGCTACATGGAAAACCTCGGGCTCGCGCATCCCAGGCAGATGGACGTCGCCGTTCCCGCCAACCTGCAATGCGGCCGGCCAGCGGACGACACCGGGCTCGCCCGGGAGCCCCAATGGGCGCCGCTCACCTACACTTTCGCCGGCATCTGGGAGCTGCCGCCGCAGTGGCTCGAGGAGCACCTGCGCGAGGTGCAGATCGTCGACGTGCGCGAGCCCGACGAGTTCGCCGGCGCGCTGGGCCACATACCCGGCGCGCGGCTGGTGCCTCTGGGCCGGCTCGCCGAAGCCGTCGAGGCGCTCGCGAAGGACCGGCCCGTGGTCACCGTGTGCCGTTCGGGCACGCGCTCGGCGCAGGCGAGCGTGCTGCTGCGCAAGGCCGGCTACGACAAGGTCGCGAATCTCTCCGGCGGCATGCTGCGCTGGAGGTCGCAGCGCTACGTGGTCGCGGACGCGGCCGACTAGCCCATGTAGCGGGGCAGCAGGAGCGAGATCACCGGGAACGCGACCAGCAGCGCCAGGCGGAAGATGTCCGCGACGATGAACGGCATGACGCCGCGGAAGATGGTGCTGGTCGAGACGTCGGGCAAGAGCGTCCTCAGCACGAACACGTTCATGCCGATCGGCGGCGTGATCAGGCTGATCTCGGTCACCACCACGACGATGATGCCGAACCACACCAGGTCGTAGCCCATGTGCTGCACCAGCGGATAGAACACCGGCACCGTGAGCAGGATCATCGAGATGCTCTCCAGCACGCAGCCGAGCAGCACATAGATGACGCACATCGCCGCGATCACCACGATCGGGCTGAGCTCGAAGCGGCCGACGAAGTCCCTCAGGTCGCCCGGCATGCTGGTGTAGTTGATGAAGTTGGCGAACATCATGGCGCCGATCAGGATCACGAACAGCATCGAGGTGGTGCGCGCCGACTCCAGCAGCACCTCGAAGGTGCTGCGCCAGTCGAGCTTGCCGCGCGCCAGGGCGAAGGCGAAAGCCCCGGCCGCGCCGATGCCCGCCGCCTCGGTGGGCGTGAACAGCCCGCCGTAGATGCCGCCCATCACCAGCGCGAACAGCGCCAGCACGCCGACCACCCCGCGATAGATGAACGCGAGCGCGATGGTGCCCAGCGCCCCCAACACCGCGGCGTCGTCCGGCGCGAACATCCTGATGTTCGCGAGCCAAATGAGCACGGCGGCGAGCAGGAAGAACGCGCCCACGCCGCGCAAGAGCTGCATGCGCTCGCGCCAGCTCACGCGCTCGCCGCGCGGGCCGGACTCGGGCTTGCGCCAGATGGTCCACTGCACGGCGACGCTGTAGAACAGGATGCCGAACACGCCGGGCAGGATGCCCGCGGCGAACAGCTTGCCGATGCTCGTCTCGCTGATGATGCCGTACAGCACCAGCACCGTTGAGGGCGGGATCAGGATGCCGAGCGTGCCGCCGGCCGCGATCGAGCCCGCGCCGAGCTCCTTCGAGTAGCCGAACTTGCGCATCGGCGGCATCGCCACCCGCGACATGGTGGCCGCGGTGGCGAGGCTCGAGCCGCAGATGGCGCCGAAGCCGCCGCAGGCGGTGATGGTCGCCATCGCCAGGCCGCCGCGCAAGTGCCCGAGGAAGGCGTAGCACACCGCGTACAGCTCCTCGGCCATGCCGGCGCGCGTCACGAAATTGCCCATCAGGATGAACAACGGCACCACCGAGAACGCGTACTGGAAGCCGGTCTCGTAGGTGACCTGCGTGGCCATCGCCATCGCCGGCGGCCAGCCCTTCATGAGCGCGGTGCCGGCGATGCCGACCACGCCCATCGCCAGGGCGATCGGCACGCGCAGGAACGTGAGCGCGAGCATCGCCGCGAAGGCTATGAGCGCGTAGGTCACGGCTCGCTGCGGCCTTCGCTCGCCGGCCCCGAGCGCGGCGTGAACGCCTTGACCAGGTGCACGATCCCCGCCACGGCGAGGAAGAAGGTCATGCCGTAGACGAAGGGCGCGAGCTTGATCTCGAGTATCGTGGTGGTGTCGCCGTAGCCCGCGGTGCGACCGGCCCTGAGCCACATGAGATGCGCGAGGCCGAGGAGGATGATCGCCGAGATCAGCTCGATGATCACGCGGTGCACGCGCCGCGCCTTCGGCCCGAGCAGGTGGTCGATGAGATCGACGGTGACGTGCTCCTCGCGGCGCGATACGAGCGGCAGGCCGGCGAAGATCAGCACCGCCATCATCAGCTCGGTGATCTCGAAGCTGCCGGGCACCGAGTGGTTGAACAGGTAGCGCCGCACGACGTCGACGAAGGTGAGCGACATCATCGCGAACAGGATCGCGCAGGCGCCGACGCCTAGCACCGCATCGATGCGGTACAGAACGCGCGCGAAGCGCGAGCCTTGGTGCGTGGCCATGGCGTGGCGGGGGCGAAAAAAAGCCGGCCGCGAGGGCCGGCTTGCTGCGCCGCGGCTATTTGCCCGAGAGCTTGTTCACCTCGGCGTGGAATTCGCGCAGCACCCGCGGCCCGTCGACGCCCTTGGCGTTCGCCTGCGCGACCCATTCCTCGATGATCGGGTCGGCCTTGGCCATCACTTCCTTGACGAAGTCGGGGCTCGCATAGGTGATCTGGACGCCGGCCTTCTTCATGACGTCCATTCCCACCTTGTCGGCGTCGTCCCACACCTTGCCGGCGAAGCGCGCCACGAACTCGCCCGAGATCTTCGCGAGCGCGTCCTTGTCCTGCTGCGGCAGCCCGTTCCATTTGTCCGGGTTCATGAAGAAGCCGAACGTCGAGCCGTAGAAGCCGCCCGGGAAGAGGGTCGCGTACTTGATCAGCTTCTCGAGGTGGAACGAGGCGGGGGACTCGGTCGGGAAGAACACGCCGTCGGCCACGCCCGTCTTGAGCAACTCGTAGGATTCGGGCGCGGGCTTGAACATCATCGACGCGCCGAGCACCTTGCCCATGTCGGCCGCGACGCCCCCGCCGGTGCGGATCTTCAGCCCCTGCAGGTCGGCGACGCGCGTCACGGCGCGCTTGGTGTTCATGATCTGGCCGGGGCCGTGGCTGAACACGCCGATCAGGTGCACGCCCTTGTACTCGCCCGCCTTGTCGAGGTACTTCCAGTGCATCCTGGAGTAGGCGACGGAGTTGATGGTCGCGGTCCGGCCGCCGCCCGGCAGCTCGCCCAGCCTGGTGAGCGTGTGGCGCGCCGGAGTGTAGCTCGCGGTGACGTAGGACAGGTCGACGAGGTCGTCGCGCACCGCGTCGAAAGTTCCCGGAGGCGCCACCGGCGCCTTGGGCAGCATCTGGAACTTGACGCGCCCGCCGGTCACTTTCTCGGCTTCCTTCGCCCAGCCGGCCAGGAAGTTCTTGGTCAGCGGGTGGCTCGGCGGCACCCACGACGACATGGTGAGCGTCGTCTGCGCGACGGCGCCGTGCGCGGCGAGCATCCCTAGGCTCCCCGCCACGGCGATGGCAAGTTTATTGAGTGGTTTCATTGGTCTCCTCCAACCGGTTGGAAGCGGCATTCTAGCGGAATTGGCTGCGCCGGGCGGTCGCCGCGACGCCGATCGCCTCGCTGACGCGCGCGTAATTCCCGAGCTGCTCCGCAAGGGTCATCACCACCCGCGCCAGCGCCCGCGCGCGCTCCTCGGCCGGCGCGTCGTCGACGAGCGCGGCGAGCTGGTCGTACAGCCGGTCGATCTCCAGGCGCGTGAGCTTGCCGCGCTGCGGCGCCGGGGCCGGCGCACTGCCGCGCGCGCCGCTGCGGTAGGCGAGCAGCGCCTCGATCGCGGCGCGCGCGAACCCGGCGTCGATTCCGCCGCAGCGCGCCAGCACGTGCGCGTCGGGCCGGAAGACGTAGGTCGCGCCCTCGGCCGGCACGCCGTAGCGCGCATGCAGCGCCTCGTTGCCGCGGCGCGGCACGACGAGCGCCTGCGCGCCCTCGATCGCGGGGCCTTCGCCGCCGAACCAGGCGACGCTGAAGCCGCCCTGCAGCCGCTCGGCGAAATGGCCTTTGCCGTACACGCCGTCGGGCGCGGCGGCGCCGGGCTGCGCGAGCGGCGCGTCGATGCCGCCGGCGTCCTGGTTGAGCGGCGAGCCTTCGTACACCGTGGCCACCGACAGCCGGCCAACGTTCACCATGTCGCGCGCCCACTCGTGGTGCTGCGCGAGATCGAGGATCGCGTTGCGGACGAGGCGTTGGCCGTCGGTCTCGGGGCCGATGAAGATCGCGCTCCTCGACGAGTGCTCGACATTCTCGATCGCGGCCTGGTGGCGCTCGCTGTCGTAGGTGTCCATCAGGTCGGCGTGCGCTTTCCCCTCGAGCACCAGCGCCAGCTTCCAGGCGAGGTTGTTGGCGTCCTGGATGGCGCGGTTGCCGCCGCGCGCGCCGAACGGCGAGTGCTGCGCGGCGGCGTCGCCGAGGAACAGCACGCGCCCGTAGCGCATGTGCTCCAGGTAGCGCTTGCGGAAGCGCCACGGGCCGACCCACACCAGCTCGAACGGCGTGTCGGGGCCGAGCAGCTTCGCGAGGCGCTCGCGGGCGCGCTCGGGCTCGGTCTCGCGCTCGGGCTGGGCGTAGTGGCCGATCTGCCAGTCGGTGCGCCATACCCCGTCGGCCATCTGGTGGTACCAGATGGCGCCGCCTTCGTTGAGCGGGTTGTCGAGGTAGGCCTTGCGCACTGCCTCCATCGAGGGCTTCATCTTCACGTCGGCGATGCACCACTGGTCCTCGAACAGCGCCGATTCGGCGTCCCGCGCGCCGACCTTCTCGCGCACCACGCTGTGCGCGCCGTCGGCACCGACCAGCCACTGGCAGCGCGTCGTGTAGCGCCCGTCTGGCGTGTCCACCTCGAGCTCGACGTGGTCGGCGTCCGGGCGCACGTCGATCACCTTGTTCTTCCATCTCAGGTCGACCGCGGGCGTCTGCATGATGCGCTCGACCAGGTACTGCTCGACGTAGAACTGCTGCAGGTTGACGAACGCCGGGTACTTCTGGTCCGTCTCGGGCTGCAGGTTGAAGCGGTACACGCGCCGCTCACCGACGAACACGTCGCCCTCGTTCCAGGTGACGCCCTTGGCGCGGATGCGCGCGGCGATGCCGAAGCGGTCGAAGATCTCGAGCGAGTGCTTGGCGTAGCAGATGCCGCGCGACGACAGGCCCGCGGCACCCACCGTGTCGTCCTCGTCGAGCACCACGGTGCGGATGCCGCGGCTGCCGAGCTCGAGCGCGGCGGTGAGGCCGCCCAGCCCCCCGCCGGCGACGATCACCGGGTAGACCGTCTTTTCCGTGCGCGCGATCTCCGGCGGCGTGCGGTACGCGTACACCGGCAGGGTGTAGCCCGGCATGCGGTCGGGCTGGAACGCCTTGTCGCTCACGCGTGCCCCGATTCGGCGGCGTCGCTCTCGTCCTCGGCGCGGCGGCGCTTCTCCGCGGTCCAGGCGTCGAGCTCGGCGCGCGCCTTCTTCTCGGCCTCGTCCAGGTACGCCTGCGGCACGCTGCGCGCGGTCAGCTCGACGCGCAGCCCGTTGGGATCGAAGAAATAGATCGACTGGATGATGTGATGGTCGGTGACGCCGAGCACCGCGACGCCCGCGGCCTCGAGCCGCTTGCGCGCCGCCTTCAGCTCCTCGACCGACCCGACCTCGAGCGCGATGTGGTTGACCCAGGCCGGCGTGTTGGGCGAGGGCGCCGCGGCCGTATCGTCGCCGAGGTCGAAGAACGCGATGTACGAGCCGTCGCGCATGCGAAAGAAGACGTGCACGTACGGGCAGTACTCGCCGGTCGAGGGCACGCGCTCGGCGCGGATGATGTGCGCCAGCGGCAGCCCGAGCAGGTCCTCGTAGAAGCGCCGCGTTTCCTCGGCGTCGCGGCAGCGCCAGGCGAAATGGTGCAGCCCCTTGATCGGCACGGCGGGAGTCGATGCGTCCATGTGCCCCTCCTCGTTCATCGCCGCGGAAGCGAAATCCTAACACCGGGCGCGCGGTAGAATCTGCGCCTCCATGACCGTGCGCACGCGCTTCGCTCCGAGCCCCACCGGCTTCCTGCACATCGGCGGCGCGCGCACCGCGCTTTTTTCCTGGGCCTACGCGCGCCATCACGGCGGCACGTTCGTGCTGCGCATCGAGGACACCGACCTCGAGCGCTCGACCGAAGCTTCCACCAACGCCATTCTCGAGAGCATGCAGTGGCTGGGCCTCGACTGGGACGAGGGCCCGTTCTTCCAGATGCAGCGCCTGCCGCGCTACCGGGCGGTGGCCGAGCGGCTGATCGCCGCGGGCCATGCCTACTACTGCTGGGCGAGCAAGGAGGAGCTCGACGCCATGCGCGAGCAACAGCGCGCGCACGGCGAAAAGCCGCGCTACGACGGGCGCTGGCGTCCTGAGCGCGCCAAGGCCGCCGGGCTCGTGCCGCCCAAGGACCGGCCGGCGGTGGTGCGCTTTCGCACGCCGGAGACGGGCGAAGTCGGCTGGCACGACCTGGTGAAGGGCCTGATCTCGTTTCCCAACGCCGAGCTCGACGACCTCGTCATCCTGCGCGCCGACGGCGTGCCGACCTACAACTTCGGCGTGGTGGTCGACGACCTCGACATGGATATCACGCACGTGATCCGCGGCGACGACCACGTCAACAATACGCCGCGCCAGATCCACATCTTCAGGGCGCTGGAAGCGAAGCTGCCGCAGTTCGCGCACGTGCCGATGATCCTCGGCCCCGACGGCGAGCGCCTGTCGAAGCGCCACGGCGCGGTGAGCGTCACGCAGTACCGCGACGAGGGCTTCCTGCCCGAGGCGCTGGTCAACTACCTGGCCCGGCTCGGCTGGTCGCACGGCGACGAGGAGGTGTTCGACATGCGCCGGCTCGTCGAGTGGTTCGACCTCGCACACGTTTCGCGCTCGGCCGCGCAGTTCGATCCCGCCAAGCTCGCGTGGCTCAACCAGCATTACATCAAGGCCGCCGACGCGGCGCGCCTGGCGCGGCTCGCCGAGCCCGAGCTCAGGCGCCTGGGCGCCGCGCTCGAGTCCGGACCGCCGCTCGAGCCGGTGGTCGCGCTGCTCAAGGACCGCGCCACCAGCGTGTTGCACCTCGCCGAGGCCGCGATGCTGTTCTATGGCGAGCCGCACCCGCACGCCGACCTGCTGGCGGAGCACCTAAGCGAGCAGGTGCGCCCGGCGCTGCGGATGCTGAAAGCGCGCCTCGGCGAGCTCTCCGCCTGGGACAAGGCCGCGCTCTCCGGCGCCGTCAAGCAGGTGCTCGCGGCGAACGGCCTGAAGATGCCGCAGCTCGCGATGCCGCTGCGCCTCGTGCTCACCGGGCAGCTGCAGACGCCGTCAATCGACGCCGTGCTCGAGCTGCTGGGGCGCGAGACCGTGCTCGCGCGCCTGGCGCATCATCTGGACATCGACTGAGAGGAGGGCAGCATGGACGTAGCGCGTTGTCTCCTTGCCGCAGTTCTCGCCGTCGCCGGCGCGCCTGCCCTGGCGCAGGGCATGGAGCCAGGGCGCTGGGAGATCACCTCCACCATCACCTCGCCCGCGATGCCCGGCATGCGCCCGGCGACGCGCACGCAGTGCTTCGGGCCGCAGCAGAACTGGGACCCGGCGAGCATGCTCGACCCGGGGCGCGGGCACCCGGACTGCGAGCTGACCGTCACCTCGCCCGACCCCGACGACTTCACCTGGACCATGCAGTGCCCGCAATCCGGCAAGCGGGGCACCGGCAAGCTGAGCTACGGCCGCACCAGCATGCAAGGCGAGGTCCGCACCAGCAGCAGCGTCGGCGGCCAGAGCTTCGACACGACGCAGAAGATCTCCGCCCGGCGCCTCGGCCCGTGCCGCCCGTGACGCGCCAAGCCCCGGATTTGCTTTACGTATCCGGTCTCGCCCGATAGAATACGCGCCCTTGCGTGGGGGTATAGCTCAGCTGGGAGAGCGCTTGCATGGCATGCAAGAGGTCACCGGTTCGATCCCGGTTACCTCCACCACCGGCCCGGCTTGATTCACGCACCAGGTCCCCATCGTCTAGAGGCCTAGGACATCGCCCTTTCACGGCGGTAACCGGGGTTCGAATCCCCGTGGGGACGCCACACCTAGGTAAATTGGGTCGAGCAGGGGCCCGATCGTGGTCTCGCCACGCAGGCGCCAGCACCTGCGCTCGCCTTCGACTTCAGGAACGAACTCAACCGGCCTCACCAAGAGCTTTCGGAGCGCTTGGCGTGCCTTTGGCACGTCACCATAGACGAGCCCTCTAAAATCGGCCAGACGGCCGTGTAGCGCTTTCCTGAGCGCTTTAACGTCCTGCACTCCAGGCACTTCCGCCAGACTGCATAGGCGCTCGGACTTGAGCGCCTCGATACCCTGTTCCAGCGCCCGAATCCGTTCGATCACTGCCTGCGGCGGGTTGCCGCCGGAAATGAGCGAGAGGAAGTTGTCGAGCTTGCGCTGCTCGGAGCGGATGTCTGTTCAGCTGGCGAGGAAGGTCCCTATGCTCCCGCTGGCGCTCGGCGATCCGCTCGAGGGCCCGATCGAGTACATAGTCGACCGCTTCGGGCGTGAGCGCAGTTCTCTGGATCGCCCCCAATACCGCTTCGTCGACGATCTCCATGTGCGCGCGGTGACCGTTTTCGCACACGCGGCTGCCGCGGTTATGGTGAAACGAGCACTCGTAGTAGTGGATCGTGCGGCGGTGAGTGCCCGAGCCCGATGGGCGCGAACTCACCATCATGTTGGCCCCGCAAACGGAGCAGCGTCCGAGTCCGGTCATGAGGTATTTGCTTTCCGTGCCCGCGCCCGGACGGCCCCAGCGTTGCCCGCCGGTGTCCTCGACGTAGGTCTTGGCGACCGCCCGTAAGGCGAGCCTGGACTTCCTGCCACAAGGGCTCCGGGACTACGCGTAGATCCTCGCGGCGGGTCTGCAGATACTCGGTCTGCTTGACGCGCTTGTTCGCGCGGCCGCCCGATCTCACCTTGCGGTACTCGCCAAACGGGATAAGGCCCACGTAGCGCGCGTTGTACAGAATCTTGCGAACCGAGGACGGTGCCCAGGAGCCCGTACGCCCGCGCGGGCTTGCGCGGCTTGCGCCGTTGAAGAACTCTTGCTTGGCGCTTGGTAGCGGGGATCGTCGTTCAGCGTCTTGGCGATCGTCGTGTGGCCGTAGCCCGCCGCGTACATTTGGAAGATACGTCTCACCGTGTCGGCTTCGCGCCCGTTGATCCGGTATTCGGTGTGCGACTTGACCTTCTCACCCTTCGAATTGGGATAGTAGACGGGCACGTTCTCGTACCCGAACACCCGGCCCCCCGTGCAGTAGCCCTTCTCGGCCTTGCGCAGGAGCGCATCGCGGCTTCGTTGGCTCGCCTTCTCGCGCTCAAGCTCCGCGGCAAGGGACAGGGCATTCAGCATGAAGCGGTCCATCGCCGAGTCGAACTTGACCTCCTCATCAGTGAGGTAGAAGAAGACCCGCACGCCGTGACTGTTAATATCGTCCAGCGCGTAGGTGGTATGCACCAAATCTCGCCCGAGGCGCGAGAGCTCCGACATCACGAGGACGTCGAATGCCTTCAGGCTGTTGAGCATCCGAAACAATCCCGGACGGTTTCGGAATTCGGCGCCCGGATACTCCATCGTCGACATAGACGTGCGCGGAATCGACCACCCAGCCCCTCGCCTGGGCGTAGCGCTTTGCGTGCTCGATCTGCCGCGTCACGGATTTGTTCTCCGTCCAAGCGGTCGCTGTCGTCGGTGGACTTGCGGGCGTAGATCGCGGCCTTGAGCATCAAGCCTCCTCGGATTCCTCGGGAGATACCTCCGGCGCCGATTCTAGGCCGACGGCGCCGTGGTTCAAGCCGGGTGCGTCGGGTTCTAGAGCAGGATGGGACTGCCTGCGCTCGCGCAGCACCGCCTCTGCCAGCATCTCGGCCAGCACTTCGAGGAACGGTTTCAGCTCCTCGGGCAGCGCGCCATGAGCGGCCAAGCGGCCCGAGGCCTCTGCCTTGCGGCAGCGGCGCATATCCAAACTCCCGCGGCCGGGAGGGAATGCGTGCTAAGGAAAGGGGCAGTGCGCATCCCACGTTCGACCGCAATATGGTCAAGGTCGTGTGGATGCAGGCCCGCTGCATGGAATTGGGAGCCACTGATAACCCCCGCCTCCGATTGACCGGGGAGGCTAGCGAAACGTGTTGCGGGCTAGCGCCGATCAACCCTCCGGCTCGCATACGAGCCGTGTGCCTTCGAGGCCCAGTGGCCTCACGCCTAGTCGTACTTCCAGATCCGACTGGGCGCCGCGGCGTTCCTCGGGTACGTAGGGAATCTTCCCGCCGCGTAACCTTGCCGAGCTTGCTACATGTTCACCCGGGAGGTATCGATAAAAGATTGCCCTTTAACATGGCACGAGTCAAGGGCGTCTCGTCTCTCGGCTTGCCGACTCGGCATTCGGCAATTGGATTCGCTGCATGACTTCCGCACTAGCAGACAGACGAAGTTCGATCAACGCAAGTCCGCGTCGATGCCCCGGCCCATCCACTAGAGCAGCGGTTCGATAAGGGGCGAAGAAGCGAGCCACAAGGGGACCACAAGGGAACCCGAAGGGAACCCAAAGGGAACCAAAAGGGAAGCCCGAAGCGAGCCCGAAGTGAACCCAAAGCGAGCCCGAAGGGAACCCCAAGGCCTGCATAAGGGACGCTAAGGCACAAGAGCGCTCCGCCGGCCCCCCCGGAGCAGTGCGCGCTAGCGTTTCGTTCACGGAGTCCGCATTCGCGCCAACGAGACGTCAATTCAATCCAGAGCTAGTTTGTTTGCGTAATAGCGCCGATTGAAAGGTTTCCGTTCGATCCCCTCGCTAGTCCCCGGGCAACAAGCTGCAAAAGCCCTATTTCTTCAAGGATTGTAGGCCGGGAATCTCACGGAGATGCGCAGGGTAAAAGCGTTGGGTTTAACGCAGACCCGTGTCTGAAAGCTGCGGCGCGCCGGGGCAGGCCGCTAGGCAGGTACTGGCCCCCGCCTGCTTACGGGGCAGCTGGTACAGCAGCGGGAACTAAAGCTGCAACTCGCCCGGCCTGTTACGCAGTATCTCCTTGAGCATTGTGAAAATTTCGCCTCGCCTGTAAGTGTTCATGGCAACGGCTCGAGCCTGTCCGTCGAGTCGTGAGATTACGTCTGTCCCTTGCTTTACGCGCTTAGTCTTGATATCTGCCCCGCCGCGCCAGAAAGTGTTTCGCGGTTGGGCCACAAAGGTACTTGCGAGGCATCGAGCCCTTTCTCAGAGATCGCCTGCTTCACAGAGATGAACTCGCCTTCATCGCGCAATGCGGGAACTGCCTCACGTATCTCTTCGATGACGATAGTGTGTTCGGGAATTCGGTCATCGTGTTGGCGGAGTCTGGGTGCCACAGCCTCCTTCATGGCATCAACGAGTTGCGCTTGCGTAACCGGTTTGCCAACGTCCGCCTTTCATTCAACGAGGCTGCTCAGCGCCCGTTCCTGTAAGTCATAACGCCGCCCACTACACGTTCATGAGTTACCGTGAAATTTTTCTATATCCTTGCGTTCGCTTGAGGGCCGAGTACGGAATTGATGGTCGTAGAACTGACGGTCAAATCCGCGGAGTGCCTCAGCCACTGCATGCCAGCGATATACGGTCTTATCCATGTAGACCATTTCCAAATCGCCGCCCGCATAATTCCCCTGACGATTGCCGTCGTCGCCAGAGCAGTTTCGAACCATTGCACCATTGATTTGGGTAACTGAAGCGCCCGCGCCCACGATGCCGATGAGGCATACACGCGCCCTTGGCTTGTAAGTAAATATCGCAGATGTGCCCCGGTGGGCGACGGCTCAGTCATCACCGTAACGTTAAATAGCGCTTTCATGTTTTGAATCCCATGAGATGTTCTATGACAACGATCACACACCGGCACAAGGCTATGTGGGTGCTCTTGGCCAAATTGCTTGGGATACTTGACGTGGTGCACCTGCTCGGCGAAGTAGCCGCAGAATTGACAGAAGCCAGAGGTGCGCGCGAGGGCGAGGTTCCGCTGTTCACGCCAATTTGAGGATGTCAGATAGCGACGGAACTCGGCTCCGCGCTCATTTTAATGCGTCTCGCGTTGAATTTCCCCACATTCGGTGCTGGGCGAGGCTGCGGGGTACTTGCATAGAACTACTTCTTACTTTTGTCGTAACGCCCGTATCACCATGTCCAGGAAGCGGGATGCGCTCCCTTTGGGTAGTGTCCGGGCGCCGCACCGTTTCCCGCAGGGGTATGAACTGCCCGGTACGGCTGTCGCGACCACCAATCCTGCTGGCAGGGGGTTTGTTCGCCGCCATGTGGAGCTCCTGAGGAGCGCGGAATGGGGGAGTTGCCGCCCGAGTCGCGCCTTGGCGCGGGTTGTCGGGGGAAATACTTCCGAAGCGTTGTGGCGGCGCCCCGTAAAACGCCGTAACGCGTTTCGCAAACATAGCGAAACGGCCGGTTGCTGTCAATGACTGGCCACACATATGTGGTACTGAGCTGGCCCTCAAACCCTAGATATTGCGCTCAACGCCGTTGCCTCAAACGGAAATGGCAATCAGGAGTGGCTCTTCCATGGTGGAATAACGAGCCTATGATTCACACTCACTGGTGGCGCGCGCTCTCAAAGACACCAAATTTCATCCGCGTGGCCACTTGCTGCGTGCGAAATGAATCGGCCGCTAGCTCGATTTCCAGTTCAGCAGCTCAACGACCATGTTGTTGAAGCGAATGAGATTGCGCTTGCTGTATTTTCCCGACATCTTGAGCCCTTCAAAATCCTTTTTCTCAGAGTACATGAGGCGCCTATAGTTGGCGCCAACGCCCATAAATGGAGGCGGGACTAGCTTGAGTACGCGCACTGCTTCCACCTCGCGAAACCAACCGTCCTGCCGCGGAAAGAGAGCTTCATAGGCGGACAACGCCCGGGGAATTTCTTCAATTGGGATGCCGCTCTTCTCGGAAAGTAAAGCGTGCTCCTCCGTTTCTCGCTCCAGCCAAATAAACCCGCCGAAAAACGAAAAGAACCACTGCCAGAAGACCGGATACCTGTGGAAGTATCTAGAGTAGCGAGCTTATCTAGGCCCGCCTTGAACGACTTGGGGAGCGCATCCAGCAACGTGTATTCGAACTTCTTATCGCCAAACACAAACGCCAATTTCTCGTTCTGGTCACTACCGGTTTCTTTGAAGAGCCTATAGTCAATTGCGCTCTTCATCACTGCCAGGCGCGCTCTGTTTTCGACGTAGGTCGATATACAGATATCGTTTAGCTCGCCCCCGTAATAGCAGCTGTTGAAAACCTCCTCGGGAATCGCATGGTGCTCCGCGTCGAAATCCGCGCCGCGCATTTCGTTGCCGACTTTGGCGGAGATATTTGGATATTCCCGATATGACTCATAGAGCGCGTATGCGCGCTGAATGACGTTCTTCGTAAAGAAAAGCCGATTGTTGATGAGCGATACGTAGCGGTCGAGCGCAGAAAACCGTTTGCACCCAGGGGACGATTTCTTCTTTGCGGTGAGTTGGGCAAGAAGTTGGCGTTAAGCCCAGTAGGAGAAGCGCCACGTGAGCACGTCCTCAGTCTTTACCGTTGCAGATACGCCGATCGGCATTAAGCTGTCCGTAGCCTTCTTAAGGTCCGGAACCGCGATAACCGCAACGTCGACCGCTTCCCCGATTTTTTGATAGAAGTCGAAAGGATCGTGGGACGCGTTGACGAGGAGGGCGGCACGGGGCAGATTAAGATAGTGGAGCCAGCCACGGAGTTTGAAAATGTCGCCGAAGCCCCATTTGCCAGATTTGGCCTCAATTAGCAGGAGCTCGGGCGCAGTTCCCTGCTGATAATCCGTCGCAATGATGTCGAGCTCAAGAACCTCCTCTTCCTGGCGATCGATTACGCTGCGCTCGACAAAGCGGCCAGACGCCTGAAAGTACGCAGCGAGGAACTCTTCGAATTGCTTGCCAACAGGCAGTTCCGGAAGCTTTGCAGATGCCATATTCATCGCAACTCTAGCGATGCAGGATGTTTGTGCAAGCTTTTCTGGCAATCAGTCAACGATTCGATGATTGACCCACATCCGTGCCGCGCGTAGGTTAAGTCGGCGTGTCGCGAGGCCGGTTTATCTGGTCGTCCTGTTTGGACCGCAATGGAAAGGAATTGCGCTATGGCTGACAGGTCGTGTCGCATGCTCGGCGTTATTGCCATGGTTGCGGCACTTGCGTTGGTCGGCGTGACTTCCGCTGCCCTCGCCCACGGCATACCCGACTTGAGCAAGACCCCCGGCTTCGCTCGCGCCGGTCTTACAAAGGCAAAGATATGCTCGATCAAATGGGGCAAGGATGAACGCCACGTCACCGCGAAGATGAAGCGGGAAGTTTTCGCCCTCTATGGGTACAGCGGCTATGACGATCCGCGCTGCGTGCCCAGCGGCAAGCGCACCTGTGAGATCGACCACTTCATTAGCCGCGAACTTGGCGGTGCCGGTGTTGTTACGAATCTCTGGCCCCAAGCCTACGGCACGAGTCCGCGGAATGCGAAGCTAAAGGACAAGCTAGAGAACCGGCTGAACAAGGAGATGTGCGCCGGGCGTATCACGCTCAAAGAAGCACGCAATATGCTGATCAACGATTGGCGCGTTGCCTACAAGAGATAGTACGGGGAGCCGCAATGACGTGGTGGGGTTACCACCTACCTAGAGTTGGTCTAAGAGATTGACTGCTCCATTGCTATGCAGTTATTTGGTAAACGATTAGGTTCCATCACTGCCCAAGACATTCTTGCGCTTGTTTCGCGCGCGACTTCGGAAAGCTTGGAACTTGAATACAAGCGCGATCTTCCAGGGGGAAGCGATGGAGACCGCCACGAGTATTTGGCCGACGTCTCTGCAATGGCGAATACGCAGGGAGGACTGATTGTCTACGGAATATCTGAAAAGAAAGATGACGATGGCAAGAACACCGGGACGCCCGAGGAAATCGTGGGTCTTCCCAACTTAAACTTAGACGTCTTGGGCCAAGGACTTAGAAACTTGGCCTTAGCCGGTCTCAATCCGCAGTTGCCATCTATAGAGTTTCAGTTACTTGACGTAGATGGCAAGAACATCCTTATCCTTGGCGTGCCGCGCAGCCTTTATGGGCCACACGCGGTATGGTTCAAACAAAGCGGCAAGTTCTACCGTCGAGATGCATTTGGTAAGCGCCAGGTTGCACCAATGGAATTGAGCCAGATGTTTCTTGAGCAGCACGAATGGGCTGAGCAGGCTGAGGCATTTCGTCAGTCCCGCATACGAAAAGCTTTCTCAGGGGAAACTGGCATCGCCATTCCAGACCGGGCGCCGACCTTCGTGCATATTCTTCCGCTTGGCCGCCTGCACACCACAATTTCTATATTCGAGGGCGATTGGCAGAGAACAGCAAGCTCCGCATTTGTGGGGCGCGGCAGCATGGATTGGACGCCGAACTTCGACGGATTTCTGGTGCAAGAAAGTGGTCGGGGCACGGATCCTCCCACGTTCTACACCCAAGCCTTTCGGTTTGGCGGGTTTGAGTTCTATACATCCCGGCTGTGGCGCGACGAGCCGCGCGGTATCTTCTTGCCTGGTGCGCAAGCATTTCTGGATGACTCCACGCGGAAGGCTCTGCCAATACTGCGAGACCAATGGGAGATTGAACCACCCTACGCCGTTCTGCTCTCCATTTGCCGCACCAAGAATGTTGTTGGCTACTATCAAAGCGCGATGGGATTTACCGAGAAGGCTGGCCCTCCTATCCGTCAACCGGATCTCTTGTTCCCGGCAACCATTCTGTCGATCGAGGACCTGGACAAACCCGATCGCTATGTACAACTCATTAACATGGTGTGGCAGGCTGCAGGAACCGCTACGTCCGCATGTCGCTGACTGTCTCGCTTGAGGCAAGAATTAGGCGTCACAGAGCATGTCTAACTCAAAGCGTGGGGCCTTCTGTGCCGCAGTTCGGACAAACCATGACCGTCTTCTTCCCGCCGCCCATGCCGATAATTAGAGCCAAGATCATGACCAGCGCTCCTACGTAAGCTCCCCCGTCAAGTAGACAGGTCAGAAGTAGAGGTTGTTGCGGATTGGGGTTGGTCCGGTTTTCCGACACTGTTAATCTAGAGTTTTGCCGTTTCTGAGGCTGTTTCCCGACCTTGCATTGCGAACTCGTTCGGGGTCAGGTGACCGAGTGAGCTGTGTGGACGATGATGATTGTAGTCCTGCCGCCAAGCCTCGATTCGCTGCCGAGCGTCATCTATCGATGCGAACTCGTTGACGTTCAAACATTCATCGCGCAGCCGGCCATTGAACGACTCGATAAACGCGTTTTCCGTGGGTTTCCCGGGCTGGATGAAGTCGAGCTTCACACCGGTATTCCAAGCCCACTCGTCCAGCGACTTCGAGGTGAACTCCGTGCCATGATCCACGGTGATCGCCTTGGGTAGCGGGCGGCTCAGGGATAGCTGCTGCAAGGTATCGACGACGCTCTGTCCCGTGAGCGAGAAACTGGTCTCCAGCAACACGCTCTCGCGACTCCACTTGTCGATCACCGTGAGCACTCGAAACGCCCTGCCGTTGGCCAGCTGATCGTGCACGAAATCCATGCTCCAGTACTCGTTCCTGGTCGTCGCCGCTGGCACTGGACCGCGATGCAGGCTGATTCGCTTTCGCCTTCTCACGCGCATGCGTACCTGTAAGCCCTCCAGTCGATAGAGTCGATGGACTCGGTTTCGTCCGACCCGCCAGCCCTCGCGACGCAGCAGGATATGGATGCGCTCATAGCCAAACCGCGGTCGGCTGTGTGCAAGCTCCCGAATGCGCAGGCGTAGCGCCGTTTGATCTCTCGCCCGCGATCGGTAGTAAAACGTCGCTCGCTGCAGCAGCGCCAGCCGGCAGGAGCGCTTCTTGCTCACCTGGAACCCCTCATGGATCCACAGGGCGAGCTCACGCCGCCGTGCCGGCCTCAAGTCTTTTTTTTGAGCACCTCCTGCAGGATGTGCCGGTCCAGCGTCAGATCGGCCACGAGCCGCTTTAACCGCGTGTTCTCGTCCCGCAACTGCCTGAGCTCGCGCAACTCGGTCACGCCCAGATTGCCGTACTTCTTCTTCCAGACGTAGAACGTCGCTTCGCTTACCCCCCCAACTGCCGGCACACATCCGCCACCGGCGTTCCCGCGTCCGCCTGGCGCAACGCGAACGTGATCTGCTCCTCGGTAAATCTCGACTTCTTCATCGCTTCTCCCTATCCTCATAAGGAGCCTCGAAGCGACATTACTCTAGTTCCAACCTGTACCGATTCTCCGGGGTGACGTCACCCGCAACCAAAATCGAGTATCGCGAACGGTGGGTCACCCTCGATGTATCGAAGTAGCGCATCGATGTTCTGGCTGACGTCGTGATCGCGCGTGCCCGCCCAGAAATCTTCGGCACGCTGGTCGTAGTGCTCCAGCGTTCGTTCGGCGATTTGTTCTAGGTCTTGCGGATTCAGTCTCACTGTCTCTCGGCAGTAGGCGCAAGAGTCGCCGCATACTCGGGGCGGATATCAAACTTCAGGCGGCGATGGGCGACGCGCAGGGCCATTTCCGCATCCGCGGGGCTCGCCGCCCGCGCGAAGATGAACCCGAGGTAGCTCGCTCCGTCGGGAGGTGGCGCAATGATCTGGCCGGGCTCGGCCGTAATCGTGACGCCGGTGATGCCCAGTACCGACCGTGCCGCGGCGAGGCCTTCGAGACCGTGGTAGATGCCGCGCCGTGGAATTGGGATCATCATGACTCCCGCAGCGCCGTCCTCGCCGGCTCCGGGGAGCGGACTTGGGAGCGGTTCGGTCACCACCTGGCGCAAAATCAACTCCTCCAGACTCATGCCTAACGAATGGGTCAGAACCCGCCCGCATAAGCCCCCGATGGAGCGAGGTGCGACCTCCAGAATCCAGATACCCTGATCATTGACCCGCACCTCGGCGTGCACGGGCCCGATGATGAGCCCGGCAGCGCGGCAGGCGCGGGCCACTTGCTGATGGATGCGATTCTGAAGCGTCCCCGGCAGCCGCGACGGTGTGATGTAGAGCGTTTCCTCGAAGTATGGCCCATTCAGAGGATCGGGCTTGTCGAACAGGGCAAGGGTGGTCAACTGCCCTCGTTGCAGGCTGCCTTCCAGGGCGTACTCGTGCCCCGGAATGAAGTCCTCGATGATGAGGCCCAGCGACTGGGCGTCGCGGTCGCCGCGCGACTGGATGGCCCGCACCCAGTGCACTGCCCGCATCAACTCGTCGGCATCGTCGGCGCGGATCACGCCGCGGCTTCCAGATAGACGCCGGGGCTTCACGACCACGGGGAACATCAACTCGGGAAACAGTTTCCGCGGATCATCTCTGGCCGGTAGGTGATGGAATTTGGGACAGAGGAAACCGCGTTCCTGGAGCAGTCGGCGGAAGGCGAATTTGTCGTGCACGCGGCGCACCGCGAAGGGGTCATTCGCCGGCAGGCCAAGGCGCTCCGAAAGCAGAGCCGCGAGCTCGACGCCCGAATCGTCTACTGCCAGCACTGCATCCGGAGTGGCATTGATCTCCCGCAGCAGGGTGTCCGCCGCCTGCTCCGGTCGGTCGAAATGCAACGCCATAATCGGAGCGAGGCCCCAGGTCGGGGCCAGCTGGTGACAGTAATTGGCCGCGGCAACGATCTCGATGCCGAGTCTTTTCGCCGCGGCAAGAAAATCGGCGTTACGGTAGCCCGTAGTAGGCAAAAGCAGCAGGATGCGCTTCATTTAGCCGGGCGTATCAGAAGGACTGGAGCTGCTGATCGGTGGGCTCGGCGCAGCAGTACCACGGTTCGGATAGACGGGGGATTTGAGCTCCTAGATTGTCCCCGAGCTTTGGCGCGCGGCGCGCTGCAGCCTCATGGGCCATGCGCCAAATGGCAGCGAACGTTTTGCGGCGCGGAACTCCTTCCTGCTCGCATCGCGCCACCGCTGCTTGCACGTCCCGCTGCAGACGGTCCACCCGTGGATCGGGATGAACCCAGGGATAGCCGAGGAGCGCCGGATCGAAGGCGAGGAGCTTTTCGCTAAAGTCGGGCAACTTCCGGAGCCAGGAGCCTTCGGGAACGAGCAGCCGGATGGTGAGCTGCACCGGGGGCACGCTCTCCACGAGCTGCAGTTTTATGAGTCGCTCGAGCAGCGCGATGTAGCCTTCCAATGTCGTCCAGGGCGTGAACGATACAAAGGTGGGCGCGAGTGCAATGCCGGCTTCTCGCGTGATCGTCACGGCCCGGTCGAAGTCCCGGCTGGTGTGGTTCTTGTCGAGAAGGCGCAGGATGTCGTCGTCCACGGCTTCCACTGCGGAGGTGATGAACAGGCATCCGCTCTCCCGCAACTCTGGCAGCAGCCCGGCGTAATCGATGAGATGTTGGATCTTGATGGTCGCGTCGAACGTGACGTGGGGGAATGTTGCGTGCAGCGCGCGCGCGAGCCTCAGGCCATGTGTGGGGCCATTGAAGAAATCCGGGTCGCCAAAGGAAATATGGGTTGCTCCTTCTTTTACCTGCTGCCGAATGTCTTCCATTACCACGTCCGCAGGGACGATGCGGAACTTACCCTGGTAGACCGGGACCACGGGGCAGTGCCGGCACAGGTGCCTACAGCCCCTGCTGCCCTCGGCAAACCCGGCTACGCGGGTGGATCCGTCCGGCAGCACAAGGTGCGCGTAGCGCGAGAGCTTCGGCAGGCCGCTGCGATCCGGCACCTCGAAGGGCACCCTCGCCAGGTGGATCACCGAATCGCTTTGGGTAAGCGGTTTTCCATCACCCGGAGTCTCTCGCATAGGGCAAGGAGCGCGGGCTCCACTTCGCCTCCCAGTACCGTGCCCACGCCCAGACGACGCAGCAGCGCCTCATTCATGGGGGCATAGAGCCCGTAGACGCAGAGGTGGGCCTTTGGTACGAGCTGTTTGATTCGGGGCAGGGCCCGCACCGCGATGCGCGTGGCTGTATGCATACCGACATAAACAGCCACGAGGCCCGCGTCCTCCAGAAGTTCGCCATCGAGCTTCTGTAGCGAAAGATCGAGGCAGGCCACCGCAAAGCCCGCACGCTTGAGCCACGCGGCGGCCTCCGCCAGGGCAAACGGCTGCCGCCCCAGCTCATATGGGTTGACGAGGACGACCTTGAACGGCTCAGTTACTTTGATTTCGGCCGCTCCGCGAAAGGCGCGGGTCCCGGCTCGCGGCTCGCCCCCGCTTCTTCGAGGCGCTTCAGATAGCGCTGCCACATCTCCTCCTGGCGCAGGCCGAATTCGTACAGCAGCTCCCATGAGTAGATCCCGGTATCGTGGCCGTCGGAGAAGGTAAGCTGAATGGCGTAGCTGCCCGCCGGCTCGATATGGGTGATCTCAACGTTCTTTTTTCCTGTCTGGATCACTTCCTGTCCCGGGCCGTGGCCGCGCACTTCAGCGGACGGCGAGTAGACCCGCAGCAACTCGCAAGGAAGCTGGAAGGTCTTGCCGTCGGTGAACGATATTTCCAGCACGCGCGACTTCTGGTGCAGCGTGATTTCGCCAGGTTGCGGTGTCCTGCTGTCCATCGCTACTTCTGCTGCGGCGGGGTATAGCCCGCGGCAAGGTCGGCGCCATTGCCGAAGAAATGGCTCTCCATCTGCTGCGCGAGGTAGTCACGCGCCTTCTTGTCGGCGAGGTTGAGATGGTTCTCGTTCACCAGCATTTTTTGCTGCTCGAGCCACTGCCCCCACGCTTCTTTCGACACGTTCTCGAAGATGCGCTTGCCGAGCTCGCCGGGATAGGGCGGGAAATCGAACCCCTCGGCCTCGCGCCCCAGCTTAATGCACTTGACTATACGTGCCATGCGTCAAGTATGCGCGCGCACTCCGAAAGACGATATGACCTTGCCCATACAACGCGTGGCTTGCTTAGACCACTAGGCCTGTAGGGTTGTGAAAACGCCCATCTCGCACGAGTGTCCGCGTCGGGTGGCGGAATCAGACAATCGCTAATGGCTACTTTTGGCGAGGGGATATTCGCCGAGCGTCCAAATCAGCGGCATCGCCGGGCAGGCACCATTGAGGCGTTGGCCGTAGCTGATCTTCCAAGAGCTTGCGGGCGCCATCGCTGACCCCACTAAGGCGTATGCTCCGCTGACTCGTAGAGCGCAATGATCCGTCGCCGATGCGTGTTTACCTGCTCACCGAAGTAGTCCGCGGGCCTGTCTCATGCTGTCTACGCACCACAGGAGGAGCCCCATGAAGAGAATTCTCGGCTTGTCGCTGGTACTCGTTTGCGCACCGCTTGCGCAGGCGGCAGATGTCGAAGCCGGCAAAGCGAAGGTCGCCACGGTGTGCGCGGCCTGCCACGGGGCGAACGGGGTGAGCGTGAGCGATACCATCCCCAACCTCGCGGCGCAGCGCGCCACCTACATCGAAGCCCAGCTGAAGGCGCTCAAGCAGGGCACGCGCAAGAACCCGCTCATGAACGCGATCGCAGGCCAACTGAGCGATGAGGATATCGCCAACGTCGCCGCGTACTTTTCCTCGCTGCCCGGTGCGCAGACGGGCGCAAAGTCCAACTTTCTGCCCAATGTCGCCGAGACGCACGTGACGTTCCCCGACGGCTACAAGCGGACCTTCACCAAGTACCACACCATCGATTTCCCCGCGACCAAGCAGGTGCGCTACTACTACGCCAACAAGGCGGCGCTGCAGGCGGCCAGGGAAGGCAAGCCGCTGCCCGACGGTTCGGTGCTGTTTGCCGAGGTCTACGCGGCCAAGCTCGATGGCGACCACAAGCCGGTGACGGGCGCCGACGGCTTCTTCGTGGCCGACAAGCTCGTCGCCTACACGGCGATGGCGCGCGAGCGCGGGATGGGGCAAGGACATCCCCGGGATGCTGCGCAACGAGGACTGGAACTACGCCGTGTTCACCGCCGACAAGCAGCAGCGGCCCGGCGTGAACCAGGCCGAGTGCCTCGCCTGCCACAAGCCCCTCGACAAGACGAGCTACATGTTCACGCTGAAGCAGCTCGCGGAAGTAAAATAAGCAACATAGGCTCACGGTTCGCGGCTGGGGGGCCGCCCATTCTGCTCGCTCAGTGAATGGCCAAAGCGGGTGGCGGATTCAACCGATCGACGCAACACCTTCTAATCTTGCCAGATGAGGAGGGATGCGTATGGAGGCGACGGCGCCCATCTCCGAAAGTCGATCCCCTGGCGCGTTATGTCGGAGGAGCGACGCATATTCCGATTCGCATTCTTGTATGCGGCGTGGGCGAGGCGTAGGATGCTTCGCACGTTTCCAAGAACAAGGAGGGCTACTCTAGCGCGTCGAGTAAGAAGGAGGGTTGCCATGTGTCACGATTGGTGGGATGAAATGCTGTACCAGGAGCGCGTCAGGCTGGCCAGCGAAGAGGTCGACAAGCGTAAGCGCGACGCGGATAGCCGGCGTAGCCCGGCTCCGAAGCCAGAGACCGAGCAGGCACCGCAGGAGCAACCGGACCCGGTCCCGGTCTGAAACGCCAAGCCCCACGAGAGTGGGGCTTTTTACTTAGTGCACGAGTACGATGGTCCTCGTGCTCGCACCGAGTTCGAGGAGCTGCGGAAGCACGACCCAAAGCGGCTATGCGAAGCTCGTCAAGGCATTGGGGGTTCGATGGCCAATCTTGATCCGTTGAAGTACTGTTTTTACGGAAGTCACTCGAAACCGCGCGCCAGGTTTAGAGCATTGCCCGGCGCAACGGCGAGGCGCGAAGGTCTGCGCCGAATGCTATGAAATCATCATGGCCAAGAACAAACACAGGAAGGCGATCGAGCACTTGACACCGATAGGAGGATCACGATGACGCTTAGAGTGAGCAAGGCCGAATTGTGGTCGGCCACCATTGACGATCGGGCCGGAGGTGCGGCGGACAAGCTCGAGCCGCTATCCGAAGCGGGAGCGGATTTCGAGTTCGTGTTCGCGCGGCGCGCGCCCGAGCAGCCCGGGATGGGCGTCCTGTTCGTCACACCCGTGAAGGGGGCGAAGGTCCTGCGAGCGGCCCAAGCGGCCGGATTCGGCAACTCGGTAGCCGTGCACTCGATCAGAATCGAGGGGACGGACCAGCGCGGCGTTACCGCGAAGGTCATGCGCTCCCTGGCGGATGCGGGAATCAGCTTCCGGGCGCTCTCGGCGACCGCGATCGGCAGGAAGTTCGTGAGTTTCGTGGTACTCGACAGTGCCGACGATGCGGCGAGGGCCGCGGGGCTGATTCGGAAACTCCGCTGACCGTCGAGATGGGCTCAGCGGTCACCCGCGACCTGGGGCTGATCCCCATGGTGGTTGAGGAGAGTGGCCGGGGTGAGCGCGCCTACGATATCTACTCCCGGCTGCTGAAGGAGCGGGTGGTGTTTCTGGTCGGCCCGGTCGACGAATTCTCGGCCAACCTTATCGTCGCGCAGCTTCTGTTCCTCGAATCAGAAAACCCCGATAAGGACATCTCTTTGTACATCAATTCCACTGGCGGATTGGTGTCGGCGGGTCTCGCCATCTACGACACCATGCAGTTCGTCACACCGGATGTGGCAACGCTATGCGTGGGGCAGGCTGCAAGCATGGGGGCGCTGTTGCTGTGCGCGGGGGCGAAGGGCAAGCGCGATTGCCTTGCGAATTCGCGGGTCCTGATTCATCAGCCCGTGGGCGGATTCGAGGGCCAGGCTTCCGACGTCGAGATCCACGCCAAGGAAATTCTCTACCTGCGCACCAGGGTGAACGCCATTATGGCCAATCACACTGGCCAGAGTGAAATCCGAATCGCGCAAGACACCGACCGCGACAGATTTCTTTCCGCGGACGAAGCGGTGCAGTACGGCCTGGTCGACAGAGTGCTGACCTCTCGTTCGGAGGCGGCGGCATGATCTCCGCTATCCGATAGTAGTTCCGATTGGCGTGTAGTGGAGTCCGCTCCGAGCCGGAATCGGACGTTGCCGGAATCATCTACGATACTTGTCGGCTCAACGTGGCGATTTCTTTTGCTGTTTCCTTTGTTGCCGCAGCTTGTTCTTGATCTTTTGCTTGCGCCTACGGTTGCGAAGATTGCGAGCGGTGGCTCTGCCCATTGCTCTAAGCTCTCTCTAATTGCTTGCGACTAGATGCGCACGAGCGCTGACTATCGCATCGCCCGCAATTCGCAGCACTTCGCTCACTCACACGGTCGGCGCGCAGCCGTAAATCTGACTATTTTGCGTCACGCTTTGTCTCATGTGGCTGCTGTTTCGTCTGTGCTTTCTCAGGCTCCTTAAAATCGCCAATCACCCCTTTCAGGGGACAGACCGAGAACGCTAGACATTTCTTGCATCCAACTACCAATGCGACGGGACAGACGGTCATATCGCTTTCCCTCCTGGTGTGTCACGACGCTTCTCTCGCATCGCGTTGAGGCATTCAATCACTCGTTTAGCGCATAGCAGCACCGGCTGCGGTATCGTGAACCCGAGCCACTTGGCGGCGGTAGGCAGGATGATTCTGCGTTCGACTTTGCTCATTACCCCTCCCGGATGAGCCTGAAGGAAAGTCTACGCTTGAACCACTGCTATGGGCGGGAGGCTCAACCGATCGACGCGACACGCCCCTTTATTACAGGCAGCGGTTTGAAGCCCAAGGCTTTCCTGCACCTTGGCTTAGCCGCAATCCGATGTTGTACACGCTCGACTGAGAGTAACCAGGGAAAAGCCCTCCTAGCGATTAGTACTGCTTTGAAAAGCTCTTGCCACTGCGTTGCCTCAAACTAGCAGGTGTTGCACTGACCGGTCGAGGCCACCGTCGAAAGCGGTCACTCGGCAGCCCGGCCCAACGGTACGGGCGAGACTTCTAGCCAGTGCCCAGATTCATCCGGTCTGGCGCGCCCGAGGACGATGCCTCGACTGCTGAATTGTCACGCGGCCTGGACGAGCGCCTCCCAGGCGGTCGGGATGAGATTTACCTGGTAGGCAATTCCCCGTGGGGACGCCATAATTATCATATAGTTAGCGCGCACTGCGCCGCTCTTACCAAACGGTTACCAAATAGACCGGTTGCGCGCGAGTGCACCGCGGAGTTTTTCAACACAATAGGCCAATAGATTCTGTGGTTCAGGTCAAGGCTTGTGTAAGACGCGCTGGATCGAAGTCGGTCTTGTAGGTGTAGATCGACCAAGCGGTGCGGGCGATGCGCCGAGCCAGGATGACCAGAGCCGCGGTAGTCGATAGGCCCTTTGCGCGGTAATGCTCGAAGAGTGGCTTCCATGCTTGCTTGTTCTTGGCCGACATCGCGGCCACGTAGAGCAGCCGGCGCAGTTCAGCTGGACCGCGCTTGGAGAGGCGCCGCTTGCCGCGGTGCTGCCCCGAGTCATCCGGTCGGGGATCGAGGCCCGTGAAGGCGACGAAGGCATCTGCGCTCTTCAAAGGCACACGCTCCAGGGTGTTCACCAGTGCCGCGCTGACGACCGGGCCGACGCCGCAGATCGCGCGCAGGTGCGTAACCTGTTGTTTGCGATCGGGGCTTGCCTCGACCAGGGCTTTGACGCGCTGGTCGATGCGCGCGAGCAGCTGATCGAAGCGCGCTCTGAGCGCCTTCAGATCGGTGGCGAATCCGTCCAGGCCCTTGAGCGACATGGCGAGCGCCTGACGCAAGGAACTCAGCTTGGCACGGCGCTTGATCAGCCGAGCCATCTCGCGTTGCTCCGGTGTCGGCGGGATCCAGGCGTGCAGCTTGGTGTGTTCGTGCGCGATCATGCGCGCGATGAGCTCCGCATCCACACGATCGGTCTTGCCACGCAGCCCGACGGCCTTGGCATAGTGGCGGGCGTCCTTGGGATTGAGCACAAAGACGACGAAACCGAGCTTATAGGCAGCGTCAGCAAATAGCTCGTGATAGGCGCCGGTGGATTCCATGCCGATGCGGCTGCCTGCAGGCAGGCCCTTCAGAAAGGCCAGCAGCGCGGTGCGCTGATTCGCGAGTTTGCGCACCGGAAAGCTTCCCTGCGAACAGGCTACGACGATCTCGTCCTTGGCGACATCGGCGCCGATATTGAGCACTTCGGTTGGGGTTTGCATAATGTATCTCCCATGATTAAGCTTAAGGGCGCTGGGGTGGAACACACCTGCGTTAGCTTGCGGTCAAATCGGCGGTCGTAGCCGCTAGATTCCTCATCGACGCTGGGCGGTGTGGGTGGGGAGATTCTCTTGGCGTCTGTCTCTCGGCAAGGAGAGCAGATGCGGTCATTGGCCCCTCCACCCCGGCCTCTTCACTGTTGCAGAAGAAAGCCGGTTACACCACCCCAACCACACAAGCAGTCATTCAGCCCTGTCCGGCGATTTCTTTCCGCGCCGCGGCGAATAAGCAGTTGAACGCCCCGGTCCGACGCATAGCAGTCGTTCAAGCGTAGACTTTCCTCCAGCTCGTCCGGGAGGGGTAATGAGCCAAGTCGAACGCAGAAACATCCTGCCTACCGCCGCCAAGAGGCTCGGGTTCACGATCCCGCAGCCGATACTGCTATGCGCCGAGCGAGTGATTGAATGCGTCAACAAGATGCGAGAGAAGCGTCCTGCCACACCAGGAGGGAAAACCATATGACCGTTTGTCCCGTTGCATTGGTAGTTGGATGCAAGAAATGTCTAGCGTTCTCGGTCTGTCCCCTGAAAGGGGTGATTGGCGATTATAAGGAGCCTGAGAAAGCGCAGACGAAACAGCAGCCGCATGAGACAAAGCGTGACGCAAAATAGTGCGATTCGCGGCCGCGCGCCGACCGTGTGAGCGAATGAAGTGCTGCGAATTGCGAGTTCGCGACGGGCCACGACGACGTGCATCTATGGTGCGAGCTGCACCGGTTAGTCGTCGTGGCCACGAACCCATGCTAACTGTGCCGCGCGCCTCGATTCCTTTGTCATGGCGTAAGCGGGTATCGGCGGCAGCAAGGCACTGATTGCGCCTTGCATCCGCAGGGGAACGGAGTCATCAATAGGTCGATGAGACTTTGCCCTTGGCCTTGTATTGGGCAATCGCCGTCTTCAGTTCGCTGAATTCCTCGCACCCGAATGTGCAGAGCTTGTCGAGCGTGGCCAGGCGCTGTTCGGCCTTGGCCAGGTCGCCGGTCATTAGGTAAAGCTCGCCCGAGTATTCAAGCGCGCCGCGGTGCTTGGGGTTGATGCGCAGTGCTTCGTTGTAGAATTTCTCTGCCCCCGCGAAATCGGGCGTCGGGCCCTTGCGCAGGCTGTAGCCCATCAGGTTGTTCCAGTCGGCATCGCCGGTGTCGTTGACGCGCTTGAGCTCGACGATCGCGGCGGGCCAGTTCTTGGCGGCGATCTGCGCGCGCGCGGCGGCCAGTTTGTCGGGCGCGGCCGACGGGCTGGGCGCGAAGTCGGCGGCGAAGCCGTGGCTCATCGCAAGCAGCAGCGCGCCGGCGGTTAATAGGCGGGTGATGATGGTCTTCATGGTTTCGTCCTCGTTGGTTGCATTGAACGGACGCCGTCCGCGGTGTCCGACCAGCACTTACGGGGCGACCGCGAAATCGGATGCATCGCAATTATGAAGAACTTTCAGCGGGTCTAGCCCGCGCTGCCGTCGTTAGGCAAGGTCCACATGCGACAAGCTAGCGGATCGCGGCGGCTGCAAATGCATGGTGATGGTCGACCGATACGCAAAATAGGCCACCGAACATCGGGCGGCTTCAGCGGCAAGAAAAAAGGGCTTAGCTGATAGCTAAACCTCTGATGAATTTGGCAGGGCGTAGCGGATACGAACCGCCGATCAACGGATTAAAAGCGGCCGAAAAATTCGTAACTGCTTGATCTTTGGTCCACCCTCACTCGCCAAAACGTACCAACGCCCGCCAAAGTGGTCACGTTTTCGCGCGGCGGTTTGAGTGTCCGCTTCCGACCGAGGCTGTGTAAAAACACAAGCGCTCGATTTTTCTGCCGTGCAGAAGTCGCCGTAGCGACCTCTACAAGGCCTCCTCGCCTCGCCGAAAAATCTGAGACGAAAGAAATCGTCGTGTGGCGGGCTGGGTTGAGCGTTATCACACAGCCTCGACCCGGAGTCGAAATTCAGGCTATTGCCGAAGAACGGCACCTTGGCCAAACACCTGGTCGGACGCACCTAGTCGTCGAGCCATGGCTTCGGCGGCTCCTCGCGGAATATGTCACGGCGTTGTCGTGTTTCCGGACGATGCGCGGCGGCGTGATTCGCACCGAAGGTATCGAACGCGAAATAGACTGTGGATGGCGGGGATCGCGGTGCTCTACATCGCCGGGTGTGCTTCCTACGGCGGCAGCAGCCTGGTGCCGGGCACGTCCCGCGCCGCGGACGTGCAGGCGCTGATGGGCGAGCCCGCCGAGAAGCTCGCGGCGGACAATGGCGACACCGTTTGGTTCTACCCGCGGCTTCCCGCCGGCCGCCAGACGTTCGCGGTGCGCGTTTCGCTCGAGGGCGTGGTGCTCGGCGTCGATCAGCGCCTTACGGAGGCGAACCTGACGAAGCTCGCGGCCGGGACGTCGACGATGAAGGACGTGCGGCTGCTGCTCGGCCCGCCCTTCCGGACCGTCCGCTTCGAGCGCCAGCGGCGACCGGTATGGGAGTACCCCATGTACAACGACATCCAGCTCGAATACAACCTGTCTGTGCAGTTCTCCTACGAGGGCATCGTCCGAGAGGTGCTGCTCCTGAAGGACTACCGCAATGAGCCTGGAGGCGCGGTTGGCAAGCTGTAGTTCAGCCTGCCCTAGGCGTTGGTGAGCGACCGGAAGTCACAGTCCGAGCGTTCTATAAATATGCATGGCGGAGCAAGCCGACAACCGGGCCCTGATCCAAGGGCCATGGGGGCCGGTGTTTCGTCGGATTACGTCATTAGCAAGCACGGAGCGTATGCCCGCTTTCGCCCCAGTGACGTCATTTGGGGATGAGCGGAATATTCAGAGTCGCGCACTGTACACCTACAGCTGGACGTATCGGTATCGTTCCACTCGCATGTCGTGTGTTACACAGAGAGGAGAATATCCATGAACGCGTTGCGGAAGTCGAATCATGCGTCAATCGTTGTAACTGTCGCCGCAGCTGCTATGACGTTAGCGGCATATTCGAGCATGGCGTTCGCCGAGGCGGTTAAGGTCACGCTCGGCGGCAATCAAGAAGTCCCGGCAGTCATGACATCAGCCTCGGGTAGCGGGACAATCACGATCAACGACGATATGACCGTGCAGGGAAGCGTTACGACGAACGGGGTGGCGGCTGTGGCGGCGCATATCCATGAGGCAGCAGCGGGAAAGAATGGCCCGGTGATCATTCCGCTGACCAAGAGCAGTGATAACGTATGGTCGGTTCCGGCAGGGGCAAAGCTGACCGAGGCGCAATACAAGGCGTTCAAGGCGGGGGATCTGTACGTCAACGTCCACAGCGCCGCGCACAAGGGTGGCGAGATTCGCGCGCAACTGAAGCCCTAGAAGAACGTTGCGGTAGGTCATCGGCGCGAACACTGCTAGCGCAAACGCTCGGGACGGGGATCCGGAACTAGTTTTAGCTTCCAGGATTCCCGCTGTCCTGGCAATCATCAAGGACGGCACCAGGATCGCGCCTGCGCGTCGCGCGCCGCGGCAGAGAGAAGGCGTGGACCGGCGTATTCGCTCCCTTCCTACGCCTGCCCACGCTGCGCCATGTAGCAATTTGCTGCTTCGGCTCGTCCCGTCTCGCCCATCGTTAAAAGCTGTCAATCGCGCGGCGTGGTTCCACGCCCGATTCCGCAGTCCCGTGGTTTGATAGGCGCTAGGTGAACTTAGCGAGACCGGGGCAGGCGCGCCAGGGAACTCGCGGGGAAGGTCAAACTGTGGGTCGTCGCATTGTCAGTGATACGTTGCACGTCACGCTGGTGGACTCCGGCGATTCGATACTAATCTCCGGCTACGAGCGCGAGAAGGTCGAGCTTGTGCTCAACCAACTCGTGCAGCTTGGTTCAACCGTGCTCGACAAGCCGCACGTGGACGGGTCGAAGTGGACCGCCTCTTGTCGCAGACGCGACGTTCCGAACAGCGAAGTTCAGGTCGAAAGGCTCGGGCATCGCTTGTTCATCCGCAGTCGGTCCCTCGAGCGCGTGCGCGCGAAGGTCGCCGAGCTTGCCGAAAGCGGCGCCCGCCTTGAGGGGGAGATTTTTAGGATTGGCGCGTTCTACACGGCGGTGTTCTACGACCCGTCTGGTGACATCACGTCTATCACCTAGTATTCCGGCGCCTCGCTAGCCGCGCCGCGCTCCCAGCACTTCCAAAGCGGCGAGCGATGTCAAAAAGTGCAAAGCGCGCCGCGGTTCCCATCCACTTCGGCGCTCGCGTGGTTTGATAGGTGCGAATCAGGAACACGCTCGTCAGTGCCTTCGCAGTTACGGTGAGATCATGGCTCGTAGAATTGTCAGCGATACGTTGCGCGTTACGCTGCTTGACTGCGGCGATTCGATTCAAATCTCCGGCAATGAACGCGAGCACGTCGAGCTGGTGCTCGGTCAGCAATTGCTGTTGGGATCACGGGTAGTCGACAAGCCACGCCGGAGCGGCTCAATGTGGATCGCCTCGTTTCGCAGAGTCAACATCCCGACCGATGAAGTACAGGTCGAGAACTTCGGGCATCGTTTCTACGTTCGCAGTCGATCCCTCGATCGTGTGCGTACCAAGGTCGCCGAGCTTACCAAGTGGGGCGCTCGCAGCGAGGGAGAGACCTTCAAGATCGACGAGTTCTATACGGCGGTCTGCTACGTTCCTTCTCACGCCCTAACGGGCGTAAGGTGAACGCCTAGCACCCCTGCTCGTCGCGCTCCGCGCCGCGCTCTCAGCAGCCGCAGGCGTCAACGACGACGATGTGGAAGCACTCACACCACAGGTGCACGCCGTTGTAACCATTCCTGTGTTCGCTTCTGGCCGATCGCGGCGGTCCCTTACAGCGACGGTGTAAGCGCCACTGCCCGACGCGCAAAGAAGGTCGGCCCGAGTGCTCAGCGTCTCCGGGGTTGTATCCGCCTCAGAAGCTGGGTCGCGTTCGAGATTCCCTTGGAGTAGAGCTCGGGATAGTTCGAGCGAAGCACATACCACTCGTGCACTTTCAGGCGGTCCAGCTCCCGATCGAGGCTGTAGGGTTCGCGAATTCGCGACGCGGCTTCAAGCTGCATCGCGAGAAGCTCGTCAAGTCGATTGGTCAGCGCTTTCTGAATCCGCCGGTAACCTGGCAGCGTGCGCCCGATGCCCTGCAAGCTAGGAGGTTCCGTTACGTCGGATGCCTGAATCGCATCGCGCATCGAGCCAGCCTGCCTTACGGCGCGCGTGGCGCTTTCGCAATTCGCCTCGAACGCCTTAAGCACCTCGGTCGAAATTGCATTGTTCAGGCTCATGGTGAGCCACTCTATTTGACCAGAGTGGCGAGCGCCAGTGCACATGTCACAGAGCGACGGCGTTGCCCAGTATCGATGTGGCGCAAGGGCTGACTGTCGCCGAGTGGCGACGAATCATTGCCTTCGGATGAGAATACCGAACCTCATGCGGTCAGGAGCTGACTCGTGTTCCGACGGCATTCATTCTTTCAAATGGCACTTAGCTGAAGGGAGGTAGCGGTGACAACGTTCAAACGCTGCGTCGCACTGGTGCTTACTGCGTCCATGATCGGATTAGGCATTCCGCTTCCGGCATCGGCGGGTACCATCACCACTGATCAGGTGCAGAGCTCGAGCCAGCGAGACCGCATCAAGAGCTTTCTCGATCGCACCGACGTTCGCGCACGTATGGAGGCGCTCGGCGTAAGCGCCGACGCGGCACGAGCTCGGGTCGATGCGCTCACTGACAATGAAGCGAAGGAGCTCTCGGCGAAGATCGACTCCACGCCGGCGGGCGGTGACCCCGGCGTATTTGGGGTGCTGCTCATCGTGTTCCTCGTGCTGCTGCTCACCGACATCCTCGGCTACACGAAGGTCTTCCCGTTTACCAAGTCGATCAAGAAATAGCGCGGCGCGCCGATCCGCTCTTAGTGACGACCGCTCCTGGCCGTTAGCGGTCATCCCGACGGTAGGTTGTTGATCCTAGGCGGCGATTTTCAGAATCAAGTCACCCGCATAAGGTGCGAACCGCCGTGGGGACGCCAACATACCCCGGTCGCCCAGACCTAGCTCGCGGGCATCTTCCCGGCGGCGGAACTTGCCTTGCAGGGTGGGCACTACCTTGTAGAGGATGCGCCCGGTGGCAATCGCGTGACCTGCGACCGCGTATGGCTATGAGGCCGCGCGAGCGCGGCGCCGGGTGAACGCGGCGACAGCGAAACCGAGACCCAGCAGGGCGAGCATCGGCGGCTCCGGCACCGTCGCAGGGCCGAGCTGGCCACGGATCTCGCCCGATGGATACAGGTCGGTGTGCATGTCGATGTAGATGTCACCTTGGTTCAGCGCGAAAACGAGATCGGCGAATGAGTCGGACCCGAGTCCAAGCGCATACCCGGCGCCGTAGCCGTCGTCGATGGCAAGTTGCAGCAGATCGCTGCTGCTCCCGCTCGGCGGCACGCAGTCGGTGAATACCAGGTTGCAGTTCGGGATGGTCCGCGCCGGATCGTCGAGCACCTCATGGAAGAAATCCGTATTCGGGTCGGCTACCGACCTGCTGACGCCGAAAGGTGCGAAATGCAGATGGGCACGGTCCGCCGGTCCCGACAGGCCTGACCAAATCATGTCTGTGGTCACGGTAAAAAGGCTGTCGTCAACAGTGACGACCGCGGTGCCCGTCGCAGTCGAGCTGCTGCCGCCACCGTCGACCACCTGCGCCGCGGTCAATGTGCCCGTGTATTGGTAGATCGATGCGCTTGCCGGAGCGGCCACTGCAAAGACCAGCGCGACCGCCGCCAGCATCCGAGAGACGACCTTGCGTGGTAACCAACGTGGAACGCTCATATTCGACCCCTCCGTAGTGTGCCCGTAAGGTAGGTCCGCCCGTCCGGCGCTTCTTCGGACCAGCTTCGGCTTCGAGTTGCGGTTCCGCCCCTGTTCCAATCGTCACGCGAAGGAGCGCCCAAGCATTACACATACCACGCACGCAAGTTATTGATCTATCGATGGCCAGACTCCAGCCATCACGGCGGTTGTAAGAAGTCTCGACACTGGAGCCGGGTCGATCCGGTCGAGGGGGACGCCCAGGCGGGGCCGCGCATTACCGTCCGTCTCCGCGCTGCACGCCCGAGACCCCGGCGCGCGACGTCGTCCACCGACGGGTGCCCGACATCTTAAAGCCGACGGCCGTGCTCAAGCCGGCGGCGGCTCCTTGCGGTGGCGTCTCTTCTCGCGGCCGCCCGACGTCTGCAGTGCGACCACGCTGCTGGCCGGCTCGTTGCTCAGCCACACCCATCGCGTCAAGCGTCTTGCAGGTTGAACCGGAACTGCGGGCCAACCCTGGGTCTCGACCTGCAGGATGTTTAGCCGCTTTCGTGCTTCGGCTGGACGCCTCTTCCGATCACGCGCGGGGCCGACTGACCGCTTCGGAGCACGATCCGAAAAGTCGGCTCCTGGCCGTGAGCGCTCGTTCAATTTGACTACCAGGCAATCAAAACGACTTCCACCCAGTGCCGAGATTTGCCCTGGTTGGGGAGCCAAGCGAGACTCGAACACCTCCAAGTACGGGATTGAAACGACCTTTCCCTAGGGTCCGCTCCTGGCCTATTCTGTTGAAAAACTCTTTCTCAGGCGACGTTGAAAAGAATTCAAGCCGTTATAAGAAGCGATGCGCACTTCAGGCTGGGGAAAGGGATACATGCGAGAGTCGATTTTGCGTCCTGGGACTTTCTGAGCAAGCTGAGAGGCAAAGCAATCGAAAATTGTCGATTGCCTCAATATCAGCCCCGAATTTCTCGCATGGGTAATTTCGAGTTTTTCAACAGAATAGGCCAATAGCGGCCATCCCGACGGTAGGCTGTTGGTTTTAGGCGGCGATTTCCAGAACCAAATCACCCGCATAAGGTGCGAACCCCCGTGGGCACGCCAACAAAATCAAGGAGCTAGCGCCAGAAAACCGGCGCGCCGTGCCCCATATCGCCAAGACGGGCCCCAAAACGGGGCAGAATCGCCGCCGCTAGACCCTCGCGCCCCTAGCGGCGCACGGTGGGGGACGTCCAGGGAACGGAAACGCGGCCTCGTCAGACGCGCCCACAGCCGTTTTTTCACGACCGAAGTTCGCGAAGACCGCTTTGGCACCAGAACGGTATCGATGCGTCGCGAGGCCGTGGCACCGCTCGGCGACGTGTGGTGTACCGGGACGCGACCCGCGGCGGTGCGGCGCGTTGCGCCTGCGCGGCCTATGCCACGCGTCGCGCGCCGCAGTGGCTAGGAACGCTAGGGCTGGCACCGGTGCGCGCAGCTGGGCGTCGATCTTGCTGAGTCTCGCAGTGATCTAGCGGTCGGGCTCGCTGCACTCCCAGCCCCACCTCCAGCATACGTAATGCTCCGCCACCTTTGTCAAAAAGTGTGAAGCGCGACGTCAGTCTCAGCGCCATCGCGCGCCCGCGTGGTTTGATAGGCACCACTCAGCCGGCGAGAAAAACATGGAATCCCCTGACCTGGAAGTCCTCCTCGCCATGATCACGGAGCTGGGCCGAGAGCTGAACGAGTACCTAGCCGGAAAGTCCGCGCCCGGTGAGGCGATTCCACTAATCCTTGAGATCTGCCAGCGAATGCGCGCCGAGGAGCCGAGCAGCGCCGTGAAGTACTGGCTTGGGGCGATCGAACACCACGCGGCGGAAGTCGCTAACCCTCGCAAGCGCTCGGGAGGAGATGAGCACTTTCTCGCGTCGGGAGAATTCCTCGGCATACAGCTGCTAAAGGACATCTACTACCTGCGCACGCAGCTGATGAATGCGCGCAGCGCGGTCCACTAACGCGCCAGGTCGTGCCGCCTCACGGCGGTATTAGCGCTCCGGCTCATCGCACCCTGCGCCGCCAGCTGGGAATCGGCGGTGAATCATATTACCGCGAACAACTTTGGCCTTTACGTGATCGGTTTTGACACCGGTTCGTTTGGGGCCAAGGATTTCATTGACATGGATTCGAGCGTGCTGCCCGTTGGGACCTTCGCAGTCGCTTACGGAGTGGACGAGCGTGGCAGGCCCTACTCGACGCCATTCACCGAAGCTGGTTTGGACGGAAACAGGACCGTTCCAGAGCCCGCTACGCTCGCTCTTCTCGGCATCGGTCTCGCCGGACTCGGCTTCTCTCGCCGACGCGAGCTGCGCTGAGCAACACTCGAGTCGCTCACACGAAGCCCGCCTCACGCGGGCTTTCTTGTTTCTAGGCGAGGGCGAGGTTCGAACCTCCGCCGACGTGACGTGAAGTGCTGGTATCTAGATTGCTGCGGTTCGTTCATCCCTATCGTTGTCGCTGGCGCGCTCCGGGGTGGACAATCCCGCCCGTAGGCGTCGACAGGGGGCGACATGAAACGACTGATATCCGACCTTCTCAGACCCGACGGGCATTCACTAGGATACAGGACACATTTCGCTTAGAAATCCGACTCTCCCATTTCAGGAGGATGTTCGCGACGGGTTCGGTGGTCGCTGGCCGGACCGTACCGACCCAGTACTACGGCGCCTGCGCCGTTCGCCGGTTGCCGCAGTAATCGCCGACCTGTATTTCAGTACGACGTAGCAGGTACCTACAATGGCGCAAGATAAGCGTGATGTGCCTTTTGCCAACGAGGCGTACCTCATAGGCGTGCTACAAGCAGCGTCAGGCGCGTCCTTGGTCGCGGCATTGAGCCAAGGTGAACCGCTGATCCAGCTGACCGGGAAGGTTTCGTTTTTGACTCTCTTAATTTTCAGGGCATTGACGGCGACGTCCCACGGGACGCGCACGCTGTTGAACTCGGCGACAAGTCCACGTGGGGACGCCAATAAGTTGCTGAGGGGAGCTGCGGCGCCATGACCATCGAGCATTTCGACGTGCTGATCGTCGGCGCGGGCCTCTCCGGCATCGGGGCGGGCTACCATCTCCAGACCCGCTGTCCCGGCAGGAGCTACACCATCCTGGAGGGCCGCGACGCCATCGGCGGCACCTGGGACCTGTTCCGCTACCCCGGCATCCGCTCGGATTCCGACATGTATACGCTCGGCTATTCGTTCCGACCGTGGGAGGAAGCGAAGGCGATCGCGGACGGACCGTCGATTCTCAAGTACGTGCGGGACACCGCGCGGGAGAACGGCATCGACCGCCGGATCCGGTTCGGCCACCGGGTAAAGCGCGCCTCCTGGTCGTCGCAGGACGCGAACTGGACCGTCGAGGCCGAGCGCGGCGGCGCGAAGGAGCCGGCGCGCTTGACCTGCAACTTCCTGTTCGTGTGCGGCGGCTATTACAAGTATTCCGAGGGCTATACGCCCGATTTTCCCGGGGTGACGCGCTTCGCCGGCCGCATCGTGCACCCGCAGAAGTGGACCGACGACATCGACTACGCGGGCAAGCGCGTGGTCGTGATAGGCAGCGGCGCCACGGCAGTCACCGTGGTTCCGGAATTGGCGAAAAAGGCCGCGCACGTGACCATGCTGCAGCGCTCACCCACCTGGGTGGTGGCGCGTCCGGCGGAAGACGACGCGGCGAACCGCCTGCGCCGATGGTTGCCATCGATGCTCGCGTACGGCATCACGCGTTGGAAACGAGTGCTGCTGCAACAATATTTCTTCAATCTGTGCCGGCGTAACCCGGCACGCGCGAGACAGCTGATCCTGGGCGGGGTTCGCGCCTATCTCGGACCCGACTACGACGTCGATAGGCACTTCACGCCGCGCTACAACCCCTGGGAACAGCGGCTGTGCCTGGTACCCGACGCGGACTTGTTCAAGGCTATCCGGAGCAAGAGGGCGTCCGTGGTCACCGACCGGATCGAGACCTTCACCGAGAAGGGCATCGCACTCGCCTCGGGCGCGGAAATCGAGGCGGACCTGATCGTCACCGCCACCGGGCTGAATCTGGAAATCCTGGGCGGCCTTCAGATCACGGTCGATGGCAGCCGCGTCGATCCGGCGAAGACCTTGAATTACAGGGGCCTGATGTACAGCGGGGTGCCCAACCTCGCCTCCTCGTTCGGCTATACCAACGCGTCTTGGACGCTGAAGTGCGACCTGACGTGCGAATACGTCTGCCGCCTGCTCAATCACATGAAGAAGCACGGGTACCGGCAGTGCACTCCGCGCAATGCCGACCCCGACGTTACCGGGGAACCCTGGGTCGATTTCTCCTCCGGCTATATCAAGCGCTCATTGCACCTGTTTCCGAAGCAAGGGTCGAAGCCGCCCTGGAGACTGCATCAGAACTACGCGCGCGACATCATGACGCTGCGCTTCGGCCGGATCGACGACGGCGTGATGGAATTTTCGAACCCTCGCTCCGAGCCAGCGGCACTGCGAGCCTGAGCAGTGACGGCCAAGGCCTATGACTTCGGCGCCGCGCACGCGGCCATGCGCCGCTATGTTGACGCGAACATTCTCCCGGGCGTCTCCTCCGCAATACTGGTTGGGCGGGATCTGGTAGACCTCGACCGCGTCGGCTGGGCCGACAAGGAGCGGGGCGTCGAGATGCGCAGCGACCACCTGTTTCGCATGTTCTCCAACACGAAGCTGATCACGTCCTGCGCCGCGCTGCTTCTTTTCGAGGAGGGCCGTTTCCGGCTGGACGATCCGATCGAGCGGTTCATGCCGCAGCTCGCGAATCGGCGCGTTCTCAGGGCCGGAGCAACGACGCCGGAGGATACCGAACCCGCCCGCGGACCCATCACCATTCGTCACCTGATGAGCCATAGCTCGGGGCTGAGCTACGGGCTGCTGGATCCGGGGTCGACGATCTTCAAGGCCTACAACGAGCGCAAGGTGCTCAATCCGGCCACGCCGCTGTCCAATATGATCGACGCGCTTGCCGGCCTGCCGCTCGTGTTTCATCCGGGTGCGGGGTGGGAGTACTCGGTCGCAACCGATGTCGTGGCACGGCTGGTCGAGATCCTGAGCGGCCAGCGCTTCGACGGCTTCATCCAGTCTCGGATTCTCGATCCGCTCGGGATGGCGGATACCGGGTTCGTGGTGCCGCAAGAAAAGCGCTCGCGCCTTGCCGCCTACTACGCCGGCGCGGACCTCCTGGATCCCATGAAGCCCGGGCTGAACCGCGCCGACGATGCACCCTACCCTCAAGCCTATTTGCGGCCGTTCCCCAGGCTGTCCGGCGGAGGCGGATTGGTTTCGAGCCTGCCCGACATGGTTGCGCTTCTGCGCAGCCTCCTGCCCGGCGGCCCGACGCTGCTCAAGCCCGAGACGATCACGCTGATGATGACCAATCAGTTGCCCGACGGTACCTGGATCCGCTTTCCGAGGTTCGGCGAGGTACATGGCAAGGCCTTCGGACTTGCAGGCGCGCTGACGCTGATGCCGTCGCCGCTCGATCCCGAAGAATCGACCGGTGAATTTCAATGGGGCGGCCTCGCGGGCACGCATTGGTGGATCTCGCCGAGGAAGAATCTCGCCGGACTGCTGATGACGCAGCGCCAGATGGCGTTCTGGCACCCGTTCTCATTCGAGTTCAAGCGATTGGTCTATCAAGCGGCGCGGAAACGGTCGAAATGAACAAATTTGCGGGCAAGGTGGCGGTGGTAACCGGCGCGGCGAGCGGTATAGGGCTCGCCTTGGCGACGCGGTTCGCGGAGGAGGGCATGAAGGTCGTCCTCGCCGATATCGAGAGCGCGCCCTTGGCGGCGGCGGAGGCGGCGATCACGGCGAAGGGTGGAGTGGCCATCGCCGTGCGCGCGGACGTGATGCGCGAGCAGGAAGTCAAACGCCTCGCAGATGCCGCGTTCGACACCTGGGGCAACGTCCACATCCTCTGCAACAACGCGGGCGTGAGCGCCGACGCGGGTGCCGACGGGATTTGGAATGTGGCCATGGAGGACTGGGACTGGGTGCTCGGGGTCAATTTCTTTGGGGTATTGCATGGCATCCGCCATTTCGTGCCGCGCATGCTGGCAAAGGCGGAAGCAGGCCACATCGTTAACACCGCCTCGGTAGCCGGCCTCGTCACCAGTGGAATGGGCGCCCCGTATACGATTTCCAAGCACAGCGTGGTGGCTGTCAGCGAGATCCTCTACAAGGACCTGAAAGCGCGCCATGCAAAGCTCTCGGCCTCCGTGTTGCGCCCCGGCTGGGTGAACACGAAGATCATCGATTCGGTGCGTAACCGCCCGGATGAACTGAAAGCCAAGGGTGCTGCCGAAGCGGGGATGACCCCGCAGATGCAAATCTGGCTTCACGCAGTGCGCGGCTTCCTCAAGGACGGTTTCCAACCGGAGACGATCGCCGGGCTCGTTCTCGATGCGATCAGGAGCGACACGTTCTACGTCGTGCCTGCGCAGCCCAACATCCAGGATGCGGTGGCGATGCGGCTGGAGGACGTCCGATTGCGCCGCAACCCGACGATCATCCTGCCCAGATCGGGACAGTAGCGTCACGCTCCACTCACTGCACCGGCCGGGTTTCGAGTGGCCGTAAGAGATGTCGGAACCTGCCCTGAGGTAGCGATCTTCAGGACTAGGGGGGCCACTGTTCCGGGTGCCGCCGACGGCATAGCGGCCCGTCGGACCGAAGCACCGACGTATGTGGCGATGTAAGGCATTGACTTCATCGGTGTCCCCACCCTGGTGCGCCATGGGCTCGCCTGGCTACCCAGCGCTGTACTGTGGTGGGATGATGGGCCTTCAGTCGCGCTTGTTCGCGCGATTTGAGCGTGAGAGCGCCGATGGGGACGGAAACCAAGTACGCCAAGAGCGGAGATGTTCATATCGCCTACAGGGTCTTCGGCGATGGTCCGCGCGACCTCGTCCTGATCCCGGGAACGCTCTCACACGTTGACCTCTTCTGGGAATTTCCGGTCAATCAGTACCTGCTGAAAAGGCTCACGTCTTTCGCTCGCGTCATCGTCTTCGACAAGCGCGGCCAGGGCCTCTCCGACCGCGTGGGCGAGCAAACCCTCGAGGAACGCATTGGCGACGTGCGGGCGGTAATGGATGCGGCGGGCTCCGATCGCGCAACCATCTACGGCTGGTCGGAGGGCGGCCCGATGTCGCTGATGTTTTGTGCAACCTACCCGGAGCGGACCGCCGCCCTCGTGCTGTGCGGCAGCTTTGCCTGCATGAAGGCGGAGCCGTGGGCCGTGAGCCAGGAGCAATGGGCTCGATTTGTTCAGATGGTGGAAGCACACTGGGGGAAAGGCGTTCTCGTCCCGATCAACGCGCCGAGCCGGGTGAAAGATGAGGCATTCGTCCAGTGGTTCGCTCGCCTGGAGCGGGCGGCCGCGAGCCCCGGAGCGATCCTGGCGCTGATGCGGGCCAATTACGAGATCGATGTCCGCCACGTTCTGCCGGCCATCCAGGCGCCGACGCTGATCCTGCATCGCGTCGGCGACAAGACGGTTCCGGTCGAAGCCGGGCGTTACCTGGCCGAGCATATCCGGGGAGCCAAGTACGTCGAGCTTCCCGGCGAGGACCATCTACAGCAGGCCTACGAGCCGGAGGTGCTGGATCTTCTGATCGACGAGATCGAAGAATTCGTCACCGGGGAGCGGCACCGCCCGGAGCCGGATCGCGTGCTCGTGACGGTGATGTTCACCGATATCGTGGGCTCGACCGAGCGCGCGGCGGAGCTCGGCGACCGCCGCTGGCGCGAGCTCCTGGAGGGATATCTAGGCACGGCGCGCACGCAGCTCGAGCGGTTTCGCGGGCAGGAGATTGACGTGGCGGGAGACGGCCTCTTCGCCACTTTCGATGGCCCCGCGCGGGCGATTCGCTGCGCCTGCGCAATCCGCGACGCAGTCCGGCAGCTTGGACTCGAGGTGCGGGTAGGACTTCACACCGGCGAATGCGAAGTAGCGGGACCCAAGGTCAGCGGGATCGCCGTGCATACCGGTGCGCGGGTGGCAGCGGCGGCTTGGCCCCAAGATGTCCTCGTATCAGCGACCGTCAAGGACCTCGTGGCGGGCTCAGGCATCCGGTTTGACGATCGGGGAAGTCACGTGCTGAAGGGCGTGCCCGGCAAGTGGCGGCTGTTCGCCGTCACGTCGATCTAGGACGCTCGCGCATCGTCGACGCGGTCGGACCTACACCCGAGCGTGGGACATGCATGTTCAGGGTGCCCCATTCCGAAACCAGTCTGACTACGGAAGTTTCTGCAGCGTGTCTTACTAGGGATCATCAGGATCGCAGATCCGTCTGCCAATTTTCGGCGGAAGAGCATATGCGAGGTCGCTCCACGCTGTGCCTCGCGGCGATTTGACGCACCCCCTCTCATCTCACGCTGCGCGCGTTGTCAAAAGATGCAAAGCGTGACTTGATTGTTTAACTTGTTGCTCAGCCGCGTGTTTCCATATGAGCCACGTGATCTTGGCGTGCGCAACTATGGAACCGACTGACAAGGCCCCAGAAGCGGAAATCCTCCTCGGCATGGTAACGGACCTGCGCCGAGAGCTCGACAGGTACCTGACTGGAGCGTCCTTGCCCTCCGACGCTGCCTCGCACATTCTCGAGACTTGCAAGCAAATGCGCACGAGGGAGATGAATGGCGCGCTGCACTATTGGCTCGGGGCGATCGAATACCATGCCAGGCAAATTGGCAACCCGCCGAAACGTTCGGGAACCGACGGAGAATCCCGCGCCCCGGGAAGCTTGCTCGGCATCCAGTTGCTGAAGGATATCGACCACCTGCGCGCGCACCTCACGGGTGCGCGCAGCGGCGTACACTAATTTGGAGTGCTTTTCAAATGAACCAGCTCGCGAACTACGTCTATGCATGGAACGATTGGGTTGTAATGCCGATCCTCCTGCTTGCTGCGATCTACGCGTTCATTAGATTTCGCAAGCCGTCGACACTGGTATTCGCGTTCGGCGTTGTGCTCTACATCGCATCCTCGTTAGCCCAGATTTTCTATCCGTCGCCCTTGAACCTCATCCACAGCGCGGCGCTCGTTTCGCAGTTTCTCGGCCTTCTCGTGGGCTTGGGAGGATTTGCCTGGTTCTGGCGAAAGGACCGAAACGCGAAATCAATGCAAGCTGGCGTCACGCTCGACAGGGGTGCGCGCTAAAACGCTAAAACAATAGCGCGCATGCTCCTTGAGCCGCCCAGCGAGCTGATCAGGAGAGCGCACCTCGTCCGGCGCGTTCCTCGGCATCCAGCTGCTGAAGGACATCTACTACCTGCGCCTGCAGCTAAAGCAGGGGCGCCGCTCGATATACTGAAACGCGCGCCTGCGGCGCGCCCCGGCGCCTAGCCGCCGGTCAGCCGGTCCTCGATGTTGTTGGCGATTTCCTCGCAAGCCACTGCGAGGTCGCGCAACTCCTCCTGAACGTACTGGTCATCCGCCTCCTCGGCGAGTGTCCGGTACTTGACCGCCTGGTCCCGCAGGTAATCGTCGAAATCCATGGCCCACCCCCGGTGCAAAAGCCTGGCTCAACTTGATCGCGCTCAACAAAAAACGCCGTAGGCTCCTATCGCGTCATTGTGGCGCAGAAATAGGCCCCGCGGACAGCCCTACTTTTGCTCAAGATCAAGAAGCGCGCACTGCACAGTAACTATGCTCGCGGCAGGTCATCGATCGCGGGGGAGCCGTAGATGCCGCACCAGGTCAGGGCGCCGGAAACCGGGCAGGAGCCGGGCTTCGAGGTCGTGGCGCGGCAGGATTTTTCCGACGTCAGCTACCTGCTGGAAGTGCTCCACCCCCAGCTGGCGAAGGCGGCCAGGCCCGGCCAGTTCGTGATCGTGATGCCTACCGAGCACGGCGAGCGCATCCCGCTCACCATCGCCGATTTCGACCGCCGGCGCGGCACGGTGACGCTGGTGATCCAGGCCGTCGGCAAGACCACCAGGCAGATGCAGCGCGACTGCCAGGTCGGCACGCAGCTCTATGGCCTGGTCGGCCCGATGGGCGAGCCGAGCCGGATCGGCCAGGCGAAAAAGGTCGTCTGCGTGGGCGGCGGCCTCGGCGTCGCGCCGATCTACCCGCAGGCGCGCGCCTGGAAGGCGAGCGGCGCCTACGTCATCGGCATCGTCGGCTTCCGCAACAAGGACCTGGTGTTCTGGGAAGACCGGTTCCGCGCCTGCTGCGACGAGTTCATCGTCTGCACCGACGACGGCTCGGCCGGCATCAGGGGGCTGGTAACCGAGGGCATCAAGCAGGCGCTCGCCGCGCACGGCGACATCGACGAGCTGGTCGCGATCGGGCCGCCGGTGATGATGAAGGGCTGCGCCGAAGCGACGCGCGCGCGCGGCATCCGCACCATGGTGAGCCTCAACCCGGTGATGGTCGACGGCACCGGAATGTGCGGCGGCTGCCGCGTCAAGATCGGCGACAAGGTGAAGTTCGCCTGCGTCGACGGGCCCGACTTCGACGGCCACCTGGTGGATTTCGACGACCTGATGTTCCGTCTCGGGCGCTACAAGCCAGCGGAGAAGGCGGCGCTCGAGCGCTGGCAGGAAGCCTGCCGCATGGAAGGCCGCAAGGCATAGACGAGGGCAGCGAGGGTGGCCGCAAAGAAGAAGACGATCCGCACTATCCCGCAGGAGCGCACCCCGATGCCGGAGCAGCCGGCGCGCGAGCGGGCGAGGAACTTCGCCGAGGTTGCCTGCGGCTACCCGAAGGAAGCCGCGCTGCGCGAAGCCGAGCGCTGCCTGATGTGTCCGGACCAGCCCTGCGTGCGCGGCTGCCCGGTCGGCATCGACATTCCCGGCTTCATCCGCAAGCTCGGCGCGCAGGATTTCCGCGGTGCCTACGACGTCATCACCGATACCAACCTGCTGCCGGCGATCTGCGGCCGCGTCTGCCCGCAGGAGAGCCAGTGCGAGGGCGTGTGCACGGTCGGCGACTCGCTCGAGCCGGTGGCGATCGGGCGCCTCGAGCGCTGGGTCGGAGACCAGGCGATCGCCGAGGGCTGGGCCAACATCCCCTATATCGAGCCGAACGGCTTCAAGGTCGGCGTGGTCGGCTCCGGGCCGGCCGGCATGGCCTGCGCCGCGGACATGGCGAAGGCCGGCTGCAGCGTGACCGTGTTCGAGGCCTTCCATCAGCCGGGCGGGGTGTTGCGCTACGGCATCCCGGACTTCCGCCTGCCCAACGAAGTCATCGACGCCGAGATCGAGAAGCTGGCGCGCCTCGGCATCAAGTTCCGCTGCAACACGCTGGTCGGCAGGCTGTTCACCATCGAGCAGATGATCGGCGAGATGGGCTTCGACGCCGTGTTCATCGGGGTCGGCGCGGGCTATCCGAGCTTCATGGGCATCCCGGGCGAATCGCTGAACGGCGTGCTGTCGGCGAACGAGCTGCTCACGCGCTGCAACCTGATGCGCGCGCGCGAGTTTCCGGACTACGACACGCCGATCGACCTCGGCCGGCGCGTGGCGGTAATCGGCGCCGGCAACACGGCGATGGACGCGATGCGTGTGTCGCTGCGGCTCGGCTCGGAGAAGGTGTACTGCGTTTACCGGCGCACCGGGGCCGAAGCGCCGGCGCGCGCCGAGGAGATCCACCATGCCGGGGAAGAGGGCGTCGAATTCCACTGGCTGACCAGCCCGGTCGAGATCCTCGACGACGGCAGCAAACGGGTGCGCGGCATGCGCTGCCAGAAAATGGCGCTCGGCGAGCCGGACGCCTCCGGGCGCCGCCGGCCGGTGCCGGTGCCGGGTAGCGAGTTCGAGTTCGAGTGCGACGTCGTGGTGTACGCGATCGGCACCAACGCCAACCCGATCCTCGGGCAAACCTCGAAGCTCGCGCTCGACAAGCGCGGCTACATCGCGGCCGACGACAGCCTCGCCACCTCGATCGACGGCGTGTTCGCCGGCGGCGACATCGTCACGGGCGCCGCCACGGTGATCGAGGCGATGGGCGCCGGGCGCAAGGCCGCGCGCAGCATGAAAGCCTACCTCGGATTGCGCGATACCGACGTCGTTTACGCCCCCGCCGCGCGCAGCGGCGATGCGCTGTTCGGTTTCGCGCCGGGCGAGCGCAACTACGCACGCGTGCGGGTCGCTTGATGGACTCTTCAACCATGTACCAGGCCATGTCGGAAGCAAGCGCGGCGCGGGCGAAGAACGTCCAGACGCTAAGCGAGCACATCATCGAGATCGTCAGCGACTCCGGCGAAGGCGCGCAGCGCTGCGGCCAGTCGCTCGGCGCGATCGGCGCCAAGTCGGGCAACGGCGTGTGGACCGTGGAGATCATCCCCGCCGAGATCCAGCCCCCGGCGCGCAGCGTCGCGGGCGCGAGCGGCAACCGCGTGCGGCTTGGGTCGCAGCGCATCACCAACGGCGGCGACGAGGCCGACCTGGTGGTGGCCTTCAACGAGCAAGTGCTGCTCGGCCGCGTGCGCGAGGGAGAGCTCAAGCGCGGCTGCACCATCCTGCTGGAGAGCGCGTGGCGCGAAGACCGCGATCCGAAGATTGCGCGCGCCTACACCGAGACCTACGACGGCCTGGTGGCCGACGGCTACCGCGTGATCGAGATCCCGATGGAGCACGAGTGCCGCCACCTCGTTTCCGATCCGCGGCGCGGCAAGAACATGTTCGTGCTCGGGATGCTGTGCAACCTCTACAGCCTCGATGAGCGCCTGGCGCGCGAGCAGATCGCGATCACCTTCGGCAAGAAGGACCGCAAGGTCATCGACGCCAACGTGCGCCTGCTCGAGGCGGGCTGGACCTGGGCCGAGGCGAACCTCGACTTCAAGTTCCGCATCCCGGCGACGCGCGCGAAGGAGCCGCAGGTCGTGGTGAACGGCAACACCGCCATCGCGCTCGGCGTGCTCGCCTCGGGGATGGAAATCTGCGCCATGTACCCGATCACTCCGGCCACCTCGGCCTCGCACTACCTGTCGGAAGTGTTCGAGAAGGTCGGCGGCATGGTGCACCAGGCGGAAGACGAGATCGCCGCGTGCGCGTTCGCGCTCGGCGCGTCCTACGCCGGCAAGTGCGCGCTGACGATCACCTCGGGCCCCGGCTATTCGCTCAAGCAGGAAGGCATCGGCCTGGCCGTGATGGCGGAGGTCCCGATGGTGGTGGTGAACGTGCAGCGGGGCGGCCCGAGCACCGGGCAGCCGACCAAGGCGGAGCAGGGCGACCTGATGAGCGCGATGTTCGGCAGCCACGGCGACGCGCCCAAGGTCGTGATGGCGGTGAGCAGCATCGAGGACTGCTTCTACTCGATGATCACCGCGCGCAAGATCGCCGAGACCTTCAATATGGTGGTGGTGGTGCTGTCGGACGCGAGCCTCGCCACGGCGCAGCAGCCGTTCTCGCGGCCGCAGTTCAGCGAGGACTGGCTCGCGCCGCCGGTGGACCAGAGCGCGGTGTCGCCGAGCGCCAAGCCCTACGACTGGGACGCCGCCACCGGGCTGTTCCGCCGCTTCATCCCGGGCCAGCCGGGCGGCATGCACACGTTGACGGGACTCGCGCACGACCGCGACAGCCACGTCGCCTACGATCCGGAGATCAACGAGGAAGGCCTGCGCCACCGCAGCCTGAAGCTCGCCGCGCTGCAGAAGACGCTCGTTTGCCCGCCGCTGTTCGGCGACGACGCGGGCGAGCTGCTGGTGGTCGGCTGGGGCAGCACCAAGGGCGCGATCGAGGAGGCCGTCGAGCGCCTGCGGGCCGAAGGCCGGAAGGTCGCGTCGCTGCATCTCCAGTTTATCCAGCCGATGCCCTCGGGCGTCGGCGAGATCATGAAGCGCTTCCGCAAGGTGATGACGATCGAGTCGAACTGGGCCGACCGGCCGGACGATCCGTTGATCGACGCGGACAACCGGCGCTACGCGGCGCTCGCGCTGCTGCTGCGCGCGCGCTACCTGGTCGACGTCGACTGCTGGACCGAGGTGCGCGGCCGGCCGATCAAGCCCGGCAGCATCTGCGAGGCGATGCGCGCGAAGATCGCCGAACGATGAGGACATGAAATGACGACCTCCGCGACCCAATGCCTGATGCGCCTGTACGACGAGCATCACGACCTGGAGGACTATCAGGCCGGCGTGCCGCGCTGGTGCAGCGGTTGCGGCGACAACGCCATCCTCGCCGCGGTGCAGCGCCTGTGCCGCGACAACGACCTCGCGCCCGAGAGGACGGTGTTCGTTTCCGGCATCGGCTGCTCGAGCCGCTTCCCGCATTACATGCGCACCTACGGCTTCCACGGCATCCATGGCCGCGCGCTGCCGATCGCGGAGGGCGTCAAGATGGCGCGCCCCGATCTGCACGTGTTCGTCAATACCGGCGACGGCGACTGCTGCAGCATCGGCGCGGCGCACTGGGTGCACGCGGTGCGCTACAACATGAACCTCACCATGCTGCTGCACGACAACCACGTCTACGGCCTGACCAAGAAGCAGGCCTCGCCGACCTCGCCGCGCGGCATGAAGAGCAACACCACGCCGCGCGGGGCGTACCTGGAGGCGCTCAACCCGCTCACGGTGACGCTCGGCATCCAGAACGTGTCTTTCGTGGCGCAGGCGGTGGACTGGATTCCGGAGCTGCTCTACGACATCGTCTCTGCGGCCTACCGGCACAAGGGGTTCTCCTTCGTGCGCATCATCCAGCGCTGCCCGGAATTCCTGCCCAAGATGTTCGACCCGTGGCTGCACGATCCGAAGCGCTCGCTGCTGCTCAAGCACGACGACGGCCTCAAGATCAGCGCGGCGCTGTCCAAGGTCTACACCAACCAGCGCGAGCACGACCCGTCGAACATCCACCAGGCGCGCGAGGTCGCCTCGCTCGAAGATCCGATCCCGGTCGGGATCCTGTACCGCAACCCAGAGGTGCCGTGCTACGAGGACCTGCGCCGCAACGGCGAGCTGCACACGCCCGAACGGGTGCGCAAGGGTCTCGGCGCGGAGCTCGACAAGTACACCATCTGGCCGGACTAGCGCGCGAATGGACATGGCCTCCAGGCAGCACGAGCACGTCGTCTTCCACCTGACCGGACGGCGCCCGGGCGCGGAGCTCGACTCGATCGACGGCTTGGGCCTGCGCCCCGCGCTGTTCGCGCGCTTTCACGACCTCTCAAGGCTGCGCTACGACTTCCCCGTCGTGCTGGCCGAGGGCGAGGATGCGAATAGCTTGGTGTACACGCTGTCCGGAGTCATCGACGTGCTGCTGCAGCAGGTCGCGCCGCGCGGCATCGACGGCGAGCGCCTGCGCAAGAACGTGCTGCGGCTGGAGCGCGAAATTCGCGTGCTGCTCGCCGAAGGCGCGGCGGGCAGCCTGGCGTCGCTGTGGCAGCGGGCCGCCGAGCGGCTCGTCGCGCTCGGCGGCGAGCCGCTCGAGAGCGATCTCGCCCGCGCCCGCGCCGCGCTCGCCATCGACGGCGAGCTCGCCGACTGCGACCGCGAGCTGGCGGCGCGGCTCACGGTGCACGCCTGGAACGCCGTGCAGCAGGAAAAGACGCGCAAGGCGCGCCGCGACATCGACAACCTGATCATCCGGCTCTCGGACCTGGTCAAGGCGGATCATCTGCGCTCGGAGTCCGGCCGCCACGCCGAGATACTCAAGGCGGGCATCGGCAGCGCGCACCAGCGGCTGTTCGACTTCGACGCCATGGCGCGGCTGCTCGCCAAGCCCTCGGGCAAGAGCGCGCTGCCCGAGGCGCGGCGCCGGCGCATCGAGGTGGTGCTGGCGACGCTGCGCGCAGAGCGTTTCTTCGCCGCGCAGGGCGCCCATGCGTACCGCTTCGACGACGTGGACGCGGCGATGGCGGCGTTCTGCGAGCGGCTGCCGCAGATGGCGGATCTGATGAAGGCCATGGCGATCGCCGAGCTGGAGGTCGAGGGCCGCTATGCCGAGGCGCAGCACGATGCGTACTTCGCCGGCTTCGATGCGACGTCGCTCGGACCGCAGGACCTGGCGCTGTTCCCGGACTATCTGGTGCGCCAGGCGGCGCGCGCGGGCCTCATGGAGGCGCTCGCAAGCGGCGTGCCGCTCAAGATCCTGGTCGAGACCGACGACATCCTGCAAGAGTCTGCGTTCGGCGAGGGACACCCGAGCCACGGCGCCCGGCTGGCAGTTTCGGCGATGGGCCAGGGCGAAGCGTTCGTGCTGCAGTCGGCGAGCTCGAACCTGTACCGCATGCGCGGCCGGCTGCTCGCGGCGGTGCGCTACCCGGGCTCGGCGCTGATCAGCGTCTACACCGGCGCGAGCGCCGCGGACGCCGGCCTGCCGCCGTATCTCGCGGCGGCGGCGGCCAGCGAGTCGCGCGCCTTCCCGGCGTTCGCCTACGATCCGGCGGCCGGCGCCGACTGGGCGCAACGTTTTTCGCTCGAGGAAAACTCGCAACCCGCCGAGGCCTGGCCGCTGCACGAGCTCGCCTACGCCGACGAGGCGTCGCAGCGCATCAGCGAGCGGCTGCCGTTCACGTTCGTCGATTTCGCCGCCGGCGACCCGCGCTACGCCAGGCACTTCGCGCGCGTGCCGCGCGCCGCCTGGAACGGCGTGCCTGAAACCGTGCCATGCATCTACGCGGTCGATAGCGAGAGCCGGCTGCACAAGCTGATCGTCGACGAGAAGCTGGCGCACGCCGCGCGCCGCTGCGCCGAGGCCTGGCGGCGCCTGCAGGAGCTCGAGGGCCTGAAGCGCAAGCCGGAAAAGGAACAGCAGCCGGAAAAGGCCATGGAGGAGGTAAGGGCAGAGAAGAAGGAGAAGCCTGCGCCGGCCGCCGCGCCCGCGGAGCCGGCCGCGGCCGAAGAAAAGCCCTCGGACGACCCCTACATCGAAACGCCGCGCTGCTCGAGCTGCAACGAGTGCACCAACATCAACAACGCGATGTTCGCCTACAATGAGAACCAGCAGGCCTACATCGCCGATCCCGCCGCCGGCAGCTACGCGCAGCTGGTAGAGGCGGCGGAATCGTGCCAGTTGTCCATCATCCACCCCGGCAAGCCGCGCGACCCGGACGAGCCCGGCCTGGAGGGGCTGCTGAAGCGCGCCGAACCGTTCCTCTAACGGGTGTAAATTCGCCGGTATGAGCGAGCTCCGGCAGCAACCGACGCCTCGGCATTTCACGCCCTGGACCGCCAGCGCCGAGCGCAGCTGCAGGACCTGCGCGCACGCGATCGGCTACGACGGCGTGCACCTGTGGTGCCGGCATTTCCGGATCGTGGTGGTGCAGCCCTGCGGCCTGTGGCAGCGTGAGGCGGGATGCGACTAGCCGCTTCGGCTCAGGCGGCACCCCAGGTGCGGAAGCGCCCGGTGTCGAGGTGCACGAAGTCCGAGCGCGGATAGAAGCCGACGCCGCCGCGCGCCATGGTGAGCGCGGCGCGATGCAGCTGCGCGGTGTCGAATCCCTCCAGCCGCACGTCGATCGCGCGGCCGTCGAGGTGCAGGCTGTGCGCCGCGACGCCGCTGCTCGTGTGGCGCAGCATGGCGTTGGTCTGCGGCGAGCGGTAACCGGAGATCACCTCGAAGGTGCGCGCGCCGCAGCACTGGGTCAGCGCGAACAGCTGATCGAGCAGCCGCGGATCGATCGCGTGAACCGTGTCGCTGCGGAAGTCGCGCAGCAGGTGATCGACCGCGCGCAGGGCATCGGGGACGTAGCGGCCGTCGTCGAAGTAGGCGACCGTCAGGCGCTCGTTCGTATGGGTGTGATAGAAGGAAAGGGCGCGCGGCTCCGGCTTTGCGGCCCACGCCGGTGAGATAACCAGCGCGAGGGGTAGCAGGCCCAGGCCTTTGGCGAGTGTGCGTCGGCGGGTGTTGGCGCGATGATTTCCAGTCATGCGTGTTCCTGTCGAGCGGATTGCGAGAGCGCGCGTATGGTATACGACCGGATGAATCTCGCCTACCGTTTCGCGATGACTCTTGCCAGATTTGTCACGTTAGCCGCCGCGGCGCTCGCGCTACCGCTTGCTTTGGGCACGGCCCGCGCCGATTCGATGCAGGAAGCACTGCGCCAGCGCGTCGAGCAGCTGCGCGCCGGCGGCGAGGTGCGCGTCGGCGGCGAGCAAATCGCCGCGCCCAACCTGGTAGCGAGTATCTACGAGCAGCGCGGCTTCCGGCCTGCCTGGACACCGGGTCGCCAGCAGGAGCTGCTGGCGCTGGTCGAATCGAGCCACGAGCACGGGCTCGAGCCGCACGATTACCACCTCGACGCGTTGCGTGCCGGCGCTGAAGACGTCGCTGATCGCGAGCTGCTCTACACTGACAGTCTGATCCGGCTCGCTTTCACCTTCTACTTCGGCAAGCTCGACCCGCGCCAGCTCGATCCGCAGTGGAATTTCGCACGCACTGTCGACGGCATCGATCCGGTGAAGGCGCTCGATGCGCTGCTCGAGGCGCCGTCGCTCGCGCAGGCCTTGTACGCGTACGCGCCGCAGCTGCCCGAGTACCGCAATCTGCGCAAGGCGCTGGCGCGCTACCGCGAGATCCGCGCCGCCGGCGGCTGGCAGCCGCTGCCCGCCGGGCCGACGCTGAAGCCCGGCGCCAGCGACCCGCGGGTGGCGGCGCTGCGCGCGCGGCTCGCGGCGAGCGGCGATCTGGCGCCGGCGGCGGCGCCCGAGCCGGAGAGTTACGACCCGGCGCTCGAGGCGGCGGTGACGCGTTTTCAGCGGCGCCACGGCCTCGATCCCGACGCGCTGGTCGGGCGCCGGACGCGCGCCGCGCTCGACGTCGGCGTGCAGGTGCGTATCGACCAGATTCGCGTCAATCTCGAGCGCCTGCGCTGGGTGGCGCAGGACCTGAAGGGCGACTACCTGCAGGTCGACATCGCCGGCTTCCGCGCGCGCCTCACGCTCGACGGACGCCTCGCGTGGTCGTCGCGCGTGGTGGTCGGACGACCGTATCGCAGCACGCCGGTGTTCCGCGCGACCATGAAGTACATCGTGCTCAACCCGAGCTGGACCGTGCCGCCGACCATCCTCGAGCAGGACATCGTTCCCAAGGTGGCACAGGACCCTGAGTTTCTCGCGCGCAGCCACATGCAGGTGCTCGAGTTCGCTGGGCGCGCGGTCGACCCGACGGGGATCGACTGGGCGAGCTACCTGGGGCGGCCGCTGCCCTACCAGATCGTGCAGGCGCCGGGCGACGATAATCCGCTCGGCCGGTTGAAGTTCATGTTTCCCAATTCGCACGACGTGTACCTGCACGACACGCCGAGCAGGACGCTGTTCGACAAGCCCGAGCGCGCGTACAGCTCGGGTTGCATCCGTGTCGAGCATCCGCTCGAGCTCGCGGTGCTGCTGCTCGACGACCCCGCGCGCTGGAGCGCCGACGCACTGCGCGAGGCGATCGCGAGCGGCGAGACGCGCAGCGTATTCGTCAAGCGGCGCGTGCCGGTAATGCTGCTTTACTGGACCGCGGTCGCCGACGACGACGGCGTGGTCGAGTTCCATCCCGACCTCTACGGCCGCGATGCGCAGGTGCTGAAAGGGCTGGACGCGCCGTTCCGCCTCAACCTCCCCGATTTCGGAGAGAAGGCGCGCCGCGTCAGTCCCTGATCCCGGCGTCGCGCTTGCGAGGCTTGAAGCGCGCCACGTGCGCCGGCAGGATATCGATTTCGTGCGCGCGCTGGCGCGCTTCGTGCCGCAGCTCCCGCATCGTCTCCTCCAGCCGCCGGGTCTGGGCCTCGAGCGCGAGCTGCTGGCGCCTGAGGGTGAGCAGGTTCCTGCAGCGCGCGAGGCATTCGCGCGCATCGATCGGCTTGGCGAGAAAATCGGTGGCTCCCGCGTCGAGCGCCGCGTAGCGCACTTCGCGCTCCTCGCTCACGGTCACCATGATGATCGGCACCTGGTCGTAGCCGGGCAGCGCGCGCAGGCAGTTGACGAAGCGGATGCCGTCCATGTCCGGCATCAGGTAATCGACCAGCACCAGGTCCGCGTCGTGTCGCGTCGCCCACACGATCGCGTCGACCGCGCGCGCGTAGGACTCGACCACGACCGGCCCTTCGAGGTTGCGCACGACCTGCTCGAGGATCGCACGGCCGGTGGCCTGGTCGTCGACCACCAGCACGGTGCTGCGCCTGCCGTGCAGCGGATCGACCGGCTCCTCTAACATGTTCTTCCCCCTCAGTGCGTCGCGTCGCCCACCAGGTGCGCCGACGCGACGATGCGGTCGAACTCCGGCAGGTAGCGATGGAAGTAGTGCAGTTTCGCGCCCTGGAACCAGGCGCCGTAGAGCTTGCCGTTACGCACGGTACCGACGAACACGCCGCTGCGCTCCACTTCGTCGCGTCCGATCATGCGCGTGTCGAAGCGAAAGCCGCGTCCCCCGGCGACCGGCTCGGGACGCAGGTTGCGCTCCTCGGCGAGCGTCGTCTGGAAGAATCGTCGCTGGGTCGCCTCGAGCAGCTCCTGGACCTCGAGCGGATTCATGTTCGACCTGAACACCGGCGGCTTCTCAAGCCTTTCCTGGTTGGCCGAGGCGCGCACGAACAGCGGTTCGCCATCGGGCACGCCGGTGAAGAAAACGAGCGTGTTGAGCGCCGAGCCGTCGAGCGTCCAGATTTCGACCTTGCCCTTGGCGTTCGGGTTGCTCAACCTGTTCCATTTCATTCCCGGCTCCACCGAGATCACTTCGCCGACGGTCTGGCGCTGCGGCTCGACGAGCGTGTAGGGCGTGGCGCAGCCGGCGAGCAGCGCGGCTGCGAGCAGGGCGATGGCGACTCTCGTCATGTTCGTGAGCCTCATTGCTCGAGCAGCATGCGCAGCGCCCCGGCGTCCGGGGCATCGGGTTTCACCTTGAGATAGGATTCGAAGGCGGCCTGCGCGCGATCCTTGTGCCCCCGCTTGAGCTCGACGATCACGATCGAGCGGTAGGTCTCGGGCGGCGCGCCCTTCGCCCCGAGCGCATGGTCGTAGGCCTGCATCGCGCGCGCCGGGTCGTCCTGGCCGCCGCGCAAGCGGTAGATTTCGCCCTTGCCGTACCACAGCAGCCCGTCGTCCGGCGACAGCGCCAGCATCCGGTCGAGTACCACTTCAGTGCGTCCGTATTGGCGCAGCGCGAGCTCGTCGTGCAGGATCGACGCGCGCACGCCGCCGAGCATGGCGTGGTAGCGCTCGGCGCCGCGCTCGCCTTTGCCCGAGTCCATGCGCCCGGCCGCCTCGCGCAGCGTCACAAGCCGCTCTTCGGGCTCCGGGTGCGACGCGAACATCACGTTCTGCGAGCGCTCCGCCGTGCCGGCCTTGGCTTCGGCGATCAGTTGCTGCCACACCTCGGGCGCGGCGAGCGGCGCGTAACCGGCTTTCGTCATCAGCTCGAGCCCGATCTCGTCGGCCTCGCGCTCCTGGTCGCGGCTGTACGCGAAGATCGAAGCGATAAGCGCCAGGTTGGCGAGACTGCCGACATAGCCCGCGCCAGCCGCCGCGAGGCCGATGCCGAGAAACGCGCCGAAGCTCGACTTGTCGCGCGCATCCCGGTAGCGGTCGAGCGTGTGGTGCCGCAGGTAGTGTCCCATCTCGTGACCGAGTATCGCGGCGAGTTGCGCTTCGTCGTTGCAGCGCAGGAGCAGCCCGGTCCACACCTCCATCATGCCGTTCGGCGCCATGCTGGCGTTGAACTGCGGCGTACGCACCACGTAAATGCGCATGTCGGGGCAATAGTCCTTCCCCAACCTGCAGACGATGTCGCGCAGGGAGCCGTTGAGCCGCGCATCGCGCACCACGAAGCGCGAGGACTTTAGCTCCTGCTCGGCGCGATCCATCAGCCGCCAAAGGCCCCGCTCGTCGCTGCCGGCGCTTGGCTGGTAGTGCGGCGGTACGAGGAACCGGTCGGCCACGCCCTGCCCGGCGGCGCCGCGCGCCAGCGCGAGCCAGGCAAGGCCGCACAGCGCGCAGCCGAAGTGTCGCCGCGCGGGATTCACTTGAACGAGTCGGAGACCAGCACCTTGACGGTCTCCAAGGCCGCCGCCGGCGTGCGCAGGTCGCCCGAGGCGCGCGCGAGGCGGTTGAAACAGACGATGTCGCCGCTCTTCAAATCGACGAGCGAGGCGAAGCCGACCTGTGCCCCACCCGTGGCGTACCCGCCCATCAGCGCCGCGACCACGATCACCGCGACGCGCCCGGAGCTGGCGTAGCTGTCGCGCACGTACAGGAACAGCGCGTAGTCGGCGCCCTGCGAGCGCGCGATCGCCGCCGCCTCGTGCCCGAGCGACCAGTCGAACTTGTCGCCCTTGCTGGGCAGGCGCTGCTGCGCGTCGTAGTGGTGCCTGAGCACCGCGCCGCCCACCGCGGCGTGCAGCTTCACCAGCTGGAGGCTCGTGGCCTGGTCTTCGGGCGTGCCGCGCTGCGGCTGGTAGTCGACCAGCTTGACCTTGTAGCCTCGCGCCTCCGCCTCCAGGGCCGCACGCAGGTTCCTGAGCGCGGCCTCGGTCCATTCGGCCTGCGGCTCCTCGATCCCGCCCGCGGTGAGCTCCGAGAGCTCGACGTCGACCGGCATGAGGACGATCGCCGGCTCCTTGCCGGGCTTGCGCTCCAGCTGCTGCGCCTGGCGCTGCACCTCCATCGGCGCGCAGGCCGAGAGTGCGAGGACGCTCGCGGTGAACAGCAACAGGCGTAACCGTCTCCCCCCAGTCCCCATGGCCTTCCTCCCGCATCCCGCAGTTCTTTTTTTGCGAAGCCTAGCGCAGGCGTGCTTCGATTGGAAGCGAGAGACCGGCTACCATGGGCGCCGGCGGACAACGGGGAAAAGACTGACATGGCGCACACGCTGTTCGAGAACGAAACCGCGCTCGTCACGGGCGCGGGCCACGGCATCGGCCGGGCCACGGCGCTCGCGCTGGCGCGCGAGGGTGCGCGGCTGCTGCTCGCCGAGATCGACCCGGCGCGCGGCGAGTCGGCGCTCGCCGCGGTGAGGGAGGCGGGCAGTGCGGCCGAGCTCCTCAGAATCGACCTTTCCGAGCGCGGCGCCGCCGAGCGGTTGGTCGACGAAGGCGTCCGCCGCCTCGGGCGCGTTGCCATGCTGGTGCACAGCGCGAGCCCACCGCGCCACGAGCAGGACACGCTGATGACGGTGAGCGACGCCACGTGGGACGCGATGCACGAGGTCAACCTGCGTTCGGGCTTCGTGCTCGGGCGGGGTCTCGCGCGCCACATGATCGACGCGAAGATCCGCGGCCGCATGCTGTTCCTCACCTCGCTGCACGCCGGCACGCCACGCAACCTGCCGCACTACGCTACCGCCAAGGCGGGCATGCTGATGCTGGTGAAGGAGCTCGCCAAGGCCCTGGGCGCGCACGGCATCCGCGTCAATGCGCTCACCCCGGGGGCGGTCGCCGCGGGCGGCTTCAAGCCGGACGCGGGGCTCGCTGCGAAGATCCCGCTCGGCCGGCTGGCCGAGGCCGAGGACATCGCCGCCATGGGCATCGCCGTGCTGAGCGAGCGCTACGGCCGCTACGTCACCGGCGCGGACATCGTGGTCGACGGGGGGCTCGCGCTCTATAACTGGTTCGATCCCGTCGTACCCTAAAAAAAGCGGCGGACGTCTTGCGACGCCCGCCGGAGGTCCGGCCCTGCGGCCGGGAGGAGTGCCTGTGCGCGGGCGAGGCCGTCGGGGTGGCGACCTAACTTCGAGCACCGCGCAGCTGGATTGTTGGCCCGGGCTGGGCGCTTGCCTATAACATGTTCGTGTGAGGGCGCGCCGCGAGCCCCAGGCGCACCAGCTTGACCGTCGGCCCCTCGTCGCTCGCTGCCACCTCGAATCCCAGGCGCCGGACGAGGTCGAGCATCGGCGTGTTTGTCGCCAGGACGTAGCCTTCCATGCGCTGCAGGCCGCGCGCGCGGGCATCGCGGATCAGTTCGCGCATCAGCCGGGAGCCGAGCCCGACGCCCTGCCACTCGTCCGCGATCGTCACGGCGAATTCGGAGCTCCCGTTCGCCGCGCCGATGTAGCGGGCGCCGCCGACGATGGTGTCGCCCGCCGCATCGCCGGCCACTGCGACCAGCGCCAGGTCGCGCCCCGGCGCCGGCCGCACCGCGCGCTCGAGCATGGCGGGCGAGAGCTCCTTGAGCGGCGCCATGAAGCGCGTGGTGCGCGAATCTTCCGACAGGCGCACGACGGCAGCCTGCATGCCCTCGGCATCGTCCGCACGAATCGCACGGATCGTCACGCTGCGGCCGTCGCGCAGCGTCGCCGCGCGCGGCGCGAATTCGCCCGGCCCCGTCATGTCCGCGTACCGGCGAAGAAGCCCGCCTTGCCGGCTTCGAGCAGTTTCGCCGGCTCGAGCGCCCCGTAGATCTGTATCAGCCGCGAAACGAGGCCGGTCCAGCCGGTCTGGTGGCTGGCGCCGAGGCCCGCCCCGCTGTCGCCATGGAAGTATTCGTAGAACAGGAGGTAATCGCGCCAGTTGGGGTCGCTCTGGAACTTCTCCGCGCCGCCGAACACGGGCCGGCGGCCCTTCGCGTCGCGCAGGAAGATGCGCGCGAGCCGGGCCGAGAGTTCCCGGCTGACCTCGAACAGGTTCATCATCCGGCCCGAGCCGGTCGGACATTCCACCTTGAAGCGGTCGCCGTAGTAGATGTAGTACTGCAGCAGCGCGCGGATCACGAGCACGTTGACCGGCATCCAGACCGGGCCGCGCCAGTTGGAATTGCCGCCGAACATCCCCGAATCGGATTCACCCGGCAGGTAGCCTACGCGGTATTCCTGCGCGCCCACCCTGAAGACGTACGGATGCTCGAGGTGCGCGCGCGAGAGCGCGCGCAGGCCGTAGGGGCTGAGGAACTCGTTCTCGTCGAGCATGCGCGCCAGGATGCGCCTGAGCCGCCCTTCGTTCACGAGCGCGAAGATGCCGCGACCGGCGACGCCTTGATGCCCGGGGCCCGTGGCGTGCACGCTCTGCATGAGGTCGGGCATGCGCTTCAGGCGCTTCTGGAACGCCTCCACCACTTCCGGCACGCGCTCGCGCTGCCACTGCTCGATCACTGTGGTCGCGCACAGCGGCAGCAGCCCCACTATCGAGCGCACCTTGAGCCTTTGCGCGCTGCCGTCGGGAAGCCTCAGCACGTCGTAGTAGAAGCCGTCCTCCTCGTCCCACATGCCCTCCGGCCCGGTGCGGTTCATCCCCGACGCGATCCACAGGAAATGCTCGAGGAACTTGGTGCACATGTCCTGGTAGCTCGGGTCCTCGGCAGCGAGCTCCACAGACAGCTCCACCATGTTCTGGCAGAACAGTGCGACCCAGGCGGTGCCGTCGGCCTGCTCGAGGTGCCCGCCGGTTGGCAGCGGAGAGCTGCGGTCGAACACGCCGATATTGTCCAGCCCGAGGAAGCCACCCTCGAACACGTTCTTGCCGAGGCGGTCCTTGCGGTTCACCCACCAGTTGAAGTTGAGAGCGAGCTTCATGAAGGCGCGCTTGAGAAACTCCCGGTCGCCGGCGCCGCCGAGCGCCTGGTCGACGCGGTGCAGGAACAGGGTCGCCCAGGCGTGCACCGGCGGATTGACGTCGCTGTAGTTCCACTCGTAGGCGGGAATCTGGCCGCTCGGGTGCATGTAGATCTCGCGCAGCATCAGGTTGAGCTGCTCGCGCGCGAAATCCGGATCGACCGCGGACAGGGCGATGCAGTGGAACGCAAGGTCCCAGGCCGCGTACCACGGGTATTCCCACTTGTCCGGCATCGAGATGACGTGGTCGTTGACCATGTGGTACCACTCGCGGTTGCGCATCTGGCGCGTCTGGCCGAGCATCGGATTGGCCTGGTGCTCGTCCAGCCACCGGTCGGCATCGAAGAAGTAGTACTGCTTGGTCCACAGCATGCCGGCGAGGCCCTGGCGCACGACGCGCGCCTCGTCCTCGCTCAGGGACGCCGGCGTGATCGAGCGGTAGAACTCGTCGGCTTCGCGTAGCCGCGCCGCGAACACCTCGTCGAACCCGTTCCCGAAAGCCGCCGCTGGCCGTGCGCCTGTGAGGCGCAGCCGAAGGACCGCCGTCTGGCCGGCGCCCACCGCGACCCGGTAGTGCGCCGCCGCCTTGGTGCCGGTGCGGGAGGGATTCACCGCGTCGCGCCGCTGGTGGACCAGGTACTCGTCGAACGCGTCCTTGACGTAGGGCGTGGCGTTCTGGCCGCCGAACAAACGCGCGTTGTTGGTTTCGTTCTCGGTGAACAGGAGCTCCGGGTCGCCTTCGCACAGGAGATGGCGCTCGCCGAGCTCGACGTGCACGGCCGAGATCGCCGCGCTGCCGGCGACGCGGGCCGCTTCCTTCACGACCGGCTTCGCGGCGCCTTCCGCCAGGCTCCAGGTGTTGCGGAACCAGAGCGTGGGCAGCACGTGCAGCGAGGCGGCTTCCGGCCCGCGGTTCGCGATCGAGATCCTGACGAGAACGTCCTCCGGCCCGCCCTTCGCGTACTCGACGAACACGTCGAAGTAGCGGTCGCCGTCGAATACGCCGGTGTCGATCAGCTCGTACTCGCGGGCGTCGCGGCCGCGCTTCTTGTTCGTCTCGACCAGCTTGCCGTACGGATACTCAGCCTGCGGGTACTTGTACAGGTACTTCATGTACGAATGGGTGGGCGTGCTGTCGAGGTAGTAGTAGTACTCCTTCACATCCTCGCCGTGATTGCCCTCGCTGTTGGTGAGGCCGAACATGCGCTCCTTGATGATCGGGTCCCTGCCGTTCCACAGCGCGAGCGCGAAACAGAGCCGCTGCTTGTCGTCGGAGATGCCGGCGATTCCGTCCTCGCCCCAGCGATAGGCGCGCGAGCGCGCCTGGTCGTGGCTGAAGTAGTCCCAGGCATTGCCGTCCGGGCTGTAGTCCTCGCGCACGGTGCCCCACTGGCGCTCGCTCAGATACGGCCCCCATTTCTTCCAGGGCACCCCCTTGTCGCGCGTCTGCACGAGCCGCGCCTGTTCGGCCTTGTTGCTCATGTCGTCCATCCTCTAAAAGAGCCCGGGCAGCAGGCGGTAGCGCACCGAGGCGACGTAGCCTGGCCAATCCGGGTGCTGAGAGAGCATCCGTTCCTCGGCACGGATGCGGTACAGGAGCGACGCCCAGCCCGCCAGCACGAGCAGCGCGGTGCCCCAATTCCATTCCTGCAGGTTGTAGCCGATGTCCGCGAGCACGTAGGCGAGGTACATCGGGTGGCGCACCAGCCGGTAGGGCCCGCTCGTCGTCAGGCCGCGCAAGGCCGGGCGGACGCCGAACCATCTGCCGAGGGTAAGCAGGCTGGCGAGGCTCAGCCCCGCCGCGAGCGTCACGAGGACGAGCCCGCCCTCGGGCCACGCCGCCTCGCCGGGCACCCAGCCCAGGTACGCCACCTGGGCATACGAATAGGTGTAGGCCACCACCACTGCTGCGCTGGTGGGCAGCGAATGGTCCTGCGCCGCGGGCGGGCGGCGGGTCAGGGCGATGCCGAAAACCAGCAGGTGCTGCAGGACGTAGACCCAGTCCACGAGCGTGAAGTCGGGCGTGAGGCGAACGAGGAGCGCGAGCTCCACCGCCGTGACGCCGAACAGCACGAGGTCGCCGGGTGTGCGCCGGCATAACCGGCCGACGCGCATGCTCGATTCAGTCAAGCGCGATCCTCACCGGCCGCACATTCCAGATGTCGTCGCAATACTCGCGGATCGCACGGTCCGATGAGAACTTGCCAGAGCGCGCGGTATTGAGGATCGACATGCGCGTCCAGCGCGCTTCGTCCCGCCAGGCGGCGCTCACCCGCTCCTGGCAGGCCGCGTAGGCGGCGTAGTCGGCGAGCACGAGGAAGGGGTCCGACTGCAGCAGGTTGTCGACCAGCGGACGGAACACCTCGCGGTCGCCGCGCGAAAAATGTCCGCCCGCGAGCAGCTCGAGCGCCGCGCGCAGCCCGGCGTCGGCCTCGGCAAAGGCCGCCGGGCGGTAGCCTTCGCGCTTGACGCGCTCGACCTCCGCGGCGGTCAGGCCGAAGAGGAAGAAGTTCTCCGCCCCCGCTTCCTCGCGCATCTCGACGTTGGCGCCATCGAGCGTGCCGATGGTGAGCGCGCCGTTCAGCATGAACTTCATGTTGCCGGTGCCCGAGGCCTCCTTGCCGGCGGTCGAGATCTGCTCCGAGAGGTCCGCGGCCGGATACACCAGGTGGGCCTTCTGCACGTTGAAGTTCGGCATGAACGCCACCCGCATGCGCGTGTTCACCTGCGGGTCGCCGTTGATCGTCTCGGCCAGCGCGTTGATCAGCTTGATGATCCGCTTGGCGAGGAAATAGCCCGGCGCCGCCTTGCCGCCGAAGATGAAGGCGCGCGGCGGCAGGTCGAGACCGGGCTCCTGCTTGAGCCGGTGGTACAGGCCAGCGATGTGCAGCGCGTTCAGGTGCTGGCGCTTGTATTCGTGAATGCGCTTCACCTGGACGTCGAACAGCCATGCCGGATCGAGATCGGCGCCTGAGTGCGCGCGCAGCCAATCGGCGAGCCGCTCCTTGTTGGCGCGTTTGACGGCGCGCCACTCCTCGCGGAACGCCGCGTCGTCGACGAAGCGCTCGAGCCCCCTCAATTCGTCGAGGTCGACGACCCAGCTATCGCCGATCGCCCGCGTGATCAGCCGGCGCAGGCCGGGGTTGGCGAGCGCGAGGAAGCGCCGCGGGCTCACGCCGTTGGTCTTGTTGCTGAACCGCTCCGGCCACAGCTCGTGGAAATCGCGCAGCACGCTCGCCTTCAGCAGCTCGGTATGCAGCGCGGCCACCCCGTTCACGGCGTGGCTGCCGACCGTGGCCAGGTGCGCCATGCGCACGTGCTTCGGGCCTTCCTCGTCGATCAGCGACATGCGCGCGACGCGCGCCTGGTCGCCCGGGAAGCGCGCCCGTACTTCCTCCAGGAAGCGCGCGTTGATCTCGTAGATGATCTCCAGGTGCCGCGGCAGGCACGCGCGCAGCATCTCCAGCGGCCAGGTCTCAAGTGCCTCTGGCAGCAGGGTGTGGTTGGTGTAGCCGAACGCGCTTACGGTCAGGTCCCAGGCTTCATCCCACGGCATCAGCTGCTCGTCCAGCAGCAGCCGCATCAGCTCGGCCACCGCGATCGACGGATGCGTGTCGTTCAGCTGCACCGCGAAGCGCTTGGCGAAATTGCGCACCGGCTCGCCGGCGAAGGCGAGCAGCTGCAGCATGTCCTGCAGCGAGCAGGAGACCAAGAAATACTGCTGCGCAAGCCGCAGGTGCTTGCCCACTTGCGGCTCGTCGTTGGGATAGAGCACCTTGCTGACCGTCTCCGACACGATCTTGTCGTTCACCGCCTCGTAGTAATCGCCGGAATTGAACGCCCGGAAGTCGAACGATTCGACGGCCTCGGCACTCCACAGGCGCAGCGTGTTGCAGGTGTTGACGCGGTAGCCCAGGATCGGCGTGTCGAAGGCGGTGCCCCTGACGACCCGGAACGGGATCCAGCGCACGCGCTGGCGGCCCTGCGCGTCGTGGCTGTGCTCGGTGCGGCCGCCCCAGCCGACGCGGTAGGAAACATCGGGCTTCGCGATCTCCCAGGGATTTCCGCGGCGCAGCCATTTGTCGGTGACTTCGACCTGCCAGCCGTCGCGGATCTCCTGGTCGAAGATGCCGAATTCGTAGCGGATGCCGTAACCGACGGCCGGACGCTCGAGGGTCGCGGCCGAATCGAGATAGCAGGCCGCGAGGCGGCCCAGCCCGCCGCTGCCGAGGCCCGGCTCCTCCTCCTGCGCGAGCAGCGCGTCCAGGTCCTGCCCGAGCACCTCGCGCGCCGCGTCTTCCATGCCGAGGTTGACGAGATTGTTGCCCAGGTGCGGGCCGACCAGGAATTCAGCCGACAGGTAGCAGACGACTTTGGCGTCCGACTGCAGGCATTGCTGCGTCGTATTGGCCCAGCGGTGCTGCAGCCGGTCGCGCACCGCGAGGGCGAGCGCCCGGTAGTAGTCGTGCGGGCTCGCGGCCGCGGGCAGCCGGCCGACGGAATAGCGCAGGTGATTGGACACGCCCCGGGCGAGCGCCGCGGCGCTCAGGCCGGTGCGCTCGTCCTCGGCGGTGGGCACGCGGGAAGCGGGCATCGTGCGTTTCACTACTGCGCAGCGTAGACGATCCCGCTCTCCCTGGACGATACGGTCGTGCCCGCCTCGCCGGCGAGGATCTTGCTGAGGTCGGGCAGAGCGCCGATCGCCGCCCGCTTGCCGGTGGCCGAGACGAAGCGGCACGCCGCGTCGACCTTCGGCCCCATCGAGCCGGCGGCGTGCTTGCCTTCGTAGTCCTCGTCGATGATGGCGATCGGAAACGCTTGCAGGAATTCCATGGCTCTCCCCGCTGCGTGCCTAGAACTTGTATTGGCCGGAAAACTGCACGCGCGTGTCGTCGTTCGATGAGCCGTCCTTCAACTTGAGCTTGCCGTACAGCAGCTCGGCGCCAGTCATCACGTTCTTTGCCGGGTACCAGAGCAGATTGGTCGAGGCGTAGCTGCCTTCCTTGAACGCGTTGTCGAACTGCCCGTCGGTGTTGTCCTGGCGGTGCTGGCTCAGGCCGATCGAGCTGCTCCACCTGTCGCTCCAATAATGGTCGTAGTAGGCGAACCAGCCGAGCGACGCGACCGTCTCGGCCTGCAGGCTCGCGTTCGGGCCGAGGTCGACGCCGCCGTCGTTCATGTAGCTCGCAATGCCCTTGCCGTAGACTACCTGCCCGGTGACGCGGTCGCGGCCGACGGTCTTCAGCCAGCCGTTCAGGTTGACCCCCCAGCCGGTCTTCGCGCCGGACGGATTGTTGTCGGGCGTCGACGTCGTCTCGTAGCCGATCGAGCGCAGGATGCCGGCGGCCTGGAACTGGCCCCAGGCGCCGTCGAAGCCGAGCTTCCCGACCAAGTCGGGATACTTCGTCCTGCCCCGCACACCGAGGTTCGGGGCGATGAGATCCACCTTCCCGGTATCGATGGCGGCGTTTGGCGCCTCGAGGGAGAACATGAGCTTCATCCCTTCGCTGCTGAGCGCGGTGTAGCGCAGCTGCGGGTTGCGCACGAACACCATGCCGCTGGGCCCCCAGTAGTCGATCGTGTTCGGGAAAGTGTCGATGTTCATGAACAGCGAGTAGTACTGCCCGGCCGCGAAGTTGCCGAGTTCGCCCCAGGCATTGAGCAGGCGGATGTTCGTCGTGTTGCTCGAGCCGGTGCCGAACAGGTCAAAGCTCAGCTCGGTCTTGAGCTCGCCGACCGAGGTCGGCACGAAGCCTTTGAAATTGATCGCCGTTTGCTTGACGCTGGCGATGGTTTCGCCATCCTTGCCGCAGCCCGCGTCGCCCGGGCAGTTGACCGGGATCTTCGACGGCCGCAGCGTGGCATTCCATTCCGGGTCGACGCGTTTGAAGTCGTAGATCGCGTCGAGCTGCACCTTGCCGCTGATCTCCAGCCGCGCCTTGTCGGGGTCCTTCGCTCCCTTCTCCGCTTGGACCTCCGGCGCGACGACCGGCGCGGGCGCCTCCGTCGCGGCGGGCGCAGCCGCCGGGGCCGGCGCCGCCTGCTTCTCTTGTTCGAGCGCCTTCACGCGCGTTTGCAGATCCTGGATGGTCTTCAGGGCCTGGTCGAGCATGCCCTTCAGCTCTTCGTTAGATTGCGCCTGCGCGCCGCCGCTTACGGCCAGCGCCACAGCGAAAGCTATCGCACGTCGCTTCACAGCCGCCTCTTTTCGCCGTGGTCCATTCGGCGCCTAGAAGGTAGGCGCGGCTCAAACGCGCATATTGACGTACATCAACCGGCCTAACGAATTGCTTACTAGGATTTCTTCTCCATCTTGAGTGCCTCCGCAAGGAGATCGGCCGTCCAACCCAGCCAGGAGAAGCAGATGAAGGTCCCAGGATTTCTCGGAATTTCCCTCGCCGCCGTCTGCGCCCTGACGTTCACGCTGGCCGCGACCGCCGCTACCAAGCTGGCGCCCGACAGGCCGGGCAAGGTGCTGATCGAGTACGTGCCGCCGGAGGATCCGAAGCACCAGGAGCTCTACGCGTTCCTCAAGCAGCGGCAAGTCCTCGAGCAGCTGCAGAGGGTGCTGAGCCCGTTCAAGCTGAACTTCAGCATCACCGTGCGGCTGAAGGGCTGCAAGGGTGTGCGCAACGCCTGGTACGACGACGAGGATCACTCCGTGACCACCTGCTACGAGTACCTGCAGGACGTCATGGACCACGCACCGAAGGAAACGACCCCTGGGGGCATCACGCCCTGGGACGCCGTGATCGGCCCGACGGCCGAGGTGTTCCTGCACGAGTTCGGCCACATGCTGTTCGACCAGTACAAGATGCCGCTGCTCGGGCCCGAGGAGGACTCGGCCGACGCGGTGGCCGCCTACTCGATGATGCAGTTCGGCCCCAAGTTCGCGCGCGCCGCGATCGGCGGGGTGGCCTACATGTACGCGCGCAAGGCGGAGGAGCAGAAAAAGACCTTCGAAAAGGAGGACCTGGCCGAAGCGCACCCGCTCACGCAGGCACGCTTCTACACGCTGCTGTGCTTCGCCTACGGCGGCCAGCCGAAGGTGTTCGCCGACGTGGTCGACAAGGGCTACCTGCCGAAGTGGCGCGCCGAGAGCTGCGAGGACGACTACAAGCGGATCAAGTACGCCGTGGAGACGCTGTTCCGCCCGCACATGGACCAGGCCAAGGCGAAGCAGGTGCGCGCGTACTTCGAGAAGAGGTTCGCCACGCTGAACGGCAAGCCGGCCAAGAACTGAGGCGCGGTCAAGGGGCCGCCGGGCGCCGCCAGATCACGTAGGGAACCACCGTAACAGCCGAGATCACGACGTAGGCGAGCACCGTTGCCTTGATCGCCGGCGGGGCGGAATTGAGCGCCGCGACAAGCAGCGCGAGGCCGCCGTTGCGCGCCGCGCTGCAGATGGCGGTGGCCGTGCGGGTCGCCGCGTCGGGGCCGCCGAGCCGGTCTCCGACGGCGAGCGACGCGAGCGTGACCAGCACGATCGCCAACGCGACGCGAAGGCCCGCCCCGACGAGGGTGCCCCACTCGTCGACCAGCACGAGCAGCACGACCGCCACGAGCAATGCAGTGCCGATGCGCGCGAGCTTCGGTGCAAGGCGCTCGGCGCGCGCCGGCCCGAGCAGCCGGCGCGCCAGCATGCCGAGTCCGATCGGCAGCAATTGCACCGTGAAGACCTGTTTCGCCAGATGCCAGGGCGCGACGGTCGCGGCCGCGCCGTAGAGCTCGTCGAGCGCGGCGATGGAGAGCGGCATCGAGACCACTGCCAGCACCGCGATCGTGATCTGCAGCGCCGGCGCGAACGACCGGTGCCCGCCCGCGCCGAGCGATCGGCGCAAGGCCACCGGCGCGCCAGGCGAGATCGCCATGAGCACGATGCCGACTTCGGCGGGACGCGGCAGCTCGAGCGCCCGGGCGATGACCAGCGCCAGCACTGGCACCGCGATCAATATGGAGAACAGGGCTTTCGCCATCAGGCCGGGGCGCTGCCAGACCCAGCGGAATTCGCCTGGCACGAGCGCCAGACCGATGTCGAACATGATGACGAACACCGTCGCGACAACCGCGGCGGAGAGCAGCCATTCGGGTATCAGGCCCGCTCCCAGCATCGGGTTGGCTACAGCCGGCGCCGCGGCTCGGAGGCGGACGAAGCGCCCAAGCCCTGGAGGTCCGGGATGCGCGCGAGCGCCGCGTCCTCGGGCAGCCGGTACGACGTCTCTATCATCCGGTCGAGCAGCTCGAGCTCCTTGCGCAGCGCTACCCGCCGCTGGTCGGGCAGCGACCCGGTCAGGCCCTGGAGCATCGCGCGCAGCCGGCGCGCCACCTGCACGCTTGCGACGCCGCAAATGCGAATTTCGTTGCAGGCGAGATGCACGAAGTCCTCCCAGTTCGGCGTGCGGAAGATCACCCGCAGCCGCCCCGTTTCGTCAGCGATCGCCTCGCCGCGCAATTCCCGCTTGCCGAGCTCGCGCAACAGGCGGTGGATCTGGTCGATGGCGACGACGGCCGTGGTGGGGTCGTTGATCGCTGGCGAGAGCGCCTTGATGGCGATGTCGACCAGGATGCGAAAGGCGAACATCGGGTCTTGCTCCAGCGTGCGCTCGGGGCCGAAGGCCACGGTCGCCCGAAGCATGCGCTCGTCGGGCGCGGCGGTGCCGCCGTAGACCAGGAACAGCGGCTCGTCCGACGCGTGGAACTCGCCGACCTTGGGCACGAACTCGATCACGCAATCGTGGCGCCGCGCCTGCGCGACGAGCGTGGCGAGGTCGACGGCGAGCACGACCCCGGAGGTGCCCTCGTGGCGCACGATGCGGCTCGGCGCGCCGAGCTCCTCGTGCGCGGCGACGGCGTCGTCGTCCGGGTTGTCGCTGCGGACCGGATAGACCGAGTCGATGACCGCCAGGCCGTCGTCGCCGACGGTCGCGACGATGCTGACCGGCCGCAGCAGCCGCGCGGAATAGTCGATCAGGAACAGAAACGCGGCCATGCAGCCGATGCCGAGCAGCGCGGTGATCAATGCCACCAGCTGGTGGAGCCCTTCATGCGAGCGGTTCAGCGCGCTCACCGAGAACACGAGCGAGAAGACGAACAGGCCGACGCTGTAGCGCACCACCTTGTCACGCAGCAGGATGGTGGCGATGATGCGCGGCGTGAGCTGGCCGCCCGCGACCTGGATCGCCACCAGAAGCGAGCCGAAGGTGAACACCATGAATGACAGCGTGAGCGTGATGACGGTCTGGTACAGGGCCTGCGCCCCGTCGAGGTCCAGGCCGAGCAGCCTCCACCCGAGCCAGACGTCGAGCCGGCGCAGGAAGGGCGTGATCGCCATGACGACCAGGATGGTGACGAAGGGAACGAACCAGAGCGCGGATCGCAGGTAGCTCCAGCTGCGGTACAGCCGGTTCCAGGTCAGCGTGTTCTTGATATAGTCCCTGGCATTCATTCTGGTCGGATGACACCGTGGGCGAATCGCGCGAGCGGCTGCTCGATCCGGTCGACCGGATCTCGGAGATCCTGTTCGGCCTGATTATGGCAGTAACCGTCATCGGCTCGCTATCGATCGCGACCGCCGGGCGGGAGGAAGTAAGGGAGGCACTGGTCGCCGCCATCGGCTGCAACCTCGCCTGGGGCCTGGTGGACGCGATCATGTATCTCATGGGCACGGCGACCGAGCGCTCGCGCAACCGGGCGCTGGCGAAGCGGGTGATGGGCGCCGATAGCGACGCGGCGCTCCGTCTGATCGCGCAGGCGCTGCCCGAGCACGTCGCCGTGCTGGCGGGACCCGACGAGCTCGAAGGCATGCGGCGGCGGCTGCTCGCGTTGCCGGCGCCCGGCCGCCTGCTCGGGCGCGACGACTGGCTCGCGGCCGTCGGGATCTTCCTGCTCGTCGTCATATCCACTTTCCCGGTGGTCGTGCCCTTCCTGCTGACGCAGGACGCGGCGCTCGCGATGCGCGTGTCGCGCCTGATCGCCGTCGGCATGCTGTTTCTCGCCGGGTTCGCCCTAGGGCGCTACGCCGGCCATGCGCATCCCCTGCGAACGGGCGTCGCGATGGCCGCGCTCGGCGCGGTGATGGTCCTGCTGGTGATGGCGCTTGGCGGATAACGCCGTGGATCGCGCTTTTTGCCGCCGCAATTCTCGTGCCGTCGGCGGCCGGCGCGCAGGCGTACAGCGCCGACACGGAGCAGCCGCCCGAGAAGTCGGCGCCCTCCGCGCTGTGGGAAGGCTGGCACGGAAGGGTCGAGTTAAAATGCTAGAACACGGCACACGGCACGCCGGGAGAATCTACCCAGACGATGCTGCGCATCGCCAGCATTTTCCAGGGGCCGGTGAACCTGCTGCGCTTCGATTTACCGTTTCCCGACGACAAGACGAGTTTCGCCGGCGATCCTTTCAATCCGCGCCCGGGCGACTTGAAGACGCGCGTCGGTTTTGCGCCGTTCAAGGCCGGCGGCTACTCGTTCCCGACGTTCATCGAGGCGACCTTCCCGACCGCCAACCCCGAATCGCTCGGCAGCGGCAAGTACCAGCTGAGCGCCGGCATCCGCATGCTGGCGCCGCTCGCTTTGCCGGTCGATGATCCGAAGGCCCACGTAGCGCGGCTAGAGCTGCAGGTGCCACTGGTGAATTCGGTCGCAGGCGACTCGAACCGCAAGGACATCAACTACACCAACTTCGAGATCACGCTGAACGACACCTGGCGCGACACCTACACCTTCAAGCTCAAGCTCGCGGTGGACTAGACGCAGAACGGCCGCGCCGGGAGCGTCGGCGAGGTGGAGGGCGGCCTGTTCTTTGCGCGCGATTGGCTGATGCTCGGTCATCGCGTGACGGGCCCCTCCGGGATTCCCTCGACCTACTCCGACCGGATCGAAATCGGGATTGCGCGAAAGTTCTGATTCAGATCAAATGGCGTCAAGCCGCCGCCACTAGCATCCGACCCATGAATTCCTCGATCGCCCGGTTCGGGCGACTCCTGCTCGCGTTCGTCTTCGCCTGCGCGGCGGAGGTCGCGGCCGCCCAGGTTCCGCCCCCGCCCGCGAACCCGCCTCCGCCGAATCAGCCGGCGCCCGCGCCGGCCCAGGCCGAGCCGTTCAAGCCCGAGGAGATCGAGGCGCTGGTCGCGCCGATCGCCCTCTATCCTGACGACCTGCTGTCGCAAGTGCTGATGGCCTCGACCTACCCGCTCGAGGTGGTGCAGGCGGCGCGCTGGGTGAAGGCGAACCCGAACGTGAAGGGCGACGCGGCGGTCAAGGCGGTCGAGAACCAGAGCTGGGACGTGAGCGTCAAGTCGCTGGTTGCCTTCCCGCAGGTCCTCGAGCCGATGGATCAGAAGCTCGACTGGACGCAGAAGCTCGGCGATGCGTTTCTCGCCGACCAGAAATCGGTGCTCGACGCGGTGCAGCGTCTGCGCGTCCGCGCCGAGAAATCCGGCAACCTCAAGTCGAACGAGCAGCAGAAAGTGACCGTTCAGGAGGCGGGGCCGCAGCAGCAGGTGATCGTCATCGAGCCGGCGAATCCGCAGGCGATCTACGTCCCCGCCTACAACCCGACCGTCGTCTACGGCGGCTGGGCCTATCCGGGCTACCCACCATATTACTGGCCGCCGTCTCCGTACTATTACCCCGGCGGCGCGCTCATGGCCGGGTTCGCCTGGGGCGTCGGCATCGCGGCCGCCGGCGCGATCTTCGGCGGCTGCAACTGGGGTCGCGGCGACGTCAACATCAACGTCAACAAGGCCGCCAACATCGACCGCAACTTCGACCGCACCAAGGTGGGCGGCGGCGGCAACTGGCAGCACAACCCGTCAGCATCGCCAGGGCGTGGCCTACCGCGACAACGCCAGCCGCGAGCGCTACAGCAAGGGCACCGGCGGCGCGAACGCGCGTAGCGATTATCGCGGCCGCGAGGGTGGCGCCGGCGATCGCGGCGGCGCAGGGGATCGCGGAGGCGCCGGGGATCGCGGCGGGGTGGCCGACCGTGGTGGCGGCGGTGGTGCGGATCGCGGCGGCGTGGCCGACCGTAGCGGGGGCGGCGGTCGCGACAATGCCATGCAGGGCGTGGGCGGCGGCAGCGCCTCGCAGCGCGACGTCGACCGCGGCCGCGCGAGCAACCAGTCGATGGGCGCCAGCCGCGCTGGCGCAGGCGCGGGCGGCGCGCGCCCGAGCGGTGGTGGCGGCGGCGCGCGCGGCGGTGGCGGCGGCGGTCGCGGCGGTGGCGGCGGACGCCGATAAGGGCTCGACATGCGATTGGCTCAACAATTATTGCGCACTACCTTCGCCGCGCTCTTCGCGGCGATCGCGTTGCTCGCTGCGTCTGTGGCTTTGGCGCAGCAGAAGACGTTCGACTCGCCCGAAGCGGCGATGAACGCATACGGCGATGCGCTCGCGACGAACGACGAGGACGCGCTGAAGGCGCTCTTCGGCGCCGACTTCCGCAAGTTCATGCCGCGCGCCGACGACGAGCTGCGCTACCGCTTCCTCGCGGCGTGGGCCAAGTCGCACGCGATCAAGCCGGAAGGCGAGGCCAAGGCGCTCATCGCCGTGGGCGACGACGGTTGGACCCTGCCGATCCCACTGGTGAAGACCGCGCAGGGCTGGCGCTTCGACATGCGCGCCGGCGCCGAAGAGATGCGCATCCGCCGCATCGGCCGCAACGAGCGCGCGGTGATGAAGGTCGTGCTCGCGATCTACGATGCGCAGAGAGAGTACGCAACCAACGACCGCAACGGCGACGGCCTGCTCGAGTACGCCTCCAAGTTCGACAGCTCGCCCGGCAAGCACGACGGACTGTACTGGCCGACCACCGGCAGCGAGCCGGAGAGCCCGCTCGGCCCGGCGGTGGCGGCGGCACGCGCCGCGGGCAGCGGGCGCGAGGCGGGCTACTACGGCTACCGCTACAAGATCCTGACTGCGCAGGGCAAGAACGCGCCCGGCGGAGCCCTGGACTACATGGTGCGCGGCCGCATGATCGGCGGCTTCGCGGTAGTGGCCTGGCCGTCCAAGTACGGCGACACGGGCGTGATGACCTTCATGGTGAGCTACGAAGGCGTCGTATACGAGAAGGATCTCGGCCCGAACACCACCACGCACGCACGCGCCATCACGCGCTTCGATCCGGATTCGACCTGGCAGAAGGTCGAGCCCGGTACATGATCCGTTTGACGTAACCAGGCGTCGCGCGGGTGAGTCCACTCATCCCGGGCATCGTCTGGCTGCGGCGATATCCTAGGGAATGGCTGCGGCCCGACGTCGTTGCCGGCCTGACGGCGGCCGCGGTCGTCCTGCCGAAGGCGATGGCCTACGCCACCATCGCCGGACTGCCCCTGCAGGTGGGCCTGTATACCGCGTTGGTGCCGATGGTCGTGTACGCGCTGCTCGGGACTTCGCGCCCCTTGAGCGTCAGCACGACGACCACGATCGCCATCCTTACGGCGGCCGAGCTCGGCAAGGCGGCGCCCGGCGGCGATGCCGCAACGCTTATCGCGGCGAGCGCGACGCTCGCGATGCTCGTCGGTGCCATGCTGGTGCTTGCGTCCGCGCTGCGCCTCGGCTTCATCGCCAATTTCATTTCCGAGCCGGTGCTGACCGGGTTCAAGTCGGCGATCGGCCTGGTGATCGTGGTCGACCAGGTCCCGAAGCTGCTCGGCATCCACATCGAGAAGACGGGGTTCCTGCGCGACATCTTTGCCATCGGCCAGGCGCTGCCCCATACGTCGCTTGCCACGCTGCTGCTTGCGATCTTGCTGCTGGCGCTCATCTTCGCCCTGGAGCGCTTCGCGCCGCGCTCGCCCGCGCCGCTCATCGCCGTTGCCGTCGCGATCGCGGCTTCGGGACTGCTCGGCCTCAGCAGCGCGGGCGTCGCCACGGTCGGCGGCGTTCCGGGCGGGCTGCCGGCGCTCACCTGGCCGCGGCTCGACCTGGTCGCGCAGATGTGGCCGGCGGCGGCCGGCATCGCATTGATGAGCTTCACCGAGACGATCGCCGCCGCGCGAGCGTTCAGCGCGCCCGGCGAGCCGCACCCGGAGCCGAACCAGGAGCTGCTCGCGGTCGGCCTCGCCAACTTTGCCGGCGGGTGGTTCGGCGGCATGCCCGCCGGCGGCGGGACGACGCAGACCGCGGTCAACCGCAAGGCGGGCGCGAAGACGCAGTTCGCCGAGCTCGTCACCGCCGCCGCAGCGCTGGCGACGCTGCTCGTGCTCGCCCCGCTGATCGGGCTGATGCCGCAGGCCGCGCTTGCCGCGGTGGTGGTGGCGTATTCGCTCGAGCTGATCAGTCCGGCGGAGTTCGGCGAGATCCGCCGCGTACGCCACGTCGAGTTCTACTGGGCGCTGATCGCCTTCGCCGGCGTCGTGTTCCTCGGTACGCTGAACGGAATTCTCGTCGCCGTGATCGCCTCGCTGCTCGCGCTCGCGCAGCAGACCTTCAACCCGCCCGTGTACGCGATGGGCCGCAAGCGCGGCACCGACGTCTTTCGCCCGCTGTCCACGGAGCATCCGGACGACGAGACCTGGCCCGGCCTGCTCATCGTGCGCGTCGAGGGGCGCATCTTCTTCGCCAACGCGCAGCGCGTGTTCGACCGGGTCCGGCCGCTGGTCGAGCAGGCGAGGCCATCGGTCCTGGTGCTCCATTGCAGGGCCATTACCGACATCGAGTACACCGCGGTCAAGATGCTCGGCGAGGCGGAAGAGCGGCTGCGTGCCGAAGGTATTGAGCTCTGGCTCACGTCTCTCAACCCCGAGGCGCTGGCGATGATCCGGCGCTCGAAGCTCGGCGAGCGGCTCGGCCGCGAGCGCATGCTGTTCAACCTGGAGGCCGCGGTCGCAAAGTTCGAGCGGCGAGCGACCGCGTCATAGGCCCCCGCCCCAACGATGCTGCCAGGCGATGCCGAACAGGTCGAAGTCGTTGCCCGTGCGCGAGGCCACGCCGCGGCTCGCGGACAGCTTGATCGAGTCGAGCGTGCCGAGCGGCAGCGCGAGCGTGCCGCCGAGCCGCCAGTTCTGCTGCAGATCGTTGGCGAGCACGCCGTCGATCGCGCTGCGGCCGCCCGCGAACCAGGTCGCGTCGAGCGAGGCCCAGGCGCCCGAGCGGAAGCCGTAAATGACGTGCGCCTGCGTCGAATAGAGCGGGTCCTGCGTGCGCGTGTGGCCGCCGTAGAAGTCGCGGTTGTCGGTGTAGAGCATGACCGCCTGCGCGAGCTCGAGCGTCCACGGGCCCTTCGCCTTGGACGCGCCCAGCTCGGGCTTGAACCACCAGCGGTGGCTGCCGATGTTGACCAGCCGGGTCGGGTCGTACTGGCCGGCGGGCGCCGACACCTGCAGGCTCGCCCCGAGGATCAGGTCCTGCTCGTAGGACCTGAACTCCTTCAGGCCGAGGGCAGGCGCGCCGTAGAAATTCCACGACAGGCGGAAGCGCGGATCGGCAAGCCCGTTCGCCTCGCGCTCGAGCGGCTGCCCCTGGTAGCCGGCCGAGCCCGTGAGGTGGGTGTAGGGCAGGATCACGTCGAACTTGCCGGATTTGCCCCACAGGTCCAGCACGCGCGCATACGCGAGGAGCGCGTTCGACGTGCGCAGGTCGGGGTTCGTGACCGGCAGCGAGGGGTCGAAGGCGACGCCGCCGCGCGTCGCTGCGACCCCGGCGATCAGGAATTTCACCCCTACGGGCGCATTGGAATAGGCGCGCGGCTCGATGTCCTGCGCGCGGGCCTGCAATGCGCACGCAGCGAGCACGAGGAAAACACACCAGCTTTTGACCGAGGTCAACTGCACGGTGGCGCGAGCGTAGCATCGTTGGCGGCGCGATAAGGAAGGGAAACCATGAAAGCGAAACGGGACGACAAGGAAGACGGCAAGCTCAAGAGCAAGGTCTACGACAAGGAGCTGAAGAAGCTCCATGTCGAGCTGGTGCGGCTGCAGCAGTGGGTCCTGCACAAGGGCCTCAAGGTGTGCATCGTGTTCGAGGGGCGCGACGGCGCCGGCAAGGGCGGCACCATCAAGGCGATCACCGAGCGCGTCAGCCCGCGCGTCTTCCGCGTGGTGGCGCTGCCCGCGCCGACCGAGCGCGAGAAGAGCCAGATGTACGCGCAGCGCTACGTGCCGCACCTGCCGGCGGCGGGCGAAGTGGTGATCTTCGACCGCAGCTATTACAACCGCGCGGGCGTCGAGCGCGTGATGGGATTCTGCACCGAGCAGCAGGCGAAGGATTTCCTGCAGATGGTGCCGCTGTTCGAGCAGTTGATGATCAAATCCGGCATCGTGCTGGTCAAGTACTGGCTGGAGGTGAGCCCGGAAGAGCAGACGCGGCGCCTCGCGGCGCGCATCGACGACGGGCGCAAGATCTGGAAGCTCTCGCCGATGGACCTCAAGTCCTACAGCCGCTGGTTCGACTACTCTCGCGCGCGCGACGAGATGTTCCAGCAGACCGACAGTTCCTGGGCGCCGTGGCACTGCGTCAACTCCGATGACAAGCGGCGCGCGCGCCTGAACATCATCACCCACCTGCTCAAGCAGATTCCCTACAAGAGCGCGCCGCGCGAAAAGGTGCGGCTGCCCGAGCGCCAGAAGGCGGGCAAGTACCGCGAGTCAGGCTACGCGTTCAAGTTCATCCCGGAGGTCTTTTGATCTAAGTCATGAATCGCCCCGAGGATCGGCCTAAAGTCCTTTGGTGCAGCGCACCATCCGCGTTTCCGGAGATTCCCCCATGTCCGATATCGGTAAGCAACTCTCAGAAACATATAACGTTTCCTCCAAGGTAGGGCTTCTCCTGCAAAAGCGCCTGCAGCTGGCGCAGAAGCGCTTCAGCGAGCGCATGGCGAAAGTCTCCGCCGAGCAGCAGGCGCGCGCGAGCGCGCAGCCCGCGTCGCCCTGGGACCTGTGGTCTAACTGGATGCAATACGCGACCGACCTCGGCCAGCGCACGGTGCTGTTCTGGGACGCGCTGCGTCAGCGCGGCAACCAGTACCTCGAGCACGTGCAGGCGGGCAGCCCGCCGGTGCTGCACTTCGACTACGAGATGGTCCTCGACGCGCGTGGTTTCCAACGCCCCGTGAACTACGCCATGGTGCGCATCGTGCCGCCCGAGGGCGTGACGGTCGACCCGAAGCGCCGGCCCTACGTCGTCATCGACCCGCGCGCCGGGCACGGCCCCGGAATCGGCGGCTTCAAGGACGACTCGCAGGTGGGCGTCGCGCTGCGCGAAGGCCACCCGGTGTACTTCGTGATCTTCTTTCCCGAGCCCGCGCCGGGGCAGACGCTTCTGGACGTATGCGCGGCCGAGAGCCGCTTCGTGCGGCGCGTGCGCGAGCTGCATCCGGACAGCCCCAAGCCCGCGATCGTCGGCAACTGCCAGGGAGGCTGGTCGGCGATGATGGTCGCCTCCTCGAGTCCCGAGGACACCGGGCCGATCGTGATCAACGGCGCGCCGATGTCTTACTGGGGCGGCGCCTGGAGCGAGGGCGCCGGCGACAACCCGATGCGCTACTCTGGCGGCCTGCTCGGCGGCAGCTGGCTCTCGTCGCTCACCGCCGACCTCGGCGACGGCCTGTTCGACGGCGCCCACCTGGTGCAGAACTTCGAGAACCTCAACCCGGCGAACACTTTCTGGGACAAGTACTACCACCTGTTCGCCAACGTCGACACCGAGCTGCCCCGCTTCCTCGAGTTCGAGCGCTGGTGGGGCGGGTTCTACCTGATGAACCGGGAAGAGATCGAGTGGATCGTGCAGAACCTGTTCGTCGGCAACAAGCTCTGGAGCGGCAAACAGGTCGCGCACGAGGGCAAGCTGTTCGACCTGCGCGAGATCCGCTCGCCGATAATCCTGTTCGCCTCGATGGGCGACAACATCACCCCGCCGCAGCAGGCGTTCAACTGGGTCGCCGACGTGTACGGCTCGACCGACGAGATCAAGTCGCGCGGCCAGGTGATCGTCGGCCTGCTGCACGAGGACATCGGTCACCTCGGCATCTTCGTTTCGGGCAAGGTGGCCAAGAAGGAGCACGCGCAGATCGTCTCGGTGTTGCAGTCGATCGAGGCGCTGCCGCCGGGACTGTACGGCATGAAGATCGGCGAAGTCCGCGATGCCGCCGGCAAGGTGAGCTACGAGGTCGAATTCGTCGAGCACCAGCTGGAGGAGATCTCCGCACGCCTGAACCGCTTCAAGCGCGGCGACGAGAGGCCCTTCCAGGCGGTCGCCGCGGTGTCGGATTTCAACCAGCGCGCCTACGAGCTGTTCGCGCAGCCGCTGGTGCAGGCGATGTCGAACGAGTTCGGGGCCCAGCTCGGCCGCAGGTTCCACCCGCTGCGCTTCCAGCGCTGGGCGGTCTCCGACGTCAACCCCTGGCTCGCCTGGCTAAAGCCCGCCGCCGACATGGTGCGCGCGCAACGCCAGGCACTCGGCAAGGACCATCCGCTGCGCCAGGCCGAGAGCGCCGCCTCCGAGGTGTTGAGCGCGTCGCTCGACTACTATCGCGATGTGCGCGACGCGCTTAGCGAAGCGCAGTTCTTCCAGACCTTCGGCAGCATGTTTGCGTTGCGCATGGGCGACAAGCACGAGGAAGCCGCGCAGCTCGTCGCGGGACGCGAGCTGCCGTTCGTGCAGGAGGCGCTCGCCTCGATCGCCGAGGGCGGCTACGTCGAGGCGCTCACGCGCGCAGCGTACCTGCTCCAGCGCAGGGGCCAGCCGATGGCGCTCACGACGCTGCAGCTTCGCGCCGACCTGCTCGAGGAGTACCGCGACCTGCTGCCCGCGATCGAGCCGCACGAGCGGCGCCGCATCCGCGGCGAGCAGGAAATCATCTGCCGCTACGAGCCCGAGCGGGCGCTCGAGACGCTGCCGAAGCTGCTCTCCGACGCCGGTGACCGGGCGCGCTTCGTCGCGCTGCTCGATCGCCTGGTCGCCGACCCGCGCATCATGGCGGGCGGCGTCACCTCCGAGCAGCGCGCAACCTACGAGCGCATCAAGGGCGTGATCGCCGCTGCCGAGGGCGGGGGGCCGCGCCTCGCGGTCGCCGCCTAGGCGGGCAGGCCAACCCATGGTGAGCTTCACCAACCGCACCTACGACGAGATCGAGGTCGGCGCGACGATCTCGGTGTCGCGCCGCCTGAGCCGGACCGACGTCGAGTCGCTCGCGTTCGTCTCGGGCGACGTCGATCAGTTCCACATCGAGGCGGATCAACCCGCGCGCGAGGAGCCGCTCGCCGAGGGCGTCGCCGGCGAGGCGCTCGTCTCGGCGCTGCTGCATCGGCGCCTGCCGGGCCCCGGCACCAGGATCCTGGCGCAGGACCTCCAGTTCGCCGGCCAGCTCGGGGTCGGCGACGAGATCACCGGCAGCGTGACGGCGAAGGAAAAGCGCGCCGGCAACGTGATCGTGTTCGACTGCCACGTGCGCAAGAACGGCGCCGACGTGGTGCGCGGCAGCGCCACGGTCGAGGCGCCGCGCGAGCGCCTGAGCTACGCCGACATCGCCACGCCCGAGATGATCCTGCGTCACAACGATGCCTTTGCGCGGCTGCTCAGTCGCTGCAAGGGAATGCCGCCGGTCGTCTGCGCGATCGTCCATCCATGCGACCGCGACTCGCTGCTCGGCCCGCTCGAGGCGGCCAAGCGCGGGCTGATCACACCGGTGCTGGTCGGCCCGGAGGCGAAGATCCGCGCCGTGGCGGAGGCCGAGGGCGCCGATCTCTCGGGCTGCCGCATCGTTTCGACCGAGCACAGCCACGAGTCGGCGCAGAAGGCGGTTGCGATGGCGCGCGCGGGCGAAGTCGAGGCGCTGATGAAGGGGAGCCTCCACACCGACGAGCTGATGGGCGCGGTGGTGCCCTCGGCCACGGGGCTGCGCACCGCGCGGCGCATCAGCCACGTGTTCGTGCTCGACGTGCCGAGCTACCCGCGCATGCTGCTGATCACGGACGCCGCGGTCAACATCGCGCCCGACGCCAGGACCAAGGCCGACATCGTGCAGAACGCGATCGAGCTGGCGCAGGTGCTCGGCATCGAGCAGCCGCGCGTGGCCATTCTCGCGGCGGTGGAAACGGTCAATCCGGACATGCAGTCCACGGTCGATGCGGCGATCCTGTGCAAGATGGCCGACCGCGGCCAGATCACCGGCGGGCTGCTCGACGGCCCGCTCGCGTTCGACAACGCAATCAGCGAGGAGGCCGCGCGCACCAAGAAGATCGTCTCGCCCGTGGCCGGCAAGGCCGACATCCTGCTCGCGCCCGACCTCGAGGCGGGCAACATGATCGCCAAGCAGCTGCAGTACCTGGCGGGCGCGGACAGCGCCGGCATCGTGCTCGGCACGCGCGTGCCGATCGTGCTCACCAGCCGCGCCGACTCGGTGCGCACGCGGCTCGCCTCGGCGGCGGTGATGGCGCTGGTCGCCCACGCTCGGAAGAAATAGGTCGCTCATGAGCGACGCGATCGTCGTTCTCAACGCCGGCTCGTCGAGCATCAAGTTCTCGCTGTTCGTCGCCGAACGGGACGAGCTTCGGCTCGAGCTGCGCGGCCAGATCGAGGGCCTGTTTACCGCGCCGCATTTCGTCGCCAAGTCGCCCGACGGGAAGGTCAAGGCGGAAAAATCGTGGAGCGCGGGCACGAGGCTCGGCCACGAAGGGGCGCTCGATCACCTGGTCGCGTACCTGCGCGGCGAGCTCGCCGGCAGCGAGCTCGCCGGCGTCGGCCACCGCGTGGTGCACGGGGGCATGCAATACACGCAGCCGGTGCGCGTCGACCGCGCGGTCGTCGACGCGCTCGCGAAATTCGTGCCGCTCGCGCCGCTGCACCAGCCGCACAACCTGGCGCCCATTCGCCTGCTGCTCGAGCGACAGCCCGGGTTGCCGCAGGTGGCGTGCTTCGACACCTCGTTCCACCGCACCAATCCGGACCTCGCGCAGCGCTTCGCGCTGCCCGAGAAGCTGCATAGCGAAGGCGTGCTGCGTTACGGCTTCCATGGCCTCTCTTACGAATACATCGCCTCGGTGCTCGCGCGATACGACGCGCGCGCCGCCGCAGGCAGGACGGTGGTGCTGCATCTGGGCAACGGCGCCAGCATGTGCGCTATCCAGGCCGGGCGCGGCGTGGCGAGCACCATGGGCTTCACCGCGGTCGACGGCCTGCCGATGGGAACGCGCTGCGGCGCGCTCGACCCGGGCGTGATCCTCTACCTGATGGACCAGCACGGCATGGACGCGCGCGCCATCGAGAAGCTGATCTACCAGGAGTCCGGGCTGCTCGGCGTGTCGGGCATCTCGAGCGACATGCGCGCGCTGCTCGCGAGCCCCGAGCCGCGCGCGCGCCTCGCCGTCGACCTGTATGTGTACCGCATCCGGCGCGAGCTCGGCTCGCTCGCTGCCGCGCTCGGCGGACTGGACGCGATCGTGTTCACCGCCGGCATCGGCGAGAACTCGGCGGCGATCCGCGCGCGCGTGATGCGCGACGCGGCCTGGCTCGGCGTCGAACCGGACGCGGCCGCGAACGAGAAGGGCGGGCCGCGCATCAGCGCCGCCTCGAGCCGCGTGTCCGTGTGGGCCGTTCCGACCAACGAAGAGCTGATGATCGCGCGTCACACGCGGCGCGTGCTCGGCACGAAGATGGAGGCAGTGCGATGAGCATTCAGGTTCCGCGCCCGGTGCTGCAGGGCAAGAAGGCGCTGGTCGTGGGCATTGCCAACGAGTATTCGATCGCCTGGGGTTGCGCCAAGGCGTTCCGCGAGCTGGGCGCCGAGCTCGCAGTCACCTACCTGAACGAGAAGGCGAAGGGCTACGTCGAGCCGCTCGCCAAGCAGCTCGAGGCGCCGATCCTGATGCCGCTCGAAGTCACCAAGCCGGGCGAGATGGAAGCTGTCTTCGATCGCATCCGCAAGGACTGGGGGCAGCTCGACATGTTGGTGCACTCGATCGCCTTCGCGCCCAAGGAGGACCTCGCCGGCGGGCTGCTCGGGTGCTCGGCCGCGGGCTTCGGCATCGCGATGGACGTCTCGGTGCACTCGTTCATCCGCATGGCGCGGCTCGCCGCGCCGCTGATGAGCGACGGCGGCACCATGGTCGCGATGAGCTACCACGGCGCGCAGAAGGTGGTGGCGAACTACAACGTCATGGGCCCGGTCAAGGCGGCGCTTGAGGCCTCCTGCCGCTACCTCGCCTACGAGCTCGGCCCGCGCAAGATCCGCGTGCACGCCATTTCGCCGGGGCCGCTCAAGACGCGCGCCGCCTCGGGACTGCGGGACTTCGACCTGCTGCTGAACGAGGCGGTCGAGCGCGCCCCGGTCGGCGAGCTGGTAGACATCATGGACGTCGGCTTCGCGGTCGCGTTCCTCGCCACGCCCTACGCGCGGCGCATCACCGGCGAGACGCTGTACGTCGACGGCGGCGTTAACATCATGGCCTAGCAGGGGACGAAAGGAGTGCCTATGAGTGGAATGTTCCCGGTTCGCGCCGGATCGATCGCCTTGCTGGTCCTCGCCGCGCTCGCCTCAGGCTGCGAGAAGGAAGCACCCAAGGCCGAGCGCCCCGCGCCCGAGGTCTCGGTGCTGGAAGTGAAGCCGCAGACCATCCCGTACACGCCGACCTTCGTCGCCCAGACCGAGAGCTCGCGCCAGGTCGACATCGTCGCGCGCGTCTCGGGGTTCCTCGACAAGATCGCCTACCACGAAGGCGAGCTGGTGAAGCAGGGCCAGGTCCTGTTCCAGCTCGACCCGAAGCCGTTCCAGGCGCAGCTCGATGCTGCGAAGGGCGAGCTCGCGGCGCAGCAGGCGCGGCTCAACACCGCGCGCGCCACGCTCGACCGGGTCAAGCCGCTCGCGGCGCAGAACGCGCTGTCGCAATCGGACCTCGACCGTTCCACCGGCGAGTTCGAGGCCGCTACCGCGGCGGTGTTCGCGGCGCAGGCGAAGGTCAAGGAGGCCGAGCTCAATCTCGGCTACTGCACGATCCGCACGCCGGTGACGGGCGTCGCGAGCCGCTCGCTCATGCGCGAGGGCGCCTACCTCAACGCGATGTCGCCCGATTCCAAGCTCACCTACGTGGCGGCGCTGGACCCGATCTGGGTCAACTTCAGCATGTCGCAGAACCAGATGGCGGACATCAGGCAACTGCGCGAGAAGGGGCAGGTGGTTACGCCGAAGGACGACGCCTACCAGGTCGAGCTGGTGCTGCCCGACGGCCGCCGCTATCCCGACAAGGGCAAGATCAGCTTCGCCGATCCATCGTTCAGCCCGGACACGGGCTCCTTCCTGGTGCGCGCGGTGCTGCCCAATCCGAAGATGGATCTGCGCCCGGGGATGTTCGTCACCGCGTACGTCGAGGGCTCGACGCGCCCGGACGCGATCGTCGTGCCGCAGCTCGCCGTGCAGCAGGGCTCCAACGGCCACCTGGTATACGTCGTCAAGGCGGACGGCACCGCCGAGGTGCGGCCGGTCGTGGTCGGCGACTACTATGGCGAGAAGGACATCGTGATCGTGAGCGGCCTGCGCGCCGGCGACCGCGTGGTGGTCGACGGCGTGCTCAAGGTGGTGCCGGGACAGCCGGTGAAGATCACCGCGCCCGGCGCCGCGAAAGAGCCGCCGGCGGCAGCCAAGAAGCCGTAGCGCCGCATGTTCACCCACTTCTTCATCGACCGGCCGATCCTGTCGTCGGTCATCTCGATCCTGATCGTGCTCGGCGGGCTGGTCGCGATGTCGGTCGCGCCGATCGAGCAGTATCCGGAGATGGCGCCGCCGCAGGTCTCGGTCGACGCGCGCTATCCCGGCGCGACCGCCGAGGTGATCGCCAATCAGGTCGCGGCGCCGATCGAGACGCAGATCAACGGCGTCGACAACCTGCTTTATTTCTACTCGACCAGCTCCTCCAGCGGCAACGTCACCATCAACGTGTTCTTCAAGCCGGGCTCCAACCCGGACATCAACCAGGTCAACGTCCAGAACCGGGTGAGCCAGGCGCAGTCGCAGCTGCCGCAGTCGGTGGTGCAGCAGGGCATCACGGTCGACAAGAAATCCTCGAGCATCATGATGGTGATCTCGATCTACTCGCCAGAGAACCGCTACGACGCGACCTACCTCGACAACTACACCAACCTGTACGTGCTGGAGGAGCTGAAGCGCGTGCCTGGCGCGAACCGCGCCACGGTGCTCGGCATCCCCGACATCGCGATGCGCGTGTGGCTGAAGCCCGACCGCATGGCGCAGCTCGGCATCACGACGCAGGAGGTCGCGAACGCGATCCAGAGCCAGAACCAGACCTTCGGCGTAGGCCAGATCGGGGCTGAGCCCGCGTTGCCTGGGGTCGAGCAGCAGTTCGTGGTCACCGCGCAGGGGCTGCTCACCAGGCCCGAGGAGTTCGAGAACATCATCGTGCGCGCGGCCAAGCAGGGCACCGCGATCGTGCGCATCCGGGACATCGGCCGCGTCGAGCTCGCCAAGCGCGACTATTCGATCCGCAGCCGCATGAACGGCAAGACAGCGACCACCATCGTCGTCTACCAGCAGCCGGGGGCGAATGCGGTCGACACCGCGAACGGGGTGCGCAAGCGGCTCGAGGAGCTGAAGGCCAAGTTCCCGACCGGCCTCGACTACAAGATCGTGCTCGACACCAGCCGCTTCACGCTCAACTCGATCGACAAGGTGGTGCACACCTTCTTCGAGGCGGTGGTGCTGGTGGTGGCGGTGGTGTTCGTGTTCCTGCAGAGCCTGCGCGCGACGGTGATCCCGATCCTCGCGGTGCCGGTGTCGATCGTCGGCACCTTCATCGGCCTGTACCTGCTCGGCTTCTCGGTCAACATGCTGACCCTTTTCGGCATGATTCTGGCGATCGGCCTGGTGGTCGACGACGCGATCGTGGTGGTCGAGAACGTCGAGACGAACATGACCAAGCACTCGCTCTCGGCGCTCGAGGCGGCCAAGCGCGCGATGGCCGAGATCGCCGGCGCGCTGATCTCGATCGTGCTGGTGCTGGTCGCGGTGTTCCTGCCGGTGGCGTTCCTCGGCGGCGTCACCGGCACGCTGTACAAGCAGTTCGCGGTCACCATCGCGATCGCGATGGTGATCTCCGGCATCATGGCGCTGACGCTGTCGCCCGCGCTCGCGGCGATCATCATCCGCGCGCACCACGGCGAGAAGAAGGGCTTCTTCCGCTGGTTCGAGAACTCCTTCGCGGCGCTGCAGAAGGGCTACGTCGGCGTGGTCGCGCGCGTGGTGCAGGCCTGGCCGATCTCGCTCGCGGTGTTCGGCGCGGTGATCTTCGGCATCGTCACGATGTTCGGCATCCTGCCCTCGAGCTTCGTGCCGGAGGAGGACCAGGGCTACTTCTTCGTCGTGGCCCAGGCGCCCGACACCGCGAGCCTCCGGGTCGTCGACGAGTTCACCGCCAAGGCCGAGAAAATCGTGCTCGCCGATCCGGCTGTATCGGACATCGGCATCGTGAACGGCTACAGCCTGATCGACGGCCAGTTCTCCAACAACTCGGCGATCATGTTCGCGCTGCTCAAGCCGTTCGAGGAGCGCAAGGAGAAGTCGCAGCTCGTGTTCGACGCGCTGAAGCGGCTGAACGCGCAGTTCGCCGGCATGAAGGACGGCTTCGCCTTCGCCCTCAACCCGCCTTCGATCCCGGGCCTGGGCGTCACCGGCGGCTTCGAGTTCTACCTGCAGAACCGCGGCTCGGGCGACGCGCGCGCCACCGGCCAGGCGGTGCAGGCCTTCATCGCCAAGGCGCGCCAGCGCCCGGAGCTGCAGGGCGTGAACACCACCTACCGCGCCGCGAGCCAGCAGCTGTTCGTCGACCTCGACCGCAACCGCGCCGAGGTCCTCGGCGTGCCGGTGCAGGACGTGTTCCAGACCATCCAGGCGTACTTCGGCTCGCAGATCGCCGGACAGTTCAGCCAGTTCAGCCGCGTGTGGTGGGTCATCATGCAGGGCGACGCGCAGTACCGCGCGAATCCGGGCGACTTCGACAGGATCTTCGTGCGCTCGAAGTCCGGCGCCAACATCCCGCTATCGGCGCTGATCACCACGCGCTACGTCGCCTCGCCCAAGCTGGTGACGCGCTTCAACGGCTTCCCGGCGGTGAAGATCACGGGCAGCGAGGCGCCGGGCTACAGCTCCGGCCAGGCGATCGCGGCGATGGAACAGGTCGCAGGCGAGGCCCTGCCGGCGGATTTCTCCTATGCCTGGGCAGGCCAGGCGCTGCAGGAGAAGGAATCGGGCAGCACCTCGTCCTCGGCGTTCATCTTCGGCCTGATCGTAGTGTTTCTCATCCTCGCGGCGCAGTTCGAGAAGTGGACCCTGCCGGTGGCGGTGGTGCTGTCGGTGCCGTTCGCGGTGCTCGGCGCGCTCGCGCTCACCTGGGTGCTCGGGCTGCAGAACGACGTCTACTTCCAGGTCGGGCTGGTGACGCTGGTCGGCCTCTCTGCCAAGAACGCGATCCTGATCTGCGAGTTCGCCATCGAGCGCGTGCACCACGGCATGGCCGTGAAGGAAGCGGCGATCGAGGCTGCGGGGCTCAGGCTGCGCGCGATCGTCATGACTTCGCTCGCCTTCGGCCTGGGCTGCGTGCCGCTCGCGATCGCTACCGGCCCGGGGGCCAACAGCCTGCGCGCGATCGGCACCGGCGTGATCGGCGGCATCGCCGCATCGACCTTCATCGCGATTTTCTTCGTGCCGCTGTTCTTCTGGCTGCTCGAGTCCCTGAGCGGCCGGTTTGCCAAGAAGAAGGCCTGACATGCGCAAGCGCCTCCTCGTCCTTGCCGTCGGCGCGCTGCTCGCCGGTTGCGCCGTCGGGCCCGACTACGTCCGGCCCACGCTCGAGACGCCGCAGGCCTGGCGCATCGACCTGCCGCAGGCCGAGGCACTCGCCAACACCGCCTGGTGGGAGCAGTTCGGCGACCCAGCGCTCGACCGGCTGATCGACGATGCGCTGCGCGGCAACCAGGACCTGAGAATCGCCGCCGCGCGCGTCGACCAGTTCCTCGGCGCGCTGAAGACGACGCGCTCGCAGTTCTATCCTCAGATCGGCTACGCCGGCTCGGCGAGCCGCAATCGCGCGACCGAGCGCGGGCCGACGCCGCTGCCGGCGGGCGCCGATCCCTGGTACAGCCTGTACGAGGCCTCGCTCGGTGCGGCCTGGCAGATCGACCTGTTCGGCCGCGTGCGGCGCGAGAGCGAGGCCGCGCAGGCGGCGGTGCTGGCGAGCGAGCAGGGCCGGCGCGGGGTCGTGCTGTCGCTCGTCACAAGCGTCGCCTCGAGCTACATCACGCTGCGCGCGCTCGACCGCGAGCTCGAGATTTCGCGCGCCACGGCGGCGAACTACGGCGACACGTTGAAGCTCTTCGAGCTCCGCTACGGCGGCGGCGTGGTGTCGCAGATCGAGCTCGAGCAGGTTCGCTCGCAGTACCTGCAGGCGCAAGCTGCGATCCCGTCGTTCGAGCGCCAGGTCGCGGCGCAGGAGAACCTGATCTCGATCCTGCTCGGGCGCAATCCCGGGCCGATCGAGCGCGGCAAGACCATCGACGAGCTCGCCGCGCCCGGCATCCCCGCGGGGCTGCCCTCGGCCCTGCTCGAGCGCCGGCCCGACATCCTGCAGGCCGAGCAGAACCTCGTTTCCGCCAACGCGCAGATCGGCGTGGCGAAGTCGCTTTACTACCCGGCGATCTCGCTCACCGGCCTGCTCGGCTCGGTGAGCGTCGCCCTGGGCGACTTCCTCACCGCGCCCGCCGCGGTGGCGCAGGCCGCCGCCGGCCTGAGCGGCCCGGTGTTCACCTTCGGCGCGATCGCCGGGCAGGTCGAGTCGGCCGAGGCCGGCGAGCGCGCCGCGCTCGCCTTCTACCAGCAGACCGTGCAGAACGCGTTCCGCGAAACGAACGACGCGCTGGTCGGCTCGGCGAAGTCGCGCGAGGAGTCCGAGACGCAGGTGAAGCGCGTCGCCTCGCTGCGCGAGTACGCGCGCCTGTCGCGGCTGCGCTTCGACAACGGCTACGCGAGCTACCTCGAGGTGCTGTACGCCGAAAACGAGCTGTTCAGCGCCGAGCTCACCGCGGTGGGCTCGCGCGCCGACCACTACACGCAGCTCGTCAACGTCTACAAGGCGATCGGCGGCGGCTGGGTCGACGAAGCCGACAAGCTCGCCCCCAAGCCGCTCGCGGACGGGGCTTCCCGGTAACGGAAGGGTTCGCCGACGGACCGACCATGCGCGCCTGGACCTGGGTCGTACCGGCGTTAGCGCTCGTATTACTGGCCGGCGCCGTCCTCGCCGGCGTGGGCGCATGGCTTGCCGTGCTGTGCGGCGCGGGTCTTCTCGGCGCAGTCGTCGCGGCGGTCCACCACGCCGAGGTCGTGGCGCACCGCGTGGGCGAACCTTTCGGGACGCTGGTCTTCGCGCTCGCCGTGACGGTCATCGAAGCCTCGCTCGTTCTCTCGATGATGTTCTCGGGTGGCGAGCAGATGGCCACCTTGCCGCGCGACGCGATCTACGCGGCCGTGATGCTCATCTGCAACGGCGTCGTGGGACTGTGCATCCTCGTGGGCGGCCTTGCGCACCGCGAGCAATCCTTCCGTGTGGAAGGGGCGGGCGCCGGGCTTGCAGCGCTGATCGTCATGTCGACTCTCGTGCTCGCGCTGCCGGCCTTTACCACGAGCAAGCCGGGCTAGCCGCCGGGCCGCCATGATGCAGGGGGCCGTACATCTGGTACTCCTGGCGGCCTTTCTATTCCTCGCGTTCTTCCCATGAAGCATTTGTGGTCTATCACTCCAAGCCAGGCGAACGGAGCGTTTCTCGCCGCCATGGATTTCCGCGTTGCACTTTCCGGCGTATGCTGAACACGTATGGGAGGGAAAAGCGAGGGACGTAGCGAGGGTATTTGTCGCCATCCCGGCGTTGTCCTCTCTTGGAACTCGCGCATGAATTCATCGGGCGTTTTGCCGCCCGTTTGATGTCTGTTGATAAGGAGGTGCAAATGAAAGCATCGTTTTCCGTCCTCATCGCCGCGCTGTTCGCGGCAGCCAGCGTGTCCGCTCTCGCCGCGGAAAAAATGAAAGAGAGCACGCATGCGAAAGAATCGACGCACGCCAAAGAATCGAGACGCACGCTAAAGAAGCGAAGCACGCCAAAGAATCGACGCACGCTAAAGAAGCGAAGCACGCAAAAGAGTCGATGAAGGAAAGCAGCCACGCAAAAGAGTCGATGAAGGAAAGCGACTACGCCAAAGATGCGAAGAAGCATTAATTGAGTCACCCGCGTTGACCGGGAGGGCGGCGCGCCCCGGTTGGCGCGCGCATTTTGGATCCGGAGCATTGCATGCCTTCCTCTGCGAAACTCTCGACGATGCTCGTCATCACTCTGGGCGCGCTCGTCTTCGCCGCGACCGCCACAGCGGCCAACCAGAAGCTCTCGCCGGAACGGCCGGGCAAGGTGACGATCGAATACGTGCCGCCGGAGAATCCCGCGCACCAGGCGCTCTACGAGCTGCTCAAGAAGCGGCAGGTCCTGGAGAACATGCAGAGGGTGCTGAGTCCCTTCAAGCTCAACTTCAGCATCACCGTGCGGCTGAAAGGCTGCAAGGGCGTGCGCAATGCCTGGTACGACGATGAGGATCACACCGTGACGGTGTGCTACGAGTACCTGCAGGACGTCATGGACCATGCGCCGAAGGAAACGACGCCCGCGGGCATAACGCCCGAAGACGCCGTCATCGGCCCCACGGCGGAGGTGTTCCTGCACGAGTTCGGGCACATGCTGTTCGACCAGTACAAGATGCCGCTGCTCGGGCCGGAAGAGGACTCGGCCGATGCGGTGGCGGCCTACACCATGATGCAGTTCGGGCCCAAGTTCGCGCGTGCCGCGATCGGCGGCGTGGCCTACATGTACGCGCGCAAGGCCAAGGAGCAGGAAAAGACCTTCGAAAAAGAGGATCTCGCCGAGGAGCACCCGCTCACGCAGGCGCGCTTCTACACGCTCTTATGCTTCGCCTACGGCGGGCAGCCGAAGAACTTCGCCATGGTGGTCGAGCAGGGCTACCTGCCCGAGTGGCGCGCCAAGAACTGCGACGGCGACTACCAGCGCATCCAGTACGCGGTGCAGACGCTGTTCGGACCGCACATTGACCGCGCCAAGGCCAAGCAGGTGCGCACCTACTTCGAGAAGAAGTTCGCCACGCTCGGCGAGCAGGCCGCCGGGAAGTGACCCGGACGACGAACCCCCGTTCACACGAAGAATTCCACGGCGCCCGTTTCCAAGTTGTACATCGCGCCCCTCAGCACGATGGAGTGGTCGGCTTCGAGCTTCGCGAGCACCGGGCTGTCTCTTCGAATGTCGGCCAGCGTCATCTCGACATTCTTGCGCGCCACCGCGTCGACGAAAGAGTAGTTGCTCGCCGTTCGCTCGCCGTCGTATCTGCGTTGCCTGCACCGCGGGCTTGATCTTGTCCAGCAGGCTCGTGAGATTGCCGAGCTCGGCATTGTCGATGGCGCCCTTGATCGCGCCGCATGCCGTGTGCCCCATCACCACGACGGCCTTTGCGCCCGCGAGTTTGCAGGCGAACTCCATGCTGCCGAGGATGTCGTCGTTTTCGACATTGCCGGCGACGCGGCAATTGAAGATGTCGCCTATGCCCAGATCCATGATCACTTCAGCCGGCGCGCGCGAGTCGATGCAGCTCAGGAGCACGGCCGCCGGGTACTGCCCCTTTGCGCTCGCCTTCTGCTCCCGCAGGTAATTGCGGTTCTTCCTCTCGCCCCTTCGAAAGCGCTCGTTGCCGCGTTGCATGGCCCGTATGATCTGCTCCGGCGTAAGCTGGTCGCGCTGCGCTTTGGTCAGCGCGTCGGCGCGGGCCGGCTCCACGTGGAGACCGCCGACGCCGAGCCCGAGAGCGGCCGCGGCGCCGCTCGCCTTGAGAAAATTTCGACGGCCGGAAAAGTCGCGAATCTGCGGTACTGAATGTTTGTCGCACATGATGACCTCCACCAAGGCCGGTTATCCGTGAGCGGAAAAGTGTCCCTCCTGCGCAATTGAGTCGAGTGCCGTAGGTACGGCTTTACGGCGCGGCCGAAGTCTAGCGCTCCGCACGTTCGGCTACAACTGCCGAACGGATGCGATCGAATCGCTACGCCGCGTCAGTAATCGGTCAGGCATGTATCAGCGCGGCAGGTCGGGGTTGCCGAGCGTGTCGCCGAAGCGCTCCTTGAGCTTGGCGACGATGACGTCGACAATCCTGCGCGTTTCGTCGACGCCCAGCCGGTCGAAGGATTTCTCCATTACGGCGTAATGGATCAGGATGGCGGTGCGCAGCTTGTCGAACGCGAGCTTGTTGCTCTTGCCGCACACCGTCGCGTCGTTGGCGATCACGCGCTGGATCACGCCCGCGTCCAGGATGCGCACGTCGCAGATCGACGCCAGACGCGCAATCTCCTTGTCGACCTCGTTCAGCTGCCGGCCCCAGTGGCCGGTGCGTACTGCGTCGCGTTTCTTGTCGCTCATTGCGGATTTCCTTTCGGTTGAACGGCCGGTGCGGCGAACCATTGCTCTTTCGCCACCAGCTTCGGTTGCGGCGTGTCGGCGACGTAGGCCGGGGTCATGATCTGCACCCCGTACTCGTTGAACACGTCGAGGATGTTGCGGTGCAGGGCAGTGTACAGCGGCGTCATCCGGGCGGGGTCGTCGCAGTAAGCGTTCAGCTCGTAGCTGACGCAGAAGTCGCCCAACGCCTGCTGCAGGACAAATGGCGCGGGCTCGCGTTTGAGCCCTTCGGTGCGTTCGGCCGCCATGACGAGCAGCGCCTCGACCTGGCGCCAAGGGGTCTCGTAGCCGATGCCCACCGTGGTGTGCAGGATGAGGCCGGTCTTCTTCGCCAGGCTGCTGTAGTTCAGCACCTGGCTGTTCAGGATCAGCGAGTTGGGCAGCACGATCTCCTCGTTCTTGAGCGAGCGCAGGTGCGTCACCTGCAGCCGCATCTCGGTGACGTCGCCGAACGCGTCGCCCACCTTGATGCGGTCGCCGACGCGGAACGCGCGCCGGTAGGTCAGCGCGTAGCCGGCGAGCACGTTGGCGATGATCGAGGTCGAGCCAAGCGAGAACATCACGCCCAGGAACAGCGACACGCCCTTGAACGCCGCCGAGTCCGAGCCCGGGATGTACGGGTAGGCAATGACCAGCGCGAACGCGATCACCAGCATGCGCACGATGCGATAGGTCGGCCACGACCACTCCGCGTCGAAGGCCTCGACCTTCACCGACCCGTTCGCGACCGCGACGAAGAACAGCCGCGTCATCTTCAGCAGGTAGCGCGTGACGACGACCAGAATCGCCAGGAAGAACAGGTTCGGCAGGAAATCGAGCAGGCCGCGCCCCATCGTCGCCAGAGGATCGAGCACCAGGCCGAGCAGGCGCCCGGCGAGCTCGCGCGTCGCCGGGAACAGGCCGAGGGAGAATTGCAGCGCGACGTAGACGCTCGCCAGCATGGCGAGCACCCGGAGCACGCCGAGCACGCGGCGCACGGCGGTCCACAGCTGCTCGGCGTGCAGGACGCGGAACGACTTGATGCCGACGTCGCGGATGCGCGCCTTCCAGCGCCGCTCGAGGAACGCATGGAGTCGCCGGAACAGCCACACGAGCGCGAACAGTGCCGCGACCATCGCGGCGATGGCGCCGAGCGCGTACAGCGCGTTGCGCAGCCGCACGTCGGGCTCGCGGTCGTGCCGGTAGCCCACGATCGCCGTGGCGATGCGCTCGCGGTACAGCTTGGCGAGCAGCTGGCGCTGCTGCAAGCCCTCGAGCGCGGCGTCGGCGTCGACCACCGCCATGATCAGCGTCGCGCCGGCCACGATGTCGGTGCGGTCCTGCCCCTCCACCACCTTGAGCGCATCCGGGGCCACCGAAGCGTCGCGCGCCACCTGCTCGATGCGCTGGGCGACTGCCTGGGCGCGCTCTTGCGCCGGCAAGGACGAGACGCCGCGCAGCATGAATAGCGTGCGGCCGTCGATCTTCACCGGCGCGGTCGCCGTGGCGGGCGCCGTGGCGGGCAGCACGGCCGGCGGCTCGGCGGCGCCGGCTGCCAGCGCCAGCGCGGCGAGCAGCAGTCCGAGGATCTGTTTCATGGTGCCGTCGAGAATGCCGGAAGGTGGGCGAGGGATCTTAATCTGGGTCAAACCGGCCGCTGCAGGTACCGCTACCCTTGCACCATGTTCCAGATCCGGATCCACGGGCGGGGCGGGCAGGGCGTGGTGACGGCCGCGGAGATGCTGTCGGTGGCCGCGTTCCGCGAGGGGCGCTACGCCCAGGCCTTTCCCAGCTTCGGCTCGGAGCGCACCGGCGCCCCGGTGGTGGCCTACTGCCGCATCGACGAGCGCGAGATCCGGCTGCGCGAGCCGGTCATGCAGCCCGACGCGCTCATCATCCAGGACCCGACGCTCCTGCACCAGGTGGACGTGTTCGGCGGCCTCGCGCCCGACGGCTACATCCTGATCAACACCACGCGCTCCTTCGATGCGCTCGGCCTGGGCGATTTCGTCAGGGGCTTCCGCGCCGAGCGGCTGTGCACGGTGCCGGCGACCGACCTGGCGCTGCGGCACATCGGCCGGCCGGTGCCGAACGCGGCGCTGCTCGGCGGCTTCGCCGCGCTCTCGGGCCGCATCTCGCTCGAGTCGGTCGAGGCGGCAATCCGCGAGAAGTTCTCCGGCAAGCTCGCCGCCGGCAACGTCGCGGCCGCTGCGGAGGCGCACGAATGCGTGAAGAGGGACTTGCATGCTGAAGCAGGTTGAGGGCTCACGCGCGGTCGCCGAGGCGGTGGCGCTGTGCCGCCCCGAGGTGATCTGCGCCTACCCGATCTCGCCGCAGACGCACATCGTCGAGGCGCTCGGCGAGATGGTGAAGTCCGGCGCGCTCGCCGACTGCGAGTTCATCAACGTCGAGTCCGAGTTCGCTGCGATGTCGGTGGCGATCGGCGCCTCGGCCGCCGGCGCGCGCGCCTATACCGCGACCGCGTCGCAGGGGCTGTTGTTCATGGCCGAGGCGCTGTTCAATGCCTCGGGCCTCGGCCTGCCGATCATCATGACGGTCGCCAACCGCGCCATCGGCGCGCCGATCAACATCTGGAACGACCACACCGACGCCATGAGCCAGCGCGACTGCGGCTGGATCCAGCTGTTCGCCGAGAACAACCAGGAGGCGCTCGACCTTCACTTCCAGGCGTTCCGCCTCGGCGAGGAGCTGTCGCTGCCGGTGATGGTGTGCATGGACGGCTTCATCCTGACGCACGCCTACGAGCGCGTCGACGTGCCCGCGCAGCAGCAGGTCGACGCCTACCTGCCGCGCTACGAGCCGCGCCAGGTGCTCGATCCGGCGGAGCCGGTGTCGATCGGCGCCATGGTCGGCCCGGAAGCCTTCATGGAGGTGAGGTATCTCGCGCACGCCAAGCAGATGCAGGCGCTCGAGCTGATCCCGGCCTACGCCGAGGAGTTCCGCCGCGTGTTCGGGCGCGACACGGGCGGCCTGATGCACACCTACAGGACGGAGGATGCCGACACGGTGGTGGTGGCGCTCGGCTCGGTGCTCGGCACGATCAAGGACACGGTCGACGACATGCGCGAGGCCGGCGCGAAGATCGGCGTCGTGGGGATTACCTGCTTCCGGCCCTGGCCGCTCGCGGCGGTGCAGGCGGCGCTTGCCCGCGCCAGGCGCGTCGTGGTGCTCGAGAAGAGCCTCGCGGTGGGCATCGGCGGCATCGTCTCGACCAACGTGCGCACCGCGCTCGCGGCGCGCGCGGTACCGGTGCACACGGTGATCGCCGGTCTCGGTGGGCGCGCCATCACGCGCGACGCGCTGCGCGGCGCGTTCGGTGCGGCGCTCGAGGAGCGGCTCGAGCCGCTCAGCTTCCTCGACCTCGACCGCACCCTGGTCGAGCGCGCGCTGGCGCGCGAGCGCGAGGCGCGCCGCAGCGGCCCCTTGGCCGAATCGATCCTGCGCGACCTCGGCGTGGTCGCGGCGCGCGCCGGATAGGGGCCGGGCATGCAGCCGATCAAGTTCTACCAGACCGGCACCTTCACCGTCGGCAACCGCCTGCTCGCGCCCGACGAGCGGAGCGTGCAGTCGAGCATGCGGCGCACCAATTCGCTCAACTCGGGTCACCGCGCCTGCCAGGGCTGCGGCGAGGCGCTCGGCGCGCGCTACGCCATCGACGCAGCGATGGAGGCCACCCAGCGCCGGCTGATCGCCGCCAACGCCACCGGCTGCCTCGAGGTGTTCTCGACGCCGTACCCGGAGACCTCGTGGCAGATCCCGTGGATCCACTCGCTGTTCGGCAACGCCGCGGCGGTCGCCACCGGCATCGCCGCGGCGCTCAAGGTCAAGCGCCGCGACGACGTGCGCGTGGTGGCGCAGGGCGGCGACGGCGGCACCACTGACATCGGCTTTGGCTGCCTGTCCGGGATGTTCGAGCGCAACGACGACGTGCTCTACATCTGCTACGACAACGAGGCCTACATGAACACCGGCGTGCAGCGCTCCTCGGCCACGCCGCCGGCGGCGCGCACCGCCACCACCAGCGCGCACGGCGAGGCGCCGGGCAACCTGTTCGGCCACGGCAAGTACCTGCCGGAGATCGCCATGGCGCACCGCATCCCCTACGTCGCCACCGCGACGGTGGCCGAGCTGCGCGACCTCGAGCACAAGGTGAAGCGCGCCATGCAGTTTCGCGGCGCGCGCTACATCCACGTGTTCGTGCCGTGTCCGCTCGGCTGGGGCCACCCGCCGGACCAGACCATCCAGATCGCGCGGCTCGCCAAGGAAACCGGCACGTTCCCGGTGTTCGAGGCGCTCGACGGCGAGGTGACTGAGGTGTCGAGGATCCGCCGGCCGCGGCCGGTGGAGGATTACCTGCGGCCGCAGAAGCGCTTCGCGCACCTGTTCAGTCCCGAGCTGCGCAGCGACGTGATCGAGAAGCTGCAGCGCCTCGCGGACCGCAACATCGCGAGGTACGGCCTCGATGCGTAAGCCCTTCGCCATCACGCTCGATCCCGGCTCGAGCCTCGCCAACCACACCGGCACCTGGCGCACCATGCGCCCGGAGTACCTCGACCGGCTGCCGCCGTGCAACCACGCCTGCCCCGCGGGCGAGAACATCCAGGGCTGGCTGTATCACGCCGAGTCCGGCGACTACGAAAAGGCCTGGCGCCTGCTGGTCGAGGACAACCCGCTGCCCGCGGTGATGGGGCGGGTGTGCTACCACCCCTGCGAGGGCGCCTGCAACCGCGGCCAGCTCGATGCTGCAGTGGGCATCAACTCGGTCGAGCGCTTCCTCGGCGACTACGCCATCGACAAGGGCTGGAAGCTCGATCCGCCGGCGGCGCGCTCGGGCAAGCGCGTGCTGGTGGTGGGGGCGGGACCCTCGGGCCTCGCGGCGGCGTACCACCTCGCGCGCCTGGGCCACGCGGTATCGATCCACGAAGCCGGGCCGCTCGCCGGGGGCATGATGCGCTTCGGCATCCCCAAGTACCGGCTGCCGCGCGCGGTGCTGGACGCGGAGGTGCGCCGCATCCTCGATCTCGGCGTCGAGCTGAGGCTGAATGCCAAGGTCGACCGCATCCTCGAGACGATGCGCGAGGGGAGCTTCGATGCCGCCTTCCTCGCGGTGGGCGCGCACATCGGCAAGCGCGCCTACATCCCGGCGGGCGCCTCGGCGCGCATCCTCGACGCGGTGTCGGTGCTGCGCAGCATGGAGGGCGAGGACAGGCCCCTGCTCGGCCGTCGCGTGGTGGTGTACGGCGGCGGCAACACCGCCATCGACATGGCGCGCACCGCGAAGCGCCTGGGCGCCACCGACGCCATCATCGTCTACCGCCGCACGCGCGAGAAGATGCCGGCGCACGACTTCGAGGTCGAGGAGGCGCTGCAGGAAGGCGTGATGATCAAGTGGCTCTCGACCATCAAGCAGGCCGGCGAGGGCGCCCTGGTAGTGGAGAAGATGCGGCTCGACGAGACCGGCTTCCCGCAGCCCACCGGCGAGCTCGAGACGCTCGAGGCCGACTCGCTGGTGCTCGCGCTCGGCCAGGACGTCGACCTGTCGCTGCTCGAGCATGTGCCCGGGCTCGAGCTCGAGGGCGGCGTGGTCAAGGTGGGCCCGAACATGATGACCGGCCACGCCGGCATCTTCGCCGGCGGCGACATGGTGCCCTCGGAGCGCACTGTCACGGTGGCGGTGGGCCACGGCAAGAAGGCCGCGCGTCACATCGACGCCTGGCTGCGCGGCGCGACCTGGGCCAAGCCGCCGGCGCACGAGCTGGCGGACTTCGACAAGCTGAACGCCTGGTACTACTCCGACGCGCCGAAGACGGTGCTGCCGGTGCTCGACGCGCTGCGGCGACAGTCGACCTTCGACGAGGTGCTCGGCGGGCTGGACGAGACCAACGCGCTGTACGAGGCGCGCAGGTGCCTGTCCTGCGGCAACTGCTTCGAATGCGACAACTGCTACGGCGTGTGCCCCGACAACGCGGTGATCAAGCTCGGCCCGGGCAAGCGCTTCCGCTTCAACTACGACTACTGCAAAGGCTGCGGCCTGTGCGTCGCCGAGTGCCCCTGCGGCGCGATCAAGATGGTGCCGGAGGAGGTCTGACGGCGCGCGCGGCATGCTGAGCTTCCTCGCGCTCGCCGCGTGCGCGGCGGCCATCGGTGTCGCGGGCACGCTGCTGTCGCGCTACGGCGACGTCATCGGCCGCCGTACCGGCATGGGCGGGAGCTGGGTCGGGCTGGTGCTGATCGCCACCGTCACCTCGCTGCCCGAGCTGGCGACGGGGGTAAGCGCGGTGACGATCAACCAGGCGCCGGAAATCGCGGTCGGCGACGTGCTCGGCAGCTGCGTGTTCAATCTGTTGATCATCGTCGTGCTCGACCTGCTCCAGCGCGGCGAGTCGGTCTACACGCGCGCGCGCCAGGGCCACATCCTGTCGGCGGGCTTCGGCGTGATTTTGATCGGCTTCGTCGGCTTCAACGTTCTGCTCGCCGAAGGCGGCCCGCGCTGGACCTGGGGCCACGTCGGCCTGTACACCCCGGTAATCGTGGTGCTGTACGCGGTGGCGATGCGCACGGTGTTCCGCTACGAGGTGAGCCACCCCGCGCAAGGGGCCGGCGAGGCGCTGAGCCAGAGCGACCTCACGCTCGGACAGGCGCTGAGGCGCTACGCCGCGGCGGCGCTGGTCGTGGTCGCCGCCGGCGTCTGGCTGCCGTACGTCGGCAAGTCGCTCGCGGCCCAGATGGGCTGGAGCCAAAGCTTCGTCGGCACGCTGTTCGTCGCCGCCGCGACCTCGCTGCCGGAGGTGGCTGTAAGCGTGGCGGCGCTGCGCATCGGCGCGCTCGACATGGCGATCGCGAACCTTTTCGGCAGCAACCTGTTCAATATCCTGATCCTGGCAATCGACGACGCGCTGTACCTGAAGGGCCCGCTGCTGTTGGACGTGTCGCCCGCGAACGCCGTGTCGGCGCTGTCGGCGATCATGATGACCGGGGTGGCGATCGTCGGGCTGCTCTATCGCCCGAGAATGCGCGTCTTCAAGACCGTCGGCTGGGCGAGCATCGTGCTGTTCGTGATCTACCTGCTCAATGCCTACCTCCTCTACCTCCACCACTGAGCGCCGGGCCTGGCACGCGCTCGCGGGCCCGCAGGCGCTCGAGGCGCTCGCCAGCAGCCGCGCCGGGCTCACCGAAGCCGAAGCCACGGCGCGCCTCGCGCAGTACGGCGCCAACCGGCTGCCGCCCCCCGCGCGGCGCGGCGCGCTCGCGAGGTTCCTGATGCAGTTCCACAACGTGCTCATCTACGTGCTGATCGTCTCGGCGGCGATCACCGCGGCGCTCGGGCACTGGGTAGACGCCTCGGTGATCGCGGGCGTGATCGTCATCAATGCCATCGTCGGCTTCATCCAGGAGGGCAAGGCCGAGGAGGCGCTCGACGCGATCCGCAACATGCTGTCGCTCTCGGCGCTCGCGCTGCGCGGCGGCGCGCGGCGCACGCTGCCCGCCGAGCAGCTCGTACCGGGCGACGTGGTGCTGCTCGCCTCGGGCGACAAGGTGCCCGCCGACCTGCGCCTGGTGGCGGCGCGCAACCTCAGGATCGACGAGGCGGTGCTCACCGGCGAGTCCGCGCCGGTGGAGAAATCGCTTGCGCCGGTCGACGCCGATGCGCCGGTCGGCGACCGCACGCCGATGGCCTACTCGGGCACCATGGTGACCTACGGCCAGGGGCGCGGCGTGGTGGTCGCCACCGGCGCCGCCACCGAGATCGGCCGCATCAGCGCGCTGCTCGAGACGGTCGAGGAGATCTCGACGCCGCTGGTGCGGCAGTTCGCGCACTTCGGGCGCTGGCTCACGGTCGCGATCCTGCTGCTGGCCGGCGCCACCTTCGCGCTCGGCTACTACTGGCGCAGCTTCAGCGCTGCGGACATGTTCCTCGCCGCCGTCGGCATCGCGGTGGCGGCGATCCCGGAGGCTTTGCCGGCGATCATGACCATCACGCTGGCGATCGGCGTGCGCCGCATGGCGCGCCGCAACGCCATCGTGCGCCGCCTGCCGGCCGTCGAGACGCTCGGCTCGGTGACCGTGATCTGCTCGGACAAGACCGGCACGCTGACGAAAAACGAGATGACCGTGCGCCGCGTGATCGGCGAGGGGCTGGACGTGGAGGTCGAGGGCGCCGGCTACGCGCCGCACGGCGGCTTTCTCGCGGGCGGCGCGCCGCTCGGCCAGGCGGCCGAGCACGCCGTGCGCGAGCTCGCGCGCGCCGGGCTGCTGTGCAACGACGCGCTGCTGCGCGAGGAGGGCGGCGAGTGGAAGCTCGAGGGCGACCCGACCGAGGGCGCGCTGGTGACCCTCGCCATGAAGGCCGGGCTGCGAGCGACGCGCGAGTACGCCGAATGGCCGCGCCTGGACGCGATTCCGTTCGAATCCGAGCACCGCTTCATGGCCACGCTGCACCACGCGCCCGACGGCGCGCACGTGATCTTCGTCAAGGGCGCGCCCGAGCGCGTGCTCGAGATGTGCGACGTCGATCGAGCGCTGTGGCAGGCGAAGGTCGACGCGCTCGCGCGCGACGGCATGCGCGTGCTGGCGCTCGCGCAGCGCGCGGCGCCGCAGACACAGGAGAGCCTGGGCTTCGAGCACGTCGACGGCGGCTTCGCGCTGCTCGGCCTGGCGGGCATCATCGACCCGCCGCGCGAGGAGGCGATCGCGGCGGTGCGCCAGTGCCGCGAGGCGGGCATCCGCGTGAAGATGATCACCGGCGATCATGCCGTCACCGCGGCCGCAGTCGCCGGCATGCTCGGCATCGCGCCGGGCGACGTGCTGGCGCGCGCGAGCCCCGAGGACAAGCTGCGCCTGGTCGAAGCCTTGCAGGCCGACGGCGAGGTGGTGGCGATGACCGGCGATGGCGTCAACGACGCGCCGGCGCTCAAGCGCGCCGACGTCGGCGTGGCGATGGGCCACAAGGGCACCGAGGCGGCCAAGGAGGCGGCCGACATGGTGCTCGCCGACGACAACTTCGCCTCGATCGAGCGCGCGGTCGAGGAGGGCCGCACGGTCTACGACAACCTGAAGAAGACGATCATCTACCTGCTGCCCACCAACGGCGGCGAGGCGCTGGCGATCATCGGCGCGGTGGTGCTCGGCATGACGCTGCCCATCACGCCGGTGCAGATCCTGTGGATCAACATGGTGACCGAGACCACGCTCTCGCTCGCGCTCGCCTTCGATCCGACCGAGCCGGGCGTGATGCGCCGCCCGCCGCGCGACCCGCGCGAGCCGCTGCTGTCGGGCTTTTTCGCGTGGCGCGTAGTGTTCGTGTCGCTGCTGCTGTTCGCCGGCACCTTCGGCCTGTTCCTGTGGGAGATGGGGCGTAGCGGCGACGTCGCCGTCGCGCGCGCCGCGGCGGTCAACGCGCTGGTGATGGGCGAGATCGTCTACCTGTTCAACAGCCGGCGGCTGCTCGACAGCGCGCTCAACCTCGATGCGCTGCTCGGCAACCGCATTGCGCTGGTCGCGGTCGGCGTGCTCGCGTTGCTGCAGCTCGGCTTCACCTACCTGCCGCCGATGCAGACCCTGTTCGGCACCGGCGCGCTGGACGCCGCGGCGTGGGCGCTGGTGCTCGGCTTCGGCGTGGCCGCGTTCCTGCTGGTCGAGCTGGAAAAATATGTCCTGAATTGGGCGCGCGCATGAAGCTCTGGCAACGATTGTGGCTGCTGTTCGCGGTGATCTGGGTGGTCGTGAGCGGCCTGAACGTCGCCACCATCCTGGCGCTCGAGGAAGGCGCGCGCGACAAGGTGCTCACGCCGCTCGCGCTGCTCGTTGCGGTGCCCGCGGTCGTGTACCTGCTCGCCTGGGCCTGGGCGGCGTGGCGGGAGCGGCGGCGCTAGCGCTTCTTCTTCGCCGCGAGATACTCGCCGATCAGCCGCTGCGGCTCGTCGCCGGCATAGGCCGCGGCGAATTCGACGATGCTCAGGCGCACGCAATCCTCAAGCGGCGCCTCCTCCCACAGCTTGCACAGACGCTTCTGCGCGCGCAGCGCGGCGTCGCCGGCGGCGAGCAGCGCGTCGAGCGCCCGGTCGACCGCGGCGTCGAGCTCGGGCCCGGGCGCCACGCGCTCGACCAGGCCCCAGGCGAGCGCCTGCGCGGCGTCGATCGTCTCGCCCGACATCACCAGCCAGCGCGCGCGCCCCGCGCCGACGAGGCGCGGCAAGAGCGCCGCCTCCACCACCGAGGGAATCCCCAGGCGCACCTCTGGCATGCCGAACACCGCGTGCGCCGCGGCGATGCGCAGGTCGCAGGCGGCGGCGAGCTCGAGGCCCGCGCCGAGCGCGTAGCCGTTGACGCGCGCGATCACCGGCACCGGGCACTCGCGCATGGCGGCGCAGGCGCGGTGCACGCGCGCGATGAACTCGCGCGCCGAGACGGAGTCGAGCGCCGCCAGCTCGCCGATATCGGCGCCGCCGGCGAAGGCGCGCTCGCCCGCGCCGGTGACGACCACCGCGCGCACCTCGGCGGGCAGGCCGCTCACGGCCTGCGCCAGCGCTTCGAGCGCCGGGGTGTCGAGCGAGTTGAGCTTGGCGGCGCGCTCGATGCTCACGCGGGCGACGAGCCCCGCGCCGCGGTGCTCGAGCGCGATGCCGATCAGGCCGCTCATCGCCGCGCGAGGCTCATGCAGTGCGCCTCGAACGCGCTGCGGTGCGCCACATCGCTCTGCGGGGCGTCGAACACCCGCTCGGCGGCCGACACCAGCAGCGCCTCGTCTTCGGCGTCCTGCGCGAACCAGCGCAGCTCGGGCCGGAAGGCGCGGATCGCGAACAGATCCTCGTGCAGCTTGCCGAGAAACTTCTCGCGCGTCATGCCGGCGTCGCGCGCCTGCGCGGCGTGGTAGATGAATTCGCCGGCTTCGCGGCATTCGCGCGCGCTCGGCGCGTGCGCGAGGCAGGGTCCGGCGACGCAAGCGAGGACGAGCAGCAGCGCGCCGCCGGGTCGCCGACGCAGGGAATCGAGTCGGGAGATCATGGACCTAGGATAGCGCGAGGCCGCGCGGGGGTTCAAAGCCCCTGACGCTAGTGGTTGAAAGTAAAGGAATAAGGCTTTTCGACGAGGGCTGCCAGGAGTACACTTCCGCTCCTGTACAAGACCGCCCGTGAGAAGGGCGAGGAGATCTTGTTGCATCCCACCGATATCCGCAATCCAGACTACTTTCACAAAGTCGTTGATTGCCAGTGGGCCTGCCCGGCCCACACCCCCGTACCCGAGTACATCCGCCTGATCGCAGCAGGGCGTTATTCCGACGCCTACATGGTGAACTGGGAGTCGAACGTCTTTCCGGGGATCCTGGGACGCACCTGCGACCGCCCCTGCGAGCCGGCGTGCCGCCGCGGCCGCGTCGAGGAAGAGAACCAGCCCAGGCCCGAGCCGGTGGCGATCTGCAGGCTGAAGCGCGTCGCCGCGGACTACAAGGACGACGATATCGCGGCGCGGCTGCCCAAGCCCGCGGCGAAGAAGAACGGCAGGAAGATCGCCTGCGTCGGCGCCGGGCCGGCCTCGCTCACCGTGGCGCGCGACCTGGCGCCGCTCGGCTACCAGGTGACGCTGTTCGACCAGGATCCCAAGGCGGGCGGCATGATCCGCTCGCAGATCCCGCGATTTCGGCTCCCCGAGGAGGTGATCGACGAGGAAGTCGGCTACGTGCTCGGCTTGGGCGTCGAGCTCAAGCAGCGCCGCATCGACAGCATGAAGGCGCTGATGGCCGAAGGCTGGGACGCGATCTTCGTCGGCAGCGGCGCGCCGCGCGGCCGCGACCTCGACATCCCGGGGCGCAAGGAAGGCGCGCAGAACATCCACATCGGCATCGACTGGCTGTCGTCGGTGTCCTTCGGCCACGTCGAGCGGATCGGCAAGCGCGTCATCGTGCTGGGCGGCGGCAACACCGCCATGGACTGCTGCCGCACCTCCAAGCGCCTGGGCGGCGAGGACGTGAAGGTGATCGTGCGCTCGGGCTTCGAGGAGATGAAGGCGAGCCCCTGGGAAAAGGAGGACGCCGCGCACGAGGGCATCCCGATCCTCAACTACCTCGTGCCGAAGTCTTTCAACCTGCGGGATGAAAAGCTCGTCGGCATGACCTTCCAGAAAGTGAAGGCGATGTACGACGACAAGGGCCGCAGGAGCCTGGTGCCCACCGGCGAGCCCGACCAGAGCTTCGAGTGCGACGACGTGCTGGTGGCCGTCGGCCAGGAGAACGCCTTTCCCTGGATCGAGCGCGACTGCGGCATCGAGTTCGACAAGTGGGGCCTGCCGGTGCTCGACAAGGCGACCTTCGCGGCCACGGTGAAGCACGTATTCTTCGGCGGCGACTCGGCCTTCGGCCCGAAGAACATCATCTGGGCCGTGGCGCACGGCCACGACGCGGCCATCTCCATAGACAAGCTCGTGAATTCCGAAAATCCCTCCGAGCGACCCGCGCCCGGCGTGACGCTGATGTCGCAGAAGATGGGCATCCACGAGTGGAGCTACGACAACGAGATCCACCCCGACGCGCGCTACAAGGTGCCCTGGCGCGACGTCCGCCAGACGCTGAGGAACATCAAGGTCGAGGTCGAGATGGGCTTCGACGTCGCCACCGCCTGGAAGGAGGCGCAGCGCTGCCTCAATTGCGACGTGCAGACGGTGTTCGCCCCGAGGCTGTGCATCGAGTGCGACGCCTGCGTCGACATCTGCCCGATGGACTGCATCAGCTTCACGCAGAACGGCGAGGAAACCGATCTCAGGACGCGGCTGAACGCGCCCGCGGCGAACCTCAGCCAGGACTTGTACGTGCAGGACGGCCTCAAGACTGGGCGCGTGATGGTCAAGGATGAGGACGTGTGCCTGCACTGCGGCCTGTGCGCCGAGCGCTGCCCGACGGGCGCATGGGACATGCAGAAATTCCTGCTCGACATGACGCACGCCGGCCCCGGCTGCCGCAATCCGCAGCGCAAGGCCGCCTGACAAAGGGGGAGAACATGAGCACTGTCGCGCCGAACAAAGTCACAAAACTGAAGGACAGTTCCAAATTCGATGCGGCGGAATGGCAGCTGCGCGTGCAGCTCGCCGCGGCCTACCGCATCGCCGATCACCTCGGCTGGTCGGAGCTGATCTATACGCACATCAGCCTGCGCGTGCCCGGGCCAGAGCATCATTTCCTCATCAACCCCTACGGCCTGCGCTTCGACGAGGTCACGGCCTCGAACCTGGTCAAGATCGACCTCGAGGGCAACGCGGTGGGCGAGCAGCCCTACGGCGCCAACAAGGCGGGCTTCGTGATCCACGGCGCCATCCACCAGGCGCGCGCGGACGCGCAGTGCGTGTTCCACACCCACACGCTCGCCGGCATGGCGATCTCGGCGCAGGAGGACGGGCTGCTGCCGGTGCACATGTACTCGCACAATTTCTACGGCAAGCTCGCCTACCACGACTTCGAGGGCCCGAGCATGCGCCTCGACGAGCAGCGGCGCCTGGTGGCGAGCATCGGCAAGCAGCCGGCGCTGATCCTCAGGAACCACGGCCTGCTGACGGTGGGGCGCACGGTGCCGGAGGCCTTCGTGCGCATGTGGCGCCTGGAGCGCGCGAGCCAGATCCAGCTCGCGGCGCAGGGCGCGCGGCTGCGGCTGCCCTCGGCCGACGTTTGCCTGCAGTCGCAGGAGCTGGGCGAGGAGTTTCTCACCGACACCGCGCCGCTTGGCGAGCTGGAGTTCGCCGCCCTGCAGCGTGTGATCGACGGCAAGGACCCGAGTTACAAGAACTGAAAGAGCGGAGACCAGGCGGTAAATGGCAAAGCGCATCGAGGCGGTCAACGACTTCGTCGTCAAGTTCGCCAACATCAACGGCTCGGGTTCGGCCTCGGCTAACGAGCTGTTCGCAAAGTCGTTCCTGCGCATGGGCATCCCGGTGTCCCCGCGCAACATCTTCCCCTCGAACATCCAGGGCCTGCCGACCTGGTACGAGGTGCGCGTCACCGAGCGTGGCTGGCTCGGGCGCCGCGGCGGCGTCGACCTGATGGTGGCGATGAACCCGCAGACCTGGAACCAGGACGTGAAGGAGATCGAGCCCGGCGGCTACCTGTTCTACGACGACACGCGGCCGCTGCCCGAGTCGAAGTTCCGCCCCGACATCAACGTCATCGGCATGCCGCTCACCGAGATCTGCAACGCCAGCTATACCGACTCGCGCGAGCGGCAGCTTTTCAAGAACATCATTTACGTCGGCGCGCTGTCGTCGCTGATGGACATCGATCCCGGCGTGATCGCCGAGCTGATCGGCGAGCAGTACAAGGGCAAGGAGAAGCTGCTCAAGCCCAACCTCAACGCCTTCCACATGGGCTTCGACTACGCGCGCGCGAAGCTGAAGGACGCGCTCGGGCTGAAGGTGAAGCGCGCCTTCGCCGTGGGCGACAAGATCTTCGTCGACGGCAACTCGGCCGCCGCGCTCGGCTGCGTCTACGGCGGTGCCACGGTATGCGCCTGGTACCCGATCACGCCCTCGTCGTCACTGGCGGAAGCGTTTCAGCGTTACTGTTCAAGACTAAGAATCGACAAGACCACCGGAAGGCACAATTACGCGGTGGTGCAGGCCGAGGACGAGCTCGCCTCGATCGGCATGGTGATCGGCGCGGGCTGGAACGGCGCGCGCGCCTTCACCGCGACCTCGGGGCCGGGCGTGTCGCTGATGACCGAGTTCATCGGCCTCGCGTACTTCGCCGAGATCCCGGCGACCATCATCAACGTGCAGCGCGGCGGGCCCTCGACCGGCATGCCGACGCGCACCCAGCAGGCCGACGTGCTCGCCTGCGCGTACGCCTCGCACGGCGACACCAAGCACGTGCTGCTGTTCCCCGAGGACCCGCACGAGTGCTTCGATTTCGCGGCGCAGGCGCTCGACCTCGCCGACCGGCTGCAGACGCCGGTGTTTCTCATGACCGACCTCGACATCGGCATGAACCAGCGGCTCACGGCGCCGTTCGAATGGGACGATGCGCGCAAGTACGACCGCGGCAAGGTGATGACGCACGAGGAGCTGCAGGCCGGCAAGGACTTCGGCCGCTACCTCGATGTCGACGGCGACGGCATTCCGTACCGCACCTATCCGGGCACGCACCCCAAGCGCGGCGCGTATTTCACGCGCGGCACCACCAAGGACCGCTACGCGCGCTATTCCGAGGCCGGGCCGGACTACATGGACAACATGAAGCGGCTGCAGAAGAAGTTCGAGACCGCGAAGTCGCTGGTGCCCAAGCCCGTGCTCACCGCGTCGAAGAGGCCCGCGCGCTTCGGCGCCATCTACTACGGCTCGACCAGCCCCGCGATGTACGAGGCCCTCGAGGCGCTTGCCGAGCTGGGCATCTCGATCAACGCGCTGCGCATCCGCGCCTTCCCGTTCCAGGACGAGATCGCCGATTTCGTCGCCTCGCACAACAAGGTGTTCGTCGTCGAGCAGAACCGCGACGCGCAGTTGAAGACCCTGCTGGTGAACGACGCCGGCATCAGCCCGGCGAGCCTCATCTCGGTGCTGCACTACGACGGCACGCCGATCACCGCGCGCTTCATCACGAACGAGATCGCGCAGATCGTGACCACGCTCAACGTGCGCCCGCTCAAGAAGGACAAGGCAGCATGACCTATCTCGCCAAGCCCAAGCTGCACCACCCGACGCTCGCGCTAAACAAGGTCGGCTACACCCGGCGCGACTACGAGGGCGCCGTCTCGACGCTGTGCGCCGGCTGCGGCCACGACTCGATCAGCGCCGCCATCATCCAGGCCTGCTGGGAGCTCGACATCGAGCCGCACCGGGTCGCCAAGCTCTCGGGCATCGGCTGCTCGTCCAAGACGCCGACCTACTTCCTCGGCAACTCGCACGGCTTCAACACCGTGCACGGTCGCATGCCCTCGGTGCTCACCGGCGCCAACCTCGCCAACCGCGACCTGATCTACATGGGCGTCTCGGGCGACGGCGACTCCGCCTCGATCGGCCTGGGACAGTTCGCGCACGTCATGCGGCGCGGCGTCAACATGGTGTACATCGTCGAGAACAACGGCGTCTACGGCCTCACCAAGGGCCAGTTCTCGGCCACCGCCGACTACGGCTCCAAGTCCAAGCGCGGCGCCACCAACACCGACAACGCGGTCGACATGGTCTCCATGGCGCTGCAGCTCGGCGCCACCTTCGTCGCGCGCGGCTTCTCGGGCGACAAGAAGCAGCTCGTGCCGCTCATCAAGGCCGCCATCGCGCACCACGGCGCGGCGTTCATCGACGTCATCAGCCCCTGCGTCGCGTTCAACAACCACGCCGGCAGCACCAAGAGCTACGACTACGTGCGCGAGCACAACGACGCCGTCAACCGGCTCGACTTCATCACGCCGCGCACGCCGCTCACCGCCGACTACGCCCCGGGCGAGGTGGTCGAGGTCACCCAGCACGACGGCTCGGTGCTGCGCCTGAGGAAGCTCGACCCCGAGTACGACCCCACCGACCGCGTCAAGGCGATGAACTACGTGCAGCAGCACCAGGCGAAGGGCGAGCTCGTCACCGGGCTGCTGTACCTCGACGCCACACCCGAGGACCTGCACACCCACCTGAACACCGTGGAAGTGCCCTTCAACAGCCTGGGCGAAAAGCAGCTCTGCCCCGGCTCGGCGCTCCTCGACAAGATCAACGAGTCGCTGCGCTGAAGCGCGCGCGCCTCAAGGAACACATCGAAGCGGGCGAAACGCTCGCCGTCCCCGGCGCCTACGACGCGCTCTCGGCGCGCCTCATCGAAGCGGCCGGTTTCCCGGCGGTCTACATCGGCAGCTACGCCACCGCGGCGAGCCGCTTCGGCCTGCCCGACGTCGCGTTGCTCTCGCTCGACGAGCTGGTCGCCCAGGCCAAGACCGTCGCCGACGCCGTCGGGATCCCCGTGCTCGCCGACGCGGAAGGCGGCTTCCACCACCCAGCCAACCTGTGGCGCACCGTGCGCGCGTTCGAGGACGCCGGCGTCGCCGCGATCCACATCGAGGACCACGCCTTCGGCAAGCACGCGGACGTGCCGCAGCGCCTCCTCACCCTCGAACAGACCACCGCACGCCTGAGGGCCGCGCTCGACGCCCGAAGAGCCAAGGATTTCCTCATCGTCGGGCGCACCGACGCCCACTGGGCGCTCGGCGACACCGAGGAAGCCATCCGCCGCGCCAACGCCTATACCGAGTGCGGTGTCGACCTCGTCTTCCTCACCGGCTTCACCCCCGCGCTCCTCAAGCAGCACCGCGCGCGCATCAAGGGCCGCGTCATGCTCGTCGACACCCCCGGCCAGCCTGTCGCCGCCGAGCGCGACGCCGGCGCCTCGGTCGTCCTCTACTACGGCTTCAGCCTGCTTGCGGCCTACAGCAGCGTCAAACAGGCCCTCGAAGAATTCAAGCACACCCAGAACGCCGACCACGTGCGCGCCGCCACCCCCGATCTCGAGCGCTTCCTCGGCTACGCCGACTTCGCCGCGCGTGCCGGGCACTACAAGGAAGATTGACGCCGACGGGTGCCGCGCGCGCTACTTCGCTGGCGAAGCGGCGAGCCCCGCCGCCGCGGCGTAGCGCTCGCGGCGATACACCAGCCACGCGAACAGGATCATGGCCCCGAGGACGATGAACGAGCCGGTCGCGGCCAACACCTCGCCGCTCGGGTGCCCCGTATAGATCCTGCCCACTCCGAAGACCTGGATGACGACGCCGACCATCCAGATCCACACCTGGACGAGCGCAACGCGGCTACGGTCGATCTCGGGGTGGAGGTGGTAGAAGATGCCGAACAGAAACAGACACACCCAGCCGAGCAGGTTGAGGTGGGCGTGCGCCGGGAACGTGACGTGGTTCTCCGAGGTCGCCATGACCAGTCCCCACACCATGCCCGCGATCACGAACAACACGGCGGCCCTGAAGGCCAGTGAAGAAGCTTTCATCGGGTTTCCCTCCCTTGACTGACTGTTGGAATTGTTGGAAAGAATATTAGTACGCTCGGGAGTACCCGACACTGAACTAGTGCGCGGGCGGCGCAAATGATTGCAGCGTTGTCAGGAACGGGCCGGGCGCGACCTCGAACGGCGGCGGCGTGGTCGCCGGCACCTTGCCCTCGAGGTAGGTCGCGTCGACGACGCTCTTCCTCGCCCTCACCTCGTATGCGTCGCCCGAGAGGCGCGAGACGAAGCGGCCCCCGCCCGCGTAGTCGCACATCGGGAAGAAGCGCACGCGCCCCGAGGCGAGCAGCCGGTCGCGCATCACGCGGTCGTAGTAGGCGACGATCTCTCGTCCGCTCGAGCGGTCGTAGAAGCCCCGGTTCGGGCCCTCGCGGTCGACCGCGTCGGTGCCGAGCGGGGTCGAGTTCACGCCGTACATCAGCGAGGGCTGGTGCAGGCGCACGAACGGGTAGGCGTCGTTCCAGTGCCCGCCCGGCGCGTGGCGGCGGTCGAGCATGACAACGTCGGCGTCGGAGGCCGCGACCAGGGCGTCGGCGAAGGCCATGCCGGTCGCGCCGCAGCCGACGACCAGGTAGTCCGCTTCCAAGGTCCGCGTTGTCATGGCGAAGAAGCTCCGGCCGGCGCGCTCAGCCGCGCGTGACGTGGGCGGCGACGGCGAGCCAGCGGCCACCGCGCCGCGCCCAGACGTCGGTATAGCGCCCCGAGGCGGAGCGCCCGTCCGCGGTCCTGTAGGTGGTGCGGGCGTGGATCAACGCGACGTCGCCCAGGACGCGGATGCGCACGTCCTGGGCGGCGAGGCCGGAGACGGTCACCGGCTTCGCGGTCTGGGCGAGGAAGGCCTTCTTGTCCACAAGCGAGCCGTCGGGGTTGCTGGCGAGGAAGTCCTCGGCCAGGATCTGTTCGAAACGGCTTACATTCCGGTGCTGAACAGCGTCAATATAGTCGCGGTTGAGTTGCTCGAGGGTATTCAGGTCCGGATCCATGGGCTCCTCCCTTGCCGAGGCGGGTAAACGATGGCGTACGACATACTAATCAAAAGCGGGACCCTGATCGACGGTACGGGAGCGCCGGCGCGGCGGGCGGACGTCGCCGTATCGGGCGGCAAGATCATCGAAGTAAGCGAAAGAATCCGTGATAGGGCAAGACGAACCACCGACGCCGAGGGGCTGGTGGTGGCGCCGGGGTTCATCGATCCGCACACGCATTACGACGCGCAGATCTGCTGGGACGGGGCGGCGACGCCGTCGTCGTGGCACGGGGTGACGTCGGTCGTGATGGGCAATTGCGGGGTGGGGATCGCGCCGTGCCGGCCGCAGGCGCGCGAGATCGCGATGAAGGATCTAGTGAACGTGGAGGCGATCCCGTTCGAGGTGCTACAGGCGGGCATCACCTGGGACTGGGAGACCTTTCCCGAGTACCTGGACGCGGCGGCGAGGAGGAAGCCTTCGCTCAATCTCGCGTTCCTCGCGCCGCTGACGCCTTTGCGGCACTACGTGATGGGCGAAGCGTCGATGGAGCGCGCCGCCACCGAGGATGAAACGAACAAAATAAAAAGCCTACTCGGCGAGGCGATGGACGCCGGCGCGTTCGGCTTTTCCAGCACGCTCCTCAACCAGCACATGGGGTACGGCGGGCGGCCGCTCGCCTGCCGCAACGCGAGCCGCGCGGAGCTGAAGGCTTACTGCAACGCGCTGCGCGCGCGGGGGAAGGGTGCGATCGAGATGGCGATGACGCGCCAGATCGCCGTGCTGGAGGACCCGGAGCTTGAGCTCCTGGATTTCATGCTCGACGAGAGCGGCCGGCCGGTGACATTTATTGCGATGTTCGACCGCGACGACCTGCCCGAGGCGGTGCGCGAGACCTTGAGGAAGGCCGCGCCGATGATCGCCAAGGGTGCGCGTCCGCAGACTTCGCCCCTGCCGCTCACGCGCGAGGTGAACATGCGCAGCCCGTTCTCGTTCGCCGCGTTCCCGTCGTTCAGGCGCGTGTTCGAGGACAAGTCGAAGGCCGCGCAGGCGGCGGTGTACCGCGATCCCGCGTTCCGCGCGCAGTTCAGGAAGGAGCTCGAGCGGCCGCTCTCCTTCGGCAACTGGGCGCGGATCACGCTGCACGAGGTGAAGAACCCGGCGCTCAAGCGCTTCGAGGGCCGCACGGTCGCCGACATCGCGGCCGAATTGGGCAAGGATGGCGTCGATGCCTTCCTGGACGTTACTTTGCGGGATGATCTCGAAAACGAGTTCACCATGCAGTCGTTCAACACGCGCGTCGACCGCATGGCGGAGATCCTCAATGACCGCTCGGTGCTCATCGGCCTCGGCGACGGCGGCGCGCACCTCGACATGCTGTGCGACGCGGGCTATCCGACCTACGTGCTCGGCACCTGGGTGCGGGAGCGGAAGGTTCTCACGCTCGAGGAAGCGGTGCGCCGCATGACCTCCGACCCGGCCGACTTCTTCGGCGTCAAGGACCGCGGCCGCATCGCGCCCGGCCTCGCCGCCGATTTGGTGCTGTTCGATCCCGCGACCGTGGGCGCCGCGGGCCGTCCCGAGCGCCTCTACGACCTGCCGGGCGGCGCGAAGCGCATGGTGATGCGCTCGGCTGGCATCGAGCTGACGCTCGTAAACGGCGTGCCGACGTGGGAGTGCGGCGCGCTGACCGGCGCGGCGGCGGGAACCGTCCTTCGCTCTTGAAGTCTCGCTCTCGCGGCGTAGACTCCGGCAGATGCGTGCTCGTCATGCCAGGACTCGCCGGGGATTGATCGCAGCGGCGCTGCTCTACCTCGCGAGCTGCGCCGGCATTCCGAACGAGGAGGCCTTCAAGTACGAGGTGAGCAAATGGAAAGGCCGCACCGCGGGCGATCTCGTCAAGGCATGGGGCCCGCCGGCCAGCACTTTCCACGCGCCCAGCGGCGATACGGTCTACACCTACAACAAGGGCGAGCCGATTGCGACTACATGCGTGGTGAATTTCACCGTCGGCGCCGCAGAGACGGTCACCGGTTGGCGATACTCCGGCACCACGTGCCGGACGACCTATTAGCTGGGACGCGAGCCGACGGCCGTCGGGCATAGGCGACGGCGGGTCGCTCCAGGGCGACAACTATCCGCGCGCTTGCGTGATATCGGCCATACCGCTCGCTTGCATGTATGCGTAACTTCGGGACGGGGTGGCGACCACTTCGTGAGGACCGCAATGGCTTACTTCAGGGCATGCGCTGCGATATCGGTATTGCTGCTCGTTGCTTCCTGCGCGTACGACCACGCGACGGGCGCGTACGGAATGTCGCAGGGCTCGGCGTCGACTTCCGTCTACGCGCCCGACAGACCGGCGCCGATGGACGAAAGCCGCAGGATCGCGAAGGAGGACTGCACCAGGCCGGTCACGGTCGACCGCGGCAATCTCCTCTGTAGGTAGATGCGATCATTCGGCAAAGCGCTCCTCGTGCTCGGCGCCGTACTGCTGATCTACGGCGTCGGCCTGTTCCTCGGGCAGGGCATCGCCTGGCTCGCGGCCGAGCGCTGGGTGAAGCTCCCGCTGATCCTGCTGATGATGGATCACACCGCAGCGCACAGTGCGGTTACGGTGTCCATCGCGAGCTCGCCCGAGGCGTACCTGTGGCCTCTCGTCCCGCGCATCTCGGCGCTGCCGTCGTGGATCATCTCGCCGAAGCACTGGCTGGGCGCTCACAAAATCGCCATGGCCCTGCTGGCGGGGATCTCGGTCCCCAGCGCAGCGGTCGTGGCGTCGCTGGCGGCCCTCGCCGTGGGCGCCAAGCTCTCGAAGAGCGATTGAGCGCCTAGACGCCCTCGACGAAGCGCATGTCGCGCTCGGCGGCGTCGCCCAGCGCGCGCAGCGCCTCCTTGTAGGCGGGCGTCTGGTAGGCGGCGTAGGCCTTGTCCAGGCTGTCGAACTCGACCACGATGGTGCGCTGCGCGAGGCCGGCCTCCATGGTCTTCGCGGCCGTGCCGCGCACCAGGAAGCGCCCGCCCGCGCCCTGGATCGCGGGGCCGGCGAGCTTGGCGTAGGCGGCGAGCTTGGCGGGGTCCTTGATCGAGCGGTAGCAGACGACGCAGTAGCCCTTGGCCATGTGGTTTTCCTTTCGCGGTGGTGGATGGATTCCGTGCTGCGCCGGAATCATCTCACGCGAAAGCGCGCCCCGCGCGCAGGCGCCGGTACTCGATCCAGGTGAGCGCGATCACGAACACGTCGAGCACCGACAGCGCGAGCAGCCAGAGCGCGTGCGTGTGCGCGTAGCGGTAGAGTTGATAGACGAGGAACAAGAGGAACACCCCGATCGCGGCCGGATAGGCCCAGTGCCGCCTGAGGAGCAACCCCGCCACCAGCCCGATCTTCACCACGCCGTGCGACAGCAGGAAGAGCGCGCCGAACAGCTTCACGTCGCCCGAGAGCTGCGGCGCGACGTGCGGCAGCGCGCGCAGGACCTGCTCGACCTGCTGCGGGCCGGCGAGCCACAGCAGCACGCCGCCAATCGTTTCCATCACGCCGTCGACGCCCTTGGCGACGACGCCGAGGACGAACAGCCGGTGGACGAGCGGCTGCCCGAGGCGCGTTCGCGAAGTGTCCAGCGTGGTTTACCGCTTCTCGGGCGGGATCGACCTGATCGGCGCCGCGAACCGCGCGTGAGCTTCGGGGTCGACGGGCCGGTGCTTCACTTTGGTGCTTGCCGGATCCTTGCCGAGATAGTTGTCGCCTTTCCAGTTTCTCGACGGCCGGACGGGCCGCGGTACGAAGCCGCCGCCGCAGTTGGGGCAGACGTTGCCCAGGACGGATTCGACGCAAGCCGCGCAGAACGTGCACTCGTAGCTGCAGATGCGCGCTTCGAGCGAATCGGGCGGCAAGGGCTTGCTGCAGTTCTCGCAGGTCGGCCTGAGCTCGAGCATGGCGTCTAGTTCCCGTCGGTGGGTGCGTGCAAGCCTTCGGTACGCAGGATCGGCGCGATGTCCGCGAAGCCGCGGACCTGGAAGGCATGGATGCCGATGCTGCGCGCGGCGGCTACGTTCGGCAGCAGGTCGTCGAAGAAGACCACCTCGTCCGGCCCGACGCGGAGCTCGCGCAGCGCGTGCTCGTAGGCCTCGCGATCGGGCTTCATGAGCCCGGTCTGGTGCGACGCGAAGCAGACATCGAACAGCGCCGCAAGGCCCGGCAGCCGTGCCCAGTGAATCGCGTTGGTGTTGCTCAGGCAGGCCACCCGGTGGCGCCGGCGAAGCGAGCGCACGAGCGCCTCGGCGCCGTCGAAGAAGCCCGTGACCCAGCTCGCGAACGACTCGATGAACTCCTCTTCGGACAGCGCCAGCCCCCACTCTGCTACGAACTCCCGCGCGAACGCCCGCGGTTCCGTCCGGCCGCGCTCGAACCGGTTCACCGCGGGCGAGCCCAGCCAGCGTTCCATCACTGCACGCTCCCCCAGCTGCGGCAGGAGCGAGCGCAACACGGCCCGTCCCGCGCTCTCGACGAGAACGCCGCCGAGGTCGAACAGGATCACTCTATCCGGCATACGCGCCCTTCAGCGCCGCAATGTCGAGCTTCTTCATCTTGAGGAGCGCTTCCGTGACCCTGCCGGCCTTTGCGGCATCGGGGTCGCACAGCATGTCGGGCAGCACGCGCGGCACGATCTGCCAGGACACGCCGTAGCGGTCCTTGAGCCAGCCGCACTGCTGCGCCTTCGCGTCGCCGTCCGCTGAGAGCTTCGTCCAGTAATGGTCCACCTCGTCCTGCGTGTCGCAATCGACCGCCAGCGAGATGGCCTCGTTGAACTTGAACAGCGGCCCGCCGTTCAGCGCCATGAACGGCTGGCCGTCGAGCTCGAAGGCGACGACCATCACCGAGCCGGCGGGCCGGCCGTGCACCTCGCGACCGGCCTCGCCGTAGCGCGAAACGCGCACGATCCTGGAATTCGGGAACACGGAGACGTAGAACTGCGCCGCCTGCTCGGCCTGGTCATCGAACCACAGGCAAGGCGCGATCCGCGGGATGCTCGGCATGGCGGTTCTCCTTCTTCAGCGGCCGTGGCGCGCGGCGTTCTCGAGCGCGGCCTGCGCGCCAGCGTCGTCGCCGCGCGCGCGGCGCGCATCGGCGATCAGGCGCCAGTTCTCGGCGCGCAAGGCGTCGTCGGCGCCGGCCCAGTAGTCCGAGCGCGCGGCAAGGCTCTCGGCCTGCGCGTACTCGCCCTGCGCCAGGCGCACGCGCGCCAGCTCGTGCCACAGGCGGGCGTCGCGCGGCGCGATGCGCAGCGCGCGCTCCAGGCTCGCCGCGGCGCTCGCCGGCCGCCCGGCGTCGGCGTCGGCGCGCGCGGTCTGCATCAGGCCGGCAACCGCGGCGTTCGCGGGCGGCGCCACCGGCGCCACCGGCGCCGGCTGCTCGCTAGGCGCCACGGCGCAGCCGGCGAGCAGGGCGGCAATGAGAAAGACGAACCTCATAGGCCGAAGATGCGCTCGAACCAGCTCTTCACGCGCGTGGTGGCGGCGACGCTGGTGCACGGCGCGCCCGCCTGCGGGGCCGAGCCGGCGGCGAACGGCAGCTCGATGGCGCCGGCGCAGCCCGCGTCGGCACGCAGCCCGGTCTGCGGATCGATCCACGCCTGCTCGATGCCCTGCGGCGCGGGCAGCGCGAGCGGCTGCGGCTCGAGCGCGGCCATGGTCTCGCCCCATACCGGCAGCGCGGCCGCGGCGCCCGAGAGGCGCGCGGCGCGGTTGTCGTCGTAGCCGACCCACACCACGCCGACGCGCCCGCCGGTGAAGCCGGCGAACCACGCGTCGCGCTGGTCGTTGGTGGTGCCGGTCTTGCCCGCCGCGCCGAGTTCGGGCGGCAGCCAGCCGGCCAGGGACTTCCCGCTGCCTTCGCGCACCACGTCCTGCAGCGCGGCGACCAGCAGGTAGACCGGCGCGGGCGGGAACGCCTGCTCGACCGCGAGCGGGTACCGCTTGAGCGGCTTGCCGTCCTGCGTGGTCACGTCGCGGATCGCGTGCAGCGGCGAGCGGAAGCCACCGCTGGCGATCGTCTGGTACATCTGCGCCATCTCGAGCGGGCTGATGCCCGGCGCGCCGAGCAGCGTCGACGCGTACGGCGGCAGCTCGCGCTCGATGCCGAGCGTGCGCGCGGTGGCGATGACGTTCCCGACGCCGAGCTCGGTGCCCAGGCGCGCCGCGGCGACGTTGTACGAATGCGCGAGCGCCGTCTGCAGCGGCACCGTGCCGTGGAAGCGCCGGTCGTAGTTCGCCGGCCGCCACGGCTCGCCGCCGCCGCGCGGCCGCCAGACGAACGGGCTGTCATCGAGCGGCGTGGCGAGCGTGTAGCGCGCGGGCTGCGAGAGCGCGGTGAGGTAGATGGCGGGCTTGAGCAGCGAGCCCACCGGGCGCGCGGCGTCGAGCGCGCGGTTGAAGCCCTGGTAGCGCGCGTCGCGCCCGCCGACCAGCGCCTGCACCTCGCCGGTCTGCGAGTCGGCGACCACCACCGCGCCCTCGAGCCCCGGCGCGCCGAAGCGCCGCGCGCGGTCGAAGGCGTCGAGCCGCGCGGCGAGCGCGTGCTCGGCGGCAGCCTGCACGCGCGGGTCGAGCGTGGTGAAGATGCGCAGGCCCTCGGAGCGCAGGTCGGCCTCGTCGTAGTCGCGCAACAGCTGCCGGTGCACCAGGTCAACGAAGGCGGGGTAGGGCGAGGTGCCCATCGACGGGCGCGGGTCGAGCCCGAGGTCCGTCGCGCGCGCGGCCTGGTACTGCTCCGGGGTGAGCGCGCCGCGGTCGCGCGCCTCGCGCAGCACCAGGTTGCGCCGCTCGAGCGCGCGCTGCGGGTGGCGGTACGGGTCGTAGACCGCCGGGCCCTTCACCAGGCCGACGAGCAGCGCGCTCTCGGCGATCGTCAGGTCCCCGACCGGCTTGCCGAAGTAGAACTGCGCCGCGAGGCCGACGCCGTGTATCGCGCGGTCGCGGTCCTGGCCGAGGTAGATCTCGTTGAGATAGGTCTCGAGGATCTCGTCCTTGCCGTAGTGCAGCTCGAGCAGCATCGCCATCACGAGCTCGGTGAGCTTGCGCCGCAGCGTGCGCTCGGGCGTGAGGAAGAAGTTCTTCACCAGCTGCTGCGTCAGGGTGCTGCCGCCCTCGACCCTGCCGCCGGCGACCATGCTGAGCGCGGCGCGCGTCAGGCCGCGCGGATCGAAGCCCCAATGGGTGTAGAAGCGCCGGTCCTCGACCGCGATCAGCTCGGCGAGGAGCGCCTTCGGCACCTCGCCGATCCGCACCAGCACGCGGTCCTCGTTGTTGGTGGGATAGATGCCGCCGATCGCGAGCGGCTCGAGGCGCGCGAGCGCGAGCGGCGCACCCTGGGCGTCCTCGAGCGAAGTCACCTGGCCGCCGACGAACGCGACGCGTAGTCGCCTAGCGGGCTGCGGGCCGTCCCAGAACGTGAACGGGCGCGCGGCGATCTCGAGCGCGGCGCCGTCCTGCGCGAACCAGCCCGCTTCGCCCGCGCGCGCCGCCAGCCGGTAGCCGAGCGCGCGCAGCTCGCGCAGCACGTCCGCTTCCGATACCGGCAGGCCGACGTGCAGCTCGAGCGGCCGGGCGTAGATCTTCGCCGGCAGCGAGAAGCGTCGACCCTCGAACTCGTGCCGCACGCGCTGATCGAGATACAGCGTGTACGCCGACGCAACGAGCGCGAGCGCGAGCAGCCCGAGCCGCAACAGGCGGCGGAACCGCCGGGACTTCGCGCGACGTGCCATGCGGCCGATTTTACTTGCCCGCCGAGCGCGCAAGCGCGTCGCCGACCGGCGACAGAAGAACGCGGCCCGTCGCGGACGCCGATCAGCGCCCGCAGATCGCGCAGCCGGGCGTCTGGCCAAAGCAACAGTGAGAACGCCGATAAAACAGTCGCATGCGCCATGCGCGGCGAACATCGCCGCGGGACCACGACATCGCGGCGCGCCGGCGCGCGCCGCGCTCGGGCGTAAGCCGTTGATTTGCGCGCATTGCTTGCCCTGGCACGATTGCCGCTAGGGCCGGGATTGCGGAAGGAAGCCCGTCGGCTTCCGATGCGATCTTCAACCCTCTTGAAGGAGTGGCCTCATGCAAAAGCATCTTTCGCAATTCGTCACTTTGCTCGTCGCCGCGGCGTTTGCGGCCTTCGCCGCGAGCGCCGCGGCGGGAAGTGCCGACAAGTCGAAGGAGAAGGTGACCAAGGAGTACTGCCAGAAGAACCCGGATGATGAGCGCTGCAAGGGCATGAAGTAGACGCCTCGTTGCACCGGCAGCCGCCCCGTCCTTCCGCCTCCTCCCTCCTGTGCGGGGCGGCTGCCGCTTAGAATCGCGGGCATGCAAGCCCGCAACACCGACGGCCTGCCGCTGCCGCAGCGCCAATGGGCGATGCTCGCCATCGGGCTCGCGATCGCGATGGCGGTGCTCGACAGCGCGATCGCCAACGTGGCGCTGCCCACCATCGCGCGCGATCTCGAGGCGACGCCGGCCGATTCCGTCTGGGTGGTGAACGCCTACCAGCTCGTCATCACCATTCTGCTCTTGCCGCTCGCCTCGCTCGGCGAGATCGTCGGCTACCGGCGCGTGTACCGCGTCGGCCTGGCGGTGTTCACGATTGCGTCGCTTGGCTGCGCGCTGTCGCATTCGCTCGGCATGCTGACCCTGGCGCGCGTGGTGCAAGGCGTGGGCGCGGCCGGCGTGATGAGCGTCAATGCGGCGCTGGTGCGCTTCATCTATCCGCGCCACATGCTCGGGCGCGGCATCGGCATCGTCGCCCTGGTGGTCGCGGTCTCGGCCGCGATCGGCCCGACGGTCGCCGCCGCGATCCTGTCGGTCGCGTCCTGGCCGTGGCTGTTCGCGGTCAACGTGCCCATCGGCATCGCGACCATGCTTGCTGCGCGCGCGCTGCCGCGCACGCCCGGCTCGGGCGGGCGCTTCGATTCCCCGAGCGCGCTATTGAACGCGCTGTTCTTCGGCCTGCTCATCGTCGCCATCGACGGACTCGGTCACGGCGAGCGCGCCCTGTTCGTGGCGCTCGCCTTCGCCGGCGCGGGGCTCGCGGGCGTCGCGCTGGTCATGCGCCAGCTTCCGCAGGCCTCGCCGCTCTTGCCGGTCGACCTGCTGCGCATCCCGCTGTTCGCGCTGTCGATCGCCACCTCGGTGTGCTCGTTCGCGGCGCAGATGCTCGCCTACGTCGCGATTCCGTTCCATTTCCAGGATGCGCTCGGCCGCGGCGCGGTGGCCACGGGCCTGCTGATGACGCCCTGGCCGGTGGCGACGGCGGTGATGGCGCCGATCGCCGGCCGGCTCGCCGACCGCTACTCGGCGGGCATCCTCGGCGCGCTCGGCTTGAGCGTGTTCGCTGCTGGACTGGCGCTGCTCGCGCTGCTGCCGGCCGCGCCGGGCGACGCGAACATCGTCTGGCGCATGGCGTTGTGTGGCGTGGGCTTCGGCCTGTTCCAGTCGCCCAACAACCGCGCCATTCTCAGCTCGGCGCCGCGCGCGCGCAGCGGTGGCGCGAGCGGCATGCTGGGCACCGCACGGCTGCTCGGCCAGACCAGCGGCGCGGCGCTGGTGGCGCTGATGTTCGGTGTGTTCCACGCGCACGCCACCGTCGTGGCGCTCGGCGTCGCTGCCGGCATCGCGCTGCTCGCCGCGGCGGTGAGCGGCACGCGGCTCGTGCGGACTTCGGCAGGCTAGGCGCCGCGCGAGCGCTCGAGTTTCGTGCCGCTATTGCGGCCGCGAGAGGACGCCTTCCACGACGTCGGTGTTCTGGGAATCGATGATGGTACAGGTCCCGCCGTCGGAGGCGAGCACGTTGACCAAGATGCCCGTCCTGGGGGGAAGCGCCTGACCATCCGGGGCCACGTGCCCCTCGAGCCGCCAGCGCGAGCGCGCGATGGCGAATCGAGGCGACGGGAAACGAACCGAGGTTTCGAGGATGCTCAGGCGACTGTGCTTGAACATCGTCGCGTGAGTCTGTTCGTGCGCCTCCTTGATCTGCGTCCTGCCCTTCCACCACAGTCCGACGACGTTGACGAACTCCGCATCCGCGGCGAAAAGCCGGGCGAATGCCTCCATGTCGTGACGATTCCAGGCGTCTGCAAACGCTTCGACGACACGGGCCACTTCTGAAGTAGCTGCGGACATGGTCCTAGTTTTCGCTCCCGATGGCGTTTTAGTAATTTATCACACTGAAAATCCGCGCCGTCGACTATGTCGTGGAGCCGAAGGACCCGCCCAGACCTTCCCGCTGCGCGCCGGCAACAATTGCCTCTATCGCGACCGCATGTTTCCGGTGTAGGTCGTACTGAACGGGCTCGACGGCCCCATCACCGTCGAGGGCGAGCAGTACCAGGGCGTCATGCCGCCGTTGGACGACCTTTCGGACGCGGAAGTGGCGGCGGTCGTCGGCTGCGTGCGCGCGGTTAGCGAACGCAGCCTTCCTCGGTGAAGTGCACCCGCGCGACGGCGCCGTACTTGTTTTCATAGCTCGCCACCAGCTCGACGTCGCGCCACCACCAGCGCTTCGCGTTCGTCATCAGGCCCTTCTTGTATTCGATGCCGTGCGGCAAGTCGAGCCCCGGCCGGATGGTGCTGCCGTCGGGATAGCTGAGCAGCTCGCTCTCGACTTCGCCAAAGCCCTCGATGCGGACGCGGCCGACGCCGTCCTCGACTTCGAACTCTATGGGAGCGAGCTTCGTCGGCAGCCAGGTCGTGACGAGCTGCGACCCGAACACGTCGAATATGCCGCCGCCGGCCCGCCCGGCGCCGATCGCCTCGAGCGCCCGGCACTGCTCCGCGGCGGCGCGCGCGGCATCATGCACCGCGCAAAATCGTCCGGAAAGGGATGAGAATATGCGTCCTGTTTCCGGAAGACCATTCGTGACCGCCAGCCTCTCCGACCGCTTCCGCGCGCTGCGCTCGACGGCGCCGTTCTGGTCGCTGCGCGCCCACGACGAGACGCGCGAGCTGCTGGCGGTGCGGCAGGACACGGTCGAGCCGCCGCGGCTGTCGGTGGACCGCGGGGCAATGCTGACCGCGGTGACCGAAGGCGGCTACGGCTACTGCGCGACGAGCGACCTGTCGCCGGCGGGGCTGCAGGTGGCGCTCGACCGCGCCACCGCCTGGGCCGAGGCGACGCGCGGCGTGAGCGTGGTGAACTTCGACCCGCGGAAAATGCCCGCGCCGCGCGGCGAATATGCGAGCCCGGCAACCGAGGAAAGTCCTGCACGCGGCGCGCTGCTCGATCTGCTGGCGGCGGAGTGCCGGTGCGCGAAGCTGGACGATCGCATCGTCGAGCGCTTCGCCGCGCTCGAGCTGGTCGACGAGGAGCGCGTCTTCCTTTCCAGCACCGGCGGCGAGCTGCGGCAGCGCTTCCGCAGCGTGCTGCCGCACATGCGGGTGACGGCGAACCAGGGCGTCGAGACGCAGTCGCGCAGCTTCGAGCACGCGCAGCAGGGCGGGCTGGAGAACATCGCGCGCTCCGGGTTCGCCGGCTGCGGCGCGCGGCTCGCCGACGAGGCGCTGCAGCTGCTCGCCGCGCCGAACTGCCCGTCGGGCAGGATGGATCTGCTGCTGATGCCCGATCAGATGATGCTGCAGATCCACGAGTCGATCGGGCATCCGCTCGAGCTCGACCGCATCCTCGGCGACGAGCGCAACTACGCCGGCACCAGCTTCGTCACGCCCGACATGTTCGGCGCTTACCGGTATGGGTCTCCTTTGTTGAACGTCACGTTTGATCCCACGGTCGCGGGCGAGCTGGCGAGCTACGCGTTCGACGACGACGGCGCGCCCGCGTCGAAGGTGTTCCTGATCAGAGACGGCATCCTGCTCGCGCCGCTCGGCGGCACGCTGTCGCAGCTGCGCGCCGGGCTCCCGGGAACCGCGAACGCGCGGGCCAGCGGCTGGAACCGGCCGCCGATCGACCGCATGGCGAACCTCAACGTCGAGGCGGGGGCGAGCCCGCTCGCGCAGATGATCGCCTCGATCCGCCGCGGCGTGCTGATGCGCACCAACCTGTCCTGGTCGATCGACGACGCGCGCAACAAGTTCCAGTTCGGCTGCGAGTGGGGCGAGCTGATCGAGGACGGGCGCGTTACGGGCGTGGTGAAGAACCCGAACTACCGCGGCGTATCGGCGACCTTCTGGAGGAGCCTGAGGATGGCCGGCGACCGCTCGACCTTCGAGGTTCTCGGCACGCAGTACTGCGGCAAAGGCGAGCCCAACCAAGCGATCCACTGCGGCCACGCCGCGCCGGCGTGCCTGTTCGCGGAGGTCGACGTGTTCGGTGGCGAGGGCGCATGAGGCGCAGCGCGGCGCTAGCCGCTGACGAGCGCGAGCACGCCGAGCACGGCGCAGATCACCGCCGCCGTGCGCTGCAGCAGGCGCAGCGGGGCGCGCGCCGCGAGCCGCTCGCCGAGGAACACCGCCGGCACGTTCGCGAGCATCATGCCGAGCGTGGTGCCGAGCACCACGGGCGCGAAGGTCGCATACCTGGCGGCGAGCATCACGGTGGCGACCTGCGTCTTGTCGCCCATCTCGGCGAGGAAGAATGCGACCACGGTGGTGACGAGCACTCCCGCGCCCGGCCTGCCCAGCGCGTCGGGGTCGGGCTTGTCGGGAATCAGCATCCATGCCGCCATGGCGAGGAACGACGCCGCCACGATCCAGCGCAGCACGTCGCGGTTCGCGATCTGCGGGATCCAGTCGCCCAGCGCGCCGGCCAGCGCGTGGTTGGCGATGGTGGCGACGAGGATGCCGGCGATGATCGGCCACGGGCGCCGGTAGCGCGCCGCCAGCATGAGCGACAGGAGCTGGGTCTTGTCGCCCATCTCCGCGAGGGCCACGAGGCCGGTCGAGACGAGGAAGCTTTCCACTTGGTTCTCCGGGCCGGCTGCGACGCATTGATCGCGCGCACCCCGGCCCAAGCGGCGCTGCACGATCAATGGTCTCGCCAAGTCCGAAGACCGCCCGCGCCATGCCTTGCGGCAAGTGTGTTGACGCGGGCCCCTCCGCTGCAGAGGGCGACTACTCCCCAATGACGACGCAATTATAGCCGAAGCATGAAGGACCATTTCTTTTCGCTTGCCGACCGCCTTGCCGCGCGGCTGCGCGGGGGCGAGGTGCTGCTCTGCAACCTGGCGGCCGAGCGCTCGGACTTCGTGCGCTTCAACCGGGGCAGGGTGCGGCAGGCGGGCAGCGTCGCGCAGCGTGCGTTCGCGCTGCGCCTGGTGCGCGCGCGCCGCCAGGCGTCGGCGACGGTCACGATCGCCGGCACGGGAGAGGACTTCGGCCTCCTCAAGGAAAACCTCGAGCGGTTGCGCCAGGCGCTCGAAGGGTTGCCGGAGGATCCGTGGCTGCTGGTCAACGAGACGCCGCAGTCGACCGACAGCGCGCGCCGCGGCGCGCTCGCCGCGGCCGAGGAGGTCGTCGTGCAGGCGACCGACGCCGCGCGCGGCCGCGACCTCGTCGGCTTCTACGCCGGTGGCACCATCCATCGCGGCTTCGCCAACTCGCTCGGACAGCGCAACTGGCACGAGACCGAAAGCTTCAACTTCGACTGGAGCCTGCACGGAAGCGCGGGGCGCGCGGTGAAGTCGGGCTACGCAGGCACCGAGTGGAATGAAACCACCCTGGGAGGCAAAGTCGAGGCTGCCGCGGAGCAGCTTCGGCTGCTCGAAGTCCCGCAACGGAACATCGCTCCGGGAGAATATCGCGCCTACCTCGCGCCGCGCGCCATGGAGGAGCTGATCGGCATGCTGTGCTGGGGCGGGTTTTCGGCACGCGCGCGCGCCACCGGGCAGAGCCCGCTGCTGCGCATGCAGAGCGGCCAGCGGCTCTCGCCCATGGTGACGCTGCGGGAGAACACCGCCGCAGGCATCGCCCCGGGATTCCAGGCCGACGGCTTCGTCCGGCCGGCGAGCGTGACGCTGATCGCGGGCGGCGCGCTCGGCGAGGCGCTCGTCGCGCCGCGCTCGGCAAGGGAATATGGCCTCGCGACCAACGCCGCTAACGGCGGCGAGAGCCCGGAATCGCTCGACCTCGCTGCGGGGAAGCTCGAAGAAGGCGACGTGCTGGCGGCGCTCGGCACCGGGCTGTACGTCTCCAACCTCTGGTATCTCAACTACTCGGACCGGCCGGCCGGCCGCATTACTGGCATGACGCGCTTCGCCACCTTCTGGGTCGAAGGCGGGCGCATCGCCGCGCCAGTCGCGCCCATGCGCTTCGACGATACGGTGTACCGCCTGCTCGGCGAGAACCTGCTCGGGCTCACGCGCAGCCGCGACATGCTGCTCGATCCTTCCACCTACGAGGCGCGCTCGACCGCGAGCGCGCGCCTGTCCGGGGCGCTGCTCGGCGCGCTGCGCTTCACGCTATGACCAGCGGCCCGGGCTACGCCAAGCACCCGGAGCACCGCATCGCGCTGCGGCCGGCGGGCGTGCGGGTGCAAGTGCGGGCGAACGGCGAAGTCATCGCCGATACCCGGAACGCGATCGTGCTCGAAGAAACCGGCTACCGCCTCGTGTACTACATCCCGCGCCGCGACGTGAAGATGGAGCGGCTGGCCCGCTCAGAGCGCCGCACCTACTGCCCGTTCAAGGGGCAAGCGTCGTACTACTCGCTCGCCGGCGGCGCCGAGAATGCGGTGTGGAGCTACGAGGATCCCTACGACGAAGTGTCGCCGATCAAGGATCACCTGGGCTTCTATGCGCACAGGGTCGATGCGATCGAAGCGGGGTTATGATTGTGCAATGGATCCGGTCTCGCTTACACGATCCCTGCTGCGTTTCGAAACCGTCAATCCGCCGGGCCGCGAGCAGGACTGCGCGCGCCACGCGGGCAGGCTGCTCGAGGACTGGGGCTACCGGGTCGAGTACCAGGAGTTCGAGCCCGGGCGCACCAGCGTGATCGCGCGCGCCGGCGGCTCGGAGGCGAAGGCGCCGCTGTGCCTCACCGGGCACCTCGACGTGGTGCCGCTCGGCAGCCGCAAGTGGGCGAAGGACCCGTTCGCGGGCGAGACCGACGGCGACCGGCTGTACGGGCGCGGATCCTCGGACATGAAGGCGGGCGTCGCGGCGATGCTGGTCGCGGCGCAGCGCTTCGCCGGCAAGCTCGGCGGAACGCCGGGTGTGGTGCTGGTGCTCACCGCGTCGGAGGAAAACGGCTGCATCGGCTCGCGCCACCTCGCGGCGCTGCCGGGCCTCATGGGCAACGCCGGCGCGATCGTGGTGGGCGAGCCGAGCGCAAACCAGCCGTACGTCGGGCACAAGGGCTCGCTCAAGTTCCACGCCGCATTCCGCGGCGTGTCGGCGCACGGCTCGATGCCCGAGCTCGGCGACAACGCGATCTACAAGGCGGCGCGCGCCGTGGCCGCGCTGGAGAAATTCGACTTCCACGCGCACCCGCACCCGGTGATGGGCTCGCCGAGCATGAACGTCGGCACGATCGAGGGCGGCGCAGGGGTCAACCTGGTGCCCGATTGGGCGAGGGTCGGCGTCGACATCCGCACCGTGCCGGGGATGGACCACGCGGCGCTGCGCGCGCGGCTCGAGGAACTGATGAGAGAGGCGGAGCTCGACGTGTTCTCCGACCTGCCGGCGGTGTGGACCGACCCGAATGATGAGTGGATGCAGCGCGTGTTTCAGGTCTGCAAGACGCAACTCGGCGCGGCGCCCGCTGTGCGGACCGCGACCTACATGACCGACGCCGCGAACCTGCTCAAGGTTTATGCCGGCGCGCCGACCGTGGTGCTCGGTCCGGGCGAGCCGCAGCAGGCGCACCAGACCGACGAGTACTGCAGCATGGAGCGCATCCGCCAGTCGGTGGCGCTGTACGAGGCGCTGATCCGCGACTGGACGCTCAGCCGCTGACCAGCTCGAGCAGCTCGTCCATGGTGCGATCGGCCCATGGCTCGGGGTCTTCGTCGATGATCGCTTCGCCTTTCGCGATCAGGGCTTCGGGGATGCGGCGGCGCTCGCAGTAGCCGCGCCAGAAATCCTTGATCTCTTCGGCAGAGATATCCATCAGCGGCTCCGGTACTTTTCCTTCGCGGCCTTGGCGAGCGCCATGCCGTGGCCCGGGCGCTCCGGGATGCGGAACTGGCCGTCCACGCAGCGCGGCATTTCCTCGAACAGGTCGGGCGGGGTCCAGTCGATGAATTCGACCAGAAAGCCGTTGGCGAGCGCGCCGACCACGTGCAGCGACAGCTCGTGCACCACATGCGGCGAGACCAGCACCTGGTGCGCGGCCGCGAGGCGCCCGATCTTCATGGTCTCGCTGTAGCCGTTGGCCCGGCACACGTCGGGCATCAGGTAGGTCGCGGCGCGGCGCTCGATCAGGTCGCGGAACTCGTAGCGCGTGTAGTGGTTCTCGCCGGTGGCGACCGGGATGCCGATCGCGCGCGCCACTTCGGCGCAGGCGGCGTTGTCGTCGGCGAGCACCGGTTCCTCGTACCAGACGAGATCGAAGTCCTCGAGCAGCGCCGCCTGGCGCAGGTTGCCCTGCACGTCGAGGCGCTGGTTGACGTCGACCATCATGCGCACGCCGTCGCCGAGCGCCTGCCTGACCGCCGCGACGCGCTTGCGGTTCTCGCGCGGGTCGGGGTGGTGGATCTTCATCTTGTAGTAGCGGCAGCCCTGCGCCGTGTAGCGCTCGGCTTCCGCGACCAGCTCGGCTTCGCTGTACTTCGACCAGCCGCCGCTGCCGTAGGCGGCGATGCGCTCGCTCGCCGCGCCCCACAGCTTGTACAGCGGCAGCCCGGCGATCTTGCCCACGATGTCCCACAGGCCGATGTCGAGCGCCGCGAGCGCATAGGCGGCGGCGCCCTGCTTCTTCATGCCCATGTCGGCGCGGAACATCTTTTCCCACAGGCGCTCGACGTGCAGCGGATCCTCGCCGAGCAGCAGCAGCTTGAGGCGCGCTTCGAGGTAGGCGTGCACCGCCTCGGCGCCGCCGCCGCCGAACACCAGGCTGTAGCCCAGGCCCCTGACGCCCTCGTCGGTCGCGATCTCGGCGACCACCAGCTTCTGCTGCGGGTAGTTGCGTGCCATCGGTTCGCGCGTCGGGACGGTGAGCACGCAGCTCGCGATGTCGGTGATCTTCACGATGTGGACGCACTCATTTCGAGAACAGGTCGAACTCGCGCGATCGCAGCGACGGCCTCCAGCAGAAGCGCGTCACCAAGCCCAGGTACTTCGCCGTTGTAGTACGAGATTGCGTCGTCGAGCTCCAGCCGGGCAGCATCGAGTACCCGGATGTTCACTTCGAGCGATACTTCGCCAGCACCTCTTGCAGCGGGACCGCCTTGATCTCACCTCGGCGGTAAGCCGCGAGGCGCTCCTCCGCTTCCTTGGCCCACAGCCGGTCAATACTCGGGTCCGGCTCGTCGAGACTTTCTACAATGGCATCGACCAGCTCGATGCGCTCGGACGGTGAAAGGCGACGCGCACGTGCGGTCAAGATTTTCGCTTCTTCGGTCATCGCGTGGGCCTCGAGGTTGCTCTGCCAGACGGCTACATTGTAACTTTGTCCAAAAGAGGTGGGCATGCGGATCTGTATCTACGGCGCCGGCGCGGTCGGCGGCCATTTCGCCGCGCGGCTCGGTGCCGCGGGGAACGACATTTCAGTGGTGGCGCGCGGTGCGCAGCTGGAAGTCTTACGCGCGCGCGGCGTGACGCTCATCGCGGGCGAGGAGCGGGTCTCGGTGCGCGTGCGCGCCAGCGACCGGCCCGCCGAGCTGGGGGCCCAGGACTGGGTGCTGGTGACGCTCAAGGCCACGGCGCTCGGCGCGCTCGCCGAGGGCCTGGCGCCGCTGCTCGGCCCCGACACCGCGGTGGTGTTCTGCCAGAACGGCATTCCCTGGTGGTATGCGCAGGGCCTGTCGGCGGCACGCCCCGCGCCGCCCGACCTCGCGCGCCTCGACCCAGGGGGGCTCGTCGTGCGCGCGGTGGCGCCCGAGCGCGTGGTCGGCGGGGTGATCTACTCGGCGAACGAGGTGCTCGAGCCCGGCGTAATCCGCAACAACACCGCGGGCAGCAACACGCTCACCATCGGCGACCCCGACGACCGGGCCTCGGGCCGCGTCGCCGCGCTGCGCGCGGCGCTCGAGGCGGCGCACATCGGCTCGCCGCCCGCGGCGGACATCCGCAAGGTGGTGTGGGCGAAGCTGACGCTCAACCTCGGCAGCTCGATCCTGTGCCTGCTCGCCGAGGTGACGGTGGCCGAGCTGATGGCCGACGCCGCGCTCGCCGCGCTGCGCGCCAAACTCTCGGCCGAGGGGCGCGCCATCGCCGCCGCGCACGGGGTGACGCTCGAGGCAGCGGCGCCGCGCCCCGGGCCGGCGCTCGCCGCGCCGGCGCGCCACAAGCCCTCGATGCTGCAGGACTACGAGCGCGGCCGGCCGATGGAGATCGAGGCGCAGGTGCTCGCGCCGCTCGCCTTCGCGCGCGCCGCCGCGCTCGCGGTGCCGACGCTCGAGGCGCTGGCGCCGCTCGCCGCGCACAAGGCCGCGGCGAAGGGCCTGTATCGCGCATAGATAGCTCAGTCGCGCAGCAGTGGACTCACTACCTGCTCCAGGCTGGCCTCTGTCCACACCAGCTGCTTGGCCTGCCAGCCGTCGTAGCGCAGGATTCCATTGCGGTCGATCACGAAGCTCACGGGAAGGCGCCAGATGCGGCCGTAGCCGCCGGCCCAGGCGCTGCCGAGCAGCCCGACGGGAAAACTCAGCTGAGCTGCCACCGTGCGCACTTGGGGCAGTGCGTCCGCCCCGTCCAGAGAAAAGCCCAGCACCGTGAGTCCCTGTTGCACGTGGCGCGCGGCATAGGCGGAGAGCAGCGGCAATTCCTCGCGACACGGATCGCACCAGGTCGCCCAGAAGGTGACGATCACCACGCTCCCGAGCAGGTCGCGAGTCGCAATACGTTGCGCGTCCAGCGTATGGAGGACGAGCGGCGGCGCCGGCGCGCCCAGCTTCAGATCGTTGGCACGCGCCTCGACCGGGAGTCCCGCCGCCGCGCCGAGCGCGGCGGCGCGACGCAGCCAGGCACGGCGCGATGCCGAGGCGGGGCCGATGCTAGAACGCATAAGTCACGCCGGCGCTCGCAGTCCAGCGCGGAAAGAGCTGGTAGCCATCGAGTCGACTGTACACCGGTAGCTGCACGAAGCCGTAGGCGTGCACGTTCTGCAGCACGCTCACCGTGACCCCCGGGCTCAGATACGCCACCGTGCCCGCGCTGTCGTCGACGTCCGCAAGCGCGCCCTGGTCGTGGCTCTTGCGCGACAGGTTGAGCTGGAGCTGCGGCACGATCTTCGGGTTCGCCTCGTAGCGCAGACCGAAGCTCACGATGCCGAGGTTGCCTGGACGGAAGTCCTCGCCGGCTTGGTCAAGCTGTTGCGCGACCGCGGCCTGGAACTGGCCATGAACGAACGCATCGAAGTCCTGGCTGACCGGCTGGTAGTAATAGGCCCCGACGATCAGATCGGTGCTGCCCGTGCCGGGCTGCAGGCTGGTGTCGAGCAGCTCCCCGCTGCTGGGGCCGCTGGAGAAACGCACGGGGTCGCGGCCCACTACGCCGGTACCGTCCGCGTTGGGTCCGCCGTAGCGCCCGGTCGGCAGCTTCACGCCGAGCTGCAGGCCGAGATTACGGGTCGGCAGGAAACCCTGGTAACTGCCGATCAGCCTGACATCGCCCAGGCTTTCGCTGCGCGAGCTGCTGAGGTTGGCGGGATCGAGCTGAGCGTCGTTGAAGGGCGCCGAGGTCGTATCGGTATAGCTGCTATGGGTGCGGACGAGATAGGGAACCTGCAGGTTCAGGTTCCAATCGGCGCTCGGGCTGTAGCTCACGCCAAGCGTGACGTACTGGCTGACGGTCTCGTGCTCCAGCTCGCCTGTCGTGGGATTGCTGACCACTTCGGCCGGGGACACCGCGTGCGTGCCGCTGCGCAGTTGGGTCTGGGGAATGTAATCGTATTGCATGTAAACGCGCCAGCCGGCGGCGGCGGAATAACCCATCGCGGCGTCGGTACTCAGGGTGCAGCCGCAGGTGGCGCAGGCGAAGGCGTACTTCGGGAGGACGGCGGCGAACAGGCAAAACGCGAGCGGGGCAGCGATCGCCCCCACGCGGGCATCGAATTTGGTACGCATGCGGGTCTCCTATCGGTCTTCGTAGGGTTGCGGACAGCCGATCGGCCGGTTAGCGGGGCGGAGACCGCGACCTCAACGAGGCGGACAGGAACCAAGGCAGCAGTGCGAAACGGCGGGCGGCTGGAATCTCGTGCTCCGCCCGCTCCGTCTCGAGGGCAGGCAGGCCGACCGAAAGGAGCGCGGCGTGCGCGCCGCCGAGCGCGCAGAACGCGCAATGCAGCGTCAGGCGATGCGAGGCGTCTCCGGGGTTCGGCAACTGGCGGTCGCTATCGCTTACCGCGACGACGCCGTGCGTCGTGCAAACTTGGCTACCGGTGGGGTCCTGGATACCCGGGTCGGCGCTCGCGACTAGCGGCCACAGCGCGTTGAGCGACACGCTCAGGATGGCCAGCCAGCCCGCCGCATTGCGCTTCATGGTGCGTCCGGTTGCCGGATCAGCGCCGGTGGAAGCGGGGCGCCGGTCAAGGATTCGAGAAACGCGACCAGATCGGAGATCTGCGCCGGGGTGAGCTGCGGGATGAGATCGAGCGTCCCTTCGCGCTGTCCGACGACGTGGCCGCGGCTCGCTGCCTTGCCGTCGGCGTAGAACTTCAGCACTTGCTGCAGCGTGGTGAAGCGCCCGTCGTGCATGTACGGGCCCGTGAGCGCCACGTTGCGCAAGGTCGGTGTCTTGAACTTGCCGAGCCCCGCATCCGGATGCGGCAGGAATTCGAGCCGCTGCTTGGCGCTGCCGTTCGGATCGTCGCTGAACGCCCCCGCGCCGTTGAACGGGCTGACCTTGACCTCGCGGATGCCGGCCGCCCGGCCGCTGTCCGGCTGCTCGTTCGCCTTAGCCGGCAGGCCGAGGTTGTGGAATTCGCCGTCACTGAAGGCGGGTCCCGAATGACACAGGTTGCAATGCGCGTCGCCGACGAACAGTCGCAATCCGCGGCGGGCCGCGGGCGAGAACGCGGCCTGCCCGGTCGCGCGACCGTTTCTCAGCGCCGCGACGTAGCGGTCGAAGGCCGAGCCGCGGCTGACGAGCCTGCGCTCATAGGCCTCGATCGCCTTGCCGAGGTTGCTGACCACGCGATTCGCCGCGGCGCGGTCCTCGAGCCGCGGCAGCGGCCCGAACAGCCGCTCGTACGCGCGCCGCAGCGGGCGGTCGGCGTAAACCGCACGCGCGACGCGCAGCCGGTCGCTGCCCATCTCCGTCGGGTTCTCGAATACCTGCAGCGGCTGCGACCAGAGCGAGTCGACGCGCCCGTCCCAGAAGAACCAGTGCTGGTAGGCGACGGTGAGCAGCGTCGGCGCGTTGCGGGTGCCGAGCGCGAGCCCCTTCGCCAACGCTCTGCCGTCCGTAAATGCGCGCGCCGGCTGATGGCAGCTCGAGCAGGAGATCGCGCCGTTGGCGGAGAAGCGCGGATAGAAGAACAAGTACTGGCCGAGGCGCGCCGCAGCCGGATTTTCCGCCACGCCGTCGGTGGCATCCGGCGGCGGTGCGCCGAGCGGCGAAAGCGCGTAGATCGCGGCGAGCTCGCCCGCCGTGTATCCGTGCTGCGGTTCGCCGTGCGCGGCCGGCGCCGCGGCGAGCGCGAGCGCCGCAATCACACCTATTTTCCGCAGCACGGCAGCGTGAAGTGGGCGACGCTCGCCTTGCCCTCTCGCTCGACGGTGGCCTCCAGCACCCAGGGACCCATCATGTGGAAATACATGCCCGATACGGTGACCACGCCCTTCTTCGACTCGAGCTTGGGCGAGGACTCCATGCCGTGCGCGAAGCCTTCCTTCATGCCGTGGCGCATGCCGGCGGCGATTTCGACCCGCGCATCGGTCAGCTTCTTGTGCGGAGACTGGGCGTCGTAAACGGCGAGGCGCAGGCTGAAATACTTCTCGTAGGGGATCGGCGAGGGCAGCGATACAAGCTTGACCAGGAAGCGATGGTCCGTGGTGTACGCGGAACGCATCGGCTTGAAATGCGCCGGCGTGTTGTCCATGGGCATGTTCATGTCGGCCGCGGTTGCGACCGTCGGCGCAGCGAGCGCGGTAATCATGGCGCCAAGCAGGAAATAGCGGTTGCAGCGTGTCATGGCGGGTTCTCCGAGTGCAGAATACGATGCGCTGCACGCAAGGAACATATTGCATGCGTGCAGCGGTGTCTCCCCAAGGAAGGCGGGACGTCAACTACGGCCGGCGAGAACCGGGTGGAGCGCGCGAAAGGAATTGAACGCGCGGTGTGCGCAGCACGAAGAACCGGAAGAAGATCGGAACTGCGTCAGGCGAGCTCGGAAGGAATTGCTGCCAGAGACTCGCGTGGCTGATCGCGCTGCTGCAGATAACCGCGTAAGCAGCGCACACCTCCACGGAATGGCCCAGCGGAGGCGCATTCTTCTCGCCGTGCTGGACCACGCCGAGGTCGTGCGTCAGGTGCACCACGTCGTCCAGCTGCGCGCCGAGCTGCCCGAGGAGCAGCGCGAGAATGGCGAGCAGGCTCGTTGCGCGGTGCATGGTCAAACCAGACGATCGGGCGGGAGCTTAGCACGCGCGGGCGGCCGTGGCGCCGACGTGGCCGGTACAATCCGCGCCGTGAAAGTCGCCATCATCCCCGTAACGCCATTCCAGCAGAACTGCTCGCTGATGATCGACGAGCAGACGAACAAGGCCGCCGTGGTCGACCCCGGCGGCGACCTCGACAAGATCCTCGACGCGCTGAAGCGTTCGGGCGCGGAGCTGGAGAAGATCTTCCTAACCCACGGCCACATCGACCAAGGGTCTGTACGGCGTTTAGCGCGACGGGAGTTCGGCCGGAGACGAGAACGGTCTGTCGGCATCCACGACGAACATCACCAGCGAGTGCAACGGTGTCGAGCCGCTGCTCGAGACCCGCATCGGCGTATCGGCAACGTTACCCGTGCTGGCGTGCCCGGCTGCGACGCGCGTCACCCCGTGGGGCGTGTGGCTGCTCGTTTCACCGGCGAGCACGTAGAAGGCTTCGGAACCCGGGTGCGAGTGCGCGGACGTGATGCTGCCGGGAGGACCGCTGCCCTCGTTGATCCGAAGCAGATAGTGCTTGGCGACGACCCGCGGGATCGGGCCGACTTCCGCGACCTTGGTGCCGCCCTCCGACGATCCGCCCGGCGGGCCGAGCGTGAACAGCCAGACCTTGCCGCCTGCCTCGGCGGCCAAGGCCCAGCCACCCGCGGTGGCCTGCGCCTGAGCGAGCGTATTGAAGTTCTCTATCCTCCAGAATAGCGTTCCGGCCGGCAACTCAGAGACTTTCTTCTCGGCCAGTGGCTTGACCACGAACTTGCCTTGCGCAACGGCCGTCGATGGCGATAGCCACAACCCCGATGCCGCGACCACGATCACACCGACCAGAAACCGCTTCATAGATGCCTCCTCGCGTTTGGGCAATTGCCGACTCGCCGCCCGGCGCATAACATGACCTCCCCTCAGCGAGGGACGGCGCGGGCGGTGCGCTACTATTGGTCTGCAACGGCAGGAAATTCCCGACGAAACGACTACGCTTTTCCTATGGAACCGCTCGCGCGCCTTCGGATCGGTGAGTGGTGGGCGGATCGCACGACCAACGAGCTCGGTCGCGCCGGCGACACGGTACGCATCGAGCCCAAGGCGATGGAAGTGCTCATGGTCCTCGCCGCTCGCGCTGGCCGGGTGGTGAGCCGGGAAGAGCTTCTCGTCGCGGTATGGCCGGGCGTGGTCGTCGGCGACGAAGCGCTCACCCAAAGTATCATCAAGTTGCGCCGGGCGCTCGGCGATAACCCCCGCTCTCCGTCCTACATCGAGACCATTTCCAAGAGGGGCTACCGCCTGATCGCGCCGGTGGGGCAAAGCGACGACGTCCGGGCTGCGCCCGAGCCCGGTCGCATGCCTTCGCGCGCGCTGGCCGGCGGCGCCCTGCTCGCGCTGGCGGTGACGGTCACCTACGCGTTCCATCTGGTCTCGCGCTCGCCCGCGAACACGCATCCGGTCGACGCCGCGGCCGAGCGCGAGGCGGCGTTTCCGACGGTTACCGTTCTGCCGTTTGAATCGCTGGGGGCGGAAGGCGGGCAGGCCTACCTGGCGCGCGGCATCAGCAATGACCTGATGACCGATCTATCGCGTTCGCCCGGCCTGCGCCTGATCAGCGCGTCCCGCGCGGCGCCGGGCGGCCAGGCGGCGCCGCGCGCCCGCTATGTCGTCTCAGGAAGCGTTCAGCGCGAATCCGAAAGCTTGCGGATCAACATCCGCCTGATCGACACCAACACCAATCAGCAGCTATGGTCGGAGCGGTTCGAGCGGCCCTTCGGCGATCTTTTCGCGGTCCAGGACGAGATCACGCGCAGACTGACGCAGGTGCTGCCGGGCAAGGTTACCGAGGATGCGCGGCAGCGGATTGCCAGGCCCTATACGCGTAGCCTTGAGGCATACGACGACTTCTTGCGCGGGCAGGCGCTGTTTCTGGTTCGACGCACCGCAGACAACGAAGAGGCCCGCCATTTCTACAGGAAAGCGCTCGAACTGGACCCGAACTTCGCACGCGCATACGCAGGTCTTGCGATGACGTACGCCATGGAATTTCGCCTGCGGCCGTCCGGCCGCTCTTCGCCTGCGCTCGCACGGGCATTCGAACTTGCCGAAACCGCCCGTCAGATCGACCCGGACATCCCGGAAGTCTACTGGGCCCTCGCCTTCGTTTACGCGCAAAGCCGTCGCCACCAACAGGCGATCGAGTCTTTGCAGAAGGCAATCGAGCTCAATAGATCTTTCGCAGACGCATATGCTTTCATGGGCGGCATCTACACGTATATCGGGCAACCCGCCAAGTCGATTCCATTGCTGCGCACGGCGATGCGCCTGAACCCCGACGGCGGGCATCTGTACTTCTTGCTGCTGGGACGCGCATACCTGTTCGAGAACGATATCGAGCAGGCACTGATCAATCTGCGCGAGGCATCCGCGCGCAACCGAGTCGACTTGGAAACGCGCATCTATCTCGCAGCGGCATTGGTGGCGGCTGGAGACCGTTCCGACGCAGAGTGGGAGGCCGAGGAAATCCGCTCGCAGGACGCCGACTTTTCCCTGCGCGGCTGGCTTGACGCCTACCCGTTGACCAGTAATTCACAGAGAGAAATACTGCAGGAACTCCTTGCGAAGGCTGGGCTCCAGGGCTAGAGCCCGCGCGTGGCGTGCCTCGAGCGTCGCCGCGATGCTGCCGCTGCGCTCGGCGCGCAGGCGGCCGCTACAATCGGCGTCATGAAAGTCGCCATCATCCCCGTGACGCCGTTCCAGCAGAACTGCTCGCTGCTGATCGACGAGACCACCAACAAGGCTGCCCTCGTCGATCCCGGCGGCGACCCGGAGAAGATTCTTGCAGCGGTGAAGCGCTCGGGCGCGGAGCTGGAGAAGATCTTCCTCACCCACGGCCACATCGACCACTGCGGCGCCACCGCCGAGTTGCGCCGTGCGACCGGCGTCCCCGTCGAGGGCCCGCAGCGCGAGGACCGCTTCTGGATCGAGCAGCTGCCCGCGCAATCGCAGCGCTTCGGCTTCGCCCCGATGCAGGCCTTCGAGCCCGACCGCTGGCTGGAGCAGGGCGACACGGTGCGCTTCGGCGAGGTCACGCTCGAGGTACGTTGGTGTCCCGGGCACACGCCCGGGCACGTGGTGTTCTTCTCGCCCGCGCACCGGCTGGCGTTCGTCGGCGACGTGCTGTTCGCGGGCTCGATCGGGCGCACCGATTTCCCGCGCGGCGATCACGCGACGCTGATCCGCTCGATCCGCGACAACCTGTTTCCGCTCGGCGACGACGTCGCTTTCATCCCGGGACATGGGCCGATGTCGACCTTCGGCGAGGAGCGCGAGACCAATCTCTACGTTTCGGACGCCGCGGCCGCCGCCTAGAACCGGTACAGCCGCGCCGCGTTGTCGGCGAACACCCGTTGCCGCAGCGCGGGATCGGACATCCATTGCCACAGCGGCAGCAACGCTTCGAGCCGCGTATCCGGCAGGTTCGAGCCCCACACGAGCTGCCCGGGAAAGCGGCCGGCGAGCACGCGCAGCACCGGTTCCATGCCGTCGAAGTCCCCGGTCACCTTGACGTGGAAATCCGGCCGCGCCTCGAGCAGGCGCAGCATGGCCCGAAAGCCGTCCGCTTCCACGCCTTCGTTGCCGCGCGCGCGCCCGAGGTGCTCGAACACCAGCGGCACGGGCGATCGCGCCAGGCGCGGCTCGAGCGCGAGCCATTCGTAGGCGTCGCGTACGTTGATCTCGACGTGCCAGCCGCGCGGCGCGCAGCGCCGCGCCACCTTCTCGAATGCGCCGTCGCCCACCACGCCGGGCCGCGCGGTGAGGATGCGCGCCGCGACGAAACCGGCGGCGACGTATTTCTCGAGCTCGGCCTCCTGGATCTCGGGATCGATCATCGCCACGCCGCGCGCCTGCGGGCCGAGCTCGGCAAGGGCGTTGCGCGTCACCGAGTTGTCGAAGCCGTAGAAGCTCGCCGTGACCAGCACCGAGCGCACCACGCCAAGCGCGGCCGCCTGGCGGCGGTATGCTTCGATCGGGAAGGGCTCCGGGTCGTATTCGCGCGTGGTGGCGAGGGGATGGCCCGGCTCGATCGGGTGCGCCTGGGCGTCCACCAGGCCGGCGGGTGGCCAGCCGGCGCCCAGCCGGGCGCGGATTTCGGCGATGCTGAGAGGCGCCGCGCGCATGCGTGGATTATAGGGGTAGGCAGGACAAAGGGATAAGAGATGAGCCAGCCGATCGTCGATCTGCGCAGCGATACCGTGACGCGTCCTACGCCAAGCATGCTCCGCGCCATGATGGAGGCGCCGCTCGGGGACGACGTGTTCGGCGACGACCCGAGCGTCAACCTGCTGCAGGCGCGCGCCGCAGATCTGCTCGGCTTCGAGGACGCGCTGCTGTTTCCTTCGGGCACGCAGTCGAACCTCGCGGCGCTGATGAGCCACTGCCAGCGCGGCGACGAAATGATCGTCGGCCAGCAAGCGCATACCTACCGCTACGAGGCGGGCGGCGGGGCGGTGCTCGGCTCGATCCAGCCGCAGGCGGTGGCCAACCGGCCCGACGGCACGCTCGATCTGGCCGAGGTGGAAGCCGCCATCAAGCCCGACGACCCGCACTTCGCGCGCACGCGGCTGCTCGCGCTGGAGAACACCATCGGCGGCAAGGCGATCCCGCGGCGCTATCTCGAGGACGCGCTGGCGCTTGCCAAGAGGCGGGGACTCGCCACGCACCTGGACGGCGCGCGGCTGTTCAACGCCGCGGTCGCGCTCGGCATCGAGGCGCGCGAGCTGTGTCGCGGCTTCGACACGGTGTCGGTGTGCCTGTCCAAGGGCCTGGGTGCGCCCGCGGGCACGGTGCTGGTCGGCCGCCGCGAGCTGATCGCGCGCGCCCGGCGCATCCGCAAGATCCTGGGCGGCGCGATGCGCCAGGCGGGCGTGCTCGCCGCGGCGGGCCTGTACGCGCTCGAGCACCACGTGGCGCGACTCGCGGAGGATCACGCCAACGCCGAGCGCTTGGCGCAGGGCCTGCGCGCGGCGCGCTACGAGGTCGAGGGACCGCACACCAACATGGTGTTCGTCCGCGTTCCGCCCGCAAGGCTCGCGTCGCTGAAAGAGAGCCTCGAAGCGAACCACGTCCTGGCGCTGCCGGGCGCCCGCATGCGCCTGGTCACGCACCTCGACCTCGACGCCACGGGCGTCGAGCGCGCGCTGGCCGCGTTCGCCGGCGCCTGAATGAGATGCGGCGCGGATTCTAGCGCGGCCGCGACGCCCACAGCAGGCCGGCGAGGGCGACCGCGGTGAACGCGGCGCCGGCGTAGAAGGTGGCCGCCGGCCCGTGCGCGCCCCATAGCCAACCGGCGAGCAGGCTGGCGCCGATCAGCACCACGCCGGTGACCAGGTTGAACACGCCGAACGCGGTGCCGCGCGCCTCGGCCGGCGCGGCCGCCGCGACCAGCGCCGAGAGCAGCCCCTGCGTGAGGCCCATGTGCACGCCCCACAGCGCGACGCCCGCGAACACGGCGGCGACGGAGTGCGCCGCGCCGAGCGCGAGATCGGCGGCGATCAGCGCGGCGAGGCCCCAGCCGATCAGCGCGCGCTGCCCGCCGCGGTCGGCGGCGAGCCCGGCGGGATAGGAGGCGAGCGCGTACATCGCGCTCATCGCCACCAAGACCAACGGCACGTAGGTCGGCGCGAGACCGACGTCGGCGGCGCGCAGCACCAGGAACGCCTCCGAGAAGCGCGCCAGCGTCAGCACCGCGCCGAGCGCCACGGTCCCCCAGTAGCGCGTGCCCAGCCGGGCGAGCATCGCCTTCGCGAGCGGGCTCGAGGCCTTCGCATGAGCCACCGGCGCGGGCTCGCGCACGCCGAAGACGACCAGCGCGACCGCGGCGAGCGCCGGCAGCACGGCGACCCACAGCACCGCGCGCAGGCTCTCGGCGTACAGCGCCATCAGCGCCACCGCGGCGAGCGGCCCGAGCACCGCGCCCAGCGAGTCGAGCGCCTGGCGCAGGCCATAGGCGGCGCCGCGCAGCTCGGGCGCGACCACGTCGGCGATCAGCGCGTCGCGCGGCGCGCCACGGATGCCCTTGCCGATGCGGTCCATGAAGCGCGCACCGGCCACCAGCGCGATGCCGTTGGCGAGCGGAAACAGCGGCTTGGACAGCGCCGCGAGGCCGTAGCCGAGCCCGACCAGCAGCTTCCTGCGACCCAGCCAATCCGACAGCGTTCCCGAGAAGACCTTGGTGATCGCCGCGGTGCCTTCGGCGATGCCTTCGATCAGGCCGACTTCCAGCATGCTCGCGCCGAGCACCGCGGTCATGTACAGCGGCAGGAGCGCGTGCACCAGCTCGGATGAGCTGTCCATCAGCAGCGACACCAGGCCGAGCGCCCACACGGTGCGCGGCAAGGCGCGGCGCGGCGCGGCGGGGCTCACGGCGTGTCGGGCTGCGCGGTCTCGCGCGGCGGCGCGTGGCCGCCGCCGAACTGCGCCCAGGCGACGCCCGCCATGGTGAGCGCCGCGCCCGCGAGCTTCATCGCGGTGAACTTCTCGCCGAGCGAGAGCCACGCCACCAGGCCCGCGATCGGCGGTATCAGGTACTGCAGCGGCGCGCTCCTCGCCAGGCCGCGCACCGCGTTGACCCAGGCCCACACCAACCAGCCGAGGAACGCCGAGATCAGGATTGCCCACACCAGGCCCAGCCACACGAGCGGCGGCAGATCGCCGAGCGGCGCGGCGAGGAACGACGGCGCCGAGACAAGCACCAGCGGCGGCGCGCCGAACAAGAGCGAGTAAGCGAGCACCGGCAGCGGCCCGTAGCGTGCGGTGATCGGCCGCGCGATCACGGTGTAGAGCGAGAACAGCGACGCCGCGAACAGCAGCACCAGGTCGCCGGCGCCCGCTAGCGCGACGCCGCGCACGAATTTGTCAGAGAGGAAGATCACGATGCCGGCGAACGCGATCGTCGTGCCGGCGATCTGGCGCGCGCGCAGCTTCTCGACACCGGCGAGCGCCAGGATCAGCAGCGTGAACAGCGGCCCGCTGGTCAGTACCAGCGCGCTCGAGAAAGCGGTCGACAGGTTGATGCCCCAGGTGACCAGGCCGACGTGCGCGGTGTGGCCGACCAGGCCGCAGGCGACGAAGCGGGGCAGGTCCTCGCGCAGCGGCCAGGACCTGGCGATGTGCCGGCGGTACACGATCGCCAGCAGCACGAAGCCGAGCAGCGGCATCGTCAGGAAGCGGATGAACAGGAACGGCCCGACGCCCAGCTTGTCGAGTACGTACTTGACGAAGGTGAAGTTGACGCCCCAGACGGCCATGATGGCGACCGCCGCGATCAGCGACCAGCGCTCGACGCCGGAACGAAGGGAGAGCGTCGTAACGGAATCCGAAGCCATGGATGCGCGCAGGTTACACTACGAGCCCGCTAGCGTCGTGTCGTTTTGCTTTTCCATGGTCTCGGCCCGCCCCGCCGTACGTGCGCTGACCGCCTCGAAAATCCGCGAGGTCGCCGACGCCAACCTGGGCGATCCGAACGTGCTCGCATTCTGGGCCGGCGAATCCGACGAGCCGACGCCCGAGTTCATCCGCCGCGCCGGCATGGCTTCGATCGCCGCGGGCGAAACGTTCTACTCGCAGAACCTCGGCATCCCGGAGCTGCGCGCCGCGCTCGCGGCGTACCTGTCGCGCCTGCACCGCCCCACCGGGCCGCAGCAGGTCGCGATCACCAGCGCCGGCGTAAGCGCGCTGATGCTCGCCTCGCAGCTGCTGGTGGAAGCCGGCGACCGGGTGGTCGAGGTGGTGCCGCTATGGCCCAACCTGCAGGAGATTCCGAAGATCCTCGGCGCCCAGGTGACCACGGTGCCGCTCGGGTTCTCGCGCGCGGGCTGGCAGCTCGACCTCGATCGCCTGCTCGAGGCGCTGACGCCCGGGACGCGCGCCCTATACCTCAATTCGCCCAACAACCCGACCGGCTGGACCGCGACGCGCGCCGCGCAGCGCGCGATCCTCGAGCATTGCCGCCGGCTCGGCATCTGGATCTTCGCCGACGACGCCTACGAGCGGCTGTTTTTCGACCACCCGTCGGGCGTGGCGCCGTCGTTCCTCGACATCGCCGAGGCGGAGGACCGCGTGCTGAGCAGCAACACCTTCTCCAAGTCCTGGCTGATGACGGGCTGGCGGCTGGGCTGGCTGGTGGTGCCGGCGTCGCTCGGCCCCGACCTCGCCAAGCTGATCGAGTACAACACGTCCTGCGCGCCGGTGTTCGTGCAGCGTGCCGGCATCGTCGCGCTGGAGCAAGGCGACCCGGTGATCGCGCGCACGCTGGCGCGGCTGCGCACGGCGCGCGATTACCTGATGAACGAGCTGGCAGGCATCGAACGGGTCGAGACCGCGCGCCCCGCGGGCGCGATGTACGCGTTCATGCGCATCGCGGGGATGCGCGACAGCCTGGATTTCTGCAAGCGCCTGATGCGCGAGCACCGCCTGGGGCTCGCCCCCGGCGCGGCATTCGGCCCCGAGGGCGAGGGCTACGTGCGCTGGTGCTTCGCGGCGAGCGAGGAGCGGCTCGCCGAGGGCGTCGCGCGCCTCAAGAAAGCGCTCGGCTAGGCGCCCAGGGGCCGCTTGGCGTGATGCGCCGCTCCCGGCTGCTGCTCGAGCATCGCGATCTCGCCGGCCAGCTCGGCGCCTTCCTCGACCTTGATCTTGGCGTAGCGGATCTTGCCCGAAACCTTGCCGGTGGAGTGGATCGTGAGCTGCTTGCGCACCGTGAGCTCGCCTTCGAGGCGCCCGTGGATCTCGGCGACGTCGACCGCGACCGTGCCGCTGAACGTGCCCTGCTCGGCGATCTGCAGCACGCGCGCGTCGAGCGTCGCCTCGATGCGGCCCTCGACCGCGAGCGTGTCGCAATCGGTGATCTCGACGCCCTTCATCTTGATGTCCGGCCCGACGATCAGCTTGGCTTCGCCCTTGGCGCCGGGCTTGGACGGCTCGTGGTGCACGGCCGGCGTGGGCGCGGGCGCAGCCACGCGCTCGGGCTGCGGCGCGGGCGGCGTGGGGGACGCGGTGGGCTTGCCCGTGAACGGCTCGTCTCGGCGGCGGAAAAGGCTGTCTCTTTGCAGCATGGGTCGCTCCTCACGGGTTGAAAGTCGATACCTCCATGCATATTGCGTGCCCAATACGAAATTTTTTAGATTCAATACGTTAAGATTTCTTCCGAGAATCCACTGTCGGTTTGCGGCGACGCTCCCGAGGCGCCCGAGCGGCGTTTCGCAGTAAGGGGCGGCGTCGCCTGAGAACGACTGCTGTCAGAATGCGCCCGTGGAAATCCTGATCGTCGGCGCGGGAATCGGCGGCCTGACCCTGGCGCTCGCGCTCAAGCAGCGTGGCGTCGCCTGCCGCGTCTACGAGGCCTCGCCCGCGATCAAGCCGGTGGGCGTCGGCATCAACCTGCTGCCGCACGCTACCCGCGAGCTGGCCGAGCTGGGGCTGGAAGAGGCCCTGGCGCGCGCCGCCGTGACCACCCGGGAGGCGTGCTTCTTCAACCGCTTCGGCCAGCTCATCTATCGCGAGCCGCTGGGGCGCGCGGCCGGCTACGGCTGGCCCCAGTTCTCGATCCATCGCGGCGACCTGCAGCGGGTGCTGCTCGACGCGGTGCGCGAGCGGCTGGGCGGCGATGCCGTGCTGCTGGGACGCAAGTGCGTCGCCTTCGAGCACGACGCCACCGGCGTGACGCTGCATTTCGAGGGCGGCGCCACGGCGCGCGGCGCGGCCGCGGTCGGCTGCGACGGCATCCACTCGGCGTTGCGCGCACAGCTGTACCCCGCCGAGGGCGGCCCAGTCTATTCCGGCGTCAACATGTGGCGCGGGGTGACGCGCTGGCCGCCGATCCTGTCCGGCGCCAGCATGACGCGCGCGGGCTGGCTCGCGACCGGCAAGATGGTGATCTACCCGATCCGCAACCACATAGACGCCGAGGGGCGCCAGCTGCTCAACTGGGTGGCCGAGATCGAGACGCCCGACTACAAGCGCTGGGACTGGAACCGGCCGGCGCAGGTGAGCGACTTTATCGGCGCGTTCGAGGACTGGCATTTCGACTGGCTGGACGTGCCGGCGATGATCCGTGCCGCCGACCTGGTGCTCGAGTTCCCGATGGTCGACAAGGACCCGCTACCGCGCTGGAGCTTCGGCGCGGTCACGCTGCTCGGCGACGCGGCGCACCCGATGTATCCGCGCGGCTCGAACGGCGCGGGGCAGGCGATCGTCGACGCGCGCGTGCTCGCCGACGAGCTCGCGGCGCGCGGCGCGGACCCGAGCGCGGCGCTCGCTGCCTACGAGGCGCGGCGATTGCAGGCGACCGCCGCGGTGGTGCTCCGGAACCGCAGCGCGCCGCCCGACGCGATCCTGCGCGAGGTGTACCAGCGCACCGGCGACAAGCCGTTTGCGCGCATCGAGGACGTGATCAGCGCGGACGAGCTGCGCGGCCTTTCGGAGGGCTACCAGCGCGTCGCGGGTTACGACAAGGCGTCGCTCGGCGCGTGAGTTGCGCCTAGGCGGCGGCGCCCTCGTAGCTGGGACGCGCATGCGTCTCGCGCGTCACCGAGCGCTGCGAGGCGATGGCCAGAGCGGTCAGCTCGCCCGCCAGCATGCGCAGCACGTCGTCCAGCGTGACGATGCCCATGAGCGTGCCGTCCGCGGTGACCACCGGCAGGCGGCGCGTGCCGCCGTCCTGCATGCGCTCGACCGCCTCAAACACCCCGTCGCTGTCCTGCGCGAGCACGAGATCGGAGGACATCACGTCGCGCACCGTGAGCGACTCGGGCCGCACGTCGGCCGCAGCCACCACCGCCACCACGATGTCGCGGTCGGTGACGATGCCCACCGGCTTGGTGGCGCCATTGCGCTTTTCGATCACGACCAGCGCGCCGACGTGATGGTCGCGCATCATGCGCGCCGCCTCGCGCAAGTCCGTTTGCGGCTCGGTCACTACCACGACGCGGCTGCAGATGTCCTTGATTTTCATTTCATCCTCGCTTCGCAATGAACACAGGCTAGCGGGCGCCGCGCAAGACCGTTTGATAAGGATCAAGCCGTTGCGCCTTGTCGGTGCGTTGCTGGCGCCCGCGCACCAAGATGAGGCGCGTGCGCGTGGTCGCTGCGCGGCGAAACACGATTGCGATCAGAGGGATGAGTCCTTGCGCGCGGCTGGCACGCAGGTTGCGATGGGGACTCCGAGGCGATCGCGAGGTTGCCGGGAAACCGCACGTTCAACTGAATAGGGGAACCACATGAAACGACGTTCATTCGTCAAGGCTCTGACGCTGTCGGCGGCGTTGGCGACCGCGGGCCTGGGCTCGCAAGGCCTCTTCGCCGCGGACAAGACCATCAAGGTGGGGGTGCTGCACTCGCTGTCGGGCACCATGGCGATCAGCGAGACGGCGCTGAAGGACATGGCCCTCATGACCTTCGACGAGATCAACAAGAAGGGCGGCGTGATGGGCTACAAGATCGAGCCCGTGGTGGTCGACCCGGCCTCCAACTGGCCGCTGTTCGCCGAGAAGGCGCGTCAGCTGCTGACGCAGGACAAGGTCGCCGCGGTGTTCGGCTGCTGGACCTCGGTGTCGAGGAAATCGGTGCTGCCGGTGTTCGAGGAGCTCAACGGCCTGCTCTTCTACCCCGTGCAGTACGAAGGCGAGGAGCTGTCGAAGAACGTCTTCTACACCGGCGCCGCGCCCAACCAGCAGGCGATTCCGGCGGTCGAGTACCTGATGTCCAAGGACGGCGGCGGGGCCAAGCGCTTCGTGCTGCTCGGCACGGACTACGTCTACCCGCGCACCACCAACAAGATCCTGCGCGCCTTCCTGCACTCCAAGGGCGTCGCGGACAAGGACATCGACGAGAAGTACACGCCCTTCGGCCACAGCGACTACCAGACGATCGTCGCCGACATCAAGAAGTTCGCCGCGGGCGGCAAGACCGCCGTGATCTCGACCATCAATGGCGACTCGAACGTGCCCTTCTACAAGGAGCTGGGCAACCAGGGCCTGAAGGCGACCGACGTGCCGGTGGTGGCGTTCTCGGTCGGTGAGGAGGAGCTGCGCGGCGTCGACACCAAGCCGCTGGTCGGTCACCTCGCGGCGTGGAACTACTTCATGTCGCTCAAGAACCCCGCCAACACGGCGTGGAAGAAGGAGTGGGCCGCCTACGCCAAGGCGAAGAGCCTGCCCGGCGCCGACAAGCCGCTCACCAACGATCCGATGGAAGCCACCTACATCGGCATCCACATGTGGAAGCAGGCGGTCGAGAAGGCGAAGATCGTTCGACGTCGACAAGGTGATCGCCGCGATGGCCGGACAGAAGTTCAAGGCGCCGGACGGCTTCACCATCGAGATGGACGCCGAAGAACCACCACCTGCACAAGCCGGTGTTCATCGGCGAAGTGAAGGCCGACGGCCAGTTCAACGTGGTGTGGAAGACCAAGGGCCCGATCAAGGCCCAGCCGTGGAGCCCGTTCATCCCGGGCAACGAGAAGAAGAAGGACGAGCCCGAGCAAGGTCGCGTCCAAGTAACGGGGACGGCGGCGGGGGATGCGCCCCGCCGCCCTTCTTCATGAAGAAGCTCCTGCTGGTCTTGCTCTTCGGGCTGCTGTCGCGCCCGGCGGCGGCGCTCGACGCGGCGGCGGTGCGACAAGCTCGCGTTCGGCGACAACGACGAGAAGATCGCGGCCATCGCGGTGCTGGTCGCCGAGGGCGATGCGCGCGTCCGCGGCGCTGCTGCAGGCGCTCGCCGACGGCGAGCTCGCCACCGCGGGCGAGCGCGTGCTGGTCGTCAAGGGAGACGAGGGCATCGACGTGCTGAGCGGCGCCAAGCTCGAAGCGTTGCCCGAGGCGCGCGACGACGTGGTGGTCAACAACCGCCTGCGGCGCGAGCTCGGCACCGCAGTCGCGGCGCTCAGGCTCGTCTCCCCGCAGCGCGAGACGCGGCTCGCGGCGGCGAAGGAGCTCGCCGGCGGCGCCGACGAGGCCATGCTGCCGCTGGTGAAGAAGGCGCTCGCCAAGGAGCGCGACGCGCAGATCCGGCGGATGCTCGAGCTGACCGTGGCGACGCTGGAGCTGAAAACCGGCAGCAAGGACGCGCGCATCGCGGCGATCCGCACGCTCGGCGAATCGAGCAACCCCGCCACCAAGACGCTGCTGCTCGCAATCCTGGAAAAACGCAAGGACGGGAGCTACGCGAGCCCGACGCCGAGCTGCGCGCCGCCGCGAAGAGGAGCCTCGACGCGGTGAACGGCCGGCTCGCCTGGGGCGATCGCCTCGCGCTCGCGTTCGCCGGCGTGTCGCTCGGCTCGATCCTGCTGCTGGCGGCGCTGGGGCTCGCCATCACCTACGGCCTGATGGGCGTGATCAACATGGCGCACGGCGAGCTGATCATGATCGGCGCCTATACGTACCTACGTGGTGCAGAAGCTGTTCCGGCAGCAGCCGGGCACTTTCGACTGGTACCTCGCCGCGGCGGTGCCGGCGGCGTTCGCGGTCTCGGCGCTGGTCGGCATGGCGCTCGAGCGCGCCGTGATCCGCTGGCTGTACGGCCGCCCGCTCGAGACGCTGCTCGCCACCTGGGGCATCAGCCTGATGCTGATCCAGTCGGTGCGCACGATCTTCGGCGCGCAGAACGTGCAGGTCGAGAACCCGTCGTGGATGTCGGGCGGCGTCGAGGTGCTGACCGACGTGGTGCTGCCGTGGAGCCGCATCGTGATCATCGTTCTTCGCCGCGGCGGTAGTGGCGGGCATATGGCTCCTGCTCACGCGCACGCGGCTCGGCCTGTTCGTGCGCGGCGTGACGCAGAACCGCGCCATGGCCTCCTGCGTCGGCGTGCCGACGGCGCGCGTCGACACGCTGGCCTTCGGCCTGGGCTCCGGCATCGCCGGGCTCGCCGGCTGCGCGCTGTCGCAGATCGGCAACGTCGGTCCCGACCTCGGCCAGGGCTACATCGTCGACTCGTTCATGGTGGTGGTGCTGGGCGGCGTCGGCCAGCTCGCCGGCACCGTGTACGCGGCGCTCGGCCTCGGCTTCGCCAACAAGTTGCTCGAGTCGTGGTCGGGCGCGGTGCTCGCCAAGATCGCCGTGCTGGCGTTCATCATCGTGTTCATCCAGAAGCGCCCGCAGGGCATGTTCGCCCTGAAGGGCCGGGCGGTCGAGGCATGACGCGCCTGTACGGGCCGAAGGGCTGGGCGGCGATCGGCGCCTCGGCGCTCGTGCTGTTCGTCGTCTTCCCGCTGCTCGCGCTCGCGGTGCCGGCCTCGAGCGGCCTGTACGTTTCGGCCTACTGGGTGACGCTCATCGGCAAGATCATGTGCTACGCCATCGTCGCGCTGGCGATGGACCTGATCTGGGGCTACGCGGGCATCCTGTCGCTCGGCCACGGCCTGTTCTTCGCGCTCGGCGGCTACGCCATGGGCATGTACCTGATGCGCCAGATCGGCCGCGACGGGCAGTACCGCGCCGACCTGCCCGACTTCATGGTGTTCCTCGACTGGAAGGAATTCCCCTGGCACTGGTGGAACACCGAGCACTTCTGGTGGGCCGCGCTGCTGGTGGTCGCCGTGCCGGGGCTGATCGCCTTCGTCTTCGGCTGCTTCGCGTTCCGCTCGCGCATCAAGGGCGTGTATTTCTCGATCATCACGCAGGCGCTGACCTTCGCGGCGATGCTGCTGTTCTTCCGGAACGAGACGGGCTTCGGCGGCAACAACGGCTTCACCGACTTCAAGCGCATCCTCGACATTCCGATCACCACGCCCGAGACGCGCGTCGCGCTGTTCGCGTTCACCGGCGCGGCGCTGATCGGCACGCTGCTGCTCGGGCGCTGGCTCACCACCTCGAAGTTCGGCCGCGTGCTGGCGGCGATTCGCGACGCCGAGCAGCGCGTCATGTTCTGCGGCTACAACACGGTGCACTACAAGCTGTTCGTGTGGACGCTGTCGGCGATGCTGTGCGGCATCGCCGGCGCGCTCTACGTGCCGCAGGTCGGCATCATCAACCCGAGCGAGATGTCGCCGGCCAATTCGATCGAGATCGCGATCTGGGTCGCGGTCGGCGGGCGCGGCACGCTCGGCGGGGCGATACTCGGCGCGGGACTGGTCAATGGCGCCAAGAGCTTGTTCACCCAGGTGCTGCCGGAGTACTGGCTGTACTTGCTCGGGCTGCTGTTCATCCTGGTGACGCTGTTCATGCCGCGGGGCGTAATGGGCCTCATCCGGCGGAGCACGGACCGGTGACCGACGCCTCGCTCGGGCACTTCGCCGCGCAGCAGCTCGACGCGACGCACGGCGTGGTGCTCTACCTCGAGGACATCAGCGTCAGCTTCGACGGCTTTCGGGCGCTCAACAAGCTGTCGCTGTCGATCGACGTCGGCGAGCTGCGCTGCGTGATCGGGCCGAACGGCGCCGGCAAGACCACCATGATGGACGTGATCACCGGCAAGACGCGGCCCGACCAGGGCAGCGTCTATTTCGGCCAGACCATCGACCTTGCGCGCCTGTCGGAGGCGGAGATCGCGCACGCCGGCATCGGGCGCAAGTTCCAGAAGCCGACCATCTTCGAGCAGCACACGCGTGTTCGAGAACCTGGAGCTGGCGATGAAGGCCGACAAGCGGGTGCGCAGTACGCTGTTCTCGAAGCTGTCGTCGGCGCAGAGGCGACTCGATCGCCGAAACCCTGGGCGCTGATCCGGCTTGCCGACAGCGCGGACCGCGAGGCGGGGCTGCTGTCGCACGGCCAGAAGCAGTGGCTCGAGATCGGCATGCTCCTGATGCAGGAGCCGAAGCTGCTGCTGCTCGACGAGCCGGTCGCGGGCATGAGCGACGAGGAGACCGAGCGCACTGCCGAGCTGTTCACGTCGCTCGCCGGCAAGCATTCGCTGGTGGTGGTCGAGCACGACATGGCGTTCATCGGCAGCATCGCGCGCAAGGTCACCGTGCTGCACGAGGGCCGCGTGCTGGCCGAGGGATCGCTCGATGAGGTGCAGGCCGATCCGCGCGTGATCGAGGTCTACCTGGGGAGGTGACCATGCTCTCGATCTCCGGCCTCAACCAGTACTACGGCGGCAGCCACATCCTCAGGAACCTCTCCTTCGAGGTGCCGGCGGGCAAGGTGACCACGCTCCTGGGGCGCAACGGCGTGGGCAAGACGACGCTGCTCAAGACGCTGATGGGGCTCGTTCCCGCGGCGGAAGGATCCGTTCTCTTTCACGGAGAAGATCTCACGCGTGCCAAGCCCTACGAGCGGGTCCGGGCCGGCATCGGCTACGTGCCGCAGGGGCGCGAGATCTTTCCGCGCCTGACGGTCGAGGAGAACCTGCTGATCGGCGCGCGCCGCGTGCCCGAGCGCATCTTCGACATGTTCCCGGTGCTGAAGACCATGCTCGGGCGGCGCGGCGGCGACCTCTCGGGCGGTCAGCAGCAGCAGCTCGCCATCGGGCGCGCGCTGGCGATGCGCCCGAAGCTGCTGATCCTCGACGAGCCCACCGAGGGCATCCAGCCCTCGATCATCAAGGACATCGAGCGCGTCATCCGCGCGCTCGCCGTGAGCGGAGAAATGGCGATCCTGCTGGTCGAGCAGTACTACGATTTCGCCCGCTCGCTCGCCGATCAGTACCTGGTGATGGAGCGCGGCGAGATCGTGGCACGCGGCCACGGCGCCGACATGGAGCGCGACGGCGTCAAGGCGATGCTCGCGGTATGATCGTCGCATGCGGATCGCAGAGCCCGTCGCGGCGTCCTGGAGGGCCGAGCTCGAGCTGGGCTTCGAGCGCACCGGGTCGCGCAGCGTGCTCGCCGCGCGCCGCCACGACGGCCCGCTGGTGGTGCAGAAGCCCCTTTACCCGGAGGGTGACGCGGTGTGCCACGCGATCGTGGTGCATCCGCCCGGCGGCATCGCCGGGGGCGACGAGCTCGCGCTCGCCGCGGGCATCGGGCGCGGCGCGCATGCGCTGCTCACCACGCCCGGCGCCGGCAAGTGGTACCGCTCATCGGGCGCCTGGGCCGCGCAGCGCCTCGCGTTCGACGTCGCGCCGGGTGCCTGCCTCGAATGGCTGCCGCAGGAAACCATCGTGTTCGACGGCGCGCTCGCGCGGCTCGGCACCGAGGTGCGCCTCGCGGGCGACGCGCGCTACATCGGCTGGGAGATCCTGTGCCTCGGGCGCACCGGCTCGGGCGAGCGCTTCGAGCGCGGCCGCGTTCGCTTGCGCAACACCATCAGCCGCGACGGCAGGCCGTCGTGGCTGGAGGGCGCGGCGCTCGACGGCGGCGCGCCGTGGCTGCGCTCGGCCGCGGTCCTCGCAGGACATCCGGTGTGCGGCACCCTCACCGCTGCCGCGCCTGAGATCGGCGAGGAGCTGCTCGCCGCGTGCCGCGCGGTCGCGCCGCCCGCGGGCGAGGCGGCCGTGACGCGCCTTCCCGGCGTGCTGTTGGCGCGCTGGCTCGGCGAGTCGAGCGAAGCCGCCAAGCGCTACTTCGCGCGGCTGTGGGCCGTGCTGCGGCCGGCGCTCGCCGGGCGCGAAGCGGTCGAGCCGCGCATCTGGAGCACGTGAATGGAGCTGACCCCGAGAGAAAAGGACAAGCTGCTCGTCTTTACTGCGGCGCTGCTCGCCGAGCGGCGCAAGGCGCGCGGCCTGAAGCTCAACTATCCCGAGGCGGTCGCGTTCATCAGCGCCGCCATCATGGAAGGCGCGCGCGAGGGGCGCAGCGTCTCCGAGCTGATGGGCTGGGGCGCGACGCTGCTCGGGCGCGACGAGGTGATGGAGGGCGTGCCGGAGATGATTCCCGAGATCCAGGTCGAGGCGACCTTTCCCGACGGCACCAAGCTGGTCACGGTGCACAATCCCATCGTCTGAGCGCCGCGCCATGCGCATGTCGCAGGAGAGCTTTCTCAGCCTCGGGCCGCACGGCTTTCACCGCGTCGCCTACACCGACTGGGGCGATCCGGCGAACCCGCACGTGGTGCTGTGCGTGCACGGGCTGTCGCGCAACAGCCGCGACTTCGACTTCTTCGCCGACTCGCTGTCGCGCGACTGCCGCGTGGTGTGCATGGATGTGGTCGGGCGCGGCGACAGCGACTGGCTGGAGGAAAAGTCGGACTACAGCTTCGGCACCTACCTGAGCGATGCCGCGGCACTGGTGGCGCGCGTTACCAAGCCCGCGCCGCGCGGCTTCGCCGGGCGCTGGCGGCGGCGCACCGACGTGACGCGGCTCGATTGGGTCGGGACCTCGATGGGCGGGCTGATAGGCATGCTGCTCGCGGCCAAGCGCGGCTCGCCGATTCGCCGCCTGGTGCTGAACGACGTCGGCCCGTTCGTGCCGTGGAACGCGCTGTTCCGCTTGAAGGGCGGCGTCGGCCGCCGCCACGCCTTCGCCTCGCGGGACGAGGCGCGCGCCTGGTTGCGCGAGGCCTGCGCCGGATTCGGCCCGCTCACCGACCCGCAGTGGGAGCACCTGCTCGAGCACGGTCTGCGCCGGCTCGAGGACGGCGGCTGGGCGCTGCGCTATGACCCCGCGATCGGCGGCGGCGGCACGCTGCCCGCGCGTGCCGACCCCGAGCTGCCGCTCGGCCCCGATTTTCTGCGCGGCATCGACCTGTGGAGCGCGTGGAACGCGGTCGAGTGCCCGGTGCTGGTGCTGCGCGGCGCCGAATCCGAAGTGCTGCCGCTGACCACCGTGGAAGTGATGCGCCGGCGCAAACCTGCGCTCGAGGCGGTCGAGTTCGCCGCCGTCGGCCACGCGCCGGCGCTGTTCGACGCGCAGCAGATCGAGGGCGTGCGCGGCTTCTTGCTGCGCGACGAGGTCCAGATGCAGGAGAGGGCGACGGGATGATTCCTGGCGAGATGAAGGTGGTCGCGGGCGACATCGAGCTGAACGCCGGCAGGCAGACGGTGACGCTGGCCGTCACCAACAGCGGCGACCGGCCGGTGCAGGTCGGTTCGCACTATCACTTCTTCGAGACCAACGAGGCGCTCCGGTTCGAGCGCGCAAAGGCCTACGGCTTTCGCCTCAACATCGCCGCCGGCACCGCGGTGCGCTTCGAGCCGGGGCAGACGCGGACCGTTGAGCTGGTTGCCGCTTGCAGGGAGCGAGAGATGTACGGCTTCGCCGGCAAGGTGATGGGAAAGCTCAAATGAAGATCACGCGCCAGGCCTATGCCGAAATGTTCGGCCCGACGGTCGGCGACCGCGTGCGGCTCGCCGACACCGAGCTGTGGATCGAGGTCGAAAAGGACCTGACGCTGTACGGCGAGGAGGTGAAGTTCGGCGGCGGCAAGGTGATCCGCGACGGCATGGGCCAGAGCCAGCGCACCTCGGCCGAAGTCGCCGACACGGTGATCACCAACGCGCTGATCGTCGATCACTGGGGCATCGTCAAGGCCGACATCGGGCTGAAGGACGGGCGCATCTGGAAGATCGGCAAGGCGGGCAACCCGGACATCCAGCCCGGCGTAACGATTCCGATCGGCGCCGGAACGGAAGCGATCGCCGGCGAGGGCATGATCGTCACCGCCGGCGGCATCGACAGCCACATCCACTTCATCTGCCCGCAGCAGATCGAGGAAGCGCTGATGAGCGGCGTCACCACCATGCTCGGCGGCGGCACCGGCCCGGCGACCGGCACCTTCGCCACCACCTGCACGCCGGGGCCGTGGCACATCGCCTCGATGCTCGCCGCGGCCGAGGCGTTCCCGATGAACCTCGGCTTCCTCGGCAAGGGCAACGCCAGCCTGCCGGCGCCGCTCGCGCGAGCAGGTGCGCGCCGGCGCCATGGGCCTCAAGCTGCACGAGGACTGGGGCACCACGCCGGCGGCGATCGACAACTGCCTCGCGGTGGCCGACCGGATGGACGTGCAGGTGGCGATCCACACCGATACGCTGAACGAATCCGGCTTCGTCGAAGCCACGATCAGGGCGTTCAAGGGCCGCACCATCCACACCTTCCACACCGAGGGCGCGGGCGGCGGGCACGCGCCCGACATCATCCGCGTGTGCGGCGAGCCGAACGTGCTGCCGTCGTCGACCAACCCGACGCGTCCCTACACCGTGAACACCATCGCCGAGCACCTCGACATGCTGATGGTGTGCCACCACCTCGATGCGGCGATCGCCGAGGACGTGGCGTTCGCCGAGTCGCGCATCCGGCAGGAGACCATCGCCGCCGAGGACATCCTGCACGACCTCGGCGCGTTCTCGATGATGTCCTCGGACTCGCAGGCGATGGGGCGCGTGGGCGAGGTCATCATCCGCACCTGGCAGACTGCGCACAAGATGAAGGTGCAGCGGGGCTCGCTCAAGCAAGATATGAGCACGAACGACAACTTCCGCGTGAAGCGCTACGTCGCCAAATACACGATCAATCCGGCGATCACGCACGGCATCGCGCACGCCGTCGGTTCGGTCGAGGAGGGCAAGCTCGCCGACCTGGTGCTGTGGAAGCCGGCGTTCTTCGGCGTCAAGCCGTCGCTTATCCTCAAGGGCGGCATGATCGCCGCGGCGGCGATGGGCGATCCGAACGCGTCGATCCCAACGCCCCAGCCGGTGCACTACCGGCCGATGTTCGGATCCTTCGGGGGCGCGCTGCGCACCTCGGTGACCTTCGTCTCGCAGGCCTCGCTCGGCAGCCCCGCAGTGATGAACCTCGGCTTGCGCAAGCCGCTCGAGGCGGTCCACGACACGCGCCGCATCGGCAAGAAGGACATGGTGCACAACGCCTACCGCCCGAAGGTCGAGGTCGATCCCGAGACCTACGAGGTGCGCGCCGACGGCGAGCTGCTGGTATGCGAGCCCGCCACGGTGCTGCCGATGGCGCAACGATACTTCTTGTTCTGATGATCGAAATCAAGTTCAAGCTGAAGACCGCGCGCCACGCCTACAAGGTGGAGGTGAAAGGGCAGCTCAGACTGCCGTTCGAGTCGCGCCGGAAGAGCCGCCTGCGCGCGCGGCTCGTGTCGGGCGAGGAGGTCGGTCTGATGCTGCCGCGCGGCGAGGTGCTGCGCGGGGGGGACCTTGTGGTCGCCTCCGACGGGCGCGTGATCGAGGTGGTGGCCGAGCCCGAGAAGCTCCTGCACGTCGTTTGCGCTTCGCCCGCCGAATTTGCCAAGGCGGCCTACCACCTCGGCAACCGCCACGTGCCGGTGCAGGTGGGCGAAGGCTACCTGCGCCTTGCCGCGGACCACGTGCTCGAGGAGCTGCTCGAGGGGCTCGGCGCGACGATCACGGCGATCGACGCGCCCTTCGAGCCCGAGGCGGGCGCCTACGCCGGCGGCGGCCATCTCCATCACGAGGAAGAAGGCCACGGGGGCAAGATCCACGATCATCATCATGACCACAAGCATTGATCCCAGATTGCTGCAGCTCGCCAGCCCCGCATTGCCGGTCGGCGCGTACAGCTATTCCGGCGGGCTCGAAGCGGCGATCGAAGCCGGCCTGGTGGCCGACGCCCCCGGCGCGCAGCGCTGGATCGGCGACGTGCTCGAGCATACGGTGGCGCGCATGGAAGCGCCCCTGCTGCTGAGGATGATCGAACAGCCCGACGCGCGCTGGAACGACATGTTCGTCGCCAGCCGCGAGACGGCGGAGCTGCGGGCCGAAACCCTGCAGATGGGCTACTCGCTCAACACTTTGTTGACCGGGTTGGGATTCGAAGGATGTTGCTACGAAGAACCCTCGTATCCCGCCGTGTTCGCTTGCGCCGTCCGCCAGTGGGGCATCGACGCGCGGCAGGCGCTCATCGCCTACCTGTGGACCTGGGTCGAGAACCAGGTGATCGCGGCGCTGAAGGCGGTGCCGCTCGGACAGACCGACGGGCAGAAGATGCTGCTCGCGCTCGGCGCCCGGCTCGAGACGATCGCCGCTGCCGCGGCGGCGATGCCCGAGGACGAGCTCGGCAACTTCGCGCCGCGCCTCGCGATCCTCTCTTCCCGTCACGAAACCCAGTACAGCAGGCTGTTCAGATCATGACCCAGACGCAACCATTGAGAGTGGGCATCGGCGGCCCGGTGGGCTCGGGCAAGACTGCGTTGACGCTCGCGCTGTGCCGCAGCCTGCGCGAGCGTTACGACATCGCGGTGGTCACCAACGACATCTACACCGAGGAGGACGCGCAGTTCCTGGTGAGGAACGAAGCGCTCGCGCCCGAGCGCATCATCGGCGTCGAGACCGGCGGCTGCCCGCACACCGCGATCCGCGAGGACGCGTCGATCAATCTCGAGGCGGTGGCGCGCCTGACGCGGCGCTTCGCGGCGCTCGACCTGGTGATCATCGAATCGGGCGGCGACAACCTCGCCGCCACCTTCAGCCCGGAGCTCTCGGACCTGACGTTGTACGTGATCGACGTCGCCGCCGGCGACAAGATCCCGAGGAAGGGCGGCCCCGGCATCACCAAGTCGGACCTGCTGGTTATCAACAAGATCGACCTCGCGCCGCTGGTCGGGGCCTCGCTCGAGGTGATGGAGCGCGACGCGAAGAAGATGCGCGGCGCGCGGCCGTTCGTGTTCTCCAACCTCAAGACCGGCCAGGGGCTCGACGCGATCATCCAGTTCATCGAAACCGAGGGTATGTTATGCACCGCATCGCAGTAGCGCTTTTTCTCGCCGCGATTTGCAGCGCCGCGAGCGCGCACCCGTTCCACGGCACGGCCGGCGGCGTCGCCGGCTTCGCGCACCCGTTCGCCGGGCTCGACCACCTGCTCGCCATGGTCGCGGTGGGCTTGTGGGCGGCGCGCCGCGGCGAGCGCGCGCTGTGGCTCGCGCCCCTGTCGTTCGTCGGCGCGATGCTGGCCGGTGGCGTCGCCGGCTTCGCGGGAGCCTCGTTTCCCGCGACCGAGCACCTGGTAGCCGGCTCGGTGCTGGCGCTGGGGCTGTTCGTCGCCCTGCCGCGCACCCCCGCGCTCGGCGCGGGCTGCGCCATGATCGCCGCCTTCGGCGCCTTCCACGGCCTCGCGCACGCCGCCGAACTGCCGGAGGGCGCGCCGGCAGCGATGTACGCTGCGGGCTTCGTGCTCGCCACGGCGCTGCTGCACGCCGCGGGCGTCTTCGGCGGCCGCGCGCTGTCCGCCGCGGCCTTGCGTGCCACGGGAATTCCGATCGCCCTGGCCGGAGGCTTGCTGCTCGTCTAGGCGTCGAACTCGCGCAGCAGCCGCCCGGGCAGGCGCGCGGGCTCGAGCAGGCCGCTCTCGTCGGCGATGCGCACGCCGTTTGCCCACACGCCCTGCACGCCGAGCGCCGAGGTGGTGAGGCGGGGCGCGCCGCCGGGCAGGTCGTAGACGCGCTGCTTGGGGCCGCGGCCGACGGTCGCCGGATCGAACAGCAGCAGGTCGGCGGCGTAGCCGGGCGCGAGCCGGCCGCGCCCGCGGATGCCGAACACGCTCGCCGGCAGCGCGGAGAGCTGGCGCGCGGCCTCGGCGAGCGTCAGCACGCCGCGCTCGCGCACCCAGTGCCCGAGCAGGTGCAGGGCGAAGCCGGCGTCGTTGAAGAACGTGAGGTGCGCGCCCGCATCCGACAGCGACACCATGCTCGCCGGGTGCCTGAGCATCTCGCCCACCGCGCGCTCGTCGGAGTTCAGCGTCAGCGCCACGAACACGGTCGCCAGGTCGTCCTCGAGAGCCAGGTCGAACCAGAAATCGAGCGGGTCCTTGCGGCTTTGCGCGGCGAGCGCGGCGATGTCGCCCTGCTCGTAGTCCGGGTGGCGCGGCGACTCGACCACGGTGAGCTTCGCCCACTCGCCGTTGAACAGCCGGAAGTGCGCCGGGCGCGCCAGCTCGGCGCGGATCGCGTCGCGGAAAGCGCGCTCGGCGAGCATCGCCTTGAACGCCGCGCCCTTCAGCCCGAGCGCGGGCCGCCACGCATCGAGCCCCTCGATCGGGTAGGGCGAATGCATGGTGAAGTCGAACGACAGCGGGCAGCAGGACACGGCGCCGATCAGGCGCGCGCCGCGCGCGTTGGCCGCGCGGATGCGCTCCAGGTCGTCGAACACCGCGCCCGGATTGGTGCTGTTGTGCAGCAGCGCCGCAATCACCACCGGCCGCGTCGACGTCGCGGACAGCTCCTCGAGGAAGGCGATCGACGTCTGCCCGCCCTTGGTCAGCATGAACACGCCCCGCCCCGCCTCCTTCAGGCATCCGGTAAGCGCGCGCAGCTCGCGCTCGTCGGCCAGGCGCGAGGGCATCGGCACGCCGCCCTCGCCGTTGTGCGCCGGCGAGGTGCTGGTGGAAAAGCCGACCGCGCCGGCGCGCATGCCTTCGAGCACCAGCGCGCGCATCTGCGCGATCTCCGCGTCGCTCGCGGCGCGCCCGGTAGCCGCCTCGCCCATGACGTAGCTGCGCAGCGCCGAGTGGCCGACGAAGCCCGCGACGTTGATCGCCACGCCGCGCCGCTCGAGCATGTCGAAGTACTGCGGCACGGTCTCGAAGTCCCAGCGGATCCCGGCGCGCAGCGCATCGAGCGACATGCCCTCGACCTGGGTCAGGTTGCGCATCACGCGCTCGCGGTCGGCCGGCCGGCACGGCGCGACGGTGAAGCCGCAGTTGCCCATCACCGCCGTGGTGACGCCGAGCGCCGGGCTCGGGGAGACGCCCGGGTCCCAGGTGATCTGCGCGTCGTAGTGCGTGTGGTTGTCGATGATGCCGGGCATCAGCGCAAGCCCGTCGGCCTCGAGCGTCTCGCGCGCCGCGCCGAGCTCGCTGCCGAGCGCGGCGATGCGCCCGCCGGCGAGCGCCAGGTCGGCGACGCGCGGCTCGCCGCCCAGGCCGGTGAGCACGGTGGCGTTGCGGATGACGAGGTCGTGCATGTCCACGCAAGTATACTTACGCCGCCATGAATGGTCTGTTCCGGCTCGAAGGCAAGGTGGCCATCGTCACGGGAGGCGGGCGCGGCATCGGCGCCGCCAGCGCCCGGCTGCTCGAGCAGGCCGGCGCGCGCGTGGCGGTGCTCGATCTCGAGCCAGGCAAGGGCGCGGGCCTGCGCATCGCTTGCGACGTCACCGACGAGGCGGCGCTCGAGGACGCGTTCGCGCGCGTGGCGCGCGGGCTCGGCGGCATCGACATTCTTGTCAACAACGCCGGCCGCGCCATCCGCAAGCCCGCCTCCGAGATCACGCGCGCCGAGTGGCAAAGCGTGATCGACCTGAATGTTACCGCGCTGTTCTTCGGCTCGCGCATCGCCGCGCGCTACATGAAGACGCGCCAAAAGGACGGCTCGCGCCGTGGGGGCGCCATCGTCAACCTCGCTTCGATCATGGGGCTCTCGGGCGGTATCTTCCCCAACGCGTCGTACCAGGCCTCCAAGGGCGCGGTGGTCAATTTGACCCGGGCGCTGGCGCTAGAATGGGCCGCCGACGGCATCCGCGTCAATGCGGTGGCGCCGACGTTCGTCAGGACCGAGCTCACGGTGCCGGTGTTCTCCAACCCCGAGGTGTTCGAGGCCGTGATGGCGCATACGCCGCTCGGCGTGCTGCCCGAGGTGGAGGATATCGCGGCGGCGATCCTGTACCTCGCCGCGCCCGCGGCGCGCTGCGTCACCGGCATCGTGTTGCCGGTGGACAGCGGCTACTTGGCGCGCTGAAGCGCACGGCAATGATCGACTTCCTCGACGACGCCTGGCACGGCTTCTGGCGCGAGGGTCTCGCCTGGCTGCTGCTCGCCGCGCTGGTGCTCGCCCTGGTGCTGGCGCGCGGGCTGCGCAGCGAGCGCGCCGTGATCCGCAACACGCTCTTGTTCCTGGCGCTCAGCCTGCTGGCCGAGCTGGTGGGCGCGGCGCTCGAGGCGGGCGGCATCGCGGCGGCCGGCGCGATCGTGCGCGACGCGGCGATCCTCGCCACCGGCGTCGCGATCATCCGGCTCGCGGGGTTGACCCTGTTCAGGGTGGCGCTGCCCTCGATCGGCGTGCGCACGCCGCGCATCGCCGAGGACATCATCGTGGTGGTCGCCTACGTTGCCTGGGGACTGGTGCGCCTGCGGCTCGCGGGCATGGACCTCTCCAGCCTGGTGACCACCTCGGCCGTGATCACCGCGGTGGTGGCCTTCGCCATGCAGGACACGCTCGGCAATGTGCTGGGTGGCCTGGTGCTCGAGCTCGACGAGTCGATCTCGATCGGCGACTGGGTGAAGCTCGACGATCTCTCCGGGCGCGTAGTCGAGATACGCTGGCGCCATACGGCGATCCGCACGCGCAACAACGAGCTGGTGATCGTGCCGAACGCGGCGCTCATGAAGACGCGCTTCCTCGTCATCGGCAATCCGGACGAAGAGCCGGTGCGCTGGCGGCGCTGGATCTGGTTCGACGTCGAGTACAACGTGCCGCCGGCGCGGGTGCTCGCGCTCGCCGAGCAGGCGATGGCGGCGGCCGAGATTCCGAACGTGGCGCGCGAGCCGTCGCCCAGTTGCGTGCTGATGGAGTTCGCGCAGAGCTTTAGCCGCTACGCGCTGCGCTACTACCTAACCGATCCGCGGCCCGACGACGTTACCGACACCCGGGTGCGGGTGCACCTGTTCGCGGCGCTGCAGCGCGCCGGCATCCGGCTCGCGTTCCCCGAGTTCGTGGTGCACACCGTCAAGGAGACCGAGGAGCGCCAGGCGGCGCGCCACGCGCGCGAGATCGGCCGGCGCCTCGCCGCGCTGCGCGGGGTCGAGCTTTTCAGGAGCCTGGACGAGGACGAGCTGCGCGCGCTGGCCGACCGGCTGGTGTACGCGCCGTTCGCCGCGGGCGACGTCATGACGCGCCAGGGCGCGGTGGCGCACTGGCTGTACATCCTGATCCGGGGCGAGGGTGAGGTATGGCTCGAGGGAGCCGACGGCCAGCGGCGCAGCGTCGCCGCGCTCGCGCCCGGCAACGTGTTCGGCGAGATGGGCATGATGACCGGCGACCCGCGCCGCGCCACGGTGACCGCCAGGACCGACGTCGAGTGCTACCGGCTCGACAAGGCGGGCTTCCAGGACATCATCCGCTCGCGCCCGGCGATCGCCGAGGAGATCTCGCGCGTGCTCGCCGAGCGCGAGACCAGGCTGGTCGCGGTGAGCGACGCGGCGCGCGCCGACGCGGCGGGCGTGAAATCGCGCAGCGCGACGCTGCTCGAGCGCATGCGCAGCTTCTTCGGCCTGATAGATTCGAGAGGAATCTGAGTGCGGCCTCAGTAGCCCGCGGCGGGATCGACGCGGTCGAGCGGCGGCTCGCCGCGCCGCACGCGTTCGAGGTTCTCGACCACGCGCGCGAGCGCGGTGCGCGGCTCGGTGAGCGCGGCGACGTGCGGCGTGACGGTGACGCGCGGATGCGACCAGTAGGGATGTCCGGCGGGCAGCGGCTCGACGTGGAACACGTCGAGCCAGGCGTGCGCCAGGCGTCCCGAGTCGAGCGCCGCAAGCAGGTCGCGGTCGACCACGTGCGCGCCGCGCGCAACGTTGATCAGGCAGGCGCCCTCGGGCAGCAGCGCGAGGATGCGCGCGTTCACGATGCCGCGCGTCGCGGCGGTGAGCGGCAGCAGGCAGACGAGCGCGCCACTCCTGGCGAGCAGCCGGTCGAGCCCGTCCGCACCCGAGTAGCATTCGATTCCCGGGAGATCCCTCGCTCGCCGGCTCCAGCCGCAGACGCGGAAGCCGAGTTGCAGCAGCTGCGCCGCGACGCGCCGACCGAGCTCGCCGAGGCCGAGCAGTCCCACGCTGCGGTCGGCGGCCATGAACTGCGGCAGCGGCCGCCACACGCCCTCGGCCTGCTGCGCGCGGTAGCGGAACAGGTGCCGGTGCCAATCGAGCACGCGCGCGAGCACGGTCTCGCCCATCGCCGCGACCATGCCGGGATCCACCAGGCGCGCGAGCGGCACGTGGCGCGGCAGCGTCGCGTCGGCGAGCAGGCCGTCGACGCCCATCCACAGCGACTGGACGAGCTTCAAATTGGGGAACTGTGCGAGCGCGCCCGCGGGCGGCCTGGCCACCAGCGCGACTTCGACCGCGGCCGGATCGCCGACCTCTGGCCAGACGACGAAGCGCTCATTCGGCAGCGCCGCGCGCAGGGCCTCGAGCCAGCGCGCGGCATCCTCCTCTGGCGCGACGAACGCGACGCTCACCCAGGTGCCGCGCTCAGCCCCCGGGCTTGAAGCCCGAGGCCTTGATGACCGGCGCCCACTTGTCGAAGTCGGCCTTCTGGATCCTGGCGAGCTCCTCGGGGCCGTAGCCGGTCGGCTCGAGGCCCATGATCTTGAGGCGCTCCTGCAGGTCGGGGGATTTCACCGCCGCGATCGCCGCCTGCGACAGGCGCTCGATCACCGCGGGCGGTGTGCGTGCGGGCACCCACAGCGCGTACCAGCCGTAGCCCTCGATGTCGTAGCCGAGCTCCTTGAAGGTCGGCACGTCGGGGAACGCCGCCGGACGCTTCGTGCCCGAGGCGGCGAGCGTGTAGGCCTTGCCCGATTGCTCGACCGTCTTCAGGTCTGCGACCAGCGTGGTCGCGGCGGCGATCTCGCCCGAGGCGAGCGCCTGCATCGCGTTCGCGGTGCCCTTGTACGGCACGTGCTCGAGCTTGATGCCCGCCGCGCGCGCGAACATCACGCCGAAGAAGTGCGGCAGGCTGCCCTGCGCGGCGGAGGCGTAGAACCCGGCGTTCGGATCGCGCTTCACCAGCGCGACGTAGTCCTTGAGGGTCTTCACGCCGTATTTCGCCGACACGCCGAGGCCGAGCTGGAAGTTCGCCAAGTGGGCGACCGGCGCGAAGTCGGTGAACGCGTCGTAGCGCAGGTTGCCGAACGAGCTCGGAAAGATCGCGGTCACCGCGACCGGCGCCAGCATCATGGTGCGGCCGTCGGGCTCGGCGTTTTTCAGCGCCTCGGCGGCGATGCGCCCGCCGGCGCCGGCCTTGTTCTCGACGACGACGGGCTGCCCGAGCGAGACGCGCATCTTGTCGGCGATCAGGCGCGACAGCGTGTCGCTCGAGGCGCCGGCCGGGTAGCCGAGCATCAGCTTGATGGCCCCGTCCTGGGCTTGCGCCAGGTTCGAGCATGCGGTGGCGAGCACCGCGAGCAATGCGTGCTTGATGGTCATGGCGAGTTCCCCCCTCCTGGATAGTTCGGCGATGGTAGCATCATGCGCACCCGGACGAGGACGAGGAGCAGCGCATGGCGATCCGCAATTTCACCGAGGAAACGCTCACCGCGGAGGTGCTGCGGCGCATCGCGGGTACGCCCGACGCGCGCCTCAAGGAAGTGATGACGAGCCTGGTGAAGCACCTGCACGCGTTCGTGCGCGAGGTGCGCCCGACGCAGGAGGAATGGTTCACCGGCATCAGGTTCCTCACCGACACCGGACACTGGTGCGACGACAAGCGCCAGGAGTTCATCCTCATGTCGGACACGCTCGGCGTATCGATGCTGGTGGACTTCATCAACTACGGCAAGACCGCCAGGGCTACCGAATCGACGGTCCTCGGGCCGTTCTACGTCGAGGGCGCGCCCGAGTTGGCGCAGGGCGCGAACATCGCGGCTGCGGGAACGCCCGGCGAGCGCTGCGTCGTCGAGTGCAGCGTCTCGGGTCTCGACGGCAAGCCGGTCGCCGGCGCGCTGGTGGACGTGTGGGAGGCCGGCGGCGACGGCTACTACGACGTGCAGAAGCCGGCAGGCACCAACCTGCGCGCGCGCTTTCGCACCGGCGCCGACGGCAAGTTGAGCTTCAGGTGCGTCAAGCCGGTGAGCTATCCTGTGCCGCACGACGGCCCGGTCGGCAAGATGCTCGCCGCCACCGGCCGCCACCCGATGCGCCCGGGCCACCTGCACTTCATGATCCAGGCGCCGGGCTTCGACAAGCTGGTGACGCACCTGTTCGTGCGCGGCGACGAGTTCCTCGATTCCGACGCGGTGTTCGGCGTCAAGGAGTCGCTGATCGTGGATTTCAAGAAGAACGCCAAGGGCGAGTACGCGTTGCGCTACGACTTCGTGCTCAAGCCCGCGGCGCGCGCGGCGAGGGCCGCGTGAAGCCGCCGTACCGCGCCGACCAGGTGGGCAGCCTGCTACGGCCCGCCGCACTCGCCGACGCGCGCAGGAAATGGAAGGCTGGCGCCCTCGACGCACAAGCGCTGAAGGAGCACGAGGACCGCGCGATCCGCGAGGCGGTGGCGCGGCAGGAGGCGATCGGCCTGCAAAGCATCACCGACGGCGAGTTCCGGCGCGACTGGTGGCACCTCGATTTCCTGTCGCAGCTAGACGGCGTCACCACGACCAGGAACCCGGGCCCGAAGTTCGGCGGCACCGAGGAGCAGCCGCCGATCCCGACGGTGACCGGGAAGATCGGCTGCTCGCGGCCGATCATGGTCGATCACTTCGCGTTCCTCAAGGCGGCGACCCGGCGCACCGCGAAAATGACCATCCCGTCGCCCTCGATGCTGCACCTGCGCGGCGGGCGCGCGTCGATCTCGAAGGACGTCTATCCGGAGCTGGGCGCGTTCTGGAGCGACGTCGCCGCCGCGTACCGGAAGGCGATCGCGAATTTCGCCGCCGCGGGCTGCAGCTACCTGCAGCTCGACGACGTTGCCTTCGCCTACCTGTGCGATCCCAGGATCCGCGCCAACTGCGTGCAGAACGGCGACGACCCTGCGGCGCTGCCGCGCACCTACGCCGACACCATCAACGAGGCGCTCGCGAACCGCCCCGCGGGCATGACGATCGCCATGCACACCTGTCGCGGCAACTTCAAGAGCGCTTGGGTGGCCGAGGGCGGCTACGAGCCGGTGGCCGAGGCGATGTTCTCCACCGACCTCGACGCCTACTTCATGGAGTTCGACTCGGCGCGCGCCGGGACCTTCGAGCCGCTGCGCGCGCTGCCCGCGGGCAAGAAGGTGGTGCTCGGGCTGGTGACCACAAAGGTGGGAGAGCTCGAGTCGAAGGATCTGCTCAGGCGGCGCATCGACGAGGCCGCGCGCTTCATGCCGCTCGAGAACCTTTGCCTGTCGCCGCAGTGCGGATTCTCCAGCACGCACCACGGCAACGCGCTTTCCGAGGACGAGCAGTGGCGCAAGCTCGAGCTGGTGGTCGAGGTCGCTAACGAGATATGGGGGTGAGCATGTCGCAGGAACAGGAAATTCTCGCGCTCGAAGACGTGCGCTTCAAGGCGATGGTGTCGGGGGACGTCGGGCTGCTCGACGGATTGCTGCACCAGGATCTGATCTACACGCACTCGTCGGCCGTGGTCGACACGAAGGCGAGCTATCTCGAGGCGATTAGGAGCGGGAAGACGCGCTACACGTCGCAGAAGCGCTTCGAGGAGCGCGTGCGACTGTGCGGCGACTGCGCGCTGGTCACCGGACGTGCCGAGATGGAAGCGGAGGTGAATGGCGTACGCAAGACACTGCGGCTGCGCTACCTCGACGTGTGGACGAAGACGCCGCAGGGCTGGAAGTTCGTCGCCTGGCAGTCGACCGGAATCTAGGCCTGGTGGCCTTCCTCCCACGGCGGCAACAGGCTTGCCAGGATCCATAGAACGACAAACGGGCCTGTCAACAGGAGGAGGGAGGTGAGCGCTCCCTCGCGCCCCAGGAATTCGGCCTGGAACGTCAACAGTCCTTTCATCGTCTTCGACAACTCCTCCCCGCCAATAACCACGTTCCACCGCATCGCCAGCACGGCGATTAGCAGCAATACGGCCGCAGCGGTGAGCCAGACAACGAGCTTCCTGCCCTGCGTTCTTAAGGCGATCAAGGCCGTCAGCACCGCGAACGCCACGACAGAACCGAGAGCCTGAATCAGCAGGCCAGGCCACAGGGGCCCCTTGATTAGCTGCAGGATCGTGTCGATGCCTTCCCTCCCTCGGTAGAACATCTCGACGTACTCCAATGCCTCAACCACGATTACCACCGTCAGGAACGCCCACATGACGTTGGCAAGCCCCCTCAGGCAGTCGTCTTCCAGCTCGACCCGGCGCAGCTTCCAGACGACCACGTAGAGAACCACCAGCAGCGCGACGCCCGAGACGATGGCGGAGAGCAGAAAGATGATCGGCATCAGGTCCGACGACCACCATTCGCGCGATTTCAGCGAACCGAAGATGAACCCGACATATCCGTGCAGGCCCGCGGCGGAGGGAATGCCGATGATCGCCAGCGCGCGCGCCCATTTGTGGTCATAGGCGAGGGCGGTGGGCGATACGTCGTCCGAGCCCAGCGTCAGGGCACGGTAGAACAGGCGCAGCGGACCTCGGGCGCTCTTGGAACTGGCTACGATGTCGGGCCGGAAGGCGAACCAGACCTCGAGCACGAGGATGACCAGATAGAAGCCTGCGACGTAGCCGAAAGCTGCCATCGCCGAGGTCCAGTGCGGGGTGATCACGGCGTTGAACGCCCGCTCCGGTCGCCCGAGGTGGAACAGCAGCGGGGTGGGCGCAAACAGCAGGAAGCACAACGCGGTCAGTAGCGCAAAGCGGGCGATCGGCCGGAACTGGCGCATGCCGAACACGTGATAGAAGCTGGAGACGATGAAGGCGCCAGCGACCAGGCCGGTGATGTACGGGTAAATAACGATCAGCTCGCCCCAGGGGATGTCGGTCTCGTTGGGATAGACATAGCCGACGTAGGGCGCGGCATGTGCAAAGAGCCCGTCCATCACGACACCTCGCGGTCGATTCCGGCGTAGAAGACGTGCGGCCCGTTTCCCGTCTCGGGCTTGAGCACCTGGACCCGATTGTCGCGGACAAACTGATTGATCTCTGATGCGGCGTCGTTCAGGTCGCCGAACACCCTGCAGTGAGTCGGGCAGACTTCGACGCAGGCAGGGTTGAGCCCCTTGGTAATGCGGTGATAGCACCAGGTGCACTTATCGGCGACCCCTTTTTGGTGGTCGATGTACCTGGCGCCATAGGGGCAGGCCTGTATGCAGTACTGGCATCCGATGCAGTAGGCCTGGTCGATCAGTACCACGCCGTCCTTCGCCTTGTAGCTCGCACCGGTTGGGCACACCTGAACGCACGGTGGGTGCTCGCACTGGTTGCAAAGCTTCGGCACGAAGTACGCCTTGGCGACTTTCGCGTTACGGTACCGGTCGTCGAAGCGGTAGTCACCGCCCGTTCCCGAGGCGGCGATATTTTGTGGATCGGACTGACTGTCGATTCTCGGGCGCGCTTCGCCCTCCAAGTAGACGTAACGCTCCACCCAGGTGCGGAAGTGGTTGGCATCCCGTACCACGTCGTTCTCGATCTTGCAGGCTTCGTCGCAACGCAGACAGCCGATGCACCGACCGATATCGATGCCGAATGCCCAACGGTGCTTGGTCCAGTCATAGCCTGGTATGGGAGGGCTGGCTGCCGACTGGGCGCCTGCAGCCGCGGCTTCACCCAGCACCGTGTGCGCCGCGACCGCGGTGCCCGCGAATGCGATGGCACCTCCGAGAATGCGCAGAAAGTCGCGGCGTTCCTGCTGGGGCGTCGCGGGTTTCTTTTCGTCGTCCATTTTCAATGCTCCTTGCCGCACTTGCGCCGCGGTGCGTCTCACCTGCAACCAGCGTTGGCGAAATACTCCCCCGCGATCGCGGCATCCGCGTCGCTCAGTCCCTTCGCGATACCCGCCATGATGGCGTTCTTGCGACCACCGCCCTTGTAAGCCCGCAATGCGTTGAGCAGGTAGTCCTTGGACTGCCCGGCGAGATTGGGCCACAGCGGGTTGACGCTGACCCCGCTCGCGCCATGGCAGGCGGCACAGTTGGACGCCGTCGTTTGACCGGCGCTGGCCGCTTGCTTCCCGGCATCCGCGGAGCGCTTGCAGCTCAGGCCGGCGAAATATGCCGCGAGATCTTCGACATCTGAGTCGCTCAGGCCCTTCGCCAACGGGCCCATCATGGGGTTGTCGCGCGCCCCGGTCCGGTATCCCTTGAGCGCGTCGACGAGATACGCCTCCTTTTGTCCCGCGAGGTTGGGCCCGGGGAGATTCACGCTGTTGCCCTGCGCGCCATGGCACGCGGCGCAGGTCGCCGCCTTCGCTTTTCCCGCCGCAACGTCGCCCGGACGCGCATTCGGCGCGGCCGCGCCGATCAGGAGCTTGGGCGAATGCGGATTGTGGCAAGTCATGCATTGTTGCGTCCCCGCGTGGGTGGCGACCACGATCTGGCGTTGCGCCACGGGCCTCGCCGCGATCTTTTCGTGACAACGCGTGCACAGCTCCGTCGTGTCGGTCGGCACCATCAGCTTCACGTTGTCCGGGTGATCCGGGCCGGTCGCCGAACGCCGGAACATGCCCCGCATGTCCCGGCGGCCGGCCGCGCCATGGCAGACCTCGCATTTGACGACCTTGCCGATGGCCGCGCTGTTGTGCACGCCCCGCGACCATTCAGCGTAGCGCTCGGCATGGCATTGCTGGCACGACTGCGGGTTCTTGTACTTGGGCTTGTCCGAGGCGATTTCCGCTACCGAGTCACCCCGGTAGTGGCCGTAACGGTAAAACGAGGCGGGAGTGAAAAGAATCTTGGCCGCGTAGGCAGCCGTTCCAAGGGCGCCCACGAGCAGGATGAGTCGAACGATGTGTTTCGGCATGCTGCTCAGATGATGGCGCAGGCGCCAATTACCCGGAGGACCTCACTTAGCCGGAGCGACGCTTTGATTGAACATATAGACGATGGCGCTGCGGATCTCCGGGTCGGTGAGATCGGCCATGCCGCCGCGCGGAGGCATCCCTCCATGCCCCTTGATCGCGGAGCGAACCACCGCGTCAAGCCCTTGCTTCGCTCGCGGTATCCATGCCGAGCGATCGCCGATCCTGGGCGCTCCGTCGACCCCCGTCTCGTGGCACTTGAAGCATTGCGTGCGCACGATCTGCTCGCCGCTGCGGTCGGCGGCAGGCGGCGCGGCCTTGTCGATGGGTTCGGCCCAATGGCCCCCCGACTGATTGACCATGTAGGTAATCGCGAGCTCGAGTTCGAAATCGGTGACGCCCGGACTGCCACCATGCGCAGGCATTTGCCGGATGCCCTTGATCGCATGCTGAGTGAGGCTGGTAAGCCCCTGCGAGGCGCGAGGTTTCCACGCGCTTTGATCGCCGATTTTCGGCGCGCCGTTTGCGCCCGTCGCGTGACACGCGGTGCAGACCGCATCGACCACTTCCTTCCCATTGCGCCCGGTGGCCTCGGCATCGGGTTGCACGGCGATCTGGGCCGCGAGAGCAAGCATGGCGCCGATTGCCATCTTCGTCGCGGGCCGGCATGACGTCACCTGCCTCGCTGTCTCTGTTTCGCCTCCCCTCGACATTGCAATCCTCTCCGAATCCGGTTACGTAGCATCGCCAGCATCTACGCGGCTAATAGAAGACGCGATTTCGGAAGAACTTGTTTTGATGCCAGTCAATGGCACACCGAGTATTCGGTTCTTGTGTCAGAGAATTGCTCTCATTTGCTGGCTGGGCCGCGGGGCCAGGATCGACGGCTGCGACAGCGACCGTCGCCAGACGGAAATTGCGCAATAACGGGCACCCGCACGATTCCGAGGGCGGATACTTTCCCTATGAAGTGTTTGCTGCAAAAGAATATGACGTCAGTCTGACGTCAGTAATTATTTATCTTGATCTAGCTTAAAGCAGCGCTGGTTGCCGGCCTGCAGACTCGCCTCGGGGCACGTGGGATTCAATCCATTCCAAGGGAGATCGTTATGCGGCAAGGCAAGCTGACAACTTTCATCATGGCGCTCGCGGTGGCAAGCGGTGGCCTGCTGCTCCTGCCGGGAAGCGCCCAGGCGGTGCCAAGCTTCGCCAGGCAGACGGGCATGGCCTGCGAAGCCTGCCACACGGTTTTTCCGGAGCTGACGCCTTTCGGCCGGCGCTTCAAGCTGAACGCGTACACCATCGACAACCTGCCGCAGGTGAGCGGCATGACACCGAACAAGGAGCAGACGCTGCTGCTGAACCAGCTGCCGCCGCTGTCATTCATGTTTCAGGCCTCGGTGACCAATACCAAAACAGCCGTCCCGGACTCGGCAGTGGTAGGCGAGAACGCGCAGAACGGCCAGGTGCAGTTCCCGCAGCAGGCGAGCCTGTTCTACGCCGGAAGGATCGCACCGAACCTAGGGGCGTTCGTACAGATGACCTACGATGGCACTGAGGGCCAATTCGGCTGGGACAACACGGACATCCGCTACGCGAGCAATGCGAGCGACAAGTTCCTGTGGGGCGTGAGCTTCAACAACAACCCGACGGTGCAGGACGTGTGGAACAGCACGACCGCATGGCAGGTGCCGTTCGACCAGCGTAGCGCCACCGCGCCGACGCCCGGCGCGGTCACCATGATCGACGGCGGCCTGGCCGATGCGGGCGTGGCCGGGTTAAGTATCTATGGTTACTGGAACAACTCGATCTACGCTGAGCTCGGCGTGTACAAGTCGGCGCCCGCTGCGGCGCAGATCGACAGCACCAGCACGAACGTCGTCAAAGGGGTCGCCCCCTACTGGCGCCTCGCCTACGAGCGCCAATGGCAGCGGAACTCGTGGATGTTCGGCGCCTACGGCGTGAACGCCAAGCTGTACCCGGGTGACGGTGCTGCGCTCTCAGGCCCGGCCAACAAGTTCAGCGACTGGGCGCTGGATACGCAATACCAGTATATCGGCGACGATCACCTGTTCTCGGTCATGGCGACCTACATCGACGAGAAGCAGAACTGGGACGCGGGCGGCTCGGCCAATCCTTCCGATACGCTGAAGACAACCAGGATCGGCGGGCATTACTTCTACCAGCGGAAATACGGCGTGGCGCTGGGGTACTTTTCGACCACCGGCAGCGAGGATGCCGGGCTGTACCAGCAGGTCGATCCGGTGACCGGCTTCGCCAATAACAAGCCCAACAGCAACGGCTGGGTTGGCGAGCTCGATTGGGTGCCCTACCAGAACACCAAGATTGCGCTGCAGTACACGGTGTACAACAAGTTCAACGGCGGCGGCAGCAACTACGACGGCAACAACCGGAGCGCCTCCGACAACAACACCCTCTACCTCCTCGGCTGGCTCAACTTCTAGGCGAACGACGATGAAAACGATCATTGCACTTGCAACAGGCGCCCTGCTCGCGGCCGGCATGACAGCCGCGGTGGCGCAGAGCGATCAGGATGCGTCCGCGCTCGCCAAGGGCGTGTGCTCCGCCTGCCACGGACCGGAGGGCCACAGCGTATCGCCGGTATTTCCCCACCTCGCCGGGCAGCAGGCGGCCTACATCACCCTGCAGCTCGACGCATTCCGCGGTCACCTGCGCGGCGACCCGAATGCCCAGGCGTACATGTGGGGCATGGCCTCGCAGCTGAGTGACGCCACGATCAAGGCCCTGTCGGATTACTATGCTGCGCAGAAACCGGCACCGGGCAGGGCGGGCGACCCGAAGCTCATGGCGGAAGGGGAGAAGATCTACGCCCAAGGGATTCCGGGGAAGAAGGTGCAGGCCTGTGCGACCTGCCATGGCCCGAACGCCGAGGGGGCGACCGCGTTCCCGCGGCTCGCCGGGCAGCACGTCGAGTACCTGATCGCGCAACTCGAGGGCTTCAAGTCGGGGACCCGCGCGAACGCGCCGATCATGTTGGGGGTGGTGCGTGGCATGACCTCGGAGCAGCTGAAAGCGGCGGCGACCTACGCCGCCTCGAGATAGCGGCACACTTGCAACTCGCGGGGCGGAGGCGCAATCTCCCCGGGGCTCGTTCCCGTGCGCTTCCTCCTCGTCCCTTTTTCAGATCGGATAGCGAAGAAATGCGGATAGCACTCCCGCTACTCGTTTCCCTTGCGCTCGCCGGCGCCCCTGCGGCGCGGGCGGCGGAGCCGGACAATGCGACGCTGCAGCAGGAAGTGAACGCGCTGAAAGCGGTGGTGCATGACCTGCAGCAGCGCATGAACGTGCTGGAAGGGCGATCGCCGGCGGCGGCGCAGACCGCGCCAGTGCCGCAGGCCGCGCCCGCGTCTCAGGCCGCGCCCGCAGTACCTCAGGCCGCGCCAATGCCACAGGCCGCGCCCGCAGCGCCTCAGCCGCAGGCCGCGCCGGTCGCGGCGGCTCCGCCCGCGGCGAGCGCCGGCTACGTGAGCCCGGAGGCGGCACTCAGGGCGAACTGGTCGAAGGTGAACGCCAAGATGGATCAGGATGATGTAACGCGGCTTCTCGGCGCGCCGTCGAAGAAGTTCATGCTCGACGGCAGGAACGTCTGGTATTACTACTATCCGGGAACCGGCGGCGGCTCGGTGTTCTTCACTGACGTCGGGCGCGTAACGAGCAGCCAGTCGCCTTTCGGCTGGAGCTGGTAGCGGCGGCGCTCAGGTGCGCGCGCCGAGCAGCGGGTTGAGCCCGCTGCGCGTGACGCGCCCGTTGAGTTCGCGCCCGAGCGCGCGCTCACACAATTCGGCGGTCGCGAGCAGGCCGTCGAGGTCGATGCCGGTGGCCACGCCCATCGACTCGAGCAGGTTCACCAGGTCCTCGGTGCACACGTTGCCGGTGTAGCCGGCGCCGTACTTCACTTTCGCCGGGTGCCCGCCGACCCCGCCGAACGACGCATCGAAGTGGCGCACGCCGGCTTCGAGCGCGGCGACTGCGTTGACGAGGCCGGTGCCGCGCGTGTCGTGGAAGTGGGCGATCGGGGTCAATCCCGCGATGTGCGCCAGCCGCCCGCACATGTCCTTCACCGAGCGCGGCGTGGCCATCCCCGTGGTGTCGCCGAGCGCAACGTGATCGACGCCGAGCGCGGCGAAGCGCGCTGCGTCCTCGGCGACGACGCCGGCATCGACCTGGCCCTCGAACGGGCAGCCGAAGGCCACCGACACGGTACCGACCAGGCGGAAGTGCCCGCGCGCCGCGCGCGCCATCCGCTCGACGTTGGCCCACTGCTCGGCGCGCGTGCGGTTCAGGTTCTTCCGTGTGTGCGATTCGGTCGCCGAGACCAGCAGGCTGATCTCGTTCGCGCCGTGGCCGGCCTCGAGGTCGGCGAGCGCGCGCGCGACCGCGCGCGGGTTGGCGCAGGTCGCCTTGTACCAGGTCCCCGGGCGGCGCGAGAGCGAGGCGAGCAGCTCGCTCGCGTCGGCGAACTGCGGCACGACCTCGGGATTGGAGTAGGAGGTCGCCTCGACGCGCGCGAAGCCGAGCGCGGCGAAGCGCTCGACGAGCGCGCGCTTGACGGCGGTCGGCACGAACTGCGGCTCGTGCTGCAGACCGTCGCGCGCGAAGCATTCGCAGATGACGACTGCTGCCATGGGGTATAGTTGATAGTGTCAACGAGTCGCGCTAAGCTTGTCAACGGATCCGGTTGCGGAGGCACCAAGTGGCAGCGAACCCCATCGACCTGCGGCAATTCCCCTACGTCGCCGGCGCGCCCGACGAGCCGACGCAGCCGCTGCGCGTGGTGCCCGGCTACAGGGAAACGGCCTGGCGCAACCCGGCGCAGCCGCTCGTCAAGCGGCCGGCGACGCTCTCCGAGCTTACCGGTCCGCTCGAGCCGGCGCGGCGCCTGAGCCTGCTCGGCCACGACCTCGCCGGTCACGGAGAGCAGCGCGCCATCGGCCAGCTCATGCACCTGCGTGTGCGCGTGCTGGACGAGGACGGCAGCCCGGTGAGCGGCGCGCTGGTGGAGATCTGGCACGCGAACGGGGCCGGCCGCTACATCCATCCGAACGACGACGATCACGCGCCGGTCGATCCGAACTTCTACGGCGCGGCGCGCCTGCTGACCGACGAAAGCGGCGCCTTCGAGCTGCGCACCATCAAGCCCGGCGCCTATCCGGTGCCCAACTCGGGCGGCTGGTGGCGGCCGCCGCACATCCACTTCTCGCTGTTCGGCAAGATCTGGCTGTCGCGCCTGGTGACGCAGATGTATTTCCCGGACGACCCGCTGAACCCGCAGGACCGCATCCTCAATGCGCCGCCGAGCGCCGAGGCGCGCGCGCGGCTCATCGCGCGCATGCTGCCGCCGAGCGAGGGGCCGGCGGACGCGCTCGTCTTCGAGCACCAGATCGTGCTGCGCGGCCGCCGGGCCACGCCGGCGCAGCCCTGAAAGGGGAGCCGCAATGACTCTTGTCCCCACCGCATCGGCGACCACCGGGCCGTTCTTCCCGCCGCGCTACATCGACGCCGGTTGCAACGACCTCACGAGGTTCGAGGGCCGCGCGGCGCGTGGCGAGCCGATCGAGATCCACGGCCGCGTGCTGCAGGAGGACGGCAGCCCGCTTAACAACCTGATCGTCGAGATCTGGCAGACCGACGCCGGCGGCGTGTTCCGTCATCCCGGCGATCCGCGCATGCAGGAAGCAGACCCGGATTTCTTCGGCTGGGGACGCACCACCACCGACCCCGACGGCGTGTATCGTTTTCGCAGCGTGCTGCCGGGCGCGCGCCCGCCGCGCGCGCGGCACGTCAACTTCCAGCTCATGTTTTCGGGGCTGATGCGCATGCTGCCGACGGTGATGTATTTCGAGGGCCAGGCGGACAACGACGCCGATCCGGTGCTCGCCGCGGTGCCCGCGGCGCGCCGCGCGCTGCTGGTGGCGAAGCGCGAGGCCGCCGGCCGCTATCGCTTCGACATCCGCCTGCGCGGCGAGGGCGAAACGCCGTTCTTCGATCTCTGAGCCGCCTTGACCACCATCCGCGAGCTGCTCTCCTTTCGCCTGCACGTGCTGGCGAACCTGCTGTCGCGCGGCGCCGAGATGCGCTACCGGCGCGAGTTCGGCGTCAGCCTGTGGGAGTGGCGCACCGTGGCGCTGCTCGGCGGCGCCGCGGGGCCGCTGTCGTTGAACGAATTGGCGCTTGCGGCGGGCATCGACAAGAGCCAGATGAGCCGCGTGGTGTCGGGGCTCGCCGGGCGCGGCATCGTGCTGCGCCGGGCCGACGCCGAGGACGCGCGCGGCGTGCGGCTCACGCTCACGCCGGCGGGCCGCAAGCTGTACGCCGGGCTGATGCGCGCCGCGAGCGAGCGCAACGAGGCGTTCCTCGCCGCGCTCGCGCCGCGCGAGCGCGAGGGCCTCGAGGCGGCGCTCGGCAAGCTCGCCGCGCGCGCGAAGACGTTCATCCAGCGCGAGCGCGCGCTGGGGGCGAAGCCGAGGCGCAGGTGAAGACGCGCATCACCGAGCTGCTCGGCATCGAGCACCCGATCATCCAGGCCGCGATGAGCTGGGCGTCGTCCAACGCGGCGCTGGTGGTCGCGGTGTCGAACGCCGGCGGCATGGGCGTCCTCGGGGCGGGGCCGATGCGGCCCGACGACTTCCGCAAGTGCCTCGCGGACATCAAGGCGGGCACGGCGAAGCCGTTCGGCGTCAACATCCCGTTGAACGGCGCGCGCGCCGCCGAGCTGCTCGACATCGCGTTCGAGGCGCGCATCCCGGTGATGGTCGCCTCGCAGGGCGGGCCGCGCGGAGCGCTGGCGCGCTTCCGCGCGATCGGCACGAAATGGCTGCACGTGGTCGCGTCGCTCGAGCACGCGCTGAAGGCGGAAGCCGCGGGCGTCGACGCGCTGGTGGTCGACGGCGCCGAGGCCGGCGGCCATCCGCCGCCCTCAGAGGTGACGACGCTGGTGCTGGTGCGGCGCGTGGTGAAATCGACGCGGCTGCCGGTGGTGGCGAGCGGCGGGGTGGCCGACGGCGCGGGCGTCGCCGCGCTGCTCGCGCTCGGCGCCGAGGCGGTGCAGCTCGGCACGCGCTTCATCGCCACGCCCGAGGCGAGCGTGCACCCGGCCTACAAGCAGGCAGTGCTCGATGCCGGCGTCGACGGCAGCACGCTGCTTGCGCGCGGCGCGCTGCCGATCCGCCAGCTCAAGAACGCGTTCTCGGCGAAATACGAGGCCGCCGAGCGCGCGGGCGCGTCGCCCGAGGAACTCGCCGGGATCTTCAAGGCCTCCAGCCTGAAGCAGGCGGCGCTCGAGGGCGACGTGGCCTGGGGCAAGCTCGAGGCCGGGCAGAGCGCCGGCCTGGTGGAGGACATCGTGCCGGCGGGCGAGCTGGTAAAGCGCCTGGCCGCCGAACTGGAGCAAGCGCGGCGCCGCGTGGCGTCGCTATGACGAGAAAGGTGAAGGACATGACGATCGACGAACGCATTGCACGCATGCACGACGAACTGACGCAATGGCGGCGCGACATCCACGCGCACCCCGAGCTCGGCTTCGAGGAGACGCGCACCTCCGGGCTCGTGGCCGAAAGGCTCGCGTCGTTCGGCGTCGAGGTGCACCGCGGCGTCGGCAAGACCGGCGTGGTCGGCGTGCTGCGCGCGGGCAAGGGCGGCGATGCGAAGGACGGCACGCGTGCCGTGGGCTTGCGCGCCGACATGGACGCGCTGCCGATCCAGGAGGCGAACGGCTTCGCGTACCGCTCGCGCCACGACGGCAAGATGCACGCCTGCGGCCACGACGGCCACACCACCATGCTGCTCGGTGCGGCCAGGTACCTCGCCGAGACGCGGGCCTTCGACGGCACGGTCAATTTCATCTTCCAGCCGGCCGAGGAGGGCATCGGCGGCGCCAGGGCGATGATCGACGACGGCCTGTTCGAGCGCTTCCCCTGCGAGGCGGTGTTCGGCATGCACAACCGCCCCAGTCTGCCGGTCGGCTCGTTCGCGGTGCGCGCCGGGCCGATGATGGCGGGCGGCGGCTTCTTCGACATCCGCATCACCGGCAAGGGCGCGCACGGCGCGCGCCCGGAGGCCGGCATCGACCCGGTGATCGTCGCGGCGCACATCGCCACCGCGCTGCAGACCATCGTGTCGCGCAACGTGCCGCCGGTGGAGACCGCAGTGGTATCGGTGACGAAAATCCAGGGCGGCGATGCCTACAACGTGATCCCGCAGAGCGCGCTGCTCGCCGGCACGGTGCGCGCGTTCTCGCGCCCGGTGATGGACCAGATCAGCGCCGCGGTGCAGCGCATCGCCAAGGGCGTGGCCGAGGGCTTCGGCGCCAGGGCCGAGGTCGACGTGCGCTGGAATTTCGCGCCGACCATCAACGATGCAACAGAGGCCGAATTCGCGGCCCGGATCTGCGCCGAGCTGGTGGGCAAGGAGCGCGTCGAGCGCGACCCGCCGCTCATCATGGCCTCGGAGGATTTCTCCTTCATGCTGGAGAAGGTGCCGGGCTGCTACCTCAACATCGGCAACGGCGAAGGCGAGTCCGGCTGCGAAGTGCACAACCCGGGCTACGACTTCAACGACCGCGCGCTGCCGCTCGGCGTGAGCTTCTTCGCGCGGCTGGTCGAGACGCGGCTGGGGAAGGGCGCGTGAGCGAGGTGCTGCTAAGCGAGGACCGCGGCCGGGTGCGCATCCTCACCATGAACCGGCCCGGGAAGCTGAACGCGCTTAATACCGCGCTCACCGAGGCGCTTCTTGCCGGGTTGGAGCAGGCCGAGCACGACGACGCGGTGTCGGTGGTGATCCTGACCGGCGCCGGGCGCGCCTTCTGCGCCGGCGCCGACGTCGGCGAATTCAGGGAGCTGACGCCGGACCAGGCGGCGCGCGTCGAGCGCCGCGCCGAGCTCACCATGCGCTCGCACCTCGTCTTTTCGCGGATGCGCAAGCCCGTGATCGCCGCGCTGCGCGGCGCGGCGATGGGCGGCGGCGCGGGGCTCGCGCTGGCTGCCGACCTGGTGGTCGCCTCGGAGAACGCGAAGATCGGCTACCCGGAGATCAAGCACGGCATCCTGCCGGCGATCGTCATCGCCAACCTCACGCGCCAGGTGGGCAGGAAGGCCGCCTTCGAGCTGGTGAGCACCGGCGAGCCGCTCGATGCGCGGCGCGCCTTCGAGCTCGGCGCGGTCAACCGCGTGGTGCCCGACGACAAGCTGCTCGAGGCGGCGCTCGCGCTCGCCGAAACGCTCGCCGCCTTCAAGCCCGAAGCGCTGTACGCCATCAAGCGATCTGTTCCACCAGGTTGCCGACCTGCCGCTCGCCGCCGGGCTGGAGGAGGGCCGCAAGGCGAACATCGCCATGCGGGCGATTTACGCCCGGGGACGCTGAGCCCGGCTGCCCCGAGAACCGGCAATCGCTGCGCCGCCATGGGTGTCTCGCTCGCGCTGCTGTCGATGCTGTGCTTCGCGTCGAACATCATCATCTCGCGCTACGCGATGGCGCAGATGAAGATCGAGCCCGGCTTTCTCGTGGTGCTGCTGGTGAACATCCTGTTCGCGGCCCTTGTGTTCGCGATCGAGCTCGCGCTGCGCTCGACGCCGTTCGCGATCCAGTGGGGCGAGGCGGGTCTGTTCGCGCTCGCCGGCATCGTCGGCACCTACCTGGGCAGGCGTCTGCTGTTCGACACGGTGCGCCTTCTCGGGCCGGCGCGCGCGAGCGTGTTCCATTCTTCGGCCCCGGTGTTCACGCTGATCGCCGCATGGCTGCTGGTGGGCGAGCGGCTGGGCGGTTACGAGCTCGCCCTGATGGCGCTGGTGATGGCGGGCCTGTGGACCACGCAGCCGGCGAGCGGCGGGGCCGCCGATGTCCATCGCCCGAGCGGCGACGCGCTGCGCCGCGGAATGCTGATGGGGATCCTCACGGTCGCCGGCTTCGGCGTCGGCAACGCGATCCGCGGCCTCGCGATGCGCAGCTGGAGCGAGGCGGTGTTCGGCGCGCTCGCCGGCTCGATGGCGGCGTTCGCTTGCCAGCTCGCCACCACGCGCAACCACGCCAAGGTGTTCGGCGAGCTGCGCGCGGCGAGCCGCGCGGGGATCGCGCTCTATGCGGCGAGCGGCATCGCCACGGTGTGCGGCTCGATCTTCATCGTGTCGGCGATGCGCTACATGGAGATCGCGCTCGCGGCGCTCGTCACGCACACCACGCCGCTGGCGATCTTCCCGGTGAGCGTGATCGTGTACCGCAACCGCGAGGGCCTGTCGCCGCGCACCGTGCTCGGCGCCGCGATGGTGCTGGCCGGCATCGTGCTGCTGGCCGTGCGTTGACAGCGCCATGGAGGTAGTTGACAATGGCAACTATCTATGCGGCCCCTCGAGCACGTCACCGTCGTCGACCTGTCGCGCGTGCTGGCGTGCCCGTTCGCCAGCATGGTGCTCGCCGAGCTCGGCGCGACGGTGATCAAGGTCGAGCAGCCGGGCACCGGGGACGAGACGCGCGGCTTCGAGCCGCAGCTGGCGCGCGACAGCGCCTACTATTTCGCCTGTAACCGCGCCAAGCGGTCGATTACCGTCAACCTGCGCTCGGCCGACGGGCAGCAGATCGTGCGCGAGCTGGCGCAGGGCGCCGACGTGCTTGTCGAGAACTTCCCGGTCGGCACGCTTGGCCGCTACGGCCTGGGCTTCGCTACCCTCTCGGGCCTCAACCCGCGGCTGGTCTACGTCTCGTGCACCGGCTTCGGCCAGAGCGGACCCTACGCGCACAAGAAGGGCTACGACACCGTGTTCCAGGCGATGGGCGGCATCATGAGCCTGACCGGCGAGAAAGGCGGCGGGCCCGTGAAGCCGGGCCTGCCGGTGGCCGACCTCACGTCGGGGCTGTGGGTGGCGATCGCGATCCTCGCCGCGCTCGCGGGACGCGAACGCGCCGGCCGCGGCTGCCAGGTCGACTTCTCCATGCTCGACGGCCAGGTGTCGCTCCTGACGCTGGCCGCGGCGCGCTATTTCGCCCTCGGCGAGATACCGCCGCGCCTCGGCACCGAGCATCCGGGACGCGTGCCCTCGGCGAGCTTCCGCTGCAAGGACGGGCGCTTCGCCCACATCACCGCCAGCGACCAGCACTGGCAGCCGCTGTGCCAGGCGCTGGAACTGGCGAAACTCGGATCTGACCCCGATTTCTCCGACAACGCGCAGCGCGTCGCGCGGCGCGAGGAGGTGATGGCGGCGCTGACCGCGGCGGTGGCGAGCGTGACGCGCGCCGAGCTGATCGCCAGGCTCGACGCCGCCGGGGTGCCGGTCGGGCCGGTGAACGACGTCGCCGAAGTGATCGCCGATCCGCAGGTGCGCGCGCGCCGCATGGTCGGCAGCTTCGACTATCCCGGCGTGGGCGAATTCCGCGCGCTCGCGCTGCCCTACAAGTTCCTCGGCTGGGACGATCCCGAGATCGGCCGGCCGCCGACGCTCGGCGAGCACACCGAGGCAATCCTGAGAGAACGGCTCGGCTACAGCGACGAGCGCATCGCCGAGCTGAGGAGGTCGCGCGCCATATGAGCGTTCTCTACGATCTCAGAAACGGCGTGGTGACGATCACGCTCGATCGCCCAGAGGCGCGCAACGCGCTCGACATGGCGCTGTGCGACGCGCTGCTCGCGGCGGCACGGCGCGCCGCCACCGACGAATCCGTCAGGCTGGTGCTGGTGCGCGCCGCGGGCCCGGTGTTCTGCGCCGGCGCCGACCTCAAGGAGCGCCAGGGCATGGACGAGACGCAGGTGCGCGCGCGCCGCATGCGCGCGTTCGAAGCCTACGCCGCGCTGGAAGCGCTGCCGATGCCGGCAATCGCGGTGATCGAGGGGCCGGCGGTCGGCTCGGGTTGCGAGATTGCCGCCGCCTGCGACTTCATCGTCGCCACGCCGCGCGCAGCGTTCCGCACGCCGGAGGCCTTGTGGGGCACGGTCGGGGCGACGCAGCGCCTGCCGCGCGTGCTCGGCAAGCGGCTCGCCAAGGACCTGATGTTCACCGGGCGCACGCTCACCGCGGAGGAAGCCGAGCGCCACGGGCTGGTAGCGCGCGTGGTGCCCGAGGACGAGCTCGAAACGGTGCTGGCGCAGATCGCCGAGACCATCGGCAAGGCCCCCGCGCGCTCGCTGGCGCTCGCCAAGCGCTCGATCGACCGCGGCATCGAGCTCGACGCGCGCGGCGCGCTCGACACCGAGATCGCGGCGATCGAGGAGCTGCTCGCCGCCAAGGGCTGGAAGGACGGCTTCGCCGCGTTCGGCAAGCGCGAGCCCGGATGAGCTGGCAGGCGGCGACGCTCGGCGAGGTGCTCGAAGCGCAGGCACGCGCGCGCCCGCGGGCCGAGGCGCTGGTGACCGCGACGGCGCGCCTCACGTACACCGAATTGCTCGCAGCCGCGCGGCGCGCCGCCGGCGGCATGCAGGCCATGGGCCTCGCCAGGGGCGAGCACGTCGCGATCCTCATGGGCAACGACGAGAAGTGGTTGGCCCTCTTCTACGGCGCGGCGCTCGCCGGCCTCGTCACGGTGCCGGTCAACACGCGCTTCAAGGCGCCCGAGCTCGACTACTGCCTGAAGAAGGCCGACTGCAAGGCGCTCTTCTATGTCGAGCGTTTCCTCAACAACGACTACGGCGCGATGGTGCGCGAGCTGCGCCCGCCGCGCGCGCTCGACGTCTCGCAGTCGATGCCCGAAGGCGAGTTCCGCGGCGCGCAGGTGTCGCCAGGCGAGCTGCTGCTCATCCAGTTCACCTCGGGCACCACCGCCTATCCGAAGGGCGTGATGCTGACGCACGACAACATGCTGAGGAATGCCTTCGCCGCGGGAACGCGCATCGGCGTGGGCGCCGATGACCGCTACTTCAACTGCCGGCCGCTGTTCCACGTCGGCGGCTCGACGCTCTCGGCGCTCATGTCGCTCGTGTTCGGTGCCTGCCTGGTGACGCTGCCCAGCTTCGAGGCTGGCGCGGCGCTCGCCATGATGGAGCGCGAGCGCTGCACGCTCACCTCGGGCAACGACACCATCTTCCAGATGCTGATGGGCCACGAGGACTTCGCCAGGCGCAGGCTGTGCCTGCGCGGCGGGTGGGCGGCGGCCGGCCCGCAGACCATGAGGAGGATCATCGACGTGCTCGGCGCAAAGCACATCTGCGCCGCCTACGGCCTGTCGGAGGCGTCGCCCAACGTGGTGATGAGCGACTGGCGCGAGCCCGAGGCGCTGCGCGTCGAGGGCCTGGCGCGGCCGCACGAGGGGCTCGAATTGCGCATCTCCGCCGAAGGCGAGATCCAGGTGCGCGGCTGGAGCGTGATGCGCGGCTACTACAACGACCCCGAGCAAACCGCAAAAGCGTTCACCGCCGACGGCTGGCTGCGGACCGGCGACCTCGGCGCGCTCGACGCCGAAGGGCGCTTGCGCATGCTCGGGCGCCTGAAGGACGTGTTCCGCGTCGGCGGCGAGAACGTCGCGCCGGCGGAGGTCGAGGAAATGCTGCTCGCGCATCCCGCGGTCGCAAGCGCGCAGGTGATCGGCGTGCCAGATGCGCGCCTGGGCGAGGTGCCCTGCGCCTACGTCACGCTGAAGGCCGGCGCGCGTGCGTCCGAGGCGGAGCTGGTCGCCTGGGCGAAGGCGCGCGCGGCCAATTTCCGCGTGCCGAGATATCTCAGGATCGTGGCGGACTTCGAGGCCATCGGCATGACCGCCAGCGGCAAGGTGCAGAAGGCGAAGCTGCGCGAGCATGCGCTGCGCGAGCTGGGTTTGAAAATCGAGCCTGGCCCCTTTTCCTTTTCATGATCGGTCGCGCCGTCCTGTTACTGTCCCTGGCTGCGTTCGCCAGCGCCGCGAGCCTGCGCGCCACCGATCCGCTGCTACCGCTGATCGCCGGCGAATTCCGCGTGACCGCGGGCGCGGCCGCGGCGGTGATCACCGCGTTCTCGATCGCCTACGGCGTGCTGCAGCTGATCACGGGACCGCTCGGCGACCGCATCGGCAAGTACCGCATGGTCTGCATCCTGTGCGCGCTGTCGGCGATTGGCTGCCTCGCCTGTGCGGCGGCGCCCACGCTCGAGCTGCTGGTGGCGGCGCGCTTCGCCTCGGGCGCCACGGTCGGCGCCATCGTGTCGCAGGCGATGGCATGGATCGGCGACGCCGTTCCCTACGAGCGGCGCCAGCCGGTGCTGGCGCGTTTCCTGATCGGCCACATGCTCGGCGTCGCCTTCGGCACCGCGGGTTCGGGCGCGCTCGGCGAGCTGTTCGGCTGGCGCGCGATCTTCGTTGCGCTCACGCTGCTGTACGCGGCGACCGCGGCGCTGCTGTACGTCGAGCTGCGGGGCAACCCCCACACGCGCGACGCCGGTCCCGCGGCGGGCTCGTTCGGCGAGGCGTTCCGCCGCATGGGCGCTCTGCTCGCCGGGCGCTGGGTGCGGGTGATCCTGGCGATCGTGTTCGTCGAGGGGGCGCTGTTCACCGGCGCGCTGGCCTTCGTGCCGTTCTACCTGCACCAGCGCTTTGGCGCCTCGCTGGCGGCGAGCGGCGCGCTGGCGGCGGTATTCGCCGCGGGCGGGCTGGTGTACGCCGCGGTGGCCGGGCGCATGGTGCCGCGCCTGGGCGAGCGCGGCCTGGCGATCGGCGGCGGCTCGGTCCTCGGGCTGGGCTACCTCGGTATGATCGCGGCGCCGCACGCAGCGTTCTCGATCCCGTGCATGTTCGCCGTCGGCATGGGCCTGTACATGCTGCACAACACGCTGCAGGTGAATGCGACGCAGATGGCGCCGCAGGCGCGCGGCGCGGCGGTGGCGCTGTTCGCGTGTTCCCTGTTCACCGGGCAGTCGCTCGGCGTGTGGCTCTCGTCGCGGCTGGTGGACAGTGTCGGAGTATGGCCGGTGTTCGCGGTCGCGGGGATCGGGTTGCCGCTGCTCGCGGCCGAGTTCAGGCGGCGGCTGGCGCAGCGCGGCGCGCTTTTCAAGGGAGAGCAATGATGTCCGAAAAAGAGATTCTTGCGGGACGTGTGGCGCTGGTGACCGGCGCCTCGCGCGGCATCGGCAAAGCGATCGCCCTGGCGCTCGCCGCGGCGGGCGCCGACGTGGCGGTGAACTACCGCGCGCGCGCGGACGACGCGCAGGCGGTCGCCGCCGCGATCCGCGCCCTGGGGCGAAGGAGCGTCGCGCTCGGCGCCGACGTGTCGCAGGGCGCGGCGGTGGCGAAGCTCGTGCGCGCGGCGGAAGAGGCGCTCGGACCGATCGGCGTGCTGGTCAACAACGCGGGCGTGGCGCTCAGGCGCGGCCTCGACGAGCTCGGCGAGGACGACTTCGACCGCACTATTGCCGTCAACCTGAAGTCCGCGTTCCTGTGCACCCAGGCGGTATGGCCTGGCATGCGCGCGCGCGGCTGGGGGCGCATCGTCAACATCTCCTCGGGCGCCGCGCGCGGCGCCGGCATCGTCGGCCCGCACTACAACGCCTCCAAGGCCGGCATGGAAGGCCTCACGCGCGGCTACGCCGCGCGCCTGGTCAAGGAGGGCGTCACCATCAACGCGGTGGCGCCATCGCTCATCGACAGCGACATGACCGCGGGGCACCGCGCCGAGAGCGCGGCGCGCATTCCGGTCGGACGCCTCGGCACGGGGGAGGAGGTCGCATCGGTGGTGGTGATGCTGGTGGGCAACGCCTACATGACCGGCCAGACGGTGCAGGTCAACGGCGGCCTGCACTTCAACTGAGCGGCCGATGCTAGAACGGCAGCCTGCCCTGCACGCCAAGCATGTAGCTGCGCCCGGGGGCAGGCTCGTAGAAGCGCTGGTTCGACTCGTTGACGATCACCGAGCCGACGTAGTCCTTGTCCGCGAGGTTGTCGATGCGCAGGAACTCCGACAGCTGCCAGTCGCGCGCCTGCTGCCGGAAGCCGAGCGCCAGGTTGGCGATGGTGTAGGCGTCGGCGAACTGGGTGTTGGCGTCGTCGGCCGCGATGCGCGAGCGGTACTGCACCTCGAACAGCACGTTGAAGCCGGTCGGGGCGTGCCTCCAGCGCAGCTCGCCGTAAACGCTGTTGCGCGGCACGCTGGGGAGAACGTTGCCCGCGGCGACGGCGCCGCTGCCGCCGGTGAAGCTGTCCTCGAACGTGGCGTCGAGCAGGGTCCAGGCGAGCGCTGCCTCGATGTCGTAGGGCAGCGTTGCGCTCGCGCCGAGCTCGGCGCCGCTGCGATGCGTGCGACCGGCATTCTTGTACGTCGTGCGCCCGCCGCTGCTGGTGTCGACCACGATCTCGTCGCGCGTCTGGATGTCGTACAGCGCGAAATTGACCCGCAGGTTGGAAGCGAAGAGCGCCTTGATGCCAGTCTCCCAGTGGCGGCTGGTGGCCGGCTCGAGCGCGAAATTAAGGCCGGTGCCGGTGGGGCTGTATGCCATCTCGGCGAAGGTCGGGGTCTCGAAGCCCTGGCCGTAGCTTACGTAGGCGCTGGCCGTCGGCGTGATGCGGTACAACAGTCCCGCCGTCGGCGTGGTGGCGCTGAAATCGCGGTTGCCGCTGTCGTCGAGATTGCTCGGCAGCACGATAAAGTGGTCGACCGAGTCGAACGACACCCGGCTGGCGCGCACGCCGGCGATCGCAACCCACTTCTCCGCCGGGCGCCACTCCGCCTGCGCGTAAGCGCCGGTGCTGGTGACGGTATCGTCCTCGTCGCGCTTCAGGTTGGTGAGATCGCCGAAGTTGTTGATGTAGCCGCGGCGCCGCTCGTCTTGCAGCTCGTACTCGGCGCCGACGTTCAGCGTGAGCGGCCGTCCGGCGAGCGATCCCTCGTGCGCGAAGCGCAGGCCGGCGCCGCCGAAGTTGCGACCGAGGTCCACCACGCCGCCCGAGCTGGTCGGCGCGTTCTGCGCGCCGAGCGGGATCGCCAGGTACTGGCGAATGGTGCGGTCGCCGGCGTACAGCGTCGCGCTCACCGTGTTGTCCCCGAAGTGATGCTCTAGCGTGCCGCCGAGCTGGTTCTGCAGGACGCTCTTGCGCGTGTCGAACGCAATGGCATTGGTGCCGGCCTGGCGCCGGTCGGAGTCGAGCTGCGCGCGCGTCAGCCCGAGCGGGTCCTGCACCTCGGGGCTGTTGAAGTAGTTGGCCACCACCGTCACCGTGGTATCGCCACCCAGGCCGAAGCGCAGCTTGGTGTTCAAATTGTCGCGCCGCGCGCTGCTGTGGTCGCGGTAGCCGTCGGTCTCGAACCGCGCTCCGCTCGCGAGCCAGTCCATGTTGCCGCTGCGCTCGCCCGCCTTGACGCCAGCGCGCCAGGTGCCGAAGGAGCCCGCCTCGGCGCCGGCATCGAATCCCGGCGCGCTCGAGCCGCTCTGCGTGAACACGTTGATCACGCCGCCCGCGGCGTTGCCGTACATCACCGAGAACGGGCCGCGCAGCACCTCGATTCTCTCGGCCGAGCCGAGGTCGATGTGCGACACCTGCCCCTGGCCGTCGGGCATGCTCGCCGGGATGCCGTCCACCAGCAGCCGCAGGCCGCGGATGCCGAAGGTCGAGCGCGCGCCGAAGCCGCGCGAGGAGATCTGCAGGTCCTGCGCGTAATTCTGGCGGTTCTGCGCCACGATACCCGGCACGCTGCCGAGCGACTCTGATAGGTTCACCTGGGGCCGCGCCGAATGGATGTCCTCGCCGTAGACGCGGTCGATGGAGGCCGGCACTTCGAGGATGGGGCGCTGGCTGCGCGTCGCGGTGACCGTCAGCGCTTCGTCGGCCGCGGGCTGCTGGGCGAGCGCCGCCGCCGGCACGCAGAGCTGCGCACAAATCGCGAGACCGCGAAAGGGGAAAGCGAGGAATTGCTGCACGAGATATTCCCTCCCTGATCGCTTACGTTCGCGCCGCCGGTCAGGGCCGCAGCGCAGTCCTCTGCATCGCAATTCTGCCATACGGCGCGCCTCGCTATCCCGCGCCGCGCTTGCCCGGCGTGGAATTGGGCTGGTTGCCGACGGCGGCCACTCGGCGTTAAAGCCCGTAAACGCTACGGCGCTTCGGGCGGCAACCGACCGCATGCAAAACCTCCTGTCTGACTCAATGCGGTGAGGAATCGCGGGCGCTGGCGCGACGGGCCAGGATCAGCGCACCACTACACCCCAGGGCTTCTCCCCGACCGATACGTCCCGCAGCCGCTCGTTCTTTTCGGTGTCGATCACCGACACCGAGTTCGAACGGCCATTCGCGACGTAGAGCTTCTTCGCGTCGGGTGTCAGCGCCATGTTCCAGGGGCGCTTCCCGACCGGGATCGTGGCAATGATCGCATTCGAAGCGGTGTCGATCACCGATACCGTAGCATCGCCGCCGTTCGATACGTACACCCATTTGCCGCTGGGGTGCACGGCGATGCCATTGCAGCGCACCCCCGCCTTGATGCGCGTGATGACCTTGAAATTCACCGCGTCGAGCACGTAGACATGGTTGGCGTTCTCGGCGGCAACGTAGGCGCGGCTGCCGTCGGGCAGGAAGCCGATGCCGCGCGGTCGCGCGCCGACAGGCACCTGGGCGATCTCCTTGCGTTGGCCGACGTCGATGATGTCGACCGCTTCGCCTTCCTCGGCGCTGACGAACACGAGCCGCCCATTCGGGCTGAATACCGCGTGCTCGGGGTTCTTGCCGCGCACCTTGACGACGAAGGCCTTGCGGTTGTCGCGGGTATCGACGAATGCGACGTCGTTGCTTTCCTCGATCGCCGCAGCGACCCAGCGCCCATCCGGAGACATCCCCACGCCTTCGGGCGATTCGCCCAGCGGCACGGACGCGGCTTCCCGACGGGTGCTCAAGTCGATCAGCACGAGGCGATTGTTGGGTTGGTCGCTCACGTACAGCCAGCGGGCGTCGAGGCTTACTGCGGTGCCGCGGGGCTTCTTGCCGGCGGCCAGCTCTGCGACCACCGCGTCGGTCCCGGTATCGATGATGGATACGGTGCCGGAGCCCTCGTTGGGCACATAGGCATATGGCGCCGCGAGGAGCGTATGCGGCAGCACCCACACGAGCGCGCACAGGAACCGCGCGAGCGAGATGGCGCGACGCAAGACGCGGCTAATCTCTTGCACCGGCGGCGCGCAGCGCATCGATGGTCTCGCGGTTGCCATTGTCGATCGCCATGGACAGAGCGGTCTTGCCGCGGTTGTCGCGCTTCGCCGCGTCAGCTCCCCGCAGCAGCAGCAGCTTCACAGTGGCGGCTTGGCCGTATCCGGCGGCCCACATCAGCGCGGTCAGTTCGTTGCTGTATGCAGTGTTGACATCGACGCCGGCGTCCAGCAAAGCGGCGAGGCAGTCTGCGTGGCCGGTGCCCGCGGCGTAGATGGCGGCGGTCTTCTTGACCCGATCGGCCAGCATCGGGTCGGCCTTGCGCGCGAGCAGCATGCGCACGATCTCCGCGTGCCCGTTGTAGGCCGCGCTCATGAGCGGCGAAACGCCAGCGGCATTCTGCAAGTTAACATCCGCGCCGCGCTCGAGCATGAGCTTCACGATCTCGGCCTTGCCGTTCTTGGCGGCCGTGTTCAGCGGGGTGTCGCCGATGCGATTGCGCGAGTCGGGATTCGCGCCCTGCTCGAGCAGCGCAGTTGCGCTGGCCACGCTGCCGGAACGCACAGCCACCAGCAGTTCCGCATTGACGTTTTGGAGTCCGGCCTGGCCCCAAGAATTGCAGGCCACCAACAGCAGCCCGACGATCCCCAGCGGTCTGATTACTTGCATTTGCCTTACGCTCCGAGCACTATTCGAAGCCGAGAGGAGCGTGAACCCGCTCGATCGGCTCATTTTCGAGGTACGCTGCGACGCACGGCCCGCTTTCGCTCAAGGTCGGCATGAGCGTCGCCGGCGCGGTTCAATGCATTTTCCAATGCTTCTCATATAGAGTAACAAAAAAACAAGAGCCGTTAACGATTACTTGGTCGCTTGGCCGCGGCTGGGTCTTTGGTCAAGCGTGAGGTGTTGGCAGGATCGCAAAACAAGCGAAACAGAAACTACGCGAGGGAGACATCCATGTTCAGGGAACGCAAGACGCTTCTCATTCGGGCCGGCGCGGCCGCTGCCTTGATGGCGGCAGCGGGCGTGGTCGGCGCGCAGAAGATTCAGGCTCAAAAAGCGGGGCCCGGCACCAGCGCGATCAAGAGCGTCAATGTCAGCCAGGCGATGCTCAATGGTTCCGACAAGCAGGACAAGAACTGGCTCCAGACCAACGGTGGCTACGCCCAGACGCGCTACTACACCGGGTCGCAGATCAATACCGGCAACGTGAAGAAGCTGAAACCGGCATTCGTTTTCCAGACCGAGGTGGTGGAATCGATGGAGACGGCGCCGATCGTCGTCGACGGCGTCATGTACCTGACCACCTCGTTCGATCACGTGTACGCCGCCGACGCGGTGACGGGCAAGGAGCTCTGGCACTACAAGCACAAGATGGGGCCGATCACCACATTCTGCTGCGGCCCGAACAACCGCGGCGTGGCGATCTCCGGTGGAGCGCTTTACCTCGGGACGCTCGATGCGAAGCTGGTGTCGCTCGACGCCAAGACCGGCAAGGTCCTGTGGGAAACGCAGATCGCCGATCCGGAGAAGGGCTATAGCGAGACGATGGCTCCGACGGTCGTCGACGGCAAGGTGCTGATCGGCACCAACGGCGGCGAGTACGGCATCCGCGGATTCGTGAAGGCCTATGACGCGGCCGACGGCAAGCTGCTCTGGACCTTCCACACCATCCCCGAAAAGGGGCACGAGGGCGCGTGGGCGGTCAACGATGCGACGGGCCGCAACATGCACCGCGATATCGCGGCGGAAAAGGCCGCGTTCGAGAAGGACAGCTCGTTCTATCAGACCCTCGGTGGCGGCGTGTGGATGAACCCTTCGGTCGACCTCAAGACCCGCACCATCTTCTTCGTCGTCGGCAACCCGTCGCCCGACCTGTATGGCGCGATTCGTCCTGGGGATAACCTGTACACCGACTCCATCGTGGCCGTCGATCTGGACAAGGGGACCTACAAGTGGCACTCCCAGTACGTCCCGCACGACGTGTGGGATCTCGATGCCGTCAGCGCCACGATGCTGATCGACGTCAAGGACAAGTCGGGCAAGATGGTTCCGGCCGTGATTCATGGCGGCAAGACCGGCCACGTGTACATCCACAACCGCGAAAGCGGAAAGCTGATCCGGTTCTCGCAGGCGATGATCCCGCAGGAGAATATGTGGGTGCTGCCGACTCCGGAGGGTGCGCGCATGCTGCCCGGCGCCAATGGCGGCGTGGAATGGTCGCCGATGGCGTTCAGCCCGAAGACCAGGCTCGTCTATGCGCTGAACCTGCACCAGCCGATGACTTACCACGTCGAGGCCTCCCCCTACCCGGGCGGGAAGCTCTGGCTCGGCGGCGCGTTCAAGACCATACCGACCGAGAAGCAGTGGGGCCGCGTCGCGGCGGTGAGCGTCGACTCGGGCAAGGTGGTCTGGAAGCATGACACCGAGCAGCCGCTTATCGGCGGCGGATTGGCGACGGCGGGCGGATTGTTCTTCTTCGGCGAGGGCAACGGCAATTTCAACGCCCTTGACGCGAAGACCGGCAAGAAGCTCTGGAGCTTCAACTGCGGCGCCGGCGCCAACGCGATGCCCGTGTCCTACATGGTCGGGGGCAAGCAGTACATCGCCATGGGCTGCGGTGGCAATACCCAGCTCAACTTCAAGCGCGGCAACAGCGTCTTCGTTTTCGCGCTCTAACCAAAGCGCAGCAGCATGGCGAGGCCGCCTTCGGGCGGCCTCGTTCGTTTTATGGAAGGAGGAATTCATTTGCGGCTTCGCACTACATGGTTCTTGGTGGGAATGTCGTTCGCGCTCGTGAGCGGGCGTGCGCAGTGCCAGGATATCGATGCCGGGGCGCGCAAGGCGGAGGTATGCATCCCCTGCCATGGCGTCAACGGCAACTCGACCAACCACCAGTTTCCGATACTTGCCGGACAGACCGCGCGCTACATCTATCTGCAGCTCAAGGATTTCAAGGAGGGGCGCCGCAGGGACCCGTCGATGGATCCGATGGCGGCCAAGCTCTCGCGCGAGGACATGTTCGACCTGGCCGCGTTCTTTTCCGCGCAGAAGCGACTACCGACCCCATTCAATTCCGACCCCGCCAAAGCAGCCAAGGGCAAGGCCAAGGCGGATGAAACGCTTTGCACCATGTGTCACCTCGGCGGCTTCATGGGGCAAAACGAGATTCCGCGGGTTGCGGGGCAGCACTACGAGTACATCGTCAAGCAGCTCGGGAATTTCAAGGCCCGTCGACGCACGAACGACGCAGGCAACATGACGAGCGTCGCGAACACTCTGTCCGACGACGACATCGAGAATCTTGCGAACTATTTGGCAGGATTGCAGTAGCAGCGTCGCGCGGCGGCCCAGCGCGCCGGCGCGCGCGTTCGTCGGCGCTCTTGCGCTGGGACTGATCGCCATGCTGGCGCCAATGACTGCGGACGCGCAGGATCAGCAGGCATCGCCCCGGGAGCTGCCGGAGCTGGTCGTCGTCGGAAGCAGCCCGGCGGGTGGCACCGGGATCCCCGCCGGACTGTACCCCGGAAACGTGCAGACCATTTCAGGCAATGACATCCGGCCCGGCACCGCGAGCCTGGCCGAGATCCTTGATCGGTCCTTGGGTAGCGTGAGCACCAGCGACACCCAGGGAAATCCGTTCCAGGTGGACCTGAATTACCGCGGCTACAGCGCCTCGCCGGTGCTCGGCACCCCGCAGGGGCTTTCGGTCTATGTCGACGGCATGCGCGTCAACGAGCCCTTCGGAGACGTGGTGTCGTGGGATCTCATCCCGCAGATAGCGATTGCCAACGTCACGGCGATCCCGGGCACGAATCCTGTGTACGGATTGAATACACTTGGCGGTGCGATTTCGGTCAACACCAAGAGCGGCTTTGCATTTCCCGGTGCGAGCGTCGGCCTGGGCGGAGGCTCCTTCGGACGCAAATCCCTGGATGCGCAATACGGCGGACACGGCGAGCATACCGACTATTACCTCGCTGCGAGCCTCTATGACGAGAACGGCTGGGCGTTGTTCAATCCGAGCCGCGTGCGACAGTTCTTTGCCAAGACCGGGTTTCAGGACAGCGATACCGACTTCGATCTGTCGATCCAGTATGCGGATAACAGCCTGGCCGGCAATCAACTCGTACCCCAATCCGCGCTGGCCGATGCGGCGCAAGGCTATACCCATCCCGACGTCACTACCACGAAGAATTTCGTGCTCAATCTGAGCGGCCGGCGAGACCTCAGCGAGACCGACGGCGTCGAAGGAAACGCCTATTACCGACGCATCTCGCGGGACTTGTTGAACTCCAACATCGATCATCCCGTGGTGCCGGGGTCGCCCGACCAGGCGGCGAGCTGCGCGGCCCTCTACGGGGAGGCGTGCGCGCAGAACATCCTTAGCCACGAGACGCAGAATGCGTACGGTCTGAATCTGCTGCTGACGAATCAGGCAAAGTTCCTCGGGCACCAGCAGTATTTTTCAGCAGGCATCAACGCCGAGTACGGCACGAGCACCCTGTCGCAGTGGTCGCAGGACGCGGTCTTCGACGCGACCCGGGCGACGATCGGCGTCACGGATTTCAGCCCGCAGTCCGCCGTCGATTCGCGGACCCGGCGCTACGGCGCGTACGTGACCGACACGTTGTCGCTCGGCAAACGTTCGAGCCTCACCGTATCGGGAAGGTTCGACCGCGCATCGGTGGGGCTCTCGGGGACATCCGTTGACCAAGCGGGCTATCCGGTGAGCGTCGATGGCAGCCACTCCTACCAGCGATTCAATCCGGCGATCGGCGGCACTTATGCGCCGTCCCCGGTGACGACCCTGTTCGCCAATTACGCCGAAGGATTCCGCACGCCTTCGGCGATCGAACTGGCATGCGCAGATCCGCTGCGTCCGTGCGCGGGCGTGCCCAACGCCTTCTCGGCGGACCCCGAGCTGAAAGCCGTGGTGGCAAAGAGCTTCGAGCTCGGGGCGCGTGGCAAGCTGCGTGGCGACGCTGCCTGGCGCATCGCAGGCTTCTACAGCATGCTGTACGACGACATATTGTTCAATCAGTCGACGGTCAGCACCGGGTTCTTCTCCAATGTCGGGAAGACCCTTCGCAAAGGCGTCGAGTCCAGCCTGAGCGGAAAGCGATCGCAATGGGACTATGCCCTGAACGCGACATGGATCAGCGCGACATATCAGAGCCCTTTCGAGGTCGCCAATCCCGCGAACAGCGGGTCCGCTTGCCCGGGTGCCGGCTGCGTCCCCGTGCAACCGGGCGACCGGATCCCGGGCATCCCAAGGCTGATCGGCAAGCTCCTTCTGGGTTATCGGATTGCGCCGCAAACCCGCGTAGAGGCCCAGATCCTGGCCCAGGACTCTCAATATGCGCGGGGCGACGAAAACAATCTCGCGACCTACGGCAAGATCCCGGGGTTCGCGACGGTCAGGCTCGGTGCCACGCAGCAGCTTGGCAGGGCGGTCGAGCTCTACGCGACCGTGACCAACCTGTTCAATCGGCGCTACGCCAGCTTCGGGGCGCTCGCCCAGAACAACCTCGGCGCGGGAACTACGGAGAACTTCTGGGCGGTCGGCCAGCCGCGCGCCTACCTCCTCGGACTGAGAGCCATTTTCGAGTGAGCGGCGGGGCGGCCGGACTGAAGTCCGGCTCGAAGGCATCGCGCCCTAAGGCAATCCGGGCATCCTTGAGCGCGCGCTTGGCCACATCCGCTGCAGAACCGCGTCGCGATCGACGAGTGCGTGCTTCAGCGCGGCATGCAGCCACTTCGCGGCACGTGCCTCCCACCGCGGCATGGTGCCAGGAAACGGAGGCGCCGGATGTAGGGCGCGCCACCAGAGTCTGATGAGTATGATGACTCCTGCGGTGACGCTGATCGACTTGTGCAAGTTGATGACGATACTGCGCTCGGGCACGCCGCTTGGCACGCCACCGAGGTACCAGCCGAATGCAATCTGGAACAACACCAGGCCAGCGACGATCCAATGCAGGGCGATCGCCGTGCGGGTGTATCGATTTTCCATGCCGCTTACGGCTTTCCGCGAGCGGCGCTTATTTCGGCGGCGTCACGGTCACCTTGATGCTCGAATACCACTCCGAGACATTGTCGATGTCGGCATCGGTGAGCGGCTTCGCGATGATGCTCATCTGGTCATTCCGGCGGCTGCCGGAGCGAAAGGCCCTGAGCTGCGCCACGAGGTATTCCTTCTGCTGGCCACTGAGGTTGGCGGCGCCGGGCAGGACCGCGACGCCGTCCGCGCCGTGGCAGTTCTGGCACAGGGTCTGCACCATCGGCGGCGCCTCGCCCCCAGCTCGTGCCTGGACCGGCGACAGGAAGGCGGCGAGTACGAACGCCGTGCAAATGATACGCATTTGTCTTCGGGGAGAAAAAGATGGGCCGGGCGCCGGGCCCGGCCCAGTCTAGTCTGCCCCGCTACTTGCCTTGGTACGAGATGCGATAGATCGCGCCGGCCTTGTCGTCGGCTACCAGGATCGAGCCGTCGACGTACTGCCTCACGTCGACCGGCCGGCCGAGGTAGACGCCTTCCTCGTTCATCCAGCCTTCGGCGAACGGCTCGGTCTTCATCGCATTGCCCTTGTCATCCAGGTAGGTGACCATCACCCTTGCGCCCCTGGGCTTGACCGCGTTCCACGAGCCGTGCTGCGCGTCGAAGATCGCGTTGTGGTACTTGGCCGGGAACATCTTGCCCGTGTAGACCATCATTCCCAGGTCCGCGGCGTGCGCGATCATTTCCACCTGGGGCTTGACGTATATCGCGGCGAGTTCCTTGGGAATCTGCTTGTCCTTGTACTCGTCGGTCCTCGTGCTGCCGCCGCCGTAGTACGGGAAGCCGTACCAGCCGCCCAGATGGAGCTTGCCGTTCGGGGCGGGCACCTTGTTCAGCTCGCCCGGAGGAATTTCGTCTCCCATGCCGTCGACCTGGTTGTCGGTGAACCACAGGCTCTTGTCCTTGGAATTGAAATCGAGCCCGGACGAATTGCGCATCCCGGTCAGGACCACTTCGCGTCCCGTGCCGTCACGGTTGAAGCGCACGATGCCGCCGATGCCCCACTTGCGGTACAGATCGACCTTTTCCGGCGGGGTCACGTTGAACGGCTGGCCGAGGGTGATGTAGATCTTGTTATCGGGGCCGATTACGCAGGCGCGCGCCGTGTGGTTGTACGATTCCTCTTCCGGCGGAATCAGCTCGCCCTGCTTGACGATCGCGACCGCAACCGTGTCGGGGCTTTCCATGAAGTATTCCGCCGCCGGGAACATCATCACGCGGTTGCGCTCGGCGATGAACAGGAACCCGTCGGGCGAATAGCAGGCGCCGGCGGGAATGTCGAACTTGACGCTCGGGCTGAACTCCTCGACCGTGTCGGCGACGTTGTCCATGTCGCGATCGGTCACCGACCAGACGGTGGACTTGCGCGTGCCGACCCAGACGGTCGCCTTGTTGCGGCTCACCGCCATCTGCCGGGCATCGGGCACGATGGCAAACAGCTCGATCTTGAAGCCGTCGGGCAGCTTGATGCGCTGTAGCACCTTCTTAAGGTTATCCGCGTACTGGCCACCTTGCGGCACGCTCTTCCCGGGACGGGAATCGGTGCGCTTGAACGCGCCCAGCTTGTCCAGATTTGCCTCGTCGTCCTTCGCGAAACCGGTGCTCGCGGAGAACGCAAATGCCAAGCCTACGGCAAGATATAAAGCCTTCCTCTTCATGATTCCTCTCCCTTTCCTTATGTGATCCGCTGTCGCCCCTGGGGCAACTCCTGCCTGGATCGGTGTCGATCCAGCGCCGTTCGTTCGATTGGGGCGAGCCATGCTCCTCCCCTTGTTGCGTGCCCGTCAAGCGACGGATCGAACGTTGCCGGCCCACTGTCGTCCCACCCGCGTCCAACTCGCTTCCCACTGCAACCGTTTGCCGCAGCGCGTTAGACTGAGCGCGGTTTATCCCGGTATCCGACTACGATGCGCTCGCCCTATTTCGACGACACCCACCGGCTGCTGCGCGAGACGCTGCGGCGCTTCGTCGACAAGGAGGTGGTGCCGCAGGCCGCGGCCTGGGAGGAGCAGGGCTTCGTGCCGCGCCAAGTGCTGCGCGAAATGGGGCGCTACGGCTTCCTCGGCCTTCGCTACCCCGAGAAGTACAGCGGCGGCGCCATGAACGCGCTCGCGACCGCGCTGCTCGCCGAGGAGCTGGGGCGCTCGGGCTTCGGCGGCTTCGCCGCCACGGTGCTGGTGCACACCGACATGGCCTCGCCGCACCTGATGCACGCCGGCTCGGCGGCGCAGCTCGAGCGCTGGATGCCGGGCATCGTCGCCGGCGACCTGATCACCGCGGTGGCGGTGACCGAGCCCGACGCGGGCTCCGACGTGAAGGCGATCCGCACCAGCGCGCGCCGCGACGGGGACGCATGGTTGCTGCAGGGCAGCAAAATGTTCATCACCAACGGCGCACTCGCGGACCTGGTTTTCGTCGCCGCCAGGACCGATCCGGCCGCGGGATCGAGGGGCATTTCCATGTTCGCCGTCGAGAAGGGCGCGCGCGGGTTCTCGGTCGGGCGCAAGCTCGACAAGATGGGCTGGCGCTGCTCCGACACCGCCGAGCTGGTGTTCGAGGACGCTCCGGCCGAGCTGCTCGGCGAAGAAGGCCGCGGCTTCTACGCCATCATGCGCAATTTCCAGAACGAGCGCATCGCGCTCGCCGCGATGGCGATGGGCGAGAGCCAGCGCGCGCTCGAGCTGACCCTCGAGTACGTGAAGACGCGCAAGGCCTTCGGCGGCGCACTGTGGGACAAGCAGGCGCTGCGCCAGCGCCTGGCGACGCTCGCCGCGCGCGTCGAGGCCGGCCGCGAGCTCGTCTATCGCGCCGCCTGGCTCGACGCTCAGGGCGCCGAGTGCGTGAAGGAAGTATCGATGGCCAAGGCCTACTGCGGCGAGCTGACGAACGAGGTGATGTACGACTGCCTGCAGTTCCACGGCGGCTTCGGCTACATCCGCGAGTCCGCCATCGAGCGCATGTACCGCGACGCGCGCGTGCAGTCGATCGGCGGCGGCGCGACCGAAGTGATGCTCGAGGAAGTGGCGAAGCGCCTGTAGGGCGTGCGATCCGTGCGCGAGGCGACGATCCGGCTGTCGCACGGCAGGCTGCTCGGCTACGCCGAGTACGGCGACCCGCGCGGCGCGCCCGTGCTGACGCTGCACGGGCTTCCGGGATCGCGTTACCAGCGCCATCCCGACGAGACGATTGCGGCGCGGCTCGGTGCGCGCCTCATCGTGTTCGAGCGGCCCGGCTTCGGCCTGTCCAGCCCCGCGCCGCGCGCTAGCCTGCTCGCGTGCGCGCAGGACGCCGCGGCGCTCGCCGACGCGCTTGGCCTGGCGCGCTTTCGCGTGCTGGCGGTGTCGGGCGGCGCACCCGCGGGCTGCGCCTGCGCTTGCGTGCTCGCGGAGCGCATCGAGCGGCTCGCGCTGGTGAGCGGCGTGGGCCCGCCCGACTCGATGCACGCGGGCATGTCGTTCATGCCGCGTATGGGCTTCGCGCTCGCGCGGCGTGCGCCCGCGGCGCTGCATCCGCTCGTCGCGCTCGGCGCGCGGTTCGCGCTGCGCGCGCTACGCGCGCCGGCGCGCGAGATCGACCGGCTGGCGCGCCGGCTGCCGGAATCCGACCGGCGCGTGCTGGCGCGCGACGACGTGCGCGCCATGTTCGCCGAGGACTTGCGCGCCGCGTTCGCGCAGGGCGTGGCCGGCTTCGTGGACGACTTGGCGCTCTCGGCGCGGCCCTGGGACTTCGCGCCGGGGGCGATCCGCGTGCCGACCGATATCTGGCACGGCGAGGCGGACCCGATCGTGCCGCCCGCCGCGGCGCGCGCGTTCGCCGCGATCCCGGGCAGCCGCCTGCATCTGCTTCCCGGCGAAGGCCACTACCTAGTGATTGAGCGCTGGGAGGAAATCCTCGATGCGCTGCTCCATGACGGCATCCGCTAGACTCGGCCTGATACGGGGAAAGTCATGAAGAGCTTCGTCTATACGGGGTACGCCTCGCGCGTGGTGTTCGGCGAAGGCTCGATCGCGCAGTTGCCCGCCGAGGTGGAGCGGCTCGGCGCGACGCGTGCGCTGGTGCTGTCGACGCCCGAGCAGGCGGCGAGCGTGCGGCAGGTCGCGGCGAGCCTGGGCGAGCGCGCCGCGGGCGTCTACGACAAGGCCGCAATGCACGTGCCGCTCGAGATCGCCGAGGACGCGCGCCGCGTCGCGCGCGAGCTGGGCGCGGACTGCTGCGTCACGGTCGGCGGCGGCTCGACCACGGGCCTGGGCAAGGCCATCGCGCTTACCTCGAGCCTGCCGATCCTCGCCGTGCCGACCACCTACGCGGGCTCCGAGATGACGCCGATCTACGGCCTCACGGAGGGCGGGATGAAGAAGACCGGTCGCGACGCACGCGTGCTGCCGAAGACCGTGATCTACGATCCAGCGCTCACGCTGACGCTGCCGGCCGCGCTGTCGGCGGCGAGCGGCATGAACGCGGTCGCGCACTGCGTCGAGGCACTTTACGCGCACGACGGCAACCCGATCGTCTCGCTCATGGCGGAGGAGGGCATCCGCGCGCTTGCCGCCGCGCTTCCCGTCATCGTCAATGATCTTTTCGACATGGAGGCGAGGAGCGAGGCCCTCTACGGTGCCTGGCTAGCGGGCGTGTCGCTCGGCTCGGCGGGCATCGCGCTGCACCACAAGCTGTGCCACACGCTAGGCGGCAGCTTCAACTTGCCGCACGCCGAGACGCACGCGATCGTGCTGCCGCACGCCGCGCGCTACAACCGCGACGCGGCGCCCGCGGCGATGGCGCGCGTGGCGCGCGCGCTCGGCGTGCAAGACGCGCCCACGGGCCTCTACGACCTGGAGACGAAGCTCGGAATGAAGATGCGACTTTCCCAGATCGGGATGAAGGAAGCGGACCTCGAGCGCGCCGCGCGCATCGCCACCGAGGCCCCGTATCCGAACCCGCGCCCGGTGGACTACGCCGGGTTGCTGGCGCTCTTGCGCGACGCCTACGAGGGGCGCCGCCCTGAAGCCTGAGCGCGGCGCGGCGCTGCTGCTCGCCGGCGCGCTGCTCGCCACCGCGGTGGCGCAGGGCGTCGGGCGCTTCGTGCTGACGCCGCTCTTGCCCGGCATGCGCGCCGCGGCCGGCCTCGACGCGGCGCAGGCCGGGCTCATCGCCGGCACCAACTTCGCCGGCTACCTCGCGGGCAGCCTGTGGGTCGCGAGCCGCGCGCGCGAGGGGCGCATCGGCGCGGTGCCGCTCGGCCTGGCGCTGGTGCTCGGCGGCGCGGCGGCGATGGCGCTCGCGCCGGCGCTGCCGCTGTGGCTCGCGGCACGCTTCGTTTCCGGGCTGGGCGGCGCGCTGCTGTTCCTCGGCGCGCTCGACGCCTATGCGCGCGCCGCACCCTCGCCGGCGGACGTGCGGCCGCTCGCTGGCGTCGGGCTGGGCATCGCGGCGACCGGCCTCGCGGTGCTGCCCTGGCTGTCCGAGTGGCGCGCCGGCTGGCTCGCCGTGGCGCTGCTCGGCGCGCTCGCCGCGCCGGTGGTGCTGCGCCTGCCGCGCGGCGATGCGCATGGCCCGCGCGCGCACGAGCCGCCGCCCGAGCACAGCGGGCCGATGCTGCGCCTGGCGCTGTCGTACATCGGCTACGGCTTCGGTTTCGGCGCCGCTGGAACCTTCTTCGTCAACGTCGTCTCGGGCGGCGCGCTGCACGCTGCGGCGCTGGTGTGGGTGGTGGTCGGCCTGTGCGCGGCGGTGTCGATCTGGGTCTGGGCCTGGGTGCGGCGGCGCGCGAGCGGCACGCGCGCGCTGTGCGCCGCAAACGTGCTGCATGCGTTCAGCATCTTTCTGGTGGCGCTCGACCCGCGTCCGCTCACGGCGGCGATCGCGGGCGTGTTCTTCGGCGGCACGGTGGTCGCCATTACCGCGCTGGCGCTGCCGCTCGCGCGCGCGCTCGCGCCGCGCTCGCCGCGCCGCGCCGTGGCCTGGGTGACGGCGTTGTTCGGCGTCGGCAACATCGCGGGTCCGCCCGCGGTCGGCTGGCTCGGCGAGCGCCTCGGCTCGCTCGCGCACGGCCTGCTCGGCGCGGCGCTGGTTGCGGCGGCCGGCGCGTTGGTGCTGGTCCCCGACCTGCGCCGCGGCCGCTAATCCACCTCGATCTCCATCTCCAGCAGCGCATAGCTGAGGCTCTTGCCGTGCGCGTCGAGCGCAAGCGAGGTGGTGACCCCGCCGCCGAGTGCGCCCTCGCACACGAACTGCAGCGCGCACAGGTTGGGCACTTCGTGGCGCACGACCTCGCCGCTGACGACCTGCGCAAGGTGCGCCTTGACGCGCGCCGCGGTGACCGCCTCGCGCAGCAGTGGGTAGTCCGCGTCGCGCAGCGCGATCAGCGACAGGATCGAGGTGTTGCCCTTGTCGCCGGCGCGGCAGTGCGCGAGCTCATACAAGCGTTTTTTCACCGCGCGTTTCCCTGATGGTGAGCTGCGGGCGCACCCGCTCGCGCTCGACGAGCGTCGAGACTACGCCGACCTGCTCGCGCACGTATTTGCGCGCGCCGCCGCCGCCGCCGGGACCGTTGGTCCACAGCGCCTCGACCTCCTCGCCAACCAGCTCGGCCTTCTCGCGCAGCGTCGCGCGAGCGGCGACGCGCAGCCGCACCTCGTAGGGCTCGCCCGCGACGCGCGAGGCCTTGCCGTGCAGCGAGTCGCAGCCGATGTAGTCGATGCGCAGCTCGCGGAACTCGCCCGCCAGACGCGCGCGCACGGTCTCGCCGGCGAGCCGCGCGCGCGCCAGCGCGTTCGGCCCCGCGTAGCCCATCTCGCCTTCGCCGACGTAGCCCGCGTGGTAGCCGATGCTCGCCTTGAGCGTCGCGGGGCGCGCGCGGCCGCTCGCGCCGGAGACCGCGACCCGGTCGGCGCCCGCCTGCGCAATGCGCACCGTGGTGAAGTCGGCCACCACGTCGGGCGTCAGGTAGGCGCGCGGATCGGTGACCTCGTAGAGCAGCTGCTCCCTGACCGTCATCAGGTCGATGCGCCCGCCGGTGTCCTCGGGCTTGCCGAGCACGAAGCGGCCGTCGGCGCCGATCTCCGCCCAGGGAAAGCCGAGCCGGGCGAAATCGGGCACGTCCTTCACGCCCGGGTCGGCGAAATAGCCGCCGGTGACCTGCCCGGCGCACTCCAGCAGGTGGCCCATTGCCGTGCCGGCGGCCATGCGCCCGACGTCGGCCAGGTCCCAGCCGAGCTCGTGCGCCGCGGGCGCGAGGAACAGCGACGGATCGGCAACCCGTCCGGTGAGGATCACGTCGGCGCCGCTCGCCAGCGCCGGAAGCAGCGCGTCGGCACCGAGGTAAGCGTTGGCGGAAACGAGCCACGGGTAGTCGCCGACCCTGCCGCCGGTCTCGAGGATGCGGTCCGCGGGGCGCAGCGCCTTCAGCACGTCGTCGCCGGTGACCGCCGCCACCTTGAGCGCGAGCCCGCGGCGCCGCGCGATGCCGAGCACCGCGTCGGCGGCGGCGACCGGATTGGCCGCGCCCATGTTGCTGATGACGCGAACGCCGCGGCGCTTGATCACCGGCAGCAGCAGCTCCATGCGCCGCGCGAGCAGCGGATCGTAGCCCTCGGCCGGGTCCTTGAGCCTGCGCAGCTGCGCCAGCGCGATGGTGCGCTCTGCGAGGCACTCGAGGCCGAGGTAGCGGATGTCGCCGCGCTCGGCGAGCACCACCGCCGGCTCGAGCCGGTCGCCCGCGAAGCCTGCGCCGGAGCCGATGCGAATCATGTGAACTCCCTTTCCTGCAGCGCGCGCCACATCAGCTTGCCGGAGGCGGTGCGCGGCAGCGCCTCGGAGAACTCGATCAGTCGCGGCGCCTTGTAGGCCGCCATCTGGCCGCGCGCCCAGCCGAGGATATCGTCGCTCGTGACCTTGCCGGCGAACTCCTTCTTCAGCACCACCACGGCCTTCACCGTCTCGCCGCGGCGCGCATCGGGCGAGGCGATGATGCAGCACTCCTGGATCGCCGGGTGCCGGTACATCGCCGCCTCGACCTCGGCCGGCCAGACCTTGAAGCCCGCGGCGTTGATCATGCGCTTCAAGCGGTCGGAAATGTAGTAGTAGCCGTCCTCGTCCATGCGACCGAGATCGCCGGTGCGGAAGAACCGCTTGCCGCCGATCTCGGCCCAGGACTCGCGGTAGGCCTGCTCGTTGTTCCAGTAGCCGGTGAGCAGCTGCGGGCCGCGCACCACGATTTCGCCCTGCTCGCCGGGATCGAGCACGCGCAAGGTCTCCGGATCGACGACGTGCGACTCGGTGTCGAAATAGGGAAAGCCCAGGCACTGCTTCTTCGGGCGCTCGGGCGGGTTCATGTGCGTCTGCGAGATGGTCTCGGTCATCCCGTAGCCCTCGAGGTAATGGATGCCGCAGGTGTCGTACAGCTTCTGCGCGATCGCCTCGGGCATGGCCGAGCCGCCGCCGAAGATGCAGCTGAGCGAGGAAACGTCGTGCTTGAGGGCCTGGGGATGCGACAGCAGGTCGACCACCATGGTCGGCACGTTCGCCCAGTGTGTGCAGCGGTGGCGCTCGATCAGGCGCGCCGCGAGGTGGGCGTCCCAGCGCGGCTGGATGACCGTCGTCGCGCCCGCATAGACCGACGCGTGCAGCGTGTGCACGAAGCCCGTGACGTGGAACATCGGCGCAGTCGACAGCGCCACCGTGTCCTGGTGGATGTCTTCCCATAGCGCCGCGCCGGCGACGTTGAACATCACCGTCGCGTGCGTGTGCATGCAGCCCTTGGGCAGGCCGGTGCTGCCCGAGGTGTAGGGCATGACGCACAGCGTGCCGGGCTGCGCGCGCGAGGGCTCGGGCGCGTGGCCCATGGCGAGCGCGTGCGGCCACAACGTGACGCCGCGCGCGTCGATGCGCTCGCGCTTCGCCGCCACCGCCTCGGGAAGCGGCAGATCCGTGTCGAGCGACGCGTAGTCCGCGTACGCGGCGACCAGCACGCGCTCGAGCGGCGTGCGGCCGAGCAGGTCGCCGATTCTCGGCCAGGCTTCCTGGCCGACGATCGCGACGCGCGCGCCGCTGTCCTCGAGGTAGTGCGCCAGCTCCCCGGCGACGCACATCGGGCTCACCGGCACCATCACCGCGTCGGCGCGCAGGATGGCGTAGCAGGCGAGCAGGAACTGCGGGCTGTTCTGCAGGTCGACCAGCACGCGCTCGCCCGGCCGCACGCCGCAGGCCTTCTGCAGGAAGCCCGCGAGCCGCAGCGTCTGCTCTTCGGCGTCGCGGTAGCGCAGCTCGGTGCCGAAGAACAGCGTCGCCGGCTTGTCGGGATAGCGCCGCGCCGAGACCTCGAGCAGCTCGTGCAGGGCCGAGCGCGGCGCCGTCAAGTGGTGACCGAAGCGCTTCGGCCAGAAGCGATAGTGGCGCGGGGTCATGAAGCCAGAGAGTATATTAGACGCGCCTTGGAGGAATCATGATCGCGGTAATCTTCGAATTCACGCCCGCCCCGGGCCGCAAGCAGGAGTACCTCGACCTCGCCGCGGCGCTCAAGCCCGAGCTCGAGCGCGCCGACGGCTTCGTCTCGATCGAGCGCTTCGAGAGCATCACCGCGCCCGGGCACTTCGTGTCGATCTCGTACTGGCGCGACGAGCAGGCGGTGCGGCAATGGCGCAACCTCGAGCAGCACCGCGAGGCGCAGGCGAAGGGACGGAGCGGCATCTTCGCCGGTTATCGGCTGCGCGTGGCCTCGGTACTGCGCGACTACGGCCGCGGCGAGCGCGCCCAGGCGCCCGAGGACAGCGTCGCCGCGCACGGCTAGGCCGTGCGCGAGGCGAGCCAGGCGAGGGCTTCGTCCAGATTGGTGAACGCGCGCAGCCGCGCGTCCGGGCTTTCGGCGACCAGCTGGGCGAAGCGTGGGCTCGCTGTGCGTTCGTTTGCGGCGGCAAGCATTGCCGTCTTACAACGCTCGGCAAGCACCTCGCAAAGGCGATACAGATCGAGTACGTCGAGCGTCTCGTCGGCCTCGCGCAGGTCTACCAGCAGCACGCACGGCGCGGCGATGGTCGCGGCGAGGCGCGCGACCATCGCCTTGCTGGCGTCGAAGTCGAGCCGGTCTTGCGCCGTCGTCATGACGAACTCGTGGGGGCGAACGAGCTTGACGTCGACCGGCACGGCCGCCCGATCACACCATCTTGTCGGCTTCCGGCTCGCGGGCGGCGAGCGCCGCGAGGTCCGGCATCGGGATCGGCTGCTCCGACTCGAAGGCGCGCGCGGCGCGCAGCACCAGCGCATCGGCGTAGCGCGGCCCGACGATGTGCAGGCCCACCGGCAGGCCCGCGGCCGTCAGCCCGCAGGGAATCGAGGCCGCGGGCTGCTGCGTCAGGTTGAACGGGTAGGAGAAGGGCGTCCAGTCGGTCCAGCGCTTTTCCTTCATGACGTCGGCCACCTCCTTGCCCGCGTCGAAGGCGGCAAGCGGCAGGCTGGGCGTGAGCAGCAAGTCGTACTTCTCGTGGAACTGGTTCATGTGCACGCCGAGCGCGCCGCGCCGCTGCACCGCGTCGAGCAGCTCGAGCATGCCGATCTTCGCGCCCTGCTCGGCGACTTCGACCAGGCCGGGATCGACGAGCGCCTTCTGCTGCGGCGAGAAATTCTTCAGCAGGTAGGCGGCGCCCGTGAACCAGTGCGCGCGGAACACCGGCTCGGCATTTACGAAGCCCGGATCCACCGGCTCGACCAGCGCGCCAAGATCGACGAAGCGCATCGCCGCCTGCTCGACCAGCGCGGCCACTTCAGGGTCGACTTCGGCGTAGCCGAGGTTGGCCGAGTAGGCGATGCGCAGGCCGCGCACGCCCTCGTCCAGGCCGACGCGGTAATCGCGCGGCTCGTAGGGCAGGGCGAACCAGTCGCGCGTGTCGGGCCGCGACAGCACGTTTAGCAGCAGCGCGGCGTCGTGCACGCTGCGGGTCATCGGCCCGACGTGCGCCACCGTGCCGAACGGCGACAGCGGCCAGGCGGGCACGCGACCGAACGACGGCTTGAGGCCGAACAGGCCGGTGAAGGCGCAGGGAATGCGGATCGAGCCGCCGCCGTCGGTGCCGAGGGTCAGCGGCCCCATGCCCGCGGCGACCGCCGCCGCGGCGCCGCCCGAGGAGCCGCCGGGCGTCTTGGCGGGGTTCCACGGATTGCGCGTGATGCCGGTGAGCGAATTGTCCGTGACGCCCTTCCAGCCGAACTCCGGAGTGGTGGTCTTGCCGAGCAGCACCGCGCCCGCTTCGCGCAGCCGCGCCACGGCGGGCGCGTCGTCGTTCCACGGGCCCTTCGGATCGACGGTGCGCGAGCCGCGCAGCGTTGGCCAGCCCTTGGTGAGCAGCAGGTCCTTGATCGATGCGGGAACGCCGTCGAGCATGCCTTTCGGTTCGCCCTTCATCCAGCGCGCCTCCGATTCCTTGGCGACCGCGAGCGCGTCGGGCGCGAGGAAGCAGAAGCAGTTCAGCAGCGGGTTGAGGTCGTCGATCTGCTTGAGCACCGCGCGCGTCACCTCGACGGGCGAAATGCGCTTGCTGCGGTACAGGTGGAGCAGCTCGACGGCGGACAGGGTGAGCAGGTCGGAGGACATGGACTCGCGATCTCAGGTTCCGGAATACCGAAATCGGCTGGCCAGCGCCTCGGCGGTGCCGAACAGCCATGCTCCGCCGAGCGCCGGCGGCATGCGTGCAGAATACAGGGTCCCGCGCGGCTGCGCGACTGCGCCGGCACGCGCGCAGCGCCCGAGAAGCTCCCCGGGGTCGCGGCAGGCGAGCGCGTAGCCGGCGAGCGCGGGCGCCGCCGGGGCGCCGCCGAGCAGCGCGACGAGATCCTCCCTGCGGCCGACCAGCAGATCGCCGCGCGCGGTCGGCAGCCTCACGAACGCTCCGGCCGGGCGCGGCGCGAGCCCCGCGAAGCGCGCGTAGCGCGCCGCCACCGCCACCGGGTCGTCGGCGACGACGAACGCCGCGGCGAGCGCGCTCACGCCGTTGTCGTGCCGCAGCCAGCGCGGCTGCCACAGGCATTCGGGCGTCTTCTGCTCGACGAACTGCACGCGTCCCTCGGGCATCGTTTCCGGCGGCACGCGCACCACGCCGAAGCGCGCGCGGCGCGTTGCGCCGTCGGGCATCTCGACATCGCGCGCGAGATCGACGCCGGGCAGCGGGGCGAAGCCGTGGCGCGCGAGGCGCTCGTGCTCGGCCGCGGCGTTAGGAGTGCCCAGGGCGAGGATGTGCACGCCCGCGTAGCGCGCCATCGCCGCGCGCGTGCGGCGCGCGTGCGGCGTGTCGGCGACCGGCGCGAGCAGCTCGATGTAGCCCGCGTCGAGCATGACGCAGCGGTTGGCGGTGCCGGTGGGGCCCTCGGCCGTCGCCTGCGCCGAGTACGGCGTCACGACGAAGCCGAGCGTCTGCAGGGCGGCGGCCGCGGCGTCCAGGTCCGGCACGAAGTGCGCGACGTGGTCCAGGACCAGGGATCCGGCGATGGCGGTTTGCGGCACGGTGTTTTTTCCGGACGTTGCGGGTGCAATAATAGCCGCATGATCGAGCGCGGACACCACGACATGGGCGGATTGCCGGGCGGGCCGGTGGAGCGGAGCGAGCACGATTATGCCGATTGGGAGCGGCGCGTCGACGCGCTGATGGTCCTGCTGTCCGGCGTCAAGGGCGTGCGGAAGCTGCTCACGGTGGACGAGCTGCGCAAGAACATCGAGGCACTTGGACCCGAGGCCTACGACCGGATGAGCTACTACGAGCGCTGGGTGACCTCGATCACGCAGACCATGCTCCAGCGCGGCGTCATCACCACGGAGGAGCTGGCGCGCAAGATGCGGGAGGTCGAGCGGCGTGGCGATTGAGGCCCGCTTCAGGCCGGGCGACCGCGTGCGGGTGATGCAGGCCTACCCGCTCGGCCACGTCCGCACGCCTTACTACATCCGCGGCCACAGCGGCGTGATCGAGCGCGTGTGCGGGTCGTTCCCCAACCCCGAGGAGCTGGCGCAGATGCGCAGCGGTCTGCCCGCGCTGCCGCTGTACCGCGTGCGCTTCCGGCAAACGGAGGTGTGGCCAGACTACCGCGGCGAGCCAGACGACGTGGTCGAGATCGAGATTTTCCAGCACTGGCTGGAGACTGGATGAGCGAGCTCGGCAAGTACCAGCCGCTGACCTATTTCCAGCTCATGGAGGTCAGCCTGCGCGAGCTGCTGGTCGAGAAGGGCGTAGTGACCGAGCAGGCGATCGAGGCGGCCGTCGAGGATATGCGCTCGCGCGGGCCGGAGCGCGGCGCGAGGGTGGTGGCGCGCGCCTGGAGCGACCCGGGATACAAGCGGCGTCTGCTCGAGGACGGCACCGCGGCCTGCGAGGAGCTGGGCCTGGACGTTCCGGCGCTGCGCCTGGTGGTGATGGAAAACACGCCCGCGGTGCACAACCTGATCGTGTGCACGCTGTGCTCGTGCTATCCGCGGATGCTCCTAGGCCTGCCGCCCGACTGGTACAAGTCGCGCAACTACCGCAGCCGCGTGGTGCGCGAGCCGCGCGCCGTGCTCGCCGAGTTCGGCACCACGATCCCGGACCATGTCGCGATCCGCGTGCACGACTCGACCGCCGACATGCGCTATATGGTGCTGCCGATGCGCCCCGCGGGCACCGAGGGCTGGGACGAGGAGCGCCTCGCGGCGCTGGTCACGCGCGACTCGATGATCGGCGTGGCGCTGCCGAAGGCGCCTTGAGAGACAAGGCCCCCAAGCCGCTCGGCGTGCTGCCGCTCGGCGACGCCGCGGCGTACGTCGAATTCTCCGAGACGCTCGACCTCGCGATCAACGATGCGGTGCAGCGCCTCGCGGCCGCAGTGCGCGAGCGCGCCGTGCCGTGGATGCAGGACGTGGTCCCCGCCCTCGGCGGCCTCGCGCTGCACTTCGACGTCGATCACCCCGCGCTGCCCGATGCGCCGTTACAGGCGGCCGCCGAGCTGGTCGACGAATGCCTGAAGGCGGGCTTGCCCGCATCCGAGAAGGTAGGCCGCACGGTGGACGTGCCGGTGTGCTACGACACCGAGCTCGCTCTCGACCTGGAGGAGATCGCCGAGCGCGTGAAGCTCGCGCCCGAGGAAGTGGCGCGCCGCCACGCCGCGCGCGAGTACCGCGTGCTGATGATGGGGTTTTCTCCCGGGCTGCCATACCTCGGCGGCCTCGACCCGAGCATCGCGGTGCCGCGCCGCGCCACGCCGCGCGCCACGGTGCCGGCGGGGTCGATCGCCATCGCCAACCTGCAGGCGGTGGTCTACCCCTACGCCATACCGGGCGGCTGGAACGTGATCGGGCGCACGCCGCTCACGGTGTTCGACGCGCGGCGCGCGGCGCCGAGCCTGTTCGCGCCGGGCGACCGCGTGCGCTTCAGGCCGGTGACGCGCACCGAATTCGAGCGGCTGCGCGAAGCGCGGCGCGGCGCGCCATGAGCGTCAAGGTCCTGCGGCCGGGCCTGCTTACCACCGTGCAGGACCGCGGGCGCTACGGGCTGCAGCACCTGGGCATCGTTCCCTGCGGTGCGATGGACGTCACGGCGCACACGCTTGCCAATGCGCTGGTCGGCAACGAGCGCGACGAGGCGACGCTCGAGATTACTGTGCTCGGCCCCGAGCTCGAGTTCGAGCGTACCGCGCTGGTCGCGCTGTGCGGCGCCGAGTTCGACGCGCGCGCGGACGGCCGCGCGCTGCCGCCCAACCGTCCGGTGCTGCTCGAGGCGGGCGCACGCCTCACGGCGCGGCGCGCGCTGCGCGGCGCGCGCGCCTACCTGGCGGTCGCCGGGGGCCTGGCACTCGAGGAGGTACTCGGCAGCCGCAGCACCTACCTTCCGGCGCGCTTCGGCGGGCTCGACGGCCGCGCGCTGCGCGCAGGGGACGTCGTGCCGCTGGCGCGCGACGCTTCCAGGGTCGCGGCGGCGCGCTACGCGAAGCTCGCGCGCGGCGCCGTCGTGCGCGACGGGCTGCGCACGGTGCGCTGGTCGGCGCCGTCGCTTACGCTGCCCGACCGCGAACCGATCGTCGTGCACGCCATGGAGGGCCGTCATTTCGCCAGGTTCCAGGCCACCTCGCAGCGCGTGCTGTTCGACGCCGTGTGGCGCGTCTCGCCGGATTCCAACCGCATGGGCTACCGGCTCGCGGGGCCGACGCTCACGCTGATCGAGGCCGGTGAGATACTATCGGAGCCAACCTGCCTCGGCACGGTGCAGGTGCCCCCGAACGGCGTGCCGATCGCGCTGCTGGCCGACCACCAGACGACCGGCGGCTATCCGAAGGTCGCCGAGATCGCCGTGGCGGACGTGCCGCGGCTGGCGCAGCTCGCGCCGGGCGGAACGTTGCATTTCGCGCGCTCGACGCTCGAGGACGCGCTGGGTTTGCGGCGTGCCGCGCGCCATCGCCTGCAGGCGGCGTTGCGCGCGGTGGCCTGGGAGTACGGGAAATGAAACGCATCGATCTCAACTGCGACATGGGCGAAAGCTACGGCGCTTGGAAGATGGGCGCCGACGCCGACATCATGCCGCTCATCACTTCGGCCAACATCGCCTGCGGCTTTCACGCGGGCGACCCGGCGACCATCAGGAAGACTGTGCAGCTGGCCGTCGAGCACGGCGTCGCGGTCGGCGCGCACCCTTCGCTGCCCGACCTGCAGGGATTCGGCCGACGGGTCATGAAGATCACGCCGCAGGACATGTACGATCTGGTGCTGTACCAGGCCGGCGCGCTGCAGGCCTTCGCGCGCGCCGCGGGCGGCAGACTGCACCACGTCAAGTGCCACGGCGCGCTGTACAACATGTCGACCGACGACGAGGCGCTGTCCGATGCGATGGCGCGCGCCGTGCAGGACCTTGGCGGCGAGGTCATCCTGTACGCGCTGTCGAACAGCCGCATGATGGAGGCGGCTAAGGCGCGCGGCGTCCGGGTCGCCGGCGAAGCCTTCGCCGACCGCGGCTACTCGGACGATGGCACGCTCGCGCCGCGCGGCAAGCCCGGCGGCATGATCGAGCAAGAGGACAAGGCGGTGGCGCAGGCGCTCGCGATGATCGAGCAGGGCTACGTCACCAGCCTGTCGGGCAAGCGCGTGCCGGTGGCACCGGACACGCTGTGCCTGCACGGCGACCAGCCCGGAGCGGTCGCCTTCGCCAATGCATTGCGCAAGGCATTTGCCGATCGCGGCATCGCGCTCGGAGCACCCTGAGAAAGGAACCGGAATCGATGAGCAGCAAGCTATTCACTACCATCCAGCTCGGCGGCGTCACGCTGCCCAACCGCATCGTGGTGTCGCCGATGTGCCAGTACTCCGCCGACGACGGCTCGATGACCGACTGGCACATGATGCACCTCGGCAGCCTCGCGGCCTCGGGCGCGGGCCTGCTGATGATCGAGGCCACGGGCGTGACGCGTGAGGGCCGCATCTCGCACGGCTGCACCGGGCTTTACAGCGACAACAACGAGGCGGCGATGAAGCACGTGGTCGACGCCTGCCGGCGCGTCACCAGGAGCCCGATCGGCGTGCAGGTTGGCCACGCCGGCCGCAAGGGCTCGGCGCAGGTGCCGTGGCTGGGAGGCAAGGCGCTGTCGGCCGCCGAGTCGCCCTGGCAGACGGTCGCGCCTTCCGCGCTCGCGTTCGGCGAGGGCTGGCACACGCCGCGCGAGCTCTCCGCCGCCGACATCGCCGGCCTGGCGCAGGCTTTCGCCGCGGCCGCGCAGCGCGCGCAGCGCATCGGCCTGGACGTGCTCGAGATGCACTCGGCGCACGGCTACCTGCTGCACGAGTTCCTGTCGCCGCTTTCGAACACCCGCAGCGATCGGTACGGCGGCAGCCTCGAGAACCGCATGCGCGCGCCGCTCGAGATGGCGCAGGCGCTGCGCGCGGCCTGGCCGAAGGAGCGCTGCCTCGGCGCGCGCATCACGGCGAGCGACTGGACCGAGGGGGGTTTCGAAGCGGCCGACGCGGTGACCTACGCCAGGGAGCTGGCGCGCATCGGCTTCGACTACGTGTGCGTATCGAGCGGCGGGGCGGTGCCGCAGCAGCGCATCAAGGTGGTGCCCGGCTATCAGGTGGCGTTCGCCGAGAAGGTGAAGAAGGGCGCGCCCATCGCGGTGCGCGCGGTCGGCATGATCGCCGACCCAGAGCAGGCCGAGGAGATCGTCGCGAGCGGCAAGGCCGACATGGTGGCGCTGGCGCGCGGCTTCCTGGACGACCCTCGCTGGGTATGGCACGCCGCGGAGAAGTTCGGCGTCAAGATCGACTACCCCCCGCAATACGCGAGGAGCCATCCGGACCTGTGGCCGGGCGCGCGCCTGGCGCGCCCGCTGCCCGCCGCCGCAACTGCATGAAGCCGGCTGTCGCGCTCGTCGGCCTCGGCCGCATGGGCGCGCCGATGGCACGCCGCCTGCTCGCGGCGCGCCACCGGCTGCGCGTCTACGACGCGAGCCCGCGCGCACGCGCGGCCTTCGCCGCGGAGAAAGGCGCCACCGTGTGCGCGTCGCCGGCCGACGCCGCACGCGGCGCCCGTGTGCTGATCACCATGCTGCCCGACGGTGCCGCGGTGCGCGCGGCGCTGCTCGGCAGGGACGGCGCGGCGCCGGCGCTGGCGCGCGGCGCGGTGGTGGTCGACATGAGCTCGTCGGACCCGGACACCACGCGGCGCCTGGGCCGCGCGCTCGCGGCGCGCGGCGTGGCGTTTCTCGACGCGCCGGTCTCGGGGCGCGTGGTCGGCGCGCGCGAGGGCACGCTCACCATCATGGTCGGAGGCGCGCCCGCGGCGCTCGCGCGCGTGCGGCCGGTGCTCAGGCACCTCGGCACGCGCATCTTTCACTGCGGCCCCGCGGGCGCCGGGCACGCGGTCAAGTCTCTCAGCAATGCGATCGCCGCGGCCGGCACGGTCGCCGCGTTCGAGGCGCTCATCGTCGGGCGCGCGCTCGGGCTCGACGCGAGGCTGATCAACGAGGTGTGGAATGCCTCGGCAGGACGCAACACCACCACCGAGCAGAAGATTCCGACACAGGTGCTGACGCGCGCCTTCGCATCGGGCTTCGCGCTGTCGCTGATGGCGAAGGATATCGGCATCGCGGCGCGGCTCGCGCGCAGGACCGGCGTCGACGCGCCGCTGCTGCGCAGGAGCCTCGCGCTGTGGCGTGCGGCCGAGCGGCGTCTCGGGCGCGGCGCCGATCACACCGAGATGTATCTCTACCTCGCGAACAATTCAGCGAAGCGCAAGCGTCGGCGCGTAAGCTGAGCGACAGCTTTCTTTTTTTTGTTTCACGGCGCGCGCGAACTGTCGTACGCTCTGCGGGCATGAGTCTCCACGCCTCGAGCATCCTCGCGTCGGTCATCGCGTATCTCGCTGTGGCGCACGTGGTGAGGCGCGCGTGCGACGAGATGGAGATTCCCAAGGGCATGACGCGCGGCGCGCTGATCTTCGCGCTGGCGCTTGCCGCGGCCTACGGCGCTGCGGCCCTGGTCGACGTCATCGTCGCCTGACTAGGAGCCGCTCACTACCTGCAGGTTGTTCTGCACCGATTTCACGCCCGGCACCGCGCGCGCGATCGTCACGGCCCGGGCGCGCCGCTCGGCCCGCGCGACCGTTCCCCAAAGCGTCACCACGCCGCCCTTGGCGGTGACGTCGATGCCCTGCGCGTTGACGCGCTTGTCGGCCTCGAGCGCCGCCTTGACCGCCGCGGCGAGCGCCTGGTCCACGTCGGGCTTGGGCGCTTCGGCCTGCGCGGGCGCCGGCGTGGCGGCGGGCGCCGGCATCGCCTCGGTCTTCGGGGGTGCGGGCTGCGCCTGCGGCGCGGGCGACTTCTCGGCGGCGGGCTTGGGCGGCGCCTTGTCCTCGCCGCAGGCGGCCAGGGCGAGCGCGAGGGCGCTGCAGATTGCGGCCGCGACGAGCCGCCGTGTAGTTCTGGGGTGCATAGCGTGCTCCTTTCTCTTTTGCATTGTAGCGTCAGCGCCGATGAAAAGGAGGCCGCCCGCGCCAGTACTGGATGAGCAGCCAGGCGCCGACCATGCCCCCGAGGTGCGCGAAGTGCGCGACGCCGGCCTGCGTCCCGGTCACCCCCAGGAACAGCTCCAGCGCGCCGTACAGCACCACGAACAGCCAGGCCGGCATGGGGATCGGCGGAATGAGGAGCACGATGGTGCGGTGGGGGAAGTACATGGCGAAGGCGAGCAGCACGCCGAACACCCCGCCCGAAGCGCCGATCGTGGGATACGGCTCGCCGCCGGCCATGCCGGCGTAGAGCAGCTGCGAGATCGCGGCGGTGATGACGCTGGCCAGATAGAGGTTGAGGAAGCGCTTCGGCCCGAACAGCGTCTCGAGCTGGCCGCCGAACATGTAGAGCGCGAACATGTTGAGAAAGATGTGCGCCACGCTGCCGTGCAGGAACGCATAGGTGATCACCTGCCAGGGCTGGAAACCGGGCAGCGTCTCGTATACCGACGCCGTGCCGAACGGCCACAGCCCGAGGTAATAGATCAGCGCGTCGCCGACCGTCGCCTGCAGCAGGTACATCGCCACGCTGGCGATGATCAGCGTGCGCGTGACCGGCGGAATCGAGAAGAACACGGGGAAATGGTGGCGTCCGAGGCGAAACGAGCGCTTAGTTTAGTGGATACGGAGCGGCCCGGCATCTGCGCTATGCTTGGCGCTCGTTCCCATTCCGATCTGCAAGCGCCGAGATGAAGCCGAAGATCGTCCTGCTCGTCGCGGTGGTCGCGCTGCTCGCGGCGGGCGGCGCATGGTGGTGGCGCCAGCAGCGCGCGCAGCCGCCGAGCGACGCGCTGGTGCTCCACGGCAACGTCGATATCCGCCAGGTCGAGCTCGCCTTCAACGCCTCGGGGCGCATCGAGCAGATGCTGGCCCACGAGGGCGATCGCGTGACGCCGGGACAGCTGCTCGCGGTGCTCGACATGCGCCGGCTCGAGCGCGCCGAGCAGCTGGCCGAGGCGCAGGTCGCCGCGCAGCGCCAGGTGGTGGCGCGCTTCCGGGCGGGATCGCGGCCCGAGGAGATCAGCAAGGCGAAGGCAGACGTCGAGGCCGCGCGCGTCGACGCGAGGAACGCCGCGCACACCTATGAGCGCCTCAAGGCGCTTGCCGCGCAGCGCTTCATCGCCGAGCAGCAGGCCGATGATGCGCGCGCCGCGGCCGAGGCCGCCAGCGCCCGGCTCAAGTCGGTGGAGGAGGCGCTGCGCCTGGTGGTGCTCGGCCCGCGCCAGGAGGACACGGCGGCCGCCGAGGCGACGCTGGCGGCCAACGAGGCGGCGCTCGCCATCGCGCGGCGCGACCTCGCCGAGGCGTCGCTCTACGCGCCGGCCGCGGGCGTGATCGAGAACCGCGTGCTCGAGCCTGGCGACATGGCCTCGCCGCAGAAGACGGTATTCACGCTGGCGCTCGGCGAGCCGCTGTGGGTGCGCGCCTACGTGCCCGGCCCCGATCTCGGCAAGATCCGCGTCGGCAGCCGCGCGGCGGTGCGCACCGACAGCTATCCCGGCAAGCGCTATCGCGCATGGGTCGGCTTCATATCGCCGACCGCGGAGTTCACGCCGAAATCGGTCGAGACGCAGGAGGTGCGCACCCAGCTCGTCTACCAGGTGAGGGTGTTCGTGTGCGCGCCGCAGGGCGAACTGAGGCTCGGCATGCCCGCGACCGTCGACATCCCGCTCGGCGAGCCGGCGCCTGCCGCCGGCCGCGGCCCGGATCCCTGCAAAAACGGCGCATGAGCGCGCCGGAGGTCGTCCTCGAGCTCGAGGGAGTGGCCAAGCGCTTTCGCGCCGGCAAGCGCGAAGTGGCTGCGCTGCGCGGCGTGAGCCTGCGCATGCGCGCGGGGCTGGTGATGGGGCTGGTCGGGCCCGACGGCGCCGGCAAGACGACGCTCATGCGCCTGGTCGCGGGGCTGCTGGCGCCCGATGCCGGGCGCATCACGGTGCTCGGACTCGACGCCACCAGCCGGTCGCTCGACGTGCAGGCGGCGCTCGGCTACATGCCGCAGCGCTTCGGACTGTACGAGGACCTGAGCGTGCAGGAAAACCTCGACCTGTACGCGGACCTGCAGGGCGTGCCGAGGGCGGCGCGCGCCGCGCGCTACGCCGAGCTGATGCAGATGACGGGCCTCGGCCCGTTCAGCGGCCGCCTCGCCGGGCGCCTCTCTGGCGGCATGAAGCAGAAGCTCGGCCTCGCCTGCACGCTGGTGCGCGCGCCGCCGCTGCTGCTGCTGGACGAGCCCACAGTCGGCGTCGACCCGGTGTCGCGCCGCGAGCTGTGGGCGATCGTCTACCGGCTGGTGAAGGGCGAGGGCACGAGCGTGCTGCTGTCGCACGGCGTACCTGGACGAGGCCGAGCGCTGCGACGAGGTGGTGCTGCTGCACGAGGGAGAGGTGCTGGTGCAGGGACCGCCCGCGGAGCTCGCCGAGCGCGTGCGCGGGCACAGCTTCACGCTGCGCGCGCGCGGCGCCGACCGACGGCGGTTGCAGGAAGCGCTCGCACGCCGGCCGGGGGTGATCGACGCGCTGATCCAAGGCGAGGAGGTGCGCTTCGTCACCGAGAGCGCGGCGCCGCCGGGCGACATTGCCGGGCTGCGCGCCGAGCCCGTAGCGCCGCGCTTCGAGGACGCTTTCGTGTCCTTGCTGCACGAGCGGCGCGGGGCCCAGGGCCGCGCGGCGCCCGCGGCCGCCGCCGAAGACGCGGATCCGCCGGCGGACGAAGTGGTGATCGACGTGCGCGGCGCGCAGCGCAAGTTCGGCGATTTCTACGCCGTCCGCGACGTGAGCTTCGAGGTGCGCCGCGGCGAGATCTTCGGCCTGCTGGGCGCCAACGGCGCGGGCAAGTCGACCACCTTCCGCATGCTGTGCGGGCTGCTGCCGGCGAGCGCGGGGCACGCTGCGCGTGGCCGGCGTCGACCTGCGCCGCGCGGCCGCGGCGGCGCGCGCGCGCATCGGCTACATGTCGCAGAAGTTCTCCCTGTACGGCAACCTGAGCGTGCGCCAGAACCTCGAGTTCTTCGCCGGCGCCTACGGACTCGACGGGCACGCGGCGTGCCGAGCGCGAAGCCTGGGCGCTCGACGAATTCGAGCTCGGACGAGGAGCGCCGACGCCGCGAGCGCCGAGCTGCCGCTCGGCTACAAGCAGCGCCTGGCGATGGCCTGCGCCCTGATGCACGAGCCGGAGATCCTGTTCCTCGACGAGCCCACCTCCGGGGTCGATCCGCTGGCGCGGCGCGAGTTCTGGCGGCGCATCAACGCGCTCGCGCGGCGCGGCGTGACGGTGATGGTGACCACGCATTTCATGGAGGAAGCCGAGTACTGCGACCGGCTGGCGATCATGGCTGCGGGCGAGATCCTCGCGACCGGCGCGCCCGACGAGATCAAGGCGCGCGCCCGGGCGCCGGGCGCGCCCGAGCCGACCATGGAAGACGCCTTCATCCAACTGATCCAGGGCGCGGCCGCATGAGCGCGCGCGGCGGCGCCGCCGCAGGGATCGCCGTGCGCGGCGGCGCGACGATGCGGCTGCGCGGGCTGGTGCGCAAGGAGTTCCTGCAGATCGTGCGCGATCCGAGCAGCATCGCGATCGCCTTCATCATGCCGGTCGTGCTGCTGCTGCTGTTCGGCTACGGCGTGTCGCTCGACGTCGAGCACGTGCCGGTGGCGGTGGTGGTCGAGCAGCCCGAGCGCCGACACCGCGGACTTCGTCGGCTCGCTGCGGGGCTCGCGCTATTTTGCGCCCCTCGAGGTGCCGGGCATGCAGGCGGCCGAGGAGGCGCTGCTGCGCAGGCCGGGTCGACGCGATCGTCCGCCTGCGCGCCGACTTCGCCGCGCGCGAGCGGCGGCCGCAGGGCGCGCCGGTGCAGCTGATCGTCAACGGCATCGACGCCAACACCGCGCGGCTGGTCGAGGGCTACATGGACGGCGTCACCACCGTGTGGCTGGCGCGGCGCGCCGCCGAGCGCGGCCGGCGCTTCGAGACGCCGGTGGCGCTCGAGCAGCGCGTGTGGTTCAACTCCGAGGTGCGCAGCCGCAACTTCCTGGTGCCCGGCCTGGTCGTGGTGATCATGACCCTGATCGGCGCGCTGCTCACCGCGATGGTGATGGCGCGCGAGTGGGAGCGCGGCACCATGGAGGCGCTGCATGGTCACGCCGGTCGCGGTCGGCGAGATCCTGCTCGGCAAGCTGATTCCCTACTTCATTCTCGGCATGGGCGGAATGCTGCTGTCGGTGGCGATGGCCATCTGGCTGTTCGACGTGCCGCTCGCGCGGCTCGTTCTGGCTGCTGCTGCTCACCTCGGCGCTGTTCCTGCTGGTCGCGCTGGGCATGGGTCTGCTGATCTCGAGCGTCGCCCGGGTGCCAGTTCGTCGCCGGGCAGGTCGCCATCATCACCACCTTCCTGCCGGCGTTCCTGCTCTCCGGCTTCATCTTCGACATCGGCAGCATGCCTGCGGTGGTGCAGGTGATCACGCACCTGTTCGCGGCGCGCTATTTCGTCGCCATCGTCACCACCCTGTTCCTCGCCGGCGACGTCTGGTCGGTGATCGTGCCGAACACGCTGGCGCTGGCGCTCATGGCGGCGATATTTCTCGGCCTGACGCGGCTCAAGACCCGCAAGCGGCTGGAGTGATCCGGACAGATGTGGAGCCGCATCCTCGCGCTGGTAATCAAGGAGTTCCTCGCGCTGCTCAAGGACAGGCAGGAGCCGGGTGGTGCTGATCGTGCCGCCGCTCGTCCAGCTGCTGGTGTTCGGCTATGCCGCGACCTTCGACCTGAAGCAGGTGCCTTACGCGCTGTACAACGAGGATGCGGACCCGGCGGGCGGCGGCTGGTGGCGATGCTGCGCGGATCAAGCAGCTTCAGCGAGGCGGCGACGGTGTCATCGATCGACGAGATGGCGCCGCTGGTCGACGCGAGGAAGGTGCTGCTGGTGATCCACGTCGATGCGCGCTTCACCCGCGACCTGCTGGCGGGCAAGCCGGCCAGGCTGCAGCTGATCGTCGACGGCCGCAACTCGAACACCGCGCTCATCGCGGTCGGCTACGTGCGCCAGATCGTCGGCCGCTTCAACCGCGAGTGGTCGGCCGAGCAGGGGCTGCCCGCGCCGCCCGCCGCGCTCGAGACGCGCGCCTGGTTCAATCCGAACCTGGAGAGCCGCTGGTTCTTCCTGCCGGGCATCGTCGGCATCCTGACGCTGCTCATCACCATGCTGGTCACCGCGCTGTCGGTGGCGCGCGAGCGCGAGCAGGGGACCTTCGACCAGCTGCTGGTGACGCCGATGCGCCCGGTGGAAATACTCATCGGCAAGGCCCTGCCGGGGTTCATCATCGGCATCCTCGAGGCGACGGCGATCATGCTGATCGCCGTGCTGTGGTTCCGCATTCCGCTGCTCGGCAGCGTGGCGACGCTGTATGCCGGGCTCGCGCTGTTCCTGTTGTCGGCGGTCGGCATCGGGCTGATGATCTCTTCGCTCGCGGTCACCCAGCAGCAGGGGCTGCTGGGCGCGTTCCTGTTCATGGTCCCCGCGGTCATCCTGTCGGGCTTCGCCACGCCGATCGCCAACATGCCGACGGCGATCCGGCTCATCACCCTGGTCGATCCGCTGCGCTATTTCCTGGTGATCCTGCGCAAGCTGTTCCTCGAAGGCGCGCCGGCTTCATCGCTGGTGCACCAGCTCTGGCCGATGGCGCTGATCGGCGCGGCGAGCATGGCGCTCGCCGGCTGGCTGTTCCGCCACCGCATGTACTGAGCGCGCGCCATGCGGGACTACACCGAAGGCGCGCGCGAGCTGGTGGAGCGCGCCGAGCGCGAGTCGCTCGCGCTGCTGCGCGACAACCTCGGGCCGGGCGGCATTCTCGCCGCGGGGCGCGGCACGCAGGCGAGCCGGCGCGGCTACGACGTGGTGTTCGCGCGCGACGCGGCGGTGTGCGCGCTGGCGATGACGCTCGCCGGCGAGGCGCGGCTCGAGCGCGGCGCGGCCGCGGGCCTTGCCACGCTTGCCGAGCGCCAGGCGGCCAACGGGCAGATCCCGAAATTCGTCGACCGGGCTTCGGGCAGCGGCGATTTCTGGTACGTCGGCTGCATCGACGCCACGCTGTGGTGGCTGGTCGCGCTGCGCTGGCTCGAGCGGCACGGGGTGCAGCGCCGCCTGCTCGGCAGGCTCGCGCCGCACGCGGCGCGCGCGCTCGCCTGGCTCGCGGCGCAGGAGCATCCGAGGATCGGCCTGCTGCAGCAGAACGAGGCGAGCGACTGGGCCGACATCATGCCGCGCTCGGGCTTCGTGCTCTACAGCAACGCGCTGTGGTACCGCGTCAAGCGCCTGTACGGGCTCGCCGGCGCGGAGCTCACGCAACGGCATTTCAACCAGCTGTTCATGCCGAGCGACCGCGACGTCCCGGAGTACCGGCGCTTGCGTCTGCTGGCGCACTACGCGCGCCGCAAGCGCGGCTTTCCGGATCTCTATCTGAGCTTCGTCAACCTCGCCGCGGCGGGCGACGAGGGCGACGTGTTCGGCAACCTGCTCGCCGCGCTGTTCGGCCTCGCCGACGGCGCGCGCGTCGCGGCGATGCTGCGGGCGATCGGGCGCGCCCAGGCGGGCGCGCCGCACCCGGTGCGCGTCACCTGTCGGCCGATCCCGCCGGGCGATCCGCTGTGGCGGCCGTACATGAGCCGCCACCAGCAGAACTTCGAGCACCAGTACCACAACGGCGGCATCTGGCCGATGGTCGGCGGCTTCTGGGTGAGCGCGCTCGCGGCGGCCGGCAAGCGCCAGGCGGCGCGCGACGAGCTGCTGCGCCTGGCGCGCGCCAACGCGGTCAACGGCTGGGAGTTCAACGAATGGTTCCATGGCCTCACCGGGCGGCCGAGCGGCATGCCGCGCCAGTCGTGGAACGCGGCGACCTTCCTGCTTGCGCGCCGCGCGCTCGAGAAGAAGCTCTTCTAGAGCCCGAGGTAGGCCTGGCGCACGCGGTCGTCGTGCAGCAGCGCCTCTCCCGCGCCCGACATCACCACGGCGCCGTTCTCGAGCACGAAGGCGTGCTGCGAGATCTTGAGCGACACCGCTACGTTCTGCTCGACGAGCAGAATCGTCAGGCCTTTGTCGTGCAGCATGCGGATGGTGTGGAACACCTCCTGCACCACGGTCGGCGCCAGGCCGAGCGACGGCTCGTCGAACATGATCAGCTCGGGCTGGCCCATCAGGCAGCGGCCGATGGCGAGCATCTGCTGCTCGCCGCCGGACATGGTTCCCGCGAGCTGCCTGCGGCGCTCGGCGAGGCGCGGGAACAGCGCGTAGACCTCCTGCATCTGCTTCAGCCGCACGCCCACGCGCGCGCGGCAGCAGGCCGCCCATCTCCAGGTTCTCCTCGACCGTGAGCGAAGGGAACACCTGGCGCCCTTCGGCCACCTGGCCGATGCCGAGGTTGCAGATCTGGTGGGATTCCAGCCCCGTGATGTCTCGCTGTTCGAACAGCACTTTTCCGGAGCGCGCCCGCTCGATTCCCGCGATCGCGCGGATCAGCGAGGACTTGCCGGCGCCGTTGGCGCCGACGATGGCGACGATCTCGCCCTTGGGAACCTCGAGCGACACGCCGGCTAGCGCCTGCGCGTCGCCGTAATAGAGGTCCAGGTCGCGCACGGAAAGCAGCGGCGCGCTCATACGCTCGTGTCCTCGCCCAGGTAGCACTCGAGCACCGCGGGGTCGTGCACCACCTCGCCTGGCGCGCCGCGCGCGATGATCTCGCCGTGGTGCAGCACCACCACCTGCTCCGCGAGCGCCATCACGGCGCGCATGACGTGCTCGATGAGCAGGATCGTCAGGCCGCCGCGGTTCAGCTCGCGGAACACCTCGACCATCTGGTCGCACTCGGTGGGCCGCAGGCCCGCCATCGCCTCGTCGAGCAGCAGCAGGCGAGGGCCGCGTGGCGAGCGCGCGCGCCACCTCGAGGCGCTTCCTGTCGGGCAGCGTGAGCGAGGAAGCGGGCAGGTCCTTCTTCGCGGCGAGATCGAGCCGGGCGAGGATGGCGAGCGCCCGCTCGCGCGCGCGTGGCACGCTCGGCTCGCGTCGCAGGGCGCCGACGATCACGTTGTCGAGCACCGAGAGGCCGGCGAAGGGCTTGACGATCTGGAAGGTGCGCCCGATCCCGGCGCCACAGATCTGGTCGGGTCGCAGGCCGTCGATCCTGCTGCCGGCAAACACGATTTCCCCTTCGTCCGGCGCGTACGCGCCGGCGGCCATGTTGAAGATGGTGGTCTTGCCGGCGCCGTTCGGTCCGATCAGTGCGACCAGGCCGCCCTCGGGCACTTCGAGCGAAGCGTTCGACACCGCGCGCAGGCCGCGGAAAGACTTGCCGAGCGAGCGGATCTCGAGCAGCGCCACGTCAGGTCTTCCGCCTGATGCCGAGCTTGCGCGCGAGCGCCGGCCAGATGCCGTTCGGCAGGAACATCACCACCAGCAGCAGCACCACGCCGTAGAACACCTGCTTCACGCCGGGGAACTCCAGGCCGACCGCGGCGAGCAGCTCGGTGATGCTGTCGGCGAGGATGGTGAGCACCGCGGCGCCCAGGATCGGCCCGAACAGCGTGCCTACGCCGCCGATGATCGGCCCGAGGATGATCTCGATCGAGCGGCTGATGTGGAAGATCGTCTCCGGGAACAGGTTGTTGTAGTAGAAGGCGAAGAACACGCCGGAGAACGCGGTCATCGCGGCGCTGATCACCACCGCGAGCATCTTCCAGCGGAAGGTGTTGATGCCGAGCGACTGCGCCGCCTCCTCGTTCTCGCGGATCGCCTGCCAGTAGTAGCCGGCGCGGCTGCGCAAGAGCCATGCGCACAGCGCGAACGCGCCCGCCGCGAGCGCCAGCATCACGTAGTAGAACATCACGGGGGGGCCGCGCAGGTTGAGCAGATCGGCGGCCTGGCGCTGACCGACCTTGAGGAACAGCCCGCCCGGCCCGCCGAGCCAGCCGATGTGGTCGAAGCCGATGCGGGTGAACTCGGCGAAGGCGATCGTCAGCAGGGCGAAGTACACGCCCGAGATGCCGAAGCGGAAGGCGAGAAAGCCGATCACCGCGCCCGCGGCGACGCACACGGCGATCGCCAGCCAGATTCCGGCCCAGGGTCCGATGCCGAAGTGGAAGAACAGCCCCGCCGCCGCGTAGGCGCCGAGTCCGACGTACAGCGAATGCCCGAGCGAGAGCTGCCCGGCGAAGCCCATCATCACGTTCCATGCCTGGCCGGTGAAGGCGAAGAACAGGATCAGCGTCGCCACCGACAGCAGGTAGCTGCCCGCGAACAGCGGCAGCGCCAGCAGCGCGCCGGCCAGCAATGCGAGCAGCACCTCGGCGCGGCGGTTGCCGCTCATGGCTTTCTCCCCAGCAGCCCCTGCGGGCGGAACAGCAGCACCAGGATCAGCAGCGCGAAGCTGAACATGCTCTTCGCCGAGGGCTGGATGAACAGGCCCGCCAGCGCCTCCGACACGCCGATCAGCACGCCGCCGAGCAGCGCGCCCGCCCATCGAGCCGAGGCCGCCGACGATCACGATGACGAACGCGAGCAGCGTGTAGGACGGCCCGAGCGTGGGGGTGACGTCGACCAGCAGCGATCATCATGCAGCCGGCCACCGCGACGCAGGCCGCGCCCAGGCCGAAGGTGAGCGCGTAGTAGGCGCTTGACGTTCAGGCCCGACCACCTTGGCGCCGAGGTGGTTGTCGGCGCAGGCGCGGATCGCCTTGCCGGTGCGCGCGTAGCGGAAGAACGCGAACAGCGCGCTGCGGTCGCGAGCGATCGCTACGCCGGCGGCATAGACGCGCGCCTTGTCGAACAGGATCGGGCCCAGGGCCCAGGATTCGAGCTGGTAGTCGACCTGCACGTTGCGCGCGTCGGGGCCGAACGCCATCAGCAGCGCGTTCACCAGGATGATCGCGACCGCCACCAGCAGCATGAACTGCGAGTGCTCGGGCCGCGTGATGAACGGGTTGATCAGCCCGCGCTGCAGCAGCGTAGCCGAGGACGAAGAAGGCCGCAGCGACCGGGATCACGGCGAGGAAAGGGTCCAGCCGGAATGCCGTGAACAGGCCCACCGCGGCGTACATGGCGATGGTCATCATCTCGCCGTGCGCGAAGTTGACCACGCGCACCACGCCGAAGATCACCGACAGGCCGAGCGCCATCAGCCCGTACACCAGGCCGGTGAGCACGCCCGCGAGGGCGACGTTGACGACGAGGTCTACCGCCATGGGACGAGAAAAAGGCCGGCCGACGGGGTCATCGGCCGGCCTTCGAGGGGCGGCGCTCCTAGGCCTTGTAGCTCGGCCAGGGGAATACCGGCTTCGCCTCGGCGGCTTCCGCGGGCAGCACCACCTTGGGCGTGCCGCCCAGGTTCTGCACGCAGGCCGAGAGGTTGCCCTCGACCTGGCCCTTGGCATTGAACTTGATCGGGCCGCCGAGCGCCACGCGGTCGGTGATGTTGGTCTGCCGGATGGCGTCGGCGAGCGCGCGCGCGTCGCTGCTGCGCGCGCGCTTGTAGCGCATCGGCAGCGATCAGGATCGCCTCGAAGGTGTAGGCAACGTTGATGGCGTGGAACACGAACTTCTCGCTCGGGTTCTGCTTCCTGAACGCCGCGTCGACGATCTTCGTCATGTTGGTCTTGGGGTTGTACCAGGGCGCGTTCGAAATGCAGTACTCGGCGTACTTGCCGAGCACCTTGGCGAACTGCTCCTCGTACATGCCGGGCGAGCCCGGGCTGATGACGCCCATCGGATTCCAGCGCTGCTTCACCATCTCGCGGCGCAGGATGATCGAGTCGTTGCAGGCGGCACACCAGCAGCAGGAAATCGGCGTTCGCGGCCTTGGCCTTCGACACTTCGACCGTGAGGTCCTTGGCCGCCGGGTCGTAGGGCGACGCTCTCGATGATCTTGAACGGCAGGTTGGTCAGCCGCGGCAGGAAGGCGTTGATGCCCTTGGACATCGCCTGGCCGAAGGTGTCGTTGACGTGCATGAACACCGCGCTGCGCGGCGCGACGCTGGTCGCCTGGAACAGCGTCGCCGATGATCGACGAGGCCGTTCCTCACCAGGTCGGGCGCGGTCGGGAAGTTGCGGAACACGAACTTGTAGCCCTGCTCGGTGATCTGCGGCGCGGCAGCGATGTTGACCACGTAGGGCACGCCGCGCTGCTCGGCGACCTGCGCGATGGCGGTCGGCTGCCCGGAGTCGAAGGCGCCGACCAGCACGTGCGCGCCTTCCTGGATGAGGCGCTCTGCGCGCGTGCGCGCGGTGTCGACGTTGCGTTTCGGTGTCGGCGTTCATCAGCTCGATGTCTACGCCGAGCAGATTCTTGATCACGCCGGGCGCGAGGTCGGCGCCTTTCTGGCACGACTGGCCGATGAAGCCGAGGTAGCCCGAGCGCGGCAGCAGCACGCCGACCTTGAGCTTGGCGCCTTGCGCGCGCGCGATGCCGAATGGCGACAGCGCGGCGAGCACGCTGGTCGCGGCCGCCGCGGTATTGAACTTGCGGCGGTTCATGCCGGTGGAACGTTCCATATTGCCTCCTCCTGAGAGTGCCGGTTCATTCTACGCTGCCCGCTTGCTGCGGGGTAGATTGTTATATACGATGACAATTTCGCGGTCAACGCCGCGCCGCAATATGAGCAAGCCTCCCTCACCGCACCGGCCGCGTGCCCTGGCGCCGATCGAGCGCGTGCCGGGGGTCGACTACGGGGTGCTCGACGAGCTGCTCGGCTACTCGCTGCGCCGCGCGCAGGTGGCCATGTTCCTCGCCTTTCACCGCGCCACGCGCGGGCTCGAGATCACGCCGCCGCGCTTCAGCGCGCTGGTGATCATCGGCGCCAACCCCGGCTTGAGCCAGTCCACTCTGGGCGCGGTGCTCGGCATCGCGCGCTCGGGGGCGATGCTGCTCGCCGACTGGATGGTCGAGCGCCGCCTGGTCGAGCGCCGCCGCCGCCCGGACGACGGCCGCGCCTGGGGCCTGCACCTCACGCGCCGCGGCGCCGAGCTGGTGGAGAAGATGAGGCGCGCGGTCGCGGCCGAAGACCGCCGCCAGGCGGCGCGCCTCAGCGCCGCCGAGCGCCGCGAGCTGCTGCGCCTGCTGGACAAGCTCGCAGGTTAGCGCGGCGCCATGCGCAGCGCACCGTCCAGGCGGATCACCTCGCCGTTAAGCTGCACGTTGTCGATGATGTGCAGCGCGAGGCGGGCGAACTCTTCCGGCGTGCCGAGGCGCTTGGGGAAGGGAATCGACGCGGCGAGCGACTTCTGCACCTCGTCGGGCAGCGTGCCGAGCAGCGGCGTGAGGAAGATGCCGGGCGCGATGGTCATCACGCGCACGCCGAACTGCGACAGATCCCGCGCCAGCGGCAGCGTCATCGAGACGATGCCGCCCTTGGAAGCCGAATACGCGACCTGCCCGATCTGGCCGTCGTAGGCCGCGACCGAGGACGTGTTGATCATCACGCCGCGCTCGCCGTCGGCGAGTGGGGGCATTGTAATCATGTCGGCGGCGGCGAGACGCATCATGTTGAAGCTGCCCACCAGGTTCACGTTGACTATCCTGGTGAAATGCTCGAGCGGCATCGCGCCATCCTTGCCCACCAGGCGCCGGGCCCCGCCGATGCCGGCGCAATTGACCAGAATCCGCGCCGGCCCGTGCGCGGCGCGCGCCTTGGCGACCGCGGCCTCGGCGCTCGGGCCGCTCGAGACGTCGCATTCGGCGAACACGCCGCCGATCTCCGCGGCGAGCTTGCTGCCGAGCTCGGCATTCACGTCGAGCAGCGCCACCCTGGCGCCCGCCGCGGCGAGCTTGCGCGCGGTGCCCGCGCCGAGTCCCGAGGCGCCGCCGGTGACCAGCGCAGCTTGTCCCTTGATTTCCATGTTCAGCTCCCTTTGTTGAGGTTGGTATTCTCGAGCAGCAGCGCGATGCCCTGGCCGCCGCCGATGCAGGCGGAGGCGATGCCGTAGCGCCCGTTGCTGCGCGCGAGCTCGCGCGCCACGGTGAGCGTGAGGCGCACGCCGGTCGCGGCGAGCGGATGGCCGATCGCGATCGCACCGCCGTTGACGTTGACCCTGTCGCGGTCGATGCCCAGCTCGCGGATCACCGCCAGGCACTGCGCACCGAAGGCCTCGTTGATCTCGAAGCGGTCGATGTCCTGGAGCGCGAGGCCCGTGCCCTCGAGCAGCCGCCGGATCGCCGGCGCCGGTCCGATGCCCATGATCTCCGGCGGCACGCCGATCGCCACGCCGCCGACCACGCGCGCCAGCGGCTTGCGGCCGCCCGATCTTGCGTACGCGCCCGACGACACCAGCGCCGCGGCGGCGCCGTCGACGATCGCCGAGCTGTTGCCGCCGGTTTGCACGCCGCCGAAGGCCGGCTTGATCTGCGCCAGCTGGTCCAGCGGCGAGGGCCGCGGGTGCGTGTCCTTGTCGACCTGGGCGAGCTTGGACGGGATGCGGATGCCGCGCGGATTGTAGCCCTGGAGCTCGAAGGTCTCGGTCCTCACCGGTGCGATCTCGCCGGCGAGGAAGCCGTCCTGCTGCGCAGCGAGCGCGCGCGCGAAGCTCTCGGCGGCGAACCGGTCGACTTCCTGGCGGGAGATCTTGTACTTCCTCGCCAGGTTCTCGGCGGTGTCGCCCATGGTGACGCTCGCCGCGGGGTCGAGCAGCGCCTCCCAGAGGAAGTCCTTGAATTCGATCTGTCCCATGCGAAAGCCGCCGCGGTGCGTGTAGGCGGCGACCGGGTTGCGGGTCATCGACTCCGCGCCGACGCACAGGCCGAGGTCGATCTGGCCGAGCTTGATCGCGTCGCCCGCGCGCAACACCAGCTCCATGCCGGTGCCGCACACCCGCTGCGTGAGCGTGGCGGGCACCTCGAGCGGCACGCCCGAGTAAAGGCCGATGTGGCGCGGCAACATGTAGGCGTCGAAGCTCGCCTGCGCCATGCTGCCGGCGAACACGTGGCCGACGTCCGCGGCGGGCACGCCGGAGCGCGCGAACGCCTCGCGCGCGGCCTTGATGCCCAGGTCGATCGGCGAGGCCTGGCCGAGCGCGTGGTTATAGTCGACAAACGGCGTGCGCACGCCGTCCAGCAGCCATACATCGTCGTATTGCGTGAACAGACCGCGTTTCCCGGCCATGACGGTTCCCTAGGTTGAAGGAAGGATGACGCGCGGCGAGGGCGCCGCGGCGTAGAGCTCCTCGACGAGCGCGGCGCGCGCCTTCAGTACCGCGCGCTGGTTGATCGAGCCCTTGTCGGTGACTTCGCCCGCGTCGATCGACAGCGATTCGCTTAGCAGCAAGGCGCGCGCGACGCGGTTGGAGCTGGCGGTGGCCTTGAGCGCGAGCGTGTCGACCAGCCGCTGGAAGAAGCGGCGCATCTCGGGCGAGTCGGGCACGCCGGCGCGCGGCACGATCAGCGCGCCGACCTCGGCGCGGTCGTGTCCGGTGATCACCGCGTCCTGCACGTAGGGGTCGCCGGCGGCGATGATCTGCGCGCGCAGCGGCCCGACGCTCACCCAGGTGCCCGTGTCGAGCTTGAAGTCCTCGGCGATGCGGCCGTCGAAGGCGAGGCCCTTCTGCGGGTCGGCGGGGTCCATGAAGCGCGCCGCGTCGCCGCTCCTGTAGAAGCCGTCGTCGTCGAACGCGTCGCGCGTGAGCGAGTCCTGGCGCCAGAAGCCGGGGGTCACGTTCGGGCCGCGGTAGCGCACCTCGAGCTTGTCGGCGACCGGCGCGAGGCGCAGCTCGGTGCCCGGCGCGGGGTGGCCGATGCCGCCCGAGCGGCCCGCTTCCCAGTTGGCGCAGATCGCGAACGGCGCGGTCTCGGTCATGCCGAGGCCGGTGATCATGAGGATCCTCTCGCCCACGGTGCGCTCGGCGATCTCGTGCAGGCTGTCCCAGATCGGCTGCGACAGGCTGGCCGCGGCGTAGAACATCATCTTCAGGCGCGAGAAGAATTTTTCCGCCAACGCGCGATCGGCGTCGAGCGCGCGCGCGATCTCCTCGAAGCCGCGCGGCACGTTGAAGTACACCGTGGGCGCGATCTCGCGCAGGTTCCTGAGGGTCTCGCCGATCAGTTGCGGCGCGGGCTTGCCTTCATCGATGTACAGCGTGCCGCCGTTGTACAGCGTCAGGCCGAAGTTGTGGTTGCCGCCGAAAGTGTGGTTCCACGGCAGCCAGTCGACCAGCACCGGCGGCTCCTCGGCGAGAAACGGCATGCAGTCGACGATCATCTGCAGGTTGCTGGTGAGCATGCGCTGCGTGTGGATCACCGCCTTCGGCATGCCGGTGGAGCCCGAGGTCAGCAGGAACTTGGTGATCGAATCAGGCGTGATGGCGGCATGCGCCGCGTCGACGCGCGCCGTGGCCGGGGTCGCGGCCAGCACGGCGAAGTCGTTGCGCCAGAGCACCTCGGTGCCGGGCGGGATCGCGGCCGAAACCGCCGTCGCGTAGCGCTCGTCGGCGGCGTACACGAGGCCGGGAGTCATCAGGTCGGCGACGAAGCGCAGCTTGCCGAAGTCCTGCGAAACGAGCGAGTAGGCGGGCGACACCGGCACGAAGGGCACGCCGACGTGCAGCGCGGCGAGCGCCAGCATGGCGTGCTCGAGGTCGTTCTCCGACAGAATCATGAGCGGCCGCTCGGCCGACAATCCCCGCGCGAGCAGCGCCTCGCCCAAGGCGCGCGCGGTGCCGAGCGCCTCGGCGTAGGATATGCGCCGCCAGGCGCCCGAGGCGTCGCGCTTGGCGACGAAGCTGCGCTCCGGCGCCTCGGCGGCCCACTTCAGCAGCCGCTCGGTGAGGCGCGCGGGATAGGCGCCTAGCGGCGCGGGCGACCTGAGCAGCCAGCGGCCGCGCGCGTCGCGCCCCGCCAGCACGCTGGCGGGGCCGAGCGAGACCTTGCGGGTTGCCGGGGCCGGGCGCATCGGGCAGGATTGTAATATAAGACTACAAAAGCACCGGGGCCGCCGCAACCGCTGGCTAGTAGAGCGCGCTCGCCAGCTTCCTGCGGTACTCGGAGACCAGCTCGGGCTGATCCTCGGCGAGCTGGAAGATGTTCAGCACCTGCTTGCGCGCCTCGCCGTCCCGCCAGTCCCTGTCGCGCCGTACGATCTCGAGCAGCTCGTCGAGCGCCTCGCGGTAGCGCTTCTTGCCGGCGTAGGCGCCCGCCAGCGCGAGGCGCGCGCGGTGATCCGCGGGATCCGCCGCGAGCGTTTGGCGCAGCCGCCCTTCGTCGGCGCCGGATTGGGCGAAGGCGATCGCCGCGCGCAGCGCCGCGACGCGCGCGTCCAGGTCGACGTCCGGGCGCACCGCGTCGAGCAGCGGCCCGGCCTCCGCAGGGCGCCCGAGCTCGATCAGCACCTCTGCCAGGTCAAGCCGCGCGGCGTCGTTCGCCGCGTCGAGCTCGACCGCCTGGCGCAGGGCGCGCGCGGCATTGGGCAGGTCGCCGGCCGTGCGCAGCCCGGCGGCGCGCGCCTGCTCGAGCTGCGAGGGCGAGGGCAGCAGTTTTTCGATGAAGGCGCGTGCCTGCGATTCGGGAACCGCACCGAGGAACTGGGCGACCGGCCGCCCGTCGCGAAAGCCGACCACCGTCGGGATCGAGCGCACGCCGAAAGCGGCGGCGAGCTCGGGATTCTCGTCGGAGTTGATCTTGGCCAGCCGGAAGCGGCCGCCGTACGCGGCGGCCAGCTTTTCCAGGACCGGGGTGAGCGCGCGGCACGGGCCGCACCACGGCGCCCAGAAATCCACCACCACCGGGACGCGCTTCGACGCCTCCAGGACCTCGAGCTCGAATCCCGCCGCGTTCACCTCCAAGACATGCTCTGGCATCGTGAAGACCTTTCGCGCCTGCGGGTCATTATGCAGAAACTGGGGCCGCCGGTGCGATAATCAAGTTTTCCATTCACATTGCGACGAGAGAACAGCGCGCATGACCTACGTCGTCACCGAGAACTGCATCAAGTGCAAGTACATGGATTGCGTCGAAGTATGCCCGGTGGACTGCTTCTACGAAGGCGAGAACATGCTGGTGATCCATCCCGACGAGTGCATCGACTGCGGCGTGTGCGAACCGGAATGCCCGCCTGCGGCGATCGTCCCCGATTCCGATGCGCAGGCCGGGAAGTGGCTGGCGCTGAACACGGAGTACGCGGCCAAGTGGCCCAACATCACGCGCAAGGGCACGGCGCCCGCCGATGCCGACGCGCACCGGGAGGAGCAGGGCAAGTACGAGAAGTACTTTTCGCCCAATCCGGGCAAGAGCGAGTAGCGGTGGAGCTCTCCGCCGAGGAGCGCGCCATGCTCGCCGGCGCGCGCGGCGAGGCGGTGCGTCGGGCCCTGGCCTACCAGATCGAGGTGGGCGATTTCTGGGGCGCGCGGCGCTTCGTGCCGGTCACCAACGTCCACATGATGGGCGACATAGAGGTGATGGGCGACGGCGGGCTGGAATACCTGCGCGACGAAGTGCGGCTCGGCGCGCGCTGCGCGGTCGGCACCACCACCAATGCGCGCTGCATCGACTTCGCGCATTGCCGGCGGCTCGGGCAGGACGAGACCGAGGCCGAGAAGGAAAAAGAGCTCATTTCCTGCCTGCAGAGCATGGACGTGATCACCACCGACACGTGCATCAACTACCAGACCGTCTACCAGCCGCATCTCGGCGAGCACGTCGCCTGGGGCGACACCGGCACCGTGATCTACGCGAACTCGGTATTCGGCGCGCGCTCGAACTTCGAGTCCGGCCCCGCGGCCCTCGCCGCGGCGCTCACCGGGCGCACGCCGGAATACGGCTTCCACCTCGACGAGCACCGCCGGGGCGGCTTCACCGTCCGGCTCGACGCGGCGCTCGATGACCTTGCCGACTGGGGCGCGCTCGGCAAGCTGGTGGGCGAGGCGCACCAGAGCTATTACGCGGTGCCGGTGTTCCACGGCTATCGCGACACGCCCACGGCGGACGAGCTCAAGCACCTCGGGGCGGCGCTCGCGAGCTACGGCTCGATGGGCATGTTCCACTTCGTCGGCGTGACGCCGGAAGCGCCCTCGATCGAGGCGGCGCTGGGGGGTGCACCCGCGCCGGAAGAGTTGATCATTACCGATAGGGATCTGGAAAAGGTCTACTCCGGCTACGACCTCGGCGGCGGCGACGCGCGGCTGGTGGTGTTCTCCGGCCCGCAGCAGTCGCTGCTCGAGATGAAGCGCCTCGCCGAGCTGTTCGACGGGCGCCGGGTGAAGGCCGGCTCGAGCTGCTTCGTCACTAGCAACGGCGCGGTGCTGGCGCAGGCCAGAAAGCTCGGCTACGCGCGCACGCTCGAGGAAGCCGGCGTCACGCTGCTCGAGGGGGTGTGCTTCTACATCCTGCAGAACCTCTCGCCGATGCGCGTCGCCAACGGCTGGAGCAACATGGTGTCGAACTCGGCCAAGATCGTGAACATCATCGGCGCGCACCGCTTCAACACCATCCTGCGGCGCACCGCGGAGTGCGTCGACATCGCCTGCACGGGAGCGCTCAGGTGACCGCGATCCGGGTCGAGCGCGCCTTCGGCCCAGTGGTCGAGGGCGAGGCGCTGGTTTCCGAGGAGGGCTTTTCGCCGCGCTACGACCTGGACCGCTGGAGCGGCGTGATCACCAAGCCCGGGCACAAGCTCGAGGGCGCCAGCATCGTGGACAAGATTCTCTTCTTCCCGACCGCCAAGGGCGGCATCGCGGCGGGCTGGGCTTTCTACGACATCAAGTGGAAGAAAATCGCTCCCAAAGCGTTCGTCTTCGGTGTGACCAACCCGGTCATGGTGCAGGGTGCCGTGTTCGCGGGGCTCACCATCACGGAGGGCTGGAACCCGCATCCGCGGGGCGTGGTCAAATCCGGAGATTGGGTGCGTGTCGATCCGGGTCGGCGGGTCATCGAGGTGCTGCGCCGCGTCTGACCGCGAGGCGCGTATGGGGGTGGTGCGATGAGTGCGAGATCGATGTGGCGCTGGCTGGCGGCCGTGCTTGTCGTGCTGCTCGCCGGATGCGCCGGCTACAGCGGGCGCAACCTGCTGCCCGGCAGCTCGACCGCCGACCAGGTGCGGGCGTCTATGGGCGAGCCGGCCATGATCGTGCAAAAACCGGGCGAAACCTGGTGGTATTACCCGCGCGGCTACTTCGCGCGCGAGACCTACGTCGCGCGCATCGGCGCGGACGGCGTGCTGCGCGGCATCGAGCAGCGCCTGGCCGTCAAGTACATCCAGGAGCTGCAGGTCGGCAAGAGCAGCATGGAGGACGTGCGCGAGCTGTTCGGCCCACCGCACGAGGTGACGCGCTTCGACCGCCTCAAGCGCACGGTCTGGGAATACCGGATTATGGACATTCCCATCAAGCGGTTGCTGGAGGTGCAGTTCTCCGACGACGGCGTGGTGCGCGAGGTGCTGCTGCTGCGCGACCTGGAAGAGGACAAGTACGGCGACGGCATGGCAGACGGGGGAAAGGACTAGAGCGCCGTGGCTGAGCTGAGCGTCCACGGCGCCCAGCAGATTCTCGCCGACCATTTCGCGACCTGGGTGCAGGATCTGGGGCTGCGAGTCGAGTCGCTCGGCAAGGGCGGCGCGCTGCTGCGGCTGCCGTTCTCCGAGCGCCTGGTGCGCGCAGGGGGCGTGCTGAGCGGCCAGGCGCTGATGGCGGCCGCCGACACCGCCATGGTCATCGCGCTAGCCGCCGCCTTCGGCGAGTTCCGCCCCGTGGCGACCATCGGCCAGACCATCAACCTGCTGCGCCCCGCGTCGGACGACGACGTGCTGGTCGATGCGCGCGTCGTGCGGCTCGGAAAGACACTCGGCTATTGCGAGGCATGGCTGCGCAGCGCGCGCGAGGCGCGCGAGGTGGCGCACGCGACCGGCACCTTCGCGCTGCCCGTCTGAGAGCGCAAGCCGGTCGCGCCTCAGTCCGCGAACGTCTCCTTCGCCTCGATCAATTTCGGCAACGCCTTGTCGAGCGCGGCGACCACGGTCGGGTCGAACTGCTTGCCGGCCTCGGCGCCGATCTCGCGCACGGCGTCCTCGACCGGGAGCGCGGCGCGTCGCGCCTGCGGCGAGGTCATCGCCTCGAACGCATCGGCCACCGACATGATGCGGCCCGCCACCGGGATCGCTTCCCCGGCGAGCCCCTTCGGGTAGCCCCGGCCGTCCCAGCGCTCATGGTGCGTGAGCGCCATGGCGCGTGCCGTGGCGAGCAGCGGATCGCTGCTCTCGCCGATGATGGCGGCGCCGATTTCAGGGTGGCGGCGCATTTCGGCCCATTCCGCGTCACTCAACTTGTCGCTGGTGCGCAGCACGGTCTCCGGCACGGCCAGCATGCCGATGTCGTAGAGCGTCGAGGCCTGCGCGTACACCTCGCACACCTCCGGGCTCGCGCCCGCAGCCTGCGCCAGCAGCTTGACGTACTCGCCGACGCGCACCACGCGGTTGGTCGGCGCGCCCTTGCGGTATTCCAGGGCACGCGACAGGCGCTGCAGCAGCTGCAGCCTGGTGTTTTGCAGCTCGCGCGTGCGCTCGAGGACCAGGTGCTCGAGCTGGCGCGTCTGGTTCGACAGGGCAAGGTGCGTCGCGATGCGCTGCAGCACGATGGGGTTGTTGAGCGGCTTGGCGATGTAGTCGACCGCGCCGAGCGACAGTCCGTGCGCCTCGTCCTTCGGCGAGCTGCGCGCGGTGACGAAGATCACCGGGATGCGGTGCGTGGCCGGGTTCGCCTTGAGCTTGGCGCAGACCTGGTAGCCGTTGAACCCCGGCATGTCGACGTCGAGCAGGATGAGGTCCGGCTGCGGCGACTTGAGCGCTGCTTCGAGGCCCTTCTCGCCGTCGCCCGCGAGGCGCAGCGCGTAGCGCGGCTTGAGCATGACGCCGAAGAGCGCGAGGATGTCCTCGTCGTCGTCGACCGCCAGGATCAGCGGCAGGCGCGGCGCGGCGGCGGGCTTCGGCGGGGCACCGGACATGGTGCATTACTCTGCCATATGGCTCGCGCGCGGGGCTAGGGACAGTTGCCTGCGCAACTCGGTCTTGAGAACTTTGCCATAGTTGTTCTTCGGCAGCGTGTCGACGAAACGGTATTCGCGCGGCCGCTTGAAGCGCGCGACGTTCTCGAGGCAGAGTCGATCCAGGTCTTCGGGCGCGATGCTTCGCCTGGCAACGACGAACGCCACCACCTCTTCGCCCCACTCGGGATGCGGCCGGCCGACGACCGAGCACTCGGCCACCGCCGGGTGGCGCAGCAGCACCTCCTCGATCTCGCGCGGGTAGATGTTCGCGCCGCCCGAGATGATCAGGTCCTTGGAGCGGTCCTTGAGCGTGAGGAAGCCTTGCTCGTCGAGGCTGCCGAGGTCGCCGGTGTGCAGCCAGCCGCCGCGCAGCGTGCGCGCGCTCGCCTGAGGGTCGTTCCAGTAGCCGGCCATGACGCAGTCACTGCGCGTCACGACCTCTCCCGTTCCCCCCGGCGCTAGCTCCGTGCCGTCGTCGCCGAGTATCCTCACCTCGACCCCCAGCCGCGGCACGCCGCAGGACTCGAGCTTGTAGCGTGCGGCGTGCATCGCCTGCGTCAGTCCGGTGATGGTCATCGGGCTTTCGCCCTGGCCGTAGAGCTGGTACAGGCGCGGGCCGAACAGCTCGATCGCGCGCAGGCTGTCGCTGACGTACATCGGCGCCCCGCCGTAGGTGATGGTCTTGAGCTTCGCCGGCGCTCGCGCGGCGGGGCTCGCCAGCAGCCGCACGATCATCGTCGGCGCGGCGAACAGCGAGACGTTCGGCCAGGCGTCGAGCAGTGCGAAGATCTCGTCGGCCTCGAAGTGGCCCGATTCCGGCAGCACGTTGACGGCGCCCGCCGCGAAGTGCGCCAGGCCGTACAGTCCCGAGCCGTGCGACAGCGGCGCGGCGTGCAGGATCGAGTCGCCGGGCTCGAGCTTGTCGATGTCGGCGAAATACGCCTGCGTCATGAATAGGAGATTGCGGTGCGTGAGCGTGGCGCCCTTGGGCATGCCGGTGGTGCCGCTGGTGTAGAACAGCCACGCCGCGTCGTCCGGCGCAACCTCCGCCGCGGGGTCCGCAGTCTCATCAAACAATTCGTCGAAGTCGGCGGATGAGACCGAAATTCCCGCCGGCACGGCCGCCTCCAGATCGGGCGTGACGAAGGCCAGCCGCGCGCCCGAGTTCTCCAGGATGTAGGCGAACTCGCGCGCGTGCAGCTTGGCGTTCATCGGCACCGCGACGAGGCCTGCGTGCCAGCAGGCGAACAGCACCTCGTAGAACTCGGGGCAGTTCCTCATCGCCAGCGCTACCCGCTCGCCGGCGGCAAGCTTGAATTTCGCTCTCATGGACGTTCCAAGTCTTGCCGTTCGACCCGCCAGTTCGCCATACGACCTGACCGCCGTTCTGCCGACCGCGAGCGCCGGGCGCTCGGGGTCGGCCCGGGCGCTGCGTGCGAGCAGCTGCGCCAAATTCATGCGGGTTGCGGCAGGCCGAACAGGGCCTGCGCGTTGCGTGCGGTCTGCGCGGCGACTGCCTCCGCCGGGCGCTCGAGCGCGCGCGCCACGGCGCGCAGCACGTGCGGCAGGAACGCCGGCTCGTTGCGGCGCGATTTCGGCTGCGGCCGCATGTCGCGCGGCGTGAGGTAGGGCGCGTCGGTCTCGACGAGCAGCCGGTCGGCGGGGATCTCGCGCACCAGCTCGACGAGCTGCCGGCCGCGCCGCTCGTCGCAGATCCAGCCGGTGATGCCGATGTACAGTCCCAGCTTCAGGTAGGCGTGCAGCTCGGCCTGCGCGCCGGTGAAGCAGTGCGCCACGGCCTTCGCCGGCCGATGGTGATGCAGGATCTCGGCAAAGCGCGGGTGCGCGTCCCTGGAGTGCAGGAACAGCGGCTTGCCGAGCTCGATGCCGAGCTCGAGCTGCGCGACGAACCAGCGCTCCTGGTCGGGGTGGGTCGAGTAGTTGCGGTTGTAGTCCAGGCCGCACTCGCCCAGCGCCACCACGCGCGGATGCGCGGCGAGCTCGCGCAGCGCGGGAATGGTGCGCGCGTCGCAGTCGCGCGCATGGTGCGGATGCACGCCCGCCGTCGCGTACAGGCCGTGCCGCTCGGCGAGCAGCGCCGCGGCGCGACTTTCCTCGAGCGTGGTTCCGGTGACCACGATGGTGCCGACGCCCGCGCTGCGCGCGCGCTCCAGCACCTCGGCCAGGTCGTCGCGGAACGAGGCGTGCGTGAGGTTGGCGCCGATGTCGATGAGCGGCGTCACAGCCGCTTCAGCCGGTAAAGCAGCTCGAGCGCCTCGCGCGGCGAGAGCTCGTCGGGATTGGCCTGCCCGAGCGCCTCGCGCAACGGATCGGCCGGAGGTTCCGCTTCGACCGCTCCCTTGTTAAGAAACAGATCGCCCTGGTTGCCCCGCGCGAGGCTCGCGTCCTCCAGCGTCTGCAGGTAGCGCTTCGCCTGCCGGATCACCGGCTTCGGCACGCCCGCGAGCGCCGCGACCTGCAGCCCGTAGCTCTGGCTCGCCGGCCCTTCCTCGACCGCATGCAGGAAAACGATGCTGTCCTTGTGCTCGACGGCGTCGAGGTGCACGTTGGCGACCTCGCGATAGTCGAGCGCCAGGCGCGTCAGCTCGAAGTAGTGCGTGGCGAACAGGCGTCAGCGCGCGCTTGTGCTCGATCAGGTGGCGCGCGATCGCCCAGGCGAGCGCCAGGCCGTCGAAGGTCGAGGTGCCGCGGCCGACCTCGTCCATCAGCACCAGGCTCTGTTCGGTCGCGTTGTGCAGGATGTTGGCGCTCTCGGTCATCTCGACCATGAAGGTCGAGCGCCCGCCGGCGAGGTCGTCCGCGGCGCCGATGCGGGTGAAGATCTGGTCGACCGGGCCGATGCGCGCGGCGCTGCGCGGGAACGAAGCTGCCGATGTGCGCGAGCAGCACGATGAGCGCGACCTGGCGCATGTAGGTCGACTTGCCGCCCATGTTCGGCCCGGTGATCAGCAGCAGCCGGCGCGCGGGCGACAGCCGGCAGTCGTTGGCGATGAAGCTGTCCATCTGCGCCTCGACCACCGGGTGGCGCCCGGCCTCGATCTCGATGCAGCGGCTCGTCGGCGAACTGCGGGCGGCAGTAGTCGCACCGCGCCGCGACCGTCGGCGAAGGCAGGCGAGCACGTCCGCCTGGGCGAGGGCGCGCGCGACGCGCTGCAGCGCGGGCAGGTGCGCGGCGAGCTTTTCGAGCAGCTGCCTCGTAGAGCGATTTTTCGAGCGCCAGCGCGCGGTCCTTGGCCGACAGCGCCTTGTCCTCGAACGCCTTCAGCTCGGGCGTGATGTAGCGCTCGGCGTTCTTCAGCGTCTGGCGCCGGCGGTAGTCGGCCGGGAATCTTCTCCGCGTGCGCGTTCGTGACCTCGATGTAGTAGCCGTGCACGTGGTTGTAGGCGACCTTGAGGTTCGGAATTCCGCTGCGGGCGCGCTCGCGCGCCTCGAGCTCGACGAGGAAGCCGCCCGCGTTCGACTGCAGCCGGCGCAGCTCGTCCAGCTCCGCGTCGTAGCCTTCGGCGATCACGCCGCCTTCGCGCAGCACGGCGGCGGGCTCGGCCAGCACGGCGCGCTGGAGCAACGCGAGGCAGTCCCCGGGGGTGGCCAGGTCGTCCGTGAGCGACGCCAGCAGCCGCGACGCCGCGCCCGCAAGCGCGGCGCGAAGATCGGCGAGCAAACCGAGGCTGTCGCGCAGGCTCGAGAGGTCGCGCGGGCGGGCGCTCTTCAGCGCCACGCGCGCGGCGATCCGCTCGACGTCGGCGAAGCGGCGCAGGACGGCATCGACGTCGCGCGACTTGCCGTTCAGTGCCTCGATCGCCTCGTGCCGCTGCGCGAGGCGCTCGCGGTCGCGCAGCGGGTGGTGCAGCCAGTGGCGCAGCAGCCGGCTGCCCATGCCGCAGGCGCATTCGTCGAGCAGCGAGAACAGCGTCGGCGCGGGCTCGCCGCGCAGCGTCTCGGTGAGCTCGAGGTTGCGGCGCGTCGCGGCGTCGATGACGCAGGTACACGCCGCTGCGCTCGGCGGTCACGGCCCCGACGTGCGCCAGCGCCTGCCCCTGGGTTTTTCTCGCGTAATCGAGCAGCGCCCCGCAGGCGCCGACGGCGAGCGTCAGGTCCTCGCAGCCGTAGCCCGAGAGCGAGGCCGCGCCGAGCTGCTCGAGCAGCTTCTTGCGTCCCGCGTCGACGTCGAACTGCCACGCCGGCAGCCGCGTGACGAAGAAGCCTTCGGGCTCGCAGCCTTCGGCCGCGAGCACTTCGGCGGGCCCGATGCGCCGCAGCTCGCTCGCGAGCAGCTGCGGCGCGACCTCGGCCACGCGCAGCTCGCCGCTGGCGAGCGACAGCCACGCGAGGCCCACGCTCGAGCGGTCGGCAGCGAGCGCGAGCAGGATGTTGTCCGCTTTCTCGTCGAGCAGCGCCGAGTCGGTGAGCGTGCCGGGCGTGACGATGCGCGTCACCTGCCGCTCGACCGGGCCCTTGGACGCGTTCGGGTCGCCGATCTGCTCGCAGATCGCCACCGATTCGCCGAGCCTGACGAGCTTGGCGAGGTACTGCTCGACCGCATGGTAGGGCACGCCCGCCATCCTGATCGGCTCGCCGGCGGACGCGCCGCGCGTAGTGAGCGTGATGTCGAGCAGCCGCGCGGCGCGCTCCGCGTCGCCGTAGAACAGCTCGTAGAAATCGCCCATCCGGTAAAACAGCAGGATGTCCGGATGCTCCGACTTGATGCGCAAATATTGCTGCATCATCGGCGTGTGCTCTAACTGCCGGTCGTTCAAGGCTTGAGTCCCGCTTCCAGTGATCGACGTCCGAACACGGGCGTTGCGCGGCCCGCGGGGTGAATTCTAGTGGTCCGCGCCGGGGATGTCGCCAACTGAGCAGTGGCGGGACAGGGCGCGAGGTGTGACACGACCGAGCGCTGGAACGGGGCTACGTGCTACGGCCAGTAAGAACTCTTTTTCGGGAAACAGGGGCCACGATCCGAGGTGAAGGGGTGGCTTTGAGCGGAGGGCGGGGGAGCATCTGGGGCGGTGTCGTTTTAGAAAGAAATTTTAGAAAATCTTTGCGGGAAGAACTTGGCCGCGATCTTGCGTCGTAACGCCTGCAATTTAACGTCCGAGCCAAATAAGAGCCAGTGGCGGAACTCTGTCGCTTCCTCGGCTGAGCGAGGGGTTAGTCCGCAGCATGTTCACGTTCAAGCCCAGTTCGCGCGACACCCTCGTCCTGGACGCCCCAGGCTGCGTCGCCTGCCTCACCGCCTCGCGCTTAGACTCCGCCGTGAATCGCCGCCGCTCCAGCTGACACCTCCGATCTCATCTTCGCACCTATCGAAAGTGTCCGGAATAGCGGGGAAAGCCCAGAGCGACTAGCGGCGGGGCAAGCCTGCAGCACACGGCTCTGGCATCACCAGTTGAACGGCACGCTTCGGCCAAAAGATTCTATGGTTCAGGTCAAGGCTTTTGTAAGACGCGCTGGATCGAAGTCGGTCTTGTAGGTGTAGATCGACCAAGCGGTGCGGGCGATGCGCCGAGCCAGGATGACCAGAGCCGCGGTAGTCGATAGGCCCTTTGCGCGGTAATGCTCGAAGAGTGGCTTCCATGCTTGCTTGTTCTTGGCCGACATCGCGGCCACGTAGAGCAGCCGGCGCAGTTCAGCTGGACCGCGCTTGGAGAGGCGCCGCTTGCCGCGGTGCTGCCCCGAGTCATCCGGTCGGGGATCGAGGCCCGTGAAGGCGACGAAGGCATCTGCGCTCTTCAAAGGCACACGCTCCAGGGTGTTCACCAGTGCCGCGCTGACGACCGGGCCGACGCCGCAGATCGCGCGCAGGTGCGTAACCTGTTGTTTGCGATCGGGGCTTGCCTCGACCAGGGCTTTGACGCGCTGGTCGATGCGCGCGAGCACCTGATCGAAGCGCGCTCTGAGCGCCTTCAGATCGGTGGCGAATCCGTCCAGGCCCTTGAGCGACATGGCGAGCGCCTGACGCAAGGAACTCAGCTTGGCACGGCGCTTGATCAGCCGAGCCATCTCGCGTTGCTCCGGTGTCGGCGGGATCCAGGCGTGCAGCTTGGTGTGTTCGTGCGCGATCATGCGCGCGATGAGCTCCGCATCCACACGATCGGTCTTGCCACGCAGCCCGACGGCCTTGGCATAGTGGCGGGCGTCCTTGGGATTGAGCACAAAGACGACGAAACCGAGCTTATAGGCAGCGTCAGCAAATAGCTCGTGATAGGCGCCGGTGGATTCCATGCCGATGCGGCTGCCTGCAGGCAGGCCCTTCAGAAAGGCCAGCAGCGCGGTGCGCTGATTCGCGAGTTTGCGCACCGGAAAGCTTCCCTGCGAACAGGCTACGACGATCTCGTCCTTGGCGACATCGGCGCCGATATTGAGCACTTCGGTTGGGGTTTGCATGATGTATCTCCCATGATTAAGCTTAAGGGCGCTGGGGTGGAACACGCCTGCGTTAGCTTGCGGTCAAATCGGCGGTCGTAGCCGCTAGATTCCTCATCGACGCTGGGCGGTGTGGGTGGGGAGATTCTCTTGGCGTCTGTCTCTCGGCAAGGAGAGCAGATGCGGTCATTGGCCCCTCCACCCCGGCCTCTTCACTGTTGCAGAAGAAAGCCGGTTACACCACCCCAACCATACAAGCGGTCATTCCCAACCTGACCGATCCGGTGGCTCTCCAAAACAAGAACCCCGCCGAAGCGGGGTCTGTCTGGGCGCCGCCTCTCTCAGTCAACGTGGACCAGCGATGACGACGCCCGTTGCTGCGGTCTGCTCAGTCCAGGTCGATGATGAACAGCCGGATGAGCTCTTCCAAGACCTCGCGCGAGCCGAGCACTTTGCAGCCGACCCGGCTCACCAGCTTGCCGTTGGGGAGAGTGATTCGGGTAGCGTGGCGCACTTCCAGGTCGACAAGGAAGGACTCGGCTTCGGCATGCCGAATGCGCGCGCTCTCCAGCCGCGTGCCTGCGCACAACGGGATCATCGGGTCGGTGATTAGTGCGCAGATCCCATCGAGACTGACATCGACCAGCCTGGAGGCGAAGACCTGTTGGCCCATGCGCAGGTCGCAGCGCACCATCGCCTCTGCCGGCACCTGAATACGGGCGTGCCCGCGGCGCTGCTGCATCCCCAGCACCGTCGTGGGCAGCCCGCACTGGATACAGGGTTGGCCCGCGTCCGCGGCATACCTAGGCTTGTCGCCCACGAAGGCGAACTGTGCGCCGCGGTGGTTGCAGCGCAGTACGAGCGAGCGCGCCGCTAGCGCCGCCACGTTGGCTGTCTTGTCATCGGAATACGCGAGCAGCATGGTCCCGTTCGCTGGCTCGACGCGAATGAGCTTCGACAGGAGCATCAGTTGTGGCGGGAGGCTCGCAGTCACGGTGTCGCCGTCCTCCAGCATTGAGTCTAGAATCCGGCCGATTTCAATTCCCGAGCGGACGAGGAGCCGCCCGGTGGTGGACAGCCGCGAGGCGATATTGGGCGAGGTCATCGTCGTACACGATGCCAGCATGCACACAGTGTTCAAGGGCATATGACGCAGTAGCCCCGCTACGTGGCGTTCCGGTGTGATGATGTGTGCAGCGCGCCACAATCGGCAAAGGGGGCGTCGCGTCAGCCCGACGCCTGCGTGGGCGCACCAGGCACGCGTTCGCCAGCAGCGGCACGGTGTCGACATGCATCGAAAAGAGAAACCCCGCTGATGCAAAGTCAGTAAACGCTGGTGCCGATAATTAGACGGCAAGGCTAAACTCTGAGTGGCCGTTTTGGATCGCAAGCGGCCGTTCTCCGGAGCCCTTGCGACGTCTCAATGCGGCCCACATGACCCACAGTCCAACGTGCCACGAACCCCATCTCGACGTGCCGTGGACCGGATTCCCATCTTCTGGAACCTGCTGCAACGCACCGCACGCACCGGCCGCCACTAGCGACTCCCCAGTTACCCGGTCCCTCGGAACCCCGACTCGAGGCAGCAAGGTGCGGGGCGGCTCGTCTCGGGGTTCGAGGGACAGCTCGCCGGGGGAAGTGGGTGCGGTGCGTTTAGGCGACGAGGCCTTGGGCGGCGGACACCACGCTGGTAGCTTCTTGAAGTCTTCGGCGGCGAACGCTAATCGCTGTCCAAAACTCGATGACACTAGACGGCCCTTCAAGGGCTTAGTGAGCGCAATCGTCGTCGAAAATATTAGACAGGCCCCGCCTATTTCTTTCGACGACAGAACGAGTTGGTCTTTCTTTCGTCGCTACTGCTGCATCATCGGCGTGCGCTCTAACTGCCGGTCGTTCAAGGCTTAAGTCCCACTTCCAGTGATGGACGTCCGAACCCCCGGGGGGGGGTTGCCGGCCCGAGGGTAGATTCTAGTTGTCCTCGGCGGGCACGTCAGACCCCAACGTCCGAACGCGGCGGCGCCGCGCAGCGCTATAGCCTCTCAAAGCGCCCCGACTCCAAGCCCGTCACGTCCGTTTCGACGAGCCGGGGGACGAAGGACGAGGGAGCTCTGGGTGAGGGGCGGTGCGTGAAGGGCCCGCCGTTTGGGCCGTCGGACTTAACGCCGCGGCGCTCGCTCGAGCAGCTCCGCGAGGTCTTTCTTGTACAGTTTCGCGATGCCGGTGGTGCCATGGCCGCGCGTGTCGGGACCGCCGGAGATCAGAACGTAGCGCACATTCTTGACGCGCTTGATCTCGCGTTCCATGACGCCGAGTTCCGGGGGATTGCGCTCGTCGTCGGACGAGTTGAGCGCAAGCACTTCAGCCTGAATGCGCTCGAGGCCCGGCGAAGGATCGTAGTCGTATGACGATTCCCACTGGTAGAGGATGTCGTTGGCGTCGCCGCGAAAAGGCGCTGCGAGCCGCTTGAAGATTAGCTCGTCTCCCTTTGCCGAGGTCGGTGCCTGCTTGTACAACGCCTGGTTGCCGCCGATGGTGGCGAGGCCAAAGTACAAAAGGTGAGTCTGCATGTTGCGCGGCTGCGCCGTGTAGTTGCCGCCGTTCCACTCCGGGTCGTTGCGGATGGATTGCGTGAGCATGCGTCGCAGCATCCAGTTTCGGCCCGACATCGCCACCGGCAGGCAGGCCATCGGCACAAGCGCGTCCATGATTCCCGGGTAACGCTCGCCCCACATCCAAACCTGCATGCCACCCATTGAATTGCCGATGATGAGGCGCAGGTGCCTCACGCCCAGGCCTTCGGTTACCAGCCGATACTGCGCGAGCACCATATCGTCGTAGTCGTAGCGCGGGAACTGTGCGCGGAGCCCATCCGAGGGCTTGGTGGACTGCCCTGTGCCGAGGGCATCGGGCAGGATGATGTAGTAGCGGCTCACGTCGAGCGGCTGCCCGGGCCCAAACAACTCGCCCGCGAAGTCCTTCGTCAACATGCTTGCGCCAGAGCCCGCCGTGCCGTGCAGAACCAGGACCGGCTCGCCCGTCGCTGCGCCGATTGTCCGGTAGTGCAGCTTCACCTCGGGAAACACCTCTCCCGTGTGGAAGCGGAAGTCGTGGGCTATCCAGTCGCCTTGCTTCGGCTCCGGGTAGTCCGCGGCATAGGCCGGCAGGCTGACATAGAGCAGGAAAGCGAAGAGCAGTGTCGCAAGACGGTGCAGTGATGTCATGGCCCCTCCCCAGGGTAAATGGCGATCCTGATCGCGTCGCCGCATCCGCTACCGACAGAATGCCACTCTCACCCGTCCCGAGTGCGAACTGTTCCGCAATTCGCCAGGTACTTCATTGGGCGTTGGGGTAGCGTATTACCTGCTGCCCAGGTCCTATTCCTCCTAATGGGCACAGAGCCCGGCGCCCGTCTGACTCCGAGCTTTTTCTTTTCTGGCGCAAGGTGCCGCAGGTGCGAGGCGCCAAGGGCAAGCCCCGGGCCCCGGAATGTGCATAGGTCACTTTTTGCCTGCGCCTTGCGCCGCTGAGCTTTCGGCCCCCGATCTCTACTCTGTGACTCATCGGCCGGCGCAACACCCCGGCCCCAACCAAAGAGCCACGGAGCACACCATGAAAACCAACACCAAAATGATCCTCCAAGCCGGCATCACCGCCCTCGTGCTCCTCGCCGGCAGCGGCGTGATCCCCGCCTGCATGGGCATCGCCCAGGCCTTCCAAGAGCCCGCGGCCAGCGCCCAGCTCGAAACCCAGCACCTGACCCCGGGCGGCATGCCCGAGGACTTCATCTTCGCCTCCAACTACACCTGGATCGGCCGCTAGTACACCAGGCCCAGCCGACCAAAGGAGCGCGCCATGACCACCAAACTGATCCTGCGAATCACCGTTGCCTTGTCCATCCTCCTGGCCGCCGGCAGCGTGGTCGCCGCCTGCGTGGGCATCGCCCGGGCAATCAACCGGGCCCCGACGGCGGCCGAAGTCGACCAGGAACGCAGCGCGCCTTATCTCTCCAGCCAGGCCATGGCAGGCGACGAGCTGTTCGGCCCGGCCGCCTACGTCACCGTCACCATCGACCGCACCGACGTGCCCTGGCAAGCGTCGCGCGCCCAGGACCCGGACAACGTCCGCGCGTTTTGAGAGTGGCTCGCGCGTCGTTGGAACACCTTGTTCGCCAGAAGCAGGAGCGACCAGGTAGGAGCGGCGGCTAGGACGCCTTTCCGGCACTGCAGGCACCAGTTCCCCAGAGAGGCTCACCCCGATCCAACGTTCCCGGTCTCCCCGTACGAAGCAGCGAGGGGTCTCGAGACGAGGAGCTGAGAGGCTGGGGGGAGACTCGCGGCGGGGGCGAGCCTGCAGCACACGGCTCTGGCGTCACCAGTTGTGTACGGCAGGTTTCGACGGCGGAAGCGGGCAGTCGCCAACGGCGGCGTCCGGCCGTAAGCAAACCTTCGACTAACGTCGCGGTCTTGCCGCACGGTGCGGGGATCTCCACACCCAGGCAATTGCTACCCATCTGCACCATTGAAAAGCCGCTTGACCAGCTCGGGATCCGGCCACTCGGCAAACTGCGGCAGCCCGTCGCGGATGTCGGTCCAAGGCGCCTTCGAGGCAACGAACGCGTGATAGGCGAGGCGCACGCCCGGGTCCTGCTTCAGCGTGCCGCAGCGAACCGAGACGACGCGCTTCGTCTTTTCGCCGTGGCTGTAGATCGGTGAGCCGCAACCGGAACAGAAATAGCGGAACTTCTGCGGGCTCGACTCATAGCCGCCAAGGCTGTCCTTGCCTGCCGTGATCCTGAACTTGTCGGCATCGACGATGATGTTCGTCGCGAACGAGGCGCCGGACGCCGCGCGGCACTTGCCACAATGGCACTGGTACATGAACCGGGGCTTGCCGTCGACTTCGTACCGGATCCTGCCGCACAGACACGCACCGTTAAACATCTGCAATCCTTTCCCCGCGCTCAGAAGGCGCGGATCTGGTCCGGGTCGTCGACCGCCGACGCCTGCCAGGGCACGTCGGTGCGATCGATGGCGCGGATAGAGAGCTGCCCGTACGCCATGTCGGCAGAATGTCCGTCGGTCGGCCTGGCGACGAACAGGCAGGCACCGAGGAGAACCGCGCCGGCGAACGCTGCACGGAGGAGGTGTTTGGCGCTCATGGCGGGCTCCCTCGGTAAGGGTTTCCTGGCGCGTCTCAGTTGCGGCCGAGCCAGGTGTAGTTGGAGGCGAAGATGAAGTCCTCGGGCACGCCCTGCTGGGTGGCGTGCTGGGGCTGGATCTGCTGCGCGGCGATCGGCTGGAGGGCCTGGGCGGCGCCCATGCCGGCCGGCAGCACCCCGGAGCCGATGGCGAGAACCAGGGCGGTGACGGTGGCTTGCAGGATCAGTTTGGTGTTCATGGCGTCCTCCGTGTCTTGATGGTTCCCAGAATAGAGATCGGACGCCGGGAACTCAGCGAAGCAAGGCGCAGGGAAAAAGTGACGTATGCACATTCCGGCCCCTGGGCGGTCGTGCAACGCACCCACCTGACCGGGGGCGGGTAGGCCACAGGCACCTGCAGCCGCGCGACAGCATTTCGCGGCATGTGAGAAATCGCCGCGGTGGCAGTACTTCGTCGCCTTCTCGATGTCGCTGGCCCGCGCCGCTGCGCTAGGCCCCAGTAGCGCCACTAGGAACAAGCGGCACGCCAGGCCGTTCAAGCGGCTCCTGACGTGCCGCAGGTTGCCGGCTCACTCGTGCATGGACTCGCAGCAACTGTCGCGCTCTAGTTGGTAGTCGTTCAGTCGCGAGTCGTATAGGCCCGGGTCCGCAGGCGTCGTCAATGAGCCCTCGGGGATGCGACGTCCGGACAACCGGCTTCCGTCGATGCCGTGGCCTCTTTGGTCCTGGCGCGCAGAGACGGCGAGTGCGGCCTGTGCCTGATTCACTCCGGCTACGGCAGTCACGACGTATGGCGCGCCCGACGCGCGCTGAAGTTTGGCGGCCGGTTCAGTGGCGCCGGCGTCGGCGATCGCCAGAAGGGCGTGTGCGGCACTTATGCTTGCCGGGAGCACCCCGTAGCCGATGGCGAGAACCGGGGCGGTGATGGCTGCTAGCAGGATCAGTCTGACGTTCATGGTGTCCTCCTTGTCTCGAGGGTTTGTCCTCCTTGTCTCGAGGGTTCCCAGAGTAGAGATCGGAGGCCGGGAATTCAGCGAACTACGGCGCAGGGGAAAAGTGACGCATGCACATCTCGGCCCACGAACGGGGATGTAACGTACGCGATTGGCCGGAGGCGGGCAGGCCGTATGGATCGCCCGCGACGGATCGACATCGGCCGCTCGCGAGCTGCATCCGAAGCGTCGCACGCGCCTCCAGCCGCTAGAGGCTCCTCAGTCACCCGGTCCCTCGGAACCCCGACTTGAGGAGCCAGGACGCGGGGCTACTCGTCCTGGGGGACGAGTAACCGCTAGGCCGGGCTGGTGAGTGCACTGCGTTTAGGTAGCCCAGCCCTGAGCGCTGAGGGCTGGGAGCTGGTAGAGCTTCTTGAAGTTTTCGGCCGCGAACGCTGATCGCTGTCCAAACTCGGAGCGCTTAGTCGGCGCTTCCAGGGCTTAGTGAGCGCGACCGTCGTCGAAAATATTAGACAGGCCCCGCCGATTTCCTTCGACGACAGAACGAGGTGGTCTTTGTTTCGTCGCTACTGCTGCATCATCGGCGGGTGCTGTAGCTGCCGGTCGTTCAAGGCTTGAGTCGTGCTCTGGTGATGGACGTCGAAGGCCGGGTGCATCCCGGCCCGAGAGGTGAATTCTAGTGGTGGGCGCCGGAGATGTCGCCGACCGGGATTGCCGAGCCGCAGCCCCCCGCATGCGGCGCCAGGGCAACAAGCAAAAGAAGCGCCGGACGCGCCAGGGCGCGTGGTGCGAAGCGACCGTGAAACTCTTGCGAGACAGCGTCGGCCGCGAGCGCGTATCGGCACCGCCCGCCATCCGACTAACGCGTCGGAGGCGCGACTGGCGCCGACCGCAAAGCCGAGCTACGCCGCCACTGCGCGGATCGGGCAGGTACCCATGCAACTATCGAAAGAACCGCCGTGGCCGGACTCGGCCTAGGCGTTCATCGCCGCCCTCTTCGCACCCTCTGCCTTGCTGTGGCGTTTGATGTCCTGACCGTGCGCGCGCTTGTATGTCTGGATATCCTTGAAACGCCCTTTCGAGTCGCGAACTGCGTAGAGTTTCGTGCCCGATACGCTGCGGTGAGTGGTTCGTTTCACAGCCATGGTCTTACTCCTTCGTCAATGTTGACCAGCCTAATGTTACTGGCGCGCCGGATTGCATCAGGCCTTCCGGAAGATGCCGAGCATTCCGAGGATGAAGATCAGCACTACCGCGCCTGCGAGCGCGATCAGGAAGCTCATGATGCCGCCAGTGGGCGCGATGCCCAGCAGTCCGGCGATCCAGAACCCCAGCAGCGAGCCCACCACTCCCACCACTACGTTGGCGATTAAGCCCATCTGGGCGTTGGTCTTCATGACAATGCTCGCCAGCCACCCGACGACTCCGCCAATGATTAACGTGATGATCCAGCTCATGTCCGTGCTCCCCTGGTGATGGAAACTACGCGCCCGCGCGGCCTGCGCGGTGAAATCGTCAGACGGGATTCCGTCCGCTGATCAGCCTGAGCAGGATGACCACGACCGCGATCACCAGCAAGACATGGATGAATCCCCCCATGGTGTAGGACGTTACGAGCCCCAGGGCCCACAAAATGACGAGCACAACGGCGATGGTGTAGAGCATGGCACACCTCGATTTGCCGCAAATGGCAGGTAAGGAGCGTACGGCCAATATATCTCGCTGTATGTGCGTTGGCGCGCAGAGCAACCGCCCGCACAGGCCGACAATGCCCGCAGTGACCAGTCAGTATCTTCCCGCTTTTGCTGGCATTCACAGACCGTCATAAGCGCTAAGGCAAAGCGGGACCAGCGCAGTCAGTCATTGAGAGAACAACGTGAGAAACACATCAACCATGAAGCAAGTCCGATTGGCCGCGGCGTGCGCTTTGGCGCTCGGCGTGATGTCGGGTACGGCCAGCGCGCAAACAACTTTGGCGCCGGTCAACGAGAGGCAGCTTGTCACCGGACCCGCGACCCAGGCCTGGATGAATAGCTACGGCGAGTGCTGGCATGCCGGTTTCGGCCCGCCGCCGTCGCCGAATACCGTATGCGGCCCGCAGCCGATCGCGCAGTACGTCGCTCCCGCTCCCGTGGCGCAAGCCGCTCCGGTCGTGGTCGCCGCACCGGCTGCGCAGCCGGTCAGGGGAAAAGTGACCCTGGACGCCGATGCGCTGTTCGATTTCGACAAGGCGGTGCTGCGTCCCGAAGGCCGGGCCGCGCTGGATGCCTTTGTCGGCAAGCTCCAAGGCGTCGAGCTCGAGACGATCACGGCCACCGGGCATACCGACCGCCTGGGCACCGATCACTACAACCAGACCCTGTCGGACAAGCGCGCGGAAGCGGTGAAGGATTACCTGGTCGCCAAAGGCATCGAGCCGGGTCGCGTGCAGGCCAAAGGCATGGGCGAGACGCAACCGGTCACCAAGGCCGGCGAATGCACGGGCGCCAAGAGCGCCAAGGTCATCGGCTGCCTGCAGCCCGACCGCCGCGTCGAAGTGGAAGTGTCCGGAACGAGGCTCCAGCAATAGTCGAACCGCGGTCCGGTTGCGAGAAGAGGGCCCTGCCGGTGCAGGGCCTTTTTTTTCGAGCGCCCGGTCGTCTTTTCTAGAGGATGCAACCATGGAAACGCAAGCAAGCAAGTCCCCTCATCCCCTGGTGTGGGCCGCGGCGATCGCGCTGCTCGTGCTCTGCGGCGCCGGGTTCGCGGCCTTGATGGGCTAGATCCCGACCTCGTTGGGCATGCCGGACGAGGCTGCTCTCACGAAGCTCGGCAATGTATCCACGAGCGCGGCGCGGCCCGCCACAGCGAAAATACATTTTGCGCTCGCGCAAGCGGTAGCCGTGGCGGCAAAGTGCGCCGAATGCGGCGTGATCGAGTCGGTCAGGGCAATTGACGCCAAAGCCGAAGGCTCCGGCATCGACCCCGTAGGCGGTGCGGTGGTTGGCGGCGCTGCCGCCGGCAACGAGGTCGAGAAGCGCGTCAAAGCCACCAGGAGCTACGAGATCACCGTGCGCTTCGACGACGGCTCGCGCCGCGTAATCAGCGAGGCGGAGACGCCGACGTGGCATTCGGGCGACAAGGTCAAGGTCATCGACGGCGTCATACGGTCCAATGCGTGAGCGTGCGGAGCGGTAGAAGATTTGCAGTCAACCGATGTCTGAGCAAGGTATTCCAATGAAAACGATGCGAGGTTTTGGATTCAGTGCGGCAGCCATAGCAGTGCTGCTCGGTGTGGCCGGTTGCAGCGGGATGTCGACGCGAGACAAGGACACGGCGATCGGTGCCGGCGCGGGAGCCGTCGCGGGCGCAGTCCTCACCGACGGCAGTGCGGTCGGAACGATCGGCGGTGCCGCGGTCGGCGGCCTGATCGGCAATCAGGTCGGCAAAGGAAAGTAGCGCCGGTGACTACACGCGCAAATATCGTGCCCTATGTGCGCCAGCACACAGAGCGGATTTGAGAATTGGGGCAGGATGCATACGGGTGTTCGCCATCCGCCTCCCTCCTTCCCGGCGGACATCTGCAACATCGGGCTCGGAGCGGTCCCCACCGCTCCGAGCTTTTTTTTGCGCTGAACAAACTACCCGGAGACTCTTGCCGAAGGGGCCGGCACTTCCGGCAGCAGCCGGTCGTACTCCCTCTTGACCACCGCGTAGCACTCGCACACGCGCGCTTCCAGATGCGGCCGGTCGAGAACCGTGATGTGGCCGCGTACGTAGCGGATCAGCCCCTCGGCTTGCAGCTTTCCGGCGGCCTCGGTCACGCCCTCGCGGCGCACCCCCAGCATGTTGGCGATCAGTTCCTGGGTCATGACCAGCTCGTTCGCGGCCAGCCGGTCGAGGCTCAAGAGCAGCCAGCGGCACAGCTGCTGCTCGACCGAGTGGTGCCGGTTGCACACCGCGGTCTGCGCCATCTGCGTGATCAGCGCCTGCGTGTAGCGCAGCAGCAGGTGCTGCAGCTCGCCGCCGAGCTCGAACGCCTTCTTCAGCACGTGGCCCCTGAGCCGATAGCCCTCTCCGGCGCTTTGCACCACCGCGCGGCTCGGGGTGGTCTCGCCGCCCATGAACAGCGAGACGCCTACCATGCCCTCGTTGCCGGTGATGGCAATCTCCGCAGAGGCGCCGTCCGCCAGCACATACAGGAGCGACACGATGCTGCTCGTCGGGAAGTAGACGTAGCCTTGTGCACCGCCGGATTCATACACCGACAACCCGAGCGGCATCGGTATCCGCTCCAGATGGGGCAGCAGCCCCTGGTAGGTGGTCTCAGGCAGGGCGGCGAGTAGGTGATTGTCCTTCGAACTGTGCGCCGCCGAAGGCGATAGCGTCTTGCTCATAGGCCGTCATTTTACGCCCCTTTGTCCGCTACCGCACACCGGCTCGAGCCGGGCGAGCACATGCCGCTACGCCTTGCGAGGCAAGGCGACGAGCAGGCCGCTCTCGATCACGAGAGCTGGTCGACGATTGCGATTCTGCCGGAAAACAGCCGATCGGTTTCCCGCCTGACCACCGCATAACACTCGCAGACCTGTGCTTCCAGCTTCGGACGGTCCAGCACGGTGATCTTGCCGCGACTGTACTGGATCAGCCCCTCGGCCTGCAGCTTTCCGGCGGCCTCGGTCACGCCCTCGCGGCGCACCCCCAGCATGTTGGCGATCAGTTCCTGGGTCATGACCAGCTCGTTCGAGGGCAGCCGGTCGAGGCTCAAGAGCAGCCAGCGGCACAGCTGCTGCTCGACCGAGTGGTGCCGGTTGCACACCGCGGTCTGCGCCATCTGCGTGATCAGCGCCTGCGTGTAGCGCAGCAGCAAGTACTGCAGCGGGCCACCACGCTCGAATTCGTCTTTCAGGAGGCTTGCCTTGAGCCGGTAGGCGTAGCCCGCGCTCTGCACCACCGCGCGGCTAGGGGTGGTCTCGCCGCCCATGAACAGGGCGATGCCCACCACGCCCTCGTAGCCTACGACCGCGATCTCCGCCGAGCTTCCGTCCTCCATGACGTAGAGCAGTGACACGATGCTGGCGGTCGGGAAGTACACATACCCCTGCCGACTGCCGGATTCGTATAGAGCCCAGCCGAGCTCCAGCGGAACCAGTTCCAGATCGGGAAGCAGGCGCGCATAGTCCGCATCCGGCAGCGCGGCGAGAAGGTGGTTCTGCTTTGGCGTGTGCGGCGCGAGCATGGTGGCAAGAGTAGTTCGAAAGTCGTGCGCCGTATGTACGCCAGCGCACGGATCGCGGCTTCCCGCGGGAACACCATTCGCGCAGCGTCATGAACGAGCCGAGCACACCGATCGTGGACTCCGCCGCGCTCGCGGCCAGCGAGCTGCGCGACGCGCGCATCCACCTTGCAGCCGGCGCATTGGCGCTGTTCGCGCTGGTCGCCGCGTTGTACCTGGCGCGCGCTTTCTTCGTCCCGCTGCTGATCGGAATCCTCGCGAGCTATGCGCTGCACCCGCTCGTCGACTGGCTCGCGGGGTGGCGCATGCCGCGCAGCGTCGGCGCGGCATTGGTGCTGGCTACGGTGGTCGGGAGCTTCTCCTGGATCGGCTTCTCGCTGAGCGGCGACGCCACGGCCCTGATCGAGAAGCTGCCCGAGGCCGCGCGCAAGCTGCGCAAGGACCTGAGCGCCGCGCGCACGGGCGCCCCAACGGCACTGCAGAACATGCAGGAGGCCGCGAACGAGCTGCAGGGGGCCGCAGCCGATGCGGGCGTGAAGCCGGCTGGGCGCGCGGCCGCAACCCGCGCGCCGGAACCCACGTGGCTGCGCGACTACACGCTTGCGCAGTCCAAGCTGGTGGTCACGGTCGCCGCGCAAAGCCCGATCGTGCTGCTGCTGACCTATTTCCTGCTCGCGTCCGGAGAGCACTTCCGGCGCAAGCTGGTGCAGCTGGTCGGGCCGTCGCTGTCGCGCAAGAAGGACGCCGTGCGCATCCTCGAGGAGATCGACGTGCAGGTCCAGCGCTACCTGCTCGCGATGCTCGCGTCGAACGTCCTGCTCGCCGTCAGCACGTGGCTCGCGTTCCTGGCGCTCGGCCTGGACCAGGCCGGCGTGTGGGGCATCGCCGCCGGCGTGCTGCACTTCATTCCCTACCTCGGCCCGGGGCTGCTGGCGCTCGGGGCCGGCGTGGCCGCGTTCCTGCAATCCGGATCGCTGCTCTATGCGTTTGCCGTGATGGGCGCGTCGCTGCTGATTGCGGGCATGATCGGGTTCGCGTTCATGACCTGGCTGCAAAGCCGGTTCGCACGCGTGAACGCAGCGGTGCTGTTCATCGCACTGCTGTTCTTCGGCTGGCTGTGGGGCGTGTGGGGGCTGCTGCTCGGCGCGCCGCTGGTGGCCATCGCCAAGGTGGTGTTCGATCGCATCGAGTCGCTGAAGCCCGCGGGCGAATTGCTCGGGCGCTAGCGCTAGCCCGGTGCGCCGGCGCACGCCGAGAGGGTGGTTACCGGCAGCTTCAGGCAATGGACGTTCAATGGTCGCCATGCCGCGCCATATGTACGGTATCGAACGGACCCCCAGCCCGCAGGCGTCAGATGATATTGGCAACCACGGTTGATGACCATGCCCAAGGAGACACAAACGATGAAATTCGACGGCAGAGTGATAGCCGCAACGGCGATGAGCCTGCTGATCCTGATCCTGGGTCTGGTCGGCTGCCCGCAGAAGGAGGGCCCCGCCGAGCACGCGGGTAAGGAAGTCGACAAGGCGATGGACAAGGCCGGACAGCAGATCGAGAAGGCTGGCGATAACGTGCGCGACGCCGCCAAGGGTGACAAGAAGTGAGCGCAGGCGCAGCGCACGACACAGGAGAATCGAACGTGAACAAGAACCAGATCAAGGGTGCTGCAAGAGATATCGTCGGCAAGGCGCAACAAGAGGCCGGCAAACTCGTGGGAAGCAAGAAGCAGCAGGTCAAGGGGCTCGAAAAACAGATTTCTGGAAAACTGCAGAAAGGCGTTGGCGACGCCGCAGAAGCACTCAAGGAAATCGTCAAGCCCCGCGGCTGAAGTCTAGGCTCACGCTCAGGAGGCCACCACGAACTCTCGTCGCCGCCGCGCTCTGAAGGCCGCGGGCCGAACACGCTAGCGTCCCTTAGGACCCCGATCTGCCTGGCGCTGGCGCAATTCGGCTATGACGCCGGCGACGGCACGCTGGCGTGCTGCCGCTGCATCGTGGGGATCAAGCCCCGGCCCTTCCGCGTGGGTCTCCAGCTGCGCGAGCTTGTCGAAGAGCCCCAAGGCCCGTTGCGGGTCGTAGCCGGTCACGAAAAAGATGGCCGCTCCGATGGTGTCCGCCTCGCGCTCCTGCATTTGCGCCCTGGGCTGGAACGCCGCCGCGTAGGAGTCCTGGGCCAGAAACTCGAGCAGGGCCGCGCGCGCGGTGGGAAGCCTGTCCTTGCCCAGAAATTCGGCCATGAACGAGAGCTTGTCGGACGCGTGCCCGGCAAGCAGATGCGCGGCCTCGTGGCACAGCATCAGGGCCAGCTCGTCGTCGCTAAGCGCGAGCTTGCGCACGAACTTCGCGTCGATGAGGATGGTTTGTCCGGGAAACGCCACCGCGCCGTGGCCGAAATCGTCGATCAGAATAGCCCTCCAGGCAGACTCGGCGAAGCGCGGATCGACGGCCGCCGCTGCAGCGCCGACTGCGGCCATCACCCGGTCCACGCGCCCATTCAATGCCGAATCCGTGTCCAGCGTGTGATCCCCGAGCGCCTTGCGCACGTAGCTCGCCGCGAGCCCGCGCCACGCCGCAGTGGCCTCGGATTCCGGATACGCCGCGGCAATTCGCGCGCTGCCTGCCGGCACTTGGGAAGAGCAAACCCCGCATACAAGCATCAGCACGGCTGCGAAGCACGCTTTGATAGGTTCCCTCCACGTCGCGCCCGGCTCCCGTCTTATTCGCCCGAGATGCCGCCCCGAAGTGAGTATGCCTGCTCAATCGCGAGTTCACAACGTGATTACTCTCAGTCTGTGCATTACTGCACAGAGCGCAGCGCGAGGTCGCACGCGTCGCGGTCGGGCGTCGGCCCGAGTCCCTGTTTAAGTGAGCGCTACGGTTTGGCTCACCTCAGGTGCACGCCGCCGAACAGTCCCAGCAATCCGACGACGATCAGGTATGCCGCGACGATGTAGTTCAGCAGCCGCGGCATGACCAGAATGAGCACGCCGGCGATCAGCGATATCAGGGGTGCCAGAGTCAAGGTGATGTTCATTGCGGTTTCCTTTGTTCGATGGAAGGCGAAATGGAAGTCCATCCGGAGCGATACGCGCCTGCGTAAAACTTCAATGATCCGGCAGTTCGCCAGGGCGTTCCGCGCGTTGGCGCACATACGGCCTAGCTCGAACAAAATTTCGCTGTATGAGCGCTAGCGCACCGACCGCCGCGAAGCAGGGGACGATGCTGATGGCAATGACCAGTGAGTATGTCGGTAGCTTTCCGCTTTTTGCTGGCCGTCAGATGGATGGAAGCAACGATGTGGATGAAGCGCAACTCATTCGACGAGGAACATCATGAAAACCTCATTTAGCATGAAGCAAGTCCGATTGGCCGCGGCGTGCGCTTTGGCGCTCGGCGTGATGTCGGGTACGGCCAGCGCGCAAACAACTTTGGCGCCGGTCAACGAGAGGCAGCTTGTCACCGGACCCGCGACCCAGGCCTGGATGAATAGCTACGGCGAGTGCTGGCATGCCGGTTTCGGCCCGCCGCCGTCGCCGAATACCGTATGCGGCCCGCAGCCGATCGCGCAGTACGTCGCTCCCGCTCCCGTGGCGCAAGCCGCTCCGGTCGTGGTCGCCGCACCGGCTGCGCAGCCGGTCAGGGGAAAAGTGACCCTGGACGCCGATGCGCTGTTCGATTTCGACAAGGCGGTGCTGCGTCCCGAAGGCCGGGCCGCGCTGGATGCCTTTGTCGGCAAGCTCCAAGGCGTCGAGCTCGAGACGATCACGGCCACCGGGCATACCGACCGCCTGGGCACCGATCACTACAACCAGACCCTGTCGGACAAGCGCGCGGAAGCGGTGAAGGATTACCTGGTCGCCAAAGGCATCGAGCCGGGTCGCGTGCAGGCCAAAGGCATGGGCGAGACGCAACCGGTCACCAAGGCCGGCGAATGCACGGGCGCCAAGAGCGCCAAGGTCATCGGCTGCCTGCAGCCCGACCGCCGCGTCGAAGTGGAAGTGTCCGGAACGAGGCTCCAGCAATAGTCGGCGGCCTGATCGCCAATCAGGTCGGCAAAGGCAAGTAGGACGCCCGTGGGCAAATGAAGCCGCAGCCGCCGCAGCTAACCCCATGCGACGCCGCGGAAATTACTGCGCGCTATGTTCGCGCCCTGATCGGCTGGTGGTCGCCCAGTTTGAAAGCACCGGCCGGTCGGTCCGAGGTTGCGCAGCGTGACGCGGTCCAACGCTGGGAGGAAGAGGGCGGAACCCCGTCCGGGTGACGGCGTGCGCTTGGCTTTGCGTAGTTCCCTGTCATGCGTGTCTGCGCACAGCTCGGATGAATACCTGGAGCTAACTGGAGAATGGTTCTTACCAGACGCTGATGCTCGACAGGAACGCGGATTTCAGGGTCGGCGACCGCGTGCGGATCGACAACGGCGTCATGCAGCGCTACTTAGGAGAAGCGACATGACATTGGGAACGATACTGCTGATTATCTTGGTTCTGGTGCTGATTGGGGCTTTTCCCACCTGGCCGCACAGCCGGCAATGGGGTTATGCGCCCAGCGGCGTTATCGGAGTGATCCTGGTGGTGATCCTGATCCTGTTCCTTCTCGGCAGGATATGAACAATGAAACTCGGTTACAACGTAGTGACCGCGATGGCCGCAAGCGCGCTAATCGTCGGCCTGGCCGGCTGCCCGCAGAAAGAGGGGCCGGCCGAGCACGCCGGGAAGGAAGTCGACAAGGCGATGGACAAGGCCGGCAAGCAAATCGAGAAGGCCGGTGAAAGCGTTCAGGACGCGGCCAAAGGCGACAAGAAGTAGGCGCCGGCGACCCGCGCCACTGAAGTGCGCGAGGCACGATGTGTACGGGTGTTCGTCCCCCCTCTACTGTGCCGACTTCGCGTCGAAACCCGACCAGGCTCGATAGAGCGGAGTTGCAACACCAAGCGGCAATTCATGCGACCTTCGGCTCAATCGCCTGCCCGGAACCGGCTGCTCGCCGCCCTGCCTGGCGAGGAACGCCGGCGCCTAGCTCGCTACCTCGAGCCGGTGTCGCTGAAATTCGGGCAGGTGCTGTACGAACCCGGCGGTCCGATACTGCATGCCTATTTTCCCTATGGCGGCGTGATTTCCCTGCTCACCGTGGTCAGCCCGAGCAAGGCGGCGGAAGTGGGGGTCGTCGGCAATGAAGGAGTGGTCGGCGCTTCCGTTGAATCTTCTGGTCAGCCCGATAGACGATCTCGCCGCGCCGCAACATGACGTGCTCGAGCTTGGGCAGCAGGCGCTCGTAATCGGCAGCCGGCAGCGCGTCCAGGAGACGGTTCTGACGCGGCGACCGACGTGCAGGCATGAACCTAGCCGTCGGCACGGCGTTTCCTTGCCAGCGGATCGAAGGTTACAGCGATCACGGACAGCGCAGAGTGCACTTCCTGTGTACGAAATCGACCGCAGTATTTGAGACTTGGCTCGGTGCGTCAACAATCAGCGCGATGGGGCGCTCGAGTGCGGTCAAGCCGCTATGGGAATCGGCATCTCGCGCAGCTCATGCCTGGCCTGCGCGCCGTCGTGCATGTCCTTGACGACCTCGTAGCACTCGCAGGCCGTTGCTTCCAGGCGCGGGCGATCGAGCACGGTGATGTCGCCGCGGTTGTAGCTGATCAGTCCGCGCTGCTGCAGCGTCTGCGCGGCCTTGGTGACGCCGACCCGCCGCACCCCCAGCATGTGGCCGAGGAACTCGTGCGTCAGGCGGAAGCGATCCGACTGCACGCGGTCGTGGGTCATCAGCAGCCAGCGCGCAAGGCGCTTCTCCACTACGTGAAACCGGTTGCACGCGGCGGTTTGCGAGATCTGGGTCATCAACGCATGGACATAGCGGTACAACCCTCGTTGCAACGTCAGGCTGCGCCGGAATTCGCGCCGGAAGTCCGCCGACGCCATCCGCATGGCCGTTCCGGTCCCCTGCACCAGGGCCCGAGCCGACGACACGCCGTGTCCCAGCACCAGAGGCACGCCGACCATGCCCTCGCGGCCGATCAGGCCGACTTCCAGGGGCAGGTGCCCATCGGCCAGCGTCAGCAACGACACCAGGGAGGCCTCAGGAAAGTAAATGTGACGGATCGTATCCCCCGGCTCGTAGAGCACCTCACCGAAGGTCAATTTGACCGGCTCGAGCCCTGCGAGCAGGCACCGATACGCCTTGCGAGGCAGGGCGGCGAGCAGCTTGTTGATACTGTGGGGCGGGAGCACGCCCGCAAAGCTAATCCGAAAGTCATTCGCCGTATGTACGCCAGCGCACGGAACGGCGCTCTTGGAGGGAATAGCATTCACGCATCGGGAGACCGTAGGCAGGATCTGCCGCCGGGGTAGGGAACCTCAATTTCGTTCTGTTTAGGGAATTCGACCATGCTACAGCTCAAGCGTTTTTCCGCTCTTTTTCTCGCCGTCATGCTGGTGTCGCTGCTGGGTTGCGCGTCCACGGCGCAAAAGGAGGGCACCGGGGAATACGTCGATGACTCCGTCATCACGACGAAAGTGAAGGCGGCGATCTTCAACGAGCCTTCACTGAAAGTCGCCGAGATCAACGTCGAGACCTTCAAGGGCGTCGTGCAACTGAGCGGCTTCGTGAGCTCCCGGGCCGACATCAACAAGGCGGTCGAGGTTGCGCGCGGCGTCGAGGGCGTGAAATCCGTCAAGAACGACATGCGCGTGAAGTAGTTACGGCCGCGGCGCGCAGTTCCCCGGGCACCTGCCCCGATGACGCCGAAATTCACGGACAAGTACAGGTTTGTACGGGGCTACGTGCGCTCCGATCTCACCGACGTCGCGAAGACCTGGGCCGCGGCACGCAAGAAACTCGAGCAAGAAAAGGATCTACCAAAGGGCAATGTACGCAAGCTGAAAGAGGTCGGCGGCGCGAGAACATGAGTCTGCCCGCGAAGCGCCGCAGCTTCAAGGATCGACCGATTATTTTTTGTATCTCACCACACGGAGAACACCATCATGCGCATCGATCGTAAACGTCTCGTCTTGGGTGTAACACTTGCGGGCGCACTGTCCGTCCTGATCGTCGGCTGCGGCCGGCAAGAGGAGCAGGTCGCGCAACGCGCAAGCGAACCCGCAACCCAACCCGCAACCCAACCTGCAACCACCAGCCAAGCCGCACCCGCCCCCGAGCCCGCAAGCACTGCCCAACCCGCAACCACCACCGCCGGAGCGGCAAGTGCCACCCAACCCGCAACCACCACCGCCGAAGCGGCAAGTACCACCCAACCCGCAACGACCACCGTGGGCGCGGCGATCGACGACAGCGTCATCACCACCAAGGTGAAGGCGGCGCTGCTCGCGGACCCGGACATCAAGAGCTTCGATATCGCGGTCGAGACGCATAAAGGCGAAGTCCAGCTCAGCGGGTTCGTCAACAGCCAGGAGCAGATCGACCAGGCGATCGCCATCGCCAAGAAAGTGGATGGCGTGACGAACGTCGGCAACCAAATGACCATCAAGAAGTAGCCACACGGCGCGACCTGCCTGCCGGCAACCCGGAGGGACGGCGATAGTGGATCGGGCGCTGGACGAATCCGATCGGGCCAGCGGCAGGTTGGCCGGGGACTACAGGACCATGATCACCGACGGCGGGGCACTGCCGAAATCCGCGTGCGACCTGGTATCTGGCGAATGTACCCCTCCCTCGTCTCGCGCACGGTCGCGAACTGTTCGGCGTTCATCGGGCGACCGAGATGATAGCCCTGGCCTTCGCCACAGTGCTGGTGCCGAAGGAATGCAAGTTGCTCGCCTGTCTCGATCCCCTCGGCGACGACCGTCAGCTTGAGCGTCCTCCCGATGCCGATGATTGCGCTGACGATAGTGTCGTCGGCTGAATCGGCGGTAATCTCGCGCACGAAAGACCGGTCTATCTTGAGCGTATCGATCGGGAACTGCCGCAGATAGCTCAAGCTGGAGTAGCCGGCGCCGAAGTCGTCGACAGCGAGCCGCGCCCCCATGGCTTTGAGGGCAGTGAGCGTCGCGGCAGTGGACCCGGCATCCTGCATGAGGACGCTTTCGGTCAGCTCCAGCTCGAGGTGGCGGGGATGCAAGTGCGTCTCCTTGAGCGTAGTTCGAACGCTTTCGAGAAACTCCTTGCCCTGCAACTCTATCGCGGAGATGTTTACCGCAACCGGCAGCGGCGACAGCCCCGCATCGATCCAGGCTTGGGCCTGTCTGCATGCTTCGTGCAGAACCCAGCGGCCGATCGGCACAATCAGGCCGCAGTCTTCGGCGATGGGCACGAACAGCGCCGGCGGAACGAGTCCGCGTTCCGGGTGTCGCCAGCGTAATAGCGCCTCGACTCCGGTAATCGCCCCGGTCTCAAGATTGATCTTCGGTTGGTAATGCAGCACGAACTCCCTTCGCTCGAGGGCACGGCGCATGCTGCCTTCGAGGAAGTGCCGCTCGACGGCACGAACGTTCATGTCCTGCGTGAAGAACTGGAAATTATTCCGCCCTTTGTCTTTTGCATGGTACATCGCGGTATCCGCGCACCTGATCAGGGTCTCGGCGTCCTGGCCGTCGTCGGGATACACGCTGATGCCGATGCTCGCGGTGATGTGAAGCTCCTTCCCGGCGACGTGGTGCGGCGCCGCCAACGCCGACAGGATCTTTTCCGCACTTACGGTGGCGTCAGCTGCGTGCTCGATCTCGGAAAGCAGCACCACGAATTCGTCGCCGCCTTGCCGGCTCACGGTGTCCGAACCGCGCACGCAGGCCGCCAGGCGTCGTGATACCGATTGAAGAAGCTTGTCGCCGATCGGATGCCCCAGTGCGTCGTTGATGTGCTTGAAGCCGTCCAGATCCAGAAACAGAACGGCGCAGTGCTTGCCATGACGACGGCCCAAGGTAATCGAATTTGAAACACGGTCGCTAAACAGCATCCGGTTCGGCAGATCAGTCAGAAAGTCGTGCTGGGCCAGGTGAGCCATTTTTTGCGTGATGGCCCGAGCCGCGCTGACGTCGTGGAACACGATTACGGCGCCCGTTACCTGCCCTCTGCGGTCGTGGATCGGGGCCGCCGAATCCTCGATCGCAGATTCGGACCCGTCGCGCCGTATGAGGATGCAGTTTGCGGTCAGGCCCACGGTCTTGTTCTGCCTGACGGCTTGAGCCAAAGGGTCGAGCGCGGGTTCGCGTGTAGCTCCGTCGACAATCTGAAACACTTCGGCGAGGGGACGCCCTATGGCCTCGCTGCAGGACCAGCCCGTCATTTCTTCCGCGACCACGTTGAGATAGGCTACGTTGCCCGCGATGTCGGTGCTCAGGACGGCGTCGCCGATGGAATTCAGTGTGACTTGCGCACGTTCCCGTTCCGTGAACAGCGCCTCCTCGCCAGCCTTTCGCTCGATCACGCTGCGCAGAATCCGGGGCAACCAGTACGCGTCGAGATGATCCCTGAGGAGGTGATCCTGCGCGCCAAGTTGTGTGGCTTGCCAGGCGATCTCTTCGTTGCCCGGGCCGACCAGGAGCAGGATCGGAACGAGCGGGGCCGCCTCGAACAGCGTCTCGAACGTCTCGATGCCCTTGCTGTCGGGCAGAAACAGATCGAGCAGGATCGCGTCAATTCCCGCCTTTCCCAGGCGGGCGACCCCTTCGGATAGTCGCCCGACCCGTTCCATGCGCAATCGGGTGCCGGCCGACTCAGCCAGCGCCTTACGAATCAGCTCGACATCGACGGCGTCGTCCGAAACGAGAAGGACAGTGAATGCGCTATCGCTCATGATCGCAGGCTCCGAACGGGTCTCGACGCGTAGCAGTGTGGCGCGCGCGCCGATGCCCGTTCTGTGCGCCTGCCCACATATGATGTACGGCACCGCACAGAGGAGGACCGAATTCGGCAAGCGAAGAAGCCAGAGCAACCGAAAGAGCCCGACGTGCCGCCCGTTCCCTCTACCCGGCTGCCGCCTCCAAGAGCTCGCTAGTCTGCGTGCGCCGGTTCCGCCAGCCACTTTGTTGCCCGCTGCGGACGTTCCCGTCGCTGGAGGGTTGTCCTCAGCGGGGCGCCCCGCATCGCTCTGTGCGCTATCGCACTGAGGACGTGGCAGGCCGGGAACAGAATTCCACAGCGGGCATTTCATGCCCGGCGTTGTGCAGGCATGGCCCCGGAAACCGAAAACCCAGATGCCGTGAAGGATCGCCATGCGGGCGGCGCGCAGCAGCGCGCGCGGGGAGCACACTGGCTTCGGTTCGGCCGCCTCCCCCTCGTTCTTGTTGCGTGCGCGCTGCTCGCGGCAGGCGGCTACTACGCATGGCGGACATGGTATGGCCCAGGCAAAGCGGCCGTCGGCTTCATCACGGCGGTGGCCGAGCGCGCAAACCTGGAAGATACAATCACCGCGACCGGGACGCTCCAGCCCAAGGACTTCGTCGATGTCGGCACGCAGGTCTCCGGACAACTGAAGAAGCTTCTCGTTGACGTCGGCGCGGTGGTCAAGGCCGGGCAGCTTCTTGCAGAGATCGACCCTTCGGTCTACCAGTCCAGGGTCGACGGCGACCGGGCGCAACTGCTCAACCTGCACGCGCAGCTCGCCGACAAGCAGGCCCAGCTCGTACTCGCCGAGCTGCAATTCACGCGCCAGCAGAACCTCACACGCGAGAATGCGACCACGGCCGACGCGTTGCAGAGCGCCGAGGCGGCGCGGCAGTCGGCCGTTGCACAGGTCAATTCGCTCAAGGCTCAGCTGCAGCAGACGGAGTCCACGCTGCGCGGGGACCAGGCGAACCTGGGCTACACCAAGATCTACGCGCCGATTGCGGGGACCGTGGTCTCGCAGGCGGCAAAGCAGGGCCAGACGCTGAACGCGAATCAGCAGGCGCCCATCGTCATGCGCATCGCGGACCTGGCGACGATGACAGTGCAGGCCCAGGTTTCGGAGGCCGACGTGCCGAAGCTGCACCTCGGGATGGATGTCTACTTCACGACCCTGGGCGGCGACAATCGGCGCTACTACGGAAAACTGCGCCAGATCCCGCCCACGCCGAACGTGGTGAACAACGTCGTGCTCTACGACGCTTTGTTTGACGTGGCGAATCCAAACCAGGCGCTGATGACCCAGATGACGGCCCAGGTATTCTTCGTCGTCTCCAGTGCCAAAGACGCGGTGCTGGTTCCGCTCGCCGCGCTGCGTCCGGTGGCGTCCGAAGCTGGCTCGCGCGGCTCCCGTGGCGCGGGCGCAGGCATCGATCCGCGAACCCAGTTCGCCAAGGGAGCCGCGCGGGTGAGCGTGATCGGCGCCAACGGCAAGGCCGTGGACCGTTTAGTGAAAATTGGGGTGATGAACCGCGTCTCCGCGCAGATCGTCTCCGGCCTCGCGCCCGGCGAAAAGGTGGTGATCGGAGCCACGGCACCTGCGGCGCCGGCGCCGGCGCCGGCGCAGACCGGCAGTGCGCTGGCACCGAATGCGGCAAGGGCGGGTCGTCCGTGACGCCGCTAATCGAGCTGGTGGACGTGACCAAGACCTACCGCAGCGGGGAGATCGACGTCCAAGTGCTGCACGGGATCACCCTGCAGGTCTATGCGGGCGAGTACCTCGCGATCATGGGCGCCTCGGGGTCGGGCAAGACCACGCTGATGAACATCCTCGGCTGCCTCGACCGCCCAACCACCGGTACTTACCGCTTCATGGGCGAGGATGTCTCGGCCTTCGAGCGCGACGAGCTGGCACGCTTGCGGCGCGAGGCGTTCGGGTTCGTGTTCCAGAGCTACAACCTCATCGGCACCGTTTCCGCGCTCGAAAACGTGGAAGTGCCGGCCGTCTATTCGGGGATGCCGCCCGCGGAGCGCGATGCGCGCGCCAAGGAACTGCTCGGCTCGCTCGGGCTGGGCGACCGGCTGGCGCACCGGCCAAGCCAGCTTTCCGGGGGGCAGCAGCAGCGCGTCTCGATCGCGCGCGCGCTGATGAACGGCGGGCGCATCGTGCTGGCCGACGAGCCCACCGGCGCGCTCGACAGCAAGAGCGGCACCGAAGTGATGGCGCTGCTGCAGGAGCTGTCCCGCCGCGGGCACACGGTGATCCTGATCACGCACGCGCAGGAAATCGCCGCGCAGGCGCGGCGCATCATCGAGATCAGGGACGGAACCATCGTCAGCGATCCCGGCCCGCAGTTGTCAGGCGGTCCGGCGGCGCAGGATAGTGCGCGGCCAAAGGATGAAGGCGGCGCTTCCCTCTTTGGCGGCGCGCTCGAGGCGGCGAAGACCGCGGTACGCGCGTTGCGCGCCAATCTTTTCCGCACGGTGCTCACGCTGCTCGGCATCGTGATCGGCGTGGCCTCCGTGATCGCGATGCTCGCCATCGGCGACGGCGCCAAGCAGATGGTGCTCGACCGCATCAGCGCCATGGGCACGAACCTGCTGCTTATCCGCCCGGGCCCGCCTGAGCGCCGAGGCGTCGGCGGCACCGTCGCCTCGCTGGTGCCGGAAGACGCGGACATGATTGCCGCGCTGCCCAACGTGCTGGCTGCCGTGCCCGAGCTGGGCGGGAGCGTCACCGCACGCTTCGGCAATTCCGACTACCAGACTCAGGCGACCGGAACCTCCGCGACGTTTCCCGTGGCGCGCAACTGGCCGGTCAGCAGGGGAATATTTTTTTCGGCCTCGGACGTGAAGAGCTACGCCTCCGTGGTGGTGCTCGGCCAGACCGTCGCGGACAATCTTTTTCCGCAGGGCGTCGATCCCGTCGGGCAGTACATCGTGCTCAACAACGTTCTGTTCCAGGTCATCGGCCTGATGACGGTGCGTGGCGCCTCGCCGCAAGGCCAGGACCAGGACGACGTCGTACTGGTTCCTCTCACGACCGGCGGCCTGCGCCTGTTCGGCCAGACCTTCCTGCGCACCATCACGGTGGCGGTGGACGACGTCAGCCTCATCGACGCAACGCAGGCCGAAGTCACCGCAGTCCTGAAAGCGCGGCACCAGAGCGCGGACTTCCGGATCCGCAATATGGCTTCGATTCTCGAAACGGCCACGGATACGCAGAACACGCTCACGGTCCTCCTGGGATCGATCGCGGCGATCTCGCTGCTGGTGGGCGGCATCGGCGTGATGAACATCATGCTGGTGAGCGTGACCGAGCGCACGCGCGAGATCGGCATCCGCATGGCCACCGGCGCGCGCATGCGGAACATCCTGCAGCAGTTCCTCACCGAGGCGTTGGTGGTGTCGATGCTCGGAGGCGCGATCGGCGTGGCCGTCGGCCTTGCCGCGGCGGCGATCATCGGCGCGTTCGGCACGCCGGTCCGGTACTCGATCGGCCCGGTGCTGCTCGCCTTCGGTTGCGCGCTCGCGACCGGGCTCGTGTTCGGCTACATGCCGGCGCGAAAGGCCGCGCGGGTGGATCCCATCGTGGCATTGGCGACATGATGCGGCGCCTTGCATCGTTGACGGCTGCGCTTTCACTCGCCGCTTGCGCGATCACGAGCGACCCGCCCGCACAGGCGCTTGCCATGCCGTCCGCCTGGACCGAGCCGCGCCCCCCGGATGCGGTTGCGCTCACGCGAGACTGGTGGCGCGGTTTCGGCTCCGCGGAACTTTCGGAACTGATCGACGCCGCCTTGGTCGCGAGCCCCGACATTGGCATCGCCGCGGAGCGCGTCCGCCAGGCCGAGGCACAGGTGCGTATCGCGGGAGCGACGCTGTTTCCGGCATTGAATTTCAGCGCTGCCACCGGGCGCCGCGAAACGCGCCCGGATGGGGGCAGCTGGAGCGGCGAGAATTCCTCGAGCGCAGCCCTCAGCGCGAGCTACGAAGTCGATCTGTGGGGGCGGATCGCTTCCGAAGTGCGCTCAGCCGAATCATCGCTGCGCGCCACCCGCTTCGATCAGGAAACGGTTCGGCTCACGCTGGTGGCGGGCGTCGCGAGCGGCTATTTCCAGCTGCTGTCGCTGCGCGGACGCCTTGCGCTCGCGCGCCAGAACCTGTTGATTGCGGAACGGGTGTTCAATCTGGTCGACGCGCGGGCGCGCAACGGTGCCGCCTCCCCGCTCGACGTCGCGCGGCAGCAGGCGGCGGTGTTGACGCTGCGCGCTGCCATTTCGACGCTGGAACTGCAGGAGCGCCAGACGTTGTACGCGCTCGCGATACTGGCCGGCGCGCCGCCCGAGGGCTTCGAAGTTGCCGGCTCGACCGTGACCTCTCTCGCCGTGCCGCGCGTCGGCCCCGGACTTCCCGCGGACCTCCTCGTCCGCCGGCCCGACCTCGCAAGCGCCGAGGCGCAGCTGGCCTCGGCCAACGCCAACGTCGCCGCGGCGCGCGCGGCATTGCTGCCCAGCATTGCGCTCACCGGATCGGCGGGACTCGCGAGCAACGTGCTCATCAGTTTCCTCAACACGCCCACCGCGGGAGTGGCGCTCGGCGCCTCGCTGCTGCAGCCGATTTTCGACGGCGGCCGTCTGCGCGGGCAGGTCGAAGTGGCGGCGTCGCGCGAGCGCGAACTCGTGGAGGACTACCGCAAATCCATCCTCGCCGCGCTGGCCGACGTCGAAGGCGCGCTGGCCGCCGGCGGTAGCACGGCGAATCAGGAAATCCTGCTGGCACAAGCCGTCGAGCAGCAGCAAATCGCGCTGCGGCTTGCGGAAATCCGCTACCGCGAAGGCATTGACGATCTGCTCACCCTGCTCGACGCGCAGCGGACGCTGTTTCAGGCCGAGGATCAGCTTGTGCAGGTCAGGCTCTCGCGGCTGCAAGCCTCGATCGGTCTGTTCAAGGCGCTCGGCGGCGGATGGGGCTGAATTCCGAATTGCAATTCACGGGCTGGCGCGCTCAGGTGGTCACTCCGCGCTTCGGCGGCGACGTACTGATCGTCGTCGATCTTCCTATCACGTCGAATCGCTGACGCCCGCGGGCGAACATTTCGGCCGCTAGGCCCGTGCACCTGCCAGCAGACTTCGACGATCCTCAAGAATTGCCGCGCTATGCGCGCCAGCGAACGGAATCGGCCGCGCAATCGGCGCAACGTGGCTTGCGAACCGTAACGAGCACCTTCGATTGTGATGCGAAGGAGATCGATGATGTGCGCGTAGGTCGTTCGTCACATAAAAGGATTTGGCATGAAACCAGCAATGATCAGAAGCACGCTTTCGCTCGCGGTAATTGCGCTGTTCGCCGCAGGCTGCGGCACGACGCAACCCGCCGCGATGAACGACTCCCAGTCCGTGAGCTACGTCGGCCCTGCCGGGGCCACCGGGGCCACCGGCGCCTTCGGCGATCCGCAAATGCAGCGCAACGGCCGGGTCGAGGTGCTCGTCAGCAGTCAATAAATAGCGGGAATTACCTTCGCAGCAAGCTCTTGGGTCCGGCAACGGCAGTTCCGTTCCGGGCCCTTTCGCGAGATCCAATGAATACTCGCCGCCCTGTCCGGAACATCGCCCAGGCAATCTGCGCGGTGGCGTTTGTTTGCGCCGCGGCGGGCGCGTCGGCGCAGACGGTCTCGTCCTTGGACGTGGCGAGCGCGCTGGCAAGCAATTCCGCCATTTCCTCGCGAAGTGCCGCCATGGTCGACGCGCGCGAAGCGGTGCGCAGGCTCGAACAGGCGCGGCTCGAGCGCGAGCAGGGTGCGCAAGCGTTGCCCCGCGAGCGCACCCGGGGTGCCAATTCCCGCGCGCTGAACCATCGCTACTGGCAGCGCCAGGAAAAGCTGCGGCGCATGGTCGAGCAGGCGCTGCACCGGTCGAACGAAGCGCGCCCCCCGCAGCGCGTGCGCCGCGCGGCGCGCGGGGACCACCAGCCGCGAAACGAGACCCTCGCGAGGGACGTCACCGTTTCGCACTGAAGAATGGGGCTCCCCGGCCGGGCCTTGACAAGCCGCGCCGCCGTCTGGATACTAAACCCAATGGTTAAGTATTCGGAAGACAGACTCGACACACTGTTCGCCGCCCTGTCGGACCGTACCCGGCGGCACGTGCTCGAGTCGCTCGCGGAAGGCGACCGGCCGGTCACCGAGCTCGCCCAGGCGCACGACATGTCGCTGCCCGGCTTCATGAAGCACCTGCGCGTGCTCGAAGACGCCGGGCTCATCGCCCGCACCAAAGAGGGGCGGGTGGTGAGCTGCGAGCTCTCTGCCGCGCCGATGAAGCAGGCCGCGACATGGATGGCGCGCTACGAGAAGTTCTGGACCGAGAAGCTCGATGCGCTCGCCCGCTATCTCTATCAGCAAGAGGAGCTGCAGACATGGAACAAGCCCGTCTCGCCGAAAAGCCCTCGCTCACCCTCACCCGCGGCTACCCCGCCGCGCCCGACAAAGTCTGGCGCGCGTGGACCGACCCGGAAGCGGTAAAGCGCTGGTGGGGACCGGGCGGCCAGGAGCCCGTTTCCGTGGCCGAGCTCGACGTGCGCGTCGGCGGGCGCTTCCGCATCGTGTTCGGCGGCCCCGACGGCAACGCGCATGAGTGCGCCGGCGTCTATCGGGAAGTGCTGCCGGGCCGCAGGCTCGCCTTCACCTGGACCTGGCCGAGGACCACTCCGGAGCGCGAGTCGCTGGTGACGATCGAATTCAAGGCGGCCGGCGGCGGCACCGAGCTGCTGTTCCGGCACGAGCAGCTGTTCGACGACAAGGTGCGCGACGACCACAAGCGAGGGTGGAGCGAGTCGTTCGAGAAGCTGGCGCTTTTTTTGCAGCAAGTCCAGTGGATCCCGCACGACTCGGCAACCGAGCTCGAGCGCAAGACCTTCGACGAGGGCCGCGAAGGAATGAAGCAGGGCTGGGGCGGCACCATGGACCAGTTTGCAACCTACCTGGCCAGAGCGTGAGGCAAATCATGTCGACAAACACGATCCGGCTTCACCGCGTGCTCCGTGCGACGCCCGAGAGAGTCTACCGGGCGTTTCTGGATCCCGACGCAATGTCCAAATGGCTTCCGCCGAACGGATTCACCGGCAAGGTTCACCACTTGGATGCCAGGGTCGGCGGCACCCACAAGATGTCGTTCACGAATTTCACCACGGGACATAGCCACTCCTTCGGCGGAAAGTATCTCGAATTGGTGCCGCACGAACGGATTCGCTACACGGACAAATTCGACGACCCGAACCTGCCAGGGGAACTCCAGGTGACGATAACCATGAAGAAGGTGTCCGTCGGCACCGAGTTGAACATCGTGCAAGAGGGGGTGCCCGACGTCATTCCTCCGGAGGCCTGCTATCTCGGCTGGCAGGAATCGCTCGTTCTTCTGGCGAAGCTCGTCGAGGCCGAGATTCCGGACTAGCGATGCCAATCTGAATGAAGGAGACGCCATGCAAATCCAGCCGTACCTGTTCTTCGAAGGCCGCTGCGAGGAGGCGCTCGAGTTCTACAAGAAGGCTCTTGGCGCCGAGGTAACGATGTTGATGCGCATCCAGGACAGCCCCGAGCCGCCGCCGCCCGGCATGCATCCGCCCGGCTCGGAAAAAAAGATCATGCACGCCAGCTTGCGCATCGGCGACGCAACCCTGATGGCCTCAGACGGCCGCTGCCAGGGCAAGCCGAGCTTCCAGGGCTTTTCGCTCTCGCTCGACGCGCGGGACGAAGCCCAGGCGAAGCGCCTGTTCGGCGCGCTCGCCGAGGGCGGCCAAGTGCACATGCCGCTCGGCAAGACGTTCTTCTCGCCATGCTTCGGCATGGTCGCCGACCGCTTCGGCGTGTCGTGGATGGTCATCGTGCCCCAATGAGCAAGACCGTGAGCAAGCAATCGGCGCAACACGCGAGCTTCACGATCGAGCGCGAATTCGCGCAGCCGCCGGCGCGCGTTTTCGCTGCCTGGGAAGATCCGAAGGCCAAGGCGCAATGGTTCCGAGCAGGGCGCATTTCTGGACGGCTACGACGACGCGGGAAGCCGCGAGCGCGGCACGCGCGTGCTTCTGGACAACCTGGACGCAGCGTTGCGCCGCTGATGGCCTGATTGATCTGCATCAAATTGTTCGCGCGCACGGCGGCGCAGCATCGCGGTTAACAGGGAGGAAGATTCCCGATGGCCGCGAAACCCAAACCCGGCGAGGGCTCCGCCACCTATCCGACCGGGCCTGCGCTGCTGCGCGATCCGCTGCTCAACAAGGGCACTGCGTTCACCGACGCCGAGCGCGATGCGCTCGGCCTGCGCGGGCTGCTGCCGCCGACGGTGATCACGCAGGAGCAGCAGTTGGCGCGCGTGCTCGACAATCTTCGCCGGCAGCCGACCGATCTCGACAAGTTCATCAACCTCAGCGCGCTGCGCGATCGAAACGAGATGCTGTTCATTCGCGTGGTGATGGACCACCCGGACGAGATCATGCCGCTCATCTATACGCCTACCGTGGGGCTCGCCTGCCAGCGCTTTGCGCAAATCTTCCAGCGTCCGCGCGGCTTATGGGTGTCGGCCGCGGATCGCGGCCGCATCGCCGAGGTGCTGCGCAACTGGCCGTCGCGGGGCGTGCAGATCATCGTCGTCACCGACGGCGAGCGCATCCTCGGGCTGGGCGACCTGGGCGCCAACGGCATGGGCATCCCGGTGGGCAAGCTGTCGCTATACACCGCGTGCGCCGGCATCGATCCTGCGACGACGCTGCCGCTGATGCTCGACGTCGGCACCAACAACGCGGCATTCCTGCAGGATCCGCTTTACATCGGCATCAAGCAGCCGCGGCTGCGCGGCGCCGCATACGACGCGCTGGTCGAGGAGTTCATGCACGCGGCGCAGCAGGTGTTCCCGGGCGTGGTAATCCAGTTCGAGGACTTCGCCAACCTGAACGCGTTCCGTCTGCTGCATACGTATCGCGAGCGGCTGTGCTGCTTCAATGACGACATCCAGGGCACGGCGAGCGTCGCGCTGGCTGGGCTGTACTCCGCGCTCCGCGTGACGCGCGGCAAGCTCGCCGAGCAGCGGCTGCTGTTCCTCGGCGCGGGCGAGGCGGCTACCGGCATCTGCGACCTGGTGGTGGCGGCGATGGCGGACGAGGGCCTGCCGGAAGCCGAAGCGCGCAAGCGCTGCTGGCTGGTCGATTCCAGGGGACTGGTGGTGCGCTCGCGCACCGACCTCGGCGAGCACAAGCGCCCCTACGCGCACGAGCACGAGGAGGTGGCGGACTTCCTGTCGGCGGTCAAGGCGCTCAAGCCCAGCGCGATCATCGGCGTCGCCGCGGTCGGCAAGACGTTCACGCGCGAAGTGCTGGAGGAAATGACGCGCGTCAATGAGCGGCCGATCGTGTTCGCGCTGTCCAACCCGACCTCGCAAGCCGAGTGCACCGCGCAGGAAGCCTATCTGTGGACGCGCGGGCGCGCGCTGTTCGCGTGCGGCAGCCCGTTCGACCCGGTCACCGTCGAGGGGCGGACCCTCGTGCCGCGCCAGGGCAACAATTCGTACATTTTCCCGGGCGTCGGCCTCGGGCTCGTCGCCTCGCGCGCGCGCCGCGCCACCGACGAGATGTTCCTCGCCGCGGCGCGCGCGCTCGCCGACCTGGTGACGCCGCAGGACCTGGAGCAGGGCAGCCTCTATCCGCCGCTCGCGCGCGTGCGCGACGTTTCGGCGCGCATCGCCGCCGCGGTGGCCGAGGTGGCGTTCGCGCGCGGGCTCGCGAGCGTGCCGCGACCCGACGATTCGCTCGCCTTCGTCAGGTCGAAAATGTACGAGCCGGCCTACCGCAGCTACGTCTAGGCGCGCAGCGCGCGGCGGTAGAGCTTGCCGGTCGGGCCGGTCGGCAGCTCGCTGACGAAGTGATAGGCGCGCGGCAGCTTGAATCCGGCGAGCCCGCCCGGGCCGCGGCAGTAGGCCTCGAGCTCGGCTGCGTGCGGCGGTGCGCCTCGCGCCACTACGTAGGCCTCGATGCGCTCGCCGAAGCCTGCGTCGGGTGCGCCGACCACCGCGCATTGCGCGACCTGCGGATGGCCGAGCAGGGCGCGCTCCACTTCCTCTCCTGAGACCTTGATGCCGCCGGTGTTGATGACGTTGTCGATGCGCCCCACCACCCAGAGATCGCCGTCGGCGTCGATGCGGCCGAGATCGCCGCTGCGCCACCACCGCTCGCGAAAGCGCTGGCGCGTGACCTCGGGGTCCTTCCAGTAGCCCACGGCGAGCGAAGGGCCGGAGAGCGCGATCTCGCCGATCTCGCCCGGCGGCAGCTCGTCGTCGAAGCCGCCCGCGGGATCGATGATCTTCACGTCGACTCCCGGCGCAGGGCGGCCGGTGGACGCAGCCTTGCCCTCGCGCAGCAGGTCCTCGGTGAACGCGACCACGGCCGAGGCGGTGAATCCCTCGCCCGCCAGGTACAGGCTCGCGAGGCGAGGGCAGATCGACGCGTGCAGGCGCTCGATGTCGCGCGCCGCGGGAGGCTCCCCCGCGATGGTGACGATCCTGAGCGAAGACAGGTCGTACCGCGACAGGTCCTCGTCGAACACCATGCGCCACATGGTCGGCACCAGCGGCCCGACGGTGATGCGCTCGCGCGCCACCACTTCGAGGAAAATTCTCGGCGTGAACTGCGCGCCGAAGCAGGTCTTGGCGCCGGCGCCGACGAACGGCAACATGACGATCGCCCAGGCGGCGAACGAGGGTTGCATGGTCATGAGCGTCGCGTCGCGCCGCCCGATCCCGCCGAAAGCGTACTGTCCGCCCTTGGCCGCCTCGAGCAGCGTCCTCTGCGTGTGCAGGATGCCCTTCGGCCGGCCGGTCGAGCCCGAGGAGAGCACGATGGCCGCCAGTTCGTCGGGCGCCGGCGCCGCGCTCGCCGCGGCGAGCGGCTCGTTGGCGGCCAGCAGCTCGTCGTAGCACGCATCGGCGGTGCCGCGCGCGCCGAGGCTGATTTGCGCACAGCGCATGCCGGAGCGCGCGAGCGCGTCGCGCGCCAGGTCATCCAGCTCGGCGTCGTGCAGCAGCGCCGTGGCGCCGAGCCAGGCGAGCGCCTCGCCGATGCGCTGCGGGGTCTCGCGCACGTGCAGGTTGCACACCGGCGTGCCGCCGAGGATGCCGCCGAACCAGCCGATCGCATGGCGCGTGGATGCGCGCGCGAGACAAGCGATCACCTCGCCGCGCCGGATGCCGAGCGCCTGCAGGCCGCGCGCCAGGCGCAGCGAGCGCTCGAGCGCCTCGGCGCCGCTTGCGCGCTCGCGCTCGTCGGCGAACAGCGTCTGCGCGCCGCGCCACTGGCATGAGCGGATATAGAGCTCGCGCAGCGTGTCACACGCGGCGGTGCGCAGCATCAGTGGTCGTGCTCGTGATCGCGCTGGCGCTCGGCGGCGGCGCGCGTGACCGCGGGCAGGTCGCCGCGCCACGCGGCAGTCCAGAAGCCCGCGACCAGCGCGGCGAGCAGCATGCCCACCACCCATACGCTGCCGCGGATGCCTTCTTCCGGTGCGCCTTCCTTGTCGCCGTCGACCATCGCGCGCAACAGGTTCTCCCGATGCAGCACGCTGCTCGCGACGACTCCGGCGATGTGCAGCGCCACGACGGCGAGCATGGCGTTGCTCAGGCCCTCGTGCACGTCCTTGAGCCAGTGCCAATGCGTCTGCAGCGCGGCCCAGCCGCTCGCGGCACTGGCGAGGCCCAGCGCGAGCAGCGCCCAGATCGCCCAGCTGCCGGCGGGGTTGTGTCCGACATGGCGCTCGGGCCGCCGCGCGGCGAGCGAGCGCAGGTACGCCCATACGCTTCGCGGCCCGACGGCGAACGACGCGAAGCGCGCGTAGCGCGTGCCGACGAAGCCCCAGAGAACGCGGAATGCGACCAGGCCGAGCACCGTGTAGCCGAGCACCACGTGCAGCACCAGCCAGTCGTCGTCCGACGCCAGGTATGCGCCGAAGAACGACACTGCCAGCAGCCAGTGGAACACGCGCGTCGGCAGGTCCCAGACGAGGATGCGACTCATCCCTTGAGCGCTGCGAGCAGCTGCGCGAACACCTTCGGCGTCGCCGCCGCGATGTCGCCGGACTCGAGATAGGTCTGCTCGCCCTGGAGGTCGCCGACCAGCCCGCCGGCTTCCTGGATCAGCAGGGCGCCGGCCGCCATGTCCCAGGGCGACAGGCCCATCTCCCAGAACGCGTCGAGCCGCCCGGCCGCCACGTACGCGAGATCGAGCGCCGCCGAGCCGGCGCGCCGCACGCCGGTGCACGAGGCCATGATGGTGCGCAGCTGCCTCATGTAGAGCTCGATGCGCGTGAGCTCCTTGAACGGAAAGCCGGTGCCGACCAGCGCATCGCGCAGCTGCGCGATGCGCGTGACCCGCAGGCGCCGGTCGTTCAGGAATGCGCCGCGGCCCTTCGAGGCGGTGAACAGCTCGTTCTTGCACGGATCGTAGACCACGGCGTGCGCCAGAGCGCCGCGGTGCTGGACGCCGATCGAGACGCAGTATTGCGGAAAGCCGTGGATGAAATTCGTCGTGCCGTCGAGCGGATCGATGATCCAGCGGTACTCGCTCTTCGCGCCGCCCAGTTCGGCGCCGGATTCCTCGGCGAGGATGGCATGGTCGGGATAGGCCTTGCGCAGCACGTCGATGGCGGCGGCTTCGGCTTCCTTGTCCACCTGCGTCACGAAATCGTTGACGTGCTTGGACCTGACGTCGAGCGGCGCGCCGTCGAGCGCGGCGCGATTGATGACCGCGCCGGCGCGTCGCGCCGCCTTGATCGCGATGTTGAGGATCGGATGCATGGGAGCGCGCATTCTAATCTGAGTAAACTGCGCGCATGAGCGCACCCCTCGAAAAAGTGCGCATCGTGCTTTGCCGGCCGAACCATCCGGGGAACATCGGCTCGGCGGCGCGCGCCATGAAGACCATGGGTCTCGGCGATCTGCGGCTGGTGGCGCCGGAGCGCTACCCTGCGCCCGAGGCCGAATGGCTGGCGAGCAGCGCCACCGACGTGCTGGCGCGCGCGCGGCAGCACGCGACGCTCGGCGAGGCGCTCGGCGACTGCGTCGCCGCGTTCGCGCTCAGCGCGCGGCCGCGCGAGTGGTCGCCCGCGGCGCTCGCGGTGCGCGAGGCGGCGGGCGCCGCGCTCGCGCGGGCGGCCGAGGGGCCGGTCGCGTTCGTGTTCGGCAACGAGACCGCGGGGCTCAGCAATGACGAGATGTTCGCCTGCCAGGTGCTGGTGCACATCCCGACCAGCGCGCATTACGCCTCGCTCAACCTGGCGCAGGCGGTGCAGATCGTGGCCTACGAGTTGCGCATGGCGGCCGGCGCCAGGGTGCCGCCGGCGCGCGCCGAAATGGCCGCCACGCTGCAGGACATGGAGGGGCTGTACGCGCATCTGGAGGAAGCGGGGCTGGCGAGCGGGTTCTTGGATCCCGCCGATCCCAAGCGGCTGCGCGAGCGCTGGCGGCGGCTGTTCTCGCGGGCTGCGCTGGAGCGCGAGGAGGTCAACATCCTGCGCGGGCTGCTGCGTGCGCTGCTGCGGAACTCCGGCCCGAAATAGTTGACCAAATAAGTCGGATACCCTAGCATTTGGGTCTACATCGGAAGACTCTGAAAGGCCTTCATGTTCAAGCAACTGCGTGAAGACATCGCAAGCGTATTCGATCGCGACCCGGCCGCCCGCAACGCGTGGGAAGTGCTTACCTGCTACCCCGGGCTGCACGCGTTGCAGATCCATCGCCTGGCGCATTGGTTCTGGGCGCGCGGCCTGCGCTGGCTGGGCCGCTTCACGTCGCATCTCGGCCGCTGGCTGACGGGCATCGAGATCCATCCCGGCGCCAGCATCGGGCGGCGCGTGTTCATCGACCACGGCATGGGCGTGGTGATCGGCGAAACGGCGGAGATCGGCGAAGACACGACGCTATACCACGGCGTGACGCTGGGCGGCACCACCTGGAACAAGGGCAAGCGTCACCCGACGCTCGGCAAGGGCGTGGTGGTGGGCGCCGGTGCCAAGATCCTCGGCCCGATCTCGGTCGGCGACGGCGCGAAAATCGGCTCCAACGCGGTGGTGGTCAAGGACGTGCCGCCGGGCGCCACTGTGTTGGGCGTGCCGGGCCGCATCATGGAGGGCGGTACGACCAAGGAGGGCGCGCGCTTCGCCGCTTATGCAGTGGTGGCCAACCAGGATGACCCGTATTCGAAGGCCATCCAGACGCTGGTCGAGCACTCGCATGAGCTGGACGAGTCGCTCCGGGCGCTCACCGCCAAGCTTGCGCGGCTCGAGCAGGAGCTGGCCCAGCACGAAGCCGAAACCCGCCAGGCGGAAACCCTGCGTGCGGTCAAGTAGCTGAACTGTAAAAGAAATAATAGTTGATCATTTCTGTCGGGATTTGTTACACTTGAGCGTGTTAATCGGGTATTAGGACCGGGGCCAATATGAGACTGACGACCAAAGGCAGATTTGCGGTGACGGCGATGGTGGATCTGGCGATGCGCCAGGCGCGCGGGCCGGTGACGCTCGCGGCGATCAGCGAGCGCCAGCGCATCTCGCTGTCGTACCTCGAGCAACTGTTCGGCAAGCTGCGCCGCCGCAAGCTGGTGAACAGCGTGCGCGGGCCGGGCGGCGGCTACAACCTCGCGCAGCCGATGCAGGACGTCTCGGTCGCCGATATCATCTGCGCCGTGGACGAACCGCTCGATGCGACGCAGTGCGGCGGCAAGGAGAACTGCCTCGACGACAAGCGCTGCATGACGCACGACCTGTGGGCGACCTTGAACGCGAAGATGTACGACTATCTGAGCTCGGTGACGCTGGCGGACCTGGTGGCGCACCAGAGCGGCAAGCACGTCGCCGTGCTGCACGACTGGCGCGCGGCCGAACAACAGGCCGCGAAGCCGGAAGTGGCGGTGGCGGCATGAAGTTTCCGATCTACCTCGACTACTCGGCGACCACGCCGGTCGATCCGCGCGTGGCCGACAAGATGATTCCGTACCTGACCGAGCACTTCGGCAACCCGGCGAGCCGCTCGCACGCCTTCGGCTGGAAGGCCGAGGAGGCGGTCGAGGAGGCGCGCGCCAACGTCGCGGCGCTGGTCGGCTGCGACGCCAAGGAGATCGTCTGGACCTCGGGCGCGACCGAATCGATCAACCTCGCGCTCAAGGGCGCGGCCGAGTTCTACAAGACCAAGGGCAAGCACCTCATCACCATGACGGTCGAGCACAAGGCGACGCTCGACACGATGCGCGAGATGGAGCGCCGCGGCTTCGAGGTCACCTACCTCAACCCGGAGGACGACGGCCTGCTCGATCTCGCCAAGCTCGAGGCGGCGATCCGCCCCGACACGATCCTGGTGTCGATCATGTTCGTGAACAACGAGATCGGCACCATCCAGGACATTCCGGCGATCGGCGAGCTGTGCCGCTCGAAGGGCGTGCTGTTCCACGTCGACTCGGCGCAGGCTACCGGCAAGTGCCCGATCGACCTGTCGACGCTCAAGGTCGACCTGATGTCGTTCTCGGCGCACAAGACCTACGGCCCCAAGGGCGTCGGCGCTCTGTACATCCGCAGGAAACCCCGCGTGCGGCTGGAAGCGCAGATCCACGGCGGCGGGCACGAGCGCGGCTTTCGCTCCGGGACGCTGCCGACCCACCAGATCGTTGGCATGGGCGAGGCGTTCCGCCTCGCCGGACTGGAGATGGCCACCGAGAACGAGCGCATCCGCGCGCTGCGCGACCGGCTGCTCGCGGGCGTGCAGCAGATCGACGAGGTATTCGTCAACGGCGATCTCGAGCGCCGGGTGCCGCACAACCTGAACGTTTCGTTCAATTTCGTCGAGGGCGAATCGCTCATCATGGCGGTCAAGGACATCGCCGTGTCGTCGGGCTCGGCCTGCACTTCGGCCTCGCTCGAGCCCTCGTACGTACTGCGTGCGCTCGGCCGGTCGGACGAGCTGGCGCACTCGTCGATCCGCTTCACGCTCGGGCGCTTCAGCACCGAGGAAGAGATCGACTACGCGGTGGGTCACATTCGCACTAAGGTGGCCAAGCTGCGCGAGATGTCGCCCTTGTGGGAGATGTACAAGGACGGCGTGGACCTCAATTCAGTTCAGTGGGCTGCTCACTGAGGAGTTTGCATATGGCATACAGCGATAAAGTCATCGATCACTACGAGAACCCGAGAAACGTGGGCTCGTTCGACAAGAGCGCCGAGGGCGTGGGCACCGGCATGGTCGGCGCCCCGGCTTGCGGCGACGTCATGAAGCTCCAGATCCGGGTCGGCAAGGACGGCCTGATCGAGGACGCGCGCTTCAAGACCTACGGCTGCGGCTCGGCGATCGCCTCGTCGTCGCTGGTCACCGAATGGGTCAAGGGCAAGACGCTCGAGGAGGCCACGAGCATCAAGAACACGCAGATCGCCGAAGAGCTGGCGCTGCCGCCGGTCAAGATCCACTGCTCGATCCTCGCCGAGGATGCGATCAAGGCGGCGGTCGAGGACTACAGGAAGCGGCACGCCGCAGCCGCCGAGCCGGAAAACAAAGCGGCGAGCGCCTGACGGCCATGGCAGTCACGCTTACCGAAAAGGCAGCGAGCCATGTCCAGGCGTTCCTCGCCAAGCGCGGCAAGGGCGTAGGGCTGCGCGTCGGCGTGCGCACCTCGGGCTGCTCGGGACTGGCGTACAAGCTCGAGTTCGCCGACGAGGTGGGTCCAGAGGACACTCAGTTCGAAAGCCACGGCGTAAGGGTGCTGGTCGACCCGAAGAGCCTGCCTTATCTCGACGGCACCGAGCTCGATTTCTCGCGCGAGGGGCTGAACGAGGGTTTCAAGTTCAACAATCCCAACGTCAAGGACGCGTGCGGCTGCGGGGAATCGTTCAACGTCTGACCGGCGGACGCGCGTCCGTGCGGCGACAGATGAGGGGGCGAAAGCCCCCTTGTTATTGGTGAGCATGCAGAATCATTTCGAGCTCTTCGACCTTGTCCCGGGCTACGCGCTGGACAGCACGGCGCTTGACAGCGCGTACCGCGAGATCCAGGCGCGTGTGCACCCCGACCGCTTCGTCCATGCCGGCGACGCCGAGCGGCGTGCGTCGATGCAATGGACCACGCGCATCAACGAAGCCTACCGCACGCTGAAGAGTCCGGTACAGCGCGCCAAGTACCTGCTCGAGCTGAGCGGCGTCGACGTCGCGTTCGAAGCGAACACGTCCATGCCGCCGGAGTTCCTGATGAAGCAGATGGAGCTGCGCGAGACCCTGGAGCAGGCAGGCGACGCGAAGGACGCGGCGGCGCTCGATGCGCTGCGCGGCGAGCTGCGCGCCGAGAGACTCGCCATGGAGCGCGCGCTCGCCGAGGCGATCGACGCGCGCCGCGACTACGCCGGCGCGGCCGGGCTGGTGCGCAAGCTCATGTTCCTCGAAAAGCTCGACGCCGAGATCGACCTCGCCTACGAGTCACTGGAAGCCTGATGGCGCTGCTGCAGATCTGCGAGCCGGGCATGTCGCCGGCGCCACACCAGCGGCGCCTCGCAGTCGGCATCGACCTCGGCACAACCAACTCGCTGGTCGCCACGGTGCGCAACGGCGTCGCCGCGGTGCTGCCCGACCAGCAGGGCCGCACGCTGCTGCCGTCGATCGTGCGCTATCTGACCGACGGCCGCGCGGAAGTGGGCTACGCGGCGCAGGCGCGCCAGTCCGAGGATCCCAGGAACACCATCGTATCGGTCAAGCGCTACATGGGCCGCGGGCTGAAGGACGTCGCGCACGTCGAGAGCGCGCCCTACGATTTCGTCGATGCGCCGCGCATGCTGCAGCTGCGGACCTGTGCGGGCGTGAAGAGCCCGGTCGAGGTCTCCGCCGAGATCCTCAAGGTGCTGCGCAAGCGCGCCGAGCTCTCGCTGGGCGGCGATCTGGTCGGGGCGGTGGTCACCGTACCGGCGTACTTCGACGACGCGCAGCGCCAGGCGACCAAGGACGCGGCCAGGCTGGCGGGCCTGAACGTGCTGCGACTGCTGAACGAGCCGACCGCGGCGGCGATCGCCTACGGCCTGGAGAACGCCTCCGAGGGGATCTATGCGGTCTACGACCTGGGCGGCGGCACCTTCGACCTCTCGATCCTCAGGCTCTCGAAAGGCGTGTTCGAGGTGGTCGCGACTGCGGGCGACGCCGCGCTCGGGGGCGACGATTTCGACCAGCGGGTGTTCTGCTGGGTGGTCGAGGAGGCAAAGCTCTCGCCGCTCGGCGCGCGCGACATGCGCAAGCTGCTGGTCAAGTCGCGCGAAGCGAAGGAGTACCTCACCTACCATGGCGAGGCGCCGGTCAGCACCCGGCTCTCGTCGGGCGAATGGGTCGATCTGTCGATCACCACCGAGAAGTTCTGCGAGATCACGCAGACCCTGGTGCAGAAGACGCTCGGGCCGACGCGCAAGGCGCTGCGCGATGCGGGCCTGACGATCGGCGACATCAAGGGCGTGGTGATGGTCGGCGGCGCGACGCGCATGCCGCAGATCCAGCGCGCGGTGGGCGAGTTCTTCCGTTGCGACCCGCTCAACAACCTCGACCCGGACAAGGTGGTGGCGCTGGGCGCGGCGATGCAGGCCGACGTGCTCGCCGGCAACAAGCCCACGGGCGAGGACTGGCTGTTGCTCGACGTGATCCCGCTTTCCCTCGGCATCGAGACCATGGGCGGGCTGGTGGAGCGCATCGTGCCGCGCAACTCCACTATACCGGTGGCGCGGGCGCAGGAGTTCACCACCTTCAGGGACGGGCAGTCGGCGATGAGCTTTCACGTGGTGCAGGGCGAAAGGGAGCTGGTGAGCGATTGCCGCTCGCTGGCGAAGTTCGAGCTGCGCGGCATTCCGCCGATGACGGCGGGCGCGGCGCGCATCCGCGTCACCTTCCAGGTGGACGCCGACGGCCTGTTGTCGGTAAGCGCGCAGGAGAAGACCAGCGGCGCCGAGGCGTCGGTCACGGTGAAGCCGTCCTACGGTCTGGAGGACGCCGACATCGAGCGCATGCTGCGCGATTCCTACGAGCATGCGCGCGACGACATGCACGCGCGTGCGCTCGCCGAGCACCGCGTCGACGGCGAGCGGCTGCTCGACGCCACGCGCACGGCGCTGGCGGCCGACGCAGAGTTGCTCTCGCCGGACGAGCGCGGCGAGATCGAGCGCGCCATGGCCGCGCTGGGCGCCGTCATCGGCGGCGCCGATCACCGCGCCATCAAGCACGCGAGCGATACGCTCAACCGCGTGACCGAGGAATTTGCCGCCCGCCGCATGGATGCGAACGTGCGCCGCGCGCTCGCGGGACGCAACATCGCCAACCTGGACGTCTGAGGCGTGCCCAAGGTCAAAGTGCTGCCGCACGCCGACTTGTGCCCGCAGGGGGCCGAGCTTGAAGGGAAGGAGGGGGTTTCCATCCTCGACACCCTGCTGGAAAGCGGCATCGAAATCGAGCACGCTTGCGAGAAATCATGCGCCTGCACCACCTGCCACGTGGTGGTGCGCGAGGGCTTCGACTCGCTCGACGAGGCCGCAGAGAAGGAGGAGGACATGCTCGACAAGGCCTGGGGGCTGGAGGCCAATTCCCGCCTGTCGTGCCAGGCGAAGCTGCGCGGCGCGAACCTGGTGATCGAGATACCGAGGTACACCATCAACTACGCGCGGGAGAACCACTGATGAAGTGGACCGATATCCGGGAGATCGCCGTCGAGCTCGCCGAGAAGTTCCCCGAAACCGACCCGAAGAGCGTCCGCTTCACCGACCTCCACAACTGGGTGCTCGAGCTGCCGGGATTCAGCGACGATCCGAAGCGCAGCGGCGAGAAGATCCTGGAGGCGATCCAGGCGGCCTGGATCGAGGAGAGCGAGTAAACTTCAGCAGCATGAAGGCTCGGGCTTCGATCATGGCGATCGTGCTGCTGGCGTCGGCCGCGGCGGCGAGCCGCGTGGCGGCGCAGGTGTACCGCTGGGTCGACGACAAGGGCACGATCCACTATTCGCAATCCGCCCCGCCTCCCGGCGTCAAGGCGCGCTTGCTCGACATCCAGGTGAAGGAGGGGCCGCCTTCGCCCGACTCCAAGGATTGCTACACGGTGCGCTGCCAGGGCGAGCGCATGCAGGAAAGGCTCGCGCGGCGCGAGGAGCTCGACGCGAAGCTCGCCGCGGACCGCGTGGCCAATGCGCCCAGGCCAGTGCGCGGGCTCGAGTTCAGGAAATACATCAGCATCGAGCGAGGGATGACCGTAGGCGAGCTGCTGAACATCGCGGGCGAGCCGGATTTCATCGCCGATGAGGGCGCGGTGTACGACGCGCCGGTCACGGCGCAGACCGGGCGCCGCGGGCGCGGCAGCGCTACCGCCGCGCTGTCGCTGCGCACTTACACCTACATGCCGACGCCAGCGGACCCGTTTACCACGACGATCACGCTGGTCGGCGGGCGGGTGTCGGAGATTGAGCGCGAACGCAAGTTCTAGTTCCAGGCGCGCGCGGATTCAATGCCCCGCGGCATTGCCCCAGAGCTGCCTGAGGCGTGCGTCGCGGCCGCAGCCGCTGCGGTAGAACTCGTAGCGCACCGGATTCTTTTTGTAGTAATCCTGGTGATAGCTTTCGGCGGGCCAGAATTTGCCCGCCTGGACGATCTGCGTCTCGATCGGCCCCTTGAACGGCTTGGTACGCTCGAGCTCCTGCTTCGAGGCCTCCGCCAGGCGCTTTTGCTCCTCATCGTGATAGAAGATCGCCGTTCGGTACTGGGTGCCGACGTCGCAGAACTGCCTGTCCTTCACCGTCGGGTCGATGCTGTGCCAGTACACTTCCAGCAGCTTCCGGTAGCTCACGACCTTCGGGTCGTAGGTGATTTCCACCGCTTCGGCATAGCCGGTTCCTCCCGAGGAGACTTCCTCGTAGGCCGGATTCGGCTTCGTGCCGCCGATGTAGCCCGAGACGGTCGACACTACCCCGGGAACCTTGTCGAAGTCGGACTCGACGCACCAGAAGCAGCCGCCGGCGAAGGTCGCCTTGGCGAGGTCCGCGCCAAGCGCGACGGGCGCGGTCTGCAGCGCCAGCAGTGCCGCGAGGGCGATGAATCGTTTTCCGCTCATGTCAGGGGGCTCCTGGAAGTCTCCGTTGCTCTATACGGACCAGCCGGCGTTACGGACGCAGGCCGAGCTCCGCGAGCACGGCCTCGATGACCGGCTGATCGCGCAGGCACAGCCTGATCAGGCGGAGAGAAGCTGCGCTCCCCGACTCGAACCAGTCGCGCACCGCGCCGACGTAGGCGCGCGCGCAAGCGGCCGGCGGCACCGCGAAGATGCCGCTCGACACGGCGGGGAAGGAGAGTGATCCCCAGCCCGCCTCGTCGGCGCGCCGGAACGCCTCGGTGAGCGCGCGGCGCAGCGTGGACTCTTCCGTGCCCTCGCCCTGGCGCGGGCCCACCGCATGGATCACGCCCTTGAACGGCAGCTTGCCCGCGCCGGTCACGACCGCCGAGCCCGCCGGCAGCGGTCCGCGTTCGCGCACGATGCGGTCGGACTCCTGCTGCAGCGCCGGGCCCGCTGCCCGTGAGATGATCCCCGCCACGCCGGCACCGTGCGCCAGGTGGCCGTTGGCGGCGTTGACGATCGCATCGACCGGCTCCTCCAGCAGGTTGCCCTGCACCACCTGGAAATTTCCTGCCGGTGCAAACGGCTGCTCCGCGAGGATCATGGCCGCCGGTGCTCGACGCGCTCCTCGGAGGCGCGCGCGTCCTACTCGACTTTTGCCTTCGCGCGCAGGCCGCGGACGAGCTGCTCGAGCTTGCGTTGCGAAAGCTGCTGCTGGATGCGCTGCTTCACCTCGTCGTAGGACGGGAACTTCACCGGGCGCACGTCGTCGAGCCTGATCACGTGGTAGCCGTAGCGCGTGCGCACGGGTGTCTCCGTGATCTCGCCCTTCTTGAGCTTGACCAGCGCTTCGCCGAAGGCCTTCTCGTAGTACGCCGGGACGCTCCATCCCAGGTCGCCGCGTTTCGCCTTGCTGCCCTCGTCCTTGGAGCGTGCCGCGAGCTCCTCGAACTTGCCGCCCTTCTTCAGTTCGGCGATCAGCAGCTTCGCCTCGTCCTCGGTGTCGACCAGGATGTGGCTCGCCTTGTATTCCTGTTCTCCGGTGGCGGCCTTGGCCTTGTCGTATTCCTTCCTGATCTCGTCCTCGGTCACCGGGTGCTTTTGCAGCCAGTCGCGGATGTAGGACTGCACGATCACGGTCTGGCGCACCAGGTCGAGCTCGGCCTGCAGATCGGCGTTCTTGGCGAAGCCCGTGCGCGCCGCCTCCTGCGCGAGCACTTCGCGGTTGATGAGGTCCTCGCGGATCGCTTCGTGCAGCTGCTCGTTCTCGGGCACGCCGTGCGTGGCGCGCTCGCGCATCAGCACGTCGGCGCGTCGTTGCGGGATGGCGACGCCGTTCACGGTCGCAACGACGCCCGTCTTTGCGGCGCTTTTCTTGGCGGGCTTCGGGGCGTCCGTGGCCGCCTGCGCCAGTGCCGCGGCAGGCAGTGCGAGGGCGGCGGCCGAAAGCACGGCGCCCGCCAGGGTACGGAAATTCATTGCATTCCTTTCTGGAAAAGTGGCTGGCGCCATTATGCGCCGGGTTCATCCGGCGCGCGGGCGGTGATCGCGAGCGCGTGGATCGGATCGTTCATCAGTTCGCCGAGCGCCTCGTAAACCATGCGGTGGCGCGCGACGGTGGGCTTGCCGTGAAAGGCGCCGGATACGATGCGCAGTCGCCAGTGGGTATTGCCGCCGGGCCTCCAGCCCGCGTGCCCCTGGTGCGCCGCGCTTTCGTCCGTCAGCTCGAGCGCGAGCGGCTCGAGGCGCGCGAGGCGCTGCCTGATCTGCGCGTCGATGCTCATTGCTTGTCGCCGCCGGGCTCTATGTGGCGCGCGAGCAACAAGGCTTGCGCCAGCACGAAGAGCAGCATCAGGCCGGTACCGCCGAACAGCTTGAAGTTGACCCACATGTCGGTCGAGAAGTTGAACGCCACGTAAAGGTTGGCGACGCCCATGAAGGCGAAGAACGCGGCCCAGCTCCAGTTGAGCTTTGCCCATACCGGCGCGGGCAGCTCGAACTGCCCGATCAGCATGGCGCGGATCAGGTTCTTGCCGAACAGCCGCTCGGCCGCCACCAGCACGACGGCGAACGTCCAGTACAGCACCGTCGGCTTCCACTTGATGAAGGTCTCGTTCTGCAGCAGCAGCGTCGCGCCGCCGAACACCACGATGATCGCCAGGCTCGCCCACAGCATGCCGTCGATGCGCCGCTTTCGCAGCCACAGCCAGCCGATCTGCATGAACGTCGCGGCGATCGCCGCCGCCGTGGCGACGTATATCCCCTTCAGCTTGAAGGCGACGAAGAACAGGATGACCGGGAACAGGTCGAACAGGAATTTCATGCGGGCCCGCCGATTCTACCAGCGCGCCTCGGCATGCGCCGACTCAAGGCGCAGCTGCCCGACCAGGCGCGCCAGCGGGGCGAGCTCGCCGAGCGTCTCACCTTCGACGAGTTTGAGGTGGGTCGCGTCGGCGAGCGCCTGGCCGAATGTCGCATCGATCGGCCGCCAGCCTTCGCCCGCCAGCCAGACCTCGTTCCAGGTGTGATACAGAAAGCCGTGGTGCTCGTCCGAGTAGACCAGGCCGTTGACCACGCGCGTCGGCACGCCGAGCGCGCGCGCGAGCGCTGCGAACAGGTAGGCGTGCCCCTGGCACTCGGCGCGCCGCGCGCGCAGCACGTCGACCGCATTGAATGCGTCGACCGCCTCCTTGGCGATGTTGGCGTCGATCCACGCCAGGACGCGGCCCACCGCTGCTTGCGGATCGGCCGGGTCCGGCGCGAGCCTGCGGGCGAGCAGCACGATCTCGCCGGCGCCGGACGGCGCCGCGAGCGTGGGCCGAAGGTAGCGCGCAGGCGCCGCGTGCCCGCCGGGGTCGGGCGCGACGCCGCGGTCGACGCGGCAGCGCAGGCGCGCGCCCGCGCGCGAGCAGCTCTGGCCACCCCCGCTCGGCACCGCGAAATCCCGCGGCACGCCCTCGAGCACGATCTCCATGCGCGACACGGCACGCGGCTTGGCGATCTCGGCGCCGCGCAGGATGCTGAAATCGAGCAGCGCGTCGCTCTTGTTGAGGCTCGCGGCGACGAGGTAGCCCTTTGCGGTCGCCTCGTCCTCGAGCGCCGAAATCAGGGTGCCGTGCGAGCCGAGTTCAAGCAGCGCGCGGCCATCGGGCGCGATCCAGGACGTAGTGTCCAGGCCGAGCATGGTCGTCGCAATCCTGAAGGCGGGCCCCTCGAACAGCGTGCTCGATTCGAACGCGAGCACCTGCTGGGTCGCTTCATCGAGCGTTTGCGTCTCGCCGTTGAACACCAGGGTGCGGCGCGCGTCGCCGACGCGCATGCCGTGCATCACGGGAAGCAGCCCGAGCGCGCTCGAGGGATACACCGGCGACTGCAGGACGAAGCTGCGCATTTCGCGGTTGCCGCCGGTCTCGATCGTCACTTCGAGACGGCGGTTGTCGGCGTGGCCAGAGATCCTAAGCACGCTGCCGTCGATGTCGTGCACGTAACGGAAGGATTCGAGCGTCAGGTCCGGACGCACGCGATCGCTCGCCCGCAGGCTGACGCGCTTGTCGACGCCGAGGAAGCGCAGGCGCATCGCCGCCTCCGATTCGATGTCGTAGCGCTCGGGCTCGCCCGCGGCGCGCTTCAGGACAAGGTGCGTGAAGCCGACTTTCTCGCCGTTGAACACCAGGCCGGTCCACGCCTCCGGCTTCGGCCAGGCGGCCAGGCTGCGCGGCTGCGGCGCAGGAGGCTCGCCGGCGTCACGGAAGAACTCCGCCGTTCCCGCGCAGCCGGCGAGCGCCAGCAGCGCGGCGAGGCCCGCTAGGACTTTTCGAACTTGAGCGATGCCGAATTGAGGCAATAGCGCAGCCCCGTGGGCTGCGGGCCGTCGTCGAACACGTGCCCGAGGTGCGCCTCGCAGTTCGCGCAATGCACCTCGGTGCGCTGCATGAAGAAGCTGTAGTCGTGCTCGGTGGCGACGTTCTCGGGTTTGAGCGGCTGCCAGTAGCTGGGCCAGCCGGTCCCCGAGTCGAACTTGTGCTCGGACGAAAAGAGCTCCGCGCCGCAGCACACGCAGCGGTACACGCCCTGGTCGTGCTTGTCCCAGTACTCGCCGCTGAACGCGGCCTCGGTGCCCTTGCGGCGGGTCACCTTGAACTGCAGCGGCGTGAGCTCCTTCTTCCACTGCTCGTCGGTCTTCTTCGTCTTGGCATCCATGCTTGGGTCTCCTAGCGCCAGCCGCCGACCGCCCGGCGCGCGGCTTCGTTCGCCGGCCGGACGACCAGCCCGCTGGCCGATACGCTGACCACGTAGGTCGCCCCCTCGGCCATCGGCACGTAAGCGGCGCTGCCGTAGAGCGCGTCGGCGAGCGGCAGGTACTCATGATACCGCCGCAGCACCACCCACAGGTCGATGCCGGGCTCCGATGCCAGCGCGTGCACCGTGCGGGGTGCCGCCTGGTCCCGGGCCGCGTCGGCGTAGCGCCCCGAAACGCGCTCCAGCCGGTACACGGTGTCGAAGCCGAGCAGCACCCCGAGCCCCTGCCACTTGAGCAGGCGGGCGTCGATCTGCCATTCATCGCCGCGCAGCTCGAAGTTGCGCGGCGCCCGCTCCGGCGTCTGCAGCGTGAGCGCGAAATGCTCTACGCCCAGCTCGCGCAGCTCGACGCGCGCCACCTCCTGCTCGTGCGTCAGCCGGGCGTAGGAATGCAGGCTCGCGGCGACCACGGCGGCCAGCACGCCGAGCAGCAGCACCGCGAAGCCGAGCATCAGCAGCAGCGTGCCGCGCGCCACCTGGGCGCGGCGCAGCCGGCGCACGGCGGCGAACTCGAGCGGCAGCGCAATGAGCACGCCGAGCACCACGAACCCGACCAGCAGCGCCTGCGGCGAGAAGCCCGAGAGCCAGCTCAGCATCGGCGTACTATATTCGCGCGAACAAAGGGAGGGAAGCGTGGCACTGGTCAAGCTCATCGAGTACGCGGACGCATCGCCCGAGGTGAGGGCGGTCTACGACGACATCATGAAAACCCGTGGCGTGGACTGGATCAACAACTTCTGGAAGGCCCTCGCCAACGATCCGGCGCAGCTGCGCCGCATGTGGCACAACGTCAAGCAGGTGATGGCGCCGGGAGCGCTCGACCCGCTGCTGAAGGAAATGGTCTACGTCGCCGTGAGCGCCACCAACGGCTGCGAGTACTGCACCCACTCGCACACCGCTGCGGCGCGCAAGAAGGGCATGAGCGACGCGATGCTGATGGAGCTGATGGCGGTGGTCGGGCTGGCGAACGAAACCAACCGCCTCACCAACGGCCTGAGGATCGAGGTCGATCCCCAGTTCAGGTAGCCGAACGCCGCTCCTTGGAGCGGTCCCACAGGTTGGGCGTCACGGCATTGTGGTAGCCGGAGACGAACTCGCGCGGCGCGCCGCTCGCGGCATCGAAGGTGTGGCGCCTGACGGCGCCGATATTGGCGCCATAGACGTGGATGCTGATCGCGGTGCGGTCGCTGGTGGCGTTCGACACCACGTGCACGTCGCCGACGCGCGGCGAGACGCGGTCGACGTCGCCCGGCTTGACGCGGTGCGCGCCGGTCGCGCGCATCGGCTTGCCGGGAGCCGCATCGGCGTACTCCTCGCACAGCTCCTCGCCGCGCATCACGCCCACCAGGCCCCACACGGTGTGATCGTGCACCGGCGTTTTCTGGCCGGGCTGCCAGACGAAGCTCACCACCGACAGGCGTTCCAGCGGATCGCAGTGCAGCAGGTACTGGCGGTACGAGTCCGGCGAGGGCTGCGCGAACTCCTCGGGCAGCCAGTCGTCGTGCGTCACCAGCTCGTGCAGCAGCTTCGATCCCTGCTCGAGCAGCGCCGGCTCGTCGGTGCCGTGGCGCTCGACCAGGCGCGTCATGTCCTGCACGAATCGTCGAAATCGGTCGATGTTCTTCATCCGTTGATCTCCTTCAGCACTTCCGCGGTGTGCTCGCGGAGCGCGGGCTCGAGCGCCTGCACCCAGCCCTAGTGCGCGACCTGCGGATTGGCCAGCGCCTGCGAGTAGCTGTTGATCGGCGCGCAGGGCACGCCCTGCCTGCGCATGATGTCGAGGCATTCGGCCGCGGTCCACTTGGCGCATTCGGCCTCCCAGATGTCGCGCAGCGCCGCCGCGAGATCCGCGGTGTCCTTCAGGTTCAGCACCACCGAGCGCTTGTTGCGGTTGAGCGAGGCGAAGTTTTCCGAATAGCCCTGCTTATAAGGCGGCCAGCCGCGCATGCCGTTGCCTTCGGGCGACTCGACCTTGATCACGTCGGCGCCCATGTCCGCGAGCAGCATGCCGGCGAACGGGCCGGCGGCGATGTGGCAGAGCTCGATGACCTTAGTGCCGGTAAGGGGTTGCAAGCCGGTTTTCCCCGAGCGAAATGGCGTCCGGAGCCGATTATCCTACCGCTATGATTCGGGCAAGGGAGGTGTTTCATGACGGTGGCTGAGGAGCGCGCGGCGGCGGTTGCACAAACGATCGAGACCGTGCGCGGGATCCTGGCGCACGGGGAGCCGGATCGCGAGACCCTGGAGAGGGTCAAGACGGCGCTGGTCGCGCTCGCCATGCGCAGCAGGCTCTTTCCGCTGGAGCATTTCCCCGTGCCGCCGGGCAAGCGCGGCGGCATCTATCACCTCGCCGAGGACGCCGACGGCGGCCTGGCGCTGTACGGCTCGGCGGGCGCGCCGGGCAAGGCGCAGCCGCCGCACAATCACACCACCTGGGCCGCGATCGCGGGGGTGCACGGCGAGGAGCACAACGTGTTCTACGACCGCGTCGACGATCGGTCGCAGGAAGGGGTCGGCCGGCTGCGCAAGACCCACGAGGTCACCGTGCGCCGCGGTAACGCCGTGGCGCTGATGCCCGACGACTTTCACACCATCGAGGTGCGAGGTACGCAGCCGACGCTGCACCTGCACCTGTACGGGCATGCGCTCGAGGACCTGCCGGGTCGCATAGGCTTCGGCGGTGCCGAGGGCGGCGCCTACCGCGTGTTCATGGAAGAGCCCGAGATCCTCGCGCCGCTGGTGACGCCCCAGGAGCTGCGCACGATGCTCGGCGACGGGCGCGAGCTCGCACTCATTGACGTGCGCGAGGAGGGCGTGTTCGCCAAAGGGCATCTGCTGACCGCGGCCTGCGTCCCGCTTTCGCGGCTCGAGCTGACGCTCGATGCGCTGGTGCCGCGGCGCGCCACGCGCGTGATCCTGTGCGACGCCGACGGCTCGCTCGCGCAGCGCGCCGCGGCCGTGATGCGGCGCCACGGCTGGCGCAACATCGCGGTGCTCGCGGGCGGCGTGCCCGGCTGGAAGCCGGCGGGCGGCGAGCTGTTCTCGGGCGTGTACGTGCCGAGCAAGGCCTTCGGCGAATACGTCGAGCACGAGTGCGGCACGCCGCGCATCAGCGCCGCTGAGCTCAAGGCGAAGCTCGACGCTGGCGAGGACGTGGTGGTGCTCGATTCGCGCCCGATGAGCGAGTACCGGGTGATGAGCATCCCCGGCGCGCTCGCCTGTCCCGGGGCCGAGCTGGTGTATCGCGTGCATGAGGTGGTGAAGCACCCGGGGACGCTGGTGGTGGTGAATTGCGCCGGACGCACGCGCTCGATCATCGGTGCGCAGTCGCTGATCAATGCCGGTCTGCCGAACCGCGTCATGGCGCTGCAGAACGGCACCATGGGCTGGCACCTCGCCGGCTTCGACCTGGAGCACGGCAAGGAGCGCCATGCGCCGGCGCCGGGCCCCGAGGCGCTGGCGCGGGCGCGCGAAGCCGCACTGCGCGTCGCCGGGCTGCACGGCGTGCGCACGCTCGGCTACCAGGAGTTCGAGCGGCTGTGCACCGACCCGGCGCGCACCACTTACTGCTTCGACGTGCGCAGCCCCGAGGAATACCGCGATGGCCACCTGCCGGGCTTCGCCAGCGCGCCCGGGGGCCAGCTGGTGCAGGCCACCGACCTGTATGCGGCGACGCGCAACGCGCGCATCGTGCTCGTCGACGGGGACGGCGTGCGCGCGCGCATGACCGGCTCGTGGCTCGTGCAGATGGGCTGGCCGGAGGTCTATACGCTCGAAGGCTCGCTCGTCGAGCACACGCTGGTGCGCGGCGGCGGCACGCCGCGCGTGCTGGGGCTCGACGCGGCGGTAGTCGAGACGCTCGATGCGCTCGAGCTCGAGCGGCTGCTGGCGGCGGGGGAGGCGACGCTGCTCGACCTCGCGACGAGCCTGCAGTACCGCGATGGGCACATCCCCGGCGCGTGGTTCGCGGTGCGCGCGCGCCTCGCCGACGCGAAGCACAGGATCGGCGCCGTGCGCCGGCTGGTGTTCACCTCGCCCGACGGCGTGCTGGCGAGGCTTGCGGCGGCGGAAGCGGGCGGCGCCGCGCTCGAGGGCGGCACCGCGGCGTGGAAGGCCGCCGGCCTGCCGCTCGAGCAGGGCGCGACGCGCATGGCCTCTGACACCGACGACATCTATTACCGCCCCTACGACCGGCAATCGCAGATCGAGCAGGCGATGAAGGACTACCTCGACTGGGAGGTGGCGCTGGTCGAGCAGCTGCGGCGCGAGGACTACCTAAGCTTCCACTGCGCGGCGCGCTAAGGTGGCTCCGCTTTCCCAGCGCATGGGCGTCGCGCTGTTGATGCTGGTGGCGAGCACCTTCGCCGCCAACCACATCGCCGCGCGGCTCGCCTTCGATCACGGCGCGAGCGTCGCGGCGGCCGTATCGGTACGCTCGGGCGTGACGGCGCTGGCGCTGGTCGCGCTGATGCGCATGCAGGGCGTCTCGATGCGGCTCGCGGGGCCAACGCTCGGCCGCGGGCTGGCGATCGGCCTGCTGGTGGCGGTGCAGAGCTTCTGCCTCTACTCGGCAGTGGCGCGCATCCCGGTCGCGCTCGCACTGCTCGCCTTCAACAGCTACCCTATGCTGCTGGTGCTGCTCACCTGGGCCGCGGGCGGGGAGCGCCCACCGCGCCGCGCGCTCATCGCCATGCCGGTCGCGCTGCTGGGGCTGGCGCTGGCGCTCGACGTTGTCGGCAGCGCGCGCGCGATCGAGGGCCGCTGGGCCGAGATCGGGGCGGGCGTGGGCTTCGCGCTCGGCGCCTCGACATCCTTCGTCGGCGTGCTGTTTCTCACCACGCGCTGGCTCAGGGACGTCGACGGCCGCCTGCGCACGCTGCTCACCATGGCCGTCACCGCGGTGGTGATGCTGCTGTTCGGCGCCACCGATCACACCCTCGACCTGCCGGCGGACGGCGTCGGCTGGCTCGGCCTCGTGCTGCTCACGCTGCTGTACGGCACCGCGATCACGTCGCTGTTTACTATCGTGCCGCGCCTGGGCGCGGCGAGCAACACCGTGGCGCTCAATTTCGAGCCGGTTGCGGCGCTGGTGCTGGGGTGGTCCATCCTCGCGCAGAGCATCGCGCCGCGCCAGATCCTCGGCGCCTTCGTCGTGATCGGCGCGATCGTGTTCCTGAGCACCGGCAGGCGCCGCCCGGCTTAGGGGAACTTCAAGACCTTGCGGATCGTGTCGACCACGATGTTCTTGCTGTAGGGCTTGGTGACGTAGGCATCCGCGCCGAGCAACAGGCCTCGCTTGATGTCCTCGACCTTGTTCTCGGCGGTGAGTATCACCACCGGCAGCAGTGCCAGCTTCGGGTGGCTGCGGATCTTGGCGAGGATGTCGAAGCCGTTGCCGTCGGGCAGCATGACGTCGAGCAGCACGATGTCCGGCGGCGCGTGGCTGCGGATGACCTGGACGAACTCCACGCTGCTGCGCGCGACGCGCACCTGAAAGCCCGCCATGCTGACGCGCAGGTCGGCGAGCGCGAGCTGGTCGGGGTCGTCCTCGACGATGCACACCATGGTCTGCTCGGGCGGCTTGGTCACGGGCGGGAGGTTCTTCAGCCGGTCCCGCGCGAGGAACACGCCGCTGCGCGTAAGCGCCGCGCCCGCCTCGCGCGCGGTGCGCTCGAGCCGCAGCGCGTCCTCCTTCAGCGCGCCCGTTTCGTCGGGCGCTTTCTTCTTGAAGTGGGCGACGAAGTCGAGGTCGAGCGCCGCCTCGGTGGGCGCGGACTCGACGTAGCCGAGCTCCTCGAGCTCGGCGAGCCACTCCTCGAGCAGCGCAGCGGGGTACTGGCGCAACCGGCCGCGGATCACGTCGAAGTGTATCTCGCCCTCGATCAGGCCGAGCAGGCGACGGTAATCCGACGGCACTGCGGTGTCGTCGCTGGCGAAGGCTTCGCTGCCGGCCTCGGTTCGTCGGTAATTGCGCTCCGCCATGGATCGAGCTTTGCTCAGGCCGTGACGACGCCGGGGGCGCCGGCGTAGAGCGCCTCGACCAGCGCCGAGCGCCGTTCGAGCACGGCGCGCTGGTTCATGTAGCCCTTGTCGGTGATCTCGTTGGCGTCGATCGATGGCGGCTCGGTCATGACCATGGCTCTTGTCGGGTGCGTCGAGCTGCTCGCGCCCGGCTCGGCGGCGAGCTTGTGCAGCGCGTTGGAGATTTTGCCACGGATCGCGTGCGGGGCGAGGTCCTTGGCGACCGCGGGGTTGAGGAACAGCAGCGCCCCGATCTCGTCGCGATCGTGGCCCGTGATCACCGCGTCCTGGATCAGCGGGTCGCCCGCCGCGATCAGCTTCACGCGCAGCGCGCCGACGTGTACCCAGGTGCCGGTAGTGAGCTTGAAGTCCTCCGCCACGCGCCCGTCGAATACCACGCCTTTCGACGGATCGGCCGGGTCCGCGAATTTCACTGCGTCGCCGATCCGGTAGTAGCCGTCTTCGTCGAACGCGGCCCGGGTCAGATCCTCGCGCTTGTAGTAGCCCGGCGTCACGTTGGCGCCCTTGACGCGCACTTCCAGCTTGCCCGCGGCGGGCACCAGCTTGAGCTCGCAGCCGGCGACCGGCAGCCCGATCACCCCGGCGCGGTCCATGTGAAAGTGCACCGAGGTCGCGAGCGGCGAGGTCTCGGTCGAGCCCCACGCCGAGAGCATGGCGAGCCTGCCGCCCTTTTCCTGCAGGGCGAGCTTTTCGATCCGCTCCCACAGGTTCTGCGGCAGCGCCGCCGCGGCGTAGAACAGCACGTCCAGATCGCGAAAGAAGTTGCGCCGCAGTGCGGCGTCGCTTTCCAGGTACGGCAGCAGCAGGTCGTAGCCGCGCGGCACGTTGAAGTAGATCGTGGACGCGACCTCCCTGAGATTCCTGACGGTGGTTTCGACCAGCCCCGGTGCCGGCTTGCCGCCGTCGACGTACAGCGTGCCGCCGTTGCGCAGCACCAGGTTGAAGTTGTGATTGCCGCCGAAGGTGTGGTTCCAGGGCAGCCAGTCGATCACCACCGGCGACTTGTCCTCGACGAAGGGCCAGGCCTGGGCCAGCTGCTGCTGGTTCGCGGTCAGCATGCGCTGCGTATTGACCACCCCCTTGGGAATGCCGGTCGATCCCGAGGTGAACAGGATCTTGGCGACGGTCGCGGGGCCCACGGCGGCGAAGGCCTCGTCGACGCGCGCGCCGGCCTCGCCCGCGAGCAGCTCGGCGACGGGCGTCGGCGTTGCGCCCACGGCGGCCAGCGCCGGCGCGAACTTCTGCAGATCGGCCGTGTACACCAGGCCCGGCTGCACCAGCTCGAAGATGTACTTCAGCTTGGCGAAATCCTTCGACATCAGCGAGTAGGCAGGCGACACCGGCGCCACCGGGATCCCGGCGTGCATGGCGCCGAGCGCGAGCAGGCCGTGGTCGACGCCGTTGTCCGACAGGATCGCGACCGGGCGCGAGGCGTCCAGCCCGCGCTTGAGCAGCGATTGTCCGATCCTGCGCACGGCGTCGAGCGCCTCGCGGTAGCTCACCTTGCGCCAAGCGTCGCCCGCGCGCTCGGCGAGGAACACCCGCTCGGGGGCCTCCGCGGCCCAGCGCACGAGCCACTCGCCCACGGCGCGCGCATGCGCGCCGAGCGGCTGCGGCGAGCGCAGCAAGGTCGCGCCGTCGGCACGCTTCTCGGTTATGACCTGCGCCGGCGCAAGGCGCAGGTCGGTATGCAGTCGCACCGCCATTCGCGCTCCCTCCCTTGACCAGCGGCCTATTCTAGCGCCTGGCTGCGAGCCTTGATTCGGCGCGAGTTTCGGCCGGCGCGCGGCGGGCGCGCAGCGTGTCAATTGAGGGTGGCGACGATTTGCCGGATTTGCGCCGGCGTATGCTCGCCTGCAAGCGGCGTCCCCGGGATCAGATACTTGCCCATGGCAAGCGGCCCGATCACGACCGGCTCGAAGCCGATCTCGCGCACCAGGCTCGACGCCAGCGCGAGGGCTTTCGCATCGTCGCCCGCGATCGGCATCCCGATACGCTCGCCCTGGCGATGCGCCGCCTCCGACAGCTTCGCGTAACTGATCGCATTGAAAGCACGGACGAGAGGCGCCCCTGGCAGCAGCTCCGCCGAGGCGAGACCGGCGCCTTTGTCCCGGGCCCAGGTCGCTATTTCGCCGTCGCGCGCCGGGATGGGGTTGCATGCGTCGAGAACAAGCGCCTTGGCGGCGAGCGCGCTCGCATGGTCTTTGCCGATCTGTGGCAGCGCGCGATAAGGGACGGCGAGCAGCACCGCATCGGCGAACGCCACCGCGTCCTGCACCGTGCCGGCATGCGCCAAGGGGCCGAGGCCATCGACCAGGCCCTTCAACTCCTCGGGGTGGCGCGAGGAGAACATCACCGGGTGACCCGCCTGCGCCCACAAGGTGCCGAGCGTGCTGCCGATGCGGCCGGCGCCGATGGTGGCGATCTTTAGCGGCGCGCCGCTCGCCGGATCCGCGGCCAAAGCTCCCAGCGGCGCAGTCGCCAGCAGTACGGCAGCGCTGCCGGCGATACGCAGGAAACTGCGACGGGAACTATCGACGACTTCGTGCTTTGCCATGTTCGACTCCTCCATTGAACTGGGATCGATCACAACCATTTCCAGAGCCTTTCTTTCAAAGCGTTTGCAGGTACTCGACCATCCGTTTGCGTTGCGCCGCGTCGGGCAGACGGCCACGCATCGCACCGAGGTTGTCGTTCATGTGCGTGGCGTCCGCCGTGCCCGGGATGACCGCGGTCACCGCCGCGTTGCCGAGCAGGAATTTGAGGAAGAATTGCGCCCAGGTCCCGGCGTCGAACTCCTTCGCCCATTCCGGCAGCGCCTTGCCGCGCACGGCGCGGAACAGGCGGCCGCGGCCGAACGGGAGCGCGGTCAGCACCGCCGCTTTCACCTCGGCGGCGAGCGGCAGCAACCGCTTTTCCGCTTCGCGGTCGTCCAGTGAATAGCCGATCTCCAGGAAATCGGGTCTCTCGCGCGCAAGCACGGCTTCCACCGCGCCGTAGTCGCGGTGAAAGGTCGAGGTGATGCCGATATAGCGGCACAGGCCCTGGGCCTTCCAGTCGCGGAACTGTCCCAGCGCCTGCTTCGGGTCGCGGACGTTGTGCAGCTGCAGCAGGTCGACCCTCTCGGTACGCAGCCGCTGCAGCGAGCCCCGCAGTTCCTCCGCGTCCGGCGCCTCGAGCTTGGTGGCGATGAAGACCTGGCGGCGCAGCCCGGTCTGCGCCACCAGGTCGCCGACGACGGCCTCCGCCGAGCCGTAGGACGAGGCGGTGTCGATGATCGTTCCGCCGCCCGCGACCAGGTTGCGCACGACCTCGACCAGCGCCGCGCGCTTGGCCGAGTCGTCGCCGACGTCGAAGACCCGGGCGGTGCCGAGACCGACCGCCGGCAGGCGCTCGCCGGTACTCGGAATCACCTTGGCGACGAGGGCTGCGGCCGCGCTCTGCGCCGCCGCCCGAGACGGCAGCAGGCAGGCGGCACCGATGCCGGCGACGAGCATGGTGAATTCGCGCCGCGTCAGATCGTTCATGTCAGCCTCCGTGGGTCGAGTCGGCCGCGATGAGCGCCGCCCGGCGTTCCTGCGTCCGGCCGAGAGCCACGGAAAGCACGAGCCAGCCGAGCGCTGCCGGAACCGCGCAGGCGGCGATCGCGGCAAGCTTAAGGCCGATCGCCTGCAGGCTGTCGAACAGCCAGCCGTAGAGCGCGTCGGAACCGCGGAACAGCACGACGTCGATCAGGTTCTTCGCCTTGTATTTCGCTTCGCGCGACACCACGGTGTAGAACACCTGCCGCGCCGGGTTGGAGATGGCGAAATTCATCGTCCGCTGGATGGTCTGGAAAAATATCACCGCCGCCAGGCCCGGCGCCAGCGCAAGCGCCGCGAAGGCCACGACGTACACCGCGGGCAGCGCGGCCGCCGCGGGCGCGACGCCGAAGCGCCTCAGGAAGCGCGCGGTGACGAAGGACTGCGTCGCGAGCGTCAGCAGACCGACCGCCAGGTCGATGCCCGCGAAGAGACGCGTCTGCAACGCGGGATCGTGGATGGTCGACGAGACGATGTTCGCCTGCTGGTAGTACAGAAAGGTGCCGCCGAAGGAAAGCAGACTGACCCAGGCGGCGACGCCCAGCAGGTAGGGCGAGCCGAACAGCTCGGCGATGGCGGCGAAGGCACTGCCGCCGATGCGCGGGCCCTCGGCCGCCGGCGGCGTAACAGGTTCCGCGCGCGGCTTCGCCGGCACATGGCCGCCGGCACGCGCCGCCTTTTCCAGCCGATGGGCGCACAGCACGGCGAACTCCAGAAACGCGATGGCGACAAGCAGCAGATTGACCGGTCCCAGCGGCACGGAGAGCCAGATCGTGATGACGGGTCCGAGCAGCGCGCCGGCGGTGCCGCCGGCGCCGATGAAGCCGAACAGGCGCTTGCCCTGCTCGCTGGTGAAGATGTCGGCCATGAATGACCAGAACACCACGATCGCGAACAGGTTGAAGACGCTGACCCACACGAAGAACACGCGCGCGACCCAGACCGTGGCGACGTGCAACGCGAGCATCAGCCAGAAGAGCGCGAGATTGGCGACGAAAAAGTGATACACGAACGGAATGAACCGCGCGCGCGGCAGGCGCGCGACCAGCGCGCCATAGAGCGGCTGCGCGACGAGCAGGACGACGAACGTCGCGGTGAACATCCAGGGCAGGTTGCGCACCCCGCCGGCGATGCCCATCTGGTCGCGCAGCGGGCGCAGCACGTAATAGCCGGCGAGCAGCGAAAAGAAATAGGCGAACGACCAGAGCAGCGCGCTCAATTCCGCCGGCTTGACCGGAACCACGCGCGCGACCAAGCGGTGCAGGGCGGGCCTGCCCGAAGCCGTCGATTCAGAGGCGGGCATCACGGGGGCTGAGCATTATGCGCCTACCTGCGCCGATGCCGACCGCGCGGCGGCGCTTCAGTAGGTCACGACCTGCCGCACCACGCGCGCTTCGGCGAGCGCGTCCATCCCATCGTTGATCTCCTCGAGCGCGATGGTGTGCGTCACCAGCCGGTCCACCGGCAGGCGGCCCTGCCGGTACAGGCTGATGAAAGCCGGTATGTCGCGGCTCGGCAGGCACGAGCCGATGTAGCTGCCGGCCACGGTGCGCGCTTCCGCCACCAGGCGCGCGAGCGGAAAGCTGAAGCGTTGCTGCGCGTCGGGCAGGCTCACGGTGACGGTGCGCCCACCGCGGCGCGTGAGCTCCAGCGCCAGCTCGAAGCCTTCGACCGTCCCCGTTGCCTCGAGGACGGCGTCGAAGTCCTTCTGATCGATAGATTCAATCGCGGCGAACGCCGTGGCGCCGACCGCGAGCGCCAGCTCGGCCTTGGCCGGGATGCGGTCCACCGCCAGGATGCGCGTCGCGCCGGCAAGGCGCGCGCCCATGATGGCGGCGAGCCCGACGCCGCCCAGTCCCACCACCGCCACGCTTTCGCCGGGCTCGATTCTCGCGGAATGCAGCGCCGTCCCGGCGCCGCACATCACGGCGCAGCCGAACAGGCTCGCCTCGACGAAGCCGAGGTCGGCGGGGATCTTCACCAGGGATTTCTCCGATACCAGCGCGTACTCGGCGAAGGCCGCCAGGCCCATGTGGTGATGCAGCCTCCCGCCGCCTAGCGACAGCCGCGGACCGCCCGTGATCAGGCGTCCCTCGCGGTTTGCCTGGGTGCCGCGCGCGCACAGGTACGACTTGCCCTCGACGCAGCGCTCGCAGGTGCCGCACTGGGTGAGAAAGATGAGCGCCACGTGGTCGCCTTCGGCGACCGAGGCGACGCCTTCCCCGGTTATCGACACCACGCCCGCGGCCTCGTGGCCGGGAACGATCGGCAGCGGCCACTTGCGATCGCCGTTCACCACAGAAAGGTCGGAATGGCACAGGCTGGCGGCCTTGATCTCGACCAGCACCTCTCCCGCCGCGGGCGGCGGCAGCTCGACCGTCTCGATCGCCAGCGGACGGCTTTCCGCGTAGGGACGCGGCAAGCCCGACTGTCTCAGCACCGCGGCGCGGAATTTCATCGTCCTCCCCGGGGTCAGTCCGCCAGAGTGCGCGTAAGCGCCTCGCAGCTCCGGATGCTGCGCCGGTGCGACTCCAGGATGGTGCCGAGCGCGACCCTGGCCTGCGCGTCGGTCACGTGCGGCAGCGCCGCCTCGATCTCGCGGATCGACCAGCCCAGGCCGCGGCAGAGGAACTCGAGCCGCGCGCGCCGGCCCCGCACGGCGAGCGCCTTGTCGAGGAACTCGCCGGTCGCGTGGCTGTAGGGTTCGCCGGCGCGCTTGAGCAGCTCGCCGAGCACGACGCAGTTGTGCGCCTCGTCCCCCTGAACCTTGCGCAGCATCTTCCAGGGCTCGCCGTCGCGATCGTACTCGCCGAGAAACTCGAGCAGCGCCCGTGCCCCCGCGCGCTCCGCTTCGAGCATGCGGTTGAGGAACGCGCACCACTCGGCGCGCGCGAAGGCCGGCGCTGCGTCGCTCATGCGAGGTGCACGTACTCGTAGTCGACCGGCAGGTTGTTGATGCCGCGGTCGGGCGGCGCGATCCAGGCCGCCATCTTGCCGGGCTCGGTCACCTTCTGCATCAGCGAGCGCACGAAGGCCCGGTCGGCGTCCGAGGGAATCCACTCGTGCAGGCGCCGCTCGTACTCGTCCTTCGGCAGCAGCTTCCCTCGCGGATCGACCGGCAGGCCGACCCACGAGCCGATCGACCGCCGGAAGCGCGACGAGGGGAGCGTCAGGCGGAAATCGTGTCCGGCGCGCTCGATGGCGCGATTCCAGCGCTTCAGGCCGATCTCGCAATCCTTGAGGTAGGACTCGCGCATCACCTCGTTCAGCGCATTCAGCATCGGCACGTCCTGCTCGCCCTCCGGGGTATCGAGCTTGAGGGTCACGTCGCGCAGCACGTGATCTTGGTACTGCGACTCGTCGGGTCGGCCCTTGAGGCCGTTGGCGAAGCTGGTCGCGGCGTTGGAGGAGATCTCCGAGCCGAACAGATCCAGCGACGAGGAGCACCAGAAGTTGAGGTACTTCTGCAACAGCGGCAGGTCGACCGCGCCGTGGGCACGGATCTTCGCCGGGTCGTCGGTGCCGAGCTCCTTCATCACCTCGAGCGTGCGCTTGACCACGCGGCCGATGCCGGTCTCGCCGACGAACATGTGGTGCGCTTCCTCGGTGAGCATGAAGCGGCAGGTGCGCGACAGCGGGTCGAAGGCGCTCTCGGCGAAGCTCTTGAGCTGGTACTTGCCGTCGCGGTCGGTAAAGTAGGTGAAGCAGTAGAGCGACAGCCAGTCCGAGATCGGCTCGTTGAAGGTGGTGAGGATCCTCGGCTTGTCCGCGTCGCCCGAGTGGCGCGCGAGCAGCTCCTCGGCCTCCTCGCGGCCGTCGCGGCCGAAGTAGGCGTGCAGCAGGTACACCATTGCCCACAGGTGGCGGCCTTCCTCGACGTTGATCTGAAACAGGTTCCTCAGGTCGTAGAGCGACGGGCACAGGTGCCCGAGCAGGCGCTGCTGCTCGACCGAGGCCGGCTCGGTGTCGCCTTGGGTGACGATCAGCCGCCTCAGCGTCGAGCGGTGCTCGCCCGGCACCTGCTGCCACACCGGCTCGCCCATGCGGTCGCCGAAGCCGATCGTGCGCCCGGACTGCTGGTCGGCGAGGAAGATGCCCCAGCGGTAATCGGGCATCTTCACCGCGCCGTAGCTCGCCCAACCTTGCGCGTCGACCGAGGTCGCGGTGCGCAGGTAGACGTCGGCCTTCTCGAAGTCGCTCGGCCCCATCTCGTGCCACCACTGCAGGAAGTGCGGCTGCCAGTGCTCGAGCGCGCGCTGCAGCGTGCGGTCGTGCGCGAGGTCGACGTTATTGGGGATCTTTTCGGCGTAGTTGATGGACATAGCGTGATTCCTAGCTGAATCTTACGTATTCGAAATTGACCGGCTGCTTGTTGATGCCGTTGAGCGGCGGCGCGATCCAGTTGGCGAACTTGCCCGGCTCGGTAACGCGGCCCATCAGCGAATGCACGAAGGCGCGATCCTCCTCGCTCGGCAGCCAGTTGCCGTGCCGGTGGGTCCATTCTGCCTCCGAAATGACCTTGCCTGCCGGATCGACGTGCAGCCCGTTGAACAGGCCGATCCTGCGGTTGAAGCCCTTGTGCGGCAGCCTGAAGCGGAACGGCACGCCGGCCTTGTCGGGGACGCGGTTCCAGCGGTCGATCGCCTTCTGCACGTCGGCGATCCAGTCGTCGCGCAGCCGCTCGTTGAGCGCGGTGAGCGCCGGCACGTGCCTGGCGACGACGCGGTCCTCGACCACGTCGGGCACCTCGTACTCGGCGGCCTCGAGCCTGTGGTCGTCGCTGATCTTGCCTTCGTCGAAGCGCCCTTTCAGCCCCTGGGTGTAGAACGACGCCGCGTTGGAGGAGATCTCCGAGCCGTACAGGTCGCTGGTCACGCTGAAGTGGAAGTTGAGGTACTTCTGCAGCGTCGGCAGGTCGATCACCCCGAGGCCGCGCAGCTTCGCCGGATCGTCGGTCTTGTGCAGGTTCATCATGTCGCAGCTGCGCTGGATGATGCGCGCAATGCCCGATTCGCCGACGAACAGGTGGTGGGCTTCCTCGGTCAGCATGAAGCGGCAGGTGCGCGACAGCGGGTCGAAGCCGGACTCGGCGAGCGCCGCGAGCTGGTACTTGCCGTCGCGGTCGGTGATGAAGGTGAACATGAAGAACGACAGCCAGTCGGGCGTCTTCTCGTTGAACGCGGTGAGGATCCTCGGGTTGTCGGCGTCGCCCGAGCGGCGCTCCAGCAGCGCTTCTGCTTCCTCGCGCCCGTCGCGGCCGAAATAGGCGTGCAGCAGGTACACCATGGCCCACAGGTGGCGGCCTTCCTCGACGTTCACCTGGAACAGGTTGCGCAAGTCGTACAGCGACGGGCAGGTGAGCCCGAGATGGCGCTGCTGCTCGACCGACGCCGGCTCGGTGTCGCCCTGCGTGACGATGATGCGGCGCAGCGTCGAGCGGTACTCGCCCGGCACCTCCTGCCACGCCGCCTCGCCCTTGTGCGCGCCGAAGTTGACCTTGCGGCCCGCTTCCGCCGGCGCGAGGAAGATGCCCCAGCGGTAATCCGGCATCTTCACGTAGTCGTAGTGCGCCCAGCCCTTGGGATCGACGCTGATCGCGGTGCGCAGGTACACGTCCATGGCCTGCGACTTCTCGGGGCCCATCTCGCCCCACCACTTGAGGTACTCGGGCTGCCAGTGCTCGAGCGCGCGCTGCAGCGACTTGTTGCCCGAGAGCTCGACGTTGTTCGGGATGCGCTCGCTGTAGTCGATGCCGGACATGGCTAGACCCTCTCCCAGTTGAATTTCGCCTTGGCGCCGGAGCCGTAGACCTTGAGCGCGCCCTGCTCGCCGACCGCGTTGGGCCGGATGAAGATCCAGTTCTGCCAGGCGGTGAGGCGGCCGAAGATGCGCGTCGCCATGTTCTCGCGCCCGGAAAAGCGCAGGCTCGCTTCCATGCCGGTGAGCGCGTCGGGCGAGAGGCTGGCGCGCTCCTCGATCGCGAGGCGAATCTCGTCCTCCCAGTCGAGGTCGTCGGGCGCGGCGGTCACCAGGCCGAGCTCGAGCGCGTCGTGCGCGTCGAGCTTCTCGCCGATCGCCTGGCGCGCCGCTTCGACCGGCTCGGACACCTCGCAGAAGCGCGCCTCGATGCGCGAGGCGCCGCTCACCATCGGCCACAGGCCGAAGTTCGCGGCCGAAAGCGCGATGTGCGGCGCGCCCGCGTCCTCCTCGGGCAGGTGCAGCATGTAGCCGCGATCCGCCGCGAACAGCAGCTCGGCGAGCGTGCCGGCGAAGCACGACCCCTGGTCGACGATGGCGAACATCGAGCGGCTCGAGACGTCCAGGCGCGCGAGCGTGCGGCGCAGGCAGCCGATGGTCTCGCGCACGAACCAGTGCTTGGCGTTGGCTTCGAGCGCGGCGTCGAGCGCGAGCATGGCGTCCGCGCTGCCGCGCGTCTTCAGCAGCCACAGGCCGATCTCCAGCTCGTTGTGGCGCAGCGTGAGGATCGCGTCGTCCAGCTCGCGCGCCACCCTGAGCGGCCACCAGTCCGCGCCGGCGGCGAGCATCTGCTCGGGCGTTTGCGGTTGCGCACCCTCGGGCGCGGCAATGGTGATGGTGGCGGTGCGCGCGCCGCGGTTCAGATGCACCTCGACCAGGGAATAGTGGTAGCCCGAGTCGTCGTCGCGGCGCGCGAGGGCTTTCAGCTCGACGCCCTTGCCGCCGGGGCGGTCGGAGAGCTGCGCCAGCTCGAGCGCCCGCGCCTTGACCATCTCGGCGAACTGCTGCGGCTTGGCGACGTGGTCGACCAGCTTCCATTCCTTCGCGCGGTCGGCGCGCACGCCCTCGGCGGTGGTGCAGAACACGTCGGCGAGGTCGCGCCGCACCTTTCTCTTGTCGACCAGGCGCGTCAGGCCGCCGGTGCCGGGCAACACGCCGAGCAGCGGCACCTCGGGCAGGCTCACGGTGCTCGAGCGGTCGTCGATCATCGCGATCTCGTCGCAGGCGAGCGCCACCTCGTAGCCGCCGCCCGCGGTGGTGCCGTTCAGCGCGGCGAGGAACTTGAGGCCCGAATGCGCGCTCGAGTCCTCGATACCGTTGCGGGTCTCGTTGGTGAACTTGCAGAAGTTCACCTTCCAGGAATGCGCGCTCAGGCCGAGCATGTAGATATTCGCGCCGGAGCAGAACATGCGCGACTTGCCGCTGGTCAGCACCACGCACTTCACCTCGGGATGCTCGAAGCGGATGCGGTTGAGCGCGTCGTGCAGCTCGATGTCGACGCCCAGGTCGTAGGAGTTGAGCTTCAGCTTGTAGCCCGGCGCGATGCCCTTGTCCTCGGCGACGTCGAGCGTCAGCGTCGCCAGCGGCCCTTCGAAGCCGAGCTTCCAGTGGTTGTAGCGCTCCGGATGGGTATCGAAGCCGACGCGGATGCGGCCGGCGGGAATGGGTGCGTTCATTTCTCCTCCTTGGAGACGAGGTTGCGCAGTTGGGCGAGGCTTTGCTTGATGGCCTTGCCCGAGGTGTCGACGACGGCGTCTGCGCGCGCGTAGAGGCGGTCGCGGTCGGCGAGCAGGCGCCTGATTTCGTCGAGCGCCGCCGAGCGGCCCTTGAAGGGGCGCATGTCGCCCTGCGAGATGACGCGCGACATGTGCTCCTCGGGCGACGTCTTCAGCCACACGCAGTAGCAGCGCTCGAGCAGCAGGTCGTAGTTGTCCTGGTCGGTGACCAGGCTGCCGCCGGTGGCGATCACCGCGCGGTCGTGCTGGCGCAGCACGCGTTCCAGCGCGCGGCGCTCGAAGCGTCGGTACGCGTCCTGCCCGTACATGGAGAACACCTCGCCCAGCTCCGAGCCCGCCTCGCGCTCCACCTCGCGGTCGAGCTCGACGAACGGCACGCCCAGGGCTTCGGCGAGCCGCGCGCCGAGCGCGGACTTGCCGGCGCCGCGCAGGCCGAGCAGCGCGATGCGCCGCTTGCGCGGGCTTCCGAACTGCGCCAGCAGCAGGCGGTGCGCGGCGGCGATCTTCTCCGGCGGCAGCGCCGCGGCGAAGCGCGTGAGCAGCGCGAGCTCGGCGGGCACGTCGCCGTTCTCGCGCACCAGGTCTTCCGCCGGCACCCGCATCGCCTGCGCCACCTTGCGCAGCAGCAGCACCGAGATGTTGCCTTCCCCGGCCTCGAGCTGGGCGAGGTAGCGCTCGGACACCCCGCAGGCGAGCGACAGGGCCTTGCGCGTCACGCCCTGCTCGTGGCGCCAGCTGCGCACGCGCTCGCCGAGGCGCGCGAGATAGGCGTCTTCTGCGGCGGCTGCCTGCTGCGGGGAAACGAGGGGAGCACCCATGACCTTTGATCCGGGTTAATGAAGTATACTGCTTGACCACAATTCTATGATGCAATATAGTGACTGTCAAATGGCGCTCAAGATCAACATCCTGATCGGCACGATGACGGGGACGGCGCAGCTCGTGGCACAGGAGCTCGAGCTCGCCTGGGACGACGGCGAAGTCCAGGTCGAGACCCTGCTGATGGACAATCTCGACAGCTCGGTGTTCGCGCGCGAGGGGGTGTTCCTGATCTGCACCTCGACCTACGGACAGGGCGACGTGCCCGACAACGCCAAGGCCTTGTACGAGGACCTGAAGGCCAGGCGCCCGGACCTGTCGCAGCTGCGCTACGGCGTGTTCGGCCTCGGCGACCGCACCTACTCCGAGACCTTCAACTTCGGCGGCCAGCGCTTCGACGAGCTGCTCGCCGAGCTCGGCGCGCGGCGCATCGGCGAGCGCGTCAAGCACGATGCCTCCTCGGGCGTGCTGCCCGAGGAGATGGCGAGCGAGTGGGGCGCGGCGTGGCTCGAACTCGCGCGCCAGGCGGCCGGGCAGGCTGCCTGAACGCCTAGTCAGAGGCGATGAACAGCGCGGCGAGGCCCGCCACTCCGGCCGGGATCGCGTAACGCTCGAGGGCGCCGGCACGCCCGCGTGCGAGCACCGTCACCGGGATGTCGGTGAGCTCGATCAGCTGCTCGGCGATCGACGGATTTAGCCAGCGCATCCAGCGCGGATGGCGCCCGGTTCCCATCACGATCTCGCCCACGCCTTGCTGTTCGAGCGACCGCGGCGATGCGCGCGGCCGGCCGGCCGACCTCGGCCACGGCGCGGAACGGCACGCGCGCGGTGCCAAGCCGCTCGATCGCCTCGGCCATCGCCGCGCGGCTGCGCTCGGCGCGCAGCGCCTCGCGGTCGGCGCGGCGCGTGAACTGGGCGATGTGGCGGTGCAGGCGCGGCTGGACGTTCACTAGCAGCACCTCCAGGCGCGCGCCCTGGCGCGCGAGCCGCGCAACATGCTCGAGCGGCGCGAGCGCCGCCTGCGATCCGTCCACCGGGATGAGGCGCTTCATCGCGGCCTCCGTTCGGTCAGTCCGACCGCCGCCCGCGGCTGGTTGCGCAGCCACGCGAGGCCGAGCACGCCCCCGGTGGCGGCGACGTACAGCGCGGTGCTGGCGAGCGGGCGCTGCGCGAGCAGCGCGTCCATCAGCGGCTCGCCGGCGATCATCTTGGCTCCGGTCCAGGCGAGCACCGCACCGCCGGCGTACAGGATGCCCGGGAAGCGCTCGATCAGGCCGAGGATCAGCGTGCTGCCCCAGACCACGATCGGCACGCTGATCACGAGGCCGAGCACCACCAGCAGCACGCTGCCCTGCGCCGCGCCCGCGACCGCGACCATGTTGTCCAGGCCCATCACGGCGTCGGCGACCACGATGGTGCGGATTGCGGCCCAGAAACCGGCGGCGGGGGCGATGCGCGCCTCGCGCCCGTCGCCGTCGTCGGCGCCGGTGAGCAGCCGGTAGGCGATCCATACGAGGAGCACGCCGCCGGCGAGCATCAGGCCGGGCACCTTGAGCAGCCACAGCGCCGCCGCGGTGAGGCTCGCGCGCACGATCACCGCGCCCACGGTGCCCCACAGGACGGCGCGCCGCTGGTGCTCCCTGGGAAGATTGCGCGCGGCGAGCGCGATGACGATGGCGTTGTCTCCGGCGAGCACCAGGTCGATGACGATGATCGCCGCCAGGGCCGCCCAGAATTCCGGGGTCACGAACGATTCCACGCCGCATCCTCCTTGGCGGGCATTGTCGCGGGTCGCGGCGCGACTGATAAATGACTTTGTGCGATGTATTCATCGCGATGCGCGATGGATCGGGGCTTGCCGCGCGCGCCCTCCGCAGGTAGCCTAGGAACCCAGTGCAAGGGGAGTAGCTTCTTCGCAGGGCGGTCGTCATTACGGACCCGACGGGTCCCGGTCGCCCCGGCAGCCGCAGCTGCAAGCGAGACCTTGAGATGCAACCGTCAAGGAGCTCGCCCTATGCCCCGCACGACCCTGCGCAGGTTCTTCCGCCACGGCATGCTGCCCCAGCTGCTGGTGTTCGAGGCGGTCGCGCGCCTCGGAAGCGTGACGTGCGCGGCCGAGGAGCTGCACCTTGCGCAGCCCACGGTATCCACGCAGCTGCGCAAGCTGTCCGACGCGCTCGGCGTGACGCTGCTCGAGCCGCGCGGCCGACGGCTCGCGCTCACCGCCGCGGGCCGGGAGCTGCGCGCGGTATGCGAGGAGCTGATTGCGCTGCTGGTGCGCGCCGAGACGCGCCTCGCGGCGCTGCGCGATCCGGCCGCGGACGTGCTGCGCGTGGCGGCCGCACCCGGAGCGCGGCGCTTGGCCGCGCTCCTCTTGGCGGGGTTCTGCGGGCGCCATCCCGGGATCCACGCCAGCCTGCACGTCGCCAACCGCGCCGCGCTGAGCGCGCGCCTCGCCGCGGGCGACGATGAGCTGTACCTCTTTTGCGTTCCGCGCGGCGCCGACGGCATCGCCGCCCACCCGATCGCCAGCGAACGGCTGCTGCTGTGCGCGGGCGCGGCGACGCGCTTCGCCGGGCGCCGCTCGCTCGCGCTCGCCGAGCTGGAGGGCGAGCCGCTCGTACTGCGCGAAGAGGGCTCGGGCACGCGCGCGGCGCTGCTCGGGCTGTTCGAGGCGCGCGCCCTGCGGCCGGAGCCGCGCCTCGAGCTCGCGAGCGACGAGTCGGTCGCCGAGGCGGTCGCGGGCGGCAGCGGCATCGCGCTGCTGCCCGAGAGCGTCGCACGCGCGCCGCTCGCATCGGGAGCGCTCGTCGAGTTGCGCGCCGAAGGGTTGCCGCTCACGCGGCAGTGGAGCCTCGCGCACGCCGCCTCCCGCACCCTGTCGCCAACGGCCAGGCTATTCCTCCTTGAGGCGCTCGAAGAGGGCGCGCGCCTTGACGGGCTGGCGCGAGGCGCGAACAATCTGCGCCTTGCCCGCAGGGAGAGAAAGGCAGCCACGCCATGAACCTTTCCATAGCCGATCATTCCGTTTCGCCGCCGCGAATCGACATCCCGCGCGACTACAACGCCGCCGAGGACCTGATCGGGCGCAATCTCGCGGCCGGGCGGGCCGCCAAGACCGCCTACATCGACGACGCGGGCTCGTACAGCTACGGCGAGCTGGCGAAGCGCGTCAACCGATTCGCCTCGGCGCTCGCGACGCTCGGCATCGACATGGAGCAGCGCGTGCTGCTCGCGATGCTCGACACCATCGACTGGCCGACGGCGTTCCTCGGCGCGATCCGCGCCGGCGTCGTGCCGGTGGCGGTCAACACGCTGCTCACCACCCGGGACTACGAGTTCATGCTGAACGACAGCCGCGCGCGCGTGCTGTTCGTGTCGGAAGGGCTGCTGCCGCAGTTCGAGCCGCTCTTCGGCAAGCTGCCGTTCCTCAAGCAGGTCGTGGTCTCTGGCAAGGGCGCGAAGGGCCACACGGCGTTCCGCGAACTGCTGGCGAAGGGCAGGGACGAGTTTCCCGCGGCGCCGACCACCAGCGACGACGCCTGCTTCTGGCTCTATTCCTCCGGCTCGACCGGCATGCCGAAGGGCACCGTGCACGTCCACAGCAGCATGATCCTGACCGCCGAGCTGTACGCGCGGCCGGTGCTCGGCATCCGCGAGGACGACGTCGTGTTCTCGGCGGCGAAGCTGTTCTTCGCCTACGGCCTGGGCAACGCGCTGTCGTTCCCGCTCGCGGTCGGCGCCACCACGCTGTTGATGGCCGAGCGCCCGACGCCGGCTGCGGTGTTCAAGCGCCTGGTCGAGAAGAAGCCGAGCATCTTCTACGGCGTGCCGACGCTGTACGCGGCGCTGCTCGCCGACCCGGCTTTCCCGAAGCAGGGCGAGCACGCGCTACGCGTGTGCACCTCGGCCGGCGAGGCGCTGCCGCCGCAGATCGCCAGGACCTTCATCGAGAAGACCGGCGCCGAGGTGCTCGACGGCATCGGCTCGACCGAGATGCTGCACATCTTTCTCTCCAACCGGCCCGGCGACGTGCGCTTTGGCACCACCGGCCGCGCGGTGCCTGGCTACGAGCTGAAGCTGGTGGACGAGGCGGGCAATCCGGTCAAGCCGGGCGAGCTCGGCGAGCTGCAGATCTGCGGCCCGACCAGCGCGACGCAGTACTGGAACAACCGCGCCAAGAGCCGCGCCACCTTCGTCGGCGACTGGACCAAGAGCGGGGACAAGTACAGCCAGGACAAGGACGGCTATTACGTCTACGGCGGGCGCTCGGACGACATGCTCAAAGTCTCGGGCATCTACGTCTCGCCCGCGGAGGTCGAGGCGGCGCTCGTGTCGCACGACGCCGTGCTCGAAGCGGCGGTGGTCGGCGCGGAGGACGAGAGCAAGCTGGTCAAGCCCAAGGCCTACATCGTGCTCAAGCAGGGGCAGGCGCCGAGCGACAAGCTCGCGCAGGCGCTGCAGCAGCACGTGAAGGACAAGCTGGCGCCCTACAAGTACCCGCGCTGGATCGAGTTCATCGGCGAGCTGCCGAAGACCGCGACCGGCAAGATCCAGAGATTCAAGTTGCGCGCCTGAGCGCACGCCGCGCGTAGCCCATGTCCGGCATCGTTCGCGACGAAGACGTCTACGCGCTGACCGACAAGGGGGATCACGAGCTGCACCGGACGGGCACTTCGCTTTCGCCCACCGAGCTCGAGCTGCTGGTGCTCATTGACGGCCGGGCGAGCGTGGCCGACGTGACGCGCAACGCGCCCGGCATCGCGCCGCAGGCGGTGCACGCGGCCCTGGACAGGCTGGTTCGCGGCGGATTCCTCGCGCCCAAGGGGCAGGCGCATCCCGACGCCATCGACGCCGGCGATTTCTTCGAATCCAAGGTGCAGCTGCGCGCCGGGGACGCGACGACGGCGCATGCCGAGGCCGAGCAGACGCACTCCGCGCTGCAGCAGCAGGGCTACTGTGTGCGCATTTCCCGGCGCGCCAGGACCATGCGCCCCGCGGGCGCCGAGCGCAAGACCACCGTTCTGGCGGTCGATGACGACCCAGACATCGGCAAGCTGCTGCGCACCTACTTGGGGCTCGAAGGCTTCGTCGCGCGCGTCGCCGCCAACCGCGCCGAAATCGTCGCCGCCCTGCGGCAGCCGCCGGTGCCCGACCTGGTGCTGCTCGACGTCATGCTTCCCGATGCCGACGGTTTCGAGGTGCTCGCCAGGATGCGCCAACACCCGGCGCTCAAGTCGGTGCCGGTGATCATGCTGACCGCCAAGGCGACGCGCGAGGCGGTGCTGCGTGGTCTGCACGGCGGCGCCGATGGCTACGTCACCAAGCCGTTCATGATCGATTCGCTCATGCAGGCGGTGCGCGTGGTGCTGGGTCTTTCCACCGAATCGAGCGCCAATCCCTTCGGCGCCGAGCGGGACGCCATGGAGGCGGATTACCGGCGCAAGCTTCCGGCGCGCCTCGAGCGCCTGGAGAATGCGCAGCGCGAGCTCGCCGGGGGTACCGCGCCCGCAGGCGGCCTCGCGGAGCTGCACCGCGAGTTGCATACCATCGCCGGGTCGGCCGAGATGTTCGGCCTGCCCGAAGTCTCCGAGGCCGCGCGCGCGGCGGAAGCGTTCCTAGAGCCCTACCGCACCGGCGGCGCGATGCCTGCGGCGGGCGGGTGGGCGGCGCTCAAGCTGCTGCTCGCGAAGCTCAGGCGCGCTGCTTCGTCATAGGGATTGCAGGAAGGTCGCGATCGCCTTGATCTCGTCGTCGGTCAGCCCCTCGACGCTGCTGTGCATGATGCCGACGTTGCGCAAGTGCAGCTGGATGAGCGAAATCTCGCGCACTACGTAGTCGGCGCGCTGTCCCGCGAGGCGCGGAAACATGCCGTTGCCCGCGGCCGCCGGACCGTGACAACTCGCGCAATCGGTAACCTTGCGCGACGGAACCCCGCTCTCGTAGAGCGCCTTGCCCCGGGCGACCAGCGCCGCGTCGCCCGGCGTGCCCGGCGCCGGCGCCTGCGCGGCGTAGTGCTCGGCGAGCGCGTCGATGAGCGCGTCGTCGACCTTCGCCGGTGACCACATCCGGTCATGGGCCTGAGGATCGTCGCGGAAGCCGAAGCGGTAGGCGCGCAGTTGCCAGACGAGATAGGACTTGTGCTGCCCTGCGAGCGTCGGCACCAGCGCGGGGCTGCTCGCCGGCGGCGACCGGTGGCAGCTCGAGCACACCTCCGCCACGAGCTGCGCAGCGCGCTGCGACGACGAATCGCCATCGGCAGCCCAAACCGCGCCGGCGCTGCACAAAAGCGCCGCGCAACACGCTATCGCACGCCAGAGCCTCATCGCCCGTTTCCGTTCCAGAAGTCCACGGTACCGTGCAGCGGGGGCCGGCGCTTGACGCAGGTCAAGCGGCGCGCGTCAGCTCGCCGCTCTGGTAGTCGCGGATCGCCTGCTCGATCTCCGCGCGCGTGTTCATGACGAACGGGCCGTACTGCACCACCGGCTCGCCGAGCGGTCGCCCGGCGAGCAGCAGGAAGCGCGCGCCCTCGGCGCCCGCGACCGCCTCGAGGCGCTCGCCCGCGCCGAGCACCCCGGCACTGTGCGCCGCGAGCGTGCGGCCGCCGATCGTCACGTTACCCTCGAACGGATAGACGAAGGCGTTGTGCGCCGGCGCAAGCGCCTGCGAAAACACCGCGCCCGCCGGCAGCTCGACGTCCAGGTACAGCGCTTCGGTGGTGAGCCCCTGGATCGGCCCGGGGATCGAGCGGCCGCCGTGCTCGAGCGTTCCGGCGATCACCTTGGCGCGCCCGCCGCCAACCAGCGCCACCGCCGGGATCTCCTCGGGCTGCAAGTCGCGGTAGCCCGCGGGCTTCATCTTCTCGCGTGCCGGCAGGTTGATCCACAGCTGGAAGCCGCGCATGCGACCGCGCTCCTGCTGCGGCATCTCCGAGTGCACGATGCCGCGGCCGGCGGTCATCCACTGCACGCCGCCACTCTTCAGGTCGCCGCGGTTGCCGAGATGGTCCTCGTGCAGCATGTGGCCGTCGATCAGGTAAGTGACCGTCTCGAAGCCGCGGTGCGGATGCGCCGGGAAGCCGGCGATGTAGTCGTCGGCGCTCTCCGAGGAGAACTCGTCGAGCATCAGGAACGGGTCGACGCGCAGGCCCTGCCGCGCGCCCAGGCTGCGGCGCAGCCTGACGCCCGCGCCGTCGGAGGCCGGGACCGACTCGATGACTTGTTGCAGTTTCCTGGTCGTCATGATCAATCCTCCATTACGCCGCCAGCGCGACGTTGTCGAGCATGCGCTCGATCGCGGACTGCGCGCGCGCCAGCGCCGGCTGCCGGCTGGCGTCGCCAACGGCGAGGCCTTCGGCATAGACGAACTCGACCTCGCCGATGCCGAGGAAGCGCAGGAAATCGCGCACGTAGGGCGTCTGGGTGTCCCGCGGTGTCCCCGCGTACTGTCCGCCGCGCGCCGCGAACACGTAGGCGTGCTTGCCGGTGAGCAGCCCCACGGGGCCCTGGTCGGTGTAGCGGAAGGTTACGCCGGCGCGCGCCACGTGGTCGAAGTAGGCCTTCAGCGTCGACGGCACGCCGAAGTTGTACATCGGCAGGCCAAGCACGATGACGTCGGCGCGCCTGAGCTCGCCGATCAGCATGTCGGAGTACGCCACTACCGCCTGCTGGGCGGCGTCGCGCGCGTCCTCCTTGGCGAGGAAGGCGGCGAAGCGCCCCGCGTCGAGATGCGGCACCGGGTCGCTGGCGAGGTCGCGCACCAGAACGTTGGCGCCGGGATTGGCGGCGCGCCAGCGGGCCACGAATCGGTTGGCGAGGCGGCTCGACTGGCCGTCGCCGGCGTAGAGGCTGGAGTTCAGCTGCAGCAAGGTTTTCATGACGTGCCCTCGTTGGTGGAGATGGCACCATTTAACTATTGACCATGTAGATTAAAAAGTAGAAAGATGCGGCTATAAAGATCGATTAAGACGATATGTGATCTCGCTTGAGCATTGGCGCGCGCTGGTCGCGGTGGTCGACGCCGGCGGCTATGCGCGGGCCGCCGAAATGCTGCATAAGACCCAATCGTCAGTCACTTACGCCGTGCAGAAGGTTGAGTCGCTGCTCGGTGTCAAGGCCTTCGAGATCCACGGCCGCAAGGCCCGGCTCACCCCGACCGGCGAGCTGCTGGTGCGCCGCGCGCGGGCGCTACTGGACGAGGCGGGCGCGATCGAGCGTTCCGCCCGCCGCCTGTCGGCGGGCTGGGAGCCCGAGATCGCCCTCGCGGCGGAGATCGTCTTCCCGCGCTGGCTGCTGTTCAAGTCGCTCGAGCGCTTCGCCGGCGAGAGCCCACACACGCGCATCGAGGTGATCGAGTCGGTGCTCGGTGGCACGCAGGAGGCGCTGGCGCAGCGCCAGGTCGATCTCGCCGTCGCCGGCATGGTGCCGCCGGGATTTCTCGGCGAGCCGCTGCTGCGGCTGCGCTTCGTGCTGGTCGCGCATCCGGAGCACGCGCTGCATCGGCTCGGGCACGAGCCGACCATGCAGGATCTGCGCACCGAGCGTCAGCTCGTGGTGCGCGAGTCGGGAACGCGGCGCGCGACGCGCACCTGGATCGACGCCGCGCAGCGCTGGACCGTGAGCCACATGGCGACTTCGCTCGAGGCGGTGCGCGCGGGCTACGGCTACGCGTGGTTCCCCGAAGAGATGATCCGCGCGGAGCTCGCCGCGGGCACGCTCAAGATTCTGCCGCTGCGCGAAGGCGGCGAGCGCTACGCGCAGTTGTATCTCGTGTACGCCGATCGCGATGCGGCGGGACCCGGTGTCCTGCGCCTGGCCGAAATCCTGCGCGAGACGGTGCGCAGCGAATGCGTGTCGCGGGGCGAGGCGAGCGGGTAAAATTGCCCGATACCGAGCATGGAGACGCGCGCCACATGGCCACCGAACCCCGCATCACCGACCTCAACCTGGACCTCGCCGGCCTGTTCCTCGAGGAGACTTTCACCGACCGGCGCGTGGGCACGCTGCGCCGCCTCACGCCGGTCACGAGCGAGGGCGCGCCCGATTCTTCGCGCGCCGTGGTGTACGTGGGCGAGACGCAGGTGATGACGCCGATGGGCGCGCTGCCGATCGCTTTCGAGATTCCAGGGGCGTCGTTCGCCGAGGCGGCGGGCAAGTTCGGCTCGCTGGCAAAGGTTGCGATCGAGCGCACCGTGCGTGAGCTGCAGGAGATGCGGCGCGAGGCGGCCTCGCAGATCGTGGTGCCGCAGGGCGGCCTGCCGCCGGGCGGCCTCGGCGGCGGCGGCAAGATCCAGATGCCCTGAGCCGGCCTCGCCGGGCTAGTCGCAATCGGCCCGCTTCAGGCGGGCCTCGATCGAGCTCAGCTTGCGCCGGGCGTCGAGCACCGGCTGATAGTCGGGAATCCCTGTCGTGTAGCGGTGCTCGGCGACGAGCAGGTTCTGGCGGCTGGCGGCCAGCTCCGCGCGCAGCTGCTCGCCGCAGTCGGCGGCATGAGAGCGCAGCGGGAGCGCCAGGAGCGCAACCAGCCCCAGTGCGGCGATCTTCATCTAGGCAATCCCCTGATCGGACTCCTCCAAGCCTACACAATCTGGCGGCCGGGCGTGAAGCCGCGATGACCGCGAGGTAAAGTTACGTAAAGCCGAGCGCCCGGGAGCACGTCATGCCAGCTGGAGGCAACACGCACAACACGCAAGTAGCCGACCGCTACGGTTTGCCGCTGTCGACCAACCCGGCGGCGCGCGACGCCTATGTCGCGGGCGTTGACTGCATCCTGACGGCCAACGCGGGCACCGAGGAGCATCTGGGGCGCGCGCTCGCCGCCGACCCCGGCTTCGCGCTGGCGCAGATCGCGCTGGCGCGCGCGCTGCTGCTGAGCGCGAAGGTGCAGCAGGCGCGCGAGCACGCGGCGCGCGCGCGCGAGCTCGCCAGGGGCGCCACACCGCGCGAGAGCAGCCACGTGAACGCACTGGCGCTCGCGATCGAAGGCAATCCGGTGGGCTCGCTGGCGGCGATCCGCGCCCATCTGGCCGAGCATCCGCGCGATGCCATGGTGCTGGCGCCGGCGACCGGCGTGTTCGGCCTGATCGGCTTCAGCGGCCGCCAGGAGCGCGAGCCGGAGCTGTACGAGTTTCTCGCCGGCTTCGCGCCGCATTACGGCGACGATTGGTGGTTCGGGTCGGCGCTGGCCTTCGCGGCCTGCGAGTGCGGCCAGCTCGACGAGGCGTGGTCGCTGATCGAGCGCAGCATGGCGGCCCATCCGCGCCATCCGCACGGCGCGCACATAAGAGTTCACGTCCTCTACGAACGCGGCGAGCACCGCGCGGCGCTCGATTACCTCGATGGCTGGATGCCGGCCTACCCGAGGCGGGGGCTGATGCACTGCCACCTTTCCTGGCACGTGGCGCTCGCCGCGCTGGCGCTCGGCGACCGGCCGCGCGCCTGGCGCGCGTACCGCGAGGGCGTGCATCCGGGCGGCTCGTGGGGGCCGCCACTCAACGTGGCGACCGACGCGCCTTCGTTCCTGTGGCGCGCCGAGCTCGCCGGCGAGCCGCGCCACACCGGCCTTTGGACCGAGGCGCGCGACTACGCGGTGAGGAATTTTCCCAAGGCCGGCGTGCCGTTCGCCGACGTGCACGTCGCGCTCGCCTGCGCCGCCGACGGCGACCAGGCGGATCTCGAGCGCGTGATCAGGGAGCTGCGCGAGCGCCAGGCCGCCGGCCGGCTGCCGCCGGGCGAGGTCGCGCCGCGGCTCGCGGAGGCCTTTGCCGCCTACGCGAAGAGCGACTGGAGCCGAGCCATCGAGCTGCTCGAGGCCGCGCTGCCCGAGGCGGTGCGCATCGGCGGCAGCCGCGCGCAGCGCGACATCGTCGGCTTCACCCTGCGCGCGGCCTGCGTGCAGGCCGGGCGCACGCCGCCGGAAGGTTCCATGCGAGCGGGCCAACCATGAAGCTCTGCAAGTTCGTTCCCGTCATTTTGCTTATCGCCGCCCCGGCCTTCGCGCAGGCGCCGAAGACAGTGTTCCTCGAGGAGCTCACCTGGACCGAGGTGCGCGACGCGATCCAGGCCGGCAATAAGACCATCCTCGTTCCCGTCGGCGGCACCGAGCAGAGCGGTCCCGACGTCGCGCTCGGCAAGCACAATGCGCGGGTGAGGGTGCTCGCGCAGCGCATCGCCGAAGGGCTCGGCGACGCGCTCGTCGCGCCCGTCATCGCCTACGTGCCCGAGGGAAACCTGGCGCCGCCGAGCTCGCACATGCGTTTTGCCGGCACCATCACCGTGCCGCACGGCGTGTTCGTGAGGACGCTCGAATCTGCGGCGGAGAGCTTCAAGATCCACGGTTTCAGAAACGTCGTTTTTCTCGGCGACCACGGCGGCTACCAGGGCGACCTCGGGCGGGCCGCCGACCGGCTGAACGCGGCCTGGGCAGGCAGCGGCGCGCGGGCCATCTTCCCGCCCGAGTACTACGCGGCGAGCTCGCAGGGCTACGCGCGCATCCTGCGCGAGCGCGGCTACACGGACGCCGAGATCGGCACGCACGCCGGCCTCGCGGACGCGTCGCTCGAGCTGGCGGTCGCGCCGCAGATGGTGCGGCTCGAGCGGCTGCGCAGCGGCCCGAAGCCCGGCCCCGCCGACGGCGTCTATGGCGGCGACCCGCGCCGCGCGAGCGCCGAGCTCGGACGGCCCGGTGCGGATGCGATCGTCGCGCGCACGATCGAGGCGCTGAGGCGCGACACGGCGGCGCGCGCGGTGCGGACCATCCCCGGCATGCCGCCCGTGGCCGACCCGGCCAACCTGTACAGCGAAGCGGGCGCCGGCCGATTGAGCCCCGAGGTGAAGGGGGCGCTGCCGCGCATCTACGTGCCCAATCTGCGCTCGAACGACGTTTACGTGATCGATCCGGCCACATTCAAGGTGGTCGACCGCTTTCCGGTCGGCCGCGGCCCGCAGCATGTGGTGCCGTCCTGGGACCTGCAGACCCTGTGGGTGACCAACAACGCGAGCCGCAGGCCCGAGGGCAGCCTGACCCCGATCGACCCGAAGACCGGCCGACCTGGCCCGGAAGTGAGCGTCGACGATCCTTACAACATGTACTTCACGGCCGACGGCATGGAAGCGATCGTCGTCGCCGAGGCGTTTGCGCGGCTCGACTTCCGCGATCCGCACACGATGGCGCTGCACTCGCGGCTCGAAGTGCCGGGATGCAAGGGCATCAACCATGCCGACTTCTCGATCGACGGCCGGTACGCCATCTTCACCTGCGAGTTCGACCGCGGCGGCCTGGCGAAGATCGATGTCGTGCGGCGCAAGGTCATCGGCTACCTGCGGCTGGGCGACATGGCGATGCCGCAGGACATCCGCATCTCGCCCGACGGCAAGCTGTTTTACGTCGCGGACATGATGGCCGGCGGCGTCCACCTGGTCGACGGCGAGCGTTTCGCGACCGTTGGCTTCATCAAGACCGGTGTCGGCCCGCACGGACTTTATCCGAGCCGCGACGGCAACAAGCTGTACGTCGCCAATCGCGGCTCAACCACCATCCGCGGCGGGCAGCGCCGCGGGCCGGGCAGCATATCGGTCATCGACTTCGCCACGCGCAAGGTCATCGCCAACTGGCCGATCCCCGGCGGCGGCAGTCCGGACATGGGCAACGTCAGCGTGGAAGGCGGGACGCTATGGCTGTCGGGCCGCTTCGACGACGTGGTCTACGCGATCGACACGTCGACCGGTGCGGTCAGGTCCATCCCGGTCGGCATGGAGCCGCACGGTCTCACGGTGTGGCCGCAGCCCGGGCGCTATTCGCTCGGGCACACCGGCAACATGCGCTAGTGCAGCGCCAGGGCCCCTTGGGCTCGATCGCCGAACAACTTCACTGCACTTGCGGCGGCAGCAGATACAGCGTCATGGCGAAGATCAGGTACACCATCAGCACCAGCACGCCGACGAACCAAGCCGACCGTCCGCTGTTCGTGACGAGGAACGCGGTGAGGGTGGCGATGAGCACCATCACCACCGCGCCCGGCCAGAGTTGAAGGTCCATCGGCGTCGGGCCGATCACGTAGCTGAGCAGCACCAGCACCGGCGCCACGAATAGCGCGATCTGCGAAGCGCTTCCCAGCGCGATGCCCACGCTCAGGTCGAGCCGGTTCTTGCGCGCCCCGGAGAACGCCGCGGCCATTTCCGCCGCGCCGCCCACCAGCGCCACGACGATGAAGCCGACGAACGCAGGGGTCATGCCGAACGTCTCCGCCGCCTTCTGCACCGACTCGACGAAGATCTCGCTCACCAGCGCCACCAACACCGTGACACCGGCCAGCGTGCCCAGGGCCAGACCGATGGGCCAAGGCGCTTCCCCGTCCTCGGCGTGTTCCGCGCTGGCAAACAGCTCGCGGTGCGTCTTGAGCGAGAACAGCATGCCCAGTCCGTAGGCAACGATGAGCAGCACCGCCAGACCGACGCTCAGCTTCTGCGTGAACGCGGTCGATGCCGCCGAGTCGGCCGAGCCGACCGCCGATGGAATCATCAGGGCGACCGTGGCGAGAAAGAGCAGACCCGCCTGCACGCGCGCGCTGACCCGGTTGTATTCCTGGATGTGGTACTTGAGTCCGCCGAGCAGGAACGACGCGCCGAGCATGAACAGCGCGTTGGTGACGATCGCGCCGGCGATTGACGCCTTCACCAGCGTGTACTGCCCGGCGCGCAGCGCGGCCAGCGCGATCACCAGCTCGGTCAGGTTGCCGAGCGTCGCGTTGAGCAGCCCGCCGGCCGCGTCGCCCGTCTTGGCCGCGACCGATTCCGTGGCGTGACTCAGCAGCGCAGCCAGCGGAACGATGGCGAGCACCGACAGCACGAAGAGCAGCGTGTGCGCCTCAGGCTTAAGCTTCGCGGCCGCAAACACCACCGGCACGAAGGCCAGCAGCCAGAGGAGCGGGTTGCGGCCGACTTCCTTGAACAGGGGGCTCAAATTTGCGTTTTCACGCATCACCGTTCCGGCTCTGCTGGATCGATTAGGGTGCCTGTCCGTTTGCGGAAGAACAGACCGCGGACCGTCTTCTCGCCCAACACCCGCCCCAGTTCCTTGACTGCGAAGAAGGGGATGAAGGCAACCACGACGACGATGGAGTTGGCGAGCACGACCTCCCAGCCCTTTGCGGAGAACTCGGCCAGGCCGCCCATGATTCCTTCTCCGTGCCAGAGGCCCTTGATCCCGTATTCGATGCCCTTGAATGCCGCGACAAAAACGGTGAAAACCACCGTCTTGTAGATCGTCGGATAAATCAAGGGCTTGTCCTCGAGGCCGCGGCCGAGTCGGGCCACGTCACCGATCATGATGACCTTGCCGAGAACCAACGCTTCGATCACTGCCACCCCGTAATTCGTGTAGGTGATTTCATACGAAGCCAGGAGGAGTCTCTGGTAAATGAAAAACGAGGCGAACACGAGCATCAGATAGATGACGTTGATCCAGTACTCGACCAGCTCGTGGAATATCTTTTGCCTCCAGCTTGACTTCTTCCTGTCGGGGTCATTCATGATTTGGCTCAATCCTCCCAGAACACCGCGGCATGGGTGCGTGACAGCATGCCTCCGGAGAGGTTTCTGGCTTTGAACCCGTTCTGCAACAGCACGCGTGTCGCCGAGTAGGCGCGTTGGCCCGAGCGGCAGATGACCAGGATCTCCCGATCGCGGGGCAGTTCGCGCAGGCGTGAGCGGAGTTGACCAAGCGGGATGTTGAGGGCACCCGGCGCGCCCTCCACGGCGAGTTCCAGCGGCTCGCGCACGTCGAGCAGGAATCCCTTGTCTGCGCCGTCCCATTGGGCCAGCGGCATGTCGCCACGCAGCACATCGGCTGCGACCATGCCCGCGAAGTTGACCGGATCCTTCGCGCTGCCGAACTGCGGCGCGTAGCAGAGCTCAGCTTCTTCTAGGTCGTAGACCGTCGCGCCCATCTGGAGCGCCACGGCCAGGGCGCTGATGCGCTTGTCCACGTTGTCCTCGCCCAGCGCCTGTGCGCCGAGGAGCTTTCCGTCCGACTTGCGGAACAGGACCTTCATCGCGATCGGCCTGGCACCCGGGTAGTAGCCCGCGTGCGAATTCGGGTAGAGGTAGATCTTCTCGTAGTCCTTATCGCCGAGGCGCTCGAGCGTCTTTTCACTGGCGCCGACCCAGGCCGCCACGGCGCGGAAGAGCCCGATGATCGAGGTGCCTTGGGTGCCGCGGAAGCGCGGGCTGCGCCCGGCGATCACGTCGGCCGCAATGCGGCCCTGCCGATTCGCCGGCCCGGCCAGCGCGATCAGGCTCCATTCGCCGGTCACGAAGTCCTTCACTTCGATCGCATCGCCGACTGCGAAGATGTCCGGGTTGCTCGTGCGCATCTGATCGTCGACGCGAATTCCCCCACGCTCGCCGATTTCCAGCCCCGCACTCTTGGCCAGCGTGGTGTCCGGGCGCACCCCGAGCGCGAGGATCACGATGTCGGCCGGATACTTCTTGCCGGACTTCGTCTGCACCTCGATCGCGCCGCCGTCCAGTTGCTTGAATCCGGACACGCCGTCGTTGAGTGCCAGGCGGATGCCGTGCCGCTCCACGTACCCCTCCGCGATTCGCGCCATTTCATGATCGAGCGGTGCAAGGATCTGGGCACCCATCTCTACGAGGGTGACGTCGAACCCACGATGCACGAGGTTCTCCGCCGTCTCCAGACCGATGAACCCACCGCCGATGACCACCGCGCGGGTTTTGGGCCGCACCGTCTGGAAGCCGGAGTACCTGTCCATCCCGGTCAAGAACAGCGAACCCTTTTCGATCCACTCGCGGATTGCCCTCGCGTCGGGCACCGTCCTCACCTGGAAGATCCCCGGAAGATCGATGCCGGGCAGCGGCGGACGGATCGAGGCCGCTCCCGGCGACAGCACGAGCTTGTCGTAGGACTCGGTGGTCACCTCCCCATTCTTCACGTTGCGCAGTTCCACTGTCTTCTTGTCTGGAAAGATCTTGACCGCCTCGCAATTCGTCCGGCAATCGACGTTGAACTGGTCGCGGAAGGTCTTTTCCGTCGCGACGAGCAGGCTCGATTCCTTGGGGATCACGTCGCCGACGTGGTACGGCAGCCCGCAGTTCGCGTACGAGACGTACGGCCCGCGCTCCACCATGATGATTTCGGCCTTCTCGTCCAACCTGCGCAGGCGTGCTGCGCACGACGCGCCGCCGGCGACTCCACCAACAATAATGACCTTCATAATTTCTCCTGTTACTGCATGAACCAGCCGTGGCTGACGATGAACGACTGCCCGGTCATGGCGTTTGACGGGAACGCGGCGCAGAACAGCGTCGCCTCGGCAACGTCCTCGACCGTGGTGAATTCGCCGTCCACGGTCTCCTTCAGCATCACGTTCTTGATGACTTCCTGCTCTGAGATGCCAAGTTCTTTCGCCTGCTCTGGGATCTGCTTGTCCACGAGCGGCGTGCGCACGAAGCCGGGGCAGATCACGTTGGCGCGCACGCCGTGCGCGGCCCCTTCCTTGGCGACGACTTTGGCGAGCCCGATCAGCCCGTGCTTGGCCGTGACGTAAGCGGACTTAAGCAGCGAAGCTTCCTTGGAGTGGACCGAACCCATGTAGATGATGCTGCCGCCCCGGCCGGAGCGGTACATGTGCGGCAGGCAGGCCTTGGTCGTCAGGAAGGCGCCGTCGAGGTGGATGGCCAGCATCTTCTTCCAGTCGGCGTACGGGAACGCCTCGATCGGGTGGACGATCTGGATGCCCGCGTTGCTCACCAGGACGTCCACGCCCCCGAATTCCTTGACCACCGCCGCGACACCGTCGTTTACTGCTTTCTCGTCGCTCACATCCATCGCCACGCCCATCGCGACGCCTTTGGCCGCACGGATCTCCTTGGCCGTCGCCTCCGCCGCCTCCAGCTTGAGGTCGGCGATCGCGACCTTGGCGCCCTCGCGGGCGAAGTACATCGCAATGCTCTTGCCGATGCCGCTGGCGGCGCCGGTGATGATGGCGGTCTTGTTCTTGAGCTTCATGGCTTGTTCCTTCCGGTTGTTAGGTAGTCGTGGACGACGGTCCCCAGGTTCAGCGTGAGGTCGCACAGGATGTGGGTGGCTGACAGCACTTCCAGCACCGGCAGGTCAGCGACGGGTGCGAGCGCGTGGTGGAACAACTCCAGCGCTGCCGGGCCGCTCCACGCGCCGTGGACGGTAACGTCGCCGCACCGGTAACGGACGAGTTCGCAGATGCGCGGCGTGCCATCGACGTGCGGGATGATCTTCAGCAAGTAGCCCGGCGCTTCCACCGACTCGCGCGCCTTGTCGACGTCCAGTGCCCGGTGCTTGTAGCCCATCGTGGCCACCGCGACGGGCACCGGACCGAACCGCAGCACGCCCCCGAGCGTGTCCTTCTCGACCTTGAGCACGGGCGAAGCCAGCTTTTTCGGAAAACCCCACAGCTCGCGTCCGCCGGCAATCGGCGGGTCGCAGTCCAGGTACATCGAGTGGACGTAACCTCCCTTCTCGCCGCGAAAGCTCACCGGAATCACCTGCCCGCTTTCGGTGTAGTCGCCGAACCCGGTCGAGTCGGGCATGCGGATGAACTCGTACTTGACGATCGGTTCCGTGAACTCCAGTGGCGCCGGGATCACTGCCTTCAGCCTCTCCGGATCGGTCCGGTAGGCGATGATGAAGAACTCCCGGTTGACGAAGCGGTACGGGCCGGGCGGATATGCCGGGCTGGTGAGCGGCATCGCAAAGGCGCGTTGTCGGATTTCGTCTTCGGTCATGGTGCCGTTACTCCAGTGGCTACCGATAAATTCATTTGGCAAGGTCGTAGAAGCGCACGCCTGGGACCAGGCTGGTCGGCTCCAGCGCTCCGCGGTTGGCGATGGCGTGGCGAATGTCCTCAAGGCCAGCGGCCCAGTGGTCCTGGACGGTGGCGCGTGAGAATTCGTAGTCCTTCGTCTGCGAGCCATGCGCCAGGCGCGGGTTGGTCAGACGGGCGACGAGCCATTGCCGGTTGTCGCACAGGGTGGCAAGCTTGCGCGCTTCGGGCCGGTCTTTGAGATTGGCCGGCAACTTGGCCAGCAAGTCCGTCAACGCCTGCCGCAACTCGCCAAGTTCCTTCATGCGCTCGCTGGTGAAGCGCTGCTTGCTCGCGTAAGTTATGTCCTTCTGTCTCTCGCCGACCTCGTCGAGGTTGCGAGGCAGTTCGCCCTTCGCGTTGAACAGGTCCACCAAGACAATGAGCGCGGTAGTCAGTGGCTTGTCGTCCCACACGTAGTTGAGGGGTGAATTGCTGACGATGCCGCCGTCCCAGTAGTGCTCGCCGTCGATCTCCACGGCCGGAAACCCCGGTGGCAGTGCGCCACTGGCCATCACGTGCTCCGGCCGGATGCGGATCTTCTGGTTGTCGAAGTAGACGGATGCGCCCGTGCGCACGTTCACCGCGCCGAGCGAGACGCGCACCTCTCGGCAATTGATGCGGTCGAAATCGACCAGTTCTTCGAGCGTGCCCTTGAGCGGGCTGGTGTCGCAGTAGCTCGTGGCCTCCAGCGTGCCTTCCACCGCCAGGAAGGGCGGGGGCACGCGCGGCTCGAAGAAACCCGGGCTGCCGAACGTCGCCACGGTAGCCGCGCTCAGCTTGTTGGCCACCGAGCGCATCGAGTTGAGCCACGTCGGCAAGATGAAGGGCGCATAAGAGGAGACCCGGTCCCAGAAGGCGTGCAGGCGTTCCACCCGCCGCTCGGGCGGGTTGCCTGCGATCAGCGCCGTGTTGATGGCGCCGATGGAGATCCCGATCACCCAGGTCGGAGCGTGGCCCGCTTCGGCCAGGCCCTCGTAGGTCCCGGCCTGATAGGCGCCGAGCGCACCGCCGCCCTGCAACAGCAGGATCTCGTGATCGAACTTGGCTCTCTTCATGGTCGGTATTCGCGGTCATCTTTCCGGAAGACGCCGCCGCCATCGGGCGCCCTCCTGATGCTTGGCCGGCTCACTTGACGGTGTACCCGCGCCCCTCGAGGCACGCGGCGCGCGCCTTGCCGAAAGCCGCCTGCTGCTGCCCGGTGGCGGCCTGCTGCTGTTGCTGCGCCTGACCGGCGGCGGCGGCGTTCTGCCGGCGGCTTTGCCCCCGTGCGGCAACCGCGCCGACCTTGGCCCCGCTTGACGCGTCCCCGCTGACGACCTCGCCTACCACCGCGCCGCGTGCCGCGCCACGCGCGCCGGCGCCCGGGGCGGTTCCGGTTGCGGTCGTGGGCGGCGTCGCGGCCTGCTGAGGAGGCGGCGGTTTGGCGGGATCGAATCCCGTCTGCTGCACCGCCCAGGTGTAGCAAGCCGCCTCGTCGCTCTTTTGCTGTTGTGGCGACTGCCCCTTGGCGGGATAGACAATCTGTTGTGCGCCCGCATTGCACATCACCGCGGCGGTCAACGCGAACATCCATGCGCTTCGGATTTTCATTTGAGTCCTTGTCTCAAAAAAGTCAGATTAGTCACGAGGCCGCGCTCGGGCTGGACCTTTCGAGACACGGGCTGGACATTTTCGGACAGTGCGTCGTATCCTGTTTGCGTGAGATCAAACAGGCGCCATTTAACGGTTGTGCCGCGACCACTGGCGAGGCACGGGCCTGGAGAAGGGACCGTTCGCGTCGGCGTAGCGGCGGCCATTCCCGCGGTGCTCAGGAGCCTGGGTGCGGATCCGGCCAAGGTGCTGACCGGCGCGGGTTTCGACCCGAAGCTGTTCGACGATCCCGACAACCTGATTTCCTACGCAGCCCGCGGCCGGCTGCTCGGTCGCTGCGTGGCCGCCGCCGGCTGCAAACATTTCGGGCTCCTGCTCGGCCGGCGTGGTCGCCTGTCTGATTTTGGACTCGTGGGCTTCCTGGTGCAGCACTCGCCAGACGTGGGAATGGCGTTGCGCAGCCTCGTGCGCTATCTGCATCTTCACGTCCGCGGCGCGGTACCGTCCCTGGCGGTGCACGGCAAATTGGTGATCCTGGGCTACGATATCTATCAACCGCACGTCGAGGCCGCCGACCAGATCGCGGACGGTGCGGTCGCAGTCATGTTCAATATCATGCGCACGCTGTGCGGGCCCGAGTGGAAACCCGTCGAGGCCTGGTTTGCTCACCGCAAGCCTGAGGATGTCGGTCCGTTCCGCCAGTTCTTTCGGGTCCCGCTGCGCTTCGACGCCGAGCAGAACGCAATCGTGTTCTCGGCGCATTGGTTGAATCGTCGTATGCCCGGAGCCGATCCCGAGCTACGCCGGCTGCTACAGAAGCAGATCGACGCCCTCGAGGCCAGGCACGGAAGCGACTTCCCGGAGCAGATCCGGCGCGTGCTGCGAACGGCGCTCCTGACTGGTCATGGCAACGCGGAGCAGGTCGCCAGGCTCTTCTCGATTCATAGCCGGACCCTGAATCGCCGCCTGAAGGCGTCCACGACCAGCTTCCAGCGGCTCGTCGACGAGGGCCGCTACGCGATCGCCCGGCAGATGCTCGAACAGTCCGATACCGGAGTGCGCCAGATCGCAGCGTCGCTCGACTATGCGGACGCGAGCGCCTTCACGCGTGCGTTCCGGCGCTGGAGCGGCACCACGCCGGCCCGCTGGAGGGCGACGCGGAACCGCGCGAAATAGGCTCTCAGTTGAGAGCGCAGGCTCCCGGTCCGCCCGGATGACCGCAGGCGCCGCAGGGCCCGGCGGCGGGCGCCGCTTCGGCAGTCGATCCCGCGGTGGCGAAGACGGACAGCTTCTTCTCCAGCTCGGTCGACTTGCAGCTCGGGCAGTCGGGGGTGCTTCCCGAGCGCACCAGGGTTTCGAACTCGTGCCCGCACTTCCTGCAGGCGTATTCGTAGATCGGCATGTGCGTATTGTAGAGGATCTACAGGGGATCGAGCGGGTAGATCGGACGCCGCACGCGGCGGAAGTCGAGCTGCGAGTAGTCGGAGGTGCACACTCCGGTGCCGGCGCATTCGATCACGCTCTTGGCGAGCGGCCCGAGGCCGGCGCGCCAGTGGACGCGGCTCTTCAGCATGAGGTATTTCTTGTTCGCCGGGTCGATGCCGAGGGCGCGGAAGGCGCCGATGTCGTAGGGCTCGGTGTGGCGCGTGATGACCGCGATCTCGACCTTGCCGGTGTCGAGCACCGCCGACAGGCCCATGTCCATCCGCTCGCCGCGCGCCATCGGGCCCTCGTTGCGGTAGGCGCCGTCGATGATCCGCTTTACCGTGCCGCTCACCCGGCGCGGCGTGCCCTTCAAGCCGAGGCTCGGCATGTCGCTCTTGCCGCCCAAGTCGAGTGTCACGCGTGCCCCTGTGCCGGCCTGCTTCATCCGCTCGGCGGCCTGCGGGTCGCAGATGGCGAACGCCGCGGCGTTCTCCAGGTCCGCGTCGAGGATGGCGCCGAGCACCGTCATGGTGTCCATGGTGCCGCCCGAGGCGCAGTTGTCGTAATGGTCGAGCAGCACGATCGGGCCGCCCGCGGCCTGGCGCGCTCGGACGAGCGAAGTCTCGAGCGGCTCGATCTGGTAGACGAACTGCGCGCGCGCCTGCCAGGCCATGTCGAGCAGCTCGTCGCACAAGCGGCGCGCCTTGGCCGCGTCGCCGTCGGTCACCACCACCGCCGAAGCACCGGCCCAGTGAATGTCGGCGTGCGGGAAGCCGACGAAGAAGGTCGCCGCGAGCGCGCCCTGCTTTTCCATCTCCTGCGCGCGGCGCTGGATCTGCAGGTTGGGCGCGTCGAGGCTCGACTGGCGCATGACGTGCGGCAGCATCGGCCGGTGGCCGTAGGCCATGGCCGGCCGCGCATTGCCGGCCATCAGGTCGAGCACGGGCTTGCCGGCGCGTAGGCCCGTTTCGTACATGTCGACGTGCGGGTAGGTCTGGTAGCCGGCGAGCACGGTGGCGTGGTCGCACATCGCGGGGAAGAGGTTGGTGTGCATGTCGAGCGCCACGCCGATCGGCAGCTGCGGCGCGAGCCTGCGCACGCGCGCCAGCAGCTCGCCCTCGCCGTCGTCGTGCCGCTCGCTGACCATGGCGCCGTGGAGATCAAGCAGCACAGCGTCGCATCCGCTTCTGACTGCGTCGAGGATGCGGCCGGCCATCCACTCGTAGGCGCCGGTCGCGACCGGGCCGCTCGGCGCCGCGTTGCCGGCGACCGGCAGCACGATCTCGGCGCCGGCGCGGTCGGCGAGGTCGATGAACGCGCCAATCGCCGAGCCGGTGTTACGGTAGGCGTCGCGGATCTCCTCGCCTTCGAGCGGCGTATTCTTGCCGCGCGCGAAGCGCGCCAGCGGCGTCGGCACCGGCGAGAAGGTGTTCGTCTCGTGTTTCATCTGTGCGATCACCAGCTTCATGCGCGCTTCCCTCAGCCGAGCATCTGGCCGCCGTCCACGACGATGGTCTGGCCGGTAATCCAGCCCGCCAGGTCGCTCGCGAGGAACAGCACGACGCTCGCGATCTCCTCGGGGCGTCCCATGCGCCCCGAGGGGATCGAGCGCAAGGTGTTGTCGTACAGCGCGCGGTTTTCGCGCTTGCGCTGTTCCCATACGCCGCCAGGAAACTCGACGGAGCCCGGCGCGACGCTGTTGACGCGGATCTTCTTCGCCGCGAGCGCCAGCCCCTGGCTCATCGTGTATTGCACCAGCGCCGCCTTCACCGCACCGTACGGCGGCGTGCGCGCGCTCGAGCGCAGGCCCGCGATCGAGCTGATGTGCACGATCGACCCGCCGCCCGCATGCTCCAGGAACGACAACGCCGCGCGCGAAGCGCGCACGCTGGCCATCAGGTCGACGTTGATGCTGACGCCCCAGCCGGCCTCGTCGTCGCTGGCGCCGAAGCCCGAGGCATTGTTCACCAGCACGTCGATGCCGCCGAGCGCCGCGCCCGCGTCGGCGACGTAGCGCGTCACCGCCGCGCCGTCGGCGAGGTCGCACGGCGCGCCGTGCACCCTGCCGCCGTGCGCCTCGAGCTCGCGCTCGGTTTCGCGCAGCCTTTCGGCGCCGCGCGCGCAGATCGAGACGTTCGCGCCGGCGGCGGCGAAGGCGAGCGCGATCGAGCGCCCGATGCCGCGGCTGCCACCGGTGACCACAACGTTCTTGTTCCGAAACGAGATGTCCATGCGAATCCTCAGTGCCGGATGCAGACCTTGCCGAAGTGCGCGCCGCTTTTCAGGTGCGCCATCGCCTGCTTCAGCTCCTCGAAGGCGAACACGCGGTCGACCACCGGCATTACCCGGTGCAGCGCCATGGCGCGCAGCATCGCCTCGAAGCCGTCGCGGTTGCCCACTCCGATGCCCACCATGCGCACCTGCTTCATCACGATGCGGCCGAGCTGGGCGGTCATGTTGCCGCCCGAAAGGACGCCGATGATCGAGATCGTGCCGCCGGTCGCCACGCACAAGAGCGACTGCGGCAGCGTCTTCTCGCCGCCCAGCTCGAGCACGTGGTCGTAGCCTCGCCCGTCGGTGATGTCGCGCGTCGCCTTGGCCCATTCGGGCGTGGTCTTGTAGTTGATCGCCGCGTCGGCCCCGAGCGCTTTCGCGCGCGCGATCTTCTCGTCGCTCGAGGAGATCACGGTGACGTGCGCGCCGGCGAGCTTGGCGAACTGCAGCGCGAACAGCGCCACGCCGCCGGTGCCCTGTACCAGCACCTTGGCGCCGGGCGCGAGGTGGTCCTGCACCATGAGCGCGCTCCAGGCGGTGAGCGCCGCACAGGGCAGGGCCGCCGCCTGCTCGTCGGAGAGGTACTCGGGCACCTTCACGACGCCGGCCTGGTCCAGGCACATCAGCTCGGCCATGGTGCCGTCGAGCGGCCCGCCGAGGTTGTGCGCCTGGCGGTCCGGGGTCGGCGGGCCCGAGATCCAGCCCTGCGTGAAGCACGGGCAGGTGCGCTCGCCGACTTTTACGCGCGTCACGCCGGCGCCGACCTCGATCACTTCGCCGACGCCGTCGGACACTGGAATCAGCGGCAGCGTGCCGGTATGCGCGCCGTAGCCGCGATCCGGCACCAGCAAGTCGCGGTAGTTGAGCGAGGCGGCCTGCATCCTGAGCAGCACCTGGCCGGGGCCGGGGTTGGGGTCGGGGCGCGTGGCGAGCTGCAGGTGCTCCATGCCCCAGTCGTCCTGGATCTGGAAGACTTTCATGTGCGGATTTCCGGTCGAATGACGGGCAGCCGCGATTGTCGCACGCGCGCTTTGCCTTCCGCGCGGCGCGGAAGTACAGTTTCATCGCCAGCCGGAGGAGGAAGGCTAATGATCCGTTCCACCATGCAGCGCGTGCCGCTGTCGCTCAACCATTTCCTGGAGCGCGCGGGCAAGCTGTTTCCGCAATCCGAAATCGTCAGCCGCCTGCCCGACAAGTCGCTCAGGCGCTACCGCTTCGCGGACTTCTACCGGCGTGCGCGCCGCCTCGCGGCGGCGCTCGCCGCCGCCGGGCTGAACAAGGGCGACCGGGTGGCGACGCTGTGCTGGAACCACTATGCGCACCTGGAATGCTACTTCGGCATCCCGGCCGCGGGCGGTGTCATGCACACGCTCAATCTGCGCCTGGCACCCGAGGACATCGGCTGGATCGCGACGCACGCCGAGGACCGCTTCCTGGTGCTCGACGACATCCTGCTGCCGCTCTACGAGCAGTTCAGGGACAAGGCGCATTTCGAGAAGGTGATCGTGGTGCCGTATTCCGGCAAGCCGGTCGCTGCGCCGTTCGTCGACTACGAGGCCTTCCTCGCCGGCGCGCCGGAGAAGTTCGAGTACGCGGCGCACGACGAGGACGACCCGATCGCCATGTGCTACACCTCGGGCACCACCGGACGGCCGAAGGGCGTGGTGTACTCGCACCGCTCGACGGTGATCCACTCGCTGGTCGCCAACCAGCCCGACTACTGGTGCCTGGCGGCGCAGGATAGCGTGATGCCGGTGACGCCGATGTTCCACGCCAACAGCTGGGGCGTGCCCTACACCTGCATGATGATGGGGGTGAAGATGGTGTTTCCCGGGCCGCACCTGCATCCCGAGGACTTGCTCTCGCTGATGGCGGCCGAGCAGCCGAGCTACGTGCTCGGCGTGCCCTACGATCTGGATCGCGATGGCGCAGCTGCTCGATTCCGACCCCGAGCGCTACAAGCTGCCGAAGGGCATCCGCATGCTGGTGGGCGGGGCGGCCATGCCCGAGGCCGCTGATCCGCGCCTACGCCCGGCACGGCGCGCAGGTGACGCACGGCTGGGGCATGACCGAGATGAGCCCGCTCGGCACGGTCTCCTACCTCAAGCCCGAGCTGCAGGGCGCGGGCGAAGACGAGCGCTTCGCGCGCGCGGCGATGGCCGGCGTGCCGGTGGCGATGGTCGACATCCGCATCATCGGCGAGGACGGCTCGGAGCAGCCCTGGGACGGCAAGAGCGTCGGCGAGGTGCAGGTGCGCGGGCCGTTCATCGCCGACGGCTACCATGAGGTACCGACCGACCCGGAGAAGTTCACCGCCGACGGCTGGCTGCGCACCGGCGACGTCGCCTCGATCGACGCGCACGGCTACCTGCGCATCGCCGACCGCACCAAGGACCTGATCAAGTCGGGCGGCGAGTGGATCAGCTCGGTGGACATGGAGAACGCGCTGATGGCGCACGCCGCGGTGCAGGAGGCGGCGGTGATCGCGATTGCCGACGCCAAGTGGGGCGAGCGGCCGCTCGCCTGCGTGGTGCTGAAGAACGGCAAGCAGGCCGGGCCCGAGGACTTGCGCGCGCATCTCGCCGGGAAGTTCGCCAAGTGGCAGCTGCCCGACCGCTTCGAGTTTCTCGACGCCATCCCAAAGACCTCGACCGGCAAATTCTGGAAGGTCAGGTTGCGCGAGCAGTTCCGCTGACCGTGGCACGGAGGATCTGAGCCGATGTACGTCGTCGAGCGCTGCGCCGCATTCGCGCAGGCCATCCGCGCGCGGCCACTCGCGCCGCAGGTGCTGCACCATGCCAAGCGCGCGGTGATCGACTGGCACGCCGCACTGTTCCCCGGCGCGCTGATGGCGCCGGCGCGGCTGCTCGAGCGCGCGCTGGCCGAGGAGCTCGACCGCGGTGATGCGCGCCTCGCGCTCGGACGCAGCGCCTCGGTGCGCGCTGCGGCGCTGATCAACGGCGCCGCCGCGCACACCGCCGAGGTCGACGACATCTTCCGCGACGGCATCTACCATCCCGGCGCGCCGACCATCGCCGCGGCGCTGGCGCTGGCGCAGGCGCACGACGCCTCGGGCGAACGGCTGCTGCGCGCAGTGGTGGTGGGCTACGAGATCTCCACGCGTATCGGCGTCGCGATGGGCCGCGCGCATTACCGCTACTGGCACAACACCGGCACCATCGGCGCGTTCGGCGCCTGCGCCGCGGCCGCCGAGCTGCTGGGCCTGGAGCGCGTGCGCTTCGCGCATGCGCTCGCCACCGTCGCCACCTTCTCCGCGGGACTGCAGCAGGCGATGCGCGGCGAGTCGATGTCCAAGCCGCTGCACGCCGGGCATGCCGCGGATGCGGGCGTCACCGCGGCGCTCGCCGCGCGCGAGGGCGTCGTCGGCTCGCTCGACGTGCTCGAGGGCGAGGCGGGCTACGGGCGCGCGATGGGCTACGACAGCGCCGGCAGCGGTCCGGACTGGGACGCAGCCTTCCGCTCGCTCAACCGGGAGTTCAACATCACGCGCATGACCTTCAAGAATCACACCTGCTGCGGCCACAGCTTCGCCGCCATCGACGGCGCGCTGGCGCTGAAGGAGCGGATGGGCGTCGCCGCCGGGGACATCGCGCGCGTGCGCATCGGCACCTACAAGGCGGCGCTCGAGGTGGCGGGCATCGAGCAGCCGAAGACCGCCTCCGAGGCGCGCTTTTCCACCAAGTACACGGTGGCGACGGCGCTCGCGCACGGCAGCGTGCGCTTCGCGGCGTTCGAGCCCGAGCGGCTCGAGGACCCGGCGACGCGCGAGCTGATGCGCAGGATCGAGCTGGCGGTCGATCCGGAGCTCGACGCGGCGTTTCCGCGGCAGCGCGCCGCGCGCGTCGCCATCGAGACGCGCACCGGGCGGCGCGAGGAGCTGCTGCAGCCGACGCGCATCGGCGACCCGGACGCGCCCTTGTCCGATGCGCTGCTCGAGGACAAGTACCTGGAGCTCGCGGGCCCGGTGCTCGGCGCGCGGCGCGCGCGTGCGCTGCTGGCGCGCCTGTGGCGCCTGGAGCGCGAGCCGCACTGCGACCTCTCCGAATGAGCCTCGCCGCGGCCCTGTTCGCGCCGCGCGCGGTGGCGCTGGTGGGCGCATCGGGCGACGCGACGAAGAATACCGCGCGGCCGCAGCGCTTCCTCGCCAAGCATGGCTACGCCGGCATCGTCCTGCCGATCAATCCGACACGCGCCGAGGTCCTCGGCGTAAAGGCGTATCGCAGCATCGCCGAGGCGCCGCAACCGATCGACCACGCCTTCATCATGATCCCCGAGGTCGAGCAGGCGATCGAGGACTGCGGGCGCTGCGGCGTTCCGGTGGCGAGCATCTTCAGCGACGGCTTCGCCGATGTTGGCGCCGAGGGCGCGGCGCGCCAGGCGCGGCTGGCGGCGCGCGCGCGCGAGCTCGGCGTGCGGCTGCTCGGGCCGAACAGCATGGGCGTGATCGACATCGCGGGGCGGCTCGCGCTGACGGTGAACGCGGTGCTCGAGATGGACGCGCCGCCCGCGGGCGGCATCAGCATGGTGTCGCAGAGCGGCACCATGCTCGGCACCGTGCTGTCGCGCGGCGCCGCGCGCGGTCTCGGCTTCGCCAAGCTGGTGTCGGTCGGCAACGAGGCCGACCTGGGCGTGGGCGAGCTGGTCGAGCTGCTCGCCGACGACGCGGCGACGCAAGTGATCCTGCTGTTCCTCGAGACGGTGCGCGACGCCGGACGGCTGGCGGCCGCTGCGCGCCGCGCGCACGCCGCGGGCAAGCCGCTGGTCGCCTACAAGCTCGGCCGCTCGGCGCTCGGCGAGCGCCTCGCGCGCTCGCACACCGGCGCGCTCGCCGGCAGCGACGCGGCGCTCGACGCGTATTTCCGCGACTGCGGCATCGTGCGCGTCGACCTGCTCGAGGCGCTGATCGAGATCGCGCCGCTCCTCGCCGGGCGCGCGCCGCCGCGCGCCGCCGTCGCCGGGCGCGCGCCGCGCGTCGCCGTGGTGACCACCACCGGCGGCGGCGCGGCGAGCGTGGTCGACCGCCTCGGCCTGCACGGCATCGAGACGGTGGCGCCGGGCAGCGACGCGCCGATCATCGACCTGACCATGGCGGCGACCACCGCGAAGTACGCGCAGGTGCTCGCGTCGCTCATCGATTCGCCCGAGTGCGACGCCGTGCTGGCGGTGGTCGGCTCCTCGGCGATGTTCCACCCGCAGCTCGCCGTCGAGCCGATCCTGCGCACGCCGCGCGCGGCCAAGCCGCTGGCGGCGTTCCTCACGCCGCACGCCGAGCAGTCGCTCGCGCTGCTGGCGAAGGCCGGCATCGCCGCGTTCCGCACCCCCGAGGCCTGCGCCGACGCCTTCCGCGCTTACTTCTCGTGGCGGGAGCCGTGCATGCGAAATGCGGAAGCTGAATTTGATCTGACTATCCAGAAGCAAGAACTCGACGAAAAATCCTCCCTCGATATGTTCGCGTCGCTCGGCATCGCGACGGCCGAATCGCAGGTGGCGCGCGCGCCGGCGTTCGGGCATTCGTTGCCTTACCCGGTGGCGGCGAAGATCCTGTCGGCGGAGGTCGCACACAAGACCGAGGCGGGAGGCGTCTACCTCGGCATTGCCGACGCGAAGGGGTTTCTGGAAAAATCCAGGTTGCTGTCGAGATTGGGCGATACGATCCTCGTTCAGAGAATGGAGCGGGGGCTCGCCGAGGCGATCGTGGGCTATCGGGACGATTCCCTCGTCGGGCCGCTCGTGCTGGTGGGCGCGGGCGGTGTGCTGGCCGAGCTTTATCGTGACACCGTGGTGCGCCTCGCGCCCGTGAGCGTCGAGGAAGCGGAGGCGATGATCGGCGAAGTGAAAGGTCTCGCTGTGATCCGCGGCTACCGCGGGCTGCCGCGTGGCGACGTGCGCGCGCTTGCGGAGACGGTCGCCGCGCTGTCGCGCCTCGCGCTCGTGCGCGGCAGGCCGATCGCCGAAGCCGAGATCAACCCGGTGATCGTCAAGCGCGAAGGCGCGGTGGCGGTCGACGGCCTCGTCGTGCTGAAGGAATGATCATGCCGCATGCGGCACTCGCCCAGATTCTCGAAGCCGCCGGCGTCGAGCTGCCGCTGCCCGACGAGCTTTCGATCCGTGGGTCCGATCCGGTGTTCCGCACGAGCTACCGCGTCGGCAGCGCGGGCGCCGCGGCGCTCGCGGCACTCGGGCTCGCCGCGGCGCGCCTGTGGCAGCGGCGCGGCGGACGTGCGCAGAAGATCGCGGTCGGCGTCGCCGCCGCCGCGGCGTCGCTGCGCAGCACGGCCTACCTCAAGATCGACGGCAAGCGGCCGCCCGAGATGTGGGACCCGCTGAGCGGCTTCTACCCGGTGCAGGACGGCTGGATCCGCTTTCACTGCAACTTTCCCGTGCACCGCGACGCGGCGTTCGGCGTGCTCGGCGTTGCGCCCGGGCGCGCAGCGGGCGAAGCGGCGAGCCGTGGCTGGGCGGGGGAAGCGCTCGAGGACGCGATCCACGCCGCGGGCGGCTGCGCCGGCTTCGTGCGCAGCGCCGAAGAATGGGGGCGCCACCCGCAGGCGCAGGCGATGGCGGCGCAGCCGCTCCTCGATATCCGCAGAATCGGCGACGCGCCGCCCGAGCCGCTGCCGGTCGCGGCACGGCCGCTCTCCGGCGTGCGGGTGCTGGATCTCACGCGCGTGCTCGCGGGACCGACCTGCGCGCGCAGCCTCGCCGAGCACGGCGCGGACGTGCTCAAGATCAGCGCCGCGCACCTCGCGGACTCGGGCGCGGTCGAGCTCGACACCGGCCTCGGCAAGCTTTCGGCGCGCCTCGACCTGCGCGGCGAGGAGGGCGTTCGAACGCTGCGGGCGCTCGCGCGCGAGGCGGACGTGTTTTCGCAGTCGTACCGCCCGGGCGCACTCGCCGCGCGCGGCTTCTCGCCCGAGGCGCTCGCGCGGCTTCGCCCCGGCATCGTCTGCGCGTCGCTCAGCGCATGGGGCGCGAGCGGCCCGTGGCGCGAGCGGCGCGGCTTCGACAGCATCGTGCAGTCGGTGAGCGGCATGGCGCAGGCCTCGGCGGGCGAGGACGGCAAGCCGCGCCTGCTGCCGGTGTCGGCAATCGACTACGTGAGCGGCTACCTGATGGCCTTCGGTACGCTCGTCGCGCTCGAGCGCCGCGCGCGCGAGGGCGGCAGCTGGCTGGTGCGCGTCGCGCTGGCGCGGGTGGGCAAGTGGATCACCGACCTGGGCGCGGTCGCCCCGGGTGCGGCCAACGAGCTTACCCCGGAAGCGCTGAACGATCTGCTGACGGAGACCGATGCGCCCGACGGGCGCATCACTCACCTGCGACCGGTGCTCCAGATGTCCGAGACGTCGCCACGCTGGGAGCGGCCGCCGGTGCCGCTCGGCTATCACCGCGCGCAGTGGCCGCCGCGCTAGGCGGCTTGTTGGGTAGCTTCTCCGGCTTTTCGGGACCCCACACCCGGCTGTAGTAGGTGTCGGCGAGCTGCAGCGCGGCCACCGGGTTGTGCGCGAGGACGCGGTCCTTGGCGACCAGGGTGGTGACCAGCCCCTGCGAGTGGCGCATGAACAGGCTGTCGTGCCCGACGCACAGGCCGACGATGACATTCAGCTCGCAGCCGGCGCGGTTGAGCAGCTCGGCCTGGGAGAGCGGGTTGCAGATCGCTTCGAAGGTTCCGGGACGGATCTTTTCCTCGTCCTTGAGCCCGATCTCCTCCTTCGGCACGCCGCCGTTCTTGCAGGCGACCGAGGCGACCTCCAGCCCGTGGCTCTCGAGAATCGCGCTGAACACGCGCGCCAGGTCGACGAAGCTGATGCAGGTGGCGATGCCGACGCGGCGAAAGCCCATGCGTTTGGCGAACTGGCAGATCTCCTCGACCCGCGTCCACTTGCAGTAGCCCTCGCTCTCGACCACCGCCGCGACCTGCGCTACGCGCTCGACGAACGGATCGGCCCGGTAGTCCGCCGCGCCGGCGATGCCTGCGGCGTCGACCTTGGACGGGCAGTAGCCGGGACCGCGCGCGTCGCTTTCTCCCTGGCGGCAGGCGCGCACGGTGCTCGGGCAGTAGGCGCAGCCCGGGGTTTCGTATGTCGTCATCGTGACTCCCTCTGTGAGTTCCATGCCATGGCGCTACGATCCGGCGCCCAGGACATCGAGCCTGAGGCGCGTCTCGACGGCGTCGCGCGCGAATTCGGCGGTCGCCTCGGTCTTGCCGGTCGCGACCCGCGCCGCATCGATGCCGGCATCCTTGACCAGAGCCTGCGTCACCGCTGCCGCGCGACGCTGACCCAGCGCCTCCAACTCCGCGGGGGCGAGCGGATAGAGCTCCACCAGGCGTTTGTACAGCGCTTCGTAGAACTCGCGATCCGAGCTGCCCTTGCCGAACAGCGCCAGTGCGGGATTCACGCGGCTGGCTTCGCGGCCAGCCCGCTTCTCGAACTGCGCCTTGAATTCCGCCATGGCGCTCCCGCCCGAGCGCGCGGCCAGCAGCTTCTCGAGCGCACGCTGCGTTTTGGCGTTGTCGAACGCCACCGGGCCGGGATCCTCTCCCGGTTCGAGCTTCACGTCCTGCGCCGCCGCCAGCTCGCGACGAACCCTTTCGGCGCGCAGCGCCTCGCCGTCCGCGGCCGCATGGTAGCGACCATCGACGATCACCTTGAGCTGCGGCCGCTTCTGCAGCGCCTCGGCGACCTTCTTCAGCTTCTCAAGCTCCGTGGGGAGCATCCGGTCGGAGCCCGGATCGAACGCCACGGCATCGAGCTTCGTCGCGCCGCCTCCGAGCAACGCGCCCAGGGCCCGAAACGGCGCCGTGACGATGTTCTTGATCACGGTGACGATCGCCTGCCAGATGAGGTGGCCGTAGCTGAATTTGGGGTTGTCCACGTCACCGCTCACCGGAACCGCGACATCGATCTTTCCCTCCGAGTCGGTCAGGAGCGCGATCGCGAGGTCGAGCGGCAGCTTGAGCGCACCGGGCGACTCGACGCGCTCGCCAAGTGTGAATTTCTCGAGCAGCACCTTGTTCTCGCCCTGCAGCTTGCCTTCGTTGATCTTGTACTCGAGGTCGAGCGACAGCCGGCCGGAGGCGATCTTGCGGCCCGCGAACGTGGCGCTGTAGGGCGAAAGCGGGCTCAACTCGACATTGCGGAAAGAGGTGCGCAGATCCATGAATCGCTTGGGTGCGAAAGGATTCAGCGTGCCGTCGACCCTCGCCAGCCCGTGCGGGTCGACCCGTCCTTCGAGCTTCAATTCGGCGCGGTGCGCCGGATCGGACGAAATGCCCGTGACCGCACCGCCGAGCTCCGTGATCCGGGCGGCGAACGGCAACACCAGGCTCAAGTCGGCGAAGTCGACCGTTCCGTTTCCCACCCGCACCCGCTCGATCGTCACCGGAAAGCCCCGGCTCCCGGCAGCGCCGGCGTCGGCGGGGCCGTCGCGCTTTCTGAGCATCTTGGCCAGATTGACGCTGCGGTCCTTGAATACCGTGAGCTTCGCGCCGGGCTCCACCAGGCGTATGTCCGCCACGGTCAACCGATCCGGCGCCAGTCTGAAACGGATCCCCGTCGCCGAAAGCGATTTCCAGGACAGGAAGCGCTCGCCGCTCTGAGCCTCGTCGATCAGCAGTCCGTCGACGTTGAGCGCTCCGTCGGCGCGGAGCGTTGCGCCCGATTCTTTCGTCCGGTACTGCAGCGTCGCGGCGGCGGACACATTGCCCGATTTGAGATTCAACAAGGTATAGCGCGCCAGCGCCGGCTGCAGCGGAACGAGGTTGAGGCGGTTTAGCTTCACGCGTGCGTCGGCGCCCGATCCGTCGGGCACGAAGCTGCCCTCGACGCCGAGGCTTCCGCCCTGGGTCACCCCCAGCGCGGCGTCGAACGCGACCGGGGCGCTCCAATCATTGCTCAGATTCTTAAGCGTGGCGGAAACGTCCGTCAGCTCATAGCTAACCACAGGGGTGAACTCCCGATCGGCCAGCGCGATGCGGAATTCCGCGAGCTCCAGCGCAGCGAGACGAACGCGCCAGGGAGCGCCCTCGGCCTTCGCCGCCTTGCCGGCCTCTTCGAGGCCTCTGCGCATGGCGCCGCGGTCGCTCGGACTCAGGGCCGCGATGAGGTCGATGCCGCCGTGTTCGTCGCGCGTCAGCCGCGTGCCTCCGCCCCGCACGACCAGTTCCCGCAGCCGGACGTCGCGCTTCGCCGTGTCGATCGCATCGCCCTCGAGGGTCACGTTGTCCAGCGCGACGAGCGGCGTGCCGGCCGAAGGCTGCCCCACCGTGATCTTGGCCAGCTCGATGCGCAGCGCGTTCACTGCCACCGCTGTCGTTGCCGCGCCGAGCTCGACCTGCGCCTTGGCGTGGATAGCGACGTTCCCGATGTCCCATGCCAGCGGCATAGCCCGGCTTTGGTCGGTCATGTGGACGCCCACATCAGCGACCTGCACCGCATCGAGCCGCACGCGCCAAGGGTTGGCATCTGCCGCGCCTGCGGGAGGAGCTGCCGACGCCGTCTTCTTTGTTGCGATCGGGATCCTCTGCCAGTCGAGTGTGCCGTCCTCGGCGATGCCCACCGTGACGCGACCGTTGGCGATCTCCAGCTTCGGCAGCGTGACCTCGCGCCGCTGCAGGTCGACACGGACGCCGCTCACCTCGATCTTCTGCAGCGCAACTAGAGGCTGGGCCGCGCCGGGTCGGCGCAGCGACAGCCCCGCGACGCGCAGGTCCGCGCGACGCAGGAGCAACTGCGGGCGTCCGCCCACGAACAGGAAGCGGTAGTGCGTCGTGAAATCGACCTCGCCCTCGGGCGGGTCGAGCCGGAATTCGTCCTGCAGGAATTTCCAGATGTTCGCCGGGCGGAATTTGGCGACGCTCAATTCGCCCTCGGACGCAACCGGCCGCAGCGACACTTCGCCACGCCAGCGCACCGTGCCGCCTCCCGGAAGCCGGGCGTGAATGGTGTATGGGCCCTTGCGCTCGGGGAGCGTGGACACGTCGTCGAACTCGAGGTTGACCGGCGCCAGCGTCACGCTGGCTGGCGTGGGACCGGATCGATCGGTGTAGGTCAGCCTGCCGTCGCTGAGCGTGACGTGGCGCAGCAGCGTTCGAACCGGCGCCTCGTCCTTGCCGGCCGCGGCCGGCTTGTCCCCGACGGCCGTTGCGACGAGATCGGCGAGGTTTACGCTTCCATCCGCACGCGCGATGACGTACAGATCGAGCCCGTCGACATCAATGTTGGCGAATACCCATGCCCAGCGCGCCAGACTGGCAGTCTGTAAGTCGAGATAGAGGCGCTGCACGCCCAGGATCGGCGTCCCGTCGGTCTCCGCCAGCCGGAAGCCGTTGGCCTCGAAGGTGAGCAGGAACGGATTGATGCGAACCTTGCCGATGCTCGCCTGGCGCTTCAGCGTGTCGCGGGCGAACTCGGGGACGTAGCGCTCGACGAGCCGCGGCAGCAGCAGAAACCCGAACAGCGCGTACGCGACGAGCAGCCCCGCGCCGATCTGGAACGACCGGCTGCGCAGGATGCGCATTACAACCTGCCTCATACGGCCAAGCATCCGAAATATCAGTCGTGAATCGGCGACGCTTGCCACGTTACCGTGCCGCGCGAGGGCGCTTGTTGATCTGGCTCAAGCGGCAGGCAGCGCCGCGGGACTAGTCGATCGCCGCCGTGATGGCGAGGAGGCGGCACGGCTGGTAGCCTTGCGGCGGGGTTCGCCGTGCTCGTGTTCGCTGTGGCGATCGCCGCGTGCCGGGTGGTCGCCCCGGCAGCGCGCCGCCCGCGCCGAGCTCGCAGACTAGGACGCGACATGAACCAGATCCGATTCGGCGGCTTGATGGCCGCACTGATGCTCGCGCTGGCCGCCGGCCCCGCGCGCGCGCTCGACGCGCGCGAGCTCGAGCGCTGCGCGAGCATCGTCGAGCCCGATCAGCGCTTGGCGTGCTTCGATGCCGCCGTGCCGCGGCCCAAAGTGGCCGAGGCGCCGGCGCGCGAGGGTGCCGAGCGCTCGCCGATCGATCAGCGCTGGGCGGTCGGGGTCAAGAACACGCTGTTCGACATCCTGCCGCACAAGCCGACCTATTTGCTGCTGGCCCATCACAGCAACAGCGTCAACACCGAGCCTTTCAGCCCGACGCACCCGGCCCCGGCGGAGCCGATCGACCTGCGCGACACCGAGGCGATGTTCCAGCTCAGCTTCAAGTTCAGGATCGTCGACCTGCAGGATAGCCTGGGCGCCTCGCTGTGGGCGGGCTATACCCAGCAGAGCCAGTGGCAGGTGTACAACTCGGGGGTGTCGCGGCCGTTTCGCGAGACCGACTACGAGCCCGAGCTGATGCTCGCGTTCCACCCCGACGAGCGGTTCCTCGGCATGCGCTGGCGGCTGCTCAACCTGGGGTTCGTGCACCAGTCGAACGGCCAGTCCGACCCGCTGTCGCGCAGCTGGAACCGGCTCTACGCGCAGTTCGGCCTCGAGCGCGGCGGCTTCGAGCTGCTGCTGCGGCCGTGGTGGCGCGTCAAGGAGCCCGCCTCGAGCGACGACAATCCGGACATCGTCGATTACATGGGCCACGGCGACGCCGTGGCGAGCTACCATTTCGGCCGACAGACGATCTCGGCGCTCGGGCGCTATAACCTGCGCACCGGGAAAGGGGCGCTGCTCGCTTCATGGAGCTTCCCGATGTGGCGGCGGGTGAGCGGCTACGTGCAGGCGTTCAGCGGCTACGGCGAGAGCCTGATCGACTACAACTGGAAGCAGACCACGTACGGCTTCGGCATCGCGCTGACGGATTGGCAATGATGCCTGCGGGACAACAACGAGAAAGGGAGGCATGCGATGGACTGGGAGGGCTTTGCCGGACGCGTCAACGCTGACCCGCTGGTGGCGCGGCTCGGCGCGGACTCGAGCTTCGATCTGCTGCTCAGGTGGGGCGACGAAGAGCACCTGCTGCGGGTGCGCGACGGGCGGCTGGCGGCGCATCGCGAGGGACCGTTCGTGATGCCGCTGTGCGACTTCGCGCTCGCGGGAAGCGAGGATGCCTGGACGCGCTTCGCGCAGCTGAAGCCGGCGCCGCGCGACCAGGACATCTTCGCGTTCTTTCGCCGCGGCGAAATGACGCTGACCGGTGACACGCGCAAGTTCTACGCGCACCAGATGTGCCTGAAGCTGATGCTGGCCCAGCTGCGCGCCGCAGGAGCGGGTTCGTGAGCGCCGCGCTCGAGCCGATCACCGGGCGCTACGCGCGCTTCGAATTCGAGGGCCGCGCGCAGCGCGTGTATTTCGAGGAGGCGGGGCGGGGAATACCGCTCTTGTGCCTGCACACCGCGGGCTCGGACACGCGCCAGTTCCGCGGGTTGATGAACGACGCGCGCATCACCGACCGCTTCCGCGTCATCGCCTTCGACCTGCCCTGGCACGGCAAGAGCTCGCCGCCCGCGGGCTGGCAGCTCGAGCAATACCGCCTTACCAGCGCGACCTACACCGGCCTGATCCTCGCCTTCATGCAGGCGATCGGGCTGGAAAAGCCCGTGGTCATGGGCTGCTCGATCGGCGGCAGGATCTGCCTCAACCTGGCGCTCGCGCACGCGGCGCAGTTCCGCGCCATCGTCGGGCTGCAATCGGCGGCCAATACGCCGCGCTATTACGATCCGGCCTGGCTGTCGCATCCCGAGGTCAACGGGCAGACGGCGAGCGCGGCGACGGTGATGGGGCTGATGTGCCCCGAGAGCCCGGAGGCGGAGCGCTGGGAGACGCTGTGGCACTACATGCAGGGCGGTCCCGGCATCTTCCGCGGCGACCTCTACTTCTACCAGATCGACGGCGACTTCCGCGGCCGCGTCAAGGACATCGACACGAAGCTGGCGCCGTACTACTTCCTCACCGGCGAGTACGACTACTCGTGCAGCCCCGAGGATACGCAGGAAACCGCCGCGGCCATCGCGGGCGCCAAGGTACGCATCATGCGCAACCTCGGCCACTTCCCGATGAGCGAAAATCCGCAGGCCTTCGTCGGCGAGCTGCTGCCGGTGCTGGAGGAGATCGCCGCCGCCGCTAGCTGATCTCGCCGAGCGGCGGCGCGACGCCCTCGGGCATGGGGTGGCGCGTGGCGTTGAGCACCATCGACACGATGGTGTAGTAGCCGCACGCGCCGATGAGATCGATCACCCCGCGCTCGCCGAAGCGCTCGAGCGCCGCCCGCCAGGCCGCGTCATCGACGTCCTTCTTCTCGTGCAGCGCCTTGCAGAAGTCGTGCACCGCGGCCTCGTCCGCCTGCAGCGCGGCGGGCCTGCGGCCCGCGGCGATGGCGTCGGCGATCGCGGGCGCGAGGCCCGCGCGCTCCGCGAACTGCCGGTGCGCATACCACTCGAACTGCGCGCCCCAGTAGCGCGCCGTGACGAGGATCGCGAGCTCGTTCAGGCGCGCCGGCAGCGAGCTCTCGAAGCGCACGTAGGCGCCGACCCGCTGCAGCCGGTCGGCGAGCTCGGGGCTGCGCAGCAGCGCGTTGAACGGGCCGCTCACGGCGCGGCGCGGCCCTGCAGCGATGGCGTGGTACACCGCACGCTGCGCTTCGTTCATGTCGGTTTCGGCGAGCGGCGGCAGGCGCGGCTTGTGCATCGGCGTCTCCTCGCGGTGATTGTAGCCGTAACCGCTTGCGTGCCATGCGTCGCTGCGTGCAACATAGCCCGATGTCCGATCCGGAAGAGTGGGCCTTTCCGCAGGAAATGCAGCCCCGGGCCGGCGAGTTCCGCTTCGATCTCGGGGCGGCGCTCGACGCGGTGGTGCTGGTGCGCGCCGAGATTCCCGAGGACGCGTTCACGGCGCAAATCCTCGGCACCGAGCGCCTCGGCAACGGCGTGGTGATCCGCGACGGTCTGGTGCTCACCATTGGCTACCTGATCACCGAGGCGACCGCGGTCTGGCTGAGCACCAACCGTGGCAGCGCGGTGGCGGGCTTCCCGCTCGCCTACGACCAGGCGAGCGGCTTCGGCCTGGTGCAGCCCCTGGGACCGCTCGACGCGCCGGCGCTGCCGCGCGGCTCGTCGGCCTCGTGCCGCGTCGGCGACGAGGTAGTGGTCGCGGGGCACGGCGGCGCCGGGCACGCGCTCAAGGCGCGCATCTTCGCCAAGCGCGAGTTCGCCGGCTACTGGGAATACGTCCTGGACGAGGCGCTGTTCACTGCACCGGCGCACCCGAACTGGGGCGGCGCGGCGCTCGTCGACGACGGCGGCAAGCTGCTCGGCATCGGCTCGCTGCTGGTGCAGGAGGAGCTGGGCGGCAAGCAGGTGCAGGGCAACATGATGGTGCCGATCGACCTGCTCGGGCCGATTCTCGAGGACCTGCTCAGGCTCGGGCGCGCGAACCGCCCTTCGCGCCCCTGGCTCGGCATGTACGCCACCGAGGCCGAGGGACAGCTCGTGGTGGCGGGCCTCGCGCAGGGCGGGCCGGCCGATAAGGCCGGTTTGCGTGTGGGCGACGTGCTGCTCGAGGTCGCGGGCGCGCGTCCGAAGGGCCTCGCGGACCTGTTCCGCAGGATCTGGAGCCTGGGCGCCGCAGGGGTCGAGGTGCCGTGCTCGGTCAGGCGCGAGGGCGACACGCTGCGCCTCGCCGTGCGCTCGGCCGACCGCAACGACTTCCTGAAGAAGCCGCACCTGCACTGAGTGGCCTCGCGCAAATTCCTCCTGCGGGCGCCGCGTCCCGGCGACTTCGGCTGGGTGGCGCAGCGCCACGGCGAGCTATACGCCGCCGAGTTCGGCTGGGACGAGCGCTTCGAGGGGCTGGTCGCCGGCATCGTGTCGAAGTTCGTCGCGAACTACGATGCGCGGCGCGAGCGCTGCTGGATCGCCGAGCGCGGCGGGCGGCGCGTCGGCGCGGTGTTCCTGGTGAAGAAATCGCCGCGCGTCGCGCAGTTGCGCATGCTGATCGTCGAGCCGCAGGCGCGCGGCCTGGGCATTGGCGCGCGGCTGGTCGCCGAGTGCATCGCCGAGGCGCGCCGCCGGAACTACCGCAAGATCGTGCTCTGGACCCAGGCTAACCTGAAGAGCGCGCGCCGCATCTATCAGGCCGCGGGCTTTCGGCTGGTGAGCAAGGCGCCGCATGCGAGCTTCGGCCGGCGCCTGGTCGGGGAGTACTGGGAGCTGGGCCTTTGATTCTTCATGAAGTATTGATTTAATTAATTTTTCGGTTGCCTGGCCGGACGCTCCCGCGTAGTATTCGAACCATGGTTCAAGTTTTGAATCACGGTTCTAACAAGCCCAGTTCGAACAAGGTTCCGGGACGCCTGCAGCGCAGGAGCGAAGCGCGCCGCACCGAGATCCTGCGCGCCGCGTCGCGCGTGTTCCGCCGCATGGGGCTTGGCGCCGCGGGCATGCGTGAGATCGCCGACGAGGCCGACCTGTCGATCGGCAACCTGTATTACTACTTCAGTGGCAAGGACGAGATCCTGCTCTATTGCCAGGAGCGCACGCTCGAGCACATGCTCGCCGCGGTCGAGGCCGCGCGCGCCATGCCCGCCTCGAGCGCCGAGCGGCTGCGCGCGGTGCTGCGCGCGCACGTGCACGCCATGCTCGACGAGCTCGAGGGCGCCACCGCGCACCTCGAGGTCGAGGCGCTGCCGGAGAAGCTGCGCGCGCCGGTGATCGAAAAGCGCGACCGTTACGAGCGCGCGGTGCGCGCGCTGGTCGTCGACGGCATGCGCGCCGGCGAATTCGCCAAAGCCGACGCGCCGCTGGTGACGCGCGCCATGCTCGGCGCCGTCAACTGGAGCGCGCGCTGGTTCCGGCCCGACGGGCCCAAAACTTCCGCCGAGATCGCGCAGTCGCTCTCGGACTACCTCGTAAAGGGACTGATGAAATGAGCGCCGTTCCGGATCGCGTCCACATGACGCTGCGCGTCAACGGCGAGGAGCTGCCGGTGTCGTTCGCGCCCTACAAGACGCTGCTCGAGGTGCTGCGCGAGGACCTCAACCTTACCGGCACCAAGCACGGCTGCGAGCTCGGCGAATGCGGCGCCTGCGCGGTGCTGGTCGACGGCCAGCCGCTGCTCGCCTGCCTCGAGCTGGCGGTCGAATGCGAAGGCCGCGAGATCCAGACGGTCGAAGGGCTCGCCCAGGGCACCGAGCTGCACCCGCTGCAGGCGGCGTTCGCCGACGTCGGCGGCTCGCAGTGCGGCTACTGCACCTCGGGCATGCTGATGACGGCCAAGGCGCTGCTCGACAAGGAGCCGGCGCCGAGCCGCGAGCGCATCAAGGAAGCCATTTCCGGGAACCTGTGCCGCTGCACCGGCTACCAGCAGATATGGGAGTCGATCGAGGAGGCGGCGCGCGTCATGCGGGAGGCCAAGCCGTGAACGCACCCGAGAAACCGCCGTCGAGGCAGCGCTTCGACACCATCGGCAAGCCGCGCCGGCGCGTCGACGGGCGCGCCAAGGCGACCGGACAGCTACGCTTCGCCGACGACCTGGTGCTGCCGCGGATGCTGCATTGCAAGCTCTTGCGCTCGCCGCATCCGCACGCAGTGATCGAATCGATCGATGTGTCGCGCGCGCGGAGCCACCCCGGCGTGCACCTGGTGCTCACCGGCGCGGACTTTCCGATCCCCTACGGCATCATGCCGGTGGCGCAGGACGAGCACGCGCTCGCGCGCGAGCGCGTGCGCTTCGTCGGCGACCCGGTGGCCGCGGTGATCGCGACCGACGAGCAGACCGCTGGCCAGGCACTCGAGCTGATCGAGGTGAAGTACCGGCCGCTCGCGACCGTCTCCTCGCCCGAGGAGGCGCTCTCCCACCCCGAGCCGCGGATCCACGACTACGGCGAGCAGGGCAACATCCACCGCAACCAGTCCTACGAGTTCGGCGACGTCGACGAGGCGCTGGCCGCGTCCGACCACGTATTCGAGGACCTGTTCTTCTATGAGGGCAACACGCACCTGGCGATGGAGCAGCAGGCCTCGCTCGCCACGGTCGAAGGCGACGGCAAGTTGCTCATTTCGACCAGCACGCAGAACCCGCACTACCTGCACCGGCAGCTCGCGCGCGTGCTGCAAATGCCGGCGGCGCACATCCGCGTCATCGCGACGCCGAACGGCGGCGGCTTCGGCGGCAAGTGCGACCCCGGTAACCACGAGTTCGTGGTGTGCAAGGCGGCGCTCATGCTCGGCCGGCCGGTGAAGATCTGCTTGACGCGCGAGGAAGTGTTCTACCAGCACCGCGGGCGCCACCCGGTGCTGATGAAGTTCCGCACCGGCGTCACCAAGGACGGCAAGCTCACTGCGATGCACCTGCAGACGCTGCTCGACGGCGGCGCCTACGGCTCGCACGGACCGGCGAGCACCTTCTACACCGGCGTGCTGACGCCGGTCACCTATGAGCTGCCGCGCTTCAAGTTCGAGGCTTGCCGCACGTTCACCAACAAGCCGGCCTGCGGGCCCAAGCGCGGGCACGGTACGCCGCAACCGCGCTTCGGTCAGGAAGTGCAGCTCGACAAGATCGCGGAAAAGCTCGGGCTCGATCCCGCCGAGCTGCGGCTCAACATCGTCACCAAGCCCGACTCGCTCACCGCGAGCTGGTTGCGCATCGGCTCGACCGGGCTCGCCGAGTGCATCCACAGGGTAGTCGAGATGTCCGGCTGGAAGGACAAGCACCGCAAACTGCCGCCGGGGCGCGGCGTGGGCCTCGCCTGCTCGAGCTACATGTGCGGCGCGGGCGTGTCGATCTACTGGAACAAGCTGCCGCACTCGGGCGTGCAGCTGCTGCTCGACCGCAGCGGCCAGGTGACGGTGTTCTGTGGCGCCACCGAGCTCGGCCAGGGCTCGGACGACGTGCTCGCGGCACTGGTCTCCGAAGCGCTCGGCATCGACCCGTCGTTCGTGCGCTGCGTCACCGGCGACACCGGCATCACGCCGATCGACCTGGGCTCGTACTCGAGCCGTGTCACCATCATGATGGGTAACGCGGCGCTGCAGGCCGCCGGCCGCGCGCGCGAGCAGCTCGCGGCGGCCGCCGCCGAGCAGCTCGACACGCTGCCCGACCGCGTCCAGTTCTCGCAGGGGCGCGTATTCGCCGCCGAGGACCCGGACAAGACGATGAGCTTCGTCGAGGCGGTGGCGCTGGCCGAAGCGAAGTTCGGCACGCTCTCGGCGGTCGGCTCCTATTCGCCGCCCAGGGCGCCGGGCCGCTACAAGGGCGCGGGCGTCGGGCCGTCGCCCGCCTACAGCTTCTCGGCCTGCGTGGTCGAGACCGAGGTCGATCCGGCGACCGGCTGGGTCACGGTGCCCAAGATCTGGATCGCGCACGACATCGGCCGCGCGCTCAACCCGGTGCTGGCGCGCGGGCAGGTGATCGGCGGCGTGTACATGGGGCTGGGCGAGGCGCTGATGGAGGAGCAGGTGTTCCGCCGACTGCCGCCCAAGCTCTCCGGCGCGCTGGTGCACCGCACGCCGTCGCTGCTCGAGTACAAGAGCCTCACCTCGCTCGACATGCCCGAGGTCGAGGTGGCGCTGATCGAGGAGCCCGATCCGAACTGCCCGTACGGCGCCAAGGAGGTCGGCCAGGGGCCGCTGCTGCCGGTGATGCCGGCGGTGGCGAACGCGATTTTCGACGCGGTCGGGGTGCGCATCGACGAGGTACCGATCACCCCGGACAAGGTACTGCGCGCGCTGGAGAAGAAGGCCAAGGGCGAGGTGCCGCGCGTCGGCCCGGAAAGCTTTCCCGCGGTGCCGTATCCGGCGCCGATATTCGTCCTGCCTCCCTCGGAGGGCGGCGACGGCAACGAGACCAAGCGCGAGCAAAGGGAGAAAGCCGCATGATGCGCATGCCGTGGTTCGATTTCCGCGCGCCGCGCTCGGTCGCCGAGGCGGCGAAGATCCTCGCCGCCGAGGGGCCGCAGGCGATGCTGATCGCCGGCGGCACCGACCTGGTGCCGAACATGAAGCGCCGCCACCAGACGCCCGCGACCCTGGTGTCGCTGCGCCGCGTGCCCGAGCTGAAGAAGCTCGCCAACGGCAGCGGGCTCGCGCTCGGCGCGGGGCTGACCCTCACCGAAGTGGTCGATTGCGCGCAGGTGCGCGAGCAATACCGCGGCCTGTGGCAGGCGGCGGCGCAGATCGCCACCCCGCACCTGCGGAACATGGGCACGCTCGGCGGCAACCTGTGCCTCGACACGCGCTGCACCTACTACAACCAGAGCCACGAGTGGCGCCAGGCGATCGACTTCTGCCTGAAAAAGGAAGGCGAAACCTGCTGGGTGGCGACCGCGAGCAAGCGCTGCGTCGCGGTGTCCTCGACCGACAGCGCGCCCGCGCTGATCGCGCTCGGGGCAAGAGTAAGATTGGTTTCATCTTCTGAAGAACGAGAGGTTTCGCTTGCGGAGCTATATCGCAACGACGGTATCGACTACCTGAGCAGAAAGCCCGACGAGATCCTGACCGAAGTGCTGCTGCCCGCGGCCGAAGGGTGGAAGAGCACCTACTGGAAGCTGCGCCGCCGCGGCTCGTTCGACTTCCCGGTATTGGGGGTCGGAGCTGCCGTCAAGCTGGGGCACGACGGCACCATAGCAGAGGCGCGGATCGCGCTGGGCGCGGTCGCCTCGCGCCCGTTCCTGGTCGACAAGGCGGGCGCGGCGCTGGTCGGCAAGAAGCTCAGCGACGAAACGATCGCCGAGGCTGCCGCGACGGTCGCCTCGCGCGCCAAGCCCATGGACAACACCGACCTCGACCTGTACTGGAGGAAAGAGGTGGTCGGCGCCTTCGTAGGCTATGCGCTGAAGGAGATCCGCGGCGACGACATGCGCGCGACGCGCATGAGGATCGCCAGGCAGGCGCTGGAGTAGAGCTGCCCACACGACGGCCGCCCCTCTGTGCACGGCTGGTCCGCAAGCTCTGCGAGGCCGATTCGCTCGAGTGTCCCATCACGGCTGGTGCGTGGCCCCGGCACGCGCGCTTGCCGCAAGCCGCGAGAATAAAATTGTTGACAAAATTAGTCGGGTATAGGATACTTGACAAAGTTACTAATATATTTAGCGTAATTATATGTTTACGTGGAGGTTCTCATGCGACTGACCACGAAGGGCCGGTTTGCAGTGACAGCACTCGCCGATCTCGCAATGCACCCGGGCAGCGGTCCGGTGACGCTCAACGAAATCAGCGCGCGCCAGAGGATCTCGCTGTCCTATCTGGAGCAACTGTTCGGCAAGCTGCGCCGCCGCGCGCTGGTCAAGAGCGTGCGCGGTCCGGGGGGCGGCTATCGTCTGGCGAGGGACGCGGCGCAGATTTCAATCGCCGACATCATTCACGCGGTGGACGAGTCGATCGATGCCACGCAATGTGGCGGAAAGGAAAACTGTCACGATGACCAGAAGTGCCTCACGCACGACTTGTGGGCCAGGCTGAACGACCATATCTTCGATTACCTCGGCGCGATCACGCTGAAGCAGCTCATCGACGAGCAGAAGGCGAAGCAAGACGGCGTGTCGCAGGTGCGCGATTTGCGCGAAGGCATGGCGAAGCGTGAACGCCCGGCCGTATCGGCCTGACCGGAGCTTGATTGATGACCATTGCATTGACCCAGAGCGCCGCAGAACAGGTAACGAAACAGCTCGCGAAGCGCGGCAAGGGCCTCGGTCTGCGGGTGGGCGTCAAGAAGGTCGGCTGTTCCGGCTTTGCCTACACGTTCGACTACGCAGACGAAGTGCGGGCCGGCGATCGGCTGTTCGAGTCGCATGCCGCCAAGGTGGTGGTCGACGCCGACAGTCTGTCGTTCCTAGACGGCTCCCGGATCGATTACGTCCGGGAGGGGCTCAAGGAGATGTTCAAGCTCGACAACCCCAATGTCGACAGCACCTGCGGCTGCGGCGAAAGCTTCAACCTGAAAGCGCCTGCGGCGAGCGCTTCGATGAGAGACAAGCAGTGAGCACCGCCCTTCAAAACCTCGTCAACCAGCCCTACAAGCACGGGTTCGTGACCGACATCGAGTCCGATGTCGCGCCGAAAGGGCTAAACGAAGACACCATCCGGCTCATTTCTGCCAAGAAGGCCGAGCCCGAATGGCTGCTCGAGTTCCGCCTCAAGGCCTACCGGCACTGGCTCGAGATGCAGGAGCCGAAGTGGCCGAACGTCAAGTACCCGAAGATCGATTTCCAGGCGATCAGCTACTACTCGGCGCCCAAGCCGAGGAACAAGCTCGCCAGCATGGACGAGGTCGACCCCGAGCTGCTGCGCACGTTCGAGAAGCTCGGCGTGCCGATGAACGAGCGTGCGGCGCTCGCCGGCGTCGCGGTCGACGTGATATTCGACAGCGTATCGGTCGCGACCACCTACAAGCAAAAGCTGGCCGAAGTCGGCATCATCTTCTGCTCGATATCGGAAGCGGTGCGCGAGCATCCCGCGCTGGTGAAGCAGTACCTGGGCAGCGTGGTCCCGCCGGGCGACAATTACTACGCCGCGCTCAACTCGGCGGTGTTCACCGACGGCTCGTTCTGCTTCATCCCGAAGGGCGTCAAGTGCCCGATGGATCTGTCCACCTACTTCCGCATCAACACCGAGGACTCGGGCCAGTTCGAGCGCACGCTGATCGTCGCCGAGGAGGGCGCCTCGGTGTCGTACCTGGAAGGCTGCACGGCCCCCAAGTTCGACACCAACCAGCTGCACGCGGCGGTGGTCGAGCTCATTGCGCTCGACAATGCGGACATCAAGTACTCCACGGTTCAGAACTGGTACGCAGGCGACGAGAACGGCGTTGGAGGCATCTATAATTTCGTCACCAAGCGAGGCCTGTGCAAGGGCGTAAATTCGCGCATTTCCTGGACCCAGGTCGAGACCGGCTCGGCGATCACCTGGAAGTATCCGAGCTGCGTGCTGCGCGGCGACAACTCGGTCGGCGAGTTCTACTCGGTGGCGCTCACCAACCATCACCAGCAGGCCGATACCGGCACCAAGATGGTCCACATCGGCAAGAACACGCGCAGCACCATCATCAGCAAGGGAATTTCGGCCGGGCAGTCCAACAACAGCTACCGGGGGCTGGTGAGGATTACGCCGACTGCCCACGGCGCGCGCAACTACTCGCAGTGCGACTCGATGCTGATCGGCGCCCGATGCGGCGCCAACACTTTCCCATATATCCAGGTGCGCAACCACAGCGCCAAGGTCGAGCACGAGGCATCGACCTCCAAGATCGGCGAGGATCAGCTGTTCTACTTCGCGCAGCGCGGCATCGGCGCCGAGGAAGCGGTGTCGATGATCATCAACGGATTCTGCAAGGACGTGTTTCAGCAACTGCCAATGGAGTTCGCGGTCGAGGCGACCAAGCTGCTCGGCCTCAAGCTCGAAGGAAGCGTCGGATGATTTGCCAGGACAGCAAGACCCTGCTCGAGGTGCGCGGACTTCGCGCGACCGTGAACGGTATCGAAATCCTCAAGGGCATCGACCTCACGGTCAAGAGCGGCGAGGTTCATGCGATCATGGGCCCGAACGGCTCGGGCAAGAGCACCTTCGCCAAGGTGCTCGCCGGCCATCCCGCTTACACCGTTACCGGCGGCACGATCCGCTACGAAGGCGCCAGCCTGCTCGATCTCGCGCCCGAGGCGCGCGCGCGCGCCGGGTTGTTTCTCGGTTTTCAGTACCCGATCGAGATTCCGGGGGTCGCCAACAGCCAGTTCCTGCGCCTCGCCTACAACACCGTGCAGGCGCAGCGCGGCAAGGACGAGCTCGACCCGCTCGAATTCGACGATTTCGTGCGCGAGAAAATGAAGCTGCTCGGGATGAACCCCGATTTTCTCGATCGCAGCGTCAACGAAGGCTTTTCCGGCGGCGAGAAGAAGCGCAACGAGATCCTGCAGATGGCGCTGCTCGAGCCGCGGCTGGCGATCCTCGACGAGACCGACTCGGGCCTCGACATCGACGCGCTCAGGGTCGTCGCCGAGGGCGTCAATCGGCTCGCCACCCGGGACAACGCGATCGTGCTGGTGACGCACTACCAGCGCATGCTGAACTACATCGTGCCCGACTACGTGCACGTGATGGGCGCGGGTCGCATCATCAAGACCGGCGGCAGCGAGCTCGCGCTCGAGCTCGAGGCGCGTGGCTACGACTGGGTCGGGGCCGAGCTTAAGGCCGCGGCGGGAGCGGCCGCATGAGCGCAGCAATGACCAGCGCCTGTGTTGAAAGCCTGCTCGGCAGCCGGCCGCAAGCGCCGGCCGCTTTCGCGTCGCCGACGTTGGGGTGGCTCGGCCGCCTGCGCGCCGACGCGGTCGAGCGCGTGGGCGCGCTGACGGTGCCCACCACGCGCGACGAGGAGTGGCGCTTCACCGATATTTCGCCGCTCGCAAAGATGGCATTCCATCCAGTGCGCACGGCCTCCAGGCTGCCGGCCGCGGCTGTCGAACGCTTTTATCTCGAAGAAGCGCCGACCCGGCTGGTGTTCGTCGACGGCGTGTATGCGCCGGGGCTGTCCCGTCCTGCCCGGGATGGCGGCGTGGTCGTCGCGAGCCTGGCAGGCGCGCTTTCCGCGCACGCGCCGGCCATCGAGCCGCACCTGGGCCGTCACGCCGAATTCGACGGGAATGTGTTCGCCGCCCTCAACACCGCTTTCCTGCAGGATGGCGCGCTGATCCTCGTGCCGCGCGACAAGACCGTCGCCGAACCGGTACACCTTCTATTCATCGCGACGCAAGAGGCCGCGGCCAGCCATCCGCGCTGCCTGGTGGTCGCGCAAGCCGGCAGCGAAATCACGCTCGTCGAGGACTTCGTCTCGCTTCAGGACGAAGCCTATTTCACCAACGCGGTTACCGAGATCGCGCTCGCCGAGGGCGCCCGCGTCGACCCACGTCCGCGTGCAGCGCGACGGCGGCCAGGCATTCCACATCGCGAACTGCGCGGTGACCCTGGCGGGTTCCAGCCGCTATCGATCGGTCAGCGTCGCGCTCGGCGCAAGCATCTCGCGCTACAACCTCAACGTGCTGCAGGCGGCCGAAGGCGCCGAATGCACGATCGATGGGCTCGCGCTGATCGCGGAGGGCCAGCTGGCCGATACCCACAGCTTGATCGACCATGCCAAGCCGCACGGGGTGAGCCGCCAGCTGCACAAGTGCGTCGTCGGCGGCGCCGCGCACGCGGTGTTCAACGGCAAGATCATGGTGCGCCCGGACGCGCAGCGCACCGACTCCTCGCAGTCGAGCCGCAACCTGCTGCTGACCGGCAAGGCGCACGTCGATACCAAGCCGCAGCTTGAGATCTTCGCCGACGACGTCAAGTGCGCGCACGGCGCTACCGTCGGCCAGCTCGACGGCGAAGAAGTGTTCTATCTCCGCAGCCGCGGGCTGTCCGACGCCGCGGCGCGCAACCTGCTGACCTACGCGTTCGGCGCCGAGATCATCGAGCGCATACCGGTCGCATCGCTCAGGCATCGCCTCGGGCAGACGGTGCTTGAGCGCACCACAGCGACGTCATGACCGCGGCCGCGCTCAGGTCCAGGCCGGCGGCGTTCGACGTCGAGCGGCTGCGCGCCGATTTCCCGATCCTCGGGCTCGAGGTCAACGGCCAGCCGCTGGTCTATCTCGACAACGCGGCGTCGAGCCAGATGCCGCGGGCGGTGATCGAGCGCCTGGTGCGCTACCAGACGCACGCAGCACGCCAACATCCACCGCGCGGTACACCACCTGTCGGAGATCGCGACCGGCGAATACGAGGAGGCGCGGCGCAAGCTGCAGCGCTTCATCAACGCGCGCGAGGACCGGGAAGTGATCTTCACCAGCGGGACCACCGAGTCCATCAATCTGGCGATGCAGGGCTACGGCCGCAAGTTCGTCGGCGCGGGCGACGAGATCATCCTGACCACGCTCGAGCACCATTCGAACATCGTGCCCTGGCAGATGCTGGCGCAGGAAAAGGGCGCAAAAATCCGCGTCGTGCCGATCGATGATGCCGGCGAGCTCCTGATCGACGAATACGAAGGGCTGTTCAACGAGCGCACCCGGTTGGTCGGCGTGACCCACGTGTCGAACGCGCTCGGCACCATCAACCCGGTCCGGCGCATGATCGCCTTCGCGCACGCGCGCGGCGTTCCGGTGCTGGTCGACGGCGCGCAGGCCGCGCCGCACATGAGGGTCGACGTGCAGGAGCTCGACTGCGACTTCTACGCGTTCTCGGGCCATAAGATGTGCGGGCCGACCGGGATCGGCGTTCTCTACGGCAAGGCGGAGCTGCTGGAGAAAATGCAGCCGTTCAAGGGCGGCGGCGACATGATCCTGTCGGTCACGTTCGAGAAGACCATCTACAACGTGATTCCGCACAAGTTCGAGGCCGGTACGCCGCCGATCGCCGCCGCGATCGGGCTCGGTGCCGCGGTCGATTACCTTTCGGCGATCGGCATGGATGCGATCGCGGCGCATGAGCACGAGTTGCTCACCTACGCGACCGGGAAGCTGAACGGCATGCCTGGCGTGCGTATCATCGGCACCGCGCGACAGAAGGCTGCGGTGCTCTCGTTCGTGGTCGATGGCGTGCATCCGCACGATGTTGGCACGCTGCTGAACCAGGAAGGGATCGCGGTGCGGACCGGCCATCATTGCGCGCAGCCGGTGATGCAGCGCTTCGGCGTTGCGGCGACCTCGCGCGCGTCGTTCGCGTTCTACAACACGCTCGCGGAAGTCGACGCCCTGGTGGCCGGCATTCGCGCGGTGCAGAAGGTGTTCGCGTAATGGCCGACACCAAAGCGCTCTATCAGGAGGTCATCCTCGACCACAACCGGAAGCCGCGAAACTACGGCACGCTCGAGAGCGCCAGCCACAGAGCCGAGGGCCACAATCCACTGTGCGGCGATCACATCAGCGTGACGCTCGCGATGGACGGCGAATGCATCGAGGCGATCGCGTTCCAGGGCGAGTCGTGCGCGATCTGCAAGGCGTCGGCTTCGATGATGAGCGCCGCGGTCAAGGGCAAGACGCGCACGGAGGCGGATGCGCTGACCGCGGAATTCCGCGACATGGCGACCGGCAAGCTCGACCTGGCCGGGCCGCACCACCTCGGACGGCTCGCGGTATTTGCCGGCGTGCGCGATCTGCCGACGCGCGTCAAGTGCGCGATCCTGCCCTGGCACACGCTGCACGCGGCGCTGAATTCGGTCGCCAGAACGTCGACCGAGGCGCAAGACGATCCCATGCAAGCGCCGATCGGGGGGGCTTGAGTTCAGCCATGCCGAAAATAGCGGACATCGAAGACACGCCCAACCCGAACGCGAAAAAGTTCGTCCTCAGGGAGCCGTTGACCTGGGGGACAACGCGCTCGTACGAGAATGCCGCGCAGGCGCGCGGCGACCCGCTCGCGGCGGCGCTGTTCGACATCGAGCACGTGAGCAACGTGTTCTACGTCGACCACTGGATCACGGTCACGCAGGATGGCGGTGCCGACTGGCGCGAACTGAGCCGCCTGGTCGCCGAGCCGATTCGCGCTGCGCCGGCGGCGGAGGAACAATCGGCGCAGCTCGCCGCCGCCGCGGAAACCGCAATGATCGATATGGCGCCCGAAGAACGGGAACGGCTCGATCGGATCAATGCCCTGCTCGACGAGCAGATCCGCCCCTATCTGCGGGGCGACGGCGGCGATCTTCACGTGCTCGGCCTCGAGGGTGACCGACTCACCGTACACTATCAGGGCGCGTGCGGCAGCTGCCCCAGCTCGATATCGGGCACGCTGGCCAGCATCGAAGGCTTGTTGCGGACCATCGAACCCGACATCATGGTCACAACGCTTTGAGGGCATCTCGCCCCCTGGTCGATGTCGCGGCGGCGCCACTGGCGCCGTTTGCGTGGCGGGCGCAATGGACTCCCATACACCGACGCCGGAGGCGAATTTCCTGTCGCTCTTTCGGCCGGACTGCCGCAGTAGGACAGCGGCGCGTTGATTCGGGCCTTCCGCGGCGAGCGGGAATTCGGTGTTTTGCGGAGTCGGAAACCGTCCCGCGCGCGAAATCTAGCGGCGCGCGCCGTGCTCGATCGTCCGTCGCGCCGTACCGAGCTGCGTGCGCAGCTCCGGAACCGCTCCCGCGGTGGCAGGGTTCGCGGCCAGCTTGGCCAGCGCGAGGTCGACCGCGTCCAGGCCCAGGTTCGCGCCGAAGCGCGTCGAAGCCTGACGCAGCGCGCTCTGGAAGCCCGGGTCGGCGCGCAGCTCGGTCTCGCCGAGTGCCTGCGCCTTGGCGATGATGTCGCCGAGCACCGCGACCGCCCGCTTCGCGTTTTCGGCTGAGGCGAGGTTCTTCGAGCTGGTGAACTGCGCGACCTCCGGGAGGCTCGCCGCGAAGCGGCGCAGCGCCGCCGCCTGCTCCGTGTTGCGCGGGTGATCCTGATGCATGACGGCCTGTGCCGCGCCCATGAGCGCGAACGGCGCCATCGCGGCGTGGGTGAGCACCGGCCCTCCCGAGACGACGCCGGCGAGCGGCAGGCCGAGTAGCGCGAGGCCGCCCAGCCCGTGCACCAGGTGCAGCGCCTTGCCCTCGACCGCGAGCACGACACGCACCACGTCGCGCACCGGCGCGAAGCCGAAGCCCGCCGCCGCGACCAGACAGGCGAGCGAAACCCCCGACTGGCCCTGGACGCTGAAATGCTCGTACGCGGCGAACGCGCCGAGCGCGATCACCAGGAAGCCGGCGTGGAGCAGCACCCGGCCGGCGATCGCCGCGGCGGAAGCGCCCGGCTTCTCCGCTGCGGGAGCGGGACTGGTCACTTCACGCTGCCGCAGCTCGACGCCAGCCACTTGCCCGAAATGGTGCCGTCAACCTTCATCGAGTGGCTGGCATCGCTGAAAGTGGCCTTGACCGTGCCCTTGGTCCGCTCGCGCGACAGGGCCGAGACGTTGATGTCGAACTCGCGCTTGCGGCCGTTCAAGGTGCAGATCCTTTTCCCCTGCCAGTGGGTGCTCGACTGCGAAATAATCTTCGTGGTGCACGACTCGCCCTTTTCGGGGGCCTCCGAGGCCGGGTCCTCCGCGAGCTTCTCCTTGGTGAGGCAGGACTTGGTGGTGTGACTGCGCGGACCCTGCGCTGCGCGCTGCTTGAACAGCGCTTCGACGCGCGCCTTCTGCTCCGGCGTCAGGCGGCTCGTGTCGATCGGTGGCGCACCGTTCGACTCGGTCGTGATCGTGCTTTCCCACAGCCCGAGCTTCAGGTCGAGCGGCGCCGCGTTTGCGGTCGTGGCGGCAAGAAGCAATGCGGACAACAGCGGCCCGGTGGTGCGCGCGTGGTTCATGAATGGTCTCCCCTTGGTGGCGTGGCGCGACGAAATTGTGTTCGCGCGGACGGCGTTCGTCCACCGCCGCGCGCGAGCCGTGCGCCATTACGAGAAACTTGCGCGAAGCTTACGCCGCGGCGTCCGCAGCGGTCGAATGCTGCATCGCCTTTTCTAGCCTTATCGGGGGACTTGCGAGCAGCGTTGTTTGACCCGCGTGTGCTGACGCAGCAACACAGCGATCGACGCCGGCGCGTACATGACAAACCGGCGCGTTGCAGGGTTGGCATCGCTGTGCCGGCAGCCGCGGAGATGTGCTCGCCGTGGATCGCTTTGGCGCATCGGCCCCCGCCGAGGTCGTGATGCGAGAGTACGGCTTCACCGTCGCCAAACGCGCCGGCAAGGTGCCTGTCGCCTCGCGACAGATTTGCGGTGCGCGCCGCGTGGTGAAAAGGAAGTTGCGTCCAGTGTACGCCGGCGCACAGAGCGTTTCGCTGGGAAGGCGATAATTGCAGCTCATCGCAAGGAGCGCCGCACATGAATCCGATCACGTCCTTCCTGCTATTGGTCCTTGTCCTCGCGGGCTTCGCAACGGGGTACCGGGTGAATCCGTACTCGACAACGAGGTGGCGGTGATCGACGGACGCATCCAGACCACGGCCTTCAACGCCGAGCAGGCGCTCACCAAGGACACGGTTCCGGTCAACGTCGATCCGATCATCTTCTGGCACGTGCACGATGCCGAGAAGGCGGCGTTGGCCATCACCGATTACCGCGAGGCGATCGACCGGGTTGCGCAAACCTCGCTGCGCGAGATGATCGGATCTTCGATGTTGGCCGCACTGTTGTCCGACCGCAAGGATGCCGACGAGCAGCGGAAGAACGAGATCGGCTAAAGGACCGCTCCCTGGGGCATCACGGTGGGCTCGGTCGAGATTCGCGACGTCGCCGTTCCGTCCAAGGTCGTGGCCTGATCTCGCAATCGCCATCCCGCGTTTCATCCAGACGCGAACTCGGCGGATTCGATCGCGGTCTACAAGACGATGCCCCGCGTTTTCGCGTCGGATTTCCATGTAAGGAAGGAGATTCAGGATGCAACTCGGCATGATCGGATTGGGGCGCATGGGCGCCAGTTTGGTGCGGCGCCTGGCGAAGGACGGCCACAAGTGCGTCGTCTACGACATGCGCCCGGCCGCGGTGAAGAAGATCGCGGGCCGCGGCGTTCGGGGCTGCGCCTCGATCGACGAGCTGATCGCGAAGCTGGCCAAACCGCGCGCGGTCTGGGTGATGGTTCCCGCCGGCGTGACCGGCGACACCGTCGGGGAAGTGGCTTCGCGGATGGAGGCCGGTGACATCATCGTCGACGGCGGCAACAGCTACTACCGCGACGACCTCCTGCGAGCGAAGGCGCTCGAGAAGAGAGGCATCCATTACGTCGATTGCGGCACCAGCGGCGGAGTGTTCGGGCTGGAGCGCGGCTTCTGTCTGATGATCGGCGGCGAGGAACAGGTCGTCAGGCACCTCGACCCGGTTTTCAGGAGCATCGCGCCCGGGGTCGGGGCGGTACCGCGCACCCCGGGCAGGAAGGGCACCCCAGGTCCCGCCGAGCGCGGATATCTTCATTGCGGCCCGACCGGCGCAGGCCATTTCGTCAAGATGGTGCACAACGGCATCGAGTACGGCCTCATGGCGGCGTATGCCGAAGGCCTGAATATCCTGCGCAACGCCAACGCCGGCAAACGCGTCCGCGCCACCGACGCCGAAACGGCGCCGCTGCGCAACCCGAAGTACTACCGATACGACCTGGACCTGCCCGAGATCGCGGAGGTGTGGCGCCGAGGCAGCGTGATCGGCTCGTGGCTGCTCGATCTCGCCGCGGCCTCGCTCATGGAAAGCCCCGCTCTGAAGAACTACGCCGGCCGCGTGTCGGATTCCGGCGAGGGGCGGTGGACGATCGCGGCCGCCATCGACGAGGGTGTGCCGGTCCCGGTGCTCAGCGCCGCGCTGTACGAACGCTTCAGCTCGCGCGGTGATGCGGGTTTCGCCAATCGCGTGTTGTCCGCGATGCGCAAGCAGTTCGGCGGGCATGACGAGAAGAAGAAGACGAAGAAGAAGAAGAAGAAGGGACGAAGCTGAGATGAACAAGAGGAGCAGCGGCACGCCTCGCTCCGACGCCCTGGTGCTGTTCGGCGTGACGGGCGATCTCGCGCACAAGATGATCTTTCCGGCGCTCTATGCGATGGCGAAGCGGGGCGCGCTCAAGGTGCCGGTGGTCGGCGTCGCGTCCTCGAAGTGGAGCTTGGCGCAGCTGCGCAAGAGGGCGACCGACAGTATCAGGACTTCCGGCAGGATCGACGATCAGCGCGCCCTTCGCCGCCTGCTCTCCCTGCTGCGCTACGTCGACGGCGACTACAACGATCCGGGCACCTTCGCGGCGCTCAAGAAAGCGCTGGGGGATGCGCGGCGCCCGGCGCACTACCTTGCCATCCCGCCCGCGCTCTTCGCCACCGTCATCAAGGGGCTCGGCGCCGCCGGCCTGGGCGATGGGGCACGCGTCATCGTCGAAAAGCCGTTCGGACGCGACCTGGCTTCGGCGCGCAGCCTGAACCGCGTCGCAGCTTCGGTGTTCCCGCAAGACTCGATCTTCCGCATCGATCACTTCCTCGCGAAGGAAGCGATCATGAACATCCTGTACTTCCGCTTCGCCAATTCGTTCCTCGAGCCGATCTGGAACCGCAACTACGTGGCGAGCGTCCAGATCACCCTGTCCGAGGATTTCGGCGTCGGGAGCCGCGGCGCATTCTACGAAACCGCCGGCTGCCTGCGCGACGTCGTCCAGAACCATTTGTTCCAGATCGTCGCGCTGCTTGCCATGGAGCCGCCGACCTACAGGGGATTCGGAGCGGTGCACGGCGAAACCGCCGATGTGTTCCAGGCCATGCGCCCGCTGAAACCCAGCGACCTGGTGCGCGGGCAGTATGCCGGCTACCGCAGGGAAAAGGGCGTGGCGAGGCGTTCCGACGTGGAGACGTTCTGCGCCCTGCGGCTTTTCATCGACTCGTGGCGCTGGCAAGGCGTGCCGTGGTACCTGCGCTCTGGCAAGTTTCTGGCCACAACCGCAGCGGAGGTGATCGTCGCGCTGAAGGCGCCGCCGCAGCGGCTGTTCGCCGACTCGGCGCCCGCGGCCGGGTGGGCCAACTATCTTCGCTTTCGCCTTTCCCCCAGTTCCGCCGTCGCGCTCGCCGCTCGCGTCAAGCGCGCAGGCAAGGATTTCGTCGGCGACCAGCGGGAGCTCTACCTGCTGGATGAACAGCCGGGGGAGGAGGCGCCGTACGAGCGGCTCTTGGGCGACGCCATGGCGGGCAATGGCGCGCTTTTCACCCGCGAGGACGCGGTGGAGGCCGCCTGGGCGGCGGTCGATCCCGTTCTGACGAAGCATCGCCGGGCCAGGCCCTATAAGCGCGGCAGTTGGGGGCCCAAGGAAGCGGATGTGCTGATCGCAGCCGACGGCGGGTGGCACAACCCCGTACCGGGCCGGGCGCAGGCATGACGGCCGCCGACCACGTGGTATTCCTGCTCGACTGCGACAACACGCTGCTCGACAACGATCGCGTGCAGGACGATCTCCGAGCGCATCTCGCAAGCGAGTTCGGCCCGGAGAGCCGGGATCGATACTGGGAGATCTTCGAGGCCTTGCGCAGCGAACTGGGATACGCGGACTACCTCGGCGCATTGCAACGCTACCGGCTCGGTGCAATGACCGATCCGCGCCTGCTGCAGATGTCTTCGTTTCTGGTGGACTATCCGTTCGCCGACCGGCTGTATCCCGGCGCGCTCGAGGCCATATCGCATCTTGCCCGTTGGGGACCGACGGTCATCCTGTCGGATGGCGACGTAGTTTTCCAACCGCGCAAGATCCAGCGTTCGGGGCTATGGGAAGCCGTGGAAGGCCGGGTGTTGATCTACATCCACAAGGAGCAGATGCTCGATGATCTCGAGCAGCGCTACCCGGCCCATGGTTACGTCATGGTGGACGACAAGCTGCGCATCCTGGCGGCGATGAAGAAGGTCCTGGGGGATCGGCTCACGACCGTTTTTCCGCGCCAGGGACATTACGCGCGCGACCCGCATATCCTTTCCGCCTACCCGCCGGCAGACCTGGCAATCGAGCGTATCGGCGATCTGCGCAATTTAGATTTACCCGCGTTGGTCGGGCCTGCCAGGGTCCGCGATCGGGGACGGGAGACGACATGAACGCTACACGGCAGCTTCACGATCTGGGCCAGAGCCTCTGGCTCGACAACATTACGCGCGCGCTACTGACGAGCGGCACACTCAGCCGCTACATCAGGGATTTCGCAGTCACTGGGCTCACCTCCAATCCCACCATCTTCGATCATGCCGTAAAAAATGGTAATTTCTACGATGACGCGATCCGCAAGAAGGCGCTCGCGGGAGAGTCGGGCGAGGCGTTGTTCTTCGAACTGGCCCTGGAGGACCTGACTCGGGCGGCCGATTTGCTCCGTCCGATCCACGACGCCACCGGTGGCGTGGACGGCTGGGTGTCGCTGGAGGTGTCGCCCTTCCTTGCGGACGATACCGCCGGCACCATAGAGGCGGCGGCGCAACTTCATGCGCGCGCGCAACGCCCCAATCTGTTCATCAAGATCCCGGGTACCCGCGCAGGCCTTCCGGCGATCGAGGAATCGGTCTTCGCGGGCGTGCCCGTAAACGTCACGCTGCTGTTCTCACGCGAGCACTACCTAGGGGCGGCCGATGCGTTCATGCGCGGCATCGAGCGGCGCATCGCGGCGGGTCTCGATCCAAGGGTCGGTTCCGTGGCATCGATTTTCGTCAGCCGGTGGGACGTCGTCGTCAGGGACAAGGTTCAAGAGCCGTTCCGCAACCGGCTCGGCATAGCCATCGCCATGCGTACGTACAAAGCCTACCGCGGTCTGCTGGCCTCGCCGCGCTGGCAGAAACTCGCCGCTTCCGGCGCGCGGCCGCAGCGCCTGCTGTGGGCCAGTACCGGAACCAAGGATCCCGCCGCCCCGGACGTTCTTTACGTCGAAGCGCTGGCGGCTCCGGAGACGATCAACACCATGCCAGAGAAGACGCTGCTCGCCTTTGCCGATCACGGGCAAGTGGACGACGCCATGCGCGTTGACGGCGGCAGCGCCGAGGTGGTGCTCGCGGAATTCAACCGCGAGGGCGTCGACGATGAAGCGCTTGCCGCCGATCTCCAGCGCGAAGGCACCGCAGCTTTCGCCAAGTCATGGCGTGATCTGATGGTCCGCATCGCCTCGAAAAGCGCCGTGCTGGCGAAGGCCGGGCAGGCATGAGCAGCGCGCCGCAGACAGAGCGCCCGGCGTGGAAGGCGCTCAAAGCACATTGCGCAACGATCCGTGATCGGCATCTGCGGCAGCTCTTCGCCGAGGATCCCGGGCGCGGCGAGCGGCTGAGCGCCGAGGCTGTGGGCATCTACCTCGACTACTCGAAAAACCGCATCACCGACGAAACGGTACGACTGCTTTTGAGACTGGCCGAGGAATGCGGTCTGCGTGAACGCATTGCCGCGATGTTCCGCGGCGAGCGGATCAACCGCACGGAAAAGCGCGCCGTGCTGCACACCGTCCTGCGCGCGCCAAAGACCGAGCGGGTCGTCGTCGACGGTGTCGACGTCGTGCCGGAAGTGCAAGAAGTTCTCGATCGGATGGCGACATTCTCGCGCCGGGTCCGCAGCGGCGAATGGCAGGGACACACCGGCAAGCGCATCCGCAGTGTCATCAACATCGGCATCGGCGGCTCCGACCTCGGTCCGGTGATGGCTTACGAAGCGCTGCGTCATTACAGCCAGCGCGACATCACATTCCGCTTTGTCTCGAACGTGGACGGCACCGACTTCGCGGAAGCTACGTGCGATCTCGACCCGGCAGAAACCCTGTTCATCGTCTGTTCGAAAACTTTCACGACGCTCGAGACCCTGACCAATGCCCACAGTGCTCGCGCCTGGTGCTTGCGCAAGCTAGGGGACGAGCAGGCCGTGCGCAGACACTTCGTCGCCGTCTCGACCAATGCCGAAGGCGTAGCCAAGTTCGGCATCGACACCGCGAACATGTTCGGCTTCTGGGACTGGGTCGGGGGGCGCTACTCGATGGACTCGGCGATCGGCCTGTCGACCATGATTGCCATCGGACCCGAGAACTTCCGTGCGATGCTCGCAGGCTTTCACGCGATGGATCAGCACTTCCGCAGCGCTCCATTCGAGCACAATCTGCCCGTGCTCATGGGGATGCTGGCGGTATGGAACTGCAACTTCCTCGATGCGCACACGGTCGCCGTGCTGCCCTACGAGCAGTATCTCAAGCGCTTCCCCGCCTACTTGCAGCAACTGACGATGGAGAGCAACGGCAAGCACGTCACGCTCGACGGCACGGTCGTCGCCTATCAAACGGGTCCCATCTACTGGGGCGAGCCCGGCACCAACGGCCAGCACTCGTTCTATCAACTCATCCACCAGGGAACGCGGCTGGTCCCGTGCGACTTCATCGGCTTTTGCCAGGCGTTGAATCCGCTCGAGCATCATCATGATCTGCTGATGTCGAACCTGTTCGCGCAGAGCGAAGCGCTGGCGTTCGGCAAGACGGAAGACGACGTCAAGGCCGAAGGGACACCAGGGTGGCTGGCGCCGCACCGGGTGTTCGAGGGCAATCGCCCGACCAATACGATCCTCGCCGAGTGCCTGACGCCGGAAACGCTGGGGCTGCTGGTCGCGCTCTACGAGCACAGCGTGTTTACCCAGGGGGCGATCTGGAATATCGATTCATTCGATCAGTGGGGCGTGGAATTGGGCAAGGTGCTGGCGCAGCGGACCATCCCCGAGCTTGAAAGCGCGGACGAACCGCAGCTCAAGCACGACAGCTCGACCAACGCGCTCATCCGGCGCTACCGCCGGCTCAGGAGCCGAGGTTCATGAATGTAAGTCCCTTCGCAGGCAAGCCGGCCACGCCGGCGATGCTGGTCGACGTGCCCAGGCTCGTCACGGCCTACTACACCGGCGTGCCTGATGCTTCAGTGCCGGAACAGCGGGTTGCATTCGGCACCTCGGGGCATCGCGGCTCCGCTTTCGAGAACTCATTCAATGAGCGGCATGTTCTGGCCATCAGTCAGGCCATCTGCGACTATCGCAAGCGGCAGAACATAGGCGGCCCGCTGTATCTCGGCATCGACACGCATGCGCTGTCCGTGCCAGCTTGCGCCAGCGCGCTCGAGGTGCTGGCGGCCAACGGCGTCGAAGTCATGCTCGCGGACAAGGACGAATACACGCCCACGCCCGTCATTTCCCACGCGATCCTGACCTACAACCGCGGGCGCAGCGCAGGCCTGGCCGACGGCATCGTCATCACGCCCTCCCACAACCCGCCCGATAACGGCGGCTTCAAGTACAACCCGCCCAATGGCGGGCCGGCGGATAACGACGTCACCGGATGGATCGAAGCCAGGGCCAACGAGCTTCTGCAATGCGGCCTGCAGGGCGTGAAGCGAATTCCCCACGCAAAGGCGTTGCGCGCCGCCACCACGCACCAACACGACTTTCTCGGCGCGTACGTGAGCGACCTCGCCAACATCCTCGACATGGATGCGATCCGCGGCGCAAACGTCCGCATGGGCGTGGATCCGCTCGGCGGCGCCGGGGTCCACTACTGGGGCCCGATTTCCGAGCGCTATGGCCTGAATCTCACGGTCGTGAACGATGTGGTCGATCCGACCTTCCGCTTCATGACGCTCGATTGGGACGGCCGCATCCGCATGGATCCGTCCTCGCCCTACGCCATGCAGCGCCTGATCGACCTCAAGGACCGATTCGACATCGCCTTCGCCTGCGACACGGATCATGACCGGCACGGGATCGTCACCAGGAACGCGGGCCTGCTGCCGCCCAACCATTACCTTTCGGTCGCCATCTTCTACCTTTTCCAGCACCGGCCGAAGTGGAGCAAATCGGCGGCAGTGGGCAAGACGCTGGTCAGCAGCCAGATGATCGACCGCGTCACGGCGAAGCTCGGCCGCAAGCTCTACGAAGTGCCGGTCGGCTTCAAGTGGTTCGTCGACGGCCTGCTCGACGGCTCACTCGGCTTCGGCGGGGAAGAGAGCGCGGGGGCGTCTTTCCTCCGTCTGGATGGCAGCGTCTGGACCACCGACAAGGACGGCATTGTCCCGGCTTTGCTGTCGGCGGAGATTACCGCGCGCATGGGCCGCGATCCCGGCGCAATCTACCGCGAGCTGGCGCGCGAGTTCGGCGAACCTGTTTCCGACCGCGTCGAGGCGCCGGCGACCCCGAAGCAAAAGCAGGCGCTGGCGCGGCTTTCGCCGCAGCAGATTCGCTCTGCAGAGCTGGCTGGCGAGAAGATCCGGACCATCCTCACCCGCGCGCCCGGCAACGACGCGCCCATCGGCGGGTTGAAGGTAGTGGCCGAAAACGGATGGTTTGCGGCGCGCCCCTCCGGCACCGAGGACATCTACAAGATCTATGCCGAGAGCTTCCGTGGAGCGGATCATCTGCGCCGGATCCTGGAGGAAGCACGGGCCATCGTCGCTGCCGCGCTGAACGGGCAATAACTATCCCCTGCAAAGGCCAGTCCCGTGCCCACGCCCGATTCCGCTGGACCCGCGGCGCCCGCGCTGCCACCGACCGACCATCAGCAGGGCCTGAGCGCCACCGAGGCGCAGCAACGGCTGGCGCAGGTCGGTCCCAATGCCATTGCCGGCAAGGTCGTGCCGGCGTGGCGGCAGCTTCTCGCCAAGTTCTGGGCGCCGGTGCCATGGATGCTCGAGGCGGTGATCGTGCTCCAGCTCGTGCTGGCGCGCTGGATGGAAGCGCTGGTGATCGCCGCGCTGCTGGTGTTCAACGCGGTGGTGGCCTTCGCCCAGGAGCAGCGCGCCAAGGATGCGCTGGCGCTGCTGCGCAAGCAGTTGCATGTCAATGCGCGCGTGCTGCGCGACGGAAAGTGGAGCCAGATCCCGGCCGAGCGGGTCGTGCCGGGCGACATCGTGCATGTGCGCGCGGGCGATCTGGTACCGGCCGACCTGGCGCTGTTCGACGGCGCAGTGGCGCTGGACCAGGCGGCCCTCACCGGCGAATCGCTGCCGGTGGATTGCGGCCCCGGCAAGCCGGCCTATACGGGCGCCATCGTGCGCCAGGGCGAGGCCAGCGGCGAAGTCAGCGCCACCGGCGCCCACACGTTCTACGGACGCACCGCGGAACTCGTACGCACGTCCAACGCGCCCAGCCACATGCAGCGCACCATCTTCGCCATCGTGAAGCGGCTGGTGATTTTCGACGCCGCGCTGGTGGTGCTGGTGGTGGTCTACGCCCTGCTGCGCCACATGCCCTTGGCGGACACCGCGGTGTTCTCGCTGATGCTCCTGGTGGCGTCAGTGCCTGCGGCGCTGCCTGCCACCTACACCCTCGCCACTGCCATCAGCAGCATGCAGCTCGCGCACCAGGGCGTGCTGGTCACCCGCCTGCCCGCGGTGGAAGAAGCCGCGGCGATGGACACGCTGGTGTCGGACAAGACTGGCACGCTGACGCAAAATACGCTGACCCTGGCCGGCGTGACCGCGCTTGCCGCCGGCAGCGACGAGCACGCCGTGCTGCGCGCTGCCGCTCTGGCCAGCGACGATGCCACCCAGGACCCGCTGGACCTCGCCGTGCTCGCTCCCGCGCGCGCTCAAGGTCTGCTCAAGGATGCCCCGGGGCGGCAGGCCTTCCACCCCTTCGACCCTGCCACCCGGCGCAGCGAAGGCGTGTACACCGTGGATGGGCACGAATGGCATGCGCTCAAGGGCGCGGCCAGCGTCATCGGGCCGCTATGCAAGCTCGGCGCCGAACAACGGGCCGCGCTGGATGCGGCCGAGCGCAAGCTGGCCGAAAGCGGCGCACGCGTACTGGCGGTGGCCGTCGGGCCCCTGGAATCGCTGCAACTGCTGGGTGTGGTGGGCCTGTCGGACCCGCCACGTCCCGACGCTGCCGATCTCATCAAACAGCTGACCCAGCTCGGCGTTCGCGTGCGCATGGCCACCGGCGATGCGCTGGAGACCGCCCGCGCCATCGGCGCCAGGCTGGGCCTGGGCACGCGCGTATGCGAGGCCAAGGGCGAGGCCTTGCACGACCCCGAGAACTGCGATCTGTTCGCCCGCGTGCTGCCCGAGGGCAAGCACGCCATCGTGCAGGCGCTGCAGCGCACCGGTCATGTCACCGGCATGACCGGCGACGGCGTCAACGACGCCCCGGCGCTGCGCCAGGCCGAGCTCGGCGTCGCAGTGGCCAGTGCCACCGACGTGGCCAAGGCGGCGGCCGGCGTGGTTCTGACCGACCCCGGCCTGGGCGGAGTGCTGACCGTGGTGCGCACCGGGCGCGAAGTGCATCGGCGCATGCTGACCTACACCCTGAACAAGACGCTCAAGACCGTCGAGATCGTGGTGTTCCTCACTCTCGGACTGTGGCTCACGGGCAGTTTCGTCATGTCGGCCACGCTGATCGTGCTGCTGCTGTTCACCAATGATTTCGTCACCATGACCATCGCCACGGACCGCGTGCAGCCAGCAGCCATGCCGCAGCGCTGGGCGGTGGGGCGTCTGATGGGCGCAGCGTCGGTGTTCGGGGCGCTGTCGTTGCTGTTTTCCTTTTCAGCGTATTGGTGGACGCGCAGCACACGGGGCTTGAGCCCGGCGCAACTGCAAACCGTCGTGTTTCTGCTGCTGGTGTTCACCAACCAGGCCTGCATCTATGTGCTGCGCACCGACGGCAGGCTATGGTCCTTCGCGCCCGCACGCTGGATGGCCTTGGCAAGCTTGAGCGATATCGTCGCCGTAAGCCTGTTCGCCCTATTGGGCTGGCTGATGGCGCCGCTGCCAGCCGCGCTGGTCGTGGGTTTGCTCATCGCCTGCGCGGCCTTCGCGCTGCTGCTGGACCAGGCCAAGCGCTTTGTATTTCCGCGCTTTGCCATCGTCTGACGGCTGCTTTCGCCGGGAACGGCGTCGAGGACAAATTTGAAGGAATGACCATGAGTGAACAAGCCCGGGCTAGCCACCCGCTATACGGTCTGCTCCCTACGGACGTCGATGGTTTCGATTCCCTGGCCGAGCTTGCCCTGGATATGCGTTCGTCCTGGAACCATGCCACCGACCAGGTGTGGCGGCAGCTGGATCCCGTGTTGTGGGAACTCACGCATAACCCCTGGGGCATCCTGCAGACGGTCTCCCGGGATCGGATCGAGCGCGTGTCGGCCGATCCTGTTTTCCGCAAGAGCGTCGACGGCCTGGTCCGAGCGAGACGCCAGGCGGCAGAGGCGCCGGCGTGGTTTCAGCAGACCTACCCGCAATCTTTGCTGAGCTGTGTTGCGTACTTCAGTATGGAATTCATGTTGAGCGAAGCCTTGCCCATCTACTCGGGCGGGCTTGGCAACGTGGCGGGGGATCAGCTTAAGGCCGCCGGCGATCTGGGCGTGCCGGTGGTCGGCGTGGGACTGCTGTACCAGCAGGGCTATTTCCGCCAGGTGATCGACAAGGATGGGGCCCAACAGGCGCTCTTCCCGTATAACGACCCCGGGCAGCTGCCGGTCACGCCTTTACGCCAGAAAAACGGCGAGTGGTTGCGGTTGGAGATCGCCCTCCCTGGTTACTCCGTCTGGCTGCGCGCCTGGCAGGTCCAGGTCGGCAGAGGGAAGCTCTACCTGCTCGACAGCAATGACCCGGCAAACATCCCTGCTCATCGGGGGATTACCAGCGAGCTGTATGGCGGCGGGCCGGAGCTGCGTCTCAAGCAGGAGCTGCTGCTCGGGATCGGCGGATGGCGACTTCTCGCCGCGCTGGGAATCCAGCCGGAAGTCTGCCACCTGAATGAAGGCCACGCAGCCTTTGCGGTGCTGGAGCGCGCGCGCGGCTTCATGCAAGAGAGCGCGCAGCCCTTCGAGGCCGCGCTGGCAGTCACGCGAGCGGGGAACCTCTTCACCACCCACACGGCGGTGGCTGCGGGCTTCGACCGCTTCGCTCCGGCGCTCATCGAGCAATACCTCGGCGGTTATGCCGAGCAGAAGCTCGACATCACGCTGCACGATTTGCTGGCCCTGGGACGCAGCAACCCGAACGATGCGTCAGAACCCTTCAACATGGCCTATCTCGCGATCCGGGGCAGCGGGGCGGTCAATGGCGTGAGCCGCCTGCATGGCAAGGTGAGCCGGCACCTGTTCGAGCCGCTCTTTGCGCGCTGGCCGCAGGAGGAAATCCCGGTCGGACACGTGACCAATGGCATCCACGTGCCGACCTGGGACTCGGCCCCGGCCGATGAGCTCTGGACGCAATCCTGCGGAAAAGACCGCTGGCTGGGGACGACCGATACCCTGGAGCAGGACATACGCTGTGTCTCCGACGCCGGCCTCTGGCAGTTTCGTACCGCCGCCAGGAAGTCTCTTGTCGAGTACGCCCGCGAGCGATTGTCCCGCCAACTGGCCGCCTCAGGCGCGTCGCCCGAGGCGGTCGACGGCGCGAAGCACCTGTTCGATCCCGACAGACTGACCCTTGGCTTTGCGCGCCGCTTCGCGACCTACAAGAGGCCGAACCTGCTGTTGCATGACCCGGAGCGGCTGCTGCGCCTGTTGGCCAACCCGCAGCGCCCGGTGCAACTCATCATGGCGGGCAAGGCTCATCCGGCGGACCAGGCAGGCCAGGCGCTGATCCAGCAATGGATGCATTTCGTCCGGCGGCCCGAGGTGCGCCCCCATGCGATATTCCTCAGTGACTACGACATGCTCCTGACCGAGCACCTGGTGCAGGGAGTCGACGTTTGGCTCAACACCCCGCGGCGCCCCTGGGAAGCCTGTGGAACCAGCGGCATGAAGGTGCTCGTCAACGGCGGCATCAATCTCTCGGAGCTGGACGGCTGGTGGGCGGAAGCCTATACGCCGGAGGTAGGGTGGGCGTTGGGGGATGGCCAGGAACATGATAACGATCCCGCCTGGGACGCTATCGAGGCTGAAGCCCTCTATGACCTGCTCGAGCGCGAGGTGGTCCCCGAGTTCTATACGCGCGACGAGCAGGGCATCCCCGGCGCGTGGGTGGCGCGTATGCGCGAAAGCATGGCGCAGTTGACGCCGCGCTTTTCCACCAGCCGCGCTGTGCGCGAATATACCGAGCAACACTACCTCCCGGCGGCGTCAGCCTATCTCGCGCGGGCTGTCGATAAAGGCGCAAGCGGCGCGCAGCTAGTTGATTGGCGGCACGCGCTGGAAAGAATATGGACTGCGCTACGCTTCGGCGAGGTGAAGGTAGAGACTGCCGGCGAGCAGCACGTCTTTGAGCTTCAGGCGTATCTCGATGATCTCGACCCGGAGTCCGTGCGGGTCGAGCTCTATGCCGATGGTATTAACGGTAGCGCGCCGGAGCGAGTGAAGATGAAGCGCGTTCGCCAACTTGCCGGCGCGTCGGGCGGCTACGCTTACCACGCAGCCATGCCTGCGGCCCGCCCGGCGTCTGACTATACGGCGCGCGTGATACCGAACTTCCCCAGTGCAGCGGTTCCGCTGGAAGCCCCCCAGATCCTGTGGCAGCGGTGATCCGCTCAATAAGGAGGTGCAATGTTGAAAGGTATTCTTCTGGGAGTCGCATTGACGCTGGTCGTTGCCACGGTCGGCGCTTACTTTCTGGTGCGAAGCGGACTTATTCCGGCCAATGCCGATGCAAAACCCGGTCGGCTGGAAACCTGGGCGGCCGGTACTTCGCTGGATGCGACATTGGGTCGCGTCGCCCCGAAGGGCGAAAATCCGGTGCCGCTGACCGAGCAGAATCTCCTCGATGGCGTGCAGCTCTTTGCGCAGAACTGCGCGGTTTGCCATGGTTCCGCGAAGGGGGCTGCGTCCCCGTCACCGATCGCGCAAGGCCTCTATCAAAAGCCGCCGCAACTGGCGACCGACGGGGTTGAGGACGACCCGGAAGGCGATTCGTTCTGGAAGATCAAGCATGGCATTCGTCTGACGGGCATGCCTTCGTTCGGATCCTCCCTCAGCGACCGGCAGATCTGGACGCTCGCGCTTTTCCTGAAGCACATGGACAAGCTGCCGCCCGCGGCAAAGCAGGCTTGGCAGCAAGTCCAGAACTGGCCGGTGAGGTCCCTGGATCAGACGGGTCAGAGATAGTCCATGTCAGATCAGGCTACGTCCGAGCGCCCTCTGCGTGATTACGCGGCGGCGGTATCGGAGCGGACTGATGTTCGAACTGGCGTGCCATTGCCTCTGGGAACCTATGCCCGTGACGCAGGAGTGAACTTTGCGTTGTTCAGCCGACACGCCAGCCGCGTTCGGCTGGAGTTGTTTGATCATCCCGGCGATGCCACGGCCGCCAGGGCGATCGATCTCGACCCTGCGCGCAACCGCACGGGTGATGTCTGGCACGTCTGGGTCGAGGGGATTCGCCCCGGTCAACTCTATGCCTACCGGGTGGATGGCCCGTACCAACCCACGGAAGGACATCGCTTCAATTTCAACAAGCTGCTGCTGGACCCCTGTGCGACCGCGATTTCGCCGTTGCCTGATTGGGATTTTGGCCCGGCGCGCGGCTATGACCTGTCTGCGCCGGCGCGAGACCTGGTCTGTTCGAAAGTCGATGATGCCGCAGCCATGCCGAAATGCGTGTTCACGCATGAGTACTTCCAGTGGCATGACGACCGGCCGCTCCGACATCCGTGGTCAGACACGGTGATTCATGAAACGCATGTTCGCGGCTTCACCATTCGTCCGAACTCCGGCGTCGGGCATCCCGGTACCTACCGCGGCCTGATGGAAAAGATCCCCTATTTGAAGGAATTGGGGATAACGGCCGTGGAATTGATGCCGGTACACGAGTTCAACGATTGCCAGCTGCCGGGCGTCGATCCGCAGACGGGTGAGGGGCTGAAAAATTACTGGGGCTACGATCCCGTGGCCTTCTTTGCGCCGAAAGCCTCCTACAGCAGTGCGGGAGGCCTGGGCCAGCAGAAGCTGGAGTTCAAGGAAATGGTCCTGGCGCTCCATCGTGCCGACATCGAAGTGATGCTGGATGTCGTGTTCAATCACACCGCGGAGGGAAACGAATTGGGCCCGACGCTGTGTTTTCGCGGGATCGATAACGCGATCTTCTACACCCTGGCGGCCGACAAGCGCCACTACATGGACTACACGGGCACCGGCAATACCGTCAACGCCAACCATCCCGTGGTGCGAGATCACATCCTGGCCGCATTGCGCTACTGGGTGCTGGAGATGCACGTGGATGGGTTTCGCTTCGACCTTGCGTCGATTCTCGGCCGAGACGGCACCGGCAAGCTGCTGGCCAATGCACCGCTGCTCGAACGCATCGCCGAAGACCCGATCTTGCGAGACGTGAAGATCATCGCCGAGGCGTGGGACGCCGCGGGAGCGTATGAGGTCGGGAGCTTCTCCGAGCGGCGCTGGGCGGAGTGGAACGGCCGCTACCGTGATGACGTGCGACGCTTCTGGCGCGGCGACGACGGCATGCTCGGCCTGTTCGCCAGCCGCATCTGCGGCAGCGCCGACATCTACGCCGCGTCGGGCAAAGGCCCCGAGGGCAGCATCAATTTCATCACCTGCCACGACGGCTTCACTCTGAACGACCTGGTGAGCTACCGCGCCAAGCACAATAACGCAAATGGCGAAAACAACCATGACGGGACCGATGCCAACTTCAGCGAGAACTACGGCGCCGAAGGCGAGACAACGGACGCTGAAATCGAGGCCGTGCGCAAACGCCAAATCAAGAACTTCCTGCTGACTCTGCTGATCTCGCGCGGGGTGCCGATGCTGTTGGGTGGAGACGAATTTCGCCGCACGCAGGGCGGCAACAACAACGCGTACTGCCAGGACAACAACGTAAGCTGGGTTGACTGGTCCTTTCTTGAACAGCATCGAGAGATCTTCCGCTTTGCCCGCGGCCTGATCTCCTTTCGCCGTGAGCATCCGATGCTGAGCCGGGAGCAGTTCTACACGGACGCCGAGATCGAATGGTTCGACCCGCAAGGAGGGCCGCCCGACTGGGCCGAACCGAAAGACAAGCGGCTTGCCTGTCTGGTCCACGAAAGCGAGCAAGGGGCCTTGTACCTGTTGTTCAATGCCAGCGCCAAGCAAGCGGACTTCCGCCTGCCGCCCATGCAGGATGGCGCCCGCTGGCACCTCGCAGTGGACACGTGCCGCGAAGCACCACAAGACTTGTTTGTCGCGGGCGAGGAGCCGCTCTTGGACAGTTCGGAGCTGTACCACGCAGGCCCGCGCTCCAGCGCCATCCTCGTAGCGCGCCCGCCGGCTGCCCGGGGCGGCAGCAGCGTGTCGTGAGCACTGCGTACGACAACGTACAGACTCGATCGGGCCCTGCCACTACGGTTTCGAGAAGCGCGCGAACGCCACAATTCGGAGCGCGTGGGGCACCGAAGGGCTCTTTATGATGAACCAAACCGATGGCTGGATGGGCGGATGGATGCTATGAAGCAACACGAACACCCAACCAAAACTGAGCCCGAAACCAAGCCGGCGCAAGACGAGGTGGCCAAGAAGGCATACGCCATCTATCTGAAGGAAGGACGTCCGCAAGGACATGCCGACCAGAACTGGCTGGAGGCGGAAGCCCAGTTGCAGCACGCCGGCGCCGGCCATCCGGACGGCCATGACCACCGCGACCATCATGCCCACATGGCGGCGGATTTCCGGAAGCGGTTCTGGATCTCGCTCGCCCTGACCCTGCCGATTCTTCTTCTCTCGCCGCTGCTGCAAAGGTTGGTGGGCCTGCGCGAGGCTGTCGGCTTTCCCGGCGACCTCTACGTTTTGTTCGGTTTTTCTTCGGCGGTCTTCTGGTATGGCGGCTGGCCGTTCCTCAAAGGCCTGGTCACGGAGCTCAAATCCCGCCAGCCCGGAATGATGACGCTGGTCGCCGTCGCCATCGCCACCGCCTATCTCTACAGCAGCGCCGTGGTGTTCGGCCTGACCGGCAAGATGTTCTTCTGGGAGCTGGCCACCCTAGTCGACATCATGCTGCTGGGGCACTGGATCGAGATGAAGTCGGTGATGGGCGCCTCGAAGGCCCTGGAGGAGCTGGCCAAACTCATGCCCTCCGACGCCCACAAGCTGATGCCCGACGGCAGCGTGAAGGACGTGCCGCTCGGCGAGCTGGCGGTAGATGACAAGGTGCTGATCAAGCCGGGCGAGAAAATCCCTGCCGACGGTGCCATCGTCGAGGGCGAGAGCTCGGTCAACGAGGCGATGCTCACCGGGGAAGCAACCCCCGTCAGCAAAAAAACGGCGGCAAGGTTATCGGCGGCTCCATCAACGGCGAAGGCTCGCTGACCATCGAGGTCAAGGGTACCGGCAAGGATTCGTTCCTGTCGCAGGTCATCGACCTCGTGAAACAGGCGCAGGAAAGCAAATCGAAGACCCAAAACCTCGCCGACACCGCCGCCATGTGGCTCACCGTCATCGCCCTCGGCAGCGGCGCCCTTACCCTGGCGATCTGGCTGGTCTTCATGAACCACGAGTTCGCGTTCGCCATCGAACGCGCCGTGACCGTGATGGTCATCACCTGTCCGCACGCGTTGGGTCTGGCGGTGCCCCTGGTGGTGGCCGTGTCCACCGCCCTGGCCGCGAGCAACGGCCTGCTGATTCGCAATCGCGTCGCTTTCGAGGGCGCGCGGAAACTGCAGGCGATCATTTTCGACAAGACCGGCACGCTGACCGAGGGCCGCTTCGGCGTGACCGACACACTGCTGCTTGCGCAGGACATCGACGAAGAAACGCTGCGCAAGTACGCGGCCGCCGTCGACGCGAATTCCGAACATCCCATCGCCAAGGCCATCGCCGGGTCTTCGGAAGCGAAGCTGCCGGTCGAAAGCTTCAAGGGCATTCCCGGCAAAGGGGCCGAAGGCCGGGTCGAGGGCAGAGAGGTCAAGGTGGTCAGCCCGGGATACCTGCGCGAACAGAAGATCGACTTCGCCGACCAGCGCGTCGAGCCGCTGCAAGCGCAGGGCAAGACGGTCGTGTTCGTCCTCGTCGACGGCGAGGTGAAGGGAGCGATTGCCCTGGCGGACATCGTCCGGCCCGAGGCCAAGCAAGCGATCGATGCCCTCAAGGCGCTCGACATCCGCTGCATGATGCTCACCGGGGATAACAAGGCGACGGCCAAATGGGTCTCCGACCAGATCGGACTGGACGAATACTTCGCCGAGGTCCTGCCCCAGGACAAAGCCGCCAAAGTGAAAGAGGTCCAATCCCGGGGCGTGCGGGTGGCCATGACGGGCGACGGCGTGAACGACGCCCCGGCGCTGGCGCAGGCCGATGTGGGCATCGCCATTGGCGCCGGTTCCGATGTGGCGGTCGAAACCGCCGACGTTGTTCTGGTGCGCAGCAATCCGCTGGACGTCGTGGCCATCGTGCAGCTTTCCCGCGCCACGTATCGCAAGATGATTCAGAACCTTGTCTGGGCCACGGGCTACAACGTCGTCGCCATTCCGCTGGCGGCCGGAGCGCTTTACGCCTGGGGCGTGCTGCTCACCCCCGCCCTGGGCGCGGCGCTGATGGCCGCGAGCACGGTGATTGTGGCCTTCAACGCGCGACTGCTTAGACTGAAGAAATGACCGAGCCGTTGGCCACGCACGCCAAGAAAAGGCAAAGACACGGTTGGTTCCGTCTTGACATGTTGCAGCCGCTCGATTGGTTGCTGCTGGCGGTGCCGGCGGCTTTCGCGATCCGTTATGTTCCGGCCTGGAAGAACGAAACACTGCTTTTCATCATCACGGGCATCGCGATCATTCCGCTGGCCGGTTGGATGGGCCGTGCGACCGAGCACCTGGGCGCACGCGCCGGACATGGCGTCGGCGGGCTGCTCAACGCCGCCTTCGGCAATGCCGCCGAGCTGATCATCGCGCTGATGGCTCTATCCAAGGGATTGACCGGAGTGGTCAAAGCCTCCATCACTGGCTCGATCATCGGCAATATTCTCCTGGTGCTCGGCGCCTCGATTCTGGCCGGCGGGATGCGCTACCCGCGCCAGACGTTCAACCAGACGGCGGCGCGCATTTCCGCGACGTCGCTCAGCCTGGCCGCCATCGGGCTGATCATTCCGACGATTTTTCATCTGTCGGCCGATCGGCAGCCGGGCGGCTGGTCGCCGCAAGCCGAGCAGAATCTTTCCATGGCCATCGCTTCCGTGCTCTTTGTCACCTATATGCTGTGGCTGGTTTTTGCGTTGATCACGCACAAAAAACTCTTCGCCGGACAAGGGCCCGGCAAAGGCGCGCGCGGCGGGCAAGAGGACGCGGCCTGGTCTGTCTGGAAGGCCATCACAATTCTGGCCCTGGTGACGGCGCTGGTCGCGTTCATGAGCGAGTTTCTCGTCGGCTCGGTGGAGGCGGCCCGTGAAAGCCTCGGGCTGACCGAAGTGTTCGTCGGCGTCATCATTGTGGCGATCATCGGCAACGCGGCCGAGCATTCCACTGCCGTGTCGGTTGCGCTCAAGAACAAGATGGACTTGAGCCTGGGCATTGCCATCGGCTCGAGCCTGCAAATCGCGCTGTTCGTCACGCCGGTGCTTGTTTTCGCCTCCTACCTGTTTGGCCGGCCGATGAACCTGGAGTTTTCGCTCCCGGAGATCGCGGCTGTCGCGCTGGCCGTCTGGATCGTAGTCGAGATCAGCGGCGACGGGGAATGCAACTGGCTGGAAGGCGTGCAGCTTCTTTCCGTGTACCTCATCATCGCGATTCTGTTTTTCTTCCTGCCGGAGCCTGTACACGTGCAGAACGGAAGGTCGGGCACGGCGAGCCCGAGCGCGATCGGCCAAACCAACCCAGCGCCAAGTCGGATCAAGAACTGCTGCTGAGAGTTGCTCAGTCGGCATACCGCCGACTCAGTTCGTCGTCAGTCGCTTGTCAGTTCAAGGGCCAGGCCAATCCGGGCCTATGTACGCCATCGCACTGAACAGGCCGTCCGTTCGGCGTATCAAGAGCCTTGTAGTGAACGCAATGTTTTGAAATCTCCGATTCGAAGGAGAAGGACAAATGTTACGCAGCATGAAGGATCTGGCGGACTACGCCATCCGCGCGACCGACGGCATCATCGGCCACGTGAAGGATTTCTATTTCGACGACGAAGCGTGGGTCATCCGCTACCTCGTTGTCGAAACCGGCAGCTGGCTTTCGAGTCGAAAGGTGCTGATCTCGCCGATCGCGATCGGTCGCCCGAACTGGGCCGAAAAGGTACTGCCCGTGTCGATCACGAAGGAGCAGGTGAAGAACAGCCCCCACATCGACACCGAGAAGCCGGTCTCGCGCCAGCACGAAATGCGCTATCTCGGGTACTACGGCTATCCGTCCTATTGGGGCGGTACCGGGCTCTGGGGCGGAGGCGCTTACCCGAGCATGATGATGACAGGCTACGGCGGCTTCGTTGCGACGCCGCATGCCGCACGTCCGGAAGCGCAGGAAGCTTACGCACGCGCTGAAGCGGCGCGACACCGGGACGACGACGTCCATCTGCGCAGTTGCAAGGCGGTAGTGGGCTATCACATCGAGGCGACCGATGGTGACATCGGCCACGTCCAGGGCCTGCTCGTCGATGAGGAGATCTGGGCCATCCGATACATGGTTGTGGACACGAGCAACTGGTGGCTCGGTCACAAGGTGCTCGTCGCGCCGCCATGGATCAAGGAGGTGAGCTGGCCCGACGCCACCGTCTCGGTCGATCTGACCCGGCAGGCGGTGAAAGACGCCCCGCCGTACGACCCGGCGGTGCAGCTGGATCGAAAGCAGGAAACGGGCATCTACGAACACTACGGCCGTCCCGGCTATTGGGCGGCCGAGGGGAAACGTGAAGCCGCAACATCACACCATTAGGTCCACGTCAGAATGAAACCCTTCGCCGCGTTGGCAGTCCTCGTTTTCTCGCTCGTCGCGTTGCTGCAATTGCTGCGCGTCTTTTTTGGATGGGAAGTCACGGTGAATGGCTTCTTCGTTCCGCTTTGGGCGAGTGTCATCGCTTGCCTGGTTGCGGCGGCGCTTGCATTCGCGCTCTGGCGTGAAACGCGCACATGAGCGTTCTGGCTTTGAGGCAGCATCGTTCGAACTGGGTTGTTCGTTGCCCTGCGTCCTGACGATCAATGGCGGCTCGATGGGAGGATCGATCGCATCGGCTTGCGCGGTACGAATTTGATTCAGCGGATGGTGAACCACGAATCCGGGCTGCTCGGAGTCTCCGGATTTGTGCCCGAGTTCGAGCGACTCGAGATAAGCGGGGAATAGAAGTGGCGGCACGGCATGGCAACGTTCTGCAAGCCGTTTGCGGAAGCGACGGTCCGATACTTCGATCACGCCGACGACGGTAAGGCGCGGACGTAGTTGGCCGAAACGTAGTCGCTTCGCCCTCGATCGGCTGATCGAGCACAAGCAGTACGTCGATAAGCGCGGCCAGGCCATGTTGGAAATCCAAGCCTGGACATGGAATCGGTACAAGAGACATCGATGACAGTATCGTCGGCCGCATACATATTCGTCTTATGCGTTGTCTTGATGACGATATCGAGCTTCATTCTCAGCGGGAGCCTTGAAACGCTCAAAATGCGTTTCCATGTGTCCGGGGGACTACTCGGCATGCTTGCTGCGCTAGGCGCGGCCACCCCTGAGATTTCATCCGCAGTCACCGCTTTATTCGTCAAGCAGCATGATGTTGGCGTGGGCATCATCATCGGCTCAAACATCTTTAACCTGGCCGCCTTATTGGGGCTGTGCGCATTGCTTGCGGGGAAACTGCCGCTAAGAAGGCAGGCCATGATATTCAATGGCGCGATTTCGATCATCGTAACCCTGGTGCTGATTTTGTTGGTCTTCGGACTAATTTCAGCGCCGCTCAGTGTCGTGCTATTGGTGTTTTTGCTGGTTCCGTATGCGATCGTTTCGGGGCTGCAACCCCGTCAAATGAAACGATGGAAGCTGCCTGCAGCAATCCGCACCTTTTTGACCGAGGCGTTCGCTTCCACCCGCCAAACTTTAGAGGAACGCAAACCGGCCGTGCCGAAATCATGGTCCTGGGCATGGATGGGAGGGGCTGCGCTTATCGTCATCGTTGTCACTTGCATGGGAATGGTTCGTTCCGCAATTTTTTTGAGCGACGCGTGGGGACTGAACAAAACCATCCTGGGCGTGCTTGTCCTTGCCGTTTTCACCGGTATCCCCGATGTCATAACCGCCGTTAAGCTGGCCCTGGATGGCAGGGGCATTGCCGTCATGAGCGAAGCGCTGAACAGCAATACCTTGAATATCCTGTTTGGAATTTGCGTTCCTGCCACGGTGTTTGGCCTCGGCTCCCTGGCAGGGCAGACCATTTTTTCAGTGGGGTGGCTTTTAAGCATCACAGTAGTCAATCTATTCTTTCTATATCTTAGGAAAGGATTCACCAGGATGAGCGGGGCAACTAGCGTCGGCTTGTATGTCATGTTTGCCAGTGTCGTGGTTGGCTGGAAGTGATTCTAGATAAGGGGTCATTTACGGACGCGCTCGGCAGCCTCGCGATCGGCGTGCTGCTTCTGATCGTTGCTGTCTTCGTCGGCATTGAAGTCAAGGCGCTGCTGGTCGGGCAGTGCGCCGAGCCTGCTTTGCAGAAAGAAGTTCGCCGTTGTCTGATGGCCCGCGAGCAGATTGCCGGGGTGCTGAACCTGATCGCGCTGCAGAACGGCGCTGATGTCAGCGTAGCGGTCAATGCGCGGACGACAGAGAGCGTTTCAGCAACAGCCCTGGTCGAAGCGATCAGCCGCTGTCAACGCGCGTTGCGCGCGGCGTTCCCGCAAGTGCGCTGGCTGTTCTTCGAGCCTGACATGGAGAACGAAACGCATGGACTCCCCTTCCACCATCGCTGTGTGCGCTGGCGTATAGTAGGCGAGTGTCAACGTGGCGAAAGTAGTACACGTGATCCGTGACCGGAAGCGTGCGCACGCGCGGCAACCGCGCGAGGCCGGCGGCGACGGATCGACCTGCGCCTGGTAGCGTCCTCCACGAGAAAGCGATTGACATGCCTGAAGGTGCACCTAAGACCGAAGCGGCGAACCTCGGTGTGGTCGCGTCGGTGCGCGGCAGCGTGGTGGACATACGCTTCGATGGGCATTTGCCGCCCATCTACTCCTTGTTGCACGCACAGCAGGGAGAAATCGTCATCGAGGTCCTGGCTCAGCTCGACGCGCGTCACGTGCGCGGGATTGCGTTGACGCCCACGCAAGGTCTCGCTCGCGGCATGGCGGTTGAAGACACGGGCGGGCCGTTGAAGGCGCCGGTGGGCAAAGGGATTCTCTCGCGTATGTTCGACGTGTTCGGCAACGTGATCGACCGTGGAGCGGCGCCGACTGATGTCAAGTGGCGTTCTGTGCATCGGGCTCCACCGTCCTTGGCGCGGCGTTCTACCAAGTCAGAGGTCTTCGAAACGGGCATCAAGGTCATCGATGTGCTGATGCCGCTGGAGCTCGGCGGCAAAGCCGGCTTGTTTGGCGGGGCGGGGGTGGGCAAGACGGTGCTGCTCACCGAGATGATCCACAATATGGTCGGGCGACACGAGGGCGTGAGCATTTTCTGCGGCATCGGAGAGCGCTGCCGTGAAGGCGAGGAGCTCCATCGCGAAATGAAGGAAGCCGGCGTGTTACCGAATATGGTAATGGCGTTCGGCCAAATGAACGAGCCCCCGGGTGCTCGTTTCCGCGTCGGACATGCGGCGCTGACGATGGCCGAGTATTTTCGCGACGAAGAGCATCGCGATGTGCTGCTGCTCATCGACAATATCTTCCGTTTCATCCAGGCCGGCATGGAGGTGTCCGGCCTCATGGGGCAGATGCCGTCGCGTCTGGGCTATCAGCCCACGATGGGCACCGAGCTATCGGGGCTGGAAGAGCGCATCGCCAACACCGATACCGGTGCGATCACCTCGATCCAGGCGGTGTATGTGCCGGCGGACGATTTCACCGATCCTGCGGCGGTGCATACGTTTTCGCATCTCTCCGCGTCGATCGTGCTGTCGCGCAAGCGCGCCAGCGAAGGCCTTTATCCGGCCATCGACCCGCTGCAGTCCAGTTCCAAGATGGCCACGCCGGGCATCGTCGGCGAGCGGCATTACGCCCTCGCGCAGGAAATCCGGCGCACGCTCGCGCAGTACGCGGAACTCAAGGACATCATCGCCATGCTCGGCCTGGAGCAGCTTTCGCCGGAGGACCGCAAGGTGGTCGGACGCGCGCGCCGCCTGGAGCGCTTTCTCACTCAGCCGTTTTTTGCCACCGAGCAGTTCACCGGCCTCAAGGGCAAGCTCGTCAGCCTCGAGGATGCGCTGGACGGCTGTGAGCGCATCCTGCGCGACGAGTTCAAGGATGTCCCCGAGAGTGCGCTCTACATGATCGGGGCGATAGCCGAAGCAAAGGCAAAGGCCAAACCGGAACCCGAACCGGAACTCAAACCCGGCCAGCCGGCAACCTCAACCAAACCAGATCCGAATGCCGAAGCCAAGGCTGCCACGAAGTCTGACGCCGAGTCTCCGGCGAAAGCCGTGTCCGAGCCACATACGAAGCGCGGGGCGAAACCTCAAGCGAAAGCGGAACATGCAGCCAGCACGCATGAATCTTAAGGTTCTGCTGCCGTTCAAAATCTTCGCCGAGAAGATGGGCGTCCTGCGCGTGGTCGCGGGGACGCGCGCAGGCTCGTTCGGAATCCTGCCCCACCGGCTCGACTGCGTGGCGGCGCTCGCGCCGGGAATACTGGTTTTCGAGACCGAAGCGGAAGGCGAGGTTTGCATGGCAGTCGATGAGGGCGTCCTGGTCAAAGCCGGCGCCGACGTGCTGGTCTCCGTGCGCAATGCGATCGGGGGAACGGACCTGGATAAGCTGCGCGAGGCGGTGGAGCGGGAGTTTCTGAACCTGGACGAGCAGGAGAAGAGTGTGCGTTCGGTGATGGCGAAACTGGAGAGCGGGTTTATTCGTCGCTTCGCCGCATTTCAACATGAGTGAAGAACCGGAAGGGAAACCCGCCGCGGGCGCGACGGAATTCAGTCAGCAGGTGGGCGCAAAGGCGGCGCGCAAGCTCAAGGCGCAACGTCATGTCACGCAGACCGTCTGGTCCGGCCTGGGCATGATGGGACTGGTGGGCTGGTCGGTGGCGGTGCCGACGCTGCTCGGCGCGGCACTCGGGCTTTGGCTGGACAAGCACCATCCGGGGGGGCATTCCTGGACACTCTTGCTGCTGGCCATCGGCTTGGCGTTGGGTTGCTTCAATGCGTGGCATTGGGTGGCCAAGGAAGACAGGGAAATCCACGAGCAGGAAGGAAATAACCATGAATGAACCCTTGAGCCTGGCGTTCGCTTTGGTAGCGGGTGCTTTGCTCGGAGCGATGTTTTACGGCGGTCTCTGGTGGACGGTGCGTCGGGGCGTTTCGTCCAAGCGGGCGTCGCTCTGGTTTCTCGGCAGCCTGTTGCTGCGCATGGGTCTTGCGCTCACCGGCTTTTACTTTGTCTCGGGCGGTCATTGGCAGCGGCTGCTGCTTTGTCTCCTCGGATTTGTCCTAGCGCGCCTCGCCGTGACCTGGCTGACGCGGGCGCGGGCAGAGAACCGGTCGCCACAGGCCCTGGAGGGCCGTCATGCGTCTTAGCCCCGACGGCATCATCTTTTGGCAACATGGGTTTCTCAAACTCAATGCCACCATCGCGTTCACCTGGGGATTGATGTTCGTGCTGAGCGTCGGTTCAAAACTCGTCACGCGCAAACTCTCCACGGGTCTGGCGCGTTCGCGCTGGCAGAATCTGCTGGAAATCGTCGTCACCGCCATCAACGGGCAAATCGCAGAGGTCGGCCTGCGGCAGCCGGAGAAATATCTCGGCTTTCTGGGTAGCCTGTTCCTGTTTGTCGCAATGGCGAGCATCTTCACCATCATTCCCGGCTATGAGCCGCCGACCGGTTCGCTCTCGACCACCGCGGCGCTGGCGATCTGCGTGTTTGTGGCGGTGCCGATGTTCGGGATCGAGGATCGCGGACTCGGCGGATACCTCAAAGCCTACTTGAAACCGACGGCCATCATGCTGCCGTTTAACATCATCAGCGAACTCTCGCGCACCCTGGCCCTGGCGGTCCGTCTGTTCGGCAACATGATGAGCGGGACGATGATTCTCGCGATTTTGCTGACCATCACGCCCTTCATCTTCCCGATCGCCATGAGTGCGCTCGGCCTGCTGACCGGCATGGTGCAAGCTTACATCTTCTTCATTCTGGCCACGGTGTACGTCGCGGCTGCGACGCGTGTACGCAAGCCGGAAGCCAAAGCCGAGCCCAAGCCGGAGCCCGAGGCCTCAAGCAAGACGCCAACTACGAAGAGGACGCACCATGGATAGCATGACGCTCATCGCAATCGCTTCAATCGTCGCCGCCGGCATGACGATCGCAGTGGGGAGCATCGGACCCGCGCTCGGCGAAGGGCGTGCGGTCGCCACCGCCTTAACTTCGCTGGCGCAGCAGCCCGATGCCGCCACGACGATCACACGAACCTTGTTCGTGGGCCTGGCAATGATCGAGTCCATTGCGATTTACTGCTTCGTGGTCTCGATGATTCTGATTTTCGCCAACCCGTTCTGGAACCACGTCATTGCCGGTGCGGCTGGAAAATGAGTCATGCTGATCGACTGGTTTACTGTCCTTGCGCAGGTCGTCAACTTCCTCATTCTCGTGTGGTTGCTGAAGCGCTTTCTCTACCGGCCCATTCTCGACGCCATCGACGCGCGTGAAAAGCGGATCGCCAAGGAGCTCGCGGACGCCGATGCGAAAAAGGCCGAAGCGCTAAAGGAGCGCGATGAATTCCAGCACAAGAACGAGGCGTTCGACCGGCAGCGCGCCGCGCTCCTGAGCAAGGCGACGGACGAGGCTACGGTGGAACGTCAGCGGCTCCTCGACGAAGCGCGGAAAGCAGCCGATGCCCTGAGTGCGAAGCGACTGGAAGCGCTGAGAATGGAGCAGCAAAGTCTGAGCCAGGCGCTCAGCCATCGGGCGCGCGAGGAGGTGTTTGCGATTGCGCGCAAGGCGCTGGCCGATCTCGCGACGACAAGTTTGGAAGAACGCATGGGGGAGGTGTTCACCCGCCGCCTGCGCGAGATGGACGACAAGGCGAAAACGAGCCTTGGCGAGGCCCTTAAGTCGGCGTCTGCCCCCGGGCTCGTGCGCAGCGCGTTTGACCTGCCTGCGGAGCAGCGCGCAGGCATTCAAAACGCGCTCAACGAAACCTTCTCGGCCGATATCCGCCTTCGATTCGAGACCGCGCCGGACTTGGTCAGCGGGATCGAACTCACCACGAATGGACATAAGGTGGGGTGGAGCATCGCGGATTATCTGGCGTCGCTGGAAGAGAATGTCGATGAATTTCTGACGGCGAAGGACAAAGCTGAACCCCAAGCAAAGAAGCCGTCCGACTTGACAAGGCAGATCGGCAAGCGAGCCTATGCGCTCTACGAAGCGCACGGCCGCAAGGAGGGGCTGGCAGATCAGGACTGGGAGAAAGCGGAGCGCGAGATTCGGAAAGAGATTCTCAAGCCCGTCAAAGGCGAGCCTGCTCCCGACGCCAAAGCTGAGCCTGCATCGGAAGAACCGAAGTCCGAAGCAAAGGGCCCATGAACATGGAACCTGCTGAGGGTCTGCAGAAGGTTTTCGACAGCGCGTTTGCGGGTATGCGCGAAGCGAGGGAGGCCTTCGTGCCGCATCTCGCGCCACGGGAAGTGGGCACGATTACCAGCATCGCCACCGGGATTGCCGTGGTGTCCGGGCTTCCCGGCGTGGGCTTTGATGAATTGGTCAGGTTTCCCGGCGATGTGCTCGGCATTGCGTTCAACGTGGACTCGGATGAGATTGGCGTTGTTCTGCTTGGTGAATATTGGCATCTCCAGACAGGAGATGAAGTCCAGCGCACCGGCCGGGTCATGGACGTGGCCGTGGGCCAGGGATTGCTGGGGCGCGTCATCGACCCCCTTGGCCGGCCGCTCGACGGCAACGGTGCGCTGGCTGCCAGCGAGCGCCTGCCGATCGAGCGCCCCGCCCCGCCCATCATGGACCGCGCACCGGTCACAGTGCCGCTACAAACCGGCCTCAAGGTCATCGATGCGCTGATTCCCATCGGCCGCGGCCAGCGCGAGCTGATTCTCGGCGACCGTCAGACGGGCAAGAGCGCCATCGCGATCGACACCATCCTCAACCAGCGGGGCAAGGATGTCCTGTGCGTGTATTGCGCCATCGGCCAGCGCGGGTCCGCCGTGGCGAAGGCCGTGGCGAGCTTGCGGGAAAAGGGCGCGATGGATTACACCGTCCTCGTCGTGACCGAGGGCAACGACCCGCCGGGTCTCGCTTTCATCGCGCCTTACGCCGCGACCAGCATCGCCGAGTCTTTCATGGAAGCGGGCCGGGATGTGCTGATCGTGTACGACGACCTCACCCATCATGCGCGCGCCTATCGCGAGCTGTCTCTGCTGCTGCGCCGTCCGCCCGGCCGCGAAGCGTTTCCCGGCGACATCTTCTACATCCACGCGCGGCTGCTGGAGCGCGCCACGCGCTTGCGCAAGGAACTCGGCGGCGGCTCGCTGACTGCGTTGCCCATCATCGAAACCGAAGCGCAGAACATTTCCGCCTACATCCCGACCAACCTGATTTCCATCACCGATGGGCAGATCTACCTCTCGCCGTCGCTGTTCGAATTGGGCGTGCTGCCCGCGGTCGACGTAGGCAAATCGGTTTCGCGCGTCGGCGGCAAGGCGCAGCGCGCGGCCTACCGCGCGGTGGCGGGCGACCTCAAGCTCGCCTACGCGCAGTTCGAGGAACTCGAGACCTTTGCCCGGTTCGGCGCCCGCCTGGATGAAAACACGCGCCAGATCATCGAGCACGGGCGCCGTATTCGCTCCTGCCTCAAGCAGCCGGAATTCGCCCCCGTGTCCGTGCCCGCACAAATCGCCATTCTGCTGGCGTTGACCGAGAAGCTGTTCGACGCGGTGCCGCTTGAGCAGATGACGGACGCGGAGCAAGCTTTACGCGAGGCGGCGGCGAACATCCCGGCGGAGGTGTGCGCGCGATTCGAAACCGCCGACAAGCTGAGCGATGAGGATCGCAAGTCGATTGTCGACATCGCTCGCCAGGCGCTCGCCCGTTTCCAGCCCAAGCCCGAATCGAAACCCGAACCCGAGGTCGAACCCGAGCCGGGAACTAAACCGAAGCCCGCGGCCGAGGCCGACGACAAGTCATGAGCGATACAACCGCGAGCCTGCGGCGCAAGATCAGCAGCGCCGGCGATCTCCAATCCGTCGTTCGTTCAATGAAAGCACTGGCCGCTTCGAGTATCGGCCAGTACGAGCAATCGGTGCGCGCCTTGGCCGACTACTCTCGGACCGTGGAATTGGGCTTGAGCATTTGTTTCCGGGAAAATGCGCCGGCAGCGACAATGACGGAAACTAAGGGACGCGCCGATGAGGCCTGCGTCGGCGCGGTTGTATTCGGTTCCGATCAGGGCCTGGTGGGGCAATTCAACGACGTGGTGGCCGATTTCGCGGTGAAGACCCTGGCCGCGCTTCCAGGCAAATCTCAAATTTGGGCGGTCGGCGAACGCGTGCACGCTCGCCTGTCGAACGCGGGACTGCCCTTGGTCGGGCTCTACGCCGTGCCCAATTCCGTCAAGGCCATCACCCCGCTCGTCGGGCAGATTCTCGTCGAGAGTGAGACGCGCCACAGCCAGGGTGTAGTCACCGAACTCCACCTGTTCTACAACCGTCCCACGTCCGCGGCTATCTATGCGCCCGTCAGTCAGCGAATGCTGCCGCTGGACGAAAACTGGCGGCGCAAGCTGGCCGATCTGCCCTGGCCGACGGGAAACCTGCCCGAGGTCATGGGCGGCGGCACGGCGACCTTGCGCGCGCTCATCCGCGAATATCTTTTCGTCTCGCTGTTCCGCGCTTGCGCCGAATCCCTCGCGAGCGAGAACGCGAGCCGCCTGGCGGCGATGCAACGCGCCGAGAAGAACATCGACGATTTGCTGGAGGACTTCAATGGAGCATTCCATCGACTGCGCCAGAGCGGCATCGACGAGGAGCTGTTCGACGTCGTCTCCGGCTTCCAGGCGCTGTCGAACGAGCGGCGCGGAGCAGCGCCGCAATAATTCGGCGTTGAACGGGCCGGATTCATTGAAGGTCGAACCATGAACGAGCTCGAACGGTTTGGGAGCAGCCTGCGGACGAGCTCTTGGTTTGAACGAGCCAGGACATAAAGATGAAGATCAATTCAAAGGATTTCCGGGTGCGGCCCGGAGACAAGGTCGAACTCGGGAAGTGGCCGACGATAGTGAATCCCTTCTTCAAATCGAAAAAGCAGTACAAGAAGCTCCTGCAACAACACGTTGAGGAGTTGAGCGCACAGCAACGCCTTCTGTACGCATCCGACAGCTATGCGCTGCTGCTGATCTTCCAGGCGATGGACGCTGCCGGCAAGGACGGCGCCATCGCGCACGTCATGTCCGGCGTCAATCCGCAGGGCTGCCAGGTGTTCAGCTTCAAACACCCGAGTGCCACGGAGCTGGACCACGATTTTCTCTGGCGTACCACTCGCTCTCTGCCGGAACGCGGCCGCATCGGCATCTTCAACCGCTCTTATTACGAGGAAGTGCTGATCGTTCGGGTGCATCCGGAGATTCTGCGCACCGAGGGGCTGCCAGACACGTTGCTCGACGAGAGCTCCATCTGGAAGGAGCGCTATCGCTCCATCGTGGACCTGGAAAACCATCTCTACCGTAACGGGACGCGAATCATCAAGTTCTTCCTTCACCTGTCGAAGGAAGAGCAGAGAAAGAGATTCCTCGCGCGCATCGATGAACCGGAAAAGAACTGGAAGTTCAGCCTCGCCGACGTTCACGAGAGGAAATTCTGGAACCAGTACATGACGGCCTATGAGGATTGTCTGACGGCCACAAGCACCGCTCGCGCCCCCTGGTACGTCGTTCCCGCCGATGACAAGGAGAACGCCCGGCTGATCGTTTCCGAGGCCATCCTTGACGTGTTGAATGAACTCGGGCTGGCATATCCCAAGAGCACCGCGAAGCGCCGGCGGGAATTGAAAGCCATCCGCAAGCAGCTGGCGAAATAGCGCTTGTATCGTGGCCTCTCGATTGGGCAGAAGGCACCCGACCGTCGAAGCCGAGCTGGAAATCCTTCAGCGCCTATCATTCAGCTACTTTGTGCATGAGGCAAATCCCGCCAACGGGCTGGTGAGCGACAAGACAGCGGCGGATTGGCCTGCCAGCATTGCCGCCACCGGCTTCGCCTTGGCGGCCTACCCGGTGGCGATCGAGCGCGGATTCATGTCACGTGCCGCCGCGGCGGAGCGTACGCTCGCGACGCTGCGATTCTTCTGGAACAGTCCGCACGGCCCTGAACCCGATGCCACCGGCTATCAGGGCTTTTACTATCATTTTCTCGACATGCGGACCGGGCGGCGCGCCTGGCAATGCGAGCTGTCGACGGTGGACAGCGCATTCCTGCTGGCCGGCATGTTGACGGCGGGACGGTATTTTGACGCGCAGACGGCCGACGAGGATGAGATCCGTACGCTCGCCGACGCCCTCTACCGCCGCGCCGATTGGCGCTGGGCCCAAAACCAGGGCGCAACGCTGACGCACGGCTGGAAGCCCGAAGGCGGTTTCATCCGGTATCGGTGGCAGGGTTACGACGAAGCGCTCCTGCTCTACATGCTTGCGCTCGGCTCTCCCACGTATCCGCTGCCTGACAGCAGCTACGCCGCGTGGAGTTCGACTTATCGATGGCGGCGCTGTTACGGATACGACTATCTGTACGCCGGATCGCTTTTCACGCACCAGCTGTCGCACCTCTGGATCGATTTTCGCGGCATCCGGGACTCGTTCATGCGCGACAAAGGCATCGATTACTTCGAAAACAGCCGCCGCGCCACCTACGTGCAGCAGCAATACGCGATCGACAATCCGCTCAAGTTCAAAGCTTACGGCCGCTGTTGCTGGGGCATCACCGCGAGCGATGGACCCGGGCCCGGCACCATCACGGTAGACGGTATTGAGCGGCAGTTCTATGGTTACCTGGCGCGCGGAGTGCCGGACGGGCCCGACGACGGCACCCTTGCGCCCTGGGCAGTCGCGGCGTCGTTGCCGTTTGCGCCCGAGATCGTGCTGCCCGCGCTTGACTACTGCATACACCAGGCGAAGTTGACCGAGCTGAACCCGTACGGCTTCAAAGCGTCCTTCAACCCCTCCCACCCCGGAAAATCCGGCAATCAGTACGGTTGGTGGGTGTCACCGTGGCATTACGGACTGAACCAGGGCCCGGTGATCTTGATGCTCGAAAACCATCGTAGCGGCTTGTTGTGGCGCTTGATGCGAGACTGCCCATACATCGTCAACGGCTTGCGGCGCGCCGGTTTCGCGGGAGGTTGGCTGTCCGGGCGCGGACTCGCGCAGGAGGCGACCGGCCCGCTCCGGAGTACAACGAAGGAGAATTGAACCATGAAGACAAAAACTCTTTCACCCGAGCTAATCCAAAAGATGGATGCCTACTGGCGCGCCGCCAACTACCTGTCGGTCGGGCAGATCTATCTCTTCGGCAATCCGCTGCTGAGGCGGCCGCTGACGCTCGCCGATGTGAAGCACATGCTGCTGGGACACTGGGGCACGACCCCCGGGCAGAACTTCATCTACGTGCACCTGAACCGGGTCATCAAGAAATACGACCTCGACATGATCTACGTCGCCGGCCCCGGGCACGGTGGCCCCGCGGTCGTGGGCAACACCTATCTCGAGGGCACCTACAGCGAGATCTACCCCAACGTCAGCCAGGATGAGGCTGGGCTGCGCAAGCTCTTTCTTCAGTTTTCGTTTCCCGGAGGAATTCCCAGCCACGCGTCGCCCGAGTGCCCGGGTTCGATCCACGAAGGCGGCGAGCTGGGCTATTCGCTCAGCCATTCGTTCGGGGCGGTGTTCGACAACCCCGATCTGGTCGTCGCCTGCGTCGTCGGCGACGGCGAGGCGGAGACGGGCCCGCTCGCCACGGCCTGGCATTCCAACAAGTTTCTCAACCCGGCCACCGACGGCGCGGTGCTGCCGATCCTGCATCTGAACGGCTACAAGATTTCCAACCCGACCATCCTCGCCCGCATCGAGCGCGAGGAACTGGAGCAGTTGCTGCGCGGCTACGGCTGGACACCCTACTTCGTCGAAGGCCACGAGCCCGAGCCGATGCATGAGGCCATGGCTGCGGCGCTCGACGCGGCGGTGGAGCGGATCAGGGAAATCCAGCACGACGCCCGCGTCAACGGCAACCTCACGCGGCCGCGCTGGCCGATGATCGTCCTCAATTCGCCCAAGGGCTGGACCGGCCCGAAGGTGGTCGATGGCCTGCAGATCGAAGGCACGTTCCGCGCGCACCAGGTGCCGCTGGCCGACCCGCAGACCCATCCCGGACACCTCAAGCTGCTGGAGGACTGGCTGAGAAGCTACCGGCCGCAGGAGCTGTTCGACGAGCAGGGCCGCCTGAAACCGGAACTGGCCGAGCTTGCGCCCAGGGGCGAGCGGCGCATGGGCGCGAATCCCCACGCCAACGGCGGCATGCTGCTGCGCGACCTGCGCATGCCGGATTTCCGCGACTACGCGGAGAACGTGCCGGCGCCGGGCGCGCCCGGTGCAGGCGACACGCTAGTGCTCGGGCGCTTCCTGCGCGACGTGGCGAAGCTGAACGCAGAGCCGCGCAACTTCCGGGTCTTCGGCCCCGACGAGACGCTCTCCAATCGCCTGGGGGCCCTGTTTGAAGCGACCAATCGCCAATGGGACGCCAGAACCGCGGCGAACGATGAATTTCTCGCGCCCAGCGGCCGCGTGCTGGACTCGATGCTCAGCGAGCACCAATGCGAGGGCTGGCTAGAGGGCTATCTGCTCACCGGGCGGCACGGACTGTTCAACTGCTACGAGGCGTTCATCCACATCATCGATTCGATGTTCAACCAGCACGCCAAGTGGCTCAAGGTCACCGCGCACCTGCCGTGGCGGCGCAAGATCGCGTCGCTCAACTATCTGCTGGCCTCGCATGTCTGGCGCCAGGACCACAACGGTTTCACCCACCAGGATCCCGGCTTCATCGACCACGTCGTGAACAAGAAGGCCGAGGTGGTGCGAGTTTACTTTCCGCCGGATGCCAACTGCCTGCTGTCGGTGATGGACCACTGCCTGCGCAGCCGCCATTACGTCAACGTGGTGGTCGCGGGCAAGCACCCGGCGCCGCAGTGGCTGACGATGGACGCCGCCGTCAAGCACTGCAGCGAGGGCATCGGCATCTGGCAGTGGGCCAGCAACGACCAGGGAACGGCGCCCGACGTGGTCATGGTCTGCTGCGGCGACGTGCCGACGCTGGAAACGCTTGCCGCCGTCTCCATCATGCACGAGCATCTGCCGGAGCTGAAGATCCGCGTGGTCAACGTCGTCGACCTGATGACGCTGCAACCACCGAGCGAGCACCCGCACGGCCTGAGCGACGTGGATTTCGACGAGCTCTTCACCAAGGATAAGCCGGTCATCTTCGCCTACCATGCCTACCCGTGGCTGATCCACCGCCTGACCTACCGCCGCACCAACCATGACAACATCCACGTCCGCGGCTACAAGGAAGAAGGCACCATCACTACGCCGTTCGACATGACGGTGCTGAACGACCTGGACCGCTTTCACCTCGTGATGGACGTCATAGACCGCTTGCCGCAGACCGGCGACAAGGGCATCTACCTGAAGCAGCAGCTCAAGGACAAACTGATCGAGCACAAGCAATATATCGACAAGCACGGCGAGGACATGCCGGAGATTCGTAACTGGAAATGGAAAGGATGACCGCGCAATGGCGCTGCGCTTGATTGAAATGGTGTTGCCGGAGAAGGACGGCGCAGAAATCCGCGAGCTTCTCAAGGAGCACAAGGTGCTCGAACACCGGCAGCTCCGATTGCCCGACGGGGAAGTGCTGGTACGGATCTTGTTGGACGCGGAACGGATGGAGGCGGTACTGGATTTGCTGGAGAACCAATACACCGCTCAGGAGGGCAACCGGGTGGTGATTCTGCCTGTCGAAGCGACCTTGCCGCGCGCCGAGCCGGAGCCGGAGCCGGCCGCCACGCCCGAACAAGCGCCGCCGGAGGAAAAATCGCCGGAGAGGATCGGCCGGGAGGAGCTGTACGAGGACATCAAGGATGCCGCGCGGAATTCGCGGGTCTATCTCGCGATGGTGGTGTTGTCCACCGTCGTGGCAGCTATCGGTCTGTACTACAGCAGCGTGGCCATCATCATTGGAGCAATGGTGATTGCGCCGTTGCTCGGGCCGAACATGGCATTGGCGCTGGCGACAACGCTGGGTGACCTGTCGCTGCTGCGGCGCGCGCTCCTGACGGCGCTGTCCGGGATTATGACGACGATGGTGTTGTCCGTGATCATCGGCGTGCTGCTGCAGGTCGATCCGGCATCGCCCGAAGTGGCGTCGCGCGACGCGGTGGGGATCGGCGACATCGCGGTGGCGTTGGCCTCGGGCAGCGCGGGCGCGCTGGCGTTCACGACGGGCGTGTCGACGACGTTGATCGGCGTGATGGTGGCCGTAGCGCTGTTGCCGCCGCTGGTGGCGTCCGGGCTGCTGCTGGGCAGCGGGCATGCGGTGCTGGCCATGGGCGCGATGTCGCTGTTTCTGGTAAACCTGATCTGCGTGAACCTGGCCGGCGTGACGACCTTTCTGGTGCAGGGCATACGTCCGGCCACCTGGTGGGAGAAAGATCTCGCGGCAAAGGCCACGCGCATCGCGATCGGGCTGTGGGTGGTGTTGTTGGCGGCATTGGTCGGCATGATCCTGCTGTTGCGAAGGGGCTGATGGCATATCCGGAGCGGTCGTGAGCCTCTTTTCCCTGGTCAGCATCCTGATCTCGCTCTCGGCCGTCTCGAGCTACGTTAATTACCGGTACATCAAGCTGCCGACGACCGTCGGCGTCATGCTGGTGGCCCTGGTCGCGTCGCTCGCGCTGGTGCTCGCCGGTCCCTACGCCGGAGGGTTCCGCGAGCAGGCCGCGGCACTGGTCGCGCGGATCGACTTCAACCAGGTCGTACTGCACGGCATGCTCGCCTTCCTGCTGTTCGCCGGCGCCATACACGTGAATCTCGAGGCGCTCGGCCGCGAATGGCTGACCATCTCATCGCTCGCAATTTTCGGGACGCTCGCCTCAACATTCATCGTCGGCGGGGTGACGTGGCTGGTCCTCGGCTGGCTGGGCCTGGGAATTTCCATCCTGCATGCACTGTTGTTCGGTGCCCTGATCTCACCGACCGACCCGATCGCGGCGCTGGGAATCTTGAAGTCCGTCGGTGCGCCCCGGCAGCTCGAGGTGCAGGTGGCTGGCGAGTCTCTGTTCAATGACGGGCTCGGTGTCGTCGTCTTCCTGGTTCTCCTGCAGCTCTCCGGCTCGGACGTAGCCGCCGGCAACGGCGCCGCGGCACCGCTCTCGCTCGGGGTTGGCGCGGTGGCGATGCTGCTGCTCGTGGAAGTGGGTGGCGCCCTGGTGCTGGCACTGGCGGCGGGATTCATCACCTACCAGATGCTCAAGCGTGTCGACAACTACCAGGTCGAAGTCCTGCTCACGCTCGCCCTGGCCATGGGGCTCTACGCCTTGGCGGACGCCTTGCACCTGTCCGCGCCGATCGCCGTCGTGGTTGCGGGCCTGTTCGTGGGCAACCAGGGCCGGGAATTCGCCATGACGGAGAAGACGCGCGAGCACGTCGACACCTTCTGGGAGCTCGTCGACGAGATTCTCAACGTCGTCCTCTTTCTCCTCATCGGCCTGGAGCTTCTCGTGCTCCCGATCGAAGGCGACTGGCTGATCGCCGGCGTCCTCGTGATACCGATCGTGCTGGCCGCGCGCTGGCTGAGTGTGGCGGCAATCATCGGGCCCCTCAGCCGGGTGACGGCACAGTCCCAAGGAGCGATTGCGGTCTTCACCTGGGGCGGATTGCGCGGAGCCATCTCAGTAGCCATGGCGCTGTCGCTGCCGGCCAGTAGCGCGCGCAGCCTGGTGCTGACCCTCACCTATTTCGTCGTTGTGTTCTCCATCCTTGTCCAAGGACTGACCGTGGGCCGGGTCATTCGCTTGACACAGAAGGAGCGCCTCTTATGAAGCCCGTTCTGGGAAGAACACCAGGCGGGCAATGCGATCGCCGCCCTGAAGGCCTTGAAAGGCGATCAGGTAATCCATTTTCAGCCCTTCGAGCCGGTGCATGAGCGCACCGAGGCCACCGTCAAGGACAAGGAGGGCAAGCAGTACAAGATGACCAAGGGCGCGCCGCAGGTGATCCTGGCGCTGTCGGCCAATGCGGCGCAGGCTAAACCCGCCGTCGAGAAGGCAGTCGACGAATTCGCGGCGCGCGGCTTTCGATCCCTGGGCGTGGCGCGAGCCGAGGGAGAGGGTGAATGGCGGTATGTCAGCGGCTGATGGACGAAAGCCCAAGCCGCAACTGAGTCGATCAGCGCATCGCCTGGTAGCCGAGCGCGCGCGCGGCCTCGACCATCTCCTTCGCGGTCGGAAAGCGGCACAGGTCGCCAGGCGGGTGCGTCGCCTCGCTGCGCGCCCAGCGCACCATGCCCTCGCGGTCGATGAGGAAGTGGCCGGTGAGCTGCATGCCGTGCTTGGCGAATATGTCCTTGTCCACTTCGGTCAATTCGAAGCCGTCCTTTGCGTTCAGCCGCAGGTTGCTCTCCATCGGCGAGACCGCCTCGCCCATCTCGCCCGTCGGGTCCACGCGCACCGCCTCGAAGTCCTCGGGGCGCGTGCGGTGCGGCCACTCGGTCGGTGCGCGGCTGCCCGGCGCGACCAGCCCCACCTGCGGCACGCCGAAGGCGCGGTGCACGGCGCAGTCCGGGTCGGCGAGCACGATCGCCGAGGTGGGGTGGTAGCGGAAGTAAAGCCGCGCGCGCTCGGGTAGCGTATTGAACACGGCGAGCGTCTCGACGCCGAGCTTTGCGAGCTCGGGCTGCGCCGCGCCGAGCTCGACCGCCTGGCGGCGGCAGAACGGGCAGTGCAGTCCGCGGAAGAACCCGATCATCACTGCGCGCCGGCGGCGATAGGCCTCGAGCGACACCGTGCCCTCGCGGTTCGCCGCCGGCAGGACGAAGTCGGGCGCGCGCTGCCCGGGCTCCAAGGGATGCAAATCCGTCTGCGTCATGTGCCTTCTGCTCGCTTACGCCGGCATGCGCGCCGCGCCGCGCTCGCATGCGTCGAGCACGCGCTCGAGCTCGCCGATCTCGGGCAGGTCGCGCGGTCCGCCTTCGGTTGCGTAACTGCCGCTGCGCGCGAGCCGCAAGATGCCCTCGCGATCGAGCACGAAGAATCCCATGTCGTCGTCGGCCAGGACGTTCGGCCACTCACCGAGCGCGGGCAGGAACTTGCCGAAGTCGTTGTCCGGCATGGGCTTGCGCGCCCCGGCGACGAAGGTGGACGCGTACCACCCCGGCGAATGGGGGCGCCGCTCGAGCCCCCACGCGCGGCGCACCGCGTAGTCGGGATCGCAGAGGTACTGAAACGGAATACGGAAGTTGCGGGCGTAGAAGCGCGCGCGCTCGGGCTTGGTGACGCTCACCAGCAGGATCTCCGCATGGTGCTTCTTGAAGCGCTCGTAGCCGCGCGCGAGCTGCGACATCTGCTGCCGGCAGAACGGGCAGCCCATGCCCTTGGTGAACCAGACGATCAAGTTCGCCTTGCCGCGGTAGTCCTGCGGCCCGATCTCGCCGCCGGCGGCCGCCGGCAGGCGGAACGACGGTGCCGGCTGTCCGATGGCGAGACTGCTCATTGCGACCTCCTCAGCACAGAAAGGGGAGCACGAGAAAGGTATCGGCACTCCAGCCCGTAGCTTGCTGCACTTCGCGGCTGCGCGCCAGCCAGCGCTCGGCCTCGGCTTCGTCGCCCTGCTCGATGGCGATGGTCGCGAGGCCCTCGTAGCAGGGAAACAGCAGCTGTGGCTCGCCCACCTCCTCGGCGACGGCAAGCGCGTTGCGGTAGTAGTGCGCGCTGCGCGCCTCGTCGCCGCGGCACTGGTAGATCTGGGCCAGAATGATGAGCGGAATCGGCAGGTGGCTGCGCTGGCCGAGCCGCTCGTCGACCGCGACCGCGGCCTCGGCGGCCTTGACGCCTTCGTCGTAGTCGCCCACCAGCGTGCAGTGGCCGCTCGCGAGCGTGCAATACAGCCACGACTGCTGAAGGCGGTCGCCGATCTTCTGCGCCAGCGCCAGGCCTTCGCGGCAGTACTGGGCCGAGCGCTCGTGGTCGAGCGAGGCATGCATCACCGCGAGGTTGGTGTAGGCGCGCGCGGCGACTGCGCCGTGCTGCTGCGCGAGCGCGGTCTCGAGGCACTGCTTGACGTAGGCGGCGCCGCGCTCGATGTCGCCGGCGCGCGCCATCGCCACGCCCAGGGTGTTGTACGCCTCGGACACGACGTCGTGCGCACGGAGCGCGAGGCCGAGCTCGAGCGCGCGCCTGGCCCAGCGGATCGCGGCGTCGTGCTCGCCCAGGCGAAAGTGAATGCGGCCGAACTCCTGGTAGAGGCGCGCGGCGGGAAGCTGCCTGAGGTCGTCCCCGAGCACCGCCAGGCCCATTGCCAGGTGCTCGAGCGCCACGTCCTTCTCGCCCGCCGCCCAGGCCGCGCTCCCCATCTTGCGGTACAGGTCCGCGGCGCGCGCGCGGTCGGTGCCGGCCAGGGCCAGCGCCTCCTTCCAGTAGGCGCGCGCCTCCTGCAGCGCGCCGTGCGCCATGGCCGCGTCGCCGAGCTTTTCCAGCACCGTGGAGCGCTGCGTGCCGCCGTCTGCGTCCTGCTCGAGCCGCTCGAGCGCGCGCCGGTAGTAGCCCTGTGCCTGCTCGTAGGCGAACAGGCTCTGCGCGCGCTCGCCGGCACGCACCAGGTAATGCAGCGCCTTGGCGCGGTTCTCGCTCCTGCCGAAGTGCTCGGCGAGGGCCGGCAGCACCTCCTCGAGCCGGCCGGCGTAAAGGCGCTCAAGCGCCTCGCCGGCGCGCGCGTGCAGGTCGGCGCGCGCGCGCAGCAGCAGCTCCTGGTAGGCCGCTTCCTGGATCAGCTGGTGCGTGAAGCGGTACTTGAGCTCGGGGTAGAGGTCGGTCTCCTGCAGCAGCTCGTGGCGCGCCAGCTCGCGCAGGTCGGCGCGCAGGTCGGTGCCGGCCGGCGCCACCGCCTCGAGCAGGGCGAGCGGGAACTGCCGGCCGAGCACGGCGGCGGTCTGCAGGGTGCGCTTGAGTCCTTCGGGCAGGCGGTCGAGGCGGGCGGTGAGCAGGTCCTGCACCGTGCCGGGCAGGTTGCGCGCTTCGGTGCCGTGCTCGCGCACGTAGCGTGCCAGCTCCTCGATGAAGAACGGGTTGCCCTCGGCGCGCTGCGCGACCAGGCCGCGCACCGAATCGGGCGCGCCGCCTTCGCCGAGCAGCGCGACGACCATCTGCCCGGTTTCCTCGTCGGAGAGCGGATCGAGGGTCAGGCGCTGGTGAAAGGAGCGATCGCGCCACGGCGGCGCGTAACCCGAGCGATGCGTGCACACGAGCAGCACGTGATGGCTGCCGAACGCGTCGACGAGCGCCGCCATCACCTCCTCGGACTGGCGGTCGATCCACTGCAGGTCCTCCAGCACCAGCACCAAGGGACGCTGCTGGGCGCTGCGCAGCACGAGCGCCTTCACCGCCTCGACCAGGCGCCACTTGCGCTGCGTCTGGTCGAGGCCCTCCGCCTCGAGCTCGGGCGCCGGCAGCGCGAGCAGGTGCCGGATGTAGGGCACGATCCACTCCAGGGCGGGATCCATGCCGCGGATCCCGGCGGCCAGCTTGTCGCTCTTTGCGGCTTCGGTCTCGCCTTCCTCGATGCGGAAGCTCGCGCCGAGGAACTGCACGATCGAATGGAAGGGCAGCGCCGCGCCGTGCGGCGCGCAGTGCGCCTCGAGGTACATGTGGGCCTGGCTGCGCAGCTCGCGCTGCAGCTCGTAGGCGAGGCGCGACTTGCCCGTACCTGCCTCGCCGACTACGGACACTACCTGGCCGCGGCCGGTCTGCGCGCGCGCGAAGCACTCGCGCAGGAACTGGCGCTCAGTGGCGCGGCCGACGAGCGGAGTCAAGCCGCGCTCGAGCGCCACGTCGAAGCGCGCGCGCCGGCGCCGCTGGTCGGTGACGGCGTAGGCGCCCACCGGCCCTTCGATGCCCTTCAGCTCTAGCGCGCCGCGTTCTTCGAGCAGGAAATAGTCGCGCGCCAGCCGCTCCGTGGTCTCGCTGATGAGTATCCCGCCGGGCGCCGCGGCGGCCTGCAGGCGCGCCGCGAGGTTCACGGTCTGCCCCTGCGCGGTGTAGTCCATGCGCAGATCGTCGCCGATGCGGCCGACCACCACCGGGCCGGTGTTGATACCGATGCGCAGCTGGAGCGCGAAGCCGCGCTCGCGCTCGAGCTTGCCCGAGTACTCGCGCGAGGCCTTCTGGATGGCGAGCGCCGCGGCGACGGCGCGCACCGCGTGGTCCTCGTGGGCGATCGGCGCGCCGAACAGCGCCATGATGCCGTCGCCCGTGTACTGGTTGACCGTGCCCTCGTAGCGGTGCACGGACTCGGCGAGATGCGTGAAGCAGCCGTCCATGACGCCGTGCAGCTCCTCCGGATCGAGCCGCGATGACAGCGCGGTGAAGCCGGCGCAGTCGGCGAACAGCACCGTGACCTGCTTGCGCTCGCCTTCGTTCGCGCTCCGCGAGATGAGGATCTTCTCGGCCAGGTGCTTGGGCGTGTACGGCGCGGTGGCGCCGAGCGGGGCGCCGCACTCGCCGCAGAACTTGTGCCCAGGAGGGTTGGATGCGCCGCAGGCCGCGCACAGCGCCGCGAGCGCAGCGCCGCACTCGCCGCAGAACTTCTGGCCTGCGGGATTCTCGTGCCGGCAACGTGGACATTGCATGATGGGATAATGCTATCTCAATGTGCACCGCCTCGCCTGGCAGGCGCTCTATATCAAGGAGGATGCCATGACGCCCGAGGAGTTCCGCGACCTGATTGCGCCGATCGCCGCGGGCTGGCTGGTGTATAGCCCCGACACGGCGCACAGCCCGACGGTCAGCGAAGGCCGCGCGCTGGTTCTGTACTTGCTGCCGCAAGGTGCAATCGAGTTCGTAGAATGAGCGGCAAGTGAGCGCCCGAAACCACTGGGAGAAGGTCTACCGGACGAAAGCGCCGGATGCGGTGAGCTGGTACCGGCCGCACCTGGAGCGCTCGACCGAGCTGATCGGGCGCGTTGCGCCCGGCCGCGATGCCGCGATCATCGACATCGGCGGCGGCGAATCGACGCTGGTCGACGACCTGCTGGCGCAAGGCTACCGCCGGCTCACCGTGCTCGACCTCTCGCCGACCGCGATCGAAGTGGCGCGCAGCCGGCTTGGCGCCCGCGCGCGCGAGGTCGACTGGATCGTGGCCGACGTCATCGAAGCCACGCTGCCCGCGCACAGCTTCGATGTCTGGCACGACCGCGCGGTGTTTCATTTCCTCACCGACACCGGCGAGCGCGCGGCCTACGTGCGGCAGGTCGCGCGCGCGGTAAAGCCCGGCGGCCACGTGATCGTCGCCACCTTCGGGCCGCAGGGCCCGACCAAGTGCAGTGGCCTGGACGTGGTGCGCTACGACGCGCAGGCGCTGCACGGCGAATTCGGCGCGCATTTCCGCCTGCTCGAGAGCACTACCGAGCAGCACCGCACGCCGGCAGGCGCCGAGCAGCAGTTTCTCTACTGCCTGTGCCGGGTCGAACCCTAGGTTGCGCCCGAAGCGGAAATACGATGCACGACACGATCGGAGCGGTGCATAACTGGATCGACGCCGCCGAGCGCGTGGTCGTCCTGACCGGCGCCGGCATCTCCACCGATTCCGGGATTCCCGACTTTCGCGGGCCGAATGGCGTGTGGACCCGGAATCCCGCGGCCGAAAAGCTCTCGACGCTGCAGAACTACCTGGCGGACCGCGAGGTGCGCACGGCGTCCTGGCGCGGGCGCCTCGAATCGCCCGCCTGGCAGGCGCGGCCGAACGCCGGCCACGCGGCGCTGGTGGAGCTCGAGCGGCGCGGCAAGCTGCATGCTCTGGTGACGCAGAACATCGACGGCCTGCACCAGAAGGCGGGCAACTCCCCCGAGCGCGTGATCGAGGTGCACGGCACGATCCATTTCGTCACCTGCTGGGCCTGCGGCTGGCAGGGGCCGATGCAGCCGGTGCTCGAGCGCGTGCGCGCCGGCGAGGAGGACCCGCCCTGCGCGCTGTGCGGCGGCATCCTGAAGAGCGCCACCATCTCCTTCGGGCAGCAGCTGGTGCCCGAGGTGATCGCGCGCGCCATGCGGGCGGCGGAGGAGGCCGACCTGCTGCTCGCGGTGGGCTCGAGCCTGCAGGTCTACCCGATCGCCGGCGCGGTGCCGGTGGCCAAGTCGGCGGGCGCGAAAGTCGTCATCGTCAACGCCGAGCCGACGCCGTTCGACGACCTCGCGGACGCCGCGCTGCAGGGAAACATCGGCGAAATTCTGCCGCGCCTTTGCGCGCTTCAGGAAACGAGGCGGTAGCGGCCCGCCTCCTCGCGCACGCGGCCGGCCGCGGCGAGCGAGGCCAGGTGCTGCGCGACGGTGCGCCGCTCCGCGTCCTCGATGTAGACGTCCTCGTAGCCGCGCGGGTAGAGGAAGCGGTGCGCGGCGAGCTCATCGAGCGTGCAGGGGCCTGCGCGCCCGAGGTGCCCGGCGATCGCCTGCTCGCGCGTCTCGAGCTTCGCGGCGAACGCCTCGAGCAGCGCGAAGAACGCGGCGCGCTCGGCGATCACGCCCTTGTGGTGCGAGGTGACCCAGACGCGCGCTGGCACCTGCGCCACCGCGCGCAGCGTGCGGCGGAACGCTTCCAGGCTCGAGGTCGCGTCGCCGTAGTAGGGCCCGAACGAGGACAGGTCGATGTCGCCGATGAAGGCGACGCCTTCGGGCTCGACCAGCAGCACGCTGTGGCCCGAGGTGTGGCCCGGCATGTGCAGCGCGCGCACGCGTACGCCGCCCAGCTCCCAGGTCGCGCCGTCGGCGTAGCCTTGCGCGTCGGGCCGCGCCGCGTAGTGGAACTGGCGCTCGATTTTCGCCTTCATCTGCGGCAGCACGCGGGGGGCATAGCCGTAGTGGCGCGCGAGGCCCTCCCAGCTGCGCAGCGCCTCGAGGTCGCCCTGCGGGGCGAGCACGCGCGCCTGCGGCAGGCGGTGCAGCCCGGCGATGTGATCCTCGTGCACGTGGCCGAGGATCACCAGCTCCGCGTCGGTGAGCTCCGCCCCGAGGCGGTTCGCGACGAGCGGCGTGTCGAATGCGACCAGCGTGTCGCGCCCGCGCACCACTACCTGATTGCCGTCGGGGTACTTGCCGGACTTGTCGCCGAAGTAGACCGTGACGGCGCCGTCACTGAAGGAGGGAACGGTGCTCACCGATATTGTCTACACTAATGTCATGCGAAGGTTCAAGCACTTTCACGCAGCGCCATGGCGATGAGGATCGCCGTCCTCGGCGCCGGGCCGGCGGGGCTGCTGTTCGCGCTGCTCGCCAAGCGCCGCTTTCCGGCCTGGCGCGTGGAGGTGTTCGAGCAGAATCCGCCCGGTGCCACGTACGGCTTCGGCGTGGTGTTCTCGCAGGGCGCGCTCGCCTTTCTCGAGCGTGACGCGCCGCAGCTGCACCGGCAGCTCGCCGCGCGCACGGAGAGCTGGCCGATGCAGCGCATCGTGCATCGCAACGAGCGCATCGACATCGACGGCAATGGCTTCTCGGCGATCGCGCGGCTCAGGCTCAACCAGCTGCTGCACGAGCAGTGCGCCGAGGCTGCCGTGAGCGTCACCCGGGGGCGCGCCATCGCCGCGCTCGAGGAGCTGGGCCAGGCGGACCTGCTGGTCGGCGCCGACGGCGTCAACTCGCTGGTGCGGCGCGTGCTCGAGCGCCGGTTCGCGCCACACGTGCGCTGGCTGACCAACAAGTTCGCCTGGTATGGCACCGCGCAGCACTTCGACTGCCTGACGCTCACCTTTCGCGAGAACGCCGACGGCGCCTTCGTCGCGCACCATTACCGCTACAGCCCGCAGATGAGCACCTTCATCGTCGAGTGCGACGTGGGCACCTGGCGGCGCGCCGGGCTGGATCGCATGTCCGACGCCGAGTCGCGCACCTACTGCGAGCGCGTGTTCGCCGACGACCTGGGCGGCCATGTGCTGGTGTCGAACAAGTCCGTGTGGCGCCAGTTTCCGCTGCTCAGCAACCGGCACTGGACCGCGGACAACGCCGTGCTGATCGGCGACGCGCTGCGCACGGTGCATTTCTCGATCGGCTCCGGCACGCGCCTCGCCTTCGAGGACGCGATCGCGCTCGACCGCGCGTTCGGCGAGGCGGGCGAGGACGTACCCGCGGCGCTCGCCGCCTTCGAGCGCGAGCGCCGGCCGGTGGTCGAGAAGCTGCTGATCGCGGCCAACCTGAGCTCGTACTGGTACGAGGACTTCCCGTCGAAAATGGCGCTCGCGCCCTGGGAGCTGGCCTACGATTACATGATGCGCAGCGGGCGCATGACCGACGCGCGGCTGGCCGAGACCGCGCCCCGATTCATGGCGCGCGTCACTGCGGCGCGCAAAGCTTGATGTGCATCAAATTGCCAAGGGCTGGCGTGGTTTCAAATCTCCGATACACTAGCCTGCGCAAGTCCAATCGAGGAGGGGGAAATGACTGATTCCAAATCCAAAACGAAACAGACGCAATCGCGCCGCAGATTCCTCAGGACCGCGACGGGCGCGGCGACGCTCGCTGCCGCCACGCTGCACGCGCCGTTCGTGATCGCGCAGCGCGCCAGGGTCAAGGTCGGCTTCCTGCTGCCCTACACCGGGACCTACACGCAGCTCGGCATCGCCATCACCAATGCGTTCAAGCTCTACGTGAGCGAGAACGGCGGCAAGCTCGGCGGGCGCGAGATCGAGTTCGTCCAGGTCGACAGCGAGGCGAATCCCGCCAAGGCCGCGGACAACACCAACCGCCTGGTCAACCTGGAGAAAGTCGACGTCGTGGTCGGCCCGGTGCACTCGGGCGTCGCCGCCTCGATGGTGCGCGTGACGCGCGAGTCGGGCACGCTGACCATCGTCGCCAATGCCGGCGCGGGCGCGGTCACCGGGGCGCTGTGCGCGCCGAACATCTTCCGCTCGTCGTTCACCAATTGGCAGCCTTCCTACCCGATGGGCAAGGTGCTCACCGATCGCGGCATCAAGAAGGCCGTGACGCTGGCGTGGAAATACGGCGCCGGGGAGGAGGCGATCGGCGGCTTCACGGAGAACTTCACGCAGCACGGCGGCAGCATCGTCAAGGACCTGTGGATCCCGTTCCCGAAAGTCGAGTTCCAGTCGCTGCTCACCGAGATCGCCTCGCTCAAGCCGGAGGCAGTGTTCGTGTTCTTCGCCGGCGGCGGCGCGGTGAAGCTGGTCAAGGACTACGCCGCGGCCGGGCTGCGCAGGTCGATCCCGCTGTTCGGCTCGGGGTTCCTCACCGATGGCGTGCTGCAGGCGCAGGGCGCCGATGCCGAAGGCCTGGAGACCACGCTGCACTACGGCGACAGCCTGATCCTGCCGAAGAACCTCGCTTTCCGCGAGTCGTACAACAAGGCCTTCAACCGCGACCCCGACGTGTACGCGGTGCAGGGCTACGACGCGGCGCAGATGCTGGGCGTCGGCCTGGATGCGGCGCGCGGCGACATGAAAGCCATGAAGCCGCTGATCGCGGCGATCGAAAAAGCCGTGATCGACAGCCCGCGCGGCAAGTTCACGCTGTCCAAGGCGCATAATCCGGTGCAGGACATCTACCTGCGCAAGGCGATCGGCGGCGAAAACAAGGTGACGGGCGTGGCGCACAAGGCGCTCGCCGATCCCGCCAAGGGCTGCAAGATGGCCTGAGCGGGATGCCCGGCCCCTGCAGCGGGGGCGCTGATGGCAGGGGAGCCGGCAGCCGCGAGGCGCCGGCTCTTCGTTTGCGGGATATGGATTTCGCGACCTTCCTGATACAGGTGCTGAACGGCGTGCAGTACGGGCTGCTGCTGTTCCTCATCGCCAGCGGGCTGACGCTGATCTTCGGCATCATGGGCGTGATCAACCTCGCCCACGGCAGCTTCTACATGGTTGGCGCCTACCTGGCGTTCTGGCTCACCGGCGCGCTGGGCAACTTCTGGCTCGCGCTGCCCGCCGGCCTGGCGCTCGCCGTGCTGCTCGGCATCGCGCTCGAATGGCTGCTGATCCGGCACCTCTACCGGCGCGACCACCTCTACCAGGTGCTTCTGACCTACGGCCTGATCCTGGTGTTCGAGGAGTTGCGCTCGATCGCCTTCGGCGACGACGTGCACGGCGTCACGGTGCCGGATCCGTTCAATTTCTCCATACGGCTCACCGACACGCTGAGCTACCCGGTGTACCGGCTGGCGATGTCCGCGATCTGCCTTGCGCTCGCCGCCGGCATGTACCTGCTCATCGCGCGCACGCGCCTGGGAATGATGATCCGCGCGGGCAGCGTCAACCGCGACATGGTGCAGGCGCTCGGCATCAACGTCGGATTGCTGTACCGGCTGGTGTTCGCGCTGGGCGTGGCGCTGGCGGCCTTCGCCGGCATGCTCGCGGCGCCGGCGGCCTCGGTGTTTCCGGGCATGGGCAACCAGGTGCTGATCATCTCCTTCGTGGTGATCGTGATCGGCGGCCTCGGCTCGATCAAGGGGGCACTGGTGGCCGCGCTGCTCATCGGCCTGGCAGACGTGTTCGGCCAGATCGTGTTCCCGCAGATCTCGGGCATGACCGTGTATCTCCTGATGGCGGCGGTGCTGCTGTGGCGACCGCGCGGCCTGTTCGGAAGCGCCTGATGGAGCCGTCCAGGGTGCTGCGCGCGCTGCTGGCGGCCATGCTGCTCGCGCTGCTCGTGTTTCCGCTGGTGGGCGAGAAGTTCTACCTGCAATACGCGACCAAGATCATGATCATGGCGATTTTCGCCATGAGCCTCGACCTGCTGGTCGGCTATACGGGCCTGGTGAGCCTGGGCCACGCGCTGTTCTACGGCCTGGCGGGCTACGCGCTGGTGCTTATGGGTGCGGTGGGCGAGGTGAGCCTGTGGTGGACGCTTCCGGCGTCGATGGCCGTCGCCGCGCTCGCGGCGCTGGTGGTCGGGGCGCTGGTGCTGCGCACCTCCGGCGTCTACTTCATCATGGTGACGCTCGCCTTCGCGCAGATGACGTTCTTCTTCGTGCGCGACTCGCTCTACTTCGGCGGCTCCGACGGCAAGTACCTGAACGCTAAGCCGCACATGTCGCTGCTCGGCTGGCAGCCCATCGACCTCGACAACTACCTGCATCGCTACTACCTGACGCTGGTGCTCACGGTAGCGGTGTACTTGCTGCTGCGCCGGGTGCTCGGCTCGCTGTTCGGGCGCGTGCTGGTCGGCATCCGCGACAACGAGCAGCGCATGCGCTCGCTGGGATTCGCCACCTTCCGCTACAAGCTCGCCGGCTTCGTGCTCGCCGGCGCGCTCGCCGGGCTGGCGGGCTACCTGACGGCGATGCAGGACGGCATCATGAACCCGGAGCAGCTCGGCTGGCACCGCTCGGGCGAGGCGCTGGTGATGGTGATCCTCGGCGGCATGGGCACGCTCGCCGGTCCGGCGATCGGCGCGGCCGCGCTGATGGTGCTCGAGCTGGTGTTCTCGACCTGGACCAAGTACTGGCAGCTGCTGCTCGGCGCCTTCGTGATCGCGGTGGTGCTGTTCCTGCCCCGTGGGCTGGGCAGCCTGTTCGCGCGCCGGCGCGACGCGGCGGGCGGCCATGGCTGATGCCGCGCTGCGCACCGAGGGCCTGAGCCGCTTCTTCGGCGGTCTGGCGGCGGTCGCCGACGTGTCGCTCGCCTGCGCCACGGGCGAGGTGCACGCAGTGATCGGCCCGAACGGCGCCGGCAAGTCGACGCTCATCAACATGCTATCGGGCGACCTGGCGCCGAGCGGCGGGCGCATCGAGCTGTTCGGCGAGGACGTCACCGGGCTGCGGCCCGAGCAGGTGTCGCAGCGCGGCGTGGGGCGCAGCTACCAGAAGACCAACGTATTCCTCGGCTTCAGCGCGTTCGAGAACTGCCGCCTCGCGGCGCAGTCGCGCCTGCCGAGCTCGATGCGCTTCTTCCGCCGCGCCGAGCGCTACGAGCCGGTGAACCGCGCCGCGCGGCGCGCGCTCGAGGCAGCCGGGCTCGGCGCGCGCGGCGAGGTGAGCGCCGCGGCGCTGTCGCACGGCGAGCAGCGCCAGCTCGAGATCGCGATGACGCTCGCCACCGAGCCGAAGGTGCTGCTGCTCGACGAACCGCTCGCCGGCATGGGAGCGGACGAGTCGGCGCGCATGGTCGAGCTTATACGCGCGCTGCGCGAGCGGCACGCCATCCTGCTGGTCGAGCACGACATGGACGCAGTGTTCGCGGTCGCCGACGTGCTCACCGTGATGGTCAACGGCAACGTGATGGCGAGCGGCATGCCAGCGGCGATCCGCGCCAACCCCGATGTGCAGCATGCCTATCTCGGCGAGGAGGCGCGCGATGAGTGAGCTGCTGGTCGAGGCGCGCGGGCTGCACGCCTACTACGGCGCGAGCCACATCCTGCACGGCGTCGACCTGTCGATCGGGCGCGGCGAGGCGCTCGGGCTGATGGGCAGGAACGGCATGGGCAAGACCACACTCATCAAGACGGTGCTCGGCATCGTGCGCGCGCGCGGCGGCAGCGTGCGCGTGCGCGGCGAGGACGTGACGCGCGCGCCGACCTACCGCGTGGCGCGCCTCGGCGTCGCCTACGTGCCGGAGGGGCGTGGCATCTTCCCCAACCTGAGCGTGCGCGAGAACCTTGTCATGGCGGCGCGGCGCGGCGTCGAGGGGCGCGACGACTGGACCTACCGGCGCGTGCTGGCGACCTTCCCGCGGCTCGCCGAGCGCCTCGGGCACGGCGGCGCCCAGCTCTCGGGCGGCGAGCAGCAGATGCTCACCATCGGCCGCGCGCTGATGACCAACCCGGAGCTGCTGATCCTCGACGAGGCTACCGAGGGCCTGGCGCCGAAGATCGCGCGCGAGATCTGGGACATCGTGCGGCGCGTGCGGGAGTCGGGCATCGCCACCGTCATCGTCGACAAGAACTTCGCCGCGGTCAGCGCGATCGCCGATCGCAGCATGATCCTGGTGAAGGGCGAGGTGGTGTTCGAGGGCCGCAGCGCCGACCTCAAGGCGCAGCCAGAGCTGCGCAGCCGCTACCTGGGCGTGTGATGCTCAGGCTCGAGCGCGTCAGCAAGCGCTTCGGCGCCCGCACCGTGCTGAACGACGTGTCGCTCGAGGTGGCGGCGGGCGAGTACGTCGCGGTGATCGGCGAATCGGGCATCGGCAAGTCCACGCTGCTGAACGTCGTCGCCGGCCTCGAGCCGCTCGACGGCGGCGCGGTGTACTTCGGCGCCGAGCGCGTCTCGACGCTCGGCGACGATGCCGCAACGCGCCTGCGGCGCGAGCACTTCGGCTTCGTGTTCCAGGCCTTCCACGTGCTGCCGCACCTGACCGTGGCGCAGAACGTCGGCCTGCCGCTCCTTCTGCGCGGCGTCGAGGCGGTCGAGATCGAGGGCCGCGCGCGGCTGCTGATTGCGGCTGTCGGTCTCGGCGGACGCGAGCAGAGCATGCCGCGCGAGCTCTCAGGCGGCGAGCTGCAGCGCGTCGCCATCGCCCGGGCGCTGGTCGGCGACCCGCAGCTCGTGCTCGCCGACGAGCCCACCGGCAACCTCGACCCGGAGAACGCGCGCCAGGTGCTCGCCCTGTTTCGGGCCCAGGTGAAGGAGCGCGGCGCCGCCGCGATCCTCGTCACCCACTCCGAGGCCGCCGCCGCCGGCTGCGACCGGCGCTACCGCCTGACGACGGCGGGGCTGACTACGATTGCCTAGCTATTTGTGCAATCTGGGACTCAATAGGGGAGGACGATCTTGATCATCGACATGAGGCGCCTCGCACTGCTCGCATTCGTCTTCGTCGGATGCCTTTTCGCGTGGCATGCTCCCGCCGCCGCTGCGGGCGATGTCGCCTATGTCACCAACCAAGGCGACGGCGTTGCGGTACTCGACACCAGGACCCTGACGGCGGTCGCACGGATCACCGTCGGGCCCGGTATGAGCCGTCGTCTCGCGGCAAGCCGTCGGCCGCGACAGCGGGCGAATCGAACGAGGCGGCAATTCCCGCCGAAGTCGCGGTCACCGATCTGCGGAAATGTACCGTGGTCGGTCGCATGAAGGCAGCTTTCGAGACCGAAGGCATCGAATTCTCGCCCGATCCGATGTTCGTGGTCGTCGCGAATGAAGGTGACAATACGATTGCCGTCTACGACCTCGCGGCCCTCCGGAAGGTGAAGACAATCGATGTCTCGCCCTTCGGCGATCGCCCGCGCGGGATCAAGCTCTCACCGAACCGGAAGAGCTACGTCGTGACGCTGGAGAACTCGAACAACTTCCTGCTGATGGACCTCGGATTCAACGTCGTCAAATCCGTGCCGACGGCCAAGGGCCCGTATGGCGTCGCGTTCGACCCCGAGGGTCGACAGATCTGGATCGCCTCGGCCCGGGGCCGGGAGCTGCAGGTCTTCGATGCCACGAGCCTCGCGCAGGTGGCTTCAATCCCGGTGGGCAAGCGCTGCTGGCATTTCAGCTTCACGCCCGACGCCCGGAAGCTGCTACTCGCCTGCGGACGATCGAACGCGGTCGAGGTCATCGACCCGAAGGCTTACAAGGTGATCGACGTCCTGCAAGGTTGTAAGCTGGCGTGGGGCATCGTCACCTATCCGAAATCCGCGGGGAGTCTAGATGCCCCCGCCTCGGCGACGCGATAGCGGGCTTCTGCCCGGGACGTCGAAGCGCGACGGCGTGCCCAACGCTGTCCGCCGCGCGATCGGTTCAAGCCGGCTGACGGGATGCCCTAGAGGGCCACATTCGCTCGAAGACGCCGTCGCGGTCAATCAGCTTGTGCTTCAGCGCCGCGGCGACGTGCAGCGCGACGAGCGCGGCGAGCAGCCAGGCGGTGCCCAGGTGCAATGCGCTGAACAGGTCTTTAAGCGCCGGCGAATCCCAGCCCCAGTTCGGCAGCGCGACGCCGAAGTATCTGATCGGATAGCGGGTGAACGACGATCCCAGGTAGCCCCAGATCGGTTGCAGGATGAGTAGTGCGTAAAGCAACGCATGATTCGCGCCGGCGGCCTTGCGCTGCCAGGCCGGCATCCCCTGGGGCAGCGGCGCCGGCCGATGCTGCCAGCGCCATGCAAGACGCGCGATCATCAGCACAGCGACCGTCAGACCAATCGATTTATGCAGATTGAACCAGTCGGCGCGGAGGCCGGGAGGGGATTTGGGGATGCTCAGCATCCACCACCCGAGCGCAATCTGCCCGAACACCAGCACGGCCACCAGCCAATGCAAAGCGCGGGAGACGGGGTGATGAGGCCGATTCGGGTCCATGCTCGGAATTCCCACAAGGCGCGCAGTCTACCTGCGGACGGCCACCTGCGCTTGACCGCTAAAGACCTCCGATCAAGTGGATTGTGCATTGCGTCGAAGAGACTTCCGGGCGAGGATCGCAATTGTTGGTTGCTGCGAAGCCGGGTATGGTAACGTTTCGTCGGTGGAAGATCGGCGATTGGGGCAGTCCAGCAGCAGCGGCAACAACGCCTCAATCCCATCGACTTGGTGGCCTCGAAGCAACGGGGAAGTCCACTCATCAGGGAGGAGGAGTAAACAATGAAAATTGCGCCGCTCATTGCGAGCATTGCGCTCGCTGTTCCTGTCACTTCATTCGCACAGTCGGACAGCGAACTCGCACGAGGGTCCGTCGCCACCGGCAGCGTGCTGAACTACGGCATGGGCTACGATCTGCAGCGCTACAGCCCGCTTACGCAGATTAACGTCAGAAACGTCCGCAAGCTGGTCCCGGTCTGGAACTACAGCCTGGACGACAACCGCAGCGAGGAATCCCAGCCGCTTGTCTACAAGGGCGTGCTGTATATCACCACGCACGCCATGACCGCCGCAGTCGATGTCAAGACCGGAACCGAAATTTGGAAGACCAAACTCGAGTACCCGGCCGACGTGCCGCGCGTCGTGTGTTGCGGCATCATCAATCGCGGCGCCGCGATCTACGACGGCAAGCTCTTCCGCACCACGCTCGACGCCCACGTGATTGCTCTGGACGCGGCTACCGGCAAGGAACTGTGGCGCGAGAAGGCGGCGGACTATAAGGTCGGGTTCACGATGACTATGACGCCGTTGGTCGCTGACGGCGTCGTGATCACCGGCATCTCCGGCGCCGAATTCGGGACGCGCGATTTCATTGACGGTTGGGATCCGGGCACCGGCAAGCATCTCTGGCGCACCTACACCATCCCGGAGCCCAACGAACCGGGCGGCAACACTTGGCCCGGCGATACCTGGAAATACGGCGGCGGCTCCACCTGGATAACAGGCTCTTACGATCCTGAGTTGAAGACCGTGTACTGGGGCGTCGGCAATCCGGGGCCGTTCAACGCCGCGGTGCGTCCGGGCGACAACCTCTATACCTGTTCGGTGCTCGCGCTCGACCCGAAGACCGGCAAGATAAAGTGGCACTACCAGTTTTCGCCGAATAATCCGTACGACTACGACGCGGTCGCGGAGATGGTGCTCGCGACCCGCACGGTCAAGGGCAAACCGACCAAGGTCATACTGAACGCGAATCGCAACGGGTTCTTCTACGTGCTCGATCGCACCAACGGCGAGCTGATCGCGGCCAACCCGTACGTCAAGGTCAACTGGGCGAGCGGGGTCGACATGGCCACCGGACGGCCGATCGAGACTGACGTCACCGCGAAAGCGCGCGCCGGAGAGAAGGTCACGATCTTTCCCTCGATCCTTGGCGGGAAGAACTGGATGCCCATGTCGTATAACCCGAAGACCGGGTTGGCGTATGCCAATACGCTCGCCTTCGGCGGCCACTACAAGGCGGTTCCGGCCGAATACAAGGCGGGCGAGTGGTACGTCGGCATGGACCTGTCGGACTTGTGGGAGTGGGGCGATGGCCCGCGTGGTCACTTGAAGGCGATCGACCCGATGACCGGCAAGTCCAAATGGGAAGTGCCGAGCGATATACCTCGTTTCTCGGGCGTGCTCTCGACAGCGGGCGGCGTTGTGTTCACGGGACGCCTCACGGGAGAATTCGAGGCCTTCGATGCGAAGTCGGGCAAGAAGCTCTGGCAGTTCAAGATGGGATCCGGAATCGAGGGACAACCCGTGACCTGGGAGCAGGACGGCGTGCAGTACGTCGCCGTCACGAGCGGGATCGGCGGCGTGTACTCCCTGTTTTCCGGCGACGCGCGGCTGGCCAAGGTCCCGGCCGGCGGTTCACTTTGGGTATTCGCGCTACAGAAATAGCCGCGGGCCGAGTTGTCGAAAGATCCGGGCGCGTTTCGTCCGAAGCGCGCCCGGGTCGCTTCCACGGAACCAGCGTATCGTGTGACATGCTGCGGGCGATGCTTGTTTCTTCCGCCCTGATGTTCGGCATTGCGGCGCTAGCAGGAGAACCGCAGGTGACCGATGCGCCGAAATCCGCGGACGGCGCGCAGGCGCTTGCGATGTCATCGATCGACCAGGGGCGTGCACTTTACGCTCGTCATTGCTCGCACTGCCATGGCTTTAACATGGTCAATCCCGGAACCATCTCGTACGACTTGCGCAAGTTTCCCAAGGACAACGAGGCGCGGTTTCTCAATTCGGTGACCAACGGCAAGAACGGCCGCATGCCGCCGTGGGAAGGCGTGCTCTCGCGAGCGGAAATGGAGCAGATATGGGCTTATGTCGTAAGCGGGGGCAAGCAGTGAATCGCTTCGTCGCGGCAGGGCTGCTAGTCGCCGCTGCCCTCGCCTCGGTACGCGCGGCGGGGGGGGACCGCCCGCTCCGCGTCTGCATGGACGAGAATGCGCCGCCCTATTCGGTTGCGCGCGGCGCCTCCGGCAGCGGCTTCGATGTCGCTCTCGCGGGCGCGCTCGCGGGCCGTCTCGGCCGACCCCTCGCGATCCAGTGGTTCGAGACCGAATTCGACGAGGATTCGAGCCCGAAGCTTGAACTGAACGCGTTGCTGTCGGACGGGCGCTGCGACCTGGTCGCTGCGTATCCGCTTTCTGTGGACACGCTCGGCAAGCCGGGCCTCAAGACCGCGCGCCTGCCGGACTTCAGGGGAGCGGTTGCCAGGGATCGGCGCCGCCGCGTCGATCTTGGAGTGCTCGTGCCGAGTCGTCCCTACCAGAGGGCGCCGCTCACGCTGCTGCTTGCTCCGCAGATCGTGCAGCGCCGCGTCGCCAGCCTCGCCGATATCGCCGACCTGCGCATCGGTGTGGTAGGCGGAACCTTCGCCGACGCGATCCTGATGCTGTACCACAAGGGCGAGCTGATCAATCGCATCACGCACTATCCGCGCGGCCGCGACGTATTGCTCGCCGGGCTGGAAGCAGGTGAGATCGACGCTGCGCTCGTCGCTCTGCACCGCTTTGACGCCTATCGCCGGGAGCACCCGAATACGCGGCTGCGGGGTACGGGCTTCAACTACCCGCTCGCCTTGAATCTCGGATATGTCGCGCTGTCCGATAACGCTGCGCTGCTCGATCGCGTCAACACCGCGCTCGATTCGATGCTGGCGTCCGGCGAGGTCGCCGCGGTCGCCAAGGCAGCCGGCGTCACCTACGTGGCGCCCGCCGAGCCGTTCGTATCGCCCGGCATCACATTCAAGCAGATCGAGAATTAGTCGGACAAGGAGCAAACGATGCGAGCGAAGACAGTAAGCAGACGGAAGACGCCCGTGTCGCGAACGCTTCACGCGGTGCGCTTTCCGGGCGAGAACAAGGCGTACCGCGCGGCACGTAACGGACTGCTGCGCGCAGAGGTCGATCTGCGGCGACGCATCGAAGCCGTGGCAGCGCTGCGGCGCAAGCTGCCGCTCGGCGGCCCGGTACCGGAGGACTATGTGTTCGAGGAGATCTCCGACGCCAACGTGCGCCGCGTGAAGCTTTCGGAACTTTTTGCGCCCGGCAAGAATACGCTTGCCGTTTACAGCTTCATGTACGGCCCGAACATGGCGCACGCATGTCCGCTGTGCACGTCAATGCTGGATAGCCTCGATGGCGCGGCGACGCACCTCGCGCAGCGCATCAGCTTGGCGGTGGTCGCGAAATCGCCCATCGCGCGCATCCACGAATTCGCGCGGAGCCGCGGCTGGCGCAACCTGCGGCTCGTTTCATCGGCCGGCAACAGCTACAACGCCGATTACCATGGCGAGACCCCACAGGGCGCGCAGCTGCCGATGCTCAACGTCTTCGGCCTGGATCGGGGCCGGATTCGCCACACCTACGCAACCGAACTGCTGTTCATGCCCGGCGAAAGGGGCCAAAGCCCCCGTCACGTTGATTCCATCTGGCCGTTGTGGAATGTCCTCGACTTCACGCGGGAAGGTCGGGGGAAGAGTTGGTACCCGGGACTGAACTACGATGCGTGATATCTCCCAGCCTGAGGCCTATGCCCCATGGCGCTGGATGCTCGCCTCCATGCGCGGCGGCGTGCGCAGCGTCTGGAAGATGACGCAATAGCGCTCGGTCTGCCGAAGCAGCATTGCAAGCTGTTCATCGCTGGCATCCGAGTCAATCTCGAAGCGTAGTCTGATGTCCGTTACGCCGACGGGTACGTCTTTGGCGATTCCGAGCGTGCCGCGAAAGTCCCCGTCGCCTTCGACGATCACCTTCGCCGAGCGGAACGGAATGTTCATGGCGGTCGCGACCACGTTGAACGTAACCCCGGCGCAAGCGGCCAGCGCTTCAAGCAGCATGTCGCCCGAACAGGCCTCACGGCCATCGCCGCCGGCAGCCGGGTGGAGCCCGGCATCGATCGTGGCGAAGCGGGATTCGATGCGACAGCTCGGGCGGTCGGGGAGCAAAGTCCCAATCGCCGTGAAAGTCCGTTTCGCCGCGGCGGGGTTGTCCCTGTACAGCGCTTTGAACGGCGCCTGAAGCTGCCTCAATTCATCGGCTTTCATTGTTGTCGGAAGCTCCCTGTATTTCAGTACGGTGCGAGATTGCCCGCAGACCGGCACACTACCAGACGGTACCCGTATTTGCGGCATTTGCCCCGCCGCGATGACGCCCATGAGCGTGACCTGCCGGCGGCAATACAACCCGAGCGATTGGCGAGACCGGGATCCAGCTGCGTTGCGCCCTTTGCATCGAACTGGGCGCGCACGCCCGCGTCGGCCTGGCGCGTGACGGTCACAATGACGTCGATTCCGTCCTTGGTGCCGCGAATGAGACCCGCCGCCGGGTCCGCCGAGGTGACCTGCACGCCCGCGTCTTGCACCCCCCCAGCGCCGCATTCCAGGCGCGGTCGAATGCCGGCGCGCCGGCGTACGCCGGCACCGGCTCATAGACCACGCAGCTCGCAGCCAGAATGCTCGCGAGCGTGACCGAAAGGATGGCGACTATAGTTCGTGACATGCTCGTACTTTGTCTTCTTTGATGAGTTGACGGTTGCGGCCGGCCCTGAACCGTCCACTTACCCGCTATTGCTCGCAGGCCTAGGGCGACTTGGATTGGAGACGCGGCGGAGGGTAAGGTCGCAGCTCTGCCAGTTTCCGCCGTTGTATTAAGTGGATTCTGAATGTCCGCGTCTGGTTCCAATTGCAGCCAGTCAAGTTGAAAACGCAATCTGGAAAAAGTAACTCCAACCCTGAGTTCACCTGATCTGCCAAGTTCGCCCGGTAGTCCCCGTTCCGCATACCCCGGCCTGGCACGCACGGGTCTTCACTGCGCCAACGCATTCAGGAACGGCATTGGCTTGGCGGGCCGCCAGGTAGTGACGCCCGGTTCGTGCACGCGCCGGGCCATGAGACGATCCGGGTGGGCCAGCTCGGTGCGTCGGCGGCGGCGCGTCGCGCGGCATATGACGGCCAGGTCTCCTGCGGCATTCCCGGCCATGATCATCCGGGCACGGAATATGTAGCCTCGCTCGCCATGCATGACGGTCCGCTGCAGTGGGACTACGAGGAACGCTGCGGCTTCGCCACGGATTTCCACTATCAAGGCTGACAATCAAGCCCTGCCCGCATCGGGGGTAACATACGCCGGCAACGCGCCTCGAGGAGGGGCCGATACCGGGTGAGCAACTCTGAACTCAAGCAGCGGCTGGCGGCGATTCTGGCCGCGGATGTGGCGGGCTATTCGCGCCTGATGGCAGTCGACGAGCGTGCCACGGTGGCGGCGCTGGATGCCGCACGCAAGGTGTTTCGGTCGCACATCGAATCGAATCAGGGCCGCGTCATCGACATGGCGGGCGACTCCGTTCTGGCGGTGTTCGAGACTGCGACCGGGGCGGTATCCGTGGCGCTCGCGGTACAGCAGGAACTCAACTCCACCTTGACCGTGGGGTCCGAAGACCGCCGCATGCGTTTTCGGATTGGCGTTCACCTGGGCGATGTGATCGAGAAGGCCGACGGCACGATCTACGGTGACGGCGTGAATATCGCGTCACGGCTGGAAGGCTTGGCGGAACCCGGCGGGATTACGGTCTCGGATCCGGTTCAAGGCGCGGTACGCGGCAAGGTGGTGGCAAAGTTCGTCGATCAGGGCGAGCAGACCGTCAAGAACATTGCGCACCCCGTGCGCACGTTCAGCGTTCAGGCAGTGCGATCCTCGCCGTCCCAGGCAACTTCGGCTGTCGGCGCGCCCGGCGCCCAGTTCTCCGAGAAGCCGTCCATCATCGTCCTGCCATTCGCCAACATAAGCGGCGCGGCGGAGCAGGAATTCTTTGCCGACGGCCTGACCGAAGACATCCTGACCGACCTTTCGCGCTTCCGCGAGCTGTTCGTAATTTCGCGCAATACCTCGTTCAAGTACAAGGGCCAGGCGGCGGACGTGAAGAAGGTCGCGCGCGAGCTCGGTGTCCGCTACGTCGTCGAGGGAAGCGTGCGCAAGGTCGGCAACCGGGTGCGGATCACGGTGCAGCTGATCGAGGCCGAGTCCGACCATCACATCTGGGCGGAACGCTACGACCGGGACCTGGAGGACATTTTCGCGATTCAAGACGAGGTCACCTCCGCAATCGTCGCGACCTTGCCCGGCCGCCTCGAGGCCGACGCGCGCGGCCGCATTGAGCGCAAGCTGCCCGCCAACATGGCGGCGTACGAGTGCGTACTGGCCGCCAAGACCCTGCACCACAGGTCCAACCGCGACGACAACGTCCGCGCACTCGACCTGATCCGGCGCGCGATCGAGCTCGATCCCAGGTACGGGCATGCGCACGCCTGGCATGCCTGTATCCTCGGCCAGCAATGGGGCTACGGCTGGTGCAAGGACCGCGCCGCGACGGAATCCGTGATCGAGAGGGAACTCGAGGCTGCGCTCGAACTGGACGAGAACGACAGCGACGTGCACCGTCTGCTCGCCGCCGTAGGCGTTATCCGAAACGATCTCGACAAGGCCGTCCTCCACCAGCAGCGCGCGCTTAGCCTCAACCCGAACGACGATTTGATCGTGGTGCAGCAGGGCGAGATTCTCGCCTGGCTCGGCCAGGCGGAAGAGGGAATCGAGTGGATCCGCAAGGCGATGCGTCTCAACCCCTACCATCCGGAGCGTTTCTGGTTCCACCTGGCGCGCGCGGAGTTTGTCGGCAAGCGCTACGCCGAGGCGATAGGGTCCATGCGGCACATCACTGCGCCGGACAGCCTGCATCACGCCTTGCTCGCCGCCTGCCACGCCCAACTGGGCAACGCCGCGGATGCCGCCGCGCACACCGCGGAAGTGCTGAAGCGCGTTCCCGGTTTCACCATCCGCCAGCACTGCGTGCCAATCCTGCACTACCGGCGCGCAGCCGACCTCGAGCACCACCGCGAATCCCTGCGCAAGGCCGGTCTGCCGGAATGATCGCTGGCCATGCCCGTTCGCTATTCAGGACTTGAAGCGCGCGAACAGGCGCTGCCGCGATCCTCGTCGCCCACTCCGAAGCCGCCGCCATTCTCGACAACCAACTATTTCTTCTTCCCTTTCGTCGTATCGGATTTCACGTCTACGGACTTGGCGGTCATGGAGTACTCGACCGTCACCTTTGCACCTACCTTCAGATCGCCGGTAACTTTCGTGTCGGGCGTGCGGGCGAGTTCCCACTTCTCCTTTCCCTTCTGTACGACGATCTTGGAATCCGTGACTTCCAGCACCGGTCCGGTTACCTGGTAAGCCCAGGCCGAGCTCGCCGCGACGAACGCGGCAACTGCGAAGAGACTGCGCTTTGCATTCACGTGTTTTCCTCTGCAAGGTTGGACTAGGGGGTCGTAATGTGGGCTTCCCCGGTGCTCCGGACATCTGCGATACGAGCACGCTCGAAAGACGCAAGGCAAATGTCCGGGAAAGCGGGGCGAGGCCAACAGCCATTCTCGCATGAAGTAGGAAGCGTTAGTTCTTCATCGCATCCTGCGCGCCCTGCATCGCGCCGGAAGCGGCGCCCTCCCGGAGGTGTCGGGTCTCTTAAGCAGCGGCGCTACTGTCGACGACGGTGTCCGGGCCTTCTGGTTTGAATGGGTCGGTTGGCGACAGGAGTTTCTCAGATGTGCAAGGTGTTGCCCTTGTCGGCAACGACGCGTTGGACATCGACCCGGATCCCCCAGTAGTCTCACTAGTCGATTTCTCTACGCTCGATTCCGTTCCAAGCCCTATGAACACTACCGGCGCGCGCAATATCAATGGGTTCTGCATCGGCGATTGCACGTTGGCGAGCGCTCGGCTGTATTGGATCGAGACACAAGAGACACCACAGCCAATTCCGGACTTTCTCTCGAGTGCGGATCTGCTCCTGAACCGTCCACCTACCCGCTCTGCCAAGTTCGCCCGGTAGTCCCCGTTCCGCATACCCCGGCCTGGCACGCACGGGTCTTCACTGCGCCAACGCATTCAGGATGCTTACGAGAATCCGGGGTACCCGATGCGGGCTGCGATTGATATCTGTCAATAGCTCGTTGACCGCAGCGGTGCCCGGGAGCCCCGCCCACTTCGACATCTGCTCGGCAGTCGCGCTCAGGTAAGCCATTCTCCAAGACTCGAAAGCGCGAACATCGACTTCAGCCTCGTAGAAGACCTTGACAGAGTGATGCCTGGAGTCGCTCGCAATGCTTGCCATCAGATTGTGTACGACGTCTTTGTCGCCTTCGATAATCTGGAAGAACACACCGTCGACATAGACCAGCGCACCTGTGACGTCGCGCGCTTCATTGCCGGTTCGCGCATCCGTCAGAATTGCCTCGAGGCCGGTGACCGTCATGGGCTCCGTTGCTTGAGACGAATACATGATCTGATAAGGCATTCGTGCGCTCGCTGCTCTTCAAGTGGACCGTACTTCGATGGAACGGAAGATCAACCGTATGAGAACTCGCCAGTGCCATTTTGGCAAGTGTCCCGATGCATGTGTTGACCGGTTTCACCATCGGCCAGCACTGCGTGCCAATCCTGCATTGCCGGCGCGCATCCGACCTTGAGCACCACCGCGAATCCCTGCGCAAGGCCGGTCTGCTGGACTGATCACGGGCTCGGCCCGCTCGCTATTCACGACTTGAAGCGCGCGAAAAGGCGCCGCGCGGGGTAGAGGAGCTTGCGGGTGCCGAGCGACTCTTCGATCCTCAGACCCTCGTTCCACTTCGCCATGCGCTCGGAGCGCGAGAAGCTGCCGACTTTGAGCTGCGGCACGCCCCAGCCCACGGCGAGGTGCACGATGGAGACATCCTCCGATTCGCCCGAGCGCGCCGAGACGATGGCGCCGTAGCCGAGCTCGCGCGCGGCCTGCCAGCAGGCGTGCGTTTCGCTGACGGTCCCCACCTGGTTCGGCTTGAGCAGGATCGCGTTGCAGGCGCCGTCGGCGGCGCGCAGCTTCGCTTCGCTGGTGACGAAGTAATCGTCGCCGACGATCTGCGCGCGGGCGCCGGCCGCCTTGGTGAAGGCCTTCATGGCTTCGACGTCGTTCTCGGCGAACGGGTCCTCTATGGACACGATCGGATAGGCATCGAGCCAGCGCAGCAGCATGGCCTGCAGCTGCTCGGCCGACAGCGAGCGGTTCTCGAGCGAAAGCTGATACCGCCCGCCGCGGTAGAGCTGCGTCGCCGCGATGTCGAGCGCGATGGCGCAATCGCGCCCGGGCTCGAGCCCGGCGTCGGAGATTGCGCCGACGAGCTCCGCGAGGCCTTCCTCGTTCGACTTGAACGCCGGCCAGTAGCCGCCTTCGTCGGCCACGCCGGCGAGCAGGTTGCGCTTCGCCAGCCGCGCGCCGGCGGCGCGATACACCTCCGCGGTCCAGTCGAGCGCCTCGCTGAAGCCGCCGGCGCCGATGCACACCAGCATGTAGTCCTGGATATCGACGCGGCCGCGCGCGTGCGCGCCGCCGCCGTAGATCTGGATCTGCGGCACCGGCAGCGCGACCGGCTTGTCCCCCGCGAGGTAGCGCCACAGCGGCTTTTTCGCCGCCGCCGCCGCGGCCTGCGCGCAGGCGAGCGACACCGCGACGATCGCGTTGGCGCCGAGCCGGCTGCGGTCGCGCGTGCCGTCGAGCGCGACGAGCCTGCGGTCGATCGCCTGCTGGTCCTCGACCTTGGCGGTGAGCAGCGCCTGACGCATGATGCCATTGACGTTCGCCACCGCCTGGCGCACGTCGATACTCTTCGCCTCGCCCGCGCCGGTGGACGCGCCCGAGGGCGCGATGGCGCGGCCGCTGGCGAGCGGCGTGCTGCCGCGGCCGACCACCACCTCGGCCTCGACGGTGGGGCGGCCGCGCGAGTCCCACACGCGCCGGCCGCGCACGTTCAGGATCTTCGCCATGCGTCGCGCACCTCGGCGAGGCGCGCGGGCGGCGCGGCGAGCAGCGCGCGCGCCGCGCGCCGCACGCGCTCCTTCTGCTTTTCTTCGGTCAGGTACTCGACCGGCGACTTGCCGTCGACGCGCGCCAGCAGCAGGCCGGGAAGGAGGGAGGCCGCGCGAGCTTCGAGATCCGAGGGATTCTCCCAGGAGCAATTCACGGAATAAGACGATGAGAGGGCGTCAAAACATTCCAGAAACCCGTCCGTCGCGGCGGGCACCCACAGGCACTTTAGCAGCAGGTGGTTGAGGCAGAACGCCAGGTCGAAAGCCGGGTCGCCGTACCAGGCGCACTCGGCGTCGAGCAGCACCGGCCCCGCGGGGCCGACGAGGATGTTCTTCGGGCTGACGTCCCCGTGCACCAGCGCGACGCGCTTCCGCGCGGTGCGCTCGGCGAGCGCCAGCAGCTGGGCTGCGTGGTCGGGGTGCGCGCGCGCAGTGGCGACGAGGTAGGGCTCGAGCCGGATGGCGTAGAAGCTCGCGTCGGTGGCGAACTCGGCGGCAATCTGCGCGTCGCCCGCGGTGGCGGCGTGGATGCGCGCCAGGCGCTCGCCCACGCCGCGCGCGAAGCCGGGGTCGGCGCGTCCGGCGGCGAGCTCGGCCTTCCACAGCGGCAGGCCGCCGAGGTATTCCATGGCGAAGCAGCCGGCGTCGTCGGCGGCGAGCACGCGCGGCGCGACGCCGGGGACGATGCGGTTCGCGGTCTCCATCCAGCGCCGCTCGTAGCGGTTGCGCTCGACGGGCGCTTCCCAGAGCTGGGCCACCTTGAGGCGCGGCAGCGCGCGCTTGACGCAAAGTGCGCCCCCCGCCAGCTCGACGCGCCAGATGTCCGACGATACGCCGCCCGCCAGCGGCACCGCGCGCGGCGTTTCCCGGGGCGCCGCGAGGCCTGCGCGCCTGAGGAAGTCGAGCACCGCGTCAGGGAGCGAGGCGCTCGATGCTCCAGCCCGATCCATGCGTTCGATACAGCAGACGATCGTGCAGGCGGTTGGCGCGCCCTTGCCAGAACTCGATCGCCGAGGGCAGCAGGCGGTAGCCGCCCCAGTGTGGCGGGCGCGGCGGCTGCTCGCCGTAGCGCCGCTCGGCATCCTCGAGATCGCGCTCGAGGGTCGCGCGATCGGCTACCGGCGCGCTCTGCGCGGAGGCCCATGCCGAGAGCCGCGCGCCGAGCGGACGGCTGTCGTAGTAGGCGTCGGAGTCGCCCGCCGGCACCTGCGTCACGCGGCCTTCGATGCGCACCTGGCGCTCGAGCTCGGACCACAGGAATACGAGACAGGCGTCGGGGCGCGCGGCGAGCTCGTGGCCCTTGCGGCTCTCGTAGTTGGTGTAGAACACGAAGCCGCCGTCGTCCAGTCCCTTGAGCAGTACGATGCGCGCCGCGGGGGTGCCCTCGGCCGTCACGGTGGCGAGCGTCATGGCATTGGCGAGTGGCAGGTGTGCATCCAGGGCCTCCTGGAACCAGCGACGGAACTGCTCCAGCGGGTCGCGGTGCGCGTCAGCCTCGGACAGACCGGCGCGCATGTACTCGTGCCGCAGATGCGAGATTTTCATGCGACGCCATTCTACAGTCCGATCCTGCGGTTGCGCTGCGTGCCGAGGCGCGGTGTAATGGGCGGACCCGCATCGCAGACCAACACTCCGTCACGGCATCCGGGAGGAGGGTCCATGCATTTCGCACGCAAGCCTCGAGTTTCCAACCCATCGGCCGCCAGGCTGGAGAACCTGCTCCGCGAATACGAGCGGGTGCGCGCCCAGACGCTCGCCCTCGCCGCGCCGCTGTCGGCCGAAGACTGCGCGCTGCAGTCGATGCCCGACGCGAGCCCGGTCAAGTGGCACCTCGCCCATACCAGCTGGTTCTTCGAGACCTTCGTGCTCGAGCCCGCGCTGCCCGGCTTTGCGCCGTACCGGGAAGAGTACCGCGTGCTGTTCAATTCCTATTACGTCACGGTCGGCGCGCGCCATCCGCGGCCCGAGCGCGGCATGCTCTCGCGCCCATCGCTCGAGGAGGTGCTGGCGTACCGCGCGAGCGTCGACGAGCGCATGCAGGCGCTGTTCGCGCGTCACCCGGAGCACGCCGCGCGCTTCGCCGAAACGATCGAGCTCGGTGCGCACCACGAGCAGCAGCACCAGGAGCTGATCGTGACCGACGTGAAGCACGCGCTGTCGCGCAACCCGCTGTTCCCCGCCTACCAGGCGGCGCGCGCGCAAGCCGGCGGCGCCCCGGCGCCGATGCGCTGGTCGGCGCTGCCCGACGGCGTGCGCCAGATCGGACACGACGGCAGCGGCTTCTCCTTCGACAACGAGCGCCCGCGTCACCGCGTGTTCGTCGCGGACTACGAGATCGGCGAGCGGCTCGTGAGCAACGCCGAATACCATGCGTTCGTCGCCGACGGCGGCTACCGGCGGCCGCAGCTGTGGCTCTCGGAAGGCTGGGACCTGCGTGCCGCGCAGGGCTGGGAAGCGCCGCTCTACTGGATCGCGGGCGAGGGCGGCTGGCGCCAGTTCACCCTCGACGGGCTGCGCGCGCTCGAGCCCGCCGAGCCGGTGACGCACGTCAGCTACTACGAGGCGGATGCCTACGCGCGCTGGTGCGGGACGCGGCTGCCGACCGAGGCCGAGTGGGAGATCGCCGCCGCACCGCGCGAGGTGCGCGGCAACTTCCTCGAGAGCGGCAGGCTGCATCCCGCGCCGCCCGGCGCTGGCGGCCAGTTCTACGGCGATGCATGGCAATGGACCAGCAGCTCCTACGCGCCGTATCCCGGGTTCCGCGCGCCCGCAGGGGCGGTGGGCGAGTACAACGGCAAGTTCATGGTCAACCAGTACGTGCTGCGCGGCGGCTCCTGCGCCACGCCGCGCTCGCACATCCGCGCCAGCTACCGCAATTTCTTTCCTGCCTCGGCGCGCTGGCAGTTCAGCGGTATCCGGCTGGCGCGCGACGCTTCCTGAATGCAGGGGGTGTACGACTACGGTCACGGCATCAGCGCCGTGGACGTGCTGTACGAGCGCGAGCGGCTTAACGCCGCGCACATCATCGTCGAGGCAGGCCGCGCCGCGATCGTCGACACGGGCACGGCGCACGGCGTGCCGCGCGTGCTGGCCGCGCTCGCGGCCAGGGGCGTCGCGCCCCGGCAGGTCGACTACGTCATCCTCACGCACGTGCACCTCGATCACGCGGGCGGCGCGGGGCAGCTCATGGCGCGCTGCCCGAACGCCACGCTCACGGTGCACCCGCGCGGCGCGCGTCACATGATCGACCCCCGGCGTCTCCTGGCGGCGACAGTACAGATATACGGGGAGCACGCGATGCGCCGCGTCTACGACGAGATCCTGCCCGTGCCGGCGGCGCGGGTGCTCGAGACCCCGGAGGGCGCGAGCATCTCGCTCGGCGGACGCGAGCTCGCGTTCCTCGACGCGCCGGGCCACGCGCGCCATCACGTCGTTGTGCGCGACGGGCGCACCGGGCACATCTTCTCGGGCGACACCTTCGGGCTGTCCTACCGCGAGCTCGACCGGGATGGAAGGCAATTTGCGTTCCCGACCACCAGCCCGTCGCAGTTCGACCCGCCCGCGCTGCACCGCTCGATCGACCGCATGCTGGCTCTCGCCCCGGAGGCGATCTACGTCACCCACTTCGGGCAGGTGCGCGAACCGGGCCGACTGGCGGCCGACTTGCACCGGCTGATCGACGCCCACGCCGAGCTCGCCGAGCGTGTCCGAGGCGCAGGAGCGCAGCGCAACGCGCTGCTAAGGAAGGGAATTGCGGCAATCGTGATCGCCGAGTCGCGGCGCCAGGGATGGACGCTGTCGGAGGCGGAGCTGCTGCGGGTATTCGCGATTGACGTCGACCTGAACGCGCAGGGTCTGGAAGCCTGGCTCGACTCCGCGGCGGCATGATAGCGGGCAACGCGCCGTGCAGGAAGTTCGCTTTTCCCTCTGAAAAACGTTGACACGCCGCGCGGGATTCGGCATCTTCACGTCACCGCTGCCTGACAGCGGCAAGATCATCCGGATCGAATAAGATTTTCGTATCGCTCAGAGGAGAAATGACGATGGCAAAGAAGAAGGCCGCGAAGAAGTCCGCTAAGAAGAAGTCCGCCGCGAAGCGGAAACCGAATGCAGCATTCATGAAGCCGATGAACCCGAGCGCCACGCTCGCGGCAGTGATCGGCGGCAGCGCGATGCCGCGTACCGAAGTCACCAAGAAGATCTGGGCCTACATCAAGCGTAACGGCCTGCAGGACAAGAAGAATCGCCGCATGATCAACGCCGACGACAAGCTCAAGCCGGTATTCGGCGGCAAGTCGCAGGTGTCGATGTTCGAGATGACCAAGCTGGTCAACAAGCACCTGAAGTAAGTCAACGGTTTTGGTTGCCGCCGGAGGCTTCGGCCTCCGGCAGCCACCGCGCGGCGCTCAGGCCGCGTAGTAGCAAGCCACGCGCTTCACTTCCCTCGTATTTCGCTACGCGCGGCGCCGCCTGCGGCGCGTCAACCAGCCGCCCGAGAGCATGCAGGCGGCCATCGCCCAGTACACGGGCGCCATGCCGAGCGCCGTGCCGAGCGCGCCGAACACCAGCGGCAGCGTCGTCGAGCTGGTGCTGAGCATCGCCGTGCGCACGCCCACCACCTCGCCCTGGCGCCCCGGCGGCGAGGCGGCGTACAGCAGCGCCATGATCATCGGTTGTGCGGACCCCAGGCCGATGCCGAGCAGGAACGACAGTGGCATCAGCGTGCCCACGTCCTTTGCCGCCGGAAACAGTGCGAACGACGCGCCGGCGATGAACAGCGCAGTGCTGATCACGGTCCACTCCCTCAGCCTGCGCGCCAGCGCCGGCATCAGCAGCCGCACCGCGAAGGTGGCGCCGGCGAAGCTGCCCATGATCAGCCCGATGGTCGAGGCGCTGAGGCCGATGCGCGAGCCGTAGATCGGCAATGCGAACGAGTACAGATCCCATCCCATCGCCAACACCCCGCTGACGAGGAACGCCGCGCGCAGCCGCGGCTCGCGCAGCAGCTCGAGCACGCCACCCGCGGACACGGCGCCGCGCCCACGGTGCCCCTGTGGCAGCGCGTGGCGCCGCATCACCAGCGGTACCAGCGCGATCGCAGGAAATGCCGCGAGCGCGAGAAAGCCGGCGCGGTAGCCGACGCTGTCGATGGAAAATCCCGCCAGCATCGGGCCGAAGAAGCCGCCGGTCGAGAAGCCGAGCGCCAGCCAGCTGAAGTTTCGCGCGCGGTCCTCGGGCCTGCCGAGCGCGCCGGTCATGTTGTTGAGCACCACGAAGTACACGCCGAAGCCGGTGCCGATGGCGACCGCTGCGGGGAACAGCGCCCGCAGGTCGGGCCACGCGAAGGGCAGCAGCAGTCCGGCGAACACCGCGCAGGCCGCGGCCGCGACCGGCGGGAGCACGCCGATGCGGTCGACCAGCCGCCCCACGGGCACCGAGATGAGCATGGACAGCAGTGCGAACAGCGACATGAGGGCGCCGATGGTGAGCGGCGTGGCGCCCTCGTGGATCGCGAACAGCGACACGGTCACCCGGCTGCCGGTGTAGGCGAGGTGGTTGAGCACCGTCAGCAGGACGATGAGCGGCAGGTTCACGCGCGCGGCCTTCCCAGCGCCACCAGCGCCACGCCCAGGCAGGTGACGGCCACGCCGGCGAGCGACAGCGCGGTCGGCACGACGTCGAACACCAGGTACTCGAGCGCCACCGCGATGATCGGCGGCAGGTAAAGGAGGCTCGTGACCTTGGTGGCCTGTCCGTGGCGCATCAGCGTGTGCAGCGTGTTGAAGGCGAGGATCGAGCCGAGGATCACCAGATAGGCGAGCGCGGCGGCGAGCTGCCAGGACCAGTCGATGCGCGCGCCCTCGACGCCCCAGGCGAGCGGCGCGACCACGAGCGACGCCGCAGCGAGCTGGATGAACGCGCCGCTATACAGGTCGGCATTGCGGCAGAACACGCGCTGATAGAGGGTGCCGGCGGTAATGCCTGCGACGCCCACGCATACGGCCCCGAGACTGCGCGGTCCCATGATGTGCACGTCGATCTTGTGCCACACCACCAGCGCCACGCCCGCCAGCCCGATCGCCACGCCCGCCCACTGGCGCGTCGCCAGCCGCTCGCCGAGCCAGCGCGAGGCGACGATGGCCGTGAGCAGCGGCTGCGCGGAGAACAGCAGCGCGACGATGCCCGCCGAGATGCCCCAGTATTGGCCGTAATGGCTGCCGCCGAGCTGCACGGCGTGCAGCAGCAGGCCGGCGACGATCAGGTGCACCCATTCGCGCGGCGCGCGCGGCCAGCGCGGGCGCAGCGCGACCAGCACCGGCACCAGGCACGCCACGGCGAGCGCGAAGCGCAGCGCGAGGAAGGTGAACGGCGCCGCGTAATGCAGCCCGGTCTTGGTGGCGATGTAGCCAGATCCCCAGACCCAGACGAAGAACCACGCCAGCAAGGTGTCGCCCCGGCGCGCGGGAGGGGAGGCGGACAAGGCCGCTTGCGCTCAGGTCCAGAGCGGCAGCGCGGTGAGGCCCGCGGTCTCGGGCTGACCGGTCATCAGGTTCGCGTTCTGCACCGCCTGCGCGGCGGCGCCCTTGCCGAGGTTGTCGATGGCGCCCAGCGCGACTAGGAGGCCCGTCTCGCCATTCACCGCGTAGGACAGGAAAGCGAGGTTGGAGCCGGTGGCCCATTTGGTGTGCGGGCCGCGGCCTCCCGCCGCATCGAGCACCTTGATGAACGGCTCGCTGCGGTAGCAGCTTCGCGCGCTCTCGAAGAGCTGCGCGGCGTTCGCCGTGCCGCGCGGGCGCGCGTAGCAGGTGGCGAGGATGCCGCGCGTCATCGGCACCAGGTGCGGCGTGAAGGCGAGCGATGCGCGGCGCCCGGCGAGGCGCGACAGCGCCTCGGTCATCTCGGGCACGTGCGGATGCTTGGCGAGACCGTAGGCGAACAGGTCCTCGTTGGTCTCGACGTAGCCGAAGTCGCTGGCGCCGCCGCGCCCGGTGCCGGTGACGCCGCTCTTGGCGTCGATCACGATGCCTTCGGGCTCGACCAGGCCGTCGCGCACCAGCGGCGCGAGCGCCAGCAGCGCCGCCGCCGGGTAGCAGCCAGGGTTGGCGACGCGCGCCGCACCCTTGATGCTCTCGCGTTGGCCGGGCAGCTCGGTCAGGCCGTAGACCCAGCCCTCGGCGAAGCGGTGGTCGCCGCCGACGTCGAGCACCTTGACCTCGCGCGGCACGCGCGCCAGCGGCTCACGCGACTTGCCGGTCGGCAGCGAAGCGAACAGCATGTCGATGCCGCGGATCTTCTCCGGCTCGAAGGGCTGGATGACGATGCCGCCGGCGGGATGGCCCGCGAGCGCCGGGAAGCGCTGCGCGAGCGACTGCCCCGCGGTCGACTCGCCGGCCGCGTAGGCCAGCTCGAAGCCCGGGTGCGACAGGCACAGCCGCAGCAGCTCGCTGCCGCCATAACCGCTAATCCCCACGATGCCGATGCGCATGCCCGACATCGTAAGGCAAGATCAGCGGCTTTGCAGCGCGGCGATGCGCTCCTCGATCGGCGGATGGGTGGAGAACAGCGCCATGACGCCCGCGCGGTCGCTGATGCCCGAGGCCTTCATGCTCTCGGGCAGGGCGCCGGGCTCGAGGCCGCCGAGCCGCGTCAGCGCCGCCACCATCGGCTGCGGCGTGCCGAGCAGCTTGGCCGAGCCGGCGTCGGCGCGGAATTCTCGCTGGCGCGAGAACCAGGCGACGATGATCGAGGCGAGCACGCCGAAGGCGATCTGGCACACGATCACCGTGATGTAGAAGCCGGGCCCGACGCCGCGCTCGGTCCGGAACACCGCGCGGTCGACGAAGTAGCCGACGATGCGCGACAGGAACACGACGAAGGTGTTGACCACGCCCTGGATGAGCGTCAGCGTCACCATGTCGCCGTTGGCGACGTGCGTCACCTCGTGCCCCAGCACCGCCTCGACCTCGTCGCGGCTCATCGACTGCAGCAGCCCGGTGGAAACCGCCACGAGCGCCGAGTTCTTGAATGCGCCGGTGGCGAAGGCGTTGGGCGCGCCCTCGTACACCGCCACCTCGGGCATGGCGATGCCGGCGCGCTCGGCGAGCCGCTTGACCGTCTGGACCAGCCAGTACTCGGTGCTGCCCTCCGAGCCGTCGACTACGTGCGCGCCGGTGGACCACCTGGCCATGGTCTTCGACATCAGCAGCGAGATGAACGAGCCGCCGAAGCCGATCACCGCCGAGAACACCAGCAGCGAGCTGTAGTCGATGCCCTGCTTGGTCAGGAACTGCCCGACGCCCAGCAGGTTGATGACCACCGTCAGCACCAGCAGGACGGCGATGTTGGTGGCGAGGAACAGGACGATGCGCTTCATTTAGGCAGGTCTCCTTTCACCGGGACGATATTGGGGCGGCGCCGGCGCTACTCAAGGGGCAGGGCGCAGGAGAAGTGCCGGTCACCGTGCACCGCGTCGACGCGCTTCACCGGCGGCCAGTACTTGGCGCCGCGCAGCGCCGCGACGGGATAGGCGGCCTCGGCGCGGGAGTAGGGGTGGCGCCAGTCCCCGGCCAGCTCCTCGGCGGTGTGCGGCGCGTTGCGGATCGGGTTGTCCTCGCGATCCCATGCGCCGGAGGCGATCTTCTGCAACTCGCCGTGGATCGCGATCATCGCCTCGCAGAAGCGGTCGAGCTCGGCCAGGGATTCGCTCTCGGTAGGCTCGACCATCAGCGTGTCGGGCACCGGAAACGATACTGTCGGCGCGTGGAAGCCGTAGTCCATGAGGCGCTTGGCGACGTCGTCGGCGTTCACGCCGAAGGCCTCCCTGAGCGCGCGCAGGTCGAGGATGCACTCGTGCGCCACGCGGCCGCCGCGTCCGGTGTACAGGATCGGGAAATACGGCGCGAGCCGCGCGGCGACGTAGTTGGCGGCGAGAATCGCCGTCTCGGTGGCGCGGCGCACGCCCTCGGCGCCCATCATGCGCAGGTACATCCACGAGATGGTGACGATCAGCGGGCTGCCGAAGGGCGAGGCGCTGACCGTGCCGTTGTCCGCCGGCAGGCCCTCCTCGGGCACCACGGGGTGCGACGGCAGGTGCGGCGCAAGGTGCGCGGCGACGCCGATCGGCCCCATGCCCGGGCCGCCGCCGCCGTGCGGGATGCAGAAGGTCTTGTGCAGGTTGATGTGGCACACGTCGGCGCCGATGTCGGCCGGCCGCGCGAGGCCTGCCAGCGCGTTGAGATTCGCGCCGTCCATGTACACCTGGCCGCCCGCCCGGTGCACCCGCTCGCAGATGCGCTGCACCGCCTCCTCGTACACGCCGTGCGTCGACGGGTAGGTGAGCATCAGCGCGGCGACCCTGTCGCGGTGCGCCGCGATCTTCGCCTCGAGATCGGCGAGGTCGACGTTGCCCTGCGCGTCGCAGGCGACGATCACCACCTCGAGCCCGGCCATGCGCGCCGAGGCCGGGTTGGTGCCGTGCGCGGAGGACGGGATCAGGCAGACGTCGCGGCCGGCGTCGCCGCGCGCCGCGTGGTAGTTGCGGATCGTGATCAGCCCGGCATACTCGCCGTTGGCGCCCGAGTTCGGCTGCATGCTCATGCGCGCCAGGCCGGTGATCGCCGCGAGCGCCGCCGACACGTCGCCGAGCATCTTCGCGTAGCCGCGCGCCTGCTCGGGCGGCGCGAACGGATGGATGTGCGCGAAAGCGGGCCACGACACCGGCGCCATCTCGGCCGCCGCATTCAGCTTCATGGTGCACGAGCCGAGCGGGATCATGCCCTGCGCGAGCGAGTAGTCGCGGTTCTCCAGGCGCTTGAGGTAGCGCATCATCTCGCTCTCGCTGCGAAAACGGTGGAATACGGGGTGGGCGAGAACGGGTTCGCTGCGTTGCAGTTCGACGGGAATGCTTTCCGGGGCAGGTGTGTCGGAAAGGTTTGCGTTTCCCGTCAGCGCCCATGCGAGATCGGCAACGTCGTCGGTGGTGGTGGTCTCGTCGAGGCTCACGCCGACGCGGCTTCCGTCGTAGCGCAGGTTGATTCTCTTGTGCTGCGCCCGTTCCCTGATCGCGCTGGCCTCGCTGCCGGCGTCGAAGGCGAGGGTGTCGAAATACGATTCAGACAAAGGCTTCAAGCGCGGCGCGACGCGGGCGGCGAGCAGGCGCGCCATGAAGTTGCAGCGCAGCGCGATGCGCCGCAGCCCCTCGGGGCCGTGCCACACCGCGTACAGCCCGGCGATGTTGGCGAGCAGCACCTGCGAGGTGCAGATGTTGCTGGTCGCCTTCTCGCGCCGGATGTGCTGCTCGCGGGTCTGAAGCGCCATGCGGTAGGCGGTGCGCCCCGCGGCGTCGACGCTCACGCCGATGATGCGCCCCGGCATCTGGCGCACCAGTTCGGCGCGGCACGCCATGTACGCCGCGTGCGGCCCGCCGTAGCCGAGCGGCACGCCGAAGCGCTGCGCCGAGCCGAGCGCCACGTCGGCGCCGAGCGCGCCGGGGGACTTGAGCAGCACCAGCGCGAGCGGATCGGTGCCCATTGAGACGAGTCCCTGGGACGCGTGTACGCGCGTGATGAGGCCGGACCAATCCTTGATCGCCCCGTGAGTGGCGGGATATTGCAGGTGGCAGCCGAACACAGCGGCGGGATCGATGCGCGAAGGATCGTCGACCAGCAGCGGGATATTCATCCATCGCGCGCGCGTCGCGAGCACCGCGAGCACCTGCGGGTGGCAGGCGGCGTCGGCGAAGAACGCCGGCGCCTTGCTCTTCGCGGCGCGCCGCATCAGCGTCATCGCTTCGGCGGCGGCGGTCGCCTCGTCGAGCAGCGAGGCGTTCGCCACCGGCAGGCCGGCGAGGTCCATCACGGTCTGCTGGAACACGAGCAGCGCTTCAAGGCGCCCCTGCGAGATCTCGGCCTGGTAGGGCGTGTAGGCGGTGTACCAGCCGGGGTTCTCGAGCACGTTCCTCTGGATCACCTGCGGCGTGTGGCAATGGTGGTAGCCGGCGCCGATGCAGCTGCGCCAGGGGTGGTTCTCGCCGGCGATGGCGCGCAGCGCCTCGAGCGCCTGCGCCTCGGGCAGGGGTCCGGGCAGCTCGAGCGGCTGGCGCTGGCGGATCGAGGCGGGCAGCGCCTCGCCGATCAGCGCCTCGCGCGAGGCGACGCCGAGCGTCGCGAGCATGGCGCGCTCGCTGCGCGCGTCGATGCCGAGGTGACGCTCCAGGAACTCGCCGCCGTTCACTTAAAGCTCTTCCTGTAGGCGGCGGCGTCGAGCAGCTTCGCCAGCGCGCCGGGGTCGGCGGGCCTGAGGCGAAACAGCCAGGCACCGTAGGGGTCCTTGTTGACCTCCCCCGGCGCGTCGGCAAGCGCCTTGTTGGCGTCCACCACCTCGCCGGCGAGCGGCGCGTAGACGTCCGAGGCGGCCTTCACCGACTCGACCACGGCGCATGCGTCGTCGGCGTTCAGCTTGCGCCCCACCTCCGGCACCTCGACGAACACCAGCTCGCCGAGCGCGTCCTGCGCGTGGTCGGTAATGCCGACGCTTAGCGTGCCGTCGGGCTCGGCGCGCACCCATTCGTGCGACGCGGTGTACTTCAGGTTCTCCGGGACGTTCATCGCAGTCCTCCCATCATGTAACCAGTATCCGGCCGCGGCGCACGAACGGCGGGCGCACTACGCGCGCCGCGAGCCGTTTGCCGCGCACCTCGACCTCGACCCGATCGCCGGGCGCGTACGCGCGCGGCAGGCGCGCCAGCGCGATCGAGGTCTGCATGCTCGGCGAGAACGTGCCGCTGGTGACCTCGCCGTCGCCGCGCGCGCCGTGCACCGCCTGGTGCGCGCGCAGCACGCCGCCGCGCCCGTCGAGCACCAGCCCGAGCTGCGTGCGCGCGGGCTGCTGCGCGGCGAGCGCGCGCTTGCCGACGAAGTCGCGCTCCGAGGCCAGGTCCACGGTCCAGGCGAGCCCGCATTCGAGCGGCGTCACGCTATCGTCCATGTCCTGGCCGTAAAGGTTCATTCCCGCCTCGAGGCGCAGCGTGTCGCGCGCGCCCAGCCCGCAGGGCCGCACGCCCGCCTGCGCGAGGCGCCCCCAGGCCGCGAGCGCCGCGTCCGCGGGCAGCAGCAGCTCGAAGCCGTCCTCGCCGGTGTAGCCGGTGCGCGAGACGAACGCGTCGCCCGCCTGCGCGCCGAAGAACGGCTCGAGCGGCTCGCTCGCCGCGCGCAGCACCGGCAGCGCGCTCCAGGTGCGGCTGCGCGCCTGTGGTCCCTGCACCGCGATCATCGCCAGGTCGCGCCGCGGCCGCAGCGTCGCCGCGCCGGCGGCGAGCGCCTCGAGCCAGGCGAGGTCCTTGTCCGCGGTCGCGGCGTTGACCACCAGGCGGAACAGGTCCTCGCGCAGGAAGTACACGATCAGGTCGTCGAGGACGCCGCCGTCCTCGTTGAGCAGGCAGGAGTAGAGCGCCTTGCCGGGGTGCTTGAGCCGCTCGACGTTGTTGGCCAGCGCGCGCGAGAGGAAGGCGCGCGGGCCAGGGCCCTGGACGTCGATCGCCAGCATGTGCGAGGTGTCGAACATGCCTGCGGCGCGCCGCACCGCGTGGTGCTCGTCGATCTGCGAGCCGTAGTGCAGCGGCATTTCCCAGCCCGCGAAATCCACCAGCTTCGCGCCGGCCCTGCGGTGCACGCCGATGAGCGGGGTCTGCAGCACGCCGTCCTTTGGTCTGCGCGGCGCGCGCAGTGTAGCACCATCGCAGTTAGAATCGGAACGCTTGCCCATGTCCGAGACCAACTCCAGCGCCTACGCCGCGCTCGACGCGCATACCTACGAATCGACCGAGCTGACGCGCGGGCCGTGGGATCCCGGCCACCAGCACGGCGGCCCGCCGGTCGCTTTGGCCGGGCGCGAGATCGCGCGCGCGGCGGCGGCGCTCGGCATGAGCCACCTCGCGCGGCTGACCGCGAACCTGGTGCGGCCGGTGCCCATCGCCCCGCTGAGGATCGAAGTCGACACCGACTACGCGGGCCGCAACGTCGCCCACTTTTCTGCGCGCCTGTGGGCGGCGGAACGCGAGGTCGCGCGCTTCACCGCGGTCGCGCAGCGCGAGGAACCCATCGAGCTTCCCGCACAGGCGCTGCAGCGGGCGCCGACGCTTCCCGAGGCGCTCGAGCCGGTGGTGTTCCCGCATCGCGGCGGGGACGTGGGCTACCACGAGCTGGTCGAATTGCGGGTCGCCGAGGGCACGCTGACGAGCGGGCCGTGCGCCGTCTGGTTCCGCATGCGCCATCCGCTGGTCGATAGGGAGGCGCCGGGCGCGGTCGAGCGCGTCGCGGTCGCGGCGGATTCGGGCAACGGCATCAGCGCGGTGCTCGACTTCCGGCGCTACATCTTCATCAACTCGGACCTGACCATCAACCTGCTGCGCAGGGCCGAGGGCGAGTGGATCTGCATCGACGCGCGCACGCTGCTCGGTCCGCGCGGCGGCGGCATCGCCGAGGCGGAAATCTTCGATACGCGCGGGCTGATCGGCCGCTCGACCCAGAGCCTGCACATCAGGGCGCGCTAGCGCCCCCGCGGCGCAGCTCGTCGAGCACCGCCGCGGCCCCCTTCTCGGCGATCACGTAGGTCGGCGCGTTGGTGTTGCCCGAGGTGATGCGCGGCATGATCGAGGCGTCGATCACGCGCAGGCGCGCGACGCCGTGCACGCGCAGCCGGTCGTCAACCACCGCCTGCGGGTCGTGGCCCATCTTGCAGCTGCCGACGGGATGGAAGATCGTCGTGCCGAGCTCGCCCGCGGCCTTTTCGAGATCGCTGTCCCTTTCCACTTCGACTCCCGGACGAAATTCCTCCGGCGCGTACTTCGCCAGCGCTCCGGCCGCCATGATGCGGCGGGTGAAGCGAACGCCGTCCACCGCGACCTTGCGGTCGGCTGCCGTCGCAAGGTAGTTGAGCTTGATCTCCGGATAGGCCGCCGGGTCGGGCGACTTGATGCGCACCCAGCCGCGCGATTCCGGGCGCAGGTTGCACACGCTCGGCGTGATCGCGGGAAAGGTGTGCAGCGGGTCGCCGAACTTGTCGAGCGACAGCGGCTGCACGTGCCACTCGATGTTGGGCGTGGGCTGAGCGGGGTCGCTCCTGGCGAAGGCGCCGAGCTGCGACGGCGGCATGGTGAGCGGCCCGGTGCGCAACAGCAGGTACTCGAGCCCCATCGCCGCCTTGCCCCACAGGCTGCTGGCGCGCTCGTTGAGTGTGCGTGCGTTCCGCACCCGGTATTGCATGCGGATCTGCAGGTGGTCGTGCAGGTTGCCGCCGACGCCCGGCAGGTCGTGCAGCAGCGCGATGCCGTGGCGCTCGAGCAGCTCGCCCGGGCCGACGCCTGAGAGCTGCAGCAGCTGCGGCGAGCCGATCGCGCCCGCCGCCAGGAGCGTCTCGCGCCGCGCCTCGACGAAGCACTCGCCGTGCTGCGGATGCCGGAACTCGACGCCTTCCGCGTGTCTATCCTTGATTCTTACTTTCGTAGTGAGTGCTTCGGTGAGAACAGTGAGGTTCGCTCTGCCTGCGATCGGTCTCAAGAACGCGTTGGTGGCGCTCCAGCGCCGGCCGCGTTTCTGGTTCATCTGGAAGTAGGCGCAGCCGAAGTTGTCGCCGCGGTTGAATACCTTGATCGGCGGGATGCCGCACTCGGCGGCCGCCTCGCGCCAGGCATCGAGGATCTCCCAGTGCACGCGCGGGTCCTCGACGCGCAGCTCGCCGCCCGCGCCGTAGCCGTCGGTCTCGCCCTGCGCATAGTCCTCGAGCCGCCTGAACAGCGGCAGCACCTCGTCCCAGGACCAGCCGCGGTTGCCGAGCGCGGCCCAGTGGTCCCAGTCCGCCTTCTGGCCGCGCATGTAGATCATGGCGTTGATCGACGAGCAGCCGCCCAGCACGCGGCCGCGCGCATAGTGGATCGAGCGGCCCGCGAGGTGCTCGTCGGGCTCGGTCTTGTAGCACCAGTCGGTGCGCGGGTTGGCGATGGTGTAAAGGTAGCCGACCGGCACGTCGATCCAGAACCAGTCGTCGCGCCCGCCGGCCTCGACGAGCAGCACCGAGACGCCCGGATCGGCCGACAGGCGGTTGGCGAGCAGGCAGCCGGCGCTGCCCGCGCCGACGATCACGTAGTCGTAACTGCCGAATGCATGGCTTGCCATGACGCGCCCCCTCTCACGGCTATTGTAGCGAGCCGCTAGAATTCGGTCCCGAGGGGCCATGAACGAAACCGACTCCGCCGCACACAGCCTGGCCGCCGCGCTCGAATCCGTGCGCCTGGCGCACTTCGACGCCGGCGGCACGTGGTGCGACTACGCGGCGCTCGCGCGCTCGCCCGAGCGCGAGCGCCTCGAGACGGCGCTCACGGCGCTCGCCGACTTCGATCCGCGCCGCGCGACGATTCCGGTGTCGATCGGCTTCTGGCTCAACGCCTACAACGCTTGCGTGCTGACCGGGGTGCTCGAGGTCGGCCAGCCCACGAGGGTGATCGACACGGAAGGATTCTTCGAGAACGAATGCCTGCGCATCGCGGGCCTCGGCTTCTCGCTCGACGACATCGAGCACGGCCTGCTGCGCGGCAACACCCACAAGCCGGGCAGGCTGCGCGGGCCGATGGCGAAGGACGACCCGCGTCTCGCGTTCACGCCGCTGATCTACGACGAGCGCATGCACTTCGCGCTGTACTCGGCGTGCCGCTCGTCGCCGGCGCTGCGCGCATTCCACGCCGGGCGGCTCGAGCAAGAGCTGGAGGACGCGGCCTGCGAGTACCTGCGCAAAACCGTGCACGTCGAGCTGGGCGGAGCGATCCTGGTGGTGCCGAAGATGCTTCATTGGTACGGCGCCGACTTCGGCGGCGAGAACGGCGTGCTCGAATTCGTGCTGGCGCGGATCGACGACGATGCCATGATCGACGCGGTCGACCGCCGCCAGGGGCGCGTGAAGCTGCGCTACGCCGAGTTCGACTGGACGCTGAACGCTAGACCCTGAAGCGCGCCTCGCGCCAGGCGAGGGCGGCCTTCAGGCCCTGGTCGCGCGCGATGTCCATGAAGCGCCGCTTGTCCGGGGAGCCGTGCGACTCGATGGCATGGTCGATGTCGAGCGCGGTGTCGAGCGCCGCGTGCAGGCCCTGGATCTCGTAGCTGCGGTTGAGCGCCTTCTTGGTGTCGCGCACCAGGTCCGGGTCGATCACCGCCATCTGGCGCGCGATGCGCAGCGCCGCGCTCAGGTGCTCGCCCTCGGGCACCACGCGGCTGACGATGCCGAGCGCGAGCGCGCGCTCGGCGCCGATCGCGTCGTCGCCGGTGAGGATGATGTCCTTGGCGGCCTTCGGTCCCACCACCCAGGGCAAAAGCAGCGTGACGATGCCGGCGCCGAATTTCAGCTCCGGCTCGCCGAACACCGCGTCGCGCGAGCACAGCGCGAGATCGCAGGCGAGCGCCATCTCGAAGGCACCCGCCATGCAGGGACCGTGAATCGCGGCGATGGTCGGCTTGGGCGAATCCCAGAAGCGCATGGTGGTCGAGAAGTCGAGGTCCAGCACCTCGCGCCACACCGCCGCGCCCTCGGGGCGGCGCTCCATCTGCTCCTTGAGGTCGAAGCCCGAGGAGAAGCCGCGCCCCGCGCCCGAGAGCACGATCACGCGCACCGCGCTATCGGCCTCGAAGGCGTCCATCGCCGCGTTGATCTCGAGCAGCGTCGCCTTGTTGAGCGCATTGAGCCGCTCGGGCCGGTGCAGCTGCAGCTGCGCCACGCCTTCCTCGCTGCTGACGTGGATATTGTGGAACTCGCTCATGGAAACGGCCTCCTCGCCGGGCTGTGATCGAGCAGCAGGGTCTCGCCGATCGCAGGAATCGTCAATCGGTCGTGCGGCAGGTTCTCGCGCTGCCAGACCTGCCGCAGCAGCTGCGGCGGCTCGCGCAGGTCCTCGTCGGTCAGCTTGAAGGTGCCCCAGTGCATGGCGACGAAGCGCGCGGCGCCGAGCGCGCGGAAGGCGCGCACCGCGTCGGCCGGGTCCATGTGCTGGCGCCGCATGAACCAGCGCGGCGCATATGCGCCGATCGGCAGCATGGCGGCGTGCAGCTCGCCGCAGCGCTCGCCGATCAGCTCGAAGCCTTTGAACCATGCAGTGTCGCCGGAGTGGTAGACGCGCAGTCCGCCGCGCCCGAGGACGTAGCCGCCCCACCAGCTGGCGTTGACGTCGAGCAGCCCGCGCCGGCTCCAGTGCTCGGCCGGCACAAAGGTCACCTCGAGTCGCGCGATCTCCTCGCGCTGCCACCACGACATCTCGACCACGCGGCGCAGGCCGGCGCGCTCGAACCACTTGCCGAGCCCGCGCGGCACGACGTACACCGGGTCCGGGCCTAGCCGCTTCAGGCTCGGTGCATCCATGTGGTCGCGGTGGTTGTGCGTTACCAGCACCAGGTCGATCTTCGGCAGCGCCGGCCAGTCGAGCCCCGGCGCGACGTTGCGCGGGATGAAGCCGGCGATCGTCGGCGACATTACCGGGTCGATCAGCGCATTCGCGCCGCCGAGCTGCACCAGGAAGCTGGCGTGGCCGATCCAGGTAAGCGCGTCATGCGGCGCATTGCGCAGTGCCCGGCCGTCGTTCGGCACGGCCGGCACGGCGACCCCGGTCATCGGTGAGGGCGGGCGCTTCTCGTGGTGCCAGCCGGCCTTCCAGCGCAGGATCCTCGCGATGCTCGATGCGCGCGAGCTGCCGTCGAGGTTGGAATACCTCATTAGTATGTTTGCATGACCTCTTCGCCGCGCACCGTCGTGCGGTGCATCAGCCGGCGCAGGGGCAGCCGGTAGTCGAAGTTCGCCTTGTGCTGCACGGCGACGTTGTCCCACATCAGCAGGTCGCCGGCGCGCCACTGGTGCTCGTAGCGGAACTCGGGCCGCACGATGTGCGCGCACAGCTGCGCCAGCAGCGCCGCGCCTTCGCCGGCCGGCAGGCCGACGATGCGCGACGTGTGGGCCTCGTTGACGAACAGGCCCTTGCGCCCGGTGACCGGGTGGGTGCGCACGACCGGCGCTTCCGCGTCGGGCACGCTCGCCCATTGCTCGTCGGTCGGTGCGTGCTCCTGCACCGCGCGCGCGCCGCGCGCCCGTTCCAGCCTCTGCGCCTCGACGTTCTTCGCGCGGTAGTAGCGGTAGCTGTGCACGTTGCGCAAGCCCTGCAGGCGGCGCTTGAGCTTCTCGGGCAGCGCGTCGAAGGCAGCGGTGGTGCTGGCGAAGCTGGTGTGGCCGAGGACGATGCCGTCCGCCCCGACCGGCACCTCGAGCGCGTAGAGCGCCGAGAGCAGGCTCGGCACCCGCTTGTAGGAGAGGTCGCTGTGCCAGAAGCGGCCGGCATCCTCGACGCCGATTGCCCTGCCGTGCCCGTCGAGCACGTTGGAGACGATCAGGATTTCCGGGTGGCCGGGCAGGCGGTGCTCCTTGCGCACGTGCTCTTCCAGCACGCCGAAGCGCCGCGTGAAGGCGATCTGTTGCGCCGGGGTGAGCCGCTGGTCGCGGAACACGACCACCTGGTGCTCGAAGAACGCGGCGGCGATCCGCGCGAACGCAGCGTCCTCGAGCGGCTGCGACAGGTCGACGCCCGCGATCTCTGCGCCGAGCTGCCTGCCGATGCGGTGGACGTGCATGCGCGGCTCCATTGAGCGCGCAAATATCGCGGGTTTGCCCGCCCGCGTCAACGACTGACGCGGTTCCTGCCCGCCTTTTTCGCGCGGAAGAGCGCGGCGTCCGCCGCGGCCACGACCTCGTCCGGCGCAGAGAGCCGGTCGCTTTGCTCGGCGACGCCGATGCTCACCGCGACCGACAACCAGCTCGACGCGCCGGCACCGGAGGGCGCCGCGCGCTCGGCCGCGCGCTGCCTGCGGCGGTGGCGGGCGCGGATCTCGAACTCGTAGCGGTCGATGTCCGCGCGCAGCGCCTCGACGTGCGGCAGCGCCGCGGGAAGGCGCGTTCCAGGGAAAACGATTGCGAACTCTTCTCCGCCGTAACGGTACGCCGTGCCGCCGCCGCCTACGCGCTGCAGGCGTGCCGCCACCAGCTTGAGCGCCTGGTCGCCGACGTCGTGGCCCCAGGCGTCGTTGAAGCGCTTGAAGTGATCGACGTCGAGTATGGCGATGGTGTAGTGGCCGTCAAGTCCCATCAGCCGCTCGTTGAGCGCGCGGCGGCCAGGTAGCCCGGTCAGCTCGTCGCGGAACGCCATGCGATAGGAATCCTGCAGCACGCCGGCGGTGACGATGACGCCCGCGGCAGTGAACCATTCGTAGGTCTCAAGCGCGCCCGAGGCGTGGCACGCCGCGGCGAACGCGACCAGGGCGGCGGCGAAGGCGGCTTCGATGACGCCGGCCCTCGTCATCGCGCACGCGACGGCCACGGCCAGCGCGAGCGCCATCACGATCAGGCCAAGCTGCGGAATGGGCGAGGAGAGCGGCCCCGCCCCGAGCAGAATCGGCCGGAACAGGGCATCGGTGACTGCCGGGTAGCCGCCACTCACGAGCGCCGCGGTCGCACCGATCTCGAGCAGGAGCAAGGCGAGGCGCCGGGCGCCGTAGATGTTGAGCGCGCCGCGCTCGCGCACGAGCGACAACAGCCCGAGGTTGAGGGGCACGAAGACGCACAACGCGACGTAAACCGACGCCGCGGAGGTATCCGGGTCGTCCGCGAGGAACAGCCTGAAGGCGGCATAGCCGAGCAGCAGCGACAGGATCGCGAACAGCGCGCGGCTGCGCTTGAACGCGAGGCTGATCAGTAGCCCGACTCCCAGGGTGAGATACGGTCCGTAGATCCCGAGCGACGACGGGAAGCCGGGCAGCTTCGGGGTGAAGCCGATCAGCAGGACGGAGACGGCGAGCGCGGCGACCGGCAGCGCGAAGGCCCCGAAGACCGCGCGCGCGGCGTCGGCGGGCGAAGCGCCCGCAGCGACGAATCCCCGGTGTTCGTTCATGTCCACGGATCTCAGCGCCACACGACCGCGCAGCCATGAAGATACCGCGATCCCGGCCCGCGCGCCGGACAGTCGGGACCTTACTGCGACATAGTTGGCTGTCGCCGTTGAACGACTGCGCTACTTGCGTGGATCGCCGTCGCGCGCCGATTGCACTGTCAGTTTCTGGCCCGGCGTGTGCATGCGTATGTACAGCACATGCGACAAACTGCGGCCCGCCGCGTAGGAGCTGCGGAAATACTCTCCCATCGCCTGCTGGCGATCCTGCCCGCTGCCGCCGAACAGCTCGTCGAGGGCGAGGAAGGCGTACGCCTCGCCGAGCGCGGCGCCGCGATCCGAGGCCGCGCGCGCCGCGGCGGCATTCATCGCGTCGCGCTCGTCCAGCTCGCCGACGAGATAGAGCGCGAGCGCGTCGGGCCACGCCCCGGGGCTCATGAACGGCCTCCACTGGCGCAGCCACTCCGTCGCCTGCGCGCGCGGCGCGGTCTGTCGCAGGGCCAGATAGCCGACCATGACGCGGTAGCCGGCCTTTTGCCCGGCGAAGCTCTGCGTCGACCACTTCGGCGCCTCGACCAGGCTGGAGAAGGCATCGAGGTAGGCGTCCTTGGGAGCGTTCTGCGCGAACTTGGCCCAGGCCCGCACTTCGTAGGCCTTCGCCATGCGGGGATCGCGCGCGAGCAGCGCGCCTGCGAACGCCGCGGCCTCGGCCGGCCGATTCGCCAGGATGTATCCCCAGGCTCTGTCGAGCGCGATGCCGGGCTCGGTGTTGTCCATCTCCAGGGCGCGGTCGAGGTCGCGTAATCCCCTGCTGACGTCGTTCCACGAAATGCGGGCAAGACCGCGGTCCGCGTACAACCGGGCGGTCGCTCTTCCGCTGTCGATGGCCGCGGAGTAGCCGCGGACGTGCTCCTCGGCGCGGGCGATCTGCCGTTCCACGTTCGCGAGGTTCGTGTCCGCGGCGGACGGCGCGCCGGTGATTTCGCTCGCCGCACGGTAGCTGTCGCGCGCCTCGACCAGCTCGCCGCGCACGAGGTGCGCCGCGCCCTCCTGGAACAGGCTGGCGACGCGCCGGCGCTGTTCCTCGGAGAGCGCTTTCGCCGGCGGCGCGGACGGCGGCGGCGGAATCGCCCGATAGACGCCGGGCGCGCCGGCCGGCTTCTCTATCGTCATCGAGTTCTGCAGCGGCCCGGCGCTGTTGCCCTTCGAGGGCCGGACGCCCGACGAGCTTACGGCCGCGCCGACCGTGCGACCGCACAGGCGGAAGCTCCAATGCTCCCTGGAGGTATACGCGTTTGCCGCATCGGCTTCCTGCGTGCAGGTCACCGTGGCCGCGTCGATCGACGGGCAATTGGCCTCGCGCCGGACCGCGGGCAGCATGCGCGTCAGCAGATCGACTTCGTCCCACAGGGCCGTGCGGCAGCGCTGCCCGCCATGAGGCATCGTCTCGCCGGCGTTGACCAGCATGTTCGGCGGCCCGGGCGTCCTGATGGGCTCGCCGAGAAACAGCGCGGCCGTGGTGTGCTTGGTCGCAATCACGCCGTCGGCCACGCGCAGGTCGGAGTTGTAGGCGGTGACCCGGCCGCTGTGGCCGATCCTGGCGCCTTTCACGGCGTAGACGGTCGGCCCGACCGCCGAGCCGATGTCGATGCCGGCCGCCGAGATGTAGATGCCGCGGGCGTCGCCCTTGTCGAGCAGCGCGTTTTCGTGTGAAAGGCGGATCGACCCGCGCGCGATGACGATCAGCCCCGCGCCGTGCGCGATGACCACGTCGCCGCCGGAAACGATCACCGCATTGCGCGCGAAGCCGAGCTTCACTCCGCCCCCGGCGAGGAGGATGGACTCCGAGAGCTCGTCGCCTTCGTAATACTTCTGTGCGCGCACGAGGTTCGCCGAGGCCGCGAACGCATAGCGCGTGCGGCGCTCCGCGGGAATTTCGAGCACATCGAATATCCGCTCGAGCGCGCGCACCGCGTCCTCGCGCGTCGCGTCGGCCGAGCGCTGCTCCGCCAGCGCAAGCGCGTCTTCCCCGGGGAACAGCGTATCGGCGTCGACGGGCGCCGCCAGGGCGCCCAGCAGGACTGCCAGCGCGGCGAGCAGCGCGCGCATCATCCCGCCGCGGGCAGCTCGCCCGCCTCGAGCATCGCCGCGAAGCGGCCGCGGTCGGCCTTGCCGGTGCGCCCGGCGGGCAGCTCGCGCGAGAAGTAGAACACGTCGGGCTGCTTGAACTTGTCGAGGCGCTCGCGCAGGAAGGCGCGCAGCTCCTCCGCGGTCAGGCTCGGGTCGCGCGGCACCACGAGGGCGTGGATGCGCTGGCCGAGGCGCGCGTCGGGCCGCCCTACGGCGAGCGCCGCCGCGACCTTGGGGTGCGCGCTGCAGGCGAACTCGATTTCCTGCGGCGCGATCTTGTTGCCGCCCCGCACGATCAGCTCCTTCTTGCGGCCGGCGATCTCGACCACGCCGGGATCGCGCTCGCGCGCGAGATCACCCGTGGCGAGCCAGCCCTCGGCGTCGACCGGGTTCAATTCGGGCTGCCCGAGATAGCCGTTCATCAGGAAGGGGCTCGCGAGGTACAGCTGGCCGACGGCGCCGCGCGCCGCGTCGCGGCCGTCGTCGCCCCGGATGCGAAAGCGCACCCCGGGCGAGGGCCGGCCGATGCACCCGGCGTAGCGCGCGGCATCCTGCGGCATGAGGAAGAAGTCGCAGGTCGAGGTTTCCGTCAGCCCGTAGATGTCGATGAGCGCGGCCGGTGCGACCAGCGCGCGCAGCGTTTCGCCGAGCCCCTTGCCGAGCGACTCGCCGCCGATCATCACGCTGCGCAGCCGGCCCGCCGCCGCCAGCGCGCGTCCTGCCTGCGCGAGCGCCTCGGCCGGGCGGTCGAGGATCAGCGCGCGCATCATGGTCGGCACCACACCGACGCGCGTGATCGCTTCGGCGCGCAGCTGCTCGAGGAACGCGTCGGGAACGAATTTCTCGACCGGCATCAGCCGGCCGCCGTGCAGCAGCGTGAGCAGCGCGACCCAGATGCCGAAGCTGAACGTGATGTTGAGCACCAGCAGGGTGCGCTCGTCTTCGCCGAAGCCGAGCATGGACTGGATCGCGGCGAGCTTGCCGGCGAAGGCGCGATGCGACAGCACCGCGCCCTTGGGCGCGCCCGAGGAGCCGGAGGTGAACACCACCAGCGCAGCGCCCTCGAGGATCGGGCGCGGCGGCGGCGCGTCGCCGGCGATGCGCCTGAGCGGCGCCGGCGCCAGCGCGTCCCACTCGAAGCGCGCCAGCGTGCGCTCCGCGATCTGCGCCGTCGCCAGCGCGGGCGAGCTGCGGTGCACCGGCACCACCACGCCGCCCGCGAGCCAGGCGCCGAAATAGGCGACCAGATCCTGCGGATGATTGGAGATGCGCACGTGCAGCGGCTCGTTCCGCGTCAGGCCGGCTTCGATCAGAACGTTCTTTACGGAAGAAGCCTGTTCAAGAAAATCCCGGTAACTCAGCCTGCACGCGCCCGCAAACGCCTCGCGCGCGGCGAAGCGCGCGCAAGCTGCGGCGAGCAGGAGATCGAGATGCGGCGCGGTGTCGTTCATGGTTTGCATGGTAGCCGTTAAGATGGCGCGCGTGGGCACCCATCCCCGGGAAGTGACGCTGGCGCGCGGACTGCTGGTCGCGTTCCTGCTCTCGTTCGGCCCGGCGGTGTCGAACTCGTTCGCACGCTTCGCCTATGCGCTCATCCTGCCGGCGATGCGCGCCGACCTCGAGTGGAGTTACTCGCAGGCCGGCTCGATCAATACCGTCAACGCCTTCGGCTACCTGCTCGGCGCGCTGCTGACGCGCGCGTTGGTCGCGCGGCTGGGCAACCGCGCTCTGTTTGGCTGGGGCATGGTGGTCACCTCGGTGGCGATCGCCGCGACCGGCTTCGTGCGCGACTTCGAGGCGCTGATGGCAGTGCGCGTGCTGGCGGGACTGGGCGGCGCGGCGGTGTTCATCTGCGGCGGTGCGCTCTCGGGCAACATCATTCCGCAGCGCCCGCAGCTCGCCACCACCACGATCGCCATCTACTTCGCCGGCGGCGGCATCGGCCTGATGCTCTCGGGCATCGCAGTGCCGCTGCTGCTGGACGCGCAAGGCAGCGCCGCGTGGCCGCTCGCCTGGCGCGGCATGGGCTACGCCAGCGTCGCGATGACGCTGGCCGCCGCCTGGGCCGCGCGAGGCATCGCCGAGCCGGGCACGATGGCGGGCGAGGCGCGCTGGAAGCTGCGGCCGTTCACCGCCGAGCTCGCCTCGTACGCCATGTTCGCGTTCGGCTACATCGGCTACATGACCTTCGTCATCGCGTGGATGCGGGTGAACGGTGCGGGCACCGGGACGGTGATCGCGGTGTGGTTCGTGCTGGGGCTCGCGACGCTGCTCGCGCCGCTCGCGTGGCGCAAGCCCGCCGAGCACTGGCGCGGCGGCCGGCCGCTGGCTGCGGTGATGGCGGTGCTGACGGCAGGCGCCGCGCTGCCGCTCGCCTCGGCGCACGCAGCGGTGATGCTGCTGTCGGCGGCGCTGTTCGGCCTGGCGATGTTCAGCGCGCCGTCTTCGGTCGGCAGCTTCATCAAGCACGCGCTGCCCAGGCCCGCCTGGGGCTCGGCGATCGCCACCTTCACCGTGGTGTTCGCCGCCGGCCAGATCGCGGGGCCGGTGGCGATCGGCTGGCTCGCCGACCGCTCGGGCTCGCTGCGGATGGGGCTCGCGGCCTCCGCCGCGCTGCTCGCGCTCGGCGCCGTGCTGGCGCTGGCGCAGCGCGATCTGAGGCACCCGCAATGACAGGAGGTCGGGCCATGAACGCAGGCATGCACGAGTTTCTCGCCCAGGACCGCGTCATCTGGGGAAAGCCCGCCGCCGAGGCGGTGCCCGAGGAGGCCGAACGGCGCGGCGCCAGGCGCGTATTCATCGTCACCAGCCGCACGCTCAACCGCAAGACCGACGCGGTCGAGCGCATTCGCGCAGCGCTCGGCGCGCGCTGCGTCGGCACCTTCGACGAATGCGTCGAGCACACGCCGCGCCCGAGCGTCATCGCCGCGGCCGACGCGGCGCGCGCGGTCGATCCGGACCTGATCCTCACCTTCGGCGGCGGCACCGCGATCGACACGGTGAAAGTGATGCTGATCGCGCTGGCGCACGGCCTGACGCGCCCCGAGCAGCTCGGCGAGTACCACCTCGGCACGAATCCCGACGGCTCGCGCCGCGTGCCGCGGGTCGCGCCGCCGCCCTGCCGCCAGATCGTGCTCTCGACCACGCTGTCGGCGGCCGAGTTCTCCAACCTCGGTGGCTGCACCGACACGGTGCGCAAGGTGAAGAACGCCTACCTCGGGCGCGAGATCGGCGCCGCGGCGGTGATCCTCGACCCGGCGGTCACCGTCCACACCCCGGAATGGCTGTGGCTGTCGACCGCGATCCGCGCCGTCGACCACGCGGTCGAGGGCATCTGCTCGATCCAGCCCTCGCCGCTGGTAGAGGCGACCTCCGTGCATGCGCTCGAGCTGTTCGCGCGCTCGCTCGCGCGCAGCAGAGAGGCGCCCGCGGACATGGCGGCGCGGCTCGAGTGCCTGCAGGCGGCGTGGCTGTCGGGCTTCGGCATCATGCGCGTGCCCTACGGCGCGAGCCATGGCATCGGCCACACGCTGGGCGCGGTGACCGGCATGAGCCACGGCTACACCTCGTGCATCATGCTGCCGCACGTGATGCGCTGGAACCTGGAGGCGACGCGCGCGGCGCAGGCGCGCATCGCCGCGGCGCTGGGCCGGGCGGACGGCGACGCGGCCGCCGCGGTGGGCGCGCTGATCGAGCGACTCGGGCTGCCGACGCGGCTGCGCGACCTGAAGGTCGAACGTGAGCAGCTCGCGGCGGTCGCAGGCGGCGCGCTGGAGAACATGTGGGTGAAGACCAACCCGCGCCCATTGCGCGAGCCGGGCGAGCTCATGCGGCTGCTCGAGGCTGCGTGGTGAGCGCGCGTCCCGCCCAGCGCACGGTGTAGAGGTAGACGCCGAGCGCCATGCTGATCATCACCGCGCAGGCGGCGAGGATCACCCAGGCGTAGGGCGGCTCGCGTTCGAGGACGGACGCGCTCAACGTCTCAGCGCTCCGCAAAACCGGCCGCCTGCATGGCGCTGCGAATGCGCTGCACGACTGCGTCGTCGCTGAAGGATTCCGAGCGCATCCAGCGCTCGATCGTGACCCCCGGGTCCAGCCGTAGGGCGCGCGCAACGCAGGCGCGCGCTTCGGCCAGGCGCCCGGCGTCGGCATGCACGATCGCCAGCCAGACGTGGTTGGCGCGGCTCTCCGGATTGCGCTTCGCGCAGTTCTCGAACGCTGCTACCGCTTCGCGGTCTCGGCCGAGCAGAAAGCGGCTCATGCCGACCATGTACAGATAGCCAACCGGGTAGTAGGGCGACAGGCGCATCGCCTTTTCCAACGCGCCCAGCGCCCGCTCGGGCTGTCCGGCGTAGTTCAGCACGATTCCCAGTTGGTACCACGCGTTTGCGCTGCTCGGTTCGAGCTCGACGATCTCGCCAGCCATGCGCGCTGCCTCGTGATGTTGCCCCTGCAGGCTCGCGACGTTTGCGAGCACATGCCGATACATTATGCTTTCCGGGTCCATTTGCTCCGCCCGCCGCGCGAGCGCTTGCGCCTGCTCCATTGATGCCAGGCGGTCGGCCGACCAGCCCAGGCGGGCGTCCATCGCGTGGGTCATAGCCATAAGCGCGACGCGAAATGCGTCTTCACCATCCATGGCAATCGCGCGTTTTATGAGGTTTCGTGCGGCAACATGGTCCGCCCGGGTGAACTTGCGCAGCAGTTCAATCGCCTGCCAGCCGAGCTCGGTTGCGGCCAGGTTCACGTGGTCTTTCGATCCCGTGTAGATCCGCGCCTGCTCGCCTTCGGTGAGGCTGACCTGGCAGGCCGTCAGGATGTTGAGCGTGATGTCGTCCTGCAGCAGGAACAGGTCGTCGACGTCGCGGTCGTAGCGCTCGGCCCAGAGGTGGCGCCCACTGCGCCCGTCGATCAGCTGGGCGTTGATGCGCATGCGCTTGCCCGTGCGCTGCACGCTGCCCTCGAGCACGTAGCCCACGCCGAGGTCGGACGCCACCTGCTGGACGTTCACCGCGCGTCCCTTGTAGGTGAAGGTCGAATTGCGCGCGATGACGAACAGGCCGGAGGCCTTGGAGAGCGTCGTAATCAGTCCCTCGGTCAGCCCGTCGACGAAGTTCTCCTGCCCGGGATCGCCGCTCATGTTGGTGAACGGCAATACCGCGATCGATGGTTTTTTCGGCAGCGAAAGATCGATTGCCACGACCGTCGGTGGAGGCGTTGCCGGACTAGCACCCTCCGGCAGCACTCTGTACGCACGCACCGGATCGGCGATGTTCTTCACCGCCTGCTCGCCCTGATCGTCGAATGCCGCAGCGAGCTTGCCTCGCACGAACGTCCGTACGGCGTCCGAAATGCTGACGCCTCCTGGTTCGGCGAGACCTTGGAGCCGCGCGGCGATGTTCACCCCATCGCCGTAAACGGTGCCGTCAGCCTTCTCGAACACGTCGCCGACATGCACGCCGATCCGGAAGCGCATGCGCTGCGCCTCCGGTGCGTCTTTCGACGCTGCCTCAAGCGCGCGCTGGATCGCGAGCGCCGACGACACGGCGCCCACTGCGGTCTCGAACACCGCGAGCACCGAGTCGCCCGCCATGTCGATGACCCGGCCCTGGGCGGATTCGATCCGCGAGCGGAAGACGGCCCGCGCGGCATCGAGCGCAGCGACCGTCCCCCGCTCGTCGGCGGCCATCAGGCGCGAGTAGCCGGCCACGTCCGCAGCCAGGATGGCCGCCAGTCGGTGCTTGAGTTGTGCGCCGCTCACCTGCGCCAGCTCCTCTCGAGCCCTGTCAGGCACGCATGGTACGCCCGAGCTGTGGAAGAGGTTAGAGTGACGGGGACTGATCATCGATAATCAAGCACCAAGGAGGTTAAACGCATGCTGGCTGCGCAATTTTCGAGATTCGGCAAGCCGGACGAGGTCATCGAGGTCGTCGAGCAGCCCGAGCCGGGCGACCCGGGCGCCGGAGAGGTGCTCGTCGAGACCGAGCTGTTTCCGATCAACCCGGCCGACGTCCTCAACCTCGAAGGCAAGTACGGCGCCGCGCCGCCCAAGCTGCCGATGATCCCCGGCGCCGAGGGGGTGGGGCGCGTGACGAAGACAGGGTCGGGCGTGACGCATCTGAAGGCCGGCGACCGGGTGCTGCTGCCGGGACCGGGCGCGTGGCGCGAGCGCGCCATCGGCAAGGCGGCCGCGCTGTTCGCGCTGCCCGCCGGCGTCGACCCGCAGCAGCTCGCCATGCTGCGCGTCAACCCGCCGACCGCGTACCTGATGCTGCACCGGTTCGTGCCGCCGCAGGCGGGCCACTGGGTGATCCAGAACGCCGCCAACTCGGGCGTCGGGCACTGCCTGATCAAGCTCGCGCGCGAGGCGGGCATGAAGAGCGTCAACGTGGTGCGCAGGCAAGAGCTCGTCGACCCGCTGCGCGCCTTCGGCGCCGACGCGGTGCTGGTCGACGGCCCGGACCTCGATGCGCGCGTGCGCGCGGCGCTCGGCGGCGGCAGCTTGTCGCTCGCCATCGACGCGGTCGGCGGCACGGCGACGCAGCGCCTGGCGCGTTGCGTCGCGGACGGCGGCACGGTGGTCAACTACGGGCTGCTGAGCGGCGAGCCCTGCGCCATGGACGGGCGCGAGCTGGTATTCCGCGGCGTGACCCTGAAAGGCTTCTGGCTGCGGCGCTGGTACGTCGAGACGCCGCCAGAGAAGATCGCGGCGCTGTACCGCGAGCTCGCCGCGAAGCTCGCCGACGGCACGCTGGCGGTGGAGGTGGAGCAGGTCTATCCGCTCGCCCGCCTGAAGCAGGCGGTCGCGCATGCCGCGCGCGGCGGGCGCTCGGGCAAGATCCTGGTGTCGTGCATGGCGAATTGAGCGTGAACGAGGTGAACGATCGTGGCGAAGCTGGTCTATCGTTTTCAATTTCCCGATGGTCGAACGGAATCGCTGCAGGTAGAACCCACAGTCCCGGGCGAGGTGCAGGCGGACTTGCCGGCGTGGACGGAACTCGGGTTCCACCAGTGCGGCAACTGCCCGCTGTCGACGTCGGACGTGGCGCATTGCCCGATGGCCGCGCGCCTGGTCCCGCTAGTCGACCTCTTCGAAAAAGTACGGTCGTACGACGACGTTACGGCGCAAGTCGAGTCGGAAGAGCGTACCGTCACCAAGCGCACCAGCGTGCAGCGCGTACTGCGCTCGCTGATGGGCTTGCTCGCTGCCAGCAGCGACTGTCCGCGCGTCGACTTCCTGAAGCCGATGGCGCATTTCCATTTGCCATTTTCGAGCGCGGAAGAGACCGTATACCGAGTCGTATCGACCTATTTGCTCGCACAGTATTTCCTGCGGCAGCAGGGCAAGGCCGCCGATGCGGGACTGGAGGGCCTGAAAGCGCACTACCGTGAGCTTCAGCAGGTCAATGCGAGCATGGCCAAGCGGCTTGGTGCCATCAGGGTCCAGGGCAGCGACGGTACCGTCAACGCATTGGTCTTGCTCGACCTGTTCGCGCAGTCGATGCCGGATTCGATCGACGCCGAGCTGGAAGAGCTGCAGCCCGCATTTCAAGAGCTCTTGAAGGTCAAACCCGGCGCAGGTCCCCGTCCGGGCCGGCCTGCGCCCTAGCCGCCGCTGCGCACGACGATCGGCGTCTGCTTCGGCATCTTCTTTTGCAGCTGCGCGAGGAGCTGGCGGGCATCGTCGTGCGACAGCTCGGGCTTGAGCCGAACGCGATAAAAGTGCCTCCCATCCGGCAGGTCGACTCCGACCACGTACGTCTCGAAGCCGGCGCGCTGGACGCGCCTCGCCAGGCGTTCGGCGCGCGCCTCCTCGCGGAACGCGCCGAGCTGCACCTGGTAGGTCGCGTCCGCGGCTGGGGCGGCAGCCGCAACCGGCGCCGGCGGCCGGGGCCGGGCCGGCTCGGGAGCGGAAGCGGGTGCGGGTGCGGACGGCACGGCCGCAGCGGCTTGTTTGACGGGTTCCTTTTCGGGCGCGGGCTCGGGCGCCTGCACTGCCGCCGGTGCCGGAGGTCCGAGCGGCTTGGTGACGACATTCGGGGGCGCGCGCTCCTGGTCCTGCCTCGAGCCGCCCTCGAGCATGAGGGGCACGAGGTACACCAGCGCCGCCAGCGCTGCGAGGCCCAGCGCGCCGAGCGCGATCTGGCGCTTGTTCTCGACGAGCGCGTCCATTTTTTGCGACAGCCAGAGCAGGAAGTTCATGCGCGGTGGTAGGGCGCGTCGCCCTTGATCGTGACGCGCAGGCCGCGCCGGTGGTGCGGGTAGTAATCCCACATGGCGTGGTGCTGCGCGCAGCGGTTGTCCCAGAAGGCGACCGATCCCGGCTGCCACTGGAAGCGGCACTGGAACTCCGGCCGCTCGAGGTGCTCGAACAGCATCGCGAGCATCGCGTCGCTCTCGTGCCTGGCGAGCTGGACGATGCGGGTGGTGAAGGTGCGGTTGACGAACAGGGCGTTGCGCCCGCTCACCGGGTGCGTGCGCACCACCGGGTGCTCGGAGCGCGGGTACACCTTGCCTTCCTCGATCGCGCCCTCGTAGCGGCCGCGGTACACGTACTCGCCGTCGTGCAGCGCGGTCATGCCCTCGAGCATGCGCTGCATCGGCGCCGACAGCGCCTCCCAGGCTGCGTACATGCTGGCGAACAGCGTATCGCCGCCCACCGGCGGTACCTCGAGCATGTGGAGGATGGTGCCGAGCGGCGGCTCGGGGTCGCACGAAACGTCGGAATGCCATTCCTCGCCGGCGACGCGCTTGGAGTTCTCGTCGGCGTAGATTTCCATGATCTCCGGGTGTCCCTCGACCAGGCGCGGCCAAGCGGGGTGCAGATGCAGCTCGCCGAACAGCCGGCCGAGCGCCTTGTGCTGCTGAGGAGTCATCGCCTGGTCGCGGAAGAACAGCACGCAGTGCTCGGCGAGCGCGCGCTCGAGCGCCGCCACCGCGCGCTCCTCGAGCGGCCGTGACAGGTCAAGGCCGCGCACTTCGGCGCCGCAATACGGCGTGACCTTCCTGAGCTCGAACGGCTGCGGCGTCATCGGGCGGGAAGATACACCGGAAACGCGACCTGCGCCGCCGCTCACAGGGGCCGCTGCTTGGGAAACCGCGCCATGGCGCCCAGGTCGTTTACCCACGGCAGCGCCGAGGCGTAGATGTGCGTGCCGCGGTGGCACGCCCCTTCAATGCGCACGGCGGCCTCCCTTCTTCTGCGCCTGCAGGTGGCCGAGCAGCGCTTCGATCCCCAGCACGTAGGAGCGCACGCCGAAGCCGGCGACCATGCCGACGGCCGCCTCGGCGAGGATCGAGCGGAAGCCACGCTTCTCGATGTTGGTCATGTGCACCTCAACGTAGGGGAAGGGCACCGCGCGCAGGCAGTCGCGCAGCGGGTAGCCGGCGAACAGGAACGCGGCCGGGTTCATCACCACGCCGTCGAGCTTCTCGTCCACGGCGCGGTACAACCGCTCGATCGCCTCGCTTTCGCTGTGCGTATAGAAGATGTCGAGCTGGTACTTGTTGGCCTTGGCGTGTGCGCGCAGCATGGCATCGAGCTGGGCGGCGGTCGTCTTGCCGTAGAGCTCCGGCTGGCGCTTGCCGAGGTAGCTCATGTTGGGTCCCTGAATTAGGAGGAGTTTTGTCATGGAGTCGCCCTTCATGATGGGTTGGATATCATAGACTGCCCCGATGGGGAAAGAGGAGTCGATTCAGCCCACGATGAGCGAAACCCCGTATTCATGGCTGCGGTTCTACGGCCACGTTCCGGCGACGCTGACCTATCCGGAGGTGACGCTGTACGAGGCGGTGGCCGCGACGGCGCGACGCGTTCCGGATGCCGTGGCGTGGGACTTCTTCGGTACGACCTCGACCTACCGCCGGCTCATCGCCGACATCGACCGCTGCGCCGGCGCGCTCGCGTCGCTGGGCCTCGGCCGCGGCGAGCGCCTGCTGATCTCGATGCCGACCTCGCCGCAGGGCGTCATTGCGTTCTACGCCGCCAACAGGCTCGGCGCGGTGCCGGCGCTGATCCATCCGCTGTCGACGGCGCCCGAGATCGCGCATTACCTCGACGCGAGCGGCGCGCGCATCGCGCTTGCGCTCGACGCCTTCTACGGCACGCTGGCGGCGGCGGCGCCGAAAAGGTCGCTCGAGAAGATCCTGCTCGCGCGCATCCCGGACTACCTGCCGCCGCTGAAGAAGCTCGGCTTCCGGCTGACCAAGGGGCGCAGAATCGCGGCCGTGCCGAAGGATCCGCGGGTCGTGTGGTGGTCGGACGCCATGAAGCGGTCCTATTCGAGTGTTCCGATTTCAGGATCCAGCGCTGCGGATCCTGCCGCGATCCTGTTCTCCGGCGGCACCACCGGCTCGCCCAAGGGCGTCGTGCTGTCCAACCGCAACTTCATCGCCGAGGGCATGCAGGCGGCGGCCTGGGGCGGGCTCGAGCAGGGCGACTCGATCCTCGCGATCCTGCCGATCTTCCACGGCTTCGGGCTGGGAGTGTGCGTCAACGCCGCGCTGATGGCGGGAGGAACATCGATCCTGGTGCCCGTGTTCGATCCCGCGACCACCGCCGCGCTGCTGCGCGCCAAGCGGCCCAGCGTGCTGGTGGGCGTGCCGACGCTGTTTCACGCGCTCGCCGACGACCCCAGGCTCGCGCGCGCCGACCTGTCTTGCCTCAAGGCCTGCTTCTGCGGCGCCGACACGCTGCCGCGGCCGGTGAAAGAGCGCTTCGAGAGGCTGGTCGCCGAGCGCGGCGGGCGCGTGCGGCTACTGGAGGGCTACGGGCTGACCGAGGCGGTCACGGCGATCATGGCGATGCCGGCGGAGGAATACCGCGAGGGCTCGATGGGCATCCCGTTTCCGGACATGGCGGCGAAGCTCTGCCTGCCCGGCACCGAGCGGGAGGCGCCGGCGGGCGAGGAGGGCGAGCTTTGCGTCTCGGGCCCGGCGGTGATGCTCGGCTACCTGGACGATCCCGGGGCGACGGCGCAGGCGCTGCGCGTGCACGCCGACGGCCGCACCTGGCTGCACACCGGCGACCTGGCGCGGCGCGACGCGGACGGGTTCTTCTACTTCGTGCTGCGCCTCAAGCGCATGATCAAGTCTTCGGGCTTCAACGTCTATCCGACGCAGGTGGAAGGCGTGCTGTACGGCCACCCGGCGGTGGCCGAGGCATGCGTGGTCGGCGTCCCCGACCCGGCCCAGGTGGAGCGGGTGAAGGCGTTCGTGGTCCTCAAGGACCCGGCGCAGGAGAGCGAAGCGATGAAGGAATCCCTGATCGTCCACTGCGGCGCGCAGCTGATCAAGTGGTCGTGCCCGCGCGAGATCGAGTTCCGGCGCGAGCTGCCCAAGACGCGCGTCGGCAAGGTCGACTACCGCGCGCTGACAGCGGAGCGCTCCGCATGAACGGCCTCGCTGCGCCCGCGCACGGCGGCGAGCGCCTCGCCAACGTGCTGGCGGTGCACGGCGTGCAGGTCCTCTTCACGCTGTGCGGCGGGCACATCTCGCCGCTGCTGGTCGCTGCCAAGGCGCGCGGCATCCGCGTGATCGACGTGCGCGACGAGGCGACCGCGGTGTTCGCCGCCGACGCGAGCGCGCGCCTGACCGGCATCCCGGGCGTGGCGGCAGTCACCGCCGGGCCGGGCGTCACCAACAGCATCACCGCGCTCAAGAACGCGCAGCTCGCCAACTCGCCGCTGGTGCTGATCGGCGGCGCGGCACCGACGGCGCTGCAGGGGCGCGGCGCGCTGCAGGACATCGACCAGCGCGCGGTAGTGGCGCCGCACGTCAAGCTGGTGCGCCAGGTGCGCCGCGTCGCCGATCTCGGCCCGGCGCTGACCGAGGCCTTCACAGTGGCGCGCGAAGGCGTTCCCGGGCCGGTGTTCGTCGAATGCCCGGTCGATCTGCTGTACGACGAGGCGACCATCCGCCAGTGGTACGCCGAGGCCGGCGGACGCGGCAAGGGCTTCACCGACCGGCTGCTGCGCTGGTATCTCGGGCGCCATGCGGATCGCCTGTTCGCCGGCGCCGCGCTTCCAGCGGTGGTGCGGGCGCGCGAGGTGCGGCTGCCGCTCGCGGGGGGGCGCGCTCTCGGGCGCGCCGCGGCGGCGCTCGCGCGGGCGGAGCGCCCGCTGCTGGTGGTCGGCAGCCAGGCGCTGGCGCAGGCGACCAACGCCGCACGGCTGGCCGAGGCGCTGACGCGGCTCGGCGTGCCGGTCTACCTTTCCGGCATGGGGCGCGGCTTGCTGGGTCGCGAGCACCCGCTGCACATGCGCCACGCGCGCCGCGAAGCGCTACGAGAGAGCGACTGCGTGCTGCTCGCGGGCGTGGCCTGCGACTTCCGGCTCGACTACGGCCGCCACATCCGGCGCGCCGCGACGCTCGTCGCCGCCAACCGCGGCGCGCGCGAAGCGCGCCTGAACCGCAAGCCCTCGATCGCCGCCATCGGCGACGCGGGGGCGTTCGTCGAGCAGCTCGCCGAGCGGCTCGGCGAGCGTGCCCAGCGGCCTGCCTGGACCGAAGCGCTGCGCGCGCGCGACAGCGAGCACGAGGCCGATATCGACGCGCGCGCGGCGCGCGCGGGCGAGCACGTCAATCCGGTCGCGCTGTTCCGCGCCATGGACCACATCGCGGCCGACAACGCCGTGTTCATCGCCGACGGCGGCGATTTCGTCGCCACCGCGTCCTACATCCTGCGCCCGCGCAGCCCGCTCTCCTGGCTCGACCCCGGCGTGTTCGGCACGCTCGGCGTGGGCGCGGGCTTCGGGCTCGGCGCAGCGCACGCGCGCCCGTCTTCCGAGCTGTGGCTGGTGTGGGGCGACGGCGCGAGCGGCTTCGGCCTGTCCGAATTCGATAGCTTCGTGCGCCACGGGATCCCTGTTATCGCGGTAATCGGCAACGACGCCAGCTGGGCGCAGATCGCGCGCGAGCAGGTGAAGCTCCTCAACGACGACGTCGGCACCGTGCTCGCGCGCAGCGCGTACCACGAAGTCGCGCGCGGCTTCGGCGCCGAGGGCTTCGAAGTCAAGTATCAGCGCGAGCTCGAGTGGACGCTGCGCCGCGCGCGCGAGACCGCGGCTTCCGGCCGTCCCGTGCTGGTCAACGTGTGGCTCGACAAGACCGATTTCCGCGAAGGCTCGATCTCGATGTGACGAAAAGAATAGGCATTGATCTTGGCGGGACCAAGATCGAGGCGCTGGCGCTGGACGCCGCCGGGCGCGAGACGTTCCGCAAGCGCGTGCCGACGCCGCGGGGCGACTATCGCGGGACCTTGAGCGCGGTCGCTGCCCTGGTCGAGGAAGCCGGCGAGGGCACCGTCGGCGTCGGCATCCCGGGGGCGCTGTCGCGCGCCACGGGCCTGGTGAAGAACGCCAACTCGACCTGGCTGATCGGCGAGCCGCTCAACGAAGACCTCGAGCGCGTCCTCGGCCGCGAGGTGCGCATCGCCAACGACGCCAATTGCTTCGCCCTCTCGGAAGCCACCGACGGCGCCGCCGCCGGCGCCGAAGTCGCCTTCGGCGTCATCCTCGGCACCGGCGTCGGCGGCGGCATCGTCGTGCGCGGCCGCATCGTCGAAGGCGCCAATTCGATCGCCGGCGAATGGGGCCACAACCCGCTGCCGCTCCCGCGCGCCGAGGACATGCCGCTTCGCCCCTGCTACTGCGGCCGCGCCGGCTGCATCGAAACGTATCTGTCCGGCCCCGCCCTCGAGCGCGACGGCGGCGAGCCCGCCCTCGACCCCTACTGCGAGCGCCTCGCCCGCGCCCTCGCCGGCGTCATCAACGTCCTCGACCCCGACGTCATCGTCCTCGGCGGCGGCGTCTCCAACATCGCGCGCCTCTACGACCAAGTCCCGAAGCTCTGGCCGCGCTACGTCTTCTCCGACCACGTCGCCACGCGCCTCCTGCCGCCCAAGCACGGCGACTCAAGCGGCGTGCGCGGCGCGGCGTGGCTTTGGGAACCGGCACGAACCTAATTCTGCAAAGCATCGAGCGGACTGTTGACGCCGCGACCGCCCTTGTTCATGACGTGCGTGTAAATCATCGTCGTCTCGACGCTCGAATGGCCGAGCAGCTCCTGCACGGTCCGGATGTCCTGCCCGCGCTCCAGCAGGTGCGTTGCGAACGAATGCCGGAGCGTATGGCAGCTGACGTGCTTCGTGATGCGCGCCGCGCGGGCTGCTTCCTTTACGCCGCGAATCAGATAATTCTCGAAGACGTGGTGTCGGCGGATGACGCCGGTGCGTGGATCGACCGAGAGCTTGCGTGAAGGGAACACGAACTTCCAGCCCCATTCATAGGGCGCCCTCGGGTACTTGCGGGCAATGGCATCCGGCAGCTCCACGTCACCGTGTCCGCCTGAAACGTCGCGTTCGTGAAGCGCCTTGACGCGGGTGAGATGCCGTTGCAGTGGCTCAATTGCTGATTGCGGGAGCATGGTGACGCGATCTTTGCCGCCTTTCGCATCCCGGATCAAGATCTGCCGGTAATCGAAGTCGATGTCCTTCACGCGCAGCTTCAGGCATTCGCGCAGGCGCAGTCCCGCCCCGTAGAGGAGGCTCGCCATCAGCCACTTGGTGCCCTCAATTTCACCGAGCAGGCGCTGGATTTCGGGAACGCTCAGCACGGTCGGAAGCCGCGCGGGCCGCTTGGCCCGCTCAACCGCATCGAGCCATGGGAGCGCCTGACCCAGGACCTCCTTGTACAGAAAGAGCAGGGCCGCGAGCGCCTGGTTCTGCGTCGCGGCGGCGACATCGCGATCGCGCGCCAAGTGGCTGAGAAAAGCGGTGACCTCCTGCGCACCCATATCTCTGGGGTGGCGCTTATCGGAAAAGAGGATAAATCTTTTGATCCAATGGATGTAGCTTTGCTCCGTGCGGTAGCTGTAGTGGCGGCGTCGAATCGCATCACTGACCTGATCCAGCAGCCGTGGCGGCTTAGCGGGCGCAGATACTTCCTTTTCCATTGCTCCCTCCCATGGTCGAATTGCCTGGACTTATGCTGAGGCGTAACGTCTTGACCTATTGTAAGGATGACTAGAACTGCTACAACTTGTGTGGTTTGCAAACCAACCACAATTCGCAACTAAAAAGTCAACTAATACTAGTTGAACTAAACCGCTTCGCGGTGGTGGTCTGAGCCTCGCGGTTTGGCGAGGGAATCGATTGCATTGGAGTTGCATCGCGTGAAGGTGTGATGCGCGCGCCGTGTCACCGTGCGGTCGCGGGGATGTTCCCGCGATCTCGACGAGGAGACGGCGATGGGCACGTTGCGCAAGCAGATGGATGGGGACTTGGTCGTTCGCGGCATGTCGGTACGCACGCGCGAGGCGTACCTGGGGGCGGTGGCGGGGCTAGCGAAGTACTACGGGCGGGGTCCCGACCGGATCGGCGAGCAGGAAGTGCAGAAGTATCTCCTGCACCTGATCGAGGAGCGCAAGCTCGCCTGGTCGAGCTGCAACATCGTGGCGCAGGGGCTGAAGTTCTTCTACCGCGTCACGCTCAAGCGCCCGGAGGCGCAATTTGCGATTCCGAGGGCGCGAGCGCCCCAGAAGCTGCCGCAGATCCTTTCGCGCGAGGACGTGGCGGCGCTCATCGAGAAGACAGTCAATCTCAAGCACCGTGCGATTCTGATGAGCGCCTACGGGGCGGGGCTGAGGTTGAACGAGATCTGCCACCTGAAGGTGGCCGACATCGATTCGGACCGCATGACGATCCGCGTGGAACAGGGCAAGGGGGCGAAGGACCGCTACACGCTGCTCTCGCCGCGGCTGCTCGCGGAGTTGCGCCGCTACTGGATCGCCTACCGGCCCGAGGGGTGGCTGTTCACGAGGAAGGACCCGAGCCGCCCCATCAGCGACGCAACCGTGCACCGGATTTACCACGCGGCCAAGCGCCGCGCCGGGGTCACCAAGTCAGGCGGCATCCACGCGCTGCGCCACGCCTTTGCCACGCACCTGCTGGAGGCGGGCGTAGACATCCACACCATCCAGCGCCTGATGGGCCACGGCCACATCGGCTCGACGCTGCGGTACTTCCATCTCGCGCGCAAGCACCTGGCGGGAACGCCCTCGCCGCTGGAGCTGCTGGAGGCGCCCGCACCCAGGCCGCGGTAGCCCGCCGTGGCTGCGCCCCAAGCGGGTGCGCGCCGCAGCAAGCCGGAACTGGCCGACATCGTGCGGGTGCACGGTGCGGCGTTTCGCGCCGCGCATGGGCTGTGCGCCGTGCAGCACCGGGCGCTGCGCGCGATCGAGCGCTGCCGAACGAGCGCGCTCGGGGGCGAGCTGCGCGCCTGCGACGCCTGCGGCACGCAGCGCTACGTGTACCACTCCTGCCGTAACCGCCACTGCCCCAAGTGCCAGACGCTCACCAAGGAGCGCTGGCTCGCGGCGCGGCGTGCCGAGCTCCTGCCGGTGCCGTACTACCACCTCGTGTTCACGCTGCCGCACGGGCTGAACGCGCTCGCGCAGGGCAATCCGCGAGCGCTGTACGCGATGCTGTTTGCCGCGGCCGCCCAGACGCTGCTCGAGTTCGGCCGTAACCCCCGCTGGCTGGGCGGGGAGATCGCGGCGACGCTTGGTGCTGCACACCTGGGGCCAGACGCTCACCCAGCACCTGCACGTGCATGCGCTCGTGGCCGCCGGAGCGCTGTCATCGGAAGGCGCCTGGCGCCGGGCGCGGCGCGGGTTCCTGTTCCCCGTGAAGGCGCTCTCGGTCGTGTTCCGCGGCGAAGTTCCTCCAGGCCCTGAGGCGCGCCTTTAAGCGCGGCGAGCTTACGCTCGCGGGCAGCACCGCGGCGCTGGCGCGCGCCGCCCGCACAGCACCGCCTGCTCACCGAGCTGTGCGACAAGGCCTGGGTCGTGTACGCCAAGCGCCCGTTCGCCGGACCCGAAGCCCGTGCTCCAGTACCTCGGGCGCTACACCCATCGCGTGGCGATCTCCAACGAGCGGCTCGTCTCGCTCGAGGCCAACTCGGTGCGCTTTCGCTACAAGGACTACGCCCACGGCAGCCGGCGCCGGGTGATGGAGCTCGCAGCCCTTGAGTTCCTGCGCCGCTTCACGCTGCACGTCCTGCCGCGCGGCTTCATGCGCATTCGGCACTTCGGGCTGCATCGCCAACCGCAACAAGCACGCGCTTCTCGAGCGCGCACGCGCCGCGCTCAAGGCTCCCGCACCGCTACCCGCCCCGCCGAATCGCTCACCGCCTTCTGGCAGCGCATCGCGCACCTCGACATTCAACGCTGCCCGCAGTGCCACCTCGGCGTGCTTCGCGTCCTGGCCGTGCTCGCACCGCAACCCCATCGGCCGCCGTGACTACCGCCGCGTTCGTATCCCCAGCCACGCCAATCACCGAGCCGCGCAGGCGCGCCCCGCGCCCTCGCTCGCCGTAGGCGCACGCGTTGACCCCTGTTGACCCCTCTGCCATAGTGCGCGCATCGCCACCCGCGCATCGGCAAGGGCCACGCACCACCCATGCACGCCACGCCGCGCATCGCGCCGCCCCCACGGCCGCATTCAATCCCCAAGCACAACCGCTCGCGCATTGAATCCAGCGGTTCAGTCCAACTGATCGTATCCGCCATGCTCACGCACGACGGATACGATCCTGTTCGTTAGGTTGCAGGAATGTCGGCGGGCCCAAGTGGGAGGCTGTCCTTGATCGCGCCGCGGAGGGAATTGGAGCGCTCCTACCGTAGCCTAATTGAAGAGATCAAAGCCCTTGGAGAAAGGCTTGTACCGTTCACGCTGAGTTTTGAGTACGAGAGATTTGACGATCTCCTGAAGAAGTTGAACGACAACTCAATAGGACTCGGAATTCCGAACGGCTTCGTGGCGAACTCCTCGTTTTGGTTGGTTCGAGACGAATCTGAGATCGTCGGAGTATCAAACTTGAGACACGAGCTCACCCCCGCTCTTCGTATTGAAGGTGGTCATATCGGCTATGGCATCCGCCCGAGCCTGAGAAGAAAAGGCTTCGGTGTTCAAATTCTTCGGCAGACCCTATCGCGCGCGAAATCTCTTGGATTGACGAAGGTTCTTCTTACGTGTGGGAAGGGCAACATAGCATCCGCGAAGGCCATTCTTGCGAACGGTGGCGTACTGGACTCCGAGGCTTACGATGCGCCAAGAGATGAAGTGCTTCAACGATACTGGATTGACCTTGGAGAGACTGCAACCTAACCCCGCGGCGCACCCGGACGCGCGGGGAGCGGCCTTCCTTTTCATCCACCGTCGGTGGCCGCGCGCCGGTGGCCGCGAACGTTGGGCGGCTGAAGGCCCTGAACGGTGAGCTCGGTCCAAAGTAAGCCGACTTGCGTCCGCAGCGGCTGTTGCGCGACAACGCTGTCGCTCTCCTCACGTTCATACGACGAGCCGACCGGCGACTTTGGACTGGCGATTGACATCAAGGTCGGTTTGCCTCAGCCTAATAGCTGTCGGGCCACAACGCAGTCGCCCGGCCTTCCCTCAAGGCATTCGCCCAAGTACTGCGCTTCGACCGCTTGCCGGGTCGGGACTTTTGGCGAGTGCGATTTCTGCAAGTCCACGCTCGGTGGCGGCATTGGAGAACCCAATGTCAAACGTTTCGCTTGAACCCACGTCCCCCATCGCGAGCATGGTCCGTGTCTACAGCGGCGGGGCGCCACGTGCGGCGTTGAAGGTGTTCGCAGAAGAGTTCGAGCAGGCAACTGGCCACAAGCTTGAATTGACATTCGACGGCGTAAGTCCGCTCCGCCAGAGGCTGGCGGCAGGAGAAAGGGCTGATGTCATTCTGTTGCCAGCGCAGATGATTGATGCGATGGACGAGGCCGCGGCACTACGTCCTGAAAGCCGCACTGCCCTGGCACGCTCTGCCATTGGTATTGTCGTGCGTCAGGGCGCGCTTATGCCAGATATTTCCAATTCTGACGCTGTGCGTAGGGCGCTGGTAAGTGCTCAATCGATAGCGTATTCCGATCCGAAGCTAGCTCCGAGTGGTGTCCATCTCACGAAGGTTCTCGCCCAGTTGGGTATCGGCGAGACTGTACGGTCGAAGACGACCCTGCGAACCCCGTTCGACGGAGGAGTCGCACTCATTGCGAACGGCGACGTCGAACTCGGGATGTATCTTGCTTGCGAAGTCCAAATGGTGGAGGGCGTTAGACTGCTCGGCTTGCTTCCCCCGGAACTACAGAGCTACGTCGTGTATTCGGGGGCCGTCGCAGTCGACAGCGCGTCGCCCGAACCCGCACTTGGATTTATCAGATTCCTTTCCGACCCAGCCAAGGCGCATCACTGGCAAGCGGCTGGGTTCGAGCCTCTGAGCGCAATCAAATGACGGAGCGACCGATCGTCGTGGTCATCGATGTCGCGAGGCCGCTCAACCCCGCGTTCGAGCGGACGGCCGCAAGCGCGCTCCGCTTACTTGCGGTGTCCTCCTCGCTGCGCTCGTCGGCCGCCGCTCAACGCGAGCGTTGGGCGTCTTGAGACCGTGCGTGCTGGAATTTGGCAGATGAGGAAGGTGGCGGTGTTCGGGAACGCCGGAGGCGGTAAGTCCACACTCGCGCGTCGCCTGTCGGAACTGACGCGGTTACCGTTGTACCCCCTCGACCTGATTGAATACAAAGCTGGCGGTGGGAAAGTCCCTCATGACGAGTACCTAAAGGCACACGAAGAGTTGATTCACCGTGACGAGTGGATCATTGACGGTTTTGGTGGTCGAGCCGCCGCCTGGGAGCGGTTTGCCGTTGCTGATACGCTGATCCACGTTGATCTCCCACTTCACGTTCACTATAGATGGGTGACTAAGCGATTCATCAAGGGGCTCTTCGTAAAACCCGAAGGCTGGCCGGAAAACAGTCCGATGTGGAGCAGCACTATCGACAGCTACCGCGTCATCGGGCTCTGCCATCGTGACTTGACTCCTCAGTATCGGCAGCTTGTTGCGGCCGAAGCGCGTTCAAAGCGGACTCACCATCTCACGTCACCTAGGGAGATCCGGTCATTCCTAGAATCGGTGAAAGACGAGTATCTTGGCCAGTGAAGCGACGCCCAACCGTGTGTTGGAGCACCCCGTCCAACAGCGGCGCTTCGCTTGCTGTTGGACGCTGCTCAACACGGTCGTTATGCCGCAGCAATATCGGCCTGCTCGTTGCTGGGCAGGGGATCCTGATATGCTCAACGAATGAAGGTTCGGGAGGCTGAATCACCCCGGGATTCCCGGAGACTCCGACTTTTGAGAGGATGGAGTCATGGGAACAACGAAGAGGTATCCGGAGGAAGTCCGGGAGCGGGCGGTGCGCATGGTGGCAGAGCAGCAGGCCGAGCACGGTTCGCAGTGGGCGGCGATCCAATCGATCGCCGGCAAGATCGGCTGCACGGCCGAGACGCTGCGTCGCTGGGTCCGGCAGGCGGAGCGTGACCACGGGCAACGCGCCGGGATGACGACTCGGAACGCGAGCGGCTGAGGGCAACTGGAGCGCGAGAACCGAGAGCTCAGACGTGCCAACGAGATCCTGCGCAAGGCGTCCGCTTTTTTCGCGTAGGCGGAGCTCGACCGCCGAGCGAAGTGATGGTGGCGTTCATCGACGCGCATCGCGGCGCCTACGGGGTCGAACCGATCTGCGCGCTGCTGCCGATCGCCCCGTCGACGTACTACGAGCACAAGGCGCGGCAGGCCGATCCAGCGCGGTTGCCGGCACGCGCACGGCGCGATGCCGAGCTGTGCGGGCAGATCCAGCGCGTGTGGCAGGAGAACTTCTGCGTCTACGGGGCGCGCAAGACCTGGCGTCAGCTCAACCGGGGGCGCGTGCGCGCGGCGCGCTGCTCGGTCGAGCGGCTGATGCGCAGGCTCGGTCTGCGCGGAGCAGTGCGCGACCGCGCATTCAAGACGACGACGGTCCCGGACCTGGGCGCGCCGCGGCCCGCCGATCTGGTTCAGCGGCGCTTTAGCGCGACCCGGCCCAACCAGCTCTGGGTGGCGGACTTCACCTATGTGGCCACCTGGCGAGGGTTTGTATACGTCGCGTTCGTGATCGACGTCTTCGCACGCATGATCGTGGGCTGGCGCGTGAGCACCTCGCTGAAGGCCGATCTGGTGCTCGATGCGCTGGAGCAGGCGACTGCATGCCCGAGGGGATGCCGACGGGTTGGTGCATCACAGCGACCGGGGCACGCAGTACCTGTCGATCCGCTACAGCGAGCGCCTGGCCGAATCCGGTATTCGCGCCTCCGTCGGCAGTACCGGCGACTCCTACGACAACGCTTTGGCCGAGACGATCATCGGGCTGTACAAGACCGAGGTGATCCGTCGCCGCGGTCCCTGGCGCCATCTCGATGCCGTCGAGTTCGCCACGCTCGAATGGGTCGACTGGTTCAACAACCGCCGCCTGCTCGAGCCGATCGGAGAGATTCCGCCAGTCGAATTCGAGCACGCGAATTATCGTCGCAACGAGTATCACGCCATGGTGGCGTGACTCACACACGGAACTCTCCGGGGAACCCGGGGCGATTCATTACAGTACCTTATGTGGCAATAGCGATCGCCCAGCGACTCAGGCAGAACTGAGGGAGATTGGAGGCATCAGCCATGTCTACCGCCAAGGAAGAACTCACCCGCCTCATCGCGGGACAACCCGACGATAGCTCGCGGGAAGAGATCGTCCGTGAGCTCGCGTTCCACGTTATGGTTGAGCGCGGCCTCGCCGATTCGGATGCCAGGCGCACGATGTCGAACGAAGACATGGGTCGCCGCATCCGCTCATGGCAGAGATAGCCTGGACGCTCGAGGCCCAGCGCTGGCTTGAGGACATCTTTGAGTACATCGTCGCGGACAACCCACAGGCCGCGGCGCGATCAGCTTTAATGCCACATAACCTGGCAGTGGTGTCGGACGCGGCGGCGAGCGCCCTGCTTCATGGTGTACCGCGCCCGCCGCGTCGCACACTTCCACGTTAAGATGTCTACGGATAAGGCATCCAACCACGTTTAAGACAAGAGATGCGAGCAAGGATTTACGGGATCAAGAACTGCGACACGATGAAGAAGGCCTTCGCGTGGCTCGACGCGCATCACGTCGAATACGAGTTCCACGACTACAAGAAGGCGGGCGTGCCGCCGGGGAAGTTGAAGGCTTGGGCGAAGGAGGTCGGGTGGGAGGCGCTGGCGAATACGCGCGGGCCGACGTGGAGGAAGATTCCTGAGGCGAAGCGGGCGAATCTGAACGAGGCGAAGATGTTCGCGCTGCTGGAGGCGAATACGAGCGCGATCAAGCGGCCGATCGTGGAGGCGGGCGGGAAGTTGCTGGTGGGGTTCGATCCGGAGGCGTTCGCGCGGGCGCTTAGGTAGCCGGCTTCCCGCCGGTCGGCTCGCCAATTCGGGGAAGCGGCGAGGAAGCCACTTTCGCAGTCGTTTTGCGGCTTATCCGCCGTCAATCGCGCGGTCGCGAACCGGATTGCCCGTACACCGGCCGGGGCGTAACGTCTCGAGCGGGACGGGGCACGCAAAGAGGCGGCGCATGAAGCACACGCGCATCGTCGTTACCCACTACGGCGGACCTGATGCACTTCAGGTGCTCGAAGAAGAACGTCCCGAGCCGAAGCGCGGCGAAGTGAGGGTGAGGGTGCTGGCCGCGGGTGTCGCCTTGCCCGACGTCATGGCGCGCGAGGGCATACATCCCGAGACGCCGCCGGTACCCTACACGCCGGGCTTGGATCTGGTTGGCGTGGTGGACCGGCTCGGCGACGGCGTCGCCGGGATCGAGCCCGGCCGGACGGTCGCCGCGATGCCGATCAGCGGCGCGTACGCGGAGTTCATCTGCCTGCCGCAACGCGAGCTGATCCCGGTGCCGTCCGGGCTAAATGCCGCCGAGGCGGTCAGCCTCATACTGAACTACATCACGGCGTACCAGATGATGTATCGGTCGGCCAAGGTCGAATCGGGACAGCGCGCGCTGATTCACGGCGCGGCAGGGGGAGTCGGCACGGCGCTCTTGCAGCTCGGACGTCTCGCCGGGCTGCGTATGTACGGTACGTGTTCGTCGCGAGGCGCGGCGACGGTTTCCGAACTGGGCGCCATCCCGATCGATTACCGGAATCAGGATTTCGTGAAGGAAATTCACCGCCTCACGGGCGACGGCGTGGACGTCGTCTTCGACCCCATCGGCGGCGAGCATCTGTGGCATTCGCGCGAGGCTCTCCGCCCCGGCGGAAAGGTCGTCGGCTATGGCAACACGACTTCGCTGCGCGGGAAGGGACTGGCTTCGGATCGCCCAGGTCGTCGAAATCGCCTGCATGGAATCCCGGTTTACGCGCTGTATATCGCCGGGGGTTGGCTTCTGCCGGGACGCAAACGCGTGATCCCCTACAGCATCCAGACCCTCAAGCGGCTCAGGCCGGCCATGTTTCGCGAGGATCTGGCCACCCTGCTCGATCTCCTTGTACAGAAGGAGATAAAGCCGCTCATCGCGCAGCGGCTGCCGCTTGCCGAGGCGAGGCGCGCGCACGAGTTGCTCGGGCGGGGAGGCGTGACGGGCAAGATCGTGCTCGTGTGCAGCGGGTCGTCGCGTGAAGCTTGACTCAGAATTTGCGCGCGCTTAGGTAGGCGGCTTCTTGCGGGGCGGCTCGGTGATGATGCGCGCGCTGCGCTCGAAGGTCCAATAGGCCCAGGCCCAGTCGATCAGCACCACGAGCCGGTTGCGAAAGCCGATCAGGAAGAAGATGTGCGCGACGAGCCACATCAGCCAGGCGGGATAGCCCGAGAGCTTCATGCGGCCGAGCAGCGCGACGGCCTTGCTGCGACCGATGGTCGCGAGCGAGCCGTAGTCGCGGTAGCGAAATCTCTTGACGGGTGTCCCGGCCAGGCGCGCGAGCAGGTTCGCCGCCGCGCGCCGGCCCATCTGCTTGGCGGCCGGGCCGGTGCCGGGCACCGGCGGTTGGTGCCAGGGCAGCGCCGCGAGGTCGCCGATTACCGACACCTCCGGGTGCCCCGGAATCGAGAGATCCGGCTCGACGATCACGCGCCCCGCGTGATCGAGCGGCACGCCGAGCGAGGCGCCGAGTGGCGAAGCGGCGACGCCTGCGGCCCAGACGACGCTCTTCGCGGCGAGCCGCTCTTCGCCCATTTGCACGCCGTCGGCGTCGATGCCGCTTACCTTCCGCCCGAGCCACACGGTGACGCCAAGGCGCTCGAGCTGGAGCTTCGCTTTCGCCGACAGGTCGGCGGGAAACGACGGCAGCACCCGGTCGCCGGCTTCGAGCAGCACGACGCGCGCGTTGTGCGGATCGTATCGGCGGAACTCGCCGCGCAGCGTGTGACGCGCGATTTCGGCGAGCGTTCCGGCCATCTCGACGCCGGTCGCGCCGGCGCCGACCACCACGAAGGTGAGCCAGGCGGCGCGCCGCGCGGCATCCCGCTCGCGCTCGGCGTGCTCGAAGGCGAGCAGGATGCGGCGCCGGATGTCGAACGCGTCCTCGAGCGTCTTCAGACCGGGCGCATGGGCTGCCCATTCGTCGTGGCCGAAGAAGCTGTGCGTCGAGCCGGTGGCGACGATCAGGTGGTCGTAGCCGATCTCGCTGCCGTCCTCCAGCTCCACCACGCGGCGCGCGACGTCGACGCGCTCGACCTCGCCGTACAGCACGGTCGTGTTGCGCTGGGACGCGAGGATCGTGCGGATCGGCGCGGCGATCGCGGGCGCGGCGAGCCCGGCGGTGGCGACCTGGTAGAGCAGCGGCTGGAACAGGTGATGATTGGTGCGGTCGACGACCGTCACGTTTACGGGCGCGTGCGCCAGCGCGCGCGCGGCGAACAGGCCGCCGAAGCCGCAGCCCACGATCACCACGCGGGGATTTTCGTCCTGCATCGGCGTATTTTGCGTCAGAATGCCGACGCGATGGACCTTCCACCCAGCGTGAAGCCGGGGCTGACCGGCGTTGCCGAGCTCACCGTCGGCGAGGAGCATACCGCGCCGCGCGTCGGCAGCGGCAAGGTGCACGTGCTCGCCACGCCGGTGATGATCAACCTGTTCGAGGCGGCGGCGCTCGCCGCCTGCGAGCGTTTCCTGCCCGCGGGCTACCAGAGCCTCGGCACGCTGCTCGAGGTGCGCCACGTCGCCGCGACGCCGGTCGGCATGAAGGTGCGCGCCAGCGCCGAGGTGACGAAAGTGGAGGGCCGCACCATCGGCTTCCGTCTCGAGGCGCGCGACGAGCGCGAGCTCATCGGCGACGGCAGCCACGAGCGGGTGGTGGTCAACGTCGAGAAGTTCGACCAGCGCGTGCAGCGCAAGCTCTCGGCGCCGGATCGCTGACGCTCAGGCGGCGGCGCGGCGCCACTTGGCGGGCGGGGCGCCGAACTCGCGCTTGAAGGCGCGGTTGAACGCGGCTTCCGAGTCGTAGCCGCTGCGCTCGGCGATGCGCGCGATCGCCTCGTTGCCGGCGCGCAGCGACTGCGCGGCGAGCGCCAGGCGCCAGCGCGTGAGGTACTGCATCGGCGGCTCGCCGACCAGCTCGGCGAAGCGCTCGCCGAGCGCGGAGCGCGACAGCGCCACCTCGCGCGCGAGATCCTCGACCGTCCAGGCGCGCCCCGGCTCGGCGTGCATCAGCGCCAGCGCGCGTCCGAGGTGCGGGTCGCGCATCGCGGCGAGCCATCCCTTCTGTCCGGCGGGCAGCGACGCCGCGTAGCGCCGCATCGCCTCGACGAACAGCAGCTCCGAGAGCTTGGCGAGCATGGACGCGCTGCCCGGGTTCGAGGCCGCGGTCTCGCGCACGCCGACGCGCAGCAGGTCGGCGATCCACTCCGCGCCCGGGGCGTCGCCCACGGGTATGCGCAGCATGCGCGGCAGCGAATCGAACAGCGGCCTGGACATGCGCCGGTCGCACAGCAGGTAGCCGCACACGAAGCGCGTCGTCTCGCCACCGCCGCCGTGGCGCAGCTCGAACATTTCGCCCGCGGCCGGCAGCGCGACCATCCCGGTGGCGTCGAGCGGCGCGAGCTGCAGGTCGCTGCCGAGGACGTGCGTGTCGTCGTGCGGCAGCAGGATCATGTCGCCAGGCCCGGCTTCGACCGCCTTGCCGCCGCCCTCCAGGCGCACCTTGCAGCGGCCCTCGAGCAGGAAGTGGAAGAACACCGCCGGGCCTTCCGCGCCCGGCAGGCCGGCGGCCGCCATGATCCCGAAGCGCGTGCGCGCGCACCACGGCGCGGTGAACTCGGCGTTCAGGTACACCGCGCCGTCCAGGCGCACCGTGTTGAGCACGTCGGACAGGGGATCCATGGCGTTTCGCGCAAAAAGTCCGGCGGCTCGGTCAATTCGGGCGACAACCGGATGCGGATACTAGCACCTGTCAAGAAAACGGAGGATGGACATGAAACAGGATGTCGGCTGGCGGGAAATCGTCGCGTCGCTCGCCGCGGGCTTTGCCGCGCGCGCCGACGCGGCCGACGAGAACGACGCCTACGTCGCCGAGAACATGGCCGAGCTGAAAGCCAGCGGGCTGCTCGCCGCCGGCGTGCCGGCCGAACTGGGCGGCCTCGGGCTCGAGGTGGACGCGCTGTGCGAGCTGCTCGGCGAGCTTGCGCGCGCCTGCCCGAGCACGGCGCTCGCGTATTCCATGCACACCCACCAGGTGGCGGTGAACGCCTGGCGCTGGCGGCACGCCAAGGCGCCGGTCGGGCCGCTGCTCGAGCGCGTGGCGCGCGAGCGGCTGCACCTGCTCAGCACGGGCGCCGGCGACTGGCTGCACGGCAACGGCGAGGCGCGCAAGGTCGAGGGCGGCTACCGGCTGCGCGGCAGGAAGAGCTTCGTCAGCGGCGTGCTGAGCGGCGACCTGCTGATGACCTCCGCGGTCGAGGGCGACACGGTGCTGCACTTCGGGCTGCCGGTGAAGAGCGAAGGGATCCGCATCGAGCAGACCTGGCGCACGCTCGGCATGCGCGCCACCGGGTCGCACGACGTGATCCTGGAGGACGTGTTCCTGTCCGAGCAAGCCGTGAGCCTGCGCCGGCCGCAGGGCGCCTGGCACCCGCTGTTTCACCTCATCACGCTGCTTGCGTTGCCGCTCATCTACGCGGTGTACCTCGGCGTCGCCGCGAGCGCGCGCGAGCTCGCGCTCGCGCTGGCGCGCAAGCGCCCGCAGGTGGACGCGCTGCTGCAGCAGGTGGGCGAGCTGGAGAACGCGTACGCCAAGGCCCGCATCGCACACGCCGACATGCGACGCAGTGCGCAGAGCGCCGCGCCGGGCATGGAAACCAGCAATCGCGTGCTGGCGGCGCGCTCGCTCGTCGCCGAAGGCGTCCTGCAGACGGTCTCGGCCGCGCTCGAGACCGCCGGCGGCGCCGGCTTCTACCGCGCGCAACGCCTGGAGCGGCTGTTCCGCGACGCGCAGGGCGCGCGCTACCACCCGCTCGCGCAGGTGCCGCAGAAGGACCTGGCGGCGCGCCTGGCGCTCGGGCTGGAGGTCAGGCAGGCCGGCTAGAAGGGGCGGGCGCCGAACAGCCAGGAGTGGCTGAGCAGGAACCCGCCGTACAGGAGCAGCCCGAACACGAGCTGCACGGCGCCGATCTCGCCGAGCGAAAGACGATTGCGCCCCTGCGCGATGGCGGCGAACGGCAGGTTGGAGGTGAGCGCCGCGAACCGCCTCCAGTCCTCGCCGTGCGCCTTCGCCTTGCGCGCGTCCTGCAGCCGCGTGCCGGCAACGGCGAGCAAGAGGAATGTACCGAAGAACAGCGTCGACTTCAGCTCGCCGCGCGCCAGGATGTGCGCGCCGGCCCACAGCATGATGCCCCACATCACCGGGTGGCGCGTGATGCGGATGATGCCGCGCGCGGGCTCGGGCTTGGCGAGCAGCTTGCCGGCGGCCACCGCGGTGGGATTCGGGGTCAGCACGCCGCAGGCGACCAGGATGAAGGCGAACGGCATCAACGCCGCGGGCAGGAAGCGCAGCCCCGGCCACAGCGGCGTCGCGGCCGCGCCCTTGTAGGCGAGCGCCATCCACACGATCGCCGCGACGCTCGCGAGCGAGAACGCGCCCAGGTAGGGCCCTTCGCCCAGCGCGCGCACCAGGGCCGGGCGCAGCGGCGTGCTCGGCAGCACGTGCAGCAGCAGGAACACGACGCAGGCGAGAACCAGGTTCGGCATGGGGTCCATCGTCGATCTCCTTCGTCAGATGTTGCGCTCGCGCCCCGCCCAGTAGGGCGCGCGCAACTCGCGCTTGAGGGTCTTGCCCGCGGCACTGCGCGGGAAATCGTCCAGCACGATCACCTGCGCAACGCGCTGGTATTTGGCCGATACGCGGGCGTTGATCCACTCGCGCAGCGCTTCGGCCTCGACCGCCCCGGGGGCGTTGAGGATTACCGCGGCCACCGGCGTCTCGCCCCACTTGTCGTGCGGGATGCCGAACACCGCGACCTCGCGCACGGCGGGGTGGCGCGCGGCCACCTCCTCGACGTCGCGCGGGTACACCTTGACGCCGCCGGAGTCGATCATGTCCTTCTTGCGGTCGACGAGATACAGGAAGCCGTCCTCGTCGACGTAGCCCATGTCGCCGGAGTACAGCCAGCCCTCGCGCAGCGCCTGCGCGGTGAGGTCGAGACGGTTGTAGTAGCCCTTCATGAGGATCGGGCTGCGGCCGACGATCTCGCCGACTTCGCCGGACCCTGCGTCGCTGTCGTCCTCCCGCACGATGCGCATCTCGGAGAACTGCGTCGGGCGCCCGACCGAGCCGCTCTTTCTCACCGCCTCGCTGCGGTCCAGGATCGTGATGAAGCCCTCGGTCAGCCCGTACAGCTCGTAGAAGCGGTTCGGCAGCTGCGCGTTGAGCCGGTCTTTGTGCTCCTGCAGCAGCGGCGCGCCGAGCGACAGGATCATCTCCAGCGAGGCGAGCTTCTCGGGCGCGAAGTTCGGCGCGTTGAGCATGGCGATGATCTGGGAGGGAACCAGCATGACATGGGTCGCCTGCTCGCGCGCGATCGACTCGATCGTCTGCTCGGCGTCGAACTGGCGCAGCAGGACGTAGCGCGCGCCGTGGTAGAACGCCGCCATCAGCGTGATGAACGCGCCATTGAATACGATCGCGCCGGCGTGCAGTGCCACCGACTCGGGCGTCATGCGCCAGGCCGCGCCGAGCCACAGGCAGTACATGCTGCGCGTGAAATGCGTGTGCATGATGCCCTTGGGCAGGCCGGTGGTGCCGCTGGTGTACATGATGTTGAACAGGTCGTCCTGCGAGGTGTGCGTGTGCGGCGGAGTGTCCGGCGCCGACGCCGCGAGCGCGTGGTAGTCGAGGCAGCCGGGCGCGGCGCCGTCGACCACCAGGATGCGCTCGCGCAGCGCTTGCGGCAGCTCGCCCGATGCTTCGAGCACCAGGGGCAGCAGCGCGCGCTGCGTGACGAGCGCGCGTGCGCCGGCGTCGCCGAGCAGGCTCGCCAGCCCTGCGGGCATGAGCAGCGGCGACAGCGGCACCAGCACCGCGCCCGCGCTCGGCACGGCCCAGTAGGTCTCGAGCAGCTCGAGGCAGTTCGTGCACACCGTGGCGACGCGGTCGCCAGGCGCGACGCCGAGCGCGCGCAGGGCGTTCGCGACCCGGTTCACGCGCGCCCCGAACGCGCTCCAGTCGAGCCTCGTGTCCTCGAAGACGACCGCGGGCCGCGCGGGGAAATAGCGGGCGTGATGCGCGATCAGCGTAGACAGCTGCAGCATGGCGTCTCCCAAAGAGCGCTCAGGATATGCGATGCTTTCGCCTCCCGACAAGCGATCGTTCCCGATGCGGCTGCCCGACAACCACCCGCAGCGCTTCCAGCTCGCCAACGAGGTGCACGCGCGCCCGCACGAGCCGCTCAGGGCGCCCGAGCGCGCGTTCTACCTCGCAGTGCTGGTCGATCCGGCCGAGCGCGGGCGCGAGCACGCGCACGTGGCGGCGCTGTGCGAGCGCTACGGCGCGCATCCGCCGCCCGCCGAGACGATCCATTTCGCCGCCGACCTCGGCCCGTTCCGCCTGCGCTGGGAACGGCACACCGAGTTCTCCGCCTACACGTTCTTTCGCCGCGGCACCGGGCAGGCGTATTTCGCCGCTTCGGCCGCCGAGGAGGTGCCGCGCGAATGGCTGGCGGCGATACCGGGGCGCAGCATCGTCGCGCTGCACGCCGAGATGCACGAGCGCGCGCGGCCGGTGCCGGGCGGCTCGGAGATCGCCGCGGCTTTCGGCGGCAATTATGTGGTCGGCGCGGGCGTCGGCGACGGCGCGGCGGCCGCGTTCACCGACTTTCGCATCCACGCCGACGGCTGCGGGCGGATCCTGGTGTTCGACCGCGAGCTGTCGCGCTTCCAGGCCGGGCGCACGCTGCAGCGGCTGTTCGAGATCGAGACCTACCGCATGATGGCGCTGCTCGCGCTGCCGGTGGCGCGCGCGCTTGCGCCGCGGCTGGCGGCGATGGAGCGCGAGCTGGCGCGGGTCGCCGCCGCGCTGGCGCAGGGCGGAGCGGGCGACGACGCGCTGCTCGACCAGCTCACTCGCCTCGCTGCCGAGGTGGAAAGCGCGGTAGGGGAGTCGCGCTACCGTTTCGGCGCCACGCGCGCCTACCATGACCTGGTCAACGGCCGCATCGCCGACCTGCGCGAGCGCAGGCTGCCGGGCACGCAGACGGTGCGCGAGTTTATGCAGCGCCGCCTCGATCCGGCGATGGCGACCTGCGATTCGACCGCGCGGCGGCTGCTCGAGCTCTCCGAGCGCGTGGCGCGGGCGAGCAGCCTGCTGTCGACGCGCGTCGGCGTCGCGCGCGAGCGCCAGAACCAGGAGCTGCTCGCGTCGATGAACCGGCGCGCGCGCCTGCAGCTTCGGCTGCAGGAAACGGTCGAGGGTCTGTCGGTCGTGGCGATCACCTACTACGCGGTCGGCCTGGTGGGCTACGCGGCGAAGGCGCTCGAGACGCTCGGCGTGCGGGTCGAGCCGGCGCTCGCGATGGGGATCGCGATTCCGGTGGTTGCGCTGCTCGCCGCCCTCGGCGCGCGCTACGTGCGCCGCTCGATCGCGCGCGCCGAGCGCTGAGCGCGCTACAGGGTCAGCGCGAACCAGGCGGCGGTGATCGCAAGGGTCGCCGCGGTGACCGGCAGGCCGATGCGCAGGTGGCGCAGCCAGTCAATCTCGATGCCGCCGCGCCGCGCCGCGTCGACCACGATGATGTTGGCGATCGAGCCGACGATCAGCAGGTTGCCGGCGAAAGTCGTCACCAGCGCCAGCAGCGGCCCGGAGTAGGGCTGCGTCGCGGCGGGCAGCAGCAGCATGGTCGCCGGCACGTTCGACACCAGGTTCGACAGCACCAGGCTCGCGGCGAACAGCGGCGCGGGCTCCGACAGCGGCACCCCGGCGCGCGCGAGCTGGGCGATCGCCTGCTGCGTCAGCCCGGTCTGCTCGAGCGCGCCGTTCACCACGAACAAGCCGATGAACAGGATCAGCAGCTCCCAGTCGACCAGGCCGAGCATCCTCTTGGAGTGCAGCTTGCGGCTCATCATCAGCAGCCCGGCGCCGGTGAGCGCGGCGACGTCGCGCGGCCAGGAAGTGAACAGGAAAACGACCAGCAGCACGAGCGCGACGGTCAGCCCCTTGGCGGTCTGCCACGGATCGAAGCGCGCCGCGGCAGGCATGCGCTCGAGCGCCGCGGGTGGGGGCTCGGCGTGCCAGCGCGCGCGCGCCTGCCAGGCGATCAGCGCCCAGGTGGCGGCCAGGCCGAGCGACACCGGAACGATCGCCTGCACGAGGTAGCCGCGGAAATCCAGCTCGAGCTTCTGGGCGATCAGCATGTTCTGCGGATTGCCGATCAACGTCGCCGCCGAGCCGACGTTCGCCGCGCAGGCGAGCGCGAGCAGGAAGGGCACCGGGTCGAGCCGCCGCCGCAGGCAGGCGTGCGCCAGCACCGGCGCGACCGCCAGGCACACCACGTCGTTGCTGAACACGGCCGACAGCGCGGCCGTCACGACGATTGCGGTGCCGAGCAGCGCCGGCGGCGACAGCGGCAGCGCGGCGATGCGCTGCGTCACCCAGGTATAGAAGCCGCCCAGGCGCATCTGCGCGGAGATCACCATGAACGAGAACAGCAGCAGCAGCGTCGGCAGGTGCACCGTGCGCGCTGCCTGCTCGGGAGTGAGGATTTCCAGTCCGACGACGGCGATTGCGCCGAGCAGCGCCACGCCGGTGCGGTCGAGCTGCAGGAAGGGCAGCCCGCCGACCATCATCCCGAGGTAGACGGTCGCGAAGATCGCGACCGTGAGCGAGCTCACGCCAGCGCTTTGCTGACGATCTCGGCGACGTCGCGCGACAGGCCCTCGGCGTCGCGAATGCGCTCGAGCTGCGCCACGGCATAGGCCTGGCGCAGCGGGTCGAACCGGCGCCAGCGGTCGAAGCTGCGCGCCATGCGCGCCGCGACTTGCGGGTTGAGCGCGTTTAGCGCCAGCACCTGGTCGGCGAGGAAGGCGTAGCCGCCGCCGTCGGCGGCGTGGAAGCGCACGTGGTTGGCGGCGAAAGCGCGGATCAGCGCGTAGACCTTGTTCGGCACCTTGATGTCGAACGCCGGGTGCGCGAGCAGCGCGCGCACTTGCGCGAGCGTGCCGGGCAGGCGCGAGGTGGCCTGCACCGCGAGCCACTTGTCGACCACCAGCGGCTCGTCGCGCCACTTGTCGTAGAAGCTCGCGAGCGCTTTTTCGCGCTCGAGGCAGTCGCAGTTGGCGAGAAACCCGAGCGCGGCGAACGATTCGGTCATGTTATCCGACTGCGCGTACTGCTCGTAGCACAGCGCGCGGATGTCGACCGTGTCGAGCTCCATCAGCGTGCCGAGGCACAGGTTCCTGAGCGCGCGCTTGCCGGCCGCGGCGGCGTCGGGCGAGTAGGGGCCCTCGACCGCGTTGGCGCGGTACGCCGCGAGCAGCGGCTGCTTGAGCGTCTCGGCGATGCGCCGCCGCAGCCGGTTGCGCGCCGCGTGCAGCGCGTCGGGCTCGACCACCGCCATCTGCTCGGCGAGGAACCCCTCCGAAGGCAGCGCGAGCGCCTCGGCGGCGAACGCCGGATCGTCGGCGCTGCCCTCCAGCACCCGCGCGCAGGCGTCGAGAAAGGCCTGCGACGGCTCGCCGGATTTCTCCAGGATGACCCGCGCCGCGAGCCGCTGGCCGGCCTCCCAGCGGTTGAACGCGTCGTCGTCGTGCGCCATCAGGTGCACGAGCTCGTCCTCGGTGTACGGGTAGTTCAGGAGCACCGGCGCCGAGAAGCGGCGCAGCAGGGAGGGGACGGGTTTGGCAGGAAGGTTTTCGAACGTGAATTGCTCTTCCTGCTTCGTCACTGACAACACCCGCTCATGCGGCCCGATCTTGACCGCCAGCGGAATGTGGAACGGCGGGTTCATCGACTGCTTCACGCCGAGCGTGAACGTGCCGTGGCGGTAGCTGCCGTGGCAGTCGAGCACCGGCGTTCCGGCGACGTCGTACCAGCGCCTGAACTGCGTCAGGTCGACGCCGCTCGCATCCTGCATGGCCTGGACGAAGTCGTCGCAGGTCACCGCCTGGCCGTCGTGGCGCTGGAAATACAGTTCCATGCCCTTCTGGAAGCACTCCTCGCCGAGCAGCGTGTGCTGCATGCGCACCACCTCGGCGCCCTTCTCGTACACCGTCATGGTGTAGAAATTGCGGATCTCCATGTACGACTGCGGCCGCACCGGGTGCGCCATCGGCCCGGCGTCCTCGGGGAACTGCGCGGCGCGCAGCATGCGCACCTCCGCGATGCGCGTCACTGCGCGCGAGTAGGTGTCGGCGCCGTATTCCTGGTCGCGGAACACGGTGAGGCCTTCCTTGAGCGACAGCTGGAACCAGTCGCGGCAGGTGACGCGGTCGCCGGTCCAGTTGTGGAAGTACTCGTGCGCCACCACGCGGTCGATGTTCATGTAATCGGTGTCGGTGGCGGTGTCCGGCCGCGCCAGCACGTACTTGGTGTTGAAGATGTTGAGGCCCTTGTTCTCCATCGCCCCGGAGTTGAAGTCGCCCACGGCGACGATCATGTACTGGTCGAGATCCAGCTCCAGGCCGAAACGCTGCTCGTCCCAGGCCATGGCGCGCTTCAGGCAGTCCATGGCCCAGCCGGCCTGGTCGAGCTTGCCGGGCTCGACGTAGACGAAAAGCTCGCTTGTCCCGGTGTGTAGCGGTCCTCGAGTACCTCGAGCTTCGCGGCCACCAGCGCGAACAGGTAGGAGGGCTTGGGGAACGGGTCTTCGAAGGTCGCCCAGTGCCTGCCTCCGGGCTCGTCTGCGGACTCGACCAGATTGCCGTTGGACAGCAGCACCGGGTAGGCGGCCTTGTCGGCGCGGATGGTGCACGTATAGCGCGCCATGACGTCGGGACGGTCGACGAACCAGGTGATGCGGCGAAAACCCTCGGCTTCGCACTGCGTGACGAACCCGTTCTTCGTGGCGTACAGGCCCTCGAGCTTGGTGTTCTTGTGCGGCACGATGCGCGTCACGGTTTGCAGCCGGAACGTGTCGGGAACGCCCGGAAGCACCAGCCGCTCGGGGCTGAGCGAAAACGCGTTGTCGCGCAGGCGTATCCCGTCGAGCGACACCGCGACGAGCTCGAGCTCGTCGCCGTCGAGTGCGAGCGGCGCTTTCGGGTCCGCAGCCCGCGGATTGCGGCGCACGCGCAGCTCCGCGGTCACCAGCGCGTGGTCGGCGCGGATGTCGACGTCGAGCGCCACGTGCTCGACCAGGAACGCCGGCGGCGCGTAATCCTTGAGATGGATCGTCTGCGGCTGGGGTTCTCGCATGGGGCGGCGGTTGGCGGATTTACGATTCGCGCGGCGGCGTGCCGCTGAGCAGGACGGCCCGCTGCTTCTTGCGCGTCACGACCGGCTGGCGCGGCTCGCGCGGCGCCTGAGGCTCGGGCGCACGCGGCGCCTCGTACGGCTCGTTTTGCGCCTCTTCCCGCGCGCGCATGCGCGCCTCGCGCAACTGGGCCTCGTACTCCTCATTGCGGTAGGGGCGCAGCTCGCCGCGCCCTGGCCGATGCCGCTCTTCGCGCCGGGGTCTGGAGCGCGGTTGGGGGCGCGCTTCGGGGCGCGCTTCGGGGCGCGATTCGGGGCGCGCTTGGGGCCGCGACTGGCGGCGGGGCTCGCCGCGGCGCGGCTGGCCCTGGCGCGGGCGCCGCTCGGGCTCCCTCGGGCGGCTCGGCGCCTGGCCCGGCTCGAAGCCCGCGATGATGCGCTTGTCGATCTGGCGGTTGATCAGCCGCTCGATGGCGGCCAGCAGCGGCCGCTCCTCGTGGCTCACCAGCGACACCGCTTCGCCGGAGACGCCGGCGCGCCCGGTGCGGCCGATGCGGTGCACGTAGTCCTCGGCGACATGCGGCAGGTCGAAGTTGACCACGTGCGGCAGTGCCTCGATGTCCAGCCCGCGCGCGGCGATGTCGGTCGCCACCAGCACGCGCAGCTCGTTGTCCTTGAAGCGCTTGAGCGTGCGCGTGCGCGCATTCTGGCTCTTGTTGCCGTGGATCGCGTCGGCCTCGACGCCGTCGCGCTCGAGTTGCTCGGCCAGCCGGTTCGCGCCGTGCTTGGTGCGCGTGAACACCAGCACCTGGCGCCAGTCGTTCGACTTCACCAGATGCGCGAGCAGCTCGCGCTTCCTGCCGGCGTCCACCGGGTGCACGACCTGCGCCACCAGCTCGGCGGGGGTGTTGCGCCGCGCGACCTCGACGGTCGCGGGATCGCGCATGAACGACGACGCGAGCTTGCGGATCTCCTCGGGGAAGGTGGCGGAGAACAGCAGATTTTGCCGCCCCTTCGGCAGCGCGGCGAGGATGCGGCGCACGTCCGGGATGAAGCCCATGTCGAGCATGCGGTCGGCCTCATCCAGCACCAGGATCTCGACCTGGCGCAGGTCGACGGTCTTCTGCTGCATGTGATCGAGCAGCCGGCCCGGGGTGGCGACCAGGATGTCGACGCCGCGGCGCAGCTCGTCGATCTGGGGGTTGATGCCGACGCCGCCAAACACCACGGTGGAGCGCAGGTGCATGTGCTTGCCGTAGACGCGGATGCTCTCGCGCACCTGCGCCGCGAGCTCGCGCGTCGGCGTGAGGATCAGCGCGCGGATCGGGTGGCGCGCCGGGGAGTGGCTGGCGGTGGCGCTGGCGGCGAGCCGCTGCAGCAGCGGCAGCGTGAATCCCGCGGTCTTGCCGGTACCGGTCTGCGCCGCGCCGAGCAGGTCGCGGCCTGAGAGCACGACCGGAATGGCCTGTGCCTGGATAGGGGTGGGTTGGGTATAGCCCTGGTCGGCGACCGCGCGCTGAAGCGCGTCAGTCAAGCCGAGCGTCGAGAACGACGTTTCGATGACAATCTCCTGAAGATCGGCCTGCGAAGGGAGTCCCTTCCTTACCGGTTCAGGCAGATGCGGTTGAGGCTTTGTGATTCGCGGTCCAGGACGGACCGGGAAACGACTGACACGCTAACCGGAATGCGCGCAACAGCAACCTTGCCGCGCATTATATGCGAATGCGGCGGGCCGTGCACGGGCCCGCCGCGAAACCCCTCTCAGGCCTTCTTCAGCGCCTGCGGATCGATCGGCAGCCTGCGGATGCGCTTGCCGGTGGCGGCGAAGATGGCGTTGGTGACCGCGGGCGTCAGCGCCGGCAGCCCGGGCTCGCCGATGCCGCCCGGCTTCTCGCCGCTCGGGACGATGTGCACTTCGACCTTCGGCATCTCGTTCATGCGCAGCACCGGATAGCTGTCGAAGTTGCCCTGCTCGACGCGGCCGTCCTTGAACGTGATCCTGCCGTACAGCGCGGCGGACAGGCCGAACACCATCGCGCTCTCGATCTGGCGCCTGATGATCTCCGGGTTGACGGTCATGCCGCAGTCCACGGCGGCGACCACGCGGTGCACCTTCGGCGTGCCGTCGTCGCCCACCGACACCTCGGCGACCTCGGCGACGTAACTGCCGAAGGACTGCGCCACCGCGATGCCGCGGTGCACGCCGGCCGGCAGCGGCTTGCCCCAGCCGGCCTTCTCGGCGGCCGCCTCGAGCACGCCTCTGTAGCGCGGCTGCTTGCCGAGCAGGCTGCGGCGGAACTCGAATGGATCCTTGCCGGCCTCGTGCGCCAGCTCGTCGATGAAGCTCTCGCTGAAGAAGATGTTCTGCGAGTGCCCCACCGAGCGCCAGAACCACACCTGCACGCCCGGCTCGACGCGCGCGTACTCGACGCGCAGGTTGGGAATGTCGTAGGGCAGGTCCGCGATCCCCTCGACCGCGAACTGGTCGACGCCAGTGGGTGGGATCTTCATGAAGCCCGATCCTTCCATGATGGAGGGCGAGGCGACGCGCGCGCTGAACGCGACCGGCCTGCCTTCCGCATCGAGGCCGCCGGTGAAGCGCGTCACGGAGGCCGGGCGATAGAAGTACGCGCGCATGTCGTCCTCGCGCGTGTACACCAGCTTCACCGGCTTGCCCGAGATCTTGGAAAGCAGCGTCGCGCCGATGGTGAAATCCGGCGCGAAGCGCCGGCCGAAGCCGCCGCCGAGGAACATCGTGTTGACCTTGACCTTGCCGGGGTCGACGCTCGCCACCTGGCCGAGGATGCCCTGGCTCGGCCCCTGCGATTGCGTGCCGGCCCAGATCTCGACCCCGTCGCGCTTGACCCAGGCGGTGCAGTTCATCGGCTCCATGCACGCGTGCGCGAGGTAGGGCGCCTCGTACTGCGACTCGATCGCCTTGGCTACGCCGACCATGCCTACGTTGCCGTCGTTGCGGCCCACCTTGCCCTCGACGGTCGTCGCCTCGGCGAGCATGTTCGTCACGCCTGCCGAAGACAGGCCGGCATTCGGGCCGTCGTCCCACTTGATCTCGAGCGCGTCGCGCCCCTGCTTGGCGGGCCAGTAGCCGTCGGCGAGCACCGCGACGCCCTGCGGGATCTGGACGACCTGGCGCACGCCCTTGATGGCCTTCGCCTTCGAGTCATCGACCGACAGCGCCTTGCCGCCCGGCACCGGCGGGCGCGCCATCACCGCGATAAGCATGCCGGGCAGGCGCACGTCGAGGCCGAACTTCGCGCTGCCGTTCACCTTGGCCGGCGTATCGAGACGGTGCATCCCGTGGCCGAGGAGGGTGAAGTCCTTGGGGTCTTTCAGCCGGGGGTTCGCCGGCACGGATTGCTTCGCGGCGCTGGCGACCAGCCGCCCGTAGGACAGCTTCTTGCCGCTCTTGTGGATCACCATGCCCTTCTCGGTGCGGCAATCCGCGGGACTCGCCTTCCAGGTCCGGGCCGCCGCCGCGACCAGCATCTCGCGCGCCGCGGCGCCCGCCTTCCTCATCGGTTCCCAGTGACCGCGCACCGAGGTCGAGCCGCCGGTGGCCTGCATGCCGAACATCGGGTTGTTGAACGCCTTGTCGACCGGCGCCTGCTCGACGCGCACCTTCGACCAGTCGGCGTCGAGCTCTTCGGCGACCAGCATCGGGATCGCGGTGAGCACGCCCTGGCCCATCTCGGACAGGCCGCAGACCACGGTGACCCCGTTGTCGGAGGCGATGCGCAGGTAGGCGTTGGGCTGGAACGGTGCCGCGGCCTCGGCCAGGCGCCCCGCCGCGGGCAGCACGAAGCCGATCACCAGGCCGCCGCCGGTGGCGGCGCTACCTTTCAGGAAGCTGCGCCGGGACGGCTTGAACGCTCTGCTCATGCTCGTCTCCTCAGGCTTTCAGCGTCGCGGCCGCATCGTGGATCGCGGCGCGAATCTGGTTGTAGGTGCCGCAGCGGCACAGGTTGCCGCTCATGGCGGCGTCGATGTCGGCGTCGCTCGGAGACTTGTTGTCCGCCAGCAGGGCGGACGCGCTCATGATCTGGCCGCTCTGGCAGTAGCCGCACTGCGGCACGTCGTGCTTGATCCACGCGGCCTGCACCGCGCGCCCGGCGCGCGTCTTGTCGATCGCTTCGATGGTCAAGACGTGCTTGCCCGCTGCGGCGGAAACCGGCGTCGAGCAGGAGCGCACCGGCGCGCCGTCCAGGTGCACCGTGCAGGCGCCGCACAGCGCCATGCCGCAGCCGAACTTGGTACCGGTCATGCCGAGGTCGTCGCGCAACACCCACAGCAGCGGGGTGTCGTCCGCGACGTCGACCTTCATGCGCTTGCCGTTGACATTCAGGGCAATCATGGATGCTCCCGAGGAAGGGGGGAGCAGATTATGAGCGCCGCCGCAGGAATGAAAAAGGCCCACGAAGCGTGGGCCTTTTCTGGAGGGGTGCTACCGGCACAGGCCTTTTGTGGCTGCGCGTCTTTCCCCGTGGAAGATCATGCGCCTGGAACCGGATCATTGCAGTCAACTGCGTCACGCGCCCGCGACTTATGACATGGGGGCGTCAACTATTTCACGGCCGCAGACGGGAGCTGCTGCATGTTCCGGTCGAGAAACGGGACGATGACTTTGAGCAGGTCGTCCTCGCGGTATTCGTAGAAATGCTCGGCCCCCGGAATCTCGACCTGTTCCGAGCCCGGCACCTTGGCGATCTCCTTGCGCCGCTCGGGGCCGCCCCAGCGCGTGACCGTCCAGTCCTTCTCGCCGTAAACGTCCATCACCGGGATCTTGATCCTGTACATCTCCTCGAGACCCTGGATGATGCTGACGAACACCCAGGCCTTGACGCTGGTGTCGTCGGTGCGGATCAGGTACTGGTTGGCCATCGTCGCGCCGAGGCTGTGCGAGACGATGGCGATCTTGCTGTAGCCCTTCCCCTTGAGGAAGTCGACCGCCAGCTGGAAGCGCTCGCGCGCGTCCGGGTACAGCGGCACGTACAGGCCGAGGATGGCGGTGCTTGGCAGCACCGGCAGCTGGATCGCGAGCGTGGTGTAGCCCGCGTCCGCCAGCTTGGCGCGCAGGATCCCGTACAGCCCGTAATCCGGGCTCCAGCCGCGCCCGTGCGCGACGATGACCGCGCCGCGGGCTTTCGGCGCGACGGTGTACAGGCCGAGGAAGCGGTGGCCGTTCTTCTGCTGCAGCCACACCGCGTCGCCGACCATCAGCGATTCCTGGATCTGGTCGGCCCAGCGCTTCTCGCGCTCGTAGTCCTGTGCTCGCGCGGCGAGCGCCGTGCAACCGAGGACGACGAGGAGGAGGAGCCGGAAAACAAGAAGCCCGCTCGCGCGGGCTTCTTGTCCGGTCCGGGGAGGGTCGCTAAGCAAGGCTCAACGGCATCTTGCGCAGCCGCTTGCCGGTGAGCGCGAACACGGCGTTCGCCACCGTCGGCCCGAGTAGCGCGGTCGCCGGCTCGCCGATACCGCCCGGCTTGTCGCCGCTCGGCACGAGGTGGGTCTCGACCACCGGGCACTCCGGCATGCGCACCATCAGGTACTTGTCGAAGTTGGTCTGCTCCACCCTGCCGTCCTTCAGCGTGATGTTGCCGTACTTGAGGGCGGTGAGCCCGAACACAATGTTGCCCTCGATCTGCTGGCGCACGATGTTGGGGTTGACCATCGGGCCCGCATCGACCGCCACCACCACCCGGTGCAGCTTGATCTTGCCGTCCTCGACCGACACCTCGGCCACCTGCGCCATGTAGGTGTCGTAGCCCTCCATCAGCGCGATGCCGCGCGCGCGGCCCGCGGGCAGCGGCTTGCCCCAGCCCGCCTCGCGCGCCACCGCTTCGAGCACGCGCTTGTGCCGCGGCTGCTTCTCGAGCAGGGCGCGCCTGTACTCGTAGGGATCCTTGCCCGCGGCATGCGCCATCTCGTCGATGAACGACTCGTTGGCGAAGATGTTGAGCGCGTGCGACACCGAGCGAAGGTAGCCCACGCGCAGCCCGGTGTCGTGGATCACCGTGCCGACCGACTGGTTGGCGACGTCGTAGGGCACCAGGATCGCCTCGGTCATCAGCGGATCGACGCCGTCCTTCACCAGCGGCGGAATGAGCCGCGCGGTCACCGACGGCGAGCTCATCTTGAGGCTGAGCGCGACCGGCCTACCCTCGGCGTCCAGCGCGCCGGCCATCTTGTGCAGGCTGGCCGGGCGGTAGAAGTCGTGCGTCATGTCGTCTTCGCGGGTCCACACCAGCTTGACGGGAGCGCCGATCGCCTTCGAGATCTGCACCGCCTGGGCGACGTAGTCATAATCGATGCGCCTGCCGAAGCCACCGCCGAGGAACGTGGTGCGGACCGTGATCTGCTCGGGCTTGAGGCCGGTAATCGCGGCCGCCGTGCCGAGCGCCGCCTGCTGGAACTGGATCGAGCCGATCAGCGTTGCCGAGTCCTTGCGCACGTCCGCAGTGAAGTTCATCGGCTCCATCGGCGAGTGCGACAGGAACGGCATCTCGTAAGTCGCCTCCAGCGTCTTGGCGGCCGTCTTCATCGCCGCCTCGACATCGCCCTGCTTGCGGATCTGCGCCGCGGGCTGGGCCATCGCCTGCGCGAGCCCTGCGAACGCCGACTCGGTGCTGAGCGTCTTGTTCGCGCCCTCGTCCCACTGGATCTTGATCGTGTCGCGCGCGGTCTTGGCGCGCCACCAGCTGTCGGCCACGACCGCGACTCCGTCGGGGATCTGGACCACGTGCTTGACGCCCGGCATCGATTTCGCCTTTTCGGCATCGAAGCTCACCACCTTGCCGCCGAGCACCGGGCACTGCGCGAGCGAGGCGTACAGCATGCCCGGCAGCCGCACGTCGATGCCGTACTCGGCCTTGCCGCGGATCTTGGCCGCGGTGTCGAGGCGGTTCAGCGGCTTGCCGACGTAGCGGAACTCGGACGAAGGCTTAAGCTTCACTTCCTTGGGCGGCGTGAGCTTGGAGGCCGCCGCGGCGAGTTGGCCGTAGCTCGCCTTCTTGCCGCCCGGTCCGCTCACCATGGCATTGTGCGCGTGGCACTTGGACGCGTCCACGTGCCACTTGTCCGCCGCGGCCTGCAAGAGCATCGAGCGTGCCTGCGCGCCGGCGATGCGCAGCTTCTCCCAGCCGTCGCGCACCGACGTCGAGCCCCCGGTCAGCTGGGCGCCCAGCATGCTGTTGATGTAGGCCTCTCCGGGCGGCGCGAAGTCGACTTTAATCTTGTGCAGATCGACCTCGAGCTCCTCGGCGACGAGCGTCGGCATCGCCATCACCACGCCTTGTCCCATCTCCGAGCGCGCGCACAGGATGGTCACGCTGTTATCGCTGCCGATGCGGATCCAGGCATTGGGCATCGAAGTGGTCACGGACATCTTGGCCATCGCGTCGGGCAGCGCCACGCCGATCACCAGCGCGCCGCTGGCCGCGGCGCCGGACTTGAGGAAAGCGCGGCGCGAAGGATTCTTGAGTAGTTTCATGATCAGGCTCCCTTGGTGCCGGCGGCTTTGTGGATTGCCGCGCGGATGCGGGGATACGTCCCGCAGCGGCAAATGTTGCCCTCCATCGCGGCGTCGATGTCGGCATCGGTCGGGTGCGGCTTCTTGGCGAGCAGAGCGGTCGCGCTCATGATCTGGCCCGACTGGCAGTAGCCGCACTGCGGCACGTCGATCTCTGCCCATGCCGCCTGGATCTTGCGTCCCGCTGCGGTCTTGCCGACCGCCTCGATGGTGGTGATGTGCTTGCCCGCGGCCGCCGAGACCGGTGTGCCGCACGAGCGCACCGGCTTGCCGTCGAGGTGAACCGTGCACGCGCCGCAAAGCTGCGCGCCGCAGCCGAACTTGGTGCCGGTCATGCCGAGCGTGTCGCGCAGCACCCAGAGCAGCGGCGTGTCGGGCGCGGCGTCGACGTTTCTCTTCCTGCCGTTTACGGTAAGCGTGATCATGGCTCCTCCCTGAGCGGTGAACGCGTGCGAATTATTGACATGAGCGAAGGGTGCCGTCGAGATATTCGTCGACGATTTCTTCGAGCCCCGGGGAGTCGAGATCGACGAACTCGTAGCGCAACCTTGCAACAGGCTGACGACTGCGCAGCAGCGCGCCCAGATCCACCGGGGTGGCGGCCAACACGAGGTCGGCGGCGGCGCCTTCGATCGTGCGGCGCAGCGCATCCACTTCCTCGGGCGAATATCCAAGCGCCGGCAGGACCGGCCCGATGTGCGGGTATTGCTCGTAGACCCGAAGGATTTGCCGCGGCGCGGAAGCGCGCGGATCGACGATTGCCGCGGCGCCGGCGCGTTGCGCCGCAACATAGCCCGCGCCGTAGGGCATGCCGCCGTGGGTAATCGTCGGCCCGTCCTCGACCACCAGGACGCGCTTGCCGCGCACCGCGTCGGGATCGTCGAGCCGGATCTCGAGCGCGGCATGCAGCACCGGGGCGCGCGGGTTCGCGGCCCGGGCGCTGCGCGTCACCGCGGCGACCGCCTCGGCGCTCGCCGAGTCGACCTTGGACACGACGATCACGTCGGCCATGCGCAGGCAGGTCTCGCCGGGGTGGTAAAGCGTCTCGTCGCCCGCGCGCAACGGGTCGACCAGCACGATGTGCAGGTCGGGGCGCACGAACGGGAAGTCGTTGTTGCCGCCGTCCCACAGGATCAGGTCGGCCTCGCGCTCGGCGAGCGCGATCACGCGCGCGGTGTCGACGCCCGCGTAGACCGTGCTGCCAGCGGCCAGGTGAGGCTCGTATTCCTCGCGCTCCTCGAGCGTGCAGCGCGCCGCTTCGAGGTCGGCGCGCGTCGCGAAGCGCTGCACCGCCTCGCGCTCCAGCTCGCCGTAGGGCATGGGATGGCGCACCACCGCGACGCGCCGTCCGCGCGCGCGCAGCCGCGCCGACAGCCAGCGCGCCAGCGGCGACTTGCCGGCGCCGGTGCGCACCGCCGAGACCGCGATCACCGGCACGCGCGCCCGGATCATGGTGCGGCGCGGGCCGAGCAGGGCGAAATCGGCGCCCGCGGCGAGCGCGCGCGAGGCGCGGTGCATCACCTCGGCGTGCGGCAGGTCGCTGTAGGCGAGCACCACCAGGTCGATGGCCTCCGCGCGAATGCGCGCTTCGAGTTCGTCCTCGGGCACGATCGGGATGCCCTGCGGGTAGAGCGCTCCGGCGAGCGAAGGCGGGTAGCGGCGGCCGGCGATGCCGGGGATCTGCGCCGCCGTGAATGCCACCACCTCGCAGCGCGGGTCGTCGCGGTACGCCACGTTGAAGTTGTGGAAGTCTCGCCCAGCGGCACCCATGATCAGGATGCGTTTGCGCGTCATCGGACATCGACCCTGGTGAGGCGCGCGCCCTGCGCGGCGGCGTCGAAGCGCGCCGGCAGGAACTGCTCGATCAGCCACATCGCGGTGCGCGCATGGCTCGATAGCGCGCGCGTGGTGAAAACCGATCGGCCTCCCGCGAGCGCCAGGTAGACGAGAAGCTGGTCGGCGGCGTGCACGTCGAGCGAGGCGCCCGCCTCGAGATCGTCGCGCAGCGACGCGCCGACGCGCTCGCCGAGCGTCTCGGCGGGCACGCCGCGCTGCGCCACCTCGCCGGCGCCGAGCACGCTCGCCTCGGTGTCCGCCCAGGCGACAATCGCGCCGCCGCTGCCCTGCGCGGCGTCCGCACCGAGCGTTTCAATCCAGATTTCCGCTTCCTCGCAGGCTACCGGTCCCAGCGCCTCGAACGTCGCCGAGCGCATGCGCTCGGCGATGTGCGAGGGGAGGTTGGCGACGTGCGCCGCGCCGCGCACGTCGAGCAGCCGGCCCGGCGTCGGCGCGGTGAACGGACGCAGGCGCGCGCCGTGTTCGAGCGCCAGCTCCACCTCGCCGCCGCCCTGCGGGAAATAGCCGCGCCGGCGCACGGCGAGGCTCAGGCGCGCGCCCATGCGCTCGAGCAGTCGCAGCAGCACCGCGCGGAAATAGTCGAGCGGCGGCGCGGCGCGCACGTCGGTGCCGCCTGCGACGAGCACGCGGCACGCGCGGCCGCTCGCGAGCATCACCGGGACGAGCGCCTGCAGCACCAGCGTCACGCTGCCCGCGGTGCCGACGTCGAAACGGAACTCGCCGCCGCGCGGCGCGCCGGGAACCACGTGCAGCTCGCGCGCGCCGAGCGCCAGGCCTTCGATGCGCGCGCTGCACAGCTCGCCGACCGCGCGTACCGCGGTGAGGTGCTGCGCGGCGAGGCCCGGCTTCTTGCGCCGCGCGCGGATGTTGCGGATCTGCGCCGGCTGCCCGGTGACCGCTGCCAGCGCGACCGCCGTGCGCAGCAGCTGGCCGCCGCCTTCGCCATGGGAGCCGTCGATATCGAGCATCATTCAGCGCGCGAGCAACGCGTCGAGCTCTTCGTCGCCGACGTCGTGCCAGGCTTCATAGGCATCGGCGACCGCGTAGCGCCGCGCACCGCGCACGTTGGCGCAGTAGACCGCATCGGCGAGCGGCGCCAGGGTCGCGAGCGCGTCGGCATGGCCGGTGGGCACGGCAATCGCGATGTCCGTCGCGCCCGCGCGGCGCAGCGCGGCGAGCGCGGTGCGCAGCGTTGATCCGGCAGCGACGCCGTCGTCGACCACGATCACCGTGCGCGCCGCGAGCACGGGCAGGGGACGCGCGCCGCGCAGACGCGCCACGCGGCGCCGCACTTTGGCGAGCGCCGCGTCGGTCTGGCGGCGCACATCGTCCTTGCGCAGGCCGAAATCGGCCACGCGCGCCTCGTCGATCCACACGCTGCCGTCGAACGCGACGGCGCCGAATCCTGCCTCGGTGGTCCACGGCAGAAGAATCTTGCTCACCATCGCGACGTCGAGCTCGAGCTTGAGCCGCGCGGCGATCTGCGCTGCCACCGGCACGCCGCCCGCGGGCACCGCGAGCACCAGCGCGTTGCCGCCGCGGTAGGCCTCGAGCATGCCGGCGAGCACTTCGCCCGCATGCGCGCGGTCGCGGAACACCGGCGCGCGGTTGCGCAGCGCCTCGAGCTCGTGGACCCGCTCAGACGGCATGCGCGGCGCTGGCGCGCTCGGCGAGGAACGCGGAGAGCACGCGCGCGGTGTGCGAGTCGGCGCCCGCGGCGGCCTCCGGCGGGCCCTGGAACACGATGCGCCCGCCGCCGGCGCCGCCCTCGGGGCCGAGGTCGACGATCCAGTCGGCCTCGGCGATGACGTCGAGGTTGTGCTCGATCACGAGCACGCTGTTGCCGGCGTCGACCAGCCGGTGCAGCACGCGGATCAGCTTCTCGACGTCGGCCATGTGCAGGCCGACGGTGGGCTCGTCGAGCACGTAGAGCGTATGCGGTCGTGCGCCGCGGGCCGGCGCACCTTGGAAAGCTCGGTGACCAGCTTGATGCGCTGCGCCTCGCCGCCCGAGAGCGTCGGGCTCTGCTGGCCGAGCGTGAGGTAGCCCAGGCCGACGTCCTGCAGCAGCCGCAGCGCGTGGTGGATCGACGGGTGCGCGCCGAAGAACTCGACCGCCTCGTCGACGCTCATCGCCAGCACCTCGCCGATGGTCCTGCCGCGCCAGCGCACCGCCAGCGTCTCGGGGTTGAAGCGCGCGCCGCCGCAGGCTTCGCAGGGCACCTTCACGTCGGGCAGGAAGCTCATCTCGATGCGTCTTCAGGCCCTGGCCCTCGCAGGCTTCGCAGCGCCCGCCCTTGGTGTTGAACGAGAAGCGGCTCGCGCTCTAGCCGCGCATGCGCGCCTCGCTGGTGTCGGCGAACAGCCTGCGGATCTGGTCCCAGAAGCCGACGTAGGTCGCCGGGCAGGAGCGCGGCGTCTTGCCGATCGGCGTCTGGTCGACTTCGAGCACGCGCTCGACCGCTGCCGCCGTGATGCCCTTGCAGCCGAGCCGGCGCTTCCTGTGCGCTGCCGACGGCTGCGCGGTTCGAGCAGCACGTCGCGCGCCAGCGTGGACTTGCCCGAGCCCGACACGCCGGTCACCGCGACCAGCCGCGCCGAGCGGCACGCGCAGGTCGATCTCCGCGAGGTTGTGCAGGAAGGCTGCCTTCGACCTCGACCGCAGCGCCCCGCGCCGCGACCGGGCGGCGCGGCTGCAGCGGATGGCGCAGCGGGTGGGCGAGAAAGCGCCCGGTGACCGAATCGGGCAGTGGCCATCAGCTCCTCGGCCGTGCCCTCGCCGATCACGCGGCCGCCGAGCTTGCCGGCGCCCGGTCCGAGGTCGATCACGTGGTCGCGCGCGGCGGATGGTGTCCTCGTCGTGCTCGACCACCACCAGCGTGTTGCCCTTCGCTTCGAGCTTCTCCAGCGTGTCGAGCAGGATGCGGTTGTCGCGCGGGTGCAGGCCGATGGTCGGCTCGTCGAGGATGTAGCACACGCCGCGCAGGTTGGAGCCGAGCTGCGCGGCGAGCCGGATGCGCTGCGCCTCGCCGCCGGAGAGCGTCGGCGCCGAGCGGTCGAGCGCCAGGTAGCCGAGCCCGACCTCGCTCGAGGAACTCCAGACGGCTCGACAGCTCGGCGAGCAGGTCGCGCGCGATCTCGCGCTCGCGTCCTTCGAGCGCGACGCCGGCGAACAGTGCGGCGAGCTCCTCGACCGGCCGCGCGCCGTAGTCGGCGATCGATTCGCCGCGGAAGCGCACCGCCAGCGCCTCGGGATTGAGGCGCCTGCCGTCGCAGCGGGGCAGGCCTCGTCGACCTCGAGCCACTCGATCCAGGAATCGAGCACGTGGTCCTCCGCGCCGGTGCGTGCGCGCTCGTCGTTCCACTCGACCTCGGCGATCTTCAGCCCCGTGCCGTAGCAGGCGGCGCACCAGCCGTGCTTGGAGTTGTAGGAGAACAGCCGCGGGTCGAGCTCGGCGAAGCTGCGCCCGCACGAGGGCAGGCGCGCTTGGTCGAGTAGCGCGCCTGGTGCAGCACCATATCCACCAGGCCCTTCGCCTTGGAGGCGGCCTTCACCAGCGCATCGAGGTCGGAGAGCACGTGCACCACGCCCTTGCCGAATTCCAGCGCTTGCGACAGCTCGGCGCGCAGCGCGCGCTCGTTCGCAGGCAGTACGCGCAGATCGGCCACCGGCAGCTCGATGTTGTGCTCCTTGAACCGGTCGATGCGCGGGAACGGATCGACCGGCAGGAACGCGCCGTCGACGCGCAGGCTGTTGTAGCCCTTCGCCTTGGCCCATTTCGCGAGGTCGGTGTAGTACGCCCTTGCGGTTCACGACCAGCGGCGCGAGCAGCCCGATGCGCTGGCCGCGGTACTCGCGCAGCAGGCGCGCGGCGATCGCGTCCTCGCTCTGCGGCTCGATCGGCACGTCGGCAGTCGGGGCAGTACTGGGTGCCGAGCTTGACGAAGAGCAGGCGCAGGAAGTGGTGGATCTCGGTGAGCGTGCCGACCGTGCTCTTCCTGCCGCCGCGGCTGGTGCGCTGCTCGATCGCCACCGTCGGCGGGATGCCGAAGATGGCGTCGACGTCGGGGCGCGAGGCGGCTGCACGAACTGGCGCGCGTAGGCGTTGAGCGACTCGAGGTAGCGGCGCTGGCCCTCGGCGAACAGGATGTCGAAGGCGAGCGTCGACTTGCCCGAGCCCGACACGCCGGTGATCACGGTGAAGCGGTTGCGCGGGATGTCGACGTCGATGTTCTTCAGGTTGTGCTCGCGCGCGTTGTGGATCCGGATCGCATTGCCGAGATAGCGACGCATGGCTTTCGCTTTACTCGCGGAGTTTGTTGTGTACAATGCTTTTTCGTAATCCCGCAACGCCCGCGCCGGTGTGCGAGGTCTCGTGGCGCATCACCTGCTCGGGCGTGCCTGTCGCAGACCAGCGCGCCGCCGGCGTCGCCGCCCTCGGGGCCGAGGTCGATGATCCAGTCGGAGGCGCGGATCACGTCGAGGTTGTGCTCGATCACCACCAGCGAGTGCCCGGCGGCGAGCAGCCGGCGGAACGACTTGAGCAGCTTGGCGATGTCGTCGAAATGCAGGCCGGTGGTCGGCTCGTCGAACAGGAACAAGCTTATTCGAGCCTGGCCCCTTTATCGCTTCTGCCAGGTGGCCCGCAAGCTTCAGGCGCTGCGCCTCGCCGCCGGAGAGCGTCGGCACCGGCTGGCCGAGCCGCAGGTATTCCAGGCCGACGTCGGCGAGCGGCGCGAGGCGCGCCTCGACTTCGCGCTCGCCGGCGAAGAACGCGAGCGCCTCGGATACCGTCATCTCGAGCACGTCCGCGATGCTCTTGCCGCGCAGCGCCACCTCGAGCACCTCGGGGCGGAAGCGCTTGCCGTCGCAGTCCGGGCAGCGCAGGTAGACGTCCGACAGGAACTGCATCTCGACGTGCTCGAAGCCGTTGCCGCCGCAGGTCGGGCAGCGGCCGTTGCCGGCGTTGAAGCTGAAGGTGCCGGCGGTGTAGCGCGCGCTCCCTGGCGAGCGGCGCGCGCGCGTAGAGCGCGCGGATCGCGTCCAAGGCGCCGACGTAGCTCGCCGGGTTCGAACGCGTGGTCTTGCCGATGGGCGACTGGTCGACCATCACCACCTCGGCGATTCTCTCCGCGCCGCGCAGCGCGCGGTGCGCGCCGGCGCCTCGGTCGGCTTGCCCTTGGACTTGAGCAGCGCGGGATAGAGCACGTCCTGCACCAGCGTCGACTTGCCCGATCCGGACACGCCGGTGACGCATACCAGGCGCTGCAGCGGGATCGCCACGTCGAGGTCTTTCAGGTTGTGCTCGCTCGCGCCGTGGATTTCCAGGAAATCCTTTCCGGCCCCGGAACCGGCCACGCCTGCGTCGGCGCGCCTGCGCCCGGACAGGTACTCGGCGGTCAGCGTGTCGCGCTGCGTCAGTTCCTGCGGCGCGCCGAAGAACACCACCTCGCCGCCGCGCTCGCCCGGGCCCGGCCCCATGTCGAGAATGCGGTCGGCGGCGAACATGATCTGCGGGTCGTGCTCGACCACCACCAGCGAGTTGCCGGCGTCGCGCAGGCGCTGCATCACCTCGATCACGCGCCCCATGTCGCGCGGGTGCAGGCCGATCGACGGCTCGTCGAGCACGAACAGCGTGTTGACCAGCGAGGTGCCGAGCGCGGTGGTGAGGTTGATGCGCTGCACTTCGCCGCCCGAGAGCGTGCGCGACTGGCGGTCGAGGGTCAGGTAGGAAAGCCCGACTTCGCACAGATAGCGCAGCCGCGCACGGATCTCGGCGAGCAGCAGCTCGGTCGCCTCGTCCGCGGGCGCGGGCAGCGTGAGTGCGTCCATGAAGGCGCGCACGCGCTCGATCGGCAGCAGCATCAGGTCGTGGATCGAGTGCGGCCCGATGCGCCACAGCGTGGCGTCGGGCTTGAGACGGGCGCCGCCGCAGGCCTCGCACTCCGTGTACGCCCGGTACTTCGACAGCAGCACGCGGATGTGCATCTTGTAGGCCTTGGTCTCGAGCCACTTGAAGAAGCGCCGCACGCCGTACCAGGTGCCCGGCCAGCTCTTGCGCCAGCTCACCCAGTCGGACTCGCCTTCCAGGACCCAGGTTCTTTGTTGTTCAGAGAGTTCTCTCCACGGGGTATCCAGAGCGATGCCGCGTTTCTTGGCGTATTTCACCAGGTCGTCCTGGCACTCCTTGAAGCTCGCCGTCTGCCAGGGCCGCACCGCGCCCTCGCGCAAGGTCTTGCCCTCGTCGGGGACCACCAGGCCGAAGTCGACGCCGATCACGCGGCCGAAGCCGCGGCAGGTGTCGCAGGCGCCGAGCGGCGAGTTGAACGAGAACGCCGCCGGCGTCGGCTCGCGCGTAGTGGATGTCGCAGTCGGCGCAGTGCAGGTCGCGACGAGATAGCGTCCAGGCGGTTTCGCCGCGGCATCCGACTCGCCCACGAGTAGACGTTGACCTTTCCCTGGCCCACGCGCAGCGCCGCCTCCAGCGCCTCGATGACGCGCGCGCGCTCGGCCGACGACATGCGCAGCCGGTCCTGCACCACCTCGAGCCGGTCCCTGGCGCGGGAATGGATGCGCGTATAGCCCTGGCGCTCGAGCAGCTGCAGCACTTCCTGCTCGCCGAAGTTCTTCGGCACCGGCACCGGGAAGGTGACGACCAGGCGCGGGTCGCCGGCCTGCGCGGCACGCGCGGCCAGCGCGCCGAAGATCGAGTCGGGCGTGTCGCGCGTCACCGGCTTGCCGCAACCGCGGCAGTAGAGCGTCGCGGCGCGCGCATACAGCAGCTTCAGGTGGTCGTTCAGCTCGGTCATGGTGCCGACCGTAGAGCGCGAGGTGCGCACCGGATTGGTCTGGTCGATGGCGATGGCCGGCGGAATGCCCTCGATCGCGTCGACCTGCGGCTTGTCCATGCGGTCGAGGAACTGGCGCGCGTACGGGCTGAGAAGGTCTCGACGTAGCGCCGCTGGCCCTCGGCATACAGCGTGTCGAAGACGAGCGACGACTTGCCCGAGCCCGACACGCCGGTGACCACGACCAGCTCGCCAGTCGGAATCGCCAGGGACAGATTCTTGAGGTTGTTCTGCCGTGCGCCGCGAACGACGATCGCCTCGGCGGGGAAGGATTCGGGTTTCACGGATACGCAATGCCGGAAGGAGGCGTATTGTTATAGTGTTGGAACGAGCGCGCAAGGAGAAGGCCTTGAATCTGCGCAAACTGGTGTTGCTGACGGCGATTCTGCTCGTCCCGGCGCTCGCGCGCGCCGCGCCGGTGCTGGTGCTCACGATCGACGGCCCGATCGGGCCGGCGACCGCCGACTACGTGCACCGCGGGCTGGAAGCGCGCGGCGAAGGACGGCGCGCAGCTGGTGGTGCTGCAGATGGACACGCCGGGCGGCCTCGACACCGCGATGCGCGCGATCATCAAGGACATCCTCGCCTCGCCGGTGCCGGTGGCCGCCTACGTCGCGCCGTCCGGCGCGCGCGCCGCGAGCGCCGGCACCTACATCCTGTACGCGAGCCATTTCGCCGCGATGGCGCCGGCGACCAACCTGGGCGCGGCGACCCCGATCGCGATCGGCGCGCCGTCCGCGCCGGCGCCCGCCAAGACCGACAAGAAGGACAAGAAGGGCAAGGCGGAGGATTCCGGCAGCACGCTGGAGCACAAGATGGTGCACGACGCCTCGGCCTACATCCGCGGCCTGGCGCAGCTGCGCGGGCGCAACGCCGACTGGGCCGAGCGCGCGGTGCGCGAGGCGGTCAGCCTGTCCGTCGAGCGAGGCGGCGAAGATCAAGGTGATCGACTTCGTCGCCGACGAGCGTGCCGGCGCTGCTCGAGAAGCTCGACGGGCGCAAGGTCAAGGCGGCGGGCGTCGAGCACACGCTGCGCGTCGCCGGCGCCAAGGTCGACGAGTTCGAGCTCGGCTGGCGCACCAAGCTGCTCGGCGTGATCACCAACCCGAGCGTCGCCTACCTGCTGGTGCTGCTCGGCATCTACGCGCTGCTCTTCGAGTTCTCCAACCCGGGCCTGGTGCTGCCGGGCGTGGTCGGCGCGATCTGCATCCTGCTCGCGATGTACGCGTTCCAGCTGCTGCCGGTCAACTACGCCGGGCTGGCGCTGATCCTGCTCGGCATCGCGTTCATGATCGGCGAGGCCTTCCTGCCCGCGTTCGGCTCGCTCGGCATCGGCGGGCTGATCGCGTTCGTCATCGGCTCGATCATCCTGATCGACACCGACGTGCCGGGCTTCGAGATTCCCTACGCGCTGATCGGCGGCATCGCGGCGGCGAGCGCCGCGTTCCTGATCCTGGTGATCGGCATGCTGGTGAGGGCGCCGCAAGCGGCCCGGTGGTGAGCGGCCGCGAGGAGATGATCGGCGCCAGCGGCGAGGCGCTCGAAGACATCAGCGGCGAGGGCTGGGCGCGCGTGCACAGCGAGAACTGGCGCGTGCGCGCGAGCGAGCCGGTCAGGAACGGACAGCGCGCTGCGCGTCAAGGCGATCGACGGCCTGGTGCTCGACGTCGCCGCCGAGCCAGGCAACGGCAACGGAGGCTAACCATGATATTCAACTTCGGCTTCAGTTTCGCCTACGGCGCGCTGATCATCGTCATCCTGCTGGTGGTCGCGTCGCTGCGCATCCTGCGCGAGTACGAGCGCGGCGTGGTCTTCCTGCTCGGGCGCTTCTGGAGGGTCAAGGGGCCGGGCCTGATCATCATCATCCCGGGCATCCAGCAGATGGTGCGCGTGGACCTGCGCACGCTGGTGCTCGACGTGCCGAGCCAGGACGTGATCTCGCGCGACAACGTCTCGGTCAAGGTCAACGCGGTGGTGTACTTCCGCGTCGTCGACCCGGAGAAGGCGATCATCCAGGTGGCCGACTTCCTCGGCGCCACCAGCCAGCTGGCGCAGACCACGCTGCGCGCGGTGCTCGGCAAGCACGAGCTCGACGAGATGCTGGCCGAGCGCGAGAAGCTCAATCTCGACATCCAGACGGTGCTCGATGCGCAGACCGACGCCTGGGGCATCAAGGTGGCGAACGTCGAGATCAAGCACGTCGACCTGAACGAGTCGATGGTGCGCGCGATCGCGCAGCAGGCCGAGGCCGAGCGCGAGCGGCGCGCCAAGGTCATCCATGCCGAGGGCGAGCTGCAGGCCGCGGAGAAGCTGCTGCGAGGCGGCGCAGATGCTGTCGCAGCGTACCGAGGCGATGCAGCTGCGCTACCTGCAGACCCTGACGCAGATCGCCGGCGACAAGACTTCGACCATCGTGTTCCCGGTGCCGATCGACCTGCTGTCCAACGTCATGTCGGCGGTCAAGAGGCGCGGGGACTGAGCGCCGCCGCGAGCGGTTTCTTGAGTTAGATCAACTCTGTGCAGCGGGGGCGGCGCATGCTGGGACTATGCGCTCTCCCGACCCGCTCGCCATTGCCGCGCAACCGGCCGACGCGCTGCTCAATTCGACGCTGGCGCGGCTGACGCAGGGCATCGCGCCGGCGTCGATCGCCGGCGCCTACCTCGACTGGGCGACGCACCTCGCCGGCTCGCCCGCCAAGTGGCAGGAGCTCGCCGTCAAGGCGCAGAGGAAGTTCAGCCGCTTCGCCCTGTACGCGATGCAGCCCCCGGGCAGCTCGGAGCCGTGCATCGCGCCGCTGCCGCAGGATCGGCGCTTCGAGCACCGCGACTGGCAGGCGTGGCCGTTCAATCTGCTGCAGCAGGGTTTCCTGCTCACCCAACAGTGGTGGTGGAACGCGACCACCGGCGTGCGCGGCGTCGATGCGCACCATGAGTACGTCGTCGAATTCATGACGCGCCAGTGGCTCGACATGTTCTCTCCCTCCAACTTTCCCTGGAGCAACCCCGAGGTGCTGCGCGAGACCGTGCACCGCGGCGGCGCCAACCTGGTGCAGGGCGCGATCAACTGGTGGGACGACGCGCTGCGCATCGCCGCCAACCGGCCGCACATCGGGCTGGAGCGCTGGCGCGTCGGCGAGAACCTGGCGCTCACGCCCGGCAAAGTGGTCTACCGCAACCACCTCATCGAGCTGATGCAGTACGCGCCGCAGACCGCGACGGTGCGCCCCGAGCCGCTGCTGATCGTTCCGTCGTGGATCATGAAGTACTACATTCTCGACCTGCAGCCGCAGGACTCGCTGGTGCGCTTCCTCGTCGAGCGCGGCTACACGGTGTTCCTGATCTCGTGGAAGAACCCGGGCGCACGCGAGCGCGAACTCGGCATCGACGACTACATCAAGAGCGGGGTGCTGGCGGCGCTCGAGGCGATCGGCAAGATCGTCCCCGGGCGGCGCGCGCACGCGCTCGGCTACTGCCTCGGCGGCACCCTGCTCGCGATGGCCGGGGCGCTGCTGGCGCGCGAGGGCGAGGAGCGGCTGGCGACGCTGTCGCTGCTCGCCGCCGAGACCGATTTCGAGGAGCCGGGCGAGCTGTCGCTGTTCATCGACGAGAGCCAGATCAGCTTCCTCGAGGACATGATGTTCACGCGCGGCTACCTCGACGGCAAGGAGATGGCGGGGGCGTTCGCGCTGCTCAACTCCAAGGACCTGGTGTGGTCGCGCATGGTGCGCGACTACCTGATGGGCCAGCGCGTCGAGGTGTCGGATCTCGCGGCGTGGAACGCCGACGCGACGCGCATGCCCTACCGCATGCACAGCGATTACCTGCGGCGCCTGTACCTCGGCAACGACTTCACGGAAGGGCGCTTCATGGTCGACGGGCGGCCGATCGCGCTGTCGGACATCCGGGCGCCGATGTTCGTCGTCGGCGCCGAGCGCGACCACGTCTCGCCATGGCGCTCGGTGTACAAGGTGAACCTGTTCGCGGATACCGAAGTGACCTTCCTGCTGACGAGCGGCGGGCACAACGTCGGCGTCGTCAATCCGGCGTCCGGCCCCTATCCCGGCTCGAACTACCGAATGGCGGCGCGCGCGAGCGAAGACCGCTACGTCGATCCCGAGACCTGGCAGGAGGCGACGCCCGCGCACCCCGGCTCATGGTGGCCCGAGTACGCCGCCTGGCTCGACGGGCGCTCGGGCGCGCCCGCGGCGCCGCCGGCGATGGGCGCACCGGACAAGGGCCTGCCGCCGCTGTACGACGCGCCCGGGCGCTATGTCCTCGAGGACTGAGCAGGTCGGCGTCGTCGAGCAGGTGTCCGGACCGGTGATCGACGCGCCTCGCGTCGTCCGCAGCCCACTACGGCCGGATGTAGGTCCAGCCGGCGCGCTGCTTGTCGGCGATCTCGATCAGGCCGCCCGGCGCGACGCGCACCCCGCCGATCAGGTCGTCCTTGGTGAGTTTCATCGCGCGCATGGTCTCGCCGCAGGCGACGACGTCGATGCTCTTGTCCAGCGCCTAGCCGATGCGGTCGGTGACTTTCGATTCGCTCTTGAGCATGTTCAACCCCGGCCCGATCGCGACGATCTCGATCTCCGAGTTGTCCTTGCCGATGTTGCGCTGGAAGGCGAACGCGTTGTTGAGCGCGAGGTTCCAGATCTGCGGATTGTTCTCGGTGACCTGGATCACGATCTGGTATTTGCCCTTCGCCCCTTCGCCCGCCGCCGCGGCGTGCGCGCTGGGCGTGACGCCGCCGGCGAGGAGCGTGGTAGCGAGAATGACCATCAGAGCGGCGAGTCGTTTCACTTCGGGTTCCCTCCGTTACGGGCGGATGTACGCCCAGCCCTCGGACTGGCGCTTCATGATCTCGATCACGCCGCCCGGCACGACCGTCGCGCCGCCGACCAGATCGGCCTTATCGATCTTGAACTTCTTCATCGTGGTGGCGCAGGCGGCCAACTCGACGTTGCTGTCGAGCGCGGCATTGAGGCGGGCGGCGACCTTGGAGTCGGCCTTGAGCATGTAGATGCCGGGGCCGTAGGCGACGATCTCGATCGTCACCTTATCCTTGCCCAGCGCCTCCTGCATGTTCTGAGCGTTGTTGAGCGCGAGGTTCCATTTCGCCGGGTCGTTGTCGCTGACCTGCAGGACAGCGTGCGTCAGCGCCTTTTCGCCCGCGGCCAGCGCGGCGGGGGCGGCGGCCAGACCGGCCAGTCCGGCGACCAGCGTGATTGCTGCAAGTGCTTGTTTCATTGTCTCTCCTCTCCGTTTTCTAATGGTCTGTTCGCGGCGCGCAATGCCCGCGACCGATATAAGACGCGCAACCGCCGGAAATTATTCCATGGAATAAACTCGCACCCAGGAGCGTCATTGGGCACATGGGGATGAAAGGCCTGTTCGGCGTGTCGGCCCGGTTCCGCGGTCAGGTGGAGGCGCAGCGCGAGCCGCTGTACCGGCTCGCTTTTTCATGGTGCCATGACGGATCGCTGGCCGACGACCTGGTGCAGGAGACGCTGCTGCGCGCGCTCGACCGCGCCTCGCAGCTGAACGACGTCCAGCGCTTGAAGCCCTGGCTGTGCGCCATCCTCGCCAACTGTCTGAAGGATCATTTCCGGCGCGTGCGGCCGCTCGAGCCGCTCGACGACGACATGCCGTCGCACGGCGAGACGCCGGAAGGCGCGAGCGCGAGCAGCCAGCTCGCGGCGCGCGTGCGCGCCGAGATCGGGCGCCTGCCGCTCGGGCAGCGCCAGGTGGTGACCCTCGTCGACCTAGAGGGCTTCTCCTACGCCGAGGTCGGCGAGATCCTCGCGGTGCCGGCCGGCACCGTGATGAGCCGGCTGTGCCGGGCGCGCGAGGCGCTCAGGGCGCGGTTGCTCGACCTCGCGGCCGAGGGGAACAACAAGATCAGGAGCATCCGATGAGCCAGGAACGGGAAGTCTCGCAGGAGATGCGAAACGCGTTCGTCGACGGTCAGCTCGATGCCGCCGACTGGACCGCCCTGGTCGAGCGCATGGGCAGCGACGAGGCGCTCAGGCGCGAGGTATGCGAGCTGCGCACGCTCAAGGACATGACCAGAAGCGCCTATCTGGAAGCACGCTCGCGGCGCGCGGCGCCCGCGGCGAACCGCCGGGGCTGGGCGCGGGTGGCCGGTGTTGCGCTCGTCTTCGCACTGGCGGGTTGGTTTGCTCACGACGCCGTCGAGCGCAGCCGTGCCGTTGCCGAGCTGCACGCGGTGGCGGCCGACCGCATCCTGGTGCACGTCGCCTCGTCGCGCGGCGAGGTGGTCGATTCGGCGCTGCAGGAGGTGGAAGACTACCTGCGCGACGCGCGCGCCGCCGGACGGCGCGTCGAGGTCGAGATCGTCGCCAACAACGCCGGCATGGACATCCTGCGCGCCGATACCTCCGCCTACGCCAAGCGGCTCGAGCGCCTGCGCGCCGCGTACCCGAACCTGACCTACATCGCCTGCAACCAGACCGCCGACCGGCTGCGCGAGAAGGGCGTGGCGGTCAGGCTGCTGCCTGGTGTGCACGTCGCGCCGACCGCGCTCGACGAGATCGTCAAGCGCATGCAGCAGGGCTGGGTCTACATCCGCGCCTGAGGCGCGCCTCAGGGCACGATGCGCTCGGCGCGGAAGCGCGCGAGCAGCCGCACGAACATCTCCTCGCTGTCGACCACGTCGTGGAAGCCGTGCAGGCGCGACTTGGTCACGCTCGACATCACGTCCCAGTCGCAGCCGAACACGTAGTCGCCGAACGGCCACGCGACCAGCTCGTCGAAGCGGTACGCCCGCAGGCCGTGCTTGCGGACCATCGCGTCCCATAGCGGAGCCTTGTCCGCCATGTGCGCCACGAGCGAAATCGTCTGCGGCTCGGCCCAGGGCATCTCGAACGCCTCGGCGATGCGCGGCCACAGGTTGCACCAGCGGAAAGTATCGCCGTTGGTGATGTTGTAGGCCTGGTTGGCGCAGCGCCGCTCGGTCGCCGCCCAAAGCGCGGCGCTCGCCATGTGCGCCGACTCGGTCACCTGGTACACCGAGCGCCAGGCGCCGGGCTTGCCGGGAAAGCGCAGCGGCAGGCCGAGCTCCTTCGAGATCGCCGCGTACACCGCGATGACCGGCACGATGCTCATCGCCGTGCCCGGCGCGAAGCCGCACAGCGTCTGCGGGCGCAGCTCGGTCCAGCTCCAGCGCTTGCCGCGCTGGAACGCCGTCAGCCAGTCGATCTGGTCGAAGTAGTAGTTCGGGCCGAGGTGGCGCGGATCGTCCTCGCGCGCCGGGGTGCGAAACGGCCCCAGATGCGAGCCGTAGTACTTGGTGCCGGTCACCAGCACCACGCGCGCGAGGCCGGGCGCGAGCGCGTCGAGCGCCGACACCGAGTTGACCAGCATGTCGCGGTTGGCGGCGATGTTCCGGGCGTAGTCGGCGGCGGCGCCGGCGGCGGCCTGAAAGGCGCAGTAGAAGACATGCGTCGCGCGCTGCAAGTCCTGCAGCTTGGCCCCGGTGTCGGCCGGATCGAGCAGGTCGACCGAGACGTAGCGCACGCGCTCGCGATCCTCGCCCCTGCGGCGCGACAGGCCGATCACCTGCCAGTCGGGCAGGGACGCGAGGCGCTCCACGATGTAGCGCCCGATCACGCCGAGCGCGCCGACCACCACCGCGGTGTTCATGGCTCAGGGTCGCGCGTAGGCCCAGCCTTCGAGCTGGCGCCGCATGACGTGCGCGAGGCCGGTCTTGACGAACTCCACCCCGCCCAGGATGTCGTCGCGCTTGAAGCCGAGCGTGGCCATGGTGTTCTCGCAGGCGATCACGCGGATCCCCTCGTCGATGACCTGGGTCACGCGGTCGCGCCAGTCCGAGTCGTCGAGCAGCATGCGGATCGCCGGCCCGTAGACGACGATCTCGATCTGCACCTTGTCGGGCCCGAGGTCGTTGCGCACGTTGCGCGCGTTGGCGAGCGCGAGTCCCCAGACCTTGGGGTTTTCGTCGCTGATCTGGATCAGCAGGCGCTGCGGCCTGGCGGGCGGTTGCGCGCGCGCGCCGCGCGGCAGCTGCAGCAGGCCGAGCGCGGCGAACGAGGCGAGGAAGCGTCGACGCATGTCGCAAAGTATCATGCCACGGTCATGATCAAGACGCACGGTATCCTGCCCGCCCTCGCACTGCTGCTCGCGGCAGGCGGCGCGCGCGCGGCGCATCCCTTGATCACCGAGGACACCGGCACCGTGGGCACCGGCAACTACCAGCTCGAGCTGACCACCGAGGTCGCGCGCCAGACCGACGACGGCAGCACGGTGCATGGCGTGCAGCCCGCGGCGATGTTCAGCTACGGCATGCTGCCGGATGCCGACCTGCAGCTCAGCCAGGCCTACCTCAGGATCGTCAGCGACGACGGTACCACGCGCGACGTGACCGACGGCCCGCTCGACACCGCGCTCGACCTCAAGTGGCGCTTCTACGAGCGCGGCGCGCTCAGCCTGGGGCTGAAGCCCGGGATCACGCTGCCGACCGGCGACGACGCGCGCGGCCTCGGTGCGGGCGAAGCGACCTGGGGCGCGCTCCTGATCGGCTCCTACCAACCCGGGCCGCTCGCGTTCCACTCGCACCTGGGCTACCGGCGCTTTCGCAACACGCTCGGCTGGCGCGAGTCGCTCGCGCACATCTCGGGGGCGCTGGTGTACACGGAATCCGCCAAGCTCAAGCTGGCCGTGGACGTGAGCGCGGACACCAACCCGCTGCCCTCGGCCTACGGCACGTTGCGCTACGCGGTGCTCGGGCTGATCTACTCGCCGCGCGCCGACCTCGATATCGACTTAGGCGTCAAGTTCCGCCTGAACGGTGTCGTGTTCGACCGCAGCCTGCTGCTCGGCGCCACGCTGCGCTGGTGAGCCTCGCCGCACTAGCGGTCGCGCAACCCGACCACCGCCTCGATCTCGACCTTCATTCCCGGGATCGCGAGCGCCTGGACGCCGATCAGCGTGCTCGCCGGGCGCGCCTTGCCGAAGAACTCCTGCCGCACCGGATTGATCCTGGCGCGGTCCGCCACATCGGTCAGGAACACGGTCACCTTGAGCACGTCGCCGAAATCCGCGCCCGCGGCGTAGAGCACCAGCTTCATGTTGCGGAAGATCTGGCGCGTCTGCGCCGCCGCGTCGTCGCCGCCGACCAGCTTGCCCTGATCGTCGAGCGGCGCGACGCCGGACACGAACAGCAGGTCGCCCCAGCGCACCGCGTCGCAGTAGTGGCTGATCGGGGCGGGCAGCCCCGCAGGCTGGAATTCCTCTCGCTTCATAGGCGCCTCCTCGGTCGGATTTACATAACTTTACCGCGCCGAGAAACGGCCCTTACGCGCGCCGTGCAGACTGCCGATGCGTTCTCAACCAAGGAGCCATCATGAGCGACACCACACAGCAACCCCGCCGCCGGTTCTTCAGGCGCGCAGCCATCGCCGCCATGATCGCCGGCCTGGCCGGCGGCATCGGCGCCAAGGCTTTTGGCCACGGGGGCTACGGCGACGGGCACCGCGGCGGCGGCTTCATGAGCGGGCCGATCGACCCGGCGCAGATGGAAGCGCGCGTCAACCGCATGCTCGGGCACCTGTACGTCGACATCAACGCCACCGAGGAGCAAAAGCAGAAGATCGACCCGATCGTCAAGAGCGCGGCCAAGGAGCTGATCCCGCTGCGCCAGCAGATGCGCACGGCGCGCAAGCAGGCGATGGAGCTGTTCACGAAGGAGACCATCGACCGCGCGGCGATCGAGAAGCTGCGCGAGGAGCAGATTAAGCTCGCCGAGCAGGCCTCGAAGCGCTTCACCCAGGCGCTGACCGACGTCGCCGAGGTGCTGACCCCCGCGCAACGCACGGAGCTCGCCGAGCGCATGAGCCGCCGGTTCGGAAGATACGGCGGCTGGCACGGCCGTCACGGACGGGGATAGGTAAACTGCGCGCGTGGCCGCGCATATCCTGCTGATTGAGGACGATCCCCGCCTGGCCGAGATGGTGTCCGAATATCTCGGCGAGGCGGGGTTTCGCGTGGCGACCGCCGGCAGCGGCGAGGAGGGGCTCGCGACGTTCGCGCGCGAGCCCTGCGACGCGCTGGTGCTCGACTTGGCGCTGCCCGGCATCGACGGGCTCGAGGTATGCCGCCGGCTGCGCGCGTCGTCGGACGTCCCGGTGCTGATGCTGACCGCGCGCGGCGACGCCATGGACCGCGTCGTCGGCCTCGAGATCGGCGCCGACGATTATCTTCCGAAGCCGTTCGAGCCGCGCGAGCTGCTGGCGCGGCTGCGCGCCATCCTGCGGCGCAGGGGCGGGGCGGCGCGCGGCGACCTGCTGCGCTTCGGGCGCGTCGAGATCGACCGCGGCGCGCGCAGCGTGCGCGTCGACGGCGCAGAGAAGAGCCTCACGTCGCACCAGTTCGCGCTGCTCGTGGCGCTTGCCGAGAACGCGGGGCGCGTGATGTCGCGTGACGCGCTGATGGATGCGCTGCGCGGCGAGCCGCTCGAGGCCTTCGACCGCTCGATCGACGTGCACGTGTCGCGCATCCGCCAAGCCATCGAGGACGATCCGAAAAAGCCGCGCCGCATCGTCACCGTGCGCGGCGCCGGCTACGTGTTCGCCAAGGCGCAGGACTGATGCGCAGGCTGTACCTGCGCGTCTACCTCGCGGTGGTCGCGAGCCTGGTGGTGTTCGCGCTCGCCGCGGGATTCCTGTGGCGCCAGCTCGCCGACCCGGGGCTGGCGCGGCCCGCTTACGAGGCCGCCGAACGGCTGGCGCAGAACGCGCTGCCGCCGGTCGACGCGCCGCTCGGCGCGCAGCAGGCCGCGCTCGAGCGACTGGCTGCCGACTTGCGTGCCGACGTCGCGCTGTTCGACGCCGAGCGCAAGCCGATTGCGTTCGTCGGCCGCCCCTTGCGCCCGCCGCGCCCGGAGGTGCAGGAAAGCGGCTGGCTGCGGCGCTTCGGCGGCCCGCCGGCCTGGGGCATCAAGCTGCCCGACGGCCGCTGGCTGGTGGCGAGCGTCCCGCGCAACCGCCGGCACCCGGCCTGGGGACTGTTCTTCACGCTGGCGCTGCTGGCGATCGGCGTGGGCGTCGGTGCCTATCCGGTGGTGCGCCGCCTGACGCGCCGGCTGGAGAAGCTGCAGGTGGGGGTCGAGTCGCTCGGCTCGGGCGACCTGGCGGCGCGCGTCGAGGTCGAAGGCGGCGACGAGGTCGCGCGCCTCGCCGAGAGCTTCAACCGTGCCGCGGCGCGCATCGAGGCGCTGGTCGGCGCGCACAAGTCGCTGCTCGCCAACGCCTCGCACGAGCTGCGCACGCCGCTCACGCGCATCCGCATGGCGGTCGAGCTGATGAAGGAGGGCGCCGAGCCGAAGAGGAAGATCCAGTTCGAGCGCGACATCGCCGAGCTCGACCAGCTGATCGACGAGATCCTGCTCGCCAGCCGGCTCGATGCGGTCGACGGGCGCGAGGCCGACGAGGAGGTGGACCTGCTGGCGCTCGCGGCCGAGGAATGCGCGCGCTACGAGGGCGCCGACCTCGACGGCGAGCACGTCGTGCTGCGCGGGGACCCGCGGCTGCTGCGCCGGCTGATCCGCAACCTGCTGGAGAACGCGCGCCGCCACGGCGCCCCGCCGGTCGAGCTGCGCGTGCGCAGGAGCGTGGCCGGCGCCGAGATCTCGGTCTGCGACCGCGGCCCGGGAGTGCCCGAGGGCGAGCGCGAGCGCGTGTTCGAGCCGTTCTTCCGCCATGCCGCGGGCGCAAGCGGCGCCGGGCTGGGCCTCGCGCTGGTGCGCCAGATCGCGCGCCGCCACGGCGGCGACGCGCGCTGCCTGGCGCGCGCGGGCGGCGGCGCCTGCTTCGTCGCCGAGCTGCGCTAGTTCAGGTCGTCGTCCTTGTAGTACTTCGTTCCCTTGGCGGTGATCTCGGCCGCGAGCCCCGTGTCGGTAAGCTGGTAGAGCCACACGCCCGGCGACACGGACACCGCGCCGGCGTAGGCTGCGCCCTGCGCGCCCGATTTGGCCGCCGCGCTCGCCTGGCCGCCGAACTCGTAGCCCGCATTGACAAAGGCGTTGAAGTCCTTGGCGTTCTCGAACACCCATACCAGCCTGAATTTCTTGGCGCCGAGCCCGAGGCCGGCCTGAACCTCGAGCATCTTCATGTAGGTCGTCTTCTTGGCCTTGTTGTCGACCGCGACGCCCTCGCCCTTGCCGCTGCCGACAAAGAGGATCTTCATGCCGAAGTTGCTGAACACCGCGTAGCCCGCCGACTTCGCAACGGCGGCCTTGGCGCTAGGCTGCGCGCGGTACAGCCGGTCGAGCGTTTCGCTGGTCATCTTCTGTACTTCTGCGCGGGCCTGCTTCTTTTCCTTGTCGCTCATGGCGGCGGACGCACCCGTCGCGCCCGCCAGGCAAGCAGTGGCCACGACCGCAGCCACCATCAGCTTTCCGAGCCGCATTTTCATTCTCCTGTCGTTGTCACGGGGAAACCAGACAGGATTTCTACAGGGTTCGCGGCCGGGGGACTTGACCAGCATCAAAGCAACCCCCCCGGCGCCACGCAAGTTCAGGCGGCCTGCGCGGGCGCCGTCATCCTTTCGAGCGAGGCCTGATCCGGGCCGACGAAGGCCGGCGCGCCGCGGCGTCGGCCATTTCGGCGATAATGGCGGCATGAACCCGGAACAATCCGACACCGAACAGCCGAACGAGCCGCAAAGTACCGAGCAACGGCCCCAGGACCCCCGCCGCAGACTGCGAGAGCTGCTCGCCATTCCCGAGCGCGACCGCAGCGACGCGGTGTGGGACGAGATCATCGCCCTCGAAATCGACCTGGCTCCCGGAAACCGCGCCTCCGCGCCGAACCCCGACGGCGACCGCCGCAACGACCAAGGCCGTTCGCAGCAGCCCTCGTCCGGCCCGAAGCAGGGCGGGCGCCCCTTCAAGAAGCAGCGGCGCCGCGGCGGCAGGTAGTCCCGGCGCGGCCACGGATGGCGCTCGACCCGGTGCGCGTGGCGGTGTTCGGCGCCGGCGCGGTGGGCTGCTTCTACGGTGGCATGCTGGCGCGCGCCGGGCACGAGGTGGTGCTGATCGGCAGGCCGCTGCACGTCGAGGCGATCCGCGCGTCGGGGCTGCATTTCGAGGGACTCGCTTTCGACGAGCACATCCGCCTCGCGGCGAGCACCGACGCCCGAGGCGGTGCGCGGCGCGCGGCTGGTGCTGGTGTGCGTCAAGTCGACCGACAGCGAGCAGGCCGCGGCCGAGATCGCGCCTTTCCTCGAGCCCGACAGCATCGTCGTCAACCTGCAGAACGGCGTCGACAACGCCGAGCGCATCCAGGCGCGGCTGTCGCGGCCGGTGATTCCGGCGGTCGTGTACGTGGCGACCGAGATGGCGGGCCCCGGGCACCTGAAGCACCACGGCCGCGGCGAGCTGGTGATCGGCGCGCTCGATGCGGCGCCAGCGCCGGCGCTGCGCGAGGCGCTCGTGCGCGTGCAGCGCTGGTTCGGCGAGGCCGGCGTGCCGGTCGGCGATCTCGGACAACGTCGCGGGCGAGCTGTGGGCCAAGCTGGTCGTCAACTGCGCCTACAACGCGATCTCCGCGATCTCGCAGCTTCCTTACGGCGAGATGATCGGCGGCGTCGGCGTGCGCGAAGTGATGTGCGACGTGGTCGCCGAGACGCTCGCGGTCGCCGCGGCGAGCGGCGTGCGCACCGCGCCGGAGCTGGTCGATAACGTGTACCGGATCGCGGAATGGATGCCGACCCAGTATTCGTCCACCGCGCAGGACCTGCAGCGCGGCCGCCCGACCGAGATCGACCACCTGAACGGTTTGGTGGTGCGCCGGGGTGACGCGCTCGGCGTGCCGGTGCCGGCGAACCGCGTACTCTATGCGCTCGTCAAGTTGATCGAGTCGAAAGGAAATCCATCATGAGCAGACACGGCAGGGGCGGGCGTTTCGGGGCAATCGTGCTGATCCTGGTCGGGGTCGTCGGCCTGCTTGCTAACTTCGGCCTGATCGATAAGCAGACCCTGCACCAGCTGTGGAAACTGTGGCCGTTGATCCCGCTCGCCATCGGGGTCGCCATGCTGATGCGACCGCGTTCAGGCGGTCAATAGCCGCGACATATCCGGATCGAAATCCTGCAGGAGGTTCAGGCCGGCGCCGGCGAATCGGAGCGCCGCGGCGCGCGACACGGCGTCGTTGCGGTGCTCGAGCGACCACTGCGCCTGGCGCGCGAGCAGCGCGGCGGCGGTGACGCGCCCGAGCGTCAGCGCGAAGCGGCGCGCGCCGGCCTCGAGCTGCGCCTCGTCGCGTCCCGCATGGTCCTTGAGCCAGGCATTCGCCGCTTCGGCCGCCGCCTGCAGCCGCGCGGAAAGCGCGAGCAGCTCCTTTTCGCGCACCTCGCCCAGCAGGAAGCCGATCTCGCGCAGCCAGGGCGCGAGGCCGCTCGGCGCGATGGCGCGCAGCGCGTCGAGCGCCAGCACGTTGGTGGTGCCTTCCCAGATCGGGAACACCTGCGCGTCGCGCAGCAGCATCGGCAGGCCGGTGTCCTCGACGTAGCCCGCGCCGCCGAAGGCCTCCAGCACCTCCGGCAGCACCGCCACCGACTGCCGCCCGGTGAACAGCTTCGCCACCGGCGTCAGGATGCGGAGCAGCGCCTGCTGCTCCTCGCTCGCCGTGCCGCATTCGGCGCGCCCGAGCAGCTCGACGACGAAGAACGTGAGCTGAAAACCCGCTTCGAATTCCGCCTGCAGCCCCGCGAGCGTGTCGACATGCAGCGGCTTTTGCGCCAGCGGGGCGCCGAAGGCGACGCGCTCCCTGGCGTAGGCGCGCGCCAGCGCCAGGCCGCGGCGCATGTACGACACCGCCGATACCGCGTTCCACACGCGCGTGATGTTGAGCACCGTGCTGATGGCGCGCACGCCGTTGCCGAGCTCGGCCACCGGAATCGCGGCGCTGCCGTTTAGCGTCAGCTCGGCGGTCGGCACCTTGCGCGTGCCGAGCTTGTCCTTGAGCCGGTCGATGCTCAGGTTGTTCGGCCGCCCCTCGGCGTCGCGCGTCTCGAGGTAGAACATGGCCAGCCCCTTGCCGCCCGGCGGGTTGTCCGTCGGGCGCGCCAGCGTCAGCGCCATCTGCGATGCGATCGCCGAGGTGAACCACTTGCGCCCGTACAGGCGCCAGCCTTCGCCCGGCGTGAAGCGCGCCTCGGCCTCGGCGAGGCCGACGTCCGAGCCGCCGATCGCCTCGGTCATCCATTGGCCGCTGGTCCAGAAGCTCGCCGGATCGCGGCTCACCAGGTGCGGCAGCGCGCGCCCGATGAGCTCGCGGTTGCCCGAGCCGACGATGGTGCGCGCCGCGCCGTCGGTCATCGCCAGCGGACAGGCGTAGACGTCGGTCGAAGGCGTGAAGAGATACACGAGGGCGAACTGCAGCACGCGCGACAACGCGCCGAGCGGCGCCTCGTGCGGCAGCGCGATCAGCCCCTCGCGCGCCGCGATCTCCTCGGCGCGCCGCCACAGCGGCGTCAGCTCGATGCGGTCGACGCGCTGGCCCCAGGCGTCCCATTGCTCGAGCTGCGGCTCGAGCTGGCGCTCGGCCAGCTGCTGCGCATACAACTCGCCGCCGGCCAGCGCGCCCAGGCGCGCGAGCTGCGGCCGGGCCGCCGCGAGCTGCTCGGCCGGCAGCACGCGCTCCAGGTAGCCGCGCAGCACGCGGTCGTCGTCGTACTGGTTGTGGAGCCGCGGCGCGGTCTGCACGAACGCCATCTTCAGTCTCCTTGCATGATTTCGCGCAGCCGCTCGGGCGGCACGCGCACCGAGACGCCGGCGCGCTCCTCGGCGAGCGTCATCGCGATGCGCGCGTCGCGCTCGCCCCAGCCGCGCGCCATCGCTTCCTCGAGCGCGGCGAGCGCCTGCGCCGCCATCGGCAGCGGCACGCCGCTTTCCTCGGCGAGCGCGGTCACCAGCGTCATGTCCTTGTGCGCGAGGCGCAGCGCATGCGCCGGCGGGTCGTAGTCGCCCGACAGGAAATGCTCCGGCAGCCGGTCGAAAGTCCGCTTGCGCCCGAGCGCGCCCTGGCGCAGCGCGGCGAACAGCGCCGCCGGCTCGACACCCGCCTTGACGCCCAGCGCGAAGGCCTCGGCGAGCGCCGTCTGCACGGCGAAGCTGGCGCAGTTGTGCACCAGCTTGGCGACCGAGCCCGCGCCGATCGGACCGACGTACAGCACCTGGTCGCCGATCGCGCGCAGCACCGGCAGGTGGCGCTCGAATTGCGCGCGCTCGCCGCCGACCCACAGCGCGAGCCGCGCCTCGCGCGCCCCCTGCGGCCCGCCGCTCACCGGCGCGTCGAGCAGGTGCACGCCGCGCCCCAGGAAGTCGGTATGCAGCCGGCGTACCGTCGAGGGCGCGTTGGTCGAGAGGTCGAACCACGCGGCGCCTGCGTGCATGCCCACAGCGAGGCCGAGCGCGACCTGCACCGTCTCGGCGGGACCGGGCAGCGAGGTGAATACCAGCTCGCACTCGCGCGCCGCCTCGGCCGGGCTGTCGGTCCATGTGGCGCCCGCGGCGAGCAGCTCGTCGGCTGCCTCGCGCTTGAGGTCGTGCACGGCGAGCGCGTGGCCGGCGCGCTGCAGGTTCGCCGCCATGTGGCGGCCCATCAGTCCGAGCCCGATGAAGGCGATGCGCATGCCGCTAGCCGCGCTCGGCGAATACCTGCTTGGCGAGCTGCGCGGCGTGAATGCCGTTCGGCCAGCCGGCATAGAACGCGAGGTGCGTCACCAGTTCGCAGATCTCTTCCCTGGTGACGCCGTTGTCGAGCGCGCGCCAGATGTGCCCGCGCAGCTGGTCGCTGCGGTACAGCGCGGTGAGCGCGGCGACGGTGATCAGGCTGCGGTCGCGCTTCGACAGGCCCTCGCGCGCCCAGACGTCGCCGAACAGCACGTCGTCGGTCAGCTCGCCGAGCTTGGGCACGATGTCGCGCACCTGGCTGATTCCGGATGGGGGCGGTTTCGCCGGCATGATGGTCTCCTGTGCGGGTTTCTCTGTTGTCCAATCGTCCAGTCGGAAAACTCTAGCACGGTGCGTATCCCGTAGAATCGCGCCATGGCCCAATATGTCTACACCATGCGCCGGGTGAGCAAGACCGTGCCCCCGAAGCGCACCATCATCAAGAACATTTCACTGAATTTCTTCCCGGGGGCAAAGATCGGCGTGCTCGGGCTGAACGGCGCCGGCAAGTCGACGCTGTTGCGCATCATGGCGGGCGAAGACAGGGACTTCGAGGGCGAGGCGATCGCGATGCCCAATCTGCGCGTGGGCTTCCTGCCGCAGGAGCCGCGCCTCGACCCGCTGAAAGACGTGCGCGGCAACGTCGAGGAGGGGCTGGGAGAGACGCTGGCGGCGATGAAGCGCCTGGAGCAGATCTACGCCGCATATTCCGAGCCCGACGCCGATTTCGACAAGCTGGCCGAGGAGCAGGCGAAGCTCGAGGCCGAGGTGAGCGCCGGCGGCGCCGACGTCGAGCGCCGGCTGGAAGTCGCCGCAGACGCGCTGCGGCTGCCGCCCTGGGACGCGGACGTCAGCAAGATTTCGGGCGGCGAGCGCCGGCGCGTGGCGCTGTGCCGGCTGCTCCTGTCGGAGCCCGACATGCTGCTGCTCGACGAGCCGACCAACCACCTCGACGCGCTCTCGGTGCAGTGGCTCGAGCAGTACCTGGAGCGCTTTCCCGGAACCGTGGTCGCGGTGACGCACGACCGCTACTTCCTCGACAACGTCGCGGGCTGGATCCTGGAGCTCGACCGCGGCTACGGCATCCCGTGGGAGGGCAACTATTCGTCGTGGCTCGAGCAGAAGGAGCAGCGCCTGGAGGTCGAGGCGAGCCAGGAGGCGGCGCGCATCAAGGCGATGAAACAAGAGTTGGAGTGGGTGCGCTCCAATCCCAAGGCGCGCCAGGCGAAATCGAAGGCGCGCCTCGCCAGGTTCGAGGAGCTCTCCTCGCAGGAGTTCCAGAAGAGGAACGAGACCAACGAGATCTATATCCCCCCCGGGCCGCACCTCGGGGGCCTGGTGGTCGAGGCCGACGGACTGAAGAAGTCCTTCGGCGACAAGCTGCTGTTCGAGGACCTGTCGTTCCGGCTGCCGCCGGGCGGCATCGTCGGCGTGATCGGGCCGAACGGCGCCGGCAAGACGACGCTGTTCCGCATGCTGGTGGGCAAGGAGAAGCCCGACGCCGGCAAGCTGCGCATCGGCGAGACGGTGAAGATCGCCTACGTCGACCAGAGCCGCGACAGCCTCGATGCGGACAAGACCGTGTGGGAGGAGATCTCCGACGGCGCCGACAACATCCAGGTCGGCAGCTACTCGACACCGAGCCGCGGCTACGTCGCGCGCTTCAATTTCCGCGGCGCCGACCAGCAAAAGAGGGTCGGCGAGCTCTCGGGCGGCGAGCGTAACCGCCTGCACCTCGCCAAGGTGCTCAAGAGCGGCGGCAACCTGCTGCTGCTCGACGAGCCGACCAACGACCTGGACGTCGAGACGCTGCGCGCGCTGGAGCAGGCGCTGCTCGATTTTCCCGGCTGCGCGGTGGTGATCTCCCACGACCGCTGGTTCCTCGACCGCGTGGCGACCCACATCCTCGCCTTCGAGGGCGAGAGCCGAGGCCGTGTGGTTCGAGGGCAATTTCGCCGACTACGTCGAAGACTGGCGCCAGCGCGCCGGCGAGGACGCCGACAGGCCGCACCGTCTGCGCTACAAGGCGCTCGTTGCCTAGAGCATCGCCCCCGGCCGGTCGACGGCGTACTGGCCCAGCCGGCCGACGATCCACTGGTAGGCCTCGTCCACCGAGTCGGTGCGGAACACCAGGTCGAGTCCGGCGCGCTGATGGTGCCGTGGCGCACCAGCGCGTCGAAGTCGATCACCTCCCGCCAGAAGCGGGTGCCGAACAGCACGATCGGCATCGGCTTGGTCATCTTGCGCGTCTGCACCAGCGTCAGCAGCTCGAACAGCTCGTCTAGCGTGCCGAAGCCTCCGGGAAAAACGATCACCGCCTTCGCCAGATAGGCGAACCAGAACTTGCGCATGAAGAAGTAGTGGAAGTGGAAGGCGAGCTCGCGCGTGACGTACGCGGTTGTCGAACTCCTCCACCGGGAATCGAGATGGTGAGCCCGACGTTCATGCCGCGTGCTTCCGCCGCGCCGCGGTTGGCGGCCTCCATGATGCCCGGGCCGCCGCCGGTGCACACCACGAAGCGCCGCTCCTTCGAGTCGAGCGCCTTGGACCACTCGGTGAGCCGGAACGCGAGCTCGCGCGCCGCCTCGTAGTACTGCGACATTCCGAGGTCGGTGCGCGCGCGCTCGGGATCGCCTTCGTCGAGCTGCGCCTGGCGCAGGGCCGCCTCGGCCTGCTCGCGCGACTTGATGCGCGCCGAGCCCATGAAGACGATGGTGTCGTCGACGCGGTGATGCTCGAAGCGGCTGAGCGGCTCGAGGTACTCCGCCAGGATGCGCAGCGCGCGCGCATCCTTGCTCTTCAGAAAGCCCCGGTTGGTGTAGGCCTTGACCGGCCGACGTGGCTTTTCCTTCATTTCGTGCTCCGTGCGCCGGAAGCCTCCGGCCTGCCCGGAGTCTAGCTCAGCGGCTCCAGGTCGCGCGCAGCAGCTGGTCTTCCTTGTTGTAGTGGAACTCGACCTCGCCCTTGTAGGCCTCGTGCACGCGCTCGGCGATGTCGCGCGCCATGTGCGTGCCGGTGGTGGTGACGAGCATCCCTTCGTCGGTGTCCTCGATCGCCATGATGCGCTCGAGCGGATGTCCGGACTTCTCCTTGCCCTCGCAGTTGCGCACCATGTGCGTGATCTCGTCGCGATGCGCCTTCAAGTACGGGCCCTTCAGCGTCACGGAGCCGGCGGGATACTTGTCGCGGATGCGGTGGCACGCGGGGCACAGCTGCTCGTGGGCGCCCGGGTCTGCGGCTTCCCATGTCCAGCGCCCCCGATGATAGGTCGCGCCGCAGCCGGGGCAGCGCGTCGGCTCGGGCAGCTTGCCCTTGGTCTTGTAGGTGTCGTGCACGAGCTCCTGCAACAGCTGCTCCCTGCGGAGCATACGAAAACTTCCGCGATCCGGTTTCATGACCTGGCCTTCCATTGCGATTGATTTCTCGGACATCTCAGGGCAAGGGCCCGTGCTTGCCGACGCTGACGCGCTTCGCCTGCGGCCCTTCGGCCGCCGCCTCTTCGATGAACTGCACCTCGGTGCCGACCGCGAGGCCCTTGAAATCCGGGTGCACCACGTTTGCACGGCTGAAATACAGCTCGCGCCCGTCCGGCGTCGCGATAAAGCCGTAGCCCTCGTCGGCGACGAGGCGCGCGACGCGCCCGTGCTGCGGCACGTCGTGGAGCTTGACGTCGCCCCGTCGGACGCGCACGTCCTCCTCGAGCTGCCGCGTCACCGCCGCGAAGGCGTCGCGCAGCGCCACGTACACGTCCTCGTGATGGTCGCGGTTGGCGACGATCTCGCGTCCCGGTACGTGCGCGTCGATGCGCACCTGGAACTGGCGCCCCTGATGCTGGTGCTTGTCCTTTTCCTCGACCGTGACGCGGCAGCTGATGAGCTGCGGGTGGAATTCCTCCAGTTTCGCGGCCTGGTCGCGGATGCGCGCCTCGAGCGCGTCGGAAGCCGGCATGTGGCGGACCGTGATTTGCAGGGGTACTTGCATGGGACCTTCTTTTGGGCGGGTTGAACCTCTGCTTTCAGAATAGCGGGAGGCCGAGGGCGGGACTTGACCTTGATCAAACCGGTCCCTTTGGCGCTCGCTGCCAGATGAGCTTGCCGTCGCGCCACACCTCGCGTATGCGGTGAAACGGTACCATGTGCGTGCTGCCGTCGTCCTCGACTGCGTCGAACGCGAAATGTTCGCCGGGCTCCAGATTCAACCGCCTGAACGGCACGCGCACGTTGCGCCCGGCGACGCGATCCTCGTAGCCGATCTCGAACTCGCCCTTGCCGAATTCCGGGTCCCAGCGGATGCGGTGCAGCAGGTCCTGGATGGGCATCATGGTCGCTGCGCATCGCGTTCGCCGAGGTGCAGGCGCGCGATGCTGTCGACCACGCTCGCCACTTCGGCGTCCTCGAGCGGCGGGCTGCAGCGCGCGCGGTTCCACGCCAGCAGCAGCTCGAGCACCACCTCGGGATCGACCTCGTGCCACAGCAGGTGGCCGGCGAGCGAGGCGAGCGTGGCGTTGCGCTCGCCTTCGCCGACGCCACGGCGGACCAGCTCGCGCCAGTGGGCGAGCGGGTGTCCGGCGCGCTTCGCGCCGGCGTCGCGCAGCAGCCAGGTCGGCAGCGGCGCGAGCGGCGCCTCCTGCGGCGCCCGCCCGCCCGCCCAGGCATAGCGGCGGCCGGTCGGATGGATCGACGGCGGCGCGACGACGCAGCCGCCGTCGCCGCGCAGGTCGATGCCGGGCAGCAGGCCGACGCGGTTGCCGACCCGGCCGCCCGGGTGCGCGAAGTACAGGTGGCGTCCGCCGCCGCCGGTCAGCGCCTCGACAGTCTCCGGCAACGGGCCGTGAGCGGCTTCGAGCCGGGCGAGGCTCGCGTCGCCGCCGTGCCCGACGTCGACATCGACCACCACCAGCCCGGAGATGCGTCCGGTGACGATGCCGAGATTGGCCTCCGGCCAGCGCGCGATCCACGCCTCGAGGTCGTCGGGCGTCGCCAGTCGATCCTGGAACTCGAGCCACGCGATCAGCGGGCGCTTGCCGCGGCGCTCGATCGGGATCACCGACCAGCCGCGCCGCAGGTAGCCTAGTGCCGCCTCGCGGTTGCTTGGTGCCGAAGCGCGCTGCGTTGCGTCCCCTCGTCGTCATGCGTAGTCGAGTACGCATTGTTGGGCGAGTTCCCGTGCGCAGTTTGATTTACGTCAAGAGACGCTCCCCCGGGCGGCGCGAACATCGCGGCATGGGTCATATGGAAAAATTCGTGCGTACGCGGCTCCGTCGCGACGGCGCCGAAGACGTGACGGTGCTGCTCGAAAGTGCGGACGCCTTCGAGCCGCGCGTACTCGAACTGCTGCGCAACCTCAGCGCGCGCTCGGTCCGCTGCAGGCTGCGCCTGGTGGGCGACGGCAGGAAGACGAAACGGACCTGAGCTGCGCCACGCGGCATCGACGTGCAGCAGCTCATCCTCGGGCGTCTCCGTGTCAATCACGACGCTCGAAGCGATGTTGGACGCGCGCCCGCGCCGGCGCTTGACGTACGTCAACCCGGATCCCGCTTGCGGCGTCAACATGCTCACAATCCCCATGAGAGTGGTCACGTTGTTCCTCGCAGGAGACGTCATGACCGGGCGCGGCATCGACCAGATCCTGCCGCAGCCGGGCAAGCCCGGGCTGTTCGAGCCGTGGGTGCGCTCGGCGCTCGATTACGTTGCGCTGGCCGAGCGCGCGAGCGGGCCGCTCGCGCGACCCGTGGCGTTCTCCTACGTGTGGGGCGACGCAATGGCGGAACTGGAACGCGCGAAGCCGGACGCGCGCATCGTCAACCTCGAGACCGCGGTGACGACGAGCGACGACGCCTGGCCGGCGAAGGCCATCCACTACCGCATGCATCCGGGCAACGTGCCGTGCCTGACCGCGGCCGGGCTCGATTGCTGCGTGCTCGCCAACAACCACGTGCTCGACTGGGGCGGGGCGGGTCTCGCGGAGACGCTCGCAACGCTGCACGCCGCGGGGCTGCGCACCGCCGGCGCGGGGCGCGACGCGGCGGAGGCGCAGGCGCCCGCGGTGATCGAGTGCCGCCGCGGCGGCCGCGTGCTGGTGTTCGCCTTTGCCAGCGAGACGAGCGGCGTGCCGCGCGCCTGGGCCGCCGGGCCGCAGCATGCGGGGGTGAGCCTGCTCGAGGACCTGTCGGCGCGCAGCGTCGCTGCCGTCGCGCGGCGCATCGGCGCCGAGCGGCGCAGCGGCGACATCGTGGTCGCCTCCATACACTGGGGCGGCAACTGGGGCTACGGCATCGACTCGGCGCAGCGCGCCTTCGCGCGAGACTTGATCGACAGCGCGGGCGTCGACGTGGTGCACGGCCATTCGTCGCACCACCCGAAAGGCATCGAAGTGCACCGCGAGCGCCCGATCGTGTACGGCTGCGGCGACTTCATCACCGACTACGAGGGCATCGGCGGGCGCGAGGAATTCCGCCCCGAGCTCTCGCTGATGTACTTTCCCACGCTAGATGCGGACAGCGGCCGGTTGCTGAAACTCGCGCTAACGCCGATGCGGCTGCGCCGCATGCGGCTCGAACGCGCCGCACAGGGCGATGTCGCATGGCTGTGCGACGCGCTCGAAAAGCTCGGCACGCGGCTCGAGCCTCAGGCCGATCGCACGCTGTCGCTGCGCTGGCACTAGGGGCGCCATGACGGAGCTCATCGTCAACGGCAGGACGCACCAGGTGCAGGCCGACGCGGACAAGCCGCTGCTCTGGGTGCTGCGCGACCAGCTCGGGCTGAAGGGAACGAAGTACGGCTGCGGCGTCGGCCTATGCGGCGCCTGCGTGGTGCTGCTCGACGGCGCGCCCAACCATGCCTGCATGGTGCCGCTGGCGCGCGTCGGCGCGCGCCGGGTGACCACGATCGAGGGCCTTGCCGCGGACCACCCGGTGCGGCGCGCGTGGGTCGACGAGCAGGTGCCGCAATGCGGCTACTGCCAGCCGGGGCAGATCCTGAGCGCCGCCGCGCTGCTGGCGACGGCGGCTGCGCCTTCGGACGGCCAGATCGACGAGGCAATGTCGGGCGTGTTGTGCCGCTGCGGCACCTATGCGCGCATCCGGCGCGCCGTGCATGCCGCGGCCGCCGGCAAGCCGCGGGGCGCCGCGCGTGCAAAGCTTCCCGACCTCCTTAGCGACCTGCCGCCGGACGCGGGCGCGCAGATGAACGACTGGATCTGGATCGATGGCGCCGGCACGGTCACGTTGATGATCAACCATTCGGAGATGGGCCAGGGCGCGCTCACGGGGCTGGCCGCGCTCGCGGCCGAAGAGCTGGAGGTTCCTCTCGCGCGCGTGCGCACGGTTTTCGCGCCGGCCGATGCGCGCTACCGCAACGGCTACTGGGGCGAGCAGTTCACCGGCGGCTCGAGCAGCATGCGCGGCGAATGGACCCCGCTGCGCGAGGCGGCGGCGCGGACCCGCGTGCGCCTGGTGCGCGCCGCCGCGCGCCGCTGGGGCGTCGCGGCCGCGGCATGCCACGCCGCGGACGGCGAAGTGCTGCACCCGCCGAGCGGCCGGCGCCTCGGCTACGGCGAGCTGGGCGCCGAGGCCGCGCGGCTGGCCGAGCCGCGCCGCGCACCGCTCAAGGCGCGGGCCGATTGGCGCACCATCGGCAAGCCGCTCGCGCGCCTGGACATTCCAGCGATGTGCCTCGGGCAGACGCGCTACGGCATCGACGTCGCGCCCGCGGGCGCGCTGGTGGCGGTGGTGGCGCGCAGCCCGGTATTCGGCGGGCGCCCGAGGCGCTTCGACGACCGCGCGGCGCGCGCGATTCCCGGCGTGCGGCAGGTGCGCGCCATCGCAAGCGGCGTCGCGGTGGTGGCGGACGACTTCTGGTCGGCGCAGCGCGGGCGCGAAGCGCTGCGCATCGCGTGGCAGGCGGGCAGGCACGCGCGCCTGAGCGGCGCGCAGATCGAGCGGCGCCTGCGCGCAGCGCTCGGGCGGGGCGGCAAGGCCGCGATCGAGGCCACCTACCACACGCCCTACCTCGCGCACGCCACCATTGAGCCGATGAACTGCGTCGCCGAGGTGCGGCGCGATGGCTGCGACGTATGGACCGGCACGCAGCACCAGGCCGAGACCCAGGCGGTGGCGGCGCGCATCGCCGGCATCGCCAAGGCAAAAGTGCGCGTCCATACCCAATTCCTCGGCGGCGGCTTCGGGCGGCGGCTGGAAACCGACTTCGTCGCCGAGGCGGTGGAACTGTCCAAGGCGCTCGGCAGCGCGGTGCAGGTGGTCTGGACGCGCGCCGACGACCTGCAGCACGACTTCTACCGTCCCGCGCACGCGGCGCGGATGCAGGCGAGCCTCGCCGAGAACGGGCTGCCCGCCGCCTGGCGCGTGCGCGTCGCCGGCCCGGAGCTCGCGCTCGACGGCATCAACGTGCCGTATGCGGTGCCGGGCCTGCGCGAGGAGCGTGTCGAGGTCGCGTCGCCGCTGCCGACCGGGCCGTGGCGCTCGGTCGGCGCGTCGAACAACGCCTTCGCCATCGAGTGCTTCATCGACGAGCTCGCGCACCGCGCCGGGCGCGATCCGCTCGAGTACCGGCTCGCGCTGCTCGCCAACGCGCCGCGCCACGCCGCCGTGCTGCGGCTGGCGGCCGCGCGCGCCGGCTGGGGCGCGCCCCTCGAGCCCGGCCGTGGCCGCGGCGTCGCGGTGTACGAATCCTTCGGCAGCGTCGTCGCACAGGTGATCGAGGCGCGCGCCGCCGGGCGGGCGATCCGCGTCGAGCGCGTGGTGTGCGCGATCGATTGCGGTATCGCCGTGCTGCCCGATGCGGTGCACGCGCAGCTCGAAGGCAGCGTCGCGCTCGGCCTGTCGGCGGCGCTGAAAGAGCAGATCCGCGTGGCATCGGGCCGCGTGCGGCAGGCGAGCTTCGCCGACTACCCGATCCTGACGCTCGCCGAAATGCCGCCGGTCGAGACGCACATCCTTGAAAGCAGCGCCGAGCCGGGCGGCGTCGGCGAGCCGGCGGTGCCGGTCGTCGCACCGGCGCTGGCGAACGCGGTGTTCGCGGCGAGCGGGCGGCGGCTGCGCCGCCTGCCGCTGCGCCTACGATGAGCAAAGGAGGCAACCATGCCAAGCTTCGTCATGTTGACCAGGATCGATCCCGGGGCGCTCGGCAGCGCCCGTGCGCTCGAGGAGCTCGAGCAACGCGCGGCCCAGAGCATCCGCAAGCAGTGCCCGCAGGTGAAGTGGCTGTGGAGCTACGCGGTACTCGGGCCGTATGACTACGTGGATGTGTTCGAGGCGCCGGACATCGAGACCGCAGCCAAGGTCTCGACGCTGATGCGCGTCAGCGGCCGGGCGCATTCGGAAATCTGGGCGGCAACGGAATGGTCGAAGTTCAAGAAAATGATCCACGACATGCCGTCCTGAGCGCGCGGCTGCAGCGCCACGTGGAGTGGCTCGCCGGCTGCATCGGCGAGCGCAACGTGTGGCGGCCGGCGGCGCTGGCGGCCGCCGCGGCCTACATCCGCGGCGAATTCGAGGCGCTCGGCTGCGAGGTCGCCGCGCAGCGCTATCGCGCCGCCGACGTCGACTGCGACAACCTCGAGGTCGTTATGCCTGGAAGCGCGTTGCGGGGCGAGATCATCGTCGTCGGTGCGCACTACGACACCGTGCAGGGCAGTCCCGGCGCCGACGACAACGCGAGCGGCGTCGCGGCGCTGCTCGAGATCGCACGCGCCCTGCGCGGCGCGCGGCTCCGGCGCACGGTGAAGCTGGTGGCGTTTGTCAACGAGGAGCCTCCTTTCTTCTACTGGGGCGAGATGGGCAGCAAGGTCTATGCGCGCGCGGCGCGCCGCCGCGGCGACGACATCCGCGTCATGCTGTCGCTGGAGATGCTCGGCTGCTACGACGACCGGCCCGGCAGCCAGGCCTACCCGCCGTTGCTCAAGTGGCTCTACCCGGACCGCGGCAACTTCATCGCCTTCGTCTCCAACCTCGCGTCGCGCCGCGCGCTGCGCGAGGTGGTGGCGGCGTTTCGCGCGCGCAGCGACTTTCCGGCCGAGCGGCTCGCCGCCCCGGCGCTGGTGCCCGGCGTTTCGTGGAGCGACCAGATATCGTTCTGGCGCGCCGGCTATACGGCGGTGATGGTCACCGACACTGCGTTCTACCGCAATCCGCACTATCACAGCGCCTCGGACACCCCCGACCGGCTGCGCTATCCCGAGATGGCGCGCGTCGTCGAGGGGCTCGCCGCCACCGTCGCGGCGCTCGCCGAGGCGCCAAAGAAGGAGTGAGCGGCATGCACGCGCACGGCAAGAGACGTGTGCTGCGGCTCGCCGAGCGCGTGTTCGGCGAGCCGGCCAAGGCGCGCCAGTGGCTCAGCCGGCCGAGCGTGCAGCTCGGCGGGCGCACGCCGCTCGAGGTGCTCGGCAGCGAGGACGGCGCGCGGCGCGTCGAGGAGCTGCTCGCCCAGATCGATGACGACGACCGCCTCGGCATCGACTAGCGCCGAGAGCGCCTTCGCTCCGGCCTACCTCGCCTTGCTCGCAACCGGCGGGCTGGCGCAGCGCGCCGCTGACGCGCACGAGCACCTGCAGGACTGCGACCTGTGCGCGCGCTACTGCCGCGTCGATCGTCTCGCCGGCATCGAGGGCGCGGTGTGCCGTACCGGCGAGCGCGCCGTGGTGGCGAGCTACGGCGCGCACCGCGGCGAGGAGGACCCGCTGCGCGGCTGGGGCGGGTCGGGAACGATCTTCTTCGGCTGGTGCAACCTGCGTTGCGTGTACTGCCAGAACTGGGACATCTCGCAGCGTGCCACCGGGCGCGAGGTGGGTCCGGCCGAGCTCGCCGACATGATGCTCGCGCTGCAGGCGCAGGGCTGCCACAACATCAACCTGGTCTCGCCGAGCCACGTCGTGGCGCAGATCATCGCCGCGGTGCTCGACGCGGCCGGCCGCGGGCTGCACCTGCCGCTGGTGTACAACACCGGCGGCTACGACAGCCTCGAGGCGCTGCGCCTGCTGGACGGCATCGTTGACATTTACATGCCGGACATGAAGTACGGCGACTCGGCGCGCGCGCGCAAGTACTCCAAGGTGCGCGACTACGTCGAGGCGAACCGCGCCGCGGTCAAGGAGATGCACCGCCAGGTCGGCGACCTGGTGATCGACGCGCAGGGCATCGCGCGGCGCGGCTTGCTCGTGCGCCACCTGGTGCTGCCACACGGCATCGCCGGGACCGGCGCGGTGCTCGCCTTTCTCGCCGGCGAAGTCTCGCGCAATACTTACGTCAACCTTATGGACCAGTACCGTCCATGCTACCGCGCGGACGAATACCCCGAGCTTGACCGGCCGGTCGGCCCGGCCGAATACCGCGAGGCGCTCGCCAGCGCCGCGCGCCACGGCCTGGCGCGCCTCGACCGGCCCCATTGACGCCTGCCGATCTCCGGCATATGGTACTTTTGTACTAACAAGGAACGCCCATCGCGTTGATCCGAACGTCCAGTTGCGCTGAATGACAAGCAGCCTGTTCGTTTCGTTCGAGCTCCATTCGCCGGCGGCGAACTATCACGCCGTGGAGGACGCGATCGCCGCGCTCGGGCAGACGGTTCGCGTTCACACGTGCTTCTGGTACGTGGAATCGGGACTGGGCCCTCAGGAGGCCGCCGCGAAATTGTGGCAAGTGATGGACGAACGCGACTCGGTCATCGTCGTCGATGCGAGCCATCATGAAGCCGGCTGGAAGCACGTGTCGATGGACGTGGCGGAATTCATCAAGACGCATTGGCGCCCCGAGGGGCGGCCGGCGGGAGGGCAAGAGCTTCCCAGAATCCTGGTTTCGCGCATGCGTCCGCAGGACGCCGCACTGTTGCGCCCTCGACAGCCCGCTCAGGGAGAGGACGCAGAGCTCTAACCCGTTCGCAGGCGTGCGAGCGCGAGCTCGAGCAGCTGGTGGATCGCGCTGCTGTAGACCAGAGTCTTCACCGCGAGCGCGAGCGTGGTGGACGCGAGGAAGCGCACGAGTGGCAGCCGCAAGGTCCCCGAGGCGTAGTTGATCGGCGGCCACGCCGCGGCGAGGCGCAGTGTTTGCGGCGGAGCGCACTTGCCGTTCATTTCGTTCGTGTCGCGCTCACCAAACCTGCTGCGGGCCCTCGAGCAGCTCGCGCCACAGCTCGCCGAGGCGACTCAAATGGTCGCCGGCCAGTTCGGCGACGCGCGGCCGCAGCGCCGCGAGCGCGGCGGGCTCTGCGAGCCGCAACTTCAGGTCCATGAGCTGCGGCTCGGTGATCGGGCGGCCGATGCGGCTCACCAGGTAGCAGTAGGCTTCTTGCACGCCGGCGATCTCGGCGACCAGCGCGCGCGCGATGCGGTTGGCGAGCAGGTTGTACAGCTTGCCGACGTGCGTCACGGGGTTCTTGCCCGCGGCCGCTTCCAGGCTCATCGGGCGGTACGGCGTGATCAGGCCATTGACGCGGTTGCCGCGACCCACCTGGCCGTCGTCGCCCGCCTCGGCCGACAGGCCGGTCACCGTCAGGTACACGCTGTCGGCGGTGTCGCCGTCGGCTGTGTTGACGGCGATCTCGGCCCCGCCGCCGGCCGCCGCGGCCGCGATCTCGCGGATGCGCGCTTTCTTGCGGCGGTAATCGTCGAGGCTGGCGACGTGCCGTCCGACCAGCGCGCAGGCGATGGTAAGCACCATGTCGCCGCTGCTGCGCACGCCCATGACCTTGATGTCCTCGCCGACCTCGGGCTGCGCGGCCTTGACCTCGGGCGAGTTGAGCCTGCGCTCGACTGCGAGCACCGCGCGCTCGAGCGGGTCGAGCGGCGCGAAGCCGACGCCGAGCGAGGTGTCGTTGGCGAGCGGCGCGCCGCCTTCGCGCCGGCGCAGGAACAGCGCCGCGAGGTCGGGCGAGGCGGGGCGGATGCGCGGGTGGATGCGGACCTGGTGCTCGGAGTCGAGGTGGCGCAGGTTCTCACGCAGCCAGCGGTGGCTTTCCTCGATCGCGATCTCGTCCACGGGAATCGTCACGCCCTCGAACTGCGCGGTGGCGCGCCCGGCCAGGTAGATGTCGATCGGTTCGATGACCTCGCCGCCGCCGAACGCGGGCCGCGCCGCGCCGCCGCACAGCAGCGCCTTGTCGACGTTGTGGTGCAGGATCACGCCGCAGCGCAGGAGGTAGAAGCGCGAAAGAGCGCGGCTCAGGTTCTCGGTGAGCGCATCGCAAATGGTGTCGGGATGCCCGAGTCCCTTGCGCTCCACGATTTCGAGTGGCAGCGATGCGGGCGAGGGCGCTTCAAGAAGGCTGATGACGGGCTTCACCGAGCAGCCTGACCACCTCTTCGTCCTCGACCTGCGGAAATTCGCGGTAGAACTGACCGACCGCGTAGAACTCGGCCGGCGCAGCCAGGCAGACGACCTTGTCGGCGTACGGGCGCACGCGCTCCAGGCTGTCCGGCGCCGCGACCGGCACCGCGCAGACGAGCTCCTGCGGCCCCTTTGCGCGTACGGCATGCAGCGCCGCGATCATGCTGGCCCCGGTGGCGAGCCCGTCATCGACCACGATCGCGATGCGTCCGGCGAGATCGAGCGGCGGGCGGGCCGGCGTATAGCGCGCGCGCCGCTCGCGCAGCGTCTGGAGCTGCAGCTGCTTTTCGCGCTCGATGTGCGCCGGGTCGGCGCCGACGCTCGCGGCATGCGGGGCGACGTAGGTCCACCCCGTCTCGTCGACCGCCCCGACGGCCAGCTCGGGGTTGCCCGGCGCGCGCAGCTTGCGCACCAGCACGACGTCGAGCTCGCCTTGGAGCGCCTCGGCGAGCACGGCAGCCATGCCCACGGCGCCGCGCGGGATCGCCAGCACCAGCGGGTTGCGCCCGCGATACTGCGCCAGCGCCTCGGCCAGCTGGCGCGCAGCGTCGATGCGCGTTGCGAATTTCTTCATTGAGCCGAGCTCGAGCTACTCGAAGCGGATCAGCGGCTCCGCCGGCGCGTTCGCACCGTGACGCCGGATCAGCTCGTCGATCTCGCCGAGCAGGGTGACCTCTTCGTCCTCCTCGAGCGTGCCCTCGCCGACGAGCCGCGCCATCAGCCCCGCGCTCATCGCCCGGCGCACGGCGCCGAGGGTCGGCGAGTCGAGCAGCGTGGGATCGTTCATCGCCTCCTCGATCACCCGCGACAATCCCTCGCTCGCGCGCTTCAGCACGAAATCGAGCGCCAGCGCCTCGGGGCCGAACTCCGCGATCAGCGCATCGAGCTCGACCAGCAGCGACTCCTGGTCCTGCGGGTGGAGGTACTCGGTCTCGCGCACCTTCGGACGGCTGTGCGCGAGCATTGCGGCGCGCGCTTCGCCAAGTGTCTGCGGCGGCGCCTCGCCCTGCTCGGTGAGCTTCTCGATGGCCGCCGAAAGCCTGGCGCTGACTCGGGTCGCGACGTCGATGGAGGGTCTGATCGTCATGGACGCAATGTTGCTACCGCTCCGCGCCGGCCGGTTTGACCGGGATCAAGCTGCGGCGCCGATGCGGCCGCCGCGGCGTGCGACGCGCGGTTGACGCACGCGAGCAGCGTGGCGTAGCCGAACAGGTTGGTGCGGCGCGTTTCGACCACGTCGAGCTGTGCGGCGGCGAGGAAGCGCTCGAGATCCATGTCGCCGCGGTAGCGCAGCACGCGGTACACCGGCTCGAGCAGCGTCTCGCACAGGCGCAGCAGGAAGCTGCGCGTACGGAAGTGCTGCACGATGACGATGGTCCCGCCGGGGCGGCACACGCGCCGCATCTCGTTCACGGCGCGCACCGGATGGGGCAGGCCCGAGAGCGCGAACATCAGCGCTACCTTGTCGAAACTGCCGTCCGCGAACGCCAGGCGACCGGCGTCCATCTGCACCAGCGCCTCGACCTGCGCCAGGCCACGCGCGGCGACGCGCGCCGCGGCCTTGGCGAGCATCTCGCGCGACACGTCGATGCCGGTGACGCGCACCTCGCGCGGGTACAGCGGCAGCGACAGGCCCGTGCCCACGCACACTTCGAGCACCCGGTCGCCGGGACGGCAGTCGAGCGCCTTGAGTGCGGCACGGCGCCCGGGCGCGAGGCTCGCGCCGAACACCAGGTCGTACAGCGGAGCGAAGCGGCGATAGCCACGCTGGCTGAGTTCGATCGCTGATTTCATCTCAGGTCAGGTATTCGATTCGGGAAAGCTTAGCACCACGCATTCCGGCACCGAGGCACCACCCAGTGTCGCTGTTGCGGCGCGCCCGGTCTTGATCGCGGTCAAATCGCCGGGCATTCGATCGACGACAATGACCCTGAACATGACTGAACCACGAGCCCGATGATCCGACAAGGCGTTCCGCTGGGCCGGATCCTCGGCATCCCGATCCGGCTGGACTACTCGTGGTTCCTGATTCTCGGCTTGCTGACCTGGATGCTCGCGGGCAGTTACTTTCCCGCGGAGTTCGGCGGCTGGCCGCCGGCGCTGTACTGGTTGATGGGTGCGCTCACGGCGGTCGCGTTCTTCGCCAGCCTGCTGCTCCACGAGCTCGGGCACTCGGTGGTCGCGCTGCGCTACAAGGTGCCGGTGCGCAGCATCACGCTGTTCGTTTTCGGCGGGGTCGCCCAGATCGGCGGCGAGCCGCCGAGCGCGAAGGCCGAGTTCGCCATCGCGGTCGCCGGCCCGATCGTCAGCCTGGCGCTGGGGCTCGCGTGCTACGCACTGCAGCCGATCCTCGGCGCCGTGGAGCCGCTGCTCGGCCTGGCGCAATATCTGACCTACATGAACCTGGCGGTAGCGCTGTTCAACCTGATACCCGGCTATCCGCTCGACGGCGGGCGCGTGTTGCGCGCCATCCTCTGGGCGTTCATGCGCGACATGCGCCGGGCCACCGTGATCGCCGCCAACGTGGGTCGAGCCTTCGGCCTGGCATTCATCCTGGTAGGCGTATGGCAGGTGCTCGGCGGCAATTTCGGCGGCCTGTGGCTCGCCTTCATCGGCTGGTTTCTGGAAAGTGCGGCGAGCGCGCAGATCCTGCAGACCACGTTTCAGGACCTGCTGGCCGGACACAAGGTGTCGCAGGCCATGGGCGCGCGCTGCCCGGCCATCGCCGAGGATGCCACGCTGCAGCGGCTCGTCGACGAGCACGTCCTGGCGCGCGGGGAACGCTGCTTTCTCGTCAATCGCGGCGAGCGCACCGTCGGCCTGATGACGGTCCATCAGATCACCGCCGTGCCGCGCGCAGAATGGCCCGCCGTGACGGCGGCGCGGGTCATGCTGCCGCTCGAGCAATCGCGTCGCGTCGGCCCGGACACCGCGCTCTCGGCCGCGCTGCAGCTGATGGATCGCGACGGCGTCAACCAGCTGCCAGTGATGGCCGGCGGCAGCGTGCTCGGCATGCTGAATCGCGAGGACGTGATCAGCTTCCTGCGCACGCTACAGGAGTTGCATGCCTAGCCGCTCATTCCCAGGGCCTCTCTGATCTCGGCCTCGGCCTCGAGCCAGTCATCGAGCTCGTGCCCCGCGGCGAACGCGCGCTGCTCCGCGCGCCGGTACGCCGCTTGCGCAACGAGCTGGTGCAGCTCTTCATCGCTGAATTCGGTGCCGGAATTGGCCGTATGCGCCGTGGGGCGCGAGAGCACCACCTTGGCGGCCTCGCCGGTCCCGACCCGGGTGGATGTGGCAGGTGTCGTTTCGCGTGCTGGCATGGCGTCCTCCTTGCGTGACCTCGCGCCATGATGCCGCCGGCGCGCGCCGGCGGCTTGACCGGGATCAAACCTGGGCCCATCCGTTCACGCGCCGCTCTTGCGGTAGGTCGCGCGCAGCCCCGGCCAGGGCGCCAGCTGCTCGAGCGCCGCGGGCAGCGCCTCGTGCAGGCCGACCACCAGCGCACCGCCCGGCCTCAGGTGCTCGATGATCCGGTGCATCGTCTCCTCCTGCAGCCGCGGCTCGAAATAGGTGAGCGCGAGATTGCGGCACAGGATCAGGTCGAAGCTGCCCGCGGGCAGCTCGATGCGGATGTCCTGGCGCGCGAACTCGACGCAGGCGCGCGGCTCCGGCTGCACGCACCGCAGCTCGCCGGAACGGTCGAAGGCCTGCGCCAGCAGCTCCGGCGGCAGCTCCCTGAGGCTGCTCGCGCGGTAGCAGCCGCGCGCCGCGCGCTCGAGCGGGGGCGCATCGACGTCGGTCGCCAGCACGCGCAGGCGAAGCCCGGGAAATCCTGCCTGCAGCCGGAAGCGCCACAGGATCGCCAGCGTGTAGGGCTCCTCGCCGCTCGCGCAGCCCGCGCTCCAGCAATCGAGCGCCGCGCGCCCGGCCGCGCTCGCGGCCTGCGCCAGCGCGGGCAACACCACACGCCCGAGCTCCTCGAACACGGCGCGGTCGCGCCAGAAGCGCGAAATCGGGATCGGGCACAGGCCCTCGAGCGCAGGCCACTCCGTGGCATCGCGCTCGAGCAGCGCGCGATAGGCGTCGAGGTCGGGCAGGCCGAGCGCACGCAGCCTGCGCGCGACGCGCTTGCACACCACGCCGCGCACTTTGCGAAATCCCGGCCAATGCAGGCGCAGGCGCGGCAGCGCCCATTGCAGGAACCGGACGCACTCGGCGTCCCTCACGCGGTGCGCGTGAACGCGGCGAGGTCCCACTCGCCGGTGTTCTCGTCGTGGCGCAGGATGTAGGTGTTGCCGTCGCTCGCACGGCACTTGAACCAGCGGCGCTCGGGCTCCATCCAGCGGTCGACGATCTCAACTACGTCCAGGCGTCGCTCGCCGAGGCGGAAGGCGCGCGGCTCCTGCTCGCTGCGATACCCGGCATGGCATTCGACGTGGAGGCCCATGGATCAGCGACGGCGCAGCGCGCGCAGCCGCTCCCACAGCCTACGCTCCTTGGCGCCGCCCACTTGAGCTACGTCAATATTGTGCCGCGGGCCTCTGGCAGCATGGTTCCCCACGGCGGAGACTCTTCGCCAACCGTTCACCGGAATATTTTCAGGAGGTGCCAAATGGCTGCAGAGAAGAAGGAAGTCACTGTCAGGAAAGGCGAAATCCAGAAGGCCCCGCCAAGAGTGGTCGGCAGCCCCTTCGAGAGCATGGAGCGCATGTTCGACGATTTCCTCGGACGCGGCTGGCTGCGGCCGTTCCGGCGCGACTGGCCGGCGTTTCCCGAGATCGACTTGACCATGCCGAAGGTCGACGTCATCGACCGCGACGACGATGTGGTGGTGCGCGCCGAGGTGCCAGCGGTCAAGAAGGAGGACATCGAGGTTTCGATCTCGGGCAACACGGTGACCATCAAGGGAGAGAGCAAGCACGAGGAGAAGGAAGAGAAGGGCGACTACTACCGCGCCGAGATCTCGCGTGGCGCATTCTCGCGCATGGTGACGCTGCCGGCGGAGGTCGACGAGTCCAAGGCAAAGGCCGCGCTCAAGGACGGCGTCCTCGAGCTGACTCTGCCCAAGGTCCAGAAGGCCAAGCGGCGCACGATCAAGGTAGCCTGATTGCGCCCAGAGTCGCAGGACATCTGGACGGTGCGCGAGGCGGCCGAGCGCATCCTGCATCAACTTTGCTCGCGCACGTTCGGTTATTCGGTCGAGGCACGGGATAGCGGCTGGACGCTGCGCGTCGAATGCGCGACCGACGAGGGGTGGCAGACGGTCTTGCTGCCGATCGGCCCGGCCGAGCTTGGCACCAGCCTGGACGACCCGGGCGTGCGTGACAGGCTGGTCGCGGCAGGGAACCGGCAGCTGGGCGCCTGCGTGACCCGAACAACTGATCCGCTCAGCCTCCCGGCGCCCTGAGGTGGCTGCCGGCTCGTGGCCGGCGGCGAGCCATTCCATGACCCCTCCTGCACCGGACATTCGCGCCGCGCGCGTCGCGGCCGAACGCATTCTGGACGAGCTCGAGCTCGGGTCCTACGCGTTCACGGTGGAGGCGAAGGAAGACGGCTGGGTGCTCTCGGTGGAGTGCGCGGCCGGGGAAGACTGGCAGGTGGTGTCCTTCCCGGTGGATCCGGCAAGGCTGCGTGCGAGCCTGGACGATCCGGGCGTCAGGCGCGAGATCGGCGCGGCCTGGGGGCCGCACCTCGAAGCATGCGCGAAGAAGAAGCTCTAGGCGGGCGAGGGCTCGCGGCGCTGGGCGTCCAGTCGATGGTGAGCCTCGCTAATCCGGCCGGATCTCTCCCTTGCGCACCCACACGCCGCGCTCCTCGCAGTGCAGCAGCTCGCTGCCGCTCACTACGTAGTCGCCGAGCGAATAGGCGACATCGTTGAAGTAGCACACGCCGGTCTCGAGCTCCAGCTCGAAATCGATCTCCTCGTCCTCCACGTCGAGGATCGGCGAGGTCCTGCGCTCGGGATCGGGGGCACCGACTTGCGGGATGCTGCGCGCCATGAGCTGCTCCTTGGTCTAGGTGTTGCCGTCGTCGGGCTTCTCGATGTCTCCGCCGCTGCGCTCGCGCAGCCAGCGGTCATCCTCGTCCTCGGGCCAATCCTCCAGCGGATCCTCGACCGAGTCGGCCTCGCGCGGCCGGCGCGGCGGCTCGCGTTCCACGCCCGTAGGCGCGGGCGCGGGCGGCGCGGCCCGGCGCGCGGACTTGGCGCGGCGCTTGCGCTTCGCCTTGGGCATGTCAGGCCGCCTTCCAGCTGCCGTCGGGCTGGCGGCAGGCCGTGCCGTTGATGTTTTCGGATTTGCCGTCGATCACCGCCTGCGTCGTGAATTCGCGGCACGGTCCGGACGCCGTCTGGTAGGTGCGCGTCGGCGTGACGGTGTAGGTGGCGCCGGTATCCGGGTTGCGCCAGCCTGTCGGTGCGCCGGTGGGCGCGGTCTCCAGCGCCTGCGCCGCCTTCATCCGGTCCTTTTCGTCCATCGACGTGCCGATCCGGCTGCCGAGATAGGCGCCGGCGAGCGCGCCGGCGACGATCGCCACCGTCCGCCCGGTGCCGCCGCCGACCTGCGCGCCCAGCACACCGCCCAGCACGCCGCCGGCGACCGTCCCGACCTGCTGTTTGGTCGGCTCCGCTTGGCACGCGGCGAGCGCCGCAGCAAGCAGCCCGATGATCACGATGCGTTTCATTGCCGTTCTCTCCTTGCGCTTGTCGGCCCCGTCGCTGCCATGATTGGCCAGCGGGCGCGCGTTGTCTTGATCTCGATCAACGTCAGGGGAACCTCGGCCGCTAGATTCGATCAATCAACGGCCGCCGGGACGCAACCCGGCCCAGGGAGCCCCACATATGACACTGACCGCCAAGCAGATGGAAGAGTTCGGCCGCCTGATCCGCCAGCGCCGCGAGCAGCTGGTGAGCGAACTGCTCGAGGACGTGGCGCGCTCGCGCGACGAGAGCTACGCCAGCGTGGCGGGGCAGGTGACCGATCTCGGCGACGAGGCGCTCGCCGACCTGCTTTCGGATCTGGACAACGCCGAGGTTGCGCGCGACATGCGCGAGATCCGCGCGCTCGACGCGGCGCTGGCGCGCGTCGCGGACGGCAGCTACGGCAATTGCGCCGACTGCGGTGGCGACATCGGCCTGGAGCGGCTGCACGCCTTCCCTACGGCGTTGCGCTGCATCAGGTGCCAGGAGGTCTACGAGAAGACCCACGCGCACCCGGCGGAGCCGCGTCTCTAGCCGGGCGCTTTCCGCGCCCGCTCCAGCTCCGTGCGCAGCTCGGCTTCGCGCTCGGCGTAGCGCGGCGAGAAATGGAATGGCACCACCAGGCGCGCGCGCGCCACGCGTGCAATGTTGCCGGCCTGGCGCGCGGTGAGGTGGAACTTGCGCGCCGCGTGGTCCGCGTCCTCGTCCAGGAACACGCACTCGATGTATAGCTGGTCCGCGTCGGCCGCGAGCGCGGCGAGGCGCCGCTCGTTCTCGGCGCTGTGCAGCACGTCGGTCGCGTAGCACAGCTTCTCGCCGGGCACCAGCTCGAGCACGCGCGCCTTGAGCTCACCCAGGGAATGATGCTGCTCGTGCAGGCCGTCGCGGTCGTGCCACCAGGCGCGCTGCCGCGTGTCGTCGGGCGCGCCCTGCATCACCGCGCGCTTCAGCTCGGTGAGCCACGGCCCCGTCTGCAGGCCCATCTCGGCGAGCCGGTTCTTCCACACGTTGACGTGCGTCTTCTCTTCCAGCACGAAGGCGAGGCAGGTGATGTCGTGGTCGAGCGCCGCCGCCCGCACGCGAAACGCCGGCTCGTCGAGCAGCAATCCCGCAGGGGCGTCGCGCGGCGGCTGCGGCTCCCGCTCGAAGCGCGCGTGGCAGCGAAAGCGTGCGGCGCGCAGCCGCTCGCCGTCGAGCTCGTGCACCAGCAGCGCGAAGTCCGTCGCATAGTTCTGCACCAGGTTCCAGCTATAGGCGGCGAGCTTGTGCTCGACGCGGCCGATGAAGCCCGGCGGACCGTAGAGACGGACCGCGGTCTCGCGCCCCAGGCACACGCGCAGCAGCCGGTCGAAGCCGACGAAGTGGTCCATGTGGGCGTGCGACACGAAGACGTCGGTCAGGCGCAGGATCTTGCGCGGCGGGAGCGCCGCGATGTCGCCGAGGTCGAACAGCAGCGCGCGGCCCTCGAACTTGAAGTCGAGGTACAGGCAAGGATCGCCGAACGGGCCGTTGACGAGTTCCGGGGTGAAGATCGGGCGCATGTCTGCAAGAATAGCCCCGAAAGGAGAACGCGATGACAAAGCGCACGCTGGGATTCGTCGGCCTGGGCGTGATGGGCGAGCCGATGTGCAGGAACCTGAAGGCCAAGAGTGGGTGCAGGGTCGTCGCCCACGACATCGATTCCGCGCCGCTCGCGCGTGTCGCGGTGCACGGCGTCGAGCCGCTGGCGGATGCCGCCGCCGTGACGGCGGCGAGCGACGTAGTGTTCGTGTCCATGCCTTCGGGCAAGGTGCTGCAAGAGCTCGTCCACGCGGAAAAGGGGCTCCTCGGGAGGGCCCGCGGGGGACAGATCTTCGTCGATCTGGGCACCTCACCCGTGAAGCTGACGCGCCGGCTGGCGGCGGAATTCGCGTCGCGTGGCGCCCGCTATCTCGACGCGCCGGTCGCACGCACGCGCGCCGCGGCCGAAGCGGGCACGCTGTCGGTGATGGTCGGCGGCGACGCGGCGACCTTCGACGAGGTGAGGCCGCTGCTCGCGTGTTTCGCCACCGAGATTACGCATTGCGGCGCGCTCGGCAGCGGGCAGGTGAGCAAGATCCTCAACAACATGGTGCTGTTCGAGACGGTGGCAGCCCTGTCGGAAGCGTGGGCCATCGCACGGCGCTCGGGCATAGACGCGAAGCTGCTGTTCGAGACGCTCTCCAAGGGCTCCGCCGACAGCTTCGCGCTGCGCAACCACGGCCTGAAAGCGATCATCCCCGGGGAGTTCCCGCCGCGCGCGTTCTCGGTCGAGTACGCGCTCAAGGACCTGCAGTACGCCCTCGAGCTGGCCGAGGACGCCGGGGTCGACGCAGCGGGCGCGCGGCGCGTCGAGAAGCTGTACCAGGAAGCGATCGCGCGGGGCTTCGGCGCGCTGTACCACCCTGTGGTGAGCCGCCTGGTCGAGGGCGGCGCGGGATAGCCGCCGGGCGGTTGAACCACGCGCGCGGGGCGCTGTCCACGGCTGGGGTGGTTCGCTCCCGGGAGGGGCATGCCCTACGCGTTCGCCTTCGGCGCGCTGCTGGTCGTAGCGAGCACGCTGCTGCACTACGAGGTCCTGCGCTTGCTTTCGGCCTGCGTGCCGTTGCTGCGCATCAGGCCGCGCGCGCGGCTCATCGCGATCATTTTCGGCACCTTCATCGGACACCTGGCGGGCATTGCGGTCTACGCATTCGCCTACTTCTATCTGCGCGACAGGTTCGGGCTGGGCAACTTCGGCGGCAAGTTCGTCGACAGCTTCGCGAGCTACTTCTACTTTTCCGCCGAGAGCTACACCTCGATCGGCCTGGGCGACATCTATCCCCTGGGGGCGCTGCGGCTGATCACCGGCATCGAGGCGCTGAACGGCCTGCTGCTCATCGGCTGGTCGGCGTCGTTCACCTATCTTGCGATGCAGCGCTATTGGCGCATCAGCGAGGGAGACTAGCCTGGGCCCGGGAACGGCGGAAGCGGGGCGGCAGGTCAGGAAGGTGTCAATGCTGCACTGCGGCGGGACACCGGGCCCGCGGAGTGGAATGATGCCCCGTCCAAGGGGAGGGGCATATGTCAACCAAGGAAGCGTGGGACGAGGGCGGCGAGGAGCCGCGTGTCGAGCAGGCCAAGGGGTGGCGCGAGCTGTACCTGAAGGAGGACTGGTGGGCGATCTGGCTGGGCCTCGGGATCGTGGTCGTCGCGTTGCTGTTCTTCGCCGGGGGATCGAGCATCAAATGGATCGCCGTCACGCCGGGCAAGTGGTCGAACTTCGGCCAGCTGTCGTCGCACTTCGGCGCGCACATCGGGCAATACGTCGCGCAATTCGTCATGTGGGCGATCGTGCTGGGCATTGCACTGCGCGCCATGGGCTACAAGCTGGGCGAATTCCTGCCGTCCTTCGTGTTCATTTACGTCGCGTCGATCGTAATCTTCATGATCGGCGCCTGGGACCAGGCATCGCACTACAACCTCGAGCCACCGCTCGTGGCGCTGATTCTCGGCATGCTGATCTCCAACGTGATCGGACTGCCCAAGTGGATGGATACCGGCTTCCGGGTCGAGTTCTACATCAAGACCGGGATCGTGCTGCTCGGCGCGACGCTGCCGTTTACGCTCATCGCGGTGGCGGGGCCGATCGCGATCTTCCAGGCCTCGATCGTGTCGCTGGTCACGTTCTTCGTGATCTACTTCGCCGGCAAGAAGATGGGCCTGGACCGCAGGCTCGCCGCCACGCTCGGCGTCGGCGGCGCGGTGTGCGGCGTGTCGGGGGCCATCGCCGCCGCGGCCGCCGTGGGCGCGAAGAAGGAGCACGCGCCGATCGCGATCACCCTGGTGATTGTCTGGGCGATCATCATGATCTTCTTCCTGCCGCTGGTGTCGCGGGCGCTTTCCCTGCATACCGGCGTGGCCGGCGCATGGATCGGCACCTCCGAGTTCGCTGACGCGGCCGGTTTCGCGGCTGCTCAGGCCTACGGAAACCTCGCCGGCCAGGTCGCCGGCATCGCGGGCACGTCCGACCAGTCCGTCTGGTCGTTCACGCTGATGAAGGTCGTGGGCCGCGACATCTGGATCGGCATCTGGGCGTTCGTGCTGGCGATCGTCGCCACGACGCGCTGGGAGCTCAAGGCCGGCCAGAAGCCGAATCCCGCCGAGATCTGGTGGCGCTTCCCGAAATTCGTGATCGGCTTCGTCCTCGCCTCGGCGATCGTGACGGTGATCGCGAGCGGGTACAGCTACGCCGATTTCGGCAAGATCGTGAACCCGAAGCTGGTGGGCCCGATCAAGGACCTGCGCACCTGGGCCTTCATCTTCTGCTTCTTCAGCATCGGGCTGACCACGCGCTTTCGCGAGCTCGCGGCAACCGGATCGAAGCCGTTCTGGGCCTTCACCACGGGCGTCGTGGTGAACGTGATTCTCGGCTTCATCCTCTCGACCATGGTGTTCGCGAGCCACTGGTCGACCCTGTCGCGCTGAACGCGGAATGCGCGCAGCTGGACCGCCGATGCCGACGAAGCCGGTAAATCGCTGTCTGCGCTGCGTGCACTTCCGCAACTCGCCGGCCTACCTGGAGTCGGTGTTCAAGGGGCTTACGGCGCTCAGCTCGGCGCATGCGTCGGTGCGCGGGGACGACGGCATCTGCCTGTTGCGGGACCTGTACCTTTCGGCCGACGCGTGCTGCGAATCGTTCGAGCGCGAGGAGCGTTATTCTTCCTGACGCGGTATATTCGCGCGGACTCACACTCGGAGACCGCCGATGTCCGCGAACAAGCAGCCCACCTTCCGCGCCGAGCACATCGGCAGCTTCCTGCGGCCCGAGCGCATGATGGCCGCGGTGCGCCAGGCGCGCGACGGCAAGCTGACGCAGGAAGCGCTGCACGCGGTGCAGGACGAGTGCATCCGCGAACTGGTGACGATGGAGGAGGCGGTGGGCCTGTCGTCGGTGACGGACGGCGAGTTCCGGCGGCGCGGCTGGTCCGCGGGCTTCATCGACGCGGTCGAGGGCTTCGGGCTGCGCGAGGGCACGCTGCTCGGCTTTCGCGACGAGAAAGGCGACAAGGGCGGTGCCGCCTCGCCCTACGCCAAGGCGCGGCTCAAGCGCACGCGCGGCATCGCCACCGACGAGTTCCGTTTCCTGAAGAGCGTGGTGAAGACCGGGCTGCCCAAGGTGACCATCCCGTCGCCCGACGTGATGCACTATTTTCTCGGGCCGCGCAGCGTCGATGAGAAGGTGTATCCGGACATCGAGCAGTACTACGCGGACCTGGTGTCGATCTACGCCGCCGAGATCAGCGAGCTCGCCGCGCTCGGCTGCAGCTACCTGCAGCTCGACAATACGGCGCTGCCGTGCAACTGCGACCTGCACGCGCGCGCCGACGTCAGCGCTCGCGGCGAGGACCCCGATGCGCTCACAGCGAGGTACGTGAAGCTGGTGAATGACGTGCTCGCGGCCTGCCCGCCCGGCATGGCCAGGGCCACGCACATGTGCCGCGGCAACCTCAAGGGCGCGTGGATGGCCGAAGGCGGCTATGAGCCGATCGCCGAGAAGGTGTTCGGCGGCATCGACGTCGACGCGTTCTTCCTGGAGTTCGATACGCCGCGCGCCGGCGATTTCCGCCCCTTGCGCTTCGTGCCGGCACCGAAGAGGGTGGTGCTCGGGCTGATCAGCACCAAGACGCCGCAGCTCGAGTCGGCCGACGAGCTCAAGCGGCGCATCGCCGAAGCCTCGAAGTTCGTGCCGCTCGAGCGGCTCGGGCTGTCGCCGCAGTGCGGCTTCAGCTCCGCGCCCGGCGCAGGCCAGCCGCTCACGGCGGACGACCAGAAGCGCAAGCTCGAGCTGCTGGTCAAGGTCGCGCGCGAGGTCTGGGGCGGCGCCTGAGGCCGCCCGTCAGCGCGCGAGCGTCACGATCACCAGCCCCAGCGTGAGCAGGGCGATGCCGCCGAGCTCCAGCCGGCTGAGGCGCTCGCGGAACACGCGCCGCGACACCACGTAGCTGAACAGCAGCTCGATCAGCCCGAGCGTGCGCACGTGCGCCACGGGCTCGATCGCCATCGCCGTGAACCAGCCCGCGGACGCGGCGGCACCCATGAAGCCGGCGAACAACGACGCGCGCCAGGCGCGCAACACGCGCAGCACCGCGTCGAAGTCGCGCGCCACGAGCCAGCCGCCGAGCAGGATGGTCTGCACCAGCTGCGCGGCGGCGAGCGTGTAGGCTCCGGCCATCAGGAACTCGGCATGCAGCGCGAGCGTCGCCCCGCGATAGCCGACCGCGGCGAGTGCGAATCCCGCGCCCGACGCGAGGCCGAGCAGCGCCGTGTGCGAGGTCCAGCCGGTGAGCATGGTGCGAAAGGGACGCGCCTTGTCGGCGGGCGAGAGCAGCAGCACGCCGAGCGTGCCGCAGGCGATCGCGACCGCCGCCAGCGGTCCGATCGTGTCGCCGAGGAACACCAGCGCGAACAGCGCCACCTGGATGATCTCGGTCTTCGAGTAAGCGACGCCGAGCGCGAAGTTGCGCTCGGCCATCACGCGCAGCAGCAGCGCCGTGGCGACGATCTGGCTGACGCTCGCCAGCACCACCCAGAGCGCGAAGGCAAGGCCCGGGTCGGGCAGCGCGTAGCCGCCGACATGGCGCACGCCCCACAGCCAGGCGGCGGCGAACGGCAGGCCGTACAGGAACCGTACCAGCGTCGCACCGAGCGTGCCGAGCTCGGCGGTGAGGTGGCGCTGCGCGGCGTTGCGCAGCGTCTGCGCGAACGCCGCCCAGACGGTGATCGGAATCCAAAGCCACGCGGCGGGCGCCACTCAGCCGCCGCCGGCCCTTTGCACCTTCTTCAGCACGTGGCGCCGGTTGCGCGTGTAGGGGCGTACCTGCGCCGGCCAGCGTCCGGAGTCGACGGCCGCGGCCCACGCGGGGCCGGTGAGCACGTCGGCGCTCTCCAGCTCGTAGATGGCGCTGTAGCGCGGCTCGCCCTCTGCGACGATGGTCTTCTTCTCGCCGCCCATCACCATCTCGAGCGGCGCGGTGGTGGCGCGCGTCACCGCGAGCACGCCGGGAACCTTCAGCAGCAGCGGCACGTGCTCGGTGTCGTAGACCTCGTTGAACAAGGCTTCCTTCTCCGGCGCCACGTCCATGCTGGCGATGAACACGTAACGGGTCTTCGGATGCATGTGTTCCTCCCGCGCGCATCGTAACCGAAGGCGGCGCGTCGGGCTGCGGCTACAGCGAAAGTGCTTTTCCTTCAGCGACTCGCGCTCGACGCGCGCGCAGGCGTCGCCCGCCTGCGACGTCAGGCATGCGCGCGCAAGGGTCTTTGCGCCTCGTAACTGCCTGAAGAACAAGGAACCGGCGTTCTGGCACGGCGATTGCAGCTCATCCGGCCTGCGGGGGCCGGAAGGTCCCCGCGCCGTTTCAACTCGTGAAAGGAGCAGTGCATGAAACGCTCAGCTTTGTTTGCCCTGTTGTGCCTGTACGCGGCTGCCGGCCAGGCCGCGCCGCAAAACGCGCGCTTCCTCAAGCTCGACACGAACCGCGACGGCTACCTGTCGCAGGCCGAGACGAGCGGCATCCGCGGGTACGCGCCGGCGTTCGCGCAAGCCGACGCCAACCACGACGGCAAGCTTGATCCCGACGAATTCATCAAAGCGGAGTCGCTGCACGACCGCATGATGGCGGGCAACTACGTCGACGACAGCGTCATCACCGCGAAGGTCAAGGCCGAACTGCTGAAGAGCGTCGGCGCGAAGTCCCTCGACGTCGACGTAGAGACCGACGGCGGGCGCGTGCTGCTCTCCGGCTTCGTCGACAGCGACGTGCAGCGCCACAAGATCGTGCAGGTTGCCTCGGCGGTGTCCGGCGTGGTCGGCGTCAAGGACGGGCTGACGCTGCGCTAGCGGTCGCGGCTGCCCCGGTCAGGCGCGTCGCGACGACCCGCGTCCGGCGCGTCACGGGGTGCCGCGGTGCGCGGCTCACCCGTTGACCGCGATTCTCGCTGCGCGGGCGGCGCGCCGCGGCCCTGCGATTCGGGCCTGGAATGCGGCTGGCTTCGTTCGCCGCTCGGCGTTGAGCGCTGCTGCGTCTGAGGCATAGGCCGCTGCTGGGACTTAGGCGCAGGCCGCGGCTGCGTCTGGGCGCAGGCCGCTGCTGCGTTTGAGGCGCAGGCTGCTGCTGCGTCTGAGGCGCAGGCTGCTGCTGCGTCTGAGGCGCAGGCCGCTGCTGCGTCTGAGGCGCAGGCCGCTGCCGGAACTGCGGCGCCGGCTGGTGCTGGGGCGTTGCGCGCTGCTGTGGCGCATCCCGACGCGGTTCGAACGTCCTTGGCTGAGGCCGTCCCGGTTGGGGCTCGTATCGCGGCGGCTCGGTGCGCCGCGGCTCCGTGCGCCGCGGCGCGGCGCGCGTGACGGGTTGCGGATAGCGCTCCCTGAGCTCCTCGTGGCGATAGTCGACGCCGCGGCGGTGCCGAACGTCGTGGCGCCACTGCAGGGGCACGTTGTGCGAGACCCGCGGACGATAGTAATAGTTGGTGACGTAGACGGTGTCGACGTGGCGCCGGTGCCAGTCGAAGGCGCCGAAGAAGAATCCCGTCGACAGCGAGATGCCGCTGCCCCAGTAGATGCCGACCGAGACGCCCGGCCGCACCGCATAGCCGGGCCACGGCGCCCAGTACACCGGCGGATATCCCGGCCACCACCATGTGCCGTACACCACCCAGGGATCGTAGTAGGGCACGTACACGACGCGCGGATCGGCCGGCTGGACGACGAGCTGGTTGTCCTCCTGCGCCACCAGAACGTCGGCGTTGGACTCGAGGTTGCCGGCGGCGTAGGCGCGCCGGCGCAGCGCCTGCACCGTTTCGAGCACGTACGGCTCCTGCGCGAGGAACGCCTCGCCGAGCTGCTCGGTCCAGTCGATCCTTTCGTCCATCATGGCGAGCACGCGCGGAAACGCGACCAGCGACTTGACGCTCGGGTCCCAGTCCTCGTTCACGACCGCGCGCACCGCATCGTCGCCCTGCAGTTGGGGATACGCCCTCGACCAGCGCGCCGCCCTCACCACCTCGAGCGGGTAGGTCGACGCCATGAGGATTTGCGTCAGGAGCGGATCGGGATACAGCGCGATCGGCGCCAGCATCTGGTCGAGCTCCTGCTGGCTGTAGAAGCGCTCGGGCGCAGCGGGCTGCGGGGTCTGCGCCTGCGCCACTGACAACGCACAGGTGGCCAGAACCGATCCAATCAACCAGCTTTTGATCGTCCTCAACATCGGCATCTCCTTTGCAACACGACCATTTGACCGTGTTCGATCTCGCGCAGGTTTGACAAATCGCAACCAGATGTAAAACGCGCGTGGATACAATTTGTTACTACCTCTGCGGCGAACTTGGGGCAGAGTGGAAGTGTCGAAACCTGAAGGGTTATTGCCAACGGAGGCAAAGATGAAGACGGCAAGAGCATTGCTGGCGATTGCCGGGCTCGTCGCGTTGTCGCTTGCCGCGAGTGTGCCCGCGCAGGCGCGAAGCGGCGGACATGGCGGCTACAGCGGCGGACATGGCGGCCACAGCGGCGGACATGGCGGCTACTATGGCGGGGGCCATGGCGGCCACTACCACGGATATTCGGGCAGCTACGGATTCTATTTCGGCTGGCCGTTCTACAGCTCCTGGTATTACCCGCCGTATTACTACCCGTCCTACCCCTACTACCCGCAAGCGGTGATTCCGAGTTCGCCGCCCGTGTACGTGGAGCGCGGTGACGAGCAGGCCGCGCCGCAGGCGCAGAGCTGGTGGTACTACTGCACCGAATCGAAGACCTATTACCCATACGTGAAGCAATGTCCCGGCGGCTGGCAGAAGGTCGCGCCGCAGCCGCCCGCGCAATGAGAGCAAGGAGCCGGGCCATGAAATCCGCACTGCGGCTCGCGCCGCTCGCAGCGGCGCTGCTGTTGCTCGGCGCCTGCACCGTGATGCCTGCCGGCCCGAGCATCATGGTGCTGCCGGGCACCGGCATGAGCTTCGACCAGTTTCGTCTCGATGACTACGAGTGCCGGCAGTACGCCAACGCGCAGATTGGCGGAGCGACCGCGCAGCAGTCGGCCACGCAGAGCGGCGTGACCAGCGCAGCGGTCGGCACGCTGGTCGGCGCGGCGGCCGGTGCGGCGATCGGCGGCAGTGAAGGCGCCGCGGTGGGAGCGGGCACGGGCCTGGCGGCGGGCGCGCTCGCCGGCACGGGTACTGCACAGCAGTCCGGCTACGATCTGCAATGGCGCTACGACATGGGCTATTCGCAGTGCATGTACGCGAAGGGGCACCGCGTGCCGGTGGCAGGAGGTTTCGAGTCCAGCACCGCACAGCCCAGCTACGCTGCGCCGCCCCCGCCGCCGCCACCCCCGCCGCCTCGCTGAGGCGCGCGCCGCTCAGGCCTGGATCGAATAGCCGCCGTCCACCGGGATCGCGGTGCCGGTGATGAAATCGGAGGCCGACGCGGCGAGAAACACCGCAATCCCGCGGAAGTCGTCCATCGCACCCCAGCGCCCGGCAGGCGTGCGCCTGAGCACGCTGTCGTGCAGCCCCGGGATCTGCTCGCGCGCCTTCGCCGTGAGCTCGGTGTCGATCCAGCCCGGCAGGATGGCGTTGACCTGGATGTTGTCCTTCGCCCAGGCCGAGGCGCAAGCCCGGGTGAACTGCACGATGCCGCCCTTGCTCGCCGCGTAGGCGGGCGCGAAGCCGGCGCCGAAGATCGAAAGCATCGAGCCGATGTTGATCACCTTGCCGCCGCCGGCGTGCTTCAGCTGCGGATATGCGGCGTGCGAGCACAGGTACGCGCTGGTCAGATTGGTGTCGATCACGCGGCGCCATTCCTCGAGGGACACCTCGTGCGGCGGTTTCCTGATGTTGATGCCGGCGTTGTTGACCAGGATGTGCAGGCCGCCGCAGCGCTCGACGGTGCTGCGCACCAGCGCCTCGACCGAGCGCTCTTCGGTGACGTCGACCTCGATCGCGAGCGCGCTGCCGGCGCCGAGCGCGGCGAGCTGCTTCACGGCGGCGGCCGATTTCTCCTTATTGCGCGCGGCGACGACCACGCGCGCGCCCGCCGCCGCCAGTCCGCGCGCCATGCCCAGCCCGATGCCGCCGTTGCCGCCGGTGACGATCGCCACTTTTCCGCTCAGGTCGAACATGCCCGCTCCGTCAGCGCTGCGGCGCGTGCTCGGCGCAGAACGAGGCCAGCTTGCCGAGCAGGCGCGCCAGCGCCCGGTTGGCGGCGGTGACGCCGCCGTAGGGATCGTCGCTCGACGCGGGCTCGAGCTCGTCGAACTCGCGCGCCGCGAGCACGCGCCGGTTGCGCAGGTCGACGAGCTGGGCGCGCAGCGTGAGCTCGATGCGGCTCGGCTGCACGGCGAAGTCCTGCTGCAGGCGCACCAGCTCGGTGTCCAGCCGCAGGTCAGCGGCCGCCGGGCTGCGCCCGCGCACCACGGCGCGAAAGCCTCCGGCCTGCTCGACGGCCTGCACGATGAGCGGCGCCAGCATTTGCGCGGGCGCGTCGGCCCAGCGATTCCTGGCGAAATGCTCGAGCTCGTTCGGCCTCCGGCTGTAGGCCATTGCGGACGTGTCGAAGCCGGGGCGCGCGTGCGTCTCGCCCACCGCCAGCACGAGGTCGCGGCGCGCCGGCTGCGCGGCGGCGGCAGGCTGCGCGTCGAGCAGGAAGGTGTTCTGGCTTGCGGGCTCGGGCAGCTTGAGCGCGGTGCAGGCCGAGAGCAGCGCGGCGGTGGCGAGCAATGCGGGCGTGAGTCTCATTCTCCGGGTCCCGGTTTGGCGGCGGGCCTGCCTTGCACCAGCAGGGCAGGATTTTCCTCCAGCTCGGCGCTGACGCGGGAGAGCGAGGCGCTCAGCTCGCGCAGCTCGATGATCAGCGCGCGCGCCTCGGGCAGCGTCTCGCCGGTGACGCGGTGCACGTCGGTGCCCGCGGCGCGCACCGTGCCGGCCACATCCTCGCTGGCGCGGCTGACCTTGTCCGACATGCGGTCGAACCGGTCGGCGCTTTGTTCGACGCGCTTGGCGAGCCCGGACAGCTCGGCGCTCGCGCGGGCAAGGTTTTGCATTGCAACTTCGGTGTTCGCAAGGCTGGCGTCGATTGCCTGCGAGCGCTGCGCCAGCGTGCGCGTCACGACCTCGAGGTTGCCGAGCGTCTGTGCGAGCGCCTTGCGGTTGTCCGTGTCGAGGACCGCGTTGAAGTTCTCGCTCGAGCGGTTGAGGTTTTGCAGCAGCTCGGTGATCGCGGTGTCCAGGCGCGTCAGCAGCGACGGCGCCGAGGGGATCACCGCGTACCTCTCACCCGCCTCGGCCACGAGCGGTGGCGAGCCGGGGCTGCCGCCGGAGAGCTCGACGTGCGCGATGCCGGTCAGCCCCTGGGTGCGCAGCGCCGCCACCGTGTCCTGCTTGATCGGCGTGCCGTGCTCCAGGTCGAGCGTCAGGCGCACCTGCTCGCCGTTGTCCTCGGCGAGCGCGATGGTCTTCACGCGGCCCACCTGCACGCCGCGGTACCTCACCGGCGCGTCCAGGCTGAGGCCGGACACCGATTCGGTCATGTAGACGACGTAGGTATCGTAGCTCTTGCGATAGGACTTGCCGCTGCTCAGCCACAGCACGCCGCCGATCAGCGCCGCGCCGAGCAGCAGCACGAAGGCGCCGACGATGGCGAAGCTTACTTTCGATTCCATGCCTGCTCGCGCGCGGCGCGGCCACGCGGCCCGTAGAAGTACTCCCGAATCAGCGCATCGTCAGACTTCGACAGCTCGGTCATGGTGCCTATTCCGAGGATCCTGCCTTCGCCCAGCACCGCGACGCGGTCGGCGGTGCGCCATAGCAGGTCCAGGTCGTGCGTCACCATCATGATAGTCAAGCCGAGCGCATCGCGCAGGTAGCGCACCAGCTCGTCGATGCCGCTGGCGCTCAAGGGGTCGAGGCCGGCGGTCGGCTCGTCGAGGAACAGCAGCTCCGGATCGAGCGCCATGGCGCGCGCCAGCGCGGCGCGTTTGCGCATGCCGCCCGAGAGCTCGCTCGGGTACTTCGGGCCGGCGTCCGCCGGCAGCCCGGCGAGCGCGATCTTCACCGCCGCGACCTCGGCGCGCAGCGCGGGGCTCAGGTCGGCGTGCTCCTCGAGCACCATGCAGACGTTCTCGCTCACCGTGAGCGCGCTGAACAGCGCGCCGCGCTCGAACATCACGCCCCAGCGGCGCCGCAACGGCAGCGCCTGCTCGTCGTCCATGCCGACGACCTCCCGGCCGAACACGCGGATCGAGCCCGACTGCGGCCGCTGCAGCACGATGGTCTCGCGCAGCAGCGTCGACTTGCCGCAGCCGCTCGCGCCCACCAGCGCGAAGATCTCGCCGCGCTGCACCGCGAAGCCCACGTCGCGATGCACCACGTTGGCCCCGAAGCGCGTGTCGAGGTGCTCGATCTCGATGACGGCGTCGCTCACAGGTCGAACCAGCTGAAGGCGATCGAGAACAGCGCGTCGGTCAGGATCACCAGGAAGATCGCCTGCACCACGCTCACCGTAGTCTGCCGGCCGACGCTCTCGGCGCTGCCGGTCACCTGGAAGCCCTGGTAGCAGCCGACCAGCGCGATGATCACGGCGAACACCGGCGCCTTGCCGACGCCGATCAGGTACGACGTCAGGCTGACGGCTTCGCCGAGGCGGTCGATGAAGGTGCCGAAGCTCACGCCCAGCTGCGGGCGCGCCATCACCATGCCGCCGAGAATGCCCATGGCGTCGGTGTACACGGTGAGCAGCGGCAGCGCGATTACCAGCGCCAGCACCTTGGGCATCACCAGCAGGTCGAGCGGGCCGACGCCGACGGTGCGCAGCGCGTCGATCTCCTCGGTCACCTTCATGGTGCCGATCTGCGCCGCGTAAGCCGAGCCCGAGCGGCCGGCGACGATGATCGCGGTGATCAGCGGCGAGAGCTCCCGCACCATGGACAGGCCGACCAGGTCGGCGATGTAGATATTGGCGCCGACGCGCCTCAGCTGCTCGGCGCCCTGGTAGGCGATGACGATGCCGAGCAGGAACGACAGCAGCCCGGTGATCGGCAGCGCCTCGAAACCCGCGATCTGGATGTTGTACAGGATCGGCCGCCAGCGGATGCGCTGCGGGTTGGCGAGCGCGCGGGCGAGCGCCACCACGCCCTCGCCGACGAAGGCCAGCAGGCCGAAGGCGCTGCGCAGGCTCTCGAGGGTGGCCCGGCCGATGCGCTCGAGCACACCGGGCGCCGCGGCCTCGGGCCCTGGCCGCGCGCGCACGCGCGTCGCGATCAGCTTGAGCAGCGTCTCGAACTCGGGGCGCAGCCCCTCGAGCCGCACGCTCGCGCCGCGCGCCTCGAGCCCGCGCATGGTCCGGTGCAGCAGCCAGGCGCCCGAGGTGTCCATGGCCGAAATTGCCGAGGCGTCGATGCGCAGCTCGCGCTCGGCGGAAACGGGCAGGGCCGCGACGCGGCGCTCGAGCGCCGCGAGCGCGTGCAGCACCCAGGCGCCCGAGCAGCGCAGCTCGGCGGGCGCGGCACCCGGCCGGATGTCGGCGCTGTCGTTTGCTCGAGGGGTCGTTGCTGGCGTCATTGCCCTGGCCGTCGCTCGCATCGTACATGCGTATACTGCCGGAATGAAAGTACGCACCGCGGCGGCCGCGGCGGGCGAGGTCTCGCTCGGCGGCCTGCACGTGCGCCGCATGGGCTTCGGCGCGATGCGCGTGTGCGGGCCGGGCGTGTGGGGCCCGCCGCGCGACCGTGCCGGCGCGCACCGCGTGTTCCGCCGCGCGATCGAGCTTGGCGTGAATTTCTTCGACACCGCCGACAGCTACGGCCCGCACGTCGACGAGGAAATGATCGCGGAGGCGCTGCACCCGTACCCCGAGGGGCTAGTGATCGCCACCAAGGGCGGCCTGGTGCGGCCCAACCGCAACGCCTGGGACCCCGACGGCCGGCCCGAGCACCTGCGCCACGCGCTCGAGGGGAGCCTCAGGCGCCTGAAGCTCGAGCGCATCGACCTGTACCAGCTGCACGCGCCCGACCCGCGCGTGCCGTTCGCCGACTCGGTGGGCGCGCTCGCCGACATGCAGCGCGCGGGCAAGATCCGCCACATCGGCGTGTCCAACGTCTCGGTGAAGGAGCTCGAGGCGGCGCGCCGCATCGCGACCATCGTCTCGGTGCAGAACGAGTACAACCTCGGCGAGCGCTCGTCGGACGAGGTGCTCGCCGCCTGCGAGCGGCTCGGCATCGCCTTCCTGCCCTGGTACCCGCTGGGCGCAGGCGCGGTGCTGCGCGCGACGGGCGTGAAGAAAATCGCCAAGCGCCATGGCGTGGGTGCGGCGCAAGTGGCGCTCGCCTGGCTGCTGGCGCGCTCGCCGATGATGCTGCCGATCCCCGGCACCGCTTCGCTCGAGCACCTCGAGGAGAACGTCGCCGCGGCGGCGCTGAAGATTCCAGGCGAGGAGCTCGCCGCGCTCTAGGCGATCTTGCAGTTGACCTGGATCAACCGCGAGTCGCAATTCTCGCGGATCCTATGCGGCACGCGGAACGTCCCTTGTTCATGACCCTCAACCCCCGATGGAAGTGGGCGCTGATCGCCGTGCTCGCGCTCGCGGCGGCGTTGTTCGCGGGGCGCAACTTGATCCTCGGCAAGCCGGTCGAGACGGTCGAGGCGGTGCGCGGCGCGCTCGTGCAGACCGTGGTGGCGAGCGGCCGCATCATCACGCCGCAGCGCGTCTCGGTCGGCGCGACCATCACCGAGCGCGTGGCGCGCATCCCGGTGGAGGAAGGCCAGACGGTGAAGAGAGGCGATGTGCTGATCGAGCTCGACGCCACCGACGAGCGCGCGGCGCTCGCGCAGGCGCAGGCTGCCGTCGCGCAGGCCGAGGCGAAAATGCGCCAGATACGCGAGGTCTCGCTGCCAGCGGCCGAGCAGGCGCTGGCGCAGGCCCAGGCGAACGCGGTCCAGGCGCGCCAGAATTACGAGCGCACCACGGCGTTGCGCGAGAAGGGCTTCGTCGGCCAAGCGCAGCTCGACGACGCCAGGCGCGCGCTCGACGTCGCCGAGAGCCAGCTGCGCGCGGCGCAACTCCAGGTGCAGACCAACAAGGCCACCGGAAGCGACTACGCGCTGGCGCGCACCGCGCTCGAGCAGGCGCGCGCCAACCTGGAGGCGGCGCAGGCGAAGCTCGCGCAGACCGTGATTCTCGCGCCCGTGGACGGCGTGCTGATCGGCCGCGGCGTCGAGCCCGGCAACGTGGTGCAGCCCGGCAAGGAATTGATGGCGCTGGCGCCCGCGGGCGAGACGCAGATCGTGGTGCAGATCGACGAGCGTAACCTGGCGCAGCTCGCGCTCGGCCAGCAGGCGCTCGCCTCGGCGGACGCTTTTCCCGGAAAGCGCTTCGCCGCCGAGCTGGTGTACATCAACCCGGGCGTCGACGCGCTGCGCGGCTCGGTCGAAGTGAAGCTGCGCGTGCCGAAGCCGCCTGAGTTCCTGCGCCAGGACATGACGGTGTCGGTCGACGTCGAAGTGGGGCGGCGCGCAGACACGGTGGTGGTGCCGAGCGATGCGGTGCGCGAGGCCACCGGGGCGCAGCCCTGGGTGCTCGTGGTGCGGGGCTGGCGCGCGGTGCGGCAGCCGGTCAAGCTGGGCTTGCGCGGCGACGGCCGCGTCGAGATCCTCGACGGCGTCGCGCCCGGCGACGAGCTGGTCCCGGCGGGCAATGCGCTGGTCAAGCCCGGCCAGCGGGTGCGCGCCATCAAGTGAACCGCTACGAGCCCTTCGAGTGGATCGCCGCCGCGCGCTTCATGCGCGAGGGCCTTGCGCAGACGCTGCTCATCGTCGTCGGCGTGGCGCTCGGCGTCGGCGTGATCGTCTTCATGTCGGCGCTGATCGCTGGGCTGCAGTCGAATATCATCCGCCGCACGCTCAACTACATGGCGCCGATCGTGATCGTGCCGCCGGAGCAGGTGGCGCGGCCGCAGCGGCCCGACGAGCCGGCCTCGGTCGCCGCGCTGGTGCAGCCGCGCTCGCAGCAGCTGCGCTCGATCGACCAGTGGCAGAAGGTGCGCGCGCGCGTCGATCGCATGCCCGGCATCGTCGCCGCCACGCCGGTGGTGTCGGGGCCGGGCTTCGCGCTGCGCGGCGACGCCAACAAGGCAGTCAGCATCACCGGCATCGAGCCCGAGAGCTACCTGCGCGTGATCGGGCTGGCGGAAAAGATCGTTGCCGGCAGGCTGGCGCTCGGCACCTCGGACATCGTCATCGGCACCGAGCTCGCCAAGGACCTCGGCGCCGGCATCGGCGACAAGCTGCGCCTCGCGACCGCCCGCGGCGCGGCCGAGACGCTCACCGTGGTGGCGGTATTCGACTTCGGCAACAAGGGCGTGAACGAGCGCAATGTCTACATCGGCCTGCGCACCGCGCAGAACCTGCTCGACCTGGTGGGCGGCGTGTCGAGCATCGAGATCAAGATCGAGGACCCGTTCGCGGCCGAGACGATCGCGCAGGAGATCCAGTCCGAGACCGGCCTGCAGGCCGACAGCTGGATCAAGACCAACGCGCAGTTCTTCACCGCGATGGCGGCGCAGAGCCTGTCGAACACGCTGATCCGCTTCTTCGTCGGGCTCACCGCGGCGCTCGGCATCGCCAGCGTGCTGGTGGTGTCGGTGGTGCAGAAGTCCAAGGAGATCGGCATCCTGCGCGCCATGGGCGCCTCGCGCGGACAGGTGCTGCGCCTGTTCCTGCTGCAGGGCGCGTTCATGGGGCTGGTGGGCTCGTTGTTCGGCTCCGGCCTGGGCTGGGCGTTCCTGCTCGCGTGGCGCGGCGTGGCGCGCAACCCCGACGGCACGCCGATTTTCGTCATCGTCGTCGAGCCCAAGCTCTTCCTGATGGCCGCCGTGGGCGCGACGCTGGTCGGCACGCTCGCCGCGGTAATCCCGGCGCGGCGCGCAGCGCGGCTCGATCCGGCGGTGGCGATCCGTGGCTGAGGCCGCCGAGACGCTGCGCCTCGAGGGGGTGCGCAAGTCCTACAACACCGGCACCCCGCTCGAGACCGAGGTGCTGCACGGCATCGACGTCCGCCTCGCGCGCGGCGAGTTCGCCGCGCTCATCGGGCCGTCGGGATCGGGCAAGAGCACGCTGCTGAACGTCATCGGGCTGCTCGACCCGCCGAACGCCGGACGGCTTTTCATCGAGGGCAGGGAAGCGGGCAGGCTGGGCGACGCCGAAATGACGCGCCTGCGCGGGCGCGCCATCGGCTTCGTGTTCCAGTACCACTACCTGCTGCCCGCGTTCACAGCGCTCGAGAACGTGATGATGCCCGCGCTCGCGGCGCGCGGCCGGCCGGACGACGAGATGCGCGCCACGGCGGCGCAGCTGCTCGAGGACGTGGGCCTGGCGCGCTGGCGCGACAAGAAGACCGGCGAGCTCTCGGGCGGCCAGCAGCAGCGCGTCGCCGTCGCGCGCTCGCTCGCCATGAAGCCGGCGCTAGTGCTCGCCGACGAGCCGACCGGCAACCTCGACACCCAGTCGGCCGACGGCGTGTTCGAGCTGCTGCGCAAGGTGAACCGGGCGCGCGGCACCACTTTTCTCATCGTGACGCACGACCCGCGCCTGGCGCAGCGCTGCGACCGCATCATCGAGCTGGTCGACGGGCGCATCGTCGCCGACCGGCCGAACGTCGCGCCTAGCCCCGACCCACGAACGGCATCTTGGTCGCCATGATGGTCATGAACTGCACGTTGGTGGCGAGCGGCAGGTTCGCCATGTGCAGCACGGCGGCGCCGACGTGGGCGACGTCCATCAGCGGCTCGACGCGGATTTCGCCGTCGGCCTGCGGCACGCCCTTGGCCATGCGCTCGGCCATCTCGGTGCGCGCGTTGCCGATGTCGATCTGGCCGCAGGCGATGTCGTACTTGCGCCCGTCGAGCGAGGCGCACTTGGTGAGGCCCGTGACGGCGTGCTTCGTGGCGGTGTAGGGCGTCGAGTTGGGGCGCGGCGCGTGCGCTGAAATCGAGCCGTTGTTGATGATGCGCCCGCCGCGCGGCGACTGGTCCTTCATGATGCGGAACGCTTCCTGGATGCACAGGAACATGCCGGTGAGGTTGATGTCGATGACGTTCTGCCACTGCTCGACGCTCAGGTCCTCGAGCGGGATGCCGGGCGCGTTGACGCCGGCGTTGTTGAACAGCACGTCGAGGCGTCCCCATTTGGACTTCACCGCGGCGAACAGCGCCTTGACCGAGTCCGGCTTGCCGACGTCGGAGGTGACCACCAGCGCGCGCTCGCCTGCGCCGGAGTCCTGCGCCACCTTGTCGAGCGGCTCGCGGCGCCGGCCGGTGAGTGCGACGCGGTAGCCGTCATTCAGGAGCGCGAGCGCCGCCGCCTTGCCGATGCCCGTGCCGGCGCCCGTCACGAGCGCCACTTTTGCTTGCGTAGTCATTGGAAGACCTCCGTGAGAATTTCATCCTAGGGCGAGCTTGCGCCGCGCCCGCTGGCGCTGGTGCTCCCAGGCGAGCGCCGCGCCGATGATGCCTGCGTCGTTGCGCAGCCTGGCCGGCACCACCGGCGTGGGCAGCGTCAGGCGGGGCAGAAACTTGCTCCACCTCTTGCTGACGCCGCCGCCGACGATGATAAGGTCGGGCCAGAAGTAGCGCTGTAGCAGGTGCAGGTAGGCATCGACGCGGCGCGACCACTTCTTCCAGCTTAAGCCCTTCTTCTCGCGCACGCTCTCGGCGGCCCAGGTCTCGGCGTCGCGCCCGTGCAGCACCAGGTGGCCGAGCTCGGTATTGGGCAGCAGGTGGCCGTTGATGAACAGCGCGGTGCCGATGCCGGTGCCGAGCGTCACCATGATGACGAGGCCGCTTCGCCTGCGGCCGGCGCCGAAGGTCATCTCGGCGTAGCCCGCCGCGTCGGCGTCGTTGATCACGGTGACCGGATGCTGCGCCGCTTTGCGAAACAGCGCCTGCGCGTCGACGCCAAGCCAGCTGCGCGAGATATTCGCCGCGGTGCGCAGGCGCCCGTCCTTCACCACCGCGGGCAGCGCACAGCCCACCGGGCCCTTCCATGCGAAATGCTCGACGATGCGCGCCACGGCGCGCGCAACCGCGCGCGGCGTCGCCGGCTGCGGCGTCGCCACGCGGCGACGCTCGGCGAGCAGCCTGCCGCTCTGCGTGTCGACCGGCGCGCCCTTGATGCCGCTGCCGCCGACGTCTATGCCGAGAACCTTGATCGCCGTGACCCTTTTCTTTGACGCCGCAAGCGGTCTCAAGTACAAGAAATGGTAACGCAATACGCGTAAGAGGAGCCGATGCAGCTCAAGGTCAACGGCAGGACCGTGGAAGTCGACGCCGACCCGGCGATGCCGCTGCTTTGGGTGCTGCGCGACTTGCTCGATCTCACCGGGACCAAGTTCGGCTGCGGCATCGGCGCCTGCGGCGCGTGCACCGTGCTGATCGACGGACGCGCGGCGCGCAGCTGCGTGCTCATGGCGCGCGACGCGGCCGGCGGCGACATCCGCACCATCGAGGGCCTCGGCGGGGAGGCGCTGCAGGCGCTGCAGCAGGCATGGATCGACAAGCAGGTGCCGCAGTGCGGCTACTGCCAATCGGGCATGCTGATGGCGGCCGCGGCGCTGCTCGCGCAGGCCGCCAATCCGAGCGACGCGCAGATCGACGCTGCCATGACCAACATCTGCCGCTGCGGCACCTACCAGCGGGTGCGCGCCGCGATCAAGCTCGCGGCGCATTCGGTGCGGCGCACGCTGTGAAGCGGCGCAGCTTCCTGATGTCCGCGCTCGGCCTGGGCGGCGCGCTGATCGTCGGCTGGTGCTTCGTGCCGCCGCGCAGCCGCCTGGGCGATCGCGGGACGCTGCCGCTGCGCGAGGACGCGGTATCGCTCAACGGCTGGGTGCGCATCGACCGCAACGGCGACGTGGCAGTGGCGATGCCGCGCTCCGAGATGGGGCAGGGCGTGTACACCGCGCTGCCGATGCTGGTGGCCGAGGAGCTCGAGGTGCCGCTCGAGCGCGTGCGCGTCGAGCAGGCGCCGATCGACGCCATCTACGGCAACGTCGCCACGCTGGTCACCAGCCTGCCGTTCCATCCGGACGACAAGAACAGCGCCAAGGTGCGCGCCAGCGAGTGGATCGTCTCCAAGATCGGCCGCGAGCTGGGGCTGCAGATCACCGGCGGCAGCTCGAGCGTGCGCGACGCCTGGCTGCCGATGCGCCGCGCGGGCGCCGCCGCGCGCGCCATGCTGATCGAGGCGGCGGCGCGCACCTGGAAGGTCACGCCCGGCGAATGCAGCATCGAGCAGGGCGTGGTGCGGCACATGGGCGGGCGGCAGCTGCAGCTGGGCGAGCTGGTGGCGGTGCTGCGCGAGGTGCCGGTGCCGGACGAGGTGGCGCTCAAGGACCCGCGGCGCTTTCGCCTGATCGGCAGGCCCGCGGCGCGTCTCGACGTGCCGGACAAGGTGACCGGCGGCGCGCGCTACGGCATCGACGTGCGGCTGCCCGGCATGCTGTACGCGGCGCTGCGCACCTGCCCGACGCTGGGCGGCACGCTGCGCAGCTTCGACGGCGACGCGGCGCTCGGCATGCCCGGCGTGGTGCGCGTGTCGGCGTTCGCCTCGGCCGCCGGCAGCGCGCCGGGGGTGGCGGTAGTGGCAAACAGCTGGTGGCGCGCGACGCAGGCGCTGGCGAAAGTGCGCGTCGACTGGGATCTCGGCCCGCATGCCGGGCTCGACGGGGCGCGGCTCCTCGCCGACATGCGCGCCGCGCTCGAGTCTGACCAGGGTCTCACGCTCTACCAGCGCGGCCGGGGCGGGGCGGCGCTGCTCGATGCGGTGCACGTGTTCGGCGCCGAGTACCGCGCGCCTTACCTGGCGCACGCGACGATGGAGCCGATGAACTGCACCGCGCAGCTCAAAGACGGGCGGCTCAGGATCTGGGCGCCGACGCAGGTGCCGAGCATCCTGCGCCACGTCGCGGCGCGCGCCGCCGGCATCAGCGCCGAGCGCGTCGACGTCAACGTGACGCTGCTCGGCGGCGGCTTCGGCAGGCGGCTCGAGGTCGACTTCGTGCCGCAGGCGGTGTGGATCGCGCGCGACGTCGCGCCCGCGCCGGTGCAGCTCATCTGGTCGCGCGAGGAGGATATGACGCGCGATTTCTACCGCCCGGCGGCGATCGCGCGCATGCGCGCAGGACTCAACGCAAAGCGCATGCCCTTCGTCTGGGTCACCCGCACGGTGAGCGACGCGATCGTGCCGCAGTACGTGGCGCGCGCCTACCCGGCGCTCGCCACGGACATGCCCGACCGCACCACGGTCGAGGGGCTGTTCGACCAGAGCTACGAGTTCGCTCACCGGCAGTGCTCGCACGTGAGCTACCACTCGCCGGTCCCGGTCGGCTTCTGGCGCAGCGTCGGGCATTCGCACAACGCGTTCTTCACCGAGAGCTTCATCGACGAGCTGGCCTACGAGGCGAAGACCGATCCCTACGACTTCCGCCGCATGCTACTGGCGCGGCATTCGCGCTACCGCACGCTGCTCGAATACGCCGCGTTCAAGGCCGGCTGGGGACGAGCACCGAGCGGCCGCGCGCAGGGCATCGCGATGCACGAGTCCTTCGGCAGCATCGTCGCCCAGGTGGCCGAAGTCTCGGTGACGCGCGGGCAGATCCGCGTGCACCGCGTGGTGTGCGTCGTCGACTGCGGCACGGTGGTCAATCCGGACATCGTCGCGCAGCAGATGGAAAGCGGCGTCGTGTTCGGGCTGACGGCCGCGCTCTACGGCGAGATCACGATCAAGGACGGACGCGTCGAGCAGCGCAACTTCCCGCAGTACGAGATGCTGCGGCTGGCCGATGCGCCGCTGGTGGAGACGTATTTCTTGCCCGACGGCGACGCGTCCCCGGGCGGCATCGGCGAGGTCGGCACGCCGCCGATCGCGCCGGCGGTGGCGAACGCCGTGTTCCGCCTCACCGGCCAGCGCCTGCGGTCGCTGCCGCTGCGCCTGCCGGCCTAGCGCCCGGGCGAGAGCTGCTTGGCCTGTTCCACGAGCGTCGCGGTCTGCTTCGCCGCTTCGCGTGCGCGGTCGCGCGCGTCGATCGCCAGCGCCTCGTCGACCAGCGCCGCGTCGCCGACCAGCGGCGCGACCTTCCTGCGGCTCACCAGGTAGGTGCGCGCCAAGTCGCTGAAGGCGTCGCTCGCCAAGCGGTAGTCGAAGTAGTTTTTCTCCAGCTGCTCCTTTTTCTGCAGCGCCTCGCCTATCCAGCCCCGCTCGCGATGATCGACGGTCCGGATGTGCTCGGCGAGCGCCTGCGCGTCCGCGCCGACGGCGATGCGCAGGGCGTGCATTCTTGCCTGGTACATGGTGAGCTGGCGCGCCGTCGTCAGGTAGTCCTCGGCGGCCTCGGCCAATGCGGGGTCGCGCTTCGTGTCCATCGCGCGCAGCGCCTGGACCTGCTGGTCGAACTGCGCGCTGAACTGCTCTAGGCGGCCGGCGCCCTCGGGCGTATTGGCGGCGCCCTGGTCGGCCTCCATGCCGAGCGCGGCGCGCAGGCGCGCGCTCGCTTCGCCCACCAGCGCGGCGACATCGCCGCGCAGCTGCACCTTCTTGTGCTGGCCCCAGTAGAGGCTCGCGCCGGTGACCACGATCAGCAACGCGGCGATGCCGATCACGATCTTGAGCGGCTTTCCCATGGCGGGGATTGTCGCCCGCGAACGGGGCCGTGTATATATGAGATATTTCCGCAATCGGTGGAGAAACCCATGACCTGGGAATGCTTCGAAGTGGGTGTCGAGGGCAAGGTGGCGCATGTCAGGCTATCGCGCCCGGAGCGCATGAACGCCATGACGCTCGTCTTCTGGCGCGAGCTGCCCATGATCGTGCGCGAGCTCGACGCCGGCGGCGGGGTGCGCGCGGCGGTGATCTCCTCCAGCGGCAAGCACTTCAGCGCCGGCATGGACCTGTCGGTGTTCCAGGACGCGGCCGCGCTCGACACCTCGACGGTCGCGGCGCGCCGGCGCTTCGCCGCCAAGCTGGCCGAGCTGCAAGCGTCGCTCGGCGCGCTCGCCGAGGCGCGCTTTCCGGTGATCGCCGCGCTGCACGGCGGCTGCATCGGCGGCGCCGTCGACCTCGCCACCGCGTGCTGCCTGCGCTACGCCACGCGCGACGCCTACTTCGTGATCCAGGAGATCAACATCGGCATGATGGCCGACGTCGGCACCTTCAACCGCATGCCCAGGCAGCTTCCGGAGGCGGTGGTGCGCGAGCTCGGCTATACCGGGGAGCGGCTCGGCGCGGAGCGCGCCGAGCGCCTCGGCTTCGTCAACGGCCTCTACGACTCGCACGAGACGCTAGTGGCCGGCGCGCTCGAGACGGCGAAGAAGATCGCCGCCAAGGCGCCGGTAGCGATCGCCGCCACCAAGCAGATGATCTCCTACGCGCGCGAGCACACGCTCGCCGAGAGCTTTGCCTACCTGAACGCGCTGCAGCCGGGAATCTTCAGCGTCGAGGACATCCGGCGTGCCGTCGCCGCCGCCAGGAAGGGCGAGGCGGCGGCGTTCGACGACCTGCCACCGGCCTGACGCGCGCCATGCGCAGCAATGCGCGGCTGGTGTTCACCATTCTGCTGGTGCTGACGGCGATGTCGATTTTCGCCACCAGCGACGCGCTGCCGCAGACGGTGGCGTCGCACTTCGGCAGGAGCAACCTCGCCAACGGCTGGATGAGCCGCGACGGCTACGTGGTATTCATGCTGTGCTTCTCGCTCGGCGTGCCGCTGTTCGTTGTGGTGGCGATCGGCTGGCTGCCGCGCGTCATGCCGCGCCTGGTCAACCTTCCGAACCGCGAGTACTGGCTCTCGGGGGAGCGGCGCGAGGAGGCACTCGACTACCTGCTCGAGCATGCCTACCGGCTGGGCAGCGTGACGCTGCTGTTCATGCTCGGGGTTCAACTGCTGGTGCTCGACGCAAATAAGGCGCAGCCGCCGCGGCTCGCGAGCGGCCTGCTGGTCCTGCTGATGGTGCTGTTGTTCGCCGCTCTCGGGCTGTGGACGCTGGCCCTGCTCCGGCGCTTCCGCAAGCCTTAGCCCCGTGCTGGCGAGCGCGACGCGTATCCTCACCACGCACGCCGGCCGGCCGGCCGCTCGGCGAGGCGCGCGTCGGCGCGCTGGTGCTGTCGATGGCCAATCCGCGCCACGCGCACGAGCACCGCGTGCCGGCGCAGACGCCGCTGCCGCAGCGATGGCTGTTGTGCCCCGGCGTGATCGATAGCACCACCAACTACGTCGAGCACCCAGAGGTGGTCGCCGAGTGCATCGAGCGCGCGGCTCTTCTGAGGGCGCGGGTCAGTACACTTCGCTGATTTCGCAGCCGGCGCCGAGCAGGTGGCGCAGCTGGCTGCCGATCGAGCCCAGTCCGAGGCTCGGCAGCAGGCTCGCGCGCCGCGGCAGAACGATCTGCGCGCAGTTCACATCGCGCGCGAATTCGACGATCGTCTCCGCCTTGCGTCCTACCAGCACGCGGTCCTGGTGCGCAATGCCCGCCTGGTCCAGCCGGGCGCCCGCCTGCCGGAGGGCGCGCATGCCGTTCTCGCGGTGGAAGTCCCGCAGCTCGCTCTTGTTGATGAAGCGCGCCACGTAGCGCGGCATCGGCGGCTGCACGTTCAGCAGGAAGACCCGCAGCGGCTCGTGGCGGTGCAGGCCGATCACGTGCTCCACCGCCCAGCCGCTGTCCTTGCCTTCCTCGATCGGTACGACGACGCATTTCATCGGTCTCTCCTAGGAAGAGGCGGCGTCGAAGAGCGCGGCGCCGCGCCTGCGCGCGAGCAGCGTGCCGACTACCACCACCGAGGCCGCGCCGAGCACCGGCGCGATGAATTCCATGTAGTGCGCGTGCGCCGCGATCGCGCCTTGCACCGCCGGGTCGGCGATCGCCATCTCGCCCGCGACCCAGCCGAGCAGGCCGGCGCCGAGCTTCACCAGCACCGGGAAGCGGTCCATCAGCCGCATGATCATCGCGCTGCCGAACAGGATGATCGGGATGGTGATCACCATCCCGACGAACAGCATCCCGAGGTGGCCGCGCGCCGCCCCGGCCATGCCGAGAACGTTGTCCAGGCTCATCACGATGTCGGCGACGATGATGGTCCTCACGGCCTCCCAGAAGCTGCTGCTCGCGTCGACCTCTTCTCGTCGTCGCCGGGCAGGAGGAGCTTGATGCCGATCCAGATGAGCAGCGCGCCGCCGATCATCTCGATGTAGGGCAGGCTGAGCATGTAGGCGGCGAACGCGGTGAGGATCGTCATCAGCACCACGATGCCCGCTGCGCCGATGACGAAGGCGTGGCGTGCCTGCCTGGGCGGCAGCGAGCGGCAGGCGAGCGCGATCACCACCGCGTTGTCGCCGCTCAGCAGGATGTTGATGACGGCGATCTGGGCGAGCGCCACCCAGATCTCGGGACGACTCAGCGACTCGAGCACCCTCGGCTCCCATGCGTGACGGACCAGCCCTCACTGTGGGGGACGCCGCTGATACGGCCCTTGCAGCCGGATTACCCGCGGCTTTCGCCAGGATTACGGCGCTGTAATCCCGGGGTGCGCGGGAAAGCTGACGCTGAAACTGTTGCCGACGCCGTCGGCGTCGTCCTCGAGCGTGATCGAGGCCTCGTGCAGCGTGGCGATGTCGCGCACGATCGCGAGCCCCAGGCCGCTGCCCTCGGCCTGCGTGCCGAGCAGGCGGTGGAAACGCTCGAACACGCGCTCGCGCTCCTCCGGCGGGATTTTCGGGCCGTCGTCGCTCACCGAGAGGCGCGGGCGGCCGTCGGACGCGACCCGCACCGTGACGCGCCCGCCGCGATGCGTGTAGCGGATGGCGTTGTCGAGCAGGTTGTTGATCAGCTCGGTCAGGCGCACGCGGTCGCCGCGGATCGCCACCGAGCGGCCGGCGTCCTCGAAGCCGAGGTCGATATCCTTGGCGTAGGCCTGCGACACCCATTCCATGGTCGTGTCGAAGGCGAACCTGTTCAGGTCGAGCGGCGCGAAGCTCCGCGTCGTGGCCGCGTGCGGCTCGTTGCGCGCCAGCGACAGCAGCTGCGCGACCAGGTGCGCGAGCCGCTCGGCGCTGACGTACAGGTGCGCCAGCGCGCGCCGCGTCTGCGCCAGGTCTTCTTCGCGCAGCGCCACTTCGATGTGCGCCTTCAGCCCGGCGACCGGCGTGCGCAGCTGGTGCGCGGTGTCGGCGATGAAGCGTCCCTGCGACTCGAGTACGCCGCTCAGGCGCTGCATCAGCTCGTTGACCGCCGACACCAGCGGCCGCACCTCGGCGGGCGCGTCGCCCGCGGCGACCGGGCTCATGTCGAGGTGCGAGCGCGCAGCGACCTCGGCGCGCAGGCGCTCGAGCGGCGCCAGGCCGCGCGCCACGCCCCACCACAGCAGCGCGCCGGCGGCGAGGAGCAGCGCGAGCTGCGGCAGCGCGAGGCCGAGCAGCAGCTCCTCGGTGAGGCGCCGGCGCTTGACGCGCGTCTCGGCGACCTGCACCAGCGCCCCCGCGGGAGCCCACAGCGTCGCAATGCGCACTGCGCGCCCCCGGTAGCTGCCGTCGCCGAACAGCGTCTCGCCTGGCGCCGGCAGCCGCGCCGGAGGCGCCAGCGCTGCGGCGCCGGCGAGCGTCGCGCCGCCGGGCGCGCGAACCGCGTAGTACACCTGGTCGTACTGGTCGAGCAGCAGCGTGCGCTCGGCCTCGGAGGGCAAGTCGAAGCGCAGCTCGGGGCCGCCTGCGCGCACGTGCAGCAGCAGCTCGCGGCCGATTTCGGCCAGCTCGCCGTCGTACAGGTCCTCGGCCACGGCGCGCGCGGCGATGAAGCCGCCCGCGATGCCGAGCAGCAGAAGCAGCGAAAGCGGCACCAGCAGCCCGCGCAGCAGCCGCGCGCGCAGACTGGCCGGCTCAGCCATCGCGCACCTTCTCCAGCAGGTAGCCCATGCCGCGCACCGTGCGGATGTCGATGTCGAAGGGCTCGAGCTTCCGGCGCACGCGGTGCACGTAGACCTCGATCGCGTTGCTGCCGACGTCCTCGCCCCAGCCGAACAGCCGGTCGACGAGCTGCTCCTTGGTCACCACGCGCCCCTGGCGCGCCAGCAGGAGCTCGAGCACGCCGAGCTCGCGCACCGACAGTTCGATCGGCTGGTCGTCGTAGAACACGCGCCGCGCGGCGAGGTCGAGCCGCAGCCGGCCGTGCGTCAGGCTGCTGCCGGCGTGGTACTGGCCGCGGCGGATGAGCGCGCGCACGCGCGCCTCGAACTCCGGCAGGTCGAAGGGTTTGGTGAGGTAGTCGTCGGCGCCTTGGTCGAGCCCGGCGACGCGCTCATCGAGCGCGTCGCGCGCGCTCAGCACCAGCACCGGGATGCGCGAGCGTCGGTCGCGCAGCCGCCTGAGCACCCGCATGCCGTCGACGCCCGGCAGCGCGAGGTCGAGCACCAGCAGGTCGTAGCAGTCGTTGCCGAGCGCGAGGTCGGCGTCCTCGCCGTTGGCGACATGGTCGACCGCGTAGGCCGACTGGGTGAGGGCCCGGGTCAGGGCGGCGGCGAGGACCTCGTCGTCTTCGACTACCAGGATGCGCATGCGCGGCTCGCGAAGGGGCGCGCCAGCGTAGCAAGAACGGGGGCGGCGGGACTGACGCCTAGCTGACAGCCGCGCGCACGAAGCCCCGCGCGCGGTAGAGCAGTCCGGCGGCGATCGCGAGGTTGAGCAGGTTCCAGCCGATGCCGTTCAGGAACGCCGCGCGGTACGAGCCGGTGAGGTCGAAGATCGCGCCCGACATCCAGCCGCCGAGCGCCATGCCGAACAGCGTCGCCATGAGCACCGTGCCGGTGCGCGCGCCGGCCTCACGCGGCGAGAAGTACTCGCGCACGATGATGGCGTACGAGGGCACGATCCCGCCCTGGAACAGCCCGAACATCGCCGAGATGACGTACAGCGACACCAGACCGTCGAACGGCAGGAACAGCACCAGCGCGATCGCCTGCAGCGTCGAGCCGAGCAGCAGCGTCCGCAGGCCCCCGATGTGGTCGCAGATCCAGCCCGAGGCGAGCCGGCTGACGATGCCGCAGCCGAGCATCAGCGACAGCATCTGCGCACCGCGCGCGGCGCCGAAGCCGAGGTCGCCGCAGTAGGCGACGATGTGCACCTGCGGCATCGACATGGCGACGCAGCAGGCGACGCCGGCGATGCTGAGCAGGACCGTGAGCGCGTTGGGCGTGAAGCCGAGCGGCCGCGCCGGCTGCAGCACGCTCTGCATCGGCGTGGCGGGGGCGGAACCGAGCGCGGGCGGACGCCGGCGCAGCATCAGCGTCAGTGGCAGCATCGCCGCGAGGCAGAACACGCCCACGCCGACGTAGGTCTGGCGCCAGCCGACGCTGTCGAAGAAGTGCTGCATCACCGGCGGCCAGATCGCGCCCGCCAGGTAGTTGCCGCTGATCACGATCGCGACCGCGATGCCGCGCCGGCGCGTAAACCACAGCGAGATGTCGGCCACCAGCGGCGCGAAGGTCGCAGCGGTGCCGAAAAGGCCGATCACCAGCCCCTGCGCCAGGCTGAACTCGAGCAGGCTGCGCGCGTTCCCGGCGGCGACGAAGCCCAGCCCGAGCGCGGCCGCGCCGATGAGCACGGGCACGATCACGCCGAAGCGGTCCGACATGCGTCCCATCAGCACGCCGCCGATGCCGAAGCCGACCATGGTGAGCGTGTAGGGCAGCGACGCCGCCGAGCGCGCCACCGCGAACTCGGCCTGGATCTGCGGCAGCACCACCGTCACGCCGTACATGCCCACGCCGCCGAGCGTCATCATCGCCAGCGCGGCGAGCAGGCGGCCCCAGGCGTAGCCCGATTCGGTTGCGGCGGTCGTCATGTCCAGTCGCTCAAGCGCGCCATTCGAACACGAAGCGCGTTTCCTGGGAATTGGGTCTGCGAACCGGGGCGCAACGACGGCAAATACGGGGGGAAGGCGTACAGTTCGCCCACGGTTCATCACGCAGGGAGGGAACCATGGGCCTGTTCGAACATGAATAGACGGGAGAGCCTCGCCGCGCTCCTGGCACTCGGATTGATCCCCGGCACGCCAAGGGCGGCGCGGGCCGGAGTGCCCAGGATCGGCTTGTCGAACAGGCAACGAAGATTGAACTCATGGTGAATCTGAGCACGGCGCGCAGGCTCGGGCTCACGCTGCCGCCGGAGCTGTTGCTGCGCGCCGACCGGGTAATAGAATGACAGCTCGCTGAACGACCGCTATTGGCCGAGAGCAATTCGAGAGAGGTTAGCGCAATGGGCAGAGCCACCAATCGCAATCTTCGCAACCGTAGGCGCAAGCAAAAGATCGGAAACAAGCTGCGGCAACAAAGGAAGCAGCAAAAGAAGACGCCACGCTGAGACGACAAGGGCCGCAGGCGTTGCACTGACCGGTTGAACCCGCCGCCGAAAGCGGCCGACCGCTCAGTTCGCAGTCGCGCGGGTCGCGGCGCGCGCTTCGGGCCAAAACGGCCCCATGATAGGTCCGCTGCCGGCGATGGTCGTTCGACGCAGCACACGGCGATAACTGGCGCAGTCGTACTCGATCGCGCGGTGCAGGAGGACCCGGTTGTCCCACATCACGAGGTCGTTCCGCCGCCACCTGTGGTAGTAGCAGAACTCGCTTCTTCCTATCCAGTCCAGCAGCCAATGGTGCAGCGACCGGCCTTCCTCCAGCGTGCCCCCGCCGATTTCCAGGCTGGTGTTCGAGGTGAAGTACAGCGAGCGCTGGAAATTCCGGTCCGGATGAACGCGGATCACCGGATGCGTCACCGGCGGCAGGGCATCGCGCTCTTCCCGCGACATCGGCGGCATCTGCGGCTCGAGCCGGCGTATCTCGCCGTAGGAATGCACCTGGTGCAGCGGCTCGAGCCTTGCCTTCATGGCGTCGTCGAGCGCGGCGTACGCCGCCAGCATGTTCGAGAACCCCGTCTCCCCGCCCTTCGCATCCTCGGGCAACACCTCGATGCCGTAGAGGATGGATGCAAGCGACGGCACGTAACGGTAGGAGCTATCGGTGTGCCAGCGCGCGTTGTTGCGCTGGAAGATCACGCGCTGGTCCTCGGGCGACAGTTGCTCGCCTTGCGCGGACACGTTGGCGACGTGATAGACCTCGGGCGCGCCCTTGGTCTTGTCCTTCTCGGGGAACTTCTCGAGCGGACCGAACTGCTTCGAGAAAGCGACCAGCGCATCGTCATCCAGCCGCTGGTCCCTGAAGCAAAGCATGTGATGGTCCTGGAATGCGCCGCGCAGAATCCCGAGCGTGTGCGCTGCGAGCGGACGCGAGACGTCGAGGCCGATGACTTCTGCGCCAAGGGCAGGCGATAGGCGACGGATCTGGAATTCGTCGCTGACGGTCGTTGGGACGGCGGACATGGTGTTCCTCAGAAAAAGAGTGCGGCGGGACCGGAGCCGGAATTGCAGCGCAACACCTAGCCGGACGCTTGCGCCCGGATGCCTTCCTGCTCGAGAGTATTGGCCACGTCCTCGACCGTCGCGCGCTGGGCGTCGCGCTTCCAGCGTTGGTCGTCGAACGGGCGTCCGCGATGCATGGTGCAGCGGTTATCCCACATGACGAGGTCGTTGACGCGCCAGCGGTGGCTATGGACGAACTGCCGCTGGGTCGCGAATTCCGTCAGTTCCGCGAGCAACGCCTGTCCAGCCGCGTCGGGCATGCCGACGATGCGGCCGGCATGCGCGGCAAGGTACAGGCTTTTGCGCCCCGAGGTCGGGTGCTTGCGTACGAGCACCTGCAGCACCGGAGGCAGGGCGCGCTGTTCGCTTTCGGACATCGGAAAGCCGAGCTTGGCCCGCGAATACGCGATGGCGTGCTCGGCCACGAGACCCTCGACTCTCCGTTTCGTTGCTGCCGGCAATGCGTCCCAGGCGGCGCGCATGTCGGCAAACTCGGTCTGGCCGCCGGTCTGGGCGATAGAGCGCTGGTAGAGCAGCGATGCCTTCGCCGGCACGCGCTTGAAGGCACTGTCGGTATGCCATAGCTGGTTGCCGAGGTGGAACAGGCGCAGACGGTTGTCGAGCGCCAGGATCTCGCCCTTGGCGTCGAGGTTGGAGACATCCGCGATTTCCTCCGGCAAGCGCGCCGCGGCGCCTTCCACCTGGACGACCATCGAGCGGTCGATTGGCCCGAAGCGCCGGGCGAAGGCAAGGTGCTCGCCCTGGGCCAGCGTCTGATCCGGAAAGATCAGCACCGCGTAGCGGGTGAAGGCGTCTTCGACGACGCGGAAGTCTTCGTCGTCGAGCGGCCGGGAGAGGTCGGCATCACAGATCTCGGCGACGAAGTTTTCCGTGACCGGCCATACGCTCGCACCCATGCTGCCCTCCTTTCTCCGTAGCGGCCCAGCGCGCAGCAAGCTTCCAGCAGGAATACTAGCAAACCGGCGTGGCCTTGAACGGCTGAGAACCACTACACTGCAGCCATGGTCACCACCTTTCCCGTGACGCGCTGGAAGATAGGCGAGGTCACGGTGACGCGCGTGATCGAGACCGAAGGTCCGATGCCCGCGGGCTTCCTGTACGCCGACGCCACGCCCGAGCGCATCGCGCGGCACGCATGGCTGCGGCCGCACTTCCTCGCCGCCGACGGCATGCTGATCGGTTCGATCCACGCCTTCGTGATCGAGTCGCAGGGTCGCCGCATCATGGTCGACACCTGCATCGGCAACGACAAGGTCCGGCCGCAGAAGCACTGGAACCTGAGGAAAGGGCGCTTCCTCGAGGACCTGGCGGCGGCCGGCTTCGCGCGCGAGTCGATCGACACGGTGCTGTGCACGCACCTGCATGTCGATCACGTCGGCTGGAACACCATGCTGGTCGGTGGCCGGTGGGTCGCGACTTTTCCGCGCGCGAGGTACCTCTTCGGCAGGAAGGAGTGGGCGCACTGGTCGAGCGAGGCGCACAACCCGGACGGCGACGTGATGGGCGATTCGGTGCGCCCGATCATCGATGCGGGGCTCGCCGAGCTGGTCGACATGGACCACCGGCTCACCGCCGAGGTGCGGCTCGAGCCGACGCCCGGGCACACGCCGGGCCACGTCAGCGTGCGCATCGCCTCGCGCGGCGCCGAGGCCGTGATCACCGGCGACCTGATGCACCACCCGGTGCAATGCGCCGAGCCCGGCTGGGCCAACCGCTTCGACGTCGACCCGGATGCCGCGCGCGCCACGCGCCGTGCGTTCCTCGCGCGCTACGCCGACCGCCCGGTCATGGTGCTGGGCACGCACTTCGCGACGCCCACCGCCGGGCGCATCGCGCAGGACGGCGACGTCTGGCGCTTCGATCCCGAGACTAGCCCTTAGCGGCGCGCGCCAGCGCGGCGAGCTTTTCCAGGCCCGCCTGCGAGTCGAAGCGGCGCGACAGAGGCAGGTGAAGGCTCGCCTCGGGGCCGGCGGCGATCGGCGCCAGCTTGAGCGTCCTGGTGTCGCCCTTCTTCGGCGCGGCCGTGGTCGAGCGCGCCGCCGAGGTCGTCGTGAGGCCGAGATCGAAGTCGAGCGTGGTGTCGATGCCGGCCGCGGGCAGCAACGCGAGGCAGCTGCGCAGGTCCGCGGCCATCTCGGCCGCGCTCTGGTAGCGCGCCTCGGGGTCCTTCTCCAGCGCGCGCGCCACGATCAGGTCGAGCACGCGTGGCAGCCTTTCGTTCAGCGCGCTCGGCGGCGGCGGCGTCGCGGTCGCGATCTGGTGCATGAACTGCGCGGTGTCGGGCGCCGAAAACGGCGCCGCGCCGGCGGCGATCTCGTAGAGCACGATGCCGAGCGAGAAGATATCCGAGCGCCCGTCGGCCACGGTCCCCGTCACCTGCTCGGGCGACATGTACTTCGGCGAGCCGACCACCGCTCCGGTCTGCGTCTTGATGTCCGATGCGCGCATCCTGGCGATGCCGAAATCCATCACCTTGGCACGCTGCCCCGGGAGCACCATGACGTTGCTGGGCTTGATGTCGCGATGCACTACGCCGCGCTCGTGCGCGTAGGCGAGGCCGTCGGCCACCTGCGCCAGGATGTCGAGCGCGAGCGGCAGCTCGACCCGGCCACGCTGCATCATGTCGCGCAGCTCGACGCCTTCGAGCAGCTCCATCGCCATGTACACGATGTCGCCTTCGCGGCCGATGTCGTGGATGGTGATCAGGTTCGGGTGGTTGAGCCCGCCCGCGGCCTTCGCTTCCTGGTAGAAGCGGCGTTCATATTCGCCGCGCACCTCGGGATCGGCCGACATGATGATGGTCTTGATCGCCACCGGCCGGTTGAGCATCGGGTCCTCGGCGCGATAGACGATGCCCATCGCGCCGCGCCCGAGCTCGCCGAGGATGCGGTAGCGGCCAATCTGTTGAGGGAGCGAGCTGCTCATCGCGCTAGATGCCGAGCTTGCGGCGCCACTTCGGGATCAGGCCCTCTTCGCGCGGGCGCGGCATGACGAACGTATGCGTGACGGTCATCTCCTCGGCCTGGCCCAGGTTCACGCTAAGCTTGAGCGGCGGATACTTGCCGTAGCGCACCTCGATGGCGTGCCTGCCGGGGCTGATCTCGAGGCGCGAGAGCGGCGGCGTGCGGCCCTTCGCCACGCCGTCGACGTACACGTAGCCGCGCGGCTTGACGTGGAAGCGGATCGAAGCCGGTTTCGCCGGCGCGGGCTTCGGCTTGAACAGCGGCGCGGGCTTCGGCGGCTCGACCCTAGGCGGCGGGGCGGCCTCGGCGAGCTTGGGCGGCGGCTCGGCCGGCTTGGCCGCGACCGGCCTGGGCGGTGCAGGCGGCATCGCGAGATTGGGCCCGGCCGGGAAGCGGCTCGCCAGGAAAGGCAGGCCGACGATCGCCGCCGAGCCGAGCACGAGGAACAGCAGCGCGCGCCGGCCGCCCGGGCGAGTGGCCTTCGGCTTGAGCGTGTAGAGCTCGTGCCGGCGCACGTTGGCATCGGTGAGTTCGCCCGCGGCGGCGAGGTCCGCGGCGCGGCGCGACTTCGTGGCCTCCAGCGCTTCGTGGAACGGCCGCGAGGCGAGCAGCCGGCCCGGCTTCGCGGCTTTCGCCAGCACCATGCCCGTGGCGACGCCGTCGCCGACGACGCCCGGGCCGCGCAGCGGGTCGTGCGCCTCGCGCACCGGGCCGTGATTGACGCCCACGCACAGCGCCAGCGTCCCGGCGCCGGACTCGCAGCGCTCGGCCAGCTCGAGCGCCGCCTGCGGACGATCGAGCACCACCACGACGAGCGCGTCGGGCGCGTCGAGCACGATGCGCTCCGCGGCGTCGAGCGGCTCGAGCGCCTTGGCCGCCAGCGCCTCGAGCTCGCCCTTGAGCCGCGCCTGCTCGGCGACCGGCTTGCGGCCGTAATCCTGCAGCTTGAGCACCACGACGCTCGCCGTCACGGGCGCGCCCGGGAGGGGCTTCGGGCTCAGCGTTCTTTCGGCGGCTTGCGGTTCCATTCCATCCTGCGCGCTGCGACAGCCCTACATTTAACACATGATCCCGCCGCCGCGCTCGACCGGCTGTCGCCGGATGAGGAATACGGCCGCCGCACTAGCCGTCGAGCTCCGGGTAATGGCGGAATATCCCGTGCTCGTTGAACGGGATGCGCCGCGGCGAAGCGAGGTAGGCGCGGATTCCCGGGCGTGCGGCGATGCGCTCGTGCAGCGCGCCGACCCAGGCGCGCCTGCGCTCGAGCTTCGCCATGGCACGCGGAAAGGCGTACCGCAGCCCGGCGACCATCTGGAACAGCGACAGGTCGGCGTAGGTGACGCGCGCGCCCGAACTGCGCTCGTTGGCCGCGCCGAAGTAGTCGAGGAACTTAGGCAGGCGATTTGTCCGGAAGTCCTGCGCGCGGCGCTTCGCCTCGCGTTTCTGCTCCTCGTAGTACAGGCCGCCGCCGATGGGGTGGTGCACGTCGTGCGCCTCGACCACCCAGTCGGCGATGGTGAGCTGCAGCTGGTGCACCCACAGCCGGCCGGCCTCGCTCTTCGGCGCCAGGCCGAGGCGCGGGCCGAGATAGAGCAGGATATTCGCGGTCTGCGCGATCAGCTGCCTGCCGGCCTTGAGGAACGGCGGCGCGAACGGCGGCCGCTTCACCGAGCCGCTCTCGAGGATGCGCAGCATCGCCGCCATGCCGCGCGGCCGGCGCGCGACGTCGACGTAATCGGCGCCCGCGTCCTCGAGCGCGAGGCGCACGAACTCGCCGCGGCCCTGGATCGACGGCCAGTAGTAAAGCTCGTAGCGCATGGCTGCCTCCCGGTGCGTGAAACCCCCGCATCATAGCGGCTCGCGCGCCGGTAAACTCGGGGCAGGGAGGAATGCGATGGCCGAAGAGCGGGACTTCGATTCTTGCGACGGCGGGCGCTTCAAGGCTTTCGTCGCGCTGCCCGCGAAGCTGCCCGCCCCGGCGCTCGTGCTGCTGCAGGAGGTCTACGGCGTGAACCGCTTCATGCGGCGCATCACCGAGCACTGGGCGGAGCAGGGCTTCCTCGCGGTCTGCCCGGATCTCTACTGGCACCTGCAGCCGGGCATCGTGCTCGACCCGGAGACGCCGGGCCACCGCGAGCGGGCGCTCGAGACCGGCAAGCGGCTCGACACGGACCTCGCGGTGCGCGACCTCTCGGCGCTCGTCGAGCAGCTGCGCGCGGCGCGCGAATGCACCGGCAAAGTCGCCACCTCGGGCTACTGCCTCGGCGGCAAGCTCGCCTACCTGGCCGGCACGCGCGGCAACGCCGATTGCAACGTCAGCTACTACGGCGTCGGCATCGAGGCGTATCTCGGCGAGGCGGCGCGCCTGAGCAAGCCGCTGCTCATGCACATCGGCGAAGCCGACCCCTGGACGCCCGAGTCGGTGCGCGCGCAGCTCGAGGCGGCGCTCGGCGGCAATCCGCTGGTCACCATGCATCTTTACGCCGGCACGGGACATGCCTTCGCGCGCGAAGGCGCGGCCACCGACGTGCCGGCGATGCGTGCGCTCGCCAACAGCCGCACGCTCGCATTTCTGCGGACCCATGCGGCCTGAAAAGGGCTACAGTGTCGATGCGGGCGGAGCGAGAGGAGGCGAGCATGGACCCAATCGAGGCGAGATCGACCAAGTTGGCGTTCTGGTGCGGCATATTGGAGGGTGACACCCTCAGCGTGGTGCCGGGGCGCGAGGTGCGCACAGTGCGCGGGCTGTACACGACCGCCCGCGCCCCGGGCAGGAAGCGCGCCGCGGCGCCGGTCGCGCCGTTCGGCCCGCGGCGTCCCGGCGAGCGACTTCCCTGAAGTGGAGAACATGAAGAAGACGAAGGAATCATCGAGCGCCTATTTTCAGAGGACGCGGCCCAAGTTCCTCGACTGGGAGCCGCCGACCGAGGAACAGCGCCTGCTCGAAGTCCAAGCGCGCCGCGAGGCGAAGGACCGGCAGCTCGCGAAGGTCACCCGCCTGGAGAAGGAAAGGCAGGCCGCGAAGCGCGGCGGCCGCAAGTAGCCGCACGAGCCGTGGCGGCACCGGTGCAGAGCGATTACGACAGCCCCGCCGCGCTGCCGGTTCACCGCCTGGTCCCCGCGCTGGCCGACGGCACGCTCAGCTCGGTGGCGCTGGTGGAAAGCCTGCTCGCGCGCATCGCGCGCTACGACGCCAGGCTGCACGCCTTCGTCAACGTCTACGGCGACGAGGCGCGCGCGGCGGCGGCCGCCGCCGACGTCGCGCGCCGCGCCGGGCACGCGGTGGGACCGCTGCACGGCATTCCGGTGGCGGTGAAGGACATCGTCGACATCGAGGGGCGCGTCACCACCGGCGGCTCGAAGGTATGGGCAGAGCGCGTCTCGCCGCTGACCGCGACGCTGGTGCGGCGCATGCTCGCGGCCGGCATGATCGTGCTCGGCAAGACGCACTCGGTCGAGTTCGCGATGGGCAGCTTCGGCACCAACCGCCACATGGGAACGCCGTGGAATCCGTGGGATCACGCCACGCATCGGGCGCCCGGCGGCTCGAGCTCGGGCACCGGTGTGGCGGTGGCGGCGCGCCTGGCGCCCTGGGGCATCGGCACCGACACCGGCGGCTCGGTGCGCATCCCTTCCTCCTGGTGCGGCCTCACCGGGCTGAAGACCACCATCGGCCGCGTCAGCTGCCACGGCGTGCTGCCGCTCAGCACCACGCTCGACACGCCGGGGCCGATGACGCGCTCGGTCGAGGACGCGGCGCTGCTCTACAACGTGCTCGCGGGCGCCGACCCGAACGACCCGGCGACGCTGCGCCATCCGGTCGACGACCCGCTGCCGAGGCTGAAGGCGGGCGTGCGCGGCCTGCGCCTGGCGCGCATGCCGGCGGCCGAGCGCGCCGGCTGCGAACCGGAGGTGCTCGCCGCCTACGACGCCTCGCTCGCCGTGCTCGCCGGCCTCGGCGCCACGATCGTCGACGCGCCGCTGCCGCGCAGCTTTGCGGCGATGGGCGCGGTGGTCGGTCGCATCATCGGCGCCGAGGGCTACAGCTTCGTCGGCGCACTGGTCGACGATCCGAAGCTGCCGGTCGACGACGACGTGCGGCCGCGCATCGGCATCGGGCGCGGCATGAGCGCGAAGGACTACCTGCTCACGCTGCGCGAGCGCGACGCCATCAAGCGCGAGTTCGACGCGGCGCTCGCCGAGGTCGATGCCCTGCTCACGCCGACCACCGCGGGCGTGGCGCCGCCGGTGGCCGCGATCGACCAATCGGGCACGGCGGCGGGCTTCACGCGCCCGATCAACCTCGTCGAGTGGTGCGCGCTCGCGCTGCCGAACGGCAGCGGCGCGGCCGGCATGCCGACCTCCCTGCAAATCGCCTGCCGCGGGCACGACGAGGCCACCGCGCTGCGCATCGGCTGGGCCTTCGAGCAGGCCGGCGGCTGGCTCCGCGCCGAGCCCCAGGGGCTGACTTGAGCGAAAGCGCCGCGTTGAGCGGGATCTCCGCGTGGCAGCTGGCCTACTGCGTGGGCGTGATCCTGCTCGCGTACGGCCTGCGCGGCAGCACCGGCTTCGGCGGCGCGATCGGCATGCCGCTGCTCGCGCTGGCCCTGCCGATCAAGACGCTGGTGCCGGTGTGGACGTTGCTCGGATTCACTTCTTCGCTCGCGATCCTCGGCCGCGAACGCCGCCATGTCGACCGCCGCGCATTCCTCGCGTTCCTGCCGTGGTGCGGGCTCGGCGTTGCGGGCGGTCTGTACCTGTTCGCGTCGCTGGACGAGCACCTGCTCGCGCGCGGCCTGGGGGTGGCGGTGCTGCTGTACGCCGCTTACGCGCTGCGCAGGGGAGCAGGCGCTCCACGCGTCGTGGGTCCCGTGGCGGCCGCGCTCTCGGGCGCGGTGGGCACGCTGTTCGGGGCGATGGCAAGCGTGTTTTTCGCCATGTTCCTGGATGCGCGGCGGCTGGCGAAGGACGCCTTCCGCGCCACGACCTCGGCGATGCTGCTTGCGCTGAGTTTCGCGCGCGGCGTCGGCTACTGGTCGGCGGGAGAATTCACCGCCGAATCGTGGCTGCTGTTCGCCGCTGCGCTGCCGCCGATGCTGGCGGGCATCATCATCGGCGATCGCGTCACGCTGGGGCTGTCCGAAGCCGCGTTTCGCCGGCTCGTCTGCTTCACGCTGCTGCTGTGCGGCATTCCGCTGTTGCTGCGCTAGCGGGCACGGTACACTGCGCGCTCCCGTCGTCGGTCCAACGGAGTCCTGCCATGAGCACGCTGTTTCGTTACACGCTGCCGGTCGCCGAGACCAACTGGAACTTCGGCGGAACGGGAGAGACCTCGTTCACCTGGAACTACGACGCCGCCAACGAGGACCTGCTCAAGCTCTACGCCAAGGGCAAGCAGCAGCAGTGGGACGCCGACAAGCGGATCGACTGGAGCATCGAGGTCGACCCCGACGATCCGATGCAGATGGACGAGACCGTGATTCCGCTCTACGGCACGCCGCTGTGGGAGCGGATGTCCGAGACGCAGAAGTCGGACCTGCGCTACCACAGCCAGGTGTTCAACCTGTCGCAGTTTCTGCACGGCGAGCAGGGCGCGCTGATCTGCGCCGCGCGCATCGTGCAGGACGTGCCGAACATCGAATCGAAGTTCTACGCCGCGACGCAGGTGATGGACGAGGCGCGCCACGTCGAGGCCTACCGGCGGCTGCTGAACGACAAGTTCCGTTTCGTCTACCCGATCTCCAAGCCTCTCAAGCAGCTGATCGAGCAGGCACTGACGGACTCGCGCTGGGACTTCACCTACCTCGGCATGCAGGTGCTGATCGAGGGCCTGGCGCTGGTCGCGTTCCAGAGGATCCGCGACTACGCCAGGAACCCGCTGTGCCGCGCGGTCAACGCCTACGTCATGCAGGACGAGGCGCGCCACGTGGCCTTCGGGCGCCTCGCGCTGCGCGATTACTACCCGCAGCTCACCGAAGCCGAGCGCCGCGAGCGCGAGGAGTTCGTGATCGAGGGCTCGGTCCACCTGCGCGACCGCTTCAATTCGCCCGAGATGTGGGAGCACCTCGGCTACGACTTCGCGAACGACGTCCTGCCCCTGCTCGAAACTTCGGACGGGCAGGTGCGCTTCAGGAAGCGCCTGTTCAGCCGCATCGTGCCGATCGTCAAGGACATCGGCCTGTGGGGCGAGCGCGTGCAGAAGCTCTACGCCGGCTTCGGCGTGCTGCACTACGCCGACCGGAACGCGCAGGAGATGCTCGACCACGACTCGCAGGTGGCCGACGAGTTCGACCGGCTGCTCAAGCGGCGGGAGGGTGCCGAAGCGTGAAGCGCGCGCCGGCCAAGCGCCGGGCGCGCAAGGCGACGGCCGGCTCGCGCGGTCTCGCGCCGGCCGATTGCCGCGCCGAGGCGCTCGCGGGCGAGGCGGCCGAGGTGCGCGCGCGCATCGAGCGCGAAGGCGGCCTGGTGGTCGGCGCCTACTACGACCCGCTCGGCAAGCAGCCGCTCATCGTCGCGGTGCTGCCGGTCGATCGCGTCGAGCCCACGCCGTTCCAGCGCGACCTGTCGCAGGCGCACCACCGGCGGCTCGCCGACGTCATCGACAAGACCGGGCTGTTCCTCGACCCGGTGATCGCGGTCACCGCGCCGGGCGAGGGGTTCTGGACGCCGAACGGACGCCACCGGCTCGAGGCCATGCGCAGGCTCGGCGCGCGCGCCATCACCGCCCTGGTGGTGCCGCGGCGCGAGGTCGCCTGGCAGATTCTCGCGCTGAATACCGAGAAGGCGCACAACCTGCGCGAGCGCTCGCTCGAGGTGATCCGCATCCTGCGCGGCCTGATCGAGGAGGACGCGGCGCGCCCCGAGTCGGGCGTCGCGTTCTACCTCGAGGAAGCGTCGCTCGCCACGCTCGGCATCTGCTACGAGCGCAATCCAAAGTTCGCGGGCGGCGCCTACAATCCCATCGTGCGCCGGCTGGAGAAGTTCAGCGACGAGCCGCTCGCGAAGGCGATGCGCGCACACGAGAAGCACGCCGACATGCTGATGGAGCTCGAGGAGCGCGTCGCCGAGGCGGTGGCGAAGCTCAAAGGCCGCGGCTTCGTCAGCCCCTACCTGCGCGCCTTCGTCGTGGCGCGCATCAATCCGCTGCGCTGGATCAAGGGGGAGCCCCCGGAGCTCGCCGAGGTGCTGAAGACCATGCGCGAGCGCGCGGCGAAGTTCAACGTCGACAAGGTGAAGCAGGAAGACCTGGCGAGCGCCGGCGGCGCGCCCGACGAGCAGGATTGAGGAGACGATGGCAATGGTCACGATCGTTGGATTTTCCGGCAGCCTGCGCAAGGGGTCGTACAACTCGGCGCTGCTGCGCGCCGCCGCCTCGCTGATGCCCTCGGGCAGCACGCTGCGCAGCGAGTCGATCGCCGGCATTCCGCTGTACGACGGGGACGTCGAAAGCGAGCGCGGCGTGCCCGAGCCGGTGGCGCGCCTGAAGGACGCGATCGCGGGCGCCGACGGGTTGCTGCTGTTCTCGCCCGAATACAACAACAGCGTTCCGGGCGTCTCCAAGAACGCGATCGACTGGCTGTCACGCCCGCCGGCCGATATCGCGCGCGTGTTTCGCGGCAAGCCGGTGGCGATCGCGGGAGCTTCGACCGGCAACTTCGGCACCATCCTCGGGCAGAGCGCCTGGCTGCCGGTGTTCCGCGTGCTCGGGGCGCGCATCTGGACCGGGCCCCGCCTGGTCGTGCCGCGCGCGGCGAGCGTGATCGACGCGAACGGCGACATCGCCGATGCCGCGACGCGCGACAGCCTCGCGAAGTTCCTGGAGGGCTTCGTCGCGTTCGTGCGCGCGAGTTAGCATCGGAGAGATGCCGGCCATGGTGAACGTGAAGCGCATGATGCTCGACGTGCTGAAGCCGCATCAGCCGAACGGGCTGGAATTCGCGACCGCGATCGCGGACAAGGCGCCGGGCGCGAGCGTCAAGCTGACGGTGACGGCGGTCGACGAGAAGACCGAGAGCGTGGTGATCGTGGTCGAAGGCGAAAGCCTGGACTTCGAGACGATCAGGGGCGTGATCTCGAACCTCGGTGCGTCGATCCACAGCATCGACGAGGTCGAAGTCGCGAGCACCGCCGCGCGCGCGGCGCGCCGCTAGACCGGGTGCTGATGTTCGCGCAGCTCCGGGTGCTGCTGCACATCACGCGCTCGCATCTGATCGCGCGCCGCTACTTCGTGGTCAACGGTTTCGACGGCGCGCTCACCATGATCGGGCTGCTGGTGGGGTTCAAGGTTAGCGGTACGTCCGAGGTCGGGGTGGTGCTCGACGTGTGCCTCGGCGCGGCGATCGCCCTCGGCGTGAGCGGCGTGAGCAGCGCCTACCTCAGCGAGGCGGCCGAGAAGCGCAGCGAGCTGCGAGCGCTCGAGCGGGCGATGCTCGCCGACCTCGGCGACACGGCCTACGGGCGCGGCGCGCGCCTGCTGCCGTTCGTGATCGCGCTGGTGAACGGCTCGGCGCCGCTCGTCATGTCGCTCGCGATCGTCGCACCGCTGTTCGCGGCGCGCGCGGGCCTGCCACTGCCGCTCGCGCCGCTGCACGCCGCGCTCGCCGTCGCGCTCGGCCTCGTGTTCCTGCTCGGCATCTACCTCGGCCGCATCAGCGGCACCTTCTGGCTGTGGGCGGGGGTCCGCACGCTGCTGATCGCGGCGCTCACCGCCGGACTGGTGATGCTAGCCAGCCCGCGCTAGAGTGCGGCGATGGCGATACGCGTCGTGAGACTCGGCAGCCCGCGCGTCGAGGGCGAGGGCACGCGCATCGGCACGGTGCGGCGGCCGCCGCGCGGCGTGCCGAAATCCGCCTTCGCGCCGCAGAACTGGTACGACGTGTGGTTTCCGAACCTCGCGCCGAGCGTCCCCACCATGCACGCCGCGCAGAATGCCGCCGAGCGAGCGCGAGTGGGCCAGGCATTCAAGCGCAAGTACCGCTGCGGAGATGTCGAAGGCGGAGGCGAGCCGCGCGCTCGACGTGCTCGCGGCGCTGTCGCAGCACGCCGACTTCTCCGTCGGCTGCTACTGCGAGGACGAATCGCGCTGCCACCGCTCGGTGCTGGGCGAGTTGCTGCGCGAGCGGGGCGCCAGGCTGGCGTAGGCGACGCGACCGGGCGCGCCGCCTCGCGCCTTCCGCTACTTGCCGAGCTCGACGAAGCGCAGCTCGCTTTTCACCAGGTCCGGAACGATCACCGTCAGGCCGTCGCGGCCGGGCATCACGCACAGGTCGGCCGGGCCCTTGAATCCGGTGGCGAGCTTCTGCACGCCGCCATCGGCGCTCCAGTGGAACAGCGATCCCGAGACCCAGTCGGTCGCGAGCAGCGAGCGGTCCTTCATCTCGTACAGGCCGTCCAGCATACCGATCGCAGGGGACAGATTCACGATCTCGCTGCCCTTGTAGAGCGCCGTGATGCCGCGCGGCTGGTCCTTGGCGGCGAAGCCGACCATCAGCAGCATGCCGCTGCGCGACGGGTAGAGGCCGTTCGGGTTGACGCCGCGGCCGGAGAACACCTGCGATACTTTCGGCTCGCCCTTCATGTTGAGGAAGTCCGCCGGCGCCACCTTGAACAGGATGTCGCCGCGGTTGTCGCTGACGTAGAGCGCATTGCCCATCACCGCCGGGTCGTTGGCGAACTTGACCCCCGGCAGGGCGACCTTGCGGCCGCGCCGGGTATTCAGGTCGAACTCCCACACCACGTCGATGTCGGTGACCCACAGGCGGTTGCCCTTCACCCAGATGCCCTTGGGCTTGTTCAGGATGACGCCCTTGGGCGGCAGGAATTGCGCCTCGACGATCTGGCCGTTCGGCGCCACCTTGCTGATGCGGCCCATGCCGTCCTTCTCGGTCGGCTTGAGCGCCGAGACGAACTGGCTCACGTACAGCACCTTGTGCGCGGGGTCACAGCCCACCGACTCGGGAAACGGAAATCCCGTCACGCTCTTCTCCGACAGCACCTTCATGCCCATCATCTGCGCGGCCGCCAGCCCGGGGATCCAGGCCAGCGCCAGGGTGAGTGCGGCCGACAGGGCGAGCGCTGCCGATTTTTCGCTTTTCATTTTCTCCTCCTCGTTCGACGTTCCGATGTCAGCGCCGGTGGGCTCGCAGGATGGTGTAGATCTCGTCCTTGATGCGCAGGCGCCGCTTTTTCATTTCCTCGAACTCGACGTCCTGGAACGGCTTGTCGTTTTCCTCGATGTCGACGATCGTGCCGTTTACTTGCTCGTATTGCTGAAATAAACGGGCGAGCTTCGGTTCGCGCTCCCTGAGCTGGTGCATCAGGCTCGAGTACTCGGGAAACTCGTGATCGAGGTCGTGAGGCAGGATTTGCATGCCGGGGCTCCTCCAGAGACGGGGCGGCGATTGTTGGAACGGGGTCGCCGGAAGTATGCCCCGGCCAAGCAGGTTACTTCAAGCCTGCGGCACGCGATTCGGCGTAGAGGCGCCGCGCGGTCTCCAGCATGGCGCGCGCCTGGCGCAGGCGCGCGACCTCGCTCGGGTGCGTGGCGACGAGCGGCTCGCCGCCGTCGCCGAGCTTGCCGAGCAGGCTGAGCATGGCCTGCGGCCGGAAACCCGCCTGCGCGCCGAGGACGAAGCCGATGTAGTCCGCCTCCAGCTCCTGCTGCACGTACACCGGCCGCATGCGGATCGTGACCGAGTAGCTCTCCGCGACCTCGCGCTGGATGTCGGCATAGTCACGCCCCAGCCCATTGTCGACGAAGTAGCGCGCCGCGGTGGCGAACTCGCGCGTGTGCTCGGCGAGCACGTGCGCCATCTCGTGCGCAAGCAGGTAGGCGAGCTCGTCGTCGCTGAGCGCGAGCCGGTCGACCATGTCGGCTGACAGGAGCAGCTTGCCGCCCGCCATCGCCGAGGCGTTCTCGTCGCATTGGCGGCAGGCGTGAATCTCCCACTGCAGGCTTGCGGCGGCTGGCCGCTCGGTGATCGCGGCGCGCACGAGGCGCGGGACGATGCGCTGCAGGCGGTCCTTGAGTACCGGGTCGGAGTCGAGCTTGCCGGCGAGCGCCAGGGTGCGCAGCCGCGCACCGAAGCTGCGCGCCGCCAGGGCGTTGACCTCGGCGGCGCTGAAGGCGAGGTCGTTACGGAATTCGAGCACCTGCTGCGCCGCGGCGAGGCCGGGCAGCACCAGGAGAAGCGCTGCGAGCAGAGTTTTCAAACCTCACTCCTTTCATTCACATAGTACGCCAGCTCCTTGATCTGTCAAAGATAAATTCATCACGATTCAGGCCGCCTTCTGCGCCTTGAGTCCCATCTCGTCGGCAATGTTCTGTCTGAGGATGTACTTCTGGATCTTGCCGGTGATGGTCATCGGGAAGCCGTCGACGAAGCGCACGTAGCGCGGGATCTTGTAGTGCGCGATCTGGCCGCGGCAGAACTCGCGGATCTCCTCCTCGCTCGCGCTCATCCCGGGGCGCAGCACCACGCAGGCGCACAGCTCCTCGCCGTACTTGTCGTCTGGCACGCCCACGCACTGCACGTCCTGCACCTTGGGATGGCGGTAGAGGAACTCCTCGACCTCGCGCGGGTAGATGTTCTCGCCGCCGCGGATCACCATGTCCTTGGAGCGCCCGACGATGTTGCAGTAGCCCTCGGCGTCGATGGTGGCCAGATCGCCGGTGTGCATCCAGCCGGCGGCGTCGATCGCCTCGCGCGTCTTGTCGTGGTCGTTCCAGTAACCGAGCATCACCGAGTAGCCGCGCGTCAGCAGCTCGCCCTTGTCGCCGCGCGGCACGACGTGGCCCTCGGGGTCGACGATCTTCACCTCGATGTGCGGCTGGATGCGCCCCACGGTCGACACGCGCCGCTCGAGCGGGTCGTCGACCGAGCTCTGGAAGCTCACCGGCGAGGTCTCGGTCATGCCGTAGGCGATGGTCACCTCGCGCATGTTCATGCGCCCGGCGACACGCTTCATCACCTCGACCGGACAGGGCGAGCCGGCCATGATGCCGGTGCGCAGCGTGGACAGGTCGTAGCGCTCGAACTCCGGATGGTCGAGCACCGCGATGAACATGGTCGGCACGCCGTGCAGCGCGGTGCAGCGCTCGGCCTGCACTGCCTCGAGCACGCTCTTCGGGTCGAAGCCGCCGTCCGGAAAGACCATGGTCGCGCCGTGCGTGACGCACGCCAGGTTGCCGAGCACCATGCCGAAGCAGTGGTACAGCGGCACCGGAATGCACAGGCGGTCGCGCTCGCTGAAGCGCATCGCCTCGCCGATGAAGAAGCCGTTGTTGAGGATGTTGTGGTGCGTGAGGGTCGCGCCCTTGGGCGAGCCCGTGGTGCCCGAGGTGAACTGGATGTTGATCGGGTCGTCGAACTGCAGCCTGCGTCCGAGCGCCTCGAGCTGCTCGATCTCGGCGTCGCTCGCGTCGACCGTCAGCTCGTCGAAATTCAGCATCCCGGGAGTCTTCTGGTTGCCTAGCCGGATCACGGTCTTGAGGAAAGGCAGGCCGATCGCGACGTCCTGCAGGATCTCGACGTAGTTGCTGCTCTTGAAGGCCGGTGACAGGATCAGCGCCTTGCACTGCACCTTGTTCAGCGCGTACTCGAGCTCGGTTCTGCGGTAGGCGGGGTTGATGTTGACCAGGATCAGCCCCGCCTTGGCGGTGGCGAACTGCACGAGCACCCACTCGGCGCAGTTCTGCGACCAGATGCCCACGCGCTCGCCGGGCGCGAGCCCGAGGCGCTGCAGACCCGCGGCGAGGTTGTCGACGCGGCGCCTGAGCTCGCCGTATTTCCAGCGCACATTCTGGTGGCGCACCACCAGCGCCTCGCGCTCGCGGTACTTCATGGTGATGCGGTCGAAGTGCGCGCCGATCGTCTCGCCGATCAGCGGCACGGGCGACGCGCCGTGCACGTAGCTCGGTAACTTGTCCATGTCGCGGCCTCCTGTCGCTTTGGCCCCCGGGGCCGATGCTACCCTAGAATAACGGGATCACCGACCGGAGCGCAGGCATGGCTGACTTGTTCGAAAACCCGATGGGGCTCATGGGCTTCGAGTTCGTCGAGTTCGCGTCGCCCACCTCGGGCGTCCTGGAGCCCGTGTTCCGCAAGCTCGGCTTCGGCGAGGTCGCCCGGCACCGCTCGAAGGACGTGTCGCTGTACCGCCAGGGCGAGATCAACTTCATCATCAACCGCGAGCCGAAGAGCGTCGGCTCGTACTTCGCCGCCGAGCACGGCGCGTCGGCCTGCGGCCTGGCGTTCCGCGTGCGCGACGCGCACAAGGCCTATGCGCGCGCGCTCGAGCGCGGGGCACAGCCGATCGACATCCCCACCGGCCCGATGGAGCTGCGCCTGCCGGCGATCAAGGGCATCGGCGGCGCGCCGCTGTACCTGATCGACCGCTTCGAGGACGGCAAATCGATCTACGACATCGACTTCGAGTTCATCACGGGCGCCGAGCGCCACCCGAAGGGACACGGCCTCAGGGTCATCGACCACCTGACGCACAACGTCTACCGCGGCCGCATGGCCTATTGGGCCGAGTTCTACGAGCGCATTTTCAACTTCAGGGAGATGCGCTACTTCGACATCAAGGGCGAGTACACCGGCCTCACCTCGCGCGCCATGACCGCGCCCGACGGCAAGATCCGCATTCCGCTGAACGAGGAGGCCTCCAGGAGCACCGGCCAGATCGAGGAGTTCCTCATGAAGTACAACGGCGAAGGCATCCAGCACGTGGCGCTGCTCGCCGACGACCTGCTGAAGACGGTCGACAGCCTGAGGAAGGCGGGCGTGCCGCTGATGACGCCGCCGCCGGCGACCTACTACGAGATGCTCGACGAGCGCCTGCCCGGCCACGGCGAGAACACGGCGCAGCTGCGCTCGCGCGGCATCCTGCTCGACGGCAGCACCGAGGGCGGCAACAGGCGGCTGCTGCTGCAGATCTTCTCCGAGTCGCTGCTCGGGCCCGTGTTCTTCGAGTTCATCCAGCGCAAGGGCGACGACGGCTTCGGCGAGGGCAACTTCAAGGCGCTGTTCGAGTCGATGGAGCGCGACCAGCTGCGCCGCGGCGTGTTGCAGGCGCAGGGCGGCTGACGTGGACTTCGACGGCCGCACGGTGATGCTGACCGGCGCCGCCGGCAACCTCGGGCGCGCCGTGGCCGAGGCCTTCGCGGCGCGCGGCGCGCGCCTCGCGCTCCTCGACCTGCGGCGCGAGGCCCTGGAGCGGGCGTTCGGCGCCGAGCGCGAGCGGCGCATGTTCGCACCCGCCAACCTGCTCGAGCAGGGCGCGGTCGACACGGCGGTGCGCGCCATCCTCGGGCGCTTTGGCAGGATCGACGTGCTGGTCAACGTCGCCGGCGGCTTTCGCATGGGCGAGGCGGTGCACGAGACCTCGGACAAGACCTGGAATTTCCTGTTCGATCTGAACGCGCGCAGCATGCTGCACGCGGTGCGCGCCGTGGTGCCGCACATGCTCGCCGCCGGCGGCGGCAAGGTGGTCAACATCGGCGCTTACGCCGCGCACAGGGGCGCGGCGTACATGGGCGCCTACGTCGCCGCGAAGAGCGCCGTGATCCGCCTCACCGAGTCGATGGCCGTCGAGCTGCGCGAGAAGAACGTCAACGTCAACTGCGTGCTGCCGACCGTCATCGACACGCCCGAGAACCGCGCCGCGATGCCCGACGCGGACCCCGCACGCTGGGTCGCGCCCGCGGACCTCGCCAGTGCGATCGTGTTCCTCGCCTCCGACGCGGCGCGCGCCATCCACGGCGCCGCGCTGCCGGTCACCGGCCTCAGCTGAACGAGCCCATCGGGCCGGGGTAGGAGACTTCCTGCAGTTTGCCCGTGTCGACGTCGTAGACGAAGCCGCGCACCGTCACCGCGTCGCTGCCGCTCGTCGGCAGCCAGGGGTGGCTGAGGATCGCCGACATGCCGCGGCGCACGTCCCACGACAGGCGCTCGATCTGCTTGTCGTTGGGCGCTCCGTCGAGTGGCTCGAGCGCGCCGCGGAACGCGTGGAACTGCGACGGCGTCGAAGCGTGCGCCTTGCAGGCGACGAACTTGCGGCTCGTGGCCTGGCTGAGGAGCTTGCCGGCCGCGGGATCGCCCTCCAAGCCCGCCTTCAGCAGGTCGTCGCTGAACGCGAGCATGCCGCAGCGCGTATGATGGATCAGGATGATCTCGTTGGTGTTCAGCAGGTGGTGCGAGATGATCAGGCAGCGGATCGCGTCGTCGGTCACCACGCCGCCCGCGTTGCGGATGATGTGCGCCTCGCCCGTCTGCAGCCCGAGCAGGTCCTCGACGTCGAGGCGCGCGTCCATGCACGCCACGACCGCGACGCGCTTGGATGGCTGGATCGGCTGCTTGCCCGGATAGGTCGACTTGTGCGGTGTCTGCTTGTTGGCGTAGGCCTGGTTGTTCTTGAGAAACTGGTCCGTATTGGAAGTTGCCATGGTCGTGCCTCCTCTCGTTTAGAGTACGAACTCCCGTGACGCAGCCTAGACCTTTCGCACTGCAAGTTCCAGAGCCGGCGCTGGTCGACCTGCGCGCGCGCCTGGCGCGCACGCGCTGGCCCGACGAGCCGCCACTCGAGCCCTGGTCGACCGGCACCAGCCTTTCTTATCTGCAAGGCCTGGTCGAGTACTGGAAGGACGACTTCGACTGGCGCGCCGAGGAAACCCGCATCAACGAGCTGCCGCAGTTCACCGTTCCGCTCGCCGGCATCGACCTGCACTTCATCCACGTCGAGGGCCGGGGCGCAAACCCGATGCCGTTGCTGCTGTCGCACGGTTGGCCCGGCTCGGTGGTCGAGTTCCTCGACCTCATCCCGCTGCTCAGCGAGCATTTCACCGTGGTTGCGCCGTCGCTGCCCGGCTACACGCTGTCGTTTCAGCCCGGCCAGCCGCGTTTCGGCGTCGAGGAGGTCGCCGACGCCTTCGCCGCGCTGATGACCGACGTGCTCGGCTACCGGCGCTTCGGCGCGCAGGGCGGCGATTGGGGCGCATTCATCGCCTCGCGCCTCGCGGCGCGCTATCCCGAGCGCCTCACCGGCATCCACCTCAATCTGCTGGCGCTGCCGCGCGACGCGCAGGCGATCGCCGACCCGACGCCGGAGGAGCAGGCCTACCTCGCGCAGCTCGGGCACTTCGCGCGCGAGGAGACCGGCTACCAGTGGATCCAGGGCACCAAGCCGCAGACGCTCGCCTACGGCCTGACCGACTCGCCCGCCGGGCTGGCGGCGTGGATCGTCGAGAAATTCAGGACCTGGAGCGACTGCGGCGGCGATCCGGAGAGCGCCATCGGCCGCGACGACATGCTCGCCAACATCTCCCTCTACTGGTTCAGCGGCGCGATCGGCTCGTCGTTCTGGCCGTACTACGCGCGCCGCCACCGCCCGTGGCCGATCGGCGAAGGCAACGCCGTCGGCGTCCCCATGGGCTATGCCGAGTTCCCGAAAGAGATCCTCACGCCGCCGCGCTCGCTCGCGCAGAAGCTCTACACCGATATCCGCCGCTGGACCGTGATGCCGAAGGGCGGCCACTTCGCCGCGCTCGAGCAGCCCGAGCTGCTCGCCGCCGAGATCGGGGAGTTTTTCGAAGGCCTGCGCTAGGCGCGCCTTCGGCCCGACGGCGCCAGCGCATAAGCGCCGTCGCCGAGCAGCGCGAGGACGAACATCGTCACCGCCCAGAACACCGGGTATTCCCAGCCGCCCCCCTTCGCCGTGAAGGACCAGCCGTTGTGCCAGTGCACCGAGGCCGCGATGAGCAGCTCGACGCCGAGCAGCAGCGCGACGGGCCGCGCATAGACGCCGAGGATCAGCATCGCGCCGCCGATGACCTCGACGGCGACCGCCACGTAGGCGAGCCAGCCGGGAAACCCGACCGAGGCGAAGAACTTGACCGCCCCGGGCATGGTGAATACCAGGGCCTTGAGCAGCCCGTGCGCGATGAACAGGATTCCGGAGCTCACGCGCAGCAACAGGATTCCGTAAGGTGCGGAGCGTGCATCGACCATGCGAACCTCCACCGGGTGGCGCGTCGCGAAGACGCAGGCGGCGATTCTACTACCGCAGCAGCCCGCGCACGCCCTTGCCGAGCCGCCACGCCGAGACGAACAGCACGGCGAGGCGCGAGCCGCGGCCGAGTACGCGGCGCGGACCGAGCGCGACGAGCGCGGCCGCGGCGAGCGCGACGAGCACCGTGCGCGAGCTGACCACGCGCAGCGCGCGCGCGGCCGGCTCGACGAACCAGAGCGCCCGTTCCACGTCGGCGGACTCCGCCGCGAGCCGCGCGCGCTGCTCGCCGGCGATGCGCGTCAGCGCTTCGCGCCGCGCGACGACCTTCTGCAGCCGGGGGCTCACGGGCGGGTCAGACGCTCGTGATCCTTGGCGAGCTCGTCGAGCGTCGCCTGGAACAGGTGCGGACGCGCCTTCGCCCGCGACAGGAAACCATAGACTGCGACGGCCGCGGCGACGAGCGATGCGAGCGCCAGCCCGCCCGCGACCAGCACGCGGTGCGTGTCCCAGAACGCCACCACCAGCGCGAGCCCGCACACCAGCAGCGCGACCGAGACGAGGCACACCGCGGCGACGCCCCACAGCACGATCCAGACGATGCGTTCGGCCTGCTCCTCGAGCTCGGTGCCGAAGAGGTCGAGGCGCGTGTGCGCGAGCGCGACCAGCGTGCTGCTCGCCTGGCGCAGCGAGGCGAACACGCCCGCGCGCGGCTCGCCGTCTTCCGGCGCCTGACCGGAAGTAGTCATGCGCCGGGCTTACTTGCGCCCGATGAGGAAACCCATCAGCACGCCGAGCCCGGCGGCGATGCCGATCGACGACCACGGGTTCTGGTGCACGTATTCGTCGGTCGCCTTGGCCGCCTCGCGCGAGCGCTCGCCGACCCTGGCGCCGACCGCCGCCATGCGAACCCTGGCGGCGTCCACCGACGCCTGCGCGCGGGCGCGCGCCGCCGCGACTTTCTCGCCGGCCTGACCGGCGGTCGCCTTGAGCAGCTCTTCGGCATCGCCGACCACGACCTGCAGGTCCTCGATGAGTTTGTCGGTCGTCACTTGTTTCATGGTGTTCTCCTGGAGATCTGTCATGGCATCGGGTTCCCGTTCATTGCCCCACGGGAACACCATAGCGGTGCTGCCGGGTCCGGGTTTGAGGCAGATCAATTGCGCTGCTCACCGGCGGGAGGTGGCATGGCGCGCAAAACGGCGTAGCATTTCCCGTGCAATCCGCAGCGGGAACTCGACGATCTTCGACACCATGGGGAGGGTTCCGATGACAAGCGTACGCATGACGATGTGGGCGGCCGCAGCCTGCGCGGCCGCGTCGTGGATGTCGCCGGTGATGGCCGACGGGGTTCCCGGCGCCATGCCGGGCGACGAGGCCATGACCTGCGCCCAGATCGGCGCCGAGCTCGCGCCTTACGCGCAGCAGATGACGCCCGCCGCGACCGCGCTGGGGCAGACCGGGCAGGAGCTGATCGCGCGCGGGGAACGGCGCGTGGCTGAGGCGACGCCCGCGCTTGTGGCGCTCACCGCCGCGGCGACCGCTGCCGCCGCCGACCCGACCGGATTGAGCACCAAACCCCTCATCGCGGCCCATGAGGCCATGCAGCGGCGCGAGTGGAACCGCGCGATCGCCGAGGACAAGCCGCTCGTCGACCAGATGAACGCGCAGACGAACGCCGTCGTCGAGCAGGCGGCGCCGCTGCAGTCGAACCCGCGCATTCAGCGCCTGATGCAGCTCGCGCAGGATAAGAATTGCCACTGACCGACCTCGACCAGGCCAGGAACACGTTCATCGACCTGGCGATCAGGTTCGGGCCGAAGCTCGTCGTCGCGATCCTGATCCTCGCCGCCGGCTACTACGTCGGTCGCTGGGTCGGCGCGTTCTTCGACCGCTGGCTGGGCAAGCTGCGCCTCGAGCCGCCGGTGCGGCTGCTGCTGGTGCGGATCGCCCGGCTGGTGGTGATCGGCCTGTTCCTGGTCGTGGCGCTGCAGAACCTGGGCGTCGACCTGCTGCCGCTGATCGCCGGCCTCTCAGTGGCGGGCGCCGCCGTCGCGCTCGCGATGCAGGGCGTGCTCGGCAACCTGGCGGCGGGCCTCACCATCATCTTCACCAAGCCGTTCCGCGTCGGCGAGTACGTCGCGATGGTGGGGGTCGAGGGCCGCGTCGAGTCGATCGATCTCTTCACCACCAAGCTCAGCCACCCGGACCTCTCGCTGGTGGTGGTGCCGAACCGCAAGATCGTGGGCGAGATCCTGCACAACTACGGCGAGGTCCGGCAGCTCGAGCTGCGCGTGGACATCGCCCGGGCCGCCGATCTCGAGCAGGCGCTGGCCGCGATAGGCGAGGCGGTGCAGGGCAATGCGCGCGTGCTGCGAGAGCCGGCGGCGCTCGTCGGGGTCACGACGCTCGCCGACAAGTCGATCGGCATCGCGGTCAAGCCCTGGGTCAAGGTGCCCGACTACGTGGCGGCGGTCGGCGAGATCAACCAGGCGATCGTCGAGAAGTTCGGCACTGCCGGCATCGAATACCCGAGGGCCGCGCGCGAGATTCGAATCGTCGGAAGCGCGCAGACGTAGGCGCTGCCGGGATGCGCGCCTTCGCGCTCGGGCTGCTCGCGCTCGCCAACCTGTTCTGGGCGGGCAACTGGGTGATCGGCCGCGTGCTGCGCGACGCGTTCGATCCGGTGATGCTCAATTTCCTGCGCTGGGCGGGCGCGGCGCTGGTGCTGGCGCCGTTCGCGCTGCCCGGAGTGCTCGCCGCGCGCGGCGCCCTGCGGCGCGGCGCGGGCACGCTGTTCCTGCTGGCGCTCACCGGCGTGGCGCTGTTCCAGAGCCTGGTGTACCTCGGCCTGCGCACCACGACCACGGTCAACGCGGTGCTGCTCAATTCCTCCGGGCCGGTCTTCATGCTGCTGTGCTCGTGGGTGATCGAGCGCGAGCGCGGCACGCGCCGCCAGGTGGCCGGCATGCTCATCTCGCTCGCCGGCATCCTCGTCATCATGTCGCGCGGCGAGCTCGGCAGCCTGCTGGCGCTCGACGTGCACGCCGGCGACGCGTGGATCCTGCTGGCGATGCCGATCTGGGGGGTGTACTCGGTGCTGCTCAAGCGCCGCCCGCCCGGGCTCGGCGGCGTCGAGTTCCTGTTCGTCATTTCGCTCGCCGGCGTGCTCATGCTGGCGCCGTTCGCCGCGATCGAGGCGCTGCGCGCGCCGCCGCGCTGGCCGGGCGCAGGAGCCGCGGCGGGCGTCGCCTACGTCGCGCTGTTCGCCTCGGTCGGCGCGTTCATCTGCTGGAACCGCGGTGTCGCGATCGTCGGCGCTAACACCGCCGGGTTCACGCTGCACCTGCTGCCGGCGTTCGGCACGGTGCTGGCGATGATCTTCATCGGCGAGCGCTTCCACCCGTTCCACGCCGCGGGCATCGCCACCATCCTGGCGGGCGTCATCGTCGCCACGCGCGCGCCGGGCACGCGGCCTAGCGGTTGACGAGCGCGCGGCGCAGCTCGCGCAGCTTCGCCTTTACCTTCGCCTCGTTGTCGGCGCCCATGCGCATCATGATCTTCTGCCCCGCCGAGCGACCCTCGAGGTCGGGATCGGCGTACTCGTACAGCACCTTGGGTTGCGCGAGCTTCACCTGCCCCTGGATCTCCGGCGCCGCGAGCAGGTCGTCGACCGTCTCGAACAGGCGGTCGTTGAAGTAGCGGTTCGGGTAGCCGAGCTCCTGGTAGGCCTTCTGGAACAGCGGATAGAAGTACGAATAGACCTGCACCGCCTTCTTTGCGTTCAGCGCCTGAAACAGGGCGACGTAGGGCGCGTAGCGCGCGGCATTGTTTGGCCCGATGGTCGTCTCCTCGCCGCTCTTCGCCACGACGAACGCGCCCGGCACCGGCTTCACCGGCATCATGCGCGCCGGCGCCTGCTTGCGCGGCAGGTTGTCCACCGTGGCGACGATGCGCAGGATCACGCGGTCCGCATAGAAGTACTGCGCGATCGCGTTCGGGCCGAGCAGCCCGGCGAGCGCCTCGCGCGCCATCGTGTCGCTGTCGGCGAGCGGCGGCAGCGGCTCCACCGCGGGTGCCTGCTCCTGCGGCGGCGAGGGCGTCTGCATCGGATGCTGGATCGCCGGCGGCGCCTCCGTCACCGGCGGCGCCGGTGCGGGTGTCGGCGCTTCCGCCCTCGGCGGCGCCGGCGGAGGCGGGGCCGGGCGCTTCTGGATCTCGTCCCAGAACCAGTATCCGCCCGCGATCGCGACCGCCAGGATCGCCAGCAGCAACCACCAAAACTTGCCGCGGCCTGACGAAGACTTCTCCAGCCAGTACGGCACTTCCCGGTCGCGCGGCGACGCGCCTGCTATTTCATTTTCGGGTTCGTTTGTCATCGGCGAGAGGATACTCGCTTCATATGTCACGCGAAATCATTCGCCGTTCCTCGTTCACCGACGTGCGGGTTCGAGCGCGGTCAGTCGCTGCCGATGAAGTACCTCCGCCTGATGTCGCCCTCCGAACCCTTCTTGAAATGCATTGGCACCCACTTGTTCCAGTCCTCGAACAAATCCTGCGGCTTCCACGTGTCGGATGCCGCCGATCCGAATTTCTCGATGTGACGCTTGACCGATTCGCGGAACCGGTGGTGCGCGAACACCCTCATGAATTCGCCGAAATAGATGTCCGCCACGCGCTTGTCGCCGCGGATCAGCACCATGTTCTCGTCGTTGGTGTCGACGCTGGCTTCGCTGAAATTGGCGGAACCGGTCAGGGTGACGGGCTTGCTGCCCAGCGGGTCGATGAGCATGAACTTGGTGTGTATCCAGTTCACGTTGACGCCGATGCCGCGGCCTTCCTCGTGCCAGCCATCGATCCAGTCCACGAAAATATTGTTGCCCAGTGCCATGCCGATATTCGGAAAGCGGCGAATACGTTCGATATCGGCGATCGCGGCCGCGCGTGACGCGGCGTTCCCGCCGTTGACGTACTTGTCGAGCATGGCGAACCGCAGCACGCCGTCGTTCCTGTCGAAGACCGGACGGAAATCCTTGACGATGCCGAACGGGAAAGTCATGAACAAAGGCTTCGGGTCGTTGGCCAGTTCGATCCACCAGTCGAACACCCCGCGGCCGCGGTGCGGGGAGAAGATCGGCGTCAGCGCGTCGGACTCGTTCGCCGGGGGCAGGGGATTGTCGGCTGTGGCCCAGTCCTTGATGTCGTCGGAGACCGGGTCGCCCTTGAGCTCGTTCCAGTATCCGAGAAAGCGCTTGGCCAGCGCAGCATCGTGAATCGCGTGGCCGACGTTGAGCTGGCCGTAGAGCGCGTTGCGGCTGATATTGGTCGACCCGGTCCAGACCGAAACCGGTTTGCCGTTCTTGCTGAGCACCATGAACTTGTTGTGCATCAGCTTGGCGTGGGTCCGCGGAATGCAGATGCCTTCGATCTGCGTGGCGGCGATCGCCTCGGCGTTGGTGTTGCCCGTGTCGTCGTTTAAACCGTGGTAGATGAGCTTTACGTCGGCGCCGGCATCCTTGGCCGCCTTGAACGCCGCCAGCACGTCCGGCCAGGGCTGCTGCTCCGGCAGGTGCAGCTCGTAGATGGCGGCGTGCAGGCTGTAAGTGCTGTCCTTTGCCTTGGCTATGAAATCCAGCAACCCGGGTACGAGATCGCGCCCCAGCCAGGTGTACGCCGGCTCGCCCGCCTGGTCGAGAGTCTGGCCGGGGAAGCGCCTGGTAAAGGCCTGCGACGCGATCGCCGCGCGATTGAAATGCACCTCGTGCTTGTCGCCGGCCAGCGGCTCGGTCTCGATCGTGACCGAGGTCGCCGCTTTCTCCTTCAGCTCACCGGGCTTGCGTACATCGGGATCACGCGGTAGCGATATTTGTATCCCGGCTTGGCCGTGTAGTCCGCCCACTGGAACGCCTGAAAGGGATGCTCGTGGCTGCTGGCGTCTTCAATCCCGGTGGACGGCCGGATGCTCGGGAACGTCTTGTTCCCCTTCAGCCAGACGGTCTCGTCCTCGGTGAAGTCGGTGCGCTGGATCGCAAACCCCATCAGCCCCTTCGCGTCCGACTCCTTCGTGTCGAACGCGAGAAATACCACGTGCGTCCCGCTGATAGCCCTGACGGTTACGAACCCCGAAGCAGATTTCCGCATGCGTTGCCTCCGTTGATCGTCAAGATAGATCTACGAACGCTTCAGCGCCGTAACTTCGATTTCGATCTTGATGCGCGGATCTGCCAGACCCGCGGAAATCATCGTTGCGGCAGGTCGCACCTCTCCAAAGTACTTGCGCAACACCGGCCAGCATTGCTCGAACTCGCCTCCGTCCGGCACAACATACGTCACGCGAACGACATCCTGAAGACGTGAGCCAGCTTGCCGCAATGCGGACGCAATGTTCTTGAGGCACTGCTCCGTTTGCTCTAGCAGACTGTCCGAGATGGACATCGTGCCGTAGTCGAAGCCCGTCGTACCCGAAACGAACACCCAATCGCCCGCCACCACCGCGCGGGAGTAGCCGATCTGTTCTTCGAAGGTCGAGCCGGAGCTTATGAGTCTTCTAGTCATTGGATTTCCAAGGAAGCGGGCGCGATGGAGCGGAGGTGCAGAATGATCGATTCTTCCGACTAAGACGCCCAACGAAAAAAGTAACCGGCGCGCCGTGGTGACGCTCGGCAAGCAGATGGCATGAGTCGGCGCGTGCGGTTGACCGCCAGGTTAGGCCGCGGGGCGGTGCACATCCCGCGAATGCAATCGGTTGCCAAGGGTTGCGGAGTAGCCAACGCCATGGGCATTTGAGTGAATGCGTGATACTCCCACCGCTTGCATCGATGTGAACTTTCGGGCAACGCGGTCAGCACGTGACGAGATCCGTATGCCCAAAGCCCTTGGAGTAGTCGAGCACCGAAATGACTGTCGGCGTTACGCGGAACAACCGAACATCGTCGGGACTCGGCATCTTCATCGGCAACGGAGGCGCGTCAGGGTACTTCAGCGGAAGCATGCGCAATACCTTCTCTGCTTCGGCCCGATCATCCACCGCACGCGCGTGTGCTGCCATCGACAAGCCGGTGATCGCCATCAGATCCGCGGTGTCGTGATCAATTGTTAGCGAGATCCGATCATCTCGCGCCAAATTTTTTGCCTTTTGACTGTCGAGGCCGCACAGAAAATAGAGGGTCAGGCCTTCGTTCACGTAGCCAACGGTCGTTGCCTGCGGCCACCCGTCGGGCCGCAGCGTCGCAACCGTCATGATTCGATGTTGGTCCAACAGCACTAGGATCTTCCTTCTCATTTCGTCTTCCATGAGTCGCCTCCATTGATCGCGGACGCGGTAAAGCGCGCGCCCCAGATTGCGGCGCCAACGAGCGCCATGGCCGCTTATCGGTCCATGCCCGCGGCCTAACGTGTTGCTCTGCGGCGGGCCACCGAGAATGGTTGATAACGCACCGCGCTCTCAGCCCGGCTCGGCTGCAACTGATGGTTAGCAGTCTGCGTACGATCACTTCGTGGCCGCACCGACAAGGCACTCACCCGGCACCTCGAACCCACCAGACGATTCGAAACTACGCATTGAGCCTTCTACTTCGTTCCACACGGACTCGCGTTCTTGAGGGGGCAGGTGAGCCATCATGGCATTGAATGCACCGAAGGCTTCTCGGGCGACCCGCACGTACTCGGCAGCACTGGCCATTCTCATGGGGCACCGGCACGGCGCGAACCTCGGGGTTGGCAAATCCGGCTTGACGGAAGACGCCTTCGAGCACCCCGGGACCGCCAAGGCTAAACGGTCCGGGTTGCCCCGGAACGGGAGGCGGGAGTTGCGCGCGCCGGCGGATGATGGAAGCGGGCATAGCACCCCAACTGTTTCGATCGGGCGTGGAAAAGACAACGACGGCGACCCGACCGCCCGCTCTCAGAGCACGGCGCCACTCGCGTAGCGCTGTCACGGGGTGCGGCATATACATCAGACCAAGCCGACACAGCACCGCATCAAAGGAAGCGTCAGGGAGATCCAATTTCTCGCCGTCCATGGCGCGGGTCTCAATCTGTTTGAGTCCACGTTCACGGGCGACCTGGAGCGCAAGCTCAACGATCCCTTCCGAGATGTCGGTCGCCAGCACGTAACCGCTAGGGCCAACTCGTTCGGCGGCACTGACCGCCGGTTCACCTGCGCCGGCGGCGATGTCCAGGATGCGCTGACCTGGCTGAATCCGGGCCAGGTCGAGCATCTGGCGGGTAACTTCGCCATACCAACGATCCAGAGTGGGATTCCAGCGTCGCCATGCTGCGCCGTCCTTGTTCCATTGCTCTCGCTGCGCGTTCTTGTACTTCGCTGCGTCGAATGAGGGTTGCTGTTCGGCCACGCAAGTCCTCCTCTCGGTTAGACCTTGATGTTGCTTCGCGGTGCGGGACTCAGACTGCTAACGTCCGCAGTGAAGCGCGCGCGGCCGCCCTTGCCGCGCGTCGCTTTCGACTGCGCGCTTAGAGTGCACCGTTACTTCACCTCTTCCAGCTTCGTGCCCCGACCGGCTCGAATACTTTGACGTGCCTGCTCGATCCTCTTTAGGAACCGCGGGTCATTTTCGAGTCGATAGTCGAACCAATCGTCCTCTGACTTGAACCCAATGAGCACTCCCGCAGGTTTGCCGTGGCGCGTAATGATGACTTCCTGAGTCTCGGCTTCACGCAAAAAGCGGGACAGATCGTCCTTGACTTCGGACAAGGGGACTTCTTTCATTTTGCGAACCGCGCGAGCCATGACTGAGCCTCCGATTTGGCCACGATCGCCAGCACTTCGACGCTCGAGCCTGAGACATCGTAGAACACACGTACCTCGTCGACCCTGAGCCGATATTGCGGCCGTGCCAGACCGCGCAAACGCTTAATACGGCTTCGACTGGTCTTGGTCGGTTCGTGCCTCAAATGGGTTTCGAGAGCCCCTCTTATCGCTGCACGCTCGTTAGCCTTGAATCTTCGCAGGTCTTCTAGGGCCTCGGGCGCCAGGATTATCTCGAACCGCATTCTGGCCACATTATAGCCAGAACCATCGACGCGGGCTAGTGCGCTCTAACGTCGAGCTGTGCGGCGGGCCAGCGCAGCGGTTGATGAGACGCGACGCTCGTGACCCGTCCGCACCACTGATGGGATGGACTCCCCCCGGTCTTGTTTGTCGGCATCATCGTGCCAGCTGGCCTCATGTGGTGTGGGGTGTCAGCACTCAACCAGAGGGGAGTCCGACATGAATGCTACCGCCGCTTTGCCCGTCGTGGGAGTCGATCTTGCCAAATCGGTGTTCCAGCTCGCCGTGGCCGACGGCGCCTGGCGCGTGATCGAGGAGCATCGTCTGACACGCACCCAGTTCGAGCGCTGGTTTCGCCAACCGCGCGGTGGGCCTGGTGGTGATGGAGGCCTGCGGCTCGGCGCACCACTGGGCGCGCTGGCTCAATGCGCTCGGCATCGAGGTGAGATTGCTGCCGGCGCAGTACGTGCGCGCCTACGTGAAGCGCAACAAGACCGATGCGGCCGATGCTTGCGCGCTGCTTGAGGCGGCGCGCTGCGCCGAGATCGTGCCGGTGAAGGTGAAGTCGATCGAGCAGCAAGCCCTGCAAGGGCTGCATCGCACCCGCTCGCTGTGGATGGCGCACGCGCACCTCGCGCATCAACGCGCTGCGCGGCTTCTGCCGCGAGTTCGGCATCGTCATCGCGCCGGGCGCGCGCCTCGGCGTCGAGCGCATCGCCGGGTGCTCGCCGATCCGCACTCGGCGTGCCCGAGCTGATCCGCGGCACGATGAAACTGCTGATCGAGGAGATCCGGCTGCTGGAGGCGCGTATCGCGCAACTCGAGCGCGAGCTTACCGTGGTCGCACGCGCACTCGGCGTGCCTGCACGACGACTGCTATCCATCCCTGGCGTCGGCCTGCTCACCGCCACCGCGATGGTGGCCGCCACCAGCGGGAGCGTGCAGCCACTTTCGCGATGCGCGCCATTTCGCCTCCTGGTTCGGCCTCACGCCCAAGGAACACTCCTCGGGCAACACGCGCCATGCTCGGACGCATCTCCAAGCGAGGAGACCGCTATCTGCGTATGCTGCTCACCCACGGCGCGCGCGCGGTGCTGCGCGCCGCCAGCCGCGCGGTCACAGGCCGGCAGGAGCATCGATTCTCTTCGCCAATGGGCGCTCGCGCTCCAGGCAGCGCTCCAACCACAACAAGGCCACCTGCGCGCTCGCCAACAAGCTCGCGCGCATCTGCTACGCCACGCTGCGTGATGCGCAACCCTACGGCGAGCCCCTGCGCCGGCCGACCAAAAAGATCGAGCGCACGGCTTCGCACTCGCCGCCTGAGGTCGTTTCAATGCCGTGTTGTTCTCACCTCGAGCCTTGCCAAGAGATTGATCGCCCATCATGGCAAAACGGGTCGCCCCACACCGATTGACGCCGATAACTCTGCCGGCAGCTTCACGCCTGCCGCTCGCAACGATTGGCGCTCGGTGCGCAGATTCCATGTCGGCACGGGCCACACAGAGCCCACTTCAGATGCCGGATATACGACTGCAGGCTCGCCCTTCCTTGCCGCATCCACCGATCCGTCCCTTGCTTGCTGGGCGGAGTCCATATACAGCGGGTTAGCCGATCAGCTTGTCGTACTCGGCGTGCGGCCCAATCCAGAACCAGACGATGCCGTCGGTTGCTTCCACTCCCACCGCGCGATAGTGAATGCCCACGCGCGCCGAGTAGAAGCGCCCAACCTTCTTGAAGTGAAGCGACGGGTGCCGAGGGTCGAGTTTGAGCTGTTGGAAACAGCGGTCGGCAAGGCGTTGGACTGCAACTGGCAACGAGCGATAGCTTTGCCAGAACTCCGGCGAGGCGTGGTGAATCAAAGCTTCGTGGTTCGCCCGGACGCATGGGCTTTCAACGCCTGATCGGCGAGCGCGTCAAGCTTGCCAGTGCGAACATCTGCCTCGAACTGACGATCCCACGCTTCGGCGTCAAACGCAGCGAACCACTCCCGCAACTCCGACATTTCCTCGGGAGACAGGTCCTGGATTTCGCGCTCGATCTTCTCAACCTTGCCCATTTAGTAAGTATAGCGCACCGAGACTGGCTGACGGCTAACGAGGCTGTATAAAAACCCGTTTTCGGAACGTGCGGCGAGTGTGATCGGCGAGCGGCGCGCGCGCGTTCGAGAATTCGGAGGTCATCGGGGCACTCGGCTCGGCATGCACAGGATATCCCCTGCGGATCTTCTATCGCCCGTATCCATGATGCGCCAGCTTCTCGATGTTGTGAACCAGGCAGTAGAGGTTCCACTGTGCGTTCACCTTCGGCCGCGTTCGCAGCGTGAAGCGGTCGAGGCGCTTGTTGTGCCGCACGTTCGCGAAGACCGGTTCCACCGTCGCGATTCGCCGCCCGTAGAGCCTGCGTCCCCGGTCGCTGTCGATCGCCGTCTTCATCCGCTCGGTGAACTCGAGCGGCGATGACTGGTTCTTCGCGAAGAACGCCACCTGCCGTGTCGGTGTTCTGTCCGGATGGCGCAGGCACCGCTCCCGCAAGTGGCAGGGCACGCAGTCGCGCTTGGCGCCCTGGAACTTGTGGTGCACTCGGCCGTTCGTCGTGCAGTGGCTGCCGGTGGAGTAAAGCTTCTTACCGGCCGGACAGAGGCAGGTGTTGGTCGCCGGATCGTAGTGGAAGTCCGAGGGCTTGAACTTCTCGGTGGATGTCGTTGCGGCGGCCGTCTTGTCCCAGAGCGGGTCGGGCAACGCCTTGTACTTCGCCTGCTCGGCGAAGCGCTCGTCGCGCCGGCGCATGAGACCGTCGGCAATGAGCGCCGGCACCCCGCGCTCGTACAGCCCTTTGAGGTTCGCCTCGCTGTGATAGCCGGCATCCGCCGTGATGAGCGTCTGCTCAGTCCGGAAGTTGGAGGTGCTCTCGACGATCGAAACAAGCACGCTCTGCTCGCTGCCCGAGCCGTGGGTCTGCGCAGCGACGATGATCTGGGCCTTCGCGTCCACGGCGGCAACCGCCGTGTAACCCTGGATCACGCCCTTGGCGGTGGCCATCTTCGCGCTATCGTTGTCCGTGACGTTGCTCTTTCGGATCGCCCCTTTCTCGGAGCGGCGCTCAGCGTGGGTCGCAAGGAACTCGCGGATCCGGCGCGCCTCGGACTGAAGCCGCTCGATGCGCTCGCGCTCCCTGCCCGCGTCTTCGGCGGGCTCCCCGGCTTGGTCCCGCGCCCGGTGCGCCTCGAGCATCTTCGCCACCGCCCTTTCCATCCTCCCCGCCTCACGCGCAAGCTCGGCGTGAGTGCCGCTTCGGCGCTTATCGGCATTGCTCGGGAGCTTCACCCCGTCGATCGCGAACATCTGCCGCCCGATCAGGCCCAGCCGGTCACAGGTCAGTAGCACCTCGGTGAAGATGGCGCTGGCCTCCTCGCCCAGCTCGCGCACGAACTTCGCGATCGTGGTGAACTGTGGGGCGCTGTCGCCCGAGATCGCCATGAACAGCACGTTCTCGCGGCAAAGCCGCTCGATCAAGCGGCTGGAGACCACGCCGCGGCTGTAGGCAAGCAGCACGATCTTGAGCATCACCGCCGGGTCGTAGGCGGGTGCGCCGGTTGCGTCATTCCTGAAGCGCTTCGCCAGGCGCGACAGGTCGACCTCTGTGTCGATCAGCGCATCGAGCGCGTGCTCGAAGCTGCCGGGAACGAGCTGGGACTCCAGAACGATCGGCAAAAACCGCGGGCTCCGATCAACCAGCTTGTAGCGCGCCATGTTCTTGTTCTCCATTCGAGGCGTTCCCCCCTATTAACGCTCGAACAGCCCATCCGAGGACGTGCCACTAGACTTTTTATACAGCCTCAACGTCCGGCTTCAGGCGCGCGCCGCTTGCGGCGCGTCCGCTGCAACGGATGGTTGGGCGGTCCGCCGGGCGGACCGCCCCCGCATGAAAAGACAGACCTTGAAGTCGCCGCGGCGTAGAGCGCCGATCGAACAGCGGGTGCGCGAAGTTTGCCGCGGCGGGTGAGGTTGCTTGTGGATTTCATGCGAAAGCTTCGCTCAAACCTATGTCAAGCCTGCACGGCGGAGACCTTCCATGTAGTGGTTGCGGTCGGCGTCGTGCTCGAACGGCATCTGCGTGGCAATCCACTCGAGAGAGATATTCGGCTGTGCCCCACGCAGCTGGGCGAGCGCATCCGCGGCCACGTCGGCCTCTCCGGCCATGCCGGCGGCCGCGGCGAGGACCCGGTAGCCCCCGGCGAACTCGCTGCGCTCGCGCGTGGCCTCGGTGGCGAGTCGCTTCGCCTCCGCATAGTTGCCGCCAAGGAATTGCGCAAAGCCGCGAATGCCTGCGTAGACCTGGGAGAACGGATCGCGCGGGCTGAGGTGCAGCGCCCGATGCGCCGCGCGGTCGGCTTCCGCCCAGCGGCCGCTGTAGGACAGCGCGAGCGCGTAATAGCCCCTGGCCGGCGAGAAGTTCGGATTGAGGCGCAACGCCAGCTCGAACTCGGCAAGCGAGTCCGCGATGCGGCGCTCGAAGAGACGCGCGCACGCCAGTGCATAGTGCGGCCAGGCGTCCTCGCTGTCGACCTGGATGGCCGCCAGTGCGGCCCGTCGGGCGATCGGCACCGCCGTTTCGACGTCCGCCCACCCCATATGCGTACAGAACATGTGGCTCGCCGCCAGGACGCCGAGGGCCTGCCCGTATCCCGGGTCGATGGCGACCGCCTTCTCCAGCAGGGCCTGCGCGACGATGTTGTCCTGCCGTGTGAGGCGCCAGTAATGCGACAGCGCACGCATGACGAGATCCCATGCATCCACGCTGTCGGGCGGCTTGCGCTGCGCGCGGAAGTTCTCCGCGGCGTAGAGGTGCGGCTCGATGGCGGCGACGATTGCCTCAGTGATTTCGTCCTGGACCGCGAACACATCGGCAAGGAGCCGGTCGTAGCGTTCGGCCCCGCGGAAGCCAGCTTCGAAGCGGTCCGTTGCATCGTTGGGTTGGGCGTCATGTTGCGTCACATCTCGCGAGTTGTCGGCGGCTAGCGCCGCTGGGTCGAGAAGGCGCCGAGTTCCGTGGCCTTGCGGACGGCCTCGGCACGGGTGCGGCAGTCGAGCGCGGCCAACGCGTGCGCCACGTGCGTTTCGACCGTGCGCGGGCTGAGCCGCAGGCTCCGGGCGACTTCCTTGTCGGTCAGGCCCCTGGAAATCTCCCACAGGATCTGAACCTGCCGGGCGGTGAGACCACCGTTCTTCGCGCGCTGCGCACCGCGGACACCGAGCGCGCCCCCGACAGCCTCACCCCAATCGCGCAGCTGCTTGATCGCCGCTTGTTCCAGCGGCCGGGCGCCCAGCCGTTCGGCGCCGCGGGCCGCGTCCCGGGCGAAGCGCACGGCGGGCTCGCGCCGGCCGGCCACGGCGCATGCGGCGGCTGCGCGCAGCTGGCTTTCGACCCGCTCGCGTGGCAACTCCCAATCCTCGATGAGGGCGACCGCGTTCTCCAGCTGGCTGGCTGCGCGCGCGCCGTCACCCTCCAGCAACGCGATCTCGCCGAGCGCATGTGCCAGCGCCGACAGCGCCTCGGGACTCCCGAATCGGGCAGCAGCCTCGCCGAGGAGGTCGCCGCACGTGCGCAGGCCCTCGTGATCGCGAAGCTGCGCGAGGCAGCTGGCGGACCAGCGCAGAACGGGAATCGCTGCGTGCCGCTCGTCCATCTCGCGGTAGCGCGCGAGGATCGCGCCGCAGCGTTCTCCTGCTGCGGCCGCATTCCCCGCGACCGCGTCGTGCAGAGCAAGCCCCCACCGGGCAGTGATTTCGGCGAGGGCGTGGTCGATCCGCCGTGCGATCGCGAGCGACTCGACGAGCATCGGCTCGCCCTTGCGCAGTTCCCCTCGGAAGACATGGACCAGCCCGATGAACCCCAGCGCCGCGCTCCGCGCGGGTGGCACGCATGCCGGTGACTCGAGCATCCGGCGCGCCGCGTGGCTCGCCTGGTCCCAGTCGCCGGAGCGCACGAGCACCCAGCCCATGCAGGCGAGGCAGGCGAGGATTCCGCCGGGAAGCGTGTGCTGCTCGCAGAAGGCGACACCCTCGCGGTTCACGGCCGCCGAGCTTCGGTAGTCGCTCGACCGTTCGATCGCGTCCGCGAGGCGCTGGTAGATCTCGCCGACGAGGGCCGGCTGGTTGAGCGCGAGCGCCGCATTGCGCGCCTCGCGGATGGCCGCGATGCCTTCGGCCACGCGGCCGAGGCGCGCCTCGAGGTTGCCCTTGAGCGCGGCGATCCGCACCTTGAGATCCTCGCGCCCCGCAAGCGCGGCATCGGTCGCGGCGCGTGCGAGGACGTCGAGTGCAGTCCCATGCTGGGACGACATCCGCAGCCGGATGGCGGTGTTCACCCCTTCGATGGCTGCCTCGGCCCGCTCGCCGCCCGCGGCGAAGGCCGCTATGGCATCCTGGCGCGCGTCGAGCGCGCGCGCCCAATCGCAGCTCATTTCGTGGAGATTGGCGATCTTGCGAAGCGCGCGTGCGCCGGCGAGTGCAGCGGGCGTGCCTGCGGCCGATTCCGCGACCTCGCGCCAGGCGCGCTGCGCGTCGACGAGTCGCCCGGAGAGCTGGGCGGCGTCGCCGAGCTCGTCGAGCACGCGGAGCCGATCGGGTTCGTCTTGGCCGGCCGGCCAGAGGTCGAGCGCCCGCCTGAGCAGACCGACGGTGTCGCGATGCGCATGCAGGCGACGCGAGCGGCGCGCCGCTTCGAGAAGCGCCTTGCGTGCACGCTCGGTCTCGCCCGCGGCCTCCCAGTGCGCGGCGGGCTGCCCGCTCTCTTGCCCGATTGCCTCGAACGACTCGGCGGCGCGCCGATGCAGCAGCCGACGCCGGGTCCAGGGAATCGCCGCATAGACGGCATCGCATTCGAGCGGCGTCCTGAAGGCGGCGAGACCGGGGCGCCGCTCCAGGATCAACCTCGACGCGAGGAGATCCTGGATCCCGTCGGTCCGTTCGTTCAGCTGCGCGAGGAGCTCCAGCGGGAACTCCGGACCGCCGACCGCGGCGACCGCCGCGCTCTCGGCAGCGCGTTGTGCAGGCGGCGACAGAACGGCGAGGCGCGCGAGAACCGCGTCCCGCACCGTTTCCGGCAGCGGGAGATTGACCGTCGCCGAACCGTCGGGATTCAGGTTGCCCCGCGATTGAACGGTTGTGACCAGTGCTTCCACGAACAGCGGGACCCCGCCGCTCTGCTCCCAGATCGTGCTCGCGAGGGCGGGGTGCGGTTCGTGGCCGAGCAGCCGGCCGATCAGCCTTGAAGTCTCCTCGCGATCGAGCGGCGACAGCGGGATCTCGTTCAGGAGGCGGGCGCGCCGCAGGGCTTCCCGCATGGTGCGAACAGGATGCCCGTGCGGGACGGCATCGCTGCGGTAGATCGCGACCACCAGCAGTGCCGCGTTCCGCGTCCGCGTTGCGAGCGCAGGCAGCAGCTCGAGCGTCGCGTGATCGGCCCACTGGAGGTCGTCCAGGACGAGCGCAAGGGCGCGCACCCGCGCGAATGCCACGAAAGCGTCGCCGACTGCGTCGAACAGCGCCGCGCGGTTGGTCACCGCCTCGCACTCGTCGGTCGCGGACAGCAGGCCGCCGAGCGCGGGGACACGATCCGCCATGGCTGCGGACATATCCGGCACGTCGCGACGAAGGGCGCGGAGCAGGGCGCTGATCGGTCCCAGGGAGGGCGTACTGGTCGGGGCCGCCGACGCACGCGCCTCGAGCAGGTTCGCTCGCGACAGCACGGCATCGACGAACGCGGTCTTCCCGACACCCGCGTCCCCCGAGACCAGCACGATCGCGCCTTCGCCGGCCGTGGCGGCTTGAGCGAACTGCCTAAGCGCCGCTTCCTCGCGTGCGCGACCGACCAGGTCGTGCACCGGCGTTCCGCTGTTCCCGCTCATGGAGACGCTCCCGTCGACGCGGGGCAATGTATCACGTCCGTATCGGGCACAGCCTCGATGCGGGAGGTCGCTCGAACGGCACGAGCCATCGGCCGCGCGAGCGCTCCGGTCAGGCGCGCGCGACCAGGTAGCGGAACTTGTTGTTCATGTGGTACCCGCCCGAAGCCGTTCGGAACGGTGCGATCGAGGAAGCGACGGCGTCGCGCGCGCGCTCGAAGCTGGAGGCGCGGATCGCCTTCTCCGCCGGACCGGCCGACAGCATGGCGCGCAGCGCGATCTCGAGGCTCGGGTAGACCCACGGGCAGTCCACGTCCGCCATGGCGATTGGCGTGAGCCCTGCTTCGCGGACCAGCGCTCTCGCCCTGGCCTCGTCGGACAGGGCGAAGGGGCCTGGTGCTCCCGGGGGAGGCGGTGGCATCAGCGCGGCGAGGGCCTTGAGGTGCCCGGACGATTCGCAATCCTCGTACGGCCCCCAGGTCGCGATCACGACGGGGCGCCCGGGCTTGGTGACGCGGCGCGCTTCGCGCAGCGCGTTGACCGGCGACGCAGCGTACTGAAACGCGTTGAACCCGGTGACCACGTCGAAGCTCTCGTCGGCGTACGGAAGTGCTTCCATTTCGCCTGCGCGGAAGTCTCCGCCCGGGACGCGCTGCCGGGCCAGCTCGATGAAGCCGCTGCACGCGTCGATGCCTGCGACGGCGCTGAACTTCCTGGCAAAGACCTGCGCTGCCAGCCCGGCGCCGCAGGCCACATCGAGGCTCGAAGACGCCTGCGCGAGGTCGGGGTGATGAAGCACATGTTCGTACAGCGGACGGAAGACGCTTTCCTGCAGCTGCGCCCAGTCACCCGCCCGGGCGCCCCAAAGTTCTCCCTGCAGTTGCGCGGTGCCGGCCTGGCGAGACGGTGCAACGACTTGATTCATGACCGCTCCTTTCCCAAAGTGGCGTTGCGAGGCGGCGCAGCATGCGCCGCTGGGATCGCAAGCTACCTGGTGGCGGTCTCAGGAACGATCCGGGGAACTACTGAAGTTGTGGTTCGCGTCCGTTCATGGGTCCCGAGGGCTCGCTCCGGAGCGTCGCCCGCGAGACTCAAAGTCCCCTCACCATGAGCGCCCGATAGAAGACAGAGAGCGCGATCAGGTGACGCCCAACGTTCGGCGTCAACCGCGCCCTCCTTTGGGCGTCGGCTGCACGCCGGGGTTAGGCAGCGCTTACCTCCTAGCAACGACTTGCGCCAGAACAATCCGAGTCTCCTCCAGATTGCGCCGCTGATTCTGCGCCATGGCCTGAAAATCGGCCCCGAGCAGCACATGGAAGCCGAGCGGTGGCATGCCCTCTTTGCGGATCTTCTCGGCCAGAGCTACGAACCAGGCACGTGCGGCGTCGGTTGTATCGGACCAAGCCGCAATGTTGAACCCGGCTTCCCCGAGGAGGTTGCGCAACTCGTCAGGCGTCGCGAGAAAGCTCAATTCCGGGGTGCGCGCCCAAGGAACTGGAAAAAGCACAGGGCCAGACGGCCCGGCAAGAATGTCGTAGATCGCGAGCGTGCCACCCGGCTTGAGGACGCGGTGCATCTCCCGGTACAGCTCCGGTTTGTCTGGGATGTTCATCGCGACATGCTCTGTCCATACGATGTCAAACGAAGCATCCGGAAAAGGCAGATTCGTTGCATCGCCTTGGCGGTAATCGACAAGTTCGGAGAGGCCGATCCGGTCCGAAAGCATTGCAGCGGCGCGACAGTACTCGTCAGTCAGGTCGATGCCGGTGACACGGCATCCGAATTCCCGGGCAAGGCACCGCGATGTGCCGCCAACGCCGCTGCCTACGTCAAGTACGCGTTTCGTGGAGTCGACGCTTGCAGCCTGAGCGAGCTCCAGCGTTGCTGCCCGACCACGAATGTGGAATTCATCGATGGGTGCCAAGTCCTCCGGCGTGAGCCGCTTCAAGTCTTTGCCTGCTTTTTCGAGTGCAGCGAGGATAAGGCTACCCAGATCAGAGCGAGTGTAGTGCGCCTGGACGGACTCGTTGACTTGTGTCGGGATTATCATCGTTCTCCCCTTCGTTGCGCTGCCTAACGTGAAGTGGGGAGCCGAAAAGGCGGAATGCCTTCCGCGTCATTCACCCCCTGCGCCACAAACCGTGGAGAAATCATACGTCTGCCCCTGGGAAGGAAATACCAGTTAATCCGTTATACGGTGCAGCGTGGTCTGGGCCACGAGTACCTGGTTATTGCGCGGTACGGTACTCGGCGCAGCGATGGGCGTCCATAAGCCCGAGCGGTTGGACGCTCGTTTTGAGACAAAAGGATAACCTGCGACAGTCGGCGGAATGCCGGGCGCGGCTCAGGCCTTGCGCAGGCAGGATTCCAGTTGCTCGATGGCGGTTCGGGCGAAGGTCCACATGTTGGCTTCGCGCGCGGCGCTGCCGGTCTCGAGAGTGATGACGGTTTCGACGGGGCCGCTGACGGCGATGCAGGCATGGCCGGCGCTGTCGCCGTAGCGGTTGCCGGTGGGGCCGCTGGCGCCGGTTTCGGCGAGGCCCCAGGTGGCGCCGAGCTTGGCGCGGATGCGCGCGGCCATGAGGCGGGCGAAGGGCTCGCTCGCGGAGCGGATGCCTTTCATGTCTTCCTTGCTGAGGCCGAGCAGGTGTTCGCGGCCGGCGGCGGTGTAGATGATCAGGCCGCCGAGGTAGTAGGCCGAGGCGCCGGGGACGGCGACCAGGGCGGCGTTGATCAGGCCGCCGGCGGAGGACTCGGCCACCGCGAGGGTCTCCTTTCGGGCTTTGAGCAACTCGCCGACTTCGCGGCCGAGCGCGGTGAGGACGTCGGGCTGTCCGGGCATGCGTTCAGCTGCCGAGGAACTTGGCGACGTCGGGGGCAGGGGCCTTGACCTCGACCACGAGCGACTCCTCGAGCGCCTCGACGCTGTGCGGCACGCCCTGCGGGTGGCGGCAGACGTCGCCCGGGCCGAGGATGTACTCCTTCTCGCCGACGCGCGACTTGACCTTGCCCCGGACGACGTAGATCAGCGACTCGTGCTGGTGCACGTGCGGCGGCGCGCCGACGCCGGGCGCGTAGCGGATCTCGAGCAGGGTCATCTCGTCGCCCTTGATGAGCGGCTTGACGAGCAGCTCGCCGCCGTAGCACCGCGCGCCTTCGATCGACCTGACGGCGACGGCTTCACCTCCGCGTTGCGGGACAGGATCATGTTCGGCTCCTTGTCGATCACACCACCAGCATACCGCCGTCGACGAGGATCGACTGGCCGGTCATGCCGTCGGACTCGCTCGAGGCGAGGAACACCGCGAGGTGCGCGATCTCCTCGGGCTTGAGGAAGCGCCTGAGCGGCACGCGCGCGAGGCCCGCTTCCTTCACTTTCTCGAACGGGATGCCGAGGATGTCGCCGTGGGCGCGGAACTCCTCCAGCATGTCGGTCTCGACGAAGCCCGGACAGATGGCGTTGACGTTGATGCCGTGCGGGCCCATCTCGAGCCCGGCGCAGCGCGTCAGGCCGACCAGCGCGTGCTTCGAGGCGTTGTAGGCGCTCTGGTTCATCGACATCCACTTGCCGGCGGTGGAGGCGATGTTCACCACCTTGCCGCTCTTTCTCGCCTGCATGTGGCGCAGCACGAGCTGCATGACGTGGAACGCGCCGTAGACGTTGACCTTCATGATGCGGTCGAAGTCCTCGGGCGCGTAGTCCACCAGCCGCGCGGCCTTGTACACGCCGGCGTTGTTGACCAGCACGTCGATGCGCCCGAGCGCCTTCACCGCCTCGTCCACCATGGCGGCGACGGCGCTGCGCTCGCTCACGTCGGCGAGGTGCAGCGCCACCTTGCCGCCGTGCGCCGCGGCGAGCTTGCGGGTCTCTTCGAGCTTGGCGCGGTTGGTGGCGGTGAGGAACAGCTCCGCGCCTTCCTCGGCGTAGCGCAGCGCGATGGCACGGCCGATGCCGCGGCTCGCCCCGGTGATGAGCGCGGTTCGCCCGGCGAGGCGTCCGCTTTTCCGTTCTCTTTCCATACCGACCCCCTTCAGCCGCCAGGTCCCTTGGCAACGCGTGGACCATTCTATCGGCACTTTCCATGCCGCCCTGCGGCTACCGGCCGACCGGTGCGGCGCGCGCGTCGTCGACCAGCGCTTGCACCCTGCTCCCGGTCAGCGCGCGCATGAACGCGGCAAGCGCGCCGCGCTCCTCGGCAGTGAGGCCGAGGGGGACGAGGAGGGGGCTTTTCTCGGGATTGTTTATCCCGCCGCGGTTGTAGAACTCGATCACCTCCTCGAGCGTTGCAATCGACCCGTCGTGCATGTAAGGCGCAGTGAGAGCAACGTTGCGCAGCGACGGGGTCTTGTACGCCCAGCGATCCTTGGGGTCGAGCGTGATCTCGTAGCGTCCCACGTCCTTCGCCGGTGCCTCGGAGAACGACGCGAGCGTGCGGCGGTCGAGTTCCGCGACCACGCCCGGCGCGAGCTCGATGCGCGTGCGCTCGGGGATCTCGAACGTGCGGCGCCAGCCGACGCCCGTGTTATGGAAGCCGTGGTCGGTGAACAGTGCGTCGCGCTCGCCGACGAGGTGGCAAGCGGCGCAACGCCCCTTTCCGACGAACAGCTCGAACCCGCGCCGCTCCGTCTCACTCAGCGCAGAGGCGTCGCCTCCGTAGCGCCAGCGGTCGAAGCGCGAGTCGCCTGCGACCAGCGTCCGCTCGTAGGACGCGATCGCCGCGCCGATGCGCTCGGCCGACACGTCATTGCCGCCGAACGCCGCCTCGAACAGCCCGTCGTACTCCCCGAGCGAGCGGATGCGCTCGATCACGTAGCCGATCGAGGGATTGCCCATCTCGTTCGGGGCGAGCAGCGGGCCCCAGATCTGGTACTCGAGCGATATCTCCCGCCCGTCGTGAAACAACCGCTTCTGGAACGCGACGTTCAGCACGGTCGGCGCATTGCGCCGCACGCTGCGCCCCTCGATGCCGACCGGGGTCGCGAGCTCGTGCGCGGTGAAGCCCTGCTCCGGCACGTGGCACATCGCGCACGACATCGTGCGGTTGGGGGAGAGCCGCCGGTCGAAGAAGAGCTTCCTGCCCAGCGCGACCTTGGCCGGGGTGACCGGATTGTCGGCGGGCGTCGCGAGCGCAGGGAGCCCCAGCGACGCGCCCGTCGGAGGGGATGCCGCCGGCCCACAGCCGGCGAGCGCGACAAGGCCGAGGAGCGCGACGCGCTTAGCCTGGCGCATCCGCGAGGCTTCTAGTGCCGCGCGGCGTCCTCCTCCATCACCAGCGTCCTGATATCGTTCAGCATCGCCTCGGGTTGGAGGAAGGCGGAGGAGTAGATCTCGCGCACGCGGCCTTCCCGGTCGATCAGGAAGAGCTTCAGCATATGGCTGATGGTGCGCGTCGGACGACCCTGCTCGTCGAGCTCGACCTCGATCTCCTGGTCGAAGCCCTCCAGGATGGGCTTCAGCGCCTTCACCGAGCCCGTGGTCAGGAAGTGCCAGGGCAGCGGTCCCTCGGCACGCGCGTACGCGCCGCCGTAGAGCCGCATCGTCTCGGGCGAATCGTTGATTGGGTCGAAGGACAGGCTCACGAACTGCACGCGACCGCGCAGCTTCGGGTCGGCGAGAATGCTCTTCTTCAGCGCCATGCCGGTCTCGTACGCCAGCACGCAGCCCGTCCGCTCGGTGCAATAGGTGTAGACGAGGGAGAGCAGCGTGACCCGGCCGCGCGTGTACTCGGCCAGGCGCCCCGGTCGGCCCCGCTCGTCGATGACGCGGCCGTCCGGCGCGGGCTGGATCACGTTGAGCGCATAGCTGCCGGCCGGCGGCGGCGCGTAGTCCATCTCCGGCAGCACTCCCCCCGGCGGGCGCTCGTCGCGATCCGCCCCGGCGCTCCCGGCCCCGAGCAGCGCCGCGGCAAGCGCGGCGCACGTCGCCGCTCTCCACGCGCTCATCGCCGCTGCGAACGCGGGAGCCGCTCGTTCAACGGGCCGCTGCCACGACGCGTGCCGGCTCGACGGCCGCCTTCTTCGCGGCCGGCTTGGCGCTGAACTTCATGTGGTGCGCCCGGCCAAGTTTCTCCTTGGCGAAGTCGACGCGCCATTGCTCCTTCAGCTCCTTGCCGTTCCAGTGGAAGAGCGCGAGGAACTGCTCGTTGTCCTCGCCCTTCTTGTCCCAGTTGGCGAGCAGGGACGAGGTGATGTAGACGCGCTTGCCGTCCCAGCTCTGCGAGATCATGTTCACCTGCTTGCCGGTGTGCTTCGTGTACACTTCCTTCGGGGCCTCCGGGTCGGAGAGATCGAAGTAGCGCGTCATGCCGTCCATGAACGTGTTGACCCATAGGCCCTTGCCGTTGGCGCTGATGCTGATGTCTACCGGCAGCGGAATCTTGGCGGGGTCGCCGATGGTCGCCACGTCCTTCGCCTGCCAGCCGCCCTTGCCGTCCGGCTTGATGAGCCAGATCTTGGACGTGAGCGCCGTGGCGGTGACCGCCCAGTTGTCCTTCGGATTGAGCGACCAGCGGATCTCGAGCGGCGAGCCGGGCACGTTCAGCACCTGCTTCGGCTTCATGGCCTTGAAGTCCCACACGGCCATGGTCGTGCCGAAGCGCTTCATCGCCTCGTTATCTTTCACCATCTTGCCCATGTCCATCATGTAGTTGTTCCAGCCGGTGAAGCTGGAGGTGAGGAGCACGTTCTTCCTGGGGTTGATGGCGAGGTCGTAGCCGTAGCCGTCACCCTTCACGCCGCCCACCTCGCCGGTCGGCATGTCGTACTTGGCGACGAAGCCGCCCTTGTTGTTGTAGACCGCGATCCCGGTCGCGCCACCGTGGTCCGTGGTGTTGGAGAGTGCCTGCACCAGCATCCGGCCCGGAATCGCATAGAAGGTGTGCGGGCCGACGAAGCCGGTCCTCTTGGGCAGGTCTGCGATCGTCTTGACGAGCTTGGGCTTCGACGGGTCGGTGCCGACGTCGAAGACGTAGATCTTCGAATCGTCCAGGCCCCCGGCCCAGAGATACTTGCGGTCGTCGGTGAAGCCCATGTGGTGCGCCTCGCCGCGCCCGCCGACCGAGAGCGTATGCACTACCTTGCCGTAATCCCTGGCCTTCGGATTCGCGCCGATCGTGACGAGCTTGTCGGAGCCGTCGCCCAGCCCCTCCACGCCGAGGGTCCACACGTGCACGTAATCCTCCTGCCCTTTGATGAGGCGCGCCGTGTATGGCGAGTTGCAGGTCTCGTCAGCGAGCGCAGCGCCGGCGTACAGCGGCAAAACGAGCGCGGCGATCAGGATCGCCTTGCGATGCTTGAGGTGGATGCGCATCGATACCTCCTTTGGTCTGGTATGCGAGGCCCGACTGCCCCAGCCTCTTCGAGCCGGTGGGACGGGGTGCGCTGCGAGCGGGGATTCCGGCGCGCCCGCCGCGCTGGAATCGTACCGAAAGGAATGCTAAGTCTGGCGGTTGCTGGGGTCAATCCCGGCCGCCGTGCGCCGCGGCGAGCTTCTTCGTCTCGTGCAGCTTGGCGCGCTCCCTCGTTCAGAAAACCCTGGCAATACGGTGTCGCGGGGTCTATGGTTGGGCGACAAGCCGCTGAGACCGCACGCCGCGTCTACCTCGAGCCGCGGGCCCATTCAAATGGAGGAGGCAACATGATCCGCTTCTTCAGGACGGCGGTCATCGCACCCGGCAAGCTCGGCGCGGCCATGGCCTGGGCCGCCAGGGTCGGCCAGCACATCAAGTCCAAGCATGGCGTTTCGATCGAGGTGCTGACGCCGATCGGCGGCAATCCGAGCCGCGTCGCATGGGCCGCCAGCTACGACGACCTGGGATCCTTCGAGGCCGCCATGGAGAAGCTGATGGCCGATCCGGCCTACCTGAAGATTCTCGGCGAAGCCGGGGATCTGTTCGTGGCCGGCGCGACGCACGACGACATCTGGCGCGCCGTATAAGCCGCCGTACCCGCGCCGGTATCGTAGTTCGGGTAGACGAAGCCGAGCAACTGCAGCGCGAATCCCGCGCATAGGCAGACCAGGCCGGCGCGCGTCGCGACGGCGTTGCGCCAGTAGCGCCGCAGGTTGCGGGCGCGTTCCTCCGGCGCCGGCTCGCCCTGCGACGGCGCCATGCTACGGCCGTCGGCCGTGATCTCGAGCGACGGAAAGCGGTGCAGGACCAGCAATAGCGCTCCGGCGAAGTTCAACAGCATGCCGAGCAGGGTAAGCGTGTCTGCCATGTTCGTTCCTCCTTCAAGCCGATCGGTAAGCGATCGGTAGGCCCCTCGTAAGCCCCTGCGCCGGAAGATAACCCCGTCCGGCCCAGGAAAGGGGGTGTTGCGTGAACTTGGATCACCACAGCGCAGTCAGGCATCGCGCGCGCGCAGGCCGCCGCGTCGTGCACGCGCTTGCCGCACTCGGGCTCGCTCTGATCGCGGCCACCGGCATCGCCGAGGCCTTCCAGCAGCCCGCGAGCACGGCCTGGCGGCTCGACGCGCGGCACGTGACCGAGCACGGCGTGCCCGAGGACTTCATCTTCGCGTCGGACTATACCTGGCTGAACAGCGAGTGAGTCATGAGAACCAGGCCGCTCCTCATCGCGATCGTGGCGCTCGTCGTCCTGCTGGCCGTGATCCGCGTGGCCCTCGTCGAGGCGCCGCGCACCGAGGACCCGTACAACGTGCGCGCGTTATGAGTCCGCGCCGGCTATTTGAGGTGCTTGGCGAGGAACTCCATGGTGCGGCTCCAGGCGAGCTTCGCCGCCGCGGGATCGTACTGCAGGATCGCCAGCTTCTTCGGGTCCGCGGTCTCGTTGGCGAAGGCGTGCTTGGCCTGGTAGCGGTGGAACTCGAAGTTCACCCTGGCGTCGCGCAGCTTTTTCTCCAGCGCGTCGACCTTGGCGATCGGGAACGCCCCGTCCTCGGTGGCCCAGTGGGCCATCAGCGGCGCCTTGATCTTGGACGCATCGACGTACTCGAGCGGCGGGTAGCCGTACCACACGACGGCGACGTTCGCCTCTGGCACGTTCACCGCTGCGAGCAGCGTGAGCGCCCCGCCCATGCAGAAGCCGGTCACGCCGACCTTGGCGCTGCCCGCGGCCTTGAGGTGCTGCACGGCGCCGCGCACGTCCTGGCCGGCCGCATCGCCGAAGTCGAGGTCCTTCATCAGGTGCTCGGCCTCGTTCGCCTCGAGCGCGACCTTGCCGCGGTACAGATCCGGCACCAATGCGCGGTAGCCGGCCGCCGCCAGCTTGTCGGCGACCCCCTTGATCTGGTCGTTCAGGCCCCACCATTCCTGGATCACCACCATGCCGGGCGCGTTCGCGCGTTGCGCCGGCTCGGCGAGATAGCCGGCGACACCCTGGCCGTCGGGCCGCTTGTAGCTGATCATGTTTCCCATCGCGTCCTCCTCCGTTGAACGGCCAATTTGACCAAACCTCGGCCCCGGATGCCAGTCAGGCGAGGGTCAGGCGATGACAGGCGGGGCGGGCGACGCCGAGCGCGACAGCCACAGGGGCGCGGCGAGCACGGCCTTGCGCAGGCACTCGCGGTACCCGGTATCGCCCGTGATCAGGCCCGCGAACAGCCGGTTCATGCGCGCGCTGCAAACGGCGTGGCGGAAGGTGAATTCAGGGAAGGCGAACAGCCCCCTGGCGAGCAGCGCCGCGGCGCGCAGCTCGGGCAGCAGCTCGCGCTCGAGCAGCTGCGTGTAGCGCATGCGGTGCGCGCCGCTGTCGCGCGCGATTTCTGCCTGCGCCGCGAGCGCCGCACTTTTAAGCGCGAAGTAGATCCCTTCGCCGAAGACGCGCTCGGCGAGTCCGGCCGCGTCGCCGATCAGCGCGACCGGCCCGCGCTCGAATACGCCGGCGCCGTTGCCGACCGGGATCGCGTAGCCGCGGTATTCGATGCCGCGGCGCCGGCGCAGCGCCGGGTAGCGCTCGATGAACCGGTCGAGGTGGGCACGCAGCGCAGTGCCGCCGAACGGCGAGTAGATGCCGACGTTCAGATGGTCGCGCTTGGGGAAGATCCAGCCGTAGCCCTTCGGCATGCCGCCGAAGTCGAACACCGCGCGCGCGCCGAACCCGCGCAGCGCCTCGTCCGGCACCTGCACCAGCGCTTCCAGCACCGGGACGTACGAGACGAGCCGCTTGCCGAACACCCTGGCACGCACCGCGCTGCCGACCCCGTCGGCGGCATACAGGCGCCGGGCGCTGAATGCGCCGCGGCTGGTTTGCGCCACGACGCCCCCGTCATGCGCGTGCAGGTCGACGAACGCCGTCTCGGCGAAGAACTCGGCGCCCGCCGCGCACGCGCGCGTCACGAGCGCGTGGTCGAACTCGCTGCGCAGCACGGTGCAGGCCGCCGGGGCGGGCAGGTCCCTGACCACCGCGGCGCGGTTCTCGTAAGTGAGGAACGCGCCGCTGATCCAGCGCTGCGCCAGCGGGCCGATGTCGAGATCGAGCAGCGCCAGCGATTTGCGCGACACGCCGCCGCCGCACACCTTGTCGCGGGGAAAGCGCTGCTTGTCGAGCAGCGCGACCCGCCGCCCGGCGCGCGCCAACAGGCAGGCGAGGTGCGACCCCGCCGGCCCGGCGCCCACCACGAGGGCGTCGTACATCCTGGCGTTCACTCGATCACCCGGTCGGCGCGCAGCAGGATCGACTGCGGCACGGTGAGCCCGAGCGACTTCGCGGTGCCGAGGTTGGCGTGCAGGACGAAGCGGGTCGGCTGCTCGACCGGGATGTCGCCCGGCCTGGCGCCCCGCAGCACCTTGTCGACGAGCGCGACGACCTGGCGAAACGCGCCGAGCAGGCTCGGGCCGTAGGCGAGCAGGCCGCCTTCGTCCGCGGTCTCCGGCCACTGAAAAATGGTCGCCAGGCGTGACTGCGCTGCGATGCCGACGATGCGACCGCGGAGGGCGAACAGGTACGCCGACGAGAGCACGTTCACGCCGGTGATGCCGCTTTGCTGCGCCTCACGCAGCGCGCGATCGATGTCCTCGGGCGCGCGCACCACGGCTTCGTGCAAAGTGAGCCCCCGGGCCCGCGCCATGGCATCGATCGCCGGCCGCGACTCGCGATGCGTCGTCGCATCGGCGAGCAGCAGGACCGCGCTGCGCGCGGGCAGCATCTCGGCGAGTATTTCCAGGCGCTTGGCGTCCAGCTCGGTGCCCAGGATGCTCACCCCGGTGATGTTGCCGCCGGGCCGCGACATGCTGGAGACGATCCGGGCGCGCACCAGGTCCTCGGACATGGCGACGATGGGAATCTCGGAGGTCGCCGCCTGGGCCGCGAGGCCCGCGGCGTCGCCGAAGGTGGCGATCACGCTCGGCCGCCGCGCGACGAGGGCGGCCGCGAGGCCCGGCAGACGCTCCACCTTGCCGCCGGCATAGCGCACGTCGAACGCGATGTTGCGCCCCTCGACGTAGCCGAGCGCTTCCATGTAGGCGCGCAGCGGCTTTGTGAACGTCGTTCCGGCATCGGGCGGAAAGGCGAGCAGGATGCCGAACACCGGCTGGGCGGCGGGTGCCTGCGCCCGCGCCATCGGCGCGGCCAGAATCGCTGCTACGGAAAGCAGGAACTGCCGGCGTCGCAACGGGCCCATGGCGCCCTCCTTTCGGGACGAGCCTGGCGAAAACTTTACGCTTTCCGCTTGGAAACGCCAGCCCATGCGAGGGTGCAGCGCTGTGACCCATTCATATTCCGTCCGCTCAGCGTTGTTTCGTGCCTTGATCAGAGCGCACCGAGCCGAGCGACGCTCAGGGCGGCATAGATCGCGATCACCACCCAAAATATCTTGCACATGACCATCTACCGTCCGCCGCGCGCCCCTTCTTCTGCGCCTCCTGGTGCTCCGGATGTGCCCTCCAGGCGCGCTGCGCCTCCGCGGACTCGAACCCGACGATCATTACCCGTTCGCCGTCGGCGGCGACGAAACCCTTGTGCGAAACGTATCCCGGCATCGTCTGCGCGAGCGCGCTCATGCGCGCCGCCCAGCCGGCATATTCGTCCTGCGCGTAGGGGTTCAAACGTGAGCGGAACACCGTGAGGACCTTCGCCGCGTGGAACGCTCTCACCCCGGCCGCCGACCTGTCGGGCGCCAAGCGCCTACCCGCCGGCAAGGTTCGCAATCAGGTAACGTGCCAGGCGCACCCAGAACTCTTCACCGGAATACTTCTGAGAGAGGGCCAAGACATCCGCGTATCCCTTGTGAACGATGACGGACACGAGAGCGATCATGCAGAGGACGGCAAGTACCTGCATGACGTTTTTGACCGATTCACCGATTCCTCTATTCACGCGCAATGCCCCTCGTTCTGGAGCCTATCTCCAGGTAACAAACATCGTCCGTCGTCTCATTGTGCCGTTCATCGGTGAAGCAAACGGTTCTGGATAGAAAAAGACCGCGGCGCGCGGAGGTACGTCGATGACGTTGATGTCGAGCGAAGACGTGGTCTGCGGCATGCTTATTCCCAGGCAGTGAACCGGAGGTGAGAGCCAAGGTCGGAAATCAGCGGCGGGGTGGCCGCACACCGCTCGAGTAGGCGAGGTGCTCGCGGTCGGTCCGATGCCTTGAGGCGTTAGGTGGCCCACCGAGCAAGCAGGACAGGTCACGCGCGCTTGCGCAGAAAGACGTGGGTCGCACGTTCGCCCGCGACGGACTTCGCGCATTCATAGCCCAAAGCACGCATATCGATGTCCTTCAACAGATGCTCCCCGGAACCGAGCAAGACAGGCCGGATGGCGAGATGCAGCTCGTCAATCAGGGCGGCGCGCAGATACTGACGAATAGCGGATACGCCGCCGCCGAGGCGGACGTCGCGGCCGCCCGCCGCAGCGGTCGCCTGCTCCAAAGCGGCGCGAATGCCTTCGGTGACAAAACGAAATTCCGTGCCGCCCGCCATCCTGAGCGGCGCGCGCGGGTGATGCGTCAGCACGAAGACGGGCGTGTGATACGGCGGCTCGTCGCCCCACCAGCCCTTCCAGCTGTCGTCCGGCCACGGGCCGCGGACCGGACCGAACATGTTGCGCCCAAGAATCCAGGCACCGATTCCGGCAAAGCCTTGCTCGGCAATGCCGTTATCGACTCCCGTCTCTCCATCGTCATGACCGTGCATCTTCCGCCATGCGTGCGTGTGGAAGAACCACTCCATCAACTCAGGGCCCCCGACCCCCAGCGGATTCTGGAGGTCCTGGCTCGGCCCGGCGCCGTAGCCGTCGATGGAAATCGCGAAGCTTCGGACGCGGAGTTTCGACACTACATTCCTCGCTGCTTGGTAGGTGGGACGGCCCAGCTGAACGGCAACCTCATCGAAGCAGTTTCCGCATGTAGACACGAGCAAGGCCTTTCTCGGTACGTCGGTCAAATTCCACGTAACCGATCTTTGCGTATAAAACCTGGTTTTCTGTCATTTTCTCGTGGGTGTAGAGATAGATGGACGCAAACCCCTCGCGCCGCGCCTCGGCTTCGGCGAACTCAAGGAGGATTCTTCCAAGGCCTTTGCCGTGATGCGATGGATCCACTGCTACGTTTTCGAGAAGGAATCCTTCTTCGGTAACTGCAAGGACAAGAACCCCTATGATCTTTTCGCGGTCGTCCGCAACGGTAGCTCGACGCTCCTGGATCACCTTTGCGTAGTCCTCGGTCATGGGACCCGGCGGTCTGCCAATGCGCTCAACGTAGTGCCGATATGCCGCATTCACGCACGCCGCCACCCCTGGAGAGTCTCGCTCGTCGGCCGGTCGAAGCGAATAACGCGGCGATTGATCGGGCGCCGTCATGAATGAGTTGCCGTTTAGCTAGTGATTGGCCTGCATGCTGAGGATGGTAGAAGCCTCTATATGGGGATGCAACCACATGCATTTGGATGGCGGCAGATGGGCCCAAATGGCAAGTCGCCGGGGTCCGGCGGGGACGACCCCGGAGGGCAAGGCCGGGGCGTAGAAACGTCGTCGAGCGATCAGCCCCTCGCCAGCTCGCGCACCATGTTGGCGAGCGTGTCGGCGGCGCGCTTGGTGCCGCCTTCGGGCTGGCCGAAGCGGCCGAGTACGAGTTTCTTCTGCGCGGGTGAAGTGTCGACCGCGCGGCGGAGCAGGGTTGCCGCGGCTCACTGAATATCGATTTCGTCGCGGTGACCGAAGGCGACAGAATTGTCGATGAAATAGGCGCGCTGCGGAGCAAGCTTGTACCAGCCCACCTTCGCCAGCGCCTTGACGATCGCGGCGGGGGCATCGGCCAGGTTGCCGAGGAGCGGGAATTTCGTCGCGTACAGGCCTCGAATCCGTTTTTCCTCGTCGCCTGATAACCGGGTGGCGACGCCTTCCAGCTGGACTCCCCTGATCTCCCGCCAATCGGAGTAACCCTCCTGGATCGTTGCCGACACGCGCGGGCTTCGCGCGATGTTGCCGCAATGCCTGCTCGTCGGGGCGGAGAGAAAATACAGCGCCCAGTCCTCGTGTACGTAGAACACTGCCGCGGCCCAGGGACCGTCGTCGCCGGCGGTAGCGAGCGTCATCACGTGGTGCGCGGACAGGTAGACCTGTACCCGTCGGCGCAGAGTGCCGCTCGTCAAGGCTGCTCGGCCGGGGGCTCCGCAGAGAACGCCGCCGCCGCCTCCGGCTTGCCCGGTCCGCCCTCGTGCAGGCATTTCAGGCGGTAGGCGAGCTGGGGCCGGGTCAGGCCGAGCATGCGCGCCGCCGAGGAGAGGTTGCCGCAGGCCTTGTTCACCGCGGTTTCGACCAGCATGGCCTCGACCTGATCCAGCGTCATGACGCCGTTGAATACCGACTCGCATAGCGCGCGGCCCGCCTCCCAGCCGTTCATGGCGAGCTCGCCGTTGACGTTCAAGCCGAACTCGCGGGCCCGGTTGTCCGCGCAAGAGGAGAACAGCTGGTCCACCTCGATCCGGGTTCCGCTCGGCGCCAGGATGACGCCGCGCTCGACCATGTTTTGCAGCTCGCGGATGTTTCCGGGCCAGCCGTAGGTGAGCAGGGCGCGCTTCGCCTTGTCGGTGAAGCCGCGCAGCGTCTTCGCGTGAATGGCGGAGAACTTCTCCAGAAACCGCTTGGCGAGAAGCGAGATGTCTTCCTTGCGCTCCCTGAGCGGCGGAATGTCGATCTGGTAGGCGTTGAGCCGGTAGTACAGGTCGGAACGAAATCTTCCTTCCTTGACCAGTTGCCGGAGGTCGCGGTTGGCCGCCGCAATCAGCCGAACGTCCGTCTTGCGGATCTTCTGGTCCCCCAGCCGCTCGAACTCCCCGTCCTGCAGCACGCGCAGCAGCTTGCTCTGCGCTGGCAGGGGCAAATCCCCGATCTCGTCGAGAAACAGCGTCCCGCCGTCGGCGCGCTCGAAGCGCCCCGGACGCGAGACGAGGGCGCCGGTATAGGCGCCTCGCTCTACCCCGAACAGTTCCGACTCCACCAGGTCCTGCGGGATGGCGGCGCAGTTGACGGCGATGAACGGCGCGCTGCGCCGCGGCCCCATCTCGTGCAGCGCGCGGGCGAACAGCTCCTTGCCCACGCCGGTCTCGCCGACCAGCAGCACGCTGATCCGGTTGCCCGCCGCCGGTCTGAGCAGATCGTAGGCCGCGCGGAATCCGGGCGATTTTCCGACCATGTCGCTGGGGAGTTTCTCCTTCTCCCCGATGGTCGAGCGCAGCTGCACCACCTGGGTCTGCAGATCGAAGAGCTGGTCGGCGATCGACTCGGGATTGAAGAAGCGCATGTGATCGGCGGCGTCTTCCCATTCCTCGACGGGCTTGCCGACGATGCGGCAGTTGTCGTGGCCCGAGCCGCTGCACTCGACCTCCTTGTAGAGGATCGGCCGCCCCATGAACGCCGAGGTGTAGCCGCAGGCATAGCCGATCTGGGTCCAGCACACCGGCTCCGAGTGAATGCCGAAATTGCGACGGTGCGACTGCCCCTCCCAGGAGTTCTCCCACAGGAACTCGCCGTAGAACTTCCCCTTGACGCGGTCCAGCTCGAGCTTGATCGGCGTGACGCGGACGATGCCCTCCAGCGTATGCAGCTGCGGCCCGGTCATGAAGGCTTCGACGTCATCGGCACTCTCCGCCCGGGTGCGGGCCAGTTCCGCGTCGCGCACGCCTGACGCGTAGCCCATCCTCATGAGGAGCCCGCGCGCGCGGTCCATGCCGAGCGTGTCGATCAGCTCCTTGCGCAGCAAGGCCTGCGCCTCGGCGTGCACCAGGAGCATGCGGTGTTCGTGCAACCAGATTTGGCCGGTGTCGGCGCAAAAATGCACGCGCGCGCGCAAGTCGTCGCTGTCGCTGTTCTCGAGCCGGACGCTGTGAAGCCTTGTCACCCGGTCATCCTCCTCCCAATCGTCCTTGCTTTCTAGCGACATGGACGCACAAGCGTATTAACCGAGATCAAGGAAGTTCGCAGCAGCTGCTGTCGCCGATCTGGATTCCGGCGACGCGCGGCCATTGCTCAAATGGTGAAGCCGCTCCGCCCGAACGCCGAAACATTGACGAAATGATCAACCGCCGATGGCATTGCGCGTCGGACCGGCCGCGCGGTCGCGCGCTCGCCGCGGCGGTTTTGCTGCAGATGCGCGAACAGCGGGATCCTCGCGCCCTTCCTCGTCCTTCACGGACCGCGCAAGGTGATGTGCGGAAGCTTTTGCTGCTGCGCACAAACAGGTCGTGGCATGGCGCTTGCAGTCATGGCGCAACACCAGCGGCCGGTTCGAGTTGCCGGCCCTGCCCGAAGCGTCCACGAACGACGAGGAGCGCCAGATGAAATTCCCGGTTCCGCACGACATCAAGGCCAAAGCGATTCCCGGCACCGAAGGCTGGGAGCGGATGTATCCGTACCAGTACCAGTTCGTCACCGACGATCCCGTACGCAACCAGTACGAGAAGGATACCTTCTGGTTCTACGACGGCTTGCATTACCCCGAGCCGCTCTATCCCTTCGACACCATATGGGACGAGGCCTGGTATCTCGCCCTGTCGCAGTTCAACAACCGTATCTTCATGGTGCCGCCGGTGCGCGGCGTCGACCACCGCATCATCAACGGCTATGTCTACATTTCGCCGGTGCCGGTGAAGGACCCTGAGGAGATCGGCCGCCGCGTGCCCAACTTCATGGAGCGCGCCGGCTACTACTACAAGAACTGGGACGCGCTCGAAGCCAAATGGAAAGTGAAGATGGAGGCCACCATCCGCGAGTTGGAGGCCGTCAAGATTCCGCGCCTGCAGGACATGGAGGACATGAGCGTGGTGACCGACGCCCTGGGCGAATCGCACGGCTACCACCTGCTGAAGAACTACGACGACCTGATCAACCTGGGCATCAAGTGCTGGCAGTACCACTTCGAGTTCCTCAATCTCGGCTACGCCGCCTACGTCTTCTTCCTCGACTTCGTGCAGAAGCTGTTTCCCAGCATTCCGGCGCAGCGCGTGACGCAGATGATCTCGGGCATCGACGTGATCATGTACCAGCCCGACGAGGAGCTGAAGAAGCTGGCCAAGAAAGCCGTCGAGCTGGGCGTCGACTCGGTGGTCACGTTCAGTCCGGATTGGACCGCGGTCGAGGCGGCGCTGAAGAAGCTGCCCAAGGGCGTGGAGTGGCTCAAGTCGCTGGACCTGGCGCGCGAGCCCTGGTTCAACATCTCCACCGGCACCGGCTGGTTCCACCACGACCGTTCGTGGAACGACCAGATGAACGTGCCGCTGTCCGGCATCGCCACCTACATCGGCAAGATCAAGCAGGGCGTTTCGATCGAGCGGCCGACGGCGAAGGTGCGGGCCGAGCGCGACCGCATCACTGCCGAGTATCGCGGGCTGATCGAGAAGGAGGAGGACCGCAAGCAGTTCGACGAGCTGCTGGGCTGCGCCAAGACGGTGTTCCCCTACGTGGAGAATCATCTGTTCTACGTCGAGCATTGGTTCCACTCGGTGTTCTGGAACAAGATGCGCGAGGTCGCCGTGATCATGAAGGAGCACGGTGTCATCGAGCAGGTCGAGGACGTCTGGCTGCTGCGCCGCGACGAGATCAAGTCTGCGCTGTGGGACATCGTCACGGCGTGGGCGACCGGGGTCACGCCGCGTGGCACCAAGACCTGGCCCAAGGAAATCGTCTGGCGCAAGGGCGTCATGCAGAAATTCAAGGAATGGAACGCGCCGCCCGCCATCGGCACCGCGCCGGAACTCATCCAGGAGCCGTTCACCATCGTGCTGTGGGGCGTGACCAACAAGTCGCTGGCCGACTGGGCGTCGGTGCAGGCGGTCAAGGATCCGGACAGCATCACGGAACTGAAGGGCTTCGCCGGCAGCCCCGGCATCATGGAAGGCAAGGCGCGCGTTTGCCGCACGGTGGGTGAGGTGGGTCTATTGCAGCAGGGGGAGATCCTCGTTGCGCCGACCACCTCGCCGTCGTGGGCGCCGGCGTTCGCCAAGATCGGGGCCTGCATCACCGATGTCGGCGGGGTGATGAGCCACGCGGCCATCGTCTGCCGCGAGTACGGCATGCCGGCCGTGGTCGGCACGGGGCATGCGACGAAGATCATCAAGACCGGCATGATGATCCGCGTCGACGGCTCGACCGGCGCAATCACCATCACGCGCTGAGCGCGAGCGATGGGCAGCGTGGCGGAGGCAATCGGCAGGACGACGGCGGACCGCGCGAATGCGGGTCCGCCGGTGATCTGCTGGTTCGAGGACTGCCGCAAGGAGTCGGTGCCCCTGGTCGGGGGCAAGTGCGCCTCGCTCGGGGAACTGATCAACGCCGGGGTGCGCGTACCGCCCGGCTTCGCCCTCACCACCGAGGGCTACCGGCGCTTCATGGCGAAGGCGGGGATCGACGGCGAAGTGCGATCTCTGCTTGCCGGCCTGGACGCCGAGGATCACGGCGCGCTGGAGGCGGCCAGCGCGCGGATCCGCGCGGTGATCGAGGCGCAGCCGTTCTCGATCGAATTGGAGGACCTCATCGCGGAGCGCTATCGCAAGCTGGCGGTGCGCTGTTGCGTGCCGGCGCTGCCGGTCGCGGTGCGATCCAGCGCCACGGCCGAGGACCTGCTCGGCGCCAGCTTCGCGGGCCAGCAGGATACCTTCCTGTGGATCCGCGGCGTGGATGACGTGCTGACCCACATGCGCCGGTGCATCTCCAGCCTGTACACGGAGCGCGCGATCGCGTACCGCGCCAACCGCGGCTTCGGCGACGCCGAGGTGGCGATGAGCGTGGGGGTGCAGAAGATGGCCAATTCATTCACTGCCGGCGTGATGTTCACGATCCATCCGGCGAACGGCGACCGCTCGGTGATCGTCATCGACTCGAACTTCGGCTTCGGCGAATCGGTGGTCTCGGGCGAAGTGACGCCTGACCATTTCGTCGTCAACAAGATCACGCTGGACATCATCGACCGGACGATCTCGCAGAAACAGCTGTGCTACACGGTCGATCCGGTGACGCAGAAGTCGCGCGCCATGGAAGTGCCCTTCGAGCGGCAACGGGTGCAGTCGCTGATCGACGACGAGATCACCCAGCTCGCCTGGATGGGCAAGCAGATCGAGAAACACTACGGTCGTCCGATGGACATCGAGTGGGCTGTGGACAAGGACCTGCCCGCGGGCGGCAACATATTCATCCTGCAGGCGCGTCCGGAAACGGTGTGGAGCACCAAGAGCCAGTCGGCCGCCGCCGCTTCGGGCGGCTCGGCGATGGATTACATCCTTTCCGGCATGCTGGCCGGCAAGAAGGTGAGCTAGGAACGGACCGCAACAACAACTTCGGCATCGATACGGAGCAAACCATGAACGTACGCACGGAAGTGAGACCCATCGACGACTTGCGCAGCTACATTGCCGCCGTGGAGGCGCACGGACAGTTGCATCGCGTCAAGACCGAAGTGGACTGGAAGTTCGAGCTGTGCCACATCTCGAAGGTGAACGAAGAGCAAAAGGGGCCCGCGCTCCTGTACGAGAACGTCAAGGGCTACGACATTCCGGTGTTCACCAGCGCCTTCACTACGCCGCAGCGGCTGGCGATCGCGCTGGAGCAGGATCCATCGCTATCGATGAGCCAGCTTTCGAAGAGCTGGATGCAGCGCACCACCAAGCAGATGATCAAGCCGCAGTACGTCGACGATCCGATGGTGATGGAGAACGTGCTCAAGGGCGACAAGATCGACATCAACATGTTTCCCAGCCCGTGGTTCTACCCCGACGACGGCGGGCGATTCTTCGTCACCGCGGGCTTCCTCGTCACGCGCGATCCCGACACCGGCTGGACCAACCTTGGCACCTACCGCGCGCAGGTGCTGGGCAAGGACATCCTCGGCTCGCAGATCATCAAGGGCAAGCACGGCGACATGCACATGAAGAAGTACCAGGAGCGCGGCGAGCTGATGCCCGCGGCCTACGTCGTCGGCTGCGACCCGGTGCTGTTCCTCTCGGCCTCGACCCTGGTCTCGGCGCAGACCGACGAGTACGACATCGCCGGCTCGCTGCGCGGCCGGCCGGTTCCGGTATTCAAGTCCGACCTCACCGGCCTGACGCTGCCCGCCAACGCCGAAATCATCGCCGAGGGCTGGATCGACCCGAACGAGCTGATGGACGAGGGCCCGTTCGGCGAGTACACCGGCTACTACTCCGGCAACAAGGGAAAGGATTACCCCAAGCCGGTGCTGCGCATCAAGCGCATCCTGCATCGCGACAGCCCGGTCCTGTGGGCGACGACCGTGGGCAAGCCGATCAACGACATCCACATGATCCAGTCGCTCAACCGCACCGCGACGCTGTGGTACGACCTCGAGACCATGAAGGTGCCGGGCATCCAGAGCGTGTACATCCCGCCCGAAGCCTGCGGCCGGTTCTGGGTGGTGGTGTCGGTGAAACAGATGTATCCGGGCCATTCGAACCACGTCGGCAACGCGGTCATCGCGAGCACTACCGGCCACTACGGCGTCAAGGGCGTCATCACGGTCGACCACGATATCGCGGCCGACGACTGGGACCGTATCTGGTGGGCGCTTGCGACGCGCTTCGATCCGAAGCGCTCGGCGCAGATCATCGATCGCGGGCGCTCGACGCCGCTCGATCCGGGTCTGCCGATCGAGGCGCGCGAGGTCACCAGCCGCATCCTGCTCGATGCCTGCACGCCATTCGAGTGGAAGAACAAGCCGAGCGAGATCTTCATGGATCGCGCGGTGCTGCAGAAGGTGTCGGACCGCTGGAACGAGTACGGCTTCAAGGGGACGAGCCCGGTCGCCGACATGATCCCCCGGCTGACGCGCCCCGAAGTGAAGAAGGCGGCGGTTAAGTGAAGAAAGGTATCGTCATCGTCTGCAACCTGGATACGCGCGGCGAGGACATCGTCTTCGTCAAGAAGCTGATCCAGGATCGGGGCCACGACGCCCTGCTGCTCGACTTCAGCATGGAGGAGCCGCCGCCCTTTCCCGGCGACATCCGCACCGAGGAGGTGGCGGCGCGCGGCGGCCTGCCGATCGAGGTGGTGCGCGAGAAATACCGCTCGGACCGCGATGCCGCCACCCAAAACCAGATCCGGGGTGCCGCGGCGATCGTCGACGATCTGCTGCGGCAGGGGCGCGTGCACGGCATCATCGGCATCGGCGGCGGGACGGCGACGCTGGTGGCCACGTCGATCATGAAGCAGCTGCCTTTCGGTATGCCGAAACTGATGGCCTCGCCCATGGCGGCGCACCCGGCGTACATCGACAAGTACGTCGGCACGCGCGATATCACGATGCACCACACGGTGCTCGACATCGTGAAGATGAACCCGTTGCTGAAGGCGCAGATCGTCAACGCGGTCGGCGCCATTTGCGGCATGGTCGAAATGACCCAGGGCACGAAGATCACCTTTGACCGGCCCTGCATCGCGGTCTCGTCCTTCGGCTTCGGCGAAATGGCGGTGCAGGCGGCGCTTGGCATGCTGGAGCAGGCGGGGTTCACGCCGATCGTCTGTCACGCGCAGGGCAAGGGCGACAGGGCGATGGAGGAGATGATCCGCGACGGAGTATTTCATGGGGTGCTCGACATCTGCACCGGCGGCGTCATGGAGCACCTGTTCAAGGGCAACCGCGACCCCGGGCCGGACCGGCTCATGGCGGCGATCGAGACCGGCATTCCGATGGTGCTCGCGCCCTGCGGACTGGACATCCTGTCCTACGGCGGCCGTCCCGACATGCTCGAGAAGACGAAGGACCGGCCGCAGTACGTGCAGGACGCGTTGCGCGTCCAGGTGCGCACCACGGCCGACGAATTGCGCCGGGCCGCGGAGGTCTTCGCCGAGCGGCTCAACCGCGCCAAGGGGCCGTGGAGCTTTCTGATCCCGCGCAAGGGCTGGTCGTCGCTCGACAAGGAAGGGCGGCCCATGTACGACCCTGCGGCGGACGCCGCTTTCGTCGCGCGCCTCAAGGAAAGGCTCGTCGAGCGCGCGCGGGTCAAGGAGCTGGAGCTGCATTTGTACACGCCGGAATTCGCGCGCGCCGCCGTCGACGAATTCGTGCGCCTGTTTGAGGAGCGCAAGGCGCCGGCGCTGGCGGCGACGGGATGATCCGCCCATGGCCCCGGATCGCCTCGCAGCCGGTATTCGATGGCGGACTGTTCAGCGTCACCAGGGACCGCACGCGCTCGCCGCGCACCGGCATGGAGCGGGACGTGTACGTCATCCACATGGTGGACTGGCTGATGACGGTGCCGCTGACAGCCGAAGGCGATCTGGTGATGGTCAGGCAGTACCGCCATGGCTCGCGCGAGGCCAGCCTCGAGGTTCCCGGTGGTCTGCACGACGGAGCGGGGCTGCTGTCCAACCGGGTGCGCATTTACCTGGCGCAAGGCGTGCAGCGCACCGCGGCGCCGCAGCCCGACGCGGGCGAGGACATCGAGGTGATCCTGCTCGATCCGCGCCAGGTTCCGGCGCGCATCGCCAGCGGCGAGATGAATAACGCGATGACGGTCACGGCACTGGCCCTGGCGAGTTTCGGCGGACATCTGTGAAGGAGCAGCGGCGATGATGGTGCGCAACTGGATGCAGGCCAACCCCATGACGATTCCGAGCGACATGCTGGTGTCGGAGGCGAAGCGCCTGATGAGCGAGAACAACCTGCATGCGCTCCCGGTCGTCGACGGCGGCCGGCTGCGCGGCCTGGTGACGCGCGCCAACCTGCTGCGCACCGGGCATTTCGTGCTGCGCACGCAGAACCCGGCCGAGTTCGACTATTTCGTCACGCGCCTCAAGGTCAAGGACATCATGGTGCGCAACCCCGCCACGGTGCGGGCGAGCGACACCATGGAGCACTGCCTGCTCAAGGGACAGGAGCTCGGCGTGGCGCAGTTCCCGGTGGTGGATGGCGAGCAGGTGGTCGGCGTCATTTCCGCCAACGAGATCTTTCAGCTCGCCGCGCATTGCCTGGGGGCGTGGGAGCGGCGCTGCGGCGTGACCTTGGCGCCGGTGAGAGTCGGCCCGGGCGTGCTCGGGCGGATCGCCGACGTCGCCGAAGCGGCGGGTGCGGTGTTGCAGGCGCTGTATCCCATCGGACGCCACGAGGCGCAGGCAGGTATCGGCTACCCGGAGAAAAGGATCATCGTCCGGTTCCATGCGCCCGACATGGGGGCGGTGGTTGCCGCGCTGGAGGCGGCAGGGTTTCCGGTCATCGAATCGGTCGAAACGCAGTTACCGGCGTTGGCGGCCTGACCAAAGGCGACGCACGCAATGGACCAAAGGAGGAACGCGAACATGGACCTGCCGCTGGTGCTTGCGATTACCGGCGCATCGGGCGTGATTTACGGCGTGGAAATGCTGCGCGTGCTGAAGGACCTGGGGCAGCCTACGCACCTCATCCTGAGCGAAGCCGCGGGCATGAACATGGCGATCGAGACCGATTACACGCTCGACGAGGTGAGGGCGCTGGCGGACGTCGTTTACCCCAACAAGGACGTCGGCGCGGCGGTGGCAAGCGGCTCGTTCCGCACCCGAGGCATGATCGTCGCGCCGTGCACGGTGAAGACGCTCTCCGCGATCGCCAACTCGTTCACCTACAACCTGATCGTGCGCGCCGCCGACGTGACGCTCAAGGAGCGGCGCACGCTGGTGCTGATGGTGCGCGAGACGCCCCTGCACAAGGGACATCTCGACCTGATGTCGCGTGCGGCCGACTGCGGCGCAGTAATCCTGCCGCCGATGCCCGCTTTCTATCATAAGCCGGCGTCGATCATGGATATCGTTCACCAGAGTATCGGCAAAGCGCTCGACCAGGTCGGCATCGAGCACCGGTTGTTCAAGCGCTGGAACGGCCGCGACCGCGAGGCGCCGCCCCAGGAGTCGCTACGCGTCGCAAAATGAGCCTGCAGCGGGTTGCCCACCCGCTGTGGCGCTTCTCGCTCGATGTGTATGCCCGCACCGGCGTCGAGCAGGCCTGCCTCGGGCTGCAGGCCTCTTGCGGCGCGGACGTGAATCTCCTCTTGTTCTGCTGCTGGACGGGAACCCGCAGGCGACCCCTCGGCAAGCGGTTTCTGCGGGGGACGATGGCTGCCGTGTCGGGGTGGCAAAGCGAGGTGGTGCAGCCGCTGCGCCGGGCGCGACGCGCCCTCAAGAGGAAGAGCATCGGGTTGCCCGGGGCATGGCGCGCACACCTGCGCGCGAGCGTCTCGAAGTTGGAGTTGGATGCCGAATACGTCGAGCAACTCATTCTCGCGCGGCGCGCGGCGCAGGCGCCGCCGCCGGCTCGCCGGGCAACCGCGGAAGAGACGGTCGCAGCCAATCTCGAGCGCTATCTGGCCCTGCTCGGCGCGCCGATCGGAGTCGCATCGAGGCGCCGATTGCGGATCTTGCGCGCGGCCAGCGTCCCTCGCAGGATCTAGTCGGTGCGCTATACGGCGGTCATATTCGACTTCGAGGGCACGCTGGTCGATTTCCAGTGGCAACTCGAGCCGGCCGAAGCCGAGCTGCGCCGCGCGTTCGCCGGACTCGGCTTCGGCGGCGGCGAATTCGCCCGCGGCAATTACGCGAGCATGTGGAACGCTGCCGCCGACCTGCTCACGCAGCAGGGACGCATGGCCGAGCTGCGTCAGGCGCTGCGTCCTGTCTACGACCGCTGGGATTTCGACGCGCTGAGCCGATGGGCGCCGCGACCGGGGGCGACGGAACTGCTGCGCGGGCTCGCGGCCGGGGGGTCGCGCGCGGGCATGGTCAGCAACGTCGGGCGCCGTGCGCTCGCCGAAGCGCTGAGCCGCTTCGGCTTTGGCCGCTGGCTGTCGCCGGTGGTGAGCCGGGACGAGATGACCTGGATGAAGCCCAGAGCGGAGGGTATCTTGCGGGTGCTCTCGGGTTGGCAGGCCGCGCCGGAAGATGTGCTGTTCGTGGGTGACAGCCGGGCCGACGTGTTCGGCGCACGGGCGGCCGGAATGCCGGTGGCCATCATCCGGGGAGGCGAGTGCGACGAGTCGGCCTTCGCCGACGCCCCGCCCGACCGCATGGTTTCGCGCCTGGACGATCTGGCCGGGCTTATCAAGGTCGCTTGATCGGCGCTCAGGCCTTCGCCAGTTCGTGCACCATCGCGGCGAGGGTGTCCGCGGCGTGCTTGGTGCCGCCTTCGGGCTGGCCGAAGCGGCCGAGGACGAGCTTGCCTTGCGCGAGCGCGGCGTCGACGGCGCGGCGGATCAGGCTCGCCGCGTCGCGCTCGCCAAGGTGCTCGAGCATCAGCGCCGCGGTAAGCACCTGCGACACCGGGTTGGCCTTGTCCTGGCCGGCGATGTCGGGCGCCGAGCCGTGGATCGGCTCGAAGTAGGCGTGGCGCTCGCCGATGTTGCCCGACGGGCACAGGCCGATGCCGCCGACGGTGGCGCCGCCGAGATCCGAGAGGATATCGCCGAGGAAGTTCTCCATCACCAGCACGTCGAGGCGTTGCGGCCTGAGCACCAGCGCCTGCGCGGCGGCGTCGGCGTACAGATGCTCGCGCTCCACGTCGGGGTAAGCTTCGCCCACCTCGTCGAACACGCGCCGGAAGAAGGCGAGCGACGCCAGCACATTCGCCTTGTCGACGCAGGTGACGCGCCGCACGCCGTCCTCGGGCGCGCCGTGCCTCTTGCGCGCGAGCTCGAAGGCGTAGCGCGCGATGCGCTCGACGCCTTTGCGCGTCACGAGCAGGGTGTCGGCCATCGCCTCGCTGGTGCCGACGCCCTTGCCGCGCGAAAGGTACAGCCCCTCGGTGTTCTCGCGCACGATGACGTAGTCGATCTCGCCGTGTTTCGCCTTGAGCGGCGCATCCACCCCGGGCAGCAGGCGCACCGGGCGCAGGTTGGCGTACGCGTCCAGGCCGATCCGCAGCACGCCGCCGAGCAGGCCTGCCTCGGTGCCGTCGGCGAGGCGCACCTCGGGCAGGCCGACCGGGCCCTTCATCGCGGCGTCGGCGCGCTTGATCGCGTCGAAGGCCTCGGGCGCGAGGCTCGCGCCGCTCTCCCGGTACAGCCCGGCGCCGCCTTCGCGCAGGTCGATCTCCAGCCGGAAGCCGAGCGCTTCCTCGGCCGCGGCGAGCACCGCGAGCGCCGCGTCGACCAGCTCGGGGCCGATGCCGTCGCCCTTGATGACGACGACGCGATAGTTGCGCGCGGCGCTCATGCGTCGGCGAAGTAGCGCCCCGGGGTGAAGTCGGCGAGCGGCTTGCCGCTCGGCTTGAGGATGGCGTTGACGCGCGCCACCGTCTCGCCGCGCACCGTCATGCGCCCCTGCGAGAAGATGATGCTCTTGCCGGCGCGCAGCACCTCGGTGCGGCCCTCGAGCCAGTCGCCGACCTTCACCGGGCCGACGAAATCGACGTCCAGGCTCACGGTAAGCAGGAACTGGCCGAGCTTCGTCTGGATGTTGGTGCCGAGCAGCAGCAGCATGTCGGCGAGCGTCGCCATCATGCCGCCGTGGCACACCATCATCGGGTTGCAGTGCTTGGTCTCGCACAGAAACCCCATGACGAACTGCTCGCCGTCGAGCCGCCCGTAGAGCGGGCCGTTGGCCTCGATGAAGGGATTGCGCGGCAGGTTGAGGACGCGAAAGCCCTCGGGGATGGCGGCGGCGTTCAATGGCTGGCTCCTTTCGCAGCGCGATTATCGCCCGATTGCCAAGCGCCATGGCATGCGGCAATCTGCCGCCCATGCAGCACCACTATGATCGCGCCGCCGAGGACCTGGGCAACGTCGTCGCGCTCGAGCACGTCAACACCAGGATTCCCGACCAGCAGCTCGCCACCGCGTTCTACGTCAGCGCGCTCGGCCTGACGCGCGACCCGTACCTGATGACCGGCACCGGCAACATGTGGGTGAACGTCGGCCGCAGCCAGTTCCACCTGCCGACCGGCGCGCCGCAGGTGCTGCGCGGGCGGGTCGGCATCGTGCTGCCGGAGCGCGAGGCGCTGCTCGTGCGCCTTGCGCGCGCGCACAAGCCGCTGCACGGCACGCGCTTCGCGTTCCAGGAGCACGACGGCTACGTCGAGGCGATCAGCCCCTGGGGCAATGTCATCCGCTGCCACGAGCCCGAGCCGCGCTTCGGCCGCATCCGGCTCGGCATGCCCTACGTCGAGCTCGAGGTGCCGCCCGGCACGGCCGAAGGCATCGCGCGCTTCTACCGCGAGATCATCGGCGCGCCGGCGCACCACGCCGCCGAGGAGCGCGCGGCGCACGTCCCGGTCGGCCCCGACCAGGCGCTCGTGTACCGCGAGACCGACCGGCCGCTGCCGCATTACGACGGCCACCACGTGCAGATATACATCGCCGATTTCTCGGGCCCGCACCGCAAGCTCGAGGAGCGCGGCCTGATCACCGAGGAGAGCGACCAGCACCAGTACCGCTTCGCGGAGCTGGTCGACCCGGCGAGCGGCGAGCCGCTGTTCGCGCTCGAGCACGAGGTGCGCAGCATGCGCCACCCGCTGTACGCGCGGCCGCTGGTCAACCGCAATCCGGAGCAGACCAACCTCGACTACGCGCCCGGCTACGACGCCGCGCAGGCGGCGCAGTCGCCCGCGGAGTGGTCGTGAGGGATCTCGCGGCGCTCGGGCGGCTGGTCGCGCGCTCGGCCGATGCGATCGAGAGCGACCGGCGCCTGCCCGAGGAGCTGCTCGACGCCTTGCACGCCGGCGGCTGGTTCCGGCTGCTGCTGCCGAAGCCTTTCGGCGGCGGCGAGGTCGACCCGGTGAGCTTCGTCGAAATCGTCGAGGAGATCGCCCGGCACGACGCCAGCACCGCGTGGTGCCTGGGCCAGAACGCGGTATGCGCCATGATCGCCGCGTTCGTGGCGCCCGAGGTGGCCGAGGAGATGTTCGCGCGCGAACCGCGCGCCGTGCTCGCTTGGGGGCCGGGGCCGAATGCGCGTGCGGTGCCGGTCGACGGCGGCTACCGCATCAGCGGCTCGTTCGCCTTCGCGAGCGGCGGCCGGCACGCCACCTGGCTCGGCGGCTACTGCGCCATCGAGGGCAGCGATCGCGGGCGCACGATGCTGTTTCCCGCGGAGCAGGCGCAGATGGCCGACATCTGGCAGGTGATCGGGCTGCGCGGCACGGCGAGCGACGCCTACACGGTGAAGGACCTCTACGTGCCGGCGAGCTTCAGCGTCGCGCGCGATGACCAGTCGGAGCGCCGCTACCAGGGGCCGCTCTACTGCCTGCCCACCGGCGCCATGTTCGCTGCCGGCTTCGCCTGCGTGGCGATCGGACTGGCGCGCGCGCTCATCGACGCGCTGGTCGAGTTGGCGCTGGAGAAGACGCCGCGCGGCTTCAAGAACCAGCTGCGCGAGAGCGCGCTGTTCCAGACCGACCTGGCGCAGGCCGAGGCGCGGCTGCGCGCGGCGCGCATGTACGTCACGGGCACGCTCGCCGAGGTGTGGCGCGAGGTCGAGAAGAGCAACCGGCTGACGCTCGAGCAGCGCATGGCGATCCGGCTCGCCGCCAGCCAGGCGCTCAGGGAGGCGGTGGCGGCGGGCGACGCGGCCTACCACGCCGCGGGCGCCACCGCGATCTTCGAGCGCAACGCGTTCGAGCGGCGCTTTCGCGACCTGCACACCGTGGCGCAGCAGCTGCAGGGCCGCCGCGCGCATTTCGAGACGGTGGGGCGCTACCTGCTCGGGCTCGAACCCGATCTCGCGTTCGCCTGAATAGAGTTCCTTGGTCTGGACGGTGCATCCTTACGAGGCAATAGCCGAAGGCGTCACGCAAGTGGTGGTGCTGGGCGCGGGTTTCGACAGCCGTGCATACCGTTTCCACAAGACCTCGACACGGCCCTTCCAGGCGCTGGCCGCGATTCCGGCAGGAAGACTCTCTTCATCCTCGAAGGTGAATCAATGTACGTCAACGAAGCAGCGAATAACGCAACGTTCGAGTTCATCCGCAACCATGCGCCATCCGGGAGCATGGTGTGTATGACTACGTGCTGCGCCAAGCAGTCGAGGGCAATTGCACGGGACTGTATTGTTTGACGTCATCCCGTGCGTCGGATAATTTCAGGCTTCTATGGCATCTTCGAGTTTTCTTTTGGCTTGGCTCGCGGTTCTCAGCTAAATTGCCCTTCACTCTTTTTGGGGTCACTTCTACATAAGGGAGAACGTGAGATGCGATCTATTTTCGTTACCGTGTTGACGCTCTTTCTCGCTGTGACAGCAGGGTGTGCTGGTAACCCGGACAGCTCTCTAGCGACGCAGTGCGAGAATGGTCTGGAAGTGGCCTATAAAGAACTGGATTACGCCAAGGCCAATGGCTTTGACGGCACGGTGGAATATTCCAAAGCGGCCAGTTTGCTAGGGGCCGCCAAGATCCAGTCGGAATTTGGCAAGTATCCCAACTGTATAGAAAAGGTCCAGCGAGCCAGAGCTTATATCGGCAAATCCAGGAAATGAACATACAGAAGAAGCCTGCACGACGCGTAGTTCAAGACGATCGGTGCTTGCACAGACAGACACCGCTTCGGCGGGGTTCGTTCTGGATGGATCTGCCCACCTGCTCGAACGGGGCTGATACGTGTGGCTGGCAATATCGGCTACACATTGACCGTTCTTCCGGCGGTCCCAAAGCTCAGCCTTCTGGTTCGGCGTAAAGCAGAAGAAAGCCGGTTGCACCACCCCAACCATACAAGCGGTCATTCGATCGCCGGATTGGCGCGCCACATCGTGGCAAGTCAACACAAATAGATAAATAAGCCTCTATGAGTTGGCGGCCTTTGCGCGCAGGCTGGTCGTCTCGGTAGTCAGCCGTCAGCAGGTAGCGTTTTCGACGGATCGAGGGAACTTCTGACCGTCCGAATTCCCGGCTATCTGAAATGGCCCCTCGAGCCGTCACAACCAAGGAGAACTATATGTATGCACGCCGTATTTCCATACAACTGAAGCCCAACAGCGCCGCTGAATTTACCAAGCAGCTGGAAAAGCAAATCATTCCCATGCTTCAAAAACAAAAAGGGTTCAAAGACGAAATCTCGTTTGTTGCGCCAGGCGGAGGCGACGCCTTTGCCGTGAGCTTGTGGGACAAGAAAGAAAGCGCCGATGTCTACAACCGCGAGCACTACGCAGAAGTGAGCAAGATGCTAGAGAAGGTGGTTGTCGGAACTCCTAGGGTTGATACGTACGAGGTTTCGAACTCCACGTTCCACAAGATCAGCGCTGCTGCAACGGCTTAAGACGAGTAGGTGTTTTCGATCGCCGGGAGGCCGGGTAAATCCGCCCTTCCTGCTTTCCGTCTTGACCCCGAGTCGGCACTTGCCCGAGTTTGGCAAGTACCGCCGCAAGCGCAGCATGCAGGCGCGACATGGCCGCCAAGCTTAGGCGCCTTCCGACACGACGCGGCAGTGAATGCCAGCGACATGGTGATCGACGACGACCGTCTCGGGTTTCGCCCCGCCTAACAGGACAAGAGTCAGCTTGGGCTCCACCACTTCATTGAGGATGTAGCCGACGCGAGCACGGGTGCCGCGCTCTATGACTCTGCCTTCCACGTTTACGGGTTCAACAAACTCCAGCACCTGCCCAACTTTGATATCCATCACTTTTCCCTCTCTATCGGTCGATAGCGGAAATTGAAGCCGTTACTGCTAGGTATGGATGCTAGCGCCCGGCAGTCGGAATTAAATGCCCCCAGGGTGAGCGGCGCTCAGTCGAGGCCGATCATGCGGCCGATGGCGCTGAGGAACATGCCGGCGCGGATGCCCTCGGCCTGCAGCTCGTCGGTGGCGCGGCCGAACAGGCCGTGCACCGACTTCATCTTGTCCTCGATCTCCGGGTGCTCCGCGTCCTCGCGCTCGAGCAGGGCGCGCAGCGCCTGCACCTCGGCGCGCAGCTCCGCCTGGCGGGCGCTGTCGCCGGGCAGCGCGTCGAGGTTCTGTGTGATCTCGTCCACCAGCTTCCTGGCGGCGTCAACGTCGATGGGGCGCTTGGTCATGTCGTGGTTCCCGAAGAGGCGTTCGGTGCAAGGATAAATCAGAAAGCGCGCAGCAACCCGTTGGCGGCGCCGGTTTCGAGCATCGCGCGGCACTGGGCGTCGCTCAGGCGGACGTTTTGCGGCGCGGTCTCGTCGCGCATCAGGTTGCCGGGCGCATCGGAATGCGCGCCCGAGTCGGCGAGCACGTGCGCCAGCTCGTGCGCAATCGTCACGGGCAAGTCGTGCGCGCCGGCGGTAACCCACACGGTGTTCGCCATGTCCGGGCGGCTGCGGCTGTTGGCGAGCCCAACCGCCTCGGCCTCGAAGGCGGGCTCTTGGCGCGTGTCGGCGACGAAGAAGATCGCCGGCTTCGCCAGCCCCGCGCGGCGCGCGAGCTCGCGCGAGGCGGGCGTCGAGAAGTGGCGGTAGCGCTCCGGGACGTCGAGCTCGCGCAGGTCGATCCGCTCGGTGCGAATGCCGCACTGCGCGAGGATCGCGGCGGCGCCGCGCGCCGCCTCGAGCGCGGCGTGCGGCGACCAGCCGCTCCCCGCGACCACACCGAGCGCAAGCCGCAGCGCGTGCTTCATCGCGACCGGAGTCGGCGCCGGCAGCGGCATCCCCTTGCGGCGCATCGCCTCGCGCACCAGGTCCGGGCGGTCGCTGATCAGGCCGTCGACCCCAAGGGTCAGCAGCGCCTCGATCTGCGCAGGTTGGCTGACCGTCCACGGAATCACTTTCAGGCCGAGCGCGTGCGCCTCGCCGAGCTTCGCGGCATCGAGGTCGCCGAAGTAGGGGGACCAGATGGCGCCGCCCGCGGTCTTCACCATCGCGGGCACCGAGCCGTAGCGGGCGAGCTGCACGCCCGCGGTCCACGCCGACCCCGCGCTATCGCCGGCGCGGATGTTGTCGAGCCAGTGCTGCTGCGCGCTGAGGTACACGGTCGGGATCTCGGGCGCCTCGGCCTGCACGATCTTCAAGCTGCGCCAGTCGAACGACTGGATCGTCGCGCGCGATGCCATCCCGCCGGCGCGGATCGCCGCGATCAGCGCGCGCGCGAGCTCCGCCGGCGGCAGCGTCTCGTTTGGCGCCTCGGGCGAAATCTTGGTCTCGATGTTGAACCGCACCGCGTCGTTGCGCGCCTTGCGCACCAGCGCGAACAGGTCCGCCAGCCGCGGAATGCGTGCCCCGTCCGCCGGTACCTGTGCGGGGAACTGGTGCGCGTAGTCGCGCGCGGGATTGAGCCGCCCGACGTCGTAGCGTTCGAGCTCCGCGTAGGTGAGCGAATGCAGCGTCGGCCCTGGCCCTTCGAGCCATTTCCCGTCGGGCCCGCGGGCGGTGTTCGGATGCAGCCTGCGCTCGTGCGAGATGACCACCACGCCGTCGCGCGTCACCCCGACGTCGAGCTCGAGCGTCGTCACCCCGATCGACAGCGCCCGGGCGAATCCGGGCAGCGTGTTCTCCGGCGCCAGGCCGCGCGCGCCGCGATGGCCCTGAAGATCGAACGCCTGCGCGGCGAGCGACACGCAGCAGGCGACGGCGCACGCGCCGCGTCGCGCTACTTTTGCCAGGAGTCGCGTAGCGTGACCGTGCGGTTGAACGCCGAGGGTTCGCGGCGGTCGGCGACGAAGTAGCCGTGGCGCTCGAACTGGAAGCGCTCCTCGGGCTGCGCCCCCTCGAGCGCGGGCTCGAGTTGCGCGGTGATCACCCTCTTCGAGCCGGCGTTGAGGTGCTCGACGCCCTCGGGCTGCGGCACGCCAAACAGGCGGTCGTAGAGCCGCACCTCGGCCGGGTGGGCGTGCTGCGCGCTCACCCAGTGGATGTTGCCCTTCACCTTGTAGCGGTCCGCGCCTGGCGTGCCGGATTTCGAGTCCGGGTGGTAAGTGCAATGCACCACGCCGTTCTCCATGCCGACGCACTTGACGACGTAGCCGTAGCGCAGCCGCACCTCCGTCCCCGGCGCGAGGCGGAAGTAGCCCTTGGGCGGCTTGTCCTCGTAGTCCTCGCGCTCGATCCACAGCTCGCGCGAGAACGGCACCTGGCGCGTGCCCCAGTCGGGCTTCTGCGGGTGGTTGGGCACCTCGCACGGCTCTTCGCGGTCCGCGGGATAGTTGTCGATCACCAGCTTCACCGGGTCGAGCACCGCCATTCGGCGCGGCGCGACCTCGTTCAGGTGCTCGCGCATGCAGTCCTCGAGGATCGCGAACTCGATCCACGAGTCGGCCTTGGCGACGCCGATGCGCTCGGCGAACAGGCGGAAGCCCTCGGGCGTGTAGCCGCGGCGGCGCGCGCCGACCAGCGTCGGCATGCGCGGGTCGTCCCAGCCCTCGACGTGGCCCTCGTCCACCAGCTGGATGAGTTTCCTCTTGGACAGCAGCACGTAGGTGAGGTTGAGGCGCGCGAACTCGATCTGCTGCGGCAGCGGCCGCTCGAGCAGCCCGCCCTCGGCCAGGCGCTCGTTGAACCAGTCATACAGTGGCCGGTGATCCTCGAACTCGAGCGTGCAGATCGAGTGCGTGATGCGCTCGATGGCATCCGACACCCCGTGCGCCCAGTCGTAGGTCGGGTAAATGCACCACTTGCCGCCGGTGCGGTGATGCTCGGCATGGCGGATGCGGTACATCACCGGGTCGCGCAGGTTGATGTTGGGCGATCGCATGTCTATCTTGGCGCGCAAGACGCAGGCGCCGTCGGCGTGCCTGCCGTCGCGCATCTCCTTCAGCAGCCGGAGGCTCTCCTCGAACGGGCGGTCCCGGTAGGGGCTGTCGCGCCCGTGCTCGGTCAGCGTGCCGCGCAGCATGCGCATCTCGTCGGCCGACAGCGAGTCGACGTAGGCCAGGCCGCGCTCGACCAGGTTCTCGGCGTAGCGGTAGAAGCGTTCGAAGTAGTCCGAGGCGAAGTACTGGTGCACGCCCCAGTCGAAGCCGAGCCACCTGACCGCGTCGACGATCGAGTCGACGTACTCCTGCTCTTCCTTGGTCGGGTTGGTGTCGTCGAAGCGCAGGTGGCACGCGCCGCCGTAATGCTGTGCCAGGCCGAAGTTGAGGCAGATCGACTTGGCGTGTCCGAAATGCAGGTAGCCGTTCGGCTCGGGCGGGAAGCGCGTACGCACGCTCGCGTGCTTGCCGCTCGCCAGATCGGCTTCGATGACCTGCCGGATGAAATTGGACGTCGAGGGCGCTTGCTGGGTTTTGCGTGCGGGGATGGCCATTGCGGGATAAATGCAGGTTTACGAAGGGAATTCTACTCTAGCGACCACTCCCGCCGCCTGGCCTTGGACGATTGACGGCAAACTGGCCCTAGCCAAAGCGGGCGGGAACCCTACAATCGTCAGGTCAGTTGTGCGACGAGGAGACGATGCAACAAGCGTTGGATCGACCGCTCTACCAGCAACTCCAGGACGAGCTCCTCGGCGCCATCCTGCGCGGCAGCGCGCCGGCCGGCAGCCGCCTGCCGTCACTGCGCCGCCTCGCCAAGGACCTCGGCGTGAGCCGCATCACGGTCGAGGCGGCCTACGAGGCCCTCGAGGCGCAGGGGCTCGTCGAGGCGCGCGCGCGCTCGGGCACCTTCGTCACGCGCCACGGCGCGCGCGCCGCCAGGTCGCGCGATGGCTTCGAGGATCGCCCGCTGCCGTGGGAAGCGCGCCTCGCACCGGGCGCCAATCCGGCGCGCGAGCGCATGCTGGGACAGGTGTTCCGCACGGGCGGCGCCGGCGAAGCCATCTCGTTTGCCTGGGGCGCGGGCGACCCGCGGCTGTTCCCGGTCGACGCCTTCCGCACCATCATCAACCGCATCCTGCGCCACGCCGGCGGCGAGGCGCTCGGTCCGGCCGACACGCAGGGCGATCCGGGGCTGCGGGCGTCGTTCGCGGCCCATCTGCGCAAGCTCGACATCGCGGCGTGCGCGGACAGCATCGTGGTCACCACCGGGTCGCAGCAGGCGATCGACCTCGTGCTCGGCGCTCTGGTGCGCCCGGGCGATCGCGTTGCGGTGGAGGAGCCGACCTGGCCGGGCGCGCTCGGCGCGCTGGAGGCCGCGGGCGCCGAAATCGTGGGCGTGCCGCTCGACGACGAGGGCATGCGCCTCGACGTGCTCGAAGAGGCCCTCGCGCGGCGCGGCGTGCGTCTCATCTACACCGTGCCGACGTTTCACAACCCCACCGGCGCGGTGATGCTCGCGGCGCGCCGGCGCGAGCTGACGGCGCTCGCGCAGCGTCACGGCGTGCCCATTCTCGAGGACGACGCGCTGCGCGAGGTGCGCTTCGGCAGCCCGCTGCCGCCGCCGCTCGCGGCGTTCGATGCGAGCGGCAACGTGATCTACGTCGGCGGCTTCAGCAAGTCGGTGCTGCCGGCGGCGCGCCTGGGCTACCTGGTGGCGCCGCCGAAGCTGCGGCAATGGGCGGTGGCGCGCAAGCGCTCGATGGACCTGTTCTGCTCGCCGCTGATGCAGCGCGCCATGGCGGCGTATCTCGAGTCCGGCGAGGCCCTGCGCTACTGGAAGAGGATCAGCCGCGTCTACGCGGCGCGTCAGCGCGCCATGGACGAGGCGCTGGCGCGCCACTTCCCGTGCGGCGCGCGCTGGCGGCGCGTAGCGGGCGGCCCGGTGATGTGGGTGCGGCTGCCAGACGGCGTCTCGGCGCGTGCCCTGTTCCGCGACGCGGCCCGTGCCGGCGTCAGCTTCGCCCCGGGCGAGGCGTTCTTCGTCGCGCCGGCGGATCAGCCTTACATACGCCTCAACTTCGCCGCGCTCGACGAGGCACAAATCGCGCGCGGCATCGAAACCCTCGGCGCGCTCGCGTGCGCCGCAACCGGAAAGGAGGTCGAATCATGAGCTGGAAGCTGGAAGGAACGTATTTCGAAAGCTGCAACTGCGAAGCAGCCTGCCCTTGCGTATTCCTCAGCAAGCCGACCGAAGGCGAGTGCGGCGTCATGATCGCCTGGCACATCGACAAAGGGAAATTCGACGACGTGCCGCTGGACGGCCTGAACGTCGCGTTCGCGGTGCGCTCGCCGGGCCACATGGCGCAGGTGAAGTGGGACGCCGCGGTGTACCTGGACGAGCGCGCCGACGCCAAGCAGAAGGATGCGCTCACCAAGATCTTCGCCGGGCAGGCGGGCGGGCACCCCGAGCGGCTCGCCTCGCACGTCGGCAAGATACTGGGCGTGGCGAGCGTGCCGATCACGTACACCGCCGTGGGCAAGCGGCGCAGCCTGACGATCCCGAAGATCGCCGAGGTCTCGATCGAGGCGCTCGAGGGGCAGGGCGGCGCCGAGATCACCATCAGCAACCACCCCTTGTGCATCGCGCCCGGCCAGCCGGCCGTGACCGCGCGCTCCCAGAAGCTGAGCTACAAGGATCACGGCATGAGCTGGGAGCTGTCGGGCAAGAACGGCTTCTACTCGCCGTTCCAGTACGCCGCGTGAACGGCCGCGCGCTGTCGCTCGCGTCGATCGCTGTCGTCGGGCTGCTGGCCTGGGCCTGGTTGGTGCAGATCGGCCGCGACATGTCGATGCACATGGCCATGCCCGACATGCAGATGGGCGTCGGCGCGCTCGCCCTCATGTGGGCGGTGATGATGACCGCGATGATGGCGCCCGCGGCCGCGCCGTCCTACCTGCTGCATGTGCGCATGGCGAAGCGCCCGCTTGCCTCCGCGGCCTATCTCGCCGGCTACCTCGGCGCCTGGGCGGCCGCGGGCGTCGCCTACGCTCTGGCGCACTGGGCGCTGCAGGCCGCCGGCCTGATCGGCATGGGCATGCGGCTCAGCAGCACGCCCGTCGCGGGCGCGCTGCTCATCTTGGCGGGCGCCTGGCAGTGGTCGCCGTTGAAGGGCAATTGCGTGGCGCGCTGCCGCTCGCCGCTCGGCTTCATGATGACCGACTGGCGCGACGGCGTGCCCGGAGCGTTCGTCATGGGACTGCGCTACGCGACATGGTGCGTCGGCTGCTGCGGGCTCCTGATGATGGTCTTGTTCGTCGCCGGCGCGATGAGCTTCGCCTGGGCCGTCGCGATTTCGCTCTACGTGCTCGCGGAGCGCGTGCTTCCGCTTGGACGCGCGTTTGATCGTGCGGTCGGCGCGGGGCTCGCGGCGTGGGGCGCGTGGCTGATCGGCACCGCGTTTGCGTAGTCGTCTCGCGACGACACTGGAAGGATTTTTTTTCGGCGGGAGTTTAATAATAGTTTAAGAAGGAACCTCTACCCTTGCGCGTCGGTCCATCCCGTTGTCATCCACAAAGGAGATTTCCCATGGGCGCGCAACTGATTCCCGCTTCCCCTTCCGAATTGTTCGCCCATGCGCTCGCCATCGAGCGCGAGGCGCTCTCGCGTTACCGCGAATTCGCCGGCTGGATGCGCGACCTCGGCATCGAGCGCGTCGCCCGCGTGTTCCAGCGGCTCGAGGAGAGCGAGCGCGAGCACCTCGCGGCGCTCGAGTGCAGCGCCGCGGGGCTCGAACTGCCCGAGATCTCGCCGTGGGAGTACGCCTGGTTCTTCACCTCGTCGCCCGTTTACATGGAAGTTACCTTCCCGCTGATGCCGCAGACCCCGCGCGACGCGCTGGCGCTCGCCTGCGCCGCCGAGCGGCGCGCCGAGGAGTTCTTCCTCGTCGCCGCCCACCGCATGCGCGACGCGAGCGGCGTCAAGTTGGCGGTCGAGATGGCGCTCGAGGAGCATCGCCGCGTCGCCGAGATCGAGCGCGTGCTGCGGGGCGAGCCCGATCCGCGCCTGGACTGGGAAACCCTGTACCAGGCCGGCGTCAGCCAGCGACCGCTGCACGGGGAAGCGCAGCCCGTTTGACCCCGATCAAGCCGTCCTCGTGCGGCGAGCGGATACTGCCGCCATAGGAGGGTGCCATGGGCGACTTGAAGATGATCCGCGGCGTGCCGGACCTCTACGCGCACGCCCTGGCCATCGAGCGCGAGGCGGCAGCGCGCTATCGGGAATTCGCCGAGCGCATGGCCGACGAAGGCAACGACGCAGTGGCCAAGCTGTTCGATGAGCTGGCCGGGTTCGAGGGCGAGCACGCATCGCAGCTCGAGAAGGAAACCGATGGCATGACGCTGCCGGATCTCGCGCCGGGAGACTATGCCTGGCTCGATGCCGGCGCGCCCGAGAGCGCGGCGCACGATCTGGTGTTCGAGCTGATCACGCCGAGCGACGCGCTCGAGATCGCGCTCGCCGCCGAGCAGCGCGCGCAGGCGTTCTTCGAGCACGTGCTCGACAGCGCGACCGACCCGCGGCTGCGCGACCTGGCGAGCGAGATGGCGCAGGAAGAGCAGGCGCACGCGGCGTGGGTGCGCGAGGCGCTGGCGAAGACGCCCGACCCGCGCATCGACTGGAACAAGGTCGACGACGGGCCCGCGCCCTAACGCGCGGCCGATTCTAGGAAGCGCGCGACGTCCTCGAGCAGGGCGGCTGCGGACGCGCCTTCGCCGTCCACCGTGGCGGTCATGCGCGTGCCGCGCGGGCCGCTGCGCACCAGTTGCAGTTCGGCCGCGCCGCCCTGGCCCCGCGCGCGGATCGTCTCGCCGTCGGGGATCGCGCCGAGCGCGACGATGCGCATCGAGCGGCTGCCGAGCGCGCTCACCGCGGCGACCCGGACGCGCGACATGGGCGCGGCGAATTCTCTTTGTGCGGTACGCGCGCCCGTGACCGGCGCCGGCGACGGCGGGGCGATGGTGGCGCAGGCCGCGAGCGCGAGGCAGGCGAGCGGGATCAGGATTCGGAGGCGCATTCTACATCTGGCGGAACAGCTCCGCGTACAGCCGGCTGACCGGCAGTGTCTCCTTGCGGTGCTTCAGACGCAAGCTCACGCGGCCCGCGTCATCGCGCAGCGCTTCGGCGACCTCGTCCAGGTTGACGATGCTGCCGCGGTGCACCTGGCGGAAGCGCTCGGCGGGCAGGCGGGCAAGCAGCTCCCTGAGCGGCGTGCGGATCAGCGCCTCGCCGCCGTCGCGCGTCGCCACCGCGGTGTACTTGTCGCCCGCGCGGAAGTAGCAGACTTCCTCGAGGGGGATCATCTTGACCGTGTTGCCGACCCCTGCCTGGACGTGGCGCAGCGGCGCGGCGCTCGCGGGCGCCGCCGTCAGTGCGCGCAATTGCGCGAGCAGCGCCTCGAGCCCCGGGGGCTCGGCCAGGGCGCTCTTCAGGCGCGCGACGCCGCGTGCCAGGCGCTCGGCGGACACGGGCTTGAGCAGGTAGTCGACCGCGGCGAGCTCGAAAGCCTTGAGCGCGAACTCGTCGTAGGCAGTGACGAATACGATCGCGGGCGGCCGCGCGCCCGGCTCGAGCCGGTCGGCGAGCTCCTCGGCGACCTCGAGCCCGCTTAGCCCCGGCATGCGAATGTCGAGGAACGCGGCGTCGGGCTTGAGCTCGAGCAGCTGGTCGAGCGCATCGGCGCCGTTCCCGGCGACGTGGACGATTTCGAGCTCGGGCCAGGCTTCGGCGAGCATGGCCCTGAGCTGCGCGGCGAGCAGAGGCTCGTCCTCGGCGATCAGCGCCCGCGGGCTCATGCGCGAGCGGCCCTCAGGATGTGCGGCGCGCGCGCCACGGCGACCGCGTACTTGGTGAAGAAGATCGCCATCATCAGCGTCAGCGTCAGCGGCGCCGGGGCGAAGGCCGACGCCAAGCCGTAGAGCGACAGGCCCAGCATGGCGAGCGGCAGCAGCGCGAACAGCCCGAACACCGAGGCGGGCGTGTGGCGCAGGACCTCAGCGGGCATGCGCGGCCTCCGGGAGCGTGAGGGTGGCCGTGACGCCACCCGAGGCGTTGTCGCGCAGCTCGAGCGCGGCCGCGCCGCCGTACAGCGCCGCGAGGCGCTCGCGCACCTGTGCCAGGCCGACGCCGCCGCCCGGCGAGCGCGACGCGCCCAACCCGAGGCCGTCGTCCTCCACCGTCAGCACGAGCTTCCTGCCGTCCAGTGCGGCGCACACCGCCACCCGGCCGCCGTCGACTTTCGGCTCAAGGCCGTGCTTGATCGCGTTCTCCACCAGCGGCTGCAGGATCATCGGCGGCAATTGCGTGCCGGCGAGCGCCTCGGGCAGGTCGAGCGTGAAGACGAGGCGCGGCCCCATGCGGATCGCGAGCAGCCCGAGGTAGCCCGAGAGCAGCACGAACTCCTCGCGCAGCGTATGCCGCTCGCGCCGCGCCGCGGCGAGCGAGGCGCGCAGGTAGTCGTTCAGACGGCCGAGCATGACGCGCGCGCGCGGCGGATCGCCGGCGATCAGCGCGTCGAGGTTGGCGAGCGTGTTGAACAGGAAGTGCGGCTCGATCTGCGCCTGCAGCATGCGCAGCTCGGCCTGCGCGGTCTGCGCCCCGGCCTGCGCCAGCCGCCCGCGTGTCCAGAAAAAGAAGGTGCCGACGATGCCGGCCGCGGCGGTGATCATCAGCACCGCGAGACCGCCTTGCGACATCGCGACCAGCCAGCGCTGACCGAGCAGCGCGGCGGCGAGCGCGCTGCCGGCGAGCCAGGCGACCGGCACGGCGATCGCCAGCAGCAGCAGGATGCCGAGCGCTGGCGGCCGCCGCTCGGGCCACAGCGGGTGCCAGGCGGTGTGAATCACGAGCAGCATCGAAAAGCCGATGCACTGGCTGTACACCAGGTTGTCGCGGAAGCCGCTGCCGAAGCCCGCCGCGGTCAGCAGCACCGCGACCACGGCGTTGAACACCAGCACGTAGACCAGCGCGCGCGGCAGTCCGGTGAAAGCGGCGGGCATGGCGGAGTCAGTCCTGTGGGCGGTGATCGCGCGCCTCGAGGCGGCGGCGCTCGGCTGCGACCATGCGTTCGCGCAGGGTCGAGCCGGGCGAGGCGAAGAATACCGCAATCCCGTGCATCGCCAGCCCCAGTCCCCAGCCGGCAGCGGGAAACAGCGCCCAGTGGAACTGCGGCGTGGCCGCGCTTTGCACCGCGATCAGCAGCAGGTTCACGGATACATACACGGCGGCGTGGATGTAGAAGCCCATTTTGGCGCCGGCGCGGCGCCGGGCGAGGCGATCGAGGCTTGGCATTGTTTTCTCCCGACTGTAATCAAAGGATGCCCAGCGCACTCCACAGCATGTGGCCGAGGAGGCGCTGCGGCAGGAGGGTGAACAGGCCGGCGATCACCAGGGCGCCGGCGTAGAGCGCCGTCATGGCCTTGCGGTGGCGCCCGATGCGTCCGGTCGCGGCGTACCAGATCGCGACGGCCAGGACGGCGACCGTGCCTACCGACAGCAAATGGATCACGGAGAAGGTCCCGCTGGTGCGGATCCACCAGGTGCTCGCCGCGGTGACCAGCATGAGGGCGACCCAGGCGCGGCCGAGCAGCCGGTGGCGGGCGTTGCCCGTGCGGCCGAAGAACACGAACGCACCGAGGACCAGGGCGGCGAGCGCCGCGGCGAGGTGGACGACGATGGCGGGAGTGAAGGCGGAGTTCACGGACGCCAGTCTCCGCGGCGGGCGACGGCCCAGCCAGCGGATTGCGACGAGCTGCCGGATTCGGGGGGCGAACTGCCGCCGGCGGCGCCGGACGGTATGATCGCCGCATGGACGCGAACGACCGCAGGCGCCTGGCGCAGGCAGTGCAGGCGGGGATCATCGACGCCGGCCAGGCGGCGCGGCTGCTGGAGTTCTTCGCCCAGGACCACGAGCAGCCGCGCTTCAGCCTGGTGCACGTGCTGTACTACCTCGGCGGCATGATCGCCATCGGCGCGATGTCGCTGTTCATGACGCTCGGCTGGAGCTCGCTCGGCGGCTGGGGCGGCTTCGCCACCGCGCTCTGCTACCTGGTGCTGTTTCTCGCGCTCACGCACTGGTTCCTCGAGCGCAAGCATCTGTCGATTCCCGCCGGCATCATGGCGACGCTCGCGGTGGTGATGGTGCCGCTGGCCATCTTCTCGGCGCAGGCGGCGCTCGGCTACTGGGACAGCGCCAAGGCCTACCGCGACTACCACGTGTTCATCGACGGGCGCTGGCTGATGATGGAGCTCGGCACGCTCGCCATCGGCGCGGCGCTGCTGTGGCGCTACCGCTTCCCGTTCATGCTGATGCCAATCGCCGTGACGCTGTGGTACATGAGCATGGACCTGGTGCCGTTCCTGTTCGGCGCCGACATCTACGACTTCGAGATCCGCAAGTTCGTCTCGCTGTACTTCGGCCTCACGACGGTGCTGCTCGCGTTCTGGGTCGACGTCCGCTCGCGCTTCTCGCGCGACTACGCATTCTGGCTGTACCTGTTCGGCGTGCTCACCTTCTGGGGCGGGCTGTCGCTCATCAACTCGGGCAGCGAGCTCGGCAAGCTCGCCTACTGCGGCATCAACCTGCTGATGATCCTGCTTGGCGCGGTGCTGGGACGGCGCGTGTTCGCGGTGTTCGGCGGGCTCGGGATCGCGGGCTACCTCGGCCACCTGTCGTGGCGCGTGTTCCGCGACAGCCTGGTGTTTCCATTCGCGCTGACGCTCATCGGCCTGGCGATCATCTGGCTGGGCGTCGTATGGCAGCGCCGCGAGCGAGAGTGGTCGGCGCGGCTGCGCGCCTTGCTGCCCGCGGCGCTGCGCGAGCTGATCGAGGCGCGCGCCACGCGCTGAGGAGCCTCCGGATGAACGACTACGTGGAGATCTCGGTGCGCCTGCTGTCTGCACTCGTGTTCGGCGGGCTGGTCGGGCTCGAGCGCAGCTACCACGGCCGGCCGGCGGGCTTCCGCACCCACACGCTGGTGTGCCTCGCCTCGGCGCTGCTGATGCTGGTGCCCGTGTACGAGTCGCAATGGTTCGTGTCGCAGGGCGGGAGCCGCGTGACCATCGACCCGACGCGCATGGCGCAGGGCATCATGACTGGCATCGGTTTCCTCGGTGCGGGCGCGATCATGAAGGAAGGCCTGTCGGTGCGCGGCCTGACCACCGCAGCGTCGATCTGGATCACCGCCGCGATCGGCATCCTGGTGGGAATCGGCTTTTACTTCCCGGCGGCGCTGGCTGCGGCGCTGACGCTCGGCACGCTGGCAGTGTTCCGCTGGCTCGAGATCCGCATGCCGGCGCAGTCCTACGCGTATTTCATGGTGCGCTTCGCGCGCGACGCGGCGATGCCGGAGCAGGAACTGCGCAAGCTGGTCGACGAGGCGGGATTCACCATTGCCAACCTGCATTACAGGCTGACGGAGGACGGCCGGCACTACGAGTACCGGATGATGATGCGCACCTACAAGCCCGAAAACCTGGGCCGGCTGTCAGAGCTGCTGCTGCGAATCCCGGCGGTGCTCGACTTCCGCATCTCGCCGACGAGTGACTGACGCGATCCGGGGGTCGCTGGCATAGGCACGCTCCCAGGCCTGCGCGCGCAGCTCGTCGATGAGATCGGCCCAGTTCGGCTCCGCCTCTTCGCGTTGCGGGGTGATCGGGTTCATGATCGGACTTTCAGGACAGCAGATTTTACGGGGCGGCCGCACGCAAGCGAGGTCGATATGCGAAAGTGCGCTCAGCGCGCGTGCAACGCGAGCTTTGCGGCTCAAGCTTTGGAAAGAAAACGGAAAGTGGCCGCGCGCGCGGGCGCCGGACCGTATTACAACAGTGTTACATCGCGCTTGACGGCGTAAGGGAACGGAGCATGACGACGGAAACAGAACGGTTGCGGAACACGGTCACGCCGCCCGACCTGCCGTTTAGCATTCGCAAGATCGGCCACGTGGTGCTGCGCGTATCGGATCTGGCGCGCTCGGTCGAGTTCTACACCCAGGTGCTCGGTTTCAGGGTGTCGGATGTGTACCCGGAGGACATGATGCCGGGCGGCATGGTGTTCATGCGCTGCAATGCCGATCACCACGGGGTGGCGCTGGTCGGCGGGCTCGAGGCGCCGTCCACCGGCCGCGAGTTGCACCACTTCGCGTTCGAGGTGGCCACCGTCGACGAGGTGTTCCGAGCACGCAAGCACCTGCGCGAGCGCAACGTGCCGATCACCTTCCAGGGGCGCAGGCGCGCCGGCGTGCAGATCGCGGTCGAGTTCAAGGACCCCGACGGCCACTGGCTCGAGATCTACTGGGGGCTCGACCAGGTCGGCAGCGACGGCGCGGTGCGGCCGAAGGAACAGTGGCACTGGGCGCACTCGCTCGAGGAGGCGATCGACCGACCGGTGCCGGGCCAGCACCCGGTGCTCCACGACCAGTCTCTGCGCGAGCCGGCGGCAAAGGAGAAAGCGTGACGGAAAAGATCGCATTCATCGGCTTCGGCGAGGCGGGGCAGACGATCGGCCGCGGCCTGATCGAACAGGGCGAGAGCGGCGTTCGCGCCTACGACATCCTGTTCGACGCCCCGGCCGATCAGGGCAGGTTGAAGCGCGCCGCCGAGGCGCTCGGCGTCGCGGTGGCGCGCGGCCACGCCGACGCGGTGCGCGGTGCGGACATCGTGTTTCTCGCGGTGACCGCGGGTTCGAGCCTGGAGGCGGCGCGCTCGTGCCTGCCGGGCCTCGGCGCGGGGCAGCTGTTTCTCGACATCAACTCGGTGTCGTCGCGGCGCAAGCTCGCAACCGCCGCGGCGGTGGCGCCGACCGGCGCGCGCTACGTCGACGTCGCGGTGATGGGGCCGGTGGCGCCGTACGGCCACAAGGTGCCGCTGCTGATCGGCGGGCCGGGCGCCAAGGAGTTGCTGCCGCGCGCGCGGGCGCTCGGCATGAACGCCGAGTACGTCTCCGAGGAAGTCGGGCAGCCCTCGGCGATCAAGATGTTCCGCTCGATCATGGTGAAGGGGCTGGAAGCTCTGATGCTCGAATGCATGCTCGCCTCGAGCGAGTACGGCGTCGAGGATCGCGTGCTGGCCTCGCTCGCGGAGACCTTTCCCGGGCTCGACTGGCAGCGCCTGTCGGGCTACTTCATCGAGCGCGTCGTGAGCCACGGGCGGCGGCGCGCCGAGGAGATGCGCGAGGTGGCGGCGACGGTGCGCGAGGCCGGCATCGAGCCGCTCATGGCGAGCGCCACCGCGGCGCGCCAGCAATGGCTCGCCGATCTTGAGGTCGGGCGGCGCCTCGCCGCGAAGACCGAGGACCGCGCGGCGCTGGTGGCAGCGATCCGCGCGGCGCAGAAGTGAAGCTGAACACCCTGCTCGGCGACTACCCGGTGACGCGCGCGCTCAAGCAGGGCGAACTGCCCTCGCCGCGCGTGGCGCTCGAGTTCGCCCCGGTCGCCACGCCGAGCGCGGCGTTCAAGCGCGTGGTGCGCGACGCGGCGTTCGACGTCGCCGAGCTGGCGATCGTCACCTACCTGATGGCGAAGGAGCGCGGTGCGCCCCTGGTGCTGCTGCCCGCGGTGGTGCTGGCGCGCTTCCAGCACCCGCTCATCGTGTGCGACGCGGCGCGCGGCGCGCTCGCGCCCGGCGACCTGGAAGGCCGCCGGGTCGGGGTGCGCTCCTGGTCGGTGACCACTGGAATGTGGATCCGCAGCATCCTCGCCGAGGATCACGGCGTCGATGCGGGGCGCGTGAAGTGGGTGACCTTCGAGGAGACGCACGTCGCGGGTTTCCGCGATCCGCCGAACGTGGAGCGCGCCCCCGCTGGCAAGGACATGGTCGTGATGCTGCTCGCGGGAGAGCTCGACGCGGCGATCGTCGCCGAGCGTGCGCTGTCCGACCCGCGGCTCGCGCCGCTGATTCCAGACCCCGCGGCCGCGGCGCGCGCCTGGCGGGTGCGCCACGGCGGCATCCAGATCAACCACATGGTGGTGGTGAAGGAATCGTTGTCGCGCTCCGAGCCGGAGGCGGTGCGCGAGGTTTATCGCCTCTTGGCCGAGAGCCGGCGCGCGGCGGGCAATCCGGAGCTCAACCCGTTCGGCTTCGAGGCCGACCGCCACAACCTCGAGCTGGCGATCGAGCGCACACAGCGGCAAGGGCTCATCGCGCGCCGCTATGAGGTGGACGAATTGTTCGACGACGTGACGCGCGCGCTCGGCGCGTGACGACAAGAGGGCAGAGGAACGCAGCATGATCATCGATTGCCACGGCCACTACACCACCGCGCCCAGGGCGCTCGAGGACTACCGCAAGCGCCAGCTCGCCGAGCTCGACGCCGGCAAGCAGACGCCGGCGAAGGGCGCGCCCGCGATCAGCGACGACCAGATCCGCGAGAGCCTCGAAGCGGCGCAGCTCAGGATGCAGCGCGAGCGCGGCACCGACCTGACGATTTTCTCGCCGCGCGCGAGCGCCATGGGCCACCACCTCGGCGACGCGGACACCAACAGGTACTGGTCGGAGCACTGCAACGAGCTGATCCATCGCGTGTGCACGCTCTACCCGGCAGAACTTCGTCGGCGTGTGCCAGCTGCCGCAGGTTCCGGGGGTGCGGCCGGACAATTGCATCGCCGAGCTCGAGCGCTGCGTGACACAGTTCGGCTTCATCGGCTGCAACCTGAATCCCGACCCCTCGGGCGGCTACTGGACCGATCCGCCGCTCACCGACCGGTGGTGGTACCCGCTGTACGAGAAGATGGTCGAGCTCGACGTGCCGGCGATGATCCACGTTAGCGGCTCGTGCAACCCCAACTTCCATGCCACCGGCGCGCATTACATCAACGCCGACACCACGGCGTTCATGCAGCTCCTCACCTCGGACCTGTTCCGGGACTTTCCGACGCTCAAGTTCATCATCCCGCACGGCGGCGGCGCGGTGCCCTACCACTGGGGGCGCTACCGCGGCATCGCGCAGGACATGGGCCGCCCGCCGCTGAAAGAGCTGCTGCTCGACAACGTGTTCTTCGACACTTGCGTCTACCACCGGCCCGGGATCGAGCTGCTGGTCAAGGTGATCCCGGCGGACAACATCCTGTTCGCCTCGGAGATGGTGGGCGCGGTGCGCGGCATCGACCCCGAGACCGGGCATCATTACGACGACACCAAGCGCTACCTCGACGCGATCGACTGGCTGAGCGCGGAGGACCGCGACAAGATCTTCCGGCGCAATGTCTCCAAGGTCTACAGCCGCTTTGACAAGCGCTCGTGCGCCCGATAGCGTCGCTGCATGAACGAATCGAGCATGATGGTGAAGGTGTGGGACGCGCCGGTGCGGCTGTTCCATTGGCTGCTGGTGGCGCTGGTCGCGCTGTCGGTGACCACGGGCTACCTCGCCGGCAATGCGCTGCGCTGGCACGTGTGGTCGGGCTGCGCGATCCTCGCGCTGCTGATCTTCCGGCTGCTGTGGGGCTTCGCTGGCAGCACGTACGCGCGCTTCGCGCATTTCGTGCGCGGCCCGCGCGCGGTGCGCGACTACGCACGCGGGCTGCTGTCGCGCACGCCGTCCTACGCGATTGGCCACAATCCGCTCGGCGGCTGGATGGTGGTCGCGCTGCTCGCGTCGCTCGCGCTGCAGGCGGGCACCGGGCTGTTCGCGAACGACGACATCGCCACCGAGGGTCCGCTCTACCCGAAGGTGAGCAAGGCGCTCTCCGATACGCTCTCCACCTGGCATCAGGCGAACGCGGTGCTGCTGCTCGTGCTCGTCGGCATGCACGTGGCGGCGGTGCTTTACTACTATTTCTACAAGCGCGAGAACCTGCTGCGGCCGATGATCACCGGCTCGAAGGTGGTGCCGGCGCGCGCGCTGCGGCCGGCGCGCTTTCCGGGGCTCGTCCGCGCGGCGGCCGCGGCGGCCGTCGCCGCCGCGGCCGTGTACGCGATCCTGAGCTGGTAGACGGCTACTTGCTGCGGAAGTCGTCGTGGCATGCCTTGCAGGCCTTGCCGACGTCGCCGGCCGCGGCCTTCATCGCGCCTTCGTCGCCCGAGCGCGCCGCCTGCGCGAGCTTGGCGATCGCCTGGTCGGCTTTTTCCTTGGTCTGCTTGAACTTGTCCGCGTCGGACCAGATCTCTGGCTTGGCATGGGTGAAGCCTGCGATCATCGATCCTGGCACCGGCTTGTCGGTGCCGGGCAGGAAGTAGCGGGCCGGATTCATCTCCCAGACCGACTCGAGGCGCAGCGCGTTGGCGGTGAATACATCCTTGTTGAACGGAATCTTGCCCTGCGCCATGCCAGCCACCGGGCCGAAGTTCAGGGCGATGACCCGCATGATCGACTGGCGCGCGCGGATCGCGTCCTCGGGCTTCATCTGTGCCAGGGCGAGCGTCGCAGTGCCAGCGGCGAGGATCAGCACGAGAAAGGCCAGGCCTTTGATTTGGTTGCGGTTCATTCCGTTATCCTCTGCGGTTGGAGATCGATGACGACAGGCGTAATGTTGGACATCCGAGCGAAAACACCGCACGCCTCGAGCTTATTCCAGGATGCATGATCTGCTGATCCGGGGCGCGACCGTCTACGACGGCAGCGGCGGTCCTGCGTTGCGCGCCGACGTCGCGGTGGCGGACGGGCGCATCGCCGCGGTGGGCGGCGACGCGCGGGGCGCGGCTCGCGTCGTCGACGCCGGCGGCCTGGCGCTGATGCCCGGCATCGTCGACGTGCACACGCACTACGACGCGCAGGCCACCTGGGACCCGACGCTGTCGCCATCGCCCTCGCTCGGGGTCACCACCGCGGTGCTCGGCAACTGCGGCTTCGGCATCGCGCCGTGCCCCGCGCCGATGCGAGACACCATGGTGAAGAACCTGTCGGTGGTCGAGGGCATGGACCTCGCGGCGCTCGGCGCCGGCACGCGCTGGGAATTCGAATCCTTCGCCGGGTACCTGGAGCAGTTGCGGCGCGCGCGCCCGTATGCCAACGTCGCGGTGCTGGCGCAGCACTCGACCATCCGGACCGCGGTAATGGGCGAGGAGGCCTCGAGCCGTGCCGAGCCGACGCCGCAGGAACTCGCCGCGATGCGCGCCGAGGTGCGCGCGGCGCTCGACGCGGGCGCGATCGGCTTCGCCTCGTCGTTCTCGCCCAACCACAGCGGCTGGGGCGGACGGCCGATGCCCTCGACCATCGCCTCGGATGCCGAGCTTGCGGCGCTCGCCAGCGTGCTGGGCGAGGCGCGCCGCGGCATCTTCGTCATGGCCACGGGGCCGCGCGCCACGCCCGAGTACATGGAGCAAATCGCCGCCGACACCGGCCGCCCGGCGTTCATCGTGACGGTGCTCACCATGCACAACCACGCCGATCCCGGGCGCGCCATCACCTACTACGAGCGCTGCGCGGAGGCGCTCGCGCGCGGTCGCGAGGTGTACATCCACACCAGCTGCCAGCCGCTGTCGTTTGATTTCACGCTCGCCGATCCGTATCTGCTCTACTCGCACGACGCGTTCGAGCGCGTGAAGCGCGCGCCGGCGGCCGAGCGCGCGGCGATCTACGCCGATCCCGCGTTCCGCGCGCGCTTCCGCGACAACCTCGCGCACCCGGGCGCGGGGATCCTGTTCTACGGCGACTGGTCCAAGGTCGAGATCGACGACGTGCCGCTCGACTGGCTCGCGCGCGAGGCGGGCAGGGATCCGCTCGACTATTTTTTCGACCTGCCGCTCGACCGGCAGCTGATCGCCAAGCTGTATCAGAACGACGACGCGGGCGTCGCGCCGCTGCTCAGGCACCCAGCGGGCGTGGTGGCGCTCTCGGACGCCGGCGCGCACCTGATCTACTTCTGCGACGCGGGCTTCGGGCTGCACTTCCTCGCGCACTGGGTGCGCGAGACGCGCACCTTCACGCTCGAGGAGGGCGTGCGCCGCCTGAGCAGCGACCCGGCCGCGAAATACCGCATCCCGGGGCGTGGGCGCATCGCGCAGGGATGGGCCGCCGATCTCCTGCTGTTCGATCCGGCGCGCATCGGCGTGTCGGCGCTCGAGCGGCGCACCGACCTGCCGGGCGGCGGCGCGCGCATGATCCGCCGGCCCCGCGGCGTGCAAGGCGTGTGGGTCAACGGCGTGCGCGTGTTCGACGGCGGGGCGTACGCGCCGCTCGCGGCGGGACCGGGCCAGGTGCTCGATCGCTTCGCGTCATGAGCGCTTCCGCACCGCAGCCGCGTCACCTGTCGATGATCCGCGGCTTCCACCTCGCGGATTTCCTCACGCTCGCCAACGCGGGCTGTGGCGTGGCCGCGCTGCTCGCGATGATGGCGTACATGGAGAGTCGCGACATCGCGCTGTTCTACGGCGCGGCGGCGCTGGTGCCCTTGGCGTTGGTGTTCGACGCGCTCGACGGCCGCGTGGCGCGCTGGCGCCGACAGCACTCGCCGCTCGGGCGCGAGCTCGATTCGCTCGCCGACGTGATCTCGTTCGGCGTGACGCCGGCGGCGCTCGGCTTCGCCGCCGGGATGCGGGGCGCCTGGGATTGGACCGTGCTGATTTACTTCGTCGTCTGCGGCGTGAGCCGGCTGGCGCGCTACAACGTCACGGCCGAGCAGCTCGCGGGTCAGGACGACAAGGTGTCCTATTTCGAGGGCACGCCGATTCCAACGAGCGTCGTGATCGTCGCGCTGCTCGCGCTCGCCGCCTGGCAGGGCCGCATCGGCGAGGCGCTGTACCTGGGGAGGGTTGCGCTCGGCCCCTGGACGCTGCATCCGCTGGTGCTGGTGTTCGCGCTCTCGGGCAGCCTGATGATTAGCAAGACGCTGCGCATTCCGAAGATCTGAGCCCGCGTCGCCGGAATTGCCCTGGCGGCCGGTTTTGGCGATCATGCCGCCATGCCGACCGAAAAGATCCGCTTCACGCGCCTCGCGGGCGCGCTCGGCGCCGAGGTGAGCGGCGTCGACCTGGCGCGCCCGCTCACCGACGTGCAGGCGGCGGCGATCCGCAGCGCCTGGCTCGAGCACCTGGTGCTGTTCTTCCGCGACCAGCCGCTCACGCCGGCGCAGTACATGGCGTTCGCGCGGCGCATCGGCCAGCCGATCGAGTATCCGTTCGTCAAGGGCATCGAGAGCTATCCCGAGATCATCGAGGTGAAGAAGCTCGAGCACGAAACGGTAAACTTCGGCGGCATCTGGCACAGCGACACCGCGTACCTGGAAGAGCCGCCGATGGCCTCGATGCTGCTCGCGCGCGAGATTCCGCCCTACGGCGGCGATACGCTGTTCGCCAACATGTACCTCGCCTACGAGACGCTCTCCGAAGGCATGCGCCGGATGCTCGACCCGCTCACCGCGATCAACTCGTCGGCGCGGGCCGACGTGTCGAAGACGCGCGAAGACCGCCTCAAGACGGACGGGCGGGCGCAGGCGCGCAAGGAATACGTCGCCGAGCACGCCGTGGTGCGGACGCACCCGGAGACCGGCCGCAAGGCGCTGTACGTGAACGTCGCGCACACCGCGCGCTTCGGCGGCATGACCGAGGAAGAATCGGCGCCGCTGCTCGAGTTTCTCTGCCGCCACATGGTCCGCCCGGAATTCACCTGCCGCTTCGTCTGGCGGGTGGGCTCGCTCGCGCTGTGGGACAACCGCTGCACCCAGCACAACCCGGTAAACGACTACCACGGCTTTCGCCGCGTGATGCACCGCATCACGCTTGCCGGCGACCGCCCGCGCTAGCTCAGCCGATGAACTGCCATTCGCCGTCGCCGCTGCGGCAGGCCGCGCCGTACACCGCCAGGATGCGGCCGTTGACGGACACCCGGGTGGTGAACTCGCGGCAGGGCACGCCGTCCCTGCGGAAGTTGCGCGTCGGCGTCAGTCGGTAGCTGACGCCGGTCGCGTCGTTCGTCCAGATCACGGTCTTCTTTTTGCCGGCGAGCTCGAGGGCCTGGCCGACGCAGGCGCGGTCGCGCTCGTCCATGTCGGCGATGATGTTGGGGCCGACCATGACCGCCACGGCGCGGCGCCCCCGGCGGGTGTCGATCGCCACGCCGAGCGCGGCGGTGTCGCAGCGGCCGCGCACCACGCCGTAGTCGTTGTCCCATTCCCTGTCGTTGTAGCCGAGGTAGGCCGGCTCGCCGTTGCCGCGCCAGGCGCTCGGCGGGGACCACGAGATCGGGTCGGCCGGTGCGGCGACCGGCAACAGCGAGAGCGTGAGAAACGCGACCAGCATGCGTACGGTCATGGCGCCCTCCGGTTCGAGGCATGCAGCGACCCAGTCTAGGGCAATCGCAATTCGCGCAAGGTTTTGATTTGCGCGCGGCGTGACTTATTGCCGCGCTCGCACGTCTAGGTGTCGCAGAAACGCAAATTTACTTCCACAACTCGACCGGCTCGCCGCGCTCGCGCATGCGCTCGGCCTTGGCCTGCAGGAAGCGCTGGAACGACGGCTGCGTCGCGTAGGCGCCCGACGAGACGTATTCGAACGCGCCGGCGAGGTGGAACGTGCGCAGGTAGGCCTCGATCCTGAACACTTCCCGCCCCGAGCCGTCGATGAACACGATGCTCGGGGTGTAGGTAACGTTCAGCTTTCGGGCGAATTCGGAAATCGGGATGGTTTTCCCTTCCGGGGTCACGATTTCCGTGTTGTCCAGAAGCGAAAAACGAACCATGTCGAACTTCGCCAGCTGTGCCTTTACTTCGGGGCGCCTGAAGCCTTCGCGGTGCATCTCGTCGCAGCCCGAGCAGTAGGGCGTCTCGAACAGCACCGCCAGCGGCTTGGAGCCTTTTCTGCGCCGCAGGTCGTGGGGCGGGCGCAGGAAGAACGGCTCGTCGTGCAGCGTTTCACTCGCCGCGTCGCGCACGTTCTTCTGCAGGTAGTCGCGCAGCGAGGTCTTGCCCTCCATGCGCCCGGCGACCCAGTCGAGTACGGCCTCGAAGCGGTGCGGCGGGTAGTAGCCGTTGAGCCGCGCCACCACCGCGCCACGCTCGTCGAAGAACACGAGCGTCGGGGTGAACTGCACCTTGAGAAACTCCGCGAATTCCTTCTCGCGCATCGCACGGCCGTCGAACCCGATGACCTCGCGGTCGCCCCAGATGTTGAGCGCGAGCGGCAGGAAGTGGCGGCGCGTCTTGGCGACGATCGCCGGCTGGCTGAAGTTGGTCTGCATCAGCGCCTTGCAGTAGGGACAACCGTCCTGGCCGAAATACACCATCAGCCGCTTGCCTTCCTGCACCGCCTCGCGCACGTCCTCGCGCAGGTCGAGCAAGCTCTCGCTGAACCAGGGCGGGACGTCGACGGCGTGTGGCGCGGCGTGCTGCGCACCGGAGGGCGCCGCGGCGACGAGCAGCAACAGCGAACGCACGAGAAAGTGCAGCATCGGACAAGTATAGTAACGTGAGCCCCACCCCCTTATGCTGCGACTGCTCGCCACGCTCAATGCCCGCTTCGCCTACCAACGCGGCAGGACCCTGCTGTCGGTCGCCGGCATCGCGCTCGGCGTCGCGCTCGGCTTCGGCGTGCAGCTGGTCAACCGCGCCGCGGTCAACGAGCTCGCGGCGGCGGTGCGCACCATCGCCGGCGAAGCGGACCTCGAGGTACACGGCGGGCGCGCCGGCTTTCCCGAGGTGCTCTACGCGAAGCTCGCGCGCCTGCCGGGCGTGGCGCTCGCCAGCCCTGTGCTCGACCTCGAGGCGGGCGTCGCGGGGAGCGAGCGCAGAGTGCGGGTGCTCGGCATCGACGTGCTGCGTGCGGCGCAGATGCATCCGCGCCTGCTCGGCGACGCGCCGCCGGTGCTGCGCTACGCGCTGCTCGAGCCGGACCAGGTGGTGCTGTCCGCGGCGGCGGCGAAATCGCTCGGCCTCGGCAAGGGCGACCGCCTGGCGCTTGTGGTCGGGCTGTCGAGAGTCGAACTCGGCGTCGCCGACGTGCTGCCGGCGGCGGCGCTGCGCGGCATTGCGGTGCTCACCGACGTCGCCACCGCGCAGTGGCGGCTGCAGCGCCTGGGCGAGCTGAACCGCATCGACCTGCGCCTCGCGCCCGGCGTCGAGCGCGAGGCGATGCGCGAGCACATCGCGCGGCTGCTGCCGCCGGGCGTGTTCGTGTCGACGGTGCAGGCGGTGGAGCGCTCGAGCGCCGATCCGTCGCGCGCCTACCGCGTCAACATGAACGTGCTCGCGCTGGTGGCGCTGTTTACCGGCGGGTTCCTGGTGTTCTCGGCGCAGGCGCTGGAGGTGGCGCGGCGCCGCGGCGAGCACGCGCTGCTGCGCGTGCTGGGGCTCGAGCGGCGCGGGGTCGCGCGCCTGGTGCTGCTCGAAGCCGCTGCCATCGGGCTCGCCGGCAGCGTGCTGGGGCTCGCGCTCGGCTACGGGCTGGCGCTGGCGGCGGTGCGCATCACCGGCGCCGACCTCGGCGCAGGCGTGTTCCGCGGCGTCACGCCGCAGCTCGGCCTGCCGCCGTTCATGCTGCTCGCGTATCTGGTCGCAGGTATGGCGATCGCGCTCGCGGGCGCGGCGCTGCCGGCGCTCGACGCGGCGGCGCGGCCGCCGGCCCGCGCCCTCAAGGCGGGTGACGAGCAGGACATGTTCGCCGCGGTGATCTCGGCCTGGCCGGGGATCGCGCTGGTCGCGCTCGCAGCGGGCCTGGCGCGGCTCGGGCCGGTCGACGACACGCCGCTGTACGGCTACTTGGCGATCGCCTGCCTGCTGCTCGGCGCGATCGCGCTCATGCCGCGCCTGGCGCAGCTCGCGTTCGATGCGCTGCCGCTGCCGCGGCAGGTGCCCGCGGCGCTGGCGCTCGAGCAGCTGCGCGGCGCTCCGGGGCAGGCGATGGTGAGCCTGGCAGCGATCGTCGCCAGCTTCTCGCTCATGGTGGCGATGGCGATCATGGTGGCGTCGTTCCGCGAGTCGGTCGACGACTGGCTGCAAAGGGTGCTGCCCGCGGACCTCTACTTCCGCACCACGCAGATCGGCGACACCGGCTTCCTCGAGCCGGGGTTCGAGCGGCGCGTGCTGGCGCTGCCGGAGATCGCGCGCGCCGAGTTCATGCGCACCGGCCGCATCAGCCTCGACCCGACGCACCGCGCGGTGTCGTTGCTGGCGCGCGATTTTCCCAGGGCGGGCGCCGAGAAGACCTATCCGCTGGTCGGGCCGCGCTACGCGCCGCGTCCCGGCGACCCGCCGCCCATCTGGGTAAGCGAGGCAGTCGCGGACATCTACGCGTTCACGCCGGGCAAACGGGTCGAGCTGCCGCTCGCCGGCAGGCAGCGCGCGTTCGTGGTGGCGGGAGTATGGCGCGACTACGCGCGCCAGAACGGCGCCATCCTGATGAACCGCAGCGATTACGTCGCGCTCACCGGCGACCGCCGCACCAACGACGCCGCGCTGTGGCTCGCCCCGGGCGCGAGCGCGGCGCAGGCGATGCACGCGCTGCGCGCGCTGCCCGGAGGCGAGCAGCTCGACGTCGCGCAGCCAGGCGAGATCCGTGGCATTTCGCTGCGCATCTTCGACCGCAGCTTCGCGGTGACCTACGCCATCGAGGCGGTAGCGGTGCTGGTGGGGCTGTTCGGGCTCTCGTCCAGCCTCGGCGCCATCGTGCTCGCGCGGCGCCGCGAGTTCGGCATGCTGCGCCACCTCGGCATGACGCGCGCGCAGATCGGCGCCATGCTCGCCACCGAGGGCGGCCTGCTGGCGGTGCTCGGGGCGCTGGCGGGGCTCGCGGTCGGCGGCGCGATCAGCCAGATCCTGATCCACGTGGTCAACCGCCAGTCGTTCAACTGGGGCATGGAGACGCACATGCCGTACGGCATGCTCGCCGCGCTTACCGCAGCGCTGGTGCTGCTCGCGGCGCTCACCGCCTGGCTCTCCGGGCGCGAGGCGATGGGTATCGGCCCGGTGCGCGCGGTGCGGGAGGACTGGTGAACCGCAGGAGCTTTTTGGCGGGTTTTCCCTTGCTTCTGCTTTCCAGCGAAGCATTCGCCGATCAGGTCACCTTCGCCGAAGTGGTTCCGGGACGGCGCATGCGATTCCCGCGCGACCACGGCGCGCACCCGGACTTCCGCACCGAGTGGTGGTACGCAACCGGCTGGCTCGCGAACAGGGAGGGCGAGCCGCTCGGCTTCCAGGTGACGTTCTTCCGCAGCCGGCTGCCGTTCGCCAGCGACAACCCGAGCAGCTTCACGCCGCGCCAAATGCTGTTCGCGCACGCCGCGCTCGCCGATCCGGTGCTCGGACGGCTGCGCGACGACCAGCGCGTCGCGCGGCCCGCGCTCGGGCTCGCCGGCGCCTCCGAGGACACGACGCGGGTATGGATCGACGCTTGGCGCCTCGAGCTCGACGGCGACACGTATCGCACGCGCATTCCGGGGCGCGATTTCACGCTCGACCTCGAGCTGCGTGCGCCCGGCGCGCCGCTGCTCGAAGGCGAAGACGGACTGTCGCGCAAGGGGCCGCGACCGCAGGAGGCGAGCTGGTATTACAGCCGCCCGCATCTGGAAGTGCGCGGCTCGATCGAGCGCGGCCGCGGCAGGGAGGCGGTCAGCGGCAGCGCGTGGCTCGACCACGAGTGGTCGAGCGCCTACCTCGCGCCCGAAGCGCAGGGCTGGGACTGGTGCGGCATCAACCTAGACGACGGCGGCGCGCTGATGGCGTTCCGCATGCGCGGCAAGAACGGAGGCGTGGTTTGGGCCGGTGGAACGCTGCAGACCGCCAACGGCACGAGCAACTTCAACCCGCAGGAGATTTCATTCCAGCCGCTGCGCCAGTGGGAATCGCCGCGCACCGCGGTCGCGTACCCGGTGGCGATGCGGGCTACCGCAGGCGGCCGGGGCTGGGAGCTCGAGCCGCTGATGGACGACCAGGAGCTCGACTCGCGCGCCAGCACCGGTACCATCTACTGGGAAGGCGCGGTGCGCGCGAAGCAGGCGGGCAGGGAGGTCGGGCGCGGCTACCTCGAGCTCACGGGTTATTGGCAGGCGCTGCAGATGTAGTCCTGCCTATGAACCCTATCTCTGCGCGGCGGGTGCGTCGGGTTGCCCGGGAAACTGCTTGCTCGCGGGATCGATGTAGTCCCAGGGGCGGGCGCTGCGCGTCCAGATGTTGGCGGTAATCTTCATGTTCCCGGCCTGGTCGAGAGTACCGGCCCGCAGCACCACGATGTCCGGCGTGGTCGCGCGCTGGGAGTAGATCGGCGAGCCGCAATCGCCGCAGAAGTAGCGATAGAGCGTGCGGCCGCTGTCCGCCTTGGCGTCATAGCGCTTCGGCGTGCCCTGGGTGATGTGGAAAGCCGCGCTGGGGATCACCGCGTTGACGCTGCCGCCCGCGCCGGAGGCCTTCTGACAGTGCGTGCAGTGGCAGGCGCGCAGCTCCGTGATCGGGACGCCGACGGTGTAACGAATGGCGCCGCACAGGCAGCTACCGGTGAGCGGGGTGGTCATGGGCTGGTCTCCTTTCCGGCAATGAAGCGGAAGGTAACACGTCACCGCGACCACCCTGGACCCCCAACCTTACTGGTCTACACTCCGGCATGGCCGCGCTCGTCGATCTGTTCTGGTCTTTCCGTAACCCGTATTCCCACCTCGCGTAATGGCGTCGTCACGACATTCAGCGCAGCACCTGACCGTGGGCGATTGCCTGCGCAAGCAGGCCGTGGTGCGGCCCTTGGCCGTCGCCCTCGACGGCGCCGGCCAGCGGCATACGTTCGCCGAACTCGATCGCAGGGTCAACCGGCTGGCAAACGCACTGACGCGCCGCGGGATCTCCAGGGGCGAGCGTGTCGCCATCCTCTCGCAGAACCAGCCCGCCTACCTGGAGCTCGAGCTTGCGGCGGCGAAGCTCGGAGCGATCGTTGCGTGCCTCAACTGGCGGCTTTCGGCCGAGGAGCTCGCCCACTGCATCGCGCTGGCCGCGCCGACGCTGCTGCTGGTGTCCGAGCGCTATGCGCCGCTGCTCGCGCGCGTGGCGCATCGCGTGCCCCAGGTGCTTCGCATCGAGGCCGAATACGAGGCTCTGCTCGCCGCTGCCGAGGCGCGCGACCCGGACGCGGCTGTCGAGCCCGAGGACGGGCTGGTCATCCTGTACACCAGCGGCACCACCGGGCTGCCGAAGGGCGCCCTCGTCAGCCAGCGCGCGATGGTGGCGCGTGCCATGACCTTCGCCGGCGAATTCGGCATTACCGCCGAGGACGCCTTCTTCGCCTGGTCGCCGCTTTATCACATGGCCGGCACCGACTTCAGCCTGGCGACGCTGATGCTCGGAGGCAAGGTGCTGGTGCGCGACGGGCTCGCCATGGACGATCTCTGTACGGTGCTGGAGACCGAGCGGCTCGGGTGGCTGGTCGCGGTGCCGGGGATGATCGAGGGGCTGATCGCCGGATTGAAGGCCAAGCGCCCCGCCGTGCGGTCGGTCAAGCTGGTGGGCGCCATGGCCGATCTCGTGCCGCGGCACCAGATCGCGGAGCTCACCGCGCTGCTCGGGGCGCCGTACCTGAACACCTTCGGCAGCACCGAAACGGGATTGCCGCCGGCGAGCGCCGGGACGATTCCGATCGGCGAAGTTCCCGCCTCGCTGTCCAAGCGCGAGTCGTCCTGGTGCCAGCTGCGCCTGGTCGATGCGGAAGACCGCGACGTGCCGGTCGGCGTGCCGGGGGAGCTGCTCGTACGCGGCCCGACGCTGTTCAGCGGCTACTGGAACGCACCCGAAGTGAACGCGCGCGACTTTCGCGGCGGCTGGTTCCATCTCGGCGATATGTTCGTGCGCAACGCCGACGGCACGCTCGACTTCGTCGATCGCGTGAAATACCTGATCAAGTCGGGCGGCGAGAACATCTATCCGGCGGAGATCGAGCGCGTCCTGCTCGCGCACCCGCAGGTCTCCGACGCGGTCGTGGTGCGCCGGCGCGACGATCGCTGGGGCGAGGTGCCGGTGGCGTTCGTGGCGCGCAAGGACCCGGCTCTCGGCGAAGAGGAGCTATTGGCTGCGTGCCGCGAAAGGCTCGCGCACTACAAGGTGCCCAAGCAGATCGAGTTCGTGAGCGCAGCCGACCTGCCGCGCAGCAGCACGGGCAAGATTCAGCGCCACGAAGTGGAGAAATGGCTGGTGGCGCGGGACGCACGGGTGTCGTCCCCGTAGCGCGCCACGGGAGCGATCATTCGATCACGCGCCCGGGGTTCAGGATGCCTTTTGGGTCCATCGCCCGCTTGAGCGTACGCATCAGGGCGATCTCGGCAGGGCTGCGCGAGATCGACAACCAGGCCTTCTTCTCCAGCCCGATGCCGTGCTCGGCGGAGATCGCCCCGCCCACCTGCTGCAGCGGTGCGTAGACGATGCGCTCGACCGCGGGACGCACATCTGCCGGCAGGCCATCGGGGCTGACGACCAGGTGCAGGTTGCCGTCACCCATGTGCCCGAACACGAAGGCGCGCACGGTCGGCCAGCTTGCCCGCAGGTCGGCCTTCACCCGCTCTACATAGGCCGGCATGTCGGCGATAGGCACCGACACGTCGAACGCGAACGGAAGACCCCAGCGCGCCGTTTGCATGACGTCGTCGCGAAGTGCCCAGAGCGCGGCGCCCTCGGCCTGCGACTTCGCAACCACGGCGTCGGCGACGAGTCCGTCTTCCGCCGCCTGCTCGAGAGCTGCCTGGAACCGCTCGGCATCAGCGGTCGAATCGCCCCCGAGCGACTCGATCAGCACATAGAAGGGCGATCCGTGCGGCACCGGGGCGCGCCCCTTGGACGGCGGCGTGGTGACCAACTCGTAGAATTCCGGCCACATCACCTCGAAGGCCGACAATCCGCCCCCCAGCGAGCGATCCATGTGCTTGAGCAGCGCGGCCAGCGCATCGAAGCCGGGCACCGCAACGAAAGCCACTTCCTGCCGCGCAGGCTTCTCGCGCAGCCGCAGAACCAGCCGGGTGATCACACCCAGCGTGCCCTCGGAGCCGATGAAAATCTGCTTGAGGTCGTAGCCGGAGTTGTTCTTGATCAGCCGGTTCATCGCCGGGATCACCGTGCCGTCGGCCAGCACTACCTCCAAGCCCAGCACCATTTCTCGAGTCATGCCGAAGCGCAGTACGCGGTTGCCGCCGGCGTTGGTCGCCGCGTTGCCTCCCAGCGTGGCGCTGCCTCGCGCACCCAGGTCCAGCGGGAACGCCAGTCCCTGTTCGTCGGCCGCGTCCTGCAGTTGCTGCAGCGTAACGCCGGCCTCGACCACCGCCACGCGTTGCACGGGATCGATCGTCTCGATCTTGCGCATGCGTTCCAGCGACAGAACCACGTCGGTCTGCGTGGTATCGGTGCCGTGTACCACGCCGGTGAGGCCGCCGTGCGTAATCACCTGCTGGCCGGCGGCATGGCACAGTGCCAACGCGGCGGACACCTCGGCCGTGCTCGCCGGGCGGAGCAGCAGCGTCGAGCGCATCGGTTGCACGTGCATCCAGTCCTCGGTGCGCTCCGCGAGCTGTTCACCCGTGAGCAGCGCTTCCGGGGGCAGCGCCGCCTTCAGGCGAGCGAACAGGCGCGGGTCAATCATCAGCCTACGCTCCGAATATCAAGCGGCTGCGCGCGTTCGAGCCTGCCACTCAGCCGTGAGTCGGATTCTCGCGGGGCGCGAGCATGTAGCGCAGGCAGATTTCGATTCCGGCGAGGTCGATTTGCACGCCGGGCCTGGGGACCAACGTCAGAAACACGCTCCCGCCTGCTACCCGCTCGTCCATCGTTCCGATATTCATGCATTCGCCGGACTGACAGGCCCACGCGCCCTGCCGACAGCGGCGGATCGCTTCGAGCAGAACCTGTTCTTGCCCTGCGACATCATCGATTTGGACGCGTATGTTGTGGCCCTGTTTCTCGACTTGGTAGTTCATGAGCGCCTCCTTGGTCTGGTCAACCCAGCCGGAAGTCGTTTCAGGAATTCCACTGACCCATCCACCGATAATAGTCCCAATGTGATCCTGGCACCGTTCGTTCCCAGCCGAGAGCGAACTTGGTCGGCTGCGCGATTGGGAGACCGCCGGGCTTGACCTTGCCGGTCGAGGGATAGGCGACCCGATCGCGCTTTCCGCCTGGCTGCGCCTGCGCGGCAAACAGAAACCGCCTGCGTTCGACCACGCTCCTGGAGCGCGCCCTTCCGGGAGAGCCGTGCCTGAGCTTTGCGCTAGGCCCCGCCCGGGGGCGGGGAATGTGACCGCCGACACCCCGAATGCGTGACCGATTCACCTCCGGCCCCCGGAGTGTGCATAGGTCACTTTTTGTCTGCGCCCTGCGCCGCTGAGCTTTCGGCCCCCGATCTCTACTCTGTGACTCATCGGCCGGCGCAACACCCCGGTCCCAACCAAAGAGCCACGGAGCACACCATGAAAACCAACACCAAAATGATCCTCCAAGCCGGCATCACCGCCCTCGTGCTCCTCGCCGGCAGCGGCGTGATCCCCGCCTGCATGGGCATCGCCCAGGCCTTCCAAGAGCCCGCAGCCAGCGCCCAACTCGAAACCCAGCACCTGACCCCGGGCGGCATGCCCGAGGACTTCATCTTCGCCTCCAACTACACCTGGATCGGCCGCTAGTACACCAGGCCCAGCCGACCTAAGGAGCGCGCCATGACCACCAAACTGATCCTGCAAATCGCCCTTGCGGTCTCTATCCTCCTGGTTGCCTGCGTGGGCCTTGCCAAGGTGATCGACCGGCTCCCGGCGGCCGGCGCCGCCGAGCAGGCGCTCGACCAGCAAGCCCTCGTCCCGCGGGGCATCGCCGGCGACGAGCTGTTCGGCGCGGCTTTCCTCACCCTCGACCTCGACCGCACCGACGTGCCCTGGCAGGCGCCGGGCAGCATCGACCCCGACCACGTTCGCGCGTTCTGAGCGCCGACCGCCGCCTACTCGATCAATCGCTCGGCGCGCAGCAGCACTCGACAGCGCCCGACGCGCTTCACGGTCCCTGAAGCGCTATCTCTTCTTTTTCTTGGGGCTCGCTTTGCGCGCTTTCTTGGCGGGGCGGCGCGCCGCGGCCTTCTTAGCCTTCGTCTTGGCCCTTGGACGCGCGGGCTTGGGCGGACTAATCTCGACCACCGCCTCGCCGGAAACCGGGTCGGTGACGCCGAGCCCGCTCCCCAGGTCCTCGAGCAGGTCGCGAATGCCGTCGAGTACCGCGATCATCTGCGGGCGCGCGTTGACGATGTCCGACATCGAGCTCCACTCGCCGACCATGCAGTAAGTGCGGTCGCCGGTCTTGACGAGCGCGCCGCGCCGGAATCCCGCCATCTCCATCCCAATGCCGCGGTGCTTGGCGACGAAGGCGTCTTCCTGGCCGGGCTTTACACGAAAGCGAACCACATTGAAAGCGATCATGAGCGTTCCCCCTCTGTGTTGGCCGCCCGGACCGAAAGGCCGGGGCAGGATGGGCGTTATACCCCCGCGGCGCGGGATCCGCTATCTCCACGCCCAGACCGGCTGCTCGAGATGCGCAACGCGCGTCGCGCGGCCGTGCAGCGCGGCCTCCATGAACTGGTACATCACCGCGGCGGTCGGGGCGTGGATCGTGGTGCCGAGCAGCGGATAGCGCACCACCGGCCGGTCGCTTTCGGGAATCGCGACGAACTGCGGCGAGCCGGCACGGCCGAGGTCGGCGAGCGGCACGCGGTAGATTTTCGCCACCTCGGCCGGATTGGGAGCCAGCTCGACGCCGGCCGGCAGCCAGGCCACGAGCGGCGTGATCAGGTACCCCGAGCGCGTCGGGTAGTCGTCGAGCCGGCCGAGGAACGCCTCCGCGGCGAGTTCGAGTCCGATCTCCTCGTGCGCCTCGCGGCGCGCGGCATCGAGCGCCGACTCGCCCTTGTCGACGCGCCCGCCGGGCAGCGCAAACTGCCCCGAGTGCGTGCTGAGGTGTTCGGCGCGCCGCGTAAGCAGCAGCGCCGCCTCGCCGCGGCCGTCGTCGGTGACGATGACGCACACCGCGGCGCGCTTCAGGCCGCGCACATCGAGCGGCGCATGCGCCAGCCGGGCGAGGTTCTCGAGCAGGCGCGCGCGCAGCCCGGCGTCGAACGCGACTGGCTTCATGCGGCGGCGCGCCGCGCGCGCATCGAGGCGAGCGCGACGCCGGTGAGGATCAGGGCGATGCCCGCGAAGTGGAACCAGCGCGGGTACTCGCCGAGGAAGATCGCCGCGAGGATCACCGCGAGCGCGGGCATCAGGTGCATGCTGGCGCCGGCGCGCGCCGCGCCGAGGCGCGTCACGACGTAGCCCCAGCCGGCGTAGGCGAGCAACAGCGAGCCGATCGCCGAGTAGGCCACCGCCAGCATGCCGAGCGGCGAGAGCAGCACCTGCGTGCCGCGCCACACCTCCCAGGCCACCCACGGCGACATCCACAGCAGGCCGAGCGTGCAGATGACGCACAGGTAATCGACGGTGCCGAGCGCGTCGCGCCGCAGGCGCAGGAACACCGTGTAGGCGGCCCACATGGCCATCGAAGCGAGTGCCAGCAGGTCGCCAACGTTGAACGACAGCGCGGCCACGGCGGCGGGGCGGCCCTGCGCGGCGATCAGCGTCACGCCGCAGCACGACACCAGCACGCCGGTCCACTGCCGCCGCGCGATCGGCTCGCCGAGCAGCGGCGCGGCGAGCAGCATGATGAAGATCGGCGCGGTGGAGAGATAGAGCGTGCCGCTGGTGGCGGTGGTGTAGTGCAGCCCGAGCCACTGCATCGACAGGTGCAGCCCGCCGCCGAAGAAGCCGAGCGCGCCGAGCACGCGCCAGTCGCGCCGTGCGAGTGCGCGCAGCCTGGCGGGCAGCGTACGCCACGCGAAGGGCAGCAGCACCGCAAGCACGATCAGCAGCCGGCCCGCGGTGGCGACGCCGGGCGCGACGTCGGCGCGCACCGCGCGCGCCACGATCCAGTTGCCCGACCACAAGAGCAGGGTGGCGAGCAGTACGAAGTAGGCGGCGACGCGCATCGAGCGCGCATTATGCGTGAATGTTATTCTGCCGCGCATGCCGTTTCTGACCGCGGCCGGCCACAGGCTGGAATACGATTGGATCAACGCCGCCGACACGGGCAAGCCGACGCTCGTGTTCCTGCACGAAGGCCTGGGCTCGATCCGCCAGTGGCGCGATTTCCCGCTGCGCGTAGCGCGTGCCACGGGCTGCGCGGCGCTGGTCTACAGCCGCTACGGCTACGGCCACTCCGACGTGCTCGAGGAGCCGCGGCGCAGCGTGCGCTTCATGCACGAGGAAGCGCTCGAGGCGCTGCCCGCGGTGCTCGTCGAGCTGGGAATCCGCGCGCCGGTGCTCGTCGGCCACTCCGACGGCGCGTCGATCGCGATCATCTACACCGGCGCCGGCAACCCGGTGCGCGCGCTGGCACTGATGGCGCCGCACGTGTTCGTCGAGGAGATCTGCATCCGCAGCATTGAGCAGGCGAAGCGCGACTTCGAGACCACCGACCTGCCGCACAGGCTCGGGCGCTACCACCGCGACGCGCGCAGGTCGTTTTACCTGTGGAACGACGTCTGGCTCGATCCGGCGTTCCTCGACTGGAACATCGAGGAATACCTGCCGGGCATCACCTGCCCGCTGCTGGCGGTGCAGGGCTACGAAGACCCCTACGGCACCATGGCGCAGCTGCAGGCGATCGCGCTCAAAGTGAAGGGGCCTTGCGAGCTGGTCAAGCTGGAGCAATGCGGCCACAGCCCGTTCCGCGACCAGCCCGACAAGACGCTCGCCGCGCTGACGCGCTTCATCGCCGGGCTCGCGGTATCCTAGCGCATGCACGCCGCCGTCCGCCCGTTGCGCGAGGATGTCAAGGTCATCGGCCTGATCGCGAGCGCGCATTCGCTGTCGCACTTCTACCAGCTCGTGATCCCGGTGCTGTTCCCGCTGATCAAGGCCGACCTGGGGGTGTCCTACGCCCAGCTCGGCGCGGCCTCGGCGCTGTTCTACGTCGTCTCGGGCGTGTGCCAGACGCTGGCCGGCTTCGCAGTCGACCGCTTCGGCGCGCGCCGGGCGCTGATCGCGGGGCTTGCACTGTGCTCGGGCGGAGTGCTGCTCGCGGGGTTCGCGCACGCCTACCCGATGCTACTGCTCGCCGCGCTCGTCGCCGGCGTCGGCAACAGCGTGTTTCACCCGGCCGACTTCGCGATCCTGAATGCACGCGTCGACAGCGCGCGGCTCGGCTACGCGTTCAGCTTCCACGGCATCGGCGGCAACCTCGGCTGGGCGCTCGCACCGCTGTTCTCCATCGGCATCTCGGGCGCCTACGGCTGGCACACTGCGCTGATCGCCGCGGCCGCGCTCGGCATCGTGATGATCGGGGTGCTGCTCACGCAGCGCGAGGCGGTCGCGGTCGCGGTCGAGCCGCGCCGGCCGGCGGCCGGCGCGCCGGCGTCGACGCTGGCCGGGGATGTGCGGGTACTCCTCGCGGCGCCGGTGCTGATGTGCTTTTTCTTCTTCTTTCTGCTTTCGGTCGCGCTCACCGGAGTGCAGACTTTCGGCGTCGCGAGCCTCAGCGCGCTGTACGCGGCGCCGGTGGCGCTCGCCTCCTCGGCGCTGACCGCGTTCCTGCTCGGCGGCGCTGCGGGGATCCTCGCCGGTGGCTATGTCGCGACCCGCACCGCGCGCCACGACCTGGTCGCCGCCGCGGGTATGCTTGCCGCGGGACTCCTGATGCTCACGCTTGCGCTCGGCGCGCTGTCGCCGGCGCTGCTCGCGCCGGTGCTCGCGCTCGCGGGCTTCTGCTCGGGCATGACCAACCCGTCGCGCGACCTGCTGGTGCGCGCCGCCACGCCGCGCGGCTCGACCGGCAAGGTGTACGGCTTCGTCTATTCGGGGCTCGACCTCGGCGCGATGGTGACGCCGGTGTTCTACGGCTGGCTGCTCGACCGCAATCTCGCGCAGGGTGTGTTCTTCACCGTGTTCGTGGCGCTGATGTTCACCATCGCCACCGTGCTCCAGCTGCCGGGCAGGAGCAAGCAGGCGCAGGTGCAGGCCGCACCGTGACCGACCTGCGCGGCAAGGTGGCGCTGATCACCGGCGGCAACGGCGGCATCGGCCTGGGCATGGCCGAGGGCCTGGCGCAGGCGGGCTGCGACCTCGTCATCTGGGGCAGCAACCCGGACAAGAACGCCGCCGCGCAGAAGATCCTCGAGGCGCACCAGGTGCGCGTGCTGGCGCAGCGCTGCGACGTCGCCGACGAGGCGCAGGTCGAGGCGGCGTTCGCCGCGGCGCTCGAAGCGATGGGGCGCATCGACGGCTGCTTCGCCAACGCGGGCGTGAGCCAGAAGCACGGGTCGTTCCACGAGCTCGCTACCGCCGAGTGGAAGCGCGTGCTGGGGGTGAACCTCGACGGCGCGTTCTACACGCTGCGCGCCGCGGCGCGCCACATGGTGGCGCGCGCCAAGGCGGGCGACGCGGGAGGGCGGCTGATCGGTATGGCGAGCACGGCGGCCGTGCACGGTGCGGCGCGCGCCGAGGCCTACGCGGCGAGCAAGGGCGCGATGATCGCCATCGTGCGCGCATTGGCCGTGGAGCTGGCGCGCTACAAGGTAACCGCGAACGCCATCCTGCCAGGGTGGATCGAGACCGACATGACAGCGCGCGCCATGGGCGACGAGAAGTTCGCCGGCGCGGTGATGCCGCGCATCCCGGTGCGGCGCTGGGGCCGCAAGGAAGATTTCGCCGGTATCGCCGTTTACCTCATGAGCGACGCGAGCGGCTACCATACCGGCGACAGCTTCGTCATCGACGGGGCCTACACGATTTTCTGAGCCATCACCCGGGAGGCGGCCATGCGCCCGCCGCGCCACCTGCTGATCCTGCGCTTCGCCCTGGTCAACGTGGTCGCGGTGGCCCTCGCGCTGGCCGCGTGGCTGCAGGGCTGGCTGGACGATGCGTTTATCGGCGCGAGCCTGTGGTTGTGCCTGATCATCATCGCGGTGTTCGTCTACGGGCTCGGGTTGTGCGGCCTGCGCCTGTGGCAGGTTGGGCGCGAGCTCGACGATGCGCACGACGAACGGCCGCGCGCACACACGCACACGGCCCGCTACCTGGCGCAGGTCGAGGGTGCAGCCGGCGATAGCCGCGCGACCGCGGCATCGCTGCTGCGCCTGCGCCTGTCGCAGAGCCTCGCCACGGTGCGCCACGTGGCCGGCATGCTGGTGCTGCTCGGTCTGGTGGGCACCGTGATCGGCTTCGTCGTCGCGCTCTCCGGGGTCGATCCGGTGAAGGTGCCGAGCGTGGAGAACGTCGCACCGATGGTCGCGCGGCTGATCAACGGCATGTCGATCGCGCTCTACACGACGCTCGTCGGCTCGGTGCTGAACCTGTGGCTGATGGTCGGTCAGCGCATTCTCGCGGGCGGCTCGCTGGCGCTGTACGCGGCGATCGTCGAGCTGGGAGAACGGCATGCTCGAGCTCGATGAGTTCGACGAGGAGGCCGCGGGCACCGTATTTCGCGACGTGCTGATGCTGGCGCTGATCGGCTTCGTCGCCATGGTGATCATGCTGTTGCCGCACCTGAGCCGCAAGCACGACGAGGCCAAGGACTCGCAGGTGCCCGGCAACGTGGTGGTCGAGCTGCACTGGCCGGACGATCTGCCGGTAGACGTCGACCTCTGGGTCAAGGCGCCGGACGACGTCCCGGTGGGTTTCTGGAACCAGGGTGGCCACTACTTCAACCTGCTGCGCGACGACCTGGGCCTCGAAGGCGACGCCACCGGCCGCAATTACGAGGTTTCCTACAGCCGCGGCATCCCGGCGGGCGAATACATCGTCAACGTCCACATGTACGGCCCGGTGCCCAAGGGCGTGCGCGTGCCGGCGAGGGTGGTGGTGAGCGTCAAGCCGAAGTACGGCGAGCTGCGCCAGATGCTCGAGACCACCATCGAGCTCACCCACAAAGGCCAGGAGGAGACGGCGTTCCGCTTCCAGCTCACCGCCGACGGCGAGCTGGTGGCGGGCAGCGTCAACACCCTCAGGCGGCGCCTGATCACGGTGCCGGGATCATGATCGAGCCGCTGTATCTCATCTTCGCCGGCGTGACCGTGCTCGCCGGGCTGCTCGCGGCGATCGCCATCCGCGCGCCGCGCGCCACGCCGATGCGGGTTGCCGCGGTGGCGCTCACCGCCGCCTTCCTGCCGTTCGCCTACCTCGGGCTGAACGAGATCCTCGCGCGGCCGAAACCCGCCAGCCACGAATGGTTCAAGGCGAGCGCGAAGCAGGCGACCGTGCTCGGCGTGAGCCTGGAGGAGGGCAAGGCGATCTACCTGTGGCTACGCCTGGACGGCTCGCTCGAGCCGCGCTACTACCGGCTGCCGTGGCAGGTGAAGAACGCGCAGAAGCTGCAGTCCGCCGTGCAACGCGCGATCGAGGAGGACGCGGTGGTGCGCCTGATGAACCCGTTCTCGCGCGATTCCTGGACCAACCAGGGCGAGATCAACATCGAGATCGTGCCGCCACCGGTGCCGCCGCTGAAGCGTCCGCAACCGCCGCCGCGCACCTACAACCCGAGGGCGATCAGTCTCGGTAATTGACGCCCCGGCGATCGAGCATGCGCAGCAGCGCCGGCCAGTCCTTGTGGTTCGAGGGCCGGTCATCGCGGTGGAACTGCTGGTCGGCGGTCGCCGCGGCGCCATCGGGCATCAGCAGCACGTTCTCCATGCCGCCCGCGATGGCGTCGATCTGGATCTGGCAGGCGCAGTCGAGGTAGTACATCACCTCGAATGCCTCGCGCACGCTCTCGCCGAGCGCCAGCAGGCCGTGGTTCCTGAGGATCATCGCCTTCGAAGTCTTGCCGAGATCGCGCGCCATGCGCGTCTGTTCGTCCATCTCGAGCGCGATGCCCTCGTAGTCGTGGTAGGTGACCTCGGCCTGGACGCGCATCGCGTGCTGGCTGATCGGCAGCAGGCCGCACTTCATCGCCGAGACCGCGACTCCGGCGCAGGTATGCGTGTGGATGACGCAGGCGATCTCGGGGCGCGCCTTGTGCACGCAGCTGTGGATCACGTAGCCCGCTTGGTTGATGCCGTAGTCGAGCGGGTCGTCGAGGATGTTGCCGTCGAGGTCGATCTTCACCAGGTTGGAGGCGGTGATCTCGTCGAACATCAGCCCGTAGGCGTTGATCAGAATGTCCTCGGTGCCGGGCACGCGCGCCGAGAAATGCGTATAGATCAGATCGGTCCAGCGGAACTGCGCCGCGAGCTGGTAGGCGGCGGCCAGGTCGACGCGCACCTGCCACTCCTCCTTGCCGACGCGGTCGCGCACCGAAGGCGTTTTGACGGTCTTGAGCTTGGCGGTCACGGCGATCTCCCGGGCGGCGGTTGGCTGGCCGCCATGATACCCGCCCTCAAGCGACCTGTTCCAGGCGGCCCTCGACGGTTTCGAGCGCCTCGAGGAGCAGACGCGGGTCATTGCGCGCCAGGCGCGCGGGGTCCGAGAGCATGCGGCGCCAAACGCGCGCGCGCGGCGCATGGTGGTAGAGCCCGAGCATGTGGCGCGTGACGTGGCGCAGCGCGACGCCGGCGGCGCCCTGGCGCGCGGCGTAGGCGGCCATCGCCGCGGCCACCTCCGCACGGCTCTTCGGCAGCACGCCGTCGCCGAAGATGCGCGCGTCGGCCTCGGCGAGCAGCCAGGGCTGATGGTAGGCGGCGCGCCCGAGCATCACGCCGTCGACCAGCGCGAGCTGCGCCTCGATCGCCTCCCATTCGGCGAGCCCGCCGTTGATCACGAACTCGAGGCGCGGGAAGTCGCGCTTCAGCCGCTGCACCACCGCGTAGCGCAGTGGCGGAATCTCGCGGTTCTCCTTCGGCGATAGCCCCTTTAGCACCGCGTTGCGTGCATGCGCGATGAACGTCGTGCACCCGGCCTCGGCAACGGCCGCGACGAACTGCTTCACGAAGGAATAATCCTCGTTCTTGTCGATCCCTATCCGATGCTTCACCGTCACCGGTATCGCCACCGCCGCGCGCATCGCGCGCACGCAATCGGCGACCAGCTGCGGCTCGGCCATCAGGCAGGCGCCGAACGCGCCGCGCTGCACGCGCTCGCTCGGGCAGCCGACGTTCAGGTTCACCTCGTCGTAGCCGCGCGCTTCGACTAGGCGCGCGCAGGCGGCGAGCTCGTCGGGCTCGCTGCCGCCGAGCTGCGCCGCCACCGGGTGCTCGGCTGGATCGAAGGCCAGGTGGCGCTCCGCGTCGCCGTGCAGCAGCGCGCCGGTGGTGATCATCTCGGTGTACAGGCGCGCGTGTGGCGCGCACTGGCGCAGGAAGTAGCGGCAATGCCGGTCGGTCCAGTCCATCATTGGGGCAGCACATAGTCTGTGCTCCTGCATATTCAATGACATAGCCTTTGATGCAAGGGCTTTTAGTCTCGTCGTATCACTTGCGTATCGTTCCAGATCCCGCAAAATCGCGCTGAATCACGCGGGACATGATACGGGAGTGAAACGGCATGGCGTCCATCCTGAAGGTCAACGGCCGCTGGGGGGCCCTGATCCGGAAGTCCGGTTTCAAAGACTGCAAGACCTTCGACACCAAGGGCGCGGCGAAGGCCTGGGCGACCAAGGAGGAGGCGAAGATCGACGGCTACCGGGCGACCGGCAAGCTGAACGCTCGGGGCCTGCGGCTCGCCGACCTGATCAAGCACCACACCGAGGAGATCTACCCGCTCAAGCCCTACGGGCGATCGAAGCAGCACGAGCTCGCCAAGCTTGCGAGGGAGATCGGCGGTCTCCCGGCGAAGTTCACGGCGCCGGATCTCTCGCGCTGGTACACGAAACGTATTCCCGAGGGCGCGGGGCCGGTCGTCGTCGCGGCGAGCCTGTCCTATCTCGGGAAAGTGCTTCGCATCGCGCGCGACCTCTGGCACCTCGACGTGTCCCTCGAGCCGGTGCGCGAGTCGAAGTCTGCGTTGTCGCTCGCGGACAGCGTGGGGCGCTCCTAGAAACAGAAAAGCCCGTGCGCGGCGGGCTTGCTGTCTACTTCGCCGACTACTCTAAGGCCGGCCTTCGGTGCCGAGACGTCGCCCTTATACTGATAATCTCGTGGACGGATTTCTTTCCGAACATAACCAAGATGTTCATCTCATACATACGAAAAGACGATTGGCCCGAACTCGCATGGTTCGCAACGTGCAAGACAGAAAGTAAAGAAATTCTTGTCTCCGTCGGCGGGGGCGTAGAAACAAGGAACGACTGGTGTTGCGAAGCGGTGTGGAATGGTGCCTATGCGGACGGATCCTTCGACCTTACTGACGTAGTGGCCGGCACTGGCATTCGTCTCCGCGATGGCAAGGCCACTTTTGTCTCGTCAGGTTCCACAGTCGACAGACTGGTAGTCGCCAGGCTAGGTGATGAGACATATATTTCTAATTCACTGTGCTGCCTTCTTTCTCAAATAAAGGCCAAACCTTGTACGACTTACCCTCACTACCATCGCGATTTCCATTCGATTACGCGCGGCATAAGAACTTACGAAAAACATATCCCGTCTACAAAGTGCGATGTAGGTCTTGTATATTTCGACAATATTCTTTGGGATGGCGAATCTCTCTGTGCAATAGAGAAGCCTGAGAAAGGCCGTAAGTTTGACGCGTTTTCCGAGTACTATGAGTTCATGCTGGGTTGCATGCAGCGCGTCGCAGAGAACGCTTGCAATGTGGCGCGTAGGCGTCCGTTTGCTCTCCTTGCAACTCTCTCGAGCGGCTATGACTCTGCGACAGCAGCAGCGTTAGCGCAAAAAGCCGGGTGTAAGGAGGCCGTCTCGTTTTCAGACAGCAGAGGAGGACACGCTGACTCGGGAGGTGTTGTGGCTCAGCACCTCGGTTTGCAGCTTACCCTCTTGCGCCGTGATGATTTCAAAAAGCATCCCGATTCTGAAGTATTTATCTACTGTGGCGAAGGCGAGGGAGAAGAATCCTTTATTGGGGCACTCACTGGCAAATTGCGTGGCAAGGTACTACTAACGGGATTTCACGGCGATAAAGTATGGGATAGGGATACAAAGTATCTATCAAGTGAAATAGTAAGGGGAGATGCCACAGGGTTATCACTGACGGAATGGCGTCTGAGAGAAGGATTCCTGCACTGTCCAGTCCCGTTCTGGTCTTGTAGGAGTATTAAGTCGATTGCGGCAATTAGTATGCAGGCAGACATGGCTCGCTGGGACCTTCGCAATATTTATAACAGACCCATTTGCCGAAGAGTTCTTGAGACAGAAGGTGTTCCCCGCGAAGGATTTGGTATGACGAAGCGGGCCACAGCTCATACATTCTATGAGAGTAAAGAAGTATTGATGCCATCAAATGCAAAGGATTATTCAGGCTGGATAATCAAGAATCGATCGTTGTGGCTCAAGGAAGGCAAGGTACCGCCGACGCTAATCCTTGATAGAGTCGCGTATTCGTTTTACACCACCCGTGCGGATGTTGTGGGGATTCTTATGCGGCTGTCTGGCAAGCTACCGGTGCTATGGCGTGCGCAGAAGCTGTTGGTTCGCTTGCGCGAAAAATGGATAATCGAGAATTGCCCACCAAGCAAGTACCGAGGACACATAGCGCAGTGGGCGATCGAGAGAGTAATGTTGTACTACCAGTAATTTCCTGATGGGTGACTCGATGTCTCTTAGCCCTCCGGACCCGCTGCCGCGAGCCTTGCCCGCCCACGCGGGCCGGTGAACTCTGACGTTGAGGCTGTATAAAAAGTCTAGTGGCACGTCCTCGGATGGGCTGTTCGAGCGTTAATAGGGGGGAACGCCTCGAATGGAGAACAAGAACATGGCGCGCTACAAGCTGGTTGATCGGAGCCCGCGGTTTCTGCCGATCGTTCTGGAGTCCCAGCTCGTTCCCGGCAGCTTCGAGCACGCGCTCGATGCGCTGATCGACACAGAGGTCGACCTGTCGCGCCTGGCGAAGCGCTTCAGGAATGACGCAACCGGCGCACCCGCCTACGACCCGGCGGTGATGCTCAAGATCGTGCTGCTTGCCTACAGCCGCGGCGTGGTCTCCAGCCGCTTGATCGAGCGGCTTTGCCGCGAGAACGTGCTGTTCATGGCGATCTCGGGCGACAGCGCCCCACAGTTCACCACGATCGCGAAGTTCGTGCGCGAGCTGGGCGAGGAGGCCAGCGCCATCTTCACCGCAGGTGCTACTGACCTGTGACCGGCTGGGCCTGATCGGGCGGCAGATGTTCGCGATCGACGGGGTGAAGCTCCCGAGCAATGCCGATAAGCGCCGAAGCGGCACTCACGCCGAGCTTGCGCGTGAGGCGGGGAGGATGGAAAGGGCGGTGGCGAAGATGCTCGAGGCGCACCGGGCGCGGGACCAAGCCGGGGAGCCCGCCGAAGACGCGGGCAGGGAGCGCGAGCGCATCGAGCGGCTTCAGTCCGAGGCGCGCCGGATCCGCGAGTTCCTTGCGACCCACGCTGAGCGCCGCTCCGAGAAAGGGGCGATCCGAAAGAGCAACGTCACGGACAACGATAGCGCGAAGATGGCCACCGCCAAGGGCGTGATCCAGGGTTACACGGCGGTTGCCGCCGTGGACGCGAAGGCCCAGATCATCGTCGCTGCGCAGACCCACGGCTCGGGCAGCGAGCAGAGCGTGCTTGTTTCGATCGTCGAGAGCACCTCCAACTTCCGGACTGAGCAGACGCTCATCACGGCGGATGCCGGCTATCACAGCGAGGCGAACCTCAAAGGGCTGTACGAGCGCGGGGTGCCGGCGCTCATTGCCGACGGTCTCATGCGCCGGCGCGACAAGCGCTTCGCCGAGCAGGCGAAGTACAAGGCGTTGCCCGACCCGCTCTGGGACAAGACGGCCGCCGCAACGACATCCACCGAGAAGTTCAAGCCCTCGGACTTCCACTACGATCCGGCGACCAACACCTGCCTCTGTCCGGCCGGTAAGAAGCTTTACTCCACCGGCAGCCACTGCACGACGAACGGCCGAGTGCACCACAAGTTCCAGGGCGCCAAGCGCGACTGCGTGCCCTGCCACTTGCGGGAGCGGTGCCTGCGCCATCCGGACAGAACACCGACACGGCAGGTGGCGTTCTTCGCGAAGAACCAGTCATCGCCGCTCGAGTTCACCGAGCGGATGAAGACGGCGATCGACAGCGACCGGGGACGCAGGCTCTACGGGCGGCGAATCGCGACGGTGGAACCGGTCTTCGCGAACGTGCGGCACAACAAGCGCCTCGACCGCTTCACGCTGCGAACGCGGCCGAAGGTGAACGCACAGTGGAACCTCTACTGCCTGGTTCACAACATCGAGAAGCTGGCGCATCATGGATACGGGCGATAGAAGATCCGCAGGGGATATCCTGTGCATGCCGAGCCGAGTGCCCCGATGACCTCCGAATTCTCGAACGCGCGCGCGCCGCTCGCCGATCACACTCGCCGCACGTTCCGAAAACGGGTTTTTATACAGCCTCGTTGGGCAGTTGCTGTTGGGAGGCTGGAACACCGGGCTCCCGGCTCGAGGTCCGTGACGTTGTAGGTCTGGTCTCGGGGCGCTGAATGAACTTCCACTTCTAGTCGTTTGCGGTCCTTCCGCCACCCCCACGGCGGCACCGGATCAGTATGCGCGCACAGGAAACGCGTACGCGAGCGGGTTGCGCCGCGCTGATACGGCTGCGCAGGCGGAGCGCAGCACCGCCCGCCCCGTCCCCCTGGGCGCGCCTGAATACCTGTCTCGGCCTGCGCCGCGCTGCGGCGATCGTGGCGCGTTCTAGGGGCTGCCGACCTGCGTGATACCTGACTGATATACGGTGCGGCATCGCCCTGTTCCATAAGTATAAGCAGTCCTATCGACCATCGGCGCCGCGCACAGGCGATGGGGGTCGCGGTTCTGGCTCGTTTCGGACATATGGGATCATAATTCGTATCGGGAGGACGGGTCATGGATACGGTCGAGCGCGTTAGGGTCTTCTGGCAGCCGGGCTGCACCAGCTGCCTGAAAACCAAAGAGTTCCTCACCCGGCACGGAGTCGATTACGAGTCGATCAACGTGCACGGCAATCCCGCGGCCATGGAGGCGCTGCGCGAGCTCGGCGCGCGCAGCGTGCCGGTGGTCGCGCGCGGCAGCGAGTTCGTGTTCGCACAGTCGCTTGCCGACGTGGTCGGCTTCCTCAAGCTCGACATCTGCCTGCACGACAAGCTTGCGCCGCAGCAGCTGGTGGACAAGCTCGGCCTGGTGCTCGATGCCGCGGCGCGCTACGTGCGGCAGATCCCGGCCGAATGGCTGGAGCGGCCGTTTCGCGATCGCAACCGGCCGATCCGCTCGCTCGCGCACCACGTGTTCCGCATTCCGGAGGCTTTCGTCGAGGCAATGCGCGACGACCGCGAGCTGACCTACGAGCTGATCATGCAGCCGCCCGGCGAGGCGCTGCGCTCGACCGCGGACATCGCGCGCTACGGCATGGGCGTGCTGGCCGCCTTCCGCGCATGGTGGGACGGCTACGTGGACCATTCGTGCCAGCGCATGATGGACACCTACTTCGGCAGGCACCGCGTGCACGACGTGCTCGAGCGCAGCGTCTGGCACCCGGCGCAGCACACGCGCCAGCTGATGCTGATCCTCGACAGCCTGCAGATCGAGCCCGACGGCAGGCTCACGCCGGCGGACCTCGTCGGCCTGCCGCTGCCCGAGAAGGCCTGGGACGACTGAGCGCGCGCCGCCTAGCGGCGCATCTCTGCAGCGCGCAGGCGCGACAGCTCGATCAGGCACGCCAGGCGCACGTCGTTCGGATCCCGGTCCGCGGCCGCGTTGACGCTGCGGCGCGCGCACTCCGCGTTGCGGTACTCGAGCCAGGCCTTGTTCGAGCGGCTGTAGGCGTCGTAGGCCTGCTCGTGGCCCGCAGCGGCGCCGCGCTCGCGTGCCTCCTGCAGGCGCATGGCGTAGAGCTGGGTAAGGTCGCGCTCCTCGAGCTGCAGCAGGCCCTCGAGGCAGGGCCGCGGCCCCGCGCGCAGCGCCTCGCTGCGGGTGCACTGCGCGAGCGCCGAACGGTAGCGGCGCGGCACCCAGTAGAAGAACACCGGCTTCGTCTCGCTCGCGAGCAGGCACACGAACGACAGCTCGACGCTCGGCGTGGCCTCGTACACCACCGCGCCGTTGCCCGACAGGATCGATTGCACGGTCTGGCTGCCGAGCTTGCGCGTAGTGCGCTCGAGCAGCAGGTCGCGGTCGGCGTCGAATGCCACGTCCTGGATGCGCGCGCCGTCGCGCGTGAGCTCGCGCTTGGCATAGCTGCGGCAGGCGTCGATCGCCGGCCCGGAATACTGCGCCAGCGCGGCGGCCGGCAGCGCCAGACACAGCAGAGCGAGCAGCGCCTTCACGCCGCGCTCCTCAAGTATTGCCCGGTGGACGCCGCGCGCGCGCGGATCAGCCCCATCAGGCTCTCGGTGTAGGGCGCCGCGACGCCGGCGTGGCGCGCGATCTCGAGCGTGCCGGCGAGCAGGCCGTCGACCTCGAGCGGCTTGCCGGCTTCCATGTCCTGCAGCATCGAGGTCTTGAACGGGCCGAGCACGCGCGCCATGTCGATGCGCGCCTCCGGGTCGATGTCGGCATCGACGCCCACCCGGCGCCCGATTTCCAGCACTTCGCGCATGATCGCGATCATGTAGTGCTTGACGTATGCGTCCTCGATGAGGCGGTCGGCGGTGGCGAGCGTCAGCGCCGATACCGGATTGAAGCTCACGTTGCCGAGCAGCTTCACCCAGAAGTCCTTCTCGATGAAGGCGCTGCGCACGACTTCGAAGCCCGCGCCCTGGAGCGCGTCGGCGATGCGCGCGGCGCGCGCGCCGCTCGCGCCGCCGGGCTCGCCGACGATCAGCTTCGCTCCCATATTGTGGCTCACCAGCCCCGGCTCGGGGGTCGAGGCGGCGAGGTGCACGACGCAGCCGACGATGCGCGCGGTCGGCATGGCGCGCGACAGCCTGCCGCCGGGATCGAGGCTCGCGAGCCGCAGCTTGCCGCCGCCGAACTCGAGCCGGTCGAAGAACCACCACGGCACGCCGTTCATCGCGGTAACGATGGTGGTATCGCCGCCGAGCAGCGGCGCGATGCCGGCGGCCACCTCCGGCAGGCTATGGCCCTTCACCGCGACGAGCACGCAGTCCTGCGCGCCGAGCTTCGCCGGATCGCTTTCGGCGCGCAGCCGCGCGACCTGCATCTCCCCGCTGGCGCGCGTCCGCACGCGCAAGCCATCGCGCCGGATCGCCTCCAGGGCGGCACCGCGCGCCACCAGCGACACCTCGTGCCCGGCGCGCGCCAGCCACGCGGCGATCATGCCGCCGACCGCGCCGGCGCCGTAAACGCAGATCTTCATTTGGGAATTTGCATCCTGAGGACGCGGTCGAACGTACAATAAACATCCGTTGTGGGCAACTTAAATGGGGTCTGACCCTATTTTTTCTGGAGGACGGCGATGTTCTCGTTCATGAAGAAGCTGAAGACGCTGCTGCCAGCGGACAGCACGCTTCCGGGCCGCGCGACTGCGATGCCGGTTCCCGAACGCCATTTCGTCAACGGCCATGCGCTCAAGGCGCCGTTCCCCGAGGGCATGCAGACGGCGGTGTTCGGCATGGGCTGCTTCTGGGGCGCAGAGCGCCTGTTCTGGGACACGCCGGGCGTGTACTCCACCGCGGTGGGCTACGCCGGGGGCAACACGCCCAACCCGACCTACGAGGAGGTGTGCAGCGGCTTCACCAACCACGCGGAGGTGGTGCTGGTGGTGTTCGACCCGAAGGCCGTCGGCTACGAGCAGCTGCTGAAGGTGTTCTGGGAAGGGCACGACCCGACGCAGGGCATGCGCCAGGGCAACGACGCGGGCACGCAGTACCGCTCGGCGATCTACGCCTACGGCGACGCGCAGCTGCAGGCAGCCTTGGCCTCGAAGCAGGCTTTCGAGAAAGAACTCCTCAAGAAGGGTTACGGCAAGATCACGACCGAAATCCGCGCCGCGCCCGAGTTCTACTACGCCGAGGACTACCACCAGCAGTACCTCGGCAAGAATCCGAACGGCTATTGCGGCCTGGGCGGCACCGGCGTGTCGTGCCCGACGGGGGCCTTGGCCGGCGCCTGATGCGCCTCGACAAGTGGCTGTGGGCGGCGCGCTTCTTCAGGACGCGCTCGCTGGCGCAGCAGGCGATCGAGGCGGGAAGCGTCCGCCTCGGAGGCGAGCGGGTCAAGCCGTCGAGGCTGGTCAAGACGGGCGACCTGCTCGCAATCCGAATCCAGAATTTCGACTGGGAGATCGCGGTGCGCGGACTGTCCGAACGGCGCGGACCGGCCGCCGCGGCGCGGCTGCTGTACGAGGAGCACGAGGAAAGCCGCGTGCGCCGCGAGGCGCAGCGCGCGCAACGCGGTGCCGTGCGCGAGCCGGCGCAGGAACTGCACGGCCGGCCGACCAAGCAGGACCGGCGCGCGCTGCGCCGGCTGCGCGGCTACTGAGCGCGCGAGCGGCGAGGAGTCTAGAGGTTCGGGGCCGGAAGGGGCGCGAGGGTTTTCTCGAGCGCGAGGCCGATCGCGAGCAGCTTGCGGTCGCTGTTGGCGGGACCGTCCAGTTCCATGCCCACCGGCAATCCGCTATGCGTGAGGCCGGCAGGAATCGTCAGCCCTGGAATGCCGGCGTTGCTGCCGGGATCGGTGTTGCGGATAAAGGTCGGGAACGTGGGCACGCGCTTGCCGTTCAATTCGGTGTCCTTGTCGTCGCCGATCGGCGCAGCGGGCAGCGGCGTAGTCGGGAATACGATTGCCGCGACCTTGTGCTGCTTGAAGTAGCCGGCATACGCCGCCTTGAGCTGCGGACGGAATTTCTTGATTGCATCCTGGTAGACCTTTTTCGGCACGCTCGGCGGCTCGCCCTTCAGCAGCGCGGCGAACAGGCCGTGCACGTCCGGGCTGGCGGTCTTTTCCGCCAGTGTCGCAAAGTCGACTCCGGTGTGGTAGCGCTTGAGGTAGGCGGGCAGATCCTGCGTCACCTCATAGAGCGCAACCGGGAAGCTGACCTTGTTGTTCAGATCGACGAGATTCGGCACGTCCGCTTCGACCAGCACGACGCCTTCGGCCTTTAGACGGGCGAGCGCCCCGTCCATGACGCGGGCGGTCTCGGGATCGATGTCGGCGTACATGGCGCGCGGCACCCCGAGCCGCAGTCCCTTCAGCCTCGCAGGCTGCAGCCCGCCCTTGTGGCCCGTCACCACGGCGTCGAGCAGCGCGAGGTCCTCGACCGAGCGTGCCATCGGGCCCGCAGTATCGCGGGTGTGCGAGATCGGCGTGATGCCGGCCTGCGGATAGCGGCCGACGGTGGGTCGCAGCGCCATGATGCCGTCGAGCGCCGCCGGGATACGGACCGAGCCGCCTGTGTCGGTGCCCAGTCCCGCGGGCGCCAGGCGCGCCGCAATCGCGCTGCCGTTGCCCCCCGAGGAGCCGCCGGCAATGCGCTTGGTGTCGTATGGGTTCTCGACGGCACCGAAGGCCGCGTTGTTGCTGGTAATGCCGAAAGCAAGCTCGTGCATGTTGGTTTTGCCGAGCACGATCGCTCCGGCGCGCACCAGCCTGCGCGCCACGGGCGCGTCGCTCTTCGGCACGAAGTCCCTGAGCGCCGGCGTGCCGGCGCTGTTCGGCAGACCGGCAACGTGGATGTTGTCCTTGAGCACCACCGGTACACCGTGCAGCGGTCCGTTCCACTTCTTCCTTTTCGCTGCCGCGTCGGCCGCCTTGGCCGCCTTCAGCGCGCCTTCCTCGTCCAGCGTAATGAAGGCGTGAAGGTCTTGATGCGCCTTGGCGCGTTCGATGAACGCGCGCGTCAGTGCCTCGCTCGTGATCTCGCCCGCACGAATCTTCGCCGCCGCCTGGGAGGCGGTGAGGGAAGTCAGGTCGGCCTGCGAGTACGCGCCCGAAACGAAGAGCGCAGCTGCGACGGCCAAAGAGCAGCTGAGGATTTTCATATCGCCTCCCCGGTTTGCCTGCCGCAGCATAGCACCCGGTTGCTGCGGCGGCTTGTCCCAGCGCACCGGCGCGATCCGGGTGGCGGTATGTGTTCCTCTTTGATTGCCTGCGAGCGCGCGGCTCAAGGCTTCTTCGGGGCCTTGTTCTCCGGCTTGGTCTCCGGCCCGGCGCATTCCTTCTCGAACTCGGGGATCACCTTCTTCAGCAGGTCCTCGAGCGCGCCTTCGGCCTTGAGCAGGTCGTTCGCTCGCTCGGCCAGCTGCTTGTTCTTCTTGAACTGCTCCTCGAGCAGCAGCCAGATCTCCGAGAGCGTCTCCATGTTGTTGCGTGCGTAGTGTTCCATCTCCTTGAGCTGCGATACGACGTCCCTGAGCTTCTCGGTGGGGGTCTTCTCGGGTTGCTGTTCGGCCATGGTGAGTGCCTCCCGCCGCCCTAGGCGGCGCTGCGCGCCCCGGCGCTCGGGCCGGCCATCAGTTCCCTAAGCACATAGGGCAGGATGCCGCCGTGCTTGTAGTAGTCGACCTCGATCGGCGTGTCGATGCGCGACCTCACCTTGAGCTGCTTCGTATGGCCATCGCTGAACCTGACCACCAGCGTGAGATCCTGCTGCGGGCGGATGTCGTCCATGCCGACGATGTCGATGACCTCGTCGCCCTTGAGGCCGAGCGACAGGGCGCTGTCCGACCCCGTGAACTGCAGCGGCAGCACGCCCATGCCGACCAGGTTGGAGCGGTGGATGCGCTCGAAGCTGCGCGCGATCACCGCCTTCACGCCGAGCAGCTGGGTGCCCTTGGCGGCCCAGTCGCGTGACGAGCCGGTGCCGTATTCCTCGCCGCCGAATACCACCGTCGGCGTGCCCTCGGCGATGTAGTGCATGGCGGCGTCGTAGATCGGCATCTTCTCGCCCTTGTAGGTGGACAGTCCGCCCTCGGTGCCGGGGAGCATCAGGTTCTTGATGCGCACGTTGGCGAAAGTGCCGCGCATCATCACCTCGTGGTTGCCGCGGCGCGCGCCGTAGGAATTGAAGTCCGCGACCGAGACGTCGTGCTCCTGCAGGTAGATGCCCGCGGGCGAGGTCGGCTTGATCGAGCCCGCCGGCGAGATGTGGTCGGTGGTGACCGAGTCGCCGAACACGCCGAGGATCCTGGCGCCGGCGATCGGGGCGACCGCCTCCGGCCGCATCGCAAAGTCCTCGAAGAACGGCGGCTCGGCGATGTAGGTCGAATCTCGGCCAGCTGTAGACCTGGCCGCCCGGCGCCGAGATCTTCTTCCACAGCGGGTTCGCTTCGCCCAGCTCCGAGTACAGGCGGCGGAAGGTCTCGGCGTCCATGGCGAGCTTCATCAGCGCCGCGACTTCGGCGTGCGTCGGCCAGATGTGGCCGATGTAAACGTCCTGGCCGTCCTTGCGACTTGCCGAGCGGCTCGGTCGGAAGTCCTTCAGCATGGTGCCGGCGATCGCGTAGGCCACCACCAGCGGCGGGCAGGCGAGGAAGTTGGCGCGGATGTTGGGATGGATGCGCGCCTCGAAATTGCGGTTGCCCGAGAGCACCGCGGCGCAGACCAGGTCGTTCTTCGACGACGGCTTCCTCGATCGGCTGCGCCAGCGGGCCGGCGTTGCCGATGCAGGTGGTGCAGCCGTAGCCGGCGAGGTAGAAGCCGAGCTTCTCGAGGTAGGGCAGCAGGCCCGGCCTTGGTCAGGTACTCGGTCACCACGCGCGAGCCCGGCGCGAGCGAGGTCTTGATGTGCGGCTTGACCGTGAGGCCGAGCTCGACGGCCTTCTTGGCGAGCAGGCCGGCGGCGAGCAGCACGCCCGGGTTGGAGGTGTTGGTGCACGAGGTGATCGCGGCGATCAGCACGTCGCCCGAGCCGATGTCGATGCCGTCGAAGGTCTTGAAGCGCTTGCCGAGGTCCTCGGGCTTCTTGGCGAAGCCGTTCTCGGCCACCGGCTTGGAGAACAGGCTCGGTGAACGTGCTCTTCACGCTGCTCCAGCTCGATGCGGTCCTGCGGGCGCTTCGGCCCGGCGAGCGAGGGCATGATCGCTCGCCAGGTCGAGCTCGAGCGTCTGGCTGTAGTCGATGTCGCCCTTCTTCGGCATGCCGAACAGGCCCTGCGCCTTGAAGTAGGCCGCGAAGCGCCGCGATCTCGTCGTCGCTGCGCCCGGTGCCGCGGAAGTAGTCGATCGTCTTGTCGTCGACCGGGAAGAAGCCCATGGTCGCGCCGTACTCGGGCGCCATGTTGGCGATCGTCGCGCGGTCGGGCACGGCAGCGACGCGGCGCCTTCGCCGAAGAACTCGACGAACTTGCCCACCACCTTGGCCTTGCGCAGCATCTCGGTGACGGTGAGCACGAGGTCGGTGGCGGTGCACGCCTTCGCGCAGCTTGCCCTTGAGGTGCACGCCGACGACGTCCGGCGTGAGGAAGTACACCGGCTGGCCGAGCATGCCGGCCTCGGCCTCGATGCCGCCGACGCCCCAGCCGACCACGCCGATGCCGTTGATCATGGTGGTGTGGCTGTCGGTGCCGACCAGGGTGTCGGGGTAGTACACGCCGTCCTTCGACTTGTGCACGCCGCGCGCCAGGTATTCGAGGTTCACCTGGTGCACGATGCCGATGCCGGGCGGCACGACCTTGAAGGTGTCGAAGGCCTGCATGCCCCACTTCATGAACTGGTAGCGCTCGCTGGTTGCGCTTGAACTCGAGCTTCATGTTCAGGTCGAGCGCGTTCTTGCGTGCCGTAGTGGTCGATCTGCACCGAGTGGTCGACCACCAGGTCGACCGGCACCAGCGGCTCGATGATCTTCGGGTTCTTGCCCATCTTGTGCGCCACGTTGCGCATCGCGGCCAGGTCGGCCAGCAGCGGCACGCCGGTGAAGTCCTGCAGCACGATGCGCGCCACCACGAATGGAATCTCGTCGGTGCGCGGCGCGTTCGGCTGCCAGCTGGCGAGCTGGCGCACGTGCTCCTCGGTGACCTTCTTGCCGTCGCAGTTGCGCAGCACCGATTCGAGCACGATGCGGATCGAGACCGGCAGCCTTTCCATCTTCACGCCTAGCGCCTTGCCGAGCTGCTGGAGCGAGTAGAACTTGCCGTTCTTCAACGGCTGCAGGGTGTCGTGCAGGTTGTGCGGCATGGTCAGGATCCTTTCCTCGCTTGCTTGAATTGGGCGAAGCTCTTGGTGCGGTAGGCGCCGCTGGCGACGTATTCGCCGAGCAGGATGAATTCCTGCGGGTCGTAGATGCCGCCCACGCGCGTCTCGAGCGGCTTGCCGTCGAGCCCGTAGAAAATGAAGGTCGGCGTGGCCCGCACGCCGGCCGCGCGCGCGAACTCCTTCTCGCTCATGGTCTTGCCGTCGAAGCCGGTGATCTGCTGGTCGCCCTTGGTGTCGATCGGCAGCACCGTGAAATGCCCGCGGTAGTACGCCTGGACGTCGGGGCGCGACAGCACCTCCTTCTTCATCCTGATGCAGTAGGGACACTCCTCCCAGTGGTACATCACCACGATTGCCTGCTTGCCGGCCTTCTTCGCGTCCGCGGCCTCGGCCTTCAGATCGCCGAGGAACGTGTGGAAGAAATAATCGATCGGGTCGCGGTACTCGGCCGCGGGCGCCGCCTGCGCGAAGGGCACGAAAAGCCACAGGAGCAGGGCGGCGAGGACGCGGGCGTCAATGCGCATTCTTCAGCGCCTCCAGGACGCGCGCACGCTCTTCGAGCAGCGCGCTAAGCTGTTCGTCGCAGTGCGCGATGGGCTGCGGGTAGTCGCGCACCTGCTGCGACAGTTCGGCGAGCCTCCCCTCGAGGCGCTTGCGTGCTTCGCTCGGTGCGTTCTCGTTCGGCATGGCGTCCCCCTAGATCACGAATAGGTCGACGAACTCGTTGACCGGCATGGCGTGCAGCCTACCGGGGTTCATGCAGGCGTCGAGTATCGCCTGCTGCTGCTTGGACGGGAAGCGGCGCGCGAGGTTGAGCTTGAATTTCTCCACCAGCATCGGCATGCCCTCCTTGCGGCGGCGCTTGTGGCCGATCGGGTACTCGCACACGAATTCGCCGAGCTTCTTGCCGTCCTTGAACTCGACCGCCAGGGCGTTGGCGATCGAGCGCTTCTCGGGGTCGTGGTAGTCGCGCGTGAAGCCCTTGTCCTCGACGCAGCCGATCCTCTCGCGCAGCGCGTCGATGCGCGGGTCGGCGGCGACGCTGTCTTCGTAGTCTCCCGCGGTCAGGCGCCCGAACATGATCGGCACCGCGACCATGTACTGGATGCAGTGGTCGCGGTCGGCAGGATTGTTCAGCGGCCCCTTCTTGTCGATGATGCGGATGCACGCCTCGTGCGTGCGGATGGTGATCTTCTTGATGTCCTCGGGCTTGCGCCCCAGACGCTGCATCTCGGCGTGGATGTCCATCGCGCATTCCACCGCGGTCTGCGAGTGGAACTCGGCCGGGAAGGAGATCTTGAACAGCACGTTCTCCATCACGTAGGAGCCGAACGGGCGCTGGAACTTGAACTCCTTGCCCTTGAACGAGCACGTCGTAGAAGCCCCAGGTCTTGGCGCTGAGCACCGAGGGATAGCCCATCTCGCCGGTGCGGGAGATGAGCGCCAGGCGCACCGCCCGGCTGGTGGCGTCGCCCGCGGCCCAGCTCTTGCGCGAGCCGGTGTTCGGCGCGTGGCGGTAGGTGCGCAGCGACTGGCCGTCGACCCAGGCCTGCGAGACGGCATTGACCACCTCGTCGTAGCTGCAGCCGAGCATGTGCGCCACCACCGCGGTGGACGCGACCTTCACCAGGAGCACGTGGTCGAGGCCGACGCGGTTGAAGCTGTTCTCGAGCGCGAGCACGCCCTGGATCTCGTGCGCCTTGATCATGCCGGTGAGCACGTCGCGCATGAGGAGCGGGCTCTTGCGACGCTGCGCGACATCCAGTCCGCCGCGGCGAGGATGCCGCCGAGGTTGTCCGAGGGGTGGCCCCACTCGGCGGCCAGCCAGGTGTCGTTGAAGTCGAGCCAGCGGATCATGGCGCCGATGTTGAATGCCGCCTGCACCGGGTCGAGCTGGAACTGGGTGCCCGGGACCTTGGCGCCGTTCGGCACGATGGTGCCCGGGACGACCGGCCCGAGCAGCTTGGTGCAGGCCGGGTACTCGAGCGCCTCGAAGCCGCAGCCGAGCGTGTCCATCAGGCAGTAGCGCGCGGTCTCGTAGGCGTCCTTGCTCGTCACCTTGTACTTGGTGACGTAGTCGGCGATCTCGGCTGAGGACCTTGTCCGGCTTGGGACGGACGTTGGAAACGTGGCTCGACATTTTCTTCAGTTGTCCGAGGTTAGCTTGAAGGTGTACTCGGCGCCGCCCGCCTTCGGCGAGGGCGTCGAGGCGGGAGGGGGCGTGCGCTCATCGGCATTCTTGTCCCACCACACGGCGCGCCCTTTCTTCTGTGAGGCGATCTCCTCGGGATGCTGCTCGAGAAACTGGCGCATGAACTTGGTAAGGTCCGATTCGTATTGGGCCATGGCTATTTCCTGCCTTTCAGCGGCACCCACTTCTGGTTCTCGGGGCCGGTGTAGTTGGCGCTCGGGCGGATGATCTTGCCGTCGATGCGCTGCTCGATGACGTGCGCCGACCAGCCGCTGGTGCGCGAGATGACGAACAGCGGCGTGAACATCGCGGTGGGCACGCCCATCATGTGATAGCTGGTGGCGCTGTACCAGTCGAGGTTGGGGAACATCTTCTTCTCGCGCCACATCACCTCCTCGATGCGCTCGGAGATGTCGAACAGCTTCATGTCGCCGGCGTCCTTCGACAGGCGCCGCGCGACCTCCTTGATCACCTGGTTGCGCGGGTCGGCGATGGTGTACACCGGGTGGCCGAAGCCGATGATGACCTGCTTCTCGGCGACGCGCCGCACGATGTCGGCTTCGGCCTCGTCGGGCGTGTCGTAGCGGCCGATGATGTCGAAGGCGAACTCGTTGGCGCCGCCGTGCTTGGGCCCCTTCAGCGCCCCGATGCCGCCGGTGATCGCGGAGTACATGTCCGAGCCGGTGCCGGCGATGACGCGGCAGGTGAAGGTCGAGGCGTTGAACTCGTGCTCGGCGTACAGGATGAGCGAGGTGTGCATCGCGCGCACCCACAGCTCGCGTCGGCTTGCGGCCGTGCAGCAGGTGCAGGAAGTGCCCGCCGATCGAGTCGTCGTCGGTCTCGACGTCGATGCGCCGGCCCGAGTGCGCGAAGTGGTACCAGTAGAGCAGCATCGAGCCGAAGCACGCCATCAGCCGGTCGGCGATGTTGCGCGCTTCCGACAGCTTGTGGTCCTGGTTCTCGGGCAGCACCGAGCCGAGCGCCGAGCACGCCGGTGCGCATGCACGTCCATCGGGTGCGTGTTCGCCGGCACTGCTTCGAGGATGTCGCTGCACCGCCGCCGGAATGCCGCGCAGCCCGCGCAGCTTGCGCTTGTAGGCGGCCAGCTCGGCCGCGTTCGGCAGCTTGCCGTGCACCAGCAGGTAGGCGATCTCCTCGAACTCCGCCTCGTCGGCGAACTCCAGGATGTCGTAGCCGCGGTAGTGCAGGTCGTTGCCGGTGCGCCCGACGGTGCACAGCGCCGTGTTGCCGGCGGTGACGCCCGACAGGGCGACGGACTTCTTCGGCTTAGGCGCGGCGGGATGCGTGCTTGAGAAGAGCTCATCGAGTTTCTTCCTCGTAGGCGTGGTAGCCGAGGTAGTCGTACAGCTCGTCGCGCGTCTGCATCGTCGCGACGACGTTCTTCTGCGTGCCTTCGCGGCGCAGCGTCTCGTAGACGTTCAGCGCCGCCTTGTTCATGGCGCGGAACGCCGACAGCGGGTACAGCGCGAGCGCCACGCTTGGCCGAGCGCAGCTCCTCGACGCGTGAACAGCGGCGTCTTGCCGAACTCGGTGATGTTGGCGAGCACCGGGACCTTCACCGCGTCGGCGAACTTGCGGTACATGGCGAGCTCGGTCATCGCTTCCGGGAAGATCATGTCGGCGCCGGCGTCGACGTAGGCGCGGCGCGCGCTCGAGCGCGCGCTCCAGGCCCTCGACCGCCAGCGCGTCGGTGCGCGCCATGATGACGAAGTCGCGGTCGCTGCGCGCGTCGACCGCGGCCTTGATGCGGTCGACCATCTCTTCCTTAGACACCAGCTCCTTGCCGGGACGATGGCCGCAGCGCTTGGCGCCGACCTGGTCCTCGATGTGCATCGCCGCGGCGCCGAACTTGATCAGCGACTCGCACGGTGCGCGCGACGTTGAAGGCGCTCGCGCCGAAGCCGGTGTCGACGTCGACCAGCAGCGGCAGGTCGCACACGTCGGTGATGCGCCGGACGTCGGTGAGCACGTCGTCGAGGTTGGAGATGCCGAGGTCCGGCAGGCCGAGCGAGCCGGCAGCGACCCCGCCGCCCGAGAGATAGATCGCGCGGTAGCCGGAGCGCTTGGCAAGCAGCGCGTGATAGGCGCAGATGGCGCCGATGACCTGCAGCGGCGACTCTTCCTTCAGCGCCTGGCGGAACTTCGCGCCGGGTGAGGCTTGCAGCATGGCGTTCCTCCTAGCCGAGCAGATGCTTGATGCCGTCGCGCTCCTCGTGCAGTTCCTTCAGCGTGGCGTCCATGCGCTTCCTGCTGAAGTCGCTGATCTCGATGCCCTGCACGCGCTCGTACCGGCCGCCTTTGCAGGTGACCGGCATGCCGTAGAGCACGCCCTCCGGGATGCCGTAGCTGCCGTCGGACGGGATGCCCATCGATACCCAGTCGCCCGCCGGGCGTGCCGAGCACCCAGTCGCGCACGTGGTCGATGGCGGCGTTGGCGGCGCTCGCCGCCGAGGACAGGCCGCGCGCCTCGATGATCGCCGCGCCGCGCTTCTGCACCGTCGGGATGAACGTCTTCTCGAGCCAGGCTTGGTCGTTGATCAGCGGCCACACCTTCTTGCCGTCGCACTCGGCCTGGAACAGGTCCGGGTACTGGGTCGCCGAATGGTTGCCCCAGACGACCATCTTGCGCACCGCGGTCACCGGCTTGCCGATCTTCTGCGCCACCTGGGTGAGCGAGCGGTTGTGGTCGAGGCGCATCATCGCGGTGAACTGCGCGGGCTTCAGCGAAGGCGCGTTCTTCATCGCGATCAGGCAGTTGGTGTTGGCCGGGTTGCCGACCACCAGCACCTTGACGTCGCGCTTGGCGACCTCGTCGAGCGCCTTGCCCTGCGGCGCGAAGATCTTGCCGTTCGCCTCGAGCAGGTCCTTGCGTTCCATGCCGGGGCCGCGCGGGCGCGCGCCGACCAGCAGCGCGATGTCGGCGTCCTTGAAGGCGACCATCGGGTCGGACGCGGGCAGCATGCCGTGCAGCAGCGGAAAGGCGCAGTCGTCGAGCTCCATCATCACGCCCTTCAGCGCCTTCTGCGCTTTCTCGTCCGGGATCTCCAGCAGTTGCAGGATGACGGGCTGGTCTTGGCCGAGCATCTCGCCGGTGGCGATGCGAAACAGCAGGCTGTAGCCGATCTGGCCGGCGGCGCCGGTGACGGCGACGCGTACGGGGGCTTTGGACATGGCGACTCCGGAAAAAGCTGGGTGGTCTGAAACGGTAGGCAAGCGGCCTACGGCCGGTCGCCATGGTATGCGCGGCGCCCGGTGAAGTCAACGCGTCTTATGTCTTTTATAAGACATAAAACAGAAGATAGACGTTTGCCCGCCAATATGCTCCAATAGGGCCCGATGAGCTCGCCAAAATTTAGCCCTCTTTACAGGCAAATCAAGGAGTTGTTGCTCGACGGGCTGCGCGGCGGCGAATGGCGTCCGGGCGACGCGATCCCCAGCGAGATCGAGCTGGCGGCCCGTTTCAAGGTCAGCCAAGGCACGGTGCGCAAGGCGATCGACGAGCTGGCGGCCGAGAATCTTCTGGTACGGCGCCAGGGCAAGGGCACGTTCGTCGCGACGCACGGCGAGCGCCAGGTGCGCTTCCGTTTCCTCAGGCTGGCGCCCGACGCCGGCGAGGCGGCGGCGCCCGAGCGCCGGCTGCTCGACTTCCGCCGCGCGCGCGCCGGCGCCGACCTGGCGCGCGTGCTGCAGCTGCGAACGGGCGACGGCGTCGTCGTGCTCAAGCGCCTGCTGGTGTTCGACGGCGACCCGGTGGTGCTCGAGGAGGTCTGGCTCCCCGGCGGCCTGTTCAAGGGATTGACTGCGGCGGCGATCACCGAGCACAAGGGCGCGCTTTACAACCTGTTTGAAACGCAATTCGGCACCCGCATGGTGCGCGCCGAGGAGAAGCTCAAGGCGCGCAATGCCGACGCCCCGAGCGCCAAGCTGCTCGGCGTCGAGCCGGGGCACGCGCTGCTCGAAGTCGAGCGGCTCACGTTTACCTACGGCGACCGTCCGGTGGAGTGGCGCCGGGGCCTGTACAAGACGGATCGCTATTTCTACCGCAGCGAGCTCGGCTGACGCACGTCTAGATAACGCGCGGCGATATAATCGCTCGATACGCTCATTCAGGATTCAAGGGCATGGCCCACGCCGCCGCGCGCAAACCCCGTCCGAAATACCTCAGTCTTCCGGCGATACTTTTCGAGATCCGCCTGCCGCTCGCCGGCTGGGTGTCGATCCTGCATCGCGCGAGCGGCACGCTGCTGTTCCTGGCGACGGTGTGGCTCCTGTTCATGCTCGATCGCAGCCTCGCCTCCGAGCGCGAATTCGCCTTCGTGCAGCATTATCTGGGGCTAGTGCCGGTAAAGCTCGCGCTGCTGGTGCTCGTGTGGGCCTACTGCCACCATCTCTGCGCCGGCATCCGCTTCCTGTTCCTCGACCTGCACAAGGGCGTCGACAGAGCGAGCTCGCGGCTGACCAGCATCGCGGTGCTGGCGGTGAGCCTGGCGCTCACCGCGTTCTTCGGCGCGCGGCTATGGTGAGGCGCATCGTCGTCGGAGCGCACTACGGGCTGCGCGACTGGCTTGCGCAGCGCATCACCGCCGTCGTCATGGCGGCGTACAGCGTCATCATCGTCGCCGTGCTGATGCTCGACCGGCCGATCCGCTTCGCCGTATGGAGCGATTTCTTCGCGCAGGGCTGGATGCGCGTGGCGACGCTGCTGTTCGCGGTGAGCGTGGCCTGGCACATGTGGGTCGGGATGCGCGACATCCTGATGGACTACATCAAACCGACGGGCGTGCGGCTGAGCGCTCAGGTTCTGGTGCTGCTGGTGATCGCCGCCTACCTCGGCTGGACCGTCCAGATCCTGTGGAGATGAGCGTGCCTCTCGTAGTCAGAAAATTCGATGCGATCGTGGTGGGGGCGGGCGGCTCGGGGCTGCGCGCGGCGCTGGAGCTCGCGCGCGCCGGCCTCAGGGTGGCGGTGCTCTCGAAGGTGTTCCCGACGCGCTCGCACACGGTCGCCGCGCAGGGCGGCGTCGCCGCCCCGCTCGCCAATTCGGCCGAGGACAACTGGCACTGGCACATGTATGACACGGTGAAGGGGTCGGACTACCTCGGCGATCAGGACGCTATCGAGTACATGTGCCGGCGCGCGAGCGAGGTGGTGATCGAGCTCGAGCACATGGGCATGCCCTTCGACCGGCTCGAGAACGGCAAGATCTACCAGCGCCCTTTCGGGGGCCACACGCAGGACTACGGCAGCTCGAAAATGGCGATGCGCGCGTGTGCCGCGGCCGACCGCACCGGCCACGCCATGCTGCACACGCTGTACCAGCAGAACGTCAAGGCGAGCACCCAGTTCTTCGTCGAGTGGATGGCGCTCGACCTGGTACGTGACCCCCAGGATGGCGCCGTCCTTGGCGTGACGGCGCTCGAGATGGAGACAGGGGAGGTCTCGATCCTGCAGGCCAAAGCGACTCTGTTCGCTACCGGCGGATCGGGGCGAATGTTCTTCAGTTCGACCAACGCGTTCATCAATACCGGCGATGGCCTGGGGATGGCGGCGCGCGCCGGCATCCCGCTCCAGGATATGGAGTTCTACCAGTTCCATCCCACGGGCGTATACGGCGCCGGCGTGCTGATCACCGAGGGCGTGCGTGGCGAGGGCGGCTACCTGCTGAACAGGAACGGCGAGCGGTTCATGGAGCGCTACGCGCCGAACGCCAAGGACCTGGCCAGCCGCGACGTCGTCTCGCGCGCCATGACCACCGAGATCAAGGAGGGGCGCGGCTGCGGGCCCGAAGCCGACCACGTGCTGCTCAAGCTCGATCATCTTGGACCGGAGGTGATCAACCTGCGCCTGCCGGGGATCCGCGAGATCGCGATCAAGTTCGCCAACGCCGATCCGGTGCGAGAGCCGATCCCGGTGGTGCCCACGGCGCACTACCAGATGGGCGGCATTCCGGCCAACTACATGGGGCAAGTAGTCGTGCCCGAGGGCGAGAGCCGCGAGGCAATCGTGCAGGGCTTCTACGCTGCCGGCGAATGTTCCTGCGTGTCGGTCCACGGCGCAAACCGCCTTGGCTGCAACTCGCTACTCGACCTGCTGGTGTTCGGAAAATCGTCCGGCGAGCAGATGGCGAAGGATCTTCGCGCGATGCCGCGGCCGCACCGAAACCTTCCCAAGGACGCAGGCGAGCTTTCGCGCGCGCGCCTGGCTCGCCTCGACGCCGCGGCCTCGGGCGAGCGCGTCGCGGAGGTGGGAAACGATCTGCGCAAGACCATGCAGGCACACTGCGGCGTGTTCCGCTTCCCCGATCTGCTGGTTGAGGGCGTGAAGAAGGTGACGCGAAATCGCTGCGCGCGCCGAGCGCGTCACCATCCAGGACAAGTCGAAGGTCTTCAACACCGCGCGCATCGAGGCGCTCGAGCTCGACAATCTGGTCGATGCGGCGTTGGCGACCGTCGTTTCGGCCGAGGCGCGCAAGGAGAGCCGCGGCGCGCAGGCGCGGGCCGATTTTCCCGAGCGCGACGACAAGAACTGGATCAAGCACACGCTCTGGTACAAGGACGGCAACCGGCTCGAGTACAAGCCGGTGCACCTCAAGCCGCTTTCCGTCGAAACCTTCGAACCCAAGGTACGGACCTACTGATGCGCTTCTCGATCTACCGTTACGACCCCGACAAGGACGCGCGCCCGCGCATGCAGGACTACGAGGTGCAGCTCGAGCCCGCCGACCGCATGCTGCTCGACGCGCTGGTGCGCCTCAAGGCGCAGGACGATTCGCTGTCGTTCCGCCGCTCCTGCCGCGAGGGCGTGTGCGGCTCCGATGCGATGAACATCAACGGCAAGAACGGGCTGGCCTGCATCACCAAGATCGCGGAGCTGCCCGAGCCGGTCGACGTTGCGCCCGCTGCCCGGGCTGCCGGTGGTGCGCGACCTGATCGTCGACATGACGCAGTTCTTCAAGCAGTACCACTCGATCAAGCCCTACCTGATCAACCACGACGCGCCGCCGGAGCGCGAGCGGCTGCAGTCGCCCGAGGAGCGCGAGGAGCTGAACGGCCTGTACGAGTGCATCCTGTGCGCCTGCTGCTCGACCGCCTGCCCCTCGTTCTGGTGGAACCCGGACAAGTTCGTCGGGCCCGCAGGACTGCTGCAGGCCTACCGTTTCATCGCCGACAGCCGCGACCAGGCGACCAGCGAGCGCCTCGACGACCTCGAGGACCCGTACCGTCTGTTCCGCTGCCACACGCATCATGAACTGCGTCGATGTGTGCCCGAAGAGCCTCAACCCGACGCTGGCCATCGGAAAAATCAAGGAGCTGATGGTTCGACGCGCGGTGTGATGGATCGGCTGGCACATGATCGGCTGAAGTGGAAGTGCCGGCGCGGGCTGCTCGAGCTGGATCTGGTGCTGGAGAGGTTTGTGCAGCGGCATGCGGACGCGATGAGCGAAGGCGAGCTGGCGGAGCTGGGCGAGCTGCTCGAGCTCGCGGACAACGACTTGTGGGACATCGTAAACGGACGCAACGATGCCTATGACGCGCGCTTCGGCGGCGTCGTTGCCCGACTCAGGGCGAGTTGAAAAGGAGAAGACCTTGGAAAAGCAAGCCACCCTCAAGCTGCCCGACGGGGCAAACCCTCGAAGTTCCGGTCCTGTCGGGATCGGTCGGGCCGGACGTGGTCGACATCCGGGCGCTTGTACGGCAAGACTGGGCATGTTCACTTACGACCCGGGATTCATGTCGACCGCGAGCTGCGCATCGACCATCACCTACATCGACGGCGACGCCGGGCGTGCTGCTCTACCGCGGCTACCCGATCGAGCAGCTCGCGCGAGCACTGCGACTTCCTCGAGGTGTGCTACCTGCTGCTGAACGGCGAGCTGCCGAATCCGAAGCAGAAGGCCGAGTTCGACGGCATCGTCACGCGCCACACCATGGTGCACGACCAGCTCAACCGCTTCTTCACCGGCTTCCGGCGCGACGCGCACCCGATGGCGGTGATGGTCGGCGTGGTGGGCGCGCTGTCGGCCTTCTACCACGACTCGCTCGACATCACGAACCCGGAGCACCGCGAGATCTCGGCGTTCCGCCTGATCGCCAAGCTGCCGACGCATCGTCGCGATGGCCTACAAGTACAACATGGGCCAGCCGTTCATGTACCCGCGCAACAACCTGTCGCTACACGGCGAACTTCATGCGCATGATGTTCGGCGTGCCGTCCGAGGATTACGAGGTCGAACGACGTGCTGGTGCGCGCGCTCGACCGCATCCTCATCCTGCATGCCGACCACGAGCAGAACGCCTCGACCTCGACGGTGCGCCTGGCGGGCTCCTCGGGCGCCAACCCCTTCGCCTGCATCGCCGCCGGCATCGCCTGCCTGTGGGGGCCGGCGCACGGCGGCGCCAACGAGGCCGCGCTGCAGATGCTCGATCACATCGGCGACGTCTCCAAGATCGGCGAGTTCATCAAGCAGGTCAAGGACAAGAATTCGCAGCGTCAAGCTGATGGGCTTCGGCCACCGCGTCTACAAGAACTACGACCCGCGCGCCAAGCTGATGCGCGAGACCTGCTACGAAGTGCTCGAGGAGCTGGGGCTGGCACAACGACCGGCTGTTCAAGCTCGCGATGGCGCTGGAGAAGATCGCGCTCGAGGACGATTACTTCGTGTCGCGCAAGCTCTATCCGAACGTCGACTTCTACTCCGGCATCGTGCAGCGCGCGCTGGGCATCCCGGTGAGCATGTTCACCTGCATCTTCGCGCTGGCGCGCACGGTGGGCTGGATCGCGCAGTGGAACGAGATGATCGCGGATCCGGAGCAGAAGATCGGCCGCCCGCGCCAGCTTTACAACGGCGCCACCCGCCGCGACGTGCATGCCGATCGACAAGAGGTGAGACGCCATGATGAAGCAGCTGCTTGGCAACTCGCTACCTGTTCGGCGGCAACGCGCCGTTCATCGAGGAGCTGTACGAGCAGTACCTGGTGAATCCCGGCGCGGTGCCCGAGGAATGGCGCGAGTACTTCGACCAGATGCAGCAGCTGCCGGCGCGGCCGGTAGCGCCGGCAAGGACGTCGCGCATGCGCCGGTCGTCCAGTCCTTCGTGCAGCGCGCCAGGGCCGGCGAGCTCGCCGGGCGCGCGACGCCGCAGATCGACGTCGCGCACGAGCGGCTGCAGGTCTCGGCGCTGCTGCTGATCACCGCGTACCGCATCGCCGGCGCGCGCTGGGCGACGCTCGATCCGCTGAAGCGCATGCCGCGCCCGCCGTGCCAGAGCTCGAGGCCGCGTACTACGATCTAACCGAGGCCGACATGGACCGCGAGGTCAACGCCGGGTCCTTCGTCGGCCTGGACCGGACGACGCTGCAGGAACCTGATCCAGGCGCTGCGGGAGACCTACTGCGGCACTATCGGCTTCGAGTACATGTACATCGGCGAGCGCGCGCAGAAGCGCTGGATCCAGCAGCGCTTCGAGCCGCTGCGCGGCGACGCCGAAGTACACCCCGGAGGTGCAGAAGCGCCTGCTGCAGAAGCTCACCGCGGCCGAGACAGCTCGAGCGCTACCTGCATACCCGCTACGTCGGCCAGAAGCGCTTTTCGCTGGAGGGCGGCGAGAGCCTGATCCCGTGCATCGACGAGCTGATCCAGCGCGCGGGCGCCGCAGGGCGTGCAGGAGATCGTGATCGGCATGGCGCACCGCGGGCGCCTCAACGTGCTGGTCAACATCCTCGGCAAGATGCCGGAGGAGCTGTTCTCGGAGTTCGAGGGCAAGCACGCCGCACGAGCTGCCGCTGGGCGACGTGAAGTACCACAAGGGCTTTTCGTCCGATATCTCGACACCGCGGCGGGCCGGTGCACATCTCGCTCGCCTTCAACCCTTCGCACCTCGAGATCGTCAACCCGGTGGTGGAGGGCTCGGTGCGCGCGCGCCAGCACCGCCGCGACGACAAGACGGCGACCAGGTGCTGCCGATCCTGATCCACGGCGACGCCGCCTTCGCCGGGCAGGGCGTGGTGATGGAAACGCTCAACCTGTCGCGGACGCGCGGCTACGGCACCGGCGGCACGGTGCACATCGTGGTCAACAACCAGATCGGCTTCACCACCTCGGATCCGCGCGACACGCGCTCGACCTCTACTGCACCGACGTGGCGAAGATGGTCGAGGCGCCGATCTTCCACGTCAACGGCGACGATCCGGAGGCGGTGCTGTTCGTGACCGCAGATCGCGCTCGACTTCCGCCTGCAGTTCAAAAAGGACGTGGTGATCGACCTGGTGTGCTTCCGCAAGCTCGGGCACAACGAGCAGGACGAGCCGTTCGTCACGCAGCCGCTGATGTACAAGAAGATCAGCCAGCATCCGGGCACGCGCAAGCTGTACGCCGACACGGCTGGCCGCGCAGGGCGTGATCGAGGCCGGCGACGGCCGACGAGATGATCAAGAAGTTCCGCGCCGACCTGGACGCGGGCAGGCACAGTGCCAACCCGGTGATCTCGAACTTCAAGAGCAAGTTCGCGGTCGACTGGGCGCCGTACCTGAACACGAAATGGACCGACGCCGCGGAAACGCACGTGCCGCTCGCGGAGCTGCAGCGCCTGGCCGAGCGCGTGACCAGCGGTGCCGGACGGCTTCAAGCTGCATCCGACGGTGCAGCGTGTGATCGCAGGCGCGCAAGCAGATGGCCGAAGGCAAGCTGCCGGTGGACTGGGGCATGGCCGAGAACCTGGCCTACGCCTCGCTGCTGTCCAACGGCTACGACGTGCGGCTGTCGGGGCAGGACACCGGCCGCGGCACCTTCTCGCACCGCCACGCGGTGCTGCACGACCAGGACCGCGAGCGCTGGGATCAGGGCACGTATACGCCGCTTGCAGAACATCTCCAAGGACCAGGGATCGTTCGTGGTGATCGACTCGGTGCTGTCGGAGGAGGCGGTGCTCGGCTTCGAGTACGGTTACGCCACCGCGGAGCCGACCGCGCTGGTCGTCTGGGAAGCGCAGTTCGGCGACTTCGCCAACGGCGCGCAGGTGGTGATCGACCAGTTCATCAGCTCGGGCGAGGCGAAGTGGGGAAGGGTGTGCGGGCTGACGATGTTCCTGCCGCACGGCTACGAGGGGCAGGGCCCGGAGCACTCGTCGGCGCGGCTGGAGCGCTATCTGCAGCTTTGCGCCGAGCACAACATGCAGGTCTGCGTGCCGTCCAACGCGGCGCAGATCTTCCACCTGCTCCGGCGGCAGATGCTGCGCCCGTTCCGCAAGCCGCTGGTCGTCCTCACGCCGAAGTCGCTGCTGCGCAAGAAGGAGGCCTCGGTGCCGATCAAGGAGCTTGCCAACGGCTCGTTCCTGACAGTGGTGCCGGAGATCGATGCGCTCGAACCCAAAGGCGTGACGCGCATCGTCGCCTGCTGCGGCAAGGTGTACTACGACCTGCTGAGCGCGCGGCGCGAACGGCGCCTCGACCATGTGGCGATCATCCGCGTCGAGCAGCTCTATCCGTTCCCGCACAAGGCGTTCGCCGCCGAGATGCGAGCACTATCCGAACGCGCGCGAGGTCGTCTGGTGCCAGGAGGAGCCGCAGAACCAGGGCGCGTGGTACGAGACGGCGCACTACTTCAGCGAGAACATGCGCCCCGACCAGAAGCTGTTCTACGCCGGGCGGCCGCCGTCCGCCGCGCCCGCGGGCGGCTATCTCACCAGGCACCAGGCGCGCCAGGCGGCGCTGGTGGACATGGCATTTGGCAAGTTCAAGCAGTCACAGTAGCGCAAGCAGCAGCTGCCCGGCGCGTTACGCGCTGGTTTTTCGCCAACCCGGGCGAGGCATAGCCGGACCCGGGGAAAAATCGAACGGGAGATAGAAGTGATCGTGGAAGTGAAGGTGCCGCAGCTGTCGGAGTCGGTTGCCGAAGCGACGCTGCTCGAATGGCACAAGAACGAAGGCGACGCGGTGTCGCGGGACGAGAACCTGATCGACATCGAGACCGACAAGGTGGTGATGGAGCTGCCGGCGCCCGCCGACGGCGTGCTGACCAAGATCGTCAAGGCCAAGGGCGGCTCGGTCGCGTCGGGCGAGGTGATCGCCGTCATCGACACCGACGCCCGGGCGAGCGCGGCGCCCGACGCAGCGCTCACCGCGTCGATCGCCAAGCCCGCCGCCGCGCCGGTCGAGCCGCCGACCCCCGCGAGGGAGGCGCCTCCCGTGATGCCCGCGGCGCAGAAGCTGGCTGCGGAGCAGGGCATCGACGCGAGTCGCATCCAGGGCAGCGGCCGCGACGGCCGGGTGACCAAGGCCGATGTCATGCAACACATCGGCAAGCCGGGGTCCTACGCCGCCGGCGCGCCAGCGGAGGCCCCGGCGGCGGCGCCCAAGGCCGCGCTGGCGCTGCCCGCCGCGCCGGTGAACGTCGAGCGCCTGCTCGGCAACCGGCCCGAGCAGCGCGTGCCGATGTCGCGCCTGCGCGCGCGCATCGCCGAGCGCCTGGTGCAGTCGCAATCCACCGCCGCGATCCTGACGACCTTCAACGAGGTCAACATGCAGCCGGTGATGGACCTGCGCCGCAAGTACCAGGAGCGCTTCGAGAAGGAGCACGGCGTGAAGCTCGGCTTCATGTCGTTCTTCGTCAAGGCGGCGGTCGCGGCGCTGAAGAAGTACCCGGTCGTCAATGCCTCGATCGACGGCAACGACATCGTCTACCACGGCTATTTCGACATCGGCATCGCGGTCGGCAGCCCGCGCGGGCTGGTCGTGCCGATCGTGCGCGACTGCGACCAGCTGTCGTTCGCCGAGATCGAGAAGATGATCGCCGAGTTCGGCAGGCGCGCGCAGGACGGCAAGCTCGGCATCGAGGAGCTCACCGGCGGCACGTTCTCGATCTCCAACGGCGGCGTGTTCGGCTCGATGCTCTCGACTCCGATCATCAACCCGCCGCAGTCCGCGATCCTCGGCGTGCACGCCACCAAGGAGCGCCCGGTGGTGGAGAGCGGCCAGATCGTGATCCGGCCGATGAACTACCTGGCGCTGTCCTACGACCACCGCATCATCGACGGCCGCGAGGCGGTGCTGTTCCTGGTGGCGATCAAGGAGGCGCTGGAGGATCCTGCGCGTCTGGTGCTGGAGATCTAGGCCATGCAAGCCTTCGACGTGTTGGTCATCGGCGCCGGCCCGGCCGGCTACATCGCGGCGATCCGCGCGGCGCAGCTCGGCCTCGCCACCGCCTGCATCGAGAACTGGAAGACGCCCGAGGGCCGGTACGCGCTGGGAGGCACCTGCTTGAACGTCGGCTGCATCCCTTCGAAGGCGCTGCTCGAGTCCTCCGAGAACTACGAGCGGGTGCAGCACAAGTTCCAGGTGCACGGCATCCACGCCAGCGGGGTGAAGCTCGACCTCGCGGCGATGCTCGAGCGCAAGGAGAGAATCGTGCGCAAGATGACCGGAGGCATCGCCGGCCTGTTCAAGAAGAACAAGGTAACCTGGCTGCAGGGCCACGGCCGGCTGGTCTCGGGCGGCACGACCTGGAAGGTCGAGGTCAAGGGCGACAAGGGCGGCGAGACGGTCGAGGCGAACAACGTCATCATCGCCACCGGCTCGAAAGCACGCCACCTGCCCGGCATCCCGGTCGACAACAAGCTGATCTGCGACAACGTGGGCGCACTCGCCTTCGACACGGTCCCGCAGCGCCTCGGGGTGATCGGCGCCGGGGTGATCGGGCTGGAGCTCGGCAGCGTGTGGCGCAGGCTCGGCGCAAAGGTGAAGATCCTCGAGGCGCTGCCGGAGTTCCTAGGCGCCGCCGACGAGGCGATCGCGCAGGAGGCGTGGAAGCTGTTCACCAAGGAGCAGGGACTCGACATCGAGCTCGGGATCACTCTTGGAGGGGTGAAGCAATCGAAGAAAGGTATTGGTAATTCAGTATACTGCATCAGATAAATCAACTAAAACATTAGATTGCGACCGGCTGGTGGTTTCGGTGGGCAGGGTGCCGAACACCGACGATCTGGGCGCCGAGAACGTCGGCCTGAAGATCGACCCGCAGGGGCTGATCGAGGTGGACAAGAACTGCCGCACCAGCCTGCCGCGCGTGTACGCGATCGGCGACGTGGTGCGCGGCCCGATGCTGGCGCACAAGGGCGAGGACGAGGGCGTGATGGTGGCCGAGATCATCGCCGGCCAGCACGGCCACGTGAACTACGACGCCATCCCGTGGGTGATCTACACCGCACCCGAGATCGCCTGGGTGGGCAAGACCGAAAAGCAGCTAAAGGACGCGGGCGTCGCCTACCGCACAGGCAGGTTCCCGTTCGCCTACAACGGCCGCGCGCTGGGCCGGGACGAGCCCGAAGGCTTCATCAAGATGCTGGCCGAAGCGCACACCGACCGGGTGCTCGGGGTGCACGCGATCGGCGGCGCAGGCCTCCGAGCTGATCGCCGAAGCGGTGATGGCGATCGAGTTCGGCGCTTCTTCCGAGGACATCGCGCGCATCTGCCACGCGCACCCGTCCATGTCCGAGGTGATGCGCGAGGCAGCGCTCGCCGTCGACAAGCGCAGCTTGAACGGCTGACCGGTTGACCGTGCGCCGAGCCCCTGCGGCGACCGTGCGCGGCATGCTATGGATGGTGGCCGCCGGTGTTCTGTTCATCGTGCTCAACACCATCATGAAGCGACTCGCCTCCCAGTTCGATCCCTGGATGGTGGGCCTGTTGCGCTACGCCATAGGCGCGGCGGTCATCGCGGCGCCCGCGCTGCGGCTCGGAGCGCGCACGCTGTGGCCGCGTGCGCCGCGGCTGCAGTTCGTGCGCGGCCTGTTTCACGCCGGCGGCATGATGCTTTGGTTCGCCGCGCTGCCGTCGGTGGGCCTGACCGAGCTCACCGCAATCGCCTTCAGCGGCCCCATCTTCATCTGCTTGGGCGCGGTGCTGTTCCTCGGCGAGCGCATGACCGGCGCGCGCTGGGCGGCGGTGCTGGTGGGCTTCGGCGGCGTGCTGCTGGTGGTCAAGCCTTGGGCGGGCGGCGGCTTCGCCGGCGTCTCGCCGGGCATCTTGCTGATGCTCGCCTCGGCGCCGGTGTTCGCCGGCTCCTACCTGGTGGCCAAGGCCCTCGCCGGGCGCGAGCGCTCCGAGGTCATCGTGCTGTGGCAGCACCTGTGGGTGGTGGCGCTGCTGGCGCCGCTCGCGCTGCCGCGCTGGACGCCGCCGGACGCGCTGCAGTGGACCCTGCTCGTGGTGTGCGGGTTCTTCGGCGCCGGCGGGCACTATTGCATGATGCGCGCCTTCCGCGTTGCCGATATTTCCGCGGTGCAGACGGTGAAGTTCCTCGAGCTGGTGTGGGCGGTGATCCTCGGGTTCTTGGTCTTCGGCAGCGTCCCGGCCGGGGCCACGGTGCTCGGCGGCGCGGTGATCCTGGCGAGCACGCTGCTGCTGGCGCGGCACGAGTCCCGCACCGTCCGGCCGCAGGAGACGGCGGCGTGACGCAGCGCGCCGCCCGGGAAGACGTCGTCTCCATCTATCGCGCGATGCTCGCGAAGCGGGGCTTCGTCTCCGACCCGGCGCAGTGGCGCGCCGTAGAGCGCCTGCAGCGCCTGTACGAGGAATGGAGCGCGTACAAGGCGCGGCGCAAGACGGCGCTCAGGCGCCTGCTGGTCAAGCCGGCGCTGCCGCGGGGCGTGTACCTGTGGGGCGGCGTGGGGCGCGGCAAGAGCTTCCTCATGGACAGCTTCTTCCTGTGCGTGCCGCTGGTGAGAAAGCGCCGCGTGCATTTCCACCATTTCATGCGCGAGATCCACAGGGAGCTGAACGAGTTCCGGGGCACCGAGGACCCGATCGCCGCGGTGGCCGCGCGCACGGCACGCCGGTACAGACTCGTGTGCTTCGACGAGTTCCACGTGGCCGACATCGCCGACGCGATGATCCTGGCTCGCTTCCTCGAGCAGGTGATGGAGCACGGCGTGGTCATGTGCATGACGTCCAACTACGCCCCCGGCGCGCTCTACCCGAACGGGCTGCAGCGCGAGCGCTTCCTGCCGGCGATTGCGCTGCTCGAGTCACGCCTCGACGTGCTCGAGGTCGACAGCGGTGTGGACTACCGCCGGCGCAAGATGGAGCGCCTCAAGGTGTACCACGTCGGCCCGGGCAGCGACGCCGAGCTGGAGCGCATCTTCGAGGCGCTCAAGGACGTTGAGGAGGAGCGCCAGCCGCTCGACGTCGAGGGTCGCCAGATCCCCTACCGCAAGCGCGCGGGCGGACTCGTTTGGTTCGATTTCCAGGCACTGTGCGGCGGTCCGCGTTCGTACGCGGACTACGTCGACCTGGCGAAGCGCTTCCACACGGTGATTCTGTCGGGCGTGCCGAGGATGTCGGCGCGCAACGCCGACGCGGCGCGCCGCTTCACCTGGCTCGTCGACGTGTTCTACGACGACCGCGTCAAGCTGGCGGTCGCCGCCGAGACCCAGCCCGAGGAGCTGTTCGTCGAGGGCGCCCACAGCGCCGAGTTCGCACGCACCGCGAGCCGGCTGCACGAGATGCAGTCGGCCGAATACCTGCAAAGCGAGCGCGCGCGGCGTTAAGATCGCGATTCGAAGGGGAAGACGATGGAAAGATTCAGGGCATTCAAGATTACCGAGGCGGACAAGAAGGTCCAGGCCGGATTCGTCGAGTTCGGTCTCGACGAGCTGGACCCGGGCGAGGTGGTGGTCAGGGTCGCCTACTCCGACGTCAACTACAAGGACGCGCTGGCGGCGACCGGCAAGGGCCGCATCCTGCTGCGGCCATCCTGTATCGGCGGCATCGATTTCTCGGGCACTGTGGTGTCCTCGAGCGATACGCGCTTCGCCAAGGGCGACGCGGTGCTCGCCACCGGCTTCGACATCGGCGTCAAGCACCACGGCGGCTATTCCGAATACGCGCGCGTGCCCGCGGACTGGCTGGTCAAGATGCCCGCGGGGCTCACGCTGTGGGACGCGATGGCGTTCGGCACGGCGGGCTTCACCGCGGGGCTCGCGATCGTGCGCATGGAGCAGAACGGCCTCAAGCCGGCGAATGGCCCGGTGATCGTCGACGGGGCGACGGGCGGCGTGGGCTCGATCGCGATCGACGCGCTCGCGCGACTCGGCTACCAGGTGGTGGCGCTCACCGGCAAGGCGAACGAGGCCGACTATTTGAGGAAGATCGGCGCGCAAGAAGTCAAGCTGCGCACCGAGCTCGACCTCGCGAAGATCAGGCCGCTGGACAAGGCGACCTGGGCCGGCGCGGTCGACAACCTCGGCGGCGAGACGCTGGCATGGATGGCGAGCACCATGAAGATCGGCGGCTGCATCGCGTCGATCGGCCTGGCGGCGAGCACGGCGCTCAATACCACGGTGCTGCCCTTCATCCTGCGCGGCGTGAGCCTGCTGGGGGTCGATTCGGTGAACTGCCCGATGCCGCTGCGCGAGGAGGTGTGGCGGCGGCTCGCGGGCGACATGCGCCCCGGGCACCTGAAGGAGATCACGCAGACGATCCCGTTCGCCGAGCTGCCGTCGGTGTTCGAGAAATTTATCGGCGCGCAAATGCGCGGCAGGGTGGTCGTGGACCTGAACGCCTGAGGGTGCAACGTCCAGGGAGGAGGCAGACATGAGCAGCTACCGCGATTTCTATCGTCGTTCGATCGACGACCCGGAGGGCTTCTGGGCCGAGCAGGCGAAGCTCGTGCATTGGCAAGAACCCTTCGGCAAGGTGCTCGATTTCTCGCGTCCGCCGTTCGCCAAGTGGTTCGTCGGCGGCGAGACCAACCTGTGCTACAACGCCGTCGACCGCCACCTCGCCGAGCGCGGCAAGCAGAAGGCGCTGGTCTACATCTCCACCGAGCGCGACGAGGAGCAGAGCTTCACTTACGAGCAGCTGCACCGGGAGGTGCAGCGCGCGGCCGCGATGATGCGCTCGCTCGGGGTGAAGAAGGGCGACCGGGTGATCATCTACATGCCGATGATCCCGCAAGCCTGCTTCGCGATCCTCGCCTGCGCGCGCCTCGGCGCCATCCACTCGGTGGTGTTCGGCGGCTTCGCCGCGGCGAGCCTCGCGGCGCGCATCGACGACGCCAAGCCGACGCTGATGATCACCGCCGACGGCGGCAGCCGCATGGGCAAGGCGGTGCTGTACAAGTCGCTGGTCGACGAGTCGATCAAGCTCGCCAAGCATCCGCCGCAGAAGGTGCTGATCTACAGGCGCGGGCTCGATGCGAACATGCCGGTGATCGCGGGCCGCGACGTCGACTGGCAGGAGCTCGCAGCCAAGCACGACGGCGCGCAGGTGCCCTGCGCGTGGCTCGAGTCGAGCGAGCCGTCGTACATCCTCTACACCTCGGGCACCACCGGCAAGCCGAAGGGCGTGCAGCGCGACGTCGGCGGCTACGCGGTGGCGCTCGCCTCGTCGATGAAGCTGATCTACTGCGGCAATCCGGGCGAGACCATGTTCACCACCTCGGACATCGGCTGGGTGGTCGGGCACTCGTACATCATCTACGGCCCGCTGATCGCCGGCATGACCACCATCATGTACGAGGGCGTGCCGATCCGGCCGGACGCCGGCATCTGGTGGAAGATCGTCGAGCAATACAAGGCGAGCGTGATGTTCTCGGCGCCGACGGCGATCCGCGTGCTGAAGAAGCAGGATCCCGCGTACCTGACGAAGTACGACGTGTCGTCGCTCAGGCACCTGTTCCTCGCCGGCGAGCCGCTCGACGAGCCGACGCACGTGTGGATCACGCAGGCGCTCGAGATCCCGGTGATCGACCACTACTGGCAGACCGAGACCGGCTGGCCGATCCTGTCGTCGGTTCCCGGCGTCGAGAAGACGCCGATCAAGTTCGGCAGCCCTTCGTTCCCCGTGTACGGCTACGACCTGCGGCTGCTGCGCGAGTCCGATGCGACCGAGGCGGATCCGGAAGAGAAGGCCGTGGTGGCGATCGTGCCGCCGCTGCCGCCCGGCTGCATGAGCACCATCTGGGGCGACGACGAGCGCTTCGTCAAGACCTACTTCTCGACCTTCTCCAAGAAGCGGGTGTACTCGACCTTCGACTGGGGCATCCGCGACAAGGACGGCTACTACTTCATCCTCGGGCGTACCGACGACGTGATCAACGTCGCCGGGCACCGCCTCGGCACGCGCGAGATCGAGGAGGCCATCAGCATGCATCCCAACATCGCCGAATGCGCGGTAGTAGGGGTGGAAGACCAGCTCAAGGGCCAGATGCCGCTCGCCTTCGCGGTGGCGAAGGACACCTCCAAGCTCGGCTCTCCCGACGGACGCAGAGCGCTCGAGAAGGAAGTAATGGACACCGTCGACAAGCAGCTTGGCGCGATCGGGCGCCCGCGCGCGGTGCATTTCGTGACGCTGCTGCCCAAGACGCGCTCGGGCAAGACGCTGCGCCGCTCGATCCAGGCGCTGGCGGAGGGGCGCGACCCGGGCGACCTGACCACGATCGAGGATCCGGGCGCGCTCGAGCAGATTCGCAGCGCACTGAAGGAAACGGCCAGAGCATGAAGACCCGCCCCGAACTGACCCTGGAAGACTGCAAGAAGATGAGCGCCGCCGCGGAAGCCGAGGCGCGGCGCCACAGCTGGAACGTGGCGATCGCGATCCTCGACGACGGCGGGCACCTGCTGCACCTGGTGCGCATGGACGGCGCGACACCGGCCAACGCCGCGATCGCCGTGGAGAAGGCGCGCACCGCGGCGACCACGCGGCGCCCGAGCAAGATGTGGGAGGAGCGCGTCGCCGGCGGGCGCATGTCGATGCTGAAGATGCCGGTGCTGCCGGTGCAGGGCGGGCTGCCGATCATGGTCGAGGGCAGCTGCGTCGGCGGCATCGGCGCTTCGGGCGTGCAGTCGCACGAGGATGAGCAAATCGTGCAGGCCGGCATCGACGCGCTGGTGAAGGGCTGAAGCGTGGCCGGCGCGAAAGCCTCTTCGCGCGTGTTCATCGACAACGAGCGCACGCGCGTCGCCGAGTGGCGCTTCGCGCCGGGCGCGGCGACCGGCTGGCACCGGCACGAGTACGACTACGTGGTGGTGCCCATGCTGGACGGGCGGCTCAAGCTGCTCGAGGCCGGCGGCGAGCGCTTCTCCGAACTGAAGAAGGGCGTGCCCTATTTCAGGAACGCCGGCGTCGAGCACGACGTGGTGAACGCGAACGACTACGAGTACGTGTTCGTCGAGATCGAGCTCAAGCAGCCGGCAGGGAAATGACCCCCGCGCCGGCGAGCGCGTCGATCTGCGCCTCGCCGTAGCCGAGCCCCAGCAGGACGTCGCGTGCGCCTTCGCCGACCGGCGGCGGATCGGTGCGCTTGGGCAAGTGCTCGCCGTCGAATGCGATCGGCAGGCCGGGAACGTGGATCGTGCGGCCCGAGGGCAGCCGCGTCGCGTGCAGCCCGCCGGAGGCGTTCAGGTGCGGATCGGCGAGCAGGTCCCAGGGCTTGGCGATCGGCGCGAACGGCAGGCCGATGCGCTCGAGTTTTTGCTCGAGTTCCACCTTGGAAAAACGTTTCATCGCTTCGCCCAGACGCGGGATCAGCCAGGCGCGCTCGCGCACGCGTGCGGCGTTGGTCATGAGGCGCGCGTCGGCCGCCAACCCGGGCTCGCCGAACTCGCGGCAGAAGATCGCCCACTGCGTGTCGGTCACGACGCCGATGAACAGCCGGTCGCCGTCGCCGGTTTCGAAGATGTCGTACACGCCCCAGGCGGGCCGCTTGACCGACATCGGCGGCGGCGCCTCGCCGGTGATCTCGTACTGCGCCATGTGCTGCGCCACCAGGTAGGCGGTGCTCTCGTAGAGCGCGCTGGTGACGCGGGCGCCGCGGCCGGTCGATTCGCGCTCGCGCAATGCGGCGAGCACGGCCACCGCGCCGAAGGTACCGCCCAGGATGTCGACCACCGACGAGCCGGCGCGCAGCGGGCGCTCGGGCAGGCCGGTCATGTATGCCAGCCCGCCCATCATCTGCACCACCTCGTCGAGCGCCGCGCGATGCTGGTAGGGGCCGTCGAGGAATCCTTTAAGCGAGCAGTAGACGAGCCGCGGGTTGCGCGCGGCGAGCGCCTGGTAGCCGAAGCCGAGCCCTTCGAGCGCGCCCGGGCGGAAGTTCTCGGTGAGCACGTCGGCGGTGTCGAGCAGCCTGAGCACCAGCTCGCGTCCTTCGGGATGCTTGAGGTCGACCGCGAGGCTCTTCTTGTTGCGGTTGAACACGGGAAAGAAGCCGGCCCCGGCGGCCTCCAGACGGCGCGTGTTGTCGCCCTCTAGCGGCTCGACCTTGATCACCTCCGCGCCGAGGTCGGCGAGCACCAGGCCGCAACTCGGGCCCATCACCATGTGCGCGAACTCGACGACGCGCACGCCGTCGAGCGGCAGGCGCTTCATGCGGCGCGACGGAAGTTCTTCGGCAGACCCGCCTGCGGCGTATGGCCGTAAACCGGCTCCTCGGGCAGCCCGCCGACCAGCACCTCGCGCGCGGCCATCAGCCGCTCGAAATCGATGCCGGTGGCGAGCCCCATGCTCTCGAACATGAACACCAGGTCCTCGGTGATGACGTTGCCGCTTGCTCCCGGCGCGAACGGGCAGCCGCCCAGCCCGCCCATCGAGCTGTCGAAGTGCCGCACGCCTTCCTCGTAGGCGGCGAGCGCGTTGGCCAAGCCCAGCCCGCGCGTGTTGTGGAAGTGCGCGCCTTCGAGCTTGTCGCCGATCTCCTTCTTGACCTTGGCGAACACGCGCCGCACCTGGGCCGGATTGGCGTAGCCGACGGTATCGGCGAGCGCCACGCAGTCGCAGAACTCGGCGAGCGCGACGGCGATGCGCAGCACGTCGTCCTCGGGCACTTCGCCCTGCATGGTGCAGCCGAAAGCAGTCGAGACCGCGCCCTCGATCTCCGGGCCGTCGGCGCCGCGCAAGGCGTGGCACTTCCTGACTTCTTCTATCATCTGCTCCGGGGTCATGCGCACGTTGGCGAGGCTGTGCGCGCGGCTCGCCGACACCGGGAATGTGATCTTGTGCGCGCCCGCCTGCAGCGCTCGCTCGAAGCCCTTCACGTTCGGCGCCAGCGCCACCACGCGCAGTCCGGAAATGGCGCGCGCGTGCACCACGATCTCGGCCGTGTCGGCCATCGCGGGAATCAGCTTCGGCGGCACGAACGAGCCGACTTCGATTTCCCGCAGCCCGGCGGCGGCGAGGGCGCTGATCCAGCGCTTCTTCGCCTCGGTGGGCATCAGGTGGTGGGCGTTCTGCAGCCCGTCGCGCGGGCCGACCTCGCAGATGTGGATATCGGGCATCGGGAGCCTCCGTCCGGTAGGGCGATTCTAGCGCCCGCGGCGCCGCTCGATCGTGCCGATGGCGAAACCGCAGGCCGCGCCGCAGGCCGCGAACGCCAGCATCGCCCAGAGCGATGCCGCCCAGCCTCCGTAGCGCGAGGCGAGCCAGACGAGCAGGATCGGTCCGAAGAACTGGCCGATCTGGGAGCTTTGCATGGCCATGCCGTTGGTGGTGGCGATGTGCTGCGGGCTGCGGGCGTGCAGCGGGATGCCGGAGAACACCGCCGCCGGGATGACGCCGGCGCAGGCGGAAAAGGTAAGCACCAGAGCGAAGCGCGCAGCGTCGGGCAGCACATCGAGCAGCATGCCCGTGGAGCACAGCGCCATGATGGCGAAGGCGGCGACCGTCAGGCGCCCGCGGCGCACGCCATGCGCCAGCAGCCAGCCGCCGGCCAGGTTGCCAGGCACGTTGATCAGCACCATCAGCGCCGTGAGCAGCGCCGCGGCGGCGGTCGAGCCGCCGCGCACGTCGACCACGAAGGTCGGCAGCCAGATCATCACCGAGGTCCATTGCGCGACGTAGAACGCGAACATCAGCGACAGCACGATGCCGCCGCGCTGCGCGAGCGATTCGGCGACCAGGCGCAGCGAGGCGATCCTGCCGTGCGGTGGCGCGACGGCGTAGCGGGCGACCAGCGCGAAGGCGACGGCGGCGGCGAGCGCCAGCGCGACCCACAGCCCGCGCCAGCCGAAGCTGCCGATGACCAGCGGCGCGGCGAACAGCGCGAGGCTGCCGCCGGCGGGCATATAGGCGCTCCACAGGGCCAGCGCCTTGGCGCGCACGCGCGGCGCCGGCGCCGCCTGCGCCATGAGCGCCGTGCCCGCGACGGTGAACAGGATGAAGCCCGCGCCCTCGAAAAAGCGCCCGACCAGCAGCGACGCAAACCCCGCGGACGCCGCGCCGAACAGGCCGCCGGCGCACATCACGGCAAGGCCGAGCAATGCGAGTCGCTTCTGGCCGAAGCGGTCGGCGAGCACTCCGGCGAGCATCCCGGCCAGTCCCCCCATGACGTTGAGCATGGTGGCGATAAAGCCTGACTCGACCAGCGTGAGCCCGAGGTCCCCACGCAACGTGGGCAGGGCCGGCGGCACCTTGCAGATGTAGGCGCCGGCGACCAGCCCGCCGGCGAACACCGCCCAGACCGCGGGCCAGCGCGTGGCCGAGGGATTGTCCAAGCGGCGCGCTCAGGCCGCCGTGACGGGGAGCTTGAACTCGCGGATGCGCCGTTCCCAGTCCGCCGGGCCGGTCTGGTGCACCGAGCTGCCGTTCGCGTCGACGGCCACCGTGACGGGCATGTCGCGCACCTCGAATTCGTAGATCGCTTCCATGCCGAGGTCCTCGAACGCGAGCACGCGCGACTTGCGGATCGCCTTGGCCACCAGGTAGGCGGCGCCGCCGACCGCCATCAGGTAGGCCGCCTTGTGCCTGCGGATGGCGTCGATCGCGACGGGGCCGCGCTCCGCCTTGCCGACCATCGCCACCAGTCCGGTCCTGCCGAGCATCGTCTCGGTGAACTTGTCCATGCGCGTCGAGGTCGTCGGGCCGGCCGGACCGACCACCTCGTCGCGCACCGGGTCGACCGGTCCGACGTAGTAGATGACGCGGTTGGTGAAGTCCACGGGCAGCTTCTCGCCCTTGTCGAGCATGTCCTGGATGCGCTGGTGCGCGGCGTCGCGCCCGGTGAGCAGCTTGCCCGAGAGCAACAGCCGCTCGCCGGGCTTCCAGGCGGCGACCTGCTCGCGCGTCAGCGTATCGAGGTCCACTCTCGTCGCGTTCACGTCGGGCTTCCACGTGACGTCCGGCCACTCGGAGAGCTTCGGTTGCTCGAATTCCGCCGGCCCGGAGCCGTCGAGGACGAAGTGCGCGTGCCGCGTGGCGGCGCAGTTGGGAATCATCGCCACCGGCTTGTTGGCAGCGTGCGTCGGGTAGGTGAGGATCTTCACGTCGAGCACTGTGGACAGGCCGCCGAGGCCCTGCGCGCCGATGCCCAGGGCATTCACCTTGTCGTAGAGCTCGATGCGCAGCTCCTCGACCTTGTCCTTCGCGCCGCGCGCCTTGAGCTCGGCCATGTCGATCGGCGCCATCAGCGACTCCTTGGCCATCACCATCGCCTTCTCGGCGGTTCCGCCGATGCCGATGCCGAGCATCCCCGGCGGGCACCAACCGGCCCCCATCGTCGGCACGGTCTTCAGCACCCAGTCGACGATCGAGTCCGAGGGGTTGAGCATGGCGAACTTCGATTTCGCCTCGGAGCCGCCGCCCTTGGCCGCGACGTCGACTTCGAGCTTCGCGCCGGGCACCACCTGCATGTGGATCACCGCGGGCGTGTTGTCCCTGGTGTTGCGCCGGCTGAACGCGGGATCCTCCAGCACCGAGGCGCGCAGCTTGTTGTCGGGGTCAAGATAGGCGCGGCGCACGCCCTCGTTCACCATGTCCTCGACCGATTTGCCCGCTTCCCAGCGCACGTCCATGCCGATGCGCATGAACACGTTGACGATGCCGGTGTCCTGGCAGATGGGACGGTGCCCCTCGGCGCACATGCGCGAGTTGGTCAGGATCTGCGCGATGGCGTCCCTGGCTGCGGGCGACTGCTCGCGCTCGTAGGCGCGCGCGAGGGCCCGGATATAGTCCGCGGGGTGGTAGTAGGAGATGAATTGCAGCGCGTCGGCGACGCTCTGCACGAGATCGGCCTGCTTGATGGTGGACATGGCGGTTCCGGAAAGCCTTTAAAATGTAGCATAAGCGGGATCTCACCGGAGGAGCATAACGATGGCCAACATCGAGTCGGTGCTGCAGGAGAAGAGGGTTTTTCCGCCTTCCGCGGAATTCGTCAAGCAGGCCAACATTTCCGGCATGGACGCCTACCGCAAGATGTGCGCGGAGGCCGAGAAGGACTTCGCGGGCTTCTGGGCGAAGCTGGCGAAGGAGCACCTGCTCTGGCACAAGCCCTTCAGCAAGACGCTCGACGAATCCAACGCGCCGTTCTTCAGGTGGTTCTACGACGGCGAGCTGAACGCGTCGTACAACTGCCTCGACCGGCACCTCAAGTCGCAGCCCGACAAGGTGGCGATCATCTTCGAGGCCGACGACGGCAAGGTGACCAAGATCACCTACAAGGAGCTGTACCACGAGGTGTGCCGCTTCGCGAACGCGCTCAAGAGCCACGGCGTCAAGACGGGCGACCGGGTGCTGATCTACATGCCGATGTCGATCGAGGTGGTGGTCGCGATGCAGGCGTGCGCGCGCATCGGCGCGACGCATTCGGTGGTGTTCGGCGGATTCTCGGCCAAGAGCCTTCAGGAGCGCATCATCGACGCGGGCGCCACCGAGGTCATCACCGCGGACGGGCAGTTCCGCGGCGGCAAGGAGATCCCGCTCAAGCCGGTGGTCGACGAGGCGTTCGCCATGGGCGGCTGCGAGCACGTGCGGAATGTCATCGTCTACAAGCGCTCGGGCAGCAAGGTGCCGATGCAGGCGCCGCGCGATAAGTGGTGGGACGACGTCGTCAAAGGCCAGGCAGACAGCTGCGAGCCGACCTGGGTCAACGCCGAGCATCCGCTGTTCATCCTCTACACCTCGGGATCCACGGGCAAGCCGAAAGGCGTCCAGCATTCGACCGGCGGCTACCTGCTGTGGACGATCCTGACCATGAAGTGGGTGTTCGACTACAAGCCGAGCGACGTGTTCTGGTGCACTGCGGACGTCGGCTGGGTGACCGGGCACAGCTATATTACCTACGGGCCGCTCGCGGTGGGCGCGACGGAAGTAATGTTCGAGGGCGTGCCGACCTACCCCGACGCAGGACGCTTCTGGAAGATCATCCAGGACCACAAGGTGAGCGTGTTCTACACGGCGCCGACGGCGATCCGCTCGCTGATCAAGGCGGGCGGCGATCTGCCGAAGAAATACGACCTGACGAGCCTGCGCATCCTCGGCACGGTCGGCGAACCGATCAACCCCGAGGCGTGGATGTGGTACCACGAGACGGTCGGCGGTGGCCGCTGCCCGATCGTCGATACCTGGTGGCAGACCGAGACCGGGGGCCACCTCATCTCGCCGCTGCCGGGCGCCACGCCGACCGTGCCGGGGTCGGCAACGCTGCCACTGCCCGGGATCTTCGCCGACGTAGTCGACGAGACCGGGCATCCCGTGGGCAAAGGCAAGGGGGGCATCCTGGTCATCAAGCGGCCCTGGCCGGCGATGCTGCGCACCATCTGGGGCGACCCGGAGCGCTACAAGAAGACGTATTACCCGGACGATTTCAAGGGCAAGTACTACCTCGCCGGCGACGGCGCCAGCACCGACGAGAACGGCTATTTCAGGATCGTGGGCCGCATCGACGACGTGCTGAACGTCTCGGGGCACAGGCTGGGCACCATGGAGGTCGAATCGGCGCTGGTGGCGAACTCGAAACTGGTCGCCGAAGCGGCGGTGGTCGGGCGGCCGGACGACCTCACCGGCGAAGCCATCGTCGCCTTCGTGGTGACCAAGGGTCCGCGACCGAAGGGCGAGGAGGCGAAAAAGATCGCGCAGGAGCTGCGCGACTGGGTGGCGAAGGAGATCGGCCCGATCGCCAAGCCGAAGGAGATACGCTTCGGCGACAACCTGCCCAAGACGCGCTCCGGGAAGATCATGCGCCGGCTGCTGCGCGCGATCGCCAAGGGCGAGGAGATCAAGCAGGACGTCTCGACTCTCGAGAACCCGGCGATCCTGGAGCAGCTCAAGCAGGCGACCTGAGCGCCGCGTCCATTACCGCGTCGGCGTGCAGCGCGGCGCGCAGGTCGCGCCGCACCTCCTGCCAGCGGAAGCGCACCGAGTTGCGCACGATCGGCTCGTCGAGGTCCTTCAACTCATCGACGATCGGGGCCCAGCGCACCAGGGCGGCCGGGCTTTCGGCGAAGGTCGTATGGTCGTCTTCCACCGCCGCCCAGTCGCACACAGGCGAGACGCGCACGCACGCGCTGCGCGTGCGCGGCGAACTCGGGTCCCGCGTCGGGCGGCACGCCGGTCGCCGAGAGGATCGATTCGACGAGCTCTTGCATCAGCGGGCCAACCCGCGACGCCGGCGCGCGGGACTTGCTCGCCAGCATGCCGCCCGCGTACACCGCCAGATCGCCGAGGCAGGCGAGCCAGATGTGCCATTTCGCCAAGTTGATGGACCTGACGAATTCGTCATTGGCGAACAGCTCCGGGTAGCGCATTCCTGCGCGCGTACGAAGGTATCCATATAGGGAGGTCTGCGCGACGTAGCTGGAGCGCGACTCGAGGAACTGGCGCAGGCTGTCGCGATCGACGATGGCGGTCCTGCGGCGCCAGTTTCCGGCGATGACGTAATCACGCAGCGTCCTGCAAAACGCGGCGAACGAAAGCTTTGCCCCTGAGGCCGTCGTCATTCCGGATCGCAATTTGTTGATCTGTATCGAAGTTTACAGACTTTGCTTTTTCTTGAAATCGGTTAGAATCCAGTCGGTCTGCGGCCGGGTCCTTGGAGAGGGGAGGCGCGTGCAAGCGGCAGCGCCCCCGGCGGCCTTGGGCATGGGCAGCACTATCCATCAAGAATGAAATAGAGAGGAGGAGGATAGTCGATGGCAACCGATCAAAACAAAGTAATCCATTGGCAGCGTACCAAGGGCCTGATGATCGTTCACCTCGTCATCTGGTTCATCTTTTCGTTCGTCGTCCACTGGTTCGCGCCGCAGCTCAACAAGTTCTCGTTCATCGGGTTCCCGCTCGGTTTCTACATGGCCGCGCAGGGATCGCTGATCGTGTTCGTGGTGCAGCTGTTCGTATTCGTGCGCCAGCAGGACGCGATCGACCGCGAATGCGGCATGGCCGAAGACCAATAAGGGGGAGGGTGCTATGGCTTTTTTCAATATGAAGGGCTCGTTCGTCGAGAACCTGCCGAAGATCTACGGCCTGTATACCGGCGGCTTCCTCGTCTTCATCGCCATCATGGCCCTGGGCGAGAAGATGGGGATGACTGAGGACGCGATCGGCATCGGCTTCGTCGGCTTCACGGTGGTCATCTACGCCTTCATCGGCTACCTGTCTCGCACCATGCAGGTCGATGCCTACTACGTCGCCGGGCGGCAGGTGCCACCGGTGTTCAACGGCATGGCGACTGGGGCCGACTGGATGTCGGGCGCGTCGTTCGTCGCCATGGCGGGCGGCATCTACATGAACGGTCATCCCTACCTCGCATTCGTGGTGGGCTGGACCGGCGGCTACGTGCTGGTGGCGGTGCTGATGGCGCCCTACCTGCGCAAGTTCGGCTGCTACACGGTGCCGGACTTCATCGGCACCCGTTACGGCGGCAACCTGGCGCGCTTCTGCGCCGTGGTGGTCCTCGTGGTCGCCTCGTTTACCTACGTGACCGCACAGATCAACGCCACGGGCACGATCGCAGCGAAAGTTTTCCAGATCCCCTTCCAGTACGGCGTATGGATTGCGCTGGTGGCGATCCTGCTGTGCGCCATGCTGGGCGGCATGCGGGCGGTGACCTGGACCCAGGTGGCGCAGTACATCGTGCTGATCATCGCCTACCTGGTGCCGGTGTTCTGGATGTCGTCCAAGCAGGGCTTCGGCTACTTCCCGCAGTTCGAATACGGCGCGGCGGTCGCCCGACTGGGCGAGCTGGAAACTTTGCAAAAGGTGGGCGTCCTGAAGCCCGAGCATGCCATCGCCGGACTGAGCGCGCTGACCGTCAAGCACGCCGTGGCCGTGGATACGCCGCTCGCGGCGTGGAAATTCGTGACGCTGACAGCCTGCATGATGATGGGCACCGCGTCGCTGCCGCACATCCTGATGCGCTACTTCACCACGCCGTCGGTGAGCGACGCCCGCAAATCGGTGGCTTGGTCGCTGCTGTTCATCTTCCTGCTGTATTTCACCGCTCCGACGCTCGCGACGCTCTGCAAGCTGCAGGTGCTCGACCCGAACCTGGCAACGAGCATCATCGGCAAGTCGATCGCACACGTGAATTCGCTCGACTGGGTGCAGAAGTGGGGCCACGTAGGCATGCTGAAGATCGTCGACAGCAACAACGACGGCATCCTGCAGATCAACGAGTTCTTCATGCGACCGGACATCGTCGTGCTGGCGACTCCGGAAATCGCGGGGCTGCCGGCCGTGGTCTCCGGGCCTGGTCGCAGCCGGCGGTCTGGCGGCGGCGATGTCGACGGCCGACGGCCTGCTGCTGGCAATCGCCAACGCGCTGTCGCACGACCTGTACTACAAGATGATCGACCCTAAGGCCGAGACGCGCCGGCGGCTGATCGTCGCGCGGGTCCTGCTGGTGGCAATCGGCGCGGCAGGGTCAGCGGTGGCGAGCTTGAAGCTCACCGGGATTCTCGGCGCGGTAGCCTGGGCGTTCGACTTCGCGATGTCCGGCCTGTTCTTCCCGCTGGTGCTCGGCGTGTGGTGGAAGCGCGCCAACACTGCGGGCGCGATAGCCGGCATGGTCGCCGGCCTCGGGGTCGGTTCCTGGTACCTGTACATGGTCTACACCAAGTCGATGGCGGAGTGGATTGGCCTCGACCACCTGCGCTTCGGCATCGTCGGCACTGCGGCGAGCCTGGTGGCGATGGTCGTGGTGACTCTGCTCACCAAGGAGCCGGACGCGGAGACGCAGGCCATGGTCGACGAGGTGCGTATCCCGAGGGGCCAGACGGTACTGGCTTCCACGCACTAGCGTCGCAGCGTTAGATCGAGCCGGGGCGAGTTCCGATCGCCCCGGCTCTTTTTTTTGTGTGATCCCGCCCTACAATAGGGCGAGGATGCGGGAGCCGGGATGACGCAAGCGTTTCCGCTGTGGGTGATCGTGATCGACTACGTCCTCGGCGTCGTCATGTGGACGCTGATCGGACGTTTCGGGATGCGACTGTTCTTGCCCGACGACAGCAGATTCTTCTTCATGCGCTTCTTCGTGCGAGCCACCGACCCTTTGATCAGGCTATTCCGGCCGATTACGCCCGAATTCCTGGTGCCGCCGCTGGTGCCGCTGTACGTCGCCTGGTTCTTTTTCATGTTCCGCTTCTACCTGATGCCCTGGCTGCTGGGATACACCGTGATGGGCATGCTGTCATTTCCTCTCGAGGGCGAGATTGCCCAGAGTCTGCAGCAGATGTTCGGGAAGTTCTTCAGATAGTTGTCCGCGGCCGCGCGTGGCGGTTGACAACGGCCGCGCGCGCGAACATAAGAGCATTACGCAAGACGGGGAGGGGCGGCCATGGATCAGCTCGAACGCAGAGCGCAGCGCCTGGTGGCGCTGTGCATGCTTGGCTTCGTGTTGTTCAACTACCCGGTACTCGCCATCTTCAACGTCCCCGGCGCGGTGCTGGGCATTCCGATCCTCTACGCCTACATATTCGTGGCCTGGGCGCTGCTGATCGCGCTCATGGCCCTGGTCATCGAGCGGAGCGCTTGACGGGGGCCGCAAAGTGCTCCAGGGCTGGGCCATTGTCGCCACTTCGTTTGCCTACCTAGGGCTGCTGTTCGGAATCGCCTATTACGCCGACAAGCGCGCTGACGCCGGCCGCTCCGTCATCGTCAGTCCCTACATCTACAGCTTGTCGCTCGCGGTATACGCGACCGCCTGGACCTTCTACGGCAGCGTCGGCAGGGCGGCGCGCGACGGCGTCGGCTTCCTTCCCATATACATCGGCCCGACGCTGATGATCGCGCTGTGGTGGGTCGTAATGCGCAAGATCCTGCGCATCTCGAAGGCGAACCGCATTACCTCGCTCGCCGATTTCGTCGCCTCGCGCTACGGCAAGAGCGCCCTGCTCGGCGGCGTAGTCACGACGATCGCAGTGATCGGCATCGTTCCGTATATCTCGCTGCAGCTCAAGGCCGTGTCGAACAGCTTCACGCTCGTGTTGCAATATCCAGCGGTAACCATGCCGGCAAACGTGGCCGCGGTGCCGGTGCTGCACGACACGACGCTGTGGGTGGCGCTGATGCTCGCCATGTTCACCATCGCGTTCGGCACGAGACATCTTTACGCCGCCGAGCACCACCATGGGATGGTGGCCGCGATCGCCTTCGAGTCGCTCGTGAAGCTGCTTGCATTCCTCGCGGTCGGGGCCTGGGTGACGTTCGGCATTTACGACGGCTTCGCAGACGTATTTGCCCGTGCGGCTGCCGATCCGAAGCTGAGTCCGATGCTTACTCCGCTCGATGGAGTGGCAGGCGGCTACTCGAGCTGGGTCTGGCTGACGATACTGTCGATGCTCGCGATCATGTTTCTGCCTCGCCAGTTTCAGGTCACGGTGATCGAGAACGTCGACGAGAAGCACTTGAGCAAGGCGATATGGCTATTTCCCTTGTACATGTTCGCGATCAATGTGTTCGTGCTGCCGCTTGCGTTCGGCGGGCGCTTGCACTTTCCGGAAGGTCTTGTCGATCCCGATACCTTCGTGCTCACCTTGCCGATGTTCGAGAAGCAGGAAGCTCTCGCGCTGCTCGTGTTCATCGGCGGGCTGTCGGCCGCTACCGGGATGGTCATCGTGGAGACGATCGCGCTGTCAACCATGGTTTGCAACGACCTGGTCATGCCGGTGCTCCTCCGGTTGCGCGCCCTGCGCCTTACCGAGCGTCGCGACCTCACGGGCTTACTGCTCGGAATCCGGCGCGGCGCCATCGTACTGATCCTGCTGTTGGGATTTCTCTACTTCAGGCTCGCCGGCGAAGCCTACGCCTTGGTCTCCATCGGGTTGATATCGTTCGCTGCGGTTGCCCAGTTTGCGCCGGCCATCCTCGGCGGCATCTTCTGGAAGGGCGGTACGCGGCGCGGCGCCCTGTGGGGCCTGCTTACCGGGTTCGGGATCTGGCTGTACACGCTGCTTCTCCCGGCGCTGGAACGCTCCGGCTGGCTGCCGATCGGCGTGCTGGAGCACGGGCCCTTCGGCATCGAGCTTCTCAAGCCGCTAGCGCTGTTCGGGCTCTCGGGTCTTGACCAGACCACGCACGCGATGATCTGGAGCATGATCGGCAATGTCGGTGCCTACGTGTTGGTGTCCTTGCTGAGCTCACCGACCGCGGAGGAGCACAGGCAGGCCACGCTGTTCGTCGACGTGTTCAAGCGAGAATGGCAAAGCGCGCGGTTCTGGCGTGGCACCGCGTCGGCGCAGGACCTGTACAACGTTCTGGTGCGGTTCGTCGGGCCGACCGCGGCGGCGGCTGCGTTCGGGGAGTACGCCCGAGCGAAGGGATTGCGCTGGCCCGACCCGAACCTCGTCGCCGATGCGGAGTTCGTGCATTTCGTCGAGACCCGCCTTGCCGGCGCGATCGGGGCAGCGTCGGCGCGGATCATGATTGCCACGGCGGTGCGGGAGGAGGCGCTGACGCTCGAGGAAATGCGCCGCATCATCGGCGAAGCCTCGCAGGTCGTCATGTACAGCCATATGCTCGAGCAGAAGTCGCGCGAGCTCGAGGCGGCCAGCACCGAGCTACGTGCCGCGAACGAGCGGCTCAAGGAGCTCGATCGGCTAAAGGACGAATTCATCTCGACCGTAACGCACGAGTTGCGTACGCCGCTCACGTCGATTCGCGCATTCTCCGAAATCCTGCGCGCCGATCCGGATCTCGAGCTGGCACAACGCAGAAAGTTCGTGGACATCATCGCCAAGGAAACCGAGCGCTTGACCCGGCTCATCAACCAGGTGCTCGATCTGGCGAAAATCGAGTCCGGTCAGGTCGAATGGGAGCTGAGCCGCGTCGACATGAAGCAGGTGGTCGCGGACTCGGTGACCGCGATGAGCCAGGTGTTCAAGGAGAAGGGTGTCGAAGTGGTGGTGCATGCCCCGCAGCAGGTACCTGCGGTGAGAGCGGATATCGATCGCGTGGTTCAGGTACTCCTCAACCTGTTATCGAATGCGGTTAAGTTCTGTGAGCCAGGACGCGGCAAAATCGAAGTTCGCCTGTCGGCCGCCGGGAAGTTCGTGCAAGTGGCGGTGCAAGACAACGGCCCCGGCATGAGCGCCGTCGAGCAGGAGGTGATCTTCGACAAGTTCCGCCAGGCGGGCGATAGCCTCACCGGCAAACCCCAAGGCACGGGTCTGGGGCTGTATATCAGTCGTCATATCGTCGAGCACTTCGGTGGCCGCCTTCGGGTCGAGAGCCTGCCCGGCGAGGGTGCCTGCTTCTCGTTTACGCTTCCCGTGGAGCAGGCGGTTGAAGGGGGGTAGCGGTCATGGAAACGGCGGAGGCAGCGTGACGAAGAAAGTGCTGATAGTTGACGACGAGCCGAACATCGTTGCGGCGCTCGATTATCTGCTGCAGCGCAACGGCTACGAAGTGCGGGTCGCCTCGAACGGCGAGCAAGCATTGAAAGAAGTCGAAAGCTTCGGTCCGGATCTGGTGCTGCTCGACGTAATGATGCCGCAAAAGAGCGGCTACGAAGTGTGCCAGCGGATACGCGAGCGCGCGGACTGGGGTCGGGTCAAGATCGTAATGCTCTCTGCGAAGGGACGCGAAGCCGAGGTGAGCAAGGGATTGTCTCTTGGCGCCGACCTGTACATTACGAAGCCGTTCTCCAATGCGGACCTGATGGCGCGCATCGGGGAATTGCTGGGCGAAAAGGGACCACCGGCCAAAGCATGAGCCCGACGACCAAGTTCATCGCTTGGCTCGCAGCGCTGTACGCGGCGGTCCTGGCCCTGCCCATGGCAGCAGGCGTGCTGGTCGCCTACAGGCTGCCGGAGGCGGACGCCGTTGCGCTGTGGCATGTCTTCGAGCTGCGCGCGCCCGTTCTGATGCTGGCGGCGATATTTCTGTTCTTTTTGTGCGTCGTCATCGTCAAATGGTTCTTTGCCCGGTACCTGACCCCCATCCGCGTGCTTGCCGAGCAGACCAGCGTGATCCGCGGCGCGAATGCCGATCTTAGACTCTCGTTGGACGAGGCGCGCGGACTCACCGAGCTCGCCGGTGCGATCAACGGACTGGCGGATGCCTACCGCGACCTGCGGCGAGACAGCGAAGCGCTCGCGGCGGAGGCGCGCTCTCGGCTCGAGGAGGAGCGCAACCGCCTGGCGGCCCTTATGTCGGAACTGACGCAAGGGGTCCTGGTATGCAATGCGGACGGCACCATCCTGCTGTACAACGAGCGCGCGCATGCGTTGTTCGCCGCAGCGGAGAACGCCTCGCCGCAAGCGCATGTCGGTCTGGGCCGTTCGTTGTTCGCTCTGGTCGACCGCAGGCAGATCGCCCACGCGGCGCAGAAACTTCATCGCAGCCTCGAGCGAGGCGAGCGACTGCCCAGCGCGCGCTTCGTGGCGGCCACGCCGACCGGGCGCCTGCTGAAGGCGCAAGTGGCCCCGTTTCTCAATGCCGAGGCGCGGCTGTCCGGAATGGTCCTTACCCTCGAGGACGTCACCGACCTGCTCGAGCGCGAAGCGCAGCGCCGTTCACTGCTGCAGACCATTGCCGCGAGCGTCCGCGCGCCGACGGCCAACATACGCGCCGTCGCGGAGAACCTCGCCGCATTCCCCGAGATCGATCCGCAACGGCGCGCGCAGTTCGTTGAAATCATCGCCAGCGAGTCGCGCGAGCTCTCGGCCCGAATCAACGACGCATTGCGGCAGTACGCCGATGCCCTGAAGGCGACGTTGATGCTGGAGGACATGCGGGTGGCAGATCTGCTCGAGTTTGCGCGGCAACGGATCACCGACGCGTTGGGGCTCACGGCCGAGCTCGCCCAAGTCGACGAGCAGCTTTGGGTGAGGGTCGACAGCTTCGCATTCGTCCAGGCGATACTCCATCTTGCGGCGCGCCTGCACGAGGAGCATGGCACGCGCCGGGTGGAGTTGCATGCCAGAGCGGCGAAGGGCTTCGCGGAGATCGATATTGCGTGGAGCGGTACGATCGTGGCGAGCGATGCGCTGTCGCTGTGGGAGACGCAATCGATGGAATCCGGCGAGGAGCGCTCGCCGCTCACGATACGGGACGTGCTCGAGCAGCACGGCGGGGAGGTCTGGTACCGCACCGCAAGTGTCGGTGGCGTGCGCACCGGCTGCTTCAGGTTCCTGATTCCGCGTGCCGAGCCAACCCCGACGCCGGAGCGCCCCCGCCGCGTCGCCGAAAGCAGGCCGGAATACTACGATTTCGACCTCTTCGAGCGCCGCGCGATACCCGGCGCACTGACCGAGACGCGCCTGGCGTCGTTGAGCTACACCGTCTTCGATACGGAGACGACGGGACTTGAACCTTCGGCCGGCGACGAGATTATCAGCATCGGGGCGGTGCGCGCCGTGAATGGCAGGTTGCTGCGGAACGAGGTCTTCGAGCAGCTCGTCGACCCGCGTCGGCCCCTCAATCCCGAGTCGACGCGGGTGCACGGCATCGATGCGGCCGCGCTCGACGGGCAGCCGACAATCGGCGAAGTATTGCCGCGTTTTCACCGATTCTGCGAGGACACGGTCTTGGTCGCGCACAATGCCGCATTCGACATGCGATTCCTGCAGCTCAAGCAGGCCGGCACCGGAGTGCGCTTCGACCAGCCGGTACTCGACACGCTGTTGCTCTCGGCCGTCGCGCACCCGAGCCTGGACGACCACCGCCTCGAGGCGATCGCCGAACGCCTCGGGGTCAGCGTAATTGGCCGTCATACCGCGCTGGGCGACGCGCTGTTGACGGGCGACGTCTTTCTGAAGCTGCTGCCGCTGCTCGCCGAGCGGGGAATCGTCACTCTCGGGCAGGCACTCGAGGCCTCCCGCCGGACCTACTACGCACGGCTGCAGTACTGAGAGGGGCATCCGGATGTCCGAGAAATACGCATACATCGAACGACGCATTGCGAGCGAGCAGCAGACGTTCGCGCGCCCATTGCGTTCGCTCGTGACGCGTGAAGCGGTGGTTTGCGACCAAGCACGTTCGATGTCGGAGGCCGCGGCGCTGATGCGCGCGCAGGCCGTAGGATCGCTGGTCGTGGTCGACGATGGAGGACAGCCGGTCGGCATGCTGACCTCGCACGACCTCGTGAGGGCGATTGCCGACGGTTCCGGCGAACGCTCTGTCGCTGAGTACATGACGCGCGAGCCGTTCACACTTCCCGCGCACGCGCTGGCCTACGAGGCCGCGCTGGCGATGCTCTCCAAGCGCATCCGCCACGTCTTGGTGACCGACGAAGGACGCCTGCTCGGCGTGGTATCGGAGCGCGACCTGTTTTCGCTTCAACGACTGGGGCTCGGGGAAATCTCCATGGAGATTCGGCTGGCCCAGGAGATCGGCGTGCTGGCCGGCATTGCAGCCGAAATACGCAAGCTTACGGTGCGTCTCGTCGAGCAGGGCGTCGCCGCCGAGCAGCTGATGTCGCTCGTCTCGGTTCTCAACGACCGTCTGACGCAGCGGGTGATCGAAGTCGTGCGCAAGGATCGCGACCTCGAGCGCATCAGCTGGTGCTGGCTCGCGTTCGGCAGCGAGGGGCGACTGGAGCAGACCTTCACTTCCGATCAGGACAATGGCCTGCTGTTCGTCACGCATGACGGTACCACCGCTGCGCACGCGCGCGAACGGCTCCTGCCGTTCGCGCATGCCGTCAATGTGGCGCTGGATGCGTGCGGGTTCGCCCTCTGCAAAGGGAACGTCATGGCGTCGAACCCGGAGCTGTGCCTTTCCCTCGACGAGTGGCGCGCCAAGATGGCTGGCTGGATCGAGGTGTCGAAGCCCCAAGCTCTGCTCGAGGCAGTGATTTGCTTCGATTTCAGATCGATCTACGGCGATATCACCCTCTCCGAGCAGCTGCGTGCGTGGGTGCACGATCTCACGCGACGGCACCCCGTATTTCTGCGCCACATGGCGGGAAATGCGATCCGGGCGCAACCGGCGCTCGGGCGGCTCGGCGGGTTCGTTACCGATGACGTTCCGGGTGCAAAGGGGACGATGGATCTCAAGGGGCATGGGGCACGCATATTCATCGATGTGGCTCGCGTGTACGCGCTGGCGCACGCGATCCCGCACACGAATACCGCGGATCGCCTGCGCGCGGCGTGCGCCGCGATTGGCATGAAAGACGCCGACGTCGTGGCCGCAGTCGAGGGTTTCTTCGTCGTTCAGGCCATACGGCTCCGGGCCCAGGCACAAGCGGAAGGCAAGGACGCGGACGTGCATAACCGCGTCGACCCGACGCAGCTCAACCGAATCGAGAGCACGGTGCTCAAGGAGTCGCTGCGCATCGGCCGCGAGCTGCAGGAACGGCTGGCGCTCGACTACCAGCTATGAAATTGACCTCTTCGTGCCGCCACGATGATCGCGCGCCGGGGCAGGGTAGAATGCGTTCCTGGTCGCGCCAGCGGAGAGATGGCCGAGCGGTCGAAGGCGCACGCCTGGAAAGTGTGTATGCGTGATGAGCGCATCGAGGGTTCGAATCCCTCTCTCTCCGCCAACGAACACGGAGGTCTACGGCGGGCCTTCCCGCACTGCAGCCTGGTGAAACTGGTCAGGTCCGGAAGGAAGCAGCCACAGCTGGTCACTGCAGGTGCCGGGGTTAAGGCTCGCCACCATTCACGCCGCCGCCCGGCGCTCAAGCGCCGGGCGGCAGGCTGATAGAATCAAACCGATGAGCTATCAAGTTCTTGCCCGCAAATGGCGGCCCCGCGATTTCGGCAGCCTGGTTGGGCAAGAGCACGTGGTGCGCGCGCTGCGTCACGCGCTGGAGCAGAACCGCCTGCACCACGCGTACCTGTTCACTGGCACCCGCGGCGTCGGCAAGACGACGCTGGCGCGCATCCTCGCCAAATGCCTCAATTGCGAAACCGGCGTCACACCCCAGCCGTGCGGCAAGTGCAGCGCTTGCGTGGAGATCGACTCCGGTCGATTCGTTGACCTGCTGGAGGTCGACGCGGCCACCAACACCCGCGTCGACGAGATGCGGCAGCTGCTGGACACCGCCCAGTACGCGCCGACGCGCGGACGCTACAAGGTGTACGTGATCGACGAAGTGCACATGCTCTCCACCTCGGCGTTCAACGCCATGCTGAAGACGCTCGAGGAGCCTCCCGAGCACCTGAAGTTCATCCTCGCGACCACCGACCCGCAGAAGATTCCGGTGACCGTGCTCAGCCGCTGCCTGCAGTTCAATCTCAAGCAGATGCCGCGCGGTGCGATCGCCGCACATCTCGCAAAGCTGCTGGAGGCCGAGAACGTGGCTTACGAGCCAGACGCGCTGCCGCTGATCGGCCGCGCTGCGGCAGGCAGCATGCGCGATGCGCTGTCGATTCTGGACCAGGCGATCGCGCATGGCGCCGGGAAGGTCGCCGTGGTAAGCGTCCGCGAGATGCTGGGGGCGATCGACGAGAGCTACATCCTGCGCCTCCTGGAAGCCGTGGCATCCGGCGACGGCCGGGCGGCGCTCGAGATCGCCGGCGAAATGCAGGCACGCAGCCTTTCGTTCGACGCCGCGCTTGCCGACCTCGCGAGCCTGCTGCTGCGCGTGGCGCTCGCCCAGACGGTGGCTGAGGCACTCGAGGAGGATTTGCCGGAGCGCGAGCGGATCGTCGCGTTGGCGGCGCGGTTCGATCCCGAGACGGTGCAATTGAATTATCAGATCGCGCTGCAGGGGCGCGACGATTTGCCCCTCGCTCCGGATGAGCACGCGGGCTTCGTCATGACCGTGCTGCGGATGCTCGCTTTCCGGCCGGAAGGCTGGCCTGCGGCATTCGGCATCGAAACCGCCGGTACCCGGTCGGCGCCCGCAGCGCGCCCTGCGCCCGCGGGCGCCCCCGCGGCCGCGCCCGCGACGGCTGCGGCGGGGGAATGGGCAGAGCTTGTCGGCAAGCTCCAGGTGGCGGGCGCCGCGCGCGAGCTGGCACGCAATGCCGAGCTGGTACGCCACGAGGGGAGCACGTTCCAGCTGGTGGTGCCCAAGTCAAAGGCCTACCTGGCGGAGAAGTCCTACCAGGAGAAGCTCAAAGCGGCGCTCGAGCGGCAATTCGGCGCGGCTGTCTCGGTCAAGGTCGTGGTTGGCGAAACCAAAGGAAAGTCGGTCGCCTCGATCGAGGCGAATGAGCGCGATACGCGGCGCGCGGAAGCGGCTCGCTCGGTGCAGACGGACCGCTTTGTACAGGACCTGGTCGAGATCTGCGACGCCAAGGTGATCGACTCGACGATTCAGGCAACTCCGAAGGTTCCGTGACAAGCGGCCCGGCATCGGGCCGCGCAGGCAGGAGATGACGATGCGTGGAAATATCGGGCAGCTCATGAAGCAGGCCCAGATGATGCAAGAGAACATGCAGCGCATGCAGGAGCAGCTCGCGAGCGTCGAGGTTGAAGGTCAATCCGGCGCCGGGCTGGTCAAGATCGTGATGACCTGCAAGTACGACGTGAAGCGGGTATCGATCGATCCATCGTTGGTGGGTGACGACAAGGAGATGCTCGAAGATCTCGTCGCCGCCGCGTTCAACGACGCCGCGCGCAAGGTTGAGGCGACGATCGCCGAGAAGATGGGCGGCATGGCTGCCGGCATGGGTCTGCCGCCCGGTTTCAAGCTGCCATTCTGAGACGCGCCGCGGGCAAACGATTGCGATGGGCAAGGAGTCACTGCCGACAGCCAGGGGCGTCGAGCGGCTGATCGAGGCGCTGCGAGTGCTTCCGGGCGTGGGACCGCGCTCCGCTCAGCGCATGGCGTACCACCTTCTTCAGCACGATCGCGCCGGCGCCGATATGCTGGCGCAGGCGCTGTCGGCTGCGCTCACGGGCGTGCGGCTATGCGCGAAATGCAACAACTTTACTGAGGACGAGATCTGCGCGCTCTGTCGCTCCCCGCGGCGCGATCCCGGCCTGCTGTGCGTGGTAGAAACGCCGACCGATCTCGCGATGGTCGAGCAGACGCTGAGCTATTCGGGCATGTACTTCGTGCTGATGGGAAGGCTGTCGCCGCTCGACGGCATCGGGCCGCGGGAAATCGGGCTCGATCGGCTACTCGCGCGCGCCACGGATGGCGAGGTGCAGGAAGTGATCCTGGCGACCAACTTCACCAATGAAGGCGAGGCGACGGCGCACTACATCGCTGAGATGCTGCGCGCGCGCAATATCAAGGCGAGCCGCATTGCCCGCGGCGTGCCACTTGGCGGGGAACTCGAGTACGTGGACGTGGGCACCATTTCGCAGGCGATCCAGGACCGGCGCGGCCTGTGAGCGCCGCAGGCCGCGGCAGCTTGTGGCTGGATGCTCAGGTATGTGAAACTTCGCCATCGCTGCAGATACTTACAATCAATGCAAGACTGAGGAGGAAGCGCATGAAAAGCATGATCCGGTTGCTCGCCGCGGGGCTCGCGCTCGCCGTGACGGCGCTCGGCGTACAGGCGCAAGGCAATCTCGAGACGCGCGACGTGCACATCGCAGTGGGCGGCAAGGCTGCCTTCTACTATCTGCCGCTCACCGTCGCCGAGCAGCTCGGCTATTTCAAGGACGAGGGCCTGAACGTCCGGATCAGCGACTTCAAGGGAGGCTCGGCGGCGCTGCGGGCGGTCGTCGGCGGCAGCGCCGATGTCGTCTCCGGGGCCTACGAGCATACGATCAACCTGCAGAGCAAGAAGCAGTACTTTCAGGCCTTCGCACTTGAGGGCAGGCTGCCGCAGATCGTGCTGGGCGTGGCGACGTCCAAGATGGCGAATTTCCATTCGTTCAAGGACCTCAAGGGCATGAAGATCGGCGTCACCGCGCCGGGATCTAGCACCAACAACCTGGTAAAGCAATTGCTCACCAAGGCCGGGCTCGACCCCGACACGTCGGTTTCGATCGTTGGCGTCGGAGCGGGCGCGACCGCCGTCGCGGCGATCAAGAGCGGGGAGATCGATGCGCTGTCCAACGTCGATCCAGTGATGACGAAGCTCGAGCGAGAGGGAGACATAAGAATTGTCGCCGACACGCGCACGCTCAAAGGCACCAAGGAAGTCTGGGGCGCGCCGCTGCCTGCGGGCTGCCTGTACGCACCGCGCGAATTCGTGCAGCGCAACCCGAACACCGTTCAGGCGCTCACGAACGCCATCGTGCGCGCCGACAAGTGGATCGCCAAGGCCAGCGCGACCGATGTGATCAAGGTCGTGCCGGAGGCTTACCTGCTCGGTGACCGCGCGCTCTACATGTTCACCTTCGACAACGTCAAGGAGGCGATCTCGCCCGACGGCATAATTTCCGACGCCGGCGCAATAGCCACGCTCGCTGCCCTGCGCAACTTCATCCCGTCGGTCAAGGGGGCGGACATCGATTTGTCCAAGACCTACACCAACGAGTTCGCAAAGAAGGCGAACGCCAAGTACAAGTGACCCCGGCCCTCGCGCTGCAGCGCATTACCTGCACGTTCGCCGCACGCGAGGATCGGTCGAAGCGCTACACCGCGGTCGAGAACACGACGCTCGTCGTCGCGCCTGGCGAGTTCGTCTCCGTCGTCGGCCCAACGGGCTGCGGCAAGTCGACGCTGCTGAACGTGGCGGCCGGACTGCTCGAGCCCTCCTCCGGCAGCGTTTTGCTCAACGGGGCGCCGCTGCGCGGGCTCAACGTGCACGCCGGGTACCTGTTCCAGACGGACGCGCTGATGCCATGGCGCAACGCGCTCGAGAACGTGATCGCGGGGCTCGAGTTTCGCCACGTCGCGAGAGCCGAGGCGCTGGACAGGGGCCGCGAGTGGCTCAGGCGCGTCGGACTTGTAGGATTCGGTGATCGCTACCCCCACCAGCTCTCGGGCGGCAT